>OY970158.1:0-2625816 GCA_963706395.1 uncultured Solirubrobacterales bacterium | reverse complement strand
GTGCGCTGGAGCGAAGGTCATGCCCGGCACCGTGGACATCGGCTGGGATGGAGCGCCACCGCGCGTCATCCGCCTCCGCGAGGCCCGGGTGCAGGAGATCCTCGGCTTGCCCGTGTCCGGGGAGCGCCAGGAAGAGATCTTGAACGCCCTCGATTTTCAGACGCAGCCGGCGGACGATGGTCTCGACGTCACGGTGCCAGCGCTGCGGCGCGTGGACGTCACGCGCGAGGTGGACCTGATCGAGGAGGTCGCACGGATTGATGGCCTTGAGAAGCTGCCCGCCACGCTGCCTGCGCGCCGTGGCGCCGCCGGCCTGCTCACCCATGCCCAGCGGGTGCGCCGGGCGGCTGAGGACGCGATGGTGGGGCGAGGCCTGAACGAGATCGCCGGCTGGAGCTTCGCCGGTCCCGAGCTGCTCGACCGGCTGCTCGTTCCCTCCGATCATGAGATGCGCCGCGTCGTGAAGCTCGAGAACCCGCTGTCGGAGGCTCAGTCGATCATGCGCCCGACGCTGCTCGGCTCGCTGCTCGACGCCGCCCGGCACAACGTTTCTCGCAACGGCCCCGATGTCGCGATCTTCGAGTCCGGAGCCGTCTACCGCGTCTCGCGCGATAACGCGTCCGCGGATGAGCACCACGCGCTCGGGGCGCTATTGACCGGTGCGCTGGGTGGGTGGGCGTCCAAATCCTGGCGCGGTGAGCAACACGAGGAGGACTTCTTTGCCGCCAAGGCGCTTCTCGGTGCACTGCTGGACAAGTTTCACCTCGACTGGTCAGTACAGCCTCAGGCCTGGCCGTTCCTTCACCCGGGCCGCTCCGCCGCTGTGCTCGCGGGTGGCGAGACACTCGGGTTCGTGGGGGAGGTACACCCCCTCGTGGCAGGCGTTTGGGACCTGCAGCGCACCGCCGCCTTCGCGATCGACGTGGGCAAGCTCGCCGCGGTCTCACCCGAGGTCACGTCCTTCCGGGCGTTCGGTGCCTTCCCGGTGCTGCGCCAGGACCTCGCTGTGACGCTGCCCGAGGGGGTGCCGGCGGCCGGCGTGCTCGCGGCGGTGCGCGAGGCGGGCGGGGAGACGCTGGGCAACGTCGAGATCTTCGATGTCTACACCGGCCCGCAGGTGGGCGAGGGCATGCGCTCGCTGGCGCTTGCTCTGTCCTTCCGGGGCACAGACAGAACCCTCACCGACGAGGATGTATCCCCCGCACATGAGCGGATCGTGGCGGCGCTGGGCGAGCTGGGGGGTGAGCTGCGTGGCTGAGCCAGGCATCAGACAGAGCTTCGCCGAAGGCTCACCGCGGGTGATCGTCGCGGGCGCAACGGGCTTCGCCGGTGCGCTTGCCGCACACCTGCTGTGGCGCCACCCCGGCTTCGAGCTGGTCGCCGTGACCGGGCGCTCGGAGGCAGGCCGGCGCCTGGACGATCTCTACCCGCGCTACCGCGTGCCGCTTGAGATTGAGGAGCTGGATCTGGACCGGCTAGAGGATGTGGACGCTGCCGTCGTCGCCTACCCTCATGCCGCCGCGGCGCCCACGACCGGCGCGCTGCGAGAGACCGGCGTGCGCGTGGTCGATCTGAGCGCTGACTTCCGGCTTACGGATCTGGCCACGTACGAGCAGTGGTACGGGACGCACCCACGCCCTGACCTACTCAGCGAAGCCGTCTACGGGCTGACCGAGTTGCATCGCGCGGAGATCGCGAGCGCGAACATCGTGGCCAACCCCGGCTGCTACCCCACGGCGTCAGTGCTCGCCCTTGCCCCGCTCGCGCGCGCGGGTCTGATAGCTGACGTGGTGATCGACGCCAAGCAGGGCATCTCCGGGGCGGGGCGGGCATTCGACGAGACCACACATCTCTCGATGGCGGGCGAGAACATCCTGCCCTACAGGGTTGCCGGCCACCGTCACCGGCCCGAGATCGAGGAGCAGTTGCAGTTAGTCGGATTAAAGATGAATGTGCGTGTGCAGTTCCAAGCACATCTCGTCCCACTCGACCAGGGTGAGCTCGCCAGCTGCTACGTGACCCCCACCCATCCGGTCGCTCCCGAGGAGCTGCATGGGCTGTACACCGAGGCATACGCGCAGGAGCCGTTCGTTGAGGTAACCGGCGACCGGGGTGGAGGTGGGCCACCCGGAACCCGCGAGGTGCGCGACACGAACTTCTGCCGGATCTTCGCAACCGATGACCCTCACACGGGCAAGGTGCTCGTGTTCTCCGCGATCGACAACCTCTGGAAGGGCACCTCCTCGCAAGCGGTGCAGAACCTGAACGTGATGTTTGGCCTGCCCGAGACAGAAGGTCTGACATGAGCGCGGGCAAAGACGTGTTTGGCGACAAAGCAGCTGATGGACCGCCGCAGCCGTTCTTTCACTCGCGCTGGGTACCCGCGCCCGAGCATGTACGCGACCTCGGTCCCAGCGCCGGATTGCCCACGGGCTTCAGGGCAGCGGGAGTGGCGTGTGGGATCAAGCCCAGCGGGCGTCCCGACCTCGGGCTGCTCGTGTGCGACTCCGAGAACCCCGTCAGCGCGGCGCTCTTCACCGCCACCGCCACGCCCGCGGCGCCCGTGCTTCTCAGCCAGGAGCGCTGCCGGCTGCAGGGGCTGCGCGTTGTGCTCGCCAACGCCGGCTGTGCGAACGCTGCGACCGGCCAAAGAGGACTGGACGATGCCGCCAAGACGCAGGGCGCCGCGGCTATGGCCGTGGGGGTGGAGGAGGCCACGGTCGCACTCGCCTCGACCGGTGGCATCAGCCAGTACCTGCCAGTGCAAGCCGTCCTGAAAGGCATCCTCGCGGCTCACAGCGAGCTCCGCCGCGAGGGCGACACCGGCTTCCAGCAGGCGATCCAGACGACTGACGCGTTCGAGAAGCGTGCCTGCCTTGAGGTAGCGCTGCCGTCAGGAACGGTGCGTCTGACCGCGCAATGCAAGGGCGCCGGGATGATCTCTCCGAACTTCGCGACGATGTTCTGCTTCGTCCAGACCGACGCCGCGCTCGCACCGGAGACCGCCGAGCTGCTGTTCGGGGTGTGCGTAAAGCGCTCGTTCGATCGCTGCTCGGTGGACGGGCAGCTCTCGACGAACGACACCGCGATCCTGATGTGCTCCGGCTCGAGCGGTGTGCAGATCGTCCCGGAGTCAGAGGACGAGCTGCGCTTCGGCGAGGCGCTCGACGCGCTGCTGCGCCAGCTAGCGATCCTGATGGTCGCCGACGGCGAGGGCGCCGCGCGGATTGCACGGGTGCTCGTGCGCAGCGGGGATCTCCCGAGTGCTGAGGCGGCGGCGCGGGGAGTGGCGAATTCTCCGCTGGTGAAGGCGGCATTGCATAGCGGAGATCCCAACTGGGGCCGGATCCCGCAGGCCGTCGGCGGCGCCCTGGGCGGGCGGGACAGATTCACACCGCCGCTGGCGGTTGACATTGCCCTTGAGGGCATCCCTGTCTGCTCGGCGGGCGCGGCGATTGCATATGACGAGGGCAAGCTGGCCGAGGCCCTGCAGGCGAAGGAAGTCGAATATGAGATCACCCTGCCTGGCGAAGGCGCCGAGACCGAGGTGTTCTTCTCCGACCTCTCCCACGAGTACGTAACGATCAACGCGGATTACACAACGTGAGGCTGATATGCGCGACGTAGGCACGCTGCTGGAGGCGCTTCCGTACATCAGGGAGTTTCACTCAAAGACGGTCGTCATCAAGTATGGCGGCGCCGCGATGGAGGACGAGGCGCTGCGCGAGGAGTTCGCGCGCGACGTGGTGCTGCTCAAGTACGTCGGGCTGAACCCGATCGTCGTGCATGGGGGAGGCCCCGAGATCAGCGCCTACATGGAGCGCCTCGGCCTGCCCGTGCAGTTCGTCGGCGGCCTGCGCGTGTCCGATGAGGGCACGGTCGAGGTGGCCAAGATGGTCCTGATGGGGAAGGTCAACAAGGAGATCGTGCTGCGCTTGAACCGGCACGGCCAGCCAGCCGTAGGCCTGTGCGGCGATGACGGCTCGTTGTTTCGTGTCACCCGTCGCGCTGGGCCTGATGGCGAGGACATCGGCTTCGTCGGAAGCGTCGAGCGCGTCAACACCGGCGTGATCGAGCACGTCGCAAGCGACTACATCCCAGTGATCGCCTCGGTCGGAGCCGACCGCGACGGGCGTTCATACAACGTCAACGCCGACGAGGCCGCCGGCGCGGTCGCGGGTGCGATGGGGGCGTACAAGATGATCTTCCTCACCGACGTCCCCGGCTGGCTGCGTGACCCGGCCGACCCGCAGAGCCTGATCGGTCAGGCCACCGCGCAGGAAGTGCAGGATGCCCTGCCGCGCCTGGAGGGAGGGATGCGTCCCAAGTTGCAAGCCTGCGTGGACGCAATTCATCAGGGCGTTTCCGCCGCCCACATCCTCGACGGACGGATCCCGCATTCGCTGCTCTTGGAGCTGTTCACCGACGAGGGGGTCGGCACGAAGATTGTGGGAGGGCCGTGAGCCTCGCCGAGCTCGAGCAGCTGGAGCGGTCGAGCGTGATGGGCTCCTACGCACGCTTTCCCGTGGAGTTTGTGCGCGGTGCGGGTGCGCGCCTGTGGGACGACGAGGGCAACGAGTACCTCGACTTCCTCTGCGGCATCTCGGTGACGAACATCGGTCACTGCCACCCGCGCGTGGTGGCCGCGATCCGTGAGCAGGCCGGACGGCTGATGCACGCGTCGAATCTGTTCTATACGGAGCCCTCGATGCACCTGGCCGAGCGCCTGGCTGGGTCGAGCCTCGGCGGCAAGGTGTTCTTCTGTAACTCCGGCGCCGAGGCCAGCGAGGCCGCGATCAAGCTAGTCCGCAAGGCCCGCTCGGGTGGGGACGTCGTGGTCGTCTACGGCGCCTTCCACGGGCGTACCTACGGTGCCCTGTCAGCGACTCCGCAGGAGTCAAAGCAGGCGCCCTTTGCGCCGCTCGTCCCTGGCTTTCGCGCGGTCGATCCCACACCCGAAGCGATCGCGGGCGCGGTGGACGGGCGTACCGCCGCAGTCATGTTGGAGCCGATCCAGGGCGAGACCGGCGTGCACGTGCTCTCCGATGAGACGCTCCAGGCCGCGCGCGATGCGTGCGACGAGCACGGCGCGGCGCTTGTCTTCGACGAGGTCCAGTGCGGGATGGGCCGCACCGGCACGCTCTGGGCATATGAGCAGACCGGTGTCATACCCGACGCGATCACCGTGGCGAAGGCGCTCGGGGGCGGGTTGCCGATCGGCGCGCTGATCACCGGCGGTCGGCTTGCCGACGCATTGCGGCCTGGCGATCATGGCTCGACCTTTGGCGGCGGGCCGCTTGTCGCGGCGGCCGCGCTCGCGGCGCTTGACGTGACCGAGGAGCCCGCGCTACTAGCCGACGTGCGCGAGCTCGGCCAGCGGTTGGCGGCCGGCCTTGAGACTCTTCCCCACGTCGTTTCGGTCCGCGGGCGCGGGCTGATGCTCGCCTGCGAGGTCGATATGCCGGCGCCCGAGGTCGTGCGCCGCGCGCTGCTCGAGCAGCGGTTGATCGTGAACGCCACCGGACCGACGACGATCCGGTTGATGCCGCCGCTCACGATCGGCCCCGGCGAGATCGACGAGGCGCTTGCGCGGCTGGGCGCGGTCCTCTCTACTGTTGCGCCCTCATGAGCTCCGATCCCGCCAAGAGCTTCCCGGCGCGAACCGCCTCCTATGAGGCCGACCCAGCCGAGGTTCACCGCGTGCTGCTGCTTTACTCCGGCGGCCTCGACACAAGCGTGATGCTGAAGTGGATTCAGGACGAGTACTCCGCCGAGGTCGTCTGCCTCACGGTCAACCTCGGCCAGCCGGGCGAGGACTACGAGGTGATCCGCGGCAAGGCGATGCAACTGGGGGCGCTCGATTGTCACGTTGTGGACGCCCGCGATGAGTTCGCGCGCGAGTACGTCTCCCCGGCGATCAAGGCCAACGCTCTGTATGGCAACTACCCGCTGTTCACCGCGCTCGGGCGCCCACTGATCGCCAAGCTCGCGGTCAGCTATGCGCGCCAAACGGGTTGCGACACGATCGCGCACGGTTGCACAGGCAAGGGCAATGACCAGGTGCGGATCGAGGCGACCGTCGCCACGCTTGCCCCCGAGCTGAAGGTGATCGCGCCGGTGCGCTCCTGGCAGATGGGTCGCGAGGAGGAGATCGCCTACGCGCGCGAGCACGGCATCCCGATTAAGTCCTCCCAGGGAAGCGAGAGCCAGGCGCCGTACTCGATCGACGACAACCTCTGGGGACGCTCCTCCGAGGGCCGCTGGATCGAGGATCTCGGCCACGCGCCCGAGGACGACGTATTTCAGCTTGTCACGCCTCCTGAGCGGGCGCCCGACGAGCCAGAGGTGGTGGTGGTCGAGTTCGAGCGCGGTGTGCCAGTCGGCTTGAACGGCGAGCGTTTGGCGCTCGTGGAGTTGCTCGAACGGACGGCTGAGACCGGCGCTCGCCACGGTGTGGGGATCCTCGACCACATCGAGGACCGGATCGTCGGCCTAAAGGTTCGCGACATCTACGAGGTGCCTGCCGCCGCGATCATCCTGCCTGCCCATCAGGAGCTCGAGAAGCTCGTGTGCACGATCCACCAGAACCAGTTCAAGGCTCAGCTCGATCGCCAGTGGGCCTATCTCGTCTATGCGGGACTGTGGTGGGAGCCGTTGCGAGCCGATCTCGATGCCTACATGGAGCAGGTCAACGAGCAGGTCTCAGGAACGATCGGGTTGAAGCTCTACAAGGGCCACGCCCGTGTTGTGACCCGTTCCTCGCCCAATGCGGTCTACGATGCGAGCCTCGCCTCGTTCGCGCAGTCCGGCGGCCTCTTCGCCCAGACCGCCTCCCCCGGGTTCATCGAGCTGTTCTCGCTGCAGTCGCGGATGGCCTGGCGCCTGCGTAATGAGTAGCGCCTGTGGGTAGCATGGGGGGATGAGCGGCAATCGTTACAGGCTCCTCGGCTATGCGGTGTGGCACGGCGGTAAGTGGTATGTGCAACGCCGTTATCTGAGCCGCCTGCCCAGCCCCCGCCAGGCGGCCCTCACTGGGCTTGTTGTACTCGCCGCCGGGGCTGGTGCGGTGACGCTCGCACGGCGCGCGCTGCGCTGAAGTCCCGTCCGGTCTCATCCATAGCCTGACTGGTCACTGTGATGGCCGAAGGATCAGAGACGCCTGGAGACGAGCCGCAGCCGCCAACCGAGCGCGACCTGCTGGCCGAGCGCCGGGCACGCCGCGCCATAGATTCCGACCCCACCCACCCCACCACCCACGCCGCGGATGCGCTCACCCGCAGGGCTGAGGCGGCCGAGGCAACGGTGCAGACGCTCGAGACTCATCTGGCCAGTCTCCAGCAGCAGGTGTTGGAGGCCGCCGCGGAGCGGGCCGCCTTCTCTGAGCGTCTGGGCACCGAGCAGGCGGCGGTGGCTGAGCGTGAGCACGAGCTGCGCCGGGTAAAGCAGCGCGAGTACGCCGAGCAGCAGCTGCGCGTCGAGGCAGAGGACCGCCGTTCGCAGCTCGAGCGCGACAGTCGCGCCGAGATCGACCGGCTCACCCGTCGCCTGGGGGCCAGCGAGCACCACGCCCGTGAGCTGGCCGCGCAGCTGGATAGCGCCCAGCGTGAGCTGGCGGAGGCCGAGCAGGCCGCGGCAGCGGAGCTGGCCGCTATCCGTTCGGCAGGGCGCAGTGAGCGGGAGCTGCAGGTGCGGCTTTCCGAGCTGGAACACCGCACCCTCGAGATTGGCAACCAAATCGACTCCGAGCGCTCCGCGCGGGCGTGGGCCGAGCGCCAGCTTCTGCAGATGCGCGATGGCTATCGCAAGGTGGAGCTGCTCGTAGGGGAGCTGAAGGGCGTTGTGGCCCAGTTGCGGGCTGCCTCCGCACGCTCCTCCCAGCCCGCCGCCTGCGCCCATGACGAGCAGCGCGAGGAGCTGGCCGACGCCCTGACGACTGCCGAGGAGCGGCTCCGCTCCAGTACGGAGGCCTCGGTGCTCGAGTACGGAGAGCTCACTGATGTACCGGCCGGGCTGCGTCCGTCAGAGCTCGAGCGGCCCACTGTTTCACTCCTCGCTGGGCGCTCGCCGCACAAACACAGCATGTCGTTGCTGACCCGCCTGCGGTTAAGACGCAAACAGCGCCGCGAGCGCCGCTCCGCCGCCGCCGGGCCGCCTACCATGCAATCCCAGTGAGTACCCCTGCCTGCGCCCACCTGCACGTACATTCCGAGTACTCGCTGCTCGATGGCGCGTGCAAGATCGAGGCACTCGCGAAGCGCGCTGCCGAGTTCGGCCAGCCGGCGCTCGGGCTGACCGATCACGGCGTGATGAATGGGGCTGTGGAGCTCCATCAAGCGTGCAAGAAGCACGGCGTCAAGCCGATCATCGGCTGTGAGATCTACCTCGTCGACGACCACGCGGCGCGCGGGCCGGGGAAGGTCGAGCGCAACCATCTGACGCTGCTGGCCGCCGACGATATGGGCTACCGCAACCTCGTCAAGCTCTCCTCGGCAGGCTTCCTCGACGGGCTGCAGCGCGGCAAGCCGTCGGTCGACATGGGCCTGCTCGAGCGCTACTCCGAGGGTGTGATCGCGTTGACCGGCTGTCTGGCCTCGCGCTTCTGCCAGCGTCTCCTGCAGGACCGCGAGGGCGACGCCCGCGCTCACGCGGACGAACTGCTGAATGTGTTCGGCTCAGACAACGTCTACTTCGAGCTGCAGAAGAATGGCCTTGCGCCGCAGGAGAAGTGCAACGAGGGAATTGTCAAGATCGCGGGCGAAACCGGCGGCAGCCTCGTCGGCACGGGCGACGTCCACTACCTGCGCCGCGAGGACTACGATCACCACACGGCGCTCTTGTGCGTACAGACCAAGAGTACGATCGCCGAACCGAAGCTGACATTCGACACGAACGAGTTCTACCTGCGCGACAGCGGCGAAATGATCGCGGCGTTCGCAGAGTGGCCAGAGGCGATCGCCAGCACGCTGGAGATCGCCGAGCGCTGCACGGTCGAGCTGGAGCTCGGCAAGCAGCTGATCCCGAGCTTTGAGACCCCGGATGGCTCAGGCGAACGTGAGTACCTGCGCGCGCGTGTCGAAGACGGCATGCGCCTGCGCTACGGCGATCCGCTGCCCACGGAGGCGGTGCAGCGGATGGAGATGGAGCTCGGTGTGATCGACCGGATGGGCTTCAACGCCTACTTCCTGATCGTCTGGGACTTCGTCAAGTTCGCCAAGGAGAACGGGATCGCGGTGGGTCCGGGCCGTGGCTCAGCGGCGGGCTCGATCGTCGCCTACTGCTTGGCGATCACCGACGTGGATCCGCTCAAGTACGACCTGCTGTTCGAGCGCTTCCTCAACCCCGAGCGCGTCTCGATGCCTGATATTGACATCGACTTCTCCGTGCGCGGGCGTGAGAGGGTAATGCGTTACGTGACGGAGAAGTACGGTCGTGAGTCGGTCGCGCAGATCGTTACGTTCGGCAAGATGTTCCCGCGGGCGGCGACGCGCGACGCGGCGCGGGTGCTCGGATTCGACTACGGGGCCGGTGACCGCTTGGCGAAGCTGATCCCTGACCCGATCATGGGCCGCTCGCCTTCCTTCGAGGAATGCCTGAAGGCTGGACAGCCGCTGCGCAAGGCCTGCGATGAAGACCCGACTGCAAAGCAGATCATTGATGTGGCTCAGGGCCTCGAGGGCATCGTGCGCAACTCCTCGATCCATGCCGCGGCGGTCGTGATCGCCGACCGCCCGCTGACGGACATCGTGCCCCTGCAGCTGGCCGATGGCGGCACCGACGAGCACGGTGAGCGGGTCTTCCGCACGGTGACGCAGTTCTCGATGAAGCCGATCGAGGAGATCGGCATTTTGAAGATGGACTTCCTGGGGCTGCGCAATCTCGACGTCATCGAGGACGCCCTGGACATCATCGAGCGCTCCAGCGGCGATCGCCCGGATATGACAACGCTTCCGCTGGATGATCCGCGCACGTATGAGATGCTGGCCCGCGGCGACTCCACGGGGGTGTTTCAATTCGAGTCCGAGGGCATGCGCGAGGCGCTCAAGAAGGTGCGCCCCGACGAGTTCAACGACCTCGTGGCGCTCAACGCGCTGTATCGCCCGGGCGCGATGGACCAAATCCCAGTGTATGCCCGCGGCAAGCACAAGCCGGAGTCCATCTCCTATCCCGACGAGCGCCTGCGCGCGATTCTCGAGTCCTCCAACGGCGTGATCCTCTATCAGGAGCAGGCGATGCAGATCTCCAAGGAGCTGGCGGGCTTCTCGGGGGCGAAGGCGGATGACCTGCGCAAGGCGATCGGCAAGAAGAACCGCGCCGCGATGGCGGCGCTGAAGCCGGAGTTCGTCGAGGGCTGCCGCGCCTCGGGCACGAGCCCGGAAACGATCGAGTTTCTCTGGCAGACAAACGAAAAGTCGGCCGACTACTCGTTCAACAAGAGCCACGCCGCGTGCTACGGGCTGATCGCCTACCGCACGGCGTGGCTGAAGGCCAACTACCCGGCCGAGTACATGGCGGCGCTGATCTCCTCGGTGATGTCCACCAAGGACAAGGTGCCCTTCTTCGTGGCGCGCTGCGAGGAGATGGGCATTGAGATCCTGCC
This sequence comes from uncultured Solirubrobacterales bacterium, assembly GCA_963706395.1. Taxonomy (GTDB): domain Bacteria; phylum Actinomycetota; class Thermoleophilia; order Solirubrobacterales; family Solirubrobacteraceae; genus Palsa-744. The sequence continues at coordinate 2,615,219 of OY970158.1, read as the reverse complement.
CCCGGACGTCAACCTCTCAGACCACGAGTTCACGGTCGTGGAGGGCAACATCCGGTTCGGCCTGGATGCCGTCAAGGGCGTCGGCTACCAGGCGGTCGAGACGATCAAGCGCGCACGGGAAGGACTTGGTCCCGCCCACCCGGGCGGCGCTCCGTTTCAATCGCTGTGGGACTTCTGCGAGCGTGTGGATAACCGGACCGTCAACAAGAAAGCGATCGAGTCGCTGATCAAGTGTGGGGCCTTCGGCTCCACCAAAGCTACCCGCAAGGGCATGCTGGCGGTGCTCGAGCAGGCGCAGGGGGCGGGTCAGAAGATCCAGCAGGACGCGCAGATCGGCCAGGGGTCGATCTTCGACCTCGCAGAACCGTCTGAGCCCGCGAGCGCGGCGAGCGCCGCGCCGGGTGCTGGGCTCTCGCGTGGGCGGGGACTCGATTATCCGCAGATCTCCTCCGAGGAGTACGACCAGGCTGAGCTGCTGGCTGTGGAGAAGGAGGCGATCGGCCTGTTCATCTCCGCGCATCCGCTGAAGCCGCTGCGCGAGGTGCTCAACGCGCGCGTGGACTGTCCGCTATCCGCGCTGCCCGATCGCCGCGATAAGGACCTCGTGACGGCCGGTGGGATCATCACCGAGGCCAAGCGCATCCGTACCCGCAACGGTGACCCGATGATGTTCGCAACGCTCGACGATCTCGCGGGATCCGTCGAGATGCTCGTATTCGGTAAGGCGCTCGCCGAGCACGAGGCGGCGCTGGCTGTCGACAAGGTTGTTCTGGTGAGCGGCCGGGTTGACCACAAGGAAGCCGGCAAGACATGCCTGGTGGTCCAGACGGTGGAGGCCTTTTCACCTTCAGCGCAGGAGATCGAGCGCGCCCGCACGCAGGCCGCCTCTGCCGCCAAGACTGCCACTGCACTGGCCCAGCCCGTGCATATGCGGGTCGATGCGGCGAGCCTGTCCGCGAGCGCGATCGAGAACGTCAAGCAGCTGGTCGAGGATTACCCCGGTCCCGCCGAGGTGGTGCTCGACATCGACACGCCCGCAGGCGTGCGGCGCTTGCGCCTGGGGGAGGCATATCGCGTCAACCACACGCCGACGCTGCGCGCCGAGCTTGAACAGGCCCTCGCCCCGGTTGCGCCAGCGGCTGCTACCGGCTAACGGCGCGCGGCGATTCCCCGCTCGCGCAGCTTCACGGCGAACGCAATTTCCTCACGCGTGGGACCTTCGCGGTTCTCGCCGGGCGTCTCGAGCACGCAGGGCAGTTTCTGTATGGAGGGAGCGGAGAGAAACGCCGAGCACCCTTTGTGCCCGAGCTCGCCCTTGCCGAGGTTGGCGTGCCGGTCACGGTTGGATCCGAGCGGCGTCTGCGAGTCGTTGAGGTGCAGCGAGCGGATCTTTCCGCGTCCGAGCTTGCGCGTTGCCTCACGCAGGGTCGAGCCCATTCCCTTGGCGGTGCGGATGTCATAGCCGGAGGCGAGCAGGTGGCAGGAGTCCAGGCACACGCCCAGCCGCTTGCCCCCGCCGGATGCCTCCAGGAGGGCCGCGAGCTCGTCGAACGAGCGCCCGAGCGTGCCGCCCGTGCCCGCGGTGTTCTCCAGGTGCAACTCACAGCCCTCGCTCTCCTTCAGGGCCTCACGAATCGTCGCGCCCGCCCGGGCGATCGCCTCACCGACGTGGCCGGTCTTCGCCGAACCGGGATGCAGGACCACACCGCTCGCGCCGATTTGGTGGCCGACCCGCAGCGAGTGGGTGAGTGAAGTCAGCGACTTGGCGCGAATGTCCGGGTCCTCGCTTGCGCAGTTGAGAAGGTAGACGGCGTGGATCAGGACCGCGTCGATTGGGCTGGAAGCCATCGCCTCCTTGAACGCCGTGACATCCTCATCGCGGTAGGTCGTCGGTTTCCACATCCGCGGCGATTGGTTGAAGATCTGGATGGCCTGAGCACCGCGCTCGACACCGCGCTCGATCGCTTTAGGCAGGCCGCCGGCGGGGGAGACGTGTGCGCCGATTAGCATGCGCGGATCCTATGGATCAGCTGAGAGTCAGGTTTGCGCCATCACCGACGGGGGCGCTGCATATCGGCGGCGCGCGCACAGCGCTGTTCAACTGGCTGCTCGCCCGCAAAGCCGGCGGAAAGCTCGTACTGCGCATCGAGGACACTGACCGCGAGCGCTCGACGCCGGAGAACGTAGAGCAGATCCTCGACGCGCTGCGCTGGCTGGAGCTCGACTGGGACGAGGGCCCAATCCTGCAGTCAGAGCGCGCCGGGCGCCACAGCGAGGCCCTGGAGGCATTGCTCCAGGCGGGGCACGCCTACCGCTCGACCGCTAGGGCAGAGGACGTGAAGGCCTATAAGCAACTCCATGGCGCCGACCGCGGCTTTCGCGGCGAGGCCGAGGAGGACGGCGCCGTGCGCCTGCGTGTGCCCGCCAGCGGCGCCACGGTTGTCCACGACGTCATCCGCGGCGACACGCGCTTCGAGCACGTGCACATGGACGACCCGGTGATCGCCCGCGCGGACGGCTCGGTGCTCTACAACTTCGCGGTCGCGATCGACGACCTCGATGCTGGTATCACGCATGTCGTCCGTGGTGAGGATCACCTCTCCAATACGCCCAAGCAGGTGCTCGTGCTCGAAGCCACCCGCGCGACCGGCTTCGGCGGCGATGCTCCGCTGCCGGTGTATGCCCACCTGCCACTGCTGCATGGCCCAGACGGCAAGAAGCTCTCCAAGCGCCATGGTGCGGCCTCGGTGCAGGAGCTGCGTGAAGCCGGCTATCTCCCTGAGGCGGTTCGCAACTACCTCGCGCTGCTGGGTTGGGGAGCTGGCGACGATGCCACGGTGCTCTCCACCGGGGAGCTGATCGAGCGCTTTGAGCTCGAGCGCGTGAGCCGCAACCCGGCGCGCTTCGACGAGGTCAAGCTCGGGTGGCTGAACGGTGTCCACATCCGCCAGACGCCCTCAGAACAGCTCGCCGGGCTCCTGGGGTCATACCTCGATGCCTCTGGCCATGCGGGATTCCAGGATGACCCGCGCTTTCAGCGCGCGGTCGAGATCGGCCAGGAGAAGATCCACACGCTGGCCGGTTTCTGGCCGCTGACCGGGCCGCTGCTGGACGCGCCGGTCGAGGATGCGAAGGCGCGCGAGCGCTGGCTCGACGAGCGCGGGCGCGCGACGCTTGCCGAAGTGCGCGCCGCGCTCGCTGGGGCGCCGGCGTTCTCGCAGGCCGATATCGAGGGGGCGCTCGAAGGGGTGCTGGCGCGCGGCGAGCGCAAGCCGCGCGAGGTCTACCAGCCGCTGCGCGTGGCGATCTCCGGCACGACGGTTTCGCCCGGAATCTTCGAGAGCGTTGCGCTGCTCGGCCGCGATGAGACGCTGCGGCGTATCGACCGGGTGCTGTAGGTCACGCAGGCGGGAGTGCTGAGGCCCGCGCGCGCTGGAGCTGGCGGGCATTGTCGCTCAACCATGCGTTCACATATGCCGATAGGACCTCGACACGGACCACCCGCTCGGGTAGCCGGCGATCACGAGGTAGGTATTCGGACGTATGCAGGTCACAGCTTCCAAGCCAAAGCGAGCAGCGACCACGAAAGGCCGCTCCGCGGAGGTAAAGCGCCGTTCGGATGGATCCGCCGGCGCTCCTGGTGCGCGGCATCAGAACGAGGGTCACGGCCGGCGCCTGACGATGGCCTTCGAAGCGCTGGAGGCGTTTCCCGCGCTTGCCGAGTCACGCAACCGCCTGCTGGCAGTGATCTCTGGCGAGCACGTGGCGACGGCAGACATCGTGACTGCCGTGGAGTCAGACGTTGCCCTGATCATCGCTGTCCTCCGTCTCGCCAATAGTGTGACGGACACGCCCACCCGTCCCCGTGTCCGTGTGGACACGGTTGTGGCGGCCGTGGAGCTGCTCAGCCCTCAGACCGTTCAGGCGCTAGCGGGACGGGTGCGCACATTTGAATTCTTCGAGCGTTCGACCGTATGGGATGCCGCGCCAGAGCGCTTCCGGCTACATGCACTGGCGACCCAGCGCGCTGCCGACCGTGTGGCGGCTGAGGTTGGCTACGAGCACCGCGATCGCTTGACCGTTACGAGCCTGCTGCATGACATCGGCAAGCTCGTGCTGCTGCATGCCTACCCCGGCTATCCCGCCCAGGTGCATCTCGGGGCAAAGACGCCGGAGGAACGTATCCACCAGGAGCGCCGCGAGCTGGGCGTCGATCACGCGCTGGTGGGTGGCGTGCTCGCCCGGCGCTGGGGGCTGCCGGCGAGCATTGCCACAGCAATCGAGCGCCACCACAACCCCGATGTAGAGGGTGAGGCCTCTTTCATCCGTCTGGCGGACATGCTCGCGCACTATGAGCAGGGCGCACAGGTGTCCTCCACCGAGATGCTTACGACCGCGCGTCTGCTCGGCATCGGGCCCGAGGAGCTCAGGCGGGTGATGTATGAGCTCCCCAGCTCCTCCAGCCAGCGCCAGCGCCACGTTGACCCTTGCCCGCTCTCCGGACGCGAGCTCGGTGTCCTGCAGCGTCTCGCCGAAGGCAAGGTCTACAAGCAGATCGCCCATGAGCTGACGCTCTCGACGAGCACGGTGCGAACCCACCTGCACAACATCTACGGCAAGCTGGGCGCGGTCGACCGCGCCCAGGCTGTGCTTATCGCAACAGAGCGCGGCTGGCTCTAAGCCTGCCGGCGGCCACGGTGGCCCGCGGTTCCGTAGCATCGCTGCAAGCGATGATCTCGATCACCAGCAAGTCCCCCTATGCCGTGCTCGCGCTCGCCGAGCTTGGTCGCAGCGCGAGCACCGAGCCGGTGCCGATCGGCGAGCTGGCACGCAAGCGCCAGGTGCCGGTGCAGTTTCTCGAGCAGCTGTTCGCTGCGCTTCGCCGCGCCGGAGTGATCAGCTCGCAAAGGGGAGTCAAGGGCGGCTACCGGTTTGCGCGCGAGCCCTCCACAGTGACCGTACTCGAGATCGTCGAGCTGCTCGACGGCCCGCTCGGGCACGACTCCGAAGGCGTGTTTGCCGATGCCGCCGAGGCAGCTCGCAAGGTGCTCGCGCAGACCACGATCGCCGACGTGATCGAGCGCGAGGCGCGTGAGGCGGGCGCCAGCATGTACTACATCTGAGCACTGTCCCTCAATCTGCCCACTATTCTCGTGGGCATATGGCCCAAATCCCGATCAGCATTGCGGAGTTCATAGGGGACACGCCGGTCGTGGAGCTCCCCCGCATGCTCGACGGCACTGGGGCGGCTGAGATGGGAGTCGAGCTGTTCGCGAAGCTCGAGGCGTTCAACCCGGGGGGGAGCGTCAAGGACCGAATCGGCGTCGCGATGATCGAGGCAGCCGAGGCGGAGGGGCGGATTGAGCCAGGTCACACGACGATCGTCGAGGCGACGAGTGGCAACACGGGAATCGCGCTGGCGTTCGTGTGTGCGGCCAAGGGCTATGACCTCGTCCTGACGCTGCCACAGGGGATGAGCCGCGAGCGGGAGAGCCTCTTGCGCCTCTACGGTGCCCGCGTCGAGGTCACCGAGTCGATGGGGGGGATGGGGGAGGCCGTCGAGGCGGCGCGGGCGATGGCGCGCAGCGGCGATGTATTCCTCCCCGACCAGTTCTCCAACCCCGCCAACCCGGAGGCCCACCGGCGGGGGACCGGCCCCGAGATCGCAAGAGCGCTCGAGCGGGTAGACGTGCTCGTCGCCGGAGTCGGTACGGGTGGGACGATCACGGGCGTTGGGGAGTACCTGCGCGAGCACAACCCCTCCCTCCAGATCGTCGCCGTCGAGCCTCGGGGCTCGGCGGTCCTCTCGGGGGGTGCGCCCGGTCCGCACCGCATTCAGGGCATCGGCGCCGGCTTTGTGCCCGCGGTGCTCAACCGCGAGCTGCTCGACGAGATCGTCTCCGTTTCTGACGACGATGCGATCCACACGGCCTGGGCCTGCGCCCGCCGCGCCGGTCTGCTGGCCGGGATCTCCGGTGGCGCCGCGCTGTGGGCTGCGCTGCAGGTGGCCAACCGCCCCGAGTCCAAGGGCAAGCGAATTGTTGTGATGATGCCGGACTCCGGCGAGCGCTACATCTCCCAGGCGTTTTTCGCGCCCTGACGCCACCGTGCGGCGTCAGAAGCCGTGTCCCGCACCCGATAGGTGGGCCAAGGATTGGCCGCTACGCTGTTTCCATGCTCGGTTTCGGCGCATTTGCGCTCCTCGCGAAAGAGCTTCGTCGCGACTTGCAGGCGGCGCGCATGCGCGATCCGGCGGCGCGCGACGTGGGGCAGCTTGAGCTGGTCGCGACGTGGCCGGGGATCCACGCGCTGCTGGCGCACCGGATCGCGCACGCGCTCGACGCGGCGGGCGTGTCGCTGCTGCCGCGCCTGATCTCGATGATCACGCGCACGCTGACGGGGATCGAGATCCACCCGGCGGCGAAAATTGGCAACGGCCTATTCATCGACCACGGCACGGGCGTCGTGATCGGTGAGACGACGGACATCGGCGACGACGTCACCCTCTACCAGGGCGTCACCCTCGGGGGCACCGGCTTTCAGACGGGCAAGCGTCACCCGACGGTGCAGGACAACGTCACGATCGGTTCCGGCGCCAAGCTCTTGGGGCCGATCACGATCGGCCACGGGGCCAAGATCGGTGCCAACAGCGTAGTTATCACCGATGTCCCGCCGAACTCCACAGTCGTCGGTAACCCTGGCCATCCAGTGCGTGTGGACGGCCGGCGCCCTGAGGGCCCCGACGCCGATTGGATCCACCTGCCCGACCCGATCGCCGAGGCGATCCAGGGACTCGCGAGCCGTATCGGCACGCTCGAACGGACAGTCTCAGAGCTCTCCGGCGCTGAGCCGGAGCCCGCCGGGGAGGTTCGGACGCTGCGCACGATTAAGGGACCGAACCCTGCCGGGGGTTAGCCCCTATGGAGAGTTCACGATTGGCTGCCGATAAGTTCTTGTGGCTTCCCGGATACGTTTGACCACCATCTTCGTCGCGTGCGTTGTCGCGTTGGTACCGGTCCTTGCGATCTCCTCTCCGGAGGCGCTCGCCGCGACCCCCGCCAGCGCCTCCCTCGGCACCGGCGGCTCGCCGTTAGTTCCCTACATCATCGGCGGTCAGGAAGCCCCGATTTCACAGTTCCCCTGGCAGGTCTTTGTGCTGCTGGAAGCAGAAGGCTCAGTCTTCAGCTGCGGCGGCTCGATCCTCGATGCGACCCACATTCTCACGGCGGCTCACTGCGTTGACCACGAGGGCACCACCACCTCGTATCCAGCGAGCGACATGCTTGTCATCGCGGGGGCATCCAGGGTGGTGGTGGGCATAGGGTATGAACCCAGCAGCGCCCAGTTCGTAGGGGTGAGCAGCTTCCGTACCGACCCCTACTACTCTGTCTTGCCGAATATCAAGGACGACGTGGCGGTGCTGACGCTCGAAAAAGAACTCACGCTGTCGGCAGCCGTCAATGCTCAGGCGATTGGGCTGGTTCCCACCGGCGCCACCCCTGCGCCGGGCACGACGCTCTCCATCAGCGGATATGGCAAGGAGGAAGGCGCGGAAGGAGCCCAGCCGAACGGCAGGCTCTACTCGACGACGCTCACCGCGATCAGCAGCGACGCCTGCCGGGCGGGAGTGGGGGTCAATTCCGCTGTGTTGCTCTGTGCGGTGTCGGCGAGCTCATCGACGTGTCAGGGTGACAGTGGCGGTCCGCTCACTGAGGGCAACCCCGCTGTGCAGGTAGGCATCGTGGACTTCGGGGCCAAGGAATGCCCGGTGGGTGTGCCAGATGCCTTCTCGAACGTGGCCGCGCCCGAGGTCCGCGCGTTCATCGAAGGCAGCGAAGCGCCTCCCGTGGCCGCGCGACCCACCTCGCCGCCGGCTCTCAAAGCGGTCGGCGCTGCCCCTGTGGACTTCAGTCCGCTGACCTGTGAACCAGGGGCTTGGAGCGGGTCACCGTCATTCACCTACACCTTCCAGGTGGACAACGCCTCCGCGCAGGTGCTGCAGAGCGGCCCGGCCAACGTCTTTGTCTCACCGAGCACCGTCGTGGGCGCTCCGGTCGTATGCATCGTGCAGGCCAGTAACCCCGGTGGTGTGAGCACGCTCCGCAGCGGGACGACGCCCCCGATTGCGGCCGACACCGCGCCGCCCGTCGCTTCGATCACCGCACTGAGGTGCCGTCTACAGGCGTGCACCCTGTCGTTCACAGCCTCCGATCCCAACGGCGTCGCGCTGAGCGCGCAGTCATCGGCCGCCTATTCGGTCCTCACGAGGTGCCCGAAGAAGAAGCGCAAGAAGCACGCCAAGCAGCCGGTCTGCCACAAGACCCTAACCGTGCCGATGTCTCTGGCTACGCTCTCACCGGGCTCCTTCCAGGCGACTGTGTCCCGGCTGCCCTACGGCGAGACGATCACATTCATCACCGATGTCGCCAATGCCGCCAGCCTTCAGGCGCCACCGGCGAGCAGGGATGCGACGCTGCACAAGCCCAAGCCCAAGAAGAAAGCAAAGAGAAAGTCCAAGAAGCGCTAGTGACCCGTGCGTGTCGTGAAGGTCTTACTCGGGTGGCCGGCGCGGCTCCGGCGCGGCCGGCTCGTGTTGTGAGGTTCGTTCATCGCGCAGCGACTGCCAACTGCCCGCCAGGATCAGCACCGCTCCCGCCAGCGCCAGCCATGTCCCCCCGCACAGCCCGGTGGCGTGCTGGGGACGCTCCAGCGCCCTCACCACAGCGGCGATTACCCCCCCGAGGCCAAACAGCACGCACCAGACCGTGGCGGCCACCGGCAGGGCCGGAGTGCGCTCGGTGACGGTCGCGACTGTCAGTACGATCGCGCTGGCGGCCGCGAGGATTAGCAGCACGACCGCCAAGCCGAACGTGTCCCACGCGTCGAGGCTGCCGCTGGGAGTTTCGTACCAGCGCAGCGTCAGCGCGACGATCAGACAGACTGCCCCGGCCAGTGCGATCAGCTCACCGGAGCGCAAGCGGCGTGGGCTCATCTGCTACCTCGGTGGCGCACAGCGTGGAATCTCATCACGGCACCATCCCTGCCTGCGCATGCGCGGCCTGCAGCGTGTTGGCGAGCAGCATCGCGATCGTCATCGGGCCAACGCCTCCCGGCACCGGGGTGATCGCCGAGGCCACCTCGGCCACGGCCGCGAAGTCGACGTCGCCGACCAGGCCGCTCTTATTCCCGGCCTCCTCAGGGGTGAGGCGGTTCATGCCGACATCGATCACGACGGCACCGGGCTTGACGAAGCCCTCTGCAATCAGGCGTGGGCGGCCGACGGCGGCTATCAGCACATCCGCGCGGGCACACACCTCGCGCAACTCGCGCGTGCGCGAGTGGCAAACCGTGACGGTCGCGTTGCGCTCGAGCAGCAGTTGCGCCATCGGCTTGCCGAGCAGGTTCGAGCGACCGACGACGACCGCTTCGGCGCCTTCGAGCTCGACCCCGGTCTGCGTGAGGATCTCGATCACGCCCTGCGGCGTGCACGGGCGCAGGCCGGGCAGCCCGAGCGAGAGCAGCCCCGTGTTGACGGGGGTGAGCCCGTCGACGTCCTTCTCCGCCGGGACCATGTTCGTCAGCGTCGGGCCGTCGAGGTGGTCGGGCACGGGAAGCTGCAGCAGGATTCCGCTCACTTCATCGTTGGCCTTCAGCGCGGCAAGCTCCTCGGCGACCCGCTCGAACGAGGAGTTGGCCGGCAGGCGCACATCGAACGCCTTCATCCCGACCTCGGCGCACGCGCGCTGCTTGCCGCCAACGTACACGGCCGAGGCGGGGTCATCGCCGACGAGCACTGTCGCGAGACCCGGCACACGCCCGGTCTGCGTGCTGAATGCCTTGACCTGTTCGGCAACCTCAGCGCGCACGCGCGCTGCGATCGCCTTGCCATCGATGATCGTGGCACTCATGTCCGGAATGCTATGGGGTTGGACCGTGAAAAGAATGCGTGCGTCAGCGCCGGCTGACCGGGGCGTATTCGGCCATCAGCTTGCGCTCGGACCCGTCGCCGGCGAAGCGCACTACGATCACCCCGCCGGGCTCGACCCCGGTCACAACCCCGTCTCCGAAGGCGGCGTGAACGATGTCCTCGCCGAGGCGGAACCGGCTCCTCTCAGGCGAGCTCTGACGCTCGCCCCACGAGGCGAGCGCGGTCGCACCGCGGAGCATCGTGGAGGTACCCTTCCCGCCCAGCCCCGCCGTGATGGCGCCGGGGCGGAAGATCATCTCCTTGGGCTCCTCCAGCAGGTCCTGAGGAATCTCATCGAGGAAGCGGCTCGGCAGTCCGAAGGTCTGGGCGCCGAAGACGGCCCGCCGGCGTGCATAGGTGAGGTAGAGCTGGCGCATCGCGCGTGTGACCCCGACATAGAACAATCGTCGCTCCTCCTCCAGGCCGCCCTCGTCCAGAGCGCGCGAATGCGGGAAGACGCCCTCCTCGCAGCCGGCAATGAACACGATCGGGTACTCGAGGCCCTTGGCGTTGTGCAGCGTCATCAGCGTGACAAGGCTCTCGTCGTCACTGCGCGAGTCGGCGTCGGCTACGAGCGCGATCTGCTGGAGGAAGACGTCCAGCGTGTCCTCGCCGGCTGGCGCAGCGACGTCGAACTCGCGCCCCACCTCGACCAGCTGCTCGAGGTTCTCAATTCGTCCCTGCGCCTCGATCGTCCGCTCCGCCTCGAGCGCCTCTATGTAGCCGGTCTGCGAGAGCAATGCCTCAATCAGCTCGCTGACCGGAACTCCACGAGCGTGTGCGGGAGCCTCACTGCCCTCCGCGGGGAGCCCCTCGCTGGGCAGGCTGGCCAATGCATGCAGCTCCTCCATCGTGTCCATGAAACGGCGCAACGCCTTCACCGCTGCCGGCCCCAGACCGGGTATCTGCTCGGGCTCTGAGGCGGTGAGCCACACCGACTGGCCGATGGACTGGGCGTGAGCGACGATGCGACCGAGTGACGTCTGCCCGATCCCCCGCCGCGGCGAATTGGCCACGCGCGTGAAGCTGACCACGTCAAAGGGGTTGGCCAGGAGCGAGAGGTAGGCGATCGCATCCTTGACCTCCGCGCGCTCATAGAACTTCGTTCCGCCGATGACCTGGTAGGCGATCTCGCGCCGCACAAGGGTGTCCTCGATCACCCGTGACATCGCGTTCGTGCGGTAGAGCACAGCGACCTCCGCGCGCGAGGCGCCCTCATCCACCAGCCGCTCGATCTCGCCCACCACGAAGCGAGCCTCCGCGTGCTCGTCATCGAGCGGGCGCAGCCGGATCTGTTCACCCTCGCCGAGTTCGCTCCACAGCCGCTTGGCAATTCCGCCGCGGTTGTTGGCGATGACGGCGTTGGCTGCGGACAGAATCGTCCCTGTCGAGCGGTAGTTCTGCTCGAGCTTCACCACACGCGCGTCGGGGAAGTCCTCCTGGAAGTCCAGGATGTTGCGGACATCGGCGCCCCGGAAGCTGTAGATCGACTGGGCGTCGTCGCCTACCACCGCCAGGTTGCGGTGGCCGGGGAGGCTGGTCCTTTTACCCCGCGCGGGCGCTTGGCGCCCGCCGCCGACCAGCAGCTGCAGGAGCCGGTACTGGGCGTAGTTGGTGTCCTGGTACTCATCGACGAGCACGTGCGCGAAGGTGCTCGCATAACGCTCGCGGACATCCTCAAAGAGTTCCAGGAGGTTGACGGTCCGGAACAGCAGGTCATCGAAGTCCATCGCATTCATCTGATGGAGGTCGCGCTCGTAAATGTCGTAGACGTCGGCGATCATCTCCTCGAACGGTGAGGCGGCAGCCTGCCGGTAGCCGGCCGCGTCGCGCAGGAGGTTCTTCGCGGCGGAGATCTGATTGTGGATGGCGGCCGGTGTGTAGCGCTTGGGGTCCACCCCCACCGCGTCGGCCGAGCGCTTGGTCAGTCTGCGGGAATCTGCCTGATCGTAGATCGTGAACTGACGGGTGTAGCCCAGCCGCTCGGCCTCGGCTCGCAGGATGCGCGCGCAGGCCGAGTGGAAGGTCATCAGCCACATCCCGCGCGTGCCCCTGCCCAACAGGCGTTCGACGCGCTCGCGCATCTCCGCGGCGGCCTTGTTGGTGAAGGTGATCGCCAGGATCTCGCCCGCTTGGGCCTGGTCGGTGTAGATCAGGAAGGCGATCCGGTGGGCGAGCACCCGCGTCTTGCCGCTGCCGGCGCCAGCGAGGATCAGCAGCGGGCCCTCGCCGTGGGTAACCGCCTCGCGCTGGGGCTCGTTCAATCCTTCCAGGAGCTCCTCGAGATGCTCCGCATGGGGGTTTTCAGGCATTGAATCTCCAGCATAGATGCGTCCCCGGCCGACAGGCCCAGGAGGGCTGAGGTGGGTGAGCTGCAAGCAGGATTTGGGTGGAAAGCGGGGAACTTGTAATAACAGTTGCAATCTTTGCCCGCTTCAGACAGGGTTGCGGGGAGATCACATTCACCACCGAATCACGGGGGAATTAGCGCAATGAGCTTCGATATCAGTCGTCTGCGCCGGGCCGATCAGATCGTCGGCGGTGGTGCGATCGCCCTGTTCATCTTTATGTTCTTCTTTAAGTGGTTCGGCGTGAGTACCAATGTCAGCGCGGTCGCTGGTGTAAACGTAGGCGGGAGCGTCAGCAGTACTGGCTGGGACACCTTCACGAACAGCCGCTGGATTTGGCTGATCACGATCATCGTGGCGCTGGGCGCGGTCGTGCTGCGCGCGGGCCAGCGAGAGCTGAGCCTCCCGGTACAGCCGAGCGTGATCATCGCCGGGCTTGGAGCCCTGTCGACGCTTCTGATTCTCTACCGGATTCTCCACCACCCCTCCGCCAGCGCCAGCTTCGGGACCTTCCACACCTCCGTCGGCATCAAGATCGGCATCTGGCTGGGTCTGATCGCGGCTGCGGCGATCACCTACGGCGGGTACCTTGCGATGCAGGACGAAGGCACCTCTCTGTCCGATGTGCGAGACCAGGCCAGCCACGCGGTCAGCAGCGCCACAGCGGCGGTGAGCTCTCCGGGCGAGGGCTCCTCCTCTGCCGCTCCGGCTGGGAGTGGCACCCCCAGCGCTCCACCGGCGGGCGGAGCTCCAGCTCCTCCGCCGGCCGCTCCTCCGATTCCTCCCCCGGCCGCGCCGCCCGGACAGGAGACTTACGGCGAGAGCACGCCTCCGTCGCAGGACGCCTGAGCACGGCTCTGCGGGGCGCCTTCGGCGGGTGGGTGGGTACCCATACAATGCCTCGCCGTGATCGACCGCGATGAGGTTCTGCACGTTGCGCGCCTGGCGCGCCTGCAGTTGAGTGAGGAGGAGGTCGAGCCGATGGCGCAGGAGCTGTCGGCCGTGCTCGACCACATCGCCAAGATCGGCGAGCTCGACCTCGAGGACGTGCCGCCGACCTCGCACGTGATCGCTGATGCGATGCCCACCCACCCCGCGCTCCGCGCCGACGAGCCCCGCCCGTCGCTGCCGCGCGAGGTCGCGCTGGCGCGGGCGCCGGCTGTCGATCAGGACGGATTCCTAGTACCGAGCCCGCAGGCGTGACCGGCATCCTCGGCCTCTCTGCCGCGCAGGCCGCTGCGGCGATCGAGAAGGGCGAGCTCGGGGCCGAGGAGCTGTTCGCCTTCTACCGCGAGCGCGCGCGGGCCGATGCTGACGCCGACGGGCTGAACTGCTTCACGTGGGTTGCCGAGGGCATCTCCGACACGCCGCTTGAGTCGGAGCCGGGCTGGTCGGATGGGGATGGCACGGCGGGCGCCGGACCGCTCGCCGGCGTGCCGCTGGCGGTCAAGGACCTGTTCTGCACGAAGGGCGTGCCGAGCCAGTCGGGCTCGCGCATCCTCGAGGGCTATCGGCCGCCGTACACGGCCAGCGCGGTGACGGCGCTGACCGGCGCCGGCGCCACGCTCGTGGGGAAGACCAACCAGGACGAGTTCGCGATGGGCTCCTCGACCGAGAACTCGGCATATGGCCCGACGCTCAACCCCTGGGACCGCGCCCGCGTGCCCGGCGGCTCCTCGGGCGGCAGCGCCGCGGCCGTCGCTGCGGGTCTCGCGCCGTGGGCGCTCGGCACGGATACGGGTGGCTCGATCCGCCAGCCGGCCGCGCTGTGCGGGATCGTCGGGCTGAAACCGACCTACGGCTCGGTATCGCGCTTCGGCATGATCGCGTTTGCCTCATCGCTCGACCAGGCCGGTCCGCTGACGCGCGACGTGACCGACGCGGCGCTGATGCTGAGGCACATGGTCGGCCGCGACCGCTGTGACGCCACCTCGCTGCAGTTCCCGCGCGAGATCGAATTGCCCAGCGCCGAGCGCCTCGACGGCTTGCGTCTGGGCGTGCCGCGTGAGGCCGAAGGCGCCGGCGCGCAGATCGAGCCGGGCGTGCGCGAGTCCTTCGAGCGTGCGCTGAAGCTGGCCGAAGAGCTTGGCGCGAGCATCGAGGAGATCAGCCTGCCGCACGCCCCGCACGCGCTGTCGGCCTACTACGTGCTGGCGCCGTCGGAGGCCAGCTCGAACTTGGCGCGCTTCGACGGCGTGCGCTACGGCCTGCGCGTGCCTGAAGCCGGAGATCTGCTCGACATGTACACGCGCACGCGCCACGACGGCTTCGGCAAGGAGGTCAAGCGGCGGATCATGCTGGGCACCTACGCGCTCTCCTCGGGCTACTACGACGCCTACTACGGTCGCGCCCAGCGCGTGCGCACGAAGATCGCCGAGGATTTCAAGACGGCGTTTGAGCAGGTCGACCTGATCCTGACGCCGACCTCGGCCAACGTCGCCTTCGGCCTCGGCGAGAAGACGGCCAACCCGTGGTCGATGTACCTGAGCGACTACTTCACCGTGCCGATGTCGCTCGCCGGCATCCCGGCGATCTCGATCCCATGCGGGCTCAGCGAGGGTCTGCCGGTGGGGCTACAGATCGCGGGCCCCGCGTTCAGCGAGAACCGGCTGCTCGATGCGTCGTTCGCGCTCCAGCAGGCGCTCGGCTTCGAGGAGGGGGCGGCGCGTGTCTGAGATGAGCGGCGGTCCCGTCACGAACGGCGCGGGGCCGCGCCTTGAGCCTGTGATCGGCCTGGAGATCCACGTCCAGCTCGCGACCCAGACGAAGATGTTCTGCAGCTGCGAGCTGTCCTTCGGCGAGCCGCCCAACACGCGCACGTGTCCCATCTGCCTCGGGCTGCCGGGCAGCCTGCCGGTGGCCAACGCGCGGGCGATCCACTTCGGCCTGATGATCGGCATGGCGCTCGGCTCCGAGCTGGCGCCCCGGTCGATCTTTCATCGTAAGAATTATTTTTATCCCGACCTCCCGAAGGGTTACCAAATCTCTCAGTACGACGAGCCCCTCTGCCGCGGCGGGAGGCTGGGCGAGGTTCGCATTCATCGCGTGCACCTCGAGGAGGACGCCGCAAAGCTAACGCACGCGGGGGAGAGTGGGCGCATTCATGGCTCGGACGCGAGCGTGGTGGACTTCAACCGCGGCGGCACGCCGCTCGCGGAGATCGTCACCGAGCCAGACATTCGCACCGCGGAGCAGGCGAGCGAGTGGCTGAAGCTGCTGCGCACGACGCTGCGCGCGCTTGGCGTCAGCGACGTGAACATGGAGGAGGGCTCGCTGCGCTGCGACGCCAACATCTCTCTGCGCCCGACCGGCACCGAGGAGCTCGGGACGAAGACCGAGCTGAAGAACATGAACAGCTTCCGCTTCATCGAACGCGGGATCAAGGCCGAGATCGAGCGCCAGCGGAAGATCATCGAAGGCGGCGACGAGGTGGTGCAGGAGACGCTTCACTTCGACCCTAATTCGGGGGCGATCTCCTCGCTGCGCTCCAAGGAGGAAGCGCACGACTACCGCTACTTCCCCGAGCCCGACCTCCTGCCGGTGGCGATCGACGAGCAGATGCTGGCGGCGGCCGCCGCCGACATGAGCGAGCTGCCGGCCGATCGCGCCAAGCGCTTGGAGCGCGAGTTCTCGCTCACGGCCGAGAGTGCGCAGCTGCTGGCGTTCCGCAGCGAGCTCGGCGACTACTTCGAGCAGGCGCTCGCGGCTTCCGCCGGGGGGGCGGGACCCCATCCCCCAGCGCAGGCGCTCGCCAATTGGGTCAGCGGCGATCTCGTCTCGAGGCTCGGTGAGGGCGAGGACCCGGCCGAGTCGAAGGTTGAGCCCAGCGCGCTGGCCGCGCTCGTCGGGCTGGTTGCCGAGAAGAAGGTCAGCATGGGCGCCGGTCGTCAGGTGCTCGACAAGCTCGTCGCCGATGGCGGCAGCGACCCGGCCGCCATCGTAGAGGCCGAGGGGCTTGCCGCTATGGGTGACACAGACGAGCTGGCACGCATTGTGGCCGCCGTGCTCGCCGCCAACGCGGACGCGGCCGAACGCGTGCGTGCCGGCAATGAGAAGGCGATCGGTCCGATCATCGGGGCGGTCATGCGCGAGACGAAAGGCCGCGCCGACGGCGCTGAGGTCACCAAGCTCGTCAACGAGCAACTGGGGATCTGAGTCCTCCGCGCTGTCACCCGCAACACGCTCACATCACATATTTTGGACGGCAGGCCAAAGGCAGGAAGTCCACCCTGCGCCAATATGCTCACCATGACCCAGCCAATCTCACGGCCGGTAACCATGAATCCTCGGAGGTTTCTCCTCCTGCCCGAGGATGCGGTGAAGACGTCCAACGCCAAGCCACGAATCAGGCGCTACCGGCTCGCCAGTGTCGGCCGGCGTTCTGGGCGCAATGGACCAGATCTCGCCACGGCGAGCCTCGCCCGGGAGCTCGGGCGTATGGGGCGCATGCGTTAGCTCTCTCCTCAGGCTAGTTTGCGCCTTGGCTTCCCCAGGCCTGGTGCGAGCGAATGCGGTCGGGCAGGGGCAGTGCGCGCCCTGCTCGGCCGCATAACCGTCTAGGCTTAGATATATGAATGAGTCGGCGTCAAGCTCCCGCTCGATAGGCCGGACGATCGTGGCCGGCCTTGTGGTGCTGATCGCGGGATACGTGCTGCTGAAGATCGTGATCGGGGTGGCTATCGCAATCGCGGGCACGGTGGCTGTGATTCTCGCGATCGTCGCGATTATCTGGGCCCTGCGCGTCCTCTTCTGAGAGACGAGAGCCAGGGTGGCCTACGTCGTGATCGCGATCTGCTTCGGGCTGGCGGGCGGGTTCGTGGGGAAGATCAAGGGCAGCTCGTTTCTGTTGTGGTTCCTGATCTCCGGGCTGGTCCCGGTATTCGGTCTGCTGGCCGCGATCGCCTATCGCTTCGAGCGCGACGAGCTACGCCGGCAGTGCCCGCGATGCGGGCACGTGACGAAGATCTACGACGCGCTCTGCACCAACTGTGGGGCCGAGCTCGAGTGGGGCGGGGATCCCGATCAGGCGATTGCACCCGAAAGTTCAGAAGCCCGCCCACCCCGCGCACCGACTGCCTCGGCCCGCTGAGAGCGGACTAGCCACCCACGGCGGCGACCCCTGTGGATAAGGCTTCCCTAACGGGATTTCGGCTTCCCTAAGCCGATTTCTGACATAGGCTGTGGTTGATGACCACCGAGGCAAAGACGGCTATCAACCGAGATCCCCATCACACCCCCTCGCTCATAGCCCGATGGATCCACCGCACGGGGTTCAAGGACGAGCCCGAATTCGTCCTGCGCGTGGTCCAGCCAGCGCTCGTGGGCATGATCGACGGGACCGTCTCATCGCTCGCGCCGATCTTTGCCGCGGCGATCGCCTCGAGCTCCCACACGGCGCTTATCGTCGGCCTCGGCGTTGCCTTCGGCGCCGGCGTGAGCATGGGCTGGTCGGAGGCGCTATCGGACACGGGAGAGCAGACGGGCCGCGGCTCGGCCGTCGTGCGGGGCGCGATCACCGGCGGGATGACGACGCTGGGAGGCATCTTTCACACGCTGCCGTTCATCATCTCCGACGTCCACCGCGCGCTTGTAGTAGCGGGCTTCGTGGTCGCCATCGAGCTGCTCGCGATCGCCTGGGTCAGGAAACGCTTCCTCGGGGTGTCGATGCGCTCGTCGCTGCTCATCGTGACCGTCGGCGGGGTCATCACGCTGAGTATCGGCGTGGGTCTCGGATTCTCCTGAAGCGGCGCGAAACCCGCTGGTACACTGGACTTTTCCCCGAGATGAAGGAAGGAGGTCGGTGCGATGCGCGCGGTGGATGCGGTGATGGAATGCCTGAAGGCGGAGGGTGTGGATGTCGTCTTCGGGCTGCCCGGTGGCGCCAACCTCCCGACCTACGATGCCTTCGTCAGTGGGGGTATCAGGCACATCCTGGTCCGCCACGAGGCCGGCGGTGGGCACGCCGCCCAGGGATATGCGAAGGCAACCGGGAAAGTCGGGGTTGCGTTCGCCACGAGCGGGCCCGGGGCGACGAACCTGATCACGCCGATCTGCGACGCGATGATGGACTCAGTGCCGGTTGTTTTCATCACCGGCCAGGTGCGCACGGAGCTGCTCGGCACCGATGGCTTTCAGGAGGCCGACACGATCGGGATCACGATGCCGGTGGTCAAGCACTCGTTCATGATCCAGCACCCGCTCGAAATCCCGCGGGCGATCCACGAGGCGTTCCACATCGCGCGCACGGGACGGCCAGGCCCGGTGCTGATCGACATTCCCCAAGACCTGTCGAGGGCGGAGATCGAGTACGAGCCAGTTACAGATGTGCGGCTGCCCGGCTACCAGCCTACGGTGGAGGGCAACCAGAAGCAGATCCGCCAGGCCGCGAAAGCGCTGGCAGCGGCGCAGCGGCCTGTGATCTACTCAGGCGGCGGCGTAGTCAACGCGAACGGGGCAGAGGAGCTGACGGAGTTCGCGACCTCCGACCGCTTCCCGGTCACGTGCACGCTGATGGGGCTGGGCGCATTTCCCGCCCGTGGTCCTGACGGCAAGCCGCACCCGCAGTGGCTGGGCATGCTCGGGATGCACGGCACGCGGGCCGCGAACTATGCGATGGACGAGGCCGATTTGATCTGCGCGGTGGGCGCTCGCTTTGACGATCGCATTACGGGCAAGCTCTCGGAGTTCGCACCGCGTGCGAAGTTCATCCACATCGATGTCGACCCGGCGGAGATATCGAAGAACGTGCCGGCGCACATCCCGATCGTGGGCGACGCCAAGCACGTGCTGGCGAAGCTCTTGATCGAGTACCGCGCGCTGAATGCGGAGCAGGCGCGCCTGGATGCCTGGTGGAAGCAGATCGAGGGCTGGCGCGAGAAGTATCCGCTCAGCTACGAGGACAGCACGGATAAAGAGATCAAGCCGCAGTTCATGGTGCAAGCGCTGTACGAGGCGACCGGCGGTGAGGCGATCGTGACGAGCGACGTCGGCCAGCACCAGATGTGGGCGGCGCAGTACTACGACTTCCCCAAGCCGCGCCGCTGGATCAACTCGGGCGGGCTGGGCACGATGGGCTTCGGCCTGCCCGCGGCGATGGGCGCGGCGGTCGGCTGCCCGGATCAGCTCGTGTGCTGCATCGCGGGCGACGGCTCGGTGCAGATGAACGCGCAGGAGCTGGCGACGTGCGCGCAGAACAGCATTCCAATCAAGGTCTTCGTTATGAACAACGGGTATCTGGGCATGGTCCGCCAGTGGCAGGAGCTCTTCTGGGATGGCAAATACAGTCACGTAGAGACGGGCGAGTTCCCGGACTTCGTCAAGCTGGCCGAGGCCTACGGCGCGACGGGCATGCGCTTCGAGGACAAGGACACGCTCGTGGAGGACATGAAGCGCGCGATCGCCACGCCGGGCCCGGTGTTCGTCGACGTGCGCGTGACGCGCGAGGAGAACACCTACCCGATGATCCCGGCTGGGCAAGCAGCACGGGAGATGGTGGGTCCCGCAAGCCACGACAGTCAGAGGGTTGGATGAGCGTCATGGGCGAACCGGGAACGAAGGAGCCGCTCAGCCTGCAGGAGCTCGAGGCGGCGGCCAATTTTCGTACCGGCCGCAAGCATGTGCTGTCGATCCTCGTCGAAAACAAGTCAGGCGTGCTCACACGCATCGCGGGCCTGTTCGCGCGTAGGGGCTTCAACATCGACACGCTGACCGTCGGCCCGACTGACGATGAGCAGATATCTCGCGTGACGCTGACGGTGGACGGCGCGCTTCACCCCATCGACCAGGTGACCAAGCAACTGCACAAGCTCATCAACGTGCTGAAGATCCGCGACCTGGAGCCGGCCGACACGGTTACTCGCGAGCTGGCGCTTTTCAAGGTCTCGGCCGACGGAGCACAGCGTGGCGAGCTGATGCAGATCACCGAGATATTCAGGGGCAAGGTGGTGGATGTGACGAAGCGCTCGGTGATCGTCGAGGTGACGGGCACGACGGAGAAGATCGAGGCGTTCGAGGGCATGGTCCGTCCGTTTGGTCTGATCGAGATGATGCGCACGGGAGAGATAGCGATCTCGCGCGGGCGCAGCGAGACCTAGAGAGCGGTGCCTCAGCCGTACCTCATCACCAAGTTCAGAAGCCCGTTCGCGCTTGGTGACGAAGACCGTGACCTGCTCGCCAAGCGGCTCGAGATGGCGGTCACGCGTGCACGCCGAAGTGGCGAAGAGATCTTGGCGACGATCAGTTTCGAGGTTTCCACAGAGGTGGACCCGAGCGCCGTGGTGTGCGCCTCGCGCCGGGAGGGCGAGCCGTGGTTCTGCTTCGAGCAGCCCGACCGGGAGCGAACTGCCCTGGCTGGGATCGGTGAGGTGGCTCACCTGCAGGCATCTGGCCGGGATCGTTTCGCGGTGGTGGCGGACCGCTGGCGCTCACTGTCGGCCGCCGCGATAGGCAATCCACCGGAGGGGGCGGGTGGGGGTCCGATACATGGCGGCGGGGGTCCCATCCTCGTGGGCGGGTTTGCGTTCGCGCCGGATGGGGGCGGCTCGCCGCACTGGGAGGGCTTCCAGCCGGCGTCGCTGATCGTGCCCGAGGTTGCGCTTACCCGCTCAGAATCGCGGCAGGGGAAAGGGAGCGAAGGAGGCGAGGTACGCCTGACGCTGGCGGCAATGGCCTGTCCGGATGACCTTGCCGGTGAGTTGCTGGTGGGACTGGAGCGACGCTTGAGCGAGCTGCGGACGCAGGAGCTCGCTCTGCTCGACCCAGCGCCGGTGGGGCGTTATCAGGTAGCGAGCGCGATGCCGCCGGAGCACTACGAGGCGGCTGTGGCGCGTGCGGTGACGCTTATCGAGGGGGGCGAGATCGAGAAGATCGTGCTGGCCCGCGAGGTGCAGGTCCATGCGCCTCGCGCGTATGACCCGGCAGCGGTGTTCGGCGTGCTGCGCGAGGCGTTTCCCTCCTGCTTCTGCTTCTGCGTCGGGCGCGGCGACGCGACGCTCGTGGCCGCGAGCCCGGAGCTGCTGGTGCGCCGTGAGGGTCATCGCGTGAGCACGCTGGCGCTGGCCGGGTCGACCCGGCGCAGCGCCGATCCGGCTGTCGATGATCATCTGGGCGAGCAGCTGCTGCGCGACGAGAGCTACCGTGAAGAGCACGCCATCGTCGCGCGGAGGATCGAGCGGACGCTACGTCCTCACGCGGTATGGGTCGCTGCCGCTCCCGAGCCGGAGCTTGTGAGGATTGCCAACATCCAGCACTTGGCGACGCCGATTCGCGCCCAGCTTGCTACTCCAATTGAGGCGCTGAAGCTGGCCGGGCTGATGCACCCGACGCCAGCGGTTGGCGGCGAGCCGGCACAGCCGGCGCTGCATCTGATTCCCGCTCTCGAGGGGCTGGACCGGGGCTGGTACTCAGGTCCCGTCGGGTGGACAGACGGGACCGGCGATGGCGAGTTCTGCGTGGCTCTGCGTTGCGCACTGTTGCGTGGCGGTGTCGCCCGCTGCTACGCCGGCAACGGCATCGTGCGCGACTCTGCTCCGGCGAGCGAGCTGGCCGAGACCGAGGTCAAGCTTCAGGCTCTGCTGCCGCTTCTGGCGGGTTGAGATCCGTCCCTGAGCGCAGGCGCGGCAGCCACCAGTTGCGGGCGCCGAACAGACGCATCAGGGCTGGCACGAGCACGAGGCGGATCAGGGTCGCGTCGATCGCGATCGCGAGCGCGAGGCCCAGCCCGAATTGCTTGAGTTCGAGCACGCCGGCGGTGGCGAAGCTGCCGAACACCGCGACCATGATCGCGGCGGCCGCCGAGATCGGGCGGGCGGTGTGCTCCACGCCGGTCGCGACGGCGAGCTCGTTGTCGTTGGTTTGCAGCCACGTCTCGCGCATGCGGCGAATCAGGAAGACCTCGTAGTCCATCGAGAGGCCAAACAGCAGCGCGAAGATGCTGAGCGGCAGATACACCTGAATGAAGCCGGTGCTGGTGAACCCCAGCAACTTCTCTCCGTGTCCCTCCTGGAAGATGAAGATCACGATTCCCACCGTCGCTCCCGTCGCGAGCAGGTTCATGATCACCGCCTTCACGGGCAGCACCACGCTGCGGAACACGGCCATCAGGAACAGCAGCGACAGCACCAGGATCAGGGTCAGCACGAGCGGGACTTTCGCCTGCGTGATATCCGTCAGATCCACGATCTTCGCCGTCGCCCCGCCGACCGCCACGTCAAGTCCTCCGCTGGCGAGGATCGGTGGTACGAGCGTCGTGCGGATGTGGCGCACGAGCTGTTCGGAGGCGTATGAGTCGACCGGCGTGGTGGGCGCCACGGTCAGCAGCGCCGCGTCGCGGCCGTCGGTCACGGCCACTCCGGCGACGCCACCCAGCGCGGTGGGGGTCAGCTCGCTCGCGAGCCTTGCCACGCGGGCCTGCTGGGATTGACTGAGCGGGTGTGTGCCCGGCGTGTCGAGGACGATCTCGATCGGCGCCAGCGTGCCCGCGCCGAACGAGCGTGCCAGCACCTGCTCGCCCTTGCCCGAGGGCGTGTCTCCCAGCGAGCGGATGCCGAAGTCCACGCCCGTGCGCAGCTTCAGCACTGGTGTCGCCGCGAGGATCAGCGCTGCGGCGATCACGCTCGCCGCGAGCACTGGCCGGTGCATCACCGCAAGCGCCCACCGCGCCCACAGGCCGTGCCCGTCCGTGACCTGCGTTCTCGCGTCCCGCGGCTGCACCCACTCCGGCAGCGCGCCCCGGTTGATGCGCGCCCCCAGTGCCGCCAGCAGCGCGGGCAGCAGCGTCAGCGCGGCGATCACCGTGCAGATCACGACCAGCGCGGCGCCGAGCGCGAACTCGCGGTACGTCGGCGTTCTGATCACGACCAGCGTCGTGAGCGCGAGAGCCACGATCACGCCGGAGAACAGGATCGTGCGACCCGAGCTTGCGATCGCCGCCCCCACCGCATCCTCCACCTGCTCCTTTGCGTCCGCTCCATGCCCGGCGCGCATCCTGTGCGCCAGCTCCTCGCGGAAGCGACTGACGATGAACAGCGCGTAGTCGATCCCGATCCCGACGCCGATCATCGTCACGATCGTCGTCAGGAAGCTGTCGAACGTGAGCGCCTTCGCGATCAGCGCGAGCACCCCATAGGTCAGCAGCAGGCCGCTGCCCGCCAACGCCAGCGGCACCACCGCCGCGACCGCCGTCCCCAGCGCCAGTAGCAGGATCACGAGCGCGATCGGCACGCCGATCGTCTCGGCCCGCTCGACGTCTTCGTTCTCCACCGTCGTGATGTCCTTGGCAACGGGGGAGTACCCCGTCAGCCACACGTTCAAGCTGGTGCGCGCGAGCGGTTCCACGGCATGGCGCAGGTCCTCCGCGCGCTGCACCAGTGCGCGGGGGTCGCCGGCGATGCCCACCAGCGCGATCGCGGCGTGCCCGTCGGCGGATATCTGGCCCTTTGCGCCCCTTTCATAGGGCCCAGCCACGCCGCGCACGTAGCTTTGGCGGCGCGCGAGAACCAGCGCATGGGCGACCACCGCGCGAAAGCTCGCTTCGCTTGAGTGGCCGGTCTTTGAGTAGAACACCAGCACGTCCTGCTCGGCGCCGTGCCCGGGGAACCGCTGTTCGAGCAGCTGCGCGGCGCGCGATGACTCCGCGCCGTCGACGCCATAGTTGGGCGCCCCCAGCGAGCGTTGCAGCGATGGGTACAGCGCCACGCAGGCGACGAGCAGGATCACCCACACGCTGAGCACGATCCGCCTCTGGCGGGCGAACATGCGACCCCAGCGGTATGCGGCGCCGGCGCTCACCGCGCCCTTCGCGCTTGTGCAGGCGCACACGCCTGCGCCACCGCGCTCCACACGCGGCCGTGCAGCTCTACGTTACGCGCGCGATCGGTGTGTACGTGCACGATCGCAGAGCCGGCCTTGGGCGACAGCGCATGCTCCATTGCGGCGCGGAACGCGGTGGTCGTGTCCGCGCGCTCGTGCGCCATGCCGTACAGCGCGGCGGCCTTTGCGAAGTCCAGGCCCGTGGGAGTGGCGATGTGGCGGGTATAGATGTCGTTCTGTTGCGCCATCGCGGCATTAGATACGGGCAGGAAGTCGAAGATCCCCCCACCACCGTTGTCGAGCAGCACAATCGTCAGCTTCAAATCGAGACGGCTTGCGGCGAGCAGTCCGCCGATGTCGTGGGCAAGCGCGACATCGCCGATCAGCAGGACCACTGGTCCACCGCCCGCAGCGGCCACGCCGAAGGCGCTGGAGACGGTGCCATCGATGCCGTTTGCGCCACGGTTGCACAACACTCGCGGAGGGTCCGGACGCACCGGCCAGAACGTCTCGATGTCACGCACCGGCATCGAGGAGGCGACGAACAGGGTTGCCTCCCCGGGCAGCAGCACCCCCAGCTCGGTGGCCACCGCCGGCTCGCTCAGACCGGCGCTGTCCAGCACCCCGAGGATTGCCTCTGCCGCAAGCTCGTCCGCGCTGCGCCAGCGCGCGAGCCAGTCCGGGTCCGCGGGGAAGAGGGGGGGCTCGGTTTGCGCGGTCTTGCTGCCGGCGGTGGTCGTCGTGGACGCGGTCAGTGCGGACAGCGCTGCCGCGGGCTCCAGCGCGAGCGAGTCGCTGAGTACCGATGCGGGGTCTTGCCAGGCGCCCTCGGGGTCGAGCGCTACCTGCCGCACGTTCTCCAAGCCCGCGAGCCATGTACGCAGCGGCTTTGAGACAGGCAGATCCCCGACGCGCAGCACGAAGTCAGGGCGATGAGAGGCGGCGAACGAATCGTCGCGCAGCAGCGCGTCGTAGTGTGCGACGGCGCAGGCGCCTCGCCGCGCCGCGGACAACGGGTCCGCCAACAGGGGCCATCCGATCGCCTCACAAAATGAGGCGGCAGCGCTTCCCAGCGGCGTATCGCGCTCGTGACGCCCGGCGACGAGGACGCCGCGTCGCGCTTCGGCGACGAGTTCTCCCAGTCGCGTTTCGCCGACAGGCGGCGTCGGCGGGCGGCACACGTATGGCCGTCCGCCCGGTCTAGATGTCGCGTCGACCGGGAGTGTGGCGTCGGTCACCAGCGGCTCGCGCAGGGAGAAGTTCAGGTGCACGACTCCCGGGCGGCCCTCTAGTGCGGTCCAGTAGGCGCGGCACGCGAGCGCCCTGATCCAGCGCACCCGCGCGGGGGACGCATCTTCGTGGGTACCGACCTCGAAGAACCACTTGGCGGCCCCGCCGTAGAGCTTGAGCTGGTCGATCGTCTGCCCCGCGCCGGTCTCGCGCAGCTCTGGCGGACGGTCGGCGGTGATCAGGAGCAACGGCACGCGTGCCTCATGCGCCTCGATCACCGCCGGCAGCAGCTCCGCGGCGGCCGTCCCGGAGGTGCAGGCGACGGCCACTGGAAGCCCTGATGCCTTCGCTAGTCCAAGCGCGAAGAAGCCAGCGCAGCGCTCGTCTATGTGCGAGTAGCAGCGCAATCGCTCCTCACGCGCAAGCGTCAGCACAAGCGGTGCACACCGCGACCCCGGCGAGGTGCAGGCGGCACTCATCCCGCAGCGCGCAAGCTCGTCAACGAACGCGCGCAGCAGCAGGTAGGTGGCAGTGGTTGGGGTCATAGGATGGCGGTGTGCCGGAGAGCGTCGTTCTGTTGCACGGGTTCAGCGGCACCCACCGCGCCTGGGACGGCGTGGTGGGCCGGTTGCATCCCGAACGCTACCTGCCGCTGGCTCTGGACCTCCCTGGGCACGGGGAGGTCGCGAACGCTGAGCGTCCAATCACGTTCGCCGGATGCGTGGCGACCGTGCTCGAAGCGGCTCCGGAGCGCTTCACGCTGTGCGGCTATTCGATGGGCGGGCGCGTGGCACTGCACGTAGCGTTGGCGGCGCCCGAGCGCGTGTCGCGGCTGGTGCTCGTGTCGAGCACCGCTGGCATCGAGGACGACGCCGAGCGCGCCGCGCGGCGGCTTGCCGACCGTCGCCTAGCGGACGAACTCGAGAGCGGGGGGTGGGCGGGGTTCGATTCCTTCATCGAGCGCTGGCGCACCCAGCCTTTGTTCGCCGGAGATCCTCCCGAGGTTGGTGCTATGGCGCGCGAGGAGATGCGTCGCAACGACCCGGATGTACTGGCCTGGGTTCTGCGTGGGATCGGCACGGGGGAGATGGCGCCGCTGTGGGACCGGCTCGCGGAGCTACAGATGCCCGTGATGGTTCTTGCCGGCGAGCGCGACGCCAAGTTCCAGGCGCTGGGGCGCCAGATGGTTGAGCTGCTGGCAGATGCGGAGCTGGTGGTCGTTCCCGGTGGTCATTGCCTGCCGCTGGAGAATCCGGCCGCGATAGCCGAGCACGTTTCGCGTTGGTCCTGACCTGCGCCACTCACCCACATCAGTCATTTGCTCCACGCGTGCATGACTCAAGACATTCCCATTCGGGCCGATAACGCCACCAGGAGCGCGTATGCGCATGTTGGGGACACACTAGATCGCCATGTCAGATAGCGAAACCGCCCAAAACGACCCTGAGCCCGAGCGCGGCGCGGTCCCTTCCGCAGGCGGGCCCATAGGCGGCCCCGGCGAGCAGGGCGCTCAAGAGCCAGCCCCGCCCGTGACCGAGCCGCAGAGCTCAGATGGTGGCGCGGAGGAGATCCCGCCGCCCAGCTCACAGAAGGATGGGCTTGCGAGCTTCAAGCGCCTCCTCAAGGGCCGCAATGCCGTGTGGACTGCGGTGGCGGTTCTCTGTGTGGCGGCAGGAGTGGCAGGCTCAGTGCTCGGAGCGCACGCCGTGGCGCGTAACGACGCTGCCCAGACACGCCAGGCGTTCCATTTGAGCGTGACCGCAACGGGGATCGCTTCGAGCGTGAAGGTGGCGCTCCAGCACGAGGAAGACCTCGTTGAAAGCTCGAGCACATTCTTTGCCGGTAACCCGAAGGCAACTCCTACGGAATTCTCCGGGTGGATGAGATGGACGCATGCGCTGCGTCGTTATCCCGAGCTCCAGAAGCTCGGTTTCGTGGCATACCTCCGCACACCGCAACCTGCCTCCACCGCAGCCGCAAGCACCGTGCGTGGGCTCAGGCCGCTGGCGGGGAGCTCAGCCCCAGCCAAAGCTTCCAATGGCCGGACCGGCTCGGCTGTGAAGCCTTCTTACTACTGTTCGGCCGTCGCCCAGCTTTCGAGGAGCTCCGCGCACGGCTTGGCTGTTGGCGGCGGCCACTGCACGGTGACGCCCGGACTGCTGTCCTCGCGGGATTCTGGAGTGAGTATCTACAGCGCGCCCGCGCGGGGCAAGGCCTTGGAAATCGTGACGCCCTTGTACCGGGGCGTGCTGCCGTCCTCGGTGGTGGGCCGCAGGGCGGCGTTCGTGGGGTGGCTCCACGAGGTGCTTTTGCCCAGTGTCGTGTTGCGAGCAGCCCTGCATAGTCACCCGGGCAGCGCCGTGCGGCTCCGCTACCGGACCGGACCGGCGAGTGTGGCCTTTACCGAGGGCACCCCGCAGCGTGACGCACAGAGCATGGCGACGAACCTCCAGAACGGATGGGCCGTCAGGAGCTTCGGAGGGCCAGCCGGCGGCGGCGTGTTCACAGACGGGGACGCGCTCGCGCTGCTGATCGGTGGAATCGTGGTGAGTGCACTGATCGGGCTGCTTGTGTTCGTCCTTGGCACTGCTCGCCCGCAGGCGCCGGTACTGGAGACACGCGAGCTGCCCGGTGAAGATCTCTACGACGCCCTGACGGGCCTGCCCAACCGCACGCTCACGCTCGACCGTGCCGAGCGCATGGTCGCCCGCGCGGGGCGCGATTCGGGAATGCTGGCGGGCGCCTTGTTCGTCGACATCGACCGGCTCAAGGAGGTCAACGAAAAGCTCGGGCAGGCAGCCAGTGACCAGCTTCTGAGGATCGTCGGGGAACGGCTGGAGGTGGTGGTGCGAGCACACGACACCGTGGGCCGTCTCGGAGGAGACGAGTTCGTGGTGCTGGTCGAGTCAGCCGCCCGCGGGGTGCGACTGGACTCCCTCGCCCAGCGCATGATCGAGGCTCTGCACAAGCCCGTCGAACTTGACGATTTTGGGCCAAGCTTTGTCCTGACCGCGAGCATCGGCGTTGCCTTTGGCCGCTACGCGACCGTCGATGACCTATTGCGCGACGCGCACCTGGCCCTGACCTCAGCCAAGGCCGCGGGCAAGGATCGCTACACGCTCTTCAACGCCAACATGCGCACGATCATCGAGGGTCGCGCGGTACTAGAGGCCGAGCTGAACATCGCGATACAGGAGACGCAATTCTTCCTTCTCTACCAGCCGATCTACGATCTGGGCACCCGCAGGGCCGTGGGTCTGCAGGCGCTCATCCGCTGGCAGCATCCCGTGCAGGGAGTCCTGGGACCTACAGACTTCCTCCAGCTGGCCGAGGAAACCGGGCTGATCGTGCCGATCGGCCGCTGGATGCTCGAAGAGGCCTGCACCCGAGCTGCGGCATGGAACGTGACGGGCCATCCGGCCGGCATCTCGGTGAAAGTGTCGGCCGCGCAGCTGAACCGCGACGGTTTCGCCACGGACGTTCAGCGAGCGCTGCAGCAGTCTGGGATAGAGCCCTCATTGCTCACGCTCGAGATCGCTGAGACCACGGTGATGCGCGACCTTCAAGCGGCTGCCCAGCGTCTGGCGCAGATCAAGCAGCTGGGCGTGCGCATCGCGATCGATGACTTCGGCAGTGAGGGCTACGCCCACCACTCTGACCTGGGGCAGGTGCCGCTCGATTCACTGCGGGTGGACAGGAACTCTCTTTCCCCCTCCGAAGACGAGGCATACCGCAGCTGGTTGCTGGAGGCCATCCTGAATGTCGGGCGTGAGCACTCGCTGACGGTGACAGCCACGGGAATCGAGACCGACGAGCAGTTGAGCACTCTCCGGGCAATGGGTTGCACGATGGCTCAGGGAGCCTTATTGGGCAAACCCGCTCCGGTGGAGGCGGTTGAGGGCCTCCTCGACGCAGACCTCCCAGCACCGCGCGCAACTATCACGAGCCCGCCGCTTCACTAAAAGCCGCCGGGCGTTAGAGCGGAGCGACGCCCAGCCCCGGCCCGTGCGGCAGCTCGATTCGCCCGTTGCGGGCGGGCAGCGGGTCCTCGATTCCGGCGAACATCGCAAGCGTTGCCAGGCCGCAGTGCGGGACGGCACCGCGCGAGGCCAGCGCCGCGGCTGCGTGCACGCCCGCGGCGACACCCAGCGGCCCGTCGAACGTCGAGGCGATGTAAGGCTCTGCGCCCGACGCACGTACGAGCGCCGCTGCGGCGATCAGGCCGCCGATGCCCCCGCAGCGCGAGATCTTCAGGCACACCGCGTCGGCCACGCCCGCGCCGAGCGCCCCGTGCTCGGCCGCCGTCTCATCAATCGACACTCGTACGGCCACGCGCTCACGGACTTCGCGCACACCGTGCAGCCCGTGGACGGGCTCCTCGACCAGCTCCAGGCCGGCGGGCGCCAATGCATCGATCGCGCGCACTGCCTGCTCGACCTCCCAGCCACCGTTGGCGTCCAGGCGCAGCGCGACCTCCGGGCCGGCCGCGGCGCGCGCTGCGGCGACCCGCCCGGCGTCGTCACCGACGGCGACCTTCAGCTTCACGCAGTCAAAGCCTTCGCTCACCGCCCGTGCGGTGTCCTCGGCGACGCTCGCACGATCCCGCGAAGAGATCGTCGCGTTGACCGGCACGTGCGGCGCCGGGTCATCGGTCAACAGCGCTGCGACCGGCAGCCCGCGCAGGCGCCCGGCGCGATCCCACAGTGCCAGGTCGATCGCCGCGAGCGCTGCCGGCACGTCGTCGGCGCGCCGGCACGCCTCGATCAGCTGCGCTCCGTTCATCTGCCCGGGCTCGGCGAGCACCGGCACATAGCTTTCGAGGGCGGCCTGCACGCGCTGCAGGCTCACCCCATCGTAGGGCTCGAGCGGGGACGCCTCACCGTAGCTGTCTATGCCGTCTTCGCCAGTCAGCGTGATTGCCAGCAGCTCCCGCTTCCCCAGCACGCCGTAGGCCGTTTCCACAGGGCGCTTGAACGCCAGCGTGTGCCGCTGTACGTCGAGCTTCAAGTGCCGATGCCGCCGCTCGCCAGGATACCCGCCGAGTAGAGCAGGCAGAACAACAGCTGCGTCGCGCCGGTTTTCGCGAGCGCGCCGTTCAGCGATGGCCCGTCGGTGCGCGTGCGCACGATGCGCACAACGCCCGCCGCGACCGGGATCGCCAGCCAGCTGAGCAGCAGCCAAGCGCTCATCGATCCAAACGCCCACGGCAGCGGTGCGGTCACGAAGGCCGCGGCGATCATCGCCGTGTAGAGGTTGCGTGTGCGCTCGCGGCCCAGCCGCACCGCGAGCGTGCGCTTGCCCGCACGCCGGTCGGTCTCCAGGTCCCGCACGTTGTTGACCACGAGGATCGCGCTCGCCAGCAGGCCGACTGGCACAGCGCACACGAACGCCTGCCAGGGCAGGTGCTGAACCTGCACGAAGTACGAGCCCGTGACGGCGACGATGCCGAAGAACAGGAACACGAAGACCTCGCCTAGCCCCTCGTAGCCATATGGCCGCGGTCCCCCGGTGTAGAGGACTCCGGCGAGGATCGACGCTGCGCCCACGGCCAGCAGCTCAGGCCCGGCAACCGCCACCAGGTACGCGCCGCATGCCACCGCCAGGCCGAACGTCACGTATGTCGCCAGCAGCACCTGGCTTGGCGGCACGAGGCCCCCGGCGGTCACCCTGACAGGTCCCAGCCGGTCCTCGGTGTCGGCGCCGCGCCGCGCGTCGGAGTAGTCGTTGGAAAGGTTCGTGCCGACCTGGATCAGTATCGCGCCCAGCAGTGCCGCGACGAAGGCAAGCGGGCGAAAGTGCCCGGCGCCGAGGGCGAGCGACGTGCCCACGAGCACGGGGGCGATCGCGGCCGGCAGCGTGCGCACACGGGCTGCCATCACCCAGATGCGTACCGCACCCATCGCTAGGCCCGCTTGGGAAAGCGCGAGAAGTCCGGTTTGCGCTTCTCGCGGTAAGCGTTGCGGCCCTCCTGGGCCTCCTCGCTGCCGTAGAACAGGAGGTTCGTGTCGTGCGCGAGCTGCTGTATGCCGGACAGCCCGTCCTCCGCTGCGTTGAAGCTGGCCTTCAACAGGCGCAGCGAGAACGGAGAGAGCGCGAGCATCTCCTTACACCAGGCGACCGTCTCCTCCTCCAGGCGCTCGAGCGGCACAACGGTGTTGACCATCCCCATCTCGCGCGCCTGCACGGCGGAGTACTGGCGGCAGAGGAACCAGATCTCCTTGGCCTTCTTCGGCCCCACGAGGTTCGCGAGCAGGCC
Organism: uncultured Solirubrobacterales bacterium; assembly: GCA_963706395.1. Lineage (GTDB taxonomy): Bacteria > Actinomycetota > Thermoleophilia > Solirubrobacterales > Solirubrobacteraceae > Palsa-744. Next base: position 2,583,610 of record OY970158.1, on the reverse strand, counting down.
CGCGCCGAAGCCCCCGTCGAAGGAGCCGACCTTCGGGCCGACTTGACCGAAGCGGGCATTATCGGCGGCGATCGTCAGATCGCAGACGAGGTGCAGGACGTGCCCACCCCCGATTGCATCAGCCGGCAACCATCGCCACGACGGGCTTTGGCATGCGGCGGATCTGGATGTGCAGGTCGGTGACGTGAAAGCGCCCGACGCCTGAATGGGTGTGGGTGGGCGGGGACTTAATCTGATCGTCGTCGAGGTAGCCAGAGTCGCCGCGCACGCGCTGATCACCACCCGAGCAGAACGCGTCAGGGCCCTCGCCGGTCAGCACGATCACGCCGATGTTCGTGTCCTCGCGCGCATCCTGGAGCGCTTGGGAGATCTCGATGATCGTTCGTGGGCGAAAGGCGTTGCGCACCTCGGGTCGCGCGATCGTGATCTTCGCGATCCCCTCATCGGGCGCGGCGGACTTCTCATAGCGGATGTCTTCGTACTCGCCGGCGGGCGGCGCTGGCGCTGGGATCCAGGAGGTGCTCACCGCCGCAAGGCTAGCTACATGAACTACAGCTAGCGTGTGCGCCATGGTGGTCGACGGATGGCTGGCCCGTGCCGCGGCGTCGAGGCCCGAGCACACGGCGCTTCAGACGCCCGCCGGGAGCTGGACTTACGCGCAGCTGGGCTCCGCCGCGTGCTCGGGTGCTGCCCAGCTGGCAGTCATGGGCGCCGTGCCCGGGACCCGCATTGGAATCGCGCTGCCCGGCGGCCTGCACTTCGCCCAAGCCTTGCACGCCTGCCTGCTGTTGGGAGCCGTCGCCGTACCCATCGACCTGCGCCTCTCAGGCGAGGAGCAGGCGCGGATCGTCACCGGCTGCGAGGTTACAGTCGATGAGTCGCTGGGTTGTGAGCCGAACGCCCCCAGAGCGCTCGGCCTGGACGGCGGGCACGACCTCGACGCGACCGCCGTGGTGATCCACACCTCCGGGACTACCTCGTCCCCCAAGCCGATCGAGCTGACCTACGGCAACCTCCTCTGGAGCGCGCTCGGCTCGGCCGTTGCGCTCGGCCTCGATCCCAAGGAGCGCTGGCTGTGCGCCCTGCCGCTGTCGCACGTCGGCGGGCTGTCCATCCTCGTGCGCTCGGCGATCTACGCCACGACGACGGTCGTGCATGAGCGCTTCGATACCGACATCGTCTTGAACGCCTTACGCAAGCAGGACATCACGCTAGTGAGCCTCGTCGCGACCACGCTCACCCGCCTGCTCGACGCGGGTCTCGAGCGTCCGCAGGCGCTGCGCTGCGCGCTGACCGGCGGTGGGCCCGTGCCCGCGGCGCTCGTAGCCCGCGCTCGTGAGGTCGGTGTGCCCATCAGTCTCACCTATGGCCTGACCGAGGCCTGCTCGCAAGTCACGACGACACCCGTCGCGGCGCTGAATGAGATCCCCACCCACCCTGCCCCCAGCCACCCTCTCAGCGCGGGGGCGCCGCTGTTCTGCACTCGCGTCCGGACCACTACAGACGGTGAGATCATGGTCGCTGGTCCAACCGTCGCGCCGGGATCGGCTGACGGCGATGGTTGGCTGCGAACCGGTGATCTGGGCGTCATTGACGAGGACGGCCGGCTACACGTCACTGGACGCAAGGCCGACACGATCGTCAGCGGTGGCGAGAACATCGCGCCCGCCGAGGTCGAGGCGGTGCTGGAGGCTCATCCCGACGTGCTCGAGGCGGCGGTCCTTGGCCGTCCCGACCCGCGCTGGGGAGAGGCCGTCACGGCGATCGTGGTGGCGCGGCCAGGGGCACGACTGGAGGGAGAGGCGTTGCGCGCTCATTGTGCCCGCGGTCTCGCCCCACACAAGGTTCCCAAGCAGGTGTCGTTCGTCCGCGCGCCGCTGCCGCGTACTCGTTCGGGCAAGCTCCTACGTAAAGAGCTCATATGAGCTTCGATCCGAATGCCCACCGCGAGGCCAGCCTGCAGGGCTGGGAAGAGGCGGCGCCCGGTTGGACGCGCCAGCAGGAGGCGCTGCGCGAATTCAGCGCACCGGTCTCGCACTGGATGATCGACGCGATCGTGCCACAGCCCGGAGGGCGTGTGCTCGAGCTGGCGGCCGGTCTCGGCGAGACAGGCATGCTGGCTGCGGAGCTGGTCGCGCCGATGGGCGGAGTGGTCGTCTCAGACCAGGCTGAGGCGATGCTCGCCAGCGCTCGCGAGCGCGCCGCGCAGCTTGGCCTCTCCAACGTCGAGTTCCAGGTGCTGAACGCCGAATGGATAGACCTTCCGGTGGCGAGCGTCGATGCGGTGCTGTGCCGCTGGGGCTACATGCTGATGGCCGATCCTCTCGCGGCGCTGATCGAGACACGCCGCGTGCTGCGCCCAGGCGGCTGCCTGGCACTCGCTGTGTGGGACGCGATCGAGCACAACCCGTGGGCGCAGCTACCCAGCGCAGAGCTGCGCGAACGCGGCCTGGTAGCGCCGTCGGCGCCCGGCACGCCCGGGCCGTTCGCACTCGGCAGCGTTGAGGAGGTCAGGCAGCTGCTCGAGAAGGCGGGCTTCGCCGAGATCGCCGTACAGACGATCGGCCTACTGCGCCGCCACCCCGGCTTCACGGATCTGTGGGAGACCACGCTTGACCTGTCTCGCAGCTTCCACGACGCCGTCCTTTCGCGCCCGCAGGGCGAGATCGAGGAGATCGAGCAGGCCGTGAGGGAGCGCTTCGCGCCCTACGAAGCCGCCGATGGCAGCCTCGAGGTCCCCGCCCGTACGATCGTCGCCTCCGCGAGCGCCTGAGCCACGCGCCGACGCGATAGCCTGCGCGCCAATGATCTATGACGACGACGCAGACCTGACGCTACTCGACGGCAAGACCGTCGCCATCATCGGCTATGGCTCGCAAGGCCACGCCCACGCGCTCAACCTGAAGGACTCCGGCGTGAAAGTGCTCGTCGGACTGCGGCCCGACTCGGCCTCGGTCGCCAAGGCTCAGGAGCAGGGCCTCGAGGTTCTCTCGGTCGTCGAGGCGGCGAGCCGCGGAGATCTCGTGATGATCCTGCTGCCGGACGAGCGCCACCACGACATCTGGGAGCAGGAGATCCGCGACGGGATCGCGGAGGGCAACATGATCCTCTTCGGTCACGGCTTCTCGATCCACTACAAGGAGATCGAGCCGCCGCCCGGCGTCGACGTCGGCATGGTCGCGCCTAAGGGCCCCGGACACCTGGTGCGCCGGCAGTTCACCGAAGGCTCTGGCGTCCCCGGGCTGATCGCCGTCGAGCAGGACGCCACCGGCAACGCCCGCGCGCTCGCGCTGGCGTACGCCAAGGGCATCGGTTGCACGCGCGGCGGCGTGATCGAGACGAGCTTCAAGGACGAGACCGAGACCGATCTGTTCGGCGAGCAGGCCGTGCTCTGCGGCGGCGCCTCAGAGCTCGTCCAGGCCGGCTTCGACACGCTCGTCGAGGCAGGTTATGACCCTGAGATGGCCTACTTCGAGTGTCTGCACGAGCTCAAGCTGATCGCCGACCTGATGTACGAGAAGGGCCTGGCCGGCATGCGCTACTCGATCTCCAACACGGCCGAGTACGGCGACTACACGCGCGGCAAGCGTGTGATCACCGACGAGACGCGCGCCGCGATGAAACAGATCCTCAAGGAGATCCAGGACGGCGACTTCGCGCGCGAGTGGATCGCCGAGAACCGTGCGGGCCAGGAGAACTTCAAGCGCATGCGCGCCGAACAGGCCGACACGCAGGTCGAGCACGTCGGCGGTGAGCTGCGCTCGCACATGGACTGGATCAAGCCCTCCTTTTGAGGAGGCACACGCACTCGGCGCGATGCTCGCTTACCTGCTGTGGCACCGCGAGGCTCCCGGCGTCGAGCCCGGGACCTACGAGCAGGCGATCGCGCACTTCCACCGCTCGCTGAACGCCCGGCCGCCTGAGGGCTTCGCCTCCTCGGCGTGCTACCGCGCAGCGGAGCTGCCCTGGCTCGGCGGCTCCTCAGGCTACGAGGATTGGTATCTCCTCGAGGACTTCGCGGCGTTGGGTGTGCTCAACGAGGCCGCGGTTGCCCACGGGCACCGAACGGCCCACGACGAGGCGGCCCGCCGCTTGGGCGAGGCCGCGGGGGGCCTCTATCGCGTTCTCGAGGGCTCCGCCCAGCTCAGCGAGGAGCGCGTTGTTGTGTGGGTGGAGCGACCCGCGGGCGCCGAGCCGCCCACATTCGGCGGCCTGCTCGGCGACGGGATGGATCCTGCACGGGCCGCGCTGTTGCGACGCCAGCTCGTGCTGGGCCCCGCGCCCGAGTATTGCGTGCTCGCGGATGAGTCCCCGGCCGGCGTCGCCGCCACCCGCCTCCCGCAGGGCTGGACTGCCACGCCGGCTACTCGTACGCGTCTCGCGGGTTAGCTACACTCGCTCTTCTCGTCGCGACTGGCGCTCGAGGTGGAGTCAACCACCGGGAAGCGATGAGGCAGCACCGCCGCGCGCCTGGGCATTCTTCGATCTGCGACATTCCACGAAGGAAGCCCATGACGCTGAGCTCATCACCACTGCAGAGCGCCTCGCTGATCATCCCCGGCGAGCTCAAGCCGGCCGACGGGCACTTCGGCTGCGGCCCCTCGAAGGTGCGCCCAGAGGCGCTCGCCCGCCTCGCCACGGATGGCGCCGCCGTGATGGGCACCTCGCATCGGCAGAAGCCGGTCAAGTCGCTCGTGGGAGAGATCCGCAGCGGGCTGGGAGAGCTGTTCGCCCTCCCCGATGGCTATGAGGTGGCCCTCGGCAACGGCGGCGCCACCGCCTTCTGGGATGCCGCTGCCTTCGGACTCGTACGGCGCCGCTCGCTGCACCTCGCCTTCGGCGAGTTCTCCAAGAAGTTCGCCACCGTCACCACGGGTGCTCCGTTCTTGGACGAGCCGATCGTGATCTCAGCCGACCCGGGTGATGCCCCCGATCCCGTGGATCTCTCCTCAGAGGCCGCCGAGGGTGGCGTGGACCTGCTGGCGTGGGCGCACAACGAGACCTCCACCGGGGTGATGGCGCCGGTCGTGAGGCCTGCCAGCGCCGGCGATGCGCTGGTCGCGATCGACGCGACCTCGGGCGCCGGCGGCCTGCCGGTCGACATCTCTCAGGCTGATGCCTACTACTTCGCGCCGCAGAAGAGCTTCGCCGGCGATGGCGGTCTGTGGATTGCGATACTGAGCCCCGCCGCACAGGAGCGGATCGCGCGGATACACGCCTCCGAGCGCTGGATCCCAGAATTCCTCTCTCTGCACACCGCCCTCGAGAACTCGCTGAAAGACCAGACGTACAACACGCCCGCGGTCGCGACGCTGTTCCTGCTCGCCGATCAGATCCGCTGGATGCTCGATGGCGGTGGCCTGGACTGGTGTGTCGCACGCACGCGGGTATCGTCTGCGCACCTGTATGGCTGGGCTGAACAGACCGCCTACACGACGCCGTTCGTGGCGGATCCCGCGAAGCGCTCGCTGGTCGTGGGAACGATCGATTTCGAGGAGTCCGTGGACGCGGCGGCCGTCGCGAAGACGCTGCGCGCGAATGGCATCGTCGACGTGGAGCCGTATCGCAAGCTCGGTCGCAACCAGCTGCGGATCGGGATGTTCCCCGCGATCGACAGCGCCGACGTGCAGGCGCTCACGAATTGCATCGACTGGGTCGTTGAAAGGATCTCGGCATGAGCGACGAGCGGATGAAGGTTCTCGTGAAGGAGAAGATCGGCGACTCGGGCGTGGCGCTGCTGCGCGAGCACTTCGACGTGGAGATCGGGGTCGATTGGACCGATGAGGAACTGGCTGAGCGCATCGGTGTCTACCACGGCATCGTGATCCGCTCCGCCACGAAGCTGAACGCTGAGCTGATTGAGCGGGCCACCAACCTGCGCGCGATCGGGCGCGCGGGGGTCGGCGTGGACAACGTCGATGTGCAGGCGGCCACTAAGCGCGGGATCGTCGTGGCCAACGCGCCCGAGTCGAACGTCGTGACCGCGGCCGAGCACACGATGGCGCTGCTGCTGGCGCTCGCACGAAACATCCCGCAGGCCTACGAATCGCTGATCGCCGGTAAATGGGATCGCTCGAAGTACTCCGGTGTGGAGCTGTATGAGAAGACGCTCGGGATCCTCGGCTTCGGGCGCATCGGCCAGCTGGTTGCCCAGCGTGCGCGCGGCTTCGGCATGCGTGTGGTCGCGTTCGACCCGTTCGTCAGCGCCGAGCGCTACCGCGACCTCGGCGTGGAGAAGGCGGACAGCCCGGAGGACATCTACGCCCAGGCGGACTTCATCACGATCCATCTGCCCAAGACGCCGGAGACCGAAGGCTTCCTGAACGCGGAGGCCTTCGCCAAGATGCGCGACGGAGCGCGCGTGCTCAACGTCGCCCGCGGCGGGCTGATCGACGAAGCGGCGCTGAAGGAGGCATTGGACTCGGGCAAGCTCGGTGGCGCGGCGCTCGACGTGTTTCCGTCAGAGCCGATGACCGAGAACCCGCTGTTCGGCTACCCCAACGTCGTCGTCACGCCTCACCTCGGCGCCTCCACGGCCGAGGCGACAGACCGGGCGGGCTACCAGAGCGCCGAGCAGGTCGTTGCCGCCCTCACCGGCGGGGTCGTCGCCACGGCGGTCAACATCCCGGCGATCGGCGCCGAGGACATGGAGACGCTGGGACCGTTCCTGCCGCTGGCGACGCAGCTCGGGCGCTTGGCGATGGAGCTCGCCGAGGGCAGCTCGGTGGAGCGCATCGAGGCGGCCTTCCTCGGTCGCATTGCCGAGTTCGACACACGTCTGCTTGGGCTCGCCGTGATCGTGGGAGCACTCCAGGGCCGTACCGAGGAGCAGGTCAACCTGGTGAACGCCCCGACCATGGCCCAGCAGCGAGGAATCGTCTTCGAGGAGAAGGCGGTCTCCGAGGCCGAGGACTTCAACGAGCTGATCCGCGTCACGGTGATCGCGGGCTCCGAGCGAGTCGCTGTGGCCGGCACTGGCATCGGGCCCCATCAGGTTCCCCACCTAGTCGAGGTGCAGGGCAGGCGGCTGACGATCGAGCTGGAGCCCAATGTGACCGTCTTTCGCTATGAGGACCTGCCGGGCATGATCGGTCGCGTCGGCACGATCTTCGGTCAGCACGGGATCAACATCTCATCCGCCGCCGTCGGCCATACACCCGACGGGCGCTCTGATGGAGCGCAGGGCCTTGCCGCGATGGTCGTCACGACCGACGCTGCCGTGGCGGACGCGGTTGTGCAGGAGATCGTCGCGTCTGATGGTTTTGTAAACGGCTGGTCGGTCGACCTCGGCTGAGGCGACCGATGCGCGGCGATTAGTAGTCACTAACCAAATCTAGTAGGGTGTCGCCGATGCGGGCGGTCGTCATCACCAAGCACGGGGGACCCGGGGTGCTGCAGGTTCAGGAGCGGCCCGACCCGGAATTGGGTCCCGGCGAGGTGCGCATCGATGTCGCCGCGGCTGGGATCAACTTCGCAGACATCATGGCGCGCCTGGGCTTCTACCCGGACGCGCCCAAGACGCCATGCGTCGTCGGCTATGAGGTTGCCGGCACGATCCTCGAGCTGGGCGAGGACGCATCGACTCCCGCCCGCCCTCTCATCCCCGGCCAGCGGGTCATCGCCGGGACCGAGTTCGGCGGCTACGCCTCGCAGGTGGTCGTGCCCGCCGACGGCGTCATCCCTTTGCCGGACAGGCTCACATTCGAGCAGGGGGCGGCCATTCCCGTCAACTACGGGACGGCGTGGATGGGGCTCGCCGGCTTCGGCAGCCTGCTACCCGGTGAACGCGTGCTGATCCACGCGGCTGCCGGCGGCGTCGGCATTGCCGCGACTCAGGTTGCCAAGCGCCAGGGCGCCGAGGTGTACGGCACGGCCTCGCCCGGCAAGCACGCGCGCTGCGAAGAACTGGGCGTCGATCACGCGATCGACTACACGCAGAGCGGTTGGGAGAAGGGCCTGCCTGAGTTCGACGTGATCATGGACGCGATCGGTGGCAAGAGCCTGCGGCGCAGCTACGAGTTGCTCGGCGGCGGCGGGCGCCTGATCGCCTTCGGCGCCTCCGGGGTTGTCTCCGGTGAGCGGCGCAATCCGATCGCCGCTCTGCGCACCGCCCTGCGTATGCCCCGCTTCAACCTGATCAAGCAGATGTCCGCCTCCAAGGCCGTGATTGGCCTGAACATGTACACGCTCTCTCAGGACGAGCGCCGGCGCGAGCAGGTGAGCACGGCGCTGCGTGAGTTGCTCGACGATGGCACGATCGAGCCTGTGGTGGCTGGCAGCTTCTCCTTTGAGGAAGCCGGCGTCGCGCAGAACATGATCACCGAACGGCGTAACGTCGGCAAGGTAGTACTCACGCCCTGAGGCGGGATTTCATGTGGCGCCGGTGCTAACCTGCACCGCAGATGTCGTTCGGATTGTCTCTTTCACTGCTTCTCTTGCTCCCCCCTCGGGGGGAATAGCGCGTGGCGGCCGCGTAGCCGCATACCCAGCCGAGAGGAAGCCCGAAAGAGACCTAGAAGGAGAACGAACGGCATGAGCAATACAACGAGGCAACGAGACGCGAAAGACCGCGTCCTGATCTTTGACACCACGCTGCGCGACGGCGAGCAGTCGCCCGGCATCTCCCTGAACAAGCAGGAAAAGCTCGAGATCGCGCACCAGCTGGCGCGCCTCGGCGTCGACGTCATCGAGGCCGGCTTTCCGATTGCCTCACCCGGTGACTTCGAGTCGGTGCAGGCGATCGCGCGTGAGGTCGAAGGCCCGGTGATCTGCGGTTTGGCGCGCACGAGCCACCAGGACGTCGACGCGGCGTGGAACGCAGTCAAGGACTCGGCGGGGGCGGGTGGGGCACGAATCCACACGTTCATCTCGACCTCGGACATCCACATCGAGCACCAGCTGCGGACCACGCGAGCGGACGTCCTCGGCCAGGCCCGCGCCGCGGTGGCACACGCCAAGCAGTATCTGGACGACGTCGAGTTCTCGCCGATGGACGCCAGCCGCGCCGACGTCGAGTTCACCGCCGAGGTGGTGAAGGTCGCCCTCGACGAGGGCGCCACGACGATCAACATCCCCGACACGGTCGGCTACGCGATGCCGCAGGAGTTCGGGGTCTTCCTGGCTCGTCTCTACGAGCTGGTCCCAGACCTACGCCAGGTCGCGCTGTCCGTTCACTGCCACGATGACCTCGGCCTGGCCGTCGCCAACTCACTGGCGGGGATCGAAGCCGGCTGCCGCCAGGTCGAGTGCTCGATCAACGGCATCGGCGAGCGCGCCGGCAACGCGTCGCTCGAGGAGATCGCGATGCTGCTGCACACGCGCGAGCCGAGCCTCGGGCTGTGGACGGCGATCGAGACGACCGAGATCGCGCGCACGAGCCGCCTGGTCTCGCGCCTGACCGGCTATCAGGTGCAGCCGAACAAGGCGATCGTCGGGCGCAACGCGTTCGCGCACGAGTCCGGCATCCACCAGGACGGCGTGCTCAAGGAGCGCACCACCTACGAGATCATGGATCCGACGACCGTCGGGCTGCGCAGCAACTCGATCGTGCTCGGCAAGCACTCCGGGCGCCACGCGCTGAGCGACGCGCTGAAAGAGATGGGCTTCGAGCTCGACGGTCAGGCGCTGAACACGGCGTTCAAGCGCTTCAAGGAGCTCGCCGACCGCAAGAAACAGGTCACCGCGATGGACCTCGAGGCGCTCGTCACCGACGAGCTGCGCGAGGAGATCTCCGGCTACACCCTGGAGTGGTTCGAGGTCGACGCATCCTCGCTGCGACCACCGCACGCGAAGGTCTCGATCACGCTCCCCGACGGCACCTCCTCGCCTGGCAGCTTCACCGGTGACGGCCCGATCGACGCCGTCTTCCAAGCGATCAATGCTGCCAGTGGCGTTGGCGCGAAGCTCAGTGAGTTCACGATCGGCGCTGTGACCGAGGGTCAGGACGCCCTCGGCGAGGTCTCGATCGTCGTCGAAGCTCACGGGTCTACCGGCGCCGGGCAAGGGGTCTCCACAGACATCATCGACGCGGCCGCCCGCGCCTACGTTCGCGCCTTGTCGGTCGCGATGGCACGTTCGCAGACAGGCGAGGCGCTCGTCCTGCCTGAGTTCACACCATGAGTCCGTTGCTTGCGAGAACTCGCGGGCCCTCTCAGCGTTCGAAGCCTCTGTAAGGGCAAGCTGATCCATGCCGGCGACCTTGATCGCGCAGAACGGTGCCGAACTGCTTCAAAACACCGTCCTGTCCCCGTCCGTGATAACATACAAACGTATGATAATGACCGCGAAGCCGCCCCTCGCGGAGGGTGAGCAGGCCATGGCGCTCTCCGCGTCGGTGATCGGCGCGCGCGTGAAGGCGCTGCGCGAAGCAGCGGGCCTGTCCCTACGCGATCTGGCCGCCTGCAGTGGCGTCAGCGCCCCGATGCTTTCCCAGGTTGAGCGCGGAGAGACCAGTCCAACCCTCACAGTCGCGGTGCGCATCGCCTCAGGCCTGGAACTGCGCCTATCCCAGCTACTCAGGCTCGACGAGGGAGGATCGGTCACGATCGTGCGTGCAGCCGAGCGCCAACGCGGAGGCAACAAACGCCGCGGACACAGCTTCGAGGTGCTCACCTCCGCTCAGCCGGGCCAGCGCGCGGAGCTTTCGCGCCACACGCTCGCGCCCGGCGGCGCCACTGGCGCGGCGGATGATCCGCCGATGCACGAGCCCGGTAGTCGTGAGACGGCACTGGTCGAGCGAGGGTCTGTAGTACTCATCTGCGACGGGCAGCGCTACGAGCTGGGCGAGGGTGACTGCGTGACGTTCGACGCCGACCTGCCCCACCACTTCGAGAACCCTGGCGACGAGGAGGCCGCGTTCCTCGCGGTCGTCTCCGCCGGACTGAGGAGAAGCTAGATGCCAAAGACATTGTTTGAGAAGATCTGGGAGACGCACGAGGTCGCGCACGGCCTGCTCTACATCGACCTGCACCTCGTGCACGAGGTGACGAGCCCGCAAGCGTTCGACAGCCTGCGCATGGCTGAAAGGCCCGTCCGCCGGCCCGACCGCACGCTCGCGACGGCCGACCACAATACGCCGACCGACGGCACGCCCATCGCCGCGCGGATCAAGGACGAGCTTTCGCGTGTGCAGGTGCAAACGCTCGAGCGCAACTGCGAGGAGTTCGGGGTGCCTGTCTACTCGCTCGGCTCTGCGCGCCAGGGCATCGTTCACGTGATCGGCCCCGAGCTCGGCGTCACGCAGCCCGGCATGACGATCGTCTGCGGCGACTCGCACACCTCTACGCACGGCGCCTTCGGTGCGCTCGCCTTCGGCATCGGCACGAGCGAGGTCGAGCACGTGCTCGCGACGCAGTGCATGGTTCAGCACAAGCCGCGCTCGATGCGGATCAGCTACGACGGCGCGCTCGGCTTCGGCGTGACCGCGAAGGACCTGATCCTAGGAACGCTCGGACGCCTCGGCGTTGGCGGGATGACCGGTCACGTTGTCGAGTACGCCGGTCCGGCGATCGAGGCGCTCTCGATGGAGGGCCGCATGACGGTCTGCAACATGACGATCGAGGGCGGCGGTCGCGCGGGGATGATCGCGCCCGATGAGACGACGTTCGCCTGGTTTACCGACAACGAGCTTCCCGGCGCGCCGCAGGGCGAGGAGCTGCAGAAGGCAACCGCGCACTGGCGCGACCTGCGCACGGACGACGGCGCCGGGTTCGACAAGGAGATCGTGATCGATGCCAGCGCCATCTCGCCGCAGGTCACGTGGGGGACGAACCCGGGGATGGTGCGCGCTGTTACCGAGGCCGTGCCGGCGCCTGAGGAGTTCGACAGTCCTGCCGACCGCGAGGCGACCGAGCGCGCGCTCCTCTACATGGGTCTGCGGGCGGGCACGCCGATCGAGCAGATCCAAATCGACCGTGTGTTCATCGGCTCGTGCACGAACTCACGGATCGGCGACCTGCGCGCCGCCGCGAAGGTCGTCGAGGGCCGCAAGGTCGCAGGCAGTGTCAACGCCATGGTCGTGCCGGGGTCCCAGCAGGTCAAGAAACAGGCGGAGGAGGAGGGGCTCGACGAGGTCTTTCGCGCGGCTGGCTTTGACTGGAGAGTGGCCGGCTGCTCGATGTGCCTGGGGATGAACCCCGACATATTGCAGCCCGGCGAGCGCTGCGCCTCGACCTCGAACCGCAACTTCGAGGGCCGCCAGGGCCGCGGCGGGCGCACGCACCTCGTCTCCCCGCAGATGGCCGCAGCCGCCGCGATCGAGGGCCACTTCGTCGACATAAGGAGCTGGAGCTGATGGATCCGATAAGCGTCATCTCAGGACCGATCAGTCACCTAGACAGGGCCGACGTCGACACCGATCAGATCATGCCTAAGCAGTTCCTCAAGAGGGTTGAGCGCACGGGATTCGGCGAGTTCCTGTTCTACGACTGGGCGAAGGAGCCGGGCTGGGAGTTGCCCGCCAACCCGATCCTCGTCGCTGGGGCGAACTTCGGCTGCGGGAGCTCACGCGAGCACGCGCCGTGGGGTCTTCAGGACTACGGTTTTCGGGCGATCATCGCACCGAGCTTCGCCGACATCTTCTACTCCAACTGCACGAAGATCGGGCTGCTTCCTGTCGTGCTCAGCGACGAGGACTGCCGCGCGCTCGCGCACGCCGGGGCGGGGGAGGTCGACCTGCTCGAGCAGGAGGTTCGGATTGGGACCCCGCCCACCCGCGAGGTCGCGTTCGAGATCGATCACGAGATCCGCCATCGCCTGCTCAACGGGCTCGACGACATCGCGCTGACGCTCGAGCAGTCCGCCGAGATCGCCGATTACGAGTCGGAGCTCGACCGCGAGCGCGGCTGGGCTACGACCGCGACGACGGCGCTGTAGATGGCTCACCACATAGTCACCCTCCCCGGCGACGGGATTGGTCCGGAGATCATGGCGCCGGCGCTCGACCTGCTCGGTCGGCTCGGCGACTTCGACTTCGAGGAGCACGTCTTTGGCGGCGCCTCGATCGACGCGCACGGCACTGCGCTGACCGGCGAGGTGCTTGCGGCCTGCAAAGCCGCTGACGCCGTCCTCCTGGCGGCGGTGGGTGGGCCGAAGTGGGACACCACCGACCCAAGCAAGCCGCGCCCCGAGCAGGGCCTGCTCGGCCTGCGCAAGGGCCTCGGCCTGTACGCGAACCTGCGCCCGGTCAAGCCGCTCCCGGCGCTCTATGAGGCCTCGCCGCTGCGCCGCGAGCGAATCGAGGGCACCGACCTGCTCGTCGTGCGCGAGCTGACGGGTGGGATTTACTTCGGGGAGAAGACCCGCACGGCGACCTCTGCCTCCGACGTCTGCTCCTATACGACCGAGGAGATCGAGCGCATCTCGCGGACGGCATTCAACGCGGCGAGGGCGAAGGTGACGAGCGTCGACAAGGCCAACGTGCTGGAGACGAGCCGCCTGTGGCGAGAGACGGTCACTCGGGTGCACGCGCAGGAGTTCCCCAACATCGAGCTCGAGCATGTGCTGGTCGACAACGCGGCCATGCAGCTCATATCCGCCCCGCGGCACTTTGACGTGATCCTCACCGAGAACATGTTCGGCGACATCCTCAGTGATGAGGCGGCGATGATCACCGGTTCCATCGGCATGCTCCCCAGTGCGTCCCTGGGGAATCGAAACCCGCCCACCGCTACCACCGGACGGGCGGGATCGAGTCTGTTCGAGCCGGTTCACGGCTCCGCGCCTGACATCGCCGGCAGGGGCGTCGCCAACCCGCTCGCGATGTTCCTCTCCGCCGCCATGCTCCTGCAGCACGGCCTAGGCTTGGAAAGCGAGGCGGCGGCTGTAGAATCGGCCGTGGCGCAAGCGCTGGCTGGTGGCTTACGTACCCCGGATCTCGGGGGCGAAGCCACCACCGCCCAGGCGACAAGGGCAGTGCTCGAAAACATCGAATAGGAGCAGTGTGAAAGTGGAGCCCACCGACCTCATCTGGATGAACGGAGAATTCGTCGGATGGGAGGACGCCAAGGTCCACGTTCTGACGCACGGGCTGCACTACGGGACGGGCGTGTTCGAGGGTGTGCGCTGTTATGACACTGAACTCGGCCCGGCCGTGTTCCGCAACGCCGAGCATGTCGAGCGGCTGCTGAAGTCCGCGGAGCTGTACTACATGCCTGTGCCCTACTCCGCCGAGGAGCTGCGAGCCGCCACGCTCGAGCTCGTGGCGCGCAACGGTATGAGCTCGTGCTACATCCGCCCGATCGTCTATCGCGGCTATGGCCAGATGGGCCTCAACCCGCTCGAGGCGCCCGTCGATGTGACGATCGCCTGCTGGGAGTGGGGCGCGTATCTCGGGGAGGAGGGCAAGCGGCGGGGCATACGCGCGAAGGTGTCCTCGTGGGAGCGGATCAGCCCGCGTTCGCTGATCCCGCACGCGAAGGCCTCGGGCCAGTACCTCAACAGTGTGCTCGCCAAGGTCGAGTCGCTAAAGGCCGGCTATGAAGAGGCGATCCTGCTCGACGAGCACGGCCACGTGTGTGAGGGCACGGGCGAGAACCTGTACGTCGTGCGCGACGGGGAGATCGCCACGCCCGGACAGCACAACTCGATCCTCGACGGAATCACCCGCCGCTCGATCATCCAGATCGCAGGCGACCTCGGCTATGAGATCGTCGAGCGGAACGTCGCCCGCGCGGAGCTGTACCTCGCCGAGGAGGTCTTCATGTCCGGGACCGCCGCTGAGCTCGTGCCCGTGCGTGAGATCGATGACCACCCGATCGGCTCAGGCGAACCGGGGGAGGTCACGCGCGTGCTGCAGGCCGCCTTCGACGACGCAATCCACGGGCGCTCTGAGCGCTACCGCGAGTGGCTCGACGTGGTGCCCTCCTCGGCGCTTCAGACCCCCACGGGCGAGGCTACTTCCCGTGCGCCGACCGTCACCGGGTAGGTCCTGATGGCCGGCATACAGCTATACGACGCGACCCTGCGCGACGGCATGGGCGGCGGGGGTCTGACGCTGACGGCCGAGGAGAAGCTGCGCGTCGTGCGGGCGCTCGACGCGCTCGGCGTCGACATGATCGAGGCCGGCTTCCCGGCGTCGAATCCGAAGGAGCGCGAACTCTTCCAGCTGCTCGCGCACGAGTCGCTGAGCGCCGCTGAGATCGTCGCGTTCGGTATGACCCGCAGGCGCGGCGTCACCGCCGAGGACGACGAGGGCCTGCGCGTGCTCTCCGAGTCCTTCGCACCGGCCTGCACGCTCGTCGGCAAGTCCTCGTTGCTGCACGTGGAGAAGGTCGTGCGCGTCTCGCGCGAGGAGAACCTGGCGATGATCGGCGACTCGATCGGCTTCCTCGTGGCACAGGGCAAGCGCACGCTGTTCGACGCCGAGCACTTCTTCGACGGCTTCGCGGAAGACCCGGGCTATGCGCTCGACTGCCTGCGCGCCGCCGCCGAAGCCGGTGCCGAGCGACTTGTCCTGTGCGACACGAACGGGGGCTCTCTGCCGATGCAGATCCGCACGGCGCTCGCTGTCGTCACCGAAGCGCTGCCCGGCGTGGCGCTCGGGATCCACTGTCACGACGACTCGGGCTGTGCGGTCGCGAACACGCTGACCGCCGTCGAAGCCGGCGCCACGCAGGTCCAGGGCACGGTTAACGGGATCGGTGAGCGAACGGGCAACGCGAACCTGATCACGATCATCGCTGACCTGCAGCTGAAGATGGGCGTGGATCTTCTCTCGCCGGAGCACCTCGCGCGCCTGACCGAGACGGCGCACCTGGTGGACGAGCTGCTCAACCGCGTGCCCGATCCGGCGCAGCCGTACGTCGGCAAGCACGCGTTTGCACACAAGGCTGGGCTGCACGCGGCGGGCATCAGGGCAGATTCACAGAGCTTCGAGCACATCGATCCGGCGGTTGTGGGCAACAGCCGCGACGTGTTGATCTCTGAGATCGCCGGGCGGGGCACGATCGAGGAGAAGGCCGGGCAGGCGGGGATCGCGGCCGGCGGGAACTTCTCTCAGCGGGTGTTGGAGCGGGTGAAGGAGCTCGAGCATCGCGGCTTCCAGTTCGAGGCCGCGGACGGTTCGTTCGAGCTCTTGATGCGTAAGGAGGCGGGGGAGTACGAGCCGTTGTTTAGGCTGGAGTCCTGGCGGGTGATGGTCGAGAAGCGCGCCGACGGCAAGGTCGCGACTGAGGCGACGATCAAGATCTGGCTCGGAGGCGAGCGCTTCGTGCGCACCGCCGAGGGCAACGGTCCGGTGCACGCCCTCGACAGAGCGCTACGCGACGCGATCGGTGCGATCCACCCCCACCTGAAGGACATCGACCTCGTGAACTTCAAGGTCAGGATCCTCGATGAGCGCAAGGGGACGGGGGCTGTCACCCGTGTGCTGATCGATGCCTCCGATGGGCACGACGTGTGGGGCTCGATCGGCGTCTCCGAGAACCTGATCGCTGCTTCTTGGGACGCCTTGGTCGACTCTCTGGAGTACGGCATGCAGTCCGGGCGCCGTCCCGGCGAGCACTCCAGGCAGGGCGCGAGCGCGGCGAGCACGCGCGGCGAGGCTTAGTGGCAGACGAGACGATCCCGCTCGCGCGGCCGGTGTTGGGCGAGGAGGAGGAGCGGGCGGTGCTCGAGGTGCTGCGCTCGGGGCAGCTTTCACTTGGGCCCCGCGTACCGGAGTTCGAGCGCCTGTTCGCCGAGCGCGTGGGCTCCCCGCTGGCATGCGCGGTGAGCAGTGGCACGGCCGGCCTGCATCTTGCGCTCCGGGCGGTTGGTGTGCGAGAGGGCGACGAGGTGATCACCAGCCCGTTCTCGTTTGTTGCATCCGCCAATGTGGCGCTGTATGAGCGGGCGCGGCCAGTGTTTGCGGACATCGACCCTGTCACGCTCAACCTCGATCCAGCGGCGGCCGTTGCCGCGGTGACGGAGCGTACGAAAGCGATCTTGCCGGTGCACATCTTCGGCTATCCCGCTGACATGCCCGCGTTCGAGTCGCTCGCGGAGAAGCACGGCCTCGGGATTGTCGAGGACGCGTGCGAGGCGCTCGGCGCGGCGCACGCCGACGGGACGCCCGTGGGCAGCCGCGGGCACCCGGCGGTGTTCGGCTTCTACGCCAACAAGCAGCTCACCACCGGCGAGGGCGGCATGGTGACGCTCGCGGACCCCGCGCTGAAGGGGCGGATCGACTCCGAGCGCAACCAGGGACGCGCCCCGGACATGGGCTGGCTGGACCACGACCGGTTGGGCTTCAACTACCGCCTGTCGGACATCGCGTGCGCGCTCGGGATCGCGCAGCTTGGGCGGCTGGAAGAGATGCTCGCGGGTCGCGCGCGGATCGCGAGCTCCTACAGAGAAGCGCTCGCGGGGATCGAAGGCCTCGGCCTGCCGTGCCCCGACAGCGGCGGCGAGCGGCGGGGGTGGTTTGTGTTCGTCATCCAGCTCCCGCACGGAGTGGACCGCGACGAGACCGTTCGCGCGCTGGCGGCGAAGGGAATCCAGAGCAAGCCCTACCTCCCCGCGATCCACCTGATGAGCTTCTATCGCGAGCGCTACGGCCACCGCGAGGGAGAGTTCCCGGTCTGCGAGGACGTGGCCAGTCGCTCGCTGGCGCTGCCGTTCTTCCCGGAGATGAGTGAGGGCCAGGTGGGACGTGTGGCCGAGCAGCTGCGTGCGGTGCTGTCAGACTGACCGCCCGTGTCTCGCTTCCGTGAACCCCAGCACAAGGACTTCCAGCGGATGAACAGCTCACTCGGCTTCGATGAGCGGCTGTGGCCGCAGGACGTGGCGCAGTCGCGCGCGCACGCGAGGATGCTCGCCGCGCGGAGGATCATCACCGATGAGGACCGCGACGCGATCCTCATCGGCCTCGAGGCGGTCGAGCGCGAGCTGGCCGAGGAGCACTTTCCCTTCCGAGAGGACGACGAAGACATCCACATGGCGATCGAGCGGCGGCTGACCGAGCTGGCGGGGCCGGTTGGAGGGAAGCTGCATACGGCGCGCTCGCGAAACGATCAGGTGGTCACCGACCTGGTGATGTACACGCGCGAGCGCGCGCGCGAGGCGCAGGGGGCGATCGGAGGGCTGATGAAGGCCCTGCTGGGAAGGGCTGAAGAGCACTTGGATTGGCCGCTGCCGGGCTACACGCACCTGCAGCGCGCGCAGCCCGTCTACCTCTCCCACCACCTGCTCGCCTACTTCTGGATGCTCCGCCGCGACCGCGAGCGCTTCGCGTTCGCCGAGCGCCAGGCCGGCTACCTGCCGCTCGGCGCGGGCGCACTCGCGGGCGTGAACTTCGATACCGACCGCCGGATGGTCGCCGCGGAGCTCGGCTTCCCCGAGATCGCCACGAACTCGATCGACGCGGTATCGAACCGCGACTTCGCGATCGACTACCTCAGCGCCGCCGCACTCTGTGCCACGCACCTGTCCCGGTTGGGGGCGGAGCTCGTGCTGTGGTGCAGTGAGGAGTTCGGTTTCTGCGAGCTGCCGGACGCGTGGAGCTCAGGGAGCTCGATCATGCCGCAGAAGAAGAATCCCGACGCGGCGGAGCTGCTGAGGGGCAAGGCGCCGCGCGTTGTCGGCCATCTGACTGCCCTGCACGGCGTGATGCACGGATTGCCGCTGACATACAACAAGGATCTGCAGGAGGACAAGGAGCATTTGTTCGACGCGGTCGACACGATCGAGATATCGCTGGCCGCGGCGACGGGCATGATCGCGGGGGCGAGATGGGACCGCGAGCGGATGGCAGCGGCTGCGGGCGACGAGATGATCGCGGCGACTGACGTGGCCGACCTGCTGGTGGGCCTCGGCGTGCCGTTCCGCGAGGCGCACGGCGTGGTCGCCGGGCTCGTGCGGAGCGCTGTTGACGGCGGCAAGAGCCTCTCAGAGCTCACGAGCGAGGAGCTGGCGGGCGTCAGTGCGACGCTTGCCGAGCACCGCGAGCAGTACTACGAGGTGCTCAAGCAGGACTCCTGGCTCGAGTCGAAGATTTCCGAGGGCGGGACCTCACTGGCGCGCGTGAAGGAGCAAGTTGAGGAGGCGCATGCGGTGCTCGATGAAGGCGCTGCGGGCTGAGTTCTACGACCGCCCCGTCGTCGAGGTCGCGCGTGAGTTGATCGGCTGCACGGTCGAGCACGCAGGCACGGCGGGGGTGATCGTCGAGACGGAGGCCTACCACGAGTCAGAGCCCGCCTGCCACGCCTACATCGGCCTGACCTCGCGCACGAAGACGCTGTTCGGTGAGCCCGGCATGGCCTACGTGTACCAGTCCTACGGCATCCACGCACTGTTCAACGCCGTCTGCGAGGGCGAGGGTATCGGCGCCGCAGTGCTGATCCGGGCACTCGAGCCCGTGGAAGGGATCGAGCTGATGCGCGCCCGCCGCTGCGTCAGCGACGATCGCGAGCTGTGCTCAGGGCCGGGGAAGCTCACGCAGGCGCTCGGCATCGAGCTGGTGCAGAACGGGAGTGATCTCTACAGCGGTCCGGTCCGTATCCGTGCACGCGCGCACGGATGGCACGACCCGCCGGTTGTGGTCGGCAGGCGCATTGGGATCAGTAAGGCGGCCGGGCTCAGCTGGCGCTTCTGCGTGGCGGGCAACGTCCACGTCTCGCGACCCCGCCCGGCCGGGTCACCGGCCTAGCCCCCGGGGCTGACCCCACCGGTCGGTGAGGGAGAGGAGGACGCAGGCGTTGATGGGGATTGATTTGGAGCCCCGCCCGCCCCGGGCCCCGGCGCCGGCGAGGAGGTGTGTTCCGGTTCTGCTCCAGCTTGGGATGGCTGGGGGTGGACGGGGCTCGATTCGCTGCTGCCCCCACCGGGCGTGGTGGATTTACCGCTTTCCTTGCCCGCACCCGTGGCCGGGGCGGACTGGCTGGGCGCCGGGCCGGTCGTGGACGGCGCGCTGATTTCTGTTTCGCCCGTGCTCGAGTTGCCGCCTTCGCCGCTAGCCTTGGCGCCCTTGGGCTTGGCGGCGTTTTCGGCGCGGGCCTTGTCGATCACCATCGCGCTGACGATGAAGTTGTGCCAGATCAGTGCGGGAAAGGTGCCGCCGAGCACGGGGTTGCCGTTGAACTGCGTGGTCATTGGGACGAGGCCGTCGGGGTAGCCGACCCACACAGCGACCGTATAGCGGCTGTCCCAGCCGATGAACCAGGCATCGCCGTAGTTGGAGGTCGTGCCGGTCTTGCCCGCGGCGAACTGGCCAATGGCGGCTGCCTTGCCGGTGCCGTACTGAAGCACGGTCTGGAGCATCGAGGTCTCGGTGGCGGCGACGGGAGGGGGCAGTACCGGCTTCGTCTTGACCTGGTTGACATCGCGGTGCGCGCCGTCGGGCAGCGTGTGCGTGCCGGCGTCGACTTCCTGGATGGCTACTGGCTCGCCTTCACCGGCCAGCGTCCCTGAGACGCGCCGTCCGCCGTGGGCAATGGTCTCATACGAATGGGCCATGTCGAGCGGGGTCACACCCACGGTGAGCCCGCCGATCGTCATGGCGGGGTTGGTCGAGAGCGGCGTCGTGATGCCCATCCGGTGCGCCAGCTTGGCGATCCTTTCGGTCCCGACTTTGAGACCGACTTCGGCATAGATCGAGTTGTCTGAGTAGGCGGTCGCGCCGGTCAGGGTGTTGGAGCCGGTGTAGTTGCCTTCGTCGTTGTGCACGACGAACTTTTCCTTACCGCCGGTGTGCGGCACGATGAATATCTTCTGCTTTGAGGTCCAGGTGGATTCGGGCGAGATGCCGTCTTTCAGCGCAGCGGCGAGGTCGAACGCCTTGAAGGAGGAACCGGGCTGGCGCTCGCCGTTGGTGGCGAGGTTGAAGGGCGTCGTGGAGTAGTCGCGCCCGCCGACCATCGCGCGCACCTCGCCGGTCGAGTTTTCGATCGCGACGAGGGAGGCGGTCGGCCCGCTCGGGTTTTCCAGGTAGGAGTTGACCGCGTGTTCGGCCGCCCGCTGCAATTCGAGGTCGAGCGTCGTTGTGATCCGCAGGCCGCCGTCGAACGCGCGCGGGGCGCCGTAGCGTTCGATCACCTGCTGCTGCACCCAGCTAGTGAAGTAGCCGGAATCGACACCTTCGATCGTCTGCTCCCGCGGCGCCTGGATGTCCTTGGCCGCGGGCAGCGCCTGCTTGATGCTTTCTTCATAGACCGGCGGTTCGATGTAGCCCTGGGCGAGCATCTGTCCCAGCACGACGTCGCGCCGCACGCGCGCCGCGACGGGGTGGTTGGCCGGGTCATAGCCAGAGGGGTTCTGGATGACGCCGGCGAGCAGCGCCGCCTCCCAGGGTTTCAGCTGTTCTACGCATAGCGCGTGGGTGGGCGTTCCGCAGGCGAGGTGATTGACTTCGTGCCCGAAATAGGTCTGCGCTGCCGACTCGATCCCGTAGGCCCCGTTGCCGAAGTAGATCGTGTTGAGGTAGGCCGTGAGGATCTTTTCCTTCGACCACTTGTGCGACAGCTGATAGGCGAGGGCCACCTCGCGGAGCTTCTCGAAGATCGTGCGGTGGGACTGGGCCTGCAGGGCGTTCTTGATGAACTGCTGCTCGATTGTGGAGGCGCCCTGCACGGTCCCTTTGTGCAGGATGTCCTGGGTGAAGGCTCGCGCGATGCCGCGCACGTCGACGCCACCGTTGGTCCGAAAACGCTTGTCCTCGATCGAGATCACGGCCTCCTTGACGATCTGCGGGATTTGCGCAGGGGTGACGATCACCCGGTTCTGTTGGCTGACTATCCCAATCGGGTGGCCGAGATCGTCGAGCAGCACGGAGCTCTGCGCGTCCTTCAGCTGAGAGAAGCGAGTCAGCGACGGGAGGTCGGACGCGACGGAGATGAAGATCCCGAACAAGAACGAGACGAGGCCAAGCAGCAGGACGGCAAAGAGGATCGCCAGAAAGCGCAGTCTCTTCAGTCGCGGCCGGCCGCGGGCAGGCAATGCGGCGGACTCCACAGAGTGGGAGAGTCTAGCATTGGCCTTCGATGGGAAAGACACCCGAAGCGGCCGCGGAGGAAGCTGCTCTGCTCGAGCGAAACGCGATCGATAGCCTGCCGAAGGGGGCGCTTGCCGCGAAGCTCGAGGCGGCGCGCGCGGAGCGCAGGCCGCTGCGGGTCAAGTGGGGGATCGACCCGACCGCGCCCGACATCCACCTCGGTCACGCGGTGCTGCTGGGAAAGCTGCGCGAGTTCCAGGACGCCGGGCACACGGTCGTGCTGATCATCGGGGACTACACCGCGAGGGTGGGCGACCCGTCGGGGCGGTCGGAGCTTCGCCCGATGCTTACCGAGGTCGAGATCGGGGAGAACGCGCAGACGTTCCAGGGGCAGGCGGCGAAGATCCTCGACGTGGAGCCTGAGCGGCTGGAGGTGCGGCGCAACAGCGAGTGGCTGGAGATGGGGCTGAGCGAGCTGCTGAAGCTTGTGCGGACGACGACTGTCGCGCAGATGATCGAGCGCGACGACTTCGCAAAACGCCTGAGCGCGTCCCAGCCAGTCTCGATGCTCGAGCTGCTGTATCCGCTGCTGCAGGGCTATGACTCGGTGGCGGTGCGGGCAGACGTGGAGCTGGGGGGAACCGATCAGAAGTTCAACCTGCTGATGGGGCGGGACATCCAGCGCGCATACGGACAGCCCGAGCAGGCGGTCATGACGATGCCGATCCTCGTGGGCACCGATGGGACGAGGAAGATGAGCAAGTCGCTGGGCAACCAGATCGGCGTCACTGACGAGCCGCAGGAGATGTACGGCAAGACGATGAAGATCCCGGACGAGGCGATGGGCGAGTACTACCGGCTGCTGTTGGATGGGGGGGCGTCAATTGACCTTCAATCCGACGAACTGCCACCCAGGGAAGCTAAGCGCGCGCTGGCGTGTGAGATCGTCGCGTGGCTGCATTCAGAGGCCGATGCGCAGGCAGCCGAGCGGAACTTCGACCGGGTGTTCGTCGAGCGGGAGGCCCCTGAGGAGATCCAGGAGGCCACCTTCGAGAGCGATGGCGGCATGCTGCACCTGCCTGGGCTGATAGCTGAGGAGTTCGGGGTCTCCCGCTCGGAGGCCCGGCGATTGATCGACCAGGGTGGAGCTACGCTCGGTGACGTGGCGCTGGCCAAGGGAGAGCACGACGTCCCGGCTGAGCGCGCCGAGGGCCAGGTATTGAAAGTCGGCAAGCGCCGCTTTCGCCGGCTGCGGGCTGGCTAGCGCAGGTCCGGGCGGCTGCCGTCCGCGGCATGTTCTATGCTGCACCGCAGTAGTCCTGTGCCCGGCAAGGAAATGGGCAAGCGACACGCTTGCCCAGGCTTGTGCCGAGCGCTATACTCGCTGGTCGGCCCGCGGGCGCCCTTGGGCGCTGGGCCGGATCGGTCTCCTCCAGAAGGAATCCCTTTCGGTGAGGCTTGGCGGTCTTTGAAAACTCAACAGCATGCGCATCTACGATCGATTCTCGATCGTGGTGTGCGTCCAGGTTCGACCCGTCAACGGGAGCGCTTTGCGTTCACGGAGGCGGTACAAAGAGTCAAGTAGGGAAGTACCCCGTCATGGTGCGAGACCACGGTGTATAGGTCTCGTGTGCCGTAGCCAATTGTGCGCTTGCGTGCGGTTGGCGAAAGCAAACCAATGACAGCTTTTCGTGAAGTTCTTCACGGAGAGTTTGATCCTGGCTCAGGACGAACGCTGGCGGCGTGCTTAACACATGCAAGTGGAGCGACGAACCAGGGCTTGCCCTGGGGCAGAGCCGCGAACGGGTGAGTAACACGTGGGTTACCTGCCTCGATGACCGGGACAACCCGAGGAAACTCGGGCTAATACCGGATGTGCCCGCAAGGGGAAAGGAAGCTTCGGCCTCCGCATCGAGATGGGCCCGCGGCCCATTAGCTTGTTGGTGAGGTAACGGCTCACCAAGGCTTCGATGGGTAGCTGGTCTGAGAGGACGATCAGCCACACTGGGACTGAGACACGGCCCAGACTCCTACGGGAGGCAGCAGTGGGGAATCTTGCGCAATGCGCGAAAGCGTGACGCAGCAACGCCGCGTGGGGGAAGAAGGCTTTCGGGTTGTAAACCCCTTTCAGTTGGGACGAAGCTTCTCCGGTGAATAGCCGGACGGAGTGACGGTACCTTCACAAGAAGCACCGGCTAACTACGTGCCAGCAGCCGCGGTAATACGTAGGGTGCAAGCGTTGTCCGGAATTATTGGGCGTAAAGAGCGTGTAGGCGGCCCCGTTAGTCCGCTGTGAAAGTCCAGGGCTCAACCCTGGAATGCCGGTGGATACTGCGGGGCTAGAGTCCGGAAGGGGCGAGTGGAATTCCTGGTGTAGCGGTGAAATGCGCAGATATCAGGAGGAACACCAATGGCGAAGGCAGCTCGCTGGGACGTGACTGACGCTGAGACGCGAAAGCGTGGGGAGCAAACAGGATTAGATACCCTGGTAGTCCACGCTGTAAACGATGACAACTAGATGTGGGGGGTGTCGACTCCCCCCGTGTCGAAGCTAACGCATTAAGTTGTCCGCCTGGGGAGTACGGCCGCAAGGCTAAAACTCAAAGGAATTGACGGGGGCCCGCACAAGCAGCGGAGCATGTGGTTTAATTCGACGCGACGCGAAGAACCTTACCTGGGCTTGACATGTGCCTGACCGGCGTGGAAACACGTCTTCCCTTCGGGGCAGGTTCACAGGTGGTGCATGGCTGTCGTCAGCTCGTGTCGTGAGATGTTGGGTTAAGTCCCGCAACGAGCGCAACCCCCGTCGCATGTTGCCAGCATTTAGTTGGGGACTCATGCGAGACTGCCGGTGACAAACCGGAGGAAGGTGGGGATGACGTCAAGTCCTCATGCCCCTTATGTCCAGGGCTACACACGTGCTACATTGGCGCATACAGAGGGCTGCGATACCGCGAGGTGGAGCGAATCCCTTAAAGTGCGTCTCGGTTCGGATTGCAGGCTGAAATTCGCCTGCATGAAGGCGGAGTTGCTAGTAATCGCGGATCAGCATTGCCGCGGTGAATACGTTCCCGGGCCTTGTACACACCGCCCGTCACACCACGGGAGTGAGCAACACCCGAAGCCGGTGGCCTAACCCGCAAGGGAGGGAGCCGTCGAAGGTGGGGCTCGTGACTGGGGTGAAGTCGTAACAAGGTAGCCGTAGCGGAAGCTGCGGCTGGATCACCTCCTTTCTAGGGAGCACATAACAGTGCCCCGAACGCAGCGACCGTCCGGCCTCGAGCTCTTCACGAGCGCGAAGGACCGTGATGGCACCGGGCGATCGGGCCTAGCATGTCGACCGAACCTGGCTGGATGGCTGAGCGCCACGCGTCTCCCTTACTACTTGGGGAGCACAAGGGGCCTCGGCTGCAAAACGACCCCAGCATGCTGTTGAGTTTTGAGAGACCGGCGCTCGCCGGTAGCCGCGAGGACGCGCCAATGCGGTGCGACCATCAATGCGCGGAGACTGGTCGGCGTTATACGCCTCTCCACGGTCCTTGAAAACTGCATAGAAGCCACAATCAGCCGCCATCGATAAGCGGCGGCTGAAACGGGTATCACCGGGCCCTCTGTGGCCGGAACGTCTTGCAAGGGGCGTTCAGGACACGTTGGGCCAGATCACCGTCAAGATAGTAAGGGCACACGGTGGATGCCTTGGCACCAAGAGTCGATGAAGGGCGTGAACGGCTGCGATAAGCCACGGTTAGGCGCTTAATAGCCTTTGACCCGTGGATTCCCGAATGGGGAAACCCAGCGCTGGTAATGCGGCGTTATCCCCGGCTGAACACATAGGCCGGGCGAAGACAAGCGGGGGAAGTGAAACATCTCAGTACCCCGAGGAAAGAAAATCAAAAGAGACTCCCTGAGTAGTGGCGAGCGAAAAGGGATCAGCCCAAACCCAACAGGTGTAAGCGGACACGCGTTGCCTGCTGGGGGTTGTAGGGCGTTTGTTCCGGGCCGTGTCTGGCCCGGCGGAAGTTACAAAGTCATGTGGTAGTCGAAGCGCGTGGAACCGCGCACCATAGAGGGCAATCGTCCCGTAGACGAAACTGCATGGCCTTCCGTCAGACGTTCCTGAGTAAGTCCGCGCCCGTGAAACGCGGACTGAACCTGGGGGGACCACCCTCCAAGGCTAAGTACTCCTTGGTGACCGATAGCGGACTAGTACCGTGAGGGAAAGGTGAAAAGTACCCCGGAAGGGGAGTGAAATAGTACCTGAAACCGCGTGCCTACAAGCGGTGGGAGCAGGCTTGTCCTGTGACCGCGTGCTTTTTGCATAACGAGCCGGCGAGTTACTCGTCTGCGGCAAGGTTAAGCGATGAGCGGAGCCGTAGCGAAAGCGAGTCCTAATAGGGCGACATAGTCGTAGGCGGTATACCCGAAACTGAGCGAGCTACCCATGGGCAGGCTGAAGCGGGGGTAAGACCTCGTGGAGGGCCGAACCGACCTAGGTTGAAAACTGGGCGGATGACCTGTGGGTCGGAGTGAAAGGCTAATCAAGCTCAGTGATATCTGGTTCTCTCCGAAATATATTTAGGTATAGCCTCGGATAAATTGCGTGTTGGCCGTAGAGCACTGTTTGGACTAGGGGCCCTACCAGGTTACCGACTTCAGGCAAACTCCGAAGACCATCACGTCTACTCCGGGAGTCAGTTGCTGGGGGATAAACTTCAGCGTCGAAAGGGAAACAGCCCAGACCGCCAGCTAAGGTCCCTAAGTACTAGCTAAGTGGGAAACGATGTTCGAGTGCATAGACAACCAGGAGGTTGGCTTAGAGGCAGCCATCCTTGAAAGAGTGCGTAACAGCTCACTGGTCAAGTGTTCGAGCGCGGACAATGTAACGGGGCTCAAGCTAGTCACCGAAGCTGCGGGTGCGTGAGACCTTCGGGTCGATCGCGCGGTAGGAGAGCGTTCCCATGCCAGTAAAGCGGCGGCGTAAGCCAGCCGTGGAGGCGTGGGAAGTGAGAATGCCGGCATAAGTAACGAAAGAGGGGTGAGAATCCCCTCCACCGATTGCCCAAGGATTCCTGAGTAAAGTTCGTCTGCTCAGGGTTAGTCGGGACCTAAGGCGAGGCCGAAAGGCGTAGTCGATGGCCAACAGGTTGATATTCCTGTACCACGTCGCTTCCGTTTGACCGATGGGGGGACGGGGAAGGCTAAGGGAACCCAGGCGATGGTTGCCCTGGGGTAAGCATGTAGGGGTGGCCCATGTCAAATGCGGGGCCGCATAACCTGAGGTGCGATGCCAGCTGGCGTTAAGCCGGCGAGTCCCTGACGCCATACCTCCAAGAAAATCCTCTAGGGAGGAAGCGCGTGCCCGTACCAAAACCGACACAGGTGGGCAAGTAGAGAATACTAAGGTGATCGAGATAACCCTCGTTAAGGAACTCGGCAAAATAGCCCCGTAACTTCGGGATAAGGGGCGCCCCAGTAGGGTGAAGCTCTTCGCGAGTGGAGCCCGAGGGGGCCGCAGTGAATTGGCTGAAGCGACTGTTTACCAAAAACACAGGTCTCTGCTAAGTCGTAAGACGACGTATAGGGGCTGACGCCTGCCCGGTGCCGGAAGGTTACGTGGAGTTGTTAGGGCTTGACCCGAAGCAGCGAAGCTAAGCCCCGGTAAACGGCGGCCGTAACTATCAGTTGACCGAGGTAGTTGTAAAACTCGGCTATATGCTGGAACATCCGAGTATCCCGCACTACGATTCCGTCCTAAGTGGGCGGTACCGTGAAAATGTGTCGGGTGCGGACAATCAGCAGGAAAGACCGTGCATCGAGGCCATACCGGCCTCGCTCGGTAGCTTCTTGTCCGGGTTCGCGCTGGGAGAGGGGAGCTTCATGATCGTCTGTCGCAAACGCGGCGACTATCAGCGGAGCTTCAAGATCTCAGCTGCCTTCAACGTCTCGCAGCATGACCGCGTGCTGCTGGATCTCTTTCGGGAGACCCTCGACTGCGGAAGTCTGCGTAGGGCGGGAAACGGTGGTTGGTATTGGGAGGTCAATCGACCTTCCGATCTCGCCGACCGGATCGTGCCCTTCTTCGATCGATTTCCGATCGTGGGGCAGAAGGCAGAGGATTATCGGCTTTGGAGAAGCGCTGTTCTGCTTCTCGTCGCCGGTCGTCTGAGCGACCAGGATTACGTCAAGGTTCTAGCTCTCCGGGAACGGATGAACCGCGGCGGAAAGAGACGCTATCGGATGGACGGAATCCTCAGAGACTATACGCCGAGCCCGTCTATCTAGAGCGATATCGGGATGATATAGTCCGCTCTCATGGCGACTATGAGAGTCCGTCAGAAATGAGCGGACCGCTTGAGTGATGTGTTGCCCAAGTAGTAACAGTCAGGAACGGTCCTAAGGTAGCGAAATTCCTTGTCGGGTAAGTTCCGACCTGCACGAATGGCGTAACGACTTCAGCACTGTCTCAACGAGGGGCTCGGTGAAATTGCAGTCTCGGTGAAGATGCCGAGTACCCGCGGCTAGACGGAAAGACCCCGTGAACCTTTACTACAACTTGGTATTGGGATTCGGTGCATCTCGCTCAGGATAGGTGGGAGGCTTTGAAGCGCCGGTTGCGGCCGGTGTGGAGCCAACCTTTAGATACCACCCTTGGTGTATTGGATTTCTAACAGCATTCCGTGAATCCGGGTGCTGGACAGTTCCAGGCGGGTAGTTTGACTGGGGCGGTCGCCTCCCAAAATGTAACGGAGGCGCACAAAGGTTCCCTCAGCACGGTTGGAAATCGTGCGTAGAGCGTAAAGGTATTAAGGGAGCTTGACTGCGAGACTGACAAGTCGAGCAGGTGCGAAAGCAGGTCTTAGTGATCCGGCGGTAGCAAGTGGAAGTGCCGTCGCTCAACGGATAAAAGGTACTCCGGGGATAACAGGCTTATCGGGCCCAAGAGTCCACATCGACGGCCCGGTTTGGCACCTCGATGTCGGCTCGTCGCATCCTGGGGGTGGAGTTGCTCCCAAGGGTTGGGCTGTTCGCCCATTAAAGCGGTACGCGAGCTGGGTTCAGAACGTCGTGAGACAGTAAGTTAACCGTTGCTGTCTATAAATTCGGCTATATGCTGGAAAACCCGTGAATCCCGCACTACTAATGCAGGCCAGTTCCGACCGAACTGGCGCTGTACAGTGACAATGTGACGGGTGCGGACAATCAGCAGGAAAGGCTGGATAGCTACATCTCGGGCTTTGTAGATGGCGAGGGCTGCTTTGCGGTCTGCCGTCAACCGCAACCCGACATGCCGTCCAGGGTTTCAACTTGTTCCTGAGTTTCATGTCAGCCAGAACGGTGACAGGAGCCAAGTTCTTGAGTTGATCCACGAACGGTTTGCCGGAGCGGGCTACATCAAGTCCAATGGAAGAAGGGACAACGCACTGGTCTACGTTGTGCGCAAGCGCGACGATCTGCTCAGGCACGTAATCCCTTTCTTCGAGCGGTCGCCTCTCTTGTCCTCGAAGCAGAAGGACTTTGAGAAGTTTGCTGCGATCGTCAGAGCGATGGCTGAAGGGCGCCACCGCACTGAGGGAGGATTCTCCCGACTCCTTGAGGAGGCACTGTCGATGAACGGCGGTGGTCGATTCAGGAGCGTGCGATGGAGTGAGGTCATCGGTAGTGATTCGGAATCCTCAGAGACTATACGCCGAACACAGAGAGTGATGCCTTTGTGAAGATATAGTCCGAGCTGCATGGCGACATGCAGAGTCAGGCAGAAATGACCTGGCCCACGCGGCTCCGATGGAGAGTCGGTGGTAACAAAACTGTCGGTCCCTATCTGCCGTGGGCGTTGGAGAGTTGAGAGGATTTGTCCCTAGTACGAGAGGACCGGGATGAACGCACCTCTGGTGTATCTGTTGTCCTGCCAAGGGCATAGCAGGCTAGCTACGTGTGGATCGGATAACCGCTGAAGGCATCTAAGCGGGAAGCCGGCCTCAAGATGAGCTCTCCCATCCCCTAGAGGGAGTAAGACCCCTGGTAGACCACCAGGTTGATAGGCCGGATCTGGAAGGACGGTAACGTCCGCAGGAGACCGGTACTAATCGGTCGAGGGCTTGACGGATTTTTTTGACGCCCCGTAAGGGGTGGTGGTACTCGTTGTGGCGCTATGCAGTTTTGAAGGACCTGGGAGGCGTGGTCTCTCATCCTTTTCCGGTGGCTTTAGCGAGGGGGAAACACCTCTTCCCATTCCGAACAGAGCAGTTAAGCCCCTCAGCGCCGATGGTACTTGGCTCGCAAGGGCCTGGGAGAGTAGGACGCCGCCGGTTCTTATATGTGGGAGGTGGGCCGCCTTCGGGCGGCCCACCGTCGTTGTGGCGAGCACGGCGGGCTCAGCCGGGCAGCGTCACGCTGCCGCCTCACCGAGCGTCCAATGCGGATTGTGGGCCACCTCCCACGGATGGCCATCGGGATCCAGGAACACGGCTCCATAGCCACCTCAGAACGTCTCCGCGGGCGCGCGTGTGATCCTCGCCCCGCAGCCTCGGCCTCGGCGATCACCTCGTCGACCTCGGCGGGTGAGTTCACGTTGTAGGCGAGCGCGACGCCACCGAATCCCTCCCCGAGCGGAACGCCGCTGTCCTCGGCCAGCGACTCCCGGTCCCACAGCGCAAGCACGGAGTTGCCCGTCTGGAAGAACACGACATCGTCGTCCTCGCCGGCGCGGCTGCGCCAGCCAAGCGCTTCGTAGAACGCCCGCGCGCGCTTCAGGTCCGCAGTGCCGAGCGTGACGAGGGTGTACCGCTGCTGCATGTTGGCCTCCTTGGGATTCGCTGCGCTCTGAGCTCGCTACCAGCGCCGGCGTCTCAGGAACGAGTCGGTGAGCGAGTTGGCTGTGGGTTGGGCTCGGGGCGTAGCGTACGCCTCTGCGGCCGGGCGGCTGGCGGCAAAGGGGACACGCAGAAGAGCTCGGTGCGCGCGGGCTCGCCCCGCCGCCGCGCGTGCCCCCGTGGGCCCTGTGGCGATGTCCCCGGCCCGCGCAGCGGCACTCGATGCGGATGTGATCCGTCGCTGGGCTCGCTCCAGTCGACCTCCCAGTCGACGGTGTAGTCGTCCTCGAGCATCAGGAACGAGCGGGTGAGACGGAGGGCATCGAGCGCACGCTGCGCGACAGGCCTGGTTCTCGATGATCCGAACATCTGTTCGTAAGATAGGAATCCGGGCGGACGGACATAACACGAACATGTGTACGTGTTATGTGTTGGCCGCGAAAATGGCGTCGTAGAGCAATATTTGGCGAAAGAGGATGCAACGAAAGTTGCATCCTGTGCCCGCCTGCGAGCAGCTCGCCGGGTGATCCAGGCGCCAAGCAGGGTAGCGTGCGGGCGCCGCGAACTTGTGCAGGGAGATGGCTGTTACGCTTGCCCCGCGCCACACGAACGCCCCTGCCGGGGGCAGAAGGCCGCGCAGAAGAGGACAAATGGAGAAGTTCGTAATCGAAGGCGGAGTCCCGCTTTCCGGCACGATGTTCCCGGCCGGGAACAAGAACGGGGCACTGCCGATCCTCGCCAGCGCTCTCCTTACCGAGGACGAGGTGGTGGTGCGCAACGTTCCGCGGATTCGTGATGTCGATGCGATGCTGGACATCCTCGCGGCGGTCGGTGTGGAGGTGAGCTGGCGCGGGGCCAACGAAGTGGTGCTGTGCGCCGCCTCGGCGCATGAGGTGGAGGTCGAGCAGGAGCTCGCCGAGCTGATTCGTGCCTCGTTCCTGCTCGCCGGGCCGCTGCTCGCGCGCTTCGGGCGCGCGGTGATGCCGCCGCCCGGCGGCGATGTGATCGGGCGCCGCCGGCTCGATCCGCACCTGGACGCCTTCCGCGCGATGGGCGCGAACGTCGAGTGCAACGGCGAGATCGTGCTGGACGTGCCCCACGGGCTGCGCTCGACAGACGTCTTCATGGATGAGCCGTCGGTGATGGCGACCGAGAACGTGCTGATGGCCGCTGCGCTGACGCCCGGCACGACCGTGATCGGCAACGCTGCCTCAGAGCCGCACGTCCAGGATCTGGCGCGCATG
Organism: uncultured Solirubrobacterales bacterium; assembly: GCA_963706395.1. Taxonomy (GTDB): domain Bacteria; phylum Actinomycetota; class Thermoleophilia; order Solirubrobacterales; family Solirubrobacteraceae; genus Palsa-744. Next base: position 2,551,652 of record OY970158.1, on the reverse strand, counting down.
CTCGTGAAGATGGGTGCCGACATCCAGGGGATCGGCTCGAACCTGATCACCGTCAACGGCGCTGGGCGCCTGCGTGGCTGCGAACACGACGTCGCACCCGACCACATCGAGATCGGCAGCTTCATCGCGCTGGCCGGAGTAACTGGCGGCGAGCTGCGGATCAAGGAGACGGTGCCTGGGGACCTGCGCATGATCAGGCTGGTATTCGAGCGCCTCGGTCTCAAAACAGAGCTCGACGGCAATGACGTGCTCGTGCCCGGTGGCCAGAAGCTCGTGGCACAGGCGGACGTGGGGGAGTACAAGTCAAAGATCCAGGATGGCCCGTGGCCGGCGTTCCCGGCCGACCTGACGTCGATCGCGGTGGCTCTGGCAACGCAGGCGGAGGGATCGATCCTCGTGCACGAGTGGATGTTCGAGAACCGATTGATCTTCACCGACAAGCTGATCCTGATGGGCGCGGACATCGTGATGTGCGACCCGCACCGCGCGATCGTCACCGGCCCGCGCAGGCTGCGTGGCGAGCGCGTCGAGTCGCCGGACATCCGCGCTGGCATGGCGATGCTGCTGGCGGCGCTCTGCGCCGACGGGCGCTCAGAGATCGGCAACATCCGCCAGATCGACCGCGGGTATGAGCGCATCGACGAGCGTTTGCGCGAGCTGGGCGCGCGAATCGAGCGCGTGGCGATCGAGCCGGTTCACGCGTAGTCTCGGTCGTCATGATCCATCCGATTCCCAGCGGCACACGCGATGTGTTGCCACAGGAGACGGGCGAGGTGCGCGCCATCACAGACACGCTGCGAGGCGTCTTCGACCGTCACAAATACGGCGAGATCTATACGCCGGCGCTCGAGTACGAGTCGGTGCTGGCGCGCGCCGACATGGCCGAAGCGCGTCCGGCATACCGCGTGTTCGATGAGACAGGCACCGTGCTGATGCTGCGCTCGGACATGACAGCGCCGATCGCGCGTGTCGTGGCGACGCGCTACGCAGACAGCGAGGTGCCGCTGCGCTTCTGCTATTTCGCCCACACCTACCGCGGCGTGCGCCCCCAGCGCGGGCAGTTGCGCGAGATGCTGCAGGCGGGCATCGAGCTGATAGGCGCCCCCGCGCCGGAGGGGACGGCGGAAGCGCTGACGGTGCTGTGCGACTCGCTGCAGGCCGTTGGCCTCAAAGACTTCCGCATCGGCGTGGGCGACGCCTCGCTGTTCCCGGCGCTGATGGAGAGCCTGCAGGTCTCCGAGGATCACCGCGGCGGCCTCTTGGAGGCGCTCGTGCGGCGCAATTTCGTCGCGCTCGAGCACCGTCTGCACGAGGCGGGTGTCTCCGGGGAGGCCGCCGGGCTGCTGCTCGACGTGCCGCAGCTTCGCGGAGGGCCAGAGCTTTTGACGGACGTGCCGGCGCCCGCCGTGGAGGCGGTCACGGGGATGCGCCGTGTGTACGAGCTGCTCGAGGAGAGCGTCGCCGCGCGCGTGATCTTCGACCTGGGCCTGGTCCGCAACATCGACTACTACACGGGTGCCGTGTTCGAGGTCTATGACCCGGCGCTCGGCGCCCCGATCGGCGGTGGCGGGCGCTACGACGATCTGCTCGGCCGCTTCGGGCGCAGTCTTCCGGCGGTCGGCTTCGCCCTGTATGTCGACTCGCTGCACCAAGCGCTCGCTGGCGAGGAACGCGGCACGGGCGCGCTGGCGGAGCTACGGTCGGTTGCGAGCACCGGAGAGCCGCGATGAGCACGGCCAACGGCCTCACGATCGCCGTCCCGCGCGGCGCCCTATTCGAGGGCACCGTCGAGTTGCTCTCCTCACTCGGGATCGACACCGGCGAGCTGCGGACGAACGATCGCAAGCTGCTGTTCGAGGACATCGGCGTCGTCACGATGCGACCCTCAGATGTCCCCACCTACGTCGAGGCCGGCGCGGCCGACATCGGCGTGACCGGCAAGGACGTGTTGCTGGAGCAGCTCGCGCACTCGGGTGGGGGGGCATCCCAATCAACCGGGCGCGACGTGTATGAGCTGCTCGACCTCGGCTTCGGCCGCTGCACGATGGTGCTAGCGAGCAAGGCCGGTCCGGACCCGGCGCTCGAGTCGCTGCGCCGTCTAGGTGTGATGCGCGTCGCGACGAAGTACCCGCGCATTGCCGCACGCTATCTCGAGGAAACGGGCCGCCAGGGCGAGATCGTCGAGGTCAAGGGCTCGGTCGAGCTGGCGCCGCTGACGGGGATGGTGGAGGCGATCGTCGACTTGACGGCCACCGGGACGACACTGCGCGAGAACAACTTGGTCGTGCGTGAGGAGCTGATGGTGTGCACGGCCCGGCTGATCGCCAACCCCGTAGCGCACAAGCTGAAGGCGGCGCGGATCGACGAGCTGCTGGAGCGGCTGCGTGGCCTCCCGGCGGCGGACAAAGCCTGAAATGAAGATCGAGCGCCTGGGCGCAGGGGACCTACGGCGTCTCGGTGGCCCTGGGGGAGCGGCCGCGCATCTGCGTGCACTGGTTGCGGATGGGGACTCGGTGGCGCAGGACGTAGGAGAGATCCTGAGTGCAGTGCATGCGGAGGGGGACGTCGCACTGCGCGAGTACACGCGCCGCTTCGACACCGCTGGCAGAGAGCCGAGAGATCTGGTGGTGCCGGCGGAGGAGCTGGACGCGGCGATCAAGGAGCTGCCGCTGGAGCTGGTGGCCGGGCTGCAGGTCGCGATCGCGAACGTCGCGGTGGTAGCGCAGGCCGGTGTGAGCGAGGATGTCGCCGTCGAGCTGGCGCAGGGCCACAGCGTGACGTTGCGCGAGGTGCCGGTGCAGGCGGCAGCCATCTATGTGCCGGGCGGGCGCGCGCCGTACCAGAGCACGGTGGTGATGGGCGTCGTGACGGCCCGGGCCGCGGGCGTGCTGGACGTCGTCGTCTCCTCGCCACCGGGTCCGGACGGACAGATCGACCCCGCGATCCTCGGCACCTGCCGGCTATGCGGAGTGGAGCGCGTGTATCGCATGGGCGGCGCGCAGGCGATCGCCGCGCTTGCCTATGGCACCGAGACGGTGGAGCGGGTCGGCGTGATCGCCGGCCCGGGCAACCTCTACGTGCAGGAGGCCAAGCACCAGCTCTCCACGCTGGTCGGCATCGACGGTTTCGCCGGTCCCTCAGACCTGCTGCTCGCGCTCGGCATGGACGCTTCAGAGCGCGACATCAGGCTTGCCGCACTGGACATGCTGGCCCAAGCGGAGCACGGCGAGGGCAGCCTGGTGGCAGCCACCTCGCCTTCGCTGGCTGCCTGCGATGAGCTGGAGGCGACCCTCCAGCGCTTGGTCCTCGATCGTCCTACGGTGGGCGACGCGGCGTTTGCGCTGGTTGAGGTCACCGGCGCCCGTGAGGCGATCGAGCTCGCGAATGCGTTTGCGCCAGAGCACCTGCAGCTGATCGGCGCCGATGTCGAGGCGCTGGCCCAGATGGTGCAATCGGCGGGTTGCCTGTTCGTAGGCGCTGAGAGCGCCACTGCATTCGGCGACTATGTGGCGGGCTCCAACCACGTGCTTCCCACGAGCGGCGCGGCGCGGTTTGCTTCTTCTCTCTCGGCACGGCATTTTCGTCGCAGAATGCCCGAAGTCAGAATTGGACCAGCGGCGGCCAAGCTGGCTGGGGCAGGCGCGCCGGTGGCGCGCGCCGAGGGGTTTGAGGTTCACGCGGAGTCGATGGAGGCCCGCTTAGGGGAGAATGGAGAGCCATGAGCCGCCGCACGGCAACGATCGAGCGCAAGACCGCCGAGACCGACGTCCGTCTGACCCTCACGCTGGAAGGCGCGGGCAACGGTAGGAGGGCGACCGGCGTCGGCTTCCTCGACCACATGCTCGACCTGCTCGCCCGTCACGGGCGTATGGATCTCGAGGTGAATGTCACGGGCGATCTGCAAACGGGCGCCCACCACACGGCCGAGGACACGGCGATCGTGCTCGGCCTGGCGCTCGATGAGGCGCTTGGCGACCGCACGGGCATCACACGCTACGGCGCCGCGACTGTGCCGATGGACGAGGCGCGTGCGAGCTGCGCGATCGATATCTCCGGGCGTCCGTTCACTCTGTTTCAGGCGCAACTGCCGGAGGGCTCAACGGGAGGCTTTGAGCACGAGCTGACCGAGGAGTTCTTCCGGGCGCTGGCGAACGCGGCGAAGCTAACGCTGCACCTGCGGGTGCAGGCGGGCAGTAACGCGCACCACATGATCGAGGCCGCGTTCAAGGCCTTCGCGCGTGCGCTGCGCGAGGCGGTGAGCATCGATCCCACCGAGACCGGTGTTCCCAGCACCAAGGGCACGCTGACCTGATGAAAGCCGGTGGCCCATTGATTGGGGTGGTCGACTACGGCATGGGCAACCGCCGTTCGGCGGAGAAGGCGCTCGAGCACGTGGGGGCGCGTGTGGTGCTCAGCGGCGACCCGGAGCGGCTGCGCGCGATGGACGGGCTGGTGCTCCCCGGTGTGGGCGCGTTTCCCGCCGCGATGGCGGCGATCCGCGCGGGTGGGCTCGACGAGCTGTTGCAGGAGCGCGTGGGCGCGGGCGTGCCGCTGCTGGGGCTGTGCTTGGGGATGCAGCTGCTGTTCGAGACCTCCGAGGAGCACGGCGGGGCTGCGGGGCTGGGACTGCTGGCCGGAACGGTCCGCCGGTTGCACGCCCCTGGCTTGAAGCTGCCGCACATCGGCTGGAGCGAGCTGCGCTGGCTGCGGGATACGCCGCTGAGCGAGGGTCTGCCGGACCCGGCCTACCTGTACCACGTGCACAGCTTCGCGGTGCGCCCGGCCGATCAAGAGGTGGTGCTGGCGAGCGCCGACTATGGCGAGCCGTTCGCGGCGATCGTGGGCCGGGGGAACGTGTTCGGCACGCAGTCGCACCCGGAGAAGTCCTCGACGCACGGACTTGCGTTGCTTCAGAACTTCACGCGGCTGTGCGGTCGCGCGGCTGTCCCGGCGTGAACGTACGGGCGATCAAGATTTTCAACCCAAGCAACTGCCACTCTGGGACTGGATTCTCGGCATGATCCTGTACCCGGCGATAGACATTCTCGACGGCAGCGCCGTGCGGTTGGTGAAGGGGGATTTCGACGCGAAGAAGGTCTACGACTCCGATCCGCTGGATGCCGCGCGCGGCTGGACGGAGGCGGGCGCGGAATATCTGCACGTGGTCGATCTCGACGGTGCGAAAACGGGAGTGCCCAAGAACCTGGAGAACCTGAGGCGGATTGTCGATGAGCTGGGCGTGCCCGTGCAGTACGGGGGCGGATTGCGCTCAGCGCAGGCAGTGAGCGACGCGCTGGCGGCGGGAGCCGCCCGTGTGATCCTCGGCACGGTCGCGATGCTCGATCCCTCAGTGCTGCACACGTGCCTCCAGGCGCACGGTCCTGAGCGGATCCTCGTCGGCGTGGACGTGCGCGGCGGCGAGGTGGTGACGCACGGCTGGCTGCAGGGCACCGACGTGCAGGCCCGCGCCGCGTTTGAGGCCCTATGCGAGCGCGGGGTGCGCAACTTCGTGTTCACGAACGTCGACCGCGACGGAATGCTCGAGGGACCGGACCTGGAGGAAGTACGCGGCGTGGCCCAGGTGGTGAAGGGCAGCCTGATCTATTCGGGCGGGATCGGCCAGCTGGTTGACTTGGAGGGGCTGGCGGGCCTCCGGGAGGCGAGCCTGGAAGGGGTGATCGTGGGGAAGGCGCTGTACGAGCGGCGCTTCACGGTCGCGCAGGCCCAGGCCGCACTCGGTAGCTGACGGCCCGGCCGCTACGGTGGGCGAGTGCACTACAAGCGCGTGATTCCTTGCCTGGATGTGGACGCCGGACGCGTGGTGAAGGGCGTCGAATTCCTCGACATCCGCGATGCCGGCGACCCGGTCGAGCTCGCGGCGCACTATGACCGTGAAGGTGCGGACGAGCTGGTGTTCCTGGACATCACCGCGACACACGAGAAGCGCGACACGATCGCCAAGCTGGCTCGCGCGACGGCCGACGACGTGTTCGTGCCATTCACGATCGGCGGCGGCATCCGCTCGGCGGCCGATGCCCAGGCTGTGCTGGATGCGGGCGCCGACAAGATCTCCATCAATTCCGCCGCCCTGCAGCGACCGGAACTGCTCGATGAGCTGGCCGAGGTGTTCGGTTCGCAGTGCGTTGTGCTCGCGATCGACGCCAAAGCCGATCCGTTCGTGGGCGACGGGCTCGAGCACCCGTCGAAGTGGGAGGCGTATCTCGCCGGCGGGCGCACGCCGACTGGGCGCGACGTGGTCGAGTGGGCGCGCGAGGGCGTCGAGCGCGGAGCGGGCGAGATCCTGCTCACGAGCATGGACCGCGATGGCACCAGCAACGGCTACGACCTGCCGCTGATCGAAGCCGTCAGCGAGGCTGTCAGCGTGCCCGTGATCGCCTCCGGAGGCGCTGGTGAGCTCGACCACCTCGTGCAGGCGCTGCACGCGGGCGCCGACGCAGCGCTGTGCGCCTCGATTTTCCACTACGGGCGGTACACGATCGCGCAGGCCAAGGCGCACCTGGCGGAGGCTGGCATTGCGGTGCGCGCTGCTTGATCAGGCCCGCGAGCAGCCCGGGGGCGAGGCTCTGCTCGCGGCCGCATACGAGGGCGTTCATCTCGTTGGCGGCGCGGTCCGCGACTTGCTGCGGATCGAGCACCCGCGCGAGCTCGACGTCCTTGTCGAGGGGGAGATCGAGCCGCTGCTGCGCGCGCTGGGCGGCGAGGCAGTCACGCACGACCGCTTTGGGACGGCCAGTGTCTCGCTGGAGAATGCGCGCATCGACGTTGCCCGTGCGCGCCGGGAGCGCTATCCCCACCCAGGCGGGCTGCCGGTGGTCGAGCCGGCCTCGCTCGCCGAAGATCTGCTGCGGCGTGACTTTACTGTCAACGCGATTGCGGTTAGGATTGACGAGGGGCGCGCCGGGGAGGTGCACGCAGCGCCCGGTGCGCTTGAGGATCTCGCCGCCGGGCGGTTGCGTGTACTGCATGACGCGAGCTTCATCGATGATCCGACGCGCCTGCTGCGCCTGGCCCGTTATGAGGCGCGCCTGCGCTTCGTGGTCGAGGATCACACTGCCGCACTGGCCAGGGAGGCGATCGCGGCACGAGCATTCGACACGGTGTCGAATGCTCGCATAGGCGCTGAGCTACGCCTGGGACTGGCCGAAGACAGTGCGCTCATGGCGCTGCAGCGGATGGATGAGCTCGGCATCCTGCTCGGGCTCGGCCTCCACACGCCGCTCCCGGAAAAGCTCGCTGCCCGGCGCGCTGGCGCTGCTGCCGGACGACGGCCGGCCGGGGGAGCTGCTGATGGCGCTCCTGTGCGAGGACCCGGCGATCCTCGACACATTCGAGTTCCCGGCGGGCGAGCGCGACCGGATCGTGTCGAGCGCCCGCGCGGCGCCCCAGATCGGCGATGTGCTGGCGAGCGACACGCGCGCCTCGCTCCTGCACGGGGCGCTCGCCGGCAAGACACCAGAGGCGATCGCGATCGCCGCCGCGCAAGGCCCGCCCGGCGCCGCCGAGACGGCGCGGCTGTGGTTCGACACGCTGCGCCACGTGCGCCTCTCGATCACTGGCGACGACCTGCTGGCGGCGGGCGTGCCCTCCGGGCCCGAGCTCGGACGCCGCCTGGCGGTCGCGCTCGCCCGCCGGCTCGACGGCGAGCTGGAGCCCGGCCCGCGGGCGGAGCTGGCGGCGGCGATGGAGGCGGGAGCGTGAAACTCGACGTGGAGCTGCCCGGCGGCGGGCGGGCGCTGTTCACCGAGCGCGCGGACGGCAACATGTCTAGCGTTTCCGGGCCGGAGCACGAGCACGGCGCCCGGCGCCGGGAGGCGATCTGCATCCGCGTTGGCGCCAAGGGCCTCGTGCGCGGCTATCAAGTTCACGGCACACACGTGCGGCGCGTGCGCGAGATGCCCGACCCGCCCGTCTCGACCGGTCGCCCTGAGGACGCCGACGGGCAGGCCACGCCCGTACCGGGGCTCGCGGCGATGGTGCTGGCCGCCGATTGCCTGCCGGTCGCACTTGGCGCGAGCGGTGCCGTGGCAATGGTGCACTGTGGCTGGCGGGGCCTCGCGGCGGGGGTCTTGGAGGAGGGTGTTCAGGCAGTACGAGAAATAGACGGCGTGGACGAGATGATGGCGGTCATCGGTCCGGGCGCTGGCCCCTGCTGCTATGAGGTCGGCGAGGAGGTACACGCTGTTTTCGGTGGAGCTCACCGCGACCAGCAGCGGATCGACCTGAAGGCGATCGCGCGCGAACGGCTGTTAGCGGCCGGCGTCGCGAAGGTCGAGGACCTGGAGGCGTGCACGATTTGCGACAAGCGCTTCTTCTCATATCGCCGCGAAGGCGCACATGCCGGGCGCCAATCGGGGGTGGCATGGCTGAGCTGATAGCCGGCCTGCGCGCCGAGAGGATCCGCGCGAACCTCGACTACGTGCTCGAGGAGATAGCTGGGGCCTGTACCGGTGCGGGGCGGGACGCGGGCGAAGTGGAGGTGCTCGCCGCGACCAAGTACGTGTCCGCAGCGGACCTGCCGGCACTTGCGCAGGCCGGCATCCGCCTGGCCGGTGAGAACCGCGCCCAAGACCTCCAGGCGAAGGTCGCCGCGCACGGCGAGCTGTTCGAATGGGACTTCATCGGCCAGCTCCAGAGCCGCAAGGTCAGAGTGATCGTGCCCCACGTGCGGCTGATCCACTCGGTTGCCTCGGACTCCGCGCTGCGCGAGCTCGCGCGCCTGCAGGCGCAGGCGCGCGAGCTCGCGCGCCTGCAGGCGCAGGCGCGCCCCGGTTTGGAGATCCTGATCGAGGTGAACGTGGCCGGGGAGCCGGGGAAGCCGGGTATCTCACCGGGTGAGCTGGACGGGTTTATTGAGCGCTCGCCTGTGCCGGTGGCAGGGCTGATGACGATGCCCCCATACGCCACAGACCCTGAGGACAGCCGCCGCTGGTTTCGGGCGTTGCGCGAGCTGGCGGACGAACGCGGCCTGAAGCGGCTGTCGATGGGGACCTCCCAGGATTACCGCGTGGCGGTGCAAGAGGGCGCGAGTATCGTGCGAATCGGCACGAGACTGTACGATTAGGGGTCCCGACCACCAACTTCGCCGGTGGTGCCCGCTATGCCGGATGGCTAGCATGAGCAGGGAAACCGGCTCGCCGGGCGAAAACGCACATAACTATGGCCTTCAGTGATTCATGGCATCGCGCGCTCGTGTACTTCGGCCTAGCCGAGGAGTATCACCACGACGACGGCTACGACGACGCGCCACCCGAGGCTGAACTGGAGGATCGTTACCGTGAGCGGCCGAACGTGCGTCGCTTGCGCCGTCGCCGCGACGAGTTCGACGACATCTTCTCCGATGATGACGAGGCGGCAGGCGGTGGCCGCGGCGGGCGCTCGACGACGGTGCTCAAGTCCGTCGGCGCCCGCACGAACGGCGACGTGCGCGTGCACCTCGTGATCCCCAAGTCCTTCAACGACGCGCAGCAGATCGCGGACAAGTTCAAGGACTCGATTCCCGTGATCCTCAACCTGCAGTCCTCCGACACGGACCTCTCCAAGCGCCTGATCGACTTCGCCTCCGGTCTCACGTACGCGCTCGACGGCGGCATGCAGCGAATCGCCGACAAGGTGTTCATGCTGACGCCGCGCAACGTCGAGATCTCCGCCGAGGAGCGCGCGCGGTTGATCGAGAAGGGCTTCTTCAACCAGTCCTGATCGGTCAGGACTGCCTCGTGGCGATAACGCCCGGTAGCCTGAGCTCATGCAGATAGGCCTGATAGGAGCCGGGAACATGGCCCGTGCGCTCGCACGTGGTTGGGGGCAGCCGATTGTGTGCGCCGATCCGCTCACCGAGCGCGCCCAGGCGCTCGTCGCCGAGGTCGGCGGCAAAGCGCTGGCGAGCAATGCAGAGGTCGCGCAGCAGGCCGACCTCGTCGTGCTCTGCCACAAGCCCGCACAGTTGACCGGTGTGGCGGCCGAAGTCGCGCCGCACGCCAAAGCGGTCGCCTCGATCCTCGCCGCCACACCCCTCGCCGCACTCCATGAGGCCTATCCCGACAGGCCCGTCTACCGCTTCATCCCGTCACTCCCCGTGGAGGTGCGCCAGGGCGCAGTCGTCCAAGCGGCTCCCGAAGTGCAGACCGAGCTCGATGCGCAGGTCTCGGAGCTGTTCGCCGGACTCGGCACGCTCGTGGTTCTCCCCGACACCCTCGTCGACGCGGCGATGGGCTTGATGTCCTGCTCACCGGCCTATGTGGCGCTCGTCGCTGAGGCGCAGATCGACGCCGGTGTCCGTCATGGCGTTCCCGCTGCCCAAGGGGCCGAGCTCGTCGTGCAGACGCTCGCCGGCACCGCCGAGCTGCTGCGCCGCCGCGACAACGACACGCAGGCTGTCCGCCGCGAGGTCGCCTCGCCCGGTGGGCTCACCGCGCGTGGCCTCGCTGTCCTGGAGCACGCCGGGCTGCGCGCGGCCTTCAGCGACGCCCTCGATGCGGTCTTGGAACCCGCTTCCCTCCGGCGGTGATCTGCTTGCTTATCGCAGTTGGTCGGATTGAACCCCAAGGAGTCCCCCGATGATCCTCGCCAGCGCCCGCACGGATATAGCCGACTACCTGTCGACGCTGATCTACGTCTACACCCTCCTGATCATCCTCTACATCGTCGTCCAGCTCCTTTTCGCCGCTGGCCTGCGCCCGCCCTACTCGCGCACGAGCGACGCGATCCTCGGCTTCCTGCGCGACATCTGCGAGCCGTTCCTGCGCATCTTCCGCCGCATGCTGCCCAGCTTCGGGGGCTTCGACTTCAGCCCGATCGTGGCGATCCTCGCGCTCGGAATCCTCAACTCGATCGTCGTTCAGGGCATCATCCACGGCTGATCTCGTCCGTGCGCGCTGCCCCCTCAAGCGCCTACGCCCGCGCCGCGCTCGTGCTCGTCATTGTCGCTGGCGCCGACCAGATCACGAAGCACGCCGTCAACGCGAACATCGCGCAGGGCGAAGAACGCAAGCTCGTGCCTGGCCTGCAGCTCGTCAACACGCGCAACCATGGTGTCGCCTTCGGTTTTTTGCCCGGCAGCCACATCGCCATTACGATCCTGATCGCGCTCGCCCTGCTCGTGCTGCTCGTCTACTTCGCCCTGCACACGCGCGAGCCTCTGATCTGGCTGCCCACCGGGATGCTGACCGGCGGCGCCATCGGCAACGTCGTCGACCGCCTGCACGCCGGTTCGGTCACCGACTTCATCAAGCTCCCGCTCGGCTGGCCGCCGTTCAATTTCGCCGACATGTCGATCACCTTCGGCGTGCTGATCCTCTTCCTCGTCATCGACCACGAGCGTCACCGGGCGCGCCGCGCACCGCGATGAGCGCCGGCTCGGGGCTCCCGCAGCCCTTCACGATCGCCTTCCAGGACGAGCACCTGCTCGTGGTCGACAAGGCCCCCGGCGTCGTCGTGCACCCAGCGCGCGGTCACCGCGAGGACACGCTCTCCCAGATGCTCGGGCGAGCGGGACTCGGTCCGGACGCCGGAGACGAGGGCGAGCCGGATGGGCAGGATGGCCCGGGTGGGTGGGACGCCGACCGGCCCGGCATCGTTCACCGCCTGGATCGCGACACATCCGGGCTGCTGATTGTGGCGCGCTCGGCGCAGGCGCTGCGCCGTCTGCAGGCGGCGCTGGCCGGGCGGCACATCGAGCGCGAATACCTAGCTCTCGTGGAGGGCCGCCCGCCGGCGCGCAGCGGCACGATCGAGGCCCCCATCGGCCGCGACCCGCGCGTGCGCACACGTATGGCCGTCGGCGGAGCCAGCCCACGCGAGGCCCGCACCCACTTCACGCTGCACCGCGCGCTGTCGGAGCACTCGCTGCTGGCGCTCAAATTGGAGACGGGCCGCACTCACCAGATCCGTGTGCACCTGCAGGCCATCGGCCACCCCGTCGCCGGTGATCCCGAATACGGCACCGCGGGCTTGCTCGGTCTGGAGCGGCAATTCCTCCACGCCACGCGCCTCTCGTTCGAGCACCCGATCACGGCCGCTCGCGTCGAGGTCTCCTCAACGCTGCCTGCTGACCTTCAGGCCGCGCTCAAACGGGCTGAAGAGCTATCCTGAGGCACTAACCAGAAGATCTTCGACCCGTGCGGTAACGGCCGCGGCCCTGCCCGGAGAGCGCGAAAGCGCTGAACACCGGGTCCGCGCCACCCGCACGGCATCCAATCGCATAAAAAAGGGAGTAACCGTGGCTCAGGTAGGCATAGCGGAGCTGCTGGAGGCCGGCGTCCACTTCGGTCACCAGACACGCCGCTGGAACCCCAAGATGCGCCGCTTCATCCATGGTGAGCGTGGTGGCATCTACATCATCGACCTGCTCAAGACCTCAGCGCTTCTGAACGAGGCGCAGGAGTTCGCCGGAGCGCTCGCCCATCGTGGTGGGACGGTGCTGTTCGTCGGCACCAAGAAGCAGGCTCGCGACACGATCAAGGACGTCGCCGAATCGGCCGGCATGCCGTTCGTCAACCACCGCTGGCTGGGTGGTCTCTTGACGAACTTCCAGACGATCAGCCTGCGCATCCGCCGGCTGCACGACCTCGAACGCTACGAGGCCGAGGGCCAGCTAGCGCTGCTGCCCACGCGTGAGCGGATGGCCGCCCAGGCCGACCTGGAGAAGCTGCGAGCCAACCTGGGTGGCGTGAAGAACATGCAGCGCGTCCCCGACGCGATGTTCGTGATCGACCTCAAGACCGAGGAGATCGCGGTCAAAGAGGCGCGGCGCCTGCGTATCCCGATTATTGGCCTGGTGGACACCAACTGCGATCCGGACGGGATCGACTTCGTGGTTCCCGGCAACGACGACGCGATCCGCTCCTGCTCCCTGATCACCCAGGCGATCGGCCAGGTGGTCTCCGAGGGGTATGCCGTGTTCCGCGCCGAGGAGGAGCGCGCCCGCCAGGAAGCCGAGGAGAAGGCCCGGATCGAGGCGGAGGCCCGCGCGAAGCGCGAGGCCGAGGAGCAGGCCAAGCGTGAGGCCGAGGAAGCAGCCAAGAAAGAGGCAGCCGAGGCTGCGGCGCAGGCTGCGCCCGCTGCCGCGGCTGCCGCTCCGGCCCCGGCCGAGGCAAAACCGGCGCCCGTCCAGGCGGCTGCCACCCCGGCTCCGGCTGCTTCGGCGCCCGCTGCTGCTGTCCCGGCACCGGCTGCCAATGAGGCCCCCGCGCCTGCCGCGGCCGAGCCCCCGGCGGCGCCAGCACCGAGCACACCCGCTGAGGCTACGGATGCCGAGCCCCCGGCAGAGTCCGCGCCGGTGGCGGCGTCGGTCACGGTGCAGGACCCGGGCACATGAGCCCTGCGGAGATCTCAGCACAAGATGTGAAGGCCCTGCGCGAGCGCACGGGCGCGGGCATGATGGATTGCAAGAAGGCCCTCTCCGAGGCTCAAGGCGACATCGAGCAGGCGATCGAGATCCTGCGCGTCAAGCAGGGCAAGAAGGTCCAGGATCTCGGCGAGCGCGTGGCCACAGAGGGCACCGTGCAGGCCTACGTTCACGCGGGCGCCAAGGTTGGCGTCCTGATCGAGGTGGACTGCAACACCGACTTCGTGGCCACCAACGAGGACTTTGTCAGCTTCGCGCGTGACGTGGCAATGCAGATCGCCGCCAGCCCCACGGTGAAATATGTCAGCCGCGAAGACGTGCCCGCCGAGGCGCGCGACGCCGAGGCGCGTATCTACGAGCAGGAGGCCGCTGAGAGGCCCGAGAACGTGCGCGAGAAAATTGTCTCCGGCAAGCTCGACTCCTGGTATGAGACGATCGTGCTGCTCGAGCAGGAGATGCACAACCCCAAGTTCGACTCAAAGACCGTCCAGCAGCTGCGCGACGAGCTGACCGCGGCCACCGGCGAGAACGTCGTTATCCGTCGTTTCACACGGTTTGCAGTAGGTCAGTAGGCTGCGGCCGGATGGCCGATCCCGCGTTCAAACGTATCCTGCTGAAGCTCTCGGGCGAGGCGCTGATGGGATCCTTGGACTTCGGCACCGACCCCGAGCGCCTCAGCGCCGTCGCGCGCCAGGTGAGCGACGTGCGCAGCCAAGGCGTCGAGGTCGCGATCGTCGTTGGCGCCGGCAACATCTATCGCGGCATGCAGGGCGCCGCCGCGGGCATGGACCGCGCGACCGCCGACTACATGGGCATGTTGGCGACGGTGCTCAATGCGCTGCCGTTGCAGGACGCGCTCGAGAAGCTCGGAAACCCCACACGCGTGCAATCCGCACTGGGGATCTCAGAGGTGGCCGAGCCCTACATTCGCCGCCGCGCGATGCGCCATCTCGAGAAGGGGAGGGTGGTGATCTTCGCGGCGGGCACCGGGAACCCGTTCTTCACTACCGACACCGCCGCCGCCCTGCGCGCGGCAGAGATCCACGCGGAGATCATCCTGATGGCCAAGAACGGCGTCGAGGGGGTCTACACGGCCGATCCGGCCCTGGATCCGACGGCACAGTTCATTCCCGAGATCACGCACATGGAGGCGATCGAGCGCCGGCTGCGGGTGATGGACTCGACCGCGCTGGCGCTGTGCATGGAGAACTCGATGCCGCTGAACGTGTTCAACATGGACGATGCGACGATCCTCGCGCGGATAATCTCAGGCGAACGCGTGGGAACACTTGTGAGGAGCGCTCAAGGAGGCGAAGGCGATGGCAGCTGAGAACGTGATCGACGAGCTGATCGAGGATGCCCAGGGGAGGATGGCCAAGTCGGTCGAGTCCGCCCAGCACGAGTTCTCAACCGTTCGTACGGGGCGAGCGAGCCCGTCGCTGCTGGATCGCATCGTTGTCGACTATTACGGAGCGATGACACCTCTGAACCAGCTCGCCACGCTCTCCGCGCCGGAGGCGCGCCTGATCACGGTGCAGCCCTATGACAAGTCCTCGATCAAGTTCATCGAGAAGGCGATCAACGAGTCCGATGTCGGCCTGAACCCGTCCAACGACGGGAACCTCGTGCGCCTGGCGGTGCCAGAGCTGACCGAGGAGCGCAGGCACGAGCTGGTCAAGGTTGTGCGCAACCTCGCTGAGGAGGGGCGCGTTGCGATTCGCAACGTCCGCCGCGACACGATGCAGCAACTGCGCGAGCTGAAGTCCGACGGGCAAGCCAGCTCCGATGACGAGCACCGCGCCGAGGTGGAGCTGCAGAAGCTCACCGACGCCAAGGTCGCAGAGCTCGACGGTGTGCTGAAGGCCAAGGAGCAGGAGATCCTCGAGGTCTGATGGGCGACCCTCAGGCCGCGCGGTATCTCGCCATCATCACCGATGGGAACGGCCGTTGGGCGCGAGAGCACGGCGTGCCCGTGAACGAGGGTCACAATGCCGGCGCCGACACGGTCAAGGCGCGGCTGCGCGACGCCGCTGAGCTCGGTATCGAGGAGCTGACCGTCTACTCGTTCTCGACGGAGAACTGGTCGCGCCCCCCAGCAGAGGTGCAGGGCCTGATGGAGATGTTCTCCCGCCGGATCGCAAGCGAAACGCCCGAGCTCGATCAGGAAGGTGTGCGGATGCGCTTCATCGGGCGCCGTGACGGGGTGAGCGAGCAGCTCTCCGAGCAGATGAGCTGGGCGGAAGCGCTGACGGCCACCAATGAGCGGATCACGCTGTTCGTGGCCTTCAACTACGGCGGACGCGCTGAGATCCTCGACGCCGCGCTCGCCTTCCAGGGAGGTGATGAGGAGGACTTCCGCCAGCTCCTTTACGCGCCGGAGATGCACGACCCGGACCTGATCATCCGTACCAGTGGCGAGCGGCGCCTGTCCAACTACCTGTTGTGGCAGTCCGCCTATTCTGAGCTCATCTTCCGCGAGGAGCTGTGGCCGGACTTCACGCGCGAGGCGCTTGAGCAGTCGCTCGCCGAGTTCTCAGAGCGCCGCCGGCGTTTCGGTGGGCGCTGAGCGGGCGTGATGGCCAGGAACCCACGCACACCCGGCGAGCGCTCACGCGGGGCTGGCACCCGGCGCTCGCCCGCGCGACGCTCCCCCGCGCGGCGAACAAGCCGCGCCCGGCCTGCGCGGCGCCGGCAGCGCTCGGACCTAAACGCGCGGCTCTTCGCCTCCGTGCCTGCGATCGCCTTCGCCCTGTTCCTCGTAATCGAGGGTGGCCCGGTGTTCGCACTTGGGTTGTTCGCGCTCGGCTGCATCTGCATGCACGAGTTTTACGCGATGTATGAGCGCGCCCATCCGGTCCGCCTGGCCGGCTTCCTCGCGCTGGCGGGCCTGCTGGCGGCAGCCCTGTACGGCGACCAGTTTCAGGTACTGCTGGTCGCTGTCGCGGCGCTGCCGGTGCTGTTCGCGCTCACGCTGCTCGCGCCTCGCCCGAGCGTGGGTGGGCTGGCGGTCACGCTGTTGGGGATCTACTGGATTGGGTTTGCGCTGGCCCACGCGGTGCTTTTGCGCGGGCTACCGCACGGGCTGGGGATCGTGATCGACGTGCTTGTCGGGACGTTCCTCGGTGACACCGGCGCCTACCTGGGCGGCAGGCTGTTCGGGCAGCGCCCTTTGGCTCCGCATATCTCCCCCAACAAGACGATCGAGGGCCTGGTGATCGGGATGTTCTTCGCGATCATGGGCGTTTGGTTCGCCGGGCGCTACCAGGACTGGCTGCCCGGCACCCACGCCCTCGTGCTCGGTCTCGGTGTGGCCTTCGTGGCACCGGTGGGCGACCTGTTCGAGTCGTTCATCAAGCGCGAGGCCGGCGTCAAGGACACCGGGCGGGTATTCGGCGCTCACGGCGGCGCCCTGGACCGCTTGGATGCGGTCCTGTTCACAGCCGTCGCCGGCTACTACATCTGGGCGGCCTACATGTAGCCACACCCGCCATCGCAGACAATCGTCTTCAGTCGCTACCCTGTCGCCTATGGACGATCACGACGAGCTAGCTGGCAACCCGCTCGAAACACCGGGCGCTCACCAGATGACGGCCTGGACTCTGCGCCTGGCGGAGAGCGGTGGTGTCGGCTGGCTGCTCTCTGCCGACCCTCACCTGTTCGGGCTCTTCTACGCGACCTGCGCGGCGGCGGTCCCTGCCCCCGGGCTGCTCGCGGGCGAGCGCGGAGCGAGTGGTGCGGTTTCTGAAGAGCTGCTGCCGACGCTCAAGGACCTGCAGCGCCAGTTTGGCGATCGCACCAGCGGCCGGTTCGCGCGCCTGTACCTACAGGGCGTGAGCGTGTTCGCGCTCGTGGAGAAGGACAGCAGCGCCTACCGCAAGGCCATGCGGAAATGGCGGAAAGCGGCGGAGGTGAAGGCATCGCGGTTTGTCAGCTCCCAGGAGCAGAACATCGACTGGGTCACCGGTCTGCTGAGCCTCGAGGAGGTCGAGCGCAAGCTGCTCGTCTTCCAGCTCAACCGCCACCGTCCCGGGTTCTCGCAGCTGTTCGACCTGCTGACTAGCTCCGATCACGCGACGGCGGCGATTCTCGCCGCCGCCCTCAATGCCAGCGAGCGCGAGATCGTCTCGGCACTGTCGGAGAGCTCGAGGCTCGTGCGCTCTGGGCTGCTGAGCGTGCAGGAGCACCCGCTGCGCATCGGCGAACCATCCATCCAGCTGCGTGCGACGCTGACCGAGTTTGCCGATGAGGAGGCCGGGTTCCTGGAGCGCTTCGTGAGGCCTTTGGAGCCATCCCCCTCGATGAGCTCGCTTGCTCGCCTGCATGAGGATGACGAGAAGATCTTGCGAGGCCTGCTGCGGCTGCCGGTGCCCGAGGACCACGGATTGCACAGCCTCGTCTACGGCCCCAAATCGGTGGACAAGCGCGACATGCTCTCGAGGTTGCTGCTGGACGAGGGCATCGGCGCCTATGCGGTCGTGACCAAGCACATCCCGGCCGGGGACCTGCCGACCTGGGTCTACATCGCGCAGCGGCACTTGGAGAAGTCCCATCCGGACGCGGTGCTGGTCGTCGACCGCGCCCATGAAGCGCTTGCCTCGCATCGCATCAGCATGCTCAGCATCTTCGGCATCGAGGACGAGGCTCCCGCGGAGGAGGAGGGTCGCGCCTCCGATGAAGGGCTCACCGGCAGCCGCGTGCGCTGCGTGTGGCTGACCGACCGCGCCAAGCTCCTCTCGGAGCGCAACCTCGGCGCCTTCCTGTTCCACTGTGAGGCGCTCCCGGGTTCACGTGCCGATCGCCGTGAGCGCGTCACGCAGGTGATCAACGACTTCGGGCTTTCAAAGCAGCTCGAGCGGCATCTCACTAAGTACAGCCTGCTCGGCGAGCAGCAGGTCCGGCAGGCGGCGGACCTCGCGCGCCTGCTCTCTGCGCACGACCAGGCCGGCGAGGACGACGTCACCGAGCGTGAACGTGTCATCAAGCGCGCGGTCGCTCAGGCTCAGAAAGTGCTGGGGCGCGACCACACCGAGGGACTGCGCGACTCCGTCACGCACTACAGCCTCGACCACCTCAACATCGCGGGGCGCTTTACGCCGCAGCAGATCATCGCGGCGCTGCGCAAGAATCCAAAGGGCTCGCTCTGCTTCTGGGGTATTCCCGGTGCAGGCAAGACGCAGCTGGCCGAGTACATCGCTGTCGAGCTGGACCTGCCGATCCTGATGCGCTCAGCCTCTGACCTGCTCTCCAAGTGGGTGGGGGAGACCGAGCAGCAGATCGCCGCGATGTTCGCCGAGGCCGAGGCGGAGGGGGCGCTGCTGTTTCTCGACGAGGCTGACTCGTTCCTGCGCGATCGCACGCTGGCTCGCGCGGAGTGGTCTGTGACGCAGGTCAACGAGCTGTTGCAGTGCATGGAGCGCTTCGAGGGGATCTTCATCGCGGCCACCAACCTGATGGACTCGATCGACGCGGCGGCGATGCGCCGCTTCACCTGGAAGCTCGAGTTCAAGGCGCTCGAGCTCGAGCAGGCCTGGTCGATGTTCTGCACTGAGGCAGAGTTCGACGCCAGTGCCCAGCCGGAGCGCGCCGAGGAGCTCAAGCAGCGGCTCGCGGCGGTTTCCGACTTGGCTCCGGGCGACTTCGCGACCGTGAAGCGCCAGGCGAACATGCTCGGCGAGCAGCTGTCCCCAGATGCATGGCTCGAGCAGCTCACAGCAGAGGCCAAGGCGAAGATGTTCGGCCTCCGCCGCCAGCAGCTCGGCTTCGCAAGCCGAGAGCACGGCTGAACAGGACAGCCAGGCCCGATGCCCGGCGCCTGGATTCTGCGAGCATCCCTCACACTTTGCGCAGGCTCCTCATCCTCGGCTCGACAGGCTCGATCGGTGTGCAGGCACTCGACGTCGTTGCCCGCAGCGATGAGCTGGAGCTCGTGGGTCTCTCCGCCGAGCGCTCGTGGGAGGCGCTAGTGGAGCAGGCCGCCACTCACCAGGTGCAGCGAATAGCTCTCGTCGACGAGCACGCCGCGGCACGCGCGTCGGAGGTGTGGACCGGCGGAGAGGTGCTCAGCGGGCCGGAGGGACTCGTGGAGCTGGTGGTCGAGTCGGGCGCCGATCTCGTGCTCAACGCGCTCGTCGGCTCTGCCGGCCTGGGGCCGACGGTGGCGACGCTCGGTGAGGGCATCGACCTTGCGCTCGCCAACAAGGAGTCCCTCGTTGTCGGTGGCGAGCTGGTCACCGCGCTCGCGCAGGCCACGGGCGCGCAAATCGTGCCGGTCGACTCCGAGCACACGGCCCTGCACCAGCTGCTGGCGGGCCTTCCTCTGGGCGCGGTCGAGCGCCTGACGGTGACTGCAAGCGGCGGGCCCTTCCGCGGGAGGACTCACTCCGAGCTAGAGGGCGTGACCGTCAAGCAGGCCCTGGCCCACCCTACCTGGGCGATGGGTGGCAAGATCACGATCGACTCGGCCACGCTCATGAACAAGGGGCTCGAGGTGATGGAGGCCCACCACCTGTTTGGCACGCCGTATGAGCGGATCGACGTGGTCGTGCATCCCCAGTCGCTTGTCCACGGGCTGGTTCAGCTGGCCGACGGGGCGATGCTCGCCCACCTCGGCCCGCCGGACATGCGCATCGCGATCTCCTATGCGCTGCACGGAGGCGAGAGTGTGGATCTCGGGATCGCTCCACTGGATCTAGCTGCGCTCGGCCAGTTGACCTTCGAGGCCGTCGATTTGGAGGCCTTCCCCTGTCTGCGCCTCGCAGTGCAGGCCGCGCGGGCGGGCGGTACCGCGCCCTGCGTTCTGAACGCCGCCAACGAGATCGCCGTTCACGCCTTCTTGGAGGATCGCCTGCGCTTCCTGCAGATCTCCGAGGTGATCGAGCGGACGCTCTCGGAGCTCGGCTCTGAGCCTGTGCGCGCGTTCGAGTCGCTCTATGAAGCCGATCGGCAGGCCAGGACAACAGCCAACGAGGCCGTGGCCACGCTTACGCAGTGACCGCAAGGCTGAAGGAGCTGTGCCGCCTGCCAAACTAGGCCCGTGAGCTGGTTTCTGACCGTCCTCGGGATTCTCCTTCTGATCATCCTGCACGAGCTCGGGCACTTCACAGTGGCCAAGCTCGTGGGCATGCGCGTCGAGCGCTTCTCCCTGTTCTTTCCGCCCACGCTGTTCAAGGTGCGCCGCGGCGAGACGGAGTATGCGATCGGCGCTATCCCGGCAGGGGGCTACGTGAAGATCACGGGGATGAACCCGGAGGAGCTCGAGGAGCTCGACCCCGAGGCGGCGCGTCGCGCCTACTACGCGCAGGCGCCGTGGAAGCGCATCGTGGTGATCCTCGCGGGGCCAGGGGTAAACATCGTGATCGCGCTTGTCCTGTTCTGGGCGGTGCTGTTCTCGGGCAGCCTGAGCGGCGCGACGGCGATCTACAACCTCGATCCGGCGACGAACGCGGTCGCCCCCAGCTCCACGGTGCAGGCGGTCGCGCCCAACGCGCCCGCCTCGCCCGCGCTGCGCGCGGGCGACCGGATAGTCGCCGTCGACGGCAGCGCCGTCAGCGAGAAGGCCGCGAGGAGCAGGATCGACGCGCATCGCTGTGCCGGTGTGCCTGCCGACGGCTGTCGTGCGAGCACGCCGGTGGTGCTGACGGTGCACCGTGCGGGCAGGACGCTGCAGGTGTCGGTGCTGCCTCGTTACAGCAAGGCGGCCAAGCGCATGCTGATCGGCGTCGAATTCGGCGTGGCGGCAAAACCGTTCGGTCCCGTCGCCGCGGCCGGGAGCGCGATCGGTGCTATGTGGCACGCCACGACGGGCACGCTGACCGGCTTCGCAAAAGCGCTGACAAGCTCCAAGACGCGCAGCGAAGTGAGCAGCATCGTGGGAATCACGAAGGTAGCGCACGAAACGGTCGTGGCAGGGCCGGGCATCGCGCTGGTCTTCCTCGGCTACATCTCGCTGGTGCTGGCGGTGATCAACCTGTTCCCGTTCCTGCCGCTCGACGGTGGCCACATCCTGTGGTCAGTGGCCGAGAAGTTGCGTGGCAAGCGTATCTCGCTCGTGGCCATGTACCGCTTCAGCTCGGTGGGGATCGTCCTGTTGCTGTTCCTCGTGATCAACGGTGTCAGCAACGACATCAGCCGCCTAGGGGGCTGAGCCGCTCAGCGCTCCCCGACCGGCCGCACGCACACCCAGCTCTTGACAAGCGGCCCCCAGCGCTCGGGTAGCGCCGGTCCGAACAGCGCCTGCATCTCGGCGCGCCTCAGCAGCGAAATCTCTTCCCAGCAACCGGTTGCCCCCAGGCGCCAATAGGGCTTGCGCAGGCGCGCTGGCAGCCAGTGGGCCAAGGGCAGCAGCGAATGTGGCTCGATCGGGAACGAGAAGGCGGGGGTCTGTATGAACCAGCCTCTTCCCACACGGCGAACCTCGGCGGCGAACGCCGCGCGGCGCGCCTGGGGGACGTGCTCGATCACGCTCGAGCAATACACGAGGTCGAACTCGTCATCGGCGAACGGCAGCCCGGCCGCTGCATCGGCGCGCACGAACGGGCCGGGGTATTTGGGACGCTCGGTGAGGTCCACGCCGGTGATGTCGAGGTCAGGCTCGAGGGCTCTCAGACCTATTCGTCCGCAGCCGACGTCCAGCACTCGCGCCCCCGCCTGAAGGCGCGTGAGCGCAAAGAAACGCGTGTGGCGCTGGGCGCGGGCGCGGGCGGCCAGCGGTGACGCGATCCGTGCCAGCGGCCCACGGGCCGTGGAGTAGACATCCGGCATCTAGAATCAGCCTATGTCCTCGAGGCGCCAGATTCACGTCGGCCCGGTGCCGGTGGGCGGCGGCGCGCCGGTCGCGGTGCAGACGATGACCAAGACCGAGACGGCGAACCTGCCGGCCACGATGGAGCAGATCCGCACGGTGGCGGAGGCGGGGGCGGACATCGTGCGCGTGGCGGTGCCGCGCGAGCAGGATGCGGAGGCGCTGAAGAGCATCGTCGCGCAGTCGCCGATCCCCGTGATCGCGGACATCCACTTCAACCACACGCTCGCGCTGAAGGCGATCGAAGCGGGAGCCCATTGCGTGCGCCTGAACCCGGGCAACATCGGCGGGCCGGAGAAGGTGGCTGAGGTGATCGCGCTGGCCAAGCAGAAGGGCACGCCGCTGCGCGTCGGCGTCAACTCCGGCTCGCTGCCCAAGCATCTGCGCCAGCTCGAGTACGACAACCCGGTGGAGGCGCTCGTGACGGCGGCGATCGAGACGGTGGCGCTGATGGAGCGTTTGGACTTCGAGAACTTCAAGGTGTCGATGAAGTCGACGTCGGTGCCGAACACGATCGCCTCCAACCGGATGCTCGCTGAGCGGATCCCGTATCCGCTGCACCTCGGCGTGACGGAGGCGGGCACGAAGTGGTCGGGCTCGCTGAAGTCGGCCGTCGGCCTCGGCACACTCTTGGCGGACGGGATCGGCGACACGATCCGCATCTCGCTCTCCACCTTCCACGCCGAGGAGGAGGTGAAGGTCGCCTGGGAGATCCTCAAGGCGCTGAAGCTGCGCGAGCGCGGCCCGGACCTGATCGCCTGCCCGACGTGCGGGCGGCTGCAATTCGACATGGACCGCGTGGTGGTCGAAGTCGAGCAGCGTCTGGAAGCGTACGAGGATCCGATCGAGGTCTCGGTGCTGGGCTGCGCGGTCAACGGCATCGGCGAGGCCCGCCATGCGGACTTCGGCATCACGGGCGCCAAAGACATGGGGATGATCTACAGCAAGGGCGAGCCGCTGAAGAAGGTGCCGACCGAGCAGCTCGTCGACGAGCTGTTCAAGGAGATCGACCGTTACTACGCGGCCGGCAAGACCGTGCAGCGCGACGAGACTCAGGCCGCCGAGGCACGCCGCTGGCTGGCCGAGAACGAGGACGAGACGGCGATGACACCGGAGCGGATCGCCGCGATGGAGGCAGCTGCCGCCGATGATGACGCGCAGGCTGGCGCGGTGCTCGAGTCGATGCTCACGCCACCCGGCGTAGACCGGCCAGCACCGCTGGATGAGGACGTGTCGCCCGTGGCCAGGCGCTTCAGCCGCAGCTGAGCGCCGGCCCGGGCAAGTCTTCTCAGCCGGCGGCTGAGAACCGCTCAGCGATCTTGTCCCAGTTGACGACGTTCCACCAAGCGTCGATGTAGTCGGGACGGCGGTTCTGGTAGGCGAGGTAGTAGGCGTGCTCCCACACATCGACGCCCAGCAGCGGCGTCTGTCCGTTCGAGATCGGGCTGTCCTGGTTGGCGCTGCCGACGATCGCCAGCCCGGAGCCGTCGTGCACGAGCCACGACCAGCCGGAGCCGAACTGGTTGATACCGGTTTCCTTCAGCTTGGCTTGGAAGTCAGAGAAGGAGCCGAAGGTGGAGGCGATCGCGGCCGCCAGGTCGCCCGAGGGCTCACCACCGCCGTCCGGCGACATGTTCTCCCAGAAGAGCGTGTGGTTGTAGTAGCCGCCGCCGTTGTTTTTGACGGGTCCCTTCTTCTCGCCTAGGCTGTCGAGGTTCTGCAGGACCTCCTCGACGGGCCGCTCGGCCCACTCGGTGCCCTGAAGGGCGGCGTTGGCCTTGTCGACGTACGCCTGGTGATGCTTGTCGTGATGAAACTCCATCGTCGCCTTGTCGATGTGCGGCTCGAGCGCGTCGTAGGCGTAGGGAAGCGGCGGAACGGAGTAGGCCATTTTTGAGGCTCCTTGTCGGGTCTGAATCTAAGATCAGTGGGTGATAGCTGTTCTATCAGAGGTACGACTAGGCTCTGCACCCCGATGACACGTTTGTCTGAGTACCTCCTGCCCACCGAGAAGCAGTCGCCTGCAGATGCGGAGGCGATCTCGCACAAGCTGATGGTCCGCGCCGGGCTGATCCGCCAGATGGGCGCCGGCATGTGGACCTGGCTGCCCGCCGGCTGGCGCGTGCATCAACGGGTCGTCGCGATCATTCGCGAGGAACTGGACGCAATCGGCGCCCAGGAGATGCTGATGCCGGTGCTGCAGCCGGCCGAGCCGTGGCGCAAGACCGGACGCCTGAACATCGACGAGCTGTTCAAGCTCTCCGACCGCAAGGGCTCGGAGCTGGTGCTGGCGATGACCCACGAGGAGGCCGTCACCTTCCACGTTGCCCAGACCGTGCGTTCCTATCGCGAGTTGCCGCTGATCCTCTACCACTTCCAGGTCAAGGAGCGCGACGAGCCGCGTCCTCGCGCCGGGGTGCTGCGCACCAGGGAGTTCGTGATGAAGGACTCCTATTCGTTCGACCGCGACCAGGCAGGGCTAGAGCAGAGTTACGCGCTGCACATCGGCGCATATGACCGCATCATGGATCGCACGGGATTGCGCTGGTACCGGGTGGAGTCTGACGTGGGGATGATGGGCGGCTTGGGAGCCCACGAGTACATGGCGCCCTGTCCGGCGGGTGAGGACCAGGTTGCGCTTGGCCCCAAGGGCTACGCGGCGAACGTGGAGGTGGCAAAGCAGGACCCGAACGTGCACGGTGACGGCTCGGGCAACTACACGCTCGGTGGCGAGCCGCTGAAGCTCGAGCAGGCGATCGAGATCGGCAACATCTTCAAGCTCGGCACCCGTTACTCCGAGCCCCTCGGGGCCCGCTATCTGGACGAGTCCGGGCAGGAGCAGCCGATCTGGATGGGCTCTTACGGCATCGGCCCGGCACGGATCGTGGCGGCGGCGGTCGAGCAGTTCGCCGACGATCACGGCATTTCATGGCCGAAGGCGCTCGCGCCCTTCGCCGTGCACCTGGTGGCGCTGGGCAAGCCCGGGACGCCCGAGCGCGCCGCCGCCGACGAGTTGTATGAGACGCTGCGCGACGGTGGTGTGGAGGTCCTCTATGATGACCGCGACCTTGCTCCCGGCGAGAAGTTCGCCGACGCGGAGCTGCTCGGCTGTCCGCTGCGGCTGACCGTCGGGCGCCGCTCTCTGGAGTCGGGCGAGATCGAGGTGCAACTGCGCCGGGGCCGCGCAGAGTCTGCGCCACTGCCCCTGAAAGATGAGCCGGCAGGGCTGATCCGGGCGGTGGATGAGCTGTGGCGGAGCCTTCCCTAGAGCGGCGCCTGACCGTCCGGCGCCTGTTCGGGCTCGATCGCTCGGGCCCGCCGCCGCCGCGGACTTTGGCTGGCCAGCCACTGCGTCCGTGGACGATCCCCAATCTGATCGGCTTCACACGTCTGGCCCTGATCCCCGTGTTCCTGATCGTCGCCCTGTCCAGCCGCGACGGCACGGACCCGCTGGGAGCGACCCTGTTCGCGGTGATCGGCTGGGGTGACTACGCAGACGGCATCGCCGCGCGCGTTACGCGCCAGTACAGCCGCTTGGGGGCCTTGATGGACCCCGTCACCGACCGCCTGCTCGTGATCTGCGGCGTCATCGTCACCTGGGACTTCCGGCTGCTGCCGCGCTGGGCGCTGGCGGTGCTCGCGGCGCGCGAGCTGGCGATGCTAATCCTCGGCCGCTACGGACAGAAGCGCGGGGTGGAGCTGCGCATCAACTGGCCGGGACGCTTGTCGGTCGCACCGGTGATGGGAGCGTTCTTCTTTGCGATGGCGGGTCTTGAGACCTTCGCTGAGGTGCTGCTGTATTCAGGCCTTGCGCTTGCGCTGCTGGCGAGCGGACTGTACCTGCGCAGCGGGGCCCGGCAACTGGGTGCAACCTCAAGCTCAGCCTGACCTTTTGGTCTATACTTCCTGCCCCGGCGTTGCGCCGGTATGTCCCGATAAGTCCGGCATAAGTCCGCAAGAGGAGAAGCCCGTGATGGACACGTTTCCCGACCTTGGCTCGCTGACGGATGCCGAGCTGAAAGACCTCATCCAGGAGCTGACCGACGAGGAGACCGAGATCTCCTACAAGCGGCGCATCCTCCACGGCAAGATCGACATCCTGCGCGCCGAGCTGGTCAACCGCCTGCGCAAGAAGCACGACGGGGGTGAGGTGATGATCACCGGCGATGACGTCCAGCGGCTGACCGACATCCTCGCTAACGGGAAGACTGCGAACGATTCTCTTCCCGGCGGCGCGGCCTAGAGGAGCCCGGCCGCTCATGGCCCTGCACTGCACCGAGTGCGGCTTCGTCAACGATGAGGGAGCCAACTATTGCCAGCGCTGTGGCGCGCTGATGCCACGCGCGGAGGTGACTGGAGCACCCCCCGGGGGGGCCGGTGGGGGAGCGGGAGGGGATCCGGTCACGGCGACCTACCGCATCGATGAGGCCGGCGAGCTCGTGCCGGTGCAGCCCGGGCAGGTCACGGCGCATGGGCCGGCGCTGGTGATCAGGGCGGGCGGGGGACGAGTGGGCGAGAGCTTCGCGGTGGACCGCGAGCGCATGAGCATCGGCCGCCGGCCGGAAGCTGAGGTATTCCTCGACGATGTGACGGTCTCGCGCGATCACGCGCTGCTGATACGCCGCGGCGAGGCGTTTTACCTCGACGACATGGGCTCGCTGAACGGGACCTATGTGAACCGCTCGCGGATCGAGTCCCAGCGCCTGGAAGAGGGCGATGAGATACAGATCGGCAAGTACAAGCTGACGTTCCACGCACGCTGATGGCACCCCAGGTTCCCCAGGCGGACGTGGCCGAGCTCGAGAATGGGCTGGCACTCACCACGACGGGGACCCCTCGGCAAAAGTCGATCACCATCGGCGCGGTATGCAAGGCGCTCGTACAGGAGTTTCCGGACATCTCGATCTCCAAGATCCGCTACCTCGAGGACCAGAAACTGCTCACCCCGCGCCGCACACCCGGCGGCTACCGGCTCTACACCCAGGGCGACGTGGCGCGCCTGCGCACGATCCTGCGGATGCAGCGCGACGAGTTCCTGCCGCTGCGCGTCATCCGCCAGGAGCTCGCGGCGGGACGCTCCGACGATGCGGCGCCCGTTCCCGGCCGTGCGCGCGAGGGCGGGCGCACATGGCGCACGAGCGTGAGCGTGCGCGAGGTGACCGGTGCGCTGTACTCGCTCGAAGACGTGCTGGTGGAGACCAAGGCCGAGGAAAAGCTCGTGCGCGAGCTCGAAGAGTACGGCGTGGTCAAGGGTGAGCAGCGGGGTGGCGTGCGCTACTTCGACGAGACCGAGCGGGAGATCATCGGCGCGGTGGCCGAGCTCGCGCGCTACGGCGTTGGCGGGCGCAACCTGCGTGTGTTCCGCTCCTCGGCCGACCGGGAGGCAAACCTGCTTCAGCAGATTCTCTCTCCGGCGTTGCGCTCGCGCAACCCGCAGCGGCGCAAAGAGGCGGAAGAGGCATTGGAGAACCTGGCGGCGGTAGCCACCCACCTGAAGCACCTGCTGCTAGTCCGCGACCTGCGCAAGATCGTCCGCCGATGAGCCCCGCGGCCTAGAAGACCAGGCGGCGATGCCCAGCGCGAGTCGCAGCCGTACGATCGCCGCACCCGCGGAAGAGCTTTGGGAGGTGATCTCAGACCCCCACCACTTGCCGCGCTGGTGGCCGCGCGTGAGCAGGGTGGAGGATGTCGAAGGGGACGCGTTCACAGAGGTCATGAAGACGGCCAAGGGGAAACTCGTGCGCGCCGACTTCCGTCTCGTGCGCGCCGCCTCCGGGATGCACTCGCTGGCCTGGGAGCAGCAGCTCGAGGGCACACCGTTCGCCCGCCTGATGAGCGCGGCCGTCACACGCGTCAGCCTCGAGCGCGCCGCTCAGGGCACGAGCGTGACACTCGAGCTGCACCAGTCGCTCAACGGGTTCTTCCCGCGCTTCGGCGGCTTCATGGTCCGCCGCGCGGCTGCGGCGACGCTCGAGGAGGCGCTCGATGGCCTGGAGCGGATCAGTGGGATCAGTGGCTGAGGCCGATCCGCCCGCGATGCGCTGGTGGGGGTGGGGCGATCCGGAGCACCCGCCAGTATTGCCCGCGCACGCGCTTCAGTTCCTGCGCGAAACCGTGGGAATCGCCGCTGCACCGCGCCCGCCTGTAGCGCTCGGGCAGGTACACATTGCCCAATCGGCGCTCACTGAGCAGACAGCGGCGGCGTTGCGTGGGATCACCGGCTCCGGCGGCGTGCGAGATGACCATTCAGAACGGGTCGTGCACGCCGCCGGCAAGGGCTACCCCGATTTGGTGGCGCTGCGCGCCGGGCAGCCAGAGGGGGCGCCCGACGCTGTGGTCAGGCCCGCCACGCACGAGCAGGTGCGTGCCGTGCTGGTGCAGTGCGAGCGATCCTCGGTGGCGGTCGTGCCCTGGGGCGGTGGCACGAGCGTGGTCGGGGGAGTAGCTCCATTGCGGGGGGAGCACACGGCGGTGGTGGCCCTGGACATGGGTCGCATGCGGGGGGTCCTGCATCTCGATCATCAGTCGCGGACGGTCGCCGTGCAGGCCGGGATGCGGGCGGTCGAGCTGGAGCGCTATCTGGCTGGCCGCGGGCTCACGCTGGGTCACTATCCGCAGTCCTACGAGTACGTCTCACTGGGAGGATGCGCGGCGAGCAGATCTGCGGGACAGGCTTCGAGCGGTTACGGGCGCATCGAGCAGATGGTGCTCGGCCTGCGGTTCGCCGCGCCCGCGGGCGACATCGAGCTTCAGGCCGTGCCCGCCAGTGCCGCGGGGCCGGAGCTGCGCCGGTTGCTGGTCGGCTCGGAGGGAACGCTGGGAG
The DNA here is from genome assembly GCA_963706395.1 of uncultured Solirubrobacterales bacterium. GTDB lineage: Bacteria > Actinomycetota > Thermoleophilia > Solirubrobacterales > Solirubrobacteraceae > Palsa-744. The sequence continues at coordinate 2,522,666 of OY970158.1, read as the reverse complement.
TCATCTCAGAGCTCTCGCTGCGCGTGCGGGCGGCGCCGGGTGAGCGGATCTACGAGGGTGTCTTCTTCGAGGACTTCAGCGCCGGGGTGGAGACGTTGCGCGCGCTCGCCCAGGGGCACATCATGCCGGATGTGGCGCGGTGCTCCGACGAGCAGGAGACGCGCATGTCGCTGGCGCTGGCCGGCGTTGGTGGGCTGAAGGGGCGCCTCGGCCGAACCTACCTCGGCCTGCGCGGTTACCGCGAGGGCTGCCTGGCGATCCTCGGCTTCGAGGGTGAGTCCTCGGAGGTTGCCTCGCGCCGCAAGCGCGCGCTCGCACTGGCACGCCGCGGCGGTGGCCTGGTGGTAGGACGCTCGCCCGGGGAGGCGTGGCTGAAGGCGCGGTTCTCCGCGCCTTACCTGCGCGATGAGCTGCTCACGCAGGGTGTGATGGTGGAGACGCTCGAGACGGCCACGCGGTGGTCGAACGTGGGAGCGCTGCACCGCGCGGTCGGTGCAGCGATCGCGCAGGCGCTGAGCGCAGGCGGTACGCCGGGGCTCGTGATGTGCCACGTCTCACACCTGTACGAGACCGGCGCGTCGCTGTACTTCACGTTCATCGCCCGTCAGCGCGAGGGCGCCGAGATCGAGCAGTGGCGCAGCGCGAAGGAAGCCGCGAGCGAGGCGATCGTTATGCACGGAGGAACGATCACCCACCACCACGCGGTGGGGCGCGATCACGCGCCGTGGATGGGAGCGGAGGTGGGGGAGAGCGGCCTGGGCGCATTGCGCGCACTGAAGGCCGAGCTCGATCCGGCCGGGATCATGAACCCTGGGAAGCTGCTGCCCTAGCTCCGGTCTCTCACAGCCAGCTGCCATGGGCGCGCACCAGCCTGTCCCGTCTGCGCGGAAGCGAAGTGCGCCATGGTAGATTCGCCGGAATGAATGCTGCCCGCAGGCGTCTGGATAGTCACATGGCACTGCGGCTCGTCCTAATCGTCATGGCCGCGGCGGCTGGCGCGGCGCTGCTGAGCGGTTGCGGGGGCTCATCGAAGTCCTCATCCGCGCTTGGCGGGGCGGCATCTGCAAAGACCGGGGGCCTGGATGCCCCGGCTGAGCTTTCGCCTCCGGCGCCATCCCCGGATTTCACGCTGCGCGACTCGGTGGGCAAGCTCGTGCGCTTCTCGCAGTTCAGAGGTAAGGCCGTCCTGCTGACGTTCATCTACGATCACTGCCCGGACGTGTGTCCGCTGATCGTCGGCGACCTGCACAACGCGCTGCTCAAACTCGGTTCACAGGCGAGCAAGGTCCAGGTCGTGGCCGTATCGGTGGACCCCAAGGGCGACACGCCGAAGACCGTCAAGAAGTTCCTCGCGGCGCATGAGATGACCGGACGGATGGAGTATCTGATTGGGTCGCTCGAGCAGCTGACCCCAGTCTGGCGCTCCTACGGGGTCGAAGTGCAGGGCACCCCGGACAGCCGTGAGGTAAGCCACACCGCATTCGTGTACGGGATCACCGCTCAGGGCAAGCGAGAGGCGCTGTACCCCTCGAATTTGAAGCCGGAATGGATCGCCCACGACGTGCCCCTCCTAGCCGCGCGCTGAGCGCTTGGGACCGATGGCCCGCCGGCGGTTGCTGACAGCGGTCCTTAGCGCCGCGGCGCTCGCCGCGCTGGCCATCTTCGGGCTCGCCTCCAATCGCTCCAGCAGCGCCGGGCGAGTCGCTCCGGCGCTTCCCCGCGAGGTGCTCGCCGGTCCCCCGGTGACGATCGCCGGATTAGGAGCCGCGGCCGGCGGGCGCCCGGCGCTGGTGGTGTTCTGGGCGAGCTGGTGTGAGCCCTGCCAGAGCGAGGCCCCCGCCGTGGAGCGCCTTGCGCGCAGTCCCGCAGGTAGGGGACGCGTGGTGGGGGTGGACTGGAGCGACGCTGATCAGAGCGCGCGCAGATTCATCAAGAAGTACGGCTGGAGCTTCTCGAACCTGCGCGACAGCGGGGGGGATGTGGGTCTCGCGTACGGGCTGCGGAACTTGCCAACGACGTTCGTGGTCGGCGCCGGCGGGCGCATCGAGAAGACATTGTTGGGGCCGCAGACAGAACAGTCGCTTGGCCGCGCACTGGGTGGGAGCAGCTGAGCTGAGTCAGCTCTTGAAGGCGAGGTTTTTTTGATGATGCCTACCGCGTTGAAAGCCCAGAACGGGACGGCCCGGACGTTCGTCGGGCCGCATCCTTGTGGTGGATGTGGAACGCATGCTATCATGCGTGGCGCATGGGCGTTCTACTTCAAGTGCGAGATGTGCCTGAGGATGTGCATCACACCCTGAAGGCGCGCGCTGCTCTTAGCGGCGTATCGCTTTCTGAGTATGTGCGCGGTGTGTTGGCACGTACAGCCTCCAGGCCCACTCCGGCCGAACTTGGCGTGCGTATCAAGGCGCGTGGTGTCGTAGAGCCGGGTGAGTCGAGCGAGGCTGCGGTTCGCTCGATTCGAGATCACGGCGAGTGACGGTCATCGACACCTCTGGGGTGATCGACTTCCTGCTCGGCACCGGAGTCGCCGAGCAGGTCGAGACACTCATGGCCGGCGAGGGTGAGCTTGCGGCGCCTGATCTGCTGGCGTTCGAGGTGCTCGCGGTTCTGCGACGGGAGACACTTCGCGGGACTGTTGCCGAGAGCCGTGCCGCGAGCGCTGTCGAGGATCTCGGCGATCTGCCGATCGAGCTATTCCCGAGTTTGCCTCTGCGCCAGCGAGCATGGGCGCTGCGACGCAACCTCACTGCAGCCGACGCGCTGTTCGTCGCTCTGGCCGAGCAGCTCGAGGAGCCGCTGGCAACTAAGGACGGTGCCCTCATTGCAGAGGTCGCCAAGCATGCGAGTCTCACGGTGCTGCGTCTTCTTTGCTAGTGGGAGTGTGGCTGTAGCCGCTGCAGTGAGCGCGGCGTCCAGTAGGCGGCGGGGTCGGGGTGATCGAGGGCCGTGCTCGCCAGCTCGTAGGCTTGCTCGATCAGCTCGCCGGCGTGGCTGAATTCCGAAGGAAGCACATCGAGCGGGCACGGTGGCGGCAGGACGATCAGCTCCGCCTCTTGTGAGAAGGCCTCGATGTCTTGCACCAAGCGCTGGTTGATCAGCAGCGTGATCGCGTGCACAAGCATTCCGATTGCGCCACGTGGGGGGTTTGGCAGTTCGCAGGTGATTCCGGTCGGCAGGACGTAAATCTTGGACGCTCCGAGTTCGGCGGCGTCGGAGATCGGAGTGTTGTTGGCAACTCCTCCGTCGACGAGATCTAATCCATCGAACTGGACCGCCGGATAGATCCCGGGGATCGCGCTGCTCGCGAGCACTGCGGCTTCTGCGTCGCCGTGGGAAAGCCGGCGCGCATGACCGCTGCGGATGTCGGTCGCGATCACGTGAAAGGGAATTGGCGCGTCCTCGAGTCGCGTGAACTGCTGGTAGGTGGATATCAGCGCCCTGAGCCCGTCGTTGGGTATGAGGTGGTCGCGCTTGCCCATCAGCGCCAGCAGCGCGGTAGCGGGGTTGGGCGGGAAGACCTGGAAGGTTCGCAACGAGCGCCAGATCCGCTCGAGCGACTGCGCGGTCGCAACCGTCGGCGGGCGCGAGGCGATGAAGGCGCCATTGACGGCTCCGGCGGAGGTGCCGACGATCAGCTCGGGCGCGATGTCACGCTCATACAGAGCATGCAGCATCCCCGCCTGGATCGCGCCGAAGCTTGCGCCACCCGACAGAACGAAGGCGACCATCTGGCAGATAGTACGAGGCGGCGATACGGGGCTTGCTCTGTCGTCCGGCTAATACACGGGCCTTGTGTGCTGCCGGTGATTACGCACGGTGGTACGGTGCGAGCAAGTCAAGGGTATGTAGGAGCGTGAGGGAGAGTTGGCACGAGGATGAGCTTGATGGTTGTCCGCGGAGCCAAATTCAGAGCGATCCGCTTTTACGGGTCGCTCTGCATACTCGTGCTGGTACTCGGCGTCGCCGCGCTGTCAGCCCCGGCGAGCGCGGACGCTTTCGAACCGCCCAGCGTGATCAGTGAGTCGGTGTCGAGCGTAACTGAAGGTTCCGCGACGCTCGAAGCGCAGATCAGACCGGGAGGCGAAGCGTTCTACTACCTCGAATATGGGACGGGCGCCTGCGAAGCGAACACCTGCGGGACGAAGACCTCCGAAGGTGGTCCTTTGACCGGCGTCACCCAGGAAGCAGTCAGCTTCGAGCTCGGCAATCTGAAACCAAGGACCACCTATCACTACTGGGTCGTGGCGATGAACTCCGCGGCGCCGGCGGGAGTGCACGGCGAAGCGCAGGAATTCACCACGCCGAAGAGTTTCGAAGAAGTACGGAACGAAGAAGTCGAACGAGACATCAAACAAAGAGCCGAAGCTGAAGCTAAGTTCAAAGCTGAAGCCGAAGCCCGGACGGTGGCAGCGGCCAAGGAGCACCAGGAAGAAGAAGCTGCTCTAGCGGCACGCAAGCAAGAAGAAGCCGCGAGCAAATCCGTGTCGATCAAGATCGTTAAGTTCAAGGAGGGCACGGGCAGTGTGACGGTCACGCTCGATGCCTCTCAGGCTGGCACGGTCACGATCTCAGGGCCTGGCCTGAAGACGACTACAAAGAGGGTTCTCGCCGGCGCCATGCAGATCAAGGTGGCGCTCACCAAGGCCGACAAGAGTGCTCGTAAGCATCACAAGAAGGTCAAGATCACCGTCGAGTTCAAAGCCGCCGGCAAGACGCTGTTTGGGGCGAAGATAGTCAAGCTCTAGAAGATCCTGAACCGGGCGGCCAGTGCTCCTGATGGACACGCATTCACCGCAAGGGCTCCTCCGAGCCGTTCTGGGCTTTGAGCAGGGTAGGCATTTCTGTCCCTATGTTTGCTGGACGGGCTTAGCCTGTGCTTGGATCGCTTCGAGGATCGTCCTCAGGCCTCCCTCGGTTTCCGTATTCAGTGCATCGATGATCGCCTGTGTGTCCTTGAACGTGTTTTCCGAGCGAGCGTCCGAAGCGATCGACTGAACGTCCTGGCCGACCATGATGATCGACAGAAGGACGAGCTGGATAAAGGTCTGCGCGATCCATGCGACGATCAGGATCAATCCTGGCTTCGTGAGAAATTTGGGCACATCGCTGTTGGTCAGAACGCCGGCCTCAATGAGGATGGCCGGAAGGCTCGTCAGGGCGATCACGCAGAAGATATATGCCATTGCCATCGACCCGACCGCGTGGGTGATGATCACTGCGAGCTTGGCGTTGAAGCCTTCAACCTCGCTCATTGCGTGCCTGATCTCAGATGGGCTGAAGCGAACGGCTTTAGCGAGATGGTGCCGTGTCTTTTCCGGCTTTGGCGGCTTCATTGCGATAGGCCCGGCAGTCGCGGTAGGAGATGCAATGCTTGGCGGTGTCATCGGCGTATCCCTTCGGGCAGTAGGTCTCGAGCGTGCTCCGGCGGTTTCCTCATCCGTGGGTAGTAGCCGCGGCAGCTCGACAGAAGATGTCCATGTTGCGCTGCGAACATCGAGAGCCAGTATCCCCCCAGGTCTCGGTGGAGGGTGCTGAGGGCCCTCGGCCTCGGTATCCCCGCGCTGCTCGCGGAGGGCCTTGCCGTGCAAAACTGTCGCGGTGAACGACCGCGCTCTGCTGCGAGGACTGACGCGCCGCGGTGCGCTCAGGGTTCCCGAGATCACGGTCTACTTCTGGGTGATCAAGGCCCTGTCGACCGCGCTTGGCGAGTCGACATCCGATTACAGCGTCCACGCGATCGATCCCGTGATTGCGGTCTGTCTGGGATTCATCGGGTTCGTCGTGGCTCTGTCCTTGCAGTTCTGGGTGCGGCGTTACATCGCGTGGACGTACTGGCTAGCGGTGGTCGGGGTCGGTGTGTTCGGCACGATGGCCGCCGACGTTCTCCACGTCCGCTTCGGCGTCCCCTATGCGGTCTCGAGTGTGCTCTACGGACTGGTGCTGGGGGCAGTGTTCGTCAGCTGGCAGAAGACCGAGAAGACGCTTTCGTTCCACACGATCGACACGCCCCGTCGCGAGGCGTTCTACTGGGCCGCCGTCGTGGCGACGTTCGCGATGGGCACCGCGCTCGGAGACCTGAGCTCGATCACCTTTGGGCTGGGGTACTTCGCCTCAGGCTTGCTGTTCGCCGCAGTGATCGCCATCCCCGCTGCCGGCTACGCGCGTCTGGGCTGGAATGGGATCTTCTCGTTCTGGTTCGCCTATGTCGCGACCCGGCCGCTGGGCGCCTCTTTCGCCGACTGGATGGGCAAGCCCCAGAGTGTGGGCGGGCTTGGCTGGGGCGAGGGACGCGTCGCGCTTGCGCTGAGCATCCTGATCTTCTGCCTGGTCGCCTTCCTGGCGATCACCCGCCGGGACGTGCAGAGCGCCGAGCACGTACCGCACGCTGCCGGCGACCGCCCACCCCGCGAGATCGAGGAACTCTACGCTGTGAAAGACAGGCCAACCACACCCATCACAACAAGATAGGGAACCTATACAAACGGTCCCCGTGGAACGCAGGGCGGCTCAACTAGCGCAGGTTGACCTGGGTCGTGCGGCTGGTGGTCACGTCGTTTTAGGGTGCCAGCCGCGGCCGTCCTTGTGGATCTTGGCTGCTTGCTCGAGGGGTGGTAGCAGCCTGTATATATAGGTAGGCTTGTCCTCGCTGTCGGGTGGTGTCGTTGGGCTATTTCAGTTGTAGGGTCTTGGTGATGGTGGCTGAGACGTGTCCGGCTTTGTCGGTTGCGCGCACCAGGATCGTGTAGTGGCCTGGCTTGAGCTTGGGCAGGTGCAGTGACCAGCTGGCGCCGCTGAGGTTGGCCGTGGTGAACGTTTTGCGGGCCTTGGTTTTGGTGGTCTTGCGGAAGCGTTTGCCGATGAGGGCTTCGATCCGCTTTCCGCTCGTGCGGTAGATGGCGACTTGCACGCTGGCGATGCCGCTGGAGGGGGCTGGGTCGGTGACTTGACCGGTGAGCGTTTGCCACGCGCTGCGCGAGGCGCGCTGGCGCTTGCAGGCCTTTTTGGAGAGCTTCTTCGCGCACTTCGGCAGGCTGAGCGTGACAGTCGGTGGCTGGGTATCGGCCGGCGGTCCCGTGACCGTTGCAGGTTTGACGGTGATCGTGTAGGTGGTGGTGCCTGCGGTGTTACCGACTGCGTCGGCCGCGCCGAGACTGATCGTGTAGGCGCCGGGGGCGGTGAACGTGTGGGTCGTGGTGGCGCCACCGGCTGGAGCGCTGCCGTCGCCGAAGCTCCACGTTGGCTGACCGGCGCCGAGCCCGGCCCACAGGTCGAAGAATGACGCCGAGAAGGAGACCGGCTGCCCAGCGGTGGCGGTCGCGGGCACGTTCGCGCCGAGCAGGATCGGCGGGCCGGCATCGTACGCGGCTGCCCGGAGCTGCCCTCCGGGGTTGGTGTAGAAGGCGACTGCGCTGCCTTGGAAGTCGTTGACGATCGTCGGGAAGCCGTATTGCAGGCCTGGCGTGTCGAGGTTGGTGGCGACGTCGGGCAGCGTCGAGCTGTCGGCCCAGCGCCCGCCCTGCACGGTCGTGTTGCTCTGTTCGCCTGGCACGTTGCCTCTCCACGCGAAGTAGGCGTCGTTGCCGAGGAACGTCATGGAGCCCGAGAACGTGTCCTGGTTGGGCGGCGACAGGCAGCGTTCGGCGCTGAAGCTCCCTCCGGCGGGAGCGCGCACGACGCCCTCGCAGCTTTCGCCGCTGCTGTTGCCCTGGAACGAGTACAGCACGTAGGCTTTTCCGTCAGGCGCAACCCCGGCGGCGGCCGTCGCGCTTTTCGGCGCGAGCTCCGCCGGCGCGGTCCATGAGCCGTCTGGCCCTTGACGCGTGACCGCCTTGGTTTCGAGGGTCGAGGGGGCTTTGAAGTACTGGTAGGCGACCACGGCGTCGCCCGCTTCGTTCTCGCCCAGGTACATGGCGTCGGCGCTCCACGAGTTTTCCGAGCCGGTGATGTCCTCTTCGAACCCCCACACTCCGCTGGAGGCTGGGCGTCGACGGACGATCACCGTGGATTTGTCTTCATTTTCTTTCGTTTTTTCGGCTTCGAAGAAGCGCTTCGTATAGGCGGCCGTCAGGTCGCCCGACCCGTCGAAGGCGAGCGTAAGGTTCACCGCCGAGATCGCTACGGGGCTCAGCCGTTCGGGGGCCTGCCACGACCCTCCGGCCGGATGCACGGCGACGTCAACGCGATAGTTGGGGCGTTTGTTTGTGCCCGTGGACTCGCCGTTAGCGAAGCGCTGGATCCCGACGGCGGCCGTCCCGTTCGCGCTGATCGCCGGAGTCAGAGTCGGCGAGAAGCCTTTTTCGCGTTCGGTTTCGGTGGCGATCGTGAACGGCGCTTCCCACAGATTCGAGCTGGCGGGGCGGTAGGCCGCGCGGAAACGGATCGGGCTCGTTTCGAGGCTGCTCGTTTCATATTCCTGCCAGACAGCGAGGGCGGCTCCATTCGGGGCGACGGCGATCTTCGGTTCGAGCGGGATGCCCGCCCCGCTGGAATTGATCGTCAGCTGGTCTGAGTAGCTGCCCCCGGGTGCCAGCGTGCCCACATGCAACGTCGTCTGCACGGGTGAGATGGACTGGACCTGAAGGAACGCCTCCGTAGCGATGCCGCCGTTCTGGTAGAGGATCTGGTCCTGGCCCTGGATCCCGCCGATGCTGAGGTCCGTCGAGGGAACGGGGAAGTTGAACGGCGCCACCCAGCCCGGCGTGGCGTTCGCCGCCGCCGGCAACAACAGTAGCCCAAGAATGACGCTCAGAACTGCACGGCGGCTAGACATGGCCCTCCCCAGTTTGCTGTATCGGTCACGATCAAGCGATCACCCAGCAGAGAGTACGCCAGCACCCGCCCGGTGTCCTACACGTTGCGGCGCCCCGCAGTTCCCGTGCGTCCCACCGCGATCCACACGGCCCGCAATCAGCAGCCACGGCGGGCAGATAGCGCTATGCCCGGCTGCAGCGGATGATGAGCTAGGCCGGGTTTGACGGAGGCTTTGATCTGACCCGGGTTTCTTGGAGTCGGCGGTCTGGAATCAGGCGGCACTTCTGAGACGCGCCCGGCAAGATTCGAACTTGCGACCTCCCGCTCCGGAGGCGGGCGCTCTATCCACTGAGCTACGGGCGCTGGATGACGCGATCCGACAGCGTCCCAGCAGGTGAGCTTACCGCCGCGCCAGGTCCTCGACGCTACCGTTGCAGGCCATGGACCTGTCCTTGTTCTTCGCGGGCACCGGCGGCGCGGCGCCCAGCCCCCGGCGCGGGTTGCCCGCGGTGCTCGTGCGCCGCGGTGGTGAGCGCATCCTGTTCGACTGCGGTGAAGGCACCCAGCGCCAGCTCGTGCGCTCCGTCGGGCTGGCCGATGTGGACAGCGTGTTCATCACGCATCTCCACGCCGATCACTGGCTGGGGCTGCCGGGGATGCTGAAGTCCTTCGCGCTGCGCGAACGCGAGGCGCCGCTGAGCATTTACGGGCCACCCGGGCTGAAGGAGCTGATGGGGGCGATGCGGATCGTCTATGGGCGCCTGCCCTACGAGTTGAGCTTCTCAGAGCTTTCACCCGCACAGGCGGTTGACCGCGATGGCTATGCGATCGCCGCGATTCCAGTTCGCCACCGCGGTGAGGCGTCCTTCGGCTATGCCCTCATCGAGGAGTCGCGCCCGGGTCATCTCGACGCGCAGCTGGCGCAGGAGCTGGGGGTGAGCCCAGGGCCCGACTTCGGGCGCTTGCAGGGCGGAGAGACCGTAAACGGGGTGGCGCCCGAGCAAGTGATGGGGCCGGCGCGGGAGGGCCGTAAGATCGTGCTCTCGGGAGATACGGCGCCGTGTGAGGCGCTGGCGCTCGCCGCCCATCAGGCCGATGTGCTGGTGCACGAGGCGACCTTCGCCGAGGAGGAGGCCGAGCGGGCACGCCAGACCGCGCACAGCACCGCTCGCCAGGCCGCGCAGCTGGCCAGCGACGCGCAGGTGCGGATGCTCGCGCTCACCCACCTGTCAAACCGCTACGCCGGTCACGAGCTGCGCGAGCAGGCGCGCGCGGTATTCGCAGCGACGGTGCTGCCTCACGACTTCGACACGATCGAGGTGCCATTCCCCGAGCGCGGCACCCCCAAGCTGGTCCGCTGGTCCGCGGTGCGCCAGGCGCGCGTGCAGGCCGCCGAGGCGCTCGCGGCGCGCTGATAGGATCCCAAACGGTCCTTTAACCCGGTCCCGAGAGGCCAGGAAGGAAGCAGATGGCAAGCAACGAGAAGGTTGTCCTTCAAGCGGAGGACGTGCGGCGCGCGCTGGTGCGCATCGCTCACGAGATCGTTGAGCGTAATCCTCAGCCCCCGGCTCCGGTGCTGATCGGGATCCACCGCCGCGGCGCGTTTCTGGCAAGGCGACTGAGGGAGCTGCTCGAAGAGCTGCTCGGCGCGGAGGTCCCGCTTGGGGATCTCGACATCGGCTTTTACCGCGACGACCTGCAGCGCAGGCCCGATGCCCCCGTCGTGCACGCCTCCCATATCGACTTCGACGTTGCCGGGCGCACCGTGGTGATCGTCGACGACGTGCTGTTCACTGGCCGCACGGTGCGCGCGGCGATCGAGGCGCTGTTCGACTACGGCCGTCCCGCCCGCGTCCAGCTGGCGGTGCTCGCCGATCGCGGCCACCGCGAGCTGCCGATCCGCCCCGACTACGTCGGCAAGAACCTGCCCACTTCCCGCGCCGAGCACGTGCACGTGCGCGTCAGCGAGCTGGACGGAACCGACGAGGTCGCGATCGAGTCCGCGGTGGGGGTGACGATATGAACCACCTGCTGTCGATCGAGGATCTCGACCGCGCGGAAATCGAGCGGATCGTCGCCCAGGCTCAGCGCTTTGCCGAGGTGTCCGATCGCGAGATCAAGAAGGTTCCGGCGTTGCGCGGGCGGATGGTGCTGAACCTGTTCTACGAGGCCTCCACGCGCACGCGCAGCTCCTTCGAGCTCGCCGCCAAGCGCCTGTCCGCCGATGTCGTCAACTTCGCCGCGAGCGGTTCGAGTGTCGAGAAGGGCGAGTCGCTGAAGGACACCGTGCTGACGTTGAGCGCGCACAAGCCCGACGCGATCGTGCTGCGCACGCCGTGGGCCGGCGCCGCCGAGCTCGTCTCCCGCTGGTGCTCCGCCGCGATTGTGAACGCCGGTGACGGCAAGCACGAGCATCCCACCCAGGCGCTGCTCGACGTGTACACGCTGCAGTCCCGCCTTGGCGGAATCGACGGCGCCCGCATCTGGATCGTCGGCGACGTCGCCCACTCGCGGGTCGCGCGCTCGAACATCATCGCGTTCCAGAAGATGGGGGCGAAAGTGACGGTGGCGGGGCCGCCGACGCTGATTCCCCGCGGGATCGAGGCGCTCGGCTGCGAGGTGCGCTTCACGCTCGAGGAGCTCGACAGCGCCGACGTCGTGTACGCGCTGCGCATGCAACGCGAGCGCATGAGCGAGAGCTTCCTGCCGTCGCTGCGTGAGTACGCCGCCTGCTACCAGATCAACGGACGGCGCCTCTCGCCGCGCCAGGTGCTGATGCACCCCGGTCCGGTCAACCGTGGCGTTGAGCTCTCCGGCGAGGTCGTCGACTCTCCCCAGGCGGTGATTACCGCGCAGGTCGAGGCCGGCGTGGTGGTGCGGATGGCGGTCCTCTACGAGCTGCTCGCCGGCACGCGCGAGTCCCCGCCGGTTCCCGAGCCCCAACTGGCGTGATGGCTGCCACACCACTGCTCCAGGGTGCAGGCATCCCGGCGAACCTCCTGCTCAGAGACGCCCACCTCCTGGATCCCCGCGAGGCCATCGATGCCCGTCATGACGTGCGCGTGCGCGGCGGGGAGATCGCCGAGCTCGGTGCCCCCGGCACGCTGGAGAAGGGTGAGAATGAGGAAGCGATCGAGGCCAGCGGACGCATGCTGCTGCCGGCGTTCTTCGACCCGCACGTTCATTTCAGGACGCCCGGGCAGGAGCACAAGGAGGATCTGGAGACGGGCACTCGCGCGGCCGCCGCTGGCGGGTTTGGCGGGGTGATCGCAATGCCGAACACCGATCCGGTAATCGACTCCGCTCCGCTGCTGCGCTCGCTGCGCGACGCCGCGACACGCGAAGCACGCGTACCTGTCGGCTTTCTGGGAGCCATCACACGCGGTCTTCGAGGAGAGGAGCTGACCGAGATGGCGGAGCTCCGCGAGGTCGGCGCTCTCGGCTTCACCGACGATGGGCGGCCGGTTGCGAGCGCGGGCATGCTGCGCAAGGCGCTGCAATACCAGCGGCTGTGCGGAGGGGTTCTGAGCCTGCACGAGGAGGACCCCTCACTTTCGAAGGACGGGGTTATGCACGAGGGTACGGTCAGCGTCGCACTGGGCCTGCGCGGAATACCGAGCGTGAGCGAGTCGACGATGGTGGCACGCGACGCGGCCTTGGCGGGATATGAGGGCGCGCGCGTGCACTTTCAGCACCTGAGTTGCGAGGAATCGGTGCGGGCCGTCGCACAAGCGAAGACGCAGGACTGGAGAGTGAGCGCCGAGGTCACACCCCATCATCTGCTGCTGAACGACGAGGATGTGCGCGGAATGGACACGCGCATGAAGATGAACCCACCGCTTGGGAGTGAGGAGGATCGCAGGGCGCTGGTGGAGGGACTGCGGGCGGGGACAATCGACTGTGTGGCCACCGACCACGCACCGCATGCGCGCGAGGAGAAGGAGGTCCCCTTCGAGCAGGCGCCGATGGGCACGACCGGTCTGGAGACGGCATTCGCGGCGCTGTACACCGGGTTGGTGCTGCCAGGCGTGCTCGAGCTGGGGTTACTCGTCGAGCGGATGACCGCCGGGGCGGGATTGTTTGGTCTTTCAATCCCACGAATTGCGATCCACGAGCAGGCGTACCTGACACTGGTCGACCTCGACGCGGAGTGGGTTGCCGGTGAGCACGGCTGGGAGAGCCGCTCGGAGAACTGCTGTTTCGCCGGGCGGCGATTGCGAGGCCGCGTGCTGCTTACGGTGGCCGCCGGCGCGGTCGTGTATCGCGAGCGAGCGTTTTCGGTGGTGGCAGCCTGATGGGCCTTCTGGCGCGTAACCGGGCGGCCCTCGTCGTCGTTGACGTGCAGGAGGGGTTCCGTTCCTACGAGTCCTTCGCGGGCGTGGTGGACGCGTGCGCAAAGCTCGTGCAGGCGGCTCGGATCCTGGACGTGCCGCGGGTTATCAGCGAGCAGTACCCGAAGGGCCTCGGCCACACCGCGCCGGAGGTCGGGCTCCAGGACGAGCTGAGGATCGAGAAGAGCGTGTTCTCGGTGGCGCGCGCGGAGGGATTTGACCTCGGAGGAAGAGATCAGGCGGTGGTGTGCGGGATCGAGACGCACGTGTGCGTGAGCCAGACGGTGATTGATCTGCTCGAGCGCGGGGTCGAGGTGCACGTCCCAGCCGACGCGGTGGGCTCGCGGCACGCAATCGACTATGAGCGCGGATTGGAGCGGCTGGAGCGCGCGGGTGCCGTGGTTAGCACCGTCGAGGCCGCGTTGTTCGAGCTGGTCGAGCGCGCAGGCACACAGGAGTTTAAGGAAGTACAGAAGTTGATCCTCTGAGATGACCGTGAGCCTTCGCCATGCTGTGTCCTCGTCCGCTCGCGTGCAGAGCACGCCACACTCCCTGCGTCCTTGCCTGACTCGACTCACCGCCCTCTCAGGTGCGAGATGACTCATACAAGTGGATACGTCCTGCTGGAGGACGGCATGCGCTTCGATGGCGAGTTCTGCGGCGCCGAGCGCCCGGCCGTCGGCGAGGTCGTTTTCACGACGGGCATGTCCGGCTATCAGGAGTCGATGACCGACCCCTCCTTCGCCGGGCAGCTGATCGCCTTCACCTACCCGCACATCGGCAACTACGGTGTAAGCGCCGACGCGATGGAGTCAGAGCGGGTGTGGGCGCGCGCCGCGATCATGCGCGAGGCCTGCAACCGCGAGGACGCGCCGGCGGCGGAGCGCGGCTGGCTCGACTGGCTGACCGACTGCGGCGTCAGCGCGATCTCGGGGATTGACACACGCGCGCTGGTGATGCACATCCGCGACGCCGGCGCGATGCGCGGGGGAGTGTTTCCCGCGAGCGTGGGATTGGCGCAGGCGCGCGAGCTGATCGAGGCCGAGCCGCCGATGGCCGGGCAGGACCTCGCCTGCGTCGTCACGCCGAAGGAAGTCACCCGCCACGGCCAGTCCGGCAGCGGGCCGGGGATCGCCGTGATCGACACGGGGATCAAGTCCTCGATGGTGCGCGAGCTCTCCGAACGTGGGGCGCGTGTCTCGCTGTATCCCTGCGCGAGCAGCGCCGGAGAGCTGCTGGCAGAGGATCCGGATGCGATCTTCCTCGCCAACGGGCCGGGTGACCCGGCGGCGCTCGGATACATCGTGCAGACGGTCAGAGAACTGGTAGGGAAGAAGCCCGTGTGGGGCATCTGCCTCGGCCATCAGCTGCTGTGCCGCGCGGTCGGCCTGGAGACCTTCAAGCTGCCCTTCGGCCACCACGGAGCCAACCACCCCGTCCGCGACCTGCAGACCGGGCGCGTGGAGATCACCTCCCAGAACCATGGTTTCGCCGCGCTCGGTCCCGGCGGTGCGCGCACGATCGAGCGCGACGAGCCGGTGCGCTGGGAGACGGACTTCGGTGCCGCCGCGCTCTCGCACGTGAACCTCTACGACCGCACTGTCGAGGGTCTCGAGCTGCTGGAGGTGCCCGGCGGGACCGTGCAGTATCACCCCGAGGCAGGACCGGGCCCGCACGACAGTCTGTACCTGTTCGACCGCTTCCTCGAGCGCATTGCCGCGTCGTAGCGACATCCACAAGATCCTGATCCTCGGCTCGGGCCCGATCGTCATCGGGCAGGCCGCGGAGTTCGACTACTCCGGCGTGCAGGCCTGCAAGGTGCTGCGCGAGGAGGGCTACGAGGTCGTGCTCGTGAACTCGAACCCGGCGACGATCATGACCGACCCCGAGTTCGCCGACGCGACATACATCGAGCCGCTGCTGCCGGGTCCGGTGAGGAAGGTGATCGAGCGCGAGCGCCCAGATGCGCTGCTCGGCACGCTCGGCGGGCAGACGGCGCTGAATCTCGCCAAGGCGTTGCACGACGACGGCACACTCCAGAAGTACGGCGTCGAGCTGATCGGCGCCAACTACGAGGCGATCGCCTGCGCCGAGGATCGTGAGCTGTTCGGTCAGGCGATGGCCAAGGCCGGGTTGCGGATGCCAAAGAGCGCGATCGCGACATCACTCGAGCAGGCGCAAGAGGCGGCGGCTGAGGTCGGGCTGCCCTGTGTCGTGCGCCCAGCCTTCACGCTCGGCGGGCGCGGCGGCGGCATCGCGCGTACGAACGAGGAGTTCGAGCGGATCGTTGCGACCGGGATCGAGGCTTCGCCGATAGGGCAGGTGCTGCTCGATGAGTCGGTGATCGGCTGGGGCGAGTTCGAGCTCGAGGTGATGCGCGATAAGGCTGACAATGTGGTGATCGTCTGCTCGATCGAGAACGTCGACCCGATGGGCGTGCACACGGGCGACTCGGTGACGGTCGCGCCGCAGCAGACGCTGACCGACCGCCTCTACCAGCAGTTGCGCGACCAGGCGCTCACGGTGATCCGCGCTGTTGGCGTGGAGACGGGCGGCTCGAACGTGCAGTTCGCGGTCAACCCCTCCACCGAGGAGATCCTCGTGATCGAGATGAACCCGCGCGTGTCGCGCTCCTCGGCGCTGGCGTCGAAGGCGACGGGCTTTCCGATCGCGAAGATCGCCGCACGCCTGGCCGTGGGGTACCGGCTGGATGAGATCGACAACGACATCACCGGAGTGACCCCAGCGTGCTTTGAGCCGGCGATTGACTACGTCGTCGTGAAGTGGCCGCGGTTTGCGTTTGAGAAGTTCCCGGGTGCCGGCCGCACGCTCACGACGCACATGAAGTCGGTGGGTGAGGTGATGGCGATCGGCCGTACGTTCGGACAAGCGTTCGCCAAGGCGCTGCGCTCGCGCGAGCTGGACAAGGTGCCGTGCCTGGCGGAGGTCTCCGAAGGGGTTCTGCTCGATGGTTTGAGGACGCCGGGGCCTGAGCGGTATGAGGCGATTCTCGAGCTGCTCGGCCGGGGCGCTGAGATCGAGACGATCCACGCGGTCACGGCGATCGACCCGTGGTTCCTGCGCGAGTTGCAGTTAGTCGGATTGAACCCCCAAAACCCCTTTCTGGGGGAACGGTCGTTCAAGTCGGTCGACACGTGCGCTGCCGAGTTCCCGGCGCGCACGCCCTACTACTACTCCGGCTGGGAGCGCGGTGGGGGGGACCCGGTCCACGAGGTGCGGCGGGGTGAGCGCGAGTCGGTGGTGATCCTCGGCTCGGGACCCAACCGCATCGGCCAGGGAATCGAGTTCGACTATTGCTGCGTGCACGCCGCGATGACCGTCCGCGAGTCAGGGCGCGACGCGGTGATGATCAACTGCAACCCGGAGACGGTCTCCACCGACTACGACACCTCTGACCGCCTGTACTTTGAGCCGCTCACACTCGAGGACGTGCTCGCCGTTGTGGAAGTGGAGAAACCGAAGGGCGTGATCGTGCAGTTCGGGGGGCAGACCCCTTTGAAGCTCGCCTCTGGGCTGGTGGCGGCGGGCGTGCCGCTGCTGGGGACGAGCGTGGAGGCGATCGACCTGGCCGAGGACCGGGGGCGCTTCGGGGCGCTGCTCGAGCGCTTGGGCTACAAGGCGCCCCCGTTTGCAACAGCCAGCTCGGTGCGCCAGGCGCTGCAGTGCGCTGAGCAGGTCGGCTTTCCCCTGCTCGTACGCCCTTCCTATGTGCTCGGCGGGCGGGCGATGGAGATCGTCTACTCCCAGGAGGGACTGGCGGACTACCTGCGCCGGGAGGCGGGAGAGGGCGGTGAGATCTATCTCGACCGCTTCCTCGAGGATGCCTTCGAGGTCGATGCCGACGCCCTCTGTGACGGGAACGAGGTGTGGATCGGCGGGATCATGCAGCACGTCGAGGAGGCGGGCGTGCACTCTGGTGACAGCGCCTGCGTGCTTCCGCCGCATTCCCTGGGCGAGGAGATGCTCGAGCAGATCCGCCTCGCCACGCGCGAGATCGCGCTCGCGATCGGGGTAATCGGGCTGATCAACGTCCAGTACGCCGTCCACGCCGGCGAGCTCTATGTGATCGAGGCCAACCCGCGCGCCTCGCGCACGGTGCCGTTTGTGTCCAAGGCCGTCGGCGTGCCGCTCGCGAAGCTCGCCTGCCGGATCATGCTCGGCGAGCTAATCGCCGGTATGGGCCTGCCTGCCGGCCTGGCAGGGGGTCGGCTTTGGCAACCACGTCTCGGTGAAGGAGGCTGTGCTGCCGTTCGACCGCTTCGAGGGATCCGACGCCGTGCTTGGTCCGGAGATGCGTTCCACCGGTGAGGTGATGGGGATCGCGCGCGACTTCCCGACGGCCTTCGCCAAGGCCCAGGCCGCTGCCGGCGTGCCGCTGCCGAGCGAAGGGACGATCTTCATCTCGGTCACCGACTCCGACAAGGCGGGCGCCTCGGGGATCGCCCAGGTGCTCCATGACAACGGCTTCCGGATACTTGCCACGCGTGGCACCGCCGAAGCCATCGCCCGGATGGGCATCCCCGTCGAGCCGCTCAACAAGATCGGCGAAGGCTCCCCCCACGTGGTCGACTGGATCGAGCGTGGCGACGTGGACCTGGTCGTCAACACCCCCACCGGCGTTGGCGCACGGACCGACGGCTGGGAGATCCGCCGGGCGGCGGTCGGTCATGGCGTCCCCTGCCTGACAACCCTGGCGGCGGGCGTCTCAGCCGCCCGGGCTATCGCCAGCGCCCGCCGGGACGGCGAGCCGGAAGTGTTGTGCCTGCAGCAGCTGCACGGGGGCAGGACGGCGTGAGCCAAGCCCCCTTCGCCCGCCGGCTGCTGAGGGTCACCGGCATGGATGAGCTGGGGGCCTATCGCGTGCTACGCGTCGCCGACCCCGATGGGCCGCAACCGGACCCCGGGCAGTTCGCGATGCTGGCGGCGGCGGAGCGCTGGGGCGGGGGGGAGGACGAGCGTCCGTATCTGCCGCGCGCATTCTCCATCGCCCGCTGGCTGGACGATCGGCGATCCCACCGATCGCCGATCGGTGGGGAGGCCCACTATCTGCTCGAGGACGTGGGGCCGGGCACAAAGCGACTGTGCGAGTTGCACGCGGGGGAGGAGGTGTGGGTACTCGGTCCGCTGGGGAAAGGCTTTACCACGCCGCAGGACGGCCGGCGGGCACTGCTGGTGGGAGGCGGCGTGGGGATCGCCCCTCTGGCGATCCTCCAGGACGGACTGGAGTGCGAGACGACCGTTCTGCTCGGCTTTCGCGATGGCCAGCGCGCGGAGGGCGCGGCGCTGCTGCAGGGCGCGCGCGTGGCCACCGACGACGGCTCGGCCGGCCTGCGCAGCCTCGTCACCGGCCTGCTCGCGGAGGAGCTCGAACGCGATGCGCACGCCACTGTGTATGCATGTGGGCCGGCGCGGATGCTGGAGGCCGTCAGAGCAATCTGTGCA
Source organism: uncultured Solirubrobacterales bacterium (assembly GCA_963706395.1). Lineage (GTDB taxonomy): Bacteria > Actinomycetota > Thermoleophilia > Solirubrobacterales > Solirubrobacteraceae > Palsa-744. Next base: position 2,504,118 of record OY970158.1, on the reverse strand, counting down.
GCTGAGGGAGCGCCGGCCCAGCTCGCGCTCGAGTCTGGGATGGCGTGCGGGTTCGGTGCATGCTTCGGGTGCGTCGTGCCAAAGCGGGGCGGGGGTTATCTGCGGGTGTGCGTCGACGGCCCGGTCATCGACGCGGCTGAACTGGAGTATGTCGACGTCCACGCGGGAGCGCCGGCATGAGCGTCGAGTTCTGCGGGCTGGAACTGGACCACCCAATCATCAACGGCTCGGGGACGTTCGACGCGCTCGCGGCACGTGGGGTCTTCGGCGAGGAGCTGCTGCGCGCGTTTCCGTTCGCAGCCTACGTGTCCAAGACGATCACCCTGAAGCCCCGCGAGGGTAATCCGCCGCCCAGGCTGTGGGAGCCGGCGGGAGGGCTGATCAACTCGATCGGGCTGCCGAACAAGGGGCTGGCGGGCTATCTGGCCGAGGACCTGCCTGTGCTGGGCACCTTGCCGGTGCCGTTGATCACGAACGTGATGGGCTCAACCGCGGCGGAGATCGCCGAGCTCGTGCAGGCGTGTGACGGGCGCGCGGAGATCGCGGCGGTCGAGCTAAACGTGTCTTGTCCGAACGTGAAGACGGGACTTGATATCGGGGCTGATCCTCGCCAGCTGGAGGAAGTCGTGCGGACGGTGCGCCCGCTGACGGGTAAGCCGCTGATCGTCAAGCTGACGCCGAACGCAGCGGACGTAGCCGCCTGCGCACTGGCGGCGCAAGCGGGCGGTGCGGATGCAGTGTCGCTGATCAACACGCTACGAGCGATGGCACTGGAGCCGCTGTCCCGGAGCGGCCGGCCGTGGCTGGGCGCAGGGACCGGCGGCCTGTCGGGTCCCGCGATTCGTGCCATCGCGCTCGCCCAGGTGGCGGCCGTCACCGGGCGTGTTGAGATTCCCGTGATCGGCATGGGCGGTGTGAGCAGTGCGGCGCACGCGCGCGAGTTGCTCAGTGTAGGGGCGAGGCTCGTCGCGGTCGGCACCGAGAGCTTTCGCGACCCCACGGCCGGGGCGAGGATAGCGCGGGAATTGGGGTCTACGCCCAGCCCTGGCCTGGCCTGAACACCACTCTGGGGCAAGGGGTACGACCTGCACCGAGCACCGGCGGCCGCCGGGGGGTGTGGCTGTCTGCGCGGCCAGCCGCAGGCCGGTGAAAAATCCCTGCAAAGTAGCGGGCCACCGTCCATTAGCCTCGACATGCCTATAGCTCAAGTTGAGGTATAGCTGAATTAGCTCGTTTTTCCTTGATCGCCTGCTGTCGGTGTGTAGACTCGCCGCCCATGGCGACGGCGACCGAGACGGCAGGGGAGACCACCTCCTTGACGCACACAATGGCGCCAGAGCGATCCCTGAACCAGCGGATGGACGCGCTCGCCAGGGCCAATCAGATCCGCACACGGCGGGCTCAGCTAAAGCGTGACCTGAAGTCGGGCCGGCGGTCGATCCACACACTCCTGCTGGACCCGCCGGAGTACGTCGAGACGGCCAAGGTATTCGACATGCTGCTGGCTGTTCCCAAGTATGGGCGGGTGAAGGTCAACAAGATCCTGGTCCATTGCCGGATCTCCCCGAGCAAGACGATCGGCGGGCTCTCCGAGCGTCAGCGAAGCGAGTTGGTCTCGCTTCTGCGCCGCTGAAGAATCCGGTTGCGCCGCTCACGGCTCTAGGGTCCTGACTGTGGCGCGAGTATTTGTAATCACCGGGCCCTCAGGGGTGGGTAAGGGGACCCTGATCAGGGGGCTGATGGAGCAGCTGCCTGATCTGCAGCTGTCGGTTTCCGCCACCACCCGCGCACCCCGCCCGGGTGAGCGGGAAGGTGTCGACTATCACTTCCTCAGCCGCGAGGAGTTCGAGCGGAAGGTCAGCGCCGGTGAGTTTGTGGAGCACGCCGGCTACGCCGGCCGCAGCTACGGAACGCTGCGCTCTGAGCTGCAGGAGCGGATGCGGGCCGGGGCGCCGGTGGTGCTGGAGATCGAGGTGCAGGGCGCTCGCCAGGTGCGCGCCTCGGTGCCCGACGCAGTCCAGGTATTCATCGCGCCGCCCTCTTTGGAGGTGTTGCGCACACGGCTGATCGGACGCGGAACCGACGATCCCGAGGAGGTAGAGCGCCGGTTGCGCGTCGCCGCGGAGGAGCTTGAGGCCCAGCCAGAGTTCGCGCACGTGGTGATCAACGACAGGCTAGAGGACGCGCTGATGCAGCTGGCGGCGATCGTCGCTGGTGAGCTTGAGGCGAGAGCCACTACACTTGGGGATCAACCAGGAAAGGCAACTGCCAAGTGATCTCCCCCCGAATAGACCGCCTGCTGGAGAACGTCGACTCCAACTATGCAAGCGTGCTGGTGGCTGCTAAGCGCGCCCGCCAGATCAACAGCTACTACCACAACCTCGGCGAGGGAACCTTCGATGAGTTCCCGCCCCCGATGGTCGACACGGCCTCGAAGAACTACCTCACGATCGCCCTCGAGGAGGTAGCAGCAGGGAAGATCAAGTACCACTACCGCTAAGGCGCAACGGTCCGGCCAGGGCTTGCTAGCACCCGCGAGTCCCTCTACAACCTAGGTCATGGCGCGCATCCTGCTTGGCGTGAGTGGCGGCATCGCCGCATACAAGTCGCTGGAGCTAGTGCGCCTAGCGACCGCGGCCGGGCACTCGGTACGAGTGCTGCAGAGCGCCGCGAGCCGCCGGTTCGTGGGTGCCGCATCATTTGAGGCGCTCACCGGCGCGCCGGTGCTGAGCAGCGAGTTCGAGCGCGACCCGGCGCGAGGGGCCTTCCCCGGCCAGCCGCTCCCGTCGCACGAGCCGCTGAGCCACCTGGAGCTGGTCCGAAACGCCGATATCTACCTGATCGCGCCCGCCTCGGCGAACACGCTCGCGAAGCTCGCCCACGGGCTGGCCGACAACCTGCTGAGCAGTTGCGCGCTGGCGGCTTCCTGCCCCGTGGCGGTGGCGCCTGCGATGAACAACCACATGTATGAGCACCGCGCCACGCAGGACAATCTGGCCACGCTGCGCGAGCGCGGCGTGCACGTGATCGAGCCGGACACCGGGCGCCTGGCCACAAAGGGCGAGCAGGGCGTTGGGCGCCTGGCCGAGCCCGCGCGGCTGCTCGATGAGTGCGAGGCCCTGCTGGCGGGAGTGCATGACTCCTGCACTGCTGCGGGCATGTGGAGCGGCCTGCGCGTGCTGGTGAGCGCCGGAGGCACCCGCGAGCCAATTGACAGCGTGCGCTTCGTTGGCAACAGCTCCTCGGGCCGGATGGGCTTGGCATTGGCGCAGGCCGCGCGCGGCCGCGGAGCGCAGGTAACAGTGATCGCCGCCAACGTCGCGCTGCCGCGTCCGCCTGGGGTCCTGTGGCGCGACGCACCGACGGCCCGGCAGATGCAGGCTGCCTGCGAGGAGGAGTTCCCCGCCTGCGACGTGCTGCTGATGGTGGCCGCTGTGGCTGACTTCCGCCCAGCTGAGCCAAGCAACGGCAAGATCAAGAAGTCTGGGCAAGAGCACCTGCGCTTGGAGCTAGAGCCCACGGCGGACATCCTGTGCGCGCTGGCAGCTAAGCGGCGTGAGGGGCAGACGCTCGTCGGCTTCGCCGCCGAGCACGGCGCGGGCGCGATCGAGTACGGCCGCGGCAAGCTGAAAGAGAAGTGCCTAGACGCCGTCGTTGTGAACGACATCTCGCGTACGGGCATCGGCTTCGAGGCACCTGAGAACGAGATCACGATCCTGACCGTGGCCGGTGAGCAGCCTGAGCATGTGCCGCGCGCACCCAAGGCGGAGGTTGCCGAGGTGATCCTCGACGCCGTCGAGCGTTTGCGCAGTGGAGGCTGAACAGCCCGCTCAGGGCTATCGGACGCCGTCCCAATGCTATGCTCGAACGAGAGCTTTCGTACCAGCGTGCAGACGCCGGCAGTCGTACCGAGAGTGGGCGCACGCCCGCTTTTTTTGCGTAAGGAGTGAGTTGATGACCGCGCTACAAACAGATATCGAGAGGCGTCTCGCCCAGAGCGAGCCTGACGTCGAGGTGCTGCTCGCCGAGATTCTCGGCGGCAAGTGCTTGCGCGTTTTCATCGACCATCCCGATGGTGTGACGCTTGCGCTGTGCGAGCGCGTCACGGCGCTGCTGAGCGAGGAGCGTGAGCGCTACACGCTCGAGGTTTCCTCCCCGGGCTCAGAGCGACCGCTGACCAAGCCAGCCCACTTCCGCCGGTTCGTCGGCCGCCGCGCGCGTGTGCGCATGCGTAACCCGCATTCGCGCTCGGCCGCCGAGCAAGCGCCCGCCGAGGCCACCGTCAGGAGCTTCACGGGAGAGCTCGTCGGCGCCTCTGAGGAGGAGGTCACACTGGCCGCCGATGGGGGCGTCATCGCGATCCCCTACGCGAAGATCCGTCGTTCGAACCTGGTCGAGGAGTAGTCATGTCACGCGAAATCCTGGAAGCCATGCACGCGCTGGCGCGCGAGAAGGGGATCGAGCCCGAGAAGCTGATGATCGCGCTCGAGGACGCCCTGCTGTCGGCTTATAAGAAGCAACCTGGCTCGGCCAAGTACGCGCGTGTGGAGATGGACCGTGAGACGGCCGACTTCCGGGTGATCGAATTGATCATTCCCGAGCGCCTGGAGGCGCACCTGATCGTCGAGACGATCGACGAGGAAACCACCGTCGATCCCGAGACGGGCGAGATGCGCGAGCCTGAGGAACCGGAAATCGACCCGAAGAAGTTCGAGGAATACCGCGATCAGATCGACGAACGCGACGTCACCCCCGAGGACTTCGGCCGGATCGCTGCGCAGACCGCCAAGCAGGTGATACTGCAACGCATCCGCGAGGCCGAGCGGGACATGATGTACGAGGAGTACCGCGACCGCGTGGGCGAGCTGATCACGGGCATCGTCCAGCAATCGGACTCCCGCTACACGCTCGTGCAGTTGCGTGAACGTGTGGAGGCGCTGCTCCCCAAGTCCGAGCAGGTCGAGGGCGAGCGCTACGACCACTCCCAGCGGATCAAGGCAGTGATCAAGGAGGTCTCGCCGTCGACCAAGGGGCCTTCGATCATCGTCTCGCGGCGCGACCCCGAGCTGATCAAGAAGCTCTTCGAGCTCGAGGTGCCGGAGATCGCCGATGGCCTCGTGGAGATCGCCAACGTAGCCCGCGAGCCGGGTTACCGCTCGAAGATCGCCGTCATCTCCCACACCGACGGCGTCGATCCGGTCGGTGCCTGTGTCGGCCCGCGAGGCTCGCGGGTGCGCATGGTGGTATCCGAGCTGCGCGGCGAGAAGATCGACATCATCCCGTTCAACGACGAGCCGGCCCGGTTCGTCGCCAAGGCGCTCTCGCCCGCGCGGGTGCGTGAGGTGCTCGTTGACGACGACGCCAAGCAGGCGACTGTGATCGTGCCCGACGACCAGCTCTCGCTGGCAATCGGCCGTGAGGGCCAGAACGCCCGCCTCGCGGCCCGGTTAACGGGCTGGCGCGTGGATATCCGCTCAGAGAGCGAGTTTGCCGCGGAGGAGGCCGAGCACGGCTTTGAGGAGGAGGAGGTTCAGGGCCGCTGTGCCGCGATCCTGTCCAACGGGCGGCGCTGCCCGAACGCTTCCCTGCCTGGCTCGCGCTACTGCGGGCTGGAGAGCCACCAGGCGCTGGTGAACATCGACGGCGACCAGATTGCTGACTTGAGCCCCGCCGCTGAGGGCTCCATGGCGCCGGCGGAGGTGCCCTCCGTGCAAGCACTCGCGCAGGACCCGGCCCCCGGCACCGGGGATGTCACGTTGCCCGTGCAGCAGCCGATTGAGGCGCCTGCGCCTGTTGAGGAGCAGGCGCCATAGGGGCGCACGTGCCCCAGCGCCGCTGCGCCGGCTGCGGGATCCTCGCCCCGAAATTTCGAGCTCATGCGCATTGCCCTCGCGGGTGATTCTCCCAGCAGGCGTGCCGTGTGCGATCCCCAAGGAACGATGCCCGGTCGCGGCGCCTACCTGTGCCGTGAGGCGTGCTCTGAGCGGGCCGCCGCGGAGTGCCTGCAGCGCGCGCTGCGGCGCGGCGGGATCGCACGAGCGCTTCGCTGTGCTGTGGCGCTGGACCCCGAGCTCGTAGAATCGATGAGAGGGTGGCGCAGCCGGCACCAGGCCGGCGAGCCGGGCCCCTCGACCAATCCAATGAGCCAATGACCAAGAAGCGCGTCCATGAAATCGCAAAAGAGCAGGGTCTCTCCAGCAAGGAGCTACTGGAGAAACTAAAGGCCGCCGGCGTGGAGGCCAAGGCGGCGGCATCCTCGATCGATGAGGCGGTCGCGCTAAAGGCGCTGGGTGGGGCCAATGGGGCCGTGAGCAATGGGGCGCCCGCGGCGCCTGCAGAGCGCCAGGGCCCGGCCGCGAGCGCCCAGGCCGCTGCCACCGCGGGTGCCGCTGCGGCTAAGCCATCCACGCCGCCCGCCACCGCAGCCTCCGGCGGGACCCAACCGCCGGCGAGTCAGGCCGGTTCGGATGCAGAGAGCGCCCCCGACTCCTCCTCGCCCGCACAGCAGGCCGGCGAGCGCGTGCGTCCCACGCGCGACTCACGCACAGGCGAGCGGACACCCGGTGGTGTGGGTCCGGGTGGGCGCAGGCGCGTGGTGATCGACTCCCAAGCATCCCGCCGCCAGCAGGGCGGGCCGTCCAACCAGCCCCAGCGCCTGGCCGCGCCGCGGGCGGCGCCGGCGCGGCACCTATGACGAGACGATTGCGCCGATCGACACCGCTGCGATGGAGGCGACCGATGAGATCCGCATCAACTCCGGCTCCACGGTGAAGGATGTCGCCGAATACCTCGGAGTGCCGGTGCCGGAGGTGATCAAGAAGCTGATGATGCTCGGTGAGATGGCGACGCTGACGCAGACGCTGTCAGATGACGCGATCCAGGTGCTCGCGGACGAGTTCGAAAAGAAGATCGAGATCGTCCACGCGGCCGACGACGTCGAGGTCGAGCCGACTTTCGAGGATGCCGCGGAGGACCTCGTGGAACGCCCGCCGGTGGTCACGATCATGGGCCACGTCGATCACGGCAAGACTTCGCTGCTCGACGCGATCCGCACGACCGAGGTCGCGGCGGGCGAGGCTGGCGGCATCACCCAGCACATCGGCGCCTACCAGGTGCACCACGGCGAGAAGGAGATCACGTTCCTCGACACGCCGGGCCACGAGGCCTTCACGGCGATGCGCGCCCGCGGCGCGAGCGTGACCGACCTCGCGGTGATCGTTGTCGCGGCCGACGACGGCGTCAAGCCGCAGACCGAGGAGGCGATCGACCACGCGCGCGCCGCCGGGGTGCCGATCATCGTCGCGGTCAACAAGATCGACAAGGAGGGCGCGCAGCCAGAGCGCGTGCGCACGGAGATGACCCAGCACGGCCTGCAGCCGGCCGAGTGGGGCGGCGAGATCGAGTTCGTCGACGTCAGCGCGAAGACCCACCAGGGCCTCGACGGCCTGCTCGACACGATCCAGGTCGTCACGGACCTCGAGGAGCTGAAGGCCAACAGCAAAGCGGAGGCGTCGGGCACGGTGATCGAGTCCAAGCTCGACCCAGGCCGCGGCCCGGTCGTGACGGTACTGATCCAGCGTGGCACGTTGCGCGTCTCAGACGCGCTCGTGGCGGGCGCCCACTTCGGGCGCGTACGCGCGATGCATGACTTCATGGGCACCAAGCTCAAGCGCGCGACGCCCGGCCAGCCCGTGGAGGTGCTCGGCTTCGACGGCGTGCCTGAGGCGGGCGAGATCGTGCGCGTGGTCGAGAACGAGCGTCGCGCACGCCAGCTCGCCGGCGAGCGCGCAAACCGCTTGAAGACCGAGGCACTGGCCCGGCGCTCGGGCCGGAAGATGTCGCTCGAGGATGTTTTCAAGCTCGCTCAGGAGGGCGCGGTCAAGGAGCTGAGCCTGGTCGTCAAGGCAGATGTCGCAGGCTCGCTCGAGGCGATCGAGGACGAGATCGCCAAGCTGCCGCAGGGCGAGGTCAAGGTCAACATCATCCACCGCGGCGTCGGTGGGATCAACGAGTCAGACGCGATGCTCGCTGCCGCCTCCGACGGGGTGATCCTGGCATTCAACGTGCGCCCGGTCGGCGACGCCCGCCAGGTGGCTGAGCGCGAGGGAGTCGAGATCCGCTCCTACTCGGTGATCTACAAGGCGATCGAGGAGTTGCGTGCTGCGATGCAGGGCATGCTCGAGCTGGCCGAGGTGGAGAGCACCCTGGGCCAGGCCGAGGTGCGCCAGCTGTTCCGTGCCTCGAAGATTGGGACAATCGCGGGATCGCACGTGACCGAGGGCAAGGTCACCCGCGGCGCCAAGGTGCGTGTCGTACGCGACGGCACCGTGATCTACGACACCACGATCGCGAGCCTGCGGCGCTTCAACGAGGACGTCAAAGAGGTGTCCGCTGGCTTTGAGTGCGGCATCCTGCTGCAGAACTTCCAAGACCTGCGCGAGGGCGATGTGCTCGAGACGTATGAGACGCGCAAGGTGGAGCGCGAGCTCAGCTGAAACGGGTCCCGGTAGGATGAGCTCGGGACGTATGCGCCGTGTCGATGAGGCTATTCGCCAAGTGCTTGGCGAAGCGCTGGCAGGAGAGCTGAAGGACCCTCGAGTGGGATTTGTAACCGTGACAGATGTCAGAACCAGTGCCGACCTGCGCCATGCCCACGTGTACGTGAGCGTGCTTGGGCCCGATGGGCGTCCCTCAGAGCCTCAGGAGCGCGAGTCGAGCCTCGAGGGACTGCGCAGCGCACACGGCTTCCTGCAGGGCCGTCTCGCTGGCGAGCTGCACCTGAAGCGGACGCCCACGCTCGAGTTCACCTATGACGAGACCACCGACCGGGCGATGCGCGTGGATTCGCTGATCGACGAGATGGAGATCTCATGAGCGACACACACGCAACGATCGAAGAGACCCGCGAGCTCGTGCTCGCGCGCATCCGCAAGGACACGCGCTTCGTGCTCGCCACGCACGAGAACCCCGACGGGGACGCGCTCGGCTCGCTTGTCGCCATGCAGGGCCTCCTGAGGGCTCTCGGCAAGGACACCGTCATGTTCATCTCACCGGACGACCTTCCGCTGCCGCACGAGTACAGCCTGTTCGACCTGGACGGCCTGATCCAGGAGCCCCCAGGCGACATCGCCGGGCGCACCGTCGTGTTCCTCGACTGCGGCAACATCGACCGCAACTCCGCGAGCGTGCTGCGCGACGGTGCGCACCTGCTCAACGTCGACCACCACCACGACAACACCCGCTTCGGCACGCTCAACCACGTCGTCTCTGGCGCCTCGTGCACCGCGGAGATCGTCTGGGACCTCATGCATGGCCTGGAGGTCCGGCCCACGCGCGATACCGCAGAAGCGCTCTACATCGGCCTGATCACCGACACGGGGCGCTTCATGTATGAGAACACGGGCCCGCGTGCGCACCTGATGGCCGCCGAGCTGATGCAGGCGGGCGTCGATGTTCCCGCGATCAACCGCCGTCTATATGAGGACATGCCCGAGGCGAAGCTCGCCCTGCTGGCGCTCGCGCTCTCACAGGTGCAGCGCTTCGACGGAGGCGAGCTCACGCTAGTTGCCCTCACAGCCCAGGACTTCGGCCGCGCGGGCGCCGAGGAGAGCTACTCGGAGGGCATCATCGACCTGCTTCGCGCGGTCCAGGGCACCAAGGTTGCCGTGCTCGTCCGCGAGCTCTCAAGCGGAGAGCGCAAGGGACAGCACAAAGTCTCGCTGCGGGCCACCGATGACGATGTGGACGTGTCGATCGTCGCGCGTGCTCAGGGCGGAGGAGGGCACCGTCGCGCGGCCGGCTTCTCGACCACGCTACAGCCCGCTGAGCTGGTCGAGTTCCTACGCACCGCGATCAATGCACAGCTGCACGAGTCTCCCGCCGGGCACCGGGCTGCCACAGTCGCCTAGTGGCTATCTCCCCCCGTCCGACCGAGCGCCAGATGGACGGGATTCTGCTCCTCGACAAGCCGGTTGGAATGACCTCACACGACGTGGTCGCGGCGGTACGGCGGGCGCTGGAAGGAGTAAAGACTGGGCATGCCGGGACGCTCGATCCGTTTGCGAGCGGCTTGCTGATCGTGTTGACCGGCAAGGCAACGAAAGCGCAGCGCCAAATGATGGAGCTGCGCAAGCGCTATGAGACCGTGGCGCGACTGGGAGCGGTATCGAGCACGGGCGACACCGAGGGCGAGATAACGGAGACCGGGCGCCTGCCGCCTGAGGAGCCCGTGCTGCCGGCCGGTGAGATCCGCCAGCGCCCGCCGCGGCACTCGGCGGTGAAGATCGGCGGCGAACGCGCGTACAAGCGGGCGCGGCGCGGGGAGCAGTTCGAGATGCCCGAGCGGATCGTGACCGTTTACCGCTTCGAGCAGATGTGGAGAGATGATGATCCCGCCCACCCGCAGGCCGGGTATGAGATCGAATGCTCAGCGGGAACCTACGTGCGTTCGCTGGTCGCTGGCCTGAACGACGCTTACTGCCTGCAGCTACGGCGCACGGCAATCGGTCCATTCGACGTGCGCGACGCGGTCGCTCCACCGCGCCGGGGAGAGCCGTGGCTGGAGCCACCCCTGATCGGGCTCGACCAAGCGCTTGAGAGCATACGAATAGGCTTGCGAAGGTGAAGATCACACACCTGGGAGATGTGCAGCCAAAAGATGGCCGTAGCGTGGCGGTCGGCACGTTCGACGGTGTGCACGTCGGCCACCGCGAGGTGATCGCTGGCTCGGACACGGTGCTCACATTCGATCCTCACCCGGTGGCAGTGGTCGCCCCCCAGCACACTCCCAAGCTGCTGACGCCGCTGTGGCGCAAGGCCGAGCTGATCGCCTCGCTTGGAGTGCAGGAGCTGATCGTGATCGGATTCGATGCGGGCTTCGCGATGCGCTCGGCTGACGAGTTCGTGGAGGACGTGCTCATGGAGAGGATCGGGGCCAGGAGGGTGTCTATCGGCGAGAACTTCCGCTTCGGTCACAAGGCGCAGGGCGATCCGCACCTGCTCGCGGCGGACGGGCGATTCACCACCGTGGTGCATACGCTCTTAGAGGTGGACGGGGAGATCGTCTCCTCCAGCCACATCCGGGGCCTGGTGCTTGCCGGTGAGGTGGCCCGGGCGGCAGACCTCTTGGGCGTGCCGTTTCAGCTCTGCGGCGAGGTGGTTCACGGGGATGAGCGTGGCCGTGAGCTCGGCTTCCCGACCGCCAACCTAGTTCCCGATGAGACGCTCGCGTGTCCCGGCCACGGCGTGTATGCGTGCCTTGCTTATGAGGATCCCGCCCACCCCCCCGCCCACCCACGCCCGGCCGCGGTGAGCATCGGCGTGCGCCCAACATTTCAGACCGGCAGAGGTGAGCTGATCGAGGCATACATCCTCGACTTCGACGGCGAGCTGTACGGGCAGCAGCTGCGTCTGGACTTTTTGCAGCGCCTACGGGGCGAGCGCCGCTTCGAGGATCCCGCGGCGCTGGTCGAGCAGATGCACCGCGATGTGACACGTACGCGCGAGATCGCCGCGGCTCATTGAGGTTCGCTGGCCGTCTGCTACCGTGCCGCCCATGGCTGCGATAACAACTGAGCGCAAGCGCGAGATAGCCGGGAAGTTCGGCGCAAACGAGAAGGACATGGGCTCCACCAAGGTCCAGGTCGCGCTGCTGACCGAGCGCATCAACCACCTGACCGAGCACCTGCGCGAACAGTCCAAAGATCATCACTCACGCCGGGGGCTGCTGATGCTCGTCGGCCGCCGCCGCCGCTTCTTGGACTACCTGCGCAGGCGTGACCTCGAGGGCTATCGCGCGCTGATCAAGGAGCTCGGCCTCCGTAAGTAGAGGCCGGGTGTGGTCAGTGAGCGTCATCGGCCCCGGCACAGCGGTACCCAGCTTCAAGCTCGCCCGCTCCAGCCGTGAGAGCTTCACCGAGCAGGATCTGCAGGGCAAGACGACCGTGCTCGTCTTCTACCCCTTCGCCTTCAGCCCCGTCTGCACTGACCAGCTGCAGCTATATGAGCCGCTGCTCGCGGAGCTCGGCGAGCAGGGAGGCGTGCTCTACGGCGTCTCCTGCGACTCGAGCTGGGCGCAGTCTGCGTTCAAGGAGAAGCTCGGCATCTCTAGCGAGCAGCTCTCGGACTTCGAGCCCAAGGGCGCTGCCTGTGCCGCCTTCGGCGTGCTGCACCCAGGCGGCTTCGCGCAGCGCGCCCTCCTCATCACTGGCGCCGACGGGGTCATCCGCTGGAGCTTCCAGGCGGATTCGCCGGGCGAGTTGCCCGGTGTCGAGCTGTTGCGTGAGGGCCTCATGGCCGCGCTCCGCTAAGCTCCGCTGGTTCGGAATAAGAGATAAAAACGATCCGCCAGGGACACAGCTCCCAACCCGACGGGCGGAGCACAGGAAGGTAGAACGAATATGAGTAGCAACGACGCTATTACGCGGGTCTCCGTGGAGATCGCCGGCAGTGAGATCTCCTTTGAGACCGGCAGGATGGCCAAGCAGGCCTCCGGAGCCGTAGTCGTGCGCCAGGGCGACACGATGGTCCTTTGCACCGCGGTCGCGGGCAGCCTGCGCGACGTGGACTTCCTCCCGCTGACGGTCGACGTCGAGGAGCGCATGTATGCCGCCGGGAAAATCCCCGGCTCATTCTTCAAGCGCGAGGGCCGCCCGGGCGAGAAGGGCACGCTAACCGCGCGCATGATCGACCGCCCGATCCGTCCGCTGTTCCCGAAGGAATGGCGCTATGACACGCAGCTGGTGGCGATCCCGCTGTCTATCGACCAAGTGCACCCCTACGACATCCTGGCGATGAACGGCGCCTCCGCCGCGCTGATGATCTCGGACATCCCGCTGCCGACTCCCGTCGGCGCCGTACGTATCGGCAAGATCGACGGCAACTTCGTCGTCAACCCCCAGGAGCCCGACCTGCTCTCCGACGCCGAGAACGGCGGCTCGGACCTCGACCTGATCGTCGCGGGCACCGAGGAGGCGATCCTGATGGTCGAGGCCGGCGCCAGTGAGATCCCCGAGGCGGAGATCCTCGACGCGCTCGACATCGCCCACGCGGAGATCAAGAAGCTGTGCGCGCTGCAGCGTGACCTTGCCGCCAAAGCCGGCAAGGAGAAGAAAGTCTTCGAGACGATCAAGGTCGACGAGGGCGTGCTCGCGGCGATCCGCGACTCGCACGGCTCCACACTCGACGCGGCCACCCAGGTCGAGGACAAGCTCGAGCGCCAGGAGGCCACCAAGGCGGTCGAGACGGCGATCCTCGAGCAGCACGCTCCGGCTGCGCCGGAGGGCGCCTCCGAGGAGCAGCTGATCGCCGCCAAGGCCAAGCGCGCCGCGGCGCAGATGGCTTTTGACAAGCTCGAGAAGTCGATCATCCGCGAGCGCATCGCCGTCCACAAGAAGCGCCCCGACGGCCGCGGCGCCGACGAGATCCGCGACATCTCGATCGAAGTCGGCGTCACCCCGCGTACGCACGGCTCGGCGCTGTTCACGCGCGGTCAGACCCAGGCGCTGAGCGTCGTGGCGATGGGCACTCTGAAGGAGGAGATGCGCATCGACACGCTCGGGCTGGAGACCAAAAAGTACTACTGGCACCACTACAACTTCCCGCCGTTCTCGGTGGGGGAAGCGGGACGCATGGGCGGCGTCAAGCGCCGCGACATCGGCCATGGCGCGCTCGCCGAGCGGGCGCTCGCCCCGATGGTGCCTTCGATCGAGGAGTTCCCCTACTCGATTCGCGTCGTCTCGGACATCCTCGAGTCAAACGGTTCTTCCTCGATGGCCTCGGTGTGCGGCTCCTCGCTGTCCTTGATGGACGCCGGGGTGCCGATCAAGCGTCCCGTGGCGGGCATCGCGATGGGTCTGATCAAGGAGGGCGATGACTACATCGTGCTGACCGACATCGCCGGCGTCGAGGACCACCTCGGCGACATGGACTTCAAGGTCGCGGGCACCGAGCGTGGCATCACGGCGCTGCAGATGGACATCAAGATCACCGGCGTGACCTTCGACATCCTGCGCGACGCGCTCACCCAAGCCAAAGAGGCACGCACGTTCATCCTTGGAAAGATGGCCGGCGTGATCGGCTCGCCGCGCGAGCAGCTCTCGCAGTTCGCGCCGCGCATCCAGACGATCCAGATCGACCCCTCGCAGATCGGCCTGCTGATCGGCAAGGGCGGCGAAACGATCCGCGGCCTGGCCGATGAGTTCGAATCGCAGATCGACGTCAACGACGACGGCCAGGTGCTGATCTACTCGGCCAACGGCGAGCTCGGCGACGCGCTGGTCGAGCGCATCCGCGTGATGATGAAGGAGGTCGAGGTCGGCGACGAGTACCTCGGCAAGGTCGTCAAGACGACCACCTTCGGCGCCTTCATCGAGCTCTCCAAGGGCACCGACGGCCTTTTGCACATCTCCAACGTCTCACCCGGGCAGCGCGTGGAGAGCGTCGAGGACGTGCTCAACAAAGGCGACGAGATCAACGTGCGCGTGGTCGAGGTCGACCGCGAGCGCGGCCGGATCGGCCTGCGCCTGGCCGATGACCCGGACATAGCAGGCAAGTCCGTTGAGGAGCTCGCCGGCGTTGGCAGCGGTTCCAACTCACCCGGCGGCGGGCGCAATGGCAGTCGCGACCGGGGACCACGCCGTGACGGCGAGCGCGGCTCGGGGCGCCCGCGCCACGGCGGCAGTGACCGTTCCTGAGGCCCCGGGCGAGCTCGCTGGCGCATCGGGTGGTGCGCCAGCGAGTCCTCGAGAAGATCGGGAAACCGAGTACCGCATCACCACGCTGGACTCCGGCGTGCGCGTGGTCACCGAGCGCATGCCGAGCGTGCGCTCGGTCGCGCTCGGCTTCTTGATCGGCGCAGGCTCGGTCTCCGAGCACGACGGCGAGGCCGGCATCTCGCATCTGCTCGAGCACATGCTGTTTCGCGGGACCGAGAGCTTCGGCTCTGAGGAGATCGACCAGATCTTCGACGCGATGGGCGCCGAGATCAACGCGGGCACCGACAAGGAGGCGACCGCGCTGTACACGCGTGTGCTCGACCGCCACCTCGAGCGCGCCTTCGAGGTGATGGGCGAGATGGTCTTCCAGCCGCGCTTCGGCGAGCTCGAGACCGAGCGCGAGGTCGTGCTCGAGGAGATCGCCATGTACGAAGACGACCCGCAGGAGAGGGTCTTCGACGTGCTCGGCGAGGCCGTCTTCGGCTCGCACCCGCTCGGGCGAGCGGTGATCGGCACGGCGCAGGTCGTCGGCTCGGTCACGCTCGATCAGCTCGCCGCTTTCCACGCATCGCACTACCGGCCGCACGAGATCGTGATCTCGGCAGCCGGCTCGATCGAGCACGACGCGCTCGTCGAGCTCGCGAAGTCGCTGCCGATCGCCGGGGGGGATGGAGAGAGCCCCTCCGCCAACGGCCGCGAGACGCCGTCGGGCCAACCCGAGTTCGCCCGGCGCGTGCGCTTCAGCGAGAAAGACACCGAGCAGTACCACCTGTGCCTCGGCGGCGCCGGCGTCGGGCGCAAGGATGAGCGTCGCTTCGCACTGCGCGTGCTCGAAGGCGTGCTCGGCAGCACCTCCTCCTCGCGCCTGTTTCAGGAGGTGCGCGAGCGCCGTGGCCTGGCCTACTCGGTGTTCTCCTTCTCCAACATGTACGCCCACACGGGCGAGATTGGCCTGTACGTCGGCACGCGCCCTGACAACCTCGAGCAGGCGCTCGCCGTGATCGCGACCGAGCTCGAGCGCTGCGTCGAGCACCCGGCCAGCGAGGCCGAGCTGACGCGCTCGCGCGAGAACCTCAAGGGCCGCGTTGTGCTCTCGATGGAGTCGACCGGTGCGCGCATGAGCCACCTCGGAGGATCGTTGCTGCACGAGATGCCGATCCTCTCGATGGACGAGGTGATCGAGCGGATCGACGCGGTCACGCTCGACGAACTGCAGGCGCTAGCGGCCGGGCTGTTCGCTGTGGAGAACCTGTCGATCGCCTGCGTAGGGCCTGACGAGCGGGCCTTCCAGGCGGCGATCGAGCCGCTCGCGACGATCGCCACGGCCGCTCAGGGGACCGGCGGATGATCCGCGTGGCGGTCGCGGGAGCGGCCGGGCGGATGGGGGAGGCCGTGTGCGCTGCGGTGACGGACGCCGCTGACATGGAGCTCGTCGGACGCGCCGACCCGGCGCTCGGAACGACGCTCGAGGAGGTCCTGGCGGGCACCGAGCCGCCCGACGTGGTCGTCGACTTCACCCGTCCGGATACCGCATTGGGCAATGCGCTGAGTTGCGTGCGTGCAGGGGTGCATGTCGTTGTCGGGACCACCGGATTTGACCCGGCGCCGCTGGGCCAGGCGCGCCCCGCAGACGGTCGCCCCCGAGCCAACGTGCTGATCGCCCCGAATTTTGCGATCGGCGCGGTGCTGATGATGCGCTTCGCCGCTGAGGCTGCCAAGCACATGGCCAAGGCCGAGATCATCGAGCTGCATCACGACCGCAAGCTCGACGCGCCGAGCGGAACCGCCACGCTGACCGCCGAGCTGATGGCCGAAGCGAGCGGTCGCGAGGCTCCGCCGATTCACTCCGTGCGCCTGCCTGGGCTCGTGGCGCACCAGGAGGTGCTGCTCGGCGAGGTTGGACAGACGCTCTCGATCCGCCATGACTCGACCAGCCGGGAGTCGTTCATGCCCGGCGTTCTGCTCGCCGTGCGCCGCGTCGGGGGCCTCGAGCAGCCGCTCGTCGTCGGGCTGCAGGAGCTGTTGTTCTCGTGATGAGCAGCCGCCCAGGTCGCGTGGGATACTGAGCGCATGATTGAGCTGGGGACAGTGCTGACCGCGATCGTCACCCCGTTCGACGCGGAGGGGAAGGTCAACGAGGAGTCGTTTGTGGCGCTGATGGGCCACTTGGCGGAGAACGGATCGGACGGGTTTGTGGTGGCGGCGACAACCGGTGAGGCCTCGACCCTCACCGACGAGGAGCAGCTCTCCTTGATCGAGCTGGCTGTCACCGAGCGCCCGTCCGGCAAGACGATCGTCGTCGGCACGGGCGCCAATGACACCCGCCACGCCGTCTACCTGACCGAACGCGCGACGGAGCTCGGCGCCGACGCGATGATATCCGTCACGCCCTACTACAACAGGCCGAGCCCGCTCGGCCTGCGCCGCCACTACGAAGCGGTTGCTGGCGCGACCGACAAACCGATCCTGCTCTACAACATTCCGAGCCGCACCGGCACGAACATCGGCCCCGAATTGCTCGCCGAGCTCGCGCAGATCGAGCACATCGAGGGCGTCAAGCAGGCAAACGCGGATGAGCTGCAGCTAATCGATGGGCTCGACTTGTACGCCGGCGACGACAGCTCGTTCGCGCGCACGCTGGACATCGGCGGTGCCGGAGGCATCGCGGTTGCCAGTCATATCGTCGGCAACGAGATGCGCCGGATGGTCGACGAGCCCGAGCATCGCTCAGCGATCGACGCAACGCTTCAAGACGTATACCGGACGCTCTTCCTCACGTCCAGTCCGACCTGCACGAAGGCAGCGCTGAACCTGCTGGGTCACAACGCCGGCGGCTGTCGCCTGCCGATGGTGCAGGCCACCGAGGAAGAGACCGAGGCGGTACGTGCGATGCTCGAGCGCCACGGTCTCCTATCGGCCCGCACGCCCGCGTGAGCTCCACGTTGCGTGTGCTCCCCTTGGGCGGGCTTGGGGAGATCGGCAAGAACATGACGGTGCTCGAGCAGGACGGCCAGATCGTCGTGGTAGACGTCGGGCTGCGCTTTCCCACCCCGGAGATGGTGGGCATCGACCTGGTGCTCCCCGACTTTTCCTACCTGCGCGAACGCGCGAAGAACATCGAGGCGATCGTGATCACGCACGGCCACGAGGATCATCTCGGCGCACTGCCGTGGGTCCTGCGCGATCTGGCCGGGCACGGCGCGAGCCCACCGGTGTGTGGCGGGCCGCTAACGCTCGCGATGGCGAAGTCGAAGCTCGAGGAGCACAAATTGAAGGACGTGCGGTGCAACGAGGTCGCGCCGGGCGAAGCGGTCGAGCTGGGGCCATTCGAGCTGGAGCTGGTGCATATGACCCATTCGATCCCCGACGCAAGCGCGATCGCCCTCGGCACGGAGCTGGGAACGGTGCTGATAACGGGCGACTACAAGTTTGACCAGACACCGGTCGACGGGCCGCCGGCCGATGTCTCGCGCCTGGCGGAGCTGGGACGTGAGGGTGTACTGCTGCTATGTGGCGACTCGACGAATGTCGACAGGCCCGGGTTCTCGCCGTCAGAGTCAGTCGTGGGCCCCCACCTGGAGGAGGTGTTTGCCCGCTGTGAGGGGCGCATTGTGGTGACGAGCTTCGCGTCGAACATCCATCGCGTGCAGCAGGTTATGGATGCCGCGGCGGCACTCGACCGCAAGGTCGTGCTGGTGGGCCGTTCGATGCGCAAGAACGTGGGCATCGGCCGCACGCTCGGGCACATCGAGGTTCCCGACGGCATACTCGTGGGAGCGCGCGAGATCGAGGACTTCCCCGACGAGCGGGTGGTGATCATCTCGACCGGCTCTCAGGGCGAGCCGCTCTCGGCGCTGCGCCGGATGGCCTACCGCGACCACCGTCAGGTGCAGCTGCGCCGGGGCGACACGGTCGTGTTCAGCGCCACGCCGATCCCGGGGAACGAGCGCGCGGTGAATGAGACGATCGACCGGCTCTACCACATCGGCTGTGACGTGATCACCACCAGCGACGCCCCGGTACATGCCTCCGGGCACGGTTACGCCGAGGAGGTCAAGCTGATGCTGAACCTGGTCAAGCCACGGTATGTGATGCCATTTCATGGCGATTTCAAGCGCCTTCACCTGCATGCTCAGCTCGCCGAAGCGGTGGGTGTTCCCCCAGAGGACATCTTCCAGGGCGAGAACGGGCTGCCGCTGGACATAAGTGAGCGCGGCGCGCGCTTCGGCAAGAGCGAGCAGGCCGGAATGATCTTCGTCGACGGCGTCGAGATCGGCGATATGGCCGACGTGGCGCTGCGCGACCGCAGGATGCTTTCCGCCGACGGGATCTTCATCGTGGTTGTAACGATCGCCGAGCAGGATGGCCGCTCGGTTGCCGACCCGGAGGTGATCTTCCGCGGGGTGCCGTTCCTCGATCAGGCCGACGAGCTCTCAGATGAGATCAAGGCGACCGTCGAGCAGACGCTCGCGCGGGCGGCGAAGGAGGAGATTCGCGAGGTGGACCTGCTCGGAGAGGTGCTGCACGACGACCTGGCGAAGCTGATCTATGACCGCCTCAAGCGGCGGCCCATGGTGCTGCCTGTGGTCGTGGAGGTCTGAGGCTCTTAGCCGACGCTGGCAGTGCGACGACGAAGCGTGCGCCGTAGGCTGCCCCGTCACGTTCGCCTGTGGAGGAGATCGTAACCGAACCGCCGTGGGACTCGGCCACAGCGCGGACGATCGCGAGACCCAGACCGAAGGAGCCACCTCGATCGCCGGCGCCGCGGACAAAACGCTCGAACAGGGTCTTGCGTAGGTGCTCGGGCACGCCGGGGCCGTCGTCCTCGACGATCAGGAGGGCTTGACCGTCATCCTGCAGGCGGGTAGACACGCGGATCTCAGTGCCGGCGGGGGTATGGCGCAGCGCGTTCTCGAGCAGGTTGATCGTGAGACGGTGGAGCTCGTCGCGTGCGCCGAGGACGGAGATTGGCCCTTCCTGCCCGACGTCGAGTGAGATCTCATGCGCGGCGCTGACCGGTCCCAGCTCGGATGCCGCCTCGACGACAATTTGGTCCAACGTGCACGGCTCGTGGGGGATGACGCGGCCAACATCTGTCCGTGCCAGTAGCAGTAGGTCTGCGACCAGTCTGCGCATGCGCTGTGAGGAGCGCAGGGCCGAACGCGCCGCCTCGCCCTGATCACCATGCAGGGATTCCGCGAGCAGCTCGAGGTTGACGAGCACGCTGGTGAGCGGAGTGCGCAGCTCGTGCGAGGCATCGGCGACAAACCGGCGCTGGCGGACGAGCATCGCCTCGGTCTCGCTCCGCGCGGCGTCGAGCTCGCGCAACATCGCTCCCAACATGTTTGCGAGCTCGCCCACCTCATCGCCGGCGAGCGGCTGCGGCACGCTGCGTGACGGGTCGCGCGTACGCGCTATCTCCGCCGCGGTGCTCGTCAGCACCGCGATCGGCGCCATCGCCCGCCGGGCGATGGCGATCCCGGCTCCGAGCGCGAGCACACTGCCGGCGAGCACTCCCAGGAATAGGACCAGCTCGACGCGGTGCACGGTTGCCTCGGTTGGCCCCACCGGGCGGCCGTACTGCACGATCACACGGCCGAGCTGTTCGCCGTTGCTGTAATGCAGGGTCACCGCCTGCGTCACGACGCGGTAGCCGCTCACCGTGGTCGTGCCCAGCTGCGGCGAGCCGTTGCCTGGGGCGAAGCTAGGTGCGTTCTGGGGGTACTGCTTCTCGACTGCGCCGGCGATGCTCATGATCCGGATCACGGCGTGATCGACCGGCGAGGCGAGGTACTGCAGCGGCGCGAGCGTGAACGTATCGTGCAGCGGGTCCACCACGATTTTCAGCTGCGAGGGCAGCAGCTTGGAGGTCTCTGACACCTCGCGGTTGAAGTCCGCGCGGATGCGATGCACGGTCAGGGAGCCGATCGCAATCGCGAACCCGCACAGGATCACGAAGGTCAGCAGGGCCGATACGCCCGCGAGGCGCACGCGGATCGGTAGCCGGTCGAAGCCCTCCGACATGCGCGCGCTTGTGCGGTGAAGCACCGCTTGGACTCTAGGCACGAAGGACGTAGCCTGCTCCCCGGATCGTGTGCAGCAGGCGTGGCTCGTCGTCGGCCTCGAGCTTGCGGCGCACGTTGGAGACGAATACCTCGATCGTGTTGGTCGTGGAGAAGGGGTCATAGCCCCACACCTCATCGAGCAGGCGCTGGCGCGAGATCACGATCCGCTCGTTGCGCATCAGGTACTCGAGCAACTCGAACTCGCGCTGGGTGAGCTCGACCGCACGCTCGCCGCGCGTCACCTCGTGGGTATCAGCATTGAGCTGCAGATCACCGACGCGCAAGGGCGCGGAGCCGCGCGGGGGACGCCGCCGCAGCAGGGCACGCATCCGCGCGAGCAGCTCCTGGCGCTCGAACGGCTTGACGAGGTAGTCATCGGCGCCCGCATCGAGACCCTCGACGCGGGACTCGAGGGCGTCACGCGCGGTGAGGATCAGGATCGGCACGTCGTTCTCGGCGCGCAGCGTCTTTGCGACCTCGACGCCGTCTAGGCCCGGCAGCCCGAGGTCGAGGATCACAAGGTCGGGTGCGAATGAGCGCCCGTGCTCGAGCGCGCTGGACCCGTCGGCGGCGGCGCGCACCTCATAGCCCTCCATGCGCAGTGAGCGCTGGAGGGCCTGAGCAATGTCCTCGTCATCCTCGACGACGAGCACGCGGGGTGCGCGGGAGAAGTCATTCATGAGCTGGCTCTTTATGTACCGACGTGGAGTAAAGCACTAGTAAGGGAGGGTCTAGCGCAGAGATGTCGAAGTTGCGCGGATGGCGAATACTCGCAAGCGCTCGCACGCGCGTAAACCCGCGGCGCGATCTCCGGGCGCTAAGCGAGCCAGGGGCATGCGTGCCCGTGCGCGGTCTGGATCTCGACGGCGCACCAGCGCGCGCCGACTCCGGTCCTCGTGGCCGGCGTGGATGGCGCTGCCACTGCGGCTGCCTGAGCTCGATCAGTCCCAGCGCGATGTGATCGGGCTGGGACTGATCGCTCTCGGAATCTTCATGGGCTTCATCTTGTGGGGGCACTGGGATGGCGGTGGCGCCGGCCATGGGTTGGCGGTTGGGCTTGGCTGGACGGTGGGTAAAGCGCGGATCCTGGCGCCGATCGCCCTGATCGGCGGTGGCGGGGCATTGCTGCTGCGCCCGGTGTGGCCGGCATTGCGTCCCTTGCGGACGGGGGCGATCTGTTTGTCGGCCTCGATCACGCTTGCGCTGGCCGCGGGCACGCTCGGCGTGAGCTCGGGTGCGGGGGGCCTCTCCTCAAAGGGCGCGTCGTGGACTTCGGTCTTCTTACAGGCTCACGGTGGGGTGGTGGGCGAGGCGCTCTACCAAGGTTCGCACCGGCTGGTGCAGAACGTGGGCGTGGACATACTTGTCGTCTTCCTGTTCTTGGTCGGTGTGATCCTGTTGACGGGGGCCTCGCTGGCGAGTGCGCTGCGCGCGACGGGCAGCGGCGTGGCGGACACGACACGGATGCTGCGCGCCTACCGCCCGCGGATTCCCGTCCCCGCGGCAGTCGAGCCATTGCTTGTACCCGAGCCGTCCTCGCACGAGCTGATCGTCAGAGCAACGCACGTGGAGGCGCCATCGCTCGACGAAGCGCTCACGGACGACCAGGAGACCTGGGCATCGGATTCCGTGGATATTCCCGCGGGCTCGTTCGTAAGCGATCTGGTGGCGGAGGCAGACGAGGACGGGCTGGAGCGAGACGGCGCCGAGCCAGTGGAGGACGAACCGTCCGGAGTGGCACGGATGGACGGGGGGGTGGGTCCCAATCAACTCACTCCGCAGGGCAGGCTGCGCGGGGCGATCACCGACGATCCGAACTTCGTCTGGGAGCTGCCACGAGCTGAAAGGTTGCTGGTGCGCTCAACAGCCGAGCAGACGCAACCCGACACCGCTGGACAGGGGCGCACGGCGGCCAGCTTGGTCGAGGCCCTGGGGCACTTCGGCGTGCAGGCAAAGGTGATCGGGACGGTCGCAGGGCCGCACATCACCCGCTATGAGCTGAGACTGGCGCCGGGGACGAAGGTCGCGAAGGTGGCCCAGCTGAAGGACGACTTGGCCTATGCGCTGGCGGCAACGGACGTCCGCATCCTCGCGCCGATCCCCGGCAAGCAGGCTGTCGGCGTCGAGGTGCCAAACGCCCACCGGCGGATAGTGAAGCTGGGAGATGTGTTTCAGCAGCCACCGAAGGACTGGTCGCCGCTGACTGTTTGGCTGGGCAAGGACGTGGCGGGCAAGGCGATCGGGGCGGACCTGGCGAAGATGCCGCACCTGTTGGTGGCGGGCACAACGGGCGCGGGCAAGTCGGGTGCGATCAACGCAATGCTCTCCAGCGTCCTGTTGCGCGCTACGCCACATGACGTGCGCCTGGTACTGGTGGACCCGAAGCAGGTCGAGCTGAACCACTATGAGTCGATTCCACACCTGCTGACGCCGGTGATCACGAGCCCGCGGATGGCGGCGAACGCGCTGCAGAACTTGGTGAAGGAGATGGAGCAGCGCTACGGGATCATGTCGCTGGCGCGCACCAGGAGCCTGATCGAATTGAACAAAGCGCGGGCAAGACGAAGCGAAGCGCCGCTGCCCTACATCCTGTGCGTGATCGACGAGCTCGCGGATTTGATGATGGTGGCGCCAGCCGACGTGGAGGACTCGATCATCCGCCTGGCCCAGAAGGCGCGCGCGGTGGGGATCCATCTGGTGCTGGCGACACAAAGCCCGCGCGTGGACGTGATCACGGGCATGATCAAGGCGAACGTGCCCTCGCGGATCGCCTTCGCGGTCTCCAGCCAGACCGACTCGCGTGTGATCCTCGACCAGAACGGCGCGGAGTCACTGCTGGGGCAGGGGGACATGCTGTTCAGCCCCGTGGGCACCTCGCAGCTGCAGCGTATTCAGGGGGCCTATATCGACGAGGCGCAGATCGCGAAGCTGACGGATCTGTGGCGCCGCCAGGGTGAGCCCGAATTGCGTGAGGAGTTGCTCGAGGAGGTCGAGCCGGCTGAGCCCGAGGCGGGTACTGACGAGCTCGACCCCGACGAGGACCCGATGCTCAGGGACGCGATCACCCTCGTGGCGGAAATGCAGACCGCGTCGACCTCGATGCTGCAGCGCCGCTTGCGGTTGGGCTACACGCGCGCGGGGCGTGTGATCGACATGCTCGAGCGGCGTGGGGTGATCTCTGGGTATGAGGGCTCAAAGCCCCGGCAAGTACTGATCACCGAGGCTGACCTGCCGCGGATACTCGCGGGATTAGAATCCTCATCCACACAGCCCGCCACGGCTGAGGCGATCACGGAGTCGTGAGGATCTCTGTGAGAAAGGCTTCCAGGGACTAGCCTCTTGGCGGAGATGCCCGAGATCGGTGCAACGTTACGCGAGGCGCGTATGCGCGCGCGCATCGACGTCTCAGAGATCGAGGCCCAGACGAAGATCCGGGCCAAGTATCTGCGCGCGCTCGAGAACGAAGAGTGGAGCCTGCTGCCGGGGCCGACGTTCGTAAAGAGCTTCCTGCGCACCTACGCCCAGGCGCTGGACCTGGACGGCAGGGCGCTCGTGGAGGACTACAGCCTTCATCACGAGCGCCTCTCAGATGCGGCGCTCGAGCCGATCGTCTCGGCCCCGCGCGGGGCATCAGGATCAAGGGGACGTGTGCCGCCGCGACCCTCGCGCGGATATATGGCGATCGTGGGGGCCGTTGGTGTGGTGATCGTGCTGCTGATCGTAGGCCTGCTGAACGGGGGCGGGGGCGGCTCTTCGAAGACCACCGGCGGCGCATCGGCTCGAGGGGGATCTAGCCAGCACAGCGGCAAGCATGAAAAAACAACGCACTCCTCGCATCCCGCGAGCGTGGTGAGCACTCGTGTGGCGCTGTCGCTGCGCCCCAGCGCGTTGGTGTATGTGTGCCTGATCGATAACGACAATGGGCGCAAGCTGATCCCCGGGCTGGAGCTGAAGCCGGGCACCAGCACTCCCACATACCACGCGAAGCGCTTCACGATCACGCTGGGCAACAGCTCGGTGACAATGTTCGTCGACGGGGCCCGGCGGACCGTGGTGCCATCGTCCGCAGCGATCGGATACTCGGTCACTAAGGCTGGCCGCCAGCGGCTAAAGGCCGGGCAGCTGCCCACATGTGCATGAGGGCCGTGAGCCCGGGCTGGTGCCGGCCGGAGATACCCGGAGGGCGGTGAGGTGGGTGAGCGCCGGACGCCTCGCGCGGGGATCGTGGTCACGGGCACGGAGGTGCTGACGGGCCGGGTGAAAGACCGCAACGGGCCGTGGCTGGCCCAGCGGCTATGGGAGCTGGGCGTGGATCTGGCCTATACGACGATCGTGGGCGACCGGCGCGAGGACATGGAGGGAGCTTTGCGGTTCATGGCCGGCGAGGGGCTCGATGTGATCTTGACGAGCGGTGGGCTAGGGCCGACTGCAGATGACCTGACGGCCGAGGTGGTGGGCAGGGCGCAGGGGCGCGAGATGGTGCTCGACGAGGCGCTCGAGGAGCGGATCGCAGAGATCTTGAGGCCACTGGCCAAGCGCTGGCCGGATCTGGACATGGACGCGATTTCTGCTGGCAACCGCAAGCAAGCGGTGATCCCAGAGGGCGCCACGGTGCTGGAGCCGGTCGGCACCGCACCGGGATTGGTCGTGCCGGCCAAGGAGCCGAACAGCGCCCCTACGGTGGTGGTGCTGCCTGGACCCCCGAGGGAGCTGCAGCCGATGTGGAGCGAGGCGGCAAAGACACAGGCGCTGCGCGCGGCGATCAGCGACGCGACCGAGTACCGGCAAGGGGTGCTGAGGCTGTATGGGATCCCCGAGTCGGAGATCGCCGAGACGCTGCGCGCGGCCGCAGGCGAGGGCATCCAGTTGAGCCAGCTGGAGATCACGACGTGCTTGAAACGCGGCGAGGTCGAGGTCGTTACCCGGTATGAGCCCGGGGAGCAGGGGGTGTACGACGCGTTCGAGGCGGTCGTGCGCAGAAGGCACGCCGACACGCTGTTCTCCGAAGATGGCAGCACGGTCGACGACCAGGTCGCGGCGCTGCTGCGCGGGAAGGACGGGGATCCAACCCAGACAATTGCGACCGCCGAGTCGTGCACCGGCGGCCTGCTCGCGGCCAGGCTGACCGATCCGCCGGGCGCGTCGGACTATGTGAAGGGCGGGATCGTCGCTTATGCCAACGATGCGAAGGTCACACAGGCGGGCGTGCCCGCCGAGTTGATCGAGCGCCACGGCGCGGTTTCGGCGGAGGTGGCAAGGGCGCTGGCCGAAGGAGCGCGCACGAAGCTGGGTGTCGGCGTGGGCGTGGGGGTGACTGGCCTGGCGGGCCCAAGTGGAGGCACGGAGGAGAAGCCCGTGGGACTCGTTTGGCTGAGCGTCGTGACGGCCACAAGCGAGCCCCTCACCCGCTCGGTCAACCTCCCGGGCACGAGGGCTGACATTCGCGACCGCGCGACGACGGTGGCGATGCACCAGATCCGCCGCGCACTGCTGCGTCCCTAGCCCCGTCATTACGAACAGCTGTTCCGTCCGAAGCGGTCTTTAGCTTGACCGGTTCATCCCGAACCGGAGGAGTAAGGCCATGTCTGTGACCGACGAGGAGAAGGCAGCCAAGGCGCGCGACGCCGCCCTTCAGGGTGCGCTCACCCAGATCGAGCGCGAGTTCGGGAAGGGCACGGTCATGCGCATGGGCGACGAGGGCGCGCAGGTGCGCTGCGACGCGATTCCCACGGGCGCGCTGTCGCTCGACCTCGCGCTCGGCATCGGCGGCGTGCCTCGCGGGCGCATCGTAGAGGTCTTCGGCCCGGAGTCCTCGGGTAAGACGACGCTGATCTATCACGTGCTCGCCGAGGCGCAGAAGCTCGGTGGCGTGTGCGCGTTCATCGACGCCGAGCACGCGATGGATCCTCTGTACGCGCAGGTGATCGGTGTCGACATCGACGAGCTGCTCGTCTCCCAGCCCGACTACGGCGAGCAGGCGCTGGAGATCGCCGACATGCTCGTGCGCTCGGGCGCGGTCGATGTGGTCGCGATCGACTCGGTCGCGGCGCTCACACCGCGGGTGGAGCTCGAGGGACAAATGGGCGACCAGACGGTCGGTGCGCAGGCGCGCATGATGTCCCAGGCGATGCGCAAGCTGGCGGGCAACCTGAACCGCACGCAGACGCTGTGCATCCTGACCAACCAGATTCGCGAAAAGGTCGGCGTGATGTTCGGCTCGCCCGAGACGCAGCCGGGCGGGCGCGCGCTGAAGTTCTATTCCTCCCAGCGCCTGGACATCCGCCGTATCGAGACGCTCAAGGACGGCACCGAGGCGATCGGCAACAGGGTGCGTGTGAAGGTGGTCAAGAACAAGGTCGCCGCCCCATTCCGCCAAGCCGAATTCGACATCGAGTACGGCAAAGGCATCTCGACAGCGGGCTGCCTGGTCGACCTGGGGCTGGAGCACAACATCCTCACCAAGTCCGGCTCGTTCTTCTCCTATCGTGACGACCGCCTCGGCCAGGGCAGGGGCAACGCCAAGACCTACTTGGAGGAAAACCCCGAGATGGCGAAGGAGATCGAGGAAAAGATCTATGAGGCGTTGGGTCTCGGCAAGGAGCTGGTGACGCCGATCGAGCGCGACAAGGATGTCCTCCCGGAGCCATCGGTCGCCGGCCCGGCCGGTGTGGAAGACACAGCCCAGGAGGCTGAGGCGGGCGAACCGGCGATCGCAGCCGCCTAGCGCCTTAGGCAGAGACGGCGGTGGTGCCCCATGTTCGAGGAGGCGCTCAGTCAGGCTTACCGGTACTTGAACCGGCGCGAGCGAACGGTGGCGGAGGTGCGTGCGTATCTAAAGCGCAAGCACCCGGCACCTGAGCTGATCGACGCGGTCCTCAACGAGCTCATCAAGAAGGGTTACCTCAATGACGCTCGCTACGCGAAGTGCTTCACCGAAGATCGCCGCAATCTAGATGGCTGGGGGTCCGGGCGGATTCGCCGACGCTTGCTCGAGCTGGGGATTGAGCGCAATCTAGCCCAGCAGGCCTCCGAACCCGAAGATCCAGAACAGGAAATGCGGGCCGCGCTCGAGGTGTTGCACCGGCGTGTGAGGTTCCCTCCAAGCGACCCCAGCGGGCGTAAGCGAGCGCTGGGCATGCTGGTACGCAGAGGCTACGCGCCAGAGCTCGCTTACAGCGCGATCAAGCGCTTTGAGGCGCAGGCGCGTGAGGAGGCTACCCTTGGGTAGCCATGAAGCGCTACCACCTCACGACGTTCGGCTGTCAGATGAACGAGCACGATTCCGAGCGGATGAAGGGGATGCTCGAGTCGCTCGGCTACGCGGAGGCGCCCGAGCGCAGCCAGGCCGATCTGATCCTGTTCAACACCTGCTCGATCCGCGAGACCGCCGACAGCCGCTTCGTCGCGCACCTGGGCGAGGCGAAACGCCTCAAGCGCGAACAGCCAGAGCGGATCGTCGGCGTGGGCGGCTGCTGGGCGCAGTCGCTCAAGCAGGAGGTGTTCGAGCGCTTTCCCTTCGTCGACGTCGCCTTCGGCCCCGGACAGGTACACAAGCTCGCGGAGTTCCTCACGAGCGACTCGCTCACCGCCCAGGGCTACTTCGAGTTCGAGGGCTTCACCGGCCACCTGCCCGCGCGGCGCACGCGTCCGTTCCAGGGTTGGCTGCAGATCAGCGTCGGCTGCAATTGCGCGTGCTCGTATTGCATCGTTCCCTCCACGCGCGGGCGCGAGGTCAGTCGCCCGGTGGGCGAGCTCGTCGCGGAGGTCGAAGCGATGGCCGCCGACGGCGTGCGCGAGGTCACGCTGCTCGGCCAGAACGTCAACTCCTACGGGCGCGACCTACGGGCGGGCGGTCATCCGCCGTCGAGCTTCGCGGAGCTGCTTGCGGCAGTCGATCAGATCGAGGGCATCGATCGCATCCGCTACACGAGCCCTCACCCGAAGGACATGCGTGAGGACGTGATCCGCGCTCACGCCGAGCTCGACAGCGTGTGCGAGCACATCCATCTGCCGCTGCAGTCCGGTTCCAGCCGCATCCTGAAGGCGATGCGGCGCACGTATGACCGCGAGCGCTACCTCGACCGCGTCGCGCTGATCCGCGAGCACGTACCCGACGCTGCGCTCACAACAGACATCATCGTCGGGTTCCCCGGAGAGACCGAGGAGGACTTCGCTCAAACCCTCGACGTCGTCGAGCAGGTCGGCTACGACAGCGCGTTCACGTTCGTGTTCTCGCCGCGGCGCGGAACCGAAGCTGCCGAGTTAACCGAGGGCATCGTGCCCCATCCGGTGAAGGTAGAGCGGATGGAGCGTCTGCTGGAGGTGGTTCAGCGGCGTGCCCGTGAGCGTGCCCAGCGGTTCGTGGGACGTACGGTGGAGGTGCTGGTAGAGGGGCCATCGCGCACCGACCCCGAGCGTTTGCGCGGCCGCACTCGTCACAACAAGGCCGTGAACTTCAGCGGCCTGGCCGCGCCTGGCGAGCTCACCGAGGTGGAGATCACCGCCGCCACCAGTCAGACACTCTCAGGCGAGGAGCGTCTGCTGGCGCGGGCTGGGTAAGGACCCGGGGTCTTCCGCGCCGCGCGAGCACTTCCCGCGGCGCGGCTTTTGACCCCGAGCTGCCGGTCTGGCTACTGGTAGGTGGCTCCGGGCGGTGGGGCGCCCTGATAGTTCGAGCCCGCATTGGGGCCTGGTCCTGAGCTGGAGCCCGGGCTTCCCTTAGAGCCTGAGCCCATGTTCGGGCATGGGCCTTTCCCTGGCGATCCCGATTTGGGTGGCGCGCCAGATTTCTGAGTTGGTGCCGGGGTTGTGGGGGCTGGTGTGGTGGATGGCGAGGTTGAGGTGCTCGTGGAGCTGGGCGCGGCGGCCGCGCCAGCGATACCGGCGGCGCCACCACTGGCCGCGAGCGCGCCGGCCACAATCGTGGCGCCGAGGAACTTGGATGTATTCATGCGATCGAACCTCCTGGATGGGTTGAGGGGTGTTGTCAACCATCGTGCGTCCTTGGCCTAAGCAGACTCGTAGGACTGCGTAAGTGCGCCCATAACTGTTCGTAGGGACTGTGTAAGAGACGGGCGATCTTTTGAGAGGGGACGCGTCTGAGATGCGTGCGAACATACGTTCGTGCGTTGGAGCAACCTGACGATCGGCGAGGAGGAACAGCGGTGGCTTCCCGGTTATCGCGACGAGGCCGTGGTACGCCGCTTCGACGCCCCCGAGGCGCTCGAGACGCGTTTCTACGAGGTGCGCGCCAAATCGGTGCTCAATCGTGTGCCGGGCAAGTCCCGTATGCCGTTCCGCTGGACGATCAACCCGTATCGGGGTTGCAGCCACGCCTGCGTTTATTGTTTTGCTCGCCCAACGCACAAGTATTTGGACTTCGACGCCGGGCGGGACTTCGAGCGGGAGATCGTTGTGAAGGTCAACGCGCCCGAGGTGCTGAGGGTGGAGTTGGCGAAGCCCTCATGGAAAAAGGAGCACGTGGCGTTGGGAACGAACACCGATCCATATCAGTGGGTGGAGGGGAGATACCGGCTGATGGAAGGGATCTGGGAGGCGATGCGAGACTTCGCTAATCCATGTTCCGTGCTGACGAAGTCGCCACTGCTGCTGCGCGATCTGCCGCTGATGCTCGAGATCGCCGAGCGCGCGGGCTTCAGCGCATGCCTGTCGATCCCGACGCTGGATGAGAAGGCCTGGCGGGCGACAGAGCCGCACACCCCGAATCCCCGCGCGCGTTTGGAGGCGGTGGCCGAGCTCAACCGGGCTGGCATCCCCACCGGAGTGCTGATCGCCCCGCTGATGCCGGGCGTTAACGACTCCCCACACCAGGTCGAGCCACTGCTGGAGATGGCCACTGCAGCAGGGGCCACGAGTATCGGTGGCCTGGCGCTGCACCTGCGCGGCGAGGTGAAGGGCATCTTCATGGATTGGCTGCGCACCCAGCGTCCCGACCTCGTCCCGCGGTATGAGGAGCTGTACCGCCGCGGCGCCTACGCGCCCCGCGAGGAACGCGAGCGCCTGTCGAGCCTTGTGCACCGGGGCGGCACTCGATCTCCGCGAGGCGTTCCCAAGCGCGCGGGATCTCCGGTCAAGCTACCGCCGAGCAGCGCATCCGAGCCAGATGGCTCACGGCAGGAGCGACTCTTCTGAAGCAGCTCAGTGTTTGTCGCGATTGCCGCTTGAGATCGTGTCTGCCAGCTTGTCGTTGCCGGTCTTACGAGTAAAGGCGGCGGCGATCTCCGGCGCGGCGCCCGCGAACAGCGTGCCGACCCGCAACGCAAGCGGCGCCACGTCGACCTCGGCGCGATTGTGCTCGATCGCCCGCACGACCGCGCGGGCGACGTCCTCAGGTGTGCGTGTGCCCACTCCCCGCGGGAGCTTCGCCCCGGTGTCGGCGAACATGCCGGCGTCGCGGATGAAGCCGGGACAAATGACCGAGACCCCGACCCCGCTCGAACGCAGGTCCGGGCGCAGCCCGAGCGCAAAGCCGCGCAGCCCGAACTTCGTCGCGTTATAGATCGTGGTCTGTGGCGTCGCGGCCTTGCCGTTCAGCGAGGAGATGAACAGCAGATGTCCGCCGCCACGCGCCACCATCGCGGGGGACAGCGCGTGTGTCAGAGCGATCGGTGCGCGCAGGTTGACGTCGAGCGCACGGTCGATCTCCTGCATCGTGAACGTCTCCAGGCGTCCGGCCGCCTGCAGCCCGGCGTTCGCTACCAGGATGTCAACCTCGCCGGCCTCCCGCGCGAGGCGATCGACCTCGGCCGGGTCGCTGAGGTCAACGGCCAACGCGCGCGCACCAAGCTCCGTGGCGAGCTCGTCGAGCACGTCTGCGCGCCGCCCCGTGAGGATCAGCTTGCCGCCGCGCGCGCTCAACGCCCGGGCAATCGCGTGACCGAGACCGCCGGTGGCGCCGGTGATAAGGACGGTGGAACCGGAGATCTGCATTAGCTGCGAGCCTACGAGAATGCAGATCATGGCGCTGTTTGGCCCCACCGGCGTGGGCAAGACGGATGTCGCCATCGCACTCGCCGAGCAGCTGACCGATCACGGCGAGGCAAGTCCAGTCGCGGTATCGGCCGACGCGCTCCAGGTGTACGAGGGCCTTGAGACGCTCACCGGGGTGGCTTCGCCGGCAGAGCAGGCCAAGCTCGAGCACCGCCTCGTGTCGTTCCTGCCACTCGACGCGACGTTCAGCGTTGGACAGTACGCGGAGCTGGCCCATGCCGAGATCGACGGTGTACTAGCGGCTGGGCGGCGCCCGCTGGTTGTCGGTGGCACCGGCCTGTATCTGCGCGCGGCACTGACCGAACTGAATCTACGTCCACCTGTACCTGAGGGCGCACGCGAACGCTGGACCGAGGAGCTCGAGAAGCATCGGGCGCCGGCCCTGCATGCCCAGCTCGCCCGCCGTGCGGCATGGGCCGCGGAGGGGATCGACCCGAACGACCGCCAGCGGGTGGTGCGTGCGCTCGAGCTGCTGGATGCAGGTGAGCTCCAGCCGCCGGAAGGACCGTCGCAGCTTTGGGACGACGGTATGCGGCGTCCGACCGTGCTTGTCGGGCTCGTGATGGAGCGCGAGGCGCTGTACGCGCGCACTGATGAGCGCGTCGAGGAGATGCTTGCGGCGGGTGTGCGCGAGGAGGTACGCAGCGCGCACGCTGCTGGAGCCTCGGACACAGCTCGCAAAGCCCTCGGCTTTGAGGAGCTGCTGACGGGGGATATCGAGAAGATGAAGCGTCGCACGCGCAACTACACAAAGCGCCAGCTCACGTGGATGCGAAAGCTTGCCGGAGTGCGCACGATCGACGTAACCGGCCGCGAGCCGGGCACGGTGGCCGAGGAGATCATCCGGTCCATAGACTCCGGCGCAAGATGAGATTTGAGAAGTGGCAGGCGCTGGGCAACGACTACCTGATCGTGGAGGCGGACGAGCTTCCGTTCGCGCTTACGCCCGCGCGGGTGCGCCGGTTGTGCGAGGGGCACTTCGGGATCTACGCCGACGGCATCCTGGTCCTGAGTCCTCCGGCCGATGAGCGCTTCGTGGCTGCTCTGCGGATCTTCAACCCGGACGGCTCGGAGGCCGAGCTGTCGGGCAATGGGGCGCGCGAGGCGATTATGTACCTGCGCAGCCACGGCTGGACTGACCAGGACAGCTTCTCGATCGAGACCCCGGCGGGGGAGATCCGTCCGACGATTACCGGACCCTCGACCTGCAGGGTCGACATGGGTCACGCGGCGCTCACCTCCAAGGACTATCCAGGCGGGCCCGCCGACGGCGCCGGGGAGCTCGAGGTCGAGACCTCCGAGTCCGTCTCCGCGCGCACGTGGCGCTTTCAGTACGTATCGATCGGGAACCCACAGTGCTCGATCGCCCTCGCCGGCGAGCCGGAGCTTGCGGCTCTCGATCTATCCGTGCTCGGCCCCGGGATCGAAGCACACCCGAGCTTCCCCAACCGGACCAACGTATCGTGGTACGCGGTCCTCGATCCACACCGGATCCGTGTGAGGATCTTCGAGCGCGGGGTGGGGGAGACCCTCTCCTCTGGGACCGGCGCAACGGGCGCGGCAGTCGCGCATGTGCTGCGCGGAGGCACCTCACCGGTGAGCGTGATCCTAGATGGGGGGGAGCTCGAGGTCGAGGTGGGGAAGGATCTGCACGTGAATCTGACAGGCTGGGCGGTACCTGTGTTCGAGGGCCGCCTCAGCGAGGACTTCGAAAAGGAGCTGCATGAGACCGAGTAAGCGCTTGGAGCGCATCCCGCCGTATGTGTTTGCCGAGATGGAGCGCAAGATCGCCGCCAAGCGCGCCGCCGGTGTAGACGTGATCAGCCTAGGGATCGGCGACCCCGACCGTCCGACCTCGCCGCTGGTGGTGGAGGCGATGCAGGAGGCGGTCACGGAGGCGGAGACGCACAAATACCCGACGAATCACGGGCGCGCGGACTTCCGCGAAGCGGTGAGCGATTTCTACGAGCGGCGCTTCGACGTCGAGCTGGACCCCGCGCGCGAGATCATCCCGGCGATCGGTGCGAAGGAGGCGATCTTCAATCTGAACCTCGCGTTCCTCGATCCGGGGGATTACGCACTTGCTGCTGACCCGGGCTACCCGGTGTACACCGCCGGCCCGTGGCTTGCTGGAGCGGAGCCGGTCCTAATGGCGCTCGAGCCAAAGCTGGGCTTCGTTCCGGACTTAGATGTGATCGATGAGCAGGTCGCGCGCAGAGCGAAGCTGATGTTCCTGAACTACCCGAACAACCCGACCGGAGCGGTCTTGCCTGCGGGCTTCTTCGAGCGGGTCGTCGAGTTCGCCCGCGAGCACGAGATTCTTGTCGTCCACGACAACGCGTACTCGGAGATCGTCTTCGACGGCTACCGCGCGCCCTCGTTCCTGGCGACGCCGGGGGCGAAGGAGGTGGGGATCGAGGTCTTTTCGCTGTCGAAGGGCTACAACATGACCGGCTGGCGCTGCGCGGTCGTGGTTGGGAACGCCGAGGCGGTCGAGACCTATTGGCGGCTGAAGACAAATATCGACTCCGGCCTGTTTGAGGCCGTGCAGCTGGCCGGAGTTGCTGCCCTCTCGCCCGACGGGGACGTGGAGGTCGCCTCGATGAACGAGCTGTACAGACGTCGCCGCGATCTCGTCTGCGAGGCGCTGCGGGGGATCGGCGTAGAGGTGCATCCGCCGCGCAGCACGATCTATGTTTGGGCGCCAATCCCGGCGGGCTATGAGAGTTCCGAGGCCTACTGCGAGCACGTGCTCGAGCAGGTAGCCGTCGTGCTCTCGCCCGGCGCGATCTACGGCCCGGCTGGGGAGGGCTGGTTCCGGATCTCCTTGACGACGCCCGATGATCGTCTGCTCGAGGCGATCGAGCGCCTGGGCAAGCTGGGGTCCTAGACTGAGAGTTGAATGGATCGAAGCCGAAACGGCCGCACAGGGACGACCTCGAATCGCTCGCAAGCCGCGGCAAACGGCTTTCGGTCTGAGCAGCGCGCGGTTCAGCGGGCGTTTTGCATCGCGGCATTGCCCGAAGGTGATGACCTTGGCGAGCTGGAGGAGTTGCTGCGCACCGCGGGGGTGGCGGTCGTGGGGGAGATGGTCCAGCGTCGCGAGCTGCCGCATCCGAATACTTATCTTGGCTCCGGCAAGGTGGCCGAGGCGAAGGAGGCTGCGAAGCAAGCCGACGCAAACGTGATCGTCTGCGACGACGAGCTGACCCCGCGCCAGGAGCGAAATCTGGAGGAGCTGTTGGGACTTCCGGTGGTCGATCGCACGACCGTGATCCTTGACATCTTCGCTGCGCATGCGGGCAGCGCGGAGGGCAAGCTCCAGGTCGAGCTGGCCCAGCTGGAGTACAACCTCGCGCGGATGCGCGGGCTGTGGACCCATCTCGAGCGGTTGGGTGGCGGGATCGGCACGCGGGGGCCGGGGGAGAGCCAGATCGAGACCGACCGACGGCTGGCACGTGACAGGATCTCCGCGTTGCGTCGCAGGCTGGAGCAAGTGAAGGGCACACGTCAGGTGATGAGAGCCGAGCGCGAGCGCGCAGCTCTGCCGACGGTAGCGCTCGTCGGGTATACGAACGCCGGTAAGTCGACACTGCTGAACGTGCTGACGGGCGCGGAGGTCGGGGTGCGCGACAGGCTGTTTCACACGCTCGACCCAACGACACGTACGATCGGGCCGATCGGGAGGGCTGTGTGCAATGGCGACGGCCACCATGCGGGCCGGAGTCACTCGGGGAGGAAGTATCTGGTGAGTGACACGGTCGGCTTCATCAGCAAGCTGCCACACCAGCTGGTGGATGCCTTCGGCGCGACGCTCGAGGAGACCCGCCGCGCGGATCTGCTGGCCCACGTGCTCGACGCCTCCGCGCCCGAACTGCAGGCCGAGAGGATGCAGCGCGCGGTCGAGGAGACGCTGGAGGAGATCGGCGCCGGGGAGCGCCCGATGCTGCTGGTCTTGAACAAGGTCGATCTGCTCGACGAGCAGGAATGTGACGAGCTGCGCTTGCGCCATCCCCGCGCAATGCTCGTAAGCGGCGTGACGGGCGAGGGTCTAGTGGAGCTAAACGCGCGCTTCGAAGCAGAGCTTGAGCACATGCTGTGCAAAGTCGAGCTGCTTGTGCCCTACGCAGACGGTGGCAGCCTGGCAGAGCTGCACGAGCTAGCGGGGGATCTATCACGAGACGACACCCCCGAGGGCGTCCATGTCCGAGCGCTCCTGCCACAAAGAGCGGCTGAGCGCTTCGCTAAGTTCGCCGTCGCGTCTTAGTTTGCTGGGGGCGTCGTCCTAGCGGTCGTCGCCGCTGCCAGAAAGGACGCCGCGGCGCTGGCGGGAGAGCAGCTTGTCGAGGTTCGCTTTGGCGATCTCGTCGAGGTCGAGCTCCAGCTCGCTTGCAAGCTGGGCGACATACCAGAGGACGTCCCCGAGCTCCTTGGCCATAGCTTCACGCCGGCCGGCCGTGACCTCACCGCCGTCGTCGCGAATCACCTTCTTCGCGTGATCGGCGAACTCCCCGGCCTCGCCTGCCAACCCGAGCGCCGGGTAGGTGAGTGCCTCATTGCGCGGATACTGCGCCGTGCTGCGCGAGAGGCGCTGATACTCCGAGAACTCCATACACGCGATCCTAAGAGGACGTGCGGTAACCCGGCGCGCGCGATCCTCGACTTTGCGACGATCAGGCCGCTTCAAACGCCTGCGGCGTGGCGCGCGCTGAGATGCGCCTCGTGCTCGAGGGCGTCGTCGAGCGGCGCCAGCTCTGAGGAGTCGACGCGCAGAGCCGTGGCGATCAGCCAGTCGGCGAACCAGGCGTTCTTGGGGAGCAGCGGGCCGTGGAGGTAAGTCCCGATCGTGTTGGCGCTGCGGGCGCCCTCCTTACCGCTGTGGCCATCGTTGCCGAAACCCTTCATCACACGGCCGAGCGCAGCTTGGGCGGAGCCGAGCCGCGTCCGCCCGCCGTGGTTCTCAAAGCCCGCCAGCACGCGTGCCTCACCGGTGCTTTCGTCACCGAGCGCCACCTGGATGGCGACGTTGCCGGTCAGGCGCGCTCCGTCCTCACGCACGGTGTGAACGTCGAGCAGTCCCACACCGGGGATCGTCTCCTCACCAAGCGTGTAGGAGTGGCCCAGGAGCTGATACCCACCACAGACGCCGAGCACAACCGCGCCATGTGCGGCCGCGGCGTGCAGCCCGGCACGCTTATTCGCGATCAGGTCCTCGGCACACAGCCGCTGGTCCCGGTCCTGGCCGCCGCCCAGATAGAACAGGTCGTGTGCGTCCGGGTACAGCGGCTCGCCGATTCCGCTGGCGGACAGCTCGAAGCCAATCCCGCGCCACGCGCAGCGACGCTCGAGCATCAGCAGGTTGCCGCGGTCGGCGTAGATGTTCATCAGGTCCGGATACAACGCACATACACGCAGGGTCCGGAGGCGAGCAGGCGCAATGACGGAGTCAGGCACCGAACATCACAACCGAGCTTCCGACGTGATCGCCGGTGGGAGGGATCTCGTGGGCGGTCTCGGCGCGCAGCCCGGCCTCAGTGCCCTCGCGCTCGAGCTGAGGCACACTCAGGCGGGCCAGCTCCACGATGTCGAGCTCTTCTACCGTCTGATCGCCAGGACCAACCGTCCGGCGCTCGCGCTCGATGCTGGTCGTGCGCCCGGCCTGGACCTTCGTGGCCCGGCTGGCGTAGCGCATGTCCCCGACTCGCACGGTCTCAGGGGTTGGCCCGAGATCCCCGCGGGCGCAGTCAAATGGCTCGAGGGCAGTAACGATCGCGCAGGCGATCAGCCCGCCGGGGCGCAGGTGCGCGCGCGCACGGCGCAGGCACGCGATTCGCTGCTCGGAGGAGTCGAGCAGCTGGATCGTCTGCATCGGCACGAGGCATAGCGAGAAGTCGCTTCGATCCAGGTCGAACGAACGTGCGTCGGCGCAGACGATCTCGACGTCGAGGTGACCAGCGCGATCGCGCAACCCGCTAAGCAGGTCGATGTCTAGGTCGAGCGCGGTTACGCGGTGCCCCGCTCGGGCGAGATCGAGCGCAACCCGGCCGGTTCCGGCACCGATGTCGAGGACCGGGCCATCGTGAGCGCCGGCAAGCTCGCGCCACAGCGGCAGATCTGCCCGATAGGAGCCGCACTCCAGGTCGTGCCAGATGACCTTGCTCGAGCTGACCTCGGTCGAGGTCACGACCACGCGCTGCTCACCTCCCCACGAGCCACCAGCAGCTCGCGCAGCGAGAGCATCGCGGTGTAGGTGGGGAGTGCGTAGAGGGGCGGCGCGTCCGCACCCTCGGGGTGGTCCTCGGTGGCTTCGCGCAGCGCAAGGGATAGGTCTGGCTGCACGCGAATACGCTCGGGATCGATCCCTGCATACTTCAGTCGCAGCGCGAGCTCGGGAGCGCGACTGCCGCTGCACGTGACACGCCGTATCCGTCCCTGCAGCAGTTCGAAGTCGGCATCCCAGATCCAGGAGACGTCGCGACCGTCGGCGAGCTTGTCGTTGAGCACCCCCAGCAGGTCGTGTTCGCCCGGCTCGAGGGCAAGCGTGCGCAGCACCTCGTTCGCGCCTGCGGGGTTCTTGACGAGCATGATCTGAAGCTCGCGTCGCGCCTGTTCCGCCGGTGGCGCATTGGTGGCGCCCCGTGTAGGGCCAAGCTTGAGCGTCACGGTCTCGGCGCGGCCGAACGCGGCCTTTGTGCCCTGCAGGCCCGCGACGATCTCGGGCAGGCCCACCTCAAGCGCGGTCGCCAGAGCCGCGGCCGCCACCGCGTTGTAGACGTTGTAGAGACCGGGGAGGGAGAGGGCGACCTCGACAACGCCCGCGGGAGTCTGCAGGGTGAAGCGGGCCGCGTGGACACCCTGGAGGGTGACGCCTGTCGCGATCACGGTGGGCGCAGGCCTGCGCTGGCCGCAGCTCGGACAGTGGTAATGCCCGAGGTGACCGAGGTAGACCACATCGAACACGTACGGAGCACCGCAACGGCGGCAATGCTTCGCATCGGCGGCATGCGCCATTCTGGGCAGCGCCAGCGAATCGTCCTGTACGCCGAAGTAGAGAACGTTCTCCCGCTCCCGGCCGAGATCGGCGATTAACGGATCGTCGGCGTTCAGGACGAGCTGCGAGTCCCCAGTCTGTGTAGCCGTTCCCGAACTTTGACCTGCGGTGGCCGCGGCCCAACGGTCAGCGATCATCTCCAGCTCGCCATAGCGGTCGAGCTGGTCGCGAAACAAGTTGCTCAACAGCATCACCCGCGGATGCAGCTCGGCGGCAATTTGCCCGAACCAGAACTCATCGACCTCGAATAGTCCCAGCTCACCGGCGATGCCACCGTGCGGGCGCGCAGCGGCGAGCAGGGTGGTGGCGATTCCGCCGGCCATGTTCGCGCCCGCCTGGTTGTGAACCAGCGAGATGCCCGCGTGATCGAAGATGCAGGCCGCCATTGCCGCTGTGGTTGTCTTGCCGTTCGTGGCCGAGACGAGCACACTGCCGCGTCGCAGGCGTGATCCGAGGACATCAATCGCATGGGGATCCAGACGCATCAGGACCTTCCCAGGCGCGCTCGTCGCGCCGCCGCCGCGCAGGCGCGAGACCGTACCAACGGCCCTCGCCATGGCGAGCTTGGGTGCGAGTAGCACCGCCATCAGCGTCCCGCCAGGGGCTCGGTCGATCCAGCAGCCGGTACGGAGGGCAGGGGGGGTGTCGAGAACGCCGAGGCCGCTGCGTTGGCGGGGACAAGCACTGTCACCGCGCCGCGTAGCGCGCGCACCCGTACAGGCAGTTCACCGATCGGATCGCCGTCGGCGTACATCATGAACGGACGGTCGGCAGAGATCTCGACCTCGCTGGCGCGGAAGACGTGCACGGTCGGAAGCTTCACATGCGTGCCCTTGAACACTCTTGGCAGGATCCTCGTCACGAATGTGAGCTTGCTGACGCTCTCGAGGACCAGGACCTCGAGCAGTCCATCGTCGAGCATCGCGTCCGGGGCCGCCCGCATCCCGCCGCCATAAGCCTTCGAGTTAGCTGCTCCCACCGAGTAACCGGTGAAGCTGCGACGCTCGCCCGGAGGGTCGAGTTCGATCTCAAACCGGGCGGGTCTCCACGAGACGAGCGCCCTCAGCGCCGCGTAGGCGTACACCAGGCCGCCGAGCCACGGCGGAGCCTCGTTGGCGATGCGGTTTGCGTCGCTGTCGAAGCCGGCCGAGGCGATGCCGACGAATGCCTGCCCTGAGACCTCGCCCACGTCCATCGCTCGAGGAACGCCTTGGGCGATCACGCCGCATGCTACCAGTGGATCCTCGGGTATTCCGAGCACCCTTGCCAGGTCGTTGCCGCGGCCGCCGGGCAGTACGCCAAGCACTGCACCGGGAACGTGGCGCAGCGCGTCGGCAACGACGCCAACCATGCCGTCGCCGCTGAGCGCCACGACTGTCTCACCGGCGCTCGCGGCCTCCTTTGCCAATCTGTGCGCATCGTCGAGATCGCGCGTGTCGACACGCCTCACGGCCAGCCCGTGCTCGCGCAGCGTGTGCTCCACCTGCGGCGCGATGCGCCCGCCCTTGCCGCCGCCGGCGGAGGGATTGACGATCAGGCAGACAGGGGCAGGCACCGGGCTGTCGCAGACCGGTTAGTTCGCAGCCTTTTTCGCCCGGTCTCGCCGGCGGCGGCCGACGGCGGCGGCCACTCCGAGTGCGGCGATCACGACGAACAGCCCGAGCAGGATGCCTGGGGCGAGGCCGAGGCCGCCGAAGGGCAGCGAGACGAGCTCGACGACCCCGAGGCCGAGCGCAAGCAGCACGAGAATCAACAAGATGATCAAGAGGACGCCACGTGTGCGGGCGAGGATGCCGGCGGACGCGGGTGGGATCAGCAGGCCCATCGCACGCAGTGCGAACATCTGGCGGCCGGTGGGGGGTGTCTGCCCGAGGCGCTCGACGGCACTCTTGAGGTCACCGGCGCGGCGTTCGGCGAGGGCGAGGGAAGCGTCGGCCATGCGCCGGATCTGCATCCGCTCCTGGGGGCGGGCGGCGGCGATCGCCCGTTGGAAATAGGCGCGGGCGGCCTCGGCGTCGAAGCGCTCTGAAGCACGAGCCCCGAGGATCGCCATCGCGGCGGCCTTGTATTTGGTCTCGCTCTCGAGCTCCTCGTCAGAGCGCGTCTCGAGCGCCTGAATCGCCTCGAGTCCACCGCGCTGTTCGATCCGGATCTGTCGCTGCTTGGGTGCCATTGGTGGCTCATTCTACGGTCTGGACAAGCGCATGCCGTGCCCCCGGCAGGCGGTATGCTCGCCGCGTGCCAAGTCACCTGCGTCTCGGCCTCGCAGGCGTGCGTGTGATCGTGTGCGCGCTGTGCCTGACAGCTCTGCTGGCGCTGGCGGGCACTCCGGCGGCTGTCGCGGCCAGGCTCGGATCGGGCAGCGCGTTCAGCGAACTGACAGAAGAAAAGCCGGAAGAAACAAAAACGGCGACCACGGGGAACACAACAAACTCGGAACCGACCAACTCGCACACCACGATCCTGTTGGTGCTGGGGGCGGCGGTGCTGCTGCTGGGCGCGATCGCCTTCCTGATCATCCGTGACGCCCGCGGCGTCGCACCGGCGAGCGACCCACAGCTGGCGGAAGCGCGCTCGGCGCGCGACTCGGCGGCGGCACTGCGCAAGCGGCGTGCCAAAGCCAAGGCCGCGCGGCGCCAGCGCAAGCAGAACGGCAAACGTCGTAGATAGGCAGCCGCGAGGCGTCTAGCGGAAGGTCTTCGAACCCCTGGCGCGTAGCGGCGTACGTATCCGGGCAGGCGCGGGGAGCGCCGGCGAGCCATGCGGGTCCCGGCGTGGGGAGCGGGGGAGGGGCCTGCGCGGGTGAGGGTCACATGGCCCGGCAGGCAAAGTGTGGCTGCCCCCATCCTCGGAGGAGAAGCCGGTCACCTCCGGCGCGCGCATGGCCTCATCATTGCGAAACGGCATCCACATCATCAGGCCGGCGAGCGGGATCTTGATCAGCCCAAGCAGCACGAACAGCATCCACAGCG
The DNA here is from genome assembly GCA_963706395.1 of uncultured Solirubrobacterales bacterium. GTDB lineage: Bacteria > Actinomycetota > Thermoleophilia > Solirubrobacterales > Solirubrobacteraceae > Palsa-744. The sequence goes on along the minus strand of OY970158.1, from coordinate 2,462,306 downwards.
ACATTGCCTAACCGATGCTACTACTGCCGTGTGGCATCACGTAGAGGAAAAGACCTCGCGGCGCTGGCGGAGGAGATCAGCAGCTGTCGGCGCTGCCCGCGTTTGGTGACATGGCGCGAGCAGGTTGCACGCGAGCGCCGTGCTTCGTTTGCCGAAGAGGAGTACTGGGGCCGGCCGCTGCCGGGCTTCGGCGACCCGGCGGCACGCATGCTCGTGCTGGGGCTCGCCCCGGCCGCCCATGGCGCCAACCGCACGGGCCGCATGTTCACAGGTGACCGTTCGGGCGATTTTCTATTTGCTGCCCTGTGGCGAGGAGGCTTTGCCAATCAGCCGGCATCGTCGGACCGTGGAGATGGCTTGCGGTTGCGTGGGGCGTGGATCACCGCGGCCGTGCGTTGCGCCCCGCCGGCGAACCGTCCGGTCCCGGCCGAGCGCGACGAGTGCCTGCCGTGGAGCGTGAGAGAGCTGGAACTGCTGGGAGGCGTGCGAGTGATCCTGTGCCTAGGCGCCTTCGCCTGGGATGCGGGGCTGCGCCTGACCACTGCGCTCGCCGCTCCGCCGGTGTCGCTGTCGCGGCCACGGCCACGGTTCGGCCATGGGGCGGAGCTGCAGGGCAAGCGGTACACGCTAATCGGCTGCTACCACCCAAGCCAGCAGAACACCTTCACAGGCCGGGCTGCACCGAGCCGATGATCGACACGGTGCTGCTGCGTGCACGAGAGCTTGCCGGGGTGCGCTAGCCTTGTAGAGGTGAGCGTACCTGGGGAGGTGCAATGAGGATTGTGATGCCGGCAGTGGCCATCACAACGGTTGCACTGGTGGCCGCTGGCGTGTTGGGCGTGGCCTCAGCAGAAGCGCCGACCGCATCTCCCGCACGCACCGTGAGCGTTCAGGGCGTCGCAACAGTGCCGATCGCACAGGGCGCAAACCTCGCCACGGCCACGGCGGCCTACCGCCAGGGTATGGCTGCCGCTGTCGCCGACGGCCAGGCCAAGGCCGAATTCCTTGCTGGCAAGGCCAGCGCGACGCTAGGCAGCGTGCAGGGCATCGCTGAAGGTGGCGGCTACATTGGCTGCACAGGCGGCGAAGAACCGGGCGGCGGCGAATACACCGGCGAACAGCCCGACTTTGGCTCAGCTGGAGCCGCCGTGTCGCCAGTGGCGCCGCGGGCCTTGGCGAACGCTGCTCCCGGTATACGCAAACCCGTGGTGAAACACCGCAAGAAGAAACGCAAGAGGCCTTTGGCGAAACACGCAAGCGTGACGAGCTGCACGCTCTCGACGCAGGTTTCGCTTGCCTACCTGCTGGTGTAGAGCGCTAGAGGCAAGGGCCGTTTCCGTCTTTGTTTACATAACATTCATTATCGAGCATTGGGTTTGCGCCAGTCACTGAGCCGCAACCGAAGCCGGTATTCGCGCGATATTCCCAACACGCCCCGCGCGAACGCACTGGATTCAGCGAGAATGTCTCGCTATGGGCTCCAGTCGGCGTCAATTACTTGAGCAGATCACACGTCTGCGCAGCCTCGCCAACGGCGGCGGTCGCTGATGGCGAGCACGGTCGATCTGCAAGGCGTGCGCGAGCTGCTGGAGCGCGGCGCGCAGCTTGTCGAGGTGCTGCCCGCTGAGGAGTACGAGGAACTACACCTTCCCGCCGCGATCAGCCTGCCGCTGAAGGAGCTCGACGCGCAAGCAGCCGAGCGCCTGGATCGCGAGCGCCCGGTGATCGTCTACTGCTGGGACGCGCTGTGCGACATGAGCCCCCGCGCTGCCGCCTGGCTCGAGCAGCTCGGCTTCGATGCCTACGACACGCGCTCAGCAAGGTCGACTGGATGGCGCACGGCCTGCCGATGGAAGGCACCGGCGCCGGCCTGCTGCTGGCTCCTTCCTCCGTGACGACGTCGCGATCTGCACCCTCGAGACCCCGGCTGAGGAGATCAAGCAGCGAATCGACTCGAGCCCCTACGGGTATGCGCTCGTGCTCGCCGAGCGGGTCGTGCTCGGACGCGTGCGACGCTCGCGACTACAGGACGCGGCCGTCAACGCGCGCGCCGCGCAGATGATGGAGCCCGGCCCGTCGACCAGCCGCCCACACATCGCCCCCGGCGAGATCGCCGCGCAGCTGAAACGCGCCGGTGCGAGCAGCGCGATCCTCACCACGCCCGAGGGCGAGCTGCTCGGGATCGTCCGCGCAAGCGACCTGCCACACGAAACGTGAGAGACGCCGCCGGCCACTGTCAGCCAACGGCAGGCTCGCGTGGCTGTCGGGCGAGAGCGCGGCCGGCCATCGACCTGACCACGGTGGCATCGTGACGCCTGAGGACCTTGCCAACCTCGCGCACCTGCGCCGCGCCCGCGATCTGATGGACCGCGAGTACTCGCGTCCGCTCGACGTCGCCGAGATCGCTCGCGCCGCGCTGATGTCACCCGCGCACTTCTCGCGGCAGTTCCGTGTGGCATACGGAGAGACGCCGTACGCCTACCTGATGACACGCCGAATCGAGCGGGCGAAGGCGCTGCTGCGCCACGGCGAGCTGTCGGTCACCGAGGCCTGCGTGGCGGTTGGATGCACATCGCTCGGCTCGTTCAGCGCACGCTTCACCCAACTGACGGGCGAGACGCCGACGGCCTACCGAGCCCGCGATCACGGCGGGCTGGCGAGCGTGCCTGGATGCATCGTCAAGGACATCACCCGCCCGAGCCCCAAACCGAGCAGGATTCGAGAAGCGCATGGGGCACTGGCCCCCTAGTGTTGCCAAGCATGAACCTGACACTTTCCACTTGCTTCGTCCAAGTCCACGACCCGGATCTCGCGCTGGCCTTCTACCGCGACACGCTCGGCCTCGAGCTGCGCAACGACGTCGCCCGCGAGAACTTCCGCTGGATCACCGTCGGTGGTTCCTCTCAGCCTGATGTCGCAATTGTCCTCACGAACTACGTGAACGGCGGTCCCGCCGACGTTGACGCGATCGCCGCCCTCGTCGCGAAGGGCGCTCTGAACGGCGTCCACTTCCACACCGACGACCTCAATGCGACATTCGAGAAGCTACGCGCCGCGGGCGCCGAGATCGTGGAAGAGCCGGCCGAGCGGCCGTGGGGCGCGGTGGACTGCTCCGTGCGGGACCCGTCCGGCAATCTGGTGCGCATCGACCAGCCACCCGCCGCTTAGTCGTGACACGGCCGGCGAAGACGCCCTTGGGCACCGGCCTACCTAACCCGCCCCAGTTGACGGCTGCATTCTATGAAAGGGAACGAGACTATGAAGACCATGACATGTCAACAATTGGGTGGACCGTGTGACTTCGCCCACCACGGAAATACTGCCAATGACGTCATAAAGGCACAAGACAAGCATTTGAAGGAAATCGTCGCAAGCGGTGATGAGATGCACAAGGACGCCTTGAGAGAGATGCAGGGTAGGTGGAAGCATCCCCTGTCAGGAATGGCGTGGTATAGGAAGGCCAAGCGTGATTTTGCCGCTCTTCCAGAAGACTGATGTGTGTCAGCCCCTGCTCCTGCGCTAAACGATGAGCATGGCCACGAGGACGAAGCAGTCGCCTGCGCTGCACGCTGCCGACAGCCACGATCTGATCCGCTCGCAAGACCGCCATCAGCTCACGCGAGGAGCAACCGCACGATGGCGGATACGCCGACCACCACGATGATCGCCCGCAGCGCTGCCGGCGTCATACGCCGCCCGTAACGCGCACCTAGCTGGGCGCCAGCGATCGAAGCGCCGGCGATGATGCCAGCAGGTCCCCAGTCCACATGTGCGGCGAGCATGAAATAGACAGCCGCCACGCCGTTTGTCAGGCCGGCGAGGACATTCTTCAGGGCGTTGGTGCGATGCAGGTCCTGCGACAGCGTCACGCCGAGGATTCCCAACAGCAGGATCCCCTGCGCAGCACCAAAATAGCCGCCGTACACGCCGGTCAGGTAAACAGCGAGCGCCACCACGGCGCCGCTCTCGTGCACTGTCTCGATCTGGCGATCCGCGAGCAGCTGTTTTAGGCGCGGTTGAAGGACGACGAGGCCGAGCGCGATCGCGATAAACAGCGGGACAATCGCCTTGAAGACCGACGCTGGCAGCAACAGCAGCAAGACAGCCCCAGTCACGCCGCCGAGCAGCGACATCGTTCCCAGCCGTATCGCGCGCTGGCGCTGACCGGCGAGCTCCCGCCGGTAGCCGATGGCGCCGGATACAGATCCCGGGACCAGCCCGACGGTGTTGGAGACGTTCGCCGTGACTGGGGCGTAGCCGAAGGCGAGGAGCACGGGGAAGGTGATCAGCGTCCCGCTGCCGACAACGGTGTTAATGGTGCCCGCCGCGAGCCCGGCAAGGGCAATCGCGACGATTTCACCAAGGTTCATTGCAAGCGATCCCGGTCAGGCGAGGAAATCGACGATGGACTGTCTAAAGCGCGGGTCGCCCAAGACTTCGATGTGATTGCCGGTCAGCATCTTGAGCCTTCCGCCGGGAATCGCATCGGCGAGGACCTGCGGGCGGATCGCGAGCGGATCGGTGTCCCCTGCCAAGAGGAGCGTTGGAGCCGAGATATCGCCGAGCGCGATCTCACCTCGGTAGACCGAGGAGGCTTGCGCGACGAGCGCCTTGCGGTCTGCTTTCAGCGCGTCCGCCAGCTGACGGAATGCAGCGGCCGCGGGCACCACTTCGAGACCCGCGGCATCATCGGCGGTGAGCGCTTCGATGATGGCGTCGTTTGGTACGGCACGCCTGTCGACGCCGCCGCACTCGATCACACCCGAGCCCACACCGCCGATGACCAGACGCCGCACCCGCTCGTCGGTGCTCGCGAAGATCAGCGACACGATCGCTCCCATCGAGAATCCAACGAGATCGACCTGCGGCGCACCGGTCACATCGAGCAGAACCGCGAGGTCGCGTGCCATGCGGTCCTCCCCATACCGGCTGGGGTCGTGCGGCTTCTCAGAGGAGCCATGTCCCCTGGCGTCTGGCGCTATGACCTTGCGCCCGGCGGCGGTGAGTGCGTCGAGGACGCCCGTAGCAACCCAGTTGGCGTTGGCATTGGCGACGAAGCCATGGTGGAGTACCACCGTCGGCGGCACAGTCTCCTCGCCCCATTCCTGGTAGGCGATCTCCAGCCCGTCCCAAGTCCGGAAGCTCTTCATGGATCAGGTCGGCGTGTGGCCGCGGTCAGCTCGTGGAAGGGCGCATATCGTGGCCGACGCGGAGACTGAGCCGACCTCGCCCGGAACGCTGGCTAGGTGAACGTTGCGCACAAAGCTAAATCCGCGCCCGAGCGGTGAGAAGAAGTTGTCGTAGTGCGTGGGCACGACGAGGCGGGGGTCGAGCTTGGGCAGAACGCGCTCCCAATAGCGTGGCGTGACACTGCGACCGGCGATGCCCGCGAGGAACACGTCAACCGGCTCCTCGCCCAGCGCGTCGTCGTCGAGGTTGGCGCTGCCCTGGTGGTACAGACTCGTGCCGCCCACATCGATGCGGATACCCCACACCTGGCCGCAACGGTATGCGCCGGGTGACAGCCCGTGGAGGTGATCGCATGTCAGTTCGCCGTCGAAGGGTACCTTGCGGCCGAGGAGCAGCTTGGAGTGGCGGCTTGCAACGAAGCGCACCACGAACGGCCCAAGCTCATACGGTCGGCGCGGCACGACCTCCACCACCTGCTCTCCGAGACCATGCAGGCGCATGAGATGCCCAAGCGAAGCCGACCCGTACGCCTTCGTTTCATAGCGGCGCGCAATAGCGGGGGCGTCGACAGCGTGATCGAAGTGCGTGTGGCCAACCAAGACACCCGCGACCGCTCCGGGCGCCGAAACGTAGCGATCGATCATCGACTCGTCCGGCATCGCCACCCTGCGCAGCAGCAGCGAACGCAGTGGCGCCCGGGAGACGTAGGGGTCGATGAACAGCGAGACGCCCTCGTAGGTCAGGCGATAGCCCGAGACGCCCAGCCATTCGAGCTCCAGGCCGGCAGGCAAGCCGAGCGGGACGGCCTCCAGCGCGTGCAGCGCCTGGATGTCGGCGGTCTCTGCCACCACGACAGCTTCGCATGTGGCGCCCACTCCCCCACCCGCCCTCAGCTCTGTTGTTGCCAGGCGCCTGGGTCAGGGCCCGTCCGCAGCCTCGCCCGTACGTGCCTGCGCAGCCGTCAGACGGCGCTGCAGATTGGCGCGAACCTCGGGCCAGTCCTCGTCGATGATGCTGTAGTAGGCGGAGTCGCGGACGCCAACGCCAGGCATCAGCATGTGCTTGCGAAAGATGCCCTCGAACTGAGCTGGCAGTGCCGCAAGCGCGGCACGGGAGCGCTCGTTGCGCGCGTCGGTCTTGAACTCCACGCGCATGCAGCGAAGATCCTCGAAGGCGTGGGAGAGCATCAGGAGCTTGGCCTCGATGTTCGCGCCGGTGCCCCAGGCCGAGGGCGTGAGCCACGTCCAGCCGACCTCAAGACCACGGTGGGGCTCGCGGAGGTTCAGGTAGCGCGTGCTGCCGATCGGCTCGCCGGTGGTGCGATCGAGCGTGGCGAACACACCCTCCCGACCCGCCTCTGACTCCGCGAGGCTCGTGTTGAACCACTCGGAGAAGTACTCGCGGCTCCCACCGATCGGTGCCAGCCACTCCCAGATCTCCGGGTGCTGGGCAGCAGCGAACAAGGCATCCTCATGTTGGGGATGGAGGGGTTCTAATCCGACCAACTGTCCCTCCAGGTTCCGCTTCAGTTCATCCCACATCGCCTGGACGTTACTCCAGAGCCGCTTCGATCCATTAGCGTCTGTGACACTGCGTGTTGATGAGTGAGATCGATCGTCGCGCTGCTGCGAAAGAGGATCTCGCGCGCGCCGGTGTCCGTGATGGGCTCGTTGAGCTCGTCGAGTATGACCCTGCATGGCCGGCTGCCTTCGGGGCCGAGCGCGAACGGCTTGCGCCGCTGCTTGGAGCTCTGGAGATCCATCACATTGGCTCCACTGCAGTCTCCGGGCTCCTCGCCAAGCCAATTGTCGACATGGTGGCGCTCGTGGATGACCTCGACGCGCCGGTCGCTGCTCTCATAGACAGCGGCGGCTACCAGTATCCATGGGCATTCAATGCGACTCTCGCCCACCGGCGTTTTCTGTGCTATCCGCGGGCTTCGTATCGCAGCCACCACCTCCATCTGGTGGATGACCGTGCAGAGCTCGAGCGGCTTTTGCACTTTCGTGACCGGCTGCGCGAAGACCAAGGACTGGCAGATCAGTATGTGGCGCTGAAGCGAACGCTCGCCGCGCGTTTCCGCGAGGACCGCGAGGCCTACACCGAGGCCAAGGCTCCGTTCATCAGGCGTGTAGAGAAACAAGCTGGGCCGGACCCTGCCCGCCCGCCACGGTGATGGCAGTGACACCTACCACCAGAAGCCGGTCCCGACAGGCTTCTGAGCGCACTTTAGTAAAGGTACGGATCACACCATGCGTACCGTAAGCTAGCTGCCAAGCGTGTCAAGGCCCCGTCTAACCGAGACCTCCTACATCGTGCTTGGCCTTATCGAGTATGCCGAACCCGCCACCCCTTATGACCTCAAGCAGCTGGCCCAGCTCAGCACGATGGAGTTCTGGACCGTCCCCCACACCCAGCTCTACACCGAGTGCGCCCGGCTCGCCAAAGAGGGGCTGCTCTCCGAACAGCGCGAAGAGACCGGGCGGCGGCGGCGGATCTACAGTCTCACCAAGCGTGGGCGCCAGGCGCTCAAGGACTGGCTTGCCGAACCCACCGGCGAGCTCGACAAAGTTCGTGACCCCGCCACGCTCAAGCTCTTCTTCGGCGGTGATCCGGCCCAGCTCGCTGCTGCCCAGCTCGCTGCCCATAGGCGACGGTTGGAAGCCTACGAAGAGCTCCGCGCTGGCGTCACCGGCATACCTAGCGGCATGCGCCTTGCGCTGCAGGCCGGAATCGGGCACGAGCACGAGTTCATCCGTTTCTGGTCACAGGTAAGCGAGCTCGCCCCGGAGTAAACGCCATGCGCGCAATTGACGGCATCCACCACATCACCCTGATTACAGGCGACGCCCGCGGCAACGTCGACTTCTACGCGCGCGTGCTCGGCCTGCGGCTTACCAAGAAGACGGTCAACCAGGACGACCCGAGCGTTTATCACCTCTTCTACGCCGATGAGCATGGCTCGCCCGGCGCGGACATCACATTCTTCGAGTACCCCGGTGCGGCTCCAGGCCGCGCCGGCGCCGGCATGATCTCCTCGATCGTTCACCGCGTGGGCAGCGAGGAGGCGCTCGACTTCTGGAACGAGCGCCTCACCGGCGAGGGTGTCGAGGTCGTGCGCGAGCCAGGCCGGCTGCGGTTCGCCGACCCGGAGGGCATGAGCCACGAGCTCGCCGTCAATCAGGCTGGCGACGAGCCGCTCACCGCGCGCTCGAAGGAGGTCCCGGCCGAGTTCGCGCTGCAGGGCTTCGAGGCCGCCCACGCGCTCGTGGCCGGCCCGGCCCCAAGCGAGGCGTTGCTGGGCGAGGCGCTCGGCTTCTCTGAGTTGGGCGAGCATGATTGGCAGGCACGCGGCGAGCATCGCAGCGGACGCATCGTCTTCGAGCAGAACAACGAGCGCGGTATTCCCGGCGCCGGCACTGTGCACCACATCGCCTGGTCTGTCGACCGCGCCGAGCAGGAGCAGTGGCGTCAGCGCGTGATCGGTGCGGGCCTGCACCCCACTCCGGTCATTGACCGCTTCTACTTTGAATCGGTCTACTTCCGCGAGCCCGGCGGCATCCTCTACGAGCTGGCCACCCGTGACGGTGCCGGTTTCGCTGCGGATGAGCCGCTGCAGACACTTGGCGAGAAGCTATCCCTGCCACCGCGCTTTGAGCCGCTACGCGCCGAAATCGAGCCGCGCCTCACTCCCCTGCCCGACACCACTCAGTGGCGCCCGCCGCCCGCGGCGAGCTAGCGCTCAGGTGGTTGTCCGGACGATCAGCACTGAACAGGGAGCGTAGTGGGAGACCTTGTTCGGCACCGACCCCAGCAGGAAGCGCTTGGCCCCGGTCATCCCCTTGTTCCCGACCATTATCAGGTCCGCTTTACGCTCCTCGGCGACATCGATAATCGCGCCGGCGGGGTCCCCCTGGCGGGCATGCGTGCTCACCGTCACTCCGGCCTGTTGCGCCAGTGCGGCAGCACTCTCGAGCACCATGTCGACCTCTTGCTGAGGATTGATCGCCCACTGCACATCCTCTGGCGCATCACGGCGTTCCTCCTGCAAGCGTTGAGCAGGCACCGGCTCATAGGCGCTCACGAGCTCCAGTGTCGCCCCCACGGTCTTTGCCAGGTCAACAGCTTGGCGCACGGTCTGGCTGGCGGTGTCTGAGCCATCGGTCCCAACGACGATCGAACTGAACATGATCCCCCTTGCCAGATTCAAGGCGAGCCCTCGCGGCCGGCCGAGGCGGATCATATCTATGCCCCTACAGTCCTACCCGTGAGTACCCCTGCGGCTACCTCCCACCTCCCGATAGCCTCCACCACGGCGGGAATCGAACTCCAGGGACTGACAAAGTCCTTCCGCAACTCTCAGGGTGTGGTGCGCGCGGTGCGCGGAATCGACGTGAGTATCGCCGCGGGCGAAACAGTCGCGCTGCTGGGGCCCAACGGCGCGGGCAAGTCAACCACGATCGATATGCTGCTCGGCCTGCTTACGCCCGATGCGGGTACCGTGTCGGTGTTCGGTCGTCGGCCAGGTGATGCGGTCGCGCAGGGAGCAGTCGGCGCGATGCTGCAGACGGGATCGCTGATCAGGGACCTGTCAGTGCGTGAGCTTGTCTCGATGATGGCCTCGCTATACACCGCGCCGCTGGACGTCGAGGACGTGCTGGAGTTGACAGGCATCAGTGAGATCGCCGCCCAGCGCACACAGAAGCTCTCCGGTGGACAGACCCAGCGTGTGCGCTCCGCGGTCGCGCTCGTCAGCAACCCGGAACTGCTCGTGCTGGACGAGCCGACTGCCGCGCTGGACGTCGAGGGACGACAAGCGTTCTGGACGACGATGCGCGAGTTTGCCGCGCGCGGCAAGACGATCGTGTTCGCCACGCACTACCTCGAGGAGGCCGATGTCTACGCCGACCGGGCGGTGCTGATGGCGCACGGCGCGATCGTCGCCGACGGTCCGACGACCGAGATCAGGGCGATGGTCGGCACGCGCACGATCCGTGCGACCTTGCCGGCAGTCGACGTCGAGGGGCTCATGACGCTGCCCGGGGTGAACAGCGCCGAGCGTCGCGGCGAAGCCGTGGTCATGCACTGCGCGGATTCCGACGTGGCGATCAGGGCACTGCTCGTGGCGCATCCCGGCGCACGCGACATCGAGATCAACGCGGCCGGCCTGGAGCAGGCGTTCCTGGCTCTGACCGGCGACGGCGAGCGCCCGCCAAGCGCTGGGACAGCCATCGGGCAGTACGTCTGATGCCGCTTCTATACACCCGCTACGAGCTTCTGCGGACGCTGCGCAACCGGCGCTTCTTCCTGCTCTCGCTGGGCTTTCCGCTGGTCCTGTACTTCGTGATCGTCAGCCCCAATCGCCACGTGCAGAACTTCGATGGGAGCGGCATCTCGTTCCCGCTGTACTACATGGTCGGGCTGGCATCGTTCGGGACGATGAGCGCGATGCTCTCCTGCGGCGCGCGCATCGCGGCCGAGCGCGCCGTTGGCTGGAATCGCCAGCTGCGAATCACTCCACTGCGCCCCCGAGCCTACTTCCGGGTGAAGGTCCTCACCGGATACATGATGGCGCTGATCAGCCTGCTCGCGCTGTATGCGGCCGGCACATCTCTTGGCGTCAGGCTGACCGCGGATGAGTGGTTGAAGATGACAGGGCTGATCCTCGTCGGCCTGGTGCCATTCGCGGCTCTCGGGGTGCTACTCGGGCACATGCTCACGCCCGACTCGATTGGTCCCGCCATGGGTGGCGGGATCTCACTGCTCGCGCTGCTCGGAGGCGTGTGGTTTCCGATCGCCGGCCACGGCTTCCTGCACGACCTGGCGCAGTTCATACCGTCGTACTGGCTCGCCCAGGCCAGCCACGTCGCGCTGGGCGGGCACTCATGGCCAGCGAAGGCGTGGATTGTGACGGTCGCGTGGACGGTTGTGCTGGGCGCTCTCGCTGCGCGCGCCTACCGCCGCGACACCGGCCGGGTGTAGACGTACGAGAGCCGAGAAGAGCCTTCAGATGTGTGCTCCGATCACGCGCCCGAGCACGGCGGCGGCGATGCCAACCGCGAGGCTGAGCAGAATGTTGATCGCCGCCGCGGGGATTTCGCGATCCTCGATGAGCCGGTGTGTCTCGAGCATCCACGTCGAGAACGTCGTGTAGGAGCCAAGGGTCGCTGCGCCCATGAGGACCAGCGCATCCCCTTGGACAGCAAGCCCAGCGAGTAGGCCCAGCAGCAGGGTGCCAGTCATGTTGACGGCAAACGTGCCAAGCGGGAACACTCCCTTCAAGCGCGAGCTGACCAGTCTGACGAGTAAGAACCGTCCGATTGCCGCGATCCCGCTGAGCAGCGCGACCCCGATCCAGACCCAGCCGCTCATGCTCCCCCCCGCTCGCGACGCACGAGGCCCGTCCCAATCCAGATCGCCAGATAGCCGGCGATGATGCTGGTTAGCGCATATCCAGCGGCGAGTCCATAGCGGTTGTGGTCGAGCAGTACGAGGATCTCCAGCTGCATCGTGGAGAACGTGGTGTAGGTCCCGCAGAAGCCGATGGTCCACAGCGGATGGTGAAATGCCGATTCCGGTGGGCGCTCCCTGAACCACGTCGCGAGACAGGCGAGTGTGAACGAGCCAGTCACATTGATCGCGAATATCGCCCACGGCCAGCTCGTCGCCCCGCTCGCGAAAGACGAGCTCAGCCAGACCCGCAGCAGCCCGCCCGTGGCTCCGCCGAGGAAGATCGCCCCCAACTCACGCCTGTCTAGATTCTGCACAGCTCCGATGGGCACGACGCTTGGGCTCCTCTCGCATGGCTTCGGTTCGCGAAAGGAGCCATCAGCCCTGTCCAAACCGGGCGGTTCGGGAGACAGGCCTCCCGCCAGGGCTCCATCTGGCTCTCGCAAGATACCGCATGGTTTGCGCCGCCGAAACCGCGCCGGCGATGCTCGCCTCGGCGATACTGGCCACTGGATGATCGCCGAGCGTCTCACCGCGCAGCTGCTCGCGGGGGCCCCTGCCCACGATCCCGTGGCCGTCGCCGGGCGGTTGCTGGCCATCCAGGGTCAAGACCCCCGCGGAGCTCGCCTGGCCATTCGCGCGCGGACGACAGGACTGTCCGCCGCGGATGTCGATCGCGCCCTGACCGAGGATCGCTCGCTCCTGATCACCTGGCTCAATCGCGGCACACTTCACCTCGTTCGCAGCGAGGATTATCCCTGGCTGCAGGAGCTGACCACGCCGCCCTTGCTCACCGGCAACGCCCGGCGCCTGACGCAGGAGGGCGTCAGCTCGGAGGCAGCCGAGCGCGGCGTTGCCACAATCGCCAGCTCTCTGGCTGAAGAGGGCCCGCTCACCCGCGTACAGCTCCGTGAGCGCATCGATATGGCAGGAGTGCGCACGGAGGGCCAGGCGCTCGTGCACCTGTTGATGCTCGCATGTCTACGTGGTATCGCAGTGCGCGGGCCGATGATCGCAGGACAGCACGCATACGTGCTCGTTCATGACTGGCTGGGCAAGCCGGCTCCCGTTGACCGCGAGCGCGCGCTGGCGGAGCTGGCGCGCCGCTACCTCGCCGGTCACGGCCCCGCAAGTGACCGCGACCTCGCCAAGTGGGCCGGGCTGTCCCTGCGCGACGTGCGCAACGGGCTGAGCGCGATCGCCTCGGAGCTTCACGAGCGCGAGGACGGTCTCCTCGACATCGCTGGGCGCCCTGCGCCTGCGGAGTTGCCACCACCGCGTCTGCTGGGGCCGTTTGACCCGGTCCTGCTGGGCTGGAGGACGCGAGAGTGGCTGCTCGACTCTCACAGGGCGGTGATCACCGTCAACGGCCTCTTCCGTCCTTTCGCTCTGATCGATGCTCGTGCTGTGGCCACCTGGAGCATGCCCGCTGGCACGGTCGTGCTCGACCCGTTCGGCCGTCTCACGCGCAAGAGCGCTGGGGCGCTAGAAGCCGATGCGCTGGATGTCGTGCGCTACCTGGGCGATCGCTAGATTTGCCAGTGCCTAGCGAGATCCCGATCCGAGGCGAGACGATCAGGCTCGGCCAGCTGCTGAAGCTCGCTGGCGTCGTTCATAGCGGCAGCGAGGCCAAGGCGTTGCTCGCCGCCGGGCGGGTGCTGGTCAATGACGCGCCCGAGGCGCGCCGGGGGCGGCAGCTGCACCCCGGCGACGCCGTTCGCGCTGGCAAACACGACCTACGCGTGATCGCGGCGCCTGACATACCTCAGGAGTGATCCACCTTGCTGCCGGCTGGCCCAAGCACGTACCAGCCCGCGCCGAAGGCCTTGGAACCCTGGCCATAAGCATCTCCGGCGTCGCCGTCCTTCTCGAAGTAATAGAGCGGGTGGCCCTTGTAGGTCACCTGTTTGATCCCTTCGGGGCGGGTAATCGTGCCGAGGTCCGCGGCGACCGCGCTTCCGCTGGTCTTCGGTCCGCCGGTCGTGGTCACCGGTGGCCACGCTTTGGCGCAGGTGCCCGAGCAGGCCGATGCTGGGCCCGTGTCGCCCTCGAACAGGTACACGGTCATCCGCTTGGGCCCTGCCGCGAGGATTGTGCCGAGCTTGCCGTGCTTGGTGCTCACCGTGACTCCACCGCTCGCGACGGGTGCGGAGCTCGTGCTGCTTGGGGCCTGTGCCGGCGCGCTCGCGGCCGTCTTGGTGGTGTTCGAGCTGCTGCTGCCGCATCCGGCTGCCACCAGCGCAACCATCACCGTGGCCGCTCCTACAGCGAAGGTGTGTCTCACCATGACCTCCTCGGTCTCGGGATTCAGTACGTCACGTCCTGAGACGCCGCCGCCTGAGGAATCTTCCCGCTCGCGGCGCGCCGGGCTCGTGCGTGGAGCACCGCTTTGGTGGGTAGAGACTGGATAGAGCTTTGGATGGTTCACGGGTTGTGCTCCACAGAGCAGGTGGCAAGGTGCACAGTGTCGAACGAGCTTTTAGGGCCCCGCCGAACCTCCCTCAGAAAATCATTGACAACGCAACTATCGAGGAATATAATTCCGACTCCAAGCATCGGATTAGAAGGACAGTCATGTCAGACCCTCGTATAACCCCAATCACCCCACTCGACTCCGTTACGGGCGAGGACTCCGGGCGCTCTGCGCGCGAGGAGACCCGCGCGAAGCCTGAGCGGCTGGACAACCCCGCTCGCGAGCTGGTCGCGCTGGGAACCTCAGAGAGCTTCATTCCCGAGGCAGTCGACCAGCTGCTTGCGCATTCGCGGCGCTATCCCCTGCTCACTCCCGCCCAGGAGATCGACCTCGCACAGCGCATCGAGCGCGGCGACCTGCACGCGAAGGAACTGCTCGTCAACTCCAACCTGCGCTTGGTGGCCTCCAACGCAAGGCGCTACCAGAACCAGGGCCTACCGCTCGCTGACCTCGTCCAGGAGGGCCTGCTCGGCCTGATCCGGGCGAGCGAGAAGTTCGACTGGCGCAAGGGTTTTCGCTTCTCCACCTACGCCACCCTGTGGATTCGCCAGGCGATCCAGCGTGGCCTTGAGAACTCAGGGCGCACGATCCGCCTGCCCGTTCACGTGGCCCAGCGCTCGCGCAAGGTTGGGCGTGTCGAGCGCGAGCTTTCGGTGCGTCTCGGGCGCGAGCCCACGGTCGAGGAGCTGGCGCAGGAGACGGGCCTGGAGATCGAGCAGGTCGAGGAGGTGCGCCACCAGCGCGCCGCCCTGGTCAGCCTCGATCAGCAAATCGGTGAGGACGGCGACACTGCGCTCGGCGACCTGCTGCCTTCCGACCAGGAGGCCCCCGAGGACACGGCCTGGGACAACGAGCGCGAGCGCATCGTCCACGATGCAATCGCCCAGCTGCCCGAAACCGAGCGGACCGTGCTGACGCTGCGCTTCGGCACCGGGCGCGAGGAGCCCCAGACGCTGACCGCGATCGGCAAACGGCTGGGGTTCTCCGCGGAGCGGGCCTCTCAGCTCGAGCAGCGCGCCTTGAAGAAGCTAGCCGAGCTGCCTGAGCTACTCGCGCTGCGCGAGGCCGCCTGACGGCCATAGGACTGCGGCCGTCAGGGGGCGCGTTAGCATGCAACCGGTGAGGACACCACAGAAGTCCCTGTGGGAACGAACGGTGGAGCTGACGATTGCCGCCGGCGAAAGGATCCTGGCGCCGGTCGAGCGGTTCATCGGGAAGCGATCGCTGGTCGGTGACGCGACCTTCTTCGAGAACGACAGCTTTCCCTGGATAGCTGAGGTGGAGGCGAACTGGGCGACGATCAGGGCAGAGCTCGAGAAGGTGCTCGAGGATCGCGAGGCCCTTCCGAACTTCCAGGACATCTCCAAGGACCAGCTCGAGATCACCGACGATGACAATTGGAAGACGTTCTTCCTCTATGGCTTCGGCTTCAAGGCGAAGCTCGGCGTGGAGATGTGCCCGCAGACCGCAGCGCTGATGGAGCGGATTCCGGGGATGAAGACCGCGATGTTCTCGATCCTCTCCCCGCGCAAGCACATCCTCGATCACCGCGGCCCGTATAAGGGCGTTCTGCGCTACCACCTGGGATTGATCGTGCCCCAGGACAAGGAGGCCTGCAGGATCAGGGTCGGCGAGGACGTTCGTCACTGGGTGCAGGGCAAGAGCATGATCTTCGACGACACCTACAACCACGAGGTGTGGAACGACACCGATGAGACACGGGTCGTGTTGTTCGTCGATGTGCTGCGCCCTCTCCCCTCCCCCTGGTCGCAACTCAACAGGGCGATCGTGAAGGTGATCGGATATTCGCCGTTCGTACTCGACGCCAAGCGCAATCAGGAGGCTTGGGAGAAGCGCTACCGGGCACACAGGCAAGGCCAGCGGGCGACGGCCGCCTGACGCGCGGTTAGATGTTCGAGACGTTGACCCCGGTGCCTTGCAGCAGTTCGTTGGCCTGAGCGTTGAGGATCGTGTACTCGCCGGTGAGGATCAGCACGCCCAGCGCGATCATCACGGCGCCGCCCACGCCAATGATCACAGGGAAGTGGCGCTTGACCACGGTGAGTGCGTTGGTCATGCGCTCGAAGGCGAGCGCGATCAGCAGAAACGGTATGGCCAGGCCCGCTGAGTAGAAGGCGAGCAGCAGCGCACCGTGAGCTGCAGAGCTCGAGACCGCTGCCTGCGTGAGGATCGCCCCGAGCGTGACGCTCGTGCAGGGGGTCCAAGCGATCGCGAACGCCGCGCCCGCGACGAGGGGCCCGCCGCGGCCCGCCAGCGCCAGCAGCGTCTCAGAGTGCCACTCGCGGTTGAGCAGGCGCACGAACGGTGTCGCGAGAAAGATGAGGCCCATGACGATGATCAATATCCCGCCCACCTGCTGAAGGGTCTGTTTGTGAGCGTTGAGCGTCGAACCGATGACTGTGGCACTCATGCCGAGCAGGATGAAGATCGTCGAGAAGCTCGCGATGAACAGCAGGCTGGGGACGAGCACGCGACGAGCGCTCACGCCCCCCTTGAGGTCGGCGGGCGTCACCCCGATCACGGTCGAGAGGTAGCCGGGCACGAGCGGGAGCACGCAGGGCGATAGGAACGACACCAGGCCCGCGGCCAATGCCAAGGGAATACCCACCCCGGTGGCGGTGTCTGAGGAGGATGCGGCGGCGAGGATCAGGTGAGCGTGGCTCACGGCGCCGTCGCACTGAGCTCGGCCACCGCACGCTCCAATCTGGCGACACGCTCCTCGAGGCTATCGAGCGGAGCATTTACCACCGCCGGGATACTGGCTGGTGGCGCCGTTGGCGAATCCTCCTCGAGTAAATGCGTATAACGGTCCTCCTTCTGTCCCGGCCTACGCTCCGGGCACGCAGCCAGCCCGCGTTCGATCAGGCGCGTGAGCGTCTCGTGCACGCCGTCCAGGCCGGCAAAGGCATGCATCCGCTCTGTGCGCTGCTTGAGCTCGCCGGGCGTCTGCGGGCCGCGCAGCATCAGCACGCACATGACCGCTTGCTCGTCGTCTGCCATCGGCAGCGCCTCCGCCAGCAGGTGCCGGTACTTCGGCGCGCGGCTGGAGCGACCGCTCGCCA
The DNA here is from genome assembly GCA_963706395.1 of uncultured Solirubrobacterales bacterium. Lineage (GTDB taxonomy): Bacteria > Actinomycetota > Thermoleophilia > Solirubrobacterales > Solirubrobacteraceae > Palsa-744. The sequence continues at coordinate 2,445,110 of OY970158.1, read as the reverse complement.
GGCGCGTGAAGCCGCGGCGTTCGAGGTGGTGCAGTGCCTCGCGGATGATCGCGTCGTCGTAGTCGACGACCGGATCGCGGTTGGTCGACTGGTTGCAAGCCTGGCGCAGCGCGTTCAGCGTGAGGGGGTACATGTCAGGGGTCGTGCGCTGCTTTTCGAGCATGCAGCCGAGCACGCGCACCTCCGGCGAGGACAAGTTCATTGCGTTAAGCCTACGACCCGGCGGCTAAAGTCAGGCCAGTGAGCAGTCAGCCCTTCGCCCAGGGACACGGCGGCAATGGCCGCCGCTCTGTGCAACCGGAGCTTCGCCCCCAGGACCTCCCAGCCACACCGGTGTCGCTGCGGCGGGTGGCGAGGCTGTTCCGGCCCTACCGGCCGCGACTCAGCCTGCTGCTCGGGCTGATCTTCGTGTCGGCCGCGCTCGGCGTGATCAGCCCGTTCCTGTTGCGTGAATTCATCAACAAGGCCTACCCGCAGCACGACACGACGCTGGTGATCGAGCTCGTCTCGGGAATGATCGCGCTGTCGATCATCACGAGCGTGATTGGCGTCGCGCAGACCTGGATCTCCAACCAGGTCGGCCAGCGCGTGATGCACGATCTGCGCGCGGCCGTCTACGCACACCTGCAGCGGATGTCGCTGGCGTTCTTCACACACACGCGCACGGGCGAGGTGCAGTCGCGCATCGCAAACGACATCGGCGGGGTCGACAGCGTTGTGACCTCGACGGCCACCTCGATCGTCCAGAACGTGACGACGGTGATGGCGACCGTCGTCGCGATGGTGCTGCTCGACTGGCGCCTGGCCGCGTTCTCGCTCATCCTGCTCCCTTTCTTCGTGTGGCTGACCCGCCGCGTGGGGGAGGAGCGTCGGCGCATCCAATCGGTGCGCCAGAGCCGTCTGGCGGACATGTCGACGCTCGTCGAGGAGTCGCTGTCGGTCTCAGGGATCTTGCTCGGCAAGACGATGGGACGCTCGCCCGAGCTGGTCCGCCGCTTCAGCGACGAGTCGGGCGAGCTCGCCGACCTCGAGGTGCGAGCGCGCATGGCCGGGCGCTGGCGGATGGCCTCCGTGCAGATGAGCTTCGCGATCATGCCCGCACTCGTGTACTTGTTCTCCGGCGTCGACCACGGCTCCGGTGGCAACGCCATCTCGATTGGCACGGTCGTCGCCTTCACGACGCTGCAGACGCGGCTGCTGTTCCCGATCCAGTCATTGCTATCGGTGGGCTTGGAAGTGCAGACCTCGCTGGCGCTGTTCGGGCGGATCTTCGAGTACCTGGACCTGCCTGTGGACATCGAAGAGCGAGCAGACGCGCGCGCACTGACAGGGGTGCGCGGTGATGTGCGGTTGGAGGATGTGTGGTTTCGCTATGCGCCCGACTCACCCTGGACTCTCGAAGAGATCGGCGCCGAGATCCCAGCGGGCACCCGCACCGCGCTCGTCGGCGAGACGGGGTCGGGCAAGACCACGCTCGCGTATCTGGTGGCGCGGCTGTATGAGCCGCAGCGGGGCTGCGTGAGCGTCGATGGGGTGGATATCCGCGACATGACCCTACAGTCGCTGGCCGCGAACGTCGGGCTGGTCTCCCAGGAGACCTACCTGTTTCATGCGTCGATCCGTGAGAATCTGCGCTTCGCCTGCCCTGACGCCACCGACGAGGAGATCGAAGACGCCGCACGCGCCGCCCAGATTCACGAGCTGATCGCCTCGCTGCCGGATGGCTACGACACGCCGGTCGGCGAGCGCGGCTATCGCTTCTCCGGCGGCGAGAAGCAGCGCATGGCGATCGCCCGCACCGTGCTGCGCAACCCACCGGTGCTGATCCTCGACGAGGCCACCTCGGCGCTCGACAACGAGACTGAGCGCGCGGTGCAGCAGGCGCTCGACGACCTCTCGCGGGGACGGACCACGATCGCGATTGCCCACCGCCTGTCGACGATCCGCGACGCTGATGAGATCCTCGTACTCGACTCGGGGCGAATCGCCGAGCGCGGCACCCACGAGGAGCTACTCGCGTTGGGCAGGCGCTACGCGGCGCTCCTGCACGGCGCGGAGATCGAGGTCGCTACGCCGTAGCGTCGATGTTCAGGCGCACGTAGTCGACGAGGACCGGCTCTCCCAGCTCGGTGAGGACGTCGTCCATGAACAGCTCGCGCAGCTCAGCCGGCAGGTGCTGGTAGTGCGGGCCCAGCACGATTTCCGAGAGGAACTCGCGCGGGTGCTCGGGCTCCTTCGGCGTGGGTTGCAACCAGCACTCCGCGCGCTGGAAGCCCGCGGCCATCAAGCGTTCCCGCGTCTTCTCTGGGCCCGCATAGTTCCAGGGCTGCTCGAAGTCGCCGAAGTGCGCGGCATAGGGTTCGCGCGCCAGCACTTCGTTCGCCCGCCCGCGCAGCACGTCGATGTTGCCGCGCCCGCCGCACTGGGCCAGCAGCCGCCCGCCGGGGCGAAGCGCCGCGTGCAGGCGAGCGAACAGCCGCTCGTGGTCGAGGATCCAGTGGAACGTCGCCGTCGAGAGGATCGCGTCGACGGGCCCGTCCAGCTCCAGCGCCAGCAGGTCCGCGACGTGCACGTCCGCGCCGGGCAGGCGCTCGCGCGCCGCCCGCACCATCGACTCCGACGCGTCGACCGCGAGCACGCGCCCGCGCGGGAGCCGCTCGATCAGCGCCTGCGTGATCCGCCCCGAGCCGCAGCCCGCGTCGAGCACGGTCTCATCGCCCACTAGCTTTAGGCGCGAAAGGACCTCCAGCCCCAGCGCCTCCATCGGCCCGGAGATTCGGTCGTAGGTTTGCCCGTCCCAGTTGCGAACCTCTGGCATACGTGCGTACGCTATCACGTACTCCCGTTGGCAATCAGCTCGCTCAGCACCCTCGAAAGCTGTCCGCCTTGCCAGGCGATTGGCGATTGACCGGGAGCCTCCACGATCAGCTTCGCCTCGGGAATCGCCTGCGCGTAGCGTTCGCCCACTGCAAGCGGATGGCCCGGGTCGGCCTCGTCGCGGCTCCCAACCACGACTACCGGCGCTTGGATGAGCGCGAGCTCGCCCATGTCCTCGAACGGGCGCGATCTGGGCACGACTTCCAGCGCATTGGCCACTGCTTCGGGGTGCTCGTGGGCGGACAGCCGCTGGCGGATAACCTTCTCAACGGTCGCTCGCCACTGCACCGGCAAGCGCGAGAAGTCATACGCCGCGAGAAAGCCCTCCACCCCACCCTTGCTCAGTCCCTTCGCGAGCTCGTCCCAGCCCGCGTAGGCGTCCAGCCCCGTGATGTCCGCGGCGGGGTCGTAGGAGGGCGTGATCAGTCCCAGTGCCGCCACCCGCTCGGGGTGGCGCAGGGCAAAGCGCACGGCGGTGTGCGCGCCCATCGAGGCACCAGCCAGAACAGCCCGCTCGAGGCCGAGCGCATCCAGAACCGCGAGCAAGTCAGCTGCCAGGCGCTCATACCCATACGCGCTCGGGTCGGATGCGGGGGTTGAACGGCCATGCCCACGGGCGTCGTAGGCGATCACACGCCCGCCGGAGCGCTCCAACAGGCGCGAGCCCATCACGACATAGCGTCGTGTCGCCGTCAGCCCATGCAGCAGAACGAGCGGAGAGCCTTCTCCGCTCTCCTCGCCGGAGAGCTCGACCTCATCGTCTGTGCGGATGCTCAGCTCTTGCAAGGGACAGGCATCATCTCTCGCCTATACGGGCATTGCCAACTGGTCCTTCGCGCCCGTCGGCCTGCTCGCCGACGCTGGCTCGAAAGAAACGATTTGAGGGGATACCAGCCCTGTGACCCTCACCCCGAGCAGGCGCACCGGTCGCTCAGGCGCATAGTCCTCGAGCAGCCTCAGCGCCACCGCCGTCACCCGCTCGCTGTCGCAGGTGGGTTTCGTAACCGAGCGCGTGCGGGTAACCGTCGTGAAGTCATCGAGGCGAACCTTGATCCCGATCGTGCGGCCACGGCGCCCGTTGGCGGCAAGACTCGTGCACAGCTCGTGGGACATCCGCCGCAGCGCCTCGCGCAGGGCCGCCGGGTCACGAATGTCCTCATCGAAGGTCCGCTCGCGCGACTCCGAGACCACCTTGCGTGCGGCGGCCACCTCGCCGTCGTGTTCGAACCGCGCGCGCCTGCCGAGATCGCGCCCGAGGTTCCGGCCAAAGCGCTGCACGAGCACCTGCTCCGGTGCGCGACCAAGTGCCTGGAGCGTGTTCAGGCCGAGCTCGGCCAAGCGCGCTGAGGTCTTCGGCCCGATGCCTGGCACCAGTCCGGGCGGCGAGCCCGCGAAGCGCTCACAGGCCTGGTCACGGGTTAGCACGACGAACCCCGCGGGCTTCTCCGCGTCCGATGCCACCTTGGCCACTAGCTTGTTGGGGCCGATGCCCACCGAGCATCTCAGCCCGAGGGAGCTCTGGATCTCGGTCACCAGGCGGCGCATGGCGGCCCGGGGCGAATGGAGCCCCGACAGGTCCAGATAGGCCTCGTCCAGGCCCACCACCTCCACGCGCTCCACCTGGGCGCGTACGATCGCCATCATCCGCCGGGATACCTCGCGATAGGTGACGAAGTCGGGCGGCAGCACGATCGCTTGCGGGCATAGGCGCCTGGCGCGAGCGGCGGGCATCGCCGATCCCACGCCGTAGCGCCTGGCCTCATAGGAAGCGGTGGTGACGACCGCACGCGGGCCGCTCCCCGCGACCACCACCGGCCGGCCGCGCAGCTCTGGGTGGCGGCTGAGCTCGATCGAGACGTAAAAGGCGTCAGCGTCGAGATGCGCGACGTTCAACTGTGCGTGATTGTCTGACACTGCTCGTCGAATCTAACGACGGGTGCGGCTGGTATTGCGCGGCCTTAGCCCACCGGGGCGCCCGCTCGCCGCGCCAGGATCGCCGCCAGCTGAGCGCGGTGGCTTCCCGCTCCGCCGAGCAGCACAGCGTCGATCTGCGCACGCTTGTAAAGCCAGTGCACGTCCGCCTCCCACGTGAAGCCGATTCCGCCATGCATCTGGATCGCAGCGGCGGTCACCTCGCGCCCGGCATCGGAAGCGGTAGCCTTGGCCATCGCGGCCGCTTCGGCGAGCCGCTCCGGGTCGGCGTCTGCCGTCCATGCGGCGAAGTTCACTATCGAGCGCGCCTTCTCGGTGTCGAGCAGCATCTGCGCACAGCGATGCGAGACGGCCTGGTAGGCGCCGACAGGCACACCGAACTGTTTGCGGTCCTTGACGTAGGCGACCGTCATCTCAAGCGCCCGCTCGCAGACGCCGACGAGCTCTGAGCTGACGGAGATCAGCGAGCGCCCGAGGCCGGCGCAGACGTCGCCGAGCGAGTCGCCCGCGCCGTCCGGAACGCTCACGCGTGCGGCTGAGCGGGTCGGGTCGATCGCCTCGAGCGGCGTCATCTCGGCGTCCTCGGCGGCCAGCACGAGGCCCGTTCCGTCGTCTTCGACGAGGACGAGCACCTGCGCATCAGCGCCGCCGATCACGAGCTCTGCGACGCTGTCGCTGGCGGCACCAAGCGCACCAGCCGTCTCGCCCGAGGCCAGGCCTCCCAGCCAGCGTTCGCGTTGCTCAGGCGTGCCCGACTGCTCGATCACCGTCGCGGCGAGCGCGCTCGGTAGGAACGGCACGGGCGCGAGCGAGCGTCCGAGCTCCTCACAGAGGATCGAAAGCTCGATCTGGCCGAGCCCCTGACCGCCGTACTCCTCAGATACGGCGATCCCCGGCCAGCCGAGCTTGCTCAACTCGCGCCACAGCGCCTCATCGACCGTACGCGCCTCCGCGTGCTCGCGCACGCGCGCCGGCGTCGTGCGTTCTGCGAGCAACTCGCGCGCCGTGCGCTGGATGTCGCGCTGGTCGTCGGTGAAGCCAAAGTCCATCAGGCAGCCGCCTTCAGTCGTGGCAGGCCTAGCACGCGCTCGGCGACGATGTTCTTCAGCACCTCCGTGGTGCCTCCCTCGATCGTGTTGCCCCGCGCGCGCAGCAACTCATAGCTCCAGCTCTCACCGGCCGTCAGCGCGTCTGGGCCGACGATATCCACGGCCAGTTGCGTGAGGCGCTGGTTGGTGTCCGACCACAGCCACTTGACGAGCGATCCCTCGGGGCCGGGCTGGCCGTAGCGCTCGGCGTCTGTGAGGCCCTTCCAGGCAAGCAGGCGGATCGACTCGCAGCGCACGTGTAGCTCAGCCAGCGCGTCGGCCATGCGAGCATCCTCGAGCAGGCCACGCCCAGCGGCGATCGCGATCAGGTCGTCGAGCAGCTGGCGCAGGCGTATCTGCAACGCGAAGCCGAGGCCCGCGCGCTCGTTCATCAGCGTCGTGAGCGCGACCTTCCAGCCGTTGCCCACGCCGCCGATGACGTTCTCGTCCGGGATCCGCGCCTCCTCGATGAACAGCTCGTTGAACTCAGCCTCGCCAGTGATCTGGCGCAGCGGGCGAACCTGCACGGCGTCCTGCTCCATGTCCATCAGGAAATAGGTGAGACCCTTGTGCTTGGCGGCGTCGCCGTCGCTCCGGGCAACGAGCATGCACCACTTGGCGTACTGCGCGCCGCTCGTCCAAACCTTCTGGCCAGTGACCACCCATTCATCGCCGTCCTTGACAGCCTTTGTTTTCAGCGACGCGAGATCCGAGCCCGCGTCGGGCTCTGAGAAGCCCTGGCACCAGATCTCCTCAGCCGAGAGGATCGGCGCCAGGTAGCGCTCCTTCTGCTCATCCGTGCCCCATACCATCAGCGTCGGGCCACCGAGCAACAGGCCGAGCACGTTCGCCGCCATCGGCACGCGCGCGCGGCCGAGCTCTTCGAAGTAGATCGCCGACTCCGTCAGGCTCGCGCCGCGGCCGCCGTACTCGGCCGGCCAGGCCGGCGCGGCCCACCCGGCGTCGTAGAGGCGGCGCTGCCAGTCGCGCCGCCACGCGTAATGCGCATCCTCGCCACCGTCGGTGGGAGCGGCGTCGGGCTGATTGCCGGAGAGCCACTCGCGCAGCTCGTCGCGGAACGCAATCTCCTTCTCGCTGAACGTCAGGTCCATGGAGCTCCTCCCACTTCGGGGATCCTATCCCGCAAAGCGTCAGCTCGCGCCTTAGGGGATGATGACTGAATGCCGACTCCCCCCTCCTTGCGCAGCGTCAAGATCGGGGCCGACGAGCGCGGTGGGTGGACCTCTGAACGTCCGCGGCGGGAGGGAGATGCGCCGCCTCGCCCCATTGATGTTTCGGCGCGCTGTCGTGTGCTCGCTCCATCCGATCGCCTCCGTTATTCCCCAGGCAGCCTGCTGTTGATCGTCTCGGCCGATGCGTCGGAGTCCGGATGCTTCGCAGAGCGCGTCATAGAGGAGCGTGGCGCCGTGCTCTCGCTGGCGAAGGTGCGCACCTTGCTGGCAGGACGTGTCGCGCAGGAGGAGATCGAGGCGCGGGCTCGCGAGCTGCTCGATGCTGCTGTCGTCAAGCGCCTGGGCGAGCGGCAAACGGTAGTCCTCACGCTCGAGGGCTTGGACGCCGGGGAACGCGAGCGCTACGTGCGACTCGCACACGGCCTGAAGCGTCCGCGGCACCTAATTCTCCTCGAGATCCCGCGCGAGCAGGTTCCCGAGGAGCAGCGCAACACCCTCAACGAGCTGCGGCGGACGCTCGATGCCGGTGAGGTGGGACTCGAGGGCTTTCAGACCGCTCTGCGTCTCGGCGGCGGCACCATGGCTGAGGTGAAGCGAATCGTCTTCCAGCCGCCACCGCGCGAGGACTGACACCGCTTTGGCTGAATGGTCGCATTGGGGGTGGGGATCGTGGGCCGGTACCCGACTGTGCTGGGGACAGGGAAGCGGGTCTTAGGTGCTAGAGCTCCAGGATCTCGTCAAGCACTACCACACAGCCGGAGAGGAGACGGTGCGCGCGGTCGACGGCGTGTCGATGTCTGTCGCGGCTGGCGAGATGGTTGCGCTATACGGGCCAAGCGGCTCAGGTAAGACGACGCTGCTGCTGATGGTCGCCGCGCTGCTCGCTCCGACGAGCGGCAAAGTGCTGGTGAACGGCCGCGACATCTCCTCGCTCTCGGAGCGTGAAGCTTCGCACTTCCGCCTCCAAGAAATGGGCTTCGTGCGCCAGAACTTCGATCTGTTGCCGGGCGTGAGCACGATTGACAACACCGTGTTGAAGCTGCTCAAGAACACGCCGTGGAAGGAGGCACACGTTCGCGTGCAGCCGTTGCTCGAGCGGCTGGGACTCGGTGGCCGGTTGACCCACCGCTCGGAGACACTTTCGATGGGCGAGCGTCAGCGCGTGATGATTGCCAGGGCGCTGTCCACCGAACCGAAGCTGCTGCTCGCCGACGAGCCGACTGGCAGTCTCGACACCCAGCGCGGGCGTGAGGTGCTCGAACTGCTGACGGAACTATGCCGTGAGCGCGGCGTGGCGATCGTCCTCGTCAGTCACGATCCGCAAGCCGCTGCCTACGCGGACCGCGTGCTTGCCCTGCGCGACGGCAAGCTGGTCGACTATGACCCTGACCAGAGCCTTGCGCCCACCGGCCGGGGCGCGCCGGGCGACAGCGCGGCGTCGGCGTAGCGATCTGGGCAGGCAGCTGTGAGGTTCGCGAACGTGCTCCACCTCTATCGCGTGCGCCTGCGTGCGCGGGCGCTTCAGGAGTGCTTCGCGATAGTAGGGATCGCTGCGGGGGTGGGGCTGCTGTTCGCCTCACAGATCGCGAGCTCGAGCCTGTCGAGCTCGGTGGGGCAGCTCAACAGCGGGATCGTCGGCCGGGCGAAGCTGCAGCTGACGGCGCGCGACGCTCACGGGCTGCCGCAGAAGCTGGTCTCAGAGATACGGCATTTGCCGGGGGTGCGTGTGGCAGCGCCGCTGCTCGAAGTTAGCGCGAACGCCAAAGGGCCGAAGGGCAGTGAGTCGGTTGAGCTCGCTGGGGCAGACGGGACGCTCGCTGAGCTGAAAGGCGCACTCGTGCGTAAAGTCGCGCTCACCCCATTCGCTGGACTTGGCGCGATCGTGCTCCCCGTGCCGGTGGCAAGCACGCTCGGGGTGAAGAAGTTTGGCGACGTTGTGAAGTTCCAAGCGCTCGGGCACTCGAGCGAATCCGCGCTCTACTCGCGCCTCACCGAAAGGCAGATCGGCGCCCTGATCTCCAGCCCGATCGCTGTGGGTCCGCTCGAATACGTCCAGGAAGCAAGCGGCCTGAAGGGTCGCGTGAGCCGCATCCTGGTCGAGCCCGCGCCGGGGCAAACCGCCCGTGTGCGTGCGGGCCTGCAGCGTATTGCCGGCGAACGGTATGGCGTGGAGGACTCAAACTACGACGAGCTGCTATTCGCCAAGGCCGCCGCCGCGACGAACCAGTCGACGCAACTGTTCGCTGTGATCAGTGCCCTTGTGGGCTTCCTGTTCGCGTTCAACGCGATGCTCTTGACGGTGCCACAGCGTCGCCGCCTGATCGCCGACCTGCGCCGCGATGGCTATACACCCAGGGCGGTGATCGCGGTGCTGATGTTCGACGCGCTGGTGCTTGGAACGATCGCCTGTGCCATCGGGCTGGTGCTCGGGGACGAGCTCTCTATCCACCTGTTCCACTCCAACCCCGGCTATCTCTCCTCCGCCTTCGCGCTGGGCTCCGAGCGCGTCGTGAGCTTGAAGAGCATCGCGATCTCCTTGGCCGGCGGCATGGGAGCCGCAAGCGTGGCCGTACTCAGCCCGTTCAAGGACATCGTCTCGCGCAATCCGCTCGCCGCGATCGAAGTGAAAGAGGTTACGGGCGGGCGCACCTCGTGGCTTTTGACGTTCGGCGGACTCGTGTGCCTGGGGGCGACGCTTGCGATCCTGCTGGCGGCTCCGCAGGCGGCGATTGTGGGGATGATCACGCTGATCGCGGCGCTGCTCGCGCTGCTGGCGGTGCCGCTCACCGGGATGCTCGCGTTCGTGCAGCGAATCGCGCCGTCGATCGTGAGCGCTGTGCCGCACATCGCGGTGATGGAGCTGCGCGCCGGACGATCGCGCGCAATCGCGATTGCCGCCACCGGCGCGATCGCTGTGTTTGGGAGCGTGTCGATCCAGGGCGCCCACAGCGACCTGCTGAAGGGGCTGTACAACGCTGCCTCGGACATGAACGCGGCGACCGACGTTTGGGTGTCCGCTGCGGGCAGCTCCAATCTGTTGATGACCTCGCCTTTTGCCCCTACCCAGCTGGGCAAGCTGCGCGGGCTGCCCGGGCTGCGCGCCGTGCGGGTATATCGCGGTGGACTGCTCGACTACAACGACCGGCGCATCTGGGTGATCGCCCCTCCGCGAGAAGCCTCGCCACTGGTGCCGCCCAGCCAGCTCGTGGAAGGCAACGTCGCCCAGGCTGATATGCATTTGCGCGAAGGGGGCTGGGCCGTGGTGTCGCTGGCGCTTGCCGAAGAACACAATCTGAGGATCGGCAAGCCGTTCACGCTGCCAGCCCCCAATCCGGCCGCGTTCCGTGTTGCGGCGATCAGCACGAACATCGGCTGGGCGCCGGGAGCGATCATCGTGAACGCCAACGACTACGCGAAGGCGTGGGGTAGCAGGGATGCAAGCGCCTACAACGTGCTGATGAAGCCTGGGGTGAGCCCCCAGCAGGGCGTGCGTGAGATCAGGGCGGCGCTTGGAGGCGAATCGGCTCTGGCTGTGCAAACTTCTGAACAGCACGCAAACACGCTGCGCGCGATCACGCGCCAGGGTCTTGAAAGGCTGTCACAGATCGCGAACTTGATCCTGGTGGCGGCCGTGATGGCGATGGCGGCCGCCATGGGGGCCATGATCTGGCAGCGTCGCCCGCGCCTTGCGAAGCTCAAGCTCGAGGGGTTCCCCCACCGCGAACTGTGGTACACGATCGTGCTGGAGAGCTTGATGCTGCTCGGCGTGGGCTGCCTGAGCGGCGCGCTGTTCGGCCTCTTAGGCCAGCAACTGCTCGACCGGGCGCTGAACCTCGTGATCAACTACCCGGTGGTCAGCTCGGTCGGTGTGATCGTCGCGCTCGGAAGCCTCGCGCTTGTGACTGCCTCAGCTGTGCTGATGGTGGCGATCCCTGGCTGGTTCGCTGCCAAGGTGCAAGCCAGCCTGGCCCTCCAGGATTGAGGACGCGCAGCCCCTGGAGGAGAAAAAGCCTACGAAGCTATTTGCGGCGACGTGGCGGGCAGGGCACGGTCGTCTGGGCGCTCGTCCGGTTGCCGTCCTGGAAGGTGAACTGGGCTGCGAACGGAAATCCGCCCTTCGGGCAGCGTTCCGGCACCGAGACGCCTTTTGGATGAAAGGCCACCTTCTTACCGTGGACATGCTTGTAGTAGGTCAGATGGCTGGGACCGATCGTGGTGTTCACGGTCACGATCGAGACGTCGGGGCCGCCCGGCACGCTTGTCACCAGCGGCACGTTCGCGGAGAGCTGCGTGCCATAGGCTCCAGAAGCAGACAGCACTTCCCCTTGAAACACCAGCTGCGCGGACACGGGAGACGCACCATTTGCGTAGAACAGCACGACCAGGTTCCCGCCGGGCGATGGGCCCGCCACCGCCTGGATTTCGGGAATCTCGTGGCCCGCTCCCGTACCGAACGGGACTTCCACGAGCGCCGAGCCAAACCCCAGACGCGAGTTGGGCGGGCAGCCATTGATGCCGTGTTCCAAGAGCACCTGGGGCTGGCAAATCGACAGGCCCAGCGTCGTCGTCGTGTAGCTGATGCCTGCGGGCATCTGCAGGTTGAGGCTCGTCATCGGCGGCGGCGCAGTGCCTTCCGTGGTTTCGACGTGAAAGCCAAAAGAGACCGTCGTCGACGCACCTAGCCTGTTTGGCGAGAAGGATGCATGCAAGCTCGCGCGCTCAGTGGTCGCGGCCGCCGTTGCGGGTAATACGCCGCATACGAGCGCGAGCAGCAGCGCACCCGGAACCGCTCTGATTTTGGACAAGGACTTACCCAGCTCTCAGGTCGAGAAGCTGCCGCTCAAATGGACGGTGACAGAGCCGCTCAGGCGCTGGATCGTGCCACTGAAGCTCAGCCCCGAGCCGTGAGCGTGAGCGTAGCTGCCGGTCCCGCGATTGATTGACAGCTTGCCGGAGAAGCTCGCTGTGCCCCCATTTACGCGGTAGCTGGATGACCCAGATCCCGTGAGGGAGCCACTGCTCGGATAGATGTTGACTTCGGCCGTCACCCGGCTGGGCGAGACGACGTTCAGATGGATATAGATCGTGCCCTTGATCGTGCCCGATGCCGAGCCCTGCTCGTTGAGCCTGAGTCCCGAGCTGCTCGTACGATGCAGGTGCCCGGTCTCTTTCACGGTGATCGTCCTCGCCGCAACGGCGGGTGGGGCCGCGGTCCTACCCGCGGCGCTGGAGGTGCCGAGCCCGGCAACGCTCACGAGCAGGCCAGCAACAGGCATGATTCCGGCCACCACCGCGACTCGTGCGCGTGAACGCCCGCCAAGCAGGCGAGCCCGGACAGACCTGCTTGAAACGTCGTGACTACCGGTTTTGCGTGACATCTACAGAACCCTTCTCCCATTGCGACCCAACAGCAAACTCAATATTGACCTGGACACATACTAGTTCACAGGGACTCGCCGTGGGCCAGGTAGCGGGGCTCGCGTCCTCGACAGTGAGCCGCCCGCGAACGTGAGCATGAGCGAAAGGTGTTCTTGGAGCGTTTCCAAGCTGTGGCCGCCCGGGTAGACGGCGCTCTTGGCGCTTGCTCCCGCGCGGCGCAGTGCGGCAGCGAACGGCGCGTTCTCGGAAGGGTCCGCGATCTGATCAGATTCACCGCCGTACACGAATGCATGCAGGCCGATCCGCGACAGCAGGGGACGATCAGCCTGCAGCTTGCCTGCCAGGCCGTTGAAGAAGCCCAGCCAGCTCTCGACTGTGGCGAAGCGATAGGGGTTGCTGAGCGCGATGTTCATGGCGCCATATCCGCCCATCGAGTCCCCGGCGATCGCCCGTGCACTGCGGGATGCCACGGTGGGGAGCATCCGGTCGATCAGTTCCTGTACTTCTAGGACGTAGCTCTCGTAGTGCCGGGAGCCGGTGTTGCGCCAGTTGTTGGCGCCGCGCCCGCCCTGGATCATCACGGCAATCAGTGGCGGTATGACATGGTGCGCGACGAGCCGGTCGAGCTCGTCCTGCAGGCCGAGCTGCAGGAACGCGCTGGCCGGCTGATTGTTGCCATGCAGCAGGTACAACACCGGGTAGCGGCGAGTGGTGCTGGCGTAACCAGCCGGCAGATAGACCAAGAAGGACCCGTGTCCATGAAGAGCCGGCGAGGAGTAGCTCGCGCCATCGATCGAGCTGCCAGCGGTGTCCTGGCTGACCGGAGTGAGCGTGGGCAGCGGCGGAGCCTTTGAGGAGAGTGAGCTCTGCAGCGAGAGCGTCCGGCTGGGTGACTGTGAGATGCCGGTGAGCTGCCCGATGCCCAGCCGGCCCTGCAGCGCGAGTGCCCCGCAGACGGCCAGCAGGCTGCTGAGGAGCGCGGTGATGAGCACCCGGCGCGCTCGCCCACCCCCGACGGGAGCGGCCGGCGAGGCGGCGGGCTCCAGCCGGGGTGGAAAGGCTGGCACCCATGCAGGCGGCAGCATTTCTACGGCCGCGCTGCCCTGGCCCGGCCAGCTCCACTCGCCAAGGCTCTCCATCCACACTTGTGCGCGCAGGTTCTTCATTGCTACCGGCATCGGGCAGATTCAAGGAAGCATTGAGCAGAAAGCCAACCCTTGCATGAAGGCGCCCACATTGCCCGGGGCGCTCAGCTCGTGCTCCACACCTCTCCGGTGTCTCCGAAACCGAGCGCCTGCTTGGTCGCTTCCGTGAGGTCAAATTCGCGCCCAGCGACATACGGGCCACGATCGACTACGGGCACGCGCACCGAGTGCCCATCGTAGCGGAGCGTGACGAGAGTGCCGCAGGGAAGCGTCTTGTTGGCGACGCCTATGGTGGAGCTGGTCAGCGAGCCGCCGCAGGCCAGTCCACCGCCGCCCCCGTACCAGGACGCCTCTGCGAGACGAAACACGTTTAGCCGCCCGAGCCTGCGATGCGAAGCGAGCTCGCTACCGTCGCCGGCGAAACGCAGGCGCACGGACTCGCTCCCGACCCGCCGCGTGAGATAACGAAGCCGGAAACGTCCGCCTGTGCCGGTTCGGGTGCGGGTCAGGGTGCTCCAGCCATGCCTGGCGAGCGCCTGAAGCGCGACCATCCGGCCGGGGAGGCCAATCGGCTTGGCGCCGGCCAGAAGCGTCCCTGTGATGGTCGCTGGACCGTCAGCGAGGACGTTCAGCTCAGAGCGGCGCAGCCTCAAGGCGGTGCGAACCGCTATCGGCATCGCCGGTGGCGCGGCCGAGGCGATTCCGATAGGAGCCAGGGGATTGGCAGGCGGCGGCACAGGGGTCGCGGGTACGTACATCGGTGGGAATCTCCTTGCATGTCCGCCTACGGGGTTAGCTGTCGGGCTCACGGCCGACGGGCACGCGAACCAAACGCGCGCCAGCCGGGCGTTACGGCCACAACAGCGGCCGATTCGCCCCATCCAGATCGCCATCTAGGGATCTGGCAGTGGGTCCCCCGCTCGCCTCCATTCACGGAGACGACTCGGCAGGGTCGAACAATTGTTCGATTGCTCGCAGCTTAGATGACGCTTGGGACGGTTCTGTGTGACGGGTGACACACAGACCTACGGTGTGCGGATACGCACAAAGCCCTTAGTACGCGCGCCTGCGGCGTAATCCCAGATGGGCGCGCGACAGATTCAGAGCGCTGTCGTTGACGTGCGGCACTGAAGCCGCGACAATCGGGCGCGTGGCCAACCCGGACCGGCTGACGGCGCTCGACTCGACCTTCCTGCACCTGGAGGACAACTCCACGGCGCACATGCACGTCGCTTCGGTGATGGTCTTCGAGGGCATGGCGCCGACGCCGCAGGAGCTGGTCGACCACATCGTCGGTCGCCTGCACCTGGTCCCTCGCTACCGCCAGCGCCTTGCCTTCGTCCCCTACGGTCAGGGCCGTCCCGTGTGGGCCGACGATCCGCACTTCAACCCGCGCTACCACATCCGCCACACGGCGCTGCCGAAGCCGGCCGACGACAAAGCCCTTAAGCAGCTCGCGGGGCGCCTCTTCTCGCAGCGCCTGGACCGCTCCAAGCCGCTGTGGGAGATCTGGCTGGTCGAGAAGATGGCGGGCGAACGCTTCGCCCTGATCGCCAAGACCCACCACGCGCTCGTGGACGGGATCTCGGGCGTGGACATAACGACGGTGCTATTCGACACGGCGCCCGATCCGGTGCCAGCATCGCGCCCGCCGATGCGGTGGACGGCGAAGCCACTCCCCGGTCAGGCCAAGCTGCTCGGCGAGGCGCTGCGCGAACGCACGACGGTGCCGGCCGAGATGGTGCGCGGCGCCCGCAGGCTGCTGCGCGCGCCGCGCCGCGCCGCCTCGCAGCTCGTTGACGGCCTCACGAGCCTCGGCGCGACGACGATCGCGGGCGTTAAAGCTCCTGCGCCGGACAGCCCGTTCAACGTCGAGATCGGCCCGCACCGCCGCTACACGTTCATCGACGCCGGCCTCGAGCAGTTCAAAGCGATCAAGGACACACTCGGGGGCACGCTCAACGACGTCGTGCTCGCGACCGTCAGCCTCGGCCTCGGCCGCTACCTGCGCCGCGAAGGCTTCGACACTGAGGGACTCGAGCTGAAGGCGATGGTGCCGGTCTCGGTGCGCGCCGATTCGGATCGCGGCGCGCTCGGCAATCAGGTGGCGGCGATGTGGGCGCCGCTGCCGGTCGGCGTGCGAAACCCGGTCGAGTGCCTGCAGCAGATCACCACGGAGATGCAGAACCTCAAGGAGTCCGGCCAGGCCGTGGGCGCACAGGTGCTCGTCAACCTCGCCGGCTTCGCGCCGCCCACGATCCTCAGCCAGGCCGCGCGGCTACAGGCACGCCAGCGCTTCTTCAACCTCGTCGTGACGAACGTGCCGGGACCACAGTTCCCGCTGTACGTGCTCGGCCGTCGCCTGCAGGTGCTCTACCCGGTCGTGCCGCTCGCCCGCCGCCAGGCGCTGGGCGTCGCCGTGATGAGCTATGACGGGCACCTCGGCTTCGGCCTGCTCGGCGACTTCGACGCGCTGCCCGAGCTGGAGGCGATCGCGGGCGACATGAAGTGGGCGATCTCCTCGCTCGCGCGCGCGGCGGGCGTCGCGCCGAAACCCAAGCAGCGAGCGGGCAAAGGCTCCTCTGCGGCTTCCGGCAAGAGCGCCGCGAGCAGGAACGGCGCCCGCGCGGGCAGCGCACGCAAGTCCGCAGCGCGCTGAGCCGTCGGTGCGCACAGGCGCGAAAGCCCGCTCGCCACGCGGCGCGAGCATCGGCGGGCCTGCGACGATGACCCCGTGCGCCTAGCCCTCTGCCAGATGAACGCCACCGTGGGCGACATCGCCGGCAACGCCGCGCGCATCCGCGACGGTTTGAACGCGGCAAGTCAGGCGGGGGCCCAGCTGGTGCTCTTCCCCGAGCTTGCGCTGACGGGCTACCCGCCCGAGGACCTGCTGCTGCGCGAGCACTTCCTCGCAGATGCGCGATTCGCCCTCGACGAGCTCGCTCGCGAGGTTCACGGGATTACCGCGATCGTGGGCTTCCCCGAGTCCTCCGCAGAAGATGTCTACAACGCTGCCGCGGTCCTGGCCGGCGGCGCCGTCAAATGTGTCTACCGCAAGATGCATCTCCCCAACTACGGCGTCTTTGACGAGCAGCGCTACTTCACCGCAGGGGCTCGGCCCGAGGTGGTCCCGGTTGGCTGCAGGACAGTTGGTGTGACGGTCTGTGAGGACCTATGGGCACCGGGCCCACCGGCGTCCGCTGAGGCCGCGGCGGGCGCCAGCCTGCTCGCGAACATCTCTGCTTCCCCATACCACGCTGGCAAGGGCGCCGAACGGGAGCAGCTATTCGCCCAGCGCGCCCGCGAGCACAACGTCTACGTCGCCTTCTGCGGGCTCATCGGCGGCCAGGACGAGCTCGTGTTCGACGGCAGCTCCTTCATCCTCGACCCAACTGGTGAGACGATCGCCCGCGCGGCACAGTTCAAGGAGGACCTGCTCCTTTGTGAGGTTGACTTCGGCTCCCTCACCGGCGGGCGGCCCAAGCCGCGCCCGCAAGCTCCGATTGCCCCGATCGAGGCCGAGATCTACGCGGCGCTCACGCTCGGCCTGCGCGACTACGTCGAGAAGAACGGCTTCGGCCACGTCGTCCTCGGTCTCTCCGGTGGGATCGACTCAGCGCTTGTCGGGTGCCTGGCCGTGGACGCGCTCGGCGCCGGGCGGGTAAGCGTCGCCATCATGCCTTCCCCCCACTCCTCCGCCGAGACCCAGAACGACGCCCGCGCGCTTGCCGGCGCGCTCGGCGTGCGCCCGCATGAGCTGCCGATCGAGCCGGCGATGGACGCCTATGCCCAGACACTGAGCGAGGACTTCGAGGGCCTCTCGGCGGATCTAACCGAGGAGAACCTGCAGGCGCGCATCCGCGGCAACCTGCTGATGGCGCTGTCGAACAAGTTCGGCTGGCTGGTCCTCACCACCGGTAACAAGTCCGAGATGTCCGTCGGCTACACCACCCTCTACGGCGACCTGGCAGGAGGATTCGCGGTCATCAAGGATGTGCCAAAGACACTTGTCTACCGCCTGTGTGCGTGGCGTAACTCTTCCGCCGCGGCGATTGAAGGACGCGTGGCGGCCCCGATCCCGCGATCGATAATCGAGCGCGCGCCATCAGCGGAGCTGCGCGCCGGCCAGCGCGACGAGGACTCGCTGCCGCCGTATGAGTTGCTCGACCGTATCCTGCACGGCTACGTCGAGTGCCACCGCAGTGCTGAGCAGCTGATTGCCGAGGGGCTGCCCGAGGATGAGGTGCAGCGTGTGATCAGGCTCGTCGACCTCGCCGAGTACAAGCGCCGCCAGGCGCCACCTGGCATCAAGGTCACCCCGCTGGCCTTCGGACGCGACCGGCGGATGCCGATCACGAACAAGTATCGAAGCCCACCCACCCCGTGATGCGCGGGGTGGGTGGGCATCTGTACTGTCGCTGTGCGGCCGCGGTTGCGCTAGGGCTCTGCACGCTCACGCTCGGAGCCTGTGGCAACACCCTCCAGGACCAGCCGCTCTCCCACACGACGCTCGAGAGCCTGATCCTCGCCCCCTACCCCGTCTACTGGCTCGGCAGCTCCTTCCACGGCATGGCGATCACAGAAGCCTCCCAGGACCCCAGCGGAGCGTTCACTGTCCAGTACGGCGACTGTGTACAGGGTGGCCAAAACACCTGCGTGCCGCATCTGCGAGTGGTTAGCTCCCCCGACAACAGCTTCATCCCGATCGGCTCGCAGCCGCACCGCACCGCTCACATCCGCGGCCTCACCGCTATCACCGCTCAGGCGGGCAAGACGATCGAGCTGCCCACCGCCGGCGTGGTCCTCGACATCTACGCCAACAGCCCCCAGCTCGCCCTCGCCGCGGCCGAGATGGCCGTGCCGGTCAACGACACCGGCGTGCCCGAAGGATCGTTGCCCGCGCCGCTGCCAGATACTGGCTTTGGCGAGCAGCCCCTGCCCAGCCAACTGCCAACTCCCCTACGCGCCGTCCCTCGCTAAGCCGGAGCACCCATAGGCGGCATAGCAGGCAGCGGGCGTACAGCGATCGTCATCCGCGTGACCGCACACAACCGGCCGGCGTCATCGCTGAACCGCACATCCCACACCCATGTCGTGCGGCCACGGTGCAGCCGGGTGGCATGGGCATGGACCGCGCCCTCGGTCACCGGCCGCAGAAAGCTCGTGCTATTCGACATGCCCGTGGCCATGTTGCCTTGTGCAATCACCGCCGCTGCGGTCGCGAGCGAGGTGATCGACTCGGCAAGCGATGCATATACACCGCCGTGAACGAGTCCGACCGGCTGCTTGATCTCTTCGCGCACCGCCACCTTCGCGCGCACCTCGGTGTCGGAGAACTCGACGAACTCCAGGCCATACAGGCGGTCGAACCCCACCAGGGCGTCGTTCAACTCCTCGGCGCTCGGCGTGGACATCCCGGCGCCACGATAGCCTACGCACCCTCCGCACATGAGCCGACTAGACGACCTCCCTCCCGATCAGCGCGCAGTGCTGATGCTGCTGGTGGCGCAGGGCAAGAGCCACGCCGAGATCGCCACCATGCTCGGGATCCCCCAGGACACCGTCCGCGATCGCGCCCGCCGGGCGCTCGATGCCCTTGCTGCTGGCCCCGGCGAAACTCGCGGTAGCACCCGCGAGCGGGCACGGGCCAGTGCCCCGCTTGCGCCCGTCGGTGCGGGACCACATGCCATCCCCTCCTCCAGCTCCTCGCGACCCAGCTCCAGGCGCGGTGGTGCGCTGCTGCTCGTGGCGCTCGTCGTGGCCGTGGTGGTGGCGGTGATCCTGATCACCAGTGGCGGCAGCTCCCATAAGGCATCAACCACCCAGGCTGGCGCCACCGCTTCCAGCACAACGAGCACCTCCCAGAAAACGGGCACTCCCACCGTCAAGCAGATCGCCCTCACCTCGCCCGAACCTGGCAGCAAGAGGGTTGGCCTGGTGGAGGTCTTCTCCGAAGGAACCAAACGTGGCTACTACATCGCGGTCGAACACTTGCCGCCGACGGAAGGCTTCTTCTACGCCGTCTGGCTTTATAACTCCCCGGCGAGCGCCCTGCCGCTGAGCAAAAGCCCGCCGGTCACCTCCAACGGCCGGCTGCAAGGGGGCGCGCTGTTGCCCGCCAATGCCGGCAGCTACCACAAGATCCTGCTCACGCGTGAGACGAGCACTAAACCGTCTCACCCCGGGCCAATCGTCCTCAGTGGCTCGTTCAGCCTCCACTGACGTCGTATCTGCGCGCCTCAGAGCTCCAGGTACCGCAACACGACGCGCCCGAGCACCAGCACATCGCCATTGTGCAGGTCTGCCTGCATGACGCGGCGGCCGTTGACGAACGTGCCGTTGGATGAGCGATCGTCGAGGATCCGCGAGCCCGAGCGGCGACGGACGAGGATCGCATGGCGCCGCGAGACGGAGTCCTCGTCGAGGCGCAGGTCGGCGGCGAGACCGCGGCCGATGTGTGTCACTTCGCCCACCAGCGGGACCAGCAGCTGCTCCTCGGTCCCCTGGACCTCGATGTAAGGGCCAGCCTCGGTGGGCTGGGCCGGCATTGCCTGACGGCGCACGCGCTCATCCAAGCATGCGATCCCATTGAAGAGCTCGGTAATTTCGCCGACGGTGGGGCGAGTGAGTGTTTGAGTAGCCATAGCGGCAGCTAACCGCACGGTACTCATGCTCACCTCAATAGAGGTGAAGAAATCTCGAAGCGTTGGACACACCAGCGCCCGCGACCGTCCGTGAGCGGGAGCGCTACCCTCCACACATGTGCGCTGGCTGTGCGATGGTGGCCGCCTCGGCCGCAACGGGCTTCAGGTCGTGGCTGCAAACCCACCACTTTGGCTGGCTCACCCCGCGACGGCTGCGCTCCTTGACGCTCGGCGCGATGTGCGCCGCGGGTCTCGTCTCGACAATTGGCTTCAGCGGCTCCACCGCACCCACCCATACGGCAGCGCATCACGCCGCCGCTCAGGCCAGCAGCGCTCGCTAGCCTCCGGCGACCGCTGGCAGGATCGTTACTTCAGCGCCGTCGAGCACCGGTGTTGCCAAGCCATTCAAGAAGCGGATGTCTTCGCCTGCCACATACACGTTGACAAAGCGCCGTAACGAGCCGTCGTCGTCTGAGATTCGTGCGCGCAGCTCACCGTACCGGTCGAACAGGCCATCGAGCACCTCCTGCACGGTTGCACCGTCTATCTGCGCCTCCGCATCACCGCCTGCCGCCGCCCGCAACTGGGTGGGGATCTTCACAACCACCGCCATCAGGCGCTCACCGTCTCAGGGACACCGGCCTCGAAGGCCTCTACGGTTGGAGCGATCGTGTGGGTCTCGAAGGTGCCCCGCACCGCGTCGAGCGTCTTTAGGCCCTCACCGGTGATCACGAGCACGACACGCTCGTCCGGGTCGATGTCGCCGCGCGCGGCAAGCTTGGCCAGCGTGGCCGTCGTCACGCCGCCGGCTGTCTCGGTGAAGATGCCCGTCGTTTCGGCCAGCAGCTTGATCCCGTCGCGGATCTCCTCGTCGGTGACCGAGTCCACGCCGCCACCGGTGCGGCGGGCGAGGTCCAGCGCGTAGGGGCCGTCGGCCGGGTTGCCGATCGCCAGCGACTTGGCGATCGTCTTCGGCTTGACCGGGCGGCACACGTCGTGGCCTTCGGCGTAGGCGCTCGCGACCGGCGAGCAGCCCTCGGCCTGGGCGCCGTTCATCTTCGGCAGCGGGCCGGAGGGGGTCTCTACGAGGCCGAGCTCAGCGAACTCCTCGAAGCCACGGGCGATTTTCGTGAACAGCGAGCCCGAGGCGATCGGCACGACGCAGCGGTCGGGCAGCTCCCAGCCGAGCTGCTCGGCGATCTCAAACGCGAGCGTCTTCGAGCCCTCGGCGTAGTACGGGCGCAGGTTGATATTGACGAATGCCCAGTCGCGCTCGGCGCACAGCTCGGTGCAGAGGCGGTTGACGTCGTCGTAGTTGCCTTCGACACCGACGAGCTTCGTGCCATAGATACCTGTCGCGAGCACCTTCTGCTCCTCGAGGTCGGCCGGGATGAACACGTAGGAGTCGAGCCCCAGCGCGGCGCCGTGGGCGGCAACCGAGTTGGCCAGGTTGCCCGTTGAGGCGCAGGCGATCGTCTCAAAGCCGAGCTCACGCGCGCGAGCGACGGCGACTGAGACGACGCGGTCCTTGAAGGAGTGCGTGGGGTTGGCTGCGTCGTTCTTGACCCACACCTCGCCCAAGTGCAGACGCTCGGCAAGGCGGTCTGCACGGATCAGCGGTGTGCAGCCGGCCGGCAACCCGACGCGCGAAGCGAGCCGTCCCGATGGCCCAGGGGGACCGCCGGCGAGCGGCAGGAAGTCGGCGTAGCGCCAGATGTTCTGCGGGCCGCCCTGGATCCGGCGGCGCAGCTCGGCGACATCGCCGGTCGTGGCGCTGTGGTCGTAGGCGACCTCCAGCGGCCCGAAGCACTGCTCGCACACGTAGAGCGCCTCGAGCGGATACTGCGCCTTGCACTCCTTGCACTGAAGATGACTGACAGCCATGTTTGGGGCTCCTTCGCGTTAGCCTTCGCCTTGTCACGTGTGGCGAAGAGCGCGAAGCCCGCCACACATCACCTGGAATTGGCACCTTCCCGTCTGTGACTTGACGGTGGTTGCCGGGGTTTCACAGGGCCAGGCCCTCCACCCCTCTCGATGTGGTACGTCGATCTGTGCGGCAGTTTAGCAACCGTACCGGCGAACGCAAGCGCGGCGCTCAGCGGCGCTGGACGCTGCGGGTAACGCCGTCGCGGGCATGGTGTAGCCCTAGCGATGAGCACTCCGGCGCGCGCGATCGACGAGCCCACGAGCGAGGCGGGCGAGCCGTTTCATTTCGCCTCCCCCGCCACCAAGCGGCGCATGCTGATCATCGTCAACCCCTACGCCACCACTGTCTCCGACCGGCTGCGCCATCTGGTTGTGTATGCCTTGCAGGGGCGCTTCGAGGTCGATGCCGTGGACACCGAGGCCCAGGGTCACGCCACCGAGCTGTGCCGGGAGGCCGCGCACGAGGGTTATGACGTGGTCGTCGCTTTCGGCGGCGACGGCACGGTCAACGAAGCCGCCAACGGGCTGCTCGGCTCGCCCACCCCACTCTGCTGCCTGCCCGGCGGCTCGGCCAACGTGTTCGGCAAGATGCTCGGCATCCCCGGCGACGTCGTCGACGCCACCGAGCACCTGCTGGCGATGGCCGACGGCTGGCACCCACGCAGGGTCGATCTGGGTGTCGTCAACGGCCGCTGCTTCACTTTCGCCTCGGGTCTCGGCCTCGACGCCAGCGTGGTCCGGCGGGTCGACTCCAACCCGCGTCTGAAGGCGCGACTGGGTGCCTACTACTTCACGTGGGTGGCACTCAGCACATTCACCCGCCGCTACCTGCTCAAACCGCCGCGGCTGGAGGTCGATGCCGGCGGCAGGAAGCTCTCCGGCGTCACCGCGATCGTGCAGAACGGCTCGCCCTTCACCTACTTCCAGAACCGGCCGATCGAGCTGGCCGATGGCACAGCTCTGGATTCGGGCGTATTGGACGGGGGCCTGCTGCACAGAGTCACGCCGGTCGCGATGCCCTTCATCGCCTGGCGTGCCTTCTCTCGCCACGCGCGCCTCGTACGCCACCGTCACGTGACCGGTCTCCCGGACCTCACCGAGCTCGAGGTGCGTACAGCCGACGGTCGCCCTCTCCCCCTCCAGGTCGACGGCGACTACATCGGCGAGGTCTCAGAGGCCCGCTATTCGATCCTCCCCCGCGCGCTTGCGGTAGTCAGCTGATCACCGCGGGCGCGCGCTGTGCTCATACCCTTCTCCGCCAGGCCTCTCGCGAGGCGGTTGACGATGCTTTACTGCACTCAGTGACCGATACGCAGGCACCAATAACCGGCAATCGTGTTGCGCTGGGCGCCGCCTTCGCCAGCGCGGCGTGGCGCTACTGGACAGGCGTGTTTCCGCGCACCTGCCGCGAGCTGCGTCACTGGCGCCAGTGCGCCGGTGAGATTCCCGATCCCGTGCTCCGCCAGCTCGCCTTCGATGCGCAGCACAAGCGGGGAAACCTCGAGGGCGCAGCGGCATTTGCCACGTTTGCGCCGCGGCGCAGCCGTGCCGCGGCGGTGCGCGCGCTGGTGGCATTTCAATCGGCTTACAACTACCTCGACCTGCTCGCCGAGCAGCCGCGTGCCGAGGCGATCGTGGGCGGGCGCCGGCTGCACGAGGCGCTGCTCGCGGCGCTCGACCCCACCGCTCCGCGGCTGGACTACTACGCGTACTACCCGCAGCGCGAGGACAACGGCTACCTCGACGAGCTGATCGGCACATGTCGCACGGCGCTTGCCACGCTGCCCTCATACGCCTCGGTCGCGGCGGCGGCCAGCAGGAGCGCCGAGCGGATCGTGGAGTTTCAGAGCCTCAACCTCTCAGAGTCCCAGGGCGACCACGACACGCTCGCACAATGGGCACAGGCAGAGACTCCCGCAAGGACAGGGCTGCAATGGTGGGAGGCGGCGGCCGCCGGAGGCTCCTCACTGGGCGTTTTCGCGCTGATCGCAGCTGCAGCCGGGCCGGTGGTTTCATCCGAAGAGCAGGAGCAGATCGAGAACGCCTACTTTCCCTGGATTGGCTCGCTGCACTCGCTGCTCGACCATCTCGTCGACACCTCGGAGGATGCCGCCTGCGGACAGCGCAGCCTGGTCGGGTACTACGCCTCGCCGGCCGAAGCCGCCGAGCGCATGCAGATGCTCGCCGCGGAAGCCCTGCGCGCGGCCCGGGCGCTCCCGCAGGGGCGCCGGCACGCGGTCATCCTCGCGGGCATGGCGGGTTACTACCTGTCTACCCCGGAGGCCTCGGCACCCAGCGCCCTACCGGCCACTGAGAAGGTCAGGGAGACGATCGGGCGGCTCATGCGACCGGCCCTGCTGGTTTTCAAAGCCCGGCGCCTCGCTGGTCGCCTCGCGGCGCTTACGGGCTCACCCTCGGGCAAGCACCGCGCGGTGCGCAGTGCCCCTGCAGCTACCCAGCCCCGGGTGTGACGCGGTAGGCGTCGAACACTGACTCGATGTTGCGCAGGCGGGTCACCGCGGCTTTCAGCGTGTGCGAGTCGGCCACTTCCACCACGAAGCGGTTCTTGACCATCGGCGGCGTGGACAGGCAACGCGCTTCGAGGATGTTCGCGCCGGACTCACTGAACACGCGTGAGAGATCCTCTAGCAAACGGTGGCGATCCCACGCGTCGATCTGGATTTCGACGACGAACGCTGTCGTCTGGTCGCCTTCCCAGGAGACGCTCGTGAAGCGCTCCGGGTCCTTCTTCAGCAGCACGACATTGGGGCAGTCTTCGCGGTGGATCGTGATTCCGCGCCCGAGGGAGATGTAGCCCACGATCTCATCGCCCGGCACGGGACGGCAGCACTTCGCCAGGCGCAGCATCACGTCCTCCACGCCGTCGACCCGGATCCCGTACTGACCGGAGGATCGCGTGGGCCGGCGGCGCGCGCGCCCCACCCGCAACAAGTCGGCCGCGGTCGCCTCGCTATCGGCGGCCTCGCCCTGCTTGAGGCGTTGCATCACCTTGTTCACCACCACCTTCGGCGAGACCTTGGCGGCGCCCAGGGCGATGTAGAAGTCATCCGCCTTGCGGTAGCCCACCTCGCGGATCACGTCAGCCAGCAGGGCTGAGCCGGTGATCTTCTGCGCGGGCAGGCCCTGCTTGCGCAGGTGCTCCTGCAGCAGATCGCGCCCGGTGTGCTCGGTGTCCTGACGGGACTCCGCCTTGAACCATGCCTTGATCTTGTTGCGCGCACGCGTCGTCTTGACCATCGCCAGCCAGTCGCGCGAAGGCCCGCGCTCGCGCTTGGCGGTGAGGATCTCGACGATATCCCCGGAGTGCAGCTCGCAGTGCAGCGGCACGATCTTGCCGTTCACGCGCGCGCCCACGCAGCGGTGGCCGATCTCGGTGTGCACCTCGTAAGCAAAGTCAAGCGGCGTAGCGCCCGCCGCCAGCGACTTGACGTCGCCCTTGGGCGTGAACACGTAAACCTCCTCCTCGAAGAGGTCGTTGCGGAAGGTATCCATGAACTCGCGCGGGTCCAAGAGCTCCTTCTGCCAGTCCAGCATCGAGCGCAGCCACTTCAGCTTGGCGTCCTCGGCGGGGCCCTTGTCATCGCTCTTGCCGGTATCCGCCGGCGGCTGCTTGTACACCCAGTGCGCGGCCACCCCAAACTCCGCCATCTCATGCATCTCGTGCGTGCGGATCTGGATCTCCAGCGGCTGGCCCTCCGGCCCGATCACGGTCGTGTGCAGCGATTGGTACATGTTGAACTTGGGCATCGCGATGAAGTCCTTGAAGCGCCCCGGCAGCGGCTTCCACAGCGAATGGATCACCCCGACCGTGCCGTAGCAGTCCTTGACCGAGTCCACCAGCACGCGCATCGCCGTGAGGTCGTAGATCTCGTTGAACTCCCGGCCCTTCTTGGTCATCTTCGAGTAGATCGAGTAGAAGTGCTTGGCACGCCCAGCGATCTGCGCCTGTATGCCCACGCCGGCCAGCTCCTCGCGTAGGTAGTCACCGGCCTCCGAGACGTAGCGCTCGCGCTCATCGCGCTGTTGGGCGACCAGACCCTTGATCTCCTGGTACTTGCGCGGGTGCAGGGTGGCGAAGGCCAGGTCCTCGAGCTCCCACTTGATCGCGTGGATACCGAGACGGTGGGCCAGCGGCGCGTAGATGTCGAGCGTCTCGCGCGCCTTCTCCATCTGCTTCTGCTTGGACATCGCGTCGATCGTGCGCATGTTGTGCAGACGGTCGGCGAGCTTGATCAGGATCACCCGCACGTCGGTGGCCATCGCGACCATCATCTTGCGGTAGTTGTTCGCTTGCGCCTCGTCGCGCGACTGGAAGGTGATGCCGGTGAGCTTCGTAACGCCGTCAACGACGGTGGCGATCTCATCGCCGAAGCGCTCGCGCACCTCATCCAGCGACGCGGAGGTGTCCTCCACCGTGTCGTGCAGCAGCGCCGCGCACAGCGCCTCCGTATCCAGGCGCATGTTCGCGCAGATGCGCGCCACGCCGACGGGGTGCACGATGAAGTCCTCGCCGGACTTGCGCCGCTGTGCGGCGTGGTGCTCGCAGGCGAACACGAACGCGTCCCGCACACGGGCACGGTCGATCTCCACCGCCGAGTCTCCCGCGTGCTCGGAGACGATCGCGAACAGGTCTCCGAGCAGCCGCCGCTCGAGCTCGTTCAGATCCAGGCGGCCATCCCGTGGGGCAGCGAGAACACCCTCGGGCTGTGCTGGCGAGAGCGGCCCACCCACATCGCCCGTACTCTGCGGCTCGAGGGCGATCACCGGTGGGCTATTCGATTCCTGGGGTATCACCATATCCAAAGGGTAGGGGAAGCACCTGCAGGACTGAAGGGGTTTTGGAACAGTCCGAAAACTCCGGGCTTGCTCCTCAGAGGGTGCCGTAAGGCGATCGGGAGCTTTCAGGCGGTTCTTTCAAGCTCAGCTCATCGCAAACAGCACGAGCTCCTCCTCCTTCACAGCTGGCGGAGCTGTGCTCTGAGGCTCACTGGACCGTACATGGCGGAACACCAAGCGGGGCTCGGTAACGCCGTTCCACTCGTTCACCTCGAGCTTGAAAGTCACATCGGCGATCTCCCCCTCAGCGACTGGCAATCCCCCACCAGTCCCGAACGCGACACCACGCGAACGGGCGCCACCGGACTGCACCGTAAAGCGCGCGTGCTTGCCATTTCCCATTGGGCGCACGTCACTGAACGTCGCACCGGCGAGGAGCAGAGCGACGCCCGGGTTCCCCTTCCCGAACGGGGCAAGCGCTTGCAATTCCTCCGCGAGCTCCATCCCCAGCTGATCGCCTCCCACGACGGCGTCGACGCGCTCGACCGGCACCATGTCGGCGGGTTCGAGCGCACGCTCTGCGTGCGCGCAGAGCGCCTTTGTGAACTCCTGCACCTGCTCGCGCTCGATCTCCAAGCCCGCCGCGGCGCGGTGGCCGCCGTAGCCGCGCAGGTGCTCGCCACACGCGGTGAGGCCTGCAAGCAGGTCGAAGGCGTCGATGCTCCGCCCCGATCCCTTTCCGAGATCTCCCGCCAGCGCGATCAGCACCACCGGGCGCCGGTGGCTCTCGACGAGCCGCGAGGCGACGATGCCAATCACGCCCGCGTGCCAGTCCTCGCCCGCCAGCACATACGCCGCCGGCGGATTGGCGGGGTCCAATGCCGCGATCTGCGCTTCGGCCTCGTAGCGGATACGAGTCTCGGTGCTCCTGCGCTCGTAGTTGGCGCGGTCGAGCTCCTCCGCGATCTGCGCCGCGCGCATCCGGTCCTCGGTCAAGATCAGCTCGAGCCCCGCGTCGGCCCGGTACAGGCGCCCGGCGGCGTTCAGCCGCGGCGCCAGCGCGAAGCCCACCGAGCGCTCGTTCAGCTTGCTTGGATCCACCCGGGCGACCGCCATCAGCGCGCGCAAACCGGGCTTCGCGGTGCCCACCAGCGCACGCATCCCGCGCCGGACCAACGTGCGATTCTCACCCACCAGCGGCACGAGGTCGGCAATCGTCGCGAGCGCCACGAGGTCGAGGTCCTCCTCGAGCGCCCGTCCCTCAGGCGCGGTGCCCGGCCCAGCGGCGGCGCTCTCGAGCGCCTGGGCCAGCTTGTAAGCGACGGCTGTGGCGCACAGCTCTGGACACGGATAGTCACAGATCGCGGGATGCACGATCGGGGCCTGTGGCAGCACCCCATCTGCCCGTCGGGCATGGTGATCGGTGACCACGACCTCCATTCCCAGCGACAGTGCCAGCGCCACCTCATCCACGGCGGTAATCGCGCAGTCCACGGTCACCAGCAAGCGTGTGCCCCGCTCGCGCAGGCGCTTGACCGTCTCTGCGTTCAGGCCGTACCCGTCGGTAGCGCGGTCGGGCAGGTACCAATCGACGTCTGCCCCGAGCCGTCTCAGCGATCGCACGAGGATCGCCGTCGAACAGATCCCGTCGACGTCGTAGTCGCCGTGGATCGTGATCCGCTCGCCGTTTCTGGCATGTCGCAGGATCGGCTCGATCGCCTGCTCGATACCCACAAACGCCGCCGGTGGGTGCTCCTCCTCGGCTGCCAGGAATGTGCGTGCCCGTGCCGGCTCGCCCAGCCCGCGGCGCACGAGGATCTGTGCGAGTGGGTTGCTCACCTGAAGCTCGCGCTCCAGCCTGTCGACATCCTCGAGCGGACAATCGCGAATCTCAAAGCGAGGTCTCTCCACGCGGGCCACATTACGGCCCGAACGAGACGGAACTTCTCAGCCGCGGCGTTCCCGGCGCATTCCCTCCAGGTAGACCACGGCGATCCCTATCAGCGCACCCGGGATCGCGTACAGCACAACAGCCACATCAGTCGCCTTCTCGCCCGGCACCTTGAAGGCCGAGACTTTCACGCCGTAGATGATCAGTCCGACCACGATCGCGCCCACCAGCGCGCCAACGAACGCGCCGACTATCCCGCCCCAGAAACGGTCGGGCAGGAAGATCGTGAAGTGCCAGATCGCCAAGCCCATCATCACCCAGCCGAGCATTCCCATCAGCGGCTTCTCCCATGGCGGCGGTTGCGTGATCGTTTCCCACGATCGCGTTTCTTTGGCTCTTCCTTCAGCACCAGGTCCTCCGGTGTCAGATCGGCGGCCGGGTCACGCTTGATAACGGCGCCAGCCTTCGGCTCGGCCTCGATGTCCAGGTCTGCCACCAGATCTTTGAACTCGTCGTGCGAGATCTGCTCGCCCGCGCCTGGAGGCCCATCGGATCCGAAGATCGACACGCTGCGCTTGCGCTGCGTGGCGGGCTCGATGTCCGCGGGCGCGCCGCCGGCTGCCGTCGCGTAGGCGGGCACCGTGCCCAGTTCGCGCACGATCCGTACGCGGCGGTTGCGGTAGCTTGACTCGCGTTCCTTCCAGTGGGTCAGCACTGGCGAGGCGATGAAGATCGACGAGTACGCTCCCGAGGCAACGCCGACCATCAAAGCGAAGGCGAAGTCCTTCAGTGTTTCCCCACCGAAGAGCAGCAGCGCGAGGACTGGCAGCAGCGTGCAGAAGCTGGTTGCCAGCGATCTCGTCAGTACCTCCGACATCGAGCGGTTGACGATCTGGGAGAACACCGCGCGCGGCATTCTCGGCACGTTCTCGCGCACGCGGTCGAACACGATGATCGTGTCGTACAGGGAATACCCAAGGATCGTCAGCAGTGCCGCAACCGTTGCGGTCGTCACTTCGCGGCCGGTCAGCGAATAGACGCCCGCCGTGATCAGCAGGTCGTGCATCAGCGCGATCAGCACCGGTACCGCGTACTTCCACTCGAACCGCAGCGCGATATAGGCAGAGATCACCAGCAAAGAGGCGATGATCGCGATAACTGCGCTGTTGGCGATCGTTTTCCCGAACGTCGGCCCGATCGAGGTCGAGGAGAAGTTCTTGGTGCCGAACTTGGTTTCGAGCAATTCATGGACCTTCGTGACGGTTCCCGGCTTCAGCGTCTTCGTTGAGATCTGGTAGCCGGTGCCGCCGATGCTCTTGTTGACGAACTTCTGAACCTGCGCGTTCCCGTAGCCAGCCGCGGCCATCGCCGTGGCCACCTGGTTCTCACTGACGGGCTTGACGAACGCCGTCTGGATGCGCGTGCCCGACTTGAAGTCGATGCCGAAGTTCAGCCCGCTGCCACCGATTGCCAGCGCCCCGACGGCGAGAATCGTGCCCGAGAGCGAGAAGAACCACTTGGAGGCGCCCATGAAGTCGAACGTCCAACCGCGCCCGCGCCTCTCCGCCCCGAGCGCGGCCGGATGCGAGACAAGCTTGGAGCGTCCCATCGCGCCGAGCGCCGCCCGCGTCGCGAGCACGGCCGTGAACAGCGAGACGAGCGTACCGATGCCCAGCGTGAACGCGAAGCCCTTGACTTCGGCGGTCGCCAGCGCAAACAGGATGAAGGCGGTCATGAAGGTGACCACGTTGGCGTCCACGATCGCCGCGAAGCCGCGCTTGTAGCCCGTGGCGATGCCCGAGATGATCGACCTTCCCCCCCGGATCTCCTCCTTGACGCGCTCGAAGATCACGATGTTCGCGTCGGCCGCCACGCCGATCGTGAGGATCAGCCCGGCGATGCCCGGGAGCGTGAGCGTGATCGGGATCAGCTTGATCAGCGCGAAGAAGTAGACGCCGTAGATGACCAGGCCGCCGACTGCGATCGCGCCGAGCACCCGGTAGAAGAGCAACAGGAACAGGCACACCACGGCAAAGCCGGCGAGCATCGCGATCAGGCCCTGGTTCAGCGCCGTTTTGCCGAGTGTGGCAGAGACCTGCGAGTTGGAGATCAGTTCGAGCTTGATCGGCAGCGCCCCGGACTGCAGCTCCTGGGCCAGTTCCTGTGCCGAGGAGATCGTGAAGCCACCCGAGATCTGCGAGCCGGTGGAGGCGTCGATGCCTTCGGGGTACTTCGTGTAGTCGATCGACGGCGTCGTGATCAGCTGCCCGTCGAGCACCACCGCGAAGTGCTGCTGAGCCGCTTCCTTGCCCACGCCCGGCAACTGGGCCGCCTGCCCGCGTTCGGCGATCTCCTTGGTGACCCGCTGGAAAACGCTCTTGCCGTGGCTGGTGAATTCGAACGTCACGTTCGGCGCGCCCGTTCCCCCGCCGCCTTCGTCGAAGCTCTGGCGCGGGTTCGTCACGTCCTGGCCGCTCAGCACCGGGTTGTCGTTGAGCACGAACCAGCTGTTGGGGCTCTTGTTGGTCACCTTGCCCTTTTCGTTTTCGACCGGACGTGCCTGGGCGAGCACGGTGCCCGGATTGACGAGGACCGCCTTGGCCTTCGCGCCTACTGGGATTTTGTGTTCGGAGTAGAGGTTCTTTTCGGTTTCCTCAGGACCGCGCAGGACCTTTTCGTGCTTGGTGTCGAGCAGGTACCAGCTGCCGTAGATGCATCCGCCCTTCTGCGGGGTGCACCCTTTTTCCCAGGTGGTGTCTGACTGGCGCAGGATCGGGGCCCGTTTGGCGGCTCGAAGCACAGCCTGGTACTCGGGCAGGCCGAACTGCGAGGCGCCCGCCTGTGGACCGCCTGTGACCGTCGATTCGCCCGGCTGGGCCGGGTTGCCGGTGGGGCCGATGACGTTCGGCTCCCAGTCGTAGAACTGCAACTGTGCGGTTTTGCCGACCTCCTGTTCCGCGCGCTTGACGTTCGTCACGTTGGGCAGCGCGACATCGATTTCTCGTTCCCCGGAGCGTTGGATTTCCGGTTGGGAGACACCCAGCTGGTCGACGCGCTTGCGCATGATGTCGATCGCCCGGTTCAGTGATTCGCTGTCGACTTTCGACTGCGCGGTCGGCTTCCCCTGATAGATGAGCTCGACGCCGCCCTTCAGATCCAGACCCAGGCGCGTCTTCTTCGCCTTGACCACGCCGGGGATACCGACGACCACGAGCAGCGAAAGGATCACCAGCCCGGCGACGAGGAGCAGTACGAAGGCGTTCCGGCGGCGGTCGGTCATCGGACCAGCCAGCCTACTTGTCGGGCGTCAGCACGAGCAGCAGGCCGCCATCGTCGTCATATGCCGGAAACATGTCCGCCTTGGCGTTCGCTGCCACGTCGCGTTCGCCGTTCACCTGCACCGCCTTGTCCAGCGCGCGTACCCCCCACTCGAGCACCGTCGCGACCGGATCGTCGCCGTTTTGAAAGCTCAGCCCAAGTATCTGCCCCACGTGCTGGCCAATCACCTCCTCCTCCTCTAGGCCCGTGAAGGCGAAGGAGTTCTTCCCACAGCCGATCACGCGGCCCTCGCCGTCGCACACGAAGAACGCAGCGTCTGGCGCCGGGTAGTAATCGTCGAGGAGTTCGAACAGGAATGCGAAGCCGCACTTTGTACAGCCCTTGCGCTGGCGCGTGAAGCCGATGTTGCGATCGAGCTCTGACGTGCGATGACCGCAGTTTGGGCAGATGAACGGGTGAGTCATGTGATCGCCACACAGAGTAGGGAAGCCGGCGCTAGAACAGCGCCGGGCCAGCGGCAGCGGCTGGCGGCGCAGGGGCTGGTGGCAGTCCCAAATGAACGAAGGCGGCCGGTGTCGCGGCGCGTCCCCGCGGGGTGCGCTTGATCAGCCCCTCCATCAACAGATACGGCTCATAGACATCCTCGATCGTGTCCTGCTCCTCACCCACCGCCACTGCCAGCGTGGAGAGCCCCACCGGGCCTCCGCCGAACTTCGTGCAGATCGCGCGCAGGATCTCCCGGTCCAGGCGATCCAGCCCGCGCTCGTCTACCTCCAGCAGCTCCAGCGCCCCTTCGGCCGCGGCCGACGTCACCACCCCCTGCATGCGCACCTCCGCGTAGTCGCGCACGCGCTTGAGCAGGCGGTTCGCCACACGCGGCGTGCCCCGGCTGCGCGCCGCGATCGCCACCGCACCGTCGTCCTCCAAGCCGATCTGAAGGATTCCCGCCGAGCGCCTCACGATGCTCGCCAGCTCATCCACCCCGTAGGGCTCCAGCCGCGCCTGAATCCCGAAGCGATCGCGCAACGGCGTAGTCAGCAGACCTGTGCGCGTCGTCGCCCCCACCAGCGTGAACGGCGGCAGCTCGAGCGTCACCACGCGCGCGCCCGCGCCCTGCCCGACCGTGATCGGCAGCCGGTGATCCTCCATCGCCGGGTAGAACGTCTCCTCGAGCGTGCGCGAGAGGCGGTGGATCTCATCCACGAAGAACACGCTCCTCGGCTCCAGCGCGGTCAGGAACGCCGCGATGTCGCCCTTTCGCTCCAGCGCCGGGCCGGCGGTCTGGACGAACGGCACTTCCAGCTCCGCCGCCACGATCTGCGCCAGCGAGGTCTTCCCCAGCCCCGGCGGCCCAGCCAGCAGCAGGTGATCGAGTGCCTCCCCCCGCGCGCTCGCAGCCTCGATCGCCACCGCCAGCTGCTCTAGTAGCGTCCGTTGCCCGACGAAGTCCTGCAGGCGCCGCGGGCGCAGCGAACGGTCGAGCTCATCCTCCTCGACCAGGTACGGCGTCTGGATGCGGGCGGTCTCAGGCGTCATTGTGCGCGTGCGGTCCGCAGTGCTTGTGCCAGAAGCTCCTCGGCGCTGTCTCCCTCTGCGCCCGAGAGCAGCTCCTCCGCCTCACTCGGCGTGTACCCCAGCTCGATCAGGCCGTCGCGGGCCAGCGCCATTGGCCCGTCTCCCCTGCGCGCCACGATCGGGCCGCCCGGCGCGGCGTCACCGACCTTCTCGCGCAGCTCGACGATGATCCGCTCCGCCGTGCGCTTGCCGATCCCAGGGGTCGCCTGAAAGCGCGCCGCGTCCTGACCGGCGATTGCTGCCATTAGCTCTCTCGGGGTGCCGCCGGAGAGCACTGCCAGCGCGACCTTCGGGCCTACCGCCTGAACTGACAGCAGCATCAGGAACAGGTCGCGCTCCTCCTCGGAATGAAAGCCGTATAGCGACAGCGCGTCGTCGCGCAAGATCAAGTGCGCGTGCAACGTCGTCTCCTCGCCCGCCGCTGGGACGTGGCGCAGCGTCTCTGCCGAGACCGCCGCGCGATAGCCGACTCCGCCGCACAGGACCACCACGTGATCGGTCCGCCTGACCGCCACCTCTCCCTTCAGCATCCCGATCATTGCGCGGCCCCCGCGAGCGCTGCCGACAGCGGCGCGCAGTTGGCGTGGCACATCGCGACCGCCAGTGCGTCGGCTGCGTGATCCGGGGTGGGCGCCTGCGGGAGCGCCAGAAGCGTCTGCACCATCTTTGCGACCTGCTCCTTGTCCGCCCGGCCGTTGCCGCAGACGGCGGCCTTCACCTGCTGAGGCGTATAGCTCGTGCACGGCACTCCGCGCTGCCCGGCCGCAAGCATCGCCGCGCCGCGTGCCTGACCGACGGCAAAGGCGGTGCGCACGTTCTGGCCGAAATACAGCTGCTCCAGGGCAAGCGCATCCGGCTCATGCTCGCTGAGCAGAGCATCCACAGCAGCGTGGATATCGACCAGACGCCGCTCCTGCGGCGCCCCAGCGGAAGTCTCGATCACGCCGCCATCGAGTGCCGCGAACCGGCCGGCGGTGCTCTCCACCACGCCGTAGCCAGTGTTTGCCAAGCCGGGGTCGATTCCCAAAACGATCACGATCCATGATTCTCCGCGTGCCACCGGACGCCTGCCTGCCTTACCCTGCGGTCCTCATGGGCACGGGGCAGATCGACTTCGCCGCCGAGGGCCTACTCGATGGCCTGGAGGGCGAGCAGCGCGCCGAGCGCCTGGCGCTGCTCGAGTACCTCGCGGCCGACGGAGTGCCCCTCGCCGAGCTGCACCGCACCACCGCCTCGGGCACCCTCATGTTCCTTCCTGCCGAGCGCGTGATCGGGGGGCACGCCCGCTATACCGCGGCGGAGATAGCACAGCGCGGGGAAGTGGCGGAAGACTTCCTGATCGCTGTTCGCCGCGCAATGGGCCTACCGATCGCGGCACCTGAGGAGGCCGTATACACCGAGGCCGATCTCGAGGCCGTACGGATGCGCCACGTGGCCCACGCGGCAGGGATCTCCGACGAGGAGATCCTCGACCTGATGCGCACACTGGGACGTGGCCTGTCGCAGGCCGCGGAGACGATGCGTACCCTAACCATGCGCCTAGTGCTCGAGCCCGGCGTCAGCGAGCACGAACTCGCCCAGCGCTACGCCTCCGCCGCCTCACAGCTCTCTCCGATGCTGGGCCCGCTCGTCACCAATCTGTTGAACCTCCATCTGCGCCAGATGGCCCAGAGCGAGGCGATCAACGCCGCCGAGCGCAGCGGTGGGCAACTCCCAGGCTCACGCGAGATCACCGTCTGCTTTGCCGACCTCGTGGGCTTCACACGCCTCGGCGAGGAGGTCCCGCCCGATGAGCTCGGGCGCCTGGCTGTGCGCCTGGAGACGCTCGCCAGCGACGTCGTCGCGCCGCCCGTCCGCCTGATCAAGACGATCGGCGACGCCGCGATGCTCACCTCCCTGGAGCCCGAGCCCCTGCTCGACGCCACCCTGGACCTGCTGGATGCCGCCGAGGCCGAGGGCGAGGACTTTCCCCAGCTCCGGGCAGGGATCGCGATCGGCCCAGCCCTCAGCCGCGCCGGGGACTGGTTCGGCCGCCCGGTCAACCTCGCCAGCCGCATCACCGCCGTTGCCCGTCCCGGCAGTCTGCTCGCCGAGCGCGAGGTGCGGGAGTCAGCGCGCGAGTCCTACCGCTGGTCCTACGCGGGCGAGCGGCGCTTGCGTGGTGTCCGCGAGCCCGTGCCGCTGTTCCGCGCACGGCGCCTGCCCGCCCCGGCTTAGAACCCTTAGCTCCACAGCTGCCAAGGAGCGTCCCCCGACGCCCATAGATCATTCAAAGCTACCGCGTCCTTATACGTGTCCATGCACTCCCAGAATCCCTCGTGCCGGTAGGCGCGCAGCTCGTTCTCCGCGGCCAGGCGCTCCAGTGGCTCGCGCTCGAGCACGCTGTCCTGCTCTAGATAATTCAAAGCGTCCCGTTGCATACAGAAGAAACCGCCGTTGATCCAGTGCTCCGAGCGTGGCTTCTCGCGAAAGCCCGTCACTCTTCCATCCTCGCCGTCGAGCTCGGTCACACCAAACTGCAGCTCGGGCCGCACCACTGTCATGCTCGCCAGCGCCCCGTGCCCCGCGTGGAACTCGAGCAGCGCCTCTAGGTCGATGTCGGCCACGCCGTCGGCGTATGTCGCGCAGAGGCGCTCCTCCCCCGCGAGCTTGTCCGCCAGCAGCTTGATCCTGCCGCCTGTGGGCGTCTCCAAGCCTGTGTCCACGCACTCGACGCTCACTGCATCAGGCCACGCTTGCCCGGCCGCAAACCGCTCGATGAGCTCGCCCTTGTACCCCGTCGCGAGCAGAAACCGCCTGAAGCCCTGAACCGCGTACAGCTGGATCACGTGCCACACGATCGGCATTCCTCCGATCTCCACCAATGGCTTCGGGATCTCCTGCGTGTGCTCCTGCAACCGCGTGCCGCGCCCGCCGCACAGGATCACTACCGGCGGTCGGGTTATGAGTTTGGGCCGGGCATCTGATGCTTGCCCACGCGGCGGGAGCTCCACCAGCCCCAGCCGCCGACCGCGAGGACGGGCACGACAAACATCGCTGAGGTGTACCAGTGCGTGAGGCAGGCAAGCACGGTCATCGCGCCCGACAAGCTACCACGCTCGCCACCCGGTCTCAGCCCCTGAGCTGCCCGGCGGATCGTGCTCACGTGCCGACTGAGGAGAGCAGCCACAGGCCGAAGCTCGTGAATGCGACCATCACGGCGAGCATCCAGTATTGGCTTCGTATCGCCTCTTGGGGGTTGCGGTAGAGCACCAGCGCGCGGTCGTGGGCGAGGGCAAGGCCGCCGACGTGGCCAGCAACGAGCGAGGCGACCTGCACATACCAGATCGCGGCGTAGGAGATGAACAGATAGTCGATCTGGTAGCTGCTCGTGCCGAGGAGGTTCGATCCGTCCCCGAGCGGGTCGGAAGCCAGGTAGACCATTGCTTGTGATTGCCAGATGAGCAGCGAGAAGTAGTGGGCGAGCACGTAGGCGAAGCCGATCGGCACGAGCGTGTGGGCGAACGTGCGCGTTAGCTCGGAGGACTCGTAGCGCCCGCTCACGGAGCGGACGCCCAGGATCCCCACCCGGTAGACAGCGGCGATCAGCGCTACGCAGAAGATCAGGCCGAGCGAGTAGGCCAGCTCGAGCGCCGGGGTCGCTCCGAGACCGAGGTCTGAGAAGAAGCTTTGCAGGCTCGGCTCGTTGTTGCGCCAGATGCCCCCGTTACTGAACCCGTCGAACGTCGTCGTGCCGATGATCGTGCAGATCAATCCGATCGTCCCGGGAAAGATCCGTAGCGAGGTCAGCCCGCTGAGAGGCCGACGCAGATATACGACGCCGTCCTCGTTCCTCACGAGCGCCGACAGCTTCGACATCAGGCCGAAGTAGACCCCGAAGCCGTCCGCGCGCACGCTCCACTCCTCGACTCCGAACAGGCTCATGCCGGCCACCATGACGAGGAAGTAGCCGAGTGAGAGGGCGGCCAGCAGCGAGGGCTGATCGCGGTTGACGTAGACCAGCTCGAGCCAGGCGAAGCCGAGGAGGCCCGCGACGGCCGGCCACATGCCGACGCGCTCCGGATAGCGCAGCACGGGCGCTCTCGAGCGCTCGCCTGCGAGCGCTCCTCTCATCGCGAGGAGCATGCGAGCGCATGTGCGCCATGGGCTGAACGCGCGGAACACATCACCGAAGAGCACGCTGAGCACGGGTATCCCGACCCAGAACACGACATAGATGAAGGTCACCGAGAAGTTGGCGTTCGATTCCTGGGCTCCGGCGAAGCCGCTGTAGAGCACCAGCGCGAACAGCGCCAGCCCGATTAGGCTGGCGAGCCACTCGAGCGCCGGTGGGAGCTTGAACAGCCTGCGCGAGCGCGGCGCTTGAAGCTGAGGGCTCCTCCACAGCGCGGAGAGGGCCACGAAGGACACCACCAACACGATCGCCGCGGCCCAACTGAACAGCCACACCGGGATCGGCAGGTCCGCCTTGCCCACGATCCCGTGCGCTTCGGCGGTCACCGGGAGCGCAAGCGCGACTGCGCTGAGCCCGACCAGCGACCACCGAAGACGACGAGCGGCGACCATCGACTACAGAGCCGCCTTGCGACGTGACGCCGCAAGCGCACCGAGGCCAACCAGCAGACCGAGCGCGCCGAGGATCAGCGCGGCGATGCCAAGACCCTTGCTCGCGCCGCTACTTGGCTTGACGACGGCCGGTGTCGGTGCGGGCGTGGACTGGCTTCCAGGCGTCTGTCCCGCTTGTGGCCCCGCCTCATGGCCCGCGATATCCTCGATCACGCCGCCCTTGGCCGTGACGTTGATTCTCGGCGCGGGGTGTTCTGCCGTCAGCGAGGGTTCGATCCAGTGCACGACCTGTCCGTTGCTGTACGTCTGAACGGTCCTGAATTCAAGTGCCTTGCCCGCCGCATTTTCCGGGATCGCCAGCGAGAGCGGGAAGTTGATGAACTGGCCGTTGTTGACCTTCCCGAGCGGGCCGGTCCACGTCCACACGATCTGAGAGACCTCGGTGTTGATCGTTTCCCCGTCTTTCTGGATCGGGGTCGCGAGCTTGATTTCGATGACCTTAGCTGTCCAGCCGGGCACGTTTTCATAGTTGACCCCCGTGAACCCGGCGGGGAACAGCACGTCGACCTTGCGAACATAGGCGCCTTCCTGCTCCCCGGGTACGCGCACATCGAGCGTCGCGAACGCCCCGGCCGGGATCGTGTTGGGATGCAGGCTGATGTGCGCCTGTGCCGCCGCTGCGGTCAGCAGCGCCCCACAACATGCAGCAACCGCCGTAGCCACTCGAATGATCTTCATTGTCACTCCTTATCTCTCTTGGGATTGGTCATCTTTAACCCCGACAACTGCGACCCGAGGAGCTCATCGCGCGGCTGTGAGGATTCCTGGGGATGCAGTTGGTCGGGTTGAAACATCACTTCACCGGCACCTGCACGACCCGTGAGTACTCGCTGAATTCCGAGATCCGGTCAGTGATCTGGATCTGCCAGGTCCCTCCAGGTGTCAGCTCGGCTGAGTTGAGCGTGTAGTGGCCGGGACCCGAGAGATTCGCCTTCAACGGCAGCGGGCCGATGCCCTTTGCGGGGAGCCTCGCGGTGGCCGTCAGTTCCTTGGTGGCGGTGAACTGAGTGCCGTCCTTGGCGTCGATGAGGTAGAGGTGGATCGTGTTCAGCCCGACCTTCGCGGGTTCGACGGTCATCTCGAGCTCCGCTGGCCCGAGCGTCGTGTTTGTGGAGAACGGCCCAGATGCCGCGTCGATCGGCGGCGCGTAGCTGACGAGCGCCGCGGTCACACCGAACACGGACAGCATCAGCGCGAGCTCGCCTCGCATCGTGCGGCGGGCCAATGCCCCGATCCCGCCCGGAGACTGCCCGTCACCGACCAAGCGCGCCAGGGCCGGAATCACTCGTTGACGGTTGACGAATCCGAAGCCAATCAACGACGACAGGAGTACGACCTTGACGATGATGAGTGCACCGTAGGTCGTGTGAAAGAGGCCATGCAGGCTGCGCACGTCGATGTACGCCTGGATCACTCCGGTCGCGGCGATCACTAGCACCGAGCCCAACGCGACCGGCGAGAACCGCACGAGGGCTGCAAGCAGTAGCCGGCTGCGCTCGGGAGGCGCAAGCTGGCGGGTCGCGCCGGGCAGGGCGAGGAGCAGGCAGGCGATCCCTCCGACCCAGACGCTCGCCGCGAGCACGTGCAGCACGTCGGAGGGAAAGAACAGGAGCGTCGGGCTCTGGATGCTCGCGTGGCCGCTGAGCGCCGGAGTGATCGCCAGGTAGGCCGCGCAGGGCGCGATCAGTCCGGGCAGCACGCGGCGGCTGAGCGCTTTGGCGAGCAGCAGCAGAGCGCCCAGCGCAATCCAGTCGATAGCCCGCAGACCCCACACCTGCCCGAAGCGGCTTTCGAGCGTGCTTTCGAGGATCGTGCCTTTCAGCGAGGACCACAGCGACACGCCGGCGGCGGAGGCTCCCTGCAGCAGAATGCCGAGCACGCTCACGAGCACGCCGAGCACGACAGCGACGATTAGCAGCCATCGCATGCGCCGGGTGAATGCCTGCGAGGCCGCCTGCCATTCCGGCCCGGCGCCCGCGACGGCGGCGAGGCCCGGCTGCCACGCAAAGAACACGAAGGCGAGGCCGCCGAGCATCAGCGCGATCGACAGGTAGTCGAGGCCGCGCACAACGCCGAAGGCGATCTCGGTGATCTTGCCGCTGCGGTTGCGGCCGATCAGCCCGGCGACGGTGAACCTCGGCGCCGCGCCGGCGTGGCCGATGTTGAAGATGAGGCCGCCGTAGACGATGTGCGTGTCCGCCGATATCACGCGGTAGGTGCCCGTATAGGTCCCATCGGGCAGGTGCGCCTTCAGGCCGACGCCCATCCAGTGCTCGTTGCCGTTCGGATGGGTGACGTTCAGGTCATCGACCTCGTTGCCCTGCGCGTCATAGACCCGGACCGCGCCGAGCGTCCCGCCAACAGCCTGGTTGAACTCGAAGATCACCTCCTTGGGCTGGGCTTGGACGGTCGCCCCCGACACCGGCGAGGTGCCGAGCAGCTGCGCATGGGCCCAGGCCGCCGGAGCGCTCGCGAGCACCCCGGCCACCGTCAGCGCCAGTACAAGCAGGGTCCTGGGGCTGGACGTGACGCTCACCACGCCTCTTTCACGTGCCCGCCGGAGCGGCGCCGGCGGACAAACAGCACGAGCAGCAGGCCGAGCAGGGCGATCACCGCCAGCGCCACGATCGCGGCGGCGGGCGCCTTCGTGCCGCTCTCGGGGGTCCAGAACAGTTCGCCGTTCACCGCGCCCTTGCTCGCGCCTACCTGGATCGGCACCTGCCAGTCGAAAATCTTGGTGCGCTTGCCCCTGTCCTTGACCTGCGGGGGCAGTGCGGGGGACATCCAGTGGATGCGATGGTCGTGCCATTCGAGCTGGCCGGTGCGGTCGACAACCGTCCATTGCGGGGTCGCGCTCGGCGACGCCGAGGACGGAACGTTGACGTTGGCGTAGAAGTTCTGGTTGAGGTAGTAGGCGGGCGAGCGCGTGTTGAGCTGCACCGTCCCGTCGGCCAGCACCTGCGCGTAGGGTTCGCCCTGATAGCCGTAAACCGTGACCGTCTTGCCCGTGTGGTTGCGCAGCACGAGCCGGTCGGCGAACTCCAGCACTTCGAGGCTCAGGCCAGGGACGTTCGGGGCGATGCTGGTGATGTTCGAGCGGTAGTTGTAGTTGCTTCCCTGGTCATTGATCGGGCTGCCGCTCTCCTTGGCGGGAGTCTGCGTGCTGCTCTGTGCCTGCGCCGCGGCCGGGAGCCCCAGCAGCAGGGCGCCGAGCGCGGCAACGATAGGACGACGGGACATGGAAGCTCCTCGCGTATGTGCCTGTACGGACCAACCGAGGACCCACCACGACCGGGCACACGTGCCCAGCCGCGGCAGGGAACCTCGCGGAGACGAGCAGCCGGCGCCCTAATAGGGCGGGAAGGAGCTAGCTCGCCAAGTGAAGTGCGGGCGGCGGGCGCGACGCCAGCGAGGAGCCGATCAGCTGACCGCCACGCACGACCAACAGCCTCGCGTGACGCCGCACGGGTACAGACGAAAGAGGACGCGGCCAACGCGCACGCCGCTCGCTACGCAGTGCGAGGAGAACACGCTCACCCGGATAACGCCGGGCGAGCAGCGGCAGGACCAGCGCAATCGCTGGCAGGAGGCAAAGGATGGCGTGGAGCAAGGCAAGCAACTCTACTCCTCGCCGCGTACCCTGCGTGACAGTGGCAATCGTCCCTCTCGCCGTCTCTACCGGCATCGAGTCGGCCCTGCAGCTGGGCCCGCTGCTGATCTTCGGCGTTCTCTACGCGCGACGGGTCCGGACGCTCGCGACGGGCAGGGCGGGCGGGCATACCGTTCCGGGCTGGCGCCAAGCCTGCTTCTACTCGGGATTCGTCGTCATCGCGGCGGCATTGACGTCACTCGGTAAGGGCAGCCAGGAACTCTTGCTGGTGCACATGGTCGAGCACCTCCTGCTCGGGGACATCGCCGCGCTGCTGATCGTCCTTGGACTCACCGGGCCCCTTATCGCGCCGATCCTGCGGATTGGGATCTTCGACCGCCTACGTGTGCTCGCCCACCCGGCAGTGGCATTCCCGCTGTGGGCATTGGACCTATACCTGTGGCATCTGCCTGTCCTGTATCAGGCCGCCCTGCGCCACTCCGGCGTACATGCGCTCGAGCACGCCATGTTCCTTGGCCTGGGCATCAACATGTGGATGTGCCTGTTCGGGCCATTGCCCATGCCCACATGGTTTGGAAATCTCGGCAAGCTCGCCTACATCATCGCTGTACGTCTCACAGGCACGGTGCTAGGGAACATCTTCCTGTGGTCGGGCACCGTGTTCTACCCCTTTTACAACCACGGTGAGGCTATTTGGCACATCTCCCCGCTTGCCGACCAGAACGTCGCGGGGGCGGCGATGATGGTCGAGGAGAGCATCCTGACGCTCTGCTTGTTTTGCTGGCTTTTCCTGCGCACCGCCCGGGAGGGCGAGGAACGCCAAGACCTGCTCGACTTCGCCCGCATCCACGGGCTGGAGCTGAGTGAGGAGCGCGCCACGCGCGCGATCGCCGCCGGCAAAGGCGCCGACCTGCGCCAACGGATCGAGAGACGCGCCAAGGCGACCGATCGCCTCTGAGAACCTGTTTCTAAGCCGCCCGCGCACACTCAAGGCGTGGCGGTCCGTGCCCGGCCTGCCGCTATCTGGAGGCCAGCAACGGCACATCGTGGGCAACTTCCTTCGGTGTGAAGTTCGCCGCATAAATGGTCATCCGCTTGCCGGAGGCAGTGACCCCGTAAATCAGACCGGAGTGATTGACGAACTGGGGCTGCTGGACATCCTGTTCGGAGCCGACCCCCCACG
The DNA here is from genome assembly GCA_963706395.1 of uncultured Solirubrobacterales bacterium. Classification (GTDB taxonomy): domain Bacteria; phylum Actinomycetota; class Thermoleophilia; order Solirubrobacterales; family Solirubrobacteraceae; genus Palsa-744. Next base: position 2,401,965 of record OY970158.1, on the reverse strand, counting down.
CCTTCCACACAGGCGCGAGCTGAGGGGCCGAACCAATCAGGTACTGCATGCGACCCGTCATCTCGTGGCGGGCCAGAAACGCCGCAACAGCCTTGGGCGTATCCCCGCGCGGGTCAACCGAGACAGCAATGATCTGCGCCTTGGAGGCGACCTTGGGGCCCATCAGAGTCTGAGCGTTGTGCAGGTTCGCCGTGATCAGCGGACAGATGTCCGGGCAATGGGTGTAGAGGAACGTGACGAGCACCGCCTTGCCGCGGTAAGAGGCGATATTCACGGGCTGGCCGAGGTAGTTGCGCAGCGCAAGCGGTGGGGCGGGCGCTGCCGGTGAGAGCAGGGCCTGGGCGTCGAAGTTGCCGTGCTTGGCCTGCGCGCTCGTGGCGGAGGAGGAGCCGCCGACGGTGAGCAGCGCGACGCCGCCCGCGATCACGACAAGCACCACGAGCGAGAGCAGCACACGAAAGTCCAGGCGCCCCCCACGCCGCATGCCGGCAGGCTCGGAAGGTGGAGCTGGCGCGGCAGCCGTCATGCTCCCTGAACCCTAACAACGCTCGCCACGCCCAGCGCCAATAGGAAAATCTCAGCCCGCGACCCGCTCGAGCACCTCAGCGGGCACGTCAAAGTTCGCGTTGACCGCATCCACGTCGTCCAGCTCTTCCAATGCGTCTATGAGACCCATCAGTGTCTTTGCCTGTCCTTCGTCGATCGCCACGAGACTCGACGGCCGGTAGGCCATCTCCGCTCTCTCCATCTCGATTCCGGCCTCCTCGATGCTCTTGCGAACGGCGGTGAAGTCCGCCGGTTCGGTGATCACCTCGAAGGCGCCCTCGTCCAAGGATATGTCCTCGGCGCCGGCCTCTCACGGCGACCATCAGCTCATCTTCGGAGTAGCGCCCGGCGTCGATCACGATCGTGCCCTTCTTGTCGAACAGGTAAGCCACCGAGCCCGGCTCGCCGAGACTGCCGCCGTGCTTGGAAAAAGCGTGCCTGACCTCCGCACTGGTGCGATTGCGGTTCTCAGTCAGCGCCTCTATCAGCACCGCGACGCCTCCCTGGCCGTAGCCCTCATAGAGCACACTCTCGATCGCGTCGGCCTCCCCTCCCTCGCCTGTGCCCTTGGCGATGGCGCGTTCGATGTTGTCCTTGGGCATCGAGGCTTCCTTGGCCTTGCGGATTGCCAGATCCAGCGCCGGGTTACCATCGGGATCGCCACCGCCGTCGCGCGCCGCGACCGTGATCGCCCGCGTGAGCTTGGAGAAGTGCGCGCCCCTGCGCGAGTCCACGATCGCCTTCTTGTGCTTGATGCTCGCCCACTTGGAGTGTCCTGACATGTGACACAGCTTAGGATGCGAGACCTCATGGCGACCGTCTCACCGGACATCTTCAAGGCATACGACATCCGCGGCCTGTATGGCGAGCAGATCGACGGTGACGTAGCCGAGCAGATCGGCCGTGCCTTCGCGCGCGTGCTCTCTCAGCTCTCCGGCAAGCCCGTCGCGGAGCTTCGCATCGGATTGGGGCGCGACATGCGCCTCACCGCCCCCGAGCTCACGGCACGCTACCGCGAGGGGCTTCTCTCCGAGGGCGCTAGCGTGACCGACGCCGGTCAGGTTGGCACCGAGATGCTCTATTACCTCGTCGGCTCACGGGAGCTCGACGGCGGGCTGATGTGCACCGCTTCGCACAACCCCAAGGCCTACACCGGCGCCAAGCTCGTGCGTGAGGGCGCCCTCCCTCTCTCTGGTGAGTCGGGCATTCAGGACATTCGCCGCATGATCGAGATGGGCCTTCCTGCGGACGAGGACCCGATGGATGAGAGCCCGCCGACCCGGGGAGCATCGGAGGAGGTGGATCTGTACGCCGAGTTTCAATCCGCCGTCCTTTCCTTCATCGACCCCTCGGCTGTCCGGCCCTTGAAGGTCGTGGTCGATGGCGGCAACGGCATGGCTGGCCCGATGGTTGGGCCGCTGCTCGAGCGCCTTGGCCTCGAGGTGATCGAGACCTGCTGGACGCCCGACGGCCACTTTCCCGAGCACGAGCCCAACCCCCTGCTCCCGGAGAATCGCCAGTTCATCATCGAGCGGGTACTCGCCACCGGCGCAGATCTTGGGATTGCGTGGGATGGTGACGCCGACCGCTGCTTCTTCATCGACGACACCGGCGAGTTCGTGGATGGTGATTTCCTGACCGCGTTGCTGGCAGAGTCGCTGCTGGGAAAGAGATCGGATCCCACGCGCCCCGAGGCGATCCTGTATGACGTGCGCGCCTCTTGGGCTGTGCCCGACACTGTGAAGCGCGCCGGGGGGATGGCCTACGTAAACCGCGTCGGACATGCGTTCTTCAAGACCCGGATGCGCAGAGAGGGGTCGCTGTTCGGCGGCGAGGTATCGGGCCACTACTACTTCCGCGACTTTTACTGCGCTGACTCGGGCACGATCCCGGCACTGCTGATCCTCGAGCTGCTATCGCAAAAGCGCCAAACGCTGTCCGAGCTGCTGGCGCGGCTACGGGCGAAGTACTTCATCTCGGGCGAGATCAACTCCGAGGTCTCAGATCCCATCGCCAAGATGGAGGAGATCGCCGCCCGCTATGCAGACGCGCGCCAGGAACATCTCGACGGGATCTCGATCGGCTACGAGGACTGGCACTTCAACGTGCGCTCATCCAACACCGAGCCGCTGCTGCGCCTCTGCCTGGAGTCTTTGGTCTCTGTGCAGGACATGGAGCGTCGCCGTGACGAGGTGCTCGAGCTGATTCGCGCGTGAGTTACGTGGATCATCAATCCGGCGAACTGCACCCCACACTGGCCAGGCGCAGCGAGGACCGGTCGCGCCCGTGAGCGGCGAGCGCCAGCTTCGGGAACCCGGCGCGGAGGAACTGCTGACACAGGCCGCTGAGGCCGGCATCCACCGCTTGGCGATCCCGACGCCGTTCATGGTCGGCCGCGTCAACGCGTACCTGATCGAGGACGACCCGTTGACGCTGATCGACTCCGGCCCGAACTCCGCGAAGGCGCTGGACGAGCTGGAGCAGGCCCTGGCCGCGCGCGGACACAAGATCGAGGACATCGGGCTGCTGGTGATCAGCCACCAGCACATGGATCACTTCGGGTTGGCCTCGATCCTCGCCCGGCGCTCAGGCGCGGAGGTTGCGGCGATCGAGCCACTGGCGCCGTATCTGGCGGACTACGGGCGACAAACAGACCTCGACGACGCCTTCGCCGAGGCGATCATGCTCCGCCACGGCATCCCGGGCGAAGTCGTCACCGCGCTGCGCACCGTCTCGGCTGGTTTCCGTGCCTGGGGCTCAGCGGTTGAGGTCACACGCCCGCTGGCCGACGGCTCGGAGCTCAAGCTGCGGGACAGGACGCTGCAGGTGCATCACCGGCCGGGGCACAGCCCCTCCGACACCGTCTTGTTCGACGAGCAGCGCTCGATGCTGCTCTCGGCCGACCACCTGATCGCGCACCTCTCCTCGAACCCGCTGCTTGCGCGCCCGCTCGGCTCCGGGCGGGTGGGGTTCGATTCCAACGAGCCACGTCCGCAGGCGCTCGTCACCTACATGCGATCGCTGGAAGAAACCCGCGCGATGGAGGTGTCGCTGGTGCTCCCCGGTCATGGTGAGCCGATCACAGACCACGTGGCGCTGATCGACGAACGCTTCCGCATGCACGAGCGACGCGCCGAGAAGATCCACGGTCTAATCGCCGAGCAGCCGCGCACCGCGCACGAGATCGCGGTCGAGCTGTGGGGCAACGTCGCGGTGACACAGGCTTATCTGACGCTGTCGGAGGTGCTCGGCCACGTCGACCTGCTGCTGCGCGACGCCCTCGTCGTGGAAGCCGAGGCCGACGGCATCGTCCGCTTCCAGGTCACCTAGGCCCTAGCCCGAACCCCGTCCAAGAACAGGCGGTGCACGCGGTCATCGTTGGTCAACTCGGCGTGGAAGGCCACAGCGAGCATGCGGCCCTCGCGCGCGGCCACCGGATGACCGTCCACCTCGGCGAGGATCTCCACGGCCGGGCCGTGCTCGGCGATCCACGGCGCCCGGACGAAGATGCCGCGCACCGGCGGGCCATTGAGTCCCCCTAGCTCCACGTCGGCCTCGAAGCTGTGCAGCTGACGCCCGAAGGCGTTGCGCTCGGCGCGGATATCCATCAAAGCCAGATGGTCGCGGTCGAGCATGATCAGCCCCGCACACGAGCCGAGGATGGGCGTGCCCGCGGCCGCGAGCCCCCGCAATGGCTCAGCCAGGCCCTCGCGCTCGATCCCCAGGGTCATCGTCGTCGACTCCCCACCCGGGATCACGAGACCGTCGAGCCCCTCGAGGTCCTGCGGCACGCGGACCTGACGGGTTTCGGCCCCCAGACCCCAGAGCACCCGCTCATGCGCCTCGAACCCGCCCTGCAGGGCTAGGACGCCGATCATTGACGCCGCCCAGCGAAGCTCATCGGGTCTCCTACCAGCCGCGCTGGGCTAGTAGCTGCCCATCCTCCAGCTTCGAGCTCTCGAGGCTGTCCATCGGGGTGCCCAGTCCTTTCGAGGCCTGTGCGACGCGCTCGGCGTCCTGCCAATGAGTGGTCGCCTCGACGATCGCACGCGCGCGCGCCGGCGGGTCGGCTGACTTGAAGATCCCCGATCCCACGAATACACCTTCGGCGCCGAGGGCCATCATCAGGGCCGCATCTGCGGGGGTCGCGATACCGCCCGCGCAGAACAGCACTACCGGCAAACGGCCCGCCTGGGCCACTTCGCGAACCAGCTCGAGCGGTGCCGGAAGCTCCTTCGCCGCCGTCGCCAGCTCGTCATCGCCGAGCGTGTGCAGGCGCTTGATTTCGCCCGTGATCTGGCGCATGTGGCGAACGGCCTCGACGATGTCGCCGGTGCCGGCCTCGCCCTTGGAGCGGATCATCGCCGCGCCCTCGCCAATCCGCCGCAGCGCCTCGCCGAGGTTCGTCGCGCCGCACACGAACGGGACCTTGAAGCCCCACTTGTCGATGTGGTTGTGCTCGTCCGCGGGCGTGAGCACCTCTGACTCGTCGACGTAGTCGACCTCCAGAGACTCGAGCACCCGCGCCTCCATGAAGTGCCCGATGCGGGCCTTGGCCATCACGGGAATGCTCACGGCCTGCTGGATTCCCGCGATCATCTCCGGGTCGGACATTCGCGCCACGCCCCCATCGCGGCGAATGTCCGCCGGGACGCGCTCCAGGGCCATCACCGCCGCGGCCCCCGCCTGCTCGGCGACGCTCGCCTGCTCTCCGGTCACGACGTCCATGATCACCCCGCCCTTCAGCATCTCCGCCAGGCCGGTCTTGACCAGAAATGTCGCCTCGTCACGCATACGAGGAGTCTAGCCTGAGCAGCGCGCGCTACTTGAGCCGAAAGGCCTTGATGCGGTCGTCGTACTGAGCTGAGTCCTGCGCGTATACGCCGTATGCAAGAGCTTGGATGAGGCTCAACAGCGCGGTGTGGGAGCGCACGTAGGCAGGGCTGTTGGAGGAGTAGTAGAGCTTGATCTGAGCGAGCTTCGCGACCTCGGAAAGGGTCGCGTCGGTGATCGCCGCCGTATGCGCCTTGCGATGGCGCGCCAGCTTCATCGCGCGCACCACCAGCGGGTGCGGGCGGCCCGCTGAGAGGCCGATCACGAGAGTGTTCACATCGATCCGCCCGAGGCGGCTGAGGGCCTCCTGAGAGGGGCTTGCCACGACATCCACACGCAGGTCCAGCAGCATCAGCAAATGTCTTAGGTAGCTCGCGAAGAAAGCCATCTGGTCCGTGCCCGCGACGAGCACCTTCTCAGCGCTCACGATCGCCTCGATCAGCGCCTCGACCGAGCTGCGGGAGACCTTCCGCGCGGTCTCCTCGACGTTCAGGTGATCGGCCGTGAGCGCCGTCTCAAAGTCGTTCTGGTCGAGCGAGAACAGCGGCGCGGAGCTTGCTGAGGCCCCGCTCTTGGGCTCAGCCTTGGTGTGCACGCGGCGGTATTCCTCGCGTGCGGCGGCCTGCAGCTCAGGGAAGCCCTCGAAACCAAGCGCTTGGGAGAAGCGCACGACCGTCGAGCTGGACGTGTTCGCGCGGCGGGCCAGCTCCTCGGCCGTTTGGAACGCCGCCTCGTCGAGATGGTCGACGATGTACTGGGCCACGTCCTTCTGCGAGCGCGAACACTCGTCAAAGCGCGCCTGGATGTATTTGGACAGGCTCTGGTGCTCGCTGGTACCACCGGCCGGGGGCACACTGCCCTTGGCGGTGGGCCGCCCAGCCTTTGGGCGATCCGCAGTTGGGGTGGCGACACGCTTCATCGGCGCTTCTCTTCGACGTCCCCTCCTCTCACTCCTGCCAGATAGGGTCCCTGGCTGTATGCGGCGCGCCCTGTTCGAAGATGTACACGAGGACTTCCGCGCGAGCTTTCGCACGTTTCTGGAGCGCGAGGTGCTCGGCGATGAGGGCCGCTACGGTGAGTGGGAGCGAGCGGGGATCGTGCCGCGCGAGGTCTTCGCTAGGGCAGGCCGTGGCGGCTTTCTCGGGATGGCAGTACCCGAGCGCTACGGCGGCGCGGGCGCGGGCGACTTCCGCTTCAACCTGATCATCGGCGAGGAATGCCAGCGCGCGGGCGTTGCCAGCTTCGGGCTGGGGATCACGCTGCACAACGACATCTGCCTACCGTACTTCCTCTCCTACTGCACCAGCGAGCAGCGCGAGCGCTGGCTGGGCAGGATCGCCTCCGGCGAGCTGATCACGGCGCTCGCGATGACCGAGCCCGGTGTCGGCTCCGACATGGCGTCGATGTCCACGCGCGCACGGCGCGAGGGCGATCACTACGTGGTGGACGGCACGAAGACGTTCATCACGAACGGAATCAACGCCGATCTGGTGATCGTGGCGGTCAAGACCGACGCGTCAGAGCGCCATCGCGGCATCAGCCTGGTCGTGATCGAGCGCGGCATGGATGGGTTTGAGCGCGGTCGTAACCTGGAGAAGATCGGGCAGCACGCCCAGGACACCGCCGAGCTGTCGTTCTCGGAAGTGCATGTGCCGGTCGCGAACCTGCTAGGCGAGGAGGGCCAGGGCTTTCGCTATCTGGTCTCGAACCTCCCCCAGGAGCGCCTGTCGATCGCGGCCTCGGCGGTGGCTGCCGCGGAGGCGGCGCTTGGCTGGACGCTTGACTACGTGCGCGAGCGCCAGGCGTTTGGGCAGCCGATCGGCTCGTTTCAGAACTCGCGCTTCACGCTCGCCGAGATCCGCACAGAAACTGAGATCGCCCGCACCTTCATCGACCGTTGCGTGCAAGCGCTGAACGCGGACGAGCTCACGGCCGAGGACGCGGCGATGGCGAAGTGGTGGTGCACAGAGCTCCAGGGACGCGTTGTCGACCGCTGCCTGCAGCTGCATGGCGGCTATGGCTACATGCTCGAGTACCCAATCGCGCGCGCCTACGCCGACGCACGCGTGACGCGCATCTACGGCGGCGCCAACGAGATCATGAAGGAGATAGTGGGCCGTTCAATGGGGCTTTGAGCCGCTCGGCCAGCCCCACGAAATAATCGAGCGAATTCGGGTTGGCCAGCGACTCAATACTGGCCGCCTGGGCAGGCGGTGTGCCCATCAGGATCTTCTTGACGGGCACCTCGAGGATCTTGTTGGAGAGGGTGCGGGGAATCTCTGAAACGGCGAACACGTCGTTGGGGACGTGCCGAGGAGAGCAGTCCTCTCGGATTCGCCGCTTGATTTGCGCCGTCAGGTCCTCGTCGAGGGCCACGCCGGGGGCAAGCACGACAAACAGCGGCATCCACAACTCGCCATCGGTACGCGGCACATCCACTACGAGCGCATCGAGGACCCCTGGATCGGCGAGCACCGCACGGTAGATCTCGCTCGTGCCCATGCGCACGCCCTGGCGGTTGATAGTCGAGTCCGAGCGCCCGTAGATGACTGCGCCGCCGCGCTGCGTAATGCAGATCCAGTCGCCGTGGCGCCAGACGCCGGGGTACATCGAGAAGTAGCTTTCCCTGAGACGTTCGCCGTCATCGTCGCCCCACAGGAACAGCGGCATCGAGGGCAGCGGCTCGGTGAGCACGAGCTCCCCGACCTCATCCTGAAGGCTGTTTCCCTGCTCGTCCCATGCCTCCACCGCGCAGCCGAGCGCGCGGCACTGCAATTCGCCCTCGTAGACGGGCAGCAGCGGGCAACCGGCGACGAACGCGGTGCACACGTCTGTGCCGCCGCTCGTGGAGAACAGCCACACGTCTGGCTTGACGTGCCCGTACACCCACTCGAAGCTCTCTGGCGCAAGCGGCGAGCCGGTCGAGCCGAGCGCGCGCAGCGCATGCAGGTCGTGGTCGCGGCCCGGCTCGATCCCGGCCTTCTCGCTGCTCGCTAAGAGGCCCGCGCTGACGCCCATGCAGGTCATCCCCGTGCGCTCCGCGAGATCCCACAGGACGCCCAGGTCGGGGTGGGCGGGGCTGCCGTCATAGAGGACGATCGCGGCATCAGACAGCAGGCAGCCGACGAGGAAGTTCCACATCATCCAGCCGGTCGTGGTGAACCAGAACATGCGGTCGCCGGGGTGCAGATCGAGATGCAGCCGCTTCTTGAGCTGCTCGAGGAGAATTCCGCCGTGGCCCTGGACAATCGCCTTGGGCAGGCCGGTGGTCCCGGAGGAGTAGAGCACCCACAGGGGGTGATCGAAGGGGACCTGCTCGAAGACGAGCTCCGCGCCCGGAGCGGGCGGGTCCAGATCCAACAGCTCCTCCCAGTCGAGGGCCCCGTCGAGAGTTGCGGCCTGGTCCAGGTAGGGGAGCAGGACGGTGTGCTCGACGGTCGGCAGCTCGGCGAGAATCGCGTTGACGTTGGCGGTGCGGTCGAAGTCCTTGCCGCCGTGGCGATAGCCGTCGACGGCGAGCAGCACCTTCGGCTCGATCTGGGCGAAGCGATCGATCACGCTGCGAGCGCCGAACTCGGGGGCGGCGCTCGAGTAGATCGCGCCGATGCTCGACACCGCGAGGAAGGCGATCAGCGTCTCGGGGATGTTGGGCATATAGGCGACAACGCGATCGCCGCGTTCCACGCCGAGCGCACGCAGACCGCCGGCCACGGCGGCCACCTGCGCAGTGAGCTCGCCCCAGGTGATCTCACTCAGCTCCCGTAGCTCGGAGGTGTGCAATACCGCGACCTGCCCAGAATCGCGGTCGTCGACGCGCAGGAGGTTCTCCGCGTAGTTGAGCTCGGCCCCCGAGAACCACCTCGTGCCGGGCATCTCGTGTGAGTCCAACACCCGCTCGTACGGCTTGGACGCGCGCACGCCGAAGAACTCCCAAACCTCCGCCCAGAAATCCTCCAGCTCATCCACCGACCACTGCCACAGCTCGTTGTAGCCGGCAAACGTGCGACCGCGGCGCTCACCGGCCCAGCGCATGAAGCGCGTCATCTCGGCACGCTCGCTCCACCCCGCCGGCGGCGTCCACAACGGGGTCCGGGCAGCTTTCACCGACATCGCAGCCATTATGCTCGCTCGTTGTGGACGCCTCCTCCCTGCGCGGCGAGTTCCCTGTCCTTCAGCGTCTCGCCTATCTCAACGCGGGCACCGACGGGCCGCTCCCAGCACGCGCCGCAGCAGCAGCCACCGAGATGCTCCAACTGGAGCTCGAAGAGGGACGGGCGCAGGCCCATTTCGAGCGCCGGAAAGAGCTGACCGAAGAGCTCCGCGGCGCCTACGCGGCGGAGCTCGGCTGCGGCCCGGCGGACGTGGCGGTAACGACGTGTACCACCGAGGGCATCGCCGTGACGGTCGGTGGCCTTGGACTCGGCCGCGGCGATGAGATCCTGACGAGCGACGAGGAGCATCCCGGGCTGCTGGGAGCGCTCGGCGCAGCGCGCTCGCTGAACGGCGTGGAGGTCCGTGAAGTGCCACTGCCGGAGATCGCCGAAGCTGTCGGTGAGCGCACTCGCCTGATCGCCTGCTCGCACGTCGGCTGGATGAGCGGACTGGTGGCGCCCGCCGAGCTCGCGGAGCTGGACGTCCCGGTCCTGCTCGATGGCGCTCAGGGCATCGGCGCGGTCGACGTCGACGTGCAGGTACTCGGCTGCGACGCCTACGCTGGCGCCGGGCAGAAGTGGCTCTGCGGACCCGACGGCACAGGCTCTCTGTACGTCACGCCGGCCCTGCGCGAGCGGCTCGCGGTCTCCCGGCGCGGCTACGGCAACCTCGCCGACCCGAGCGCCGGGCTCGATGCGCAGCCCCACGAGGACGCCCGCCGCTTCGACAGCCTCGCGCTGAGCGCCGAGACCCTCGCATGCGCGCTGGCGTCGGTCCGGGTGCTGGAGGCGGCCGGCTGGAGCGAGGTGCACGCGCGGGCCAGCATGCTCGCGGCTCACCTGGCCGAGCTGCTCACCGAGCGCGGTCGAGTAGTGGCGCCTCGCGGAGATACCACGCTGGTCTCCTTCTCAAGCGCCGACCCGGAGACAGAGCGAGTGCGGCTGGCCGATGCAGGGGTGATCCTGCGTAACATCCCGGGGCGAGGATGGCTGCGAGCGTCCGTCGGGGCGTGGAACAGCGATGACGACCTCGAGCGGCTGTTGGCGATGCTCCCCCGATGACCGCGTCTGGACAGACCACCCCAGCCCTCACACCCGCCGTCACGGATGCCACGCGCACCCCCTTGGAGGCAGGCCGAGGGCGAGTACGGCTAGCACCAGCGCACCTCGCCCTCGCGGCCGTGCTCGCGCTGTCAGCCGTACTGAACATTCACCGCATCTCCCAAAACGGCTACGGCAACATCTTCTACTCGGCTGGCGTGAAGTCGATGCTGCGCTCACTGCACAACTTCCTGTTCGTGTCCTTCGACCCCGGCGGGCTGATCATGGTCGACAAGCCGCCGCTTGGCCTGTGGCTGCAGGCGGTGAGCGCGAAGCTGTTCGGCTTCTCCTCGCTCAGCTTGTTGCTGCCAGAGGCGATCGCGGGGGTGCTCGCGGTCGCGCTCCTCTACCGCATGCTCGCGCGGCGTCTGGACCCGATGGCCGGGCTCGCCGGCGCTCTCGTGCTGGCCGTTTTTCCGTCGTTCGTCGCGATCTCGCGCACGAACAACGTTGACGCACTGCTGATCCTGCTGATGATCCTCGCCTGCGAGGAGAGCCTGCGGGCGATCGAAACTGGCCGCTGGCGCACGCTGCTGTGGAGCGGCGTGCTCGTGGGGCTGGCGTTCAACACAAAGACGCTGGCCGCCTATCTGATCGTCCCACCGATCGCGCTCGGATACCTGATCTGCGCGCCGGGATCCTGGCTGCGCCGCGCAGGGCAGCTGCTGACGGCGGGCCTCGTGATGGTCGCGGTCTCCTTCTCCTGGATGGCCGCCGTAGAACTGACAGCGGCCTCCCAGCGCCCGTTTGTCGGCAGCTCCACGGACAACACGGAGCTCGGCCTGACGTTCAGCTACAACGGCTTCGGGCGCGTCGGCGGGCAGACGGGAGGCCCGGGACAGATCCCGGTCGGCGCCGGCGGGCTCGCGCGCACCGTCAGCGCACCGAAAGGCCGGCCCCACCCCTCCCACCTCTCTCGCATCTCCCAGCGCGTCCGGCATTCCTCCGCGGGCTCGCCGGGCGGGAGGAACCGCAACCCGATTCCGTTCGGCGGGCCGGTGGGGCCGTTTCGGCTGTTCGGCCTCGGCCTCGGCGACCAGGGGGCGTGGATGCTCCCATTCGCCCTGGCTGGGCTGCTTGCGTTCGCACTGCTCGTGCTCGGCGGTCAGAGACCGGCCGGGGCGCGTGACCGGCGCCTTGCCGTCCTGATCGTGTTCGGCGGCTGGTTCCTTACCGAGGCAGCGGTTCTCAGCCTGTCGAAGGGGATTGTCCATCCCTACTACGTCTCGGCTCTTGGACCCGGGGTTGCGGCGATGGCCGGCGCCGGGGTATTCGCGTTCGCCCGGTTCGCGCGGCGGCGGGACTGGCGCCTGCTGCTGCTTGCATGTGCGGTCGCGGCGACGGTCCCGGTGCAGCTCTCACTGCTGCACAAGGCTCATTACATGCCGTGGTTCACCGTGCCGCTGATAGGCGGTGCGGTCCTCTGCCTGGGCGGGCTGTTGCTGCGCCGCACGGCCGTGCCCGCGGTCGCCCTCACGCTCGGGGTGCTGCTCCTCGCGCCAGCCGCCTACTCCTCCACGAACTGGCTCGCCCCGGTGCAGTCGACGTTCCCGGCGGCCGGGCCCCGTCAGGCCGCGGGCGCTGGCGGCGTGGGCGTGGGCGGCGAGCACAAGAGCGTGGATGACGCACTGCTGCGCTACGTCGGGAGCCACCGGCCCGGGACGCGCTGGTCAGTGCTCACGGACGCCGCCAATACCGCCTCGCCGATGATCCTGCTCGGGAGCGACGCCGGCTCGCTCGGAGGCTTCAGCGGCACCGACCCGACGCTCGACGGGCGCGGCCTGGCGCGGTTGGTCACCCGCGGGCAGGCGCGCTATGTGTTGCTCGGCGGAGAGTTCTCCACGCGCGGCGGCAACGGCGCCACCGCGGCGGTGCAGCGCGCCTGCGCCGTCGTGCCCACGAGCACCTGGCTACCGGGCGGCCTGCAGGCCTTCGGCCTCATCCTGTTCGACTGCGCCGGGCGCGAGGGCGGGCTGCAAGCTGCGTAGGGACCCCGGCAGCCTTCAGGCGGCGACGGAGAGCTCGCGATGGAATGCGCGAGCGAACAGCTCGGCCTCACGGCTGGCCGCCCAGCGGGGAACGGCCGGCTCGCCATCGGCGAGCAGGCGAAGCTCGACGGTGCCGTTGCTGAGGGCGATGCTCGTGCTGCGCACGAGCTGATCGCGCGAGCGCTCGAGATCCTCGGCCAGGCGCAGCAGCACCGCGCAGCGATTCAGGCGCGCCTCATCGGCTGCTTCGAACAAGGCAGCCAGCGGTCCCGGCTCCGGCATCCCCTTGCGGTGGTAGCGGGCAGCCTGCGCGATCGTCGCTACCTCTACGGGCGAGTACCCCGGCAGCCCGCCGTTGAGGATCAGATAGCGCGAGTGCTTGTGGTGGTCGTCGTAGTCGACGGACATGCCGATGTCATGCAGCATGCAGGCTGCCCACAACAGCTCGCGCTCACGGGCATCACCACCGTGCAGGCCGAGGCCGGCGAGCTCGTCGAACATGCCAAGGGCCAGCGCGGCGACGTGGTGAGTGTGTGCGGCATCGACGTTGTAACGGGCCGCCAGGTTCATGACGCTCGTACGCCTGAGGTCCGTGAAGAGGGGTTGCTCGCATTGGCCCAGCAAACGCTCGAAGAACACCCCCTCGCGCAACCCAGCCTCGGTCACTTCGAGGCCATCGAAGCCGCCGGCCTGAAGCACTCCCTGTACGACGAGCGCTCCAGCGAGGATCAGGTCAGCGCGGGCCGCTTGATACCCGGGACTGTGCTTCGCTCCGCCACGGGCAGCGAAGCGAGCCGCTCCACCAACTCGTCGAGGGCCTCCCGCTCGATAACCATGCCCTGCACACCGTTGGACGGCAGTCCCGCGGCACGCTGAGCCGCAGTGGCGAGACTGCGCACGGTCCCGCCGATTCCCACGAGACGCCCGCGGGCCCTCCCCCCCGCGGTCTCTGTGAGCCAGGCCGCGCCCTGAAGCCCGGCGGAGATGTGCTCGCGAAGTTCCTCCAGCTGCTTGCGCTTGGCCGGCCCGTTGGGCGGCAGGAAGCGCTCGCTCATCCGCACGGTGCCAAGCCGCCAAGAGCCCGTCTCGCGAGCAAGGCGATCCACGACACTGACGAGCTGCATCGAGCCCCCGCCGAGATCCAGCACGAAGCCGTCGCTGATCGTTGTCGAATTGACCGCCGCCAGATATCCGTAGCGCGCCTCCTCCTCGCCGCTGAGCACGCGGATCGGAAGCCCAGAGCGCTCCCGCGCCCGGGCGAGGAAGTCCCCGGCGTTCTCCGCGTCGCGAATGGCGCTCGTGGCGAGGGCGTCGACCTCATCTGCCGCGAGGCGGCTTGCGCGGCAGAAGTGAGCGAACACGTCCAGCGTCGCCAGCGCCCGCTCCATCGGGGCCTTCCCCAAGCGCCCACTCGCCATCAGCCCCTCACCGATGCGGACCGGCTCATAGATCTCATCCGTGCGCCGCCACCAGCCCGCGCCCGCCATGAAGACCACGAGCCGGAACGAGTTCGACCCCAGATCGATGACCGCAAGCCGCTCGTTTGGCTGCATACGATGAGCGTATTGATCTGACCGGAGGGCTTAGAAACCGTCTGAGGACTCCGAGATTTTTCCCTCAGGGTGTGCTGTAGCGCGATCTGAGGAGTTTCGGACGGTTTCTTAGAACGGCCCGTGCTGCCCTGCGCGGCAGATGGACGCGTGTCTACTGCGATGGAGCCGGACTTATGGAATGGGCGCTGGCCGCCGACTAAATAGGTCGAGATGACCGATAACCGCTCGAGCCCAGGAGTCGATCACGCACTCCTCCCGACACCGCCGTCCGCTCTGGAAGAGCCCTCGGAGGATCTCTGCCGTCTTGGCGAGGCACTGAAGGGGCGAGCCGAGGATGTGCTCAACCTGACCGTCGTGCGCACCGCAGGATCGGGCGAAGCGGTCGACGCTGTGGTCCAGGGCAGCTTCGAGACAATCTCGAGGAGCTCCACGATGGCGGTAGCCCGGTGGATCGCGGGGGAGGGCATCAAGGTGGCGGTCGAGGCCGGTCGGGAAACCTGGGAGATCTTCGGCGAGCTGGCGGCCCATCGCGCGGCGTCGCTGAACGAGGTGACCAGCCGCTGTTTCTCCTGGCGCAACGTGATGGCCGAGGTATTGCACGAGAGCGCAATAGAACTGGAGGTCTCGCCGGAGGCGCTCTCCCAAGCCTTGAGCATCCTGCAGCTGAGTCTCGAGTTCAGCCTCGTGCGGATGTGCGAGTGCTTCGAGTCAGAGCGCCAGCGAACCGATGAAGAGCTCACACGGCGCGAGGAGGAGCTGTCATTCATGGCGACCCACGATGCGCTGACCGGGCTCCCGAACCGGACGCTGATCCTCGACCGTGTCGAGCAGATGCTCGCGCGCTCACGCCGCAGCCAAACGCCCGTGGCGGCGCTGTTCGTCGACCTCGACAACTTCAAGTCCATCAACGACACGCTCGGACACGGTGTCGGCGATGAACTTCTGCGAGCGGTCACCGCGCGGCTCGACGGCGTGATCCGCGAAGCCGATGCACTCGGGCGCCTCGGCGGCGACGAGTTCGTGGTGATCTCCGAGGAGCTCTCGCTTGCAGCGGGCCCCGAGCTCGTCGCCGAGCGTCTGCTCGATGCGCTCCAGCAACCGTTCAAGCTCGGAGCAAACAAGGAGACTCACCTGACCGTGACGGCGAGCATCGGGATCGCGGCGGGAGACCACACCTCCGCCGAGGAGCTCCTGCGCAACGCGGACATCGCGATGTATCGCGCCAAGTGGGACGGCAAGAACCGCTACGCCGTGTTCGAGACCGGGATGCAGGACGCGGTCCAGAGCCGCATGGAGCTCGAGATGGACCTGCGCGAAGCCCTCGAGAACGAAGAGTTCCTGCTCGCCTATCAGCCCACGATCAACCTGAGCGACATGACCCCCACAGGAGTCGAGGCACTGATTCGCTGGAAGCACCCGGTGCGCGGCGTCGTGCAGCCCGACGATTTCATCCCGCTGCTCGAGGAGACGGGGATGATCGTCGACGTAGGCAAGTGGGTCCTGGAGGAGGCCTGCACGCAGGGCGCCGCGTGGCGAGCTGCAGGGTATGAGATCGGCATGGCCGTCAACGTCTCTGGCAGGCAGCTCGACACCGACCAGCTCGTAGCTGACATCGAAGGCGCACTCTCTCACAGCGGCCTAGACCCTGCTGCGCTGACGATCGAGATCACCGAGACGACGCTGATGCGCAACGTCGAGGACACCGCCCGCCGCCTGGCCGCGATCAAGGAGCTCGGCGTGAAGATCGCGATCGACGACTTCGGCACCGGGTACTCCTCCCTCGCTCACCTCCAGCGCTTCCCGGTCGACGCGTTGAAGATCGACCGCTCGTTCATCTCCGGGCTGACACACAACGAGGAGGGCGAGACCCTCATGCACACCCTCGTGCAGCTCGGCAAGGCTCTCTCGATCGAGACGTTTGCCGAGGGCATCGAGCAACAGCAAGAGCTCTCCCTGCTCAGAGCACAGGACTGCGACTCAGGGCAGGGTTTCCTCTTCGCCCGGCCCCTCGACGTATCCGCCACCGAGGCCTACCTTCAGCAAAACTGGCCTGAGAACGCCAGTGTGGCCCTGACGCAAACGCCACAGCACAGCTGAGCCCTGACCTACGGTCATAACATCCATGCCGGCGCATGGATCAGATCAGGTGAGACTTCCAAACAGCGAGCACGAAGGGCACTCCTGGGTTATTGACCGGGTCGCTTCCGGCTTCGAGCTCCTCGACGTCTGGGCGCTGCCCGCACAAGGGGGTCCGGATGACTTCGACACCCTCATCGAGATCATGAGCAGGCTCGATCCGGCCAAAGGAGACTCGAGAGCCACTCGCGCGCTGTTCTCGTTGCGCTACCGCTTGGGAGCATGGTTTGGATGGGATAAGGCCACAAGCAAGCTGCCGGTCCCTGGTCTCACCGAGACGAGTCTGAGCGCTCGTGTTCCGGAAGATCTGCGAGATACCACAACTCGTCCCATCCTCGTCAGCGGGACGACTTTCGTCCCCATCTATCGGACTGGCGACGAGTGGGCCGCGGAGATCTCGAACAGCACGGTGCACGCCGTGCTGCACCTGGCATGGGTCGATCAGGGCGAGAATCTCTACCGCGGACAGATGGGTATCTACGTCAAGACTCGCGGCGCCCTCGGCTCGGCGTACATGGCGCTGATCGGGCCGTTTCGGCACCTGATCGTCTACCCAGCGCTCATGCGCCAGATCGCTCGCGCGTGGCTGCAGCGACCCGCTTAGCACAAGTAAACCGAGATGCCTACATCCTTCATGGTCAAAAATGGGCCCGCCTGGACTCGAACCAGGGACCTACCGATTATGAGTCGGCAGCTCTAACCAACTGAGCTACGGGCCCTCCACGCGCCCTGCGGCACGCGAGCCAGACGCTACCAGCGAGATGTGGAATGCTCCCGCTCGCCGCCCCTTGGCGGCGGCTTTGATTCCAGTCACTACGAGGAGGACGGCAGATGTCAGCAGAGCGCGCTGCAATCGTCACGGGAGCATCGAGTGGGATTGGGCTGGCGATTGCCAGGATGCTGGGCGAGGAAGGGTTCGGCGTGACGATGGCCGCGCGGCGGCCAGACAAGCTCGAGACGGCCGTCGCCGGACTTGCCGCCGAGGGCTTTGACGTGCACGGGGTCGCCGCGAACGTGTCTGAGGAGGAGGCAATCCAGAACGTCGTCGGCTCCCATCGTGAGCGCTACGGACGGCTGGACGTGCTCGTCAACAACGCCGGCGTCGGATTCGGCGCGCAGGTCGGGGAGATCCAGACCAAGCATCTCGACATGCAGCTGTCGATCAACCTGCGCTCGATCGTCCTCTTCTATCGCGAATGCGTCCCCCTGCTTCAGGCCGCCGCGGCCGAGCACAAGAACGCACTCGTCGTCAACACCTCCTCGATCTCCGGCAAGTTCGGCCAGGGCTGGCTGTCGGTCTACTCCGCGACCAAGCACGGGGTCGTCGGCTGGACCGAAGCGATGAACAAGGAACTCGCGCCCCAGGGGATCAAGTCGAGCGCGCTGTGCCCCGCATTCGTGGACACGCCGATGACCGAGTTCGCCAAGCAGCACGTCCCCGCCGAGGACATGATCCGATCCGAGGACATCGCCGAGGCCGTCCGTTACCTGCTGAAGGTCTCCCCTGCGTGCATCGTCCCGGAGATGATGTTCACCCGTCCCGGCGACGCGCTGTAGCGATAGCTTGCCCCGCGTAGTCGCCTGGCGAGAATCTCGCCGCTCGGATCTGCGCTGTCGGGGAGCCTGCGCCGTCCCCGCATGCTGCGGGCCCTCAGCGCGCTGTGCTCCTTGATCGCCACATCGAGCTCCAGGCCGCAAGCGCGTTCGAGGCTGTCCTCTAGCTGAGCGATCAGGATGCCCACCTCCCGCCTGGTTGCCGCCCGCTTGCGTCCGCTGGCGCGCGCGAAGCGATCCCAGGACTTGGCGAACGACAGGAAATCCGTGCGCCCGCCGCAACGGTGTGCGGCCAGCATCGGGCAGACGCCACCACGGTCATCAACGTAGGCTCCCACGAGGATCCTCTCGTAGCTGCGCACGCCCGCAAGCATCGCTTCGCGCGTGGCCACCGGCATGCAGTCGATCGCCAGGCGCAGGCCGTCAAAGGAGCTCCTCGTTTGGCGGCGGCGATTTCGCATAGGCTGTGCCCGCCGCATAGCTGTCTGTCCGCGGCGATGCCGGGCCAAGACTAGGACACGCGTTCCCCACCGGCAACGAATGCCCTCCCTCTGAAAGGAAACTTGCACATGAAGCTCGGCGTGCACATCGGCTACTGGGGTCTCGGCCTCACCTCAGAGGACCAGCTAAACATCGTTCAGGAGGCCGAGCGGCTTGGCTATGACTCCGTTTGGGCCGCCGAGGCCTACGGCTCGGACACGGCCACCGTGCTCGGCTGGCTCGCCGGGCAGACGAGCAAGATCCGCCTCGGCTCCGGCATCTTCCAGATGCCCGGGCGCTCGCCGGCGATGACCGCGATGACCGCTGCCACGATCGACCAGCTCTCGAACGGGCGCATGATCCTCGGCATCGGCTCCTCCGGACCGCAGGTCGCCGAGGGCTGGCACGGTCAGCGCTTTGCCAAGCAGCTGCAACGGACTCGTGAGTACGTCGCCGTCGTGCGCATGGCGCTCGCGCGCGAACGCGTCGAGTTCAGCGGCGAGACGCTCACCCTGCCGCTGCCAGACGGCCCCGGCAAGGCGCTCAAGCTGACGATCTCCCCCGTCCAGGAGCAGATCCCCATCTACCTCGCCGCGATCGGCCCAAAGAACACTGCACTCGCGGGGGAGATTGCCGACGGCTGGATCCCCACGTTGTTCTCCCCCGAGCACGTCTCCGAGCTCAGGCCCCTGCTCGAGGAGGGCGCCGCGCGATCGGGCAAATCGCTCGATAACTTCGACATCGCACCGACGGTCAACGTGTTCATCACCGACGACCTGGAGGCAGCGCGCAATGCGACGCGTCCATTCATCGCACTGTACGTCGGCGGCATGGGCTCACGCAAGCAGAACTTCTACAACCAGCTCGTCTGCCGCTATGGCTTCCAGGACGAGGCCAAGGTCATCCAGGACCTGTACCTGGAAGGCAAGCGCGAGGAGGCGATGGCCGCGATTCCTGAGGAGCTGATCGACACGGTCTCGCTGTGCGGTCCTAAGGATGTCGTTCGCGAGCGCCTGGCCGTCTACCGCGACGCCGGCGTGGGCACCTTGGGAGTCACCCCGCTCGCCTTCAATGCGCCCGACCGTCTGGAGCAGCTGCGCTTGCTTGCAGAGCTCGCCGCCTGACCTGAGAGTTATGAACCCTCGGCGGATTCTGCTGGGCGCCTTCGGTGACCCGGGCCACGCCTTCCCGATGATCGCCCTGGGGTGCGCACTTGCCGCCCGCGGGCACGAGGTGACACTGCAGACGTGGGAGCGCTGGCGCGAGCACGTCGAGGCTGAGGGTCTGACCTTCGCGCCAGCTCCGGAGTACACAGTGTTCCCCAACAACAGCACCGAGCCGCTGGATTTCTACGAGGCTGTTGTGTACGCCACCCGCGACACCCTCCCGCTCGTCGAATCGCTCGGCCCAGATGTAGTCGTCGCGGACATCCTCACGCTCGCCCCGGCCCTCGCCGCAGAGCTGCAGGACATCCCCTGCGCGACGCTTATTCCCCACGTCTACCCGCAGGGCGAGCCTGGCATGCCGATCTACTCGCTCGGCGCCCGCCTTCCGCACACGGCGCTTGGGCATGCTTTCTGGCGCGCAGCAGCGCACCGGCTCCTCGACAATGGCCTGCAGCTGGGGCGCACACAGCTCAACCGGACCCGCGAGCAGGTGGGCCTGCAGCCGGTCAGGCACGTCCACGGTGGCACAAGCCGCGAGCTCGCGCTCGTGGCCACATTCCCCCAGCTCGAGTACCCGCGCGCCTGGCCTGACGGTGTCCACATCGTTGGGCCGCTCATGTGGGAGCCACCGGCCGCAGACGTCGAACTCCCTCCGGGCGATGCGCCGCTCGTGCTCGTGGCCCCCTCCACCGCACAGGATCCGGAGCACCGGATGCTCGCGGCCGCCCTGCGCGGGCTGGCCGATGCACCCGTGCGGGTACTCGCCACGTGGAACCGCCGCCTGCCCCCCCGCTCATTGCCCGTGCCCAACAACGCGCGGCTAGTGGAGTGGGTCTCCTACTCGCGCACGATGCCCCTCTGCGACGTGGTCGTCTGCCACGCCGGTCACGGCACGCTCGTGCGCGCGCTCTCTTCGGGCTGCGCCGTGGTCGCCTGTCCCGCGGTTGGCGACATGAACGAGAACGCAGCGCGCCTTGACTGGGCCGGTGCGGGAGTGCGCGTCCCGCACCGGTTCATCTCCCCTAGGCCGATCCGTCTAGCGGCGGAACGAGCCTTGGACCAGCCGTCGATCCGAGCACGGGCGCGGGAGTTGGCGGCTT
Organism: uncultured Solirubrobacterales bacterium; assembly: GCA_963706395.1. Taxonomy (GTDB): domain Bacteria; phylum Actinomycetota; class Thermoleophilia; order Solirubrobacterales; family Solirubrobacteraceae; genus Palsa-744. The sequence goes on along the minus strand of OY970158.1, from coordinate 2,381,357 downwards.
GGGCCGACTCGCACGATGCTGGGGCCACGGCGGCGGTGCTCGTGGAGCGGCTGGCCGCCTAAAAAGAAGCTCCGGGGGTGGGACTCGAACCCACAACCTCTCGATTAACAGTCGAGCGCATCTGCCAAATTGAGCTACCCCGGATCGAGCTACCCCGGAGAAGTCCCGGGACTTAGGTCGGATTCTACGCGAGCGGAATCTTGCTGCGTAAGCACGATGAATCCGGCCTCCACCTCGGCGTGGCAGTTCGCGCAAAGAAGCACGCACTTGCTCGCCTCAGCTTTCGCCTTATCCAAGGATCGTGCAACTCCTCGATGACTCAATGAGAAGCTCTTCTCGGAAGGCACGAGATGATGGAACTCAAGTGCTGAGATACAACGACTGTAGCCACAACCGATGCATTCTCCGCCGGCCTCCTCGACAAGGATCTGCTTGACCTTTCGTCGTCGTCGTACCACCGCCTCCGAACGACACTTGAGGCATCTGTATCCACTCGTAGACCGGCGTTTGAAGTCGGTTAGACCATGTTGAGAGCACTCACGCTGTACGACATCCATCGGCGTATCTCCAGTTTCAGAGATTGATTTGCGGCGCCACTCAGCACGGCGCGTTGTCAATCCGTACTCCCGCAGCCAATGCCGCACGGTCGCCTTGCTCCGCCCGACCGCCCTGGCGATCTCCGCTATGGAAGCGCCATGCTCGACGAGTGGCTCCAGATCCGCACGCGTGAGACCCCCTTTGGCAGCGAACTTGTCGCGGTTGACAGCGCGCAACCCATATTTCTTGACCCAATAGCCGACCGTCGCTTCGTGCAATCCGAACCGCCTGCCGATCTCCGCCAGCGACAATCCCTGGTCCAATAGTTGCTCCAAAGAAGGGCGATCCATGCACTGCATTGTCTACAACCCATCGGACGGAAAAGCGAACAAATGTTCGCTCCCGCCCGAAGCTATTCGCCGGGTGGCGCCTCAGTACTTCCTTCCCCCTGTCTCCTCGAGCACCCGTTCGTTTGCCCTATCGAACTCGCGTTTGACCTCCCCCCTCCGTTTGGCAAGCTCGCTCACATCGCCGCTCTCCTCCCCGCGCGCGCGCTGGATCTGACGGTCGACCCTCGCCAGCTCCAGCTGCAAACGCTGAACGTCCAACATCTCTAAACGGGGCTCTTCGCTGCCGGCTTGCACGATCAGCTCGGCCAGCAATGCATGCAGGTCCGGATCATCGTCCAGGCCGGGTGCAGACATCGAGACCGGCAGGCCATTGTCCATCAGGTACCGCGCGGCCCGGCGCATGAGGCTGCTCGAGAAGTGCTCCTCAACGTCGAGGCCTCGGAGCGCGGTCAGACCGTCCTCGGGCTGTGCGATGCACAATGCGAGAAATTCACGCTCGGTCTTGTCCAGGCGGGAGAGGTCCACGCGCGCTTTGGCTGTCGTCTGGCCCGCCGCCGGGGTACTTGCCGAGCGCTTCGCCGGTTCAGCCAGTCGTTTCTCGACCAGGTCATTGGGTCTAGCGAAGCGGCTCGAAACGAGACGAGTCAGCTCATCGCGAACCGTGCTCCGCGATGGCAACGTGGAGAAGATTCCGCGCAGCTCATCAAGCATCGAGTCCTGAACCTCGGTGTCTGAGGTGTCCCCGCTCGCGAGGACGCGCTCAACCCGAAAGCGTGCGAACTCGACCGATCTGTCGATCGCCTCTTGCACTGCCTTGCTCCCCTCGGCCAGCAGCAAGTCTGCTGGATCAGTCCCTACCGGCAGCGGGACGACGCGCAGCGCCAGTTCACGCTCTGAGGCAAGCGTGTACACCTTCAGCATGGCGGCCTGACCGGCCGTGTCGGCGTCAAGCGCGAGCAGCACCGTGTTCGCCATCCTCGAAAGCTCACGTACCTGAGGTGGCGTCAGCGCGGTGCCCATCAGCCCGACGCAGTTCTTCATTCCCGCCTGATGCATGGCGATCACGTCCGTGTACCCCTCGCAAAGCACGACGCTATGAGCCTTGGCGGCCGACGGCCTCGCCAGCTTCGCCCCATATACGTGCGAGCCCTTGTGGTACACGTCGTTGTCGGAGGTGTTCAAATACTTCGGTTTCTGTTCGTCGTGCATCGCACGTGCACCGAATCCAAGGATGCTTCCTTTGATGTCGGCCAGCGGGAACATGATCCGCGAGCGGAACCGGTCATAGAACTGCCCGTTCTCCTTCGAGCGCTGGGCCAGCCCCGTCGCGTAGAGCTCCTGCTCTGAGAAGCCGCCTCGCCGTGAGGCCAACAGGACCCGATCCCATGCGCTGGGGGCGTACCCGACCCTGAACTCCCTGAGTATCTCCTCCTCCAGACCCCGTTCGCGCAGGTAATCGCGTGCTTTGGCGGCCTCAGTGGACTCCCATAGGTAACGCTCGTAGTACTCCGCTGTCCGCGATAGCAGTTGGAGGAGCCGCTCGCGTCGCTGACGACTTTCGGCCTCTTTCTCATCCTCCTCCTCGCGCTCCAGCTCGACTCCATAGCGATCGGCAAGCAGCTCGAGAGCGCCTTTGAAGTCCACCCCCTCAACCTCCTGCACGAACGTAAACACGTCCCCGGAGGCCTGGCAGCCAAAGCAGTAGTAGACCTTCTGCCCCGGGTCGATCCCAAACGACGGGCTGCGCTCGTCGTGGAAGGGGCACAGTCCCTCATAACGCGCCGGTCCCGCTCGCCGCAGCTCAGTACGCGCCGAGACCAGCTCGACGAAGTCCACCGTGTCGCGCACGCGATCCTTGGACTCACGGGTGTAGAAGGCCATTGCCGCCTACGCTACCGGGCGAAGGCTGTGGGCACTTGCAGCTCTGTGTACTCCCTTATGCAGTACCGGTCGGTCATACCCGCCACGTAGTCCGTCACTTCCTGTGCCAGCTCATCCCCGCCGGTCGTCTCTAACTCGGGCTTCTCGCCCTGGATTGCAGTTGGTGGGATTAAACGTCCCCTGCCTCCCAACAACTCGGGGTGTGCCACGTAGTGCTCAAACAAGCGTCTCACGACACCCGAGATCTTCGCGTGCTCGGCGCGGACGGCGGGACCGAGATAGACGCGCTCGAACATGAAGTCCCGCAGCTCCCCCATCGCCGCTCCCGCCACCGCACCCTGGACGATGTCGCCCGCCACCTCTGAGTGCTCGACCATGTCGTGCACCAACGTGTCGATCCGCGCCGACCCGCTGTCCCCGAGCACCTCAATCGGCTGCACCGGCAGCTCATCCTCGCGCAGCAGCCCCGCGCGAACGGCGTCATCGATGTCGTGGTTGATGTAGGCCACACGGTCCATCACACGCACGATCCGCCCCTCCAGCGTCTCCGGCAGTGCAGCGCGGCTGGAGTGCCTGGCGATCCCTTCGCGCACCTGCTCGGTCAAGTTCAGCCCGGCGCCGTCGCGCTCCAGGTGCTCAACCACCCGCAGCGAGTGCTCGTAGTGACGAAAGCTCACCCCGAATCGCTCTTTCAGGCAGTTGTCGAGCACCTCCTCACCGATGTGCCCGAAGGGCGGGTGTCCCAGGTCGTGGCCGAGACCGATGGCCTCGACCAGATCCTCGTTCAATCCCAGCGCGCGGGCCACCGTCCGCGAGATCGTGGTCACCTCGAGCGTGTGCGTCAGCCGCGTGCGGTAGTGATCGCCTTCGGGCGCCACGAACACCTGCGTCTTGTGCTTCAGCCTTCTGAAGGCCTTGCAGTGCACGATCCTGTCGCGGTCGCGCTGGAACGGCGTGCGCAGCGCGCAGTCCTCCTCCGCCCGAACGCGTCTGGCGGGGTAGGAGCGCGCCGCCGCCGGAGAGAGGGTCAGCTCCTCCTGCTCGCGCTGGCGGCCGGCGAAAACGCTCGCGACTGCGTCGGTCTGCTTGGCGGCGCTCATCGCTTCGATTGTGCCACCGGCCGTGGTCGGCCAGCTTCAGCGCTCGCGGTGCCAGTCGCTACGGCCGGTGTACTTGTGCACCAGGTGGCTCCACTTCGTCTGCGTCGCCGGATCCTCGTCGTACACCGGCGCGCCGCCTCCTGGCTGCGGCAGGCCCTGCGCCGCCGCCGAGTCGATTCTCAGATCGACGCCCCGTTCGTGCAGGGACTCGATATCGGCCGCCTCCACGAACCTACGGCCGTGCTGGGGCGTCGAGATCACGAGCCCGTGGAAGATGTCCTTCTCGGGGGCCGCCACGACGTGGTGGACCGTGCCCACCTGCTCGCCATCGCTGCTTAGCACCGCCACGCCCTTCTCGAGCACCTCATACGCGATCGGCAACCCCTCATCCATGCCGCTCACGATACTCCCATCAACCGCAGGTGCGCATGATGCTCGAGCGTCTCGGAGATCGCCCGCTCGACCTGGCCGAGCGCCGGACCGGAAGCCTCGGGAGCCTCCGCCAGCGAGCGGCCGAGCGCTTCGGTCATGAAGCCGTACGCTGCCCCGCTCAGCGGGAATGATCCGGCCTCGCATGCTCCGCACACGACCCCTCCCGCCGCCCCTGAGAAGCCGGCGAGGTGCTCACCCTCGCCACAGCTCGCGCAAGCGCCAAGCTGCGGAGCCAGGCCCGCCGCGAGCAACAGCTTCAAGCGGAACGCCAGTGCAACCGCCCGGCCACCGACGGGGGATCGTTCAGCGCCGGCGGCCTGCTCGTCGAGCAGCGCCAGATGACGGCACAGCAGGTTGAACACTCCCGGGTGAGGCTCATCGGTCTCGAACAGGCGGCCGACCGCGTCGCAGGCGCGCGCGGCCCCATCCAGCGCGCGCGCGTTCCCGCGCAGGCGAGGGTAGGCATCGACCGTCTGTGCACCGGTGACCGTCAGCAGCTCGCCACGCCCTTCGTGCAGGTCCATTCTTAGGCGAAAGAACGGCTCCAAACGGCCCCCGAAGCGGCTGCGCGTGCGCCTGACGCCCTTGGCGATCGCGCTCACCCGCCCGCGATGGGGGGTGTACACGTGCAGGATGCGGTCTGCCTCCCCGTAGCGCATCGAGCGCAGCACCACCGCCTCCGTCTTTACAGGTCCCGCCATCGCTGTGTTCGAGTCTAAGCTCGCTCCCGGCGGCAACCTCCTTGCTACACTTTATGAAGTAATGAGCAAGATCACGGTATATACGACCGAGCAGTGCTCGTTCTGCAGCCGTGTCAAGGCGTTGCTGAGCGCACAGGGCGTGGAGTTCGCAGAAGTGAACCTCTCCAAGGATCCGGTGGGCCGGATGGAGCTGGCACAGAAGACAGGGATGATGAGCTTCCCCCAGGTGCTCATCGGCGGTGAGCTTCTCGGCGGCTTCGCCGAGCTCCAGGCGGCCGCCGAGGAAGGCCGGCTGGAGGAGCTGCTGGCGGTCTGAGCGGGCACTGCCGGGCGCAGCGCATCTCCTACACGCGCTTGCGCTGCCTGCGGGGTCGCGGCTGGCAGGTCTCACACACGTAGGTCCCCCTCCCGGAGACAACCATCTTGACGATCGCCGTACCGCACTTCCCGCACGCCTCCCCCTCGCGCCGGTGCACGAGAAACTGATTCTGAAAGGAGCCGCGCACACCGTCGACATGGCGGAAGTCATCGATGCTCGCACCGCGCGCGTCGATGCCCGCGGCGAGTGCCTCGATGACGGTCTGGCGCAGCCGCACGTGCTGGGCACCGGTGAGACGCCTGGCAGGCCGCAAGGGATGGATCCCGGCACGGAACAGAGCCTCGTCGGCGTAGATGTTGCCGACCCCGGCGATCTTTCGCTGATCGAGCAGGAGCGCCTTGATCGGTGCGGTGCGGCCCCTGGCCAGCCCGCGCAGGTGCTTGGCGGTGAAACGCTCGTCGAAGGGCTCGAGGCCCAGGCGGGCCGCGAAGAACGCCTCGAGCGCATCTGAGCCGAGCAGCAGCTCGCCCGTGCCGAAGCGGCGGGGGTCAACGACCACGAGCCGCCGTCCCTGACCGAGATCGATGCGCACACGGGTGTGTAGCGGCTCGGGATCGGCGCCGGCGAGCACCGTGCCGGTCATGCGCAGGTGCTGAGCGAGATGGATGTCCCCCTCGAGGCTCCACACCAAGTACTTGCCGCGCCTGCCCAGCTTCTCCACGCGCCGTCCCTCAAGGGCACCGGCCAGTTTCCGTGGCGACAGTGGCCGCGACCAGCGCGCGTCGAGGATCTCCACGTGCTCCAGCCTGCGCCCCTCCACGAGCGCCGCCAGCTGGCGGCGGATCGTCTCGACCTCGGGTAGCTCGGGCATCGCCCTAGCTTATGAACGATTCCCCCGGGAGGCCCTCGGCGTCGCGGCCAGTGAGCCAGTCCAGCACCGTGGCGCCGATGTCGGCCAGCGGGCCGTCGTGGCGCTCGCTGCGCTCACCGAGGACGGCCAGCAGCGGCGTGTACTCACGCGTATGGTCGGTGCCCGGGTGAGCCGGGTCCACCCCGTGATCGGCGGTAAGGATCAGCAGGTCTCCTTTGCGCAGCCGCTGCAGGCGCGCCGCGAGCCACGCGTCGATCTCCCGCAGAGCATGGTAAAAGCCGTGGGAGTCCTTGCGGTGGCCATATACCTGATCGGTATCGATCAGGTTGACGAACAGGAGTCCCCCCTCCAGCTCGTCGAGCAGCTCACCGGCGCTTGCAAGTGCGAGCGCGTTGGTGGCGCCCGCATGAGACCTGCTCACCCCCACGCCGGCGAACAGGTCTGAGATCTTCCCAACCCCGTGCACCTGCACACCGGCACTCCTCAGCTCCTCCAGGTAGCCACGAGCCGGCGGTGCCAGCGCGAAGTCGCGACGGCCCTCGGTCCGCCGGAACGCCCCAGGCTGGCCCGTGAACGGCCGTGCGATCACCCGGCCCACGGCGTGCTGCCCGGTCATCGCTGCGCGCGCCGCCGCGCATGCCCGGTAAAGCTCCTCTGTGGGCACCCGCTCTGTGTGTGCAGCGAGCTGAAGCACCGAGTCCTGCGAGGTGTAAAGAATCAGCGCGCCGCTCTGCAGGTGCTCGGCGCCGAAGTCCTCGACCGCCGCAATGCCGTTATAGGGGCGGTTGCAGATCACCTGATGACCCATCGCTGCGGCCAGCGAGCCGGTCACCTCCGGCGGGAAGCCCTCCGGATAGACGGGCAATGGGCGCTCCAGCACCACCCCCATCATCTCCCAGTGGCCGGTGGTGGAGTCCTTACCCGGCCCGAGTGGATGCAGCGCACCATGGATCGCCGGGCGCGCCGCCGCCGGGACGCCGGGCAGAGCCGTGATGTTGCCCAGGCCGAGCGCAGCCAGTGTGGGCAGCTGCAGGCCGCCAACGGCCTCGGCGACGTGCAACAGCGTGTTTGTCCCCTCGTCCCCATACAGCGCAGCGTCCGGTAGCGCGCCCACGCCACACGCATCGATCACGACCACGATCGCCCGCGGGGTGGGCGGGATCCCATTCCTTCTGCCGCCCCCCTGCTCGCTCACCGGACCCAGCCTAGAGCGTGGAGGCGAAGGACCGCTCTGGCTTGGGCGTTTTGGCCCGCGGGTGCGCCCGGAAGTAGACATCCTTCAGCCGCTCGGCTGAGAGGTGCGTGTAGATCTGGGTGGTCGCGAGGTCTGAGTGACCGAGCATCTCCTGTAGCGAGCGCAGGTCGCAGCCCCCCGCGAGCAGGTGTGTGGCGAAGCTGTGGCGAAGCGTATGGGGGCTCATCTTCTGCTCCAGGCCGGCACCCCGGGCATAGCCTTGGACGATCTTGTAAAGACCCTGACGCGTCAGTCCTCCGCCGCGGCGGTTGACAAACAGCCGCACCTCCGTCTTGTGGCCAACCAGCGCAGGACGCCCACGCTGCTCGTATGCGCGCAGCGCGCCGACAGCCTGGCGGCCGATCGGTACGAGCCGCTCCTTGGAGCCCTTGCCGCGCGCACGCAGCATCCCCTCATCCAGGTCGACGTCGCCCGCCTGCAGTCCGATCGCCTCTGAGGCCCGAAGCCCGCACGCGTACATGACCTCCAGCAGAGCGCGATCGCGCAGCGCGAAAGGCTCGGTCCCCTTGGGCTCTCCCAACAGCCTTGCGACCTCCTCGCGCGTGAGCACTTTAGGCAGGCGCTGCGTCTTGCCGGGCCCACGGAGCTCGGCGGTCGGATCGTGCTCGATCAGGCTCTCGCGCCGCAGGTGACGGTAGAACGAGCGCAGCGTTGCCACCTTGCGCTGCAGGGTGGCCGGCGCCACCGGCGGGCGCTCGTTCACGCCCACGGCCAACTCGGACAAAAACGCAGCGAGATCGCTATGGCTGACCTCAGTCACGTTCAGCTCCCGGCGATCCAAGTACTCGCCGAACTGCAACAGATCGGAGCGATATGCCTGCAGTGTGTTGCGCGAAAGGCCTCGCTCGAGCTCGAGGTAGGCGAGGAAGTCGAGGGTCAGCCGCTGCAGCCCGATGCTCGTCCGGCGGGCGGGCGAGATCGTTCCCGTGGAGCTCACCCCTGAAGTTTCGCCTCCTCTTCAGAGGCTCCTTGACGGTGCAACGGGCTGTTCAGCCTCATCGGCCCCGTCCTCGCCACGATCGAGATCTCCCGCGAGCTCTGCCAGCGTCCTGCCAGCGGCAAGTGCTGCCCCAAAGAACAAGGGGTCCTCCGTCAACCCCCGGCCCATCGTCTCGGCAGGCAGGCCCGCGGCAGCGTAGGCCGGGAGATCGACCGTCGCCCGGCGCCAGTCGTGACGGGTAATGCGTGCCGGCCGCCCGGCGTTGACCTCGAGAGCCGACCGCTTTCTAACCGGCCGGCCCGGCAACGCCCCACCGAAGATCGCGCCGAGCCCGGCCCGCAGGTCGGCGCCCACGGGAGAGCGCATCCCGGCGGGCAGCGCCACGGTGACCGGCTCGAGCAGCAGGTCGAGCACCGTGAGTGTGTGGTGTGAAATGCCGCGGTGGCGCGCCCGGGGGTCTGCAGAGGACATCCGTGCGACGATCAGAGTCCCACACCCGAGCGCAAGTGCGGCGTGCGCCGAGTCCAAGGCGGACATGCCACCGTGCCCGAGCGGGGAGCTCGAGCCCACGATTCCCGGGCCAGGCCCGCAGAGCGCCGCATCCCAGCCGAGATCGCGCAGGCCATGATGGAGGGCACCGATGGTCGTGATCGCCTCGCCCTCCCCACCGAACGTGGCGCCCGCGGTCAGGTGCCCGGCCAGCAGGCCGCGCTCGCGCAGTGAGCGGACCGTGCGCGAGTGCCCGCCGGGCAGTGCACCGCCCTCGGTCTGTACGTATCCGAGGCGGCCCTGAGGGAGCGCCTGCGCGAAGGCCCAGGCGACCGCGGCGAGCTGGCCATGCAGTGCGAGCACCGCGACCGGCTGCTCCAGCGGCCCGGCCGGCAGCCGGCCGGCAGCAGCTCCTCGACCGGCTCGACGGTGTGCTGGAGGCTCGTGTAGTTGAGCTTCATCACGTTCGGGCGGGGGTGGGTGGGCTCCCAATCCTCTCCACCGCTCAGCCCACGCGAAAGGTTGACGTGGACGATGTCGAAGCCTCCCGAGCCCAGTCCAAGGTCGCGGGCCTGCACGTTGACCACCAGCTCATCGCCCACCTCTGCCCAGCCGACGAGCGCGACGTCTGCGATGGCCGGGCGGCGATGCCCTTCTGACTCGATCAGGAGAGCCTGCTCAGGCGCCTGCCCCGGAGGACCGGCCTCGAGCACGGTGGCACGGCGCAGCTTCAGCATCGGTGTCCGGACTTATCGCTCGGCGGGGAGCCCACGGACAGGCACGCTACTGAGATCTTCTGAGGAGTCCGGCCCTGCCCATTCCACGCTTACGTCAACATCGCACTCGCACTCCGGCAGGTTGGCTATCTCGTGAACACGATCGATCATCCTGGCCGCGATCGCCTGCCCGTGCAGCTCATCGGCGACGCGGAAAACCGTCTCCACGCGCAGCGTCCCGGTCGCGCCAGGCTCCGCCCTGCGCAGCGTCTCTGAGACCGGGATATCCGTGCTCACGGCGTGTTGGCGAGCGCCGTGTCGCCCCCGCGCACAGCCGCTCGCTCAAGAGCGGCCGCGATGAAGTCACGGAACAGGGGAGCTGGGCGCTCGGGACGGGACTTGAACTCGGGGTGAAATTGAGATGCCACAAAGAAAGGGTGCTCCTCGAGCTCGACAACCTCGACGAGACGCTCGTCGGGAGAGGTGCCGGAGATGCACAGACCGGCGCTCTGCAGGCGCTTGCGCAGCAGGTTGTTGACCTCATAGCGATGACGGTGGCGCTCATAGATGACCGCCTCGCCGTAGATCTCCCGCGCACGCGTACCAGCGTGGAGCTTGATCGGGTCGGCCCCCAGACGCATCGTCCCGCCGAGGTTGGCGACCTCCTTCTGCTCGGGCAGCAGGTCGATGACCGGGTAGGGCGTCTCGGGGTCGAACTCGGTCGAGTTGGCTCCCTCCATGCCCGCCACATGCCGCGCGAACTCCGCCACGGCTATCTGCATTCCCAGGCAGATGCCCAGATAGGGGATGCCCTGCTCACGTGCCACTCGGGCCGCGGCGATCTTGCCCTCGATTCCCCGCCCGCCAAAACCTCCGGGGATCAGGATGCCATCGGCGCGAGCGAGCCGGTCCATCGGTGACAGACCGGCGTCCTCATCGCCATCGCCGGTGTCATCCTCCTCCGGGCGCGTGCCTGACCCCTCCAGGCTCTCGGAATTGATCCAGTCGATCTCGACCTTGCAATCCTGTAGCGATGCGGCGTGGCGAAGCGCTTCGCAGACTGAAAGGTAGGCGTCTGCGAGCTGCACGTACTTGCCGACCAGCGCAATCCGCACGGTGGCCGAAGACCGGCCAGAGCGCTCGATTGGCTCCCGCCAGCCCGCCAGCTCCGGTGCAGGGGCCTGCAGGTTGAAGTGGTCGAGGATGAAATCGTCTACGCCCTGCTCGCGGAAAGTGAGCGGCACCTTGTAGATGTTGTCCACGTCGCAGGCCGAGACGATCGCCTCCGCAGGCAAGCTCGCGAACAGGGCGATCTTCTTGCGGATCTCCGCGGACAGCGAGCCCTCCGAACGGCACATGAGCATGTCCGGGGCGATGCCGATGCGCCGCAGCTCGTTGACCGAGTGCTGGGTCGGCTTCGTCTTCAGCTCGCCCGCGTGGCCAATGTAAGGCACGAGCGTGAGGTGGATGAACATGCAGCGCCTGCGCCCCACGTCAACGGGGAACTGGCGGATCGCCTCGAGGAATGGCAGAGACTCGATGTCGCCGACCGTGCCGCCGATCTCGGTGACGACGAAATCCACATCTGAGGACTCGGCGATCAGGGCGACACGCTGCATGATCTCATCGGTGATGTGGGGCACGACCTGGACCGTGCCCCCCAGGTAATCGCCCCGGCGCTCGCGCCGGATCACGGTGTCGTAAATCCCCCCGGCGGTTACGTTTGAGGCGCGACTGGTGTTGACATCGGTGAAGCGCTCGTAGTGACCGAGGTCGAGGTCGGTCTCCGCGCCGTCCTCGGTCACGAACACCTCGCCGTGCTGGTAGGGCGACATCGTGCCAGGGTCGACGTTGATGTAGGGGTCAAACTTCTGCAGGCCCACGCTCAGCCCACGCGAGACCAGCAAGCGCCCGATCGAAGCTGCGGCGATCCCCTTGCCGAGCGAGGAGACGACGCCGCCGGTCACGAAAATGAACCGGGTCTTCGGGGGCGCGACAGCGTGGCGGTCGGATGGGCGCGGAGTCATGAAGGCCTGCCCCAGGAGTCTAGTGCTCGCAGCCCCCGCGTTCGTTCGACAAACCCGGAAATTGAGCGAAGCTCTCCGTAGATTGTCAACGCCAGCAGCAGAGCAAGCGCGATCAGCTGGCCCGTCCGGGACAGCGTCAGCACCAGCCACAGCCCTGCCAGCGCGCCGAGCAGGTTCGCGCCGGTGTCGCCGAGCATCGCTCGCTCGCGCAGGTCATACAGTCCGGCCACGAGAGCAGGAGCGGCAAACAGGCCGAGGGACCACAGCGGCCTAACTTCAAGTGTTCCGAGCGTCAAGCCCGCGCCGAGCAGCACGAACGCCTTGATCGCGCGCCCAGGGCGCAGGTCGAGCAGGTTGAAGACGTTCGTCGCCAGTACGAGCACTCCGGCTGCCAGCAGCCAACGCGCCTCAGACAGGCCCTCGAAGCTCATCGCGAACAGCGCCAAGCCGAGCGAGCCGGCGGCCTTCAGCACTCCCGTGGAGAGCTCACCGCGAAGCAGCGCCGCGCCGTGACCGCGCCAGCCACGCTCCGAAGCGCGCCCGCCCTCACCCGAAGCGTCCGGGGCAAGCGTGTCGTCGATCAGCCCAAGCGCCAGCACGCCGAGCGCGTATACAGCGATCGGCAGCGTCTCGGCATGGAACAGTCCTGTCGAGGTGAGCCGTTGCACGAGCATAAGCGGGATCAGGGCGAGCAGCGCAGCGGCCAGGATAAGCACTCCGAAGGGAAACGCCAGCGACCGGGCGCGGTAGTTGGGCCGTGTGTGGCCGCCCTCGCTGAGAGTGCGCAGGAGCGCTGGAGCAATGAGCGCGGCGCTCACCAGGGCGATCAGGAAAGGCATGCCGTGCATGCCGGGAAACTAGCGCCGTGGGCGGACGCGCTCAGGGCTGGGTGGAAGTGCCCGTCACGGTTGGCAGCAACGTGTCCGCCGTGGACTTCGCGCCGAATGTGCCGTGATCGCCAGCGAGCGCGTAGACGAGCGCGGCTTCTCCAGCGAGCGCGTCCAGGTCATCGACGCTGGAGATGTTCTTGCCCTTGTACCAGGGCACCTGTGAGACTTCGGCGCCGGTCAGCTCCACGCCCACCGCCGGCACACCTACGGCCGCCACGCCAGCAAGCAGGCCCGACTCGAAAACACTGCTCGCTTCGCTTTGTTCGGGGGTCATGCCGCTCGGTTGCGCGCGCATCACGACCAGCCCTTCCAGGCGCGTGAGCTGCCCGTCGAAGGCGCTCAGCATGTGTCCGCGTACGCGGCTGAGCAGCTCCTTACCCACCAGCGCCCCGCCGCTGACCAACTGACGGCCCATGAGCTCGCCGAAGCGCTTGAGCAGCGGCATAGATTGCGCGATCGCGGCGTAATGGGTGCCCGCCGCGTCGTGCCCGATCCCGGCCAGGTCGAGTGGTTCTCCTACCGCCACCACCGTCGCGAGATTGCCACCGGCCTGTGTTACTGCCGCCCGCACGAGCCTGTTGACCTGATCAGATGAAGCGCCCAAGAACACGAGGCCGATGCTGCGCCCATTCAGCAATTCGTGTACCGCCAGCGGATACAGCCCCTTGGCGAATGCTTCTTCATTGCCGAGCCGTTCCTGCAGCTTGGCCACCTGTTTGTGCGCGGAGCTGACTTCCGAGTTGAGGTTGTGGACGATCCCGTTCTTGGCCGAGGACACGAGATTGGAGTCGCCGATCGCCACACCGAGGAGAACGCCCAGAGCAAGCGCGAACAGGACGGCCGCGAGGGATAGCGCGTGGTAGCGAAAGTCGAACATCTGAGCAGGTGGCCCGCCGGCTTCTCAGCCGCTTGAGCCGAAAAGCATCTGCAGCCGCAACCAGAGCAATTCGGCGACGTCACGAAGCGCCGGCGTCAGCCAGATGACCGCGATCATCGCGATCAGGCCCGCGGCGATCACGACCAGCAGTGGGGTGAGTCCGGGTCGGGGTTGGTAGAGGCGGCTCACCCCCTTGGCATCGACGAGGATCTCGCCGATGCGAAGGCGCGTGAGGAAGGTCGAGGACATGCCCTTGCGGTTGCGGTCGAGGAACTCGACGAGGTTGAACTGGGAGCCCACCGAGACGATCAGCCGTGCGCCCTTCTCGGCGGCGATCAACATCGCCACGTCCTGGCTCGTGCCCGGGGCAGGCACGAGCTTGAAGGGCAGGCCGAGCGCTTCCAGGCGCTCACGGCCCGGTGCGCGCCCGTCGGGGTAGGCGTGCACGACGAGCTCGGTGCCACGGCCTGTTGTATAGGAGCCCCGCCCGCCCCGCCCTGGGCGAGCGGTGGCCAGGGCGGCCTCCCCCGCCGAATCCATGTCCCCCACGATCATGTCCGGGCGCAGGCCCTCGTGCAGGAGTGCCTCAGCGCCACCGTCCACAGCGATGAGCACGGGGCGCATGTCGCGGATGAACGGCCGCAGGGCACGCAAATCGCGCTGGTGACCGACGCCTCGAACAACAACGAGCGCGGAGCGGTCGCGGAAGTCGGTGGTAAAGCGCGGCATCTCGATCTTCCCAGCGAGCAGCTCACGCTCCTCGCGCATGTGCTCGATCGTGTTGTGGGCGAAACGCTCCAGTGCCTCGCCGACCTCGTGGCGGCGAGCCTCGGTCTCAGCGAGCACGCGCGCGAGGTCGAGCACCTTCCCACGGGCCACCGCCTCCCCGCCGCGCGTCACCTCACCATCACGCACGGTGATCGCCTCGCCGTCGGAGAGCACCTCGAACAGCGAATCGTCTGGCAGGTCGACCAGGTGGACGCCCGCTTCGACGAGCAGCTGGGGGCCGAGGTTCGGATAGGAGCCGCTGGAGGACGGACGGCAGTTCAACACCGCGCCGACGTCCGCGGCGATCAGCTCCTCGGCTGAGACCCGGTCGATGTCGAGGTGATCAATGACCGCGACCTCGCCACGGCAGAGATGCTTCACGAGCAGCTTCGTCCGCCGGTGAAGCCGCACCGGCCCGCTGACCGTACGCCAGGGTGCCACCTCACCTCCAGGCAGAGACGCCGCCGCCAGCGTGGGCACCGGCACGCCTCGGCCTGCCTGTGCAAGCTCCTGCGGGCTACCTCCGCCGCTGCGCGGTTTCGCGGCCATCGAGCGAGAGTAACGGCCGCGAGCGCAAAGCGCAGCGCCTGCGAACGATTAGGCAGCCTTGCGCAGGTCGTGCGCGTGGCGGCGTGCGGCGTCATCAGAGTCATCGGCGCCGAGCATGCGGACCAGCTCGGAGACCACGTCGGCCTCGGCGAGCTGGACGACGGTGGCGCGGGTGGGATCGGCGGCAGTGTCCTTGACAACCGAGAAGTGACGGTCGCCAAGCGAGGCGATCTGAGGGAGGTGCGTGATGCACAGCAACTGCCTGGTCTGACCGACCGCGCGCAGCCGCTCGCCGACCGCGCGCGCCGTATGGCCACCGATACCAGCATCGACCTCATCGAAAACAAGCGTGGCATGCGCACTGCGAGAGGCATCTGCGCCAGCTAGGTGAGCGCCGCCGCGGGCGGGAGCGAGACGATTGGGCACTGTGGCAAGAGCAAGCATCACCCGCGAGAGCTCTCCGCCGGAGCCGATCTCACGGAGCGGGCCAGGCGGAACGCCGGGATTGGCGGCGATCACGAACTCCACGGCGTCACCGCCCGTGGGGCCAGCCTCGCGCGAGATGAGCGAGACCTCGAAGGTGGCCTCGGGCATTGCCAGCGCGGCGAGCTCCTCACGCACGGCGACCTCGAGAAGCGGGGCGAGACGCTCGCGCGCACGGCGCAAGTGAAGGACATGGTCGTCAAGCGCGGCATGCGCCTCTCGGAGGCGGGCAGTGGCTCGAGCGAGCGCCACTTCGGCGCTCGCCAGCTGATCGTGGCGCTCGCGCGCACGGGCAGCGTGCTCGAGCACGCTGGCGACCGTTCCACCGTGCTTACGCGTCAGCCGCTCGATCATCTCCAGACGCTCCTCGACCTCATCGAGCGAGCCGTCCTCGGCCGCGATCTGTTCGCGATAGCCGCGCAATTCGGTAGACAGGTCTTGGGACTCGATCACGAGCGCGCGCAGGCGCTCAGCGAGCGTGTCCAGGCGAGGATCGACACCGGCGAGCGCGTCCAGGCTCGCGGCGGCGACCGCCATCAGCTGCGAGCTTCCGAGGCTGTCCTCGGGCGCAAGCGCGTTCGCGCTGGCGCCAGCGGCGAGGCGCAGTGCATCGAGACGGCCCAGGTGAGCACGCGCGGCGAGCAACTCGTCGTATTCCTTCTGGTCGAGCGCGGCGTCGTCGATCTCTGAAAGCTCGTGCTCGAGCAGGCCGAGCTCGCGCTCACGCGCCGAGGAGAGCTCACGCAGGGAGTCGAGCTCTGCAGAGAGGCGACGGGTCTCGGCAAACGTCTTGACAGCGGCGCGCAGGCGCAACGCGTGCTCGGGACCGCAGAGGGCATCGAGGATCTCCAGCTGGGCGCCCGCGAGAGTCAGCTTGCGGTGCTCGTGCTGGCCGTAGAAGGAGACGAGCCGCGAGCCGTACTCACGCAGCTCGGAGACGGTCGCAGAACGGCCATTCAGATAGGCGCGCGTGCGTCCGTCTGTGCCGACACGACGGGCGAGGATGATCTCATCGGCACCTTCGGGCAACCGCTCAGCGAGCTCAGAGCGCAGAAAATCGGGCAGGTCGAAGACGCCCTCGACGTAAGCCTCGCTGGCGCCGGGACGAACGAGATTGGATCCCACCCCCCCTGCGCGCCCCCCGAGAAGCAGGTCGAGCGCGTGAGCGAGCACTGTCTTGCCGGCACCCGTCTCGCCCGTGAGCACATTCAATCCTGGTGCCAGTCGCAGCCGCGCCCGCTCAATCAACAGGAGGTTCTCGACGTTTAGCTCTTGCAGCACGCAGGCAGGTGTAGCAGCGCATGGGGACGGATTGCAAAAGCGGGAGCGGGCGGGATCTTGCTCAGATGACACAGAGAGCGCGTAATCTGTGTAGGCGGTCCAGGGACGGACACCGAACCGTGCGTACACTCGTCCGCTATACGGCATGGCTGCCAGCGACCACAACCCGCGGTCCCACCCGCTCCCGCCGGGTCCAATCGTGTGCCTGTCAGCAGCGGCGCTGGCGGAGCGGCTGGAGGAGGAGATCAATCGCGCGGGCCGCCATGGCACCCCGCTGAGCTGCCTGCTGGTGGTGATCGAGAACCTGGAGGAGCTGGCGAAGGCACACGGCAGGGAGCTGTCCGAGCAGGCGCTTGCCTACGTGGGAGAGACGCTGCGCCGCGAGCTGCGCCGCTTCGACCGGGTGGGCAGGCCAAGCGGCGGTGAGCTCGCCGTCGTGCTGCCTGGCGCCGACGGCCCGCGTGGAGAGATCGTCGCCAGGCGCGCGCTTGCACGGCTGCGGGCGATCAAGATCGAAGCCGGCGGGGAGCGCCAGCCACTGCGCGTGTCAGTGGGGCTCGCAGCCTGGCAAGAGGACACCGGCGGCGAGGAGCTGCTGGCCCAGACACGGGCCGCCGCACACCAACAGCACGACCTGCAGGCGATCGAGACATAATCCCACCCGATGCTCTCGGGATCAGAGTTGTGGCTGCTCCGCCTCATGGCCGACCGCGGCCTTGCGCTGCTCGACGCCAGTAGCCTCCTGCTAATCATCGAGGAGAAGGGCGAGCTGAGGGTCGCGGGCGCGAGCGGCAACCCCGTGCGCCTGCGGATCGCGCCCGTGCAGGGAAGCGCGCTGGGCGCCATCTACCAGGAGGGCAAGCCGCTCGCGCTCGACCGGCCCCGCGGCCAAGAGGCCGCCTTCCTCCACGAACTCGGCCTGGAGGCGCGGTCGGTCCTCGTCGAGCCGCTGAACATGGAGGATCACGGCGGCGGCCTGGTGATCGCCCTGCGCAGCGATGGAGGCTTCCGGGGCCCGGACAAGGAGGCCCTGAGCGCGTTTGCCGCGAGCGTGGCGCAACGGCTCGCGGCTGAGCGCTCGGTGGAGATCACGCGCCTGCGCTATGGCATGGAGGCGCGTGAGCGCGAGCGTACGCGCTGGGCGCGCGAGATCCACGACGAAAGCATCCAGGGCATCGGCGCGTTGCGCCTGCAGCTCGCTCACGCCCGCGACATCGATGACAAGGAAGCACTGAGCACGGCAGTCGATACGGTCCTCGAGGGACTCGACCACGAGATCGACGGCTTGCGCCACCTGATCACCGAGCTTCGGCCCGCGGCGCTCGACGACCTCGGGCTTACAGCTGCGCTGGAGGCGCTCGCCCGTCGCGCACAGGCGATCGACGGCCTGGATGTCAAAACCGAGCTCGACCTCGGCGGCGACGACGGGTCCGAAGAGGTCCGCCTCGACCCGGAGCTCGAGAGCACCGTCTACCGGATAGTGCAGGAGGCCCTCACGAACGTCAGCCGCCACGCCGAGGCCACCCAGGCAATCCTGCGTGTCACGCGCGAGAACAGCCTCGTGCGGGCGTCGGTGACGGACGACGGCAAGGGGATGCCCGGAGCCGAGCGCCTCGGCCCGCGGGGCGACGGCCTCGAGGGCGGCTTCGGCATGGGAGGCATGCGCGAGCGGGCCGAGCTGGTGGGAGGCGAGCTCGAGTTCGCTCCCGCCCCGGGCAAAGGCACCGTCATGCGCCTGACAGTCCCGCTCGCTGGGCGGCCCAGCTAATCCACCAAGCCGAGGCGACGCGCGTAAGCCGTGATCTCCGCTCGCGAGGAGAAGCCGAGCTTCTCTATCGCGCGAGCGCGATAGGTCTTGACCGTGCGCTCGGCCACATGCAGCTGCTCGGCGATCTGAGGGTTGGTGAAGCCGTTCGCGATCAGGCGCACCACCTCGCGCTCACGCTCTGACAGCGCCACGCCGTCGCTGGGAGCCTCGTCGCCGGTGGCCATCAGCGCGCCCAGCCGCGGGTGCAGATAATTCTCCCCGCTGACCGCCAGCCTGAAGGCCTTCAGCAACTCGGCCGGCTCGGCCTCCTTCAACACGTAGCTGCGCGCCCCAGCCCGCAGCGCCTGGCGGGCATACTCGGGATCCTCGCGCATCGTCAGGATCGCGACCGCCAGTGTTGGATGGGCGACGAAGCAGGAAGGGAGCGCGGCCAAGCTCGAGCCGCCCGGCATCGAGAGGTCCAGCGTGAGCAGGTCGGGCTTGTGCTCGCGGACCGCGCGAACCGTGGCGGGGACATCGGCGGCTTCGGCGACCACCCGGAACTCACCCTCCTCCCGCTCGAGGACCATGCGGATGCCGTCGCGAACGACCCCGTGATCGTCCGCGATGATCACGTCGATCGGTCGATCCACCCCTGGCGTGCCAGCCTCCATCGAGCCCACACCGTAGCGCCTGAGGCCCCCGAAGCTTCGACCCCAGCTTGAACAGCCCCTTGGGACGACACTACGCGGCCCAAAGGACTACACCGGCCGGCACCTTTGGGACGACACGATCAGCACCACCTGCCCTACAGACAAACGCCCCGCGAGGACCCATCATGTCGTCTATGCCGTACAAGATCCCACCCGCGAGCACAAAGGAGCCCTCATGATCGTTCTAAGCATCGCGATGACCTGGCTGACCCTGACGGCCGCGGGCTTCGCCGCGTTGTCCGCGCTCGGCCGCATGGAGCTGCGCGACGAGGAGGAGACCGGCCCGGCCTGTCTCGGATCCGAGCGGATCGCCCTCACGGACACATGGCCAGCGATGCCAGGATGGTCGCCGCGATGAGCTCCCTTCGCTCGCCCTCGAGGACGCGGCCGCCCGCGCTGCGCCTGCTGCAGGGTCAAAGACCCGCCCATCCCGAGCCCCTCCGCAGGCACGACGCCTCCCCACCTGCGCTACAGGTCATCGATGGTCCTGCCCGCGTCCTGCTCGCTGGACCCGACGCTGGGCGACGCGCGACACTGCTCGACGAGCTGGCCCAGACCCTGTCGGCGGGCACGGTGTTCGCGGAGGCTGACGCGGTTTGTGACGTCCTCGAGCACGCACCCAATAGCCGCATGGCATTCATCACCGGCGATCTCGACGGCACTCCCGCGGAGTCGCTGATGCACATGCTTGCCCACCGTCATCCTGAGCTGCCGGTGCTGATCGTGGACAGCCCGGTTCGAAACACAGACGGACACACGGTCGGCCACCAGGACGGGCTCCGCATCCGACACGCATAGAGACCGCTCTCGGCTCACAAGAGCTTGCAACACTCGATCCCGTCGCAACCGGCCGCTAGCGTGGCGGCGTGCAATCAACGCTCAAGTCGCCCCGGCTGCGCAGGATCCTCGTCGCCTACACGGCCAACCGGTTGGGCACCTGGTTCGGCCTGGTCGCCCTGTCGCTCGCCGTCTTCGACCACACGCACAACGCGCTGGCAGTCGCGGCGCTATTGCTCGGCTGGCAGGCCCTGCCAGCCTTCATAGTCCCCGCCGTCATAGCGCGGGTAGAGTCCTCCCAGCGCGGTGGTGAGTTGAGCGCGCTGTATGTCTTCGAGGCGGTGGTAACCGCCGGGCTCGCGGTTCTGCTCTGGCACTTCTGGCTGTCGGCCATATTGCTGCTGGCAGCGCTCGACGGGACGGCGGCGCTTGCGGCCAGCGCGCTCCTGCGCGCAGAGATAGCACGAGCAGCGCGCGATCAGGTAAAAGCGGAACCTCGACGGACGCCCGGAGCGGACGAGCACCTCGACGATGGCATGCGGACAGTCCTGGGTCCAGAGGACAGAGCACACGAGGCCGAGCGTAAGGCGAACGCTGCGCTCAACGTCGCCTTTTCCGCCACGTTCGTGGCAGGACCGGTGCTCGGCGGCGTCGTGGTCGCCGCCGCCGGCGCACCAGCCGCGCTGTTCATCGATGTCGGCTCGTTTTTGATCTGCGGCGCCCTGCTCATCGGCCTTCGCTCCCACGTCGAGGAGGCCGGAGGCGAATCGGTGCGCACCCGCCTGCGCGCTGCCTGGAGGCACATCAACGAAGCCCCGTCGCTACGTGCACTGTTGCTTGCGGAGGCAGTCGCGTTCGTCTTTTTCAACGCGGGGGCGCCGATCGAGGTCGCCTATGCGAAGGTGACCCTGCACGTGGGCGATCGTGGCTTCGGTCTGCTCCTGACGGCGTGGGGAGCGGGCGCTGTGATCGGGAGCCTGCTTTTCGCTCGCTCGCTGCGGCGGCCCCTCGGGACACTACTCAGCGTCGGCACGCTTGGGGTCGGGCTCGCCTACGTGGGCTTCTCCGCAGCGCCTTCGCTGGTGCTCGCATGCGGAGCTGCGCTCATCGGGGGGGTCGGCAACGGGTTGGAGCTTCCGTCGCTGTTCAGCATCGTCCAGCGGCTCACACCGATAAACCTCCATGGACGGCTGATGGGCGCGGTCGAATCGCTCACCGCCCTGTGTCCAGCGATTGGCCTACCCTTGGGCGGGGCTTTGGTTGCGCTCAGCTCATCGCGCACGGCGTTTCTTCTTGTCGGTCTGGGAACCATTGGGACCTCGATTGCTTTGCTTCACATTTCACGACGGGGACCTTTATCGGCACTTGATGGTGAGGCCCCAGTGCCAGCGATCGAGAGCCACGTGAGCGAGTTGCACGAGCAGGCTCTGCCCTAAATGTCAGGCATCGGCTTCGCGGAGCCGATGAGTCCGGTCGATTCGAGGTCAACCTGAAGACGCTGAGCGCACGTTCGGCACCTTAGGCACCTTAAGTACCACACGGCGTTGGTCGATAAGTACGGCAGATATGCACCTGCCCACTCGCCAACGGCGGCCGAAGGACTATGCCGACTCCGAGACCGGGTACCGGCAGGTCTTCGACACCCTCACGCGCAGCATCCACCACCACCTGCTGACGCCCAAGCTCACGAGACGTCTTTTCTGGGCCTCGGAGATCCTGCTGCTGGCGGGCACGGTTGTCGCGGCCGCCTGGCTCTCCCACGCCGATGAATGGAGCCCTGCTCTACTCGTTGGCCTATTGCTAGTGCTTGCACTCGTCGGTGACTGGTTCGGCGTGGAGGTTGGCGGCGGGAAGCTAAGTGCCTCGGTGGTCGCGATTGTGTTGGCCATGGGCCTACTCGGACCGGCCCCAGCTATGGCATGTGGCGTTGCCGTGATGGTACTGACGTCGGCGCGAAGGCGCCTTCGTCCGGCTGTCTGGCTGAACAACCTCACGGCATTTGCGGTTGTACCGTTCGCAGGAGGGTGGATGGTGCGCGCACTAGCAGGTGACGTCCACAACGCGGGTAACGAGCATCTGACACGCAGCGTCATCTTTGGCCTGATCGTCTTTGGCGTCTCCACTGTGGCACTCGGGCTCAACTTCGTCGTGGTCGGGCTGGAGTTCCGTATAAGGGAGGGTCATTCGTTCTCACGCCAAACGCGCGAATTCCTCCCGCTGCTCCCTGGAGAGCTCGCTGCAGGCGCACTCGCGGCGATCCTCGCAGTCGCCTATACGAACGTCGGCCTGCCCGTACTGCTCGCCTCGATCGCACTGCTCCTGATCTTCCAACACCTCACGGTCGCACTGCTGCGTTCAGAGGATCGGGCCGACCAACTCGAAGCGCGCTCAATCCAGTTGGCTTCCCTACAGTTCGGGGTGCTCTCCACGCTAATGGACGCGCTCGCACTGCGCGACCCCACGACCGCGCGTCACGCCGCCAGCGTCGCCCGCTACGCGAAGGCTCTGGCGATCGAGGTCGGCTGTAGTGAAGAGGAAGGGGACATCGTGCACACCGCCGGGTTGCTCCACGACATCGGCAAGTTCACGTGGTCAGACCGCGTCCTTCACCCCGAGCAACTAACCGATGAGGACATGGCGATCATCCATCGCCACCCGCAGGACGGAGCGACTCTTGTCGGCAAGCTCGATGGCTATGGTCCGGTCGCCGATGCGATCCTCTACCACCACGAGCGCGTCGACGGCGGCGGCTACCCAGCAGGGCTGATC
The DNA here is from genome assembly GCA_963706395.1 of uncultured Solirubrobacterales bacterium. Taxonomy (GTDB): domain Bacteria; phylum Actinomycetota; class Thermoleophilia; order Solirubrobacterales; family Solirubrobacteraceae; genus Palsa-744. The sequence continues at coordinate 2,358,885 of OY970158.1, read as the reverse complement.
GGCAGCGAGATACCTCTGGCCTCGCGGATCGTGGCGGTCTGCTCTACATACGACCGGATGACGGCGCGCGACAGCTATCGCTCGCCGATGACGCCCGAGGACGCGATCGGAGAGCTACGGAGGATAGCCGGAGGCCAGCTTGATGCCGAGCTAGTTGAGAGCTTCATCGCGCTGGTTGAGCGTGAGAGTCCTATGCTCGCCGAGAATGCGGACTTCGAGACCGAGCTCGCGTTTGAGCAGCGCGTGCGTGAGATAGCTCAACCGCGGCGTAGCTGATTCTATTTGCATATACCGCTGCGCCGTCCAATGACCTCGCGGCAAACGGTGGTCCGGAGCTTAGCCAAGACCACCTGTAAAGAATGAGGGCGCCTCGCATATCGCAAGGCGCCCTCGAACTTTGAAGCTTTGTCAACGATGACGGGCTTACCAATCACCAAGTTCTGACGGTATTAGCTGTGGCGCCATTCAGCAACAGTCATAAGGTCTCCTTCTCCAGGTTTGAGGCCAATTTGCGAAGCGGGTCCTGTTTGTCTCCATCCACAGAAGGTCCGCCACCTTTGAGTAGGTTCGAGAAGGATAGTAGCGAGATTAGACGGAATGTCCAATTTTGCCTCGATCCCTGCATGTTTGCTTGCAAAAGCAGGGATTTGGCGGTCCTCGGTGCTGAGGTTTGAGGGGTTTTGCCTGCTTTCTCGACCAAACGTCCACAAAGCTTCGCGGCGCTCAACTTTCGCGCCCATCTGGCCGAGACATGGAGGGAGCAGCACTCAAGCCACCACGAGCGAGAAGGCGAACCATGACCATCACCCCCCTCCAGCCCCTCTCAGACCGGCAGCTCGTCTTTACGAGCTCTCAGGCGGCCCGCTACGTCGGCGTCTCCCTCGCCACGATCCGCCGCTGGACCGATGCAGGCCACATCCACTGCTACAGGACGCCAGGCGGCCAGCGACGCTTTTCACGCGACCAGCTAGACGACTTCGTCACCTCAATGCAGAACGCTGGCGAGATCGCCAGCCCGCCAGCCGCGAAGGTCGCCTAAAAAAGACTATTGCGCCCCGCTCTGGCGGGCGGCCTTTCCCGGTCCGTCAGCTCGCCAGCCGGCCGAACTTCTCGCGCAGCCTGCGATAGAACGAGGAGCCCGGCAACTGCGCGATCGTCCCCGCGGCGTCCACGAACCGCGCATCGATCGCCTCGCCAGCAGGGATCTCGCACGCCGGACGCCCATCCATGGCCACGTCGAGCGGCTCTCTAGAGCGGTTGTGGATCGTCAGGTGGTCGCGTGGCGCGACCACCAATGTGCGCGCCGCGAGTGAGTGAGGCGCGATGAACGACACCACGAAACCCTCCACCCCCCAAGCCATCACGGGCCCCCCGTTGGCCAGGTTGTAGCCGGTTGACCCCGCCGGGGTGGCCACGACTAGGCCATCGCAGCGCACGCTTCCAACCTCCTCGCCGTTCAGTGCGTATGCGATCTGTGCCACCCGGCCGCCCACCTTGCGGTGGATCGCAACGTCGTTGACTGCCGTCAGGTCACCGCCTCCCGGCATGTCGAGCACGATCCCGGGCAGCCGTAGCAACTCGAAGTCTCCGTCCAGCGCGCGACGGATGCCGTCCTCGATGTCCTCAGGCTCAACCGTCGCCAAAAAGCCGATCTCGCCGAAATTGACCGCGAACACCGGCACATCTGTGCCCGCATAGCGCTGCAGCGCGCGCAGGATCGTGCCGTCCCCGCCCAACACCACGCACAGCTCCACATCGTCCTTTGCGGGCACGTTCACCGCGATGCCGGGTTCGGCCGTCAGGCCGTGCTTGCGCGTCTCCTCCTCGTCCATCCGCAGCGTCACCCCAGCCTTCGCCGCCGCCTCGATCAGCGCGCGCAGGGCCGTCACCGTGTCGTCGGGACGGCGGTGGGTGAACACCGTGATCTCTCTCATGGCTCCACCTTCCGCGCCATCTGCTCGATCTCCTCCATGGTCCCTGCCCCACCGGCGCGGCCGGGCTCGGCCAGCCATACGAACGTCTCTTTGTTGCCCTTCGGCCCCGCCAGCCCCGAGGAGTAATAGGAGAGCACGGCCGCGCCCAGCGCGTGCGCCGCCTCCCCGACGCTCACCAGAGCGGCGCGACGATCGTCCGGGTCGCGTACAACGCCGCGTCCCTTGCTTGCGAGCACGCGACCCACCTCGAACTGGGGCTTGATGAGCGCCATCACATCATAGGTGGCGGCCATGCACCCGAGCACAGCGGGCAGGACCTTGGCGAGGGAAATGAATGACACGTCGACGCTCGCCAGATCCGGCGTGTACGGCAGCATCGCGACGGTCAGCGAGCGCGCGTTCGTGCGCTCCATGACACTCACGCGCGGATCGTTGCGCAGACCCCAGTCGAGCTGCCCGTAGCCGACATCCACCGCCACCACGCTCCTCGCGCCGTGGCGCAGCAGGCAGTCCGTGAACCCTCCGGTCGAGGCGCCGACGTCCAGCGCCCGCCTGTCGCTCACGTGCAGGCCCGACGCAGCGAGCGCGTTCTCCAGCTTGATCCCGCCGCGCGAAACATACGCTGGCGGGTCTCTGTGATCAACATCACACATAAGTTCGGGCACTCTGGGCATCATGATGAACGACCCGAAACACAGCAGCACCCTCCTCCCCGAAACGGCCCGCTTCCCCAGCGGGTCGTTTCATTTAAGCGGCGCCTCGGGACCTATAACCTAGGCGCCCACAGTCGCCGACCCAGCCCCTTGGGCTGTGTGCCCACGATCGAGAATCGCCGCCTCGATCCGCTCGGCGATGCGCTTGCCCGTGTATCCGACCTCCTCGTGCAGCAGCGCCGGCTTGCCATGCGTGACGTACCGATCGGGCAGCCCCACGCGGAGGATTCGCGGGGCAGTCAGACCCGTCTCGTTGAGGGTCTCCCAGACCGCTGAGCCGAAGCCTCCCGCGAGGACCCCCTCCTCGACGGTCACGAGCAGATCGTGCTCGGCCGCCAGCTGTGCCATGAGGCCTGCGTCGATCGGCTTTGCAAACCGGGCATCGGCGACCGTGACCGAGATATCCTGGCTGGACAGCTCCTCGGCGGCGGCGAGCGACTTGCCGACACCGCTGCCGTAGCCGATCAACGCGACTCGTCGCCCCGCCGTTTCCCCTGCTCCCCCCTCGCGCAGGATCTCGCCGGTGCCGATCTTCAGCGCGCGCGGTTGGCTCGGTAGCTGCACGCCCGTACCCTCTCCGCGCGGGTAGCGCAGCGCGATCGGGCCGTCGTCGTACTCCAGGGCCGTGCGCAGCATGTGCACGAGCATCGCCTCGTCGCGCGGCGCCATCAGCACGATGTTTGGCAGGCAGCGCAGGTAGGCGATGTCGAAAGCCCCGTGATGGGTTGGCCCGTCATCCCCGACGAGTCCGGCGCGATCCATCGCGAACACGACGTTTAGCCGCTGGAGGCATACGTCGTGCACGATCTGGTCGTAGGCGCGCTGCAGGAACGTCGAGTAGATCGCCGCCACCGGCTTGATCCCCTGTAGCGTCAGCCCAGCCGCAAACAGGATCGCGTGCTGCTCGGCGATCCCGACGTCGAAGTAGCGATCCGGCAGCGCCTTCTGGAGGATGCTCAGCCCGGTGCCCGAGTTCATCGCGGCCGTGATCCCGACCACCCGCTCGTCGCGTTCGCATTCGCGCACGAGCGCTTCCCCGAAGACCTGGGTGTATTGGAGCCCGCCCGCCCGCGCCGGCGCGGCTGGCTTCGCCTCCTCGTTTCGTCCTGAGGCGGCGGGCGCCGTCACCGGGCGTGTCTCGATGCCGTTCAAGATCGACTTCGGCTTGGCCGCGTGCCACTTCTCCATGCCCTCGAGGCCCCCGTCCTCGGCTGGTGCGAAGCCCTTGCCCTTGACTGTCGCGATGTGCACCACCACGGGCCGTTCCGCCGCCAGCGCCTCTCGAAGCGCCTCGCGCAGGGCGCGCACATCGTGACCGTCGATCACGCCCATATATGCCCAGTTGAGCTCCTCCCACCACAAACCCGGCGCCCAGAAGGCCTTAATCGACTCCTTCAGCTGGGGGCCGATCCGCTCGAACGCGGCCCCGATCCCACCTGGCAGGCGCGTCAACCCACCCTCGACGCCCTCACGCGCATGCCACAGCTTGGGGTTCAGCCGCACGCGGTTGAAGTATCTAGACAGCGCTCCCACGTTTGGCGCGATCGACATGCCGTTGTCGTTCAAAACCACCACGATCGGGGTGCCGAGGCCGCCTGCCTGACCGATCGCCTCGAAGGCCACCCCCCCGGTCATCGCGCCGTCGCCGATCACGGCGACGACATTGCCGTTCTCGCCCGCGCTGCCCTGGCGCATGCCCTCCTTGATGCCAACCGCATACCCGATCGAGGTCGAGGCGTGCCCGGCGCCCATGATGTCGTGGGGGGACTCCTCGATCGAACAGAACGGGGCCAGTCCCTCGTACTGGCGAATCGTGCTCAGCCGCTCGCGACGACCGGTGAGGATCTTGTGCGGATAGGCCTGGTGTCCGACATCCCAGAGGATCTTGTCCTTAGGCGACTCGAGCACCGAGTGCAGCGCGACCGCCAGCTCGCAGGTGCCGAGGTTCGCGCCGAAGTGTCCGCCAATCTCTCCGACGGTCTCGATGATGTGCTCGCGCACCTCCTGAGCCAATTCAGCCAACTGCGCCTCAGACAGTCCGTGCAGGTCCTGGGGACCGTCGATCCCCTCTAGGAGGCGTTTTCGTGGCGCTTGCTTGTCTGTACTCATGAGGTGCGGGTGTAGATGAAGTCTGTGATCTGCTCGAGCTCGCTGGTCGCGTTAGGTGGGCCGGTGCCCATACCGGCCCCGGCGAGCGCCTCCCGCGCCATCCGGTGGGATTCCGCCGCCAGCTCCCTGGCCCGATCGATTCCGAACTCACTCACATATGTGCGCTTGCCGTGACGCTCATCGCTGCCTTGAGGCTTACCGAGTGCATCGTCGGTGCCTGTCACGTCGAGAATGTCATCAACGATCTGGAACAACACACCTAGCTCAGCGGCAAAACGGCGAAACTGGATTGTCGCAGGTCCATCCCCGATCCCTCCCAACAGTAGTACGCACAGCACCGAAGCCCCGATCAAACGGCCCGTCTTCAGCTCGTGCAAGCGCCGCAGCGCCTCTCCCCCGCTCGGCGTATGCGGGTTCACGTCCGCATACTGGCCGCCGACCATGCCGCTCACACCGGTCGCTGCCGCCAGCTCGGCAGCCGCCGTCAGCACCCGCTCTGGCGGCGAGCGCTGGTTGCTCAGCAGGTGGTGGAAGGCCTCCGCATACAGCCCGTCACCGGCGAGAATCGCCACATCCTCGCCGAACTTCACATGGCAGGTGGGCGCCCCGCGGCGCAGCGCGTCGTCGTCCATAGCCGGCAAATCGTCATGGATCAGCGAGTAGGTATGGATCAGCTCGATCGCGCCCGCGAGTGGCAGCACCTCGCGCTGCTCCAGTCCGATCGCACGAGCGCTCGCCAGCGCGAGCACTGGGCGGATGCGCTTGCCGCCGGCCAGCAGCGAGTAGCGCATCGCCTCCTCCAGTCCCGCCGTCAGCGCCTCCCCGGAAAAACGCATCGCCTCCAGATAGCGCTCGACCTCCTCGCGCAAGTGCTCGGGATAGGCGCCGGTGCTCACAACCTCGCCGGCAGGGCTACAGCAGGGAGTCCTGGCCGGGCGCCGGCGTAAAGCCTTCCGCCGACCGCAGACCGGCCAGCGCCAGCTGCTCGAGCTCCGCCGCGGCCTGTGTCGCCAGCGCGGCGCAATCCTCGACCATCGTCGCGGCAGCATCGGAGGAGAGCTCACCCGAGCGCAACTGCTCCGCGGCGCGCTCCAGCTGCGCGATCAGATTGTCCAAGTGCCCGGCACCGCTCATGATGCTCTGCTCAATGTTGTGATCATGGGATCTGCGGTGCATTCTCTCGCAGCTGACGCAAAACTGCGGCCAGCACCCCGTTCACGAACGCCGGGGCCTCGCTCCCACAGAACGTCTTCGCGCTCTTCACCGCTTCCTCGATCGCCCCCTCCGCCGGGATCGGCTCCTCGCCCGGGGCCACGTCGGGATGCAGCATCTCGATCAGCGCTATGCGCATTATGCTGCGCTCGAGCGGCTGGATCCGCTGCACAGACCAACCGTGCGCATGGCGGTCGATCACCTGGTCGAGCTCATCCGCACGGTCTGCCGCCGCATACGCGAGCGCACGGGCAAACACCGAGGCGTTCGGCCCAAGCGTCTCCAGCAGCGGCCGGCCAGTCAGGTCGTGCTGGTAAAGCGCCACCACCGCAGCCCTCCGCTGGTCAGAGCGCCGCACCGCGCAACCTCATGCGCGCGAGACATATTCGCCCGAGCGCGTGTCCACTCGGATACGCTCGCCCACCTCGACGAACAGCGGGACCTGGATGCTCGCGCCGGTCTCTAGCGTCGCCGGCTTCGTGCCGCCCGCTGACACGCTGTCGCCGCGCAGCCCTGGGTCGGCCTGCGTAACCTCCAGGTCCACCCCACTCGGCAATTGCACATCGGCTGGCTCGTCGTCGATGAACAGCACGTCCACCTCGCTGCTCGGCTTTGTCCAACGCAACGCCTCTGCCACCGTGCTCTGTGCGACGGCGATCTGCTCGAAGGACTCCGTGTCCATGAAGTGCGCGTCGGTCCCGTCCGCGTAAAGAAACTGCATCTTTCTCGACTCTGTCCTGACCGAGCGGAACTTCTCGCCCGCCCTGAATGTCCGGTCGATCACGTTGCCGTCCGCGGCCCGTCTCAGCTTCGTCCTCACGAACGCGCCACCCTTGCCGGGCTTGACGTGCTGGAAGTCGAGGATCTTGAAGACGGTCCCATCGACATCGATATGAGAGCCGTTCTTGAATTGATTTGTGCTGACCACGACATCGCAGGGTAGCGGTCGCCGCAGGCCGTGGCCTTTGTGCCTGCCTGAAGCTCAAGCCACGCGTGCGGGGCGCCGATGCCCAAGTATGAGGCGACTTGTGCGCGAGAATGCCTTGTGCGCGTTCGTGGCGGGCGCAGGCAGTGCGACGATGGCGTGGCTAGGCCTCTACGGCTTCGCCTGGAACGACTATGACACCGAGGCGCGGCCAGCCTTCGACGCGCTCGTGCATGGGCACGTGCTCGACTTCTTGCGCCTCGCGCCCGCCTACGGCGGTTCGCTCGTGGAGCGCGCGCCGTTCGCGCTCGCTCCCCACCTGTGGGGCGGCGGTCAGCTCGCGGTCTATCGGATGGTGGCGCTGCCGTGTTTGCTGGCTGTGGCCGCACTTGGCGTGTGGCTGTGTGCGCAGATGAGGATGAAATGCCCACCCACCCAACCAGTGCTTTGGCGGGCAGTGGCGCTGGGCGTATGCGTGGCCAATCCGCTGACGCTGCGCGCACTCGAAATCGGTCATCCGGAGGAGCTGCTCGGCGGTGCTCTGTGCGTGGCCGCCGTGCTGCTCGCGGCGCGTGAGCGTCCCCTGTGGGCCGGTGTAGCTCTCGGCTTGGCGATCGCCAACAAGGAGTGGGCCCTGCTTGCTGCCGGGCCCGTCTTGCTGGCGCTCCCCGCTAGGCGGAGACTGCCATGCCTGGCGAGCGCTGGGGCGCTCGCCAGCGCCGTGCTGGCGCCACTGGCGCTCGTCTCCTCGGGCGGCTTCGTCGCCAGCGCCCGCGTGGCCGCCGCACCACCCGCGGTGATCTTCCAGCCGTGGCAGGCATTTTGGTTCCTCGGCCACCACGGCGCTCTCGTGCACGGCCTGTTCGGTGCGCCGAAGCCCGGCTACCGCACCGGGCCCGCCTGGGCGAGCTCGGTTAGTCACCCGCTCATCATTGCCCTCGGCGTCGTACTGACCGTGGCGCTGTGGTTGCAACGACACCGCCGCACCAGCTCTTCGCTCAGAGAACGGGACGCGCTGCTGGCACTCGCGCTGCTGCTCTTGCTGCGCTGCGTGCTTGACAGTTGGGACATTTCCTACTACCTGCTGCCGTTCGTCTTCGCCCTGCTCACCTGGGAGGTCATCGGCTCACCCCGCCGTCCGCCGGTGCTGGCACTGTCGAGCACCGTGCTGATGTGGGTCAGCTGCCAGTGGCTGCCTGAACACGGGGCCTCCCCCGACATCCAGGCGGCTTTCTTCCTAGCCTGGTCGCTGCCCCTCGCGGGCGCCCTTGGGTTGTGGCTGTACGCGCCGGGGCTGCGCTCGCGACTCTCACGAACTCCTCATGAGACCACAGTGAGCTCCTTGCCCAGGCGGCTCAGGACCTCCTGACCGTCCTTCGTTATCACCACGAGATCCTCGATACGCACGCCGAGCCGCCCGGGCAGGTACACCCCCGGCTCGACCGTCACCACGTTCCCGACCAGCAACGGGTCCTCGCTTGCCAGACGCGACAGGCGCGGTCCCTCGTGGATCTCGAGCCCGACGCCGTGGCCGAGCCCGTGACCGAAGTGATCGCCCTCCCCAGCTGCCTCGATCAGCTCGCGCGCGACCGCGTCGAGCTCTTTGCCGTTCGGTCCCGCCCTGACCGCGGCGAGCGACTGTTCCTGGGCGGTGAGGACGAGCTCGTAGATCTCCCGCGCACGCGCGGGAATCCGCTCTCCCGTCGCGTACGTGCGCGTGCAGTCCGAGCAGTAGCCCTCGTGCAGGGCGCCCCAGTCGATCGTGACCAGCACGTCCTTGCGGATCTCCCGTGCGCGCGGTGTGGCGTGCGGGAGGGCGCCGTGGGCGCCGGCGGCGACGATCGAGGGGAAGCTCGGCGCCTCGGCCCCGAGGCGCCGCATGCGCAACTCCAACTCGATCGCGACATCGCGCTCAGTGCGACCGACGAGGCCGGCTTCGAGCGTTTCCCGCAAGGCCTCGTCGGCCAGCCGGGCAGCGGCGCGGATGCGGTCGATCTCGCCGGCGTCCTTGACCGCCCGCAGTCCCTCGACAATGCCTGCGCACGGGACGAGCGTCCACTCCTCGCCCAGCAGCTCTTCCAAGCGTGCGTGCTGCTCGACGGTGAGACTCGCGTCGTCGAACCCCAGGCGCTTGCCCGCAGTGCTCCCGGCTGCGCAGAGCGCGCCGGCGGCCGCCTCGAGCAGGTCGCCCGCGACGATCTCGCGGTCAAACTCCTCCGGCACCTGCGCGGCCGATTGGGTGGCGTAGCGAAAGTCCGTGAAGAACCGATGAGTCTCGGCGTGATCCGCGACAACCAGGGCCAGCCCGTTGGTGCCGGTGAAGCCGGTGAGGTAGCGCACGTTGACTGGCGTCCCGACGAGCAACACGTCGACGTCGCGCTCACGCAGCCCGGCGGCAAGGCGCCCGGCGCGACCGGTGACACCGGCGCCTGCGGCACTGCTCACGACTCGCCCCGCTCGAGCTCCTCGCGCAGCTGTATGAGAGCGTCGCGGTAGCCGTCTGGGCCAAGACCGGAGATCGTCGCGAAGCAGAGCTCCCTGATGACCGACACGCGCCGCCACGGCTCGCGGTGCTCGATGTCGGACAGGTGGATCTCGAGCGCAGGCAGGCCGGCTATCTCCAGGGCATCGCGGATCGCATAGGAGTAGTGCGTCCACGAGCCGGGGTTGAGAAGCAGCGCGTCTGCCCGGGCATCAGGGTCTCGCAACGAGTGCAGGTGCTCGACGAACGCGCCCTCGTGATTGGTCTGGAAGAAGCTGGCCTCTAGATCAAGCTCGCGGGCCTCGTGCTCTATCCGGCGCTCCAGTTCGGCGAGCGTCGACGTGCCGTATAGCAGCGGGTCGCGGCGGCCGAGCTGGTCCAAGTTGACACCGTGCATGACCTCGACGCGGAAGGTTGGGCGGCTCATCCCGCTAGCTCCACGACGGCTGCGCGCACGTCCCCTTCGGCCACCTCAGAGCCGTGGCTGACCTCGCCGGGCGCCTGCACCAGCACGAACGGCACACGATCGCCCACACGCTTCTTGTCGCGGGCGATCGCCCCGAGCACCGCCTCGACCGGTGCCCCGTCGAATGTCACGGGCAGGTCACGCTCGATCAGCAGTTCACGCACCTGCGCGCGCAGGTGCTCCTGTCTGGACAGGCGCAGCGCAGCGAGCAGGCCGAGCCCGACGGCCTCGCCGTGACGGTAGCGGGCGTAGCCGGTAACGGTCTCGATCGCGTGACCGACCGTGTGGCCGAGATTCAGCACCTGGCGGCGCCCGGCGTCGCGCTCGTCCGCGGCGACGACCGCGAGCTTCGTCCGTGCGCACGCCAGGATCATCTGCTCGTCAACCTCCTCCCCGGCCGCCACGCGCTCCCAGAGGCCGCCACCGGCGATCAGGGCGGTCTTCAGCACCTCCACCCAGCCAGCGGCCAGCTCCTGCGTGGGCAAGGTCTCGAGCGTGTCCGGGTCGACGATCACGCCCGCGGGCTGGTGGTAGGCGCCTACATAGTTCTTCGCCTGCGGCAAATCCACGCCGGTCTTGCCCCCGTAGGCGGAGTCGACCTGTGCGACGAGCGTCGTGGGCACCTGCACGACCGGAACGCCGCGCTGGTAGGTGGCCGCGCAGAAGCCGGCAAGGTCTCCGACCACGCCACCGCCGAGCGCGACCACATGGTCGGCTCGGGTCATGCCAGCGGCCGCCAGCTCGTGCCACACGCGTTCAGCGCTGGCCAACGTCTTGTGCCGCTCACCGGGAGGGATGCTCACCAGCGCCCGCGTATCCCCGAGCCGTCCGGCATAGAGAGTGGCGACGGTCTCGTCGGTCACGCAGAACGGATGCGATGCGGACCGGTCGAGCGGCCAGATGCCGGCCAGGCGGTCCTCGCGCATTAGTCCGCGGCCCACGAACACCGGGTAGTCACCCGACGCGGACCTCGCCCACAGCATGTGGACGTCAGCCACCTGCTCGTAGAGCTCGCGCCGCTGCGCGTGCAACGTCTCGAAGGCGTCGCGGTCGCGTGCCAGCGGGCGCTCGGCGCCGTCGTCGCGATGTACACGCTCCCATGCGACGTCTGGCTCGACGTCGATGAGCGCCGTAGTGTGGGCGCGCAACGCGACCCGCACCCGTTCGGAGAGCACGCTGCCACCGCCGAGCGCGATCACGTCGCGGGCGCCAGCGCCCTCCAGCACCCCGCACATGACCTCCTCCTCCACCGCGCGAAACGCCTGTTCCCCGTGAAGCTCGAACTCGCGGGCGACAGAGTGCCCGAAGCGCTCCTCCAGCAGCGCGTCGCCGTCGATTGGGGCACGCCCGCGCCGCTTGGCCAGACGGGCGGCGAGCGTGGACTTGCCGGCGCCCATGAAGCCGATCAGGACGAGTGCCACCCGATCCGCTCCTGATAGGCGCGGAGCGCTTCGAGCACATCATCGATGTGGTCGCCGCCGAACTTCGCACGGTAGGCGCTTGCGAGCACGAACGCAACCATCGCCTCACCCACCACGCCTGCCGCGGGGACGGTGCAGGAGTCGGTGCGCTCGCGCAGCGCCTGCGCGGGCTCGTGCGTCTCCGTGTCGACCGAGCGCAACGGCTTGGTGAGCGTCGGGAGCGGCTTCATCGCGCCGCGCACGATCACCGGCAGGCCCGTTGTCATGCCGCCCTCCAGCCCACCGGAGTGATTGGTCTCGCGGTAGTAGCCGCGCGCGTCCGTGTAGAAGATCTCGTCGTGCGCCTGCGAGCCGGGGACGCTCGCCACGGTAAAGGCATCGCCGATCGCCGCGCCCTTCACCGCTTGGATCGAGCAGATCGCCATCGCGAGGCGTCCGTCGAGGCGCTCCTCCCAGGAGACGTGCGAGCCGAGCCCGGGGACCAGCCCGAAGGCCCGCACCTCGAATACTCCACCGAGCGACTCGTTCGCCTTGCGCAACTCATCGATCTCGCGCACCATCGCCTTCGTGGCCTCCGCGTCGAGGCAGCGAACGGGCGAGCTATCCACCGCGGCGAAGTCATCCGCCGTGAGTGGTCGCTCGTCGGCAGGGGCACGGACGGAAGCGATCTGCACGACGTGCGAGTAGATCTCGACACCAAGGGCGCCCAGGAACACCTTGCAGAGCGCTCCGCCGGCGACACGTGCGGCTGTCTCGCGAGCGGAGGCCCGCTCGAGAATGTTGCGCACGTCTGACTGCTTGTACTTCTGCGTGCCCACCAAGTCGGCATGGCCAGGCCGCGGCAGGTGGACCTCGGCCACATCCGCGTCCACCGGCCAGGGGCTCATGCGCTCCTCCCAGTTGGCGTAGTCGCGGTTTGCAACCTGCAGGGCGATCGGACCGCCAAGCGTGCGTCCATGACGGACACCGGCCGTCACCTCAGCCGCGTCGTGCTCAATCTTCATGCGCCCACCGCGGCCATGCCCGAGCTGGCGACGCGCCATGTCGGCGTTGAGGTCCTCAGGGCGCAACTGCAGGCCGGCGGGGAGGCCCTCGACAATGCAGGTCAAGCCGGGGCCGTGCGACTCGCCAGCGGTTATCAGACGGAGCGCCATGTCCGCCTTAGCTTATTTGCTGAGCGCTCAGCGCCGGTGGCGACGTGCAGCGTGGGCGGCGAAGGCCGGGTGCGCAGCGAGCACGAGCCCTCCCCCCCAAGGTGAGTAGCGCAACTCGGACAGCTTGGGCGCGCGGCGGATCAGTTCGCGCGTAGCCTTTGCCTGGGCGCGGAAGGTCGCGTGGACGCGGGCAGTGGATGCGGTGCTCACGCTCTTGGTGATGTTGACGAGCTTCAGTTCGTAGGTGACGGAGGTGCCATTCGGTTCGACAACTTCGAGTATCTCGGGCTGCCCTACCTGCAGCTCAATCGCCTGACATTGCGTCGGACTCGGCTTGCAGGTGGCGCTCCCGTGCAGGATCGCCGCGCCCGTGAGTCCGAACAGTACGTCCTTGCCGGTGCGCAGCACCACACCAAGGAAGATGAGTTGTGGATTGGCCTTGCCGGGGAGCGGTTCGTCGAGGGCCATATCCCTGTAGGTCTTCAGCTGGGCGGGCTGCGGGGGGGCGCCTTCGGCCGAGGGTGGCACGACGCCGAGCTGTGCGGTCACGTGGTAGTGAACGTAGACCTTCTTGGGCTTCGCCGGCGTCGTTTCCTTGGGTGCCGCGGGAGTTGTCCCCCCTGCGCCCGGCGTGGAGGAGCCAGAAGCCTTGGAGGCAGCCGGCTTGGTGGTCGTGGACGCTGTCTTCGCCGCGGGCAGCGGCGTGAACGGGTTGTGGGTCGGACCGCCGCGCTGCTGAGCGGCCCCGCTGGTGATCTCCGCCACGGCCTTCTCGGCGTTCGCGGGGGCCTGACTCACGGCGACCGGCGGGACAGCGGCGGGAGCGTGAGCCGCCGGGGCCGCGGCCTGCGGGACAGCGGCGGTCGAGCCGCCACCCGTTACCGCATAGACGAGCGCCCCAGCCAGGGCGACCACGGCGAGAGCCAAGAACGGCAGCACTTGCCGGTTTAGCAGATCGGCCTTCAGGGAGTTGAGGAAGTCGGTCATGGGTTTGCCCTCACGATCGCCGGAGTGGTTGGGGAGCCCGCCGCTCCGCTGCCCGCGGCGGCAGGCGAAGCCCCGCCACCTGGGGACGCGGGCGTCGCACCGCCGGTCAGCCCTTGCGAGGCGGGCAGCACATAGGCGGTGGCCGTGATCGTGCCGGTGAGTTGTTCGGCGCTCTTGGCAGCGGCTTTGCCAGACCCCTGTCCGGCGCCCGTGCCCGGAGCCAGCTTGAGGCTCTGGATCGTGAGCAGGCGGCCGCTGACTTCAAGACCCCCGGAGGCGGTGCGCAGGGTGTAGTGGTTGAGCTGCTGGAACAGGTGGTAGAGGTCCAGGAAGCTGCCGTTGAACACAAATGTGAACGGCATCTGGGTGAAGCCCGCAAGAGCCGCGCCAGCCGCGGCGCTCGCCGAAGACGCGCCGGCGCCGCCGCCGGAGCCGGAGGTGATCGAGTTGAATTCGACCTGCTTCTGATTTGATGCCTGGTCGAGCTGGTAGATCAGCGATGACACTTCCTGGCTGGGGGGCACGGCTTTGCCAAGACTCACGACCGAGGCATATTCCGCGGTGTAGCGAGCCTGTGCGCCACGAGCACTCGCCACTTCGCTTTCGGCGGTGGCGAGCTGCGCCTGCGCGGCGCTGACCTGCGCGGAGAGCCCGGTTGCCCGCTTGCGCTCAGGAGAGACGGCCAGCAGCCACACGGCCGCGAGCGCGGCGAGCGACGCGAGCACGATCAGGACGATGCGGTCGCGGCCGGTCATTGCGCACCTCCGGTGGATGTCGTGGACGGCGCGGTCGCGGAGCTCTTCGCCGGTGCGGCCTTGGGCAGAGAGCTGAGGGCCGCGGCCGCCGGCAGCGGAGCGAAGGCGACCTGCACGGCGAAAACCGGGTCCTGTCCGGAGCATCCGCCCGAGCCACCGCTGCCACTGCCCTTGGTGGAGCTCTGCAGCGTCACTTCGCTGACGCCATCGATCAGGCGCAGGCGGTTGAGGGTCAGCGCGACCTCGGACTGGCTCGTGGCACAGCCGCTGAGCGTGAACAGAGGGACGCTGCCCGGCGGGGTCGCCGAGGTGACCGCCGCGGCCGTCGCGGCGCCAGGGGTCGCGGGCGCGGCGGGGGCCGGGGAGGCAGCGCCCGTGGCCGCTGCCCCGATCGTGCCAGCCAAGGAGGCAATTGAGGTGTCGTGGGGCAGTACGCGGCCAAGCTCGTGGATCGCATGCGCCCAGTCAAAGCGCGAGTCGACGAGATCGGAAACGGCTTTGGTGCGCTGTTGGCGCAGCGCCGCGAAGCTCGTGTAGGGCGCGAGCTGGGCGGCCCGTGCTTGCGCCTGCTGCACCTGGGCGGTGAGCGAGGAGACCTGGGCTTGACGGCTCGAGACCTGATGGTGTGCGGTGCCGTAGAGCAGCGCGAAGACGGCCAGCACGCCGAGCACGCCGAGCACCGCGTAGGCGGCGCCCTGCGAGCGTCCTGCGCCGAGCGAGGCGCCGCCGCTTCGCTGCTCCGCCGGGATCAGGTTGAAGGCCCTCATTGGGGCACCTCCTCCACGGCAAGGCCGGCGGCGATCGCCAGGCGATGCACGGAGACCCCGCCGAGGTCCTGCTCATCCAGGCGCACGGACTCGCGCTCGACCTGGACTCCCAACTGCTCCTGCAGGGAATCGGCGAAACCGGGGAGGTCGAGCGCGGAGCCGCTCAGCACGACACGCGACACCTCGCCACCGCCCTCTTGGGAGCGGTGGAAATCGAGCGAGTTGCGCACCTCACCGGCGATCTCACGGATGCCGTTATCCAGCACCGCACGCACGTCGGCTTCGGGTTCTGGGGACGCCACCTCGGAGGGCGCCGCAGGCGCATACGCGGGGCCGGTTGCGGGGTCCGGCTGAGCGTCCTGCGCAGCGACGGTGGGCTGCTCGTCCCCGGCCACGCCCGCCGGCTCGGGCTCCACGACGGTCACACCTGGCTCGGGCTCGGGCGGCGTGGAGAGGTCGACCGCAATGATCAACTCACGTGCCTCAACCAGAGGGATCGAACGGCGCTCGGCGAGCTCGCTCGCCATCGCCTCGATGCCGCCCCCGACCACGCGGGTAAAGCGGCAGGTCGTCCCCTCGGCGATCGCCATGTTCGTCAGCCCGTCGACGTTCAGGTACAGCACGCGGTCGGTGTGCTCGGGGTCAGGACGGTAGAGCGAGCGGATCAGCGCGAAGGCGGATAGGTCAATGCCCTCCGGGCGCAGGCCCGCGTTGCGCACGGCAGCGAGCAGGCGCTGGATCATGTCGCGCTGGGCGGCCACGAGCACGACCCGCTGGCGAGGGCCATCCGGCGTGTCGAAGACGCCAAGCGGGTGAAAGTCGAGCACCGCGTTACTCAGAGGCATCGGCACCTGATCCTGGGCTTGGAAGCGCACCGCCGCGGCGAGTTCCTTGCGGTCGGTGACCGGGGGAAGCTCGAGCGTGCGCAGCACCGTGCGCTGGTTGGCGACGCCGAGACGCACGCGCCGGCTCAGGCGGCTGTCAGCGAAGAGGGCGCGCAGCGCTTCGCTGAGCACACCCTCGTCGAGGACCTCGCCCTCGCGAACGGTGTCGGCGGGTAGCGGCGCGCCGGCCGCGTGCTTGACGACGATCGAGCCGTTCACGCGTGCCTGCACGGCGGCGACGTGGCCGGGCTGGATGTCCAGCCCGACAATGTCGCTACCGGAACGACGGCCGAGGTTGAGCCTGAGCGTGGGATTGGGTAGCGAGGGCATCTGAGGATATGGAGGGCCAGATCGGAGAGAGGCGGCCGCAGGAGTCCTATCGGCGCGCAGGCGGCGGCGCTTTAGGATTCGTGCAGGAGCTAGTGCAAGAAGTGATTGACGTACAAGTTGACCAACGGCTGCCCGGCGAATACGCCCACGAGCGCGCCGAGCGCCAGGAAGGGGCCGAAGGGGATCGCCGTCTTGCGTCCCTCGCCGGCCCCCTTGCGAGCAATCACGACAGCGCCAGCGATCACGCCTGAGAGCAGCGCGACCAGGATCGCCGGGGCAACTGCGCGCCCGAGGAACAACCCCATCACGGCGGCGAGCTTGACGTCGCCCATGCCCATGCCGCCCGGGTAGGTCAGCAGGGCAATCAGCAGGAAGCCACCTGCCGCCGCGCCCGCTATCAATCGCTCCGGCTCGCCAGCCGGGTCCAGCGCGATGCCGAGCCCAAGCGCGAGCACAGCCCCGAGCGCGGTGATGCGGTTGGGAATGATCCTGTGCTCGAGGTCGATCAGCGCGGCGGGCACGACAAGCAGGATCAACACGATGCTGAGCGCGATCCCAGCCGCGGAATGGTGAGCGAGCACGGCGCCCACGCACAGCGCGGCGGTGGCCGCCTCGACGAGCGGGTAGCGCGGCGAGATCGGCTCAGAGCAGCTGCGGCAATGGCCGCGCAGCAGAAGCCAGGAGAGGATCGGGATGTTGTCGTAGGGCTTGACCGGCGTCCCGCACGACGGGCAGTGCGAAGCGGGACCGAGCAGCGACTCGTGGCGGGGCAGGCGATAGGTGACGACGTTCAGGAACGAGCCGACGACCGCGCCGAGAACTCCCGCAAAGGTGATTGCCTCCATGCGGAGTAATCGACCGTCACCGGACGGCACTTGAGCACCGCGCGCGCCGGGGCGGCATGAGGGCCACCCTCGCGTTGCGATGCTCGTCGTCGAGCCGAAGCTCAGAGACGTTACTACCAGCTGCCTGTTTTACCGCCAGAACAACCCGTTGTAGCGCTTTTGCAGGTTCGTGAGATGCCACCGGTCGATTCGCGTTTGATGGTGAACATGTCGCCGGTCGCTTTCGAAGTCGACGTGACCGTGTATTCATTCGACGCGGGCGTGCCGATGCTCAGTTTTGCGCTGGATTCATCGCTGAGCGTAGGCTCCGTGGCTTTCAGGTTGGGCAACGTTACTTCCGTGTATTCGCCGTTGTGATCGGTCGAGATCGTCTCGGCCGCGGTCTCAGCGGTACGCACCTGCGTCTTGGCGGCAGCGTCGCTCGCCTTGCTCTTCTGGTTCAGGAACGACGGAATAGCGATCGCGGCAAGAATGCCGATGATCAGGATAACCACCAGAAGCTCGATCAGGGTAAAACCACCCTCATCCTTCGAGCGCTGGCGCAGTCGATACAACATGTTGATCCTCCTAGGATCCGATTACAGGGCGCCAGCCCCCGGCTCGTCGCCATCTCGATGGCGACTCGGCCCCTAAAGGACCGTTGGCTTTGACTTGTCGTCCACTGGACGTCTGCCTGGTGCCGTATGACTGGCTGAGGACAACATCGGCCACATGGCCACCTACCTTTACACGCGCAGCGCTTCGTAGAACACATTGACTCCTCGAGCGCGGAGACCAGTCAGCGCTCCCAACAACAAGGGGGCGGCCCATTGGGCCGCCCCCTTGTTCAATGCTTGATCATTCCTCCGAAGCAAGACGCTTCGGATGCGATGCCTACCAGCTACCGGACGCCGCACCTGAACAACCGGTTTTCGTGCCAGTGCTGCTTTTACAGGTTCGCGAGATGCCACCATTCGATTCGCGTGTGATGGTGAATTCGTCGCTAGTCGCTTTTGATTTCGACATGACCACGTATTCGGTAGCCGTGGGGGTACCAACGACGGTCAGTGTCGCGCTGCTCGTATCGTTGAGTGTGGGCTCAATTTCTCCCAACTTAACGGCCGTCATGCCCGTGTATTCGCCGTTGTGATCGGTCGAATAGGTCTCGGCCGCGGTCTCAGCGGTACGCACCTGCGTCTTGGCGGCAGCGTCGCTCGCCTTGCTCTTCTGGTTCAGGAACGACGGAATAGCGATCGCGGCAAGAATGCCGATGATCAGGATAACCACCAGAAGCTCGATCAGGGTAAAACCACCCTCATCCTTCGAGCGCTGGCGCAGTCGATACAACATGTTGATCCTCCTAGGATCCGATTACAGGGCGCCAGCCCCCGGTTCCATCGCCTCAAATGGCGATACGTCCCCCTTGCGAGAGCCGCCGGCTTTGCGACACACCCACTACAGGCGTTGCCTTGGCACCTTGGCACTGGCTTTGTCAGACCCTGCATCGGCCACGGTGCGCCTAGACTGAATCCCTGCATAAGAACTGGACAAAATGTCCATCCGGCCTACTTGCTATCCGGCGCCTCACCGGCCCCGCCGAGCCACTTGGCCTGAGCGTCGACGCCGGGAATGCGTACACCGCCGCCGTCGCACCACGGACAGGTGACCGTGCTCGGCTCGCCGCCGAGCTTGGAGATCAGCTTGCCGCTACCGCGGCAGGGCATACACTCCCGCGGCCCATGGGCCACCGCCACCTCGTCATCGTCTTGCTCACCAGCCATGCGCGGGCGAGGTTAGCGTTCTGCCGATGAAAAGGCCTGCCGGAGGACTCACGTGGGCCGGGCTGGCGCTGGTCACCGCTCTCGCGGCGGCGCTGCGCCTGACCCACCTCGGCAAGGTCGCGCCCGATCCCTTCTACGACGCGGCAGTCAGGAGCATGACGCTGTCCTGGCACAACTTCTTCTTCGGCGCGTTCGAGCCGGGGGGCAGCGTCTCGATCGACAAGCCGCCCGTGGACCTGTGGCTGCAGGTCGCGAGCGTCAAGCTGCTGGGATTCTCCTCCACCGCGCTCAAGCTCCCGGAGGCGCTCGCGGGAGTGGCTTCGGTGCCACTGCTGTTCGCGGCGGTGCGGCGCATGTGGAGCACCCCCGCGGCGTTCGCGGCCGCATTGGCCCTGGCGGTATTGCCGGTCGAGGTGCTCACCTCGCGCAGCGACACAATGGACGGGGTGATGATGGCGCTGATTGTGCTCGCCCTGCTGCTGATCGTGCGCGCGATCGAGGACGGCTCGAGCGCCTGGCTGCTGGCGGGCGCGGCGGTGCTGGGGATCGCCTTCGACGTGAAGCTGCTCGAGTCGCTCGTCGCGCTCCCGGGCCTAGCAGTACTCGCCTACCTCGGGCTGTCCGGGTCACGGCGCCGGCGCCTGCTTGCACTGTCGGCGGCCGGCGCCGTGTACGTGGTTGTGGCGCTGTCGTGGCTGACAGCAACGCTTTTGGCTCCAGCGCAGGACCGCCCGTATGCGATCGGCTCGACGAACGGCAGCGCATGGAACGCCGCGTTCGTGTTCAACGGCACCGACCGCCTCAGCGGCAAATCACCCGAACCGCAGTCCACCGTCTATGAAAGCGGCCGCCACTACCCCCAGGCGACCCAGTCCGAGCGCGACCACATTCCGATCGTCCCGCCATCGGCCACGCGCCTGCTCGCAAGGATCGGGCCGCTCTCGGGCGAGCGGCTGGGACTCGAGCTGCTCGCCGCACTGCTGCTCGGGATTCCGGCGCTCCTCTGGGGGCGGCGAGCAGGAGACGACGAGGAGGCGGACACCGAGGAGACAGGCAACCGAGAGACCGCGCTTGAGGATCGTGCGCGCATGCGCCGCGCCGTGGCATGGGGACTGGCCGTGTGGATGCTGACCGGCATCGCACTGTTCAGCGAGATGGCGCGATTGCACCCCCGCTACGTGGAGGGGTTTATGCCGGCCATGGCCGCGATGCTCGGGACCGGCGTGGCGTGGGCAGCCTTCGCATCCTCCCGCGCGCGTCTGCTCGTGCTGGCCACAGCCATGGCGGTAATCCTCACCTACGCCGAGCGCCTGCTCTACGGCCGGCCCGACATCTGGTGGATCACGCTCGCCGGAGCGCTGAGCGCGGTTGCGCTCGCCGGGCTGGCACGGATGCGCGTGAACCCATCGCCGCTTTCCTGCACGCTGCTCTCAGCGGGGACGCTCACGATGGCGCTCGTCGCGGTGCTGGCGATCCCGGTGAGCACCGACGTCACGCTGATCGAAAACAACGTGAGCGACGCCGGCTACGTGGGAGCGCTGCCGGCCGAAGAGCAGCGGCTGGTGAGCGCCTACCTGCGCGCCCACCAGGGCAGCGCGCGCTACGAGATGGCGGCCGAGTCGGCCACGCAGATCGGGTCGCTCCTCGTGCAGGATGCCCGCCCCGTGGTGATCCTGACCACCTACGAAGCACGCGTATTCACGAGCGTGGCAATGCTCGAGCGGCTGATCGCCCAGGGGGCCGTGCGCTATGCATTCCTGAACTCCTACTGCGGCCATGAAGTCTCCACCGTGAACGCCGCCTGCGCGGCGCCCGCCAAGTGGATCCGCGCGAACGGCACGGATGTCTCCCTAAAGGCCGGCCTAAGCCGGCACAAGGTTCTGTGGCTACTACCGGGAGCATCGCCATGACCGACTCGCTGCGGGCCCTCTCCGACCGCGCGAAAGCAGCGGGGCGGGTGGCGCTCGACACGGAGTTCATGGGCGAGGGCCGCTACCTGACGCTGCTGTGCCTGATTCAGCTGGCGGTCCCCGGCCAAATGAATGGGAATCCCGGCCATCCCGAGCGGATCGAGCTCGTGGACCCGCTCGCGGAGGATCTCGACGGGGCGCCGCTGGCGGCGGTTCTCGCCGATCCGCAGGTCCAGGTGGTCGTGCACGCTGGCCGCCAGGACATCGCGCTGCTGCGCAGGCGCCTGAACACGGAGGTGACCAATGTCTTCGACACCCAGATCGCCGCCGGCTTTGCCGGGATGGGAGCGCATTGCTCATATGACTCGCTGCTCACCGAGATCCTCGGTGAGCGGGTAGCCAAGACGGCCAGCTTCACCCGCTGGAACGCGCGCCCGCTCTCGCCCGAGCAGCTTGCATACGCGCGCGAGGACGTCGTGCACCTGCTCGAGCTGGCCGGGGAGCTGGAGCGCCGCCTGACCGTGCTCGGCCGCCTGGAGTGGGCGCGCGAGGAGTGCGAGCCGCTGAGCCACTGCAGCGACGAGCGTGACCCTGAGGCGATCTTCGCGCGCCTGCCGCGGGTCGGAGGCCTGAACGCATCGGCGCGGCCAATCGCGCGCGAGCTGGTGCAGTGGCGCGAGCAGACCGCAGCACGCCAGAACCGGCCAGTTCAGGGAGTCCTCAGCGATGCGGCGCTCGTCGAGCTCGCCAGGCGCGGGCCGTCCTCGCAGGGCGAGCTCGAGAAGATCCGCGGCCTCGGCGCCAGCGGCCAGGGCCGGCTGGCCGCTGAGCTGCTGCAGGTGCTCGCGCGCGGGAGGCAGCGCCCGCCCGATCCGCCACCACAGTTTCTGCGCCCGCCCGCACCGAAGCCCGACGACGCACCGCTCGTCGCCCTGGCCGAGGCGCTGGCGCGCGCGCGGGCCCGCGAGGCAGGGCTCGCCTATGAGCTGCTGGCCGCGCGCGCGGACCTGCAGGCGATCGTCGCAGCCGTACGCGCTGGAACTGAGGAGGCAGACGTGCGCACGTTGCGTGGCTGGCGGCGCGAGCTGGCCGGCGAGGAGCTCCTGGAATTGCTCGCCGGACGGCGGTCGCTGTCGATTGGCGACGGACAGGTGCTAGTCGGTTCCCGGCCGCCCCGCTAGAGCCGGGCGAAGCGGCCTCAGTGGATGCTGTTGTAGACCGTGAACAGCGGCATATACATCGAGACGACAATGAAGCCGACGATGCCCCCGATCACGATGATCATGATCGGCTCCATGATCGAGGTGAGCGCTTTGACCGAGGCTGCGACCTGGTCGTCGTAGAAGTCGGCGACCTTCCCGAGCATCGCGTCGAGCGCGCCCGTCTCCTCACCGACGCCTACCATGTTTGTGACCATCGCGGGGAAGATCGGCGCCTGGGCCAGCGGCGCGGAGATCGTGCCGCCGCGCTTGACCGAGGCGATCACGCCTTCCATCGCCTCCTCAACGACAACGTTGCCGCCGGTCTTGCCGGTGATCTCGAGCGCCAGCAGCAGCGGCACCCCAGCGCCAGTCAGCGAGGCGAGCGTGCGCGACCAGCGCGCGACCGCGACCTGCTGGACGATCGTGCCGATCTTCATCGGTACTCGCAGGCGAAAGCGGTCCCACTGCTTGCGCCCCCACGTACTTTTCTTCCACTTGATGAACGCGAAGGCAGCGCCCGCGGCAAGCGCGAACATCAGCCACCAGTAGCCGAGCACGGCGTGGGACATGAATACCGAGACCTGGGTGATCTTCGGCAGTTCGCCCCCGAACTGCTTGAAGACGCCCTCGAACACCGGCACCAGGAAGGCGACGAGCGCCATCATCACGGCAACCGCGAACGTGATCACGAGCACCGGGTAGACCATCGCCGATTTGATCTGCCGGCGCAGCGAGGCGTCTTTCTCGAGCTGGTCGGCGACACGCATCAGTGCGTCCTCGAGCATGCCGCCGGCCTCTCCCGCGCGCGCCATCGCGACGAACAGGGGGTTGAAGACCTTCGGGTGGCGCGCCATCGCGTCGCTCAGGGACAGGCCCCCCTCGACATCCTTGCGAACCGCCACGACGGTTTCCTTCAGGAACTTGCTCTCGGTCTGCTCATCGAGCACATACAGGGCGCGCAGGATGCTCATGCCCGAGGAGATCATCGTCGCGAGCTGGCGCGAGAAAACCGCCAGCTCTGAGACCTTCACGGTCTTCATGAACGCGAGGTCGATCTCGCGCGAGGCGTGCTTGTCGGCGACCTCGAGGACGATCAGCCCACGCGCCTTCAGCTGGTCGGAGACCGCCTGCTTTGACTCGCCCTCCACTTCGCCGCGCGCCTTGACGCCGGCGAAGTCCATCGTCTTGAAAACATAGGTGCTCATCGTTTCAGCTCTCCCACGGCGCTACGCCGCCACCAGCGCCTCGGACCCCAGCAGGCGCCCGAGCTCCTCGGGAGTCGAGGAGCGTGCTTCGGCGAGCTTGCGGGTGATCTTGCCCTGGCGCACGAGCCCGGCGAGCGATGCATCCATCGTCTGCATGCCCGAGGCCGAGCTGGTCTGCAGGACCGAGTAGATCTGGTGGGTCTTGCCCTCGCGGATCAGGTTGCGCACGGCCGGGTTGGGGACGAGCACCTCGGTCGCAACGACGCGGCCCGAGCCGTCGGTAGTTGGCAGCAGCTGCTGGGTCATAATTCCCTGCAGCGCGACCGACAGCTGCACACGCACCTGCCCCTGCTGGTGGGCGGGGAAGACGTCGATGATGCGGTCGATCGTCTGGGAGGTGTCCTGGGTGTGCAGCGTCGCGAACACCAGGTGGCCGGTCTCCGCGGCGGTCAGCGCGGTGGAGATCGTGTCCAGGTCGCGCATCTCCCCCACCAGGATCACGTCGGGGTCCTGACGCAGGGCGGCCGTCAGTGCCTGGGAGAAGCTCTGCGCGTCGGAGCCCAGCTCGCGCTGGTTGACGATGCACTTCTTGTGTGAGTGCAGGAACTCGATCGGGTCCTCGATCGTCATGATGTGCTCCTCGCGCGTGGCGTTGATCTCGTCGATCATCGCCGCCAGCGAGGTCGACTTTCCCGACCCGGTCGGGCCGGTGACGAGCACGAAGCCGCGCGGGCGGCGTGTGAACTCGTGCACGGCTGCGGGCAACCCGAGCTCGTCGATCGAAGTCAGACCAAAGGGGATAAGGCGGAAGGCCGCGCCGATCGCACCGCGCTGGTAGTAGGCGTTGACGCGAAAGCGCGCATGCCCAGGGATCGAGTAGGCGAAGTCCAGCTGCCAGTTGGTCTCCAGGCGCTGGCGCTGGTCGGTCGTGAGGATCGAATAGACGATCTCGCGCGTGTCGGTGGCAGACAGCACGGGGTAGCCATCGATCGGGATGAGCCGGCCGCGCACGCGCACGGTCGGCGCCGCCCCAGCGCTCAGGTGAAGGTCGGAGGCACGGCGGTTGACAACCTCCATGAGGATCTCTGCGAAGTCGATGTCCATGCTCGCCCATCGACAAATGCGGGCCCGGCCATTAGCGCATACCGCGAGCCTCCTGCCAACTGGACGAAGGTTCTAGGCGACTTGTTTATCCGAAACTCCTCAGATCGTGTTCAGTGCCAGGGTGAGGAGAGACCTCGGAGTTTTCGGTTAGCTTTAGCTGCTACCAATCACGCGGGCGACCTCGGCGATCGAGGTGCGGCCCTGTTTGACCTTCTCCAGGCCGTCATCGCGCAAGCGTCGCATGCCCTGGTGCACCGCCACCTCGCGCATCTCCTCCGCCGGGCGGCGTTCGAGCGCCAGCGCGCGGATCTCTGATGAGACATTCATCACCTCGTAGAGCCCCAAACGCCCGCGATAGCCGCTGCCGCCGCAGCGCCGGCAACCCTTCGGCTCGTAGGCCTCGAGGTCCACCAGCGCCTTGTAGCCGTTCTCGCGCAGCACCCCCGCGGGAATGATCGCGCGCTGCTTGCAGTTCGGGCAGAGCATCCGCGCGAGCCGCTGGGCGACCACGCAGTCGAGCGCCGAGGCGACCAGGAACGGCTCGATTCCCATCTCGATCAGCCGCGTAATCGCCGAGGGCGCATCGTTGGTGTGCAGAGTCGAGAGCACCAGGTGGCCGGTGAGCGCCGACTCCACGGCGATCCGCGCCGTCTCACGGTCGCGGATCTCCCCCACCATGATCACATCCGGATCGGCGCGCACCATCGAGCGCAACCCGGTCGCGAACGTCAGGCCAACCTTCGCGGAGACCTGCAGCTGCGTCAGGCCCTCCATTTCATACTCCACCGGGTCCTCGACGGTGATGATGTTCTTCTCCGGGGTGTTCAGCAACTGCAGCGCCGCGTACAGGGTCGTGGACTTACCCGAGCCCGTGGGTCCCGTCACCAGTACCGCGCCGTGCGTCTCATGGCAGGCGCGCTCAAAGCGGTCGCGGTCGGACTCGGACATGCCGAGCTTGTCGAGGCGGGTCACGACCGACTCCTTGTCGAGGACGCGCATCACGACCGCCTCCCCGTGGACACTCGGCAGCGTCACAACCCGCAGGTCCACGTGGTGCCCATCGACGGTCAGCCCGACCCTGCCGTCCTGCGGCAGCCGGCGCTCGGCGATGTTCATCTCGGCCATGATCTTCACGCGCGAGACCGCACCCGCAGCCATCCGCCGCGGGACGGTGGTGACGTCGTGCAGGACTCCGTCGACTCGGAAGCGCACGCGCAGCTCCTGCCCGTCGGGCGCCAGGTGCACGTCGGAGGCGCCCTGCTCGACAGCCTGCGCCACGATCTGGTTGACCAGCTTGACGATCGGGGCGTCATCGGCCGTCTCGCGCAGGTCGACCACTTCGGCGGCGCTCTGCTCGAGCTCTTCGACACCGGCGTCCTGCTCGGACACCGCGTCCTCGAGCCGGTCCAACCGCGAGATCAGGCTGGCGATGTCCTCCGGGGCGGCTACCGCGACGCGCACCTCGTAGCCCGTCATGATCGCGATGTCGTCGACCGCGAGCACGTTTGACGGGTCCGCCATCGCCACCAGCAGCGTGCGCTTGTCGGCGAACGCGACCGGGACCGCCTGGTAGCGCTTGGCCGCGGGGGTACTCACGAGGTTGGCCGCGCTCATATCCACAGAGAAGACGCCGAGGTCGAGATGGTCGAGCCCGTAGCGCTCGGCCAGCGCGCGCGTCAGCCCGTCCTGCGTCAGGGCCCCACTGTCCAGCAGCACACGCTCCGGCACCGCGCCGGTGGCGCGCGATGTCTCGATCGCCTCCTCCACCTGCCGCCGTGAGACGAGGCCGAGCTCGATGATCACGTCCGTGAGAAAGCGCTGCGAAGACCCCCGGCGGGAGGGACTCGAGACGCCCGTCCACTCCGTGCTCTCGGAGATGACTGTGAGTGTGCCCTCGGCGATATCTTCCGCTGCAGGACCGGCCTGCACGTCCGGGACGGTTTCGATCACGGGATCCGGCTCGGCCTGCGGATCCTCCTGGTCTGGGAAAAAAGAGGTCCGGCTCGAGTCGGCTGTGCCACCCTCTGCGCCACCCTCTCCGCCACCCTCTATGCCAAAGATCGCGTGCAGGTCAGGACTCTCCTGCTGAGGCAGCTCACTCATCTTCGGGCCCGTCCGCTTCGGGACCGCTACAGAGAACCGCTCTGGCCGGCGCCGATGGCCCCGCGCATGACATCCAGCGGCGCCAGCCGGCCGGTCCACAGCTCAAAGCTGAGCGCTCCCTGGCGGAGCAGGATCTCGATCCCATCGAGGGTCTGTGCACCGTGGCTGCGGGCAGCCAGCAGCAACGGAGTTGATCCTGTTCGATAGACCATGTCGACGACATACGAGTACTCACCGACTTGATCGAACGTCAGCCCGAGTTGGTTGAGCCCCTCAGGCTCACTGGCCGACCGTTCTACCGCGAGGCCCACCGAAGTGCAGTTGATGAGCAGCTCTGCGCGCACAGGCTCACTCACCGTCCTCGCGCCGAGCTCGCGCGCCAGCGCGGCCCCCCGCTCAGGAGTGCGGTTCCACACCGACACCTCGCTCGCCCCCGCCTCTGCCAGCGCCCAGACCGCGGCTCTGGCACTGCCGCCGGCGCCCAGCACGAGCACGCTCGGATGGGCGGGCATACCGGTCAGCTGCTTCAGCGCCGCGATCAGCCCGGGAGCGTCGGTGTTCTCCGCGGCAATCGCCGCCCCGCCGGGCGCAAACGTCAGCGTATTAGCCGCGCCGATCGCCTTCGCCGCCTCGCTCGCTTCCCCCGCGACCGCGAGCGCCGCCTGCTTGTGCGGAATCGTCACGTTAGCCCCGAGGAAGCCCGCCCCTCCCAGGGCGCGAGTGGCCTCTGCGAAGAGCTCCTCCGGGACCGGCAGCCGCTGATAGCGCCAGCCCTCCATCCCGAGATGCGCGAACGCGGCGTTGAACATCGCGGGCGAGCGGCTGTGCGCGACCGGCCAGCCCAGCACACCGAGGCGATGCATCACTTCTTCTTGCACACCGGCGGCTTGCCGCCGTTCTTCTTGACGGCTGCGTCGTACGCGGCGACGTTCTTTTCGAATTCGGCGGACGAGCGCGAGAAGACCTGCTCGCCACAGCCGTCGGCGCCGGCTACGTAGTACAGGTAGGGGACGTGAGCTGGATGGGCGGCTGCCTGGATCGAGACCAAACCCGGATTTGAGATCGGTGTCGGCGGCAGGCCTTTGTGCAGCCGCGTGTTATATGGAGAGTCGCTGTGCAGCTGCGCTTCGGTCAGTTCGCCCGTGTAAGTGGCGATGCCCTTCTGCAACTCAACGGCATAGTAGATCGTCGCGTCGATCCCGAGCGGAATCCCTTCGCGCAGGCGGTTGTAGATAACGGCCGCGATCTTCGGCCTGTCGCCCTCGATCTGAGCCTCGCGTTCGATCATCGAGGCGACCGTCAACAGCTGGTAGGGCGTGATGTGTAGCGCGTGGGCGCGGGCGAACAGGTTCGAGCCGATATTTTCCTTGAAGGCGACCAGCTGGTCTGAAACGAGCCGGCTGGCGGGCGCACCGGGGTACTCGTCGTAGGTCGCCGGGAACAGGAAGCCCTCGAGATCGGGTGTGCCACGCGGTGCGCCGTAGTGCGCGGGGTTCAGCAGCAGCGAGCGTTTGGAGGCCGCGCGGTAACTGCCGCGCAGACCGGCCTTGGCAGCGATCTGAGCGATCTGCACGCGCGTCTCGCCCTCGGGGATCACCACCTTCACCACGGCGGGAGCGGCGACGGTGTTCGTGTGCCTGGAGCTGCTCAGGGAATGGATGAGCAGGATCACCGCGACGATCGCCGCCGCGAGCGCGACCAAGGCGCCGAGTCGCGCCAGCAGCGCGCGTCCCGACATGCGGCCGCCGGGGCTCCTCGCCTGCTCCCCCCGCAATGGCGAAGATGGTGGCGGTGGGAGCACATCCCTAATGGGGGCGGGCAGCTCGAGTGCCGGTGGTTCGGGCAGCGGCGGCTCAGACGCAGGCAGATCGGATGCGAGCGGCTCCACCATGGCGGGCTCGGCCGTGGGCGGCTCGGTCGCCGCCGCCTGCACCGGGGTTGGCGTGCCGGCCGGCTCAGCCACAGAGAGCTCGGGCGTGGGGGCCGGCTCGGGGGTCGGCTCAACCGTGGGAAGGCCGGCATCTGAAGCTCGAGGATCAGGCACAGGTGACTCGAGCACCGGTGAGTCGCTCGCGCGCCCGGCGCGGCGGCGTTCGCGCTCTTCGCGCTCGCGCTCGCGTTCCTCACCGGTGCGCTGCAAGGGTGACTTGGATCGGTCGCCGCGGGCCAAGGTACAGATCCTACGGACCTAGCCGGATCGGGCGGCCAGCCAGCTCTCCAGCATGTGCGCCGCGGCCCGCGAGTCCTCGCTGGCGCTGGGTGGTGAGTGGGCAAACGATTCCCCTTGAGCCATGCGCGTGGTGAAACGCTCGTCGTGCAACTCCACCGGCAGCTCGAGCAGCTCAGACAGCTGGCTTGCAAACGCTCGTGTCTGGCGGGTCTGCTCGGTGTCTGTACCCCGCAGTGACAGCGGCAGCCCAACGACGACCTGTTCGACCTCGCGCTCGCGGCAGAGCTCCTCGATCTGCTCGAGCCCACGCCTGGTACCGGGACTCAGCACCGTCTCGACCGGAGTGACGATCGTGCCCGTGGGGTCGCTCAGGGCACACCCGCAGCGGGCGCTTCCGTAGTCCAGCGCCAATACCCGCATCAGCTTTCGAGGGCCGAGGCGATCGCCGCGCGAGCGGCGGCGATCGCCTCCGGGAGCTTCTCCGGATCGCGCCCGCCCGCCTGCGCCAGGGTGTCGCGGCCACCACCGCCGCCGCCCACAACCGCAGCCGCCGCCTTTATGAGCTCTCCCGCACGCAGACCGCGCTGCACGAGAGCCGGCGCGACGCTTACGACCAGCGAGACGCGGTCACCGGTCCTGCTGCCCAGCACCACCACTCCGTCATCTGTGAGCTGGCCATTGACACGATCGAGAAGATCGACCAGCGCCTTAGCTTCAGGGACCTCCACTTCGGCGCTGACCACCGGCACGCCGGCGATTGCCTGTGCCCCGGCCGCGAGCTCGGGAGCGTCGACGCCGATCAGCCCTCCCTCGAGGAGCCGCAACGCCTTATCCATCTTCTTGCGTTCGCGCTCGTGGGTTCTCACTCGCTCAGGCACCTCCTCAGGACGCGCCTGCAGCGCCGCGGCAGCCTCTTCGAGCAGGCGGCCGTGTTCGCGCAGCAGCTCCACCGCCGCCGGCCCTGTGACCGCCTCGATCCGCCGCACGTTTGCGGCGCTCGAGGTCTCTGACAGGATGTGAAATGGGCCGATCTCAGCCGTCGAGTGCACATGCGTGCCGCCGCACAGCTCGCGCGAGTATGGATTTCCCCCCCCGCCTCCCCCCTCGCCGACCTGGACCATGCGCACCACCTCGCCATACTTCTCGCCGAACAGGGCCATCGCCCCGAGTTGCTTGGCCTCGGCCAGCGTCGTTGAGATCGGCCGCACGGGATCGTTGCGCCCGATCCATGCGTTCACCTGATCCTCGACGTCGCGCAGCTCGGACTCGGTCAGGCCGTGGCCGTGGCTGAAGTCGAAGCGCAGCTTGTCCGGCCCCACGTAGGAGCCAGCCTGGCGCACGTGGGACCCCAGACGCTCCCTCAGCGCCGCCTGCAGCAGGTGCGTGGCGGTGTGGTTGCACTCGGTGGCGTGCCTCGCCACGCGGTCTACCCTCGCCAGCACGCGCTCCTCCGGCTTCAGCTCGCCCTGCTCGAGCACCACCGCGAGCACCTGGTCTTCGCCTAACCGGAATACCTCCTCCACGCGCGCGCGGCAGTCGCCGTCCTCGCATTCGATCGTGCCCCTGTCCGCCACCTGCCCGCCGCCGGCCGCGTAGAACGGCGACTCAGCGAGCTTCACCAGGTAATGGCCGTTCTCTTCTGCCAGCGCGCCGACGGTCGTCTGCTGCACCTCGGTCTCATAGCCCGTGAACCTGCTCTCCGAGACGGCCTGCTCGGCGAACTCGCGGGCGCGCTCGCGTGGACTCGCTCCCTGCGCATTGCCCGCGCCGGCGGCACGGGCACGGGCACGTTGCGCATCCATCAGCCGCTCGAAAGCGCCTTCGTCGACCGTCAGACCCTCTTCGGCCAGCAGCTCCCTCGTGAGGTCGAAGGGAAAGCCGAACGTGTCGTGCAGCTGAAAGGCGTCCTCGGCCCGCAGCGAATCGCGGCGCTCCTCCCTGGCCTGGGCGATGTGCGCTTGCAGGTTGCCGAGTCCCTGCTCCAAGGTGCGCCCGAAGGCCTCCTCCTCGAAGGTCAGCCACTTGCCGATCGCCTCGCGCTGCTCGTTCAGCTCGGGGTAGGCGCCACCCATCAGCTCGCACACACGCTCGGCGTAGCTGCCCAGGAACCCGGGCTCAAGCTCCAGGCTCATTCCCTGCAGGATCGCGCGGCGCATCACGCGGCGCAGCACGTAGCCGCGATCCTCGTTGGACGGCACCACTCCATCGGCCAGCAGGAACGTCATCGCGCGGGCGTGATCGGAAAGGATCCGCATCGCCCGGTCGCTGGCGAAGCCCTCGCCGTAGGTACGCCCGGAGAGCTCCTCGCCCAGCTCGATCAGCGGCTGAAACTGATCGGTTTCGAACACCGATTCCTTGCCCTGCAGGATCGCGGCCATACGGTTGAGTCCCAGCCCCGTGTCGATGCTGTTCCTCGGCAGCTGCGCCAGGATTGGATCCCCGCCCACCCCGCCAGCGCCTGCCTGCAGGTCGTACTGCGTGAACACCAGGTTCCAGTACTCCAGAAATCGCTCATTCTCGCCCCCCGGCAGGTCATCCGGCTGGGTGGGCGGGTCCAAATCTGGAGCGCGATCGAGATACAGCTCCGAGCTTGGGCCGCACGGGCCAGTGGGCCCTGCCTGCCAGAAGTTCTCCGAGCGCGAGCACTCAATGATCCGCTCACGAGGCACTCCCGCCTCGAGCCAATGCTCGATCGCCTCCCCATCGGGTCCCAGCCCCAGCTCCTGGTCCCCTGCGAACACCGTCACCCAGATGTCATCCGCGCGCAAGGAGAAGACATCGAGCGACATCTCCCAGGCAAACTGGATCGCCTCGCCCTTGAAGTAGTCGCCGAAGGAGAAATTCCCGAGCATCTCAAAGAACGTCAGGTGCCGGGTGGTGTTGCCGACGTTGTCGATGTCGACGGTGCGAAAGCACTTCTGGCAGCTCGCCAGCCGTGGCGCGGGCGGCGTTTCCTGCCCAAGGAAATATGGCTTCAGCGGGTGCATCCCCGCCACGGTAAGTAGCGCCGAGGGATCGTGTGCAGAGGGAACCAGGGACGCTGATCCGATACGCAGATGTCCGCGCTGCTCAAAGAAGCTCAGGTATCGCTCACGGATCTCATCCGAGGTCATCGTGCGGATGATCTTAGGGCGAGCGCCGGGCTAGGCGGAGATGGTGCCGTAACCGACGACGACGTCGCCCGCATACAGGCACGCGAACTGGCCCGGTGCCGTGCGCTCCGCCGGCTCCTTCAGCTCCACGCTAATGCGCGGGTGGCGCCCGGCGTGCAGGCCGCACGGCAGCTGGCAGTCAAAGCGCCGCCCGTGCGAGCGTATCTTCACCCCGTCCACGCAGCCGCCGTCGCGGTGGAGCGTCACGTCTCGCACCTGCATGCCGCCACAGAGCAGCTCCGCGCGCGGGCCGACCGTGACGGTGTTTGCGCGCGTGTCGGTCCTCAGGACATAGAGCGGCTGCGGCGCGCCGATGCCCAAACCGTGGCGTTGGCCGACCGTGTAGAGGAGCGCGCCGCGATGCTCGCCCAGCACTAGCCCTTGCTCGTCGACTATTGGGCCGGGCCTGACGCCGAGGCCGCCGTGGCGCTGCAGGAAGTCGCCCTGGCGGGTACCGGCAAGGAAGCACAGGTCCTGTGAGTCTGGCTTGCGCGCCACAGGGAGGCCCGCCTGCACGGCTAGCTCACGTACTTCCTCCTTGCGCATCCCACCGAGCGGAAAGTAGAGGCGCCGCAGCGACTCGGGGGCGAGCGCAGAGAGCACATAGGACTGGTCCTTGGCGATGTCGGCAGCCACGCGCAGCATGACTTCGCCCCCGCCCGTCTCCGCGCACTCCTGCACGCGCGCATAGTGACCGGTGGCGAGCGTGCGCGAGCCTAGCCGCTCGCCGAGCTCGAGCATCGCGTCCAGGCGCACGTTGCCGTTGCAGCGCACACATGGATTGGGGGTCTCCCCGGCGCCGTGGTCCGAGAGCCATGGATCGACCACCCCGGCGCGGAACTCCGCGCGCAGGTCGATCGACAGGTGGGGCATTCCCAGGCCGTGCGCCAGCTTGCGCGCGCCGCGCACGGCCTGCGCCGAGCAGCAGCTGGCCTCGCCGTCGTTCTCAGGATCCGACCACAGTTCCAGGGTGACCCCCACCGCCTCGCTGCCTTCCCGTGCCACGAGCAGGGCCGCTACCGCGCTGTCCACGCCACCGCTCATCGCTACCAGCATGCGATCCGCCGCTGGGGCCAGGGCCGCACTTCCGCGTACCGCGCCACCGAGTGCCCGGTGCAGGGCATCGGCCGCAAGCTCGGCCGCGTGGCGCTTGGCGATGCTGAGCCCGCCCAGCTCGGCTTCAATCTGCTGCGGGCCGAGCCGCGCAGCATCGAGCAGCGGTGTGCCGCGGATCAGGCTGATGACCGCACTGCCAGCCGCAACCGCTGAGCCGCAGCCGCTTGCGTCAAAGCCAGCATCCACGATGCGCCCCTCAGGACAACCGGGGTCAATCACCAGTGAGATTCGGACGAGATCACCGCATGCAGCGCCACCAGCCGCACCGGTGAAGGCGTTCTCGGGCATATGCCCGCGCCCGGCTGGTCTTTCGAGGTGATTTGCCAGGCTCTCGGTGGTGCTCACCCGGCCGAGTTTACGGCTACGCGTGTCGTGCTTCTTCGATCGTCTGCTCGAGCGAGTAGACGTCGGTGAGTCCTGTCAGCGTCGTAGTTACCCCATGCCGGTTGACGAGCAGGATCGTCGGTGTCTGGTAGACCTGGATCGCCTGGGTGATCGAGCCGAACGAGCCCACTTGCTTTGCTTCGGCGTCGTGCACCGCGATCTTCCCACCGAGCTTACGCCCGACCGCCTGCAGTTCCTTGTGGACCGCCACGTCGACAGACGCCTTCGGGTTCCAGAACAGCAGCAGCACAACTTTGCCGCCCTTCAGCTCGCTTTCCACCGCCTTTTGCTGAGCGGGAGTACCACTTGCCGTGGCCTTGTGCGGCTTGACCTGAGTGCGCGCGGCGCTCTTGGAGGCCGTGGCCGGGGTGCTCGCCGGGGCAACGGCCTGACTGGAGTGAGTCACGGTCGTGCTCGGGGTCGTTGTTGCGGTGCTCTGGCCCGATGCCTGGGCTGACTTTTCTTGAAGTTCTTTGGCGTTCTGCTGAGAGGTCGCAACCGCGCCGTGCGCCTTGGCGATCGCGCGCGTCAGCCCTTCCACGCCGGGA
This sequence comes from uncultured Solirubrobacterales bacterium, assembly GCA_963706395.1. Taxonomy (GTDB): domain Bacteria; phylum Actinomycetota; class Thermoleophilia; order Solirubrobacterales; family Solirubrobacteraceae; genus Palsa-744. The sequence goes on along the minus strand of OY970158.1, from coordinate 2,325,247 downwards.
GCGGCGCCGTGATATATCGGGGTTGGCGCGGCAGCCTTGGCCTGCGAGGCCACAGTGGGCGCCGGCGCGCTGGCGCTAGAGGACGAGCTGGGGCTGTGCCCGCGCAGCGCTACGAACCAAACCAGCACCAGGAACGCCATCGCCACGAAAGCGATCTGGTAGGGACGGGAAAGCTGTGCCATCGCCCTCTCTTTCGGCAGATTCCCCATCTGAGTTGAGCCGGGCAATATGCCTTGGACACAGCATTGCAAAGCGCGTCAGCGTTTACAGATCGCGCAGGCCGCGCAGCACCGCATGTATGACCGTGGGAGTGGCGATCCGCTCCTGTCCGCCGTCCTGCATGTCCTTCAGCACCGTCTCGCCCGCACCCACGATCGCCACATAGCGAGCCCGGAGCGCGTCCGCATACCCCAGCTGGCCCTTCAGCGAGCGTCCGGCGAGCTCCATCTGGGCCGTCAGCCCAGCCGAGCGTGCTTCGGCCAGCAGGCCGAACGCCGCCCTGCGGAGATCAGCATCCGGAGTGCCGAGCGCCACGAACAGCTCCACCGGGCTCGCCGCGACCGCCGGCGACTCGCCTGCGAGCATTATCCGCTCGACCCCGGCCGCCCAACCCATACCAGGAGTGGGCGGCCTGGAGGTGGGGGAGGTGGGTGGGCCATTAATCATCTCGACGAGGCCGTCGTAGCGCCCGCCGCCGCCCACGCCGCTCTGCGCCCCGAGCGCGTCGGAGGTGAACTCGAACACGGTGCGCGTGTAGTAGTCCAGGCCACGCACGAGCGTTGAGTCAACCTCGTAGGGCACGTTTGCCGTATCGAGCAGCGCGCGCACCTCGGCGAAGTGCGCGGCGTCCTCGGAGCTGAGGTGGTCGAGCAGGCGCGGCGCGTCGGCCATCACGCGGCGGGTCCCATCGTGGTCGGCGTCGAAAGCACGCAGCGGGTTGAGCTCGATGCGGCTGCGCACGTCCTCGGAAAGCTCTGACTCGTGTGCGCGCAGGTGGCCCTGCAGGCGCTCGCGGTACTCGGCGCGCGTGCCGGCGCTGCCGAGGCTCGACAGCCGCAGGCGAACCTCGCGCACGCCCATCTGCTCGAGCAGCGTGGCGAGCAACGTGATCGACTCAGCGTCGACCGCCGGATCGTCGGAGCCGAGCGCCTCGGCGCCGACCTGCCAGAACTGCCGGTAGCGCCCCGCCTGCGCGCGCTCGTGGCGGAAGAAGCTCGACAGGTACCACAGCTTCACCGGCTGCTTGCGCTTGTGCATGCCGTGTTCGGCGTACGCTCTGCATACCGGCGCAGTGCCCTCCGGGCGCAGGGTCAGCGAACGCCCGCCGCCATCGTCGAGCGTAAACATCTCCTTCTGCACGATGTCCGTCGAGGCGCCCACCCCGCGCGCGAACAGCTCGGTCGCCTCCAGCACCGGCGTCTCGATCCGCTCATACCCGGCCCCCTCCAGGATCGCCTTCGCGCGCTCCTCCAGCGTCGCGCGCGACGCCGCCTGCTCCCCGAGCACGTCAGACATGCCCCGCGGCGCTTTGATCTTCTCCCCGCGGCTCAACTTTCGGCTGCCGCTGCGTTCGGCGCAACCGTTTCGCGGGGCACCGGAACGCGCAGCTCCGTGAGGAACGGGTTGGTGTCGCGCTCGCGCCCCAGCGTCGTCACCCCCATGTGTCCGGGATATACCGTCGTCTCTGCGGGATAGGTTTTCAGCAGCGCCCCGATTGAGCGTTCGAGCACCGGCCAGTCCCCGCCTGGCAAATCAACGCGGCCGACAGACCCCTGGAAGAGCACATCTCCTGAGAGCAGCGCCCGCTCCTCCTTCTTGCCGTCAGACGCGGCGATCGCATAGGTGACGTGTCCCGGGCTGTGACCGGGAGTGAAGACCACCTCGATGTCCAGTCCCGCCAGGCTCAGCCGCTCACCGCCCTTGACCGTCTGATCCGCCTCGTAGCTCTCGAACGGCCCGAACCCTGGCGGCACCCAGCTGTTGATATCCGCCAGCACCGGCCGCTCGATCTCTGGGCAATACACCGGGGCCCCGGTTGCCCGCGCCACCGCAGCGACCGCGCCGATGTGGTCGAAGTGGCAATGCGTGATGAGGATCGCCTGCACCTCCACCCCCAATGCCTCAGCCGCCTCCAGCAGCCGCTCGGCCTCCTCGCCGGGGTCGACGATCACTGCGGGGCGGCGGCCGTCCTCGCCGGGTGCCACGGCGGGGTCGCTGACGATGTAGGCGTTCTCCTGGACCGGCCCAACGGTGAAGGCCCGCACGTCGAGCTCACTCATGCAAAGTCATCCCACTCATCGCGCAGGCGCCTTCCCACCACCGCCGCTCTTGGCTTTCTTGCGCTGGCGGCGGTCGTACATCCACTTGTCGGTGAAGTAGCTGATGAGCGTGTACATAGCGAGCACGACCGGGAAGATCCCAACCGCCTGGTTCGACTGCTTCAGGAAGACGATCGCGAACAGCAACAGCACCACCGTGGCGAACATCGCCTTGATGAACGCGCCGCGCCATGTCGGCGGACGGTCGCGCTTGTCGAGCAGCTTCTCCTTAGCTTTTGCAGCCTCACGTGCATCGCCGCTCTTCTCCGCAGCGGTCGGCTTACGTCCCGTGCGGCCCCGTGACTCGACCATCCCAGCGGCGTTACCGCGGTGCTTGGTCTGTCGCTTGCGCCTGGTTTGGGCCACATCAGGAGCCTAGTGCGTTTGCCGGGGCCCCGGTCCTCACACGGCGAGGATGTTCTCGATCACCTGTTTTTCTGGATTCAATCCGACGAACTGCACCTCATCCGGAAAGTCCTCCAAGGCGGAGCGCGGCGCCAGCCCGACCAGCTCCGCGTTCGCGACCTCGGCGTGCCGGCGAACTGCCGCCACCACCGTTGCCAAGGTCATCTCGAAGGGACGCTCGACGTTCATCGACACCTGCGCCACTCCCCCGCCGAGCTCGAGTCCGATCGCACGCAACCCCGGCAGCCCCTCCTCTCCGCCCTCACGGATCAAGCTCGCGATCCGCCGTGCGTCGGCCACGGTCGCTCCAGGCGCCAGCTGCAGGTTGAACGCGACCAGCGGCGGGCGGGCCGCGACGAGCGTCACGCCGGCGCACAGGTGCGGATGGGAGGGACCGAAGTCCGGGTGCAGCTCGCCCGCGGCGATACGCCCCGCAAGTCCAGCGACCCCGCCGCGTCGTAGCTCCGCGCGGGTACGTCCGCCGGCAAGCTCGCCGTATAGCAATACGGGCACGTTCAGCTCCTCGCCGATACGGTCGGCCACCACCAGCGCCTCGGCGCACGCCGCGCCGCGCGCGGCATCATTCAGGTAGACCACCGGCACGACATCGATCGCCCCGACGTGCGGGTGAGCGCCCCGCCCATCGCCGATGTCGATCCCCTCCACCGCCACGCACGCCCCCCGCAGCAACGCATCCCCGAGCGCCCCCGGGGGACCGGCCAGCGTGAACACGGAGCGGTGGTGATCTCCATCGGAGTGGGTGTCCAGGAGCCGGACCTCGCTGTCAGCCGCGAACGCTGCTGCGATCGCCGCGACCGTCTCTCCATCGCGACCCTCCGAGACGTTTGGCACGGCGAGCAAAACGTTCTCCACCCTCACAGCCTAGATGTCGCCTACCCGCGTGGGGGTCTGCCGCTGTTCTCCCGTTTTGTGCCCTGAACACGGTTGGCATCGGATCAAGTGGGTAAGGACGGTCTTGGCGTATAGCCTCCCGGGCACAATGTTGGATGGTCACGCCGGGCACTCGCATCGCGCCGATACCGATGCGGACGCGGGCAAGCTGGCCATTGCGCTCGGGCTGATCTTGGGGCTGATGGTCCTCGAGGTCACGGCCGGCGTCATCGCTCACTCCCTGGCGCTGCTGTCCGACGCCGGGCACATGCTCACCGACGCCGCCGCGATTGGCCTCTCGCTGGTGGCCGCCCGGCTGGCGCTCCGTCCGGCAAAGGGCGCGCTGACATACGGCTTGCAGCGCGTGGAGATCCTGGCCGCGCAGGCCAACGGCGTGACGCTGCTGATTCTCGCGGCGCTGATCACCTATGAGGCGATCCGCCGCCTGTTCAACCCGCCGCACGTGCAGGCCGGGTTGATCCTGGCCGTCGCGCTGGCCGGTGTCGCGGTGAACCTCGCCGCGACCTGGACGCTGGCGAAGGCCAACCGGCAGAGCATGAACGTCGAGGGCTCCTTCCAGCACATCCTCACCGACCTGTACGCCTTCATCGGCACGGCGATCGCCGCCGGGGTGATCCTGCTCACTGGTTTTCAGCGCGCGGACGCGATCGTCTCCCTGCTCGTCGCCGCCCTGATGGTGCGTTCGGGGTATGGGCTCGTCAAGGCATCCGGGCGAGTCTTTTTGGAGGCCGCGCCGGAGGGACTCGACCCCGGGCAGATCGGCCGGACGCTCGTAGCCGTTCCAGAGGTGGTCGAGGTACACGACCTGCATGTCTGGGAGGTGACATCCGGCTTCCCTGCGCTATCGGCACATGTCCTCGTCGGCCGCGAGAGCGACTGCCACGCCGCCCGCCGGAGCCTCGAAAGGACGCTGCACGATCAATTCGGCTTGGAGCACACGACCCTCCAGGTCGATCATGAGGGCGGTGAGCTGCTCAGCATCGAGCCATCTGGCGGGCGCTGAGAGCCTTGCATCATCGTGTTCGCGGCCGCCGAAGCCCGCGCTACCCGCCACCGCCGCGGGCGAATCACATCGCTAGTGCAGCTGGCCGGCGAAGGTATAGATGACCATGAGGCTGACGAGGACGACGAAGACTCGTAGTGCCCACAGTCCGGCCTTGACGCGTGCGCTGAGTGGGGCTCGTGGTACGGGCCGGGAGGTCTCGGCTACGAACTGGTCGCGCTCCAAGTGCAGGATCAGCTCGTCCTCGAGGCGCTCCTGGGGCTGCAGGTCCTGCTCGCGGATGGCGGAGCTCTGGTGTGCGTCGTGCATGACGGGGGTCTCTGTCTTCACGAGCCGATGAGGTGGATGCTCAGCAGGAAGGAGTCGATGCCGTAGGCGGCTCCGCAGAGCCCGACGAACGCGATCACCGCGATCCCGATTACATTGGTCGAGCGCTTATTCGCCCACTGGCCCATGAGCCCTCGGTCGTTGGCGAGCATGACCATCAGGACCAGGCTGACGGGGAGCAGCACGGTGGCCAGCACGTTGGCGTTGAGCGCGATCGAGAGCAATGGCGCGCCTGGGATCAGGATGACGACCGCGGCGAGCAGCGCGACCCCGATGTTCGCTGCATAGAAGACCGCGGCATTACGCGGCGAGCTGTTGAAGCTGTGGGAGACCCCGATGCATTCTCCAGCGGCGTACGCGGTGCTGGCGGAGATCGTGAGGATCGCGACCGCCCCTGCCTCGATCAGCCCCAGCGCGAACACGCTCCCAGCCGCCCCGCCCGCGACGTGCTTTAGCGCCTCGGGGAACCCAGCGCCAGCGAACCCCTGGATGCCCGCCCCATTGTGTGTGAGCAGCGCTGCACCGGCGATCAGCGCCCCGATCCCAAAAATCGCAGCCAGAACTGCTCCCACCGCAGTGTCATAGCGACCGTGCTTGACGTCGCCGGGAGTCATGCCCTTGTCGGCCGAGGCGCTCTGCTGGAAGAAGATCATCCACGGTGTCACCGTCGCCCCGATCGTGGAGGCCAGCAACAGCAGCAACGTGTTGAAGCTCCCGCCGGGGAACGGGCTGAAGTCAAACGAGCTGACAATCGCACCCACGTGGGGCTTGACCAGGATCGCCGCAAGCAGAAACAGACCGTTGAAGAGGGCCATGCCGAGCACGATGCGCTCCCAGCGCCAGTAGCGCCCGCCGCTTAGGGTGAATACCACCAGCGCCAGCCCGAGCGCCACTGCCACACCGGAGCCGAGGTGGAAGTAGGCCAGCCCGACGCGGATGGAGACGAACTCAGCGACGAGAGTGACGAGGTTTGTGAGGGTCAGATCGCCCGCGCCGAACCAGCCCCAAACCTTCCCGTAGCGCTGCAGGACGAGCTCGCCATAGCCACGGTGGGTGACCGCACCGACGCGCATGCACATCTCCTGGCAGACGAACGCCATCGCGAACAGCAGCGGGATGAACGGCACGAAGAACCCCAGCCCATACTGCGCCCCGTCGGCGGCGTAGGCGATCATGCTCGGACCGTCGTTCTCCCCGAGCATCGCGAGAATCCCGGGACCCACGAGCAGCCACAACAGATGCCAACGCTTGTTGTGCCTGCGTGCGTGATGAACGCGCGAGCGGTCCCACGACCGTACGGTGTCCTCCGCGGTCAGCGGCGGCAGGGTAAGGCCGGTGGAGGCGGTGGCTTCAGTCGCGGCCATCGCCAGGCTCTTTCCGCGTACCGCCTCGGTCTCTCTGCGGTGCCTGGCCGGTTTCGACGCGCATCGCGCTGGCAAGCTGGCCGCCAATAGCGTGCTCGCTCCCGCCAAAAACGACGAACAGCGGCCCGCCGAACGGCTGCCGGCCGGTGACCTCGAGCCGGTCGCCGAGACTGATGCCCTGCTCGGCGAGGTAGCGCAGCATCTCAGGATCCTCATCGGAGACGCGCACGAAGCGGCCCGTGGTGCCGACGGGAAGATCGTCCAGGCGGCTGGTCTCGGACTCTTTCAGATCGAATGCCGCCGTCGGGATCGGGTCGCCATGCGGATCGACTGTGGGGTGTCCGAGCTTGGCAGCGATCAGCTCCTCGAGATCGTCGGAGAGGACGTGCTCGAGGACCTCCGCCTCGGCGTGCACGCGGTCCCACGGCATTCCCAGCGCCTGCGCCAGGTAGCTCTCGAGCAGGCGGTGGTGGCGGATCACCTCCAGCGCGAGCCGGCGGCCCTCGGCGGTGAGACGCACTCCCCGGTAGGGCACGTGCGTGGCGAGGCCGAGCTCGTCCAGCTTGTTGAGCATCGCCGACACGGACCCCGGCGTGATACCCAGCCGTTCGGCCAAGGCGTTGGTCGAGACCGGCTCACCGCTCCCAGACTGCAGGGAGAAGATGGCCTTCGAGTAGTCCTCGACCGCCGGTGAACGCAACAGTTCATTGCTAGCCATAAACCAATAGTATGGCAGGCCAAAAGATTAGTCAAGATGCTCCAGAAGCCAAAGCGCAGCCAAGCAAGACAGCGACTTAGAAACCGTCTGAGGACTCCTCAGATCGCGCTACAGCACACCCTGAGGGAAAATCTCGGAGCAATCGGGCGCTTTCTTATCACCCTGGATTTTTGCGGCTGGCTGGCGCGTCAGCCGGCGCCAGCGATGAGCGGCCCGGCGTGGTCCATGCCGCCAGGCACTCGAATCGTGCCGTGCTCCCAGACTGCTGCGCGCCGGCGGCCCGCTGCCTTGGCGGCGTATAGCGCGCGATCGGCGGCCACGAGCAGGGCGGAGGGTGTCTGCTCATCCTCGGAGAGAGCCGCCACGCCAGCGCTCGTGCTCAACGCCGGCCCTTGGCCGGTCCCCGGCTCCCGCAGCTCGCGGCCGATTCGCTCGGCGAACGCGAGCGCATCACCGGTGCCCACGCCGAAGAGCACCACGGCGAACTCCTCGCCGCCGATCCTCGCGAGCGTGTCACCACCGCGCTGCTCGCGCGCCAGCAGCGCGGCGAAGATGCACAAGGCCCGATCTCCCGCCGCGTGACCAAACCGGTCATTGACCTGCTTGAAGTGATCGAGGTCGAATACCGCCACCGCCAGTGGCAGCTGGCTGCGCCTGGCCCGGTCGACCTGGCGCAGGAACTCTTCGTCGAATGCCCGCCGGTTGAGCAGCCCGGTGAGATAGTCGGTAGACGCCATCTCAGCAAGCTGACCGATCACAGCGCTGACGCGCTCCGCCAGCAGCTTCACGACGGCGGTTATCAACGTCACCGACACACCGGTGCCCATGAGCAAGTCCAGCTTCTCCGAGTCGGCCGACCACACGAACAGAGCCACGCCGAGCGTCACCCACATGATCGTGAGGTCCACAGCCACCTCTGCCCGAGAGAAGAAGTATGCCGAGAAGACCATCGGCCACAGGTAGAAGAACGGAGTCGCCTCGATCGGTCGCTCCACCGACATGAGCGCACTCACGAGCAAGATCCAGTAGACGACCGCGAGCCTCGACACCCAACGGCGATGCGGGCGCATCGTCCACACCAGCACAGCGCCAAGGCCGAGCAACGCAGCTATCAGCTCGATCGCGGGATGGTCGCTCGTATTGGGATCCGGCAAGCCCAACGTCGCCAATAGCGCGATCGAGCCCAGCAGGAACATCGCCACGCCCACACGCCGCATCAGCTCCTCCGCCTCGCGCGGGTCCGATGACCCACGGGGCACAGCGTTCGCCCGGCCGAAGATCGCCCCGATGTCCAACCTGCGTCTCACCATAGGGTCATCGTTCGACGATGAGGAAGTTGTACTTGAGCCAAACACCATCGAGCCAGCAATCGACGAGGGCGCGACCCCGCACGTAGCGCAGGCGCGCCTATGGCTGTTGTTCCCCAGCGTCCGTTCGCCTGCTACCTGCTTTTCGTCGTGTTTGCAGGGTTTTCAGCGATGCCGGAGGAGGTGTGTGGGTTCGGGACATATGTCTCTGGTGATAGGTCTCTGGTGAGTCGGGACATAGGTCATGGGTGCCGCCGCTGGTCGTGGAGGGGCAGCCCGGAGGGCTGAGCCGGAACGACCAGCGCGGGCGCGCCGCCGGGGTGGGGGTGATCTTGGCGGGCATGTCTAGAGCCCGTGTTGCTGTTCTCAAGGTCGTTTCTGACCAGCTGTCCGTCACTGCTGCCGCTGCCGAGTACGGGTTCTCCCGCCGGCACCTACACCGCCTTCTGGCCCGCTATCGAGCCAGTGGCCTTGACGCTGTCGAGCCGCGTTCGCGACGGCCGAACGGGTCCTCCAGAGCGACCCCTCCAGAGATCCGTCAAAGAGTGCTTGAGCTGCGATTGCAACTGACCGCCGACGGGCTCGATGCTGGCCCGGAGACGATCCGCTGGCACCTCGAGCAGGAGCAGCTTCGGGTCCTGTCAACCTCGACGATCCGACGGATCCTGCATGACGCCGGGCTGATCGTTCCGGAGCCCCGCAAGCGCCCGCGCAGCTCCTACATCCGTTTCCAGGCCGCCCAACCCAACGAGATGTGGCAGTCGGACTTCATCCACTGGCGGTTGGCTGACGAAACCGACGTGGAGATCCTCAACTGGCTCGATGACCACAGCCGGTTCCTGCTGTCCTGCAGCGCTCATGGGCCGGTGACCGGCGATGTGGTGGTGAGCGTTTTCCTAGAACTGGTCGAGGAATACGGCCCGCCGGCGAGCACGCTCACGGACAACGGGAGCGTTTACACGTCCCGGTTCACCGGCGGGCGCAACGCGTTCGAGTATCTGCTTCCGATCCTCGGTGTCCGGCAGAAGAACGGCTCCCCCGGCCATCCCCAGACACAAGGCAAGACCGAGCGGTTCCACCAGACCCTGCAGCGCTGGCTACGCGCCAGAGCACCCGCCGCCAGCATCGCGCAGCTGCAGCGCCAGCTCGACGAGTTCCGTCAGCATTACAACGAGCAGCGCCCGCACCGCGCGCTCGGGCGCCGCACACCGGGCGCTGCCGACGGTATTCGTCGCGGGTCGCATCCTTGAAGCCACCTTTGCGACGGCCGAGATAGCGCTCGATCCAGTCTTCGGCGTACGCGTGGAGCGTCACGCGAGAGCGCTGCTCGAACTCACCACGCGCGATGTCGGTCGATCGCGCGGACTTCGCGCGTCTCGCCTCGTCCAGTGTTCGGCAGGACTCCCAACGCTGCTTGCCCTTCTCGTCGCGGTAGCTCAACACGTAGCGGCTCCCGCGTTTGAAGATGCCCGGGGTCCGTGTCTTTTCAAGCTTGGCGGCCATCAAACATCACCTCCGTGGTACGGCGTTGGAGCATGTATTTTACGGCGGGCTTCGGACGGACAATGGGGGCGTCCGCCTACCTTTTCCCCTGTGCCAGAGCGGCTTTCGGCGTTCCCGGCTGACGGTCTGGTCCGTGCCCTGCGTCAGCGGCTCGCCTCCAAGTAAGCGTCGAGATCGTCACGGTGCAACAGCACACGCCGGCCGTCGCGGCGTGGTGTGAGCTTGCCCAACGAGATCAGGTCGTAGATGCGGTCTCGGTCGCAGCGGAGCCTGTCGGCCACCTCCGGGGCCGACACCCACGGCGAGAGCTCGGTTGATGGCTGGCGCTCAGCGACCAGGTCCGCAGCCCGACGGGCGATCTGCTCGACCAGCTCCTCCGGGATGTCGAGTGTGATGCCCATCACCCGTCCCACCGGGTCATGTATACGCCTCGCCCGGGTGATACATCTGGACGATGGTTGGTACTTGGTCTGAGGTGGGTGTGATGAGGAGCGCCTGGGCTGGCGGCGAGGGATTGTGGTCAGGGTTCTCATCTCATCCTCCAATCGTTGTCAGTGGTCATGGTGAGTTCCGGGCCAGAGCTACGCGGTCGCGGGGCTGGGTTGTGTCGGTGGTGGGTTCATGGCGGTAGTTGCGGAGCTTGTCGATGCGTAGCTCGGTGAAGTCGTGGTCGGTGTCAGTGAGCCCCATGAAGGGGATCGGGCGGTCATACAGGAGCGCGTGGACTTGCAGGAAGTCGGCGAGCTCGTCGGCTTGTCCGAGGGTCGCGGCGTAGTGGTCGGCGTCGTACTCGCGTTCGCGCCAGTAGCGGCCCCAGAGTGGTGTGGTGAGCCACAGTCCGAGTCCGCCTTTGGCGAAGCGGATCGCCTTACCGGCGATCCAGAGGAATGCGCGAACGGCGAGGATGGCCAATATCACGGGATCCCTGGCGACGACGAGGACGCTGGAACCCTGTTGTTGCTGCTGCTCGTCTTCTGTGGTTTTTTTGGGCGGGCGGATTATGAGCCGGTTCAGCCCGAGGGTGATCCGCCCGTCGAGGCTGCCGAGGTGCCAGAGCTCGTGCCCGAGGGCGGCGGCGACACTCATTTCCAGCAGGCCACGGGAGAGCATCAGGGCGTTGCCGACGACCCCGGTGTCGGGCTCGTTGAGGTCCAGCACGAACCAGCTGGAGGGCAACGGCAGCGGCTGCTCGGGGCTATGGGCTTGGAGATACTCGACGGCGTCCTGATAGGCGAGCTGCTCGCGCTGGGACGGTTCGCGACCACCGAGGTGCTGGCGCCACCACCAGCCGCTACCCACTGGGCTGATCAACGCGAATATCGACCACAGCGTCGGCGCCAAGGCGATCAGGAGCAAGACGTTGCCAGAGATCGTCGGCCCGATCACTGAGATGATCGTCCCGACAATGACGACGAGGACCCACCGCACAGCGATCACGGGCACTTCGAGCACCACCGTCAGCGCGTACAGCACCAGTCCGCGGACCTGGATTTTCTGAGGACGTTGCATGATCTATCTCTCCCCTTCCATCAGAACGGTAGGTCTAGAGCCTGCTCCGACGAACCACCCGCAAACGGGACACTTCCCCGCGCTACCCGGCCTGGCCCGGATAGCTCCGCTGCCCACCGGCTAGCCTCGGGCCGAGCTCGCATGGCGGAATCTTGGAAGCATGGGCTGGCGGTAGGATGCCTCGTCACTGTGGCTGCGAAGACGGTCATCCAAGGATCTGGTCAGCTGGTCTGCCTGGGGGCTGAGACGCCACGATGACGATTGCCGTCTTGGCCGGAACGGGCTTTGTCACGATGCTCGCGGTCGTGCTGGCCTGGGCGGGCGCAGCGAAGATCCGGCGCCCCGAGCCTGCCCGGCGCGCGCTGGCGGCGCTGGGAGCGCCCGCGACGGGTGCGCTGACCCGCGCGGTGGCGCTCGCCGAGCTGGGAATCGCCGTGCTCGTGCTGGTCGCGCCGGCTGGCGTCGCGGGTCTTATTCTCGCTGGATTCTTTGCTTGCCTGGCGATCGCGGCTGGCGTCCTCGCCCGCAAGGAGGCGGACTGCGGCTGTTTCGGGGAGGGGCACGGCCAACCGTCGGGCCGCGCGCATGTCCTCCTCAACGTCGTCGCTGCGCTCGGCGCCGGTACAGTGGCGTTGCAATCGCCGCCCAGCCTCGCCGAACTCGCGCGAGCCAAGCCCGGCATTGCGGGCATCGTCCTAGCGCTGGCGTGCGCCGGGGCCATGCTCTTGAGGCTTGTCCTCACGGGCCGCGAGGCTCCCGCGGCTACCCCGGTGAGTGAGCGTCTGGTGAGCGCCTCGGCGGCGCTCCTCGAGGAGCGCATCTCGCGGCGCTCCGCGCTCGTGCGGCTCGCGGTGGCGGGCTCGGCGTTCTGCATTGCGCCCGTGCGCTATCTGCTCTATCCCGGCTCTGCGCTCGCGGTGATCGTTCCGTCCAGCTGCGGTGGCGGGGAGTGCACCGACGGCTACACCGCGTTCTGCTGTGAGATCAACAAGGGTTTGAACGAATGCCCGTCCGGGACGTTTCCCGGGGGCTGGTGGATGTGCACCGACTACCGCGGTCGCCAGCTGTGCGCCGGCGAGGGCGTGCGCTACTACGTGGACTGCAACGCTCTTCCCGGCCGTCCCTTCCCGGGCGGGTGCGTGTGTGCGAACGGCAGCTGCGACAACCGCCGTGTGAATTGCAACATATTCCGCTACGGGCAGTGCAACACGCAAATCGGCGGCACCACCGCCGTCGTTTGCCGCATGGTCACTTGCCAGAACCCCGGTTCGATACCTGCGCTGAACTGCAGCTCCTCGGTCGCCGTCGACGACGCCGTCTGCGCCCACGAGGCTCCATGCCTGCAGGCGCCCGCACTCGAGCTTGCCGGCGCCGGAGGCGTCTAAATACTCGTGACCAAGAACTCGCTGAAAGCTCGCCGGTGGATCCTCCCAGCACTCGGCGTCATGGGTGGCGCGCTTGCGCTCACGACGCTCCTGATCGGGCTCGCGTGGGCGAGCCGCTCGGCGAAGGCTCCGCACGCCCACGCACCGGCCGCGCTTGCGGTGCGCTACCGGCCGATCGGCTGCGTGCGCACCGGCTCGGCGGTCGCCTACACCCACGGGCCGGCGCGCAAAGAGGTGGCGCTCAGCTTCGACGACGGCCCGTTCCCGCTGACGCCGAGCTTCGTACGGATGCTCAAGGCCAACCGGGCAGTCGCGACGTTCTTCATGATCGGCGAGCAGGTCACCGACCGCTACCAAGTCGCGCTGCAAGAAGAGCTACGCAACGGGGACGCGCTCGGCGACCATACCTTCACCCACCCCGACCTGGTGACCGCCGGTGGCGTAGAAAGCCAGCTGCGGCGCACGATTCAGGCGATCCGCGGACTCAGCGGCTACACCCCATGCGTGTTTCGTCCGCCCTACGGCGACTACAACAGCTCGGTCCTGCGCACCGCCGCGTCGCTCGGCCTGGCCACGATCATGTGGGCAGTCGACCCCAGCGACTACACGCTCCCCGGCGTCTCGGTGATCGAGCAGCGCGTGCTCGCACAGGTCAGGCCAGGCGCGATCGTGCTCTCCCACGACGGCGGCGGTCCCCGCGAACAGACACTGGCCGCCTACCCGTACATCATCCGAACGCTCCGCGCCCGCGGCTACCGGTTCGTCACCGTCCCCGAACTGCTCGGCTTTCACACCATCTACCGCAAGTGCGTCCGCGACTGCGAAAACGCAGCCATCACCGGCCGGCCACCGACCGGGTCGATCATCAAGCCGGGGTGAGGCCGGGCCGCGACCCCGCGGCCGGCGGCCCTCACACGAGGATCGCAGTGACCGCGAGCAGGGCGAGAACCTCGGCGGCGATGAGCGCCTCTTGGGCGCCCCGCTCACGCGCAAGCAGTCGGCGGTGGAGCGCCATCAGCGACTCCGGATCGCGCGCGAGCCGTGCGGGCAGCAGTGTCATCGCCTTGGTCGCGCCGAAGACGGCGCCGATTGCCGCTCCCGCCCACGCGCTTCCGCTGAGCAACTCGATCGCGAACGTCGCGTAGATCGCGGCACACGCGACGAGGGTGATAAACCCGAGTCCGAGCTGTGCGCCAAACCCGAACCCGTACACCCAGCCGCGGTAGCGCGCCATCCAGTCCTCGTTGACCTGCCTCTTTATCCGCGGCATCCGCCGGCGCAGCGGCGTCCCGTCTATGGTCAGCGCTGCCAGGAGTACCGCGAGGACGACAGGCGCGCGCCACCCTGACCCCGGCAGCAACGAGCCCGCCGCTCCAAGCACCGTCCCGCCGAGCGTGCCGGCGGCGACGGCCCCGATCGCGAACGCCGTCACCGTCACACGCCAGGAGGACCGACGGGCACGCTCAGCGATCGGGGTCAGGCTCGCGAGCATCGACTGCCCGCACGGCGACCATGCGGCACGGACGGCCCCGTGGATCGCGACGACACAGCCGACCAGCACGAACCAGAACTCACTCACAGTCTTCCTCCTCGGGCGCCTGACGGGACAGTAGAAACTCGGACGACCGGGCGCGACCCCGGCCTCGGGGAGAATCAGAGGCTACACGCTCTCCACGGCCTCGCAAACGCGTGTACTACGCTCCGCACGCATGAGACCGGGACGCGCAGCAGTCATCGCGGCCTTCGCGGTTGTGCTCTGCGTCGTCGCGCCGCCCGCGGCCCTCGGGCGCACGAACACGCGCAAACAAGCGCACGCGCCATCTCCCCCCGCCGCCATCGACGCCCGCACGACGGGCACGTTTGAGATGTTGGCTCGCGTCACTACCGCACAGAACGTACGTGGCGAGCACGCCGGCCAGTCGCTGAAACGGCGCTGGCTCATTTCCCCGCAATCGTGCGCAGGGAGCGTATGCCAGATACTCGAGCTGAATCGCGAACGCAGCGCCGGCATCGACGAATCGCTCACGCTGCATCGTGTGGCCGCTGGCACGTATGCCGGCAGCGGCAGCTTCTACGTCGCCCTGCGCTGCAAACACAGAACCTACCCGCACGGCAGTCGAGCTCCCTACCGCATCACGCTCACCGTCAGCGGCGCCGTCACCGTGCAGGGGATCGCGTTCGCTCGAACGATCATCGCCACCTACCAGAACTCCAAGCGCTCGGACAGCACTCCGTGCGTGCTCGGTCGGAGCCACGACGCGGCGCGCTACACCGGCAGCGCGACGTCCGCGATCCCTTTCCCCCCAGTCGCGTCGTTCTCGACGCAACCGGATGGTGCAACGGACAGCGCCTCCTTCACCGACACCTCCACCCCTTCTTCGGGGGGCACACAGATAGTCTCAACCCAGTGGAGCTTCGGCGATCCGGCTTCCGGTGCCAGTGACAGCTCGACCGAAGCCGGACCCTCCCATCAGTTCTCCGGACCCGGCGTCTACACGGTCACGCTCACCGTTACTGACGCAAACGGCCTGTCCTCGACCAGCACGCAGTCTGTGACCGCGCCCGGCCCGCCGACAGCAGCCTTCGCGTTCACGCGCAACGGCTCAACAAGCGCGTTCTCGTTCAGCGACCAGTCCAAAACAGGGATCGGTGCGGTGCCGATCACGAGCTGGAGCTGGCAGTTCGGCGATCCCGGCTCGGGCCCAGCCGACCAGTCGACGCTGCAGGACCCCACTCACGAATTTCAGCCAGCCCGGGGTCTACCAGGTGACGCTCACGATCACAGACGCAGACGGACGACAATCCACGAGCACCCAACAGGTCACCGTCTCCGGACCACCCCTCGCGGCCTTCACCGCGACAGAGCAGGGCATTACAGCCACCTTTGCCTTCAAGGATGAATCCACCCCCGGCCCAGACGGACCGGCGGTCGTGGACTTGAGCTGGAACTTCGGGGACCCCAGCTCAGGCGCCCAGGACACCTCAACCGAAGAGAACCCCTCCCACACCTTCAGCGCACCCGGCACCTACACAGTCACGCTCACAGTCACCGACGCTGACGGTTTGACCTCGATGACCACGCGCCAGATCCTGTTCTAGCGTCCAAATTCGAGCGTGCCAAGCACGACGCTGAGCTGCCTGGCCAGTAGCTCGGGACGCTTGCCCGCCGGTCGGATCACCGCGTATAGACAGAACGGCCGGCCGACATCGGTGAAGAAACGCTGGCATCCGAGCTGTCCGCCGCGCGTGACCTGAAGCTGAGCGGATCCGAAATCGTGCGCCTTGAGCGCCGCCGGCCGTCCCACGGCGGAAAACAGGCCAACCCCGGGTCGCACCATCGCGTCGCTGCGATACTCGACCAGCGACGCGAACGCGTCATCGGAGCGCATACGACCCGTCGCGGCCGCGCCGAAGTCACCGTCCTTCTCCCTCAGCGCGAACGTCGCGACATGCAACACCGGCGCGGCACCATCGCGACGGAAGATTCGCGCCTCCCAGCCCTGCGGAGCGTCGATCGAAAGGCCGTGACCGGTGACCCTCATGGGCCGAGAATCGCCGGCAGACAACCGACATCCGCGAAGTCCAGCCCGCTCACACCCGCTCACCGGCGCCCGGCGAGCTGCCTGCGGGATACAGGCTCGGATGACCAGCGGTGATGCCGGCCGCGGCGAGCGCCTGCTCGGCGCGCCCCGCACGCTCGCTCGTCGTGTGCGCGCGCGAGGGAACGGTTTCGGTGGCGAAGTGTGAGGTATCGGATACTGCCTGTTCGACCATCGAGACGATCTGCTCCCAGCTCCCCGCCGTCCCCCGGCCCGCGATCTGGCCCGAGCTACCGTCGATGAGCACGAAATGCGGCGACCCAGGAATCGAGTAGTCACGCCACGCCCCGGTTGACATCAACACCTCGCGCGCGGGAGGCGCTAGCTCACGCAGGCTCGTTATGCTCTCCTGCTCTGGGCCCTTCACCACAATCACCAGCCGGGCGCCGGCAGGAATCCGAGCATCCTGGTCCAGACTCTCCCACAGCGGCTCGCACGCGGTACAGCCGCTGCTGAGGAACGCCAGCAACGTAGTCGGCGAGCCCGAACCAAGCCGCACCTTGACCGAATCGCCTGTGAGTGTCTGGCCCACGATGTCAAACGAGTCGGTGCCCGCACCGATCATCCGCTCGGGCACGGCTCCCCTCTCAGCCCCGTCCCCCTCGACGGCTGCCAGCCGTCGGAGAATCTCCGCATGACTCCGCAGAAGACCCACGACGAAAACGACGACGAGCACCAAGAGCGCTGTCTCGATCAGCAGCAGAACGGTGATCACGACCAGATACCCTACCGGCGCGCCCGCCCAGCAGATCCACGGCTCAGCTGACCGGGGTGGCGGTCGGTTGGACGGACGGGTTCGCCGTAGGCGCGGCGAGCGAGACGCCCGCCGGGACGTGCAGCGGGTCCGAGACGCCAGCGCCGAACCCCGACCGCCGGGACATAGAGTCCGCAGCCACATCCCGCCGCCGGCGGGGCTGACCGGCGTCGCGTAAAGCTCCCACCTCCCTGCCGAATCGGTTGTGCTTTCGGCGAGTGTCTGCTCGTTCCCGACCTCTCTCTTGCGGCTCACCGTGCGCTCCTGGATCAGGATGGGCGCACCGGTGATGGGAACCCCACCCGCCCCGTCGAGGAGCTCGAGAGCACCGGAAAGCACCTGGACGTGGCTGGTTGGGGCTCGTGCCGCGTGGGCGTGAGAAAACTCTCACGAGCGGTTGAGGTGCCTCTTACGCGGCTCGTGTGTAGTAACCGAGAATCTATGGTGCCAGGCACGCTAGCCACCGACCCACCGGCTAGCCTCGAGGCCAGGTTTCCAAGCATCCGGCGCGTGACCGTGCCGCTGCTCGCGGTGGTGGCGATCGTCGTTGCGATCGTCATCGTGTTGCTGCCGCTCACTCGCAGCTATGACTTCGACGTTTTCCTGCGTGCCGGCTATGCGGCGGTTCATGGTCAACAGGTCTACTCGAGTCCTGAGTCACCGTCCGTCTACTCCGGCTCGTCGTTCGTGTACCCCTACTTCGCCGCATGGCCGTTCATGGCGCTGGCGACGATGTCCGCGGGCCTGAGCACGCTGCTCTTCTTCTGCATCTGCGTATGCGCCGTGCTGGCGGCGGGCTTCGCTGGCGCCAGGGGCGATCCCTGGCCCGCGATTCTGACCCTGTGCACGGCATTCACGATCACCGGCCTGCAGCTGGGAGCGCTCAGCCCGCTGCTGTTCGTCGGCGCCGTGTTCCTGTGGCGTTTGCGCGAGCGCCCCATCCTCCTTGCCCTGCTGGCGGCGCCGGTGATCGCTTGCAAGCTGTTCCTCGCGCCGTTGCTCGTCTGGCTGCTGCTGGCGCGCAGATATCGGGCGCTCGCGTATGCAAGCGCATCGACTCTGGCACTGCTCGCGCTGTCATTCGCGTTCGGCCCGATCGGCCAGGCCCCGTATCTCCATCTGCTCTCACAGCTCGGAGCCCACGAGGCGCCATCCGGGTTTGGTCTCGTCGGTGCGCTCATGAACGCCCATCTCGGGTCGGGGGTGGCACAGGCGGCGGCTGTCGCGGTCGCGCTTGTCCTGTTCGCGGCGGCCCACCTCCACTTTCGTCGTACTCATGACGAGCGTGTCTCCTTTTGCGCCGGAATCGTCGCTGCGCTCATCCTGACTCCTGTGCTGTGGAGTCATTACCTGATCCTGCTCTGCGCGATTCTCCTGGTGCTCGGAGCGCGACGGCGATGGTTCGTCATGCTCGCGCTGGCGAGCTGGGTGATCTCGCCACCCCACGGCGTCTATCTGGGCAGGGACGCGATCGAGGTCATCGCCTCACCGGCGGTGTGGCTCGCGGCCGGCGTGTCACTGTCCCCGCTGGCTTACGCCTCTGTACGGTATTTCGGTACACGGACCAAGAGCCGCCGCGGTTCCGGGGTGATCTCGGTGGCCGATCCGCGGCTCACGTAGCCGGGGCCGCGGCTGGCGGTTGGGCGGGCGGCTGGTCCTCCGCGATGCTCATCGAGGGGATCGGTCGAAGGGCGGCAGTGGGCTTGGGCTGGGTCAAGCCGGAGGGCTGGCGAGGGGGCGCGCTTCTGTGAGTGTCATCGCGGGCAAGACGGCAGTTGTGTGGCCGATCAGCTCGAGGATCGCGGCGCTCGCGCACGCCCCGTCGTGGGTGTTTGGCGCGGGCGCCTGGATGCAGTCGAGCGTCTGGAGCAGCTCGCGCGTGAGCTGGTGGGAGTTCCTGGCGTGTCTGATCAGCCCGTGGCGCACCATCGCCCGTGTGTTGTGCCGCACATGACCGTGGGCAAACCCGTAGGCGATCACGGGACAGCCCTGGGCGGCGGCCTCCAGGCAGGTCATGCCGCCGGTGGAGTGCACCAGCACGTCGGACGCGCCAAGCAGGTCAGCCATCGCGTGCGTGTACCCCAGTGTGTGTACCCCAGCACACGAACCCGCGAGTGGGATGCGTAGTAGCTGCTCAGCCGGCGGGTCGCGAGCTCGTTCTCCCCGCAAACCACGATCACTTGCGAGCGCTCGATTCTCAGCGCTCCTTCGATCGCTCCGCGCAGGTTGCCAATGCCCCAGCCGCCGCCGGAGACGAGAATCAGCGGCAGCTCGGGGTCAAGGCCCAGCGCGCGGCGCGCGGCACACCGTCCACGCCGGACACGGTGGGCAAGGCCCAGCAGCGGTGCCTGGGCCAAGACACGCGCCGAGAGATCTACGCTCACCCGAGATGCAGAAGCCGGCGTCGGTTCGCGTACAGGGATCGCGGCTGCTGGACTCGCCTGTGTGAGACTGATCGCCAGCAGCGCAGCGCAGAGCGCGGCAAGGACCATAGCCCCGCTGGCGCTCAGTCGAACGCTGATCACGCCGTTTCCTCGCGCCCGCATTCCTGCCCACCGGTCCCTTGTCGTCCCTGAAGAATCACATGTTCCCGCCGCAGACCAAACGCTACACGTAACCGGCTCGCTTTGGTCTTGTGAACTCTGAGAAGATCGATACGCAAGCTGTCCGCAGTACGAAGGGTCACGGGGTCGGCTGCCATACAGGCGGGCATTGATCCGTTCTGGCTGTTAGGACGTGCGAACGAGGTAGTCGACCGCGCAGGTAGGAGCTCGTCTCCGTTTGCCCGCCTGCGTGGATCGATCCGTATCCAAGCCTCACGTGGCCGAACCCTACCGGAAGGTTGACGATATGTCTCTTGGCTTCTTGGGCTAGCGCGCGGAAGCTACTCGCCGTGAGCCCACTGGAGCGTTTCGCGGCCAACCTCAAGGCAGTTCGTGCAGAGCGTGGTTGGTCCCAGGAGGACCTGTCGCGCGCGACCGGCCTGCACACGACGGCGATCTCCAAGATGGAGCGCGGGAATCGCGCGCCTCGCTTCCCCACGATCGTGACGCTGGCTGAAGCGCTCGAGGTGCCCGCCGGGCGGCTGTTCGACGGTATCCCGTGAGTTCGCATTAGGCGCCGTTCCTCTGCGGGTTTGGTGGCCTCACCTACTCAGGGCGGATTGTTCGTCGTGCGGGCTCGCTCGACATCGAGCAGGAGGCCATACCCAGCAACCCCGAACCCCTCCTGAGTAGACCTTCCTGCGGCGCTGACAGGCCACTGACACGTAGCTGACACGCTCAGCTCGAACTCAGCTATTAGCCCATGCGGCGTTCACGCTCGCGCGATCCTGTGCGCCCTCTCAGCCACCGCGCCAACACCATCAGAATCGCGAAAAGCCAAACAAACAAACAAACAAACAGACCAGATGCACGGGGGTGCGATCACTGTGCGAGCGCCGTGCAACTCGTTGGCCGGTTCGGCGCGCTGAGGGTCATCACCCATGTGATGACCGCATCGAGCATCCCTGCGTCCGGAGGCGGCGGGTACGCCCGCTACCTGGAGAGCAAGACCGTCACGCCCGAGCGCGGGGATTACTACCTGACCCCGGATGGCGAGATGGCGCAGGCTCCCGGCCGCTGGCTCGCTGAGGAGGAAACGCTGGCGACGCTGGGGGTGCAGGCGGGCGAGCCGGTCCATGGCGCGGACTTCATCGCGCTGATGAACGGCCGGCACCCGGGCACCGGGCGCTGGCTGCGACCCGAGGGTGCGGGCGGCGGTAGGGGCAGCGGGATCGACGTGACGTTGAGCGCTCCGAAGTCCGTCTCGGCGGTGTGGGCGCTGGGAGACCCGTGGCAGCGTGAGCAGATCGAGGCCGCGCACGCCCTCGCGGTCGAGCAGACGATCCTCTATCTACGTGAGCAGGTCCCCGTCGTGCGGCGGCGCTATGGCGGACAGGTGGTCGAGGAGCACGCCAGGGACGTGATCGCCGCGGAGTACCGGCACACCACCGCCCGAGGCGTCGCCGGCGCGCAGGCACCGGACCCACACCTGCACAGCCACGTCGTCATCAGCGGCGCTGTCCGTCAGGACGAGCGCATCGTCGCGGTCGCTTCCCGGCCGATCTTTCGTAGCGCATGGGAACTGGGCGCGTTCTACCGCTCCCAGCTCGCGCACGAGCTGGCCAGCGACGGCTACCAGATCAGCTACGGGACGGGGAAGGATGGCCGCTACTTCGAGCTGGCCGGGGTACCGCAGACGCTGCTGGAGGAGTTCTCCGGGCGCAGCCGCGAGGTCGCCAGGGCAGCCGAGCGTTTCCGTGCGCGCTGCGGCCGCGCGCCCGAGCGTGGTGAGCTGCGCGGCCTGGCGCTCGAGAACCGACGCGACACCGGCTTGATGACCCGAACTTACCCGTGGCTGGCAGTCATGCGACCGGCACGGGACCACAGCACCTGCCGAACCGTCGAAACGTCTACAGGAGCTCTCGGATCTCTTGAAAGCGCGCAAGGACCTCGTCGAATGCCGGGTATGCGCCGCCGGAGAAGAGTAGGCCGCACTGCGCCTCGTAATCGGCTGTGAGCCGGTCACGTAGCTCTGGGGTTGGGAACAGCGCGGGACTGTCGGCGAACGACAGCTTTGGTGGCGGTCGGTAGCCCTTGGGGAAGAAGGCGCGACTCTTCTCGTCGTAATCCAAGCGGATCACCTCGTACTCGGGGGAGGCGAGCATCGCTTGGACCTCTGACTCTGCCGCGAGGACGTACAGGTCGCAGTAGTGGCGGGCGTCACGTCCGAGGGGATGATCCTCGTGCTGCAGGCGTGTGACTTTGCCGTGCAAAGCGAACATCTTCTCTACGAACGTTCGGCGGTAGTGCAGCAGCGTCATGTCAAACGGGGCCAAGTCCTCCGTCATGCCGACGCTGTCCTGCTCATGGAGATACTGAGCAACGAGGGACGTAATCGGAACGATCTCGGTTGGGAAGCTCCCGCTCTGGACGCCGGGCTCGAGACGCACCGCGGAGCGCACACCAGGGAGCGCATCGAAATGAGTCTGATAGGCGAAGTAGTCCTCTCGGCCGAGGCCGCCGATCGTGCGGCTCTCGTCTCCCAGCCACACCAGAGCGGGGTGTTCACCCACCGCTCCGGCGAGCTCCTTGAGGATCTGGTCCATGTGGTTCTTGCCGGGCCGCGGCGTGAACCGCTGTGGATTGACGAATAGGTCGATGTCCTCAGAGAAGCGAGTGATCAGCCCCCAGCCCTTGGAGAGGCTCGTTCCGCCCTTGAACATCGCCCGGTTCCCGAGCCGCTGCGCGATCACGCGCAGGATCTCGGTGACGTAGTAGTCCTTCTCGACGAATTGCTCGCTGACCGCGAACCGCTCTGCCGCGCGCAGCATCGCCTGTTCGAAGTCGGAGTGCTCGAACAGCCTCACTTCGCCTGCCACTGCTTGGCATAGCGCAGAGACTCCAGCCGGCCAAAGTCGTAGCGGCTGAGCGGGTTCAGGCTGCCTCGCAGCTCGTCCAGGAGACGGCTCGACATGCTCAGCTCTTCACCGAGCGCGCCCAGCATCGCCCGCACACGAGGAGGCTCGCCCATCGCGGCCGCGGTGAGACGCCGGAAACGCTTCTCGTCTGAGAGCAGCACCAGCAGCCGATGAACGGTGTCCTGCGGCGAGAGGTCGCTCGCACGCGCACGTTCGCGCAACGTCTCGAGAATCGCACCGTCCTCAGCCGAGAGCGACGCACGCTGCGAAGGGCGCCCGGTGTGGACCACTGCGTCTCGCAACGCCGTGGGCGGTCCAGCGGCCGAGGTCGCGTACTCCGCACGCCCCGGGTTCTGCGTCGTGAGACCAAGCAGGTTCGCCGCGCTCAGCCCAGCTGGATGAAGCGGAGCGTTGAGCGTCTGCGCAGCCGCAGCGCTCGCCCCCGCGATGCTCGGGCCAAACGCGCTCGGCGCCGGACGGTAGTAGACACCCTTCGCGGTCCGCTGCAGAACCCCCTCTCGCGCAAGCCGCGACAAGGCCGTCGCCACAGCCGTGGGCGGCAGATCGTGGAAGTCCGAATGCCTCCAGAACCGCGCCCCGCCTCGCTTCACGCGTTCGTACACCGCGCCGGCCGCACTCTGGCGGGGCTTAGTCGAGAACACCTGCTTAGTCATGCTCAGCAAGGTAGCGCCACATAGTCCTTCTGTCAAGTTTTTTTGCTATAAAACTTAGCAACCCTCCCCACCCGCGTGAGCCGCGAGGCTGCCAGCCTCCGACTATCCGGCGCGGGTGAGGACGAGCCGCTCGTCGGCGTCGAGCGCAAAGCCCGGGAGCGAGAAGCGCTTGGCAAGCAGCTCCGGTATGTCCTCTCGCTGCAGCGGCGTCACGCTCGTGCCCGCGGGCGTTTGCTCGGTCAGGGCGAGTTCGCCCCAGTCGCTGAGGGAGGTGCGCAGGCCATCGCGTGTCTGTGTGCCGACGATCAGCCCGGTGACGAAGGGAGAGCGCGGATGGGTGGAGGTGAACCAGTTGGCCACCTCGATGTCGACCATGGGCACGGGCTGAGGTAGGAAGCCGTACACGTCGACCCAGCCGTCCAGGCTGTGCGTCTGCAGCACGCGTTCGTGTTGGTCTGTCACGACGCGAAAGCGCCAGCCCGACTGTTCGTGGACCTCGCCGGGGTCAAACGGCAGCGGCGCGAGCAGCGTGCCCAGGCCGAGGCCGACGTCCGCCAGCCAGCGCTCGCCGTCGACGAGCACGCGCAGCACCAGATGGGAGCGCGGCCGCATCACGCCGGCGGGCGCCCCCCGCTTCACCCGCGCGAGCATCCCGTCGACCTGTATGCCCAGCGCCTCTAGGGCTCCCTTGAACAGCAGGTTCTGCTCGAAGCAGTAGCCGCCGCGCCGTTCGTCCACGAGCTTGCGCTGCAGATCCCCGAGCTCCAGCGAGACGGGCAGCCCGCCGTATGGATCGAGGTTCTCGAAGGGGATGGAGGCGACGTGCGCGCGGTGCAGCTCCGCCAAATCGGCACGCCCGCTCAGGCCGATCCGCTCCAGATAGGCGTCCAAGTCGAACACGCCCGCACTCTAGCCGCCGCTGGTCGCATCGCGGTGGGTGTCCTACCAAGGTCGCGCAGCGCCATCGCTTCAGCCTTGATGGGAGCGTGAGCGCTGGTCCGGCTCGCGCAATCCCGACCCGTCGGGCATGTTTGCACTTTTGTTTGCACCCCACCTCTTTCGACCTCGGGCGAACGACCCCAGACAGCAAACGAGCCCGTAAACACGGGCTCGTTTGTAGTGCCGGAGGAGGTGTGTGGGTTCGGGACATATGTCTCTGGTGATAGGTCTCTGGTGAGTCGGGACATAGGTCATGGGTGCCGCCGCTGGTCGTGGAGGGGCAGCCCGGAGGGCTGAGCCGGAACGACCAGCGCGGGCGCGCCGCCGGGGTGGGGGTGATCTTGGCGGGCATGTCTAGAGCCCGTGTTGCTGTTCTCAAGGTCGTTTCTGACCAGCTGTCCGTCACTGCTGCCGCTGCCGAGTACGGGTTCTCCCGCCGGCACCTACACCGCCTTCTGGCCCGCTATCGAGCAGGTGGCCTTGACGCTGTCGAGCCGCGTTCGCGACGGCCGAACGGGTCCTCCAGAGCGACCCCTCCAGAGATCCGTCAAAGAGTGCTTGAGCTGCGATTGCAACTGACCGCCGACGGGCTCGATGCTGGCCCGGAGACGATCCGCTGGCACCTCGAGCAGGAGCAGCTTCGGGTCCTGTCAACCTCGACGATCCGACGGATCCTGCATGACGCCGGGCTGATCGTTCCCGAGCCCCGCAAGCGCCCGCGCAGCTCCTACATCCGTTTCCAGGCCGCCCAACCCAACGAGATGTGGCAGTCGGACTTCATCCACTGGCGGCTGGCTGACGGAACCGACGTCGAGATCCTCAACTGGCTCGATGACCACACCCGGTACCTGCTGTCCTGCACCGCTCATGGGCCGGTGACCGGCGATGTGGTCGTGAGCGTTTTCCTCGAACTGGTCGAGGAATACGGCCCGCCGGCGAGCACGCTCACGGATAACGGCAGCGTTTACACCTCCCGGTTCACCGGCGGGCGCAACGCGTTCGAGTATCTGCTTCCGCTGCTCGGTGTCCGGCAGAAGAACGGCTCCCCGGGCCACCCCCAGACCCAAGGCAAGACCGAGCGGTTCCACCAGACCCTGCAGCGCTGGCTACGCGCCAGAGCACCCGCCGCCAGCATCGCGCAGCTGCAGCGCCAGCTCGACGAGTTCCGTCGAGCACTACAACGAGCAGCGCCCGCACCGCGCGCTCGGGCGCCGCACACCAGGCGCTGCCTACAACGCGACCACAAAGGCCCTGCCGGCCGGATCTCGGCCTCAAGGGCACTACCGCCTTCGCTATGACCGCCTCGACCCCCAAGGCAAGATGAGCACTGCGCCGCGCGGGCCGCATGCACCACCTCGGCACCGGGATCGCGAACGCCCGCAAGCGTGTCCTCGCGCTCGCCGACGACCACCAAGTCACTGTCACCGACCTCACCACCGGCGAGGTCCTCAGCCGCCACCTCATCGAGTCCACCAAGAGCTACTGGCGCAACCAAAACAAAGAACCAGGCCGCTGGCCTGGCTCCTCGAGATGAGACCCATGTCCCGACTCAGGTGAGACACATGTCCCGACTCATGACATAGTGCCGGAGGAGGTGTGTGGGTTCGGGACATATGTCTCTGGTGATAGGTCTCTGGTGAGTCGGGACATAGGTCATGGGTGCCGCCGCTGGTCGTGGAGGGGCAGCCCGGAGGGCTGAGCCGGAACGACCAGCGCGGGCGCGCCGCCGGGGTGGGGGTGATCTTGGCGGGCATGTCTAGAGCCCGTGTTGCTGTTCTCAAGGTCGTTTCTGACCAGCTGTCCGTCACTGCTGCCGCTGCCGAGTACGGGTTCTCCCGCCGGCACCTACACCGCCTTCTGGCCCGCTATCGAGCCAGTGGCCTTGACGCTGTCGAGCCGCGTTCGCGACGGCCGAACGGGTCCTCCAGAGCGACCCCTCCAGAGATCCGTCAAAGAGTGCTTGAGCTGCGATTGCAACTGACCGCCGACGGGCTCGATGCTGGCCCGGAGACGATCCGCTGGCACCTCGAGCAGGAGCAGCTTCGGGTCCTGTCAACCTCGACGATCCGACGGATCCTGCATGACGCCGGGCTGATCGTTCCGGAGCCCCGCAAGCGCCCGCGCAGCTCCTACATCCGTTTCCAGGCCGCCCAACCCAACGAGATGTGGCAGTCGGACTTCATCCACTGGCGGTTGGCTGACGAAACCGACGTGGAGATCCTCAACTGGCTCGATGACCACAGCCGGTTCCTGCTGTCCTGCAGCGCTCATGGGCCGGTGACCGGCGATGTGGTGGTGAGCGTTTTCCTAGAACTGGTCGAGGAATACGGCCCGCCGGCGAGCACGCTCACGGACAACGGGAGCGTTTACACGTCCCGGTTCACCGGCGGGCGCAACGCGTTCGAGTATCTGCTTCCGATCCTCGGTGTCCGGCAGAAGAACGGCTCCCCCGGCCATCCCCAGACACAAGGCAAGACCGAGCGGTTCCACCAGACCCTGCAGCGCTGGCTACGCGCCAGAGCACCCGCCGCCAGCATCGCGCAGCTGCAGCGCCAGCTCGACGAGTTCCGTCAGCATTACAACGAGCAGCGCCCGCACCGCGCGCTCGGGCGCCGCACACCGGGCGCTGCCTACAACGCGACCACAAAGGCCCTGCCGGCCGGATCTCGGCCTCAAGGGCACTATCGCCTTCGCTATGACCGCCTCGACCCCCAAGGTCGGATGACACTGCGCCGCGCGGGCCGCATGCACCACCTAGGCACCGGGATCGCGAACGCCCGCAAGCGTGTCCTCGCGCTCGCCGACGACCACCAAGTCCTGGTAACCGACCTCACCACGGGCGAGGTCCTCAGCCGCCACCTCATCGAGTCCACCAAGAGCTACTGGCGCAACCAAAACAAAGAACCAGGCCGCTGGCCTGGCTCCTCGAGATGAGACACATGTCCCGACTCAGGTGAGACACATGTCCCGACTCATGACAATAGTGCCGGAGGAGGGACTCGAACCCCCGACACGCGGATTATGATTCCGCTGCTCTAACCAGCTGAGCTACTCCGGCGGGGTAGCGCAGTCTAGCCACGCCGGGGGCCAGCGGTCAGGGGTCTCTGTGCGGCGCAACCGCTATGTTGATCGTCCAGTCATGTTTGCCGAGAAGTTCACCTCCCCCACCCTGTGAACGAGAAGGCGACCTGGTGCCCGATACATCGCCGAACGAGCCCGCCGATCAGAGATCGGCCAGCCTGAGCGAGAGCCGAGCGGACGCACATCCGCCGCTGCCACGCGATAAGCGGGGCTGGCACGTCTCCCCCGCGCCCGACGGGCGCGGCATGCCCGAGCATGCACCCACCGGCCCCCCGCCACACCGCATGCGCGGCTTCTGGTACTTCGTGCTGGCGCTGATCGCGCTCAACTGGCTATCGGTCTTCTTCTTCGCACCCTCCGCCGGCGAACAGCGGGTGACGGTGCCGTTCAGCCCGTACTTCCTGGAACAGGTCAAGGCCGACCACGTCAGCACGATCGCCTCCAAGGGCGACACGATCCAGGGCAAGTTCAAGGCCAAGCTGCGCTACCCGGCAAGCAACAAGAAGGCGACGCCCACGAAGTTGTTCGCCACGCAGGTGCCGAGCTTCTGGAACGGCGCCCAGCTATCAGCGCTGCTGCAGGAAAAGGGAGTGCAGATCAACGCCGAATCGACGACCACGAGCCAGTCGCTGCTGGCCGAGCTGCTGCTCGGCTTCGGCCCGACGCTCTTGATCGTCGGAATCTTCATCTTGATCTTCCGTCGCGCCGCCAAAGGCGCGGGGGGCATGGGCGCGCTCGGCAACTTCGGGCGCTCGCAGGCGCGCCGTGTCGATCCGGAAAAGATCCGCGTCACCTTCAAGGACGTCGCGGGGATCGACGAGGCCAAGTCCGAGCTGACCGAGATCGTCGACTTCCTGCGAAATCCGGACCGCTACGGCAGCCTGGGCGGGCGCATGCCCCACGGCGTGCTGCTCTCCGGCGCGCCCGGCACAGGCAAGACGCTGCTCGCCCGCGCCGTCGCCGGCGAGGCGCACGCTGCCTTCTTCTCGATCTCCGCCTCGGAGTTCATCGAGGCGATCGTCGGCGTGGGCGCCTCGCGCGTGCGCGACCTGTTCGCCAAGGCCAAGGAGGCGGCGCCGGCGATCATCTTCATCGACGAGCTCGACGCGATCGGACGCTCGCGCCAGGGCTCGGTGTCGGTGACCGGCGCCAACGATGAGCGCGAGCAGACGCTCGACCAGATCCTCACCGAGATCGATGGGTTCGAGTCCTCCGAGGCCGTGATCGTGCTGGCGGCCACGAACCGCCCCGACGTGCTCGACCCGGCGCTGTTGCGCGCCGGACGCTTCGACCGGCGGGTAACCGTGCAGGCCCCCGACCGCAAGGGGCGAGCCGAAATCCTCGAAGTGCACACGCGCTCGATCCCGCTCGCCGCGAGCGTGGACCTCGGCGCGCTTGCCGCGAGCACCCCCGGCATGGTCGGTGCCGACCTGGCGAACCTCGCCAACGAGGCGGCGCTGCTGGCTGCGCGGCGTGAACACGACAAGGTCGAGATGGGCGACTTCACGGACTCGCTGGAGAAGCTGATGCTCGGCTCCCCACGCGGCATCCTGCTCTCCCCCGCCGACCGTGAGCGCACCGCCTACCACGAGTCCGGCCACGCGCTCGTAGGGATGCTGACGCCGGGCGCCGACCCGGTCAGGAAGGTCTCGATCATCCCCCGCGGGATGGCGCTCGGTGTGACGCTGTCGACGCCCGACGCCGACCGCGTGTCCTATGCGCTGGAGGACCTGCAGGCGAAGATCGACGTTGCGCTCGGCGGCCGCGTAGCCGAGGAGCTCGTCTACGGCACAATCACGACGGGGGCGGAGTCCGACATCCAGCAGCTAACACAGATCGCGCGGCAGATGGTCGGGCGCTGGGGGATGAGCGAGGCGGTCGGCCCGATCGCCGTGCTGCCTGCCGACGGCCAGGGACCGTTCCTGCCGGGCGCGAGCGAGACCTCGGAGTCGACCCAGCGCCTCATCGACGAGGAGGTTCGCAAGCTCGTCGAGAGCGCGCACGAGCACGTAACGCACCTGCTCAGCGAGCATCGCGATCAGCTCGAGAGCCTCGCGCAGGCGCTGCTGAAGGCGGAGACGCTCGATGCGCCCGGCGCCTACGCGGCCGCGGGCGTGCCCGCGCATCAAGAAGAGCAGGCCGTCGTCTCCTGATCCATTCAGCGGGAGGAACGCCGGAGCGAGAGGCCGAGCAGGCCGAGCACCGCGATCGGCATCACCCACCAGGCCGCAACGCTGGTCGTGGCGATTAGGGCAGTGATCGCCAGCGCGAGCACCACGCCCAGTGCGGTGCACCAGTCATCGCCGGCGATGAACTCCCAGACGGCAAGCAGTCCCTTCATCACGCCAGCTCGCCCGCTGCTCTCGCCGCGCCCTGCAGCCTTCTCACCATTGCGATCGACGCTGCCGCCAGCACGGGGATGATCACCAGCAGCGCCGCGTCGCCGGCGGGCCACCCAGCGCCTGCGCCCTCGGCGCCCCAGAACATCCCGAACGAGGTGAGCATCACGCCGACCGCGAACTTCATCGTGTTCTCCGGAACCCTGGCCAAGGGCGCACGTGCTGCGATGCCTGCCGCAAGGACCATCGCTACGGCAAGTCCCGCGGCCGCCGCGGCAATGCCGACGTGGTGCTGGTTGGCTCCAAAGGTGAGCACGATGAACGCCACCTCCAAACCCTCGAGCAAGACTCCTTTGAAGGCGATCGTAAACGAGTAGCCGTCAAAGCCCAGCGTGCCTGTGGCCCGCAGCGCGCGCCTGTGCGGTCTCCTGGTCAAACGCGGCTTGCTCGTCGTGCTTGGCCTTCAGTCCCGCAGAGCGCAGAATCGCCTTGCGCAGCCACTGCAAGCCAAACACGAGCAACAGGCCCCCGATGCTCAGACGCAACACATCGATCGGCAATTCCGTCAGCGCCGGGCCGAGTGCCCCCACCACAGCCGCCAGCACAGCGACAGCGGCGCCCACACCGGCCAGCGCAGAAGACCAGCCGCGCGTAACGCCTACCGCCAGCACGATCGTCAGCGCCTCGACCGCCTCCACAGCGCACGCCAGGAAAACTGAGGAGAACAGCGCCAGCTCTGCCGCGCTCATGACGCCGGGGGGCGCGTGGGGTTGATCGTCCTCATCGCGACTCACCGTGTGCCGGCCAGTCGCTCACCAGGCGCACGGCACCGTCGTCGCTCACCAGGCGCGCGGGCAGACCGAGCTGCTCGAGCCACGCCGGCGCCCGGCCGGAGCGGATCAGCGCCGCGGTGCTCGCGATGTTCGCGTCAACGCATGTCGCGGCGGCGACGCTCGCCGTCCTCCACACAGACGCGACAGGAGCATCGGTCGCGGGATCGATGATGTGGTGATTGATCTTCCCGCCCTTCACCCAGCGACGCGTGGTCGTGCTCGACGTCGCCAGGCCGCCGGAGGAGATCGCGATCAGCTGACCATCATCGTTGAGACCGTCGCGGTGGTCCTCGGTCACATAAATCCGCCAGCCATCCTCCGGAGCGGCGCCGGCGGTGGCGATATCGCCGCCCAGACTGACGAGGCTACCCGCACCGGTAGCCTCGTACACGGCGTCCGCCGCGCGATCGGCCGCCCATGCCTTCGCGGTGGCGCCCAGATCCAGGCGCACACCTGTTGGGATACGAATCGCGCTGGCCTGCCGGTCGATCTCGACGGCCTTCCATCCGGGCGTGACGCGCGCGCGTACCGCCGGCCACTCCGTCGGCTCGGATCCATCTGCCGGTTTCTCCAACAACCGCCAGTCGCGGTCATCGCCGGCGAGCACGAGGGCGTTGCCGACCGTCGGGTCGACATCGCCGCCGGTCAGCTCGGCGGCGCGCAAGGCGACCCACACTGCGTCGATCAGCAGCTGACTGACCGGTATGAATCGCCCCGCGCCAGCGTTCACACGCTGCAACTCCGAGTCCTCCCGAAAGCGGCTGCAGGCTCTATCTATCTGCGCGAGCTCTCGCTCGACGATCGCTCGTGCCCGTCCCAGCGCGCCTGGATCGGTCACCCGCAACACCGCGCTGCTGCCAAGCGCCTCCCACCTGCTCTCCACGGGCATGCTCATGTGAGTATCTTCGACGACCTTGCCTGCTCCTCACTAAAGAGCTGGTTAGAGAACTCTCATCGAGAAGCGAGAATGATAATCCTCTTCGCTATCTGCTTTCTCACCGGACGTGAGCAAGCTGAGGCTCCCTGACCCCCGCACGGGGAGACGCGGTCACGGCGCGTGCAGGGTGGCCGCGAAGCGCGTGGCGAGCGAGTATGGCGGCGCGAGATCAACTCCGTCAGGATTTGATAGGTATCCCGGTCCCGATCCCGGTAGGTGAGTGTGGCCGTACTGCCAGACGACACGGTTGGTGTGAGGGTCGATGACTATCACGCGATCGTTGCGGTCGTCGTTGGCCAGCACATCCCCGTTTGGTAACGGCAGCGCGAGCGAGGGCTGATTGAGTGCATCGGCGCCCGTGGGTTCGTAGCGCCACAGCAGCCGGCCGCTGGCCGTGAACGTCTCGATCGCTCCCGGATTGGTGTAGTCGACAGAGAGGAACACGCCGGGACGCACCTCGTTGGTATCCGAGGGGTAGCTGAAACCGGGCGGGTGGGTATCGGTGACCGGACTCCCATCGGGCTTGATCACGTCGATCCAGTCGCCGTTGATCTCGGTGACCACGGTGTCGCCGCCCGTCATCGGGAATGCCCCGTTGGGGCTTCCATAGGACACGCCGAGTTCGTGCGTGCAATTGCCTGTCTCGCCCAGCTGGTGGGTCACGCGATGAGCCGGTGGGCGGATCACCACGATGCGGCAGTTCTTGATGTCCGCCGAGAGGATCGCGCCACCGGGTGTGAGCAGCGCATCGTCGGGGTTGTGCAGGTAACCGGGTTCTGAGCCGGGTTCTCCCGGGTGCCCGTAGCGATAGGTAATCCTCTGATGCGCGAAGTCGAGGACGCTGATCACGAAATCATCCTCCTGGGTGACGATCACATTCCGTCCGTCGGGCGAGAAGAAGGCGTCATCCGGCAGCTTGAAAGACTGCCCCGGCGCCAGATCACCGGGGCCGGGAAAACGCCAGAGCACCTTCCCCGTTGGGCTCACCTCGAGAAGCCGGTTGTTGTCACGATCGGCGATCAGCACTCCTCCCGGCAGAACACCCGGATCAGAGCCCGCCTGAAGGCTTCCCCGGGCCGGATCGCGATGCAGCGAGACAGGGGCGCCATGAAGGGAGGAGCGATGCCCACCCACGAGGCTAGCGACACCCTGACGGACCAGAACGATCAGGGCCAGGATCACCGCTAACGCGGTGGCCTGCCGCTGCCTGATCACCTTCCGCGGGATTCTCCGCCGAGCGCTCCTCACGCCTGCGCCGCATCGGCAGAGAACATGCCGCCAGCATCCACCGCGCAGCTAAACCACGAATCAGCCATCGATGAGAAACCGCAGTCTTCTGAGAATCTCCGTATGACTTCGCAGAAGACCCACGAACACGACACCGAGCGCCAGGAGCATGGTCTCGAGCACCAGCAGCACGGTTGTCACCATCCGGATGATATCTCGCGGCGCATGGCGGGATGGCCCACTCGGAGGCCACGCCTATGAGGGGCTCTGCGTAGGAGATAGCTCCGCACCGCGGGAAGCGGACCGTCACCATGACGGGATGCGCCTCGTGGGATTGCAGCTGTCGACACTGGCCGCTCTGGCCGCTATGCACCCTCACGCCCGCAGCTCGGGGGCCGACTACATCGGCGTGTTCCTGGCGGCGGGAGCGAGCTGGGTGGCGCTTCCGGGCCCCGGCGAGGCCGCCCTCATCGCGGCGGGCATTTCGGCCGCGCACGACCATCTCGACCTGAGCTCGGTGGTGGCCGTTGCCTGGGCCGGGGCCACTTTGGGCGGGGCCGCGGGATGGCTCCTCGGCGTGAAGGGCGGTCGGGGCCTGCTCACTGCACCTGGGCCGCTGCTGGCGCTGCGCCTGGCGCTGATCGCGCGGGGCGATCGTTTTTATGAGCGCTACGGCCCGGTGGCGGTGCTGCTCACGCCGTCGTGGATCGCCGGGATCCACGATATGCGCTGGTCGCGCTTCCTCCCCGCCAACGCGATCTCGGCGCTGGCTTGGGCGCTCTCGATCGGTCTGGGCGCCTATCTCATCGGGCCGTCAATCACCGACATCCTGGCCGACGCGGGCTTGGCCGGCGAGCTTCTCATCGGCGCGCTATCTGTGCTCGCCGCCGGGGTGCTGCTTTGGCGCCGGTCCCACAAGCCGGCGTAGCGGGTGAGTCAGCTGAGCCGGCTGAGCACTTCAGCACAACGCCCAAGACGGGACACGTAACGAGCTACCCGGCTGGCCCGGGTAGCTCGCTAGCGCCGACTTATTTCACTCGCTGCGTGCAGCCCTTCCCCTTCAGCACTTTATTGCCTTGTGCCTTCCGCTTGCTGCTGGGATGCGGGTTTCTCTTCTTAAACCCGTTCTGCCACGTCTGACACTGCGTTTTCGACCACGACGACGTGGCTGCCATCGCCGGCACGCCCACGGTGCCGATACTAATCGCCGCAGCGACCGCCACTGTAGCGACTCGTCTTATCGGGATCATTCGACCTCCTGGTTAGGTGAGAAACAGCGACCCGTTTAGTTCTGCCAGATCATTTACAGATCGCCTAAGTTGCGGTTAAAGTTCCCCATGAGAGCTCGCTCATCGAGCCGAGCGCCAGCAGATCAATGCCGTGTGTCACTTCGAGCAGCTTCTCGGCATCCTGACCGTCACGGACATCAGTTCGCCACAAACGCCAGGAAATCGCGGCTGTAGGGTTCGAGCAGCTTGCCGGCAATCCCGAGCTGACCCGGCACGACTGGTATGGCGGAGGGGCCGCTGGGATGATGCGCGTACAGGTAGGCGGCGACCCAGTCGGGGTTGATGTCGAGCTCGACCGCACGCACAGCACCGGCGGCGATCAGCGCAGCGGCGAGTCCGGCGGGCGAGAGCTGCTCTGCGGCGGCCCACACGAGTTGCCCGTTCGCGGTGATCCCGAGCCCGGAGCGAGCGACGAACGTGCGGGAGCCGATCGTTTCACCCCAGCACGCGATCAGGCAGTTCGAGACGCTCGCCGCGGCGAGTCCGCGATCGACGAGCAGCCGCTGGTTCTGCAACACCGAGAAGACGGTCTTGCTGGCGCTCGGCACGCCCGCGCGCCACGCGCCGATGTCGGTCGTTCCATCGGTGTAGGTGACGATCGACGCGAGTCCAGCCTTGAGCGCGACCGCGACATGACCACCGGATATGAAACCCACGTCGTGGTAGGTGAGCTTGAACCCGCCGTTGATCGCGGCGATTAGCAGATGGATCTCGCGCGGGGTGATCTTGTCACCGTAAGTCCAACCACTCACACCACCGTCACTCGAACCGGCGTGCAGCGTGAGGTGCACGAGGCTCTGGTCAAAGCGCATCAGGGTCACACCGGACCGCTGCGCGACCCACGCGCCGGGCTGCCCGCGAACCAGCGCCACCACCTTCCATCTCGTCGTGAGCTGCCCCGGCCCCGTCACCAACAGTGGCGGCACGGGGCGCGTGCGAGTTGCCGCCAAACGCCTGCTCTTTACTTCTATGCTCGCCGCATCCGCACGCTGCCGACCCAATTGACCAACGCTCGCGCTGACGTACGCGCCTGCGACGAGGACCACCACGACAGCCACCAGCACACCGAGCCGCCGCCGAGCGTGCACACGCCGGATATCTCTCCGCATCACCAGATTGATGCTTAGCGGCCTACGTGCCAACTAAACGCGCGGTGAGAATACTCTCATCGCGTGATACGAAACGCGAGGAGCGGTTACAGGGTCTTGGGTAGGGTTCTTGACGTGCTTCGCGAACGCTTCTTGCACTGGGTGTAGCCGGCCGAGCCGGTCGCCTCACCGATCCTCACCGTGAGGTCTTGTGCCGCCCACACCTTCCCCACGCCCATCCGATCGCCCAAGCGAACGAGGCGCCCGCCGCAGGACCGCTGAGCGCGACCGGGCCAAGCGCAGCCGCGTCATCCGGCGCCAGCGTCTTTTGGCGTTCGGGGTCATCGCGCTCGTCGCTGCGGCCGTCGCGCTGAGCGTCGTCATGACGACCGGCAGGCCTGCGCGGCATGGCACTGCTCCCGGTCAGAGCACGAACGTGACGAGTACCCCGGGTGCGAAGCCGGTGCCGTCGTCGTTCGCGGTTGGGCTTCGCGTGCTGCACCTCCTCGACACCAGTCGCACGATCACGCTCCCGAATGGAGCGAGCGAGCCACGCCCGCTCCTCACGTATGTCCGCTACCCGGCGCTCGGGTCCCCCGGTGGCACCGATCTGCCGGGCGCCCCCGCGGCACGGGCTGACGGGCCGTTCCCACTTGTCATCTTCGGACATGGCTTTGCCGTCACGCCAGCACTCTACGCGCGCCTGCTGCAGAGTTGGGCACGGGCGGGGTATGTCGTCGCGGCGCCGGAGTTTCCACTGGAGAACGCCGATGCTCCGGGTGGGCCGGATGAGTCGGACCTGACCAATCAGCCCGCCGACATGAGCTTCGTCATCTCAGAAATGCTCGCGGCCGCCAGGGCCAGCGCCGGCCCGTTCTCGGGACTCATCGATCCCACCCAGATAGCCGTCGCAGGGCAATCCGACGGCGGTGACACCGCCCTCGCTGTGGCCTACGACCCCACCTACCGCGACACGCGGGTCGACGCCGCGGTGATCCTCTCCGGAGCGGAGATCCCGGGCATCGGCGGGTTCACATTTCCTGCCGGGAGCCCGCCGCTCCTGGCCACACAGGGAACAGCCGACACCGAGAACCCGCCGAGCGCCACGAACGCGTTCTTCGACATCGCACCGCGGCCGAAGTACCTGCTCCGTCTCTTCGGGGCGGAACACCTCCCGCCGTACTCCGGTCAGCAGCCACAGCTCACGATCGTTGAGCGAGTGACGATCGCGTTCTTCGACGGCTATCTCAAGCACAGGCCTGGGGCACTGGCACGACTCGTATCGCTCGGAAGCGTCCCCGGGACGGCGTCGCTGCTCGCCGAACCCTAAGAACGTGTTTTTAAAGATCGGCACGCCCGGATGCGCCCGCGAGGTTTCAATACAACCCGTTGTCCTAAGGCGATTCTCACCAGATCTTTCTTGGCCAGTTAAGCACGGAGGCGAATCTAGGCATCGAGCGATCGTGCGCCGCGCAAATCAGACCCAACGAGCAGTCTCACGCATCGGGCTTCGGATCGGGCGCGGGCGCATATCTGCCCCTCGCCCGGTTGCGGGCTGTTTGGCTGTCACCGTGGCCGGGGTTGCGATTGGCCTATCTCTGTGGACCTCGTTGTTCTCCGCTCCGGCGTCACCGCGGCCTGTATCCGGCGTGGCAAGTCGCGGTTGCCCCACCGCCGTCGCGGCGTCTCGCGCCCGCAAGTCGTTCAACGCCGCCAGAGCGCGCTACCTCCTCGAGTCACGGGGCATGGTGATCCACGCCGATCTGCGACAGATCGCACACGACAGGGTCCTGATCGGAGCTTTGGCCGCCGGCAACCTCGGCGCAGCGCTGGCCGAGGCTAACCGCCAGCTGGTAAGACACGTCGTGCGGATCAGGGTGCTGCGAGGCTCGCGGGTGCTCCTGGACGCCAACTCCACCTCGTTCGACGTTGGGGGCTCTGGCATGGAGCTGCAAGCCCCCAACGGCAGGAGCCTCGGCCGGCTCGAGATCACGGTTCAGGACGTGATCGGCTTCATCAAGCTCGTGCACAAACTAAACGCCGCCGACGTGGTCGTGCGTGGCACCCTCGGGGACATGCGGACCTCGCTTCCGGCCGCCGCAAGGCTGTCGCTGCCGCTGGCTGGATGCACGCAGATTGGGGCGCACACGTACGTCGTGCGCTCGCTCAAGGAGACGAGCTTCACAGGCGAGCCGCTGACCATCTGGCTGCTGACCGCCGCGTAGTCGATGGGACTGCCTCGACGCCGGCTGTGGACCTCGTCTAAGAGCCACGCTCGATGATCGACCCAGGCGGTTGCAGCTCGGTAAGTCGCTCTCGATCGAAACCTTCGCCGAGGGCATCGAGCAGCAGCGCGAGCTTTCGCAGCTAAGAGGCGAGGACTGCGACAGCGGACAGGGCTTCCTGTTCGCCCGACCCCTCGACGTAGCCGCCACCGAGAAGTTCCTCCAGAACTGGGCCGAGGAGAAAGCCACTCCGGCCCTGGCGCAAACGCCACCACACATTTAGATGGCAAGAAGCTCGCCGCTGGGACGGCTATCGCGGTGAGGCTGAACTTCACGCTGACCTCTGCGATGCGGTTCGAGGAGGCGTTTGGCGTTGCACCTCCTCGCGCCATACTCTCGGGCGTCGCGGCTTCTAACCCAGGTCGCAGCGCCCTCTCCTTGCACGTGATCGCCGCCGTGCCGGGGTCGAATGGAACTGAGTCGGGCGTGCTCAGCCGTTGTGGCTCACGCCCGGCGCTCGTGCCTGCGCGAAGCTCACCAATCGGCCGCTGTCCTCGTCCCAGAGCTTGAAGCGAACCGCCCGCAGTCCGTCTCGCAGCGACAGTATCGGCACGTCGTGGAAGATCGCGTTCTCGTCGTGGGCGCGCTGGAGGTTGTAGTTGGGGATGCGCGCGTTGAGGTGATGGATGTGGTGCAGGCCGATGTTGCCGGAGAAGAACTGGAGGATCTTGGGCAGCTTGAGGTAGGAGCTGCCGCGGAGCGCGGCGTCGGCGTAGCTCCAGCTTCCGGCGTCCTGCCAGTAGGCGTCCTCGAACTGGTGCTGGACGTAGAAGAGCCAGATGCCGATTGATCCCGCGAGCATCACGGTCGGCGCCTGGATCAGCAGGAACTGGCTCCAGCCGATCAGCAGGCAGAGCGCCGCGACGAGCAACGCGAGCGCGATGTTCGTGCCGATGACGCTGCGGCGCATGCGTGGTCGCGCGTCGCGTGCGACCAGGCGCGGCCCGATGAGCAACGCGACGATCGGCCCGATTCCGAACATGATCAGCGGATTGCGAAACAGCCGGTAGGCCAGTCGCGATCGCGGCGCCAACGCCTGATACTCGGCGACGGTCAGTGTGTGCACGTCGCCGCTGCCGCGGCGATCGAGGTCGCCGGAGGTCGCGTGGTGGATCGCATGGTCGTGGCGCCAGCGGAGGAACGGCGAGTAGACGAACAGCCCGAGCACGACGCCGAGCCAGGCGTTGGCGCGCTTGGACGGCAGGAACGAGCCATGAGAGCAGTCGTGGAAGAGGATGAACGTCCGCATCAGGAAGCCGGACGCGGGGATCGCGATCGCCAGGACGAGCAGGTAGGACACTTTCAACGCCAGGTACATCGCGACCGACAGCGCCAGGTAGGGGACGACTGACGTGGCGAGGTCAAGCAGGCTGCGCCCAAGACGTGGGCGGGCGTAGGGAGCGAGGTCCTCTTGCCAGAACATCAATTGGCGAGGATCGTGAAGAAGTCGCGGCTGTATGGCGCGAGCAGCCGACCAGGGATCCCCAGCTGGCCCGGCACGACGGGCACTGCGGTAGGCCCACCCCCATGATGTATGTAGAGGTATCCGGCGATCCACTCCGGGTTGATGTCGAGCTCAACCGCGCGCAGGACACCCGCTTCGATCAACGCGTGCGCGATCATGGCCGGCGAGAGACTCTCGCCGGCGGCCCACACGAGCTGACCTTCACCAGTGATCCCCAGCGCCGAGCGCGCCACGTTGGGTCCACCTCCCAGAGTTCCGCCCCAGCAGCCCTCGATGCAGTTGTGGACCGTAGGTGCGGCCACACCACGATCCACGAGCAGGTGCAGGTTCTGCAGCACCGAGGCGACTTTCAGTCCGCTGGCCGGGACGCCTTCCTGCCATGCCCCGATGTCCGTCGTCCCGTTCTGGTAGGTCACAATCGAGCCCAATCCCGCTGTGAGCCGAACCGCGGCGCGACCGTCCGCCAGGAACCCGACGGAGCCATAGCTCAGCTTGAAGCCACCGTTGAAGGCGGCTAGCACCCGGTGAATCTCGTTCGCGCCGATATGATTCCCATGGGTCCAGCCCTGACCTCCAGGTTCGCCCGATCCCGCGTGCAGAGCCAGGTGCACAAGCCGCTGGTCAAAACGCAGCAGCGTCACACCGGACCGCAGGGCGATCCAAGCGACGGGCTGGCCGCCGATGCTTGCAACCGGCTTCCACGTGGGTTCCGGCTGGCGCGGTTCCGTGACGAGGGGAGCGCTTGACACGCGCCTGGCCACCGCGACCCTCGACGCCTTCTGGGCGGTGTTCGCCTGGCTGCCACAGCCGCCCATAACCACCGCTGCCAGCAGCATCGCGACCATGATCGCCGACGCCAGTTTCACGGTTGCCACACGGCAAATCTCGCTGGCGAGCGTAAGCATCACATAAGGTGGTAGTGAGAACACTCTTACTGCCACAAGCACAGGCGATAAATGAGAATCCGTTCATAGTGACTTCTCAATTGAAGCCTGTGTGGAGGGCCGTCCTGTCCGAGGACGAATAGACACCATGTATTGGCGCATGCACTGCACAACAAACGCCCGACCGGCCACGGGAGCATCGCCCGCTACGAGGCCCGGATCGCCGCTTACGAAGCCGGCGGCCGTGCCTTGCCGTCAGGTACGGCAAGACCGAGGGCCGTGCCGCGGCCGCGGCCTGTTCGCCGCCGCCGCCGACCAAGTCGGCGAAGGCTGGCCGTCCGCCGGATCGTCGCGCTGGCCGTCCTTGTCCTCGTGGCCACCAAGCTGGTGTCCTACACGAGTGCGATGCTCGCACCGTCGAACGTCGGCTTCGGTGTCCGCTCGATCGAGTGGCTGCGAGACAATGGCGGCGCGTGGCTCGTGTCTGATATCGAGCGCATCTACTACTCCGTTAATGCTCCTGCAAAGGGAGGGCCGCCACTGAAGGTCTTACCCACGGTCGGTCTTCCGAACGGCGGATCGGTGGCTCCCTATGCGCCGGCGCCGATCGCGCCCATCATCAACCCTGCGCTCCCCGGCGAGGGCGTGTGGCGACCAACGGGACCACTGGTGGGCGGCGCGGCGCCTCTGCTCGTGACGACGTTCCGCCCCGATCCAAACTATCCCCAGATGGTCGCGGGTGTCGCCTGGATGGACCGCTCACGCACCTCGCTGCAGCTCTACCCGGGACGCTACGAGCCCCCGGCCGGCTCCTTTCGCGGACCGATGGAGGTGCCCCCACAGTTGCGCGGAAGGCTGCTCGCGACCTTCAATAGTGGCTTCAAGCTCGAGGACTCCGGCGGAGGATTCGCAGCACTCGGACAGGTATATGCGCCGCTGCATGACGGAATGGCGACCCTCGTCGGCTTTCGCGATGGCAGCGTCGACGTCCGCGAATGGACAGGCCCGCCGCAGCCGGGACCATCGGTCCTGTTCGCGCGTCAGAACCTGCCATTGATCTTGGAGAACGGCCAGCTCAACCCGAACCTCAGCGACGGGTCGCAGTGGGGTGCCACGCTGGGCAACGCGATCCGGGTCTGGCGCTCCGGCATTGGCGTGGACGCGCGCGGCGACCTCCTATACGCTGGCGCTGACAACCAGACAGCAGAAAGCCTCGCCCTGATCCTCCAGCGTGCCGGGGCTGTCCGGGCGATGGAGCTCGACATCAACTCCGAGTGGGTCACCTTCAACTTCTACGGCGCTCCGGGCGCAAGCGAACCATCGAAGCTGCTGCCCGGCATGACCCGGGAAGCGACGCGCTATCTCGCACCCGACGACCGCGACTTCTTCGCTGTCTTCAGTCGCAGTGGCGGTTGAGCCGGATCATGGTCAAGCGCTTCACCGTGTCGGAGCGAGCCGTCCATTGGCTTACGGCGCTCGCGTTCTTCAGCTTGCTCATCAGCGGCCTCGTCGTCGGCCGCCGCGGGACTTTTCACGACGTGATGTACGCGTGGCACCTCGCGTCGGCCGGCGTGCTCATCTTCAGCGTGTCGCTGATCGTCGTGGCGGGGAACCGGCAGGCTCTCCGCCGCACTGCGCGCGAACTGCGCAGCCTCGATGTGGAGGACCGCGAGTGGCTGGGAGCGATCCCCGCGCGTCTGCTCGCGGGTTCGCCTGAACGGCCGGCTGGGCGCTTCAACGCCGGCCAGAAGCTCAACTTCATCCTCGTCTCCATCCTGCTCGTCGCGCTGTACGCCTCGGGCGTCGACACGATCGTCGTCGGCACCCATCACAACCTCATCTTCGGGGTTCACAAGCTCGCTACGATCGCCATCTCGGTGTTGGTGGCAGGTCATCTCTATATGGCGCTCGTCAACCGTGCAACGCGGCATGCACTGCGCGGCATGCTGACCGGTGAGGTCGATCGCGAGTGGGCTCGTGAGCACTACCCCCGTTGGGAGCCCTAGCAAACCAAGAGCCGGCTCGATCCCGATCTTCAACTGGAGTCATCTAAGCGCGGCGTCGAAGCCGCCCAGGTACGTAGTACGCTCGTTCGGTGAGACGAGCTTCGCGGGCGCGCCGTTGACAATCTGGGTCCTGACGGCCGCATAGTCGATGGGAACCCCGCAAGAGCGACGTCGTGTCGCGAGTGCTCTACGCCTGCGCCGCCAGCGGCGGCTCGCCGCCTCGATCGGGCTCGTCCTGCTCGCGGCTGTGGTGGCCGTCCTGAGTTCGGGTGGGGGGTCATCGCGCTCCCACCGCGCCGCGGCGAAGGTCAAGGCTGTGCTCCCCTCCGGCGGGCCCCTCTCCCCCGCCTCGGTCGGCGGCCTGGCCGCGCTGTGGGCGCCGCAGAACGTGGTCGCCAGCCAAGCAGGCACCGCGGCCGCCTACGAAGCCGCGGCGAGGCTTCCCGGCCTCCCCGGCTATCTCCTGATCGCAGACCGCGGCAACAACCGCATCCTGGTCGTCGACTCCCAGGGCAAGACCGTGTTCCTCTACCCGACGCCCGCCGACGTCGCGGCCGGGCGCAAGCTCATCTACAACGACGACACGTTCGTCGTGCCGGGCGGGCAGGCGCTGATCGCCAACGAGGAGGACAACCACGCGATCGTCGAAGTGGGGCTCGCCGGCCACAGCCTGAAGGTCCTCTTCGGCCACCCCGGCGAACTGGGTCCGGGGCCGACCCACCTGCACACCCCCGACGACGCCTACGCGCTGCCCGACGGCTCCTTCACGGTGGCAGACGCGTACAACTGCCGGATCCTCTTCGTGAAGGCCGGGCGCATCCTTCATGAATACGGCAGGTCAGAAGTCTGCCGTCATGATCCGCCACGGTACTTCGGGGCCGTCAACGGTGATACACCCGTTCCCGGCGGCGGCGTGCTGGTCAGCGAGATCCCCGGCAACTGGATCGACGAGATCGGCCCGGAAGGACGGCTCGTGTTCTCCGTGCGCGCCCCCGTCAGCTACCCCTCAGACCCCCAGCCGCTGCCGGGCGGACGGATCCTGCTGGCCGACTACGCGACCCCGGGCCACGTGCTGATCATGGACCACGCCGGCAACGTGCTGTGGCGCTACGGGCCGTCGCAGGGCTACGGGCGCTTGGACCATCCCTCGCTCGCGATGGGCCTGCCCAACGGGGACATCGCGATCAACGACGACTACCGCAACCGCGTGCTGGTGATCGATCCGCGCACGAACAAGATCGTCTGGAAATACGGCCACACCGAAGTGCCGGGCAACGGCCCCGGGCACCTGAACACGCCGGACGGTATGGACTTCATCCCGGCCGGCCCCGCGGCGGACCAGACTACGCGGCGGTCGTGCACCCTTAGACCTATGCCTCCGCGGAGACCCGAGCTTGTGGCCCGACACCGGGGTGTGCACCGTCGCCAGGTCCGCCGCCGCCGCCGCGCGGTCGCCGCTTCGGCTCTCATCGCGATCGTGCTCGCGGCGCTGATTGCGAGCGGTGGGTCCTCGCCTCATGCAGGGAGCACCGTCGTGAACACGCGCTCGGGGATATCGGGTTCAGCCGGCAGTGGAGCGGCCAACGTGAGGGTCGTCGTGGTGGCGAGCGGCCGGCTCCCGGCCCCTGTCCAGGATGCAGCTGTGGCGGCGATCACTCCCAACAGCGCCATGCTCATCGGCGGGCTCAATCAGAGCGAATCCTCAGTGGCGGATATCGTGAGGGTAACCGGCTCGGAAGCGACCACAGTAGGTGCGCTGCCGAGCGCTCTGCACGATGCCTCCGCAAATGTGATCGGGGGAGAGGTCTACCTGTTCGGCGGCGGGGTGATCACATCGTTCTCTCAGATCACGCGCATCTCGAGCGACGGCGTTGCGCAGCCTGCCGGTCAGCTTCCCACTCCCGCCTCGGACCTCGCCACAACAGCGATCGCCGGCACCATCTACATCGTCGGTGGATACACAGGCCAGTCCCCCCTGCGAACGATTCTGGCCTGGCGGCCCGGCGGCGCGCCGGCACAGGCTGTGGGCGTCCTCCCCAAGCCCCTGCGCTACGCGGCGGTCGCCGAGCAGGGTGGCCAGCTCCTCATCGCCGGCGGCACGAGCGGGGTGAGCGCCAGCCAGGACGTGTACCGCTTCGACCCCCACACCGGGCGGGTCACGACCTTCACCCATCTGCCACACCCGCTGACACACGCGGCTGCCGCGACGTTGAACGGAACCGTGCTCATCCTCGGCGGACGCGATACACCGGCGAACAGTCAGACGCGGCGGATCCTCGCGATCTCCCCGAGCGGAGCCGTCAGCATCGTGGGCGACTTGCCCCAGTCACTATCGGATCTCTCGGCAGTCACGCTCGGCGAACACATCCTGATCGCCGGCGGACGCGATCAGGGCGGCCAGGTTCACGACGCGATCCTGACGCTCAGCCTTCGGCCCAGATAACGACGCGCCTCCGTCAAGGACGGTCGCACTCAACTGATCGAAGGTTCTCGCGGCTGACACCGGTGCTCCCAACGGGTGTCTCAGCTATCGCGATGCCGCCCTCGTGAGCCAGCATTTCGATGCTGATGTGATCAAAGCCGGATCGTTTCAACGCTTCGTGCCACCACGCGGCGTTGGCCGGATACTCCCAGCGTCCGCTGGCCAGCCGGGCAGCGTTCTTCAGCAACCGCCATATTCCAGGGAGTCCCCGGCGTGCGATCTTGCGCAGCTTGACGGTCACAACGCGACGGTCGCGAGACTGCATCGGGTTGAGCGAGAACATCATGTCGCCTATCACGAGCCGCCCGCCCGGCTTGAGGACCCGCCTGGCCTCGGCGAGAGCGCGATACTTCTCGGCGTGACGCAGCTCGTGCAGACAGTAGTTGGAGACCACGAGATCGGCGACCCCGTCGACAAGCGGAAGGCTGACGGCAGAGGCCAACACGCTCTCGACGTTGTGGAGGTCTGCGCTGGCTGCCTTGACGCGTAGATACTCCGTCATCGCAGGTGAGCTGTCGATTGCCCACACGCGAGCGGTGCGCTCGGCGAAGGCCAGGGCCAGCAGACCTGTGCCGGAGCCCACATCAACGACTGTGTGCTCCGTCTGCGGCTCTGCCAGTTCAACGATACGGGCGCGCAGGTCGCGAAATCCAGGGCTGCGCGCGATTAGCTCAGCATCGGCGACACGCGCATCCCAGTTCTTGGAAGTCGCGAAGATCCCGCCATTCTTTGCCGACGATCTAAGTTCAGGTTAACTACCCGAGTAGAGTTTTCTCATCTTCGCCCGGAAGCCGGTGAAGAAGCACCTCAATCATTCGTGAGAGCTTTCTCAGCGTAGGCGGGTTGTTAACGGGACTACAGTGGCGCCTCGTCGCCAG
The DNA here is from genome assembly GCA_963706395.1 of uncultured Solirubrobacterales bacterium. Taxonomy (GTDB): domain Bacteria; phylum Actinomycetota; class Thermoleophilia; order Solirubrobacterales; family Solirubrobacteraceae; genus Palsa-744. Next base: position 2,280,275 of record OY970158.1, on the reverse strand, counting down.
GCCCGCAGCGCGACCCCCGACCTGAACACGCTAACGCCCTTCGACCCCTCGATGAGCATCGTCACGACTCCGCCACCGTTGTCTGCCTCAGGAGGTGTTCCACCCGAGCGGATACCTACCGAGCCGCCGCGTCGGCCGCCCGGGCCGGAACGAACTGTGAAAGTACTCACGAATGGGATCGAAGAATCACGTAAAATTACCCCGATGAACGATTCCTCCGAGCAGCGTGTCCTCGCACGCCCAGGGTCGCCCGCCACTTGGCGCACGAGCGGCCATGAGGCGCAGGTGTTCGTCGATGACAGCGGACGTCGCGCCCTGGGCGTGCGCCTTGCCTGCTTCGCGATCGCCGCGCTCTGCGCAGTCTGGCTGATGGGGCTCATGGTCGGGATGGTGGGCTTCTCCGGGTTTGCCACGCCCCGTCTGGCGGCCCTGGCGCAGGGAAGCGTCACGCACCGCACGAGCGCGCCCTTGGCTCTGGCCGACGTCGAGGAGACGGGGAGCGCCTCCTCGATCGGGCGTGCTCGCTATCAACCGATCGCGGCTCGGCCGGCATGCGCGTCCTATCGCATTGGAGCAGGGACGCCGCCAGGACGGCGCAAGACGGCGCTTCACTCGGCCTGTCTGATCCAGCTAGCGGCCGCCGATCAGCACCGCGATGTAGCCTCGGCCTGAGATGAGCACCGGTCGCCCTCGCCGGCCGGTGCGGTCGGTCTTTCGGGCTCATCACGTGATCGTGGGCTTCTGCATGGCGATGATAGTCGTGCTGTTGCTCGTGGACGGGATCACGACCAAGACGTTGGGGGCTGCCGGTACGGATGCGCCGAGCACGGTCGCGCCGCTCGCCGCCTCGGGGCCGATTCTCGTTTCTGATGGTCATGGAGGTCTCGTCTCGAGGGCCCCCGCGCCGGGGAGGCGAATCGCGTTGACGTTCGACGACGGGCCGAGCGCGAGGTGGACGCCGCGGATCCTGTCGATCCTCGAGCGCGCGCATGTCCCGGGCACCTTTTTTGAGATGGGTAGCAACGCGGTGCGCGCGCCCGCGCTCACCAGGCGGATCGTGCGTGACGGCTTCGAACTCGGCAACCATACGTTCACCCATCCAGATCTGGCGACGATCCCGGCCTGGCAGCGCAATCTCCAGCTCGGGATGACCGAGAGCGCTTTCAGCGGCATCGTCGGACTGCAGACCCGCCTGGTGCGCCCGCCCTATGCCTCGACCCCCGATGCGATCACACCGAAGCAGATCGCGGCGTGGGGGCAGATCGCGGCCAAGGGCTACACGATCGCCGTGACCAACTACGACACGCGCGACTGGGATCAGCCGGGGGTGAGCTCGATTCTCGCCGCCGCGACGCCCGCCGGGAGCCGGGGGGGAATCGTGATGATGCACGACGGCGGCGGCAACCGGGCGCAGACCGTCGCCGCCCTGCCACGCGTGATCGAGCGTCTGCGGCAGCGTGGCTTTCAGTTCGTGACCGTGGCGCAGCTCGCGGGCGGCGCTCGCGGCGCGTTCATGGTGCCAGTCAGCGGCTGGGAGCGCTTTCGCGGGCGCCTGTTCGTGGCGATGCTGGCGGTCGCACGAACCGTCACTACCGTGTTGACGGTGATCGTGTTCGCGGTCGCGGTGCTGGTTGCGTTGCGGATGCTGCTGGTGCTCGCGTTGGCGTCGGTGCAGGTTCGTCGCGGCCGCCGGCGCGAGGGCGATACCTCGTTCGTCCCGCCCGTGTCGATCATCGTGCCCGCTTACAACGAGGCGGTCGGGATCGAGCGTTGCGTGCGCTCCCTCGCTCGCAGTGACTATCCGAGTCCGTTCGAGGTGATCGTGGTCGACGACGGATCGACCGACGACACGGCTGATCGCGTGCGTGCGCTCGGGCTCGCCGGCGTGCAGGTAATCCGCCAGGCGAATGCGGGCAAGCCGAAGGCGCTCAACACCGGCCTGAGCGCGGCGGCGAATGAGATCGTGGTGACGATCGACGGAGATACCGTGTTCGAGCCGGACTCGCTGCTGCACCTCGTCCAGCCCTTCCGCGAGGCGGACGTCGGCGCGGTCTCGGGAAACACGAAGGTCGGCAACCGCACCGGCCTGCTCGGGCGCTGGCAGCACATCGAGTACGTGATGGCGTTCAACCTCGACCGGCGCATGTATGAGGTCCTCGGCTGCATGCCCACGGTGCCCGGCGCGATCGGCGCGTTTCGCCGCGCAGCGCTCGTCGATGTGGGAGGCGTCTCGGGCGCCACCCTCGCGGAGGACACCGACGTGACGATGGCGATCGGGCGTGGCGGCTGGCGAGTGCTCTACGCCGAGGACGCCCGTGCGTGGACCGAGGCGCCCTCGACGCTGAGCGGCCTGTGGCGCCAGCGCAGCCGCTGGTCCTACGGGACGCTGCAGTCGCTGTGGAAGCATCGTGGCGCGTTGCTGCACCCGAAGGAGGGTCGGATCGGGAGTCGCGCGCTGCCGTACATGGTCCTGTTTCAAGTCCTGTTGCCGTTGGCGGCACCGCTGATCGACCTGTTCGCGATCTACTCGATCCTGTTCCTCGACCCGCTGCCGATCCTCGCCTTCTGGGTGGCGTTCAACGCCTGCCAGATGGTGCTCGCGTGGGTTGCATTCGGATGGGATCACGAGTCGCGCAGGCCGCTTTGGTCGATGCCCTTGCAGCAAATCGTCTACCGCCAGCTGATGTACCTGGTGGTGATCGATTCGCTGATGGTCGCGCTGATGGGCACGCGCCTGCACTGGCACCGGCTCTCGCGAACTGGCGAGGTGGAGGTACCTCCACCGGCGCCGCGACCGAGGACCCCGTGAACGGGACAGGCGCAAGCTCATGATAAATGCAACTGGCTCGGGTCTGCTCGATTCGGGGAGGGCAAGCCGAGGAGAATGGCCAGGTGGCCGGCGCCCCGCGTCTCGTCGCCCGCTCGCTCGGTTGTGCGTGTGCGCGTATGCGCTCGTGCTCACATCGCTGGCGGGGTGCGGGAGCAGCGGCGCGAGCGCACCTATCACACCCCCGGATGGCAGCGGCGTGTTCTCGCCGTATGTGGACGTGACGCTGACGTCCCCCTTCGACCTTTCCGGCGTGGCGGCGGATGCAGGTGCGCGCTCCCTGACGCTGGCCTTCGTGACCGCCAGCACTGGCGCCTGCGAGCCCGCTTGGGGGGGCCAGACACCGATCGGCGCTGCGGCCGTGACGGAGCCCGCGGGCCGTCTGCGCGCGGCCGGCGTGGCGCTGCGCGTCTCTTTCGGAGGGGCGCAGGGCTCTGATCTCGCATGGGGCTGCAGCAGCGCGAGCAGCCTGGAGGCTGCCTACGCCTCGGTGATCAATCGCTACCACGCGGTGGCCGCCGACTTCGATCTGGAGGGCATAATGCTCACCGATCACACGGCGGTCGTCCGCCTGTCGCGGGCCGCGGCGGAGCTTCAGGCTCACACCAGACCCCCGCTCGCGGTCTCGCTCACGCTACCGGCATCCCCCAAGGGCTTGTCGAGCGCTGCGCTCGAGGCTGTACGCTCAATGCTTGCAGCCAGTGTGCACCTGAGCGCGGTAAACCTGCTGGCGATGGACTACCGCCCCGCCATCGCCCCCGGGCGCATGGGAGTCACCGCGATCGCCACCGCAGACGACGCGCACCGGCAACTCTCAGCGCTGAGGGGACGGATCTCCAAGTGGAGTGCCCTGGGTGTGACGGCGATGGTGGGCGTAAACGACGTGAGCGGTGAGATCTTCACACTAGCCGATGCACGCACGCTGGCGAGCTTCGCCACCCAGAGAGGCCTGGGGCTGACTTCGATCTGGTCGCTGGCGCGCGACAATCCGTGCCCGGGGAGCAACTCGGGAGCGGATCCCACATGCAGCGGTGTGAGCGAGCCGCCATACGCTTTCAGCCGCGTCTTTGGGGCGCACGCAAAGACCGGCCTGCTGCCCCGCCGGGCAGTCGATGGTAACTAGAGTGTCTCGACTCGGGACACTAGGGAGCTATGCAGTTCAGAATCTCTCAATCGCATTTCTTGCGCCGCCGCTCGATCACGGTAATCGGCGTCGTCGTGCTCGCCGCCTTCCTGTCTGCCTGCGGGACGGCCCGCCTCGTGACGGTGCCCACGAGACGGCTCGCGCTGCGCGATGCCGGGATCATGGTGCGGGTCAACCAGGTCGGCTTCCCCCTCGGCGCGGTAAAGACCGCGACGGCTCTGACGCGGAACGCGCTCCACTCACGCGCGTTTGGAGTGGTCAACGCGCAAGGCCAGACGGTTCTCCGCGCGCGTGCCGGACCCGACCGTGGCGCCTGGAACCGCCGCTGGCGCCACGCCTACGCGCTTGACTTCAGTGCCTTGCACACGCCGGGCACCTACCGGATCGTGCTCGCGCAGGCACCGGGGATCCGCTCCCTCTCCTTCGTGGTGGGTGGCGCGGGTTACGCCCTGCTGGCCGCGCGCGAGTTGAGCTTCCTGCGCGAGCAGCGCGACGGGACCGAAGTGGACTCCTCACTGCTCGATCGCCAGCCCTCGCACCTCGCCGACTCCAGCGCATCGGTCTACGGGACGCCCGTATACCGCCAGGATCGCCTGTTCGGCGGCCTGAGTCGTCTGGGCATCGCGCCGGTCGATGTCGCGGGAGGTTGGGCCGACGCGGGCGATTACCTGAAGCTCGTCGAGACCGCCAGCTTCGTCGAGGACATGTTGCTGTACACCCTCCGCGAATACCCCTCCGCGCTGGGCTCGGCCGAGCCGCAGCTCGCGGCCGAAGCTCGCTACGGGCTGCAATGGCTGGGGCGCGTGTGGGAACAGCGGACGGGCATTCTGCGCTACCAAGTCGGAATCGGGGACGGCAACGGGCGCATCGAAGGTGACCACGATGTCGACTGGCGCCTGCCCCAACACGACGAAACCCTCCGCGTACGATCGGGACGCGGCGCCTACTACGTGCGCTACCGGCCGGTCTTCCAAGATGGGACCGCGGGAGCGCCGATCAGCCCCAACCTCGCCGGCCGGATGGCCGCCGCCTTCGGCCTCTGCGCACAGGTCTTCCAGGCCACCGAACCCGCCTACGCGCATCAGTGCCTGCTGTGGGGACAGACGATCTTCGATCGTGCGAACACGCACCCACGGTCGCTAGTCACGACCACGCCGCACGACTACTACCCCGAGCGCGAGTGGCAGGACGACCTGGAGTTGGGCGCCGGCGAGCTGCTTCGCGCCACGGCCACGACGCCCAACCACGACGGGCTCCCCCATCCCGACGCGCTCTACTGGTTCCAGCAGGCCGACCACTGGGGACAGGCGTATATGACAAGCCCGCTGGACGGCACTGACACCTTCAACCTCTACGACGTCGGCGCCCTGGCACACGTCGAGCTGATGGCCGGCCGCGCGTTCGCGCCGGCGCCCGCGGTCGCGCGGATGCAGAGTGATCAAGCGGCTGTCCTCGAAGATCTGCACGATCAGCTCGCCGCGGCCGAGCGCGTCGCGGCGCGCGACCCATTCGGGAGCGGCTACGCCTACGCCAACGACGACACCGTCTCGCACCTGCTCGGGCTCTCGCTGCAGGCGCGCTTCTACGACCAGATCGCGGGAACGAGCGCCTATGAGGGATTCGCCCAGAGCCAGCTCGACGCGGTGCTCGGCCGGAACGCGTGGGGGCTCTCCTTCGTGGTCGGCGCCGGTAGCCGCTTCCCCGACTGCCTCTCCCACCAGGTGGCAAACCTAGAGGGCTCCCTGACCGGCGGTTCCCCGCTGCTGCTGGGAGCCGTCGTCCCTGGCCCCGTGAAAGCTTCCGAGCTACGCCGCCTGAGCGCCTCACAAGGCTACCGGCCCTGTCCCACTGCTCGCAGCTCGGCTGGCGGCGATCCCTACGCCCAGTTCAACGGGCGAGGCGCCGCCTATGAGGACAACGTGCTGGCCTTCCCCACCAACGAGCCCAGTGACGACATCGCGGCGCTCGCGCTGCTGGCCTTCGCGCGCGAGGCTGCGGGTTGAGGCCCAGCTCGAACGCCGCCGCGCTGATCGTCGCGCTGGCGGTGGGTGCCGTCAGTCTGCCCTCCGCCGGCGACGCCGGGAGAGTGGCCGGGTCAGGTAGATCGGGTGAGTCGGGCGTGTTCGTTCGTTCCGGCGCTCGCGCGGCGCACTCGATGTCCTCTTTCCGGTCAGCGACCGCCGTGCAGCGCATCGTCGTCGACCTCGCGCATCCGCTCGCTTCGTTTTCGCCGGAGCACGCGTTGGGTGGGGCCCTCGACGGCCACGAGCAGGGTGAAACGGCCCAGATCTACACTCCGGCCAACGAGCGCGCGATGAAGAGCGCGGGCCTTGACCCGGTCTCCTACCGGCTACGCACCGAGCTGGGCGTCGCCGCTTGGCACTGGAACCCCACTGGCACGTGGAGCGACCCGCGCCACCACGATGGCTACTGGACATCTTCCCCGGCTCCCGGGCGGCCGTTCCTCGCCTCCTATGGTTACGGCCTGTCTCGCCGCGGCGACACCCGCGACCAGGCCGAGGACGACGGCTACTCAAGGCTCGACGACGGCTCTCTGGGCACGTTCTGGAAGAGCAATCCCTATCTTGATCCGTTCTACACGCACGAGGCACACCCCCAGTGGGTGCTGGTCGACTTTGGCTGGCGCCACCTGCTCGACGCTGTGCGGATTGCCTGGGGCACCCCGTACGCGAGAAGTCTGCGTGTGCAGTGGTGGCAGGGTCCCGAGGCGCTCTTCCAGGCCGGTCATGCGCCCGGTTGCTGGCGTGACTTCCCGCGGTTCTCCTTCGCCGGCCATCCGGGTGCGCAGACGCTGATCCTCGCACGCAGGGCGATCTCGACTCGTTTTATCAGGGTCCTGATGACGCACAGCTCGCACACTGCCCTGGCGGGCTCCCACGACGTGCGAGACCGGCTTGGCTACGCCATCCGCGAGCTGTACGCGGGCCGGATCGAGCACAACCACTTCGTGGATCTGATGCATCACGGCATCGCGCACCAGACCGTCACATACGCATCCTCCACCGACCCCTGGCACGCGGCGAGCACCCTTGATCGCAAATACGAGCAGCCGAGCTTTACCACGGTCCTACGCAGCGGCCTCGCCCGCGGCCTGTCGATGCTAGTGCCAGTGCCGGTGCTCTATGGAACGCCTCGGGACGCGATCGAGGAGCTGCGCTACCTCCGGGCCCTGCACGTGCCGATCTCAGGCGTCGAGCTCGGTGAGGAGCCCAACGGACAGTATGCGAGCCCCGAGGATTACGGTGCGCTGTACCTCCAGTTCGCGCGCGCTATCCACCGCGACTTCCCGACTCTGCGCCTGGGCGGTCCCGGCTACGAAACCTCGATCCCCGACTGGCTGGCGTGGCCCGACGCGCACGGCGATCGCTCTTGGACGCGACGCTTCGTGGATTACCTGCGCGCTCACCACGCGCTCGATCTGTTCAGCTTTTTCTCGTTCGAGTGGTATCCCTTCGACGATGGCTGCCTGGCGCCGGGGCCCCAGCTCGACCGGAATGCCGCGACGCTGGCCGCGGTCATGCGCCGCCAGAGCACAGACGGCCTGCCCCCCGGTATCCCGCGGATCATCACCGAGTACGGCTACTCCGCTTTTGCCGCCGAAGACGAGGTGGATCTCGCGGGCGCCGTGCTCGACGCCGACACCGCCGCCGAGTTCCTCGCCCTGGGAGGCGACAGCACCTATCTCTACGGCTACGAGCCCGCAGAACTGATGAGTGAACTGCCGAAATGCGGCTCGTGGGGCAACCTGACCCTGTTCCAGGAGAACTCAGCGCACCGTATCCAGGCCCCGGTCGCGGCCTACTGGGGGACGCGCCTGGTAACCCAGAGCTGGGCGCAGCCCGGCGCTGCGCCCAACGTGATGCTGGCCAGCACCGCTACCGGTGCGGCACCCGTGGCTGCGTATGCGTTGCGGCGTCCCGACGACCGGCTGTCGATCCTGCTGCTCAACAAGGATCCCGGCCGGGCCCGCTCGGTGACTATCGACCTGACTGGCGCAGGCCCGCTCCGCGCGCTGACTGGCGCTGTCAGCCTTGAGCAGCTCTCGCGCGCCCAGTACGTCTGGCACCCGGCCGGCGAACGTGGTTACGCGCACCCCGATGGGCCACCTGCGCGCAGCATCGTCAACACCGGCGCGCAGACCGAGCTGTCGCTGCCTCCGCTGTCGATAACCGTCATGCGTACCGAGAGTCCGCTCTCCTAGCCGGCAACGAGGCGAGCCGCTGCTAGCAGTGTCGAGGTGCGGCCAGCTCAAACGGAGGCTCACCCGCTACGCGGACTTGTGAAATTTACGCCATACCACCAGCACTACGGGGAGCCCGGATAGCGCGCCGGCGACAAGCCCGCCGGCCAAGCCTGCGTCGGCCACGATGTCCGTGATCGAAGGCCCAACCAGATAGGCGCCCAGACCGGCCCCACCAACGAGCCCAGTGACGACATCGCGGCGCTCGCGCTGCTGGCCTTCGCCCGCGAGGCTGCGGGTTGAGCTCGGGATCAGCGACGGCGCGATCACATCGTACGCCACGCCGGCACTGGCCGCCACGGTCGATAACAACCGCGAGGCTGACCCGCGAACCTGCGAAACGCCGAGGGCCAGCCACCCATAAGCGTCCATGCTGACTAGGGTCTGTTCACATCGGACGCCCCTCCTTCAGCTCCAAACGAGTTCGCCTGGCCTTGGCGGCACTGCTCGTGCTGCTGCTTGCAGCCGTGCTTGGGGCCTACCTGTACGAGCGCCACCGCACCGGCAGCATCTACCACCCCCACGCACCGTTCATCGCGCAGCCCACTCCCCGCCTGCCCGTCGCCGGACCCGACCGCTTCGCCTGGCCGCTCTACGGCTACACCAAGAACCACACGCGCTTCTTCCCGGCACCCGCGAGCGTGCACCCGCCGTTCCGGCGACTATGGGTACACAACGAGCACTCTCTGCTCGAGTTCCCGCCAGTCATCTACGGCAACCACATCTTCCAGCTCGCCGACGACGGAGTGCTGATAGCCATAAACAAGCACACCGGCCGCACCTTCTGGGCGCATTCGCTGGGCGTCCTGTCCGCCTCCACGCCCGCTGTGACCGCGAAGACCGTGTATGCGACCGTCCTCTCCACCGGCAAACCAGGCATCCCCGGAAGAGTGTTCGCGATCGATTACAAGACAGGCAGAACACGCTGGTGGCGCGACTTGCCGAGCCCAAGCGAGTCTTCGCCGCTGCTAGATCACGGCAAGCTTTTCTTCGGCTCCCAGAACGGCACCGTCTATGCCCTGAATGCGGCTAACGGAAACGTTCTGTGGACCTACCGCGCAGGCGGCGCGGTCAAGGCCAGCCCCACGCTCTCGAGCAGCGTGCTGTATTTCGGCGACTACTCCGGCCACGTCCAGGCCGTCTCCGAGCAGACCGGCCGGCGGCTGTGGCTGAGCAGCTCCGAAGGAGCGCTCCTCGGCAGCGGCACCTTCTACTCAACCCCCGCCGTTGTCTATGGCCGCGTGTTCCTCGGCAACACCGACGGGCGCGTCTACGCCTACGACGCCGACACCGGCAGGCTCGACTGGGCGGTCCAGACGGGCGCCTACGTCTATGCCTCCCCAGCCGTCACCAACGCCCCCGGCCTCGGGGCGACGGTCTACCTGGGCTCCTACGACGGCACCTTCTACGCGATCAACGCCCGCTCGGGCAGAGTCAGCTGGAAGTTCAACGCCCACGGGCGCATCTCTGGCTCGGCCACGATCGTCGGGCGCACCGTCTACTTCGCCGACCTCGGCAATCACCACACATACGGCCTCGGCATCTCCACCGGCCGGGTCTCCTTCGAAAAAAACACCGGCGCGTTCGACCCCGTGATCAGCGACGGCAAAGACATCTACCTCACCGGGCAAACAGGCCTCTACGCACTCGCGCCCAGATAGGGTTGGCTGCACGGTCAGGGAGCCTCAGCTCGCTCACCTCTCGCTATCCCGTTCAACTCTCCCGCCGTGCTGACTGCATCAAGCGCCGATCCGTCGGCGGCGGTGAAGCCGGGGAGTTCGAGCGCGATCTGCGCACCGCCCTCGGGACGGTCCCCAGCGGTGATGCGCCCGGCATGGGCCTCGACGATGGCGCGGACGATCGCCAGCCCAAGCCCGGTGCCGCCCGAGGCGCGGTCGCGCGCTGAGTCCGTGCGGTGGAAGCGGTCGAAGATGCGCTCGCGCTGATCTGTAGGGATGCCAGGCCCATTGTCTTCGACGACGAACCGCAGGTGATCTGCGCCCTCGCGTTTGACTCCCAGCCGCACCAGTCCCTCGCCGGGAGCCGTGTGTGCGATTGCGTTGCTGAGTAGGTTACGCAGCGCTTGGGCGAGGCGGTCGGGATCGGCTCTCAGGGTCCCAGCCGGGACAGGGTCGAGCTCGAAGCGCCGGTCAGCGAGCAGGCTCATCCCGTCCCACAGCTCCTGGATGTAGGGCCGCAGGTCAATCGGCTCCAAGCGCAGGAACTGCGTCTGCTCGGCCTTGGCGAGCAGCAGCAGGTCATCGACCAGACGGCTCATCCGGGAGATCTCGGCCCGCACGAGACGCTCCACACGACGCACCTCCTCGCCCGGGGGATGCGGCTGGGAGGCGAGCACCTCGAGCTGGCCACCGATCACGGTCAGGGGGGTGCGCAGCTCGTGGGATGCGTCGGCGACGAACGCACGCTGGCCCGCGAACGCGTCGGTCAGCCGGTCGAGCATGTGGTTGAAGGCGTCGGCCAGCACTCGCACCTCGCCCCCTTGGCTATCAAGGTCATGGATGCGCGGGTGCAAATCGCCGGCGTCCACCTGGGCCGCCACGGTGGCCATCCGGCGCAACGGACGCGACACGCGGCTACCGATCAGATAGGAGGCGAGCAGCGCGCCGGCGAGCGTCAGGAAGCCCGCGAGGATGAATGCGCGCGCCACACCCCTCTGAGCATGAGCGACTGTGAGTAGGGGCTCGCCCACGCCTATGGTCACCCGACCGCCGCCGCCGGCGGCGGCGGTGCCCCCGAACAGCTGGCCGATCTCCGATCGGCTCTCGCCAGGGATACTCACCGTGCGCTTGAGCAGGCGCAGATCGCCGACGTCGGGGAGGCGCAGGGTCGAGTATCCGTCGTGCGCGCTCACCAGCTGCTGTGAGAGGCGGTTCTCTTGCGCTTGAACCGCAGGTGTCTCACCATTGTCGGGGGTCGCATGGGCAAAGAGCTCAGGGCGGTTGGTGCTCGTTCCCACCCCTGGGACGATTGCGAACAGCAACGTGGAGCTCGCGCTGAAGGGCTGAGCGCGCACGTAGCGGGTTGCGCGCTGTGCCACCTGCGCGGGGCGATGGTCGTCGGAGGAGGCGAGGGTGTGTGAGAGCTCGCTCGCGTCGCCCGCGAGCCCCTGGTCGATCTGATGACGTAGCTGGGTGCCAGTGCCTCGATAGACGGCCACGAAGGTGATCCCTGTACAGATCAGCATTACCACTGCGACCCACGCCGCTAGGCGCCAGCGCAGTCCGATCGCAGCCAGACGCCGGCGCGGGCTTGCGGGAGTACCCCTCAAGGACGGCGGCGTGGTAGCCGGGCCACTAAGCGGCATCGCCCAGGCGGTAGCCGACCGTGCGCACCGTGAAGATCGGAGCCGGACTTTCCGGGCGGTTGAGCTTGCGCCTGAGATAGCCGATATAGACATCCACGACGTTGGTGGTGGGGTCATGCTCGTAGCCCCACACCGCGCTGAGGATCCGCTCGCGTGAAAGCACGCGTCCGCGATGACGCAGCAGATACACGAGCAGCTCGAACTCGGTGGTCGACAACCGCACGTCCTCGCCGCCCCGGCGCACCTGACGGGTGAGCATATCCACCTCGATGTCACCAGCGCTCAGCGTCCCAGTTGTGGCCTGCGCCGCCAGACGCAGTTGAACTCGCACCCTGGCCGCGAGCTCAGCCAGAGAGAAGGGCTTGACCAGATAATCGACCGCGCCCGCATCCAGCCCGATAACGCGATCCTCGGTCTCACCGCGGGCGGTCAGCACAATCACCGGGAGGCCCGGCTTGGCTTGGCGCAGAGAGGCGAGGATCTCAAGGCCACCTCTGCCGGGAAGCATCAAGTCCAACACGATCAAGTCAAAACTGTCGTGCAGGGCTCGCCGCTCACCCTCGATCCCGTCCAGCTCGGCCTCTACGACAAAGCCCTCGGCCTGAAGACCCCGCCGCACGAAATCGACGATCCCCGGCTCGTCCTCGACAAGCAGAATCGCCGGTGACACCGCATACTCCCCGGCGCGGTCAACGGAGCGCTGCATCCTGCCAGCATAGACCCATAAAACAGGAGCCTTTACGGCTGGTGGCTATTACATGAAATCTCTCATCATTCGATTACCGGGTCCTTAGCAAACCCACACAGACTCACCCTGATGGCAGTCGATGACCAGACAAGGGCCCCCACAAGGCACGAAAGAAATCTCACGGGGCCAGAGCCCCCCGCATCCCGGCTACCCTCATCCTCGACACACGCGCTGCGCAGACACCTGACCGCGGGCGGCCCGACCGGCAACGAGCAGCTCACTGCGGCGACCGGGGTCATCCTCCTGGTCCTGCTCGCGGCCCTCGGCGTAACGATCCTCAGAATCAGGCCACTTCTGAGTGAGCATATGTTCCTTGGGATACTGCTGATCCCGCCCGTCGCCCTGAAGATGGCGAGCACCGGCTACCGGTTCGTTCGCTACTACACCTCCAACCCTCGCTACCGGAGCAAGGGCGCGCCGCCGGCCATCCTGCGCTTGATCGCCCCGATCGTCGTCGCCTCGACGATAGTTGTGTTCGCCAGCGGTGTCGCTCTGCTGCTACTGGGACCGAGCTCTCGCGGATCGCTGCTTCTGATTCATAAGGCGAGCTTCTTCGTGTGGATCGCCGTCACCGCTATCCATGTGCTTGGTCACCTTTCCGACTTGCCCCAAGCACTGAAGACGAAGCACGAGCTCCAGCCGGAGCTGGATGGCTACGGAACCGGCAACGCCGGACGAATCCTGTCCCTCTCCGGGGCGCTCGTCGCCGGGGTGGTACTAGCCATCCTCTATGTTCCCCAGTTCGCCCCCTGGCTAAATGCACATCATTAATGCACCTGGGTGGAATCGCTCACCATCTGGGGCTGAGCGCCGCATACCGACTTGAGGTCGCCGCTCAGCTCTAGGGCTGGCGGCGTTGGATTAGGAGAGCGAGGGTGGGACAGGCGGCTGCGGCTCGCTGCGCGTGTTCGAGCAGCTCGGGTGCGACGGGGTTCTCGTCGATGATGGGGTAACCCCAGTCATCGAGGGTGATCATCTCGGGCAGCAGCTCGGCGCAGAGGCCGTGCGCCTCGCAGGTGATCGGGTTGACACGCAAATGGGTGCTCATCAACTCACGCGGCCGCGGCCGCGCGGGGGTGCGCCGGCAGTGGTAGTTCGGAGGGTCGTGCGCATGCCGGGCATGGCCCGTGGCGGGCGTGCTCGGCGAACTCCTCAGCGAAGACGTTCAGCGCGCTTGCAACGAAGCGGACGGCGCCGTCGGGGTGCGCGCAGGCGCCACGCCCCTGCACCATCGAGGCCCAGCGAGCGATGCGCTGCTCTGTCCCGGCGGCGGCGGTTCCAGCTTGGAGCTCCTCGATAGCTGTCGCGATTGCGTTCAGCCCGTGCACGCATGATCCGCATTGCCCGGCCGTCTCCTCGGAGAGCCAGCGAGTGATCCGTGCCGTCTCTGAGACCCCGCACGCATCCTCAGACAGTGCCAGGACTATGCCGGGCCCAAGCACTGCATCGAAGGGCGCGAGCTGCTCAGTTGAAAGGGAGAGCGTGTACGCGAGCAAACCTGGTAGCCAGGTGCCGGAGTAGCCGCCGAGCAGCAGCGCCTTGATATCGCTCGTCACGCCTCCGGCGGCCTGGATCAGGTCTCCCAGCGGCGCGCCGTGCTCGATCTCATAGACGCCTGGATATTCGATCGCGCCGGAGAGCGTCAGAAGCGCCGAGCCTGGCTGGCCGGGTGTTCCCAGCTCACGAAACCACTCAGACCCATAGCGGGCGATCAGCGCGATGTGCGCGAGCGTCTCGACATTGTTGATCAGTGTCGGGCGTTTTTGGACGCCCCGTTCGAAGGGCATCGGGGGTGTCAGTGTCGGTATGCCGGGACCACGATTGAGGTGGCTGACAAGTGCCGACTCCTGGCCCGCGAGATAGCGGTCCGGCACGAGTTCCACGCGCACCGCCACAGAGTCATATCGCTCTCTTTCACGTTCCCTCAAGGCCTGGGTGAGACTGTCGCGCGCAGTGCTCGCCGACCGCGGGACGCAGACGATCAGCTCGCCGGCACCGACCACCGCCGCCGCGAGCGATCCGCCATCCAGCACGAGGTGGGGCAGAGCCTCCAGCAGCAGCTTGTCCTTGAGGCTCGCGGGCTCGCCCTCGGCGCCGTTGGCCACGACGATTGCTCGGCGTCGTTCTTTGGCTACCGCGCGCATCTTGGTCGCGGTGGGAAACGCAGCGCCCCCGCGTCCGCAGAGTCCCGCCTCCTCGATACTCTCGAGCAGCCCAGCCCCATCTCGTCGTTTGTGCCGTCTGCCGCGGCCGGCGGGGAGCTCGCCGTGGATCTCCAGATGCTCTCCTAGACGCATATGGCCTTGATCCCGGATGCCGCTGAGCAGCCGCGGTAGGCGCACAGCCTGTGCTTGGGTGCTCATTCGCCACCTTCGCTCGTGGTGGGAGAAGCGGAGAGCGTCCCGCTAACGGTGCCCGCACCAGTGTTAACCGCCAGGGTTACCTGGAGCGAGAGGTCATGTCCTTCGCCACTGCGCACGCTGGCGACCAAGCGGCTTCCGTTCAAAGCGACGACACGGCCGCGGTAGACAGCGGCCGTGGAGGTGCCGTGAAGCGTCACGTGACTGCTGCCAAGCGAAACGCCACCTTCGCCCACCGGTTGACCGTCGATCTCGATATCCAGCCGCCCCGAGGGCGGGCCACTGAAGCTGGTCGCGATCTTGACGGCCACCAAGCCCGGACCCGGCCCGGAACCCTGTTTGATGCTGCCCGAGAGGCTCACGTTGAAGGGACTGCCCAGCCCGCTCGATTGGGAGCTTTCAGTGCTCGCGGGATCGCTCGCCTTCACGCTTGTGGTCTGTGCGACCGGTGAGGAGGAGCTGGGAGCGCTGGAGGCGAGCAGTGCAACCGGCGTGCCCGAGCGACGTGCCCAGTCGCGCCCGAGCGGCCCGCCCGGCAGCCACAGGATCAGGCCGATCGAGACGATCGCTGTGAGTGCCAGTGCACCGCCGCGTACGCGGCGGTGCACAGGCCAGCCGGGGAGCGTTCGCGCGCACACCGCGATCGCCACCGCGATCACGCACATCGCGGTGAGCGCCAGCGACCATGCGCTCTTGACGTCGCTGCCCGTGCCGAGGCCGTGCAGGAGAGCGATTGGCCAGCACGCGTAAGCCAGCCAGTGCGTGATCCGCCAGGCGCGATGCCCCAGACGCTCACGCAGCATGCTCGTGATGGCAACGGCGAGCAGCAGATCGAAAGCGACCGCTCCCAGACCCAGCCAGAACGGCCGGTAGCTCCCGATGAACGGCAGCACCGCATCGAGGAGCGCGATCGGTGCGAAGCTGTCGAGCGCCGCGGTGATGATGTGCAGGCCGAGGAAGACAAGCACCAGCATCGAGACATTGCGATGCAAAGAGTCCAACACAAAGCGCGGCCAGCGCGGGGTACTCCAGCGACTCACATCAATCACGCCGAGGACAACCGTCACCGTCAGCAGCACCAGCGCCACCACGCCGGTAGAGCGCGTCAGATACCAGTAGACACTCGGACCCACGGTGCCCAGCACAAGCGTCACCGTCAGGATCCACCCGAGACAACTGGTGCTTCTGGCGCCGGCTGGACTGGTTCTGAGTGTTCGACCGGCGCCGGTTCCTGGGCCGGTTCCTGGGCCGGTGCCGATTCTTTGGCTGGCGCAGATTCCTGAGCTGGCGCAGATTCCTGGGCTGGCGCTGATTCTTTAGCTGGCGCCGATTCCTGGGTTGTGGTGGATTGCGGTGCTTGGGCTGGCGGCTTCAGCGAACTGGACGAGCCCTGTGAGCTTTGGGTGTGACGAGGTGCAGAGGTTTTGCTCGAATGTCCTGCGTTTGCCGCTCGGGCGCCCGAGGACTTGATTGTCTTACCCGGAAAGGCATTTGCTGCGACCGCTGTAAGCACTCCCGTCAAGGTCACGCTGCCGGCAAGCAACCAGCGCTTGGTGAGCACGAGCTTGCGCAGTCCGGCATCTCTTGCGTGGGATGAATGCGATGGGATCATGCAGTCATTATTCCCCGCCAGAACAAAATCCCAGCTAAGACGCTGGTGAGACATCTCTCAGGATTAGAGACATCTTCCTTGAGGGTCCCTCAAGGAAGATGACGAACCCTTAAGCGGTTTCTCATCGTCGGCTGACCCACGCTTTAGATACGCGGCTGATGCTGGCCGCATGTCTGTCGCTGGAATCGCACGACCGTGATCGCCGGCCTGGAGCGGGCGATCAGGCCGATAGACACTCCCTCGCGCTCTTCCCCGGGCGCCCGTTGGGCGGTGTGGTTGGCGCTGAGCCTGGTGCTTGTGCTGGCCGCTGCGCTTCGTCTGTGGAAGATCCAGGATGTGACGGGCAACGTCTTCTACGACGCGGCCGTGCGCAGCATGGGCACCTCCTGGCACGACTTCTTCTTCGGTGCGCTCGAGCCCAGTGGGACGGTATCGATCGACAAGCCGCCGGTTGACCTGTGGTTGCAGGTGGCGGCCACTCGCGTGCTGGGGTTCGGCCTGGTTGGACTGCACCTGCCCGAGGCGCTGGGCGGCGTGGCGGCCTGCGGGCTGCTGTTTGGCGCCCTGCGGCGCCCATTCGGCTTTGCCGCGGCGCTGCTGGCAGCACTGGCGCTCGCAGTACTGCCGGTCTCGGCACTGACCGCCCGCAGCGACACGATGGACTCGGTGCTCGCGGCCCTGGAGGTCGCCGCGCTGTGGTGCTCCTGGCAGGCGCTTCAGAGCGGGCGCATGCGCTGGTCGGTGCTGGCGGCCGCGGTGATGGGCGTGGCCTTCAACGTGAAGCTCGCCGAGATGCTGATCGCGCTGCCCGCCCTGGCGTTGCTGTGGCTTTGGGCAGCCGCGCCCGGAACCCGCGTGCGCGTCGCGCTGGCCACGGCCGGGACGTTTCTCGCGGTGGCGCTGTCGTGGACCGCGATCGCGTCACTGACACCCATCGACCGGCGACCATTTCCGATCGGCTCCGCCAACGGGAGCATCTGGCACGTCACCCTTGTTTACAACGGCCTGGCTCGTCTCTCCAGTCACGGCGGCACTGGGACGGCCGAAGGCGGCGCCGGCCCGCTGCGTCTGCTGAGCGCCGGACCCACGCAGTACTGGACCCTGATCGGAGCCGCGCTGCTGGCCACCTTGCTGCTTGGACTGTTGGCGCTAGGTGCGCTGCTCGCGCGGGGCCGCGAGCCCGTGCGGATGGCGCTGCGCAGTTCGCCGGGACGGTTTGCCGTGGGGATCGTCGTGTGGTTCCTTACCGGACTGGTCGCCTTCAGCGCCATGGAACGCCTACAGGTCCGCTACCTGGAGACGTTCACGCCGGCCATCTGCGCCATGTTCGGGCTGTCGCTGAGCGCGCTCTGGAGCGGCACTCCATACCGTCGCCGTAGCTCGGAAGAACCGGGAAGTCGCAGAGTCCTGGTACTTCGCATCGTCCTCGTCTGCGTCGGGATCGGCCTGTTGACAGCGTCACTGAACAAGGACGCCTACCTGGTCAGCCGCGCCCGCTCGGACTCGCTGCTGACCGACTTCAGCACACCGGCTGTGAGCCGCTATCTGCGCGCCCACCGCGACGGGACCCACTTCGAGGTCGCGGGCGCGAACATCAACGACATCCTGGGACTCGTGGCCCGCGACGGCCTTCCGGTCCTGGTCCTCAACAGCGTGGACGGATCGCTCACACATACGAGAAGCCTGCGGGCTCTGGTGGCTGGGCGCCGTGTACGGTTCTACTTCGTTGCGCCACACCCCTGTCATAGCGGGCGCCACTGCCCATACAACCAGATCTGGGCCTATGCCCACAGCACCCCGGTACCGGGCCAGCCCGGTCTGCGGCGCTTCGCGGCAAGTTGAACCTGACCGAGCACAAGCAGCCGAAATCACCAGTTAACGCTTGCCTACGCTGAGAAAGGTCTCACGAACGATTGAGGTACCTCTTATGCCGCTCGTGTGTAGTACGGTCGATGGAGCCCTCCAGCGGCGCCACTGTCATCGACAGCTCACCGTTGGTTGCGCTCTGGAGCGGACTGTCTAGGGGGCGCACCTCCCGGCTCGTGATAGCCACATGCCTGTGGCTCGTGATCATCGCCAACGCCGTGGTGATCGTTTGGTTGTGGCTGCACGGCGGCGGTGTGAGCCGGGTGCATGGCTCGGCCGAAGTGTTCACCAGCCTGGGACGGATCACGGGGCTCGTGGCGGTCTACCTTGCGCTGATCCAGGTTCTGCTGCTCGCGCGGCTACCTCCGGTGGAGAAATTGGTGGGGTTCGATCGCCTCACGGTGTGGCACCGGCGCAACGGCAAGGTGTGCATCTCGCTCGTGGTAGCGCACACCGTGCTGATCACGGTCGGGTACGCAGGCAGCGAACAGATATCGGTCCCCCGCGAGTTCTCGCGGCTGCTCTCGAGCTATCCGGGGATGGTCACGGCGACGGTCGGCACCGTGCTGATGGTTGGGGTGGTGATCAGCTCGCTGGTGATCGTGCGGCGGCGCCTACCGTATGAGGGGTGGTACTTCGTGCACCTCTCCATTTACGCTGGGATCGCGCTCTCCTACCTACATCAGCTGCCGACCGGCAACGAGTTCACGACTCACACATCCCAGGCCGACTACTGGATCGCCCTGTATGTGGTGACTCTCGCTCTGCTCGTTTGCTTCCGCCTGGCGCGGCCCGCATGGGGAGCATTCCACTATCGCCTGCGGGTGGCAGAAGTCATCAGGGAGGCCCCTGGGGTCGTTTCGCTGTATATCACCGGCCGCCACCTCGATCGCCTGGACGCGCACGCGGGCCAGTTCATGCTCTGGCGCTTCTTCACACGCGGACGCTGGTGGCAGGCGCACCCGTTCTCGCTATCGGCCGCGCCAGACGGACGGTCTCTGCGGCTCACTGTCAAGGACGTCGGCAACTTCACCAGCCGGATCGCCGATGTGTCTCCTGGCACCGCTGTGCTCGCCGAGGGGCCGTTCGGCACCTTCACGCACCTCCAGCGCACTCGCCCGCGCGTGGCCCTGATCGCGGGTGGCATCGGCATCACCCCGATCCGGGCGCTGTTCGAGGAATTGCCCGCCGCACCCGGCGAGCTGGCGCTGATCTACCGCGTGATCCGCGAGGAGGATCTCGTCTTCCGCACCGAGCTCGAGGAGATCGCCCGCAAGCGGGGCGCCGATCTCTTCTTCGTCGTCGGCGATCACCACACGGTAGCCGGTCGCGACCTGCTCTCACCAGTGCAACTGCTGCGCTTCATCCCGGACATCGTCGAGCGAGAGGTCTACCTCTGCGGACCCTACGCGATGATGGTCAGGACCGAGGGGAGCCTGCACGGCGCAGGTGTGCCGGGCAACCAAATTCATAGCGAGCGATTCGCGCTCGCCGCCTAAGGAAGCGAATGGAGCGCATGTCTGAGCAGACCTACATCCAGGACGCTCCCGGCATGGGCGCTCACTTGCACCGCCTCGAGCATGTGATGGGCATGCCCATCGGCGTGGATGTGTGCGACTCCGATATCGAGGCGAAAACGGTGGACCGTGTCTATCAATGGCTGCGATTTGTGGACGCCACGTTCAGCACCTACCGTGAAGACAGCGAGATCAGCCGTCTGAACCGGGGCGAGCTCGCCGTCGAGCAGACGCATCCCGCCGTGCACTCCGTGCTCCGTCGCTGCGAGCGCCTACGGGCACAGACCGACGGGTACTTCGACATTCGAGCGCCTCTTCAGAGCGGCGTGCAAGCCGCAGTCGAGGGCTACCCTCGGCGCCCGATCGACCCATCCGGACTGGTCAAGGGATGGTCGGTGGCCGGAGCCGCCCGGATCCTCGAGCGGGCGGGAGCACGCAACTACTGCGTCAACGCGGGCGGGGATGCTCGCCTGCGCGGGTGTTCCTGGAACGGTGAGTCCTGGCGCGTGGGGATCCAGCACCCCACGATCCGCGACCGCCTGGCGGCCGTACTCGTCGCGAGTGACGCGGGGATCGCGACCTCCGGAGCCTACGAGCGGGGGGAGCACATCATCGACCCTCACACGGGCAGCCCGTCCGAGGGAGTCCTGTCGGTGACGATCGTCGGTCCCGACGTGGCTACCGCCGACGCGTACGCCACGGCCGCCTACGCCATGGGCCCCAAGGGAGCGCAGTGGTGCGCCGGGCTGAAGGACTACGCGGCGATGGTGATCCTCGCCGAGGGCAATGTCCTGTCCACACCAGCCATGAGCCGCTACCGCGCCGATGCACCCTGACGCACGCGGATGTCTAGCCTGTTCTCACCGTTCCCGACCGAGGAGGAATTGATGCGCAGAAAGCTCACCGCGAGCGCCGTGGCGGTAGTCGTCGTGGTGGCGGTTCTGGTGCTGGTGCTCCACCACCAGCAGAAGATCCAGCGCTCCTCAACGCCGGTACACGTGTCCTCGCCTGGCCCCACGACGTCCACCCCCTCGAGCGGCTCGACACCGCCCACACCCGCGACGAGCAACGTCAGCGGCGTGTTCACCGGGCCTACCGTCGAAATGGAATACGGGCCAGTACAGGTGGCGATCGACGTACAGAGTGGAAAGATCACAGACGTCAAGGCCCTGCAGTACCCAGTGGACCGGCCCCGCTCCCAGTTCATCAACTCCCAAGCCGTTCCGCTGCTGCGCACCGAGGTTCTACAAGCGCAAAGCGCGAACGTGAATCTCATCTCGGGCGCGACCTTCACAAGCGAAGCCTTCGCGAGCTCACTACAGGCAGCCATCGGACAGGAGCAAAAAAAGATCGCGACTCACTAGCTTCCGTCTTTCGAGCGATCTCTCAGATGAGCATCCCGGAGAACCGGCTGGCCCGGCGCCGGTCGCGTATTGGCAGGCGCGTGGGCGTCCTCGCGGCGATTCTGCTCGTTGGGCTGGTCGTGTTCGCGTTCTCGCGCCTTGACCTTCCCGGCATCGGCCATGCTCTGATCACGGCGACGCCCGGGTGGATCGCGCTGGCGCTCTTGCTTATGGCGGCATCGCTCGCATTGCGTTCGGTTTCCTGGCACGAGACGCTGCGCGCCGCGCTGCCCGACACCCCAATCGCCTGGTCGCCAGTCGTGCGGGCGACGATGATCGGGGTGATGGCCTCGGCGCTGTTTCCCGGGCGTATCGGTGAGCCCTCGCGCGTGCTGGTGCTGACACGTAGGCTCGACGGTCCCGCTAGTCGGCTGGTCCCGATTCTCGCCGGCACGGTATTCTCACAGACGCTGATCAACCTGCTAGCGCTGGCGATCCTCGCGGGGGTCACTTTCACCGGCGTCCCGCTGCTCCAGGGAAACTTGGCTGGTGTCACGGCCGTGCTCGCCGTCCCGCTGGCGATCTGTGTGCTCGTGCTCACCGGCCCGCGCCTGCTCAGGTTGGGGAGGCGCTCGCACTCGATGCGTGTCGTGCATACCGCGAACGCGATTGCGCGGCTGCTCGAGCTGGCGCGGCGCGGGCTCGTTGTGTTCGCGCGTCCGCGTTACGGACTAACCGCCGTGACCTGTCAGCTGCTGGCGTGGGCGCTGCAGTGGCTGGCCTGTTACATGGTCGTGCTCGCGTTGGGTCTGCAATCCCATGCAGGTTTGGTGAGCGCCGCCGCAATCCTGCTCGCCGTCAACGTCAGTGCGGTCCTCCCAGCGACTCCCTCCAACGTCGGTGTCTTCCAGGCCGCCTGCTTGGTCGTGCTCGCGGCCTACGATGTCGGTGCCGGACCGGGCTTGGCCTACGGCATCATCCTGCAGGCGGTCGAGGTGCTGACCGCCATCGGCCTCGGCATCCCCGCGCTGCTCGCTGAGGGCCTGAGCTGGCAGGACATCCGGCCTGCAAGAGCGCGTTCAGCCGACGAGCGGGCGGAGTGACTGCCGCAACGAGCGCGTCGTCTAGGGCACCGAGGCCGGCTCGTACCCGCATCGGTACCGCGGGTGTGGCGGTCGGGTTTGGCGATGGCGCTCGTCAACCGCGCGACACGCCACGCGCTGCGCGGGATACTGACCGGCGAAGTCGACCGCGAATGGGCACGCAAACACTACCCACGCTGGAAGCCCTAACAACGCCGAACAAGCGTTCGACTACAGTTCTATACCCAGCCATGAACGCCAGCTATGACCCTGTCAAGGCCGGTCGCGCACTCGGACGCTGATCGGCGTCGCGACGCCCACTATCGCCGTGCTCGGCGTGAGCGGGCGCGCCGCCATGCGCTTCGACAACGGCGTCGCGTCGCGGGCCTCACGATACTCGCGGTAGTTGCGGCGGCGGTGCTGTGGATCAGCGGTGTGAGTGGCGGGTCTGCCCCAGCTCGGCTGAACTCCGTCGCCTATGGTCCGCGGACCATAGTGGCGCAAACGAGTGCCCCGCTCCCGGTCACGCACGTTCGCCCGGCAGTGTCCTCGCCGGGTTCGCTTCCGCAAACCCGTGCGTATCCCTCCGGGAGGAGCGCTCAGTTCAAAGCGCTTATGGCTTCGCTGTGGGCTGGCATCGTGCGCGACTCGGTCACCCCAGCATTGGCTGCGTTCTTCCCGAGAGGCGCCTACCTCCAGCTGAAGGCGATCAACTCGGCGAACTCTGATTGGACCGACCGCCTCGTTCACGACTATGGCCTCGACATCGCCGCCGCGCACGCGCTCCTCGGCCGTAATGCCGCGCACGCCCAGCTCGTCAGGGTCGACGTCCCTTCCAGCTACGGGCACTGGGTTCAGCCGGGCGTCTGTTACAACAGCATCGGCTACTACGAGATGCCCAATACGCGCATCGTCTACCGAGTGGATGGTCAGATCCGCTCGTTCGGCATCGCCTCGATGATCTCCTGGCGAGGTGTCTGGTACGTCATCCACCTCGGCGCGATCCTACGCTCCAGCGATTCAGGCAGGGTCGATGACCCAGCATTGGGTCAGGGCACCTCGGCCTATTCGGGGACCTGCTAGGAGTGATCATCCGTGACCGCCTGGCGGCCGTACTCGTCGGGATCGCGACTCACTGGGCCCGTCGGCAGAGGCCGCGCTAGCGTGAGTAGACCGCGAAGAAGTCCCGATCATCGGGCGTGAGATATCTGGTGGCGGGGCGATCCATGGCGGGCAGCAGGTTCTTCGGGTCTTCGGCTCCGGGAGCGCCATAGGTGATGAAGCTCACCCAGTAGGTGTTGATGTCGAGCTCCATCGCACGAACGGCGCCGGCGTGGGCGAGGGTGTCGGCGAGGCTGCCCACGCTCTGGTCTTCACCGGCGGCGTAGATCAGGTTGCCGTGGCGGTCGACGCCTATGGCTGAGCGCCATACGAGGACCGCGTTGCCGACCGTCGCGCCCCATTCGCTGCTTTCGAGATTGGGGGCGGGCCGTCCTTGGTTGACGAGCAACGGGAGATTCTGGCGGGCGAACGAGACCGAGCTGGGTGCGCGCGGACCGTACTGCCAGTCGATGACGTCCACTCTCCCGTCGCTGTAGCCCACCAGGGTGGCCTGACCGTCTTGCATCGTGGCGTAGGTGTGGCCGTCCAGGACAAACCCGCCGTGCGAGTCTGAGAGTTTGAAGCCGCTGTTGAACGTCGCAAGCAGCTTGCCGCGGCGTGCTAGTGGCACGTCCATCGAGCCGCGCGGGATCGACACCGAGGGCTCTTGGCGGCCGGGGTTGAGCGTCACGGTCGTGCGTTTGGTGTTGATCCAGGCCAGGCCGGCCACCACGCGCGGATATTCAGGTTGGTTACGCAGCGTGGTGATCAGCAGCGGGGCGCCCGTCCCCTGCCCGGGGCGGGTGGCCCGCCAGACGCCCTCGCCTCCAAGCGCCGGATGGAGCAGCGGCGCAACCCGATGGGGGCGTTCGATCGCGGCCAGTTGCTGGGCCTTCAGCCGCTGCGCCTGCGCCCGTTCGGCGGCTCCGTAGCCGACCTGGGGCAGCGCTCGCAGCGTGGCCCCGCCCTTGCTGGGCGCGGTCAGCGAGTAATAGATCGACTCGACCTGCGACACAACCCCCGCTGCGCCGTGATCGCGCAGCCACTCCACCGAGCGGACGCCCAAGCTCGAGTTGGATGGTTCAGCCATCGTGTTCACATAGGAGTACACGGCGGGGACGAGCGCGATCAGCGCGGCGGCGAGCGCGATCCGTCGCATCCGATGCAGACCTTCTCCTCCAGAACGCTCTGGCAAACGGTTCTTCCGCCGGGCAGGGCTGTGGTGTACGACGCTACCAAGCTCCATTCCCAGACTGTAAGCGCCCAGCCATCAAGCCGTACGTTGGTCGACGTCAAATTAGAGCACTCTCACCTTTTGTGGGTGAAATCGAACCGGAGATGCAGTAGTCATGTGGAACTTGTATTGGGGCAGCCCAGCCATGTCCCCAGGCCAACCCCGCTCCTTTATCGGAGATTTAACATTAATTCACTTCAAGCGATAGCAAGCGTCGAGGAGACTCAAGCCCAGTCCAGCGCCAGCGACCTGCACGACGTGCAGGCGCCAATCCAGCTGCGGCCCGCGGCTCGACCGTCGCCCCGGGTGCTGCTGCGGGCGTGCCGCCCGCGCCAGTGGAGCAAGAACCTGCTCGTCCTCGCGGCGCCCTGCGCCGCCGGGGTGATCGACAAGCCACAGGTCGCGGTGCGGGTCGCCGGGGCTTTCCTCGTGTTGTGTCTGATCTCGAGCGCTACCTATCTGGTCAACGACGTACGCGACCTGGAGCAGGACCGTCTGCATCCACGCAAGCGCTCGCGTCCGGTGGCCGCCGGTGAGCTCTCACCGCGCGCGGCTCTCCGCATAGCGGCGGTGCTGGCGCTTCTGGGTATCGGATCCGCTACCGCGATTACCCCCGGTCTGGGCGCGGTCGCCTGCGGCTATCTCGCCTTGACCGGGAGCTATTCGCTGTGGTTGCGGCGTATCGTCGTAATCGACATCCTGGCGATCGCCGCCGGCTTCGTGCTGCGCGCCATCGCCGGAGGCGTCGCGACGGACATCTACCTGTCCCGCTGGTTTGTCATCGTGACCGCATCCTGCGCCATCTACCTGGTCGCCGCCAAGCGGTACGCCGAGCTTCGCGAGCACGCAGGACCCGGTCCCGTGCGAGCCACCCTGCGACGCTACTCACTCGAGCATCTACGCCTGACGCTCCTAGCGGCGGCCACCGTGGCCGCAGTCGCCTACACCGGGTGGGCCCTCACACGACCGACCCATATCGTCTGGTATGGCCTATCGATAGCTCCATTTCTGCTGTGGCTTGGCCGCTACGCGAGCCTGATCGGCGTCGGCGCCGGCCAGGCGCCGGAGGAGTTGATCCTGCGCGACCGCACGCTGCTGGCGCTGAGCATCCTCTGGAGCTTCCTCTTCCTCAGCGGCATCTATGCCGGTCACTGAGTGGGCGCCGTCCGCTCTACGCTGGCTCATGCTCGTCACGAGAATGATTCCCCGCCCCCTTTTTCGCCGGCTGAAGCAGTGAGCGCGACCAAGCCGCTAAATGACATGTCCCACCTGCACGCGCGCCGCCGCCAGGCGCGCAGACGCCGTTACCTCATTCGTGTAGACATCGGTCTCGGGCTGCTGATCGCGGTAGCAGCACTGCTGCTCGCGCCGGGCGTGGCGATCGTCGCCGTCGCGGCGCTGCTGGTACTCGCCATCTGCAGCGTCTCAATCCTGCTCGAGCGGTGGCGATCACATCGACGGTGACTGGATGAGATTTCACTCATCCGCCGTCACGCCGGTCCGCTGCCGTTAGGGTCTATGGGCGTGACATTTCGCTCCCTTTCTCTCATGGCGTCCGCTGTCATGGTGCTGGCCATGACACCCGCTACAGCCGCGCTCGCAACCGGCTCGTCCGCGCGCCCGGCGACCAAGTCCGAGCGCTCGGCGATCATGGCATCCTTCACCGCCAACGACGGCAGCTCCTCAGAGGTACACGGCGTGTACGTCTCGCGGTCAAACTCCAGCCTCGCCGTGGTGTGCGTACACACACCGGAAGCGGGCACGCAAGCGTTCGTCTTCCGTCACGCATCGCGCTCTTGGCGTTATGTGACTAGCGGCTCGGCCGGCAGCGCTGGCAGCCCGGCCGACCGGCGCCTCGAGCGAGTTTGCGGCTGAGACGGCATCGGGTCAGTTGGCCGAGCTACCCGGCCTGGCCCCGAGTAGTTCCTCTGCTCTCAACCGATAACTCCGCTCGTGCCGCGTGGGCGTGAGAAAGCTCTCACGAGCGATTGAGGTGCCTCTTATCGGGCTTGTGTGTAATACCCGCATGGCGGCGGCCGCGCTAGCGACCGATCCACCAGCCAGCCTCGGGGTGGGTCTGCACCGGTCGCGCTTGAGTGGGTGGCGCCTAGCGCTGTCACCGTGGGCGCTCGCGCTTGTCGTGGCCGCCCCACTGGCGATCGTCTATCTGGTGCTCGCGCCGTCCAGCGGCGACCTCGCGGCCGCGACCTACCGCGGTGACCTGTTTGCCCGAGCGGGGTTCACGCTGTGGGACGGCGGCTGGTACGGCGGGCACGACCTTCCCGGCTACTCGCTGCTGGCGCCCGCTGCCGGAGCCCTGGTAGGGGAGCGGCTGTTGCTCGCGCTGTGTGCCGTCGCCGCGGCCGGTCTGTTCGGCCTGCTCGCTCAGCGGACCTTTCAGAGTGCCGGCGCTCGCGTGGCCGGCGCGTCGTTCGCGCTCGGCGCCTGCGTCGGGCTGCTCTCCGGCCAGGTCGCCTATGGCCTTGGGCTCACAGTCGGCCTGCTCGCGCTGCTCATGCTGATAGGCGGCCGGACGGCCGCGGCGCTGACACTGGCCGTGTTCACCAGCCTCGCGAGTCCTGTGGCCGGAACGTTCCTAGCGTTGGCTGGGCTCGCTTACGCGCTGGCCGCACCCCAGGGCGCGCATGCCGGGCATCGCGCCGGCGGGCGAGGAGGGTTGCGGCCGCGTACACGCGGCCTGGCGCTCGCGGTCGCGACGCTGGCCCCGATCCTGGCGCTGGCAGTCGCGTTCCCCGAAGGTGGCTGGGAGCCGTTCGCGCCATCGCTGTTCTGGCCCGCCCTCGCCGGAGTCGCGGCGATTGCGGTGACGCTCCCGCACGCCGGCGGCAAGCTCGCGCCCCACGTGCGAGGAGCTCTGACGTGGGGAGCCTGGCTCTACGCCCTGGCGCTGACGGGAGCCTTTGTGCTGCGCACACCAGTAGGTGGCAACGCCGCTCGCCTGGGGGTGCTGCTGGCGGCGCCGCTGGTGGCCGGCGTGCTGTGGGAGCACCGGCGGCTCGCGCTCGTCCTGCTGGCGCCTGCGCTGCTGTACTGGCAGATGGACACCCCGATCAGCGATTTTGCGGCGCTGGCCGGTAACCCCTCGGTCAATGCCTCCTATTACGCCCCACTGGCCGGGGAGCTCACGCGCCTCACAGACGGTAGGCCGCTGCGCGTAGAGGTACCGCTGACCGAAGCCCACTGGGAGTCGGTGTATATCCCCGAGCACCCTCTGATCCTGCTGGCGCGTGGCTGGGAGCGCCAGCTCGACACGCGTTACGACGCGTTGTTTTACCGATCCGGGCTCACCCTCATGACCTATAGGTCATGGTTGATTCAGAACGCCGTCTCCTATGTCGCGCTACCCGACGTGCGCCTGGACTCCGCCGGCGAACGGGAGGGGCAACTGATCGCGAGGGGGCTTCCCTATCTGATCGAGGTGTGGCATTCAGCGCACTGGCGCCTGTTCGCCGTGCGGGGCGCAACCCCGCTGGCACAGCCACCCGCGGCGCTGACCGGCATGGGACCGGACAGCTTCACGCTGCTCACCCACCGCCCCGGGAAATTCACGGTGCGGGTGCGCTTCACCCCCTACTGGACACTGCAACAAGGGCAAGGATCCCTGCACCGCGCACCGGGCGGGTGGACCGAGGTCGACGCGCTCCGCGCCGGTGCCCTGCGCGTCGGCATCGACCTCTTTTAGGAATCGGCGAGCAACGGATGAAATCATCGGCGGGCTGGGTTCCAAGCCTCCGGCGCGTGACCGCACCGCAGCGGCTTACGTAGCCGGGGCCGCGGCTCCCGGGCTTCATGCCATCCTTCGCCAATGCCCTCGTCACAGATAGAGCCTCCCGAGGAGCTGCGCAACCGTCGTAGGGCCAGCC
Organism: uncultured Solirubrobacterales bacterium; assembly: GCA_963706395.1. Classification (GTDB taxonomy): domain Bacteria; phylum Actinomycetota; class Thermoleophilia; order Solirubrobacterales; family Solirubrobacteraceae; genus Palsa-744. The sequence continues at coordinate 2,251,971 of OY970158.1, read as the reverse complement.
GGCGAGCAACCCGCCGCCACCGCTACCAAGCCGCCGGACTGATCACGCTGCTGATCCTGTCTGTGGGCGTCGTTCTGCTGGGCGATATCTGGGGTGTCCAATCGGGAAACGCTCCCAGTCAGTCGCAAGGCGCGGCGGGCCATACGTCTTCCGCCCATGGCGCGAGCGATCTCCTGGCCCGGGCGCGGGATACGCTAAGCGCGAGCCGGACCGCCCATGGGGAAGCGGGCGGGGAGCGGGTGGGAGCCGGTACCGCGGCGGTGCCGATCCTCATGTACCACGTGATCGCCGCTCCGCCGCCCGGCGCGCCGTTCCCAGGGCTGTACGTCCCACCGAGCGAGTTCGCCGCACAGATGCAGGCGCTGAAGAACGCCGGCTGGCACGCCGTCACCCTCGACCAGGTGCAGGCCTACTGGCGCAGCGGCGCATCGCTTCCAGCGGGCAAACCGATCGTGCTCAGCTTCGATAACGGCTACCGGTCTCAATACACGCAGGCGCTGGGAGTCCTGCAACGGCTCGGTTGGGCCGGTGTCGAGAACATCCAGCTATCCGGCTTGCCACCATCGCAGGGCGGATTCGGCCAAGGGCAGATCCGTGGCCTGATCGCCGCAGGCTGGGAGCTCGATACCCAGGGCATCAGTCACGCTGATCTGATCACCCTCGACGCCACGCAACTGCACTACCAGGTGGCTGTCGCGCGCCGGGTCCTGCAGCAGCGCTACCACGTACCGGTCAACTGGTTCTGCTACCCGTCCGGGCACTACAACGCAACCGTCATCGCCGCTGTCAAGGCCGCAGGCTACGCCGGCTCGACCACTGTCATCCCCGGCTGGGCGCATCCCGGAGACGACCCCAACCGCCTGCACCGCCTGCGAGTGCTGGGCGGCACCTCGCCCGCGACGCTGCTTGCGCAAATCGCAAGCACTCGCGAAGATCCCCCGGCGCCTGCCTCCTACAACGGTGCCTGAGCTTCAGAGACAAGCACCTCCGGGTGCGCTTCGGTGATCACGTGCCTGCGCAACGTCGCCTCTGAGACCTTTCGAGGCGACCTTGACAGGAAGCGATAGACGATCAGACCGTTCACGTCATCGCGACTGCTGAGGTGAAAGCCGGGCGCCGGCGGGCTGCCCGCAGAGGCTCGCAGTGGCGCATAACCGGTCTCGTCGATCTCGCTGACCGTCACCGCCCCCCCACGGGCGAGGTTGTGCAGCGGCGGCAGGTAGTACTCGAGCGGCGCCGCCCCGAGCTCGACGGTCGTGATCACGCGGTCGTTCGCGGGGGTGCCTCGCAAGACCTTGGCGACGCCGCGCCAGTCACCACGCTGCAGGCGCGGGCTGAGATTCACATCGACGGACATCGCGAGGAAGGCGAGCGCTATGACGCCTGCGAGCGCGACGCCCATGCGGCCCGTGCGCTGCGCGGCGATGACGAGCGCGAGCAGGGCGGTGAACGGGATCATCGCGGCAACGAGGTTGCGCGGGGCGAGATAGTCCAGACCGAAGATGACGAGCGCGACGGGGATAAGCACGCCGCAGGCGCTGAGCACCAGCATGATCAGTGCCTGGCGCTCCTCGAGGCGAGTGAGGCCCCGCCATAGCCCAAAGAAAAGACCGCCGAGGACCGGCAGGGCGATGAGCAACTCCACACCGTGGCCAAGCGGAGCACCGGACTCGCCCGTCAGGTAGTACTGAGGAATAGCTTCCAGGCGTTCGCCGAGTGGCCAGCGGCCGATCCACTGTGTGCCGCGGCCGCCCTGGGCTGAGATCAGAGGGAGCAGCGCGACGCCCACAGCACCCACTGCCGCCACCGCGGCCAGCGTCACGTGCCTGTGCGCGCGGTGCTCCAGCACGAGCCACAGGCACATCGGCGCCAGCAGGAACACCGCGAAGTAGTGAGTGAGCAGCGCCAGCGCGCCACTCACCGCGAACGCGGTCAGCTGTCCCGGTGAGGGCTCGCGCAGAGCGCGCAAGAAGCACAGGATCGCCAGCTCCGCCGTGAGCACGAACAGCGCATACACGCGAGCCTCCTGGGAGTACCACACAAACAGCGGGTTGACCGCGATCAGGGCCGCCGTCGCAAACGCGGCGCGGCGACCGGCTAGTTCGCGGCCTATTCCCCAACCCACCACGACGCTCGCCACCCCGGCGAACGCCGAGAGAGAGCGCAGCGCGATCGCGCCGGTACCGAATACACGCGAGACGGCCCACTCAAGCAGATACCACAACGGCGGTGAGTTTTCGGTGTGAGCGACCGCGCTCAGCGTCGCCGTGAGGCCCGGGTGGAGAGTGTGTACTGGGGTGAACGCCTCGTCGTACCACAGGCTCTGTAGCCCGAGCGTCGAAAACCGCAGCGCCGCGGCCAAGACCACCAGCCCCGCGAGCGCCCACCACGCTCCCAGCGCGTGGCCGCGTAGGGCAGCGGTACGAGTTGCGCCGGCAGGCGATGAGATCGCTGCGCTCACTGGCCGGTTTCCGCCACTGTGCCTTCGGAGCCTTCTGTGCCCGCAGCGGCCGGGCCACAGAGCCCGGCGCTCTTGGCCTCACCGAAGCAGCCATAGCGTGAGTGGCGGAGGTCTTCGGCCTTCGGCGGCAGGTACCAGCCGCCGCGCGCTGCGCGGCGTGAGTGGATGACCGGTCCCGTCATCTGCAGGCAGAGCTGGATCCGTTCTTTCGGCGGGCCTGGCGTGGTGTTGCCGCAGATCACATCGACGGTCGTGTGGTGGCGCTGGTCTTGTTCAGCCGACAGGTTTTTGTAGTCGTGGCCTGTGTAGGAGCGCCACGTGCGCAAGTCGGCGACGAGCCGGTGGTTGGTGTGGGTCTGCAGTACCACGTCGTTGACCGTCGCGATCGCAAGAAGCAGGCCGGCGAGCACCAGCAGGGTCGTCTCGGTGAGCCGCATCCGGCCGGTCCCGCGCGCCTCCACATCGCGGGGGCGCAGCCACGCAGGCAGCCGATCGAAGGCGCGGGTGAGTGCAGTGGCCCCGTTCATGACACCGGGGCGAACAACGGCGTCAGCTGATGGGCGATGAACAGCGCCTGCACCGCGAGCGTTGCAACGAGCAGCCGGCGGTCGCGCGCGATGACCGCCAGCGGCAGCGGCCAGAGGATGTACCACGCGAGCAGCCAGGTGCTCGTCACCGAGATCGCCAGCAGCGTCCAGCCGGCGGCGGAGATCCAGTCATAGCCGCGCCAGGTGCGCCACAGCAGGTGCAGCACGATCAGCACCAGCGCCCCCTTGAGCAGATCGTGATCGACCGGAAACACCCCCGGCTTGCCCACCAGGTGGGCGAGCTCGTTGGGGAAGCTGTCCGTCGAGACGAACGCCGCGTCGCGGTTCAGCGCCGCGACTATGTTGATTCCGTCCACGCCGAAGGCCACGTAGGCGATCAGCGCGCCCGCCCCCAAGGCCGCCACAGCACCGAGAACCTGCGCGCGGCTGCGCCGCGCGAGGATCATGAACGGCAACAGCGCCGCCACCGTGGCCTTCACAAGCGCCCCGGCGACGACGGTCGCAGCCGCCGGGGCATCCCTGCCAGCAAATGTGAAGCTGACCGCTGCCATCATCGCCAGCAGCATGATCAGATCGTTGTGCGCGCCGCCGAGGGCATAAATCACATACAGCGGATTGGCGCCGACGGCGAGGATCGCCACGACGGGGTTCATCTCGCGCAGGCGCGCGCAGCGCCACGTGAGCACGAGCGTGCCGATGCTCGCGAGCAGTGCCAGGATCTTCATGCCCCAGATCGCGCCCGTCACGCCGAGCAGCCCGAACGGATAGGAGAGCAGCGTGTACAGCGGCCCGTAGGCCGTGGCGACGTGCTTCCAGTCCTGCCCGACGTAGTGGTAGACCGGGTCGTGGACGATCGCGATCGGCCCGTGAAGGTAGGGATTGATCCCATGCTCGACGCCCATGCGGGCGTAGGCGATGTAGCTGAAGACGTCGGTTGAGAGCAGAACCGGGCCGGCGAACACGATCGCGTGGAGCACGGCGATCAGCGCAATCGCCCAGCGTTTGGAGATGCCTCGCGCCAGCCCCAGCAGGCCTGCATAGCCGGCCGAGAAGGCCAGCACCGCGATCAGGAAGACGCGGAATCCGAGACGCTCGCCGATCCCCTGAAGCCAGCCCGCGAGCACCGGCGACTTGGGGATCAGCGGGGAGTGACCGGCGGCGGCGTCGAGCACGATCTCGGCGGTGGCCGCCACGAGCACGAGTGCACACACGACGAGGAACGCTCGCGAGAAGCGCTCCTCGTCCAGGCGATCGCCTAGGCGCTCAATACGCGACGTGGAACGCGCGGCGCCCCCGCCGGGGTCGAGGCCGGCCAGCCGCGCCAGGATCTACGACGCTGCACCCTACAACGCCGCCCAAACCGTCTTGGTCTCCAAGTACGCGTCGAGGCCGTCGTGGCCGTGCTCGCGGCCGATGCCCGACGCCTTGAAGCCGCCGAACGGCGCCGACGGATCGACCACGCCCCAGGTGTTGATGTAGACCATGCCCGCGTGCAGCATCGCGGCCAGCCGATGCGCGTTGGACACATCGCGCGTCCACACGCCCGCCGCGAGCCCGTACTCGCCGTCGTTCGCGCGGGCCGCGACCTCCTCCAGCGAGTCATACGGCGAGGCGACCAGCACCGGACCGAAGATCTCCTCGCGCGCGATCTTCAGCTCGTCGGATGTCGTGCTGAACAGCGTAGGCGAGACGAAGTAGCCGCCGCTGCCGGTCAGCGCCGCCTCGCCGCCGGCGAGCACCTCCGCGCCTTCGGCACGGCCCGCGTCGATGTAGTCCATCACCCGTTGCTGCTGCTCGGCCGACACGAGCGGCCCGAGCTGCGTGCCGGGATCGAGCCCCGGACCGAGACGCGCGCCCTTTGCGGCATCAGCGAGCGCGCTCATCACCTCGTCGAAGCGCTCCGCCGGAACGAACAGCCGCGAGCCCGCGTTGCATGCCTGGCCCGAGTTGAAGTAGATCGCCTGGAACGAGCCCGCCACAGCAGCGTCGATGTCAGCGTCGGGGAGGATGATGTTCGGCGACTTGCCGCCCAGCTCCAGCGTGACGCGCTTCAGCGCCCGACCAGCCTTGGCCCCGATCTCACGGCCGACGACGGTCGAGCCCGTGAACGCGATCTTGTCGATACCCGGGTGATCCACGAGCGCCGACCCAGTGCTGCCGTCACCGGTGAGAACATTGAGCACGCCCGGCGGAAAGCCCACCTCCAGCGCCAGCTCGCCGATGCGCAGCGCGCTCAGCGGCGTCTGCTCGGCGGGCTTCAGCACGACCGTACAGCCCGCGGCGAGCGCGGGACCGAGCTTCCACGCGGCCATCAGCAGCGGAAAGTTCCACGGGATGATCTGGGCGCACACCCCGACGGGTTCACGGCGCGTGTAGCAGTGCATGTTCGGTGCACTTACCGGCAGCACGTCACCCTCGATCTTCGTCGGCCAGCCGGCGAAGTAGCGCAGGTGTCCGACCGCGCCGTTGACGTCGACGTACTGCGCGAGCCCGACCGGCTTGCCGTTGTCGAGTGACTCGATCTGAGCGATCTCCTCGGCGTGCGCTTCGATCGCATCGGCGAGCGCATACATCAGGCGCTCGCGCCCGGAAGCCGGCATCGAGGACCACGGACCGTCGCTGAACGCAGCGCGTGCGGCCGCGACCGCACGCTCGACGTCCTCGGCGCCGGCATGGGCGACTCGAGCGATCTCGCGCCCGGTGGCGGGATCGAGCGTGACGAACGTGCGGCCGCCGGCGGCTTCTGAGCGCTCTCCCCCGATCAGCAGTTGGTGGGATTGAAGGACAAACTCACGCGCAGCTGACCCGAGCACCTCGGGAAGGACGTGAGGGGTGGCGGTATCGGCAGCGGCGCTCATGAGGGCTCCTTGTACGAGGTCTGTGGCTCCAGCTGATTCACGGCTTCAGCACGATCTTAAGCGCCTCGCGCCGGTCATACAGCGCGTAGGCCTCGACCGCGTCATCGAGAGACATGTGGTGGGTCACGAGCGGGCTCGGATCGAGCAGACCTGCGGACATCATCTCCAGCACACGATCGAGGTGACCGATCACGTTGGCCTGCCCCGCGCGCAACGTGAGCGCCTTGATCCACAGCAACCCCATGTGCACCTCCGCGCGCTCGGCATACACACCCACGCACTGCACCGCACCATGCGCGCGCGTGATGTAGAGCGCCGTCTCGAGCGCCCGCGGATCGCCCACCGCATCAATGCACACGTCCACCCCACGACCCCCGGTGCGCTCGCGCGCGAGCGCACGCACATCCTGCTCAGCGAGGTGCACCGGCTCCGCTCCGAAAGACTCGGCGACTAAAAGACGCTCCTCCACCGAGTCGACAGCAAGCACATGCGCCGCTCCAATCGCGCGCGCCGCCTGCACCGCACACAACCCCACCGGCCCCAACCCCAGCACCGCGGCGACATCCCCGGCGCGCAAACCGCTCGCCACCACCCCGTGGAAGCCTGTCCCCATCACATCCCCGGCAAACAGCGCAACGTCGTCACTCATCCCATCGGGCACCCGGCGCAGCACGAGGTCGGCGTTCGGCACCAGCGCGCGCTCAGCCTGGGTCCCCTGGAGCGACCCAAGCGCCGCGCCATGCCCGAACGTGCGCGACACCGCACAGCGGTCATACCACCCGGCGCGACAGAAGTAGCAAACACCGCACGCGGTCTGAAAGCACCCGAGCACGCGGTCTCCCACCGACACGCCCGTAACGCGCTCGCCAGCCGCGATCACCGTGCCCACATACTCATGCCCGATCGTGAAGCCAGGCTCGATCTGAACGCGCCCGTGGTAGATGTGCAGGTCTGACCCGCACACCCCCGTCGCCTCGATCCGCACGATCGCGTCGCTCGGCTCGCTCAGCTCCGGCTCGGGCACGTCCTCGACACGCACCTCGCCGGGCGCCTGGAAGGTCACGGCACGCATGGGCGCCCACCCTAGAGGACCGGCACGCGTTTATGCTGCCCGCATGTCCGAACCCTCGAAGGCGGTGCTGATCACCGGCTGCTCCTCGGGCATCGGCCGCGCCACCGCGCTGGCGCTCGTGCGCTCCGGCTGGACGGTGTACGCGACCGCGCGCCGGCCGGAGACACTCGGCGAGCTGGCGCAGGCGGGCTGCAAAACGCTTGCGTTGGACGTGACCGGCGAGCAGTCGATGCAGGCCGCGGTAGCCGAGGTGGAGCGCGCTGAGGGCGCTGTCGGCGTGCTCATCAACAACGCCGGCTACAGCCAGTCAGGGGCGATCGAGACGGTGCCGCTGGACGCCGTGCGACGCCAGTTTGAGACGAACGTCTTCGGGCTCGTCCGCCTGACCCAGCTGGTGCTGGGAAGGATGCGAGCGCAGCGGTGGGGAAAGATCGTCAACGTCGGCTCGATGGGCGGGCGCCTATCGTTCCCCGGCGGCGGTCACTACCACGCGACCAAGCACGCGCTTGAGGCGATCTCCGACGCCCTTCGCTTTGAGCTGCGCGGCTTTCACATCGACGTGATCCTGCTCGAGCCCGGCCTGATCACGACCGAGTTCGGCGAGGCCGCCACGGCGAGCATGGCCGGTGTGGGCGCAGGCGCAGACGACCCGTACGCGACCTTCAACGCGACCGTCGGCGCGGTCACCAAAGGCGCGTATGAGGGGCCGATGAAGCTGCTCGGCGGCAGCCCGGACCGTGTGGCGAAGGTCATCGAGCGTGCGATCACCCGCTCACGGCCGCCTGCGCGGATCACGATTACGCCCTCGGCCAAGTTCACGATTTGGGCGCGACGCCTGCTCAGCGACCGCATGTGGGACGCTGCCATGCGAAGGCAATTCCCCCAGCCCAAATAGGTGCGCGGCCAGAAGCTAGGCGAGCGGCACAACCGGGTGTGGAGCACCCACCTCGAAGCCCTGGGCGTAATCCACGCCGTACTCGCGCAACAGCTCCACCGTGGCCATGTCTTCGACATACTCGGCGATCGTCTGCTTGCCCATGCCGCGGGCGAGATCCACGAGCGCCTTGACCACGAGCTGGTCCTTTGACGAAGCCGGCAGGCCGCGAATGAAGTCGCCGTCGATCTTCAAGTACTGAAACGGCAGGTGCTTGAGGTATTGAAAGGAACCGAAGCCGGCACCGAAGTCATCGAGCGCAACCGCGCAGCCGAATGCCTGCACGCCGGCACAGAAAGCTTGCGCGCGCGCCATGTCGGAGATCGCGGCGGTCTCGGTCACCTCGACCACCAGCTGTGCGGGATCGACCCTCGCGAGCCTGACCGCCCCTTCGATCTGAGCCAGCATTCCCCCATCGGTGATCGACAGCGACGAGCAGTTGATCGCGACGTGCACGCCCTGTTCACCGTGCTCCCCGGAGAGCAGTGTGGCCACTTGGGCCAGCACCATGCGGTCGATCTCACGAATCAGGCCGTAACGCTCGGCCGCGGGCAGGAACCTGCCGGGCGCCACCAATCCCCCGCCGGGCTCATCAGCGAGCCGCACGAGCGCCTCGTAATGCGACACGCTCCCGTCCCGCAACGACACGATTGGCTGGTAGTGCAGAACGAATAGCTCCTCGTCCAACGCGCGGCGCAGGCGCGCCAGCCACGGTCGCCGGTGCAGGCCGGCCGGCGAGGACAGCCCGCCGGGCGAACGAGGACCGGCCAGGCCGGCGTAGCGGTGATGGGAGTGTGGCGGCGTTCGCAGGAGCAAACGTGGCGTCGCCGCCGCAATCGTTGAAGTCAACACGGCTCAGGTTTTCGACGGCGCCCGAGACTCACCTGCGCGGGCTGGTGGTTATGAAGGTTCTCGCCCGAAAGCCTCAGCATGCCCACACGAGCGCACGCTAGAGGCCTTCACGTCCGGGAATAGGGTCTTCGCGCCCGGTCGGACACAACCAGCAACAGCGCCAGCAGCACGAAGTTCATCACCACCGAGGACCCCCCGTAGGCGACAAACGGCAGCGTCACCCCCGTCAGCGGGATCACCCGCGTCACGCCGCCGACGATCACGAACACCTGCATCGCCACGATGAACGACAGCCCTGTCGCCAGCAGCTTGGAGAAGGAGTCCTTCGCCAGCATCGCCGTCTTCAGCCCACGGGCTATGAACAGCAGATACACGAGCAGCAGCGCCGTGGCGCCTACCAGGCCCAGCTCGTTCGTGATCACCGCGTAGATCATGTCGCTTTCGGGGACCGGCAAGATCGAGGAGCCGCCGTGGGGCAACCGCAGCAGCGACTGGTCGAAGCCCGTACCCAGCAGGCCCCCGTCGGCCTGGGCGAACAGCGACTGCGCGAGCTGATAGCTGCCCCCTTCCAGGCGGTTGTACAGCGTCAGGTCGAAGGGGTGTTCCCAGGCGAGCACTCGCGCGTGCACGTGACTCACATGCGTGGCCACGAACCAGGCGCCAAGGGCGAACAGCACCAGTCCAATCAGCGGGAAGGAGAAGCGCCCTGTGGCGACATACAACAGCGCGAGGAAGGCGCCATAGAACATCAGCGAAGTGCCGAGCTCTCGGGTTAACAGCAGCGTGGCCATGGCCGCCCCCCAGACGACGAGCATCGGGCCGAACTGCTTCATCGGCGGGATCGTCAGTCCCAGCACGCGCCGCCCGGCGGTCACGAGGATCTGGCGGTTGTCGCGCAAATAGCTCGCCAAAAAGATCACGATCGCGATCTTTGCGAGCTCGGCGGGCTGAAAGGAGACGCTGCCCACGTGAATGTTCAGGTAGGCGCCGTTGACCTGCTCGCCGATGCCGGGGAACCTCGGCAGTACAGCCATGCCGATGCCGAGCGCCGCGATCGTGTAGCGGTAGCGCTCGAGTACGCCCAGCCCCCGGCGGCGCAGCACCAGGATCGTGGCGGCGAACAGGATCAGCCCGATCACCATCCACTGCGCCTGCTGGCGCGCCAGCGCTGGGTTGATGCGATACACCATCACGATCCCCACGCTCGCGAGCACGGCCCCGAGCGGGAACAGATAGGGGTCGGCGTGCGGCAGCGCGAAGCGGATCACGAGGTGCGCCGCCAGGCACAACCCCAGAAACAGGGCGCCATACGTAAGCGACACGCCCGAGGCGTGGTTCAGCGTGAGGTTCGTCGAGCCCCCCGGAGAGTTGTTCTCGGCCTGGATGAAGATCGCCGTGAAGCCCGCCGTGACCAGCAGAGCTGCGGGGACGAGCCCCAACAACTCGCGATTTCGGGGGCTGAGCACGTCCTCGAGGGTACCGGTCCCGCCGGTCCCGCTCAGCGCGCGCACGCCGGCCCCCTCGCTACCCTCTAGCCGGATGAGCGCTGGGATAAGTGGTCGATGAGCACGCTCTCCCGTTCGTCTCTGCCCGGCCCTATGAACTGCTCCCTGCTACCCCATGGATGACGAGCTCCGGGAGGGCTGGCACTCATCACCACCCGCAGGGGCGCCACTTGACCTGATTCCACCCGAGCCTCCGCGTCGCGCCTGGTGGATGGCCAAGCGCGTTCTGCTCGGCGCGATCGGGGTGATCCTGCTCTCGGGCGCGGCGACCTACATGCTGGTGCTGGATGAAGTCAGTGCGGTCGTCAAGGCACTCGGGCAAAACAAGGCGGTCAAGATCGCGCCGAATGTACTGGCGCCCACCACTGGGGGTGCGCCGGAGACGCTGCTCCTGGTCGGCAACGACGAGCGCCCCGCTCCGAAGAACAACCCGGGCGGTAGCGTCCTGCCGCACTCCAACGAGATGCTGCTGGTGCGGATCGACCCGAGCAAGCCGACTATCTCGATGCTCTCGATCCCGAGGGAGCTGCAGGTCGCGATCTACCCGCCGAACGGGCCACCGAGCGTGACCCGCATCAACGCCGCGTATGCGATCGGCGGGATCCAATTGATGACCGAAACGATCAAGCGCATAGTCGGCATCTCAGTCAACCACGTGCTCGTTGTCACCTTCCCGAAGTTCAAGCGCGCGGTCGACGAAATGGGCTGCGTCTACATGACCGTGGACCGCCGCTACTACCACGTCAACGAACCCGGTGGCGAACAGTATTTCGAAATCAACCTGCAACCCGGCTATCAGCGGCTGTGCGGCAAACAGGCGCTGGAATTCGTCGCCAACCGTCACGAAGATACCTCCCTCATCCGCGACGCCCGCGACCAGCGCTTCCTGCTCGAAACCAAGGCACAGTACGGATCGACGCTATTTGAAAATCGCGAAAAGTTCGAGCGGATCTTCGGCAAGGCCGTCGAAACCGACCTGCACGGCACAGGCTCGGTGCTTGACCTGCTCAGGCTGCTGGTGCAGTCGCAGGGAAAGCCAGTTCGCCAGGTTCCCTTCCAGGTCAACCTGCTGCCGACATATGACACCGCCACGCCGCAGCAGATCCACGAATCGGTGCGGTCATTCCTGAACGGCACAGCGCCGATCTCCAAAGGAAAGCTGACAACCGCGATCCGCGCCGCGCGCCACACCCATCACCGCAACGCTCCCGGGCTCGTCCTCCCGCCCACCCCCAGCTCCACGCTCGCCAAAGCGCGCTCCACCGCGCCAGATCTCCCATTCCCGCTGGAGTATCCCCGCGTGCGCAACGCCAACGCGGGCGCCTCGCCCGACACGCTGCGCCACTACGACATCCGCGACCCGCAGGGCCATCTGCACCCCGCCTACGTGATCGTGATCGACCGCGGAGGCCTGGGCGAATTCTACGACGTTCAGGGAACCAGCTGGGCCAACCCACCGCTACTCAGCAACCCGAGCCAGACAGTTCACATCGGCTCCCGTACCTATGGCCTGTTCTACGTGGGTGAACAGATAAGAACCATCGCCTGGCGTGAAGGGAGCGCCGCCTACTGGATCCAGAACACGCTCACCAACAGCGTCCAGCCGCGAGAGATGCTGGCGATGGCCGAGCAGACCCTTCCCGTGATCAGCTCGGGCGCCGCCCATAGCTCCAACGCGCCCGTGGCGAGCACCATCCCGCACGGCTTCAACCTGCCTCCGCGAGAACTGGCGAGGACGAGCCTGATATCCAAGCTCGCGGCCGCACTCGGCTTCGTGAGCCTGGCCCTCCTGAGCGCCCTCGCGGCGCTCCTGCTCTCTCGCCGGCGCGAGCTGAGCCTCCTGCGCGAGCAGATCGCCCAGGCGATGACCCTCGAAGCCCGCCAGCGCCCGCTGCTGGCCACCGCCGTCAGCATCCCGCAACCTGAGCGGGCGCCCACGATCTACCACACCCCGAGGCGCTGGCGCAAGCGCGTGCTGGCAGCCAGCGGCGTGCCGATCGTGGGGATCCTCGTCGCGCTTGCGGTGCACTTCCTACACGTCAATCTGTCCTCCTCATCCACTCCTGGAGGCTCCACCGTCCCCGTGGCTGTCCTCAATGCCACCGGCACTCCGGGCGCCGCACACAGGCTCGCCGAGGAGCTGAAGGCCGATCGCATCCATCTCAGCGAGATCGGCAACATCAACGCCAATCTCGGCGCGGGTGTCTACGTGCTCTATCCGCCCGGCGCCCAAACGCAGGCGCGAGCAGTCGCGCGGCTGATCGGACACCTCTCGCCCACGATCGAGCCGATCCAGCCACAGGTTCAAAACGTCGTCGGCCGGCACAACGAGATCGTCGTCATCTTCGACTGACACGGCCGAAGCACCGGCAGATCCACACGCTGAGCGAAACAGAGGAGCCGGCACGGGCACGCCGGCGGGCTCGCTACCCTTACGGGCCAAGCGCGGTGATAAGTGCCCGCCCTGCCGACGTTAGTTTGCCCTATGCCCAATATGAGCCGCTGCGTGCCTATACCCCATGGATGACGAGCGCCCACCCTCCCTGTGGATGAGCATGTGGAAGCGCTTCGCGATCGGCGGTGTGCTGATCGTGCTGCTCAGCGGCGGGGCCACAGCGACGGTCGCGCTGAACACCGCAAGCGGCCTCGCGCACGACATCTTCCCCAGCGTCGACCAGATCCACGCCCCAAAGGGGGTCGTCATCCCCGAATACAACGGCGGCCCGGCGACCTACCTGATCCTTGGCTCAGACAGGCGAGCCGCCTCGAAAGACGCCCTTGACCGCACCGACCCCCCGCACAGCGACACGATCCTGCTGGTGCGCTTCGACCCCGAACAGGGACAAACCTCGGTGCTCTCGATCCCTCGCGATTTGCTCGTGAACATCAAAGCCTCAACGGGGCAGTACTACCCGCAGTCAAAGATCAACGCCGCATACACCTACGGCGCCCAGCTCGGTGGCGCGCGCGGCTCGATGGTGCTGGCGGCCGAAACGATCGAGCACGAAGTCTTCCCAGGCCTGAAGCTGAACGGGATCATCGACGTCAACTTCAAAGGCTTCATCCAGGTCGTCGACACGCTCGGCTGCGTCTACGTCAACGTCGACCACCGCTACCTTCACCTGCACGGTGAAGAAGGGGAAGAATACTCCGAAATCAACCTCCAGCCCGGCTACCAGAAGCTCTGCTACAACAACGCGCTCTCTTACGTCCGCTACCGCCACCACGACTCCGACTTCGTGCGCGTCGCCCGCCAGCAGGACTTCCTGCGCAACCTGCGCGAGCAAATCTCGCCCGAAAACGCGATTGGCCAGATCGACACGGTCGCCAAAGCCGTGGGACGGGCGATCGTCACCGCCGGGTTCAGCTCCTCAGCCAGCCAGCTGATCGACCTCGCCAAGCTGGTCGGGTTCTCGCAATCAAAGCCGCTGCGTCAGGTCAAGTTCCGGGTCGCCAACGGAAACTATGGGTTCAAGGGGCAGTCCTTCGTTACGAGCACGCCCACGCTCGCACAGGCCACGCTCGCGGACTTCCTGCACGGCCAGCAGAAAGTCAGCGCACCCAAGCCCACCCTCACGAATCGGACCAATGGCCACGGCCATCACAGCTCGAGGAACTCCAGCGCTGCATCGATCGGGCTGTACCCCACCCCATCCTCAGGCCAGAGCGAACTCGTCAAGGCCGCCATCAACGTGCCCTTCCGCGTCCTCTACCCGTCGCTGCAAACCGCTCCGGCCACGCAGCAGCCAGTACGCGCCTACACGCTGCGCGACACCGGCAACCACCTGCGCCACGCCTATATCGTGCCCTTCCAGCAGAACGGTCTCGGCGGCTACTACGACTTCGAGGGCACCGACTGGCTGAACCCACCGATCGTCGCCTATCCCACTGAAACCCGCAAGATCGGCGGAGTCGCCTACAGGATCTTCGCCGATGGAAGTCACATCCACACGGTCGCCTGGCGCCAGGGGCAGGTTCTGTACTGGCTTACCAACACATTGCTCGAGGATCTCTCAAACGAACAGATGCTCGGCATCGCGCGCTCGGCCCGACCGCTTCACTGAGCGTCGCGCGCCTGATCCAGCGCGGCGTTGACAAGCGCGTCGGCATGCTCGTTCTGCTCGCGCGGCACGGTCCGGATCGACCAGCGCTCGAACTGCCCCAAGGCCGCCATCGCCTCACGGTGCAAGGGCTTCATCGCCTCGTGCTTGACCTTGAATAGACCGTTTACCTGCTTTGCAATCAGCTCCGAGTCACCCACGACGTCGATTTCGCTTGCGCCCAGCTCGCGCGCGCGCTGAAGTCCGAGCAGCAGCGCCCGGTACTCGGCCACGTTGTTTGTGGCCGTGCCGAGCAGTTGGGCATGCTCGCCCAGCAGTACACCCTCGGGTGAGGTGATCACGCAAGCGGCCGCCGCCGGCCCAGGGTTGCCACGAGCGCCGCCATCGACGTGCACTATCACCTTCATCGCCCGAAGTATCTAGATCGGCTGAGACGAAACGCGCGGGTTACGAGGACGCGCGTGCGAGCGGGGGCATATCCCCGGCCACGCGAGCCCTGCGACGGTCGCGGATCACGCGCCGCGGCGCTCCCTCTGGAGCTGGCGCTTGTGCGGCCGGGCTCCCCCGCCGGGCGCGCCGGTCGAACTCACGCCGGTCAACGATCACCGTCACGTTGTCCTCGTGCTGGTAGTGCTCGAGGAGCTTTGGATACAGCTCCTCGGCCAATGGCTTGGGGACAACGCAATAGATCATCAGGCCTCGATTCTACTCTCCAGCCGCAAATACACAAGGTGCAGCTCAAACAACGAGACGCAACAGCGCGCCGTGCTCGCCGGCTGTGGCATTCACAAGCCGGTCCTCCTCCGCGAGCTCTGACAGCTCCATCCCCTGCGCGGTCACCCGCGCCCCTGCTGCCTCATCGCCGAGATCCACCTCATACCGGTACCAGCACAGCTCCCACGCGACCACGATCACGATCACGCTCCCGGAATCGGCGACCGGGCGAACAGTAACGCCCGGTTCGCCCAGCGAGCGGGCGACACCCGCCACGCGCCTGGGGTGCTCGCCGGCGTTGAATACCTCGAGCGCCCGCTCGAGGTTCAGCTCGCCGCTGGTCAACGCAATCGTGCCCTCCTCGCCCGGCGCCATCGCGGATGACTCTCCCTGGGCCCCTGCGATGGCTCCCAAGAAATCATAGGACTTGGGTTCGAGTGGAACCTCTGGCGCCACGAGCTCAATCCCCTGCCCGGTAAGGTCCTCCCCGGAGCCAACGGAGACCGGCTCACGCTGGGGACGAAGGCGCTCGAACAGGTTGCGACCGCGCCTCACGCGCGGCGCCGGCAAGCTCACCGAGTGTCGGTCGGCCTCGCGCAGCCACCCCTCGTGCGCCGCTCGCGGTGCACACAACTCGCAGACCGTGCGACGCCGGCCATCCGCCAGGAAGACGTCGGGCAACTCGCCACGCAGCAGCCGCCGCTCGCATACGTCGCAGGCGACATCGGGCTGAGAGGTGACGATCGACCTGGTAGCCATCGACTGAGGAGAGTAGTCGATCAGCTCTCGAAAGAGTCCTCCTGCATCCGCGAACGCAGGCGCAGGACGGCCTTCGTGTGCAACTGGGACACGCGCGACTCGGTCACTCCAAGCACCTCGCCGATCTCGCGCAAGGTCAGGTTCTCGTAGTAGTACAGCGCGATCACCAGCTTCTCGCGCTCTGGCAGCTTGGCGATCGACTCGGCGATCCGGTCCTTCAGGTCACCCACGTCGAGCGCCTTCGCCGGGTCGGGCGCCGCGTGATCTTCGATCGTGTCCATCAAGGACACCTGATCGCCGCTGGAGTCCGACACGCTCCACAGCTCGTCCAGGGCGACTATCGAGGAGTGCGAGATCGCCAGCAGCGATTCGTTCAGTTCCTCTACCGTGATTTTCAGCTCGGCCGCCATCTCCTTGTCGGTCGGCGCCCTCTGCAGGGTGTGCTCGAGCTTGGCGTTCGCGCGCTCCACTTCGCGAGCACGCGAACGCACGCTGCGCGGTACCCAGTCCATTGCGCGCAGCTCATCGATGATCGCGCCCTTGATGCGCATGATCGCGTACGTCTCGAACTTGATTTCCCGCGCAGGCTCGAACCGCTCGATCGCGGAGATCAGCCCCACCAGCCCGTAGGAGATCAGGTCCGCCTCCTCGACATGCGGGGGCAGCCCAGCGGCGGTGCGCCCGGCTACGTACTTGACCAGCGGCGAGTAGGCGAGCACGAGCCGCTCGCGGGCACGCCGGTCACCGTCGGTCTTATACCGCCGCCAGACTTCGCGCAGCTCGATCGCTTTAACATTCGTCTCCAGTGTCTTCTCCCCCCTCAAGCCCGAGGGTGGCTGCGCGCATAGGCGCTTCTCAGCCTGGCGGACTCTACCCGAGTGTAAACCTGGGTAGTCGACACGCTTGCATGGCCGAGCAACTCCTGGATGCTCCGCAAGTCCGCTCCGCCGTCGAGAAGATGCGTCGCAAAGCTATGCCTGAGAGCGTGCGGCGTCGCCCCGCCCGGGATTTGTGCGCGTGTGGCCCACACCCGCAGTCGCCTGCGCACGTCGCTCGTGCCCAGCGGTTTTCCAGTCTTTGACAGGAACAGCGCGCGCTCTTCTCCCGCACGCCCTCCCGGCGCGCTTGGGGCGGTGAGCCCATTGCGACCCCGTCCTATGTAGAGCCTCACCGCGGCCATCGCGACCTCCCCGACCGGCAGATAGCGCGTCTTGCGTCCCTTCCCCTCTACGCGCAGCTGCTCGCCGTCGTAGTCGATGTCTGTGATCTTCAGTGACACGAGCTCCTCGGCGCGCAAGCCGCATCCGTAGGCCAGCTCGAACAGCGCCTGGTCGCGCTGCTCCAGCGAGTTACGCGCAGGGATCGCGTCCAGCAGCCTGGCCGCCTCCTTCTCCTTGAGCACGCGTGGCAGGTATGACGAGCGGCGCGGCGTGCTCACCAGGTCGGCGGGGTTCTGGGTGATCCGTCCGTGCTCACGCTGGCTGGCGAACAAGGCACGGAGGGCCGCCAGCTTGCGTGCGGTTGTACTCGGGGCCGCGTTTGCACCGGAGAGCAGGGCAATGTAGCGGCGCACGTCCTTCACGCCGACCAGCTCCGGAAGCAACCGGCGGGCGAGCGCCCAGCGCGCGAACTGTCCAACATCCAGCGCATACGCCCGTCTTGTCCTGGCGGCCGCATCGCGGCGGCGTAGATCCTCTTCGAGCAGCTCGAGGGCTGCCTTCCAAGCGGTCTCCATCAAGACACCTAGTTCGCCGCGCCAACCCCCGTGCCCTGCCTTGCAAGCACGGGTGTGAGCTTGCGCTCGAGCTCTGGCCAGTCACCGGCGCAGATCAAATCCTCTTCGTCGCATAGGTCCCTGTTCCACGGGTGGCAGATCGTGGCGACAGCGATGCCGCGCTGCAGCGCGGCGGCGAGGTTCAGCGGGCCATCGTCGATCAGCAGGCCGATCTCGAGCTCGACACAACGAGAAACCTTGTCATTGGAGCAGTGCAGATCGTCGAACGGCAACCCGATCTGCTCAAGCCAGGCGGCGGTGGGACGCTTGCGATCGGCGGCACGATGGCTGGTGATATGCACGAAGTGACCTTCCTCATGCCAGCGGCGCACCGCCTGAACCGCACCCGGATAGGGGGTGCCGGCGAGAATCCGCTCATCTGAATGACTCTCATCGATGCACAGAGCCAGCTGCTCGGGACGAAGGCGCGTGATGCCCCACGTGAACTGCTCGTCGTAGGGCAGCTCGATTCCGAAGCGCCTCACCGAGACCTCCGAGAGGATGTCCCAATAGTGGTGAAGCGTCGAGTCGATGTCGATCGCGATCCTCATATATTTATGCTGTTCCTTGGGTAGCTTGAACGATTGTGAACCCGTCCACAGCTTCATCCTCCTCGCTCCCCGGATTGGATGACCGGTCAGTCTACGGGCCGCAGGGTCATTATTCCCCATGGCTCGACGTCGACTGGCGTGTGCACCAGCGCTGGGTGATCCTAGACGGTCAGCCCGTGAATGTGATCGAGCGAGGTGCTGGCCCGCCGCTCGTGTTCGTCCACGGTCTGATCGAGCGCTGGACTCATTGGCTCGAGCAGCTGCCCGCATTTGCCGGACACCGTGTGATCGCCATGGACCTGCCCGGCTTTGGCAACTCGCCAATGCCAAAGGAGAGGATCTCGATACCTCTCTATGCACGCATCCTGGAGAAGCTTCTGGAGCGCCTGGAAATCAGCGCGGCGGTCTTCGTCGGTCACTCGATGGGCGGCTTCGCCTCCGCCCAGCTCGCGATCAACCGCCCACAGCTCGTCGATCGCCTCGTCCTCGTCTGCCCCGCGGGGCTGAGCACCTACGCCAACCGGCGTGATCTACGGCTCGTCGCGCAAATGCGCCGCTTCAAACGGATCGTAAACGCCTACCACACCCAGGTCTCAGCCCACGCCGAGCTCTTCGCCAGGCACCCGCGCCTGCGCCTGCTCGAGCCCACGACGCACATCGTCGCGCGCCACTCCGACCGCCTGCCAGCGCCGTTCGTGGCGGAGCTCGTGCGAGGGTTGGGCGCCCCCGGCTACATCGAGGGGATGGAGGCGAACTTCAACTACGACTACCGAGACCGGATGAAAGAGATCGCCTGCCCAACCCTGATCGTGTGGGGCGAGCGTGACCGGGTGGTGACGGCCAAGGACGCGGATGTCTACGAGCAGCTGATCCCGAACGCGCGCAAGGTCATCCTCAAAGACACCGGCCACCTGCCGATGATCGAGCGTCCGGCGGCCTTCAACGCGCTGCTAGAGGAGTTTCTCAGCGAGTAGCCTGAGCGGGGCCTTCAGCGCGGCTGGTTCGATAGGGCTGGCCCGAACACCAGAGACGGTCTTTAGATGGAGTCCCTGACCCAATGGGCGCTTTGGAGTTGGCCCCAAACGGCCTCGTCACTTCAGCGCGCGATCGCGCCCTCAGCGGCGCTGCCGACCAGCTTCGCGTACTTCTGGATCGCCACGTCGACGTGCTCGTCGGCGCGCGGCGGGCGCTCGTAGGCTGCCACGCGAGCGGCGATCTCATCATCCGGCAGCGCCACGTCCAGGCGCCCGGAGTCGACGTCGATCGTCACCTCATCGCCCGTCTGTAGCGCTGCGATCGGGCCACCGCGAACGGCCTCAGGCGCGACGTGGGCCACCATGAAGCCGTGGGTCGCGCCCGAGAAGCGCCCGTCCGTGATCAGCGCCACCTCTTCGCCCAGGCCCTCGCCCACGATCGCCGCGGTCACCGCCAGCATCTCGCGCATGCCCGGGCCGCCCGCGGGACCCTCGGCGCGGATCACCACCACGTCGCCTGCCTCGATCTGGTGCGCGAGCACCGCTGCCATCGCGGCCTCCTCGCCGTCGAACACGCGCGCCGGGCCGGAGTGTTTGCGCCGCTCGTGTCCCGAGAGCTTGACCACGCAGCCATCCGGAGCCACGTTGCCGCGCAGGATGGCGAAGCCGCCCGTCGGTTTCAAAGGGTCCGACAGCGGGCGCACTACCTGCTGCCCCGTCGTCTCGCGAGCCTCGTCCGCAGCTTCGCCGATGCTTGCGCCGCTCACCGTCACCGCGTCCTCGTTGAGGATGCCCGCTTCCTTCAGCCTCGCCAGCACCAGCGGTACCCCGCCGGCTTCATACAGCTCCGTCGCCACATACCGCCCGCCCGGCTGCAGGTCGCACAGCAGCGGCGTGCGCTCGGAGATCCCCTCGAACTCGTCGATGCTCAGCGGCACGCCCATTTCGCGCGCCACCGCCAGCAGGTGCAACACGCCGTTGGTCGAGCCGCCGCTCGTCGCCACCGCCGCGATCGCGTTTTCCAGCGCGGGCTTGGTGATCACGTCGCTCGGTCGCTGCCCACGACGGAGCACGTCCATCACCAGTTCGCCGCACTGCATCGCCACCTCGAGCTTGCGCCCGTCCTCCGCAGGCACCATCGCCGAGCCCGGCGGCGAGATGCCGAGCGCCTCGAAGGCCATCGCCATCGTGTTCGCCGTGAACTGGCCGCCGCACGCGCCCGCGCCCGGCGAGGCGGCCTCCTCGAGTTCGTGCAACTCAACCTCTGAGATCTTGCCCGAGGCGAACTGGCCCACAGCCTCGAACACCTGCTGGATCGTTACCTCCGCGCCTTTGAAGTGCCCCGGCTTGATCGAGCCGCCGTAGAGCATCAGACCGGGGATGTTCAGGCGAGCCAGCGCCATCACCGTGCCGGGGATTGTCTTGTCGCAGCCCGAGATCGTCACCAGTGCGTCGAAGGCGTGCGCGCTCGCAACCAGCTCAATCGAGTCCGCGATCAGCTCGCGGGAGACCAGCGAAGCTCGCATGCCAGCGGTGCCCATCGTGATCCCGTCCGAGATCGCGATCGTGTTCAGCTCCATCGGAGTACCACCCGCGGCGCGGACTCCCTCCTTGACCTTGGCCGCCAGCACACGGTTGTTGAAGTTGCAAGGCATCGTCTCGATCCAGGAGTGCGCCACGCCGACGATCGGCTTGGCGAGATCCTCGGCGGAGTAGCCGATTCCGTGCAGGTAGGCACGCGCGGCCGCTCGCTCGGGGCCCTCCGTCAGAGCGCGACTGCGGTGCCTTACGTCAAAGGTGCTGATCGTGCTCACGCGGCGCGCACATTACCGGGCACCCGCTCGCCACGCCCGAGGCGCTGTTGCTCCCAGCGCGCGAGCCTGGCGAGGTCGCGCTTTACGCGCTCGGGCTCGATCTGCCGGCCCGGCAGGTGCATGTTGGCCTCGCCGATCAAGCGCCGCTCGTCGGCGGTCAGGGCCATCCACTTGGCGAGCACATCATCGGAGTGCGGCAGTCGTGCGCTGCCGTAGGGCCTGGAGTGGTCGGGAAAGGCCACGCAGTACTCGTTGAGCAGCTCTCGGCTCTCGGGTAGATAGGCGACGATCGGCTTGTGGGGATAGATCAGATAGGCGTAGGCGGGGGCGCCATCTCCGTGGGCGGACAGCCCGTCCCACACGCGCAGAAATCCCAGGTCTTGGTACATCGCCCAGTCGTGCTCGTCGATGCACGAGCGCAGCAGGGCACGTGCCCGCCGCTCGGCGCGGCGCTCGCGTCCGGGGTCATAGCCCGCCAGCACCGGGGAGCGCTGGCGTAGCGACCAGATCAAGCGCTTGTGAGCCATGGCGCCTTTGAGCGCGGGCCAGATCAGCTCCCACAGGAGCACCAAGATGATGATCACGCCGGTACCCAGCGCGAGCGTCATAACCGCTAGAGCGTCGCCGCAGGCGCGCCGCCGGCGGCGCGCGGGAAGAAGATCACGCGCTCAGCGTCACGGGGCACCTCGGCGAAGCTCTTCACCAGTTCGGCCTCGCGCCTGGAACCAGGGGCACCGGTCGGCACGGCAGCCCACATTCCGCCGTCCAGCTCACGGCGGAATGCCTCGATCAGCTTCCGCTCGTCCTCTGGCACATCAACATCTCCCTCGGCGAGCACGATCTCACCGTGACCGGGCTTCATACGCAGCAGCTTCACGCTGCGGATTATGGCAAATAGGTCCCGCCATCCGTGTGATCTTTAGCCGGTGCGCATTCGGGCCAGACCGAGGACATCGACCGGGCCGGCGCCCGCGCCGATATCGCGCAGCCCGTTCGCGATCGCCGCTCCCGCGAGCGTACGGGCGGCGCGCGCGGCATCCAGCGGGGACCGGCCAAGGGCCAGCTGAGCAGCGAGCACAGAGGAGTGAGTGCAGCCGGAACCGTGCGTGGCGCCGTCGGGCTCGCGCTCTCCCTCGATGCTGACTATGGAACCGTCGCCGGCCGAGTCGAGGAACAGATCTGCCGCACGCGCGCGATGACCGCCCGTGAGTACAACGATGCGAGGACCTAGCGCAAGCAGCGCTCTGACCAGGGCCTCAGCTTCACCATCCTCCTCCGCAGCGCGTGGCATCTCGCCGGCGAGCAGGCGCGCCTCGGGCAGGTTTGGGGTTAGCACGGTCGCCCGTGGCAGGATCTCCTCCACCAGCGTCTGTTGAGCCTCAGGATCGAGCAGGCGTGCGCCCGACTCGGCGACCATCACCGGATCGACGACTACGGGGGTACCCGCTGGCAGCTCGTCGATGGCCCGGGCGACCGCGAGCGTGACCTCTGCCGTGCCGAGCATCCCCACCTTAACCGCGTCCACACCGATGTCCTGCACAACGGCGCGCACCTGGGCGAGGACCACGCCGGGGGGCACTGGGTGAATCGCCGTGACACCGGTCGTGCTCTGCGCCGTGATCGCCGTGATCGCTGTTGTCCCGTGCACGCCGCAGCGCGCAAACGCCCTCAGGTCGGCCTGGATGCCCGCCCCGCCACCCGAGTCAGAGCCCGCGATCGAGAGCGCGCGTGGCGTGCGTCCGCCCGGCATCGAGGTTCAGCGCGTGCTGGCGGACGGACGACGGGCAGGGAAAATCGTGTAGCTGCCGATCGCGCTCACCAGCAGGCGGCCGTCAACGTGGCGCACCTCGCTGCGCATCACCGCCGTGGTGCGATTACGGCGGTCGAGGATCGTGTGACACACGATCTCACCTTCGGTGGCCGTTTGTATGTAGTTGATCGCGATGCTGATGGTGGCGATCCGCTCCTGCTCGGTGGTCTGCGCCCACAGCGTCGAGCCCATGCAGTAATCGACGAGCGCGTAGGTGACCACACCGGAGAGCAGGCCCCCGCCGTTGATCAGCTCAGGCCGGATCTCCAGGCGAACCGTTTGCGGGTCATCCCAGCGCATGCCCATGAAGCTGCTGACGCCGTCGAGCGCACGCGGAGCGCCGCCAGCGCCTGGCCGGGACCCCGAGCTGGTGCCAGCGCCAGCCGCTGAGGAGCCGCTCTGCCCATGTCCATCGGGCCCGGTAGAAACGTCACTCATGGCACTGGAGGCTACGCGAGCGCCACCGGCTACGCACGGCTGGCGCTCGCCGCACCCACACAGGGACTCACACCCGGTCTAGCGTCCTCTGCCCTGGCGGCACAGGTTCTTTACGGTCCAGGCACTAAATCGGCACAAATAGGCATCTTAGGTCACATCTTTCGCTCTAGCGTTTATGCATCATGCTTTCCCAGGATTCCCCCGATCCTGACGCTGACCCTGCTCCTGCTCCTGCCCCGTCCCCCTCTCCAAGTGAGGACCCGCGCCGTACGCTGGGCCGTCTCGGCGAGAACTTAGCCCTAGCCCACTTCGAGAGGCTTGGGTTCTCTGCACTGGGCCGTAACGAACGCACCCGCTACGGCGAGATCGATCTGATCGCCTTCGACGGAGCAACGCTCGTGTTCGCCGAGGTCAAGACGCGGCGCATGAGGGAGCACAAGCAGAACATCCGTGACGATCAGCAGCCCTTGGCGTGGCTGAGGCCGCGTCAGAGCGAACGCCTGCGCCAGCTCGCCGCCGCATGGCTATACGACAAACAGCACATCCGGCCAACCGCCCACACGATCCGCTTCGACGCGATCGGCGTGATCGTTGACACAAATGACAAGCTCATCTGCCTCGACCACATCGAGGGGGCCTGGTGAGAGCCACACCAGCGGCGCGGGCATCTCAGAGTGCGAGCTGCTGATAGGCGAGCGAGCGGAAGGACATCCTGTGCAGAGGCGAAACGCCTTGACGCAGGATCGCCTCGCGGTGGGACGGTGTCGAATAGCCAACGTGCTCGGCAAAGCTCCAGCCCGGGTGCAGCTCATCAGCGTGGTGCATGTAGCGGTCGCGGGTGACCTTGGCGACGATCGACGCCGCCGCAATCGCCGCGCTGGTGGCGTCGCCGTTTATGACCGCGCGCTGGGGGCGCTCGAACTCGGGCACCGAGAACCCGTCCAGCAGGCACGCGACCTCGCTGGCGAGGCCCATGGTGACTCCTCGTATCGCGTCGCGCAACGCCGCGAGGTTGGTGTTGTGCAACCCGCGCTCGTCGATCCCGCGCGCACACCTCGAGACCACCACAACGCGTGTGGCACTGCGCATCACGAGTGGGTAGAGCTCCTCGCGCGCCTCGGCGCTGTGTTGCTTGGAGTCGTTCAGCGCGGCGAGGCTTCGGAGCTCGCGGGTGCTAAGCGTCTCGTAGTCGAACAGCACGCCCGCCGCGACCAGCGGCCCTGCCAGACAACCCCTGCCGGCCTTGTCGGCACCCGCGACGAAACGCGTGCCGAGACGACGGTCAAAGGCGAATAGCCGTTGCCCGCTCGTAGCTGCCCGCCCACGGCGCCGTGCTGCGCGTCCCGGCCTCTCAGATCCCCGTTGAGTTCTCCCAGGAGCATCCGCGATAGCTATGGGTTTAGAAGATACCGATCCGGTCGGGAGGCCAGTAGGTGGCGATGGCTTCCCCGATGATCCAACTTGTGGGGACGGGTCCCCAGTACCTGCTGTCGTCGGATGCGCCACGGTTGTCACCCATCATGAACCAGTGACCGGCGGGAATCTTGACCGGCATCCGGAAGTTGCACTCCGAGACGCCCGGACAGGGACGGATGTAGGAGTCGTGCTCACGGACACCGTTGCGGATGACGTGTCCTTCGACAATTGAGATCTCATCGCCAGGTCCGGCGACGATTCGCTTGATGAAGTTCACGCTGCCGGATTTCTTGGGCTCCGGTTCCGAACAGGGCGGGCCGCCCGGCCTGACCATGTGCGGAGCCGGACCGCACAGTTGCTGCTCGGCGCCTTCCGGTGGATGGAACACCGCGACCTCACCAACATGCGGCTTGCCGAAGTCCATGCCGAGGCGGTTGACGAGAACGCGCTGACCGATCGCGAGCGTCGGTTCCATCGAGCCGCTCGGGATGCGGTACGGCTTGATAATGAAGGCCTGGATGCCGAGGGCTAGACCCAGTGCCACGATCACGATGGCGACGAGCTCGACCAGCGAACCCATCGTCGATTTAGAACGCTTCTTGCCCACCTCGGTGCCGCTATCGATCGGAGATCCACCGGCAGCAGCCGGGCGCCAGCGCCTACGCACCCGGAGCGTTGCCGGCATCGGAAGGAGAGGCGTCGGTCTCGGCATCGGCTGATGCCGCGGGGTCAGGCGCCGTCTGGGACTGGGTCTGCTCTGAGGACCCGCCCTCACCCTCGGGCCCTGCCTGCACCCGGGTCTCCTCCGCAACGTTGCCCTCGGCCCCAGCTGGACTGAGGAGCTCCTCAGGGACGCCCTCGGCGTTGGTCGTCTCGGGCGCCTGGTCCTGGGCGTCCACGATGACCGTCTCCTCCGCGGTCATGCCATCCGCATCGGTCGCCTCCTCAGCTTGATGCAGCAGGCCAGGCACGACCGTCTCCTCCGGACCTGTGTAGCGGCGCTCACGCACACGCGCACGCTTACCGACGCGATCGCGCAGGTAGTAGAGCTTCGCGCGCCGCACATCCCCGCGGGCGGCGAGCTCGATCCGCTCGATCTTCGGTGAGTGCACCGGGAACATGCGTTCGACGCCGACGCCGAAAGACTGCTTACGGACCGTAAACGTCTCACGGGCGCCGTGTCCCTGGCGCTTGATGACCACGCCCTCGAAGACCTGCACGCGACGGCGGGTGCCCTCGATCACCTGGAAATGCACCTTCACGCGATCGCCCGGCGCGAAGTCGGGAACGCGGCGCAGTTGCGCGCGCTCGATGGTTTCGATAACGCTGCTCATCACAAAAAGAACGCGCGGCGCGAGTGCAATCCACTCGGGTTCACCGACGCGACCGCCAATGGTAGCGGACCGTCAGCGATCCCTGCCCTACTACGGTTGCGCTCCCGCCGCTTTCTCCCCGCCCCGCTCGCGACTGCGCTCCCGCCGCCATGCGTCGATCCGCTCGTGATGCCCAGACAGGAGCACCTCTGGCACACGCCAGCCGCGGTACTCGGCTGGGCGCGTGTAGTGGGGATACTCCGGATCGCCCCCGAGCGCGGGACTGAAGGACTCCTCGAGCGCCGAACGCTCGTCCCCAAGCGCACCGGGCAGCTTGCGCAGAACCGCATCGCATACCACCATCGCGGCCAGCTCGCCGCCTGAGAGGACATAGCTCCCGATCGAGATCTGCTCGCTCGAGAAATGCTCGACGATGCGCTCGTCAAAGCCCTCATAGCGCCCGCACAACAGCGTCAGAGCGGGCTCACCCGCTAGCTCGCTGGCGAGACGGTCATCGAGCACCCGCCCTCCCGGTGCAAGCGCAATCACCCGGCGCTGCTCACGCAGCCGCACTGGGTCGATACCATAGTGAGCGCGTAGCGCACTGTCCATCACGTCCACGCGCAGCAGCATCCCCGCCCCGCCGCCGAACGGCGTGTCGTCTACCTGACCGCCGCTGAGCTCTGAGTGCTCGCGGAAGTTCACGCACTGAAGGCTCGTGCCCGCCGCGAGCGCGTTGCGGACGTGGCGCTGAGTGGCAAACCACTGAAACCACTCGGGGAACAGCGTGAACACGTCGATCTCCATTACCGCCCGTCGCCCTCCCTGGTCTTTGCGCCGTGCTCCTTCCGGTCAGCCTCGCCGAGAAACCCCAGGTCGACCTCGATCTGTCCCTCGGAGACCGACACACGACGGATCGCGTCTTTGACCATCGGCACCAGCAGCGGCTCCCCTCCCTGCTCGCGCCGCACCTCCAGCGCCTCGCACGAGGGTAGCTCGACCAAACGGCTAACCGTGCCAACACGATAGTCACCGTCCACCACCGCGCAGCCCTCGAGCTCGTGCGCCCACCACTCACCCTCCGCGAGTGCGGGGACCTCCAGCTCCTGCACTGTCAGAGCCATCCCGCGCAACGCGTCCGCCGCAGCGCGATCCTGGATGCCCTCCAAACGCACGATCGGGCGCTCCTCAGTCCCCGAGCGGCGTACGATCGCGGCACGCCGTCCTGCCACTGTCACGTTCGTCCCGACGGCCAAGAGCCGCGGCCGGGGTCGCGTCACATAGAAGCTTCCGTCCAGGCCATGCGCGCGCCCAACTTGACCTGCCTGCAGATCTGGCGCTGGATCGCCGATCCTCGCCATCGTTCGAGCCTTCGTTTCCAACCCGCCGCCGCTTGTCAATCGACGATGTCGAGCAGCACGTGTTGCCCTTCGCCGGTCGCGGCGGCTTTCACGACCGCGCGCAGTGCATGCGCGGTACCTCCGCCCCGGCCGATCACCCTGCCGTAGTCGCCCTCCCCTACGGACAACTCCAGCACGATCGTGCCGTTGTCCTGCTCGAACTCCTCGACTGACACGGCGTCGGGATCCTCGACCAAGCCTTCGGCCAGATACTCGAGGAGCCGCTTCGGGTTCTCAGTGGGCATCTCCGTGGCGCCCGGTGGCCTGCTAGCCGGTCCGGGTCTCTATGCCCTGGATGCGCAGCAGCTTGCGCACGGTGTCCGACGGCTGCGCTCCCCTGGCCAGCCAGCTGCGCGCGCGCTCCTCGTCGATCACGATCGTCGACGGATCCGTCTGGGCGTTGTAGTGGCCGATCGTCTCGATCACGCGACCGTCACGCGGTGAGCGCTGGTCGGCGACGACCACACGCCACATCGGGTCCTTCTTGCCGCCCACTCGGGTGAGCCTGAGCCTTACTGACACTTTGTCCTCTCGGTGCTGAAAGAGATTAGATCACTAGATCTTCGTCGCAGAGCTTAGACGGTGCGCTCTGCGGAGGCCATGAGGGGTGGAGCAGGTCATCGTGGGTTGCGCATCAGCGCACCGATATCTGGCGTCTTGCCGCGGCCTACCTGACGCATCATCTTGTTCATCTGCCCGAACTGCTTCACCAAGCGGTTGACCTGCTGCACGTTCGTGCCCGAGCCGCGCGCGATCCGCAGCCTCCGTGACCCTTTGATCAACTCCGGCTTGCGACGCTCCTCAGGGGTCATCGCCAGAATCATCGCTTGGATGCGGTCGAGCTCACGTTCGTCCACCTTCATGTTGCTCAGCTGTGCCCCGCCCAGCCCCGGGATCATCCCGAGCAGGCTGTTCAGCGGACCCATTTTCCGGATCATCTTCAGCTGGGCCAGGAAGTCGTCGAGGCCAAACTCGTTGCGCCGCAACTTGCGCTCCAACTCGACCGCCTCGCCCTCGTCGAACTGACGCTCGGCCTGCTCGATCAGACTCATCACATCGCCCATGCCCAAGATGCGCTGGGCCATGCGGTCGGGATGGAAGCGCTCGAACTGCTCGAGCTTCTCGCCTGTCGAGGCGAACAGGATCGGCTTCCCTGTGACGGCCTTGACCGACAGCGCGGCGCCACCGCGGGAGTCCCCGTCGAGCTTGCTCATCACGACGCCGTCGAAGTTGACCGCCTCAGCGAACTGCTCGGCGACGTTGACGGCATCCTGACCAGTCATCGCGTCGACCACGAGCAGAACCATGTGCGGCTTGACCGCGCCGCGGATCCGGACGAGCTCATCCATCAGCTCCTCATCGACGTGCAGGCGCCCGCTCGTGTCGACGATCAGCACGTCCTTGCCGTCCTCCCTCGCGCGCGCCAGCGCCCATGCGGCAATCTCGACCGGGTCGTGGCCGGGGGTGGCTGGGCCTCGGTGATAGACCTCCGCTCCCGCCTGCGCGCCTACCTTCACGAGCTGCTCGACGGCCGCCGGCCGATAGACGTCACAGGCGGCGACTGCCACGGTCGAGGAGTGCTCCTCGCGCAGGTAGCGTGCGAGCTTGGCGGTCGCAGTCGTCTTGCCGGAGCCCTGCAGACCCGCCATCAAGATCACCGTTGGCGGTTTCGGCGCGAAGCTCAGGGTGGGTGGGGATTCATATCCTGCGCCGGTGGGCGGGGTGGGCGGGCCCCCCATCAATTCGGTCAGCTGCTCGCCGACGAGTTTCACCACCTGCTGTCCGGGGTTCAAGCCACCGACGACGTCAGCGCCCATGCAGCGCTCCTTCAGCTGCGCTGTGAACTGCTTGACGACCTTGAAGTTGACGTCTGCCTCCAGCAGCGCCAAGCGGATCTCGCGCATCGCGCCATCGACGTCCTCCTCGGTCAGCGTCCCGTGGTTGCGGACACCGGCAAGAGCCCCCTGCAGCTTCTCGGCGAGCGAGTCGAACATCGGGCGGGTGGTTTTGCTACTCCGGCTTGTCCTGCGCGGCGCGGCGCGCCAGCACCTCACCGATACCGCCGAACGCCTCGGCGAACTCTGACGGAATCACGAACACCTTGTTCGAGTCGCCTTCGGCGAGCTGCGGCAACATCTGCAGGTATTCGTAGCTCAACAGCTCCCGGTTCGGTTTGCCCTCGTGGATCGCGCTGAAAACGGTGTCGATCGCCTTCGCTTCGCCCTCGGCACGCAGGATTGCCGCCTGGCGCTCGCCCTCCGCGTCGAGGATCGCCGCTTGTTGAGCACCTTCGGCCGTCAGCACGGCCGCCGTCTTGGCGCCCTCGGCCGTGAGGATCTGAGACTGCTTCTCGCCTTCGGCCGTGAGGATCGCCGCGCGACGGTCGCGCTCGGCACGCATCTGCTTCTCCATCGCCGAGCGAATGTCTGGCGGCGGGTCGACCGACTTGATCTCGACGCGGTTGATCCTGATGCCCCACTTGCCCGTCGCCTCGTCCAAGACCACACGCAGCTCCGTGTTGACGTTCTCGCGCGCAGTCAGCGTCTTCTCCAGCGTCAGGCCGCCGATCACGTTGCGCAGCGTCGTCACGGTCAACTGCTCGATCGCCTGCAGCGGGTTGGCGATTTCGTACGAGGCCGAGCGCGGATCGGTGATCGTGAAGTAGAGGACCGTCTCGATCCCGACGACGACGTTGTCTTCGGTGATCACCGACTGCGGCGAGAAGTTGACAACCTGCTCGCGCAGATCTACCAGCGGCTTCACGCGGTCGATGAACGGCGTGATGATCGTCAGCCCCGGCTCGAGCGTGCGGCTGTAGCGACCAAGCCGCTCGACAACTCCCGCCCGGGCCTGGGGAATGACACGAATCGTGCGGGCGGCCACGATCAGCGCGAACACGACCACTACTGCGACGACGATCAGAGCGACCATGGAAGCTGTTTCCTTTTCGTTTGCCTGTTCTCGGTCAACGCATTACCAAAGCCGTTGCGCCGCGTATCTCGACCACCTCGACGCGCTCGCCCGCGTCGATCACCGCGTCTTCCTCATAGCTCCGGGCCGTCCACACCTCGCTGTCGATCTTTACGCACCCTACGCCCTCGTCGTTGGCGATCCGCTCGAGCACGAGCGCGCGCTTACCCACCAGCGCCGCTGCACCCGTCCGGATCGAAGGCGGGAGCCGGCGATGGCGGCGGGCCACCGGGCGCAGCGTTCCAAACACGATCCCCGAGGCGGCCAGGAACACCACCGCGGACAGCGACGCGCCGACCCCGAGCAGTGCCACCACGGTGGCCAGCGCCGCCCCCACGGCGAACGGCGCCAGGTAAAAGCCGCCCTGGTGCATCTCCCCCACGCCCAGCACACAAGCAGCCACCAGCCAGATAATCCATACGTCCACGCCTTCAGGTTATCCCTCTGCGATCAAAGCGCGCGCAAAGTCCTCGGGATCGAACGGCCTCAGGTCCTCGACCGTCTCGCCCACGCCGATCAGCTTCACGGGCATCTCCAGCTCGCGTGCGATCGCCAGCGCGATCCCGCCGCGCGCGGTGCCATCGAGCTTAGTCAGCACGATTCCCGTCACATCAGCCGTCGCGGCGAACATTTTCGCCTGACGCAGCCCGTTCTGGCCGGTCGTCGCGTCGACGGTCAGCAATGTCTCGTGCGGCGCCCCCTCCAGCTGCCTGCTGATGACCCTGCGCACCTTCCCCAGCTCCGCCATCAGGTCGTCCTGCGTGTGCAGCCGCCCGGCGGTATCAACGATAACCACGTTGACGCCCGTACTTCGTGCCTTCGTGATCGCCTCGAACGCCACCGCCCCCGGGTCCGAGCCCGCCGGCCCGGTCACGATCTCGGCGCCCGCTCGCCGCGCCCAGCCTTCTAGCTGCTCGCTCGCCGCGGCCCTGAACGTGTCGGCCGCACCGAGCAGCACCGTCAGCCCCAGCTCGTGCCGCAGATGCCACGCAAGCTTGCCGATCGTCGTCGTCTTGCCCGTGCCGTTCACGCCCACCGCCATGATCACCGTCGGGCTCGCGCGTACATCGATGCGGCCGTCGCCCACCCGCGCCGTCTCGGCCAGCAACCCGATCAGCCGCTCACTCAGCGCCTCGCCACCCGTAAGAGCACCATCGGCTGCCTCCGCCTCCAACCTAGCCACCACCGATGCCGTCGTGCTCGCGCCGACATCGGCCATGATCAGTGCCTCCTCCAGCCGTTCCCACGTGTGCTCGTCGAGCGTCCCCCACAGGGTGGCCTGAATCTCGCCGCCCAGCGCGTGGCGCGTCTTTGACAGGTTCTCGCGCAAGCGGCGAAACACGCCACGGCGTTGCTCCATGGCAGCGGCGGGCTCGGACTCCTCCAGAGCGGCTTCACCGGTGATGAACAGATCGCTCCAATCGCGCGCCACGGGCCGCGCGACGATAGCAGCGAAGGGTCAGGCGACCTCGGCCACCTCTGGCGCCTGGGGCGGGAGGGTGTGGGCGGGTGGCGTGTGGGTGGGTGGGGCGTCCTGTTCGGCCGGCAGCCTCCTAGAGAGCACCTTCGACACTCCGTCGCCGCCCATCGACACGCCAAACAACCAATCCGCAGCCTCCATTGTGCGCTTCTGGTGGGTGATCACGATGAACTGCGCGCGGCCGGAATACCGGCGCAACAGCGCCAGGAAGCGATCCAAGTTCTGATCGTCAAGCGCGGCCTCGACCTCGTCGAGGATGTAGAACGGGCATGGCCGGGCCAGGAACACCGCGAACAAGAACGCGAGCGCCGTCATCGACTTCTCCCCGCCCGACAGCAACGACAGGCGCTTGGTCGACTTACCCGCGGGCGTGATCTCGATCTCCACGCCCAGCAGCTCCTCGCCCGGCGCCGCCTGGGCCTCCTCCTCGCGCTCAGCCTCTTCCTCGGAGGCTTGCTCACCACCGTCGTGCCCATCCCCGCTGCCCTCCGCTCCAGCCGCACGCAGCGGCTGGCCGCCCAGCACTCCTCGTGGCAGCTGCTCATCACGCACCAGTCGCAGCCTGCCCGAGCCACCCGGGAACACGTCGCCCGCAAGCTCTTCAAAGTTGCGGGCTGCGGCGGCAAACGTCTCCTCGAATGTCTCCTGGATCTGGCGGTCGGTGCTGCGAATCACTGTCTTCAGCTCACGCAGCGCCGTCTCCAGGTCCACACGCCTGCTCTCGAGCTCCTCCACGTTGCTCACCGCCTCCGCGTACTCCTCCTGCGCCAGCGGATTGACCGGGCCGAGCTGCTCACGCCGCCTTTGCAGCCGCTGCACCCGGGCGCTGAGCGCTTGCACCTGCTCCGGCGCCAGCGGTTCCACCTCTTCGGCTCGCGCCTGCTCTGATAGCTCCAGCGCCTCGCCGACAGCCTGTGCCTCCTGCGTGGTCTCCTGCGCTTGGTCTCGCAACCGCTGCGCGGCCACCTCAACGCTGGTCACGGCCTCGCTCGCCCCGCGCAGCGCAGCCTGGATCTCGGCCTCCTCCACAGCGCAGGCGCGCAGCTCACCGGCCATCTCCTCGCCCGCGGCACGATCGAGCGAGCGCTGCTCCTCGAGCTGCTTCACCTGCTCCTGCACGGCCTCCCCGGCACGCTTGAGCGCCTCCGCCAGCCGCTCGGCCGCTGGCGCCAGAGCCACATCGGCAGCGTGACGCGCACGCAAGCGCTCGATCCTCGCCAGCCGCTCGGCCTGCTCGCCGACGAGATACTCGGCCTGGCGGCGCTCGGCCGCCAGCTCGCCCTCCAGCTGCGCCCTGCGCACCGCCAGCCCCCCCTCCTGGGGGGCCGCCTTTCGCTGCTCGATCAGCCACTGTACCCGCCGCTGCGCCTCGCTTGCCTCGGCGTGCCGGCGCTGTACATCACGTAAGGCGTCCTCAGCCTCTGCGCGCGCGTCCTCGACTGCGCTCACCTCCCCCAAGGCGTGCTCGATCGCGCCCTTGGCCACGCGCTCGGCCTGCTCCACCACCTCGCCGGCCGCGATCTCCCGCTCCCGTCCCTCGCGGAGCGCCAGCACGCGCTCAACGCCCGCCACGATCACCTGTCGCACCTCTGTCCAGGTCACCGACCAGATCCGCCCATCGCGTGCCGCCTGGGCGCGCTCCTCGGCACGCTGGCGAGCCTCGCGGGCGCTCTGCAGCTCCCGCTCCAGCTCTGCGAGAAGTGCTCTCGCCTGCTCGTGCTCGCGGTCGAGGTCTTCAATCTCCCGCTCGATCTGCTGCTCGTGCCTGCTCTCGATCTCGGCCAGCTCGGCCTGTAGCGCCTCGATGCGTCCCTTCGCCTCGCCGTGCTCAACTCCCTCGCCCGCGCCCGTCGTCTCGGCTGCGGCCTCGCTCAGCGCGCTCAGCTCCAGCTTCACCTGCTCGATCCGCCGGTGAAGCGCCTGCGCGCACGCGCCGACCTGCTCGCCGCGCAATCCCAGCCGCTCGTGCGCCGAGCGGGCCTCATACACGCGCCGCGCCAGCGTGTCGTGGTGCTCTGCCCGCTCGCCCAGCGCCCGCTCAGCCCGCCCGCGTCGCTCCACCATCGCCTGCAGTTGCTCCTCGATCTCAGCTTGGGTGGCACGTGCTTCTTTTACCTCGGCCTCGGCCGCGTCCAGCTCCACCGCGCGCGCACGCAACGCGTCGCGCACGAGCTCCCAGCGCGCTTCCAGCATCTGGCGCTTCAACCGTTCATGCAGCTCGGCCGCCTCGGCCTGGCGCTTCAGCGGGCGCAACCGGGTGCGCGCCTCGCGCTCCACGTCCAGCGAACGGTCCAGGTTCTGCTGCGTGCGCTCTAGCTTCAGCTGCGCGCGCCTGCGGCGCTTGCGATGCTTGCCCAGCCCCGCGGCCTCCTCGATCAGCAGTCTTCGCTCGCGTGGCTTGGAAGTCACGATCGCCTCCACACGCCCCTGCGAGACGACCGAGTGGGTCTCCTTCCCCAACCCGGTGTCTGACAGCACCTCGATCACGTCTGTCAACCGGCAGCGGGCGCCGTTCAACCGGTATCCGCCCTCGCCCGCGCGATCCAAGCGCCGCACGATCGAGATCTCGCTCAACGGCACCTCGATTGTGCCGTCGGAGTTGTCCAGCACGATCTCCACCTCGGCGGCGCTCCGTGCCTGTACCCCCCGTCCCCCGCCGAAGATCACGTCCTGCATCGACTGGCCCCTGACCGCGAGCGGCGATTGCTCCCCCATTGCCCACAGAACCGCGTCGGTCACGTTCGACTTGCCCGACCCGTTTGGCCCCACCACGACGCTCACCCCTGGCCCGAAGTCCAGCTGGGTGCGGTCAGGAAAGGACTTAAAGCCCTTCAGCGTGAGCGACTTCAGGCGCACTCTGGACTCGCCTTCACTGACTCTCCAGCTTGTCGATCGCCTGGCGTGCGGCCTCCTGCTCGGCGTGCTTCTTGCTTTTTCCACTTCCTGCGCCCAGCGTCTCGCCGCCGGTCTGCGCGATCACCTCGTAGGTGCGCTCGTGCGGCGGTCCCGTCTCGGCGGTTATCTCGTAGCTGACCAGCGAACCGCTCCGCGCAAGCAGCTCCTGCAGGGCAGACTTGAAGTCCAGCGGATGCTCCAGTGCCTGCTCGATCTCCGGCTGAAAGGCCTCCACAACCGCCTCGGCCGTGCGCTCGTAGCCAGCGTTCAGATAGCACGCGCCGATCACCGCCTCGCTCACCGAGGCGAGCACGCGCTCTGTCTCCATCAGCGCGACCGCCCCGCCCGCGGCTCGGAGCGGCGCCGCCGCGCGTAGCTGCGCGGGTACGCCCAGTCGCTCGGCGACAGCCCGGCAGCTCGGTCCCGACACGGCCTGCGCGCGGATCTTCGTCAACCGTCCCGCTCCGAACCTCTCCGCCTCCAGGCGTGGGTACAGATGCGTCGTGATCGCCAGTCCCAGCACACTGTCGCCGAGAAATGCCAGTCGCGCATAGGAGTCCTCGCGACGGTCGGTCCAGGACGCATGCGTGAACACCTGGCGCTTCAGCTCCCCGGGCAGCTCGTCGAGCAGTGCTTTGAGCAGCCTCATCGCACATCAGCCGGCGGTCTCGGCGTGGCTCAACACAAAATCGACGGCTTGCCCCACGGTCAGGATCTTCGCCGCCTGCTCGTCAGACATCTGCACGCCATATGTGTCCTCCAGCTCCTGTACGAGTGTGTACAGATCCAGCGAATCGGCTTCCAAGTCCTCCTTGAAGCGGGTCTCGCCGTCGATGTTGCCCCGATCGACGTCAAGCTCGTCAGCCAGATGCGCCTGGATCAGGGTGAACACTTGCTCGCGAGTAGTCATCGTGCCTGCGGCAGGCTAACGCCCGCTGCGGATGGGAACCCCACCCGCCCGCTGCCTGAGCGCCCCGGCCCGTTCGAGCGCAACCTGGGTCTGGCCCACTATGTCCTCGCGTGCGCCCTGCTCGGCCCGAAGGATCGCGTTGGCAAAGCCCTGGCGGCTGAAACGCCCGTGGGGCACCACCCCCAGGTTGCGCAGCCCCAGCAGGTAGGCGCCGCCGTTAGCCTCCGGATCGATCTCCTCGCGGAAGCCTCGCAGCGCGCCGCGCAGCAGCGCACCACCGAGCTTGGCCCGGGCCGAGGACATCGCTGCCTCGCGAACAGCGCCGAGCATGGTCTGCGATACAGCCTCCATCAGCTTCAGCGCCACATTGCCGGTGAAGCCGTCGGTCACGATCACATCAGCCACACCGCCTACCACGTCGTCACCCTCCACATTGCCAATGAACTCGAACGCGCTCAGGCCCTCCCCGGCGCGGCGCGCCAGCTCGGCGTGGGACTCCACTACGAGGGCGCTTCCACGCGCGGGCTCCTCGCCGTTTGACAGGAGCCCGATGCGCGGGCGCTCCACCCCCAGCACCACCCTTGCAAGCGCGGCGCCCATGAACGCGAACTGCACGATGTGCTCGCACCTCGCCTCCGCGTTGGCCCCCACGTCCAGCAGTGTCACCGGACTGTGGGGAACCGGCAAGGGAATCGCGAGCGCCGGGCGGTAGATGCCCTTCGCGCGCTTGATATTGAACAGCCCCGCGGCCAGCGCCGCACCCGTGCCGCCCGCGCACACCAGCGCCTGAGCTCTCCCCTCCGCGACTGCCCTGCAGGCCATCACGATCGACGCCTCGGGGCTGCTGCGCGCCGCCCCCACCGGGTCTGCGGCCTTGGCGATCGAGATCGGAGCGTCGACGATCTCGACGCCGTTGGGCATCTCCCGGAGCTCGGCGGCGGGACCGAACAGCAGCACCCGCGCCCCGGCCGCGGCGGCGATCGCTGCCCCCGCAGCCACCTCGGCCGGGCCCAGATCGGCCCCGTTGCAATCGACTGCTATGACCGGAGTCGCAGGCGGGGCCGGATTACTCGTGGTCGTGGTCGTGCTCGCTGTGGTCGTGTGTGCCCTGCACCACGACCTCCTTGCCCGCGTATGTGCCGCACACCGGGCACACCCGGTGGGGCCTGCGCGGGCTGTGGCATTTCGGGCACGCGTTCACTGTGGGCGTCCCGATCTTGTGCTGCGCACGGCGCTTCGCGGTCCGGCTGTGAGACTGCTTTTTCTTGGGGACGGCCATCGGGGCGAACAGCCTACCAGCACTATTGGAGCTTCAGCTCCCGCAGCTTTGCCCACCGTGGATCCCCGGCCGGCTCGTGGTGGTGCTCCGGGCCGGCGGGGTCCAAATCGTTCAGGTCCGCTGCGCACACCGGGCACAGCCCCGCACAGTCCTCCTTGCAGAGCACCTTCACCGGCGTGGCCAGCGCGAACGCGTCGCGGGCCCATCCCGCCAGGTCGAGCTTCTCCCCGTCCACATACGGGCTTTCCAGCTCCTCTCCCCCGCCCGGCCTGTCGACCTCGCGCGCCTGCACTTCGACCTTCAGCGCCGCGCCTTTCAAGCAGCGCATGCACGTGCCCTGCAGCGTCGCCTCAAAGAGCAATCGCAGCGAGTACCCGCTGCCGGTCATCCGCGACACCTCCAACTTCACCGGCAGCTTCTCAGGCGCCACCGTATACCGCTCGCCGCCCAGCACCAGTGGATCGATCCGCACGCTCAGCTCGATCCTCCGCCCCTCGCCGACGCTCAGCCGCAGCCCCTGAAGATCGAACTCGTCAGCGATCACGCTCACCCCTCCCAGGCTAGCGTTCGGCTCCGCGAATCCGACCCCCTCAGCCGGATCCTTGCAGCTCGCGCTTGAGCACCTTGCCCGTCGCGTTCCGCGGCAGCTCCTCTAGGAACACCACCTCGCGCGGCACCTTGTACCGGGCCAAGTTGTCCTTCACATATTCCTTCACCGTGTCTTCACTCAGCCCCGTGCCATTGCGCGGCACGACGAACGCCTTCAGCCGCTGACCGAACTGATCATCCTGCACCCCGATCACCGCCGCCTCCTCGATCTGCTCGTGGTCGGCCAGCAGGTCCTCGACCTCGCGTGGGAATACGTTCTCGCCGCCCGAGACGATCATCTCGTCGTCGCGCCCGTCCACGAACAGCCGCCCGTCTGCGTCGAAGTGCCCGACGTCGCCGGTGCTCATCAGACCGCCCACGATCTCCTTGTTGCCGCCCCCGGTGTAGCCTTCGAAGACCATCTCGTTCGCGACGAAGATGCGCCCGCCCTCGCCCGGTGCCGCCTCGTGGCCCTCGGCATCCAGCAGCTTCACGACCGTCCCCATCGGCGCTCTGCCCGCGGTCCCGGGCGCGGCGCGCAGGTCCTCGGGCGTGGCGATCGTCGCCCATGCGACCTCCGTCGATCCGTACAGGTTGTAGAGCACGTCCCCCAGCGCGTCCATCGCCTTCGTCGCCAGCTCGCCCGGCAGCGCCGACCCGCTCAGCGAGATCACCTTCAGCGAGCTCAGGTCGTACTTTGCGATCGTCTCCGGACCCAGCTCGAGGATCCGCTGCAACATCACAGGCACCACCGCCAGCGCGCTCGCGCGATGGTGGGCGACCGCCCGCAGCGTGTCCTCGGGGTCGAACCGCCGCCGCAGCACCAGCGTCGAGGAGAGCGGCTCCGCGAGGGTGAAATGCCCGAAGCCCCACGAGTGGAACATCGGCGCGGCGATCATCGTCGTCTCGCGCGCCTTCAGCGGGATCTTCGAGAACAGCGCCGCCAGCGGCTCTATCGAGTCTGGCTGCTTGCGCGCGGCCCCCTTCGGCGTTCCGGTCGTGCCGGAGGTCAGGATCACAATGCGTCCCTTCTCGCCCGGCGGCTGCAGTTCTGAGTCGTCCGCGCACGCGATCAGCTCGTCCATCAACGGGGCGGATGGGGCCTCGCCGGGGTCGCGCCACGCGACGAAGCGTTTGCGGTCCACGCATCCCTCGTTCACGAGCCCGGCGAACTCCTCGTCGTAGATCAGCGCCTTCGGGTCCTCGCGCCTGAGAACATCCGCGATCTGCGGCCCCGCGAACGCGGTGTTTAGGTACAGCGCGTTCGCCCCCAGCTTCGAGCACGCCACGGTCGCCTCAATGAACCCGCGGTGGTTGCGACACATGATCGCCACCCCGTCTCCCTCGCCCACGCCCTCCGCCTTCAGCCCGTGTGCTAACGCGTTCGTGCGCTTCTGCACCTCCTCAAACGTCAGCGTCCCTCGTTCGTCGACGATCGCGGCCCTCTGCGGATAGCGCGCGGCCGAGCCCGTATACGCAGCTGCCGGCGTCGGCCCCCAGCGACGCAGCGCCACGACCGAGCGCACCGCTCTGTCCGGGCGCACCGGCTTGATCATGCCGGTGCCGAGCAGCGTCTTTGCGACCTGCAGCTTGTACTTCGCTTCGCGCGTGTTCATACGCGCGGACCCTACTCAAAAAACGCGCTAGCTCACTTCGGCAGGCTCGTCCTTGCCCTGCAACCGCTCGCGCCCGCGCTGCACGGCGGCGATGAACTTCGAGAGGTTGACCTCGAGCGTGTTGAGGATCTCATCCGCGTAGTCCTCCGCGCCGAGCCTAATCTCGCGCTCTCTCG
This sequence comes from uncultured Solirubrobacterales bacterium, assembly GCA_963706395.1. Taxonomy (GTDB): domain Bacteria; phylum Actinomycetota; class Thermoleophilia; order Solirubrobacterales; family Solirubrobacteraceae; genus Palsa-744. Next base: position 2,212,803 of record OY970158.1, on the reverse strand, counting down.
CTCGTGCGTCCTCGACGATGTCCTCCGCTGCGCGCTCGGCCTGCTTGGTGACCTCCTCATCGCCCACCAGCCGCTCTTGGCGCTCGCGCGCTTCCTTGACGATCCGCTCGGCCTCCTTCTTGGCCTCCGCGAGCATCTCCTGGCGCTCCTTCACGATCCAGCGCGCCTGCTTGATCTCCTCGGGAATCGTCGCCCGCATCTGATCGAGGATGTCGTAGATCTCCTCCTTGTCTACCCTCACCTGATCGGTCAGGGGAACAGGCTTGGCGTTGTGCACCAAGTCATCCAGCTTGTCGATCAGTACCAGAACATCCATTGCGTCTCCAAGTTCGTCAGCGCCTCAGCTCTTCCTGCAACCTCCTGGCGACCTCGTCGGGGACGAGATCGTCAATCCTTCCCCCGAACGTCGCGAGCTCCTTCACGCCACTCGAGGACAGAAAACTGTACTGCGGGCTGGCCATCAGGTAAACCGACTCTATCTCGGGGTCCTGCCGGCGGTTGAGCTGGTTCATCTCCAGCTCGTACTCGAAGTCCGAGATCGCGCGCAGTCCCTTCACGATCGCCTTTGCCCCCACGTGCCGCGCAAACTCGACGACGAGCGTGCTGAAAGGCTCGGCCCGCACCCCGTCCAGACCCGCGATCGCGCGCTCGATGAAGTCCATCCGCTCATCGATCCCGAACAGCGCCTCGTTCTTGCGCACCGAGCGGTTCACGACCGCCACCACAACTTCGTCGTACAACATCGCGGCCCTTCGGATCACATCCAGATGACCGTTCGTGATCGGGTCATACGAGCCCGGACACACCACGATCGACTTCTCGCTGGCACTCATCGCTCAGGTAAGCAGGTCATTGGTGATGTGGATTGTGATCGATGTATCGCCATAGCGCCGCTCCTTCACGATCTCCCACGGCAGCTCGAGCGGCGCTCGCCGGTCGCTCTCCACGACCACGCGCGCCTTTGGCGCAAGCAGCGGCGCCAGGGCCACTGAGATCTCGCGTCCCAAGTCGCTCGCCCGCCTGTACGGGGGGTCGATCAGTACTAGATCGTACGTCTCCGCGCACGCTCGTGCTCTCCGCAGAGCGCCGAGTGCCTCTCCGCGCCGCACCTCGGCCTCGCCCTCCTGGAGCCCAAGAGCCTCCAGATTGCTCGCCAGCCTCTGCAGCGCGCGCCCATCCCGCTCGACGAACACGGCCCGTTTCGCGCCTCTCGACAGCGCCTCGATCCCCAGCGCGCCCGTGCCGGCGAACAGGTCCAGCACCTCCTCCCCCTCCACCCCTCCGAGCATCGAGAAGACTGCCTCCCGCACCCTCTCAGATGTCGGCCGCGTGATGGCAGTGCCCTTCGGCGCCGTCAGCCGTCTGCCGCCCCAGCGCCCAGCGATCACCCTCACGCCGGGATCGGCTCTAGCACCTCGCACCCGGCCGCGTGGGCAAGCGCCTGCCCCAACAGCACGTGCTCGGGCCCCTCGAGCTCCGGATCTTCGGCGACGATTGCCTCTGCCCGCGCGCGCGCTCGCTCCAGCAGCGCCGCATCATCCGGCAGGCACGCCACTTCGAACGGGCGGGCACCCGATTGCCGCGTCCCCACCAGGTCGCCCTCCCTGCGCAGTGCAAGGTCGATCTCAGCCAGCTTGAAGCCGTCGGCGTGCTTGACCACAGCACGCAGGCGAGCCGAGGGTGGGTGAGATCCCATCAAAAGGCACACCGACCGGTGCTCGCCGCGTCCGATGCGCCCGCGTAGCTGGTGCAGCTGGGAGATACCAAAACGCTCAGCGTTCTCAACCAGCATCACCGTCGCGTTGGGCACATCGATACCCACCTCGATCACCGTTGTGGTGACCAGCACGTCAGCGTCACCGCAAGCGAAAGCGGCCATCGCGTCCTGTTTTTCACGCGAACGCATCTGGCCGTGTAGCAGGACCAGCCGGAATCCTTTGAGCTCACCATGCGACAAGCGCTCGAACTCTGCAGTGGCAGCACGCGCCTCGCTGGAAGACTCCCCAGTCTCTGCGCCGGCCGACGGATCTGCTGCAGGCTCCTCGACCAGCGGACACACCACAAATGCCTGCCGGCCAGCGCTCAACTGCTCGCGCAGGTCCCGATAGGCATGCTTGCGGGCTTGCTCACCGGCCACGATGCGGGTGTCGACTGCCTGGCGCCCACGGGGAAGTTCGCGCAAGAAACTCACGTCCAGATCCCCATATCTTGCCAGGGCGAGCGTGCGCGGGATCGGCGTGGCGGTCATATGCAGCACGTGCGGCGCTGGCCGGTCTCCAATCGGTCCATCGCCGGCCGCCGCCTGGGCTCCCTTCCCGTCCAGCGCCGCCCGCTGGCGCACACCGAAACGATGCTGCTCATCGACCACGGCCACAGTCAGTGCCCGGAAGCTGACATCCGGCTCAATCAACGCGTGGGTGCCGACCAGGAGCGGCAGCTCGCCGCTTGCAAGCTTGCCCAAGATGTCGTCGCGCCGGCGCGATGGGGTCGAGCCCGTCAGCAGCGCGCTGGGTACCGGCTCGCCGCCGATCAGCCTCTGAACAGTGGCGAAATGCTGCTCCGCGAGCGTCTCTGTTGGCGCCATCAGCGCGGCCTGCCGCCCATGCTCGATTGCGCGCAACATCGCGTACAGCGCCACCACCGTCTTCCCGCTGCCCACCTCTCCCATCAGCAGCCGCTGCATCGGGCGCGCCGTCGCCAGCTCTTTGCGAATCATCTCCACCGCCCTGCGCTGGTCGCCTGTGAGCTCGAACGGCAGGCCGTCTCTCAGCCAGCGCTCACTCAGCCCGGGCGGCTCGCGACACCGGTAAGCGCTCGTGCGCTCCCGCCTTCTGGCGCGCCGTTTCAAGAACACCAGCTGTGCCAGCAGCAGCTCTTCAAACGCCAGCCGCTCCCGCCCCGCCTCACGATCCCCTGGCGCATGCGGGAAGTGCATCGCCGCCAGCGCGCTCTGGCGGTCCGGCAGGCCCTCGCTCACCCTCATCGCCGCGGGCAGCGCCTCGGGTACGTGCGCCAGCGCATCCCTCATACCCCGGACGAGCGTCAATATCTGCGTCGAGCTCACACCCTCCGTCGCCCGGTAGCGGGCGATCTCCCCCGGCGGACCGGTCTCGCCCGGGGTTGGGTGGGCACCCAACCCGTCGCCGGGCGCATGGTCAGCGACGCTGAATCCCCCGCGCTCGTCGGCCTTGCCATTCAGTAACAGGCGCGTCCCGGGACCGTAACGCTTCACGAGCCACGGCTGGTTGAAGAACGTCGCGCGCATACTCCCGGTCGCATCGAACACCGTCGCCTGTACCAGCGGCTTCATCCCCCGCCGTCTCACCGGCCGTGCGCTGATCGTTGCAACCTGTACCGCGACCGTCGCCTGCACACCTGCCTTCAGTGCATCCACGCTGCGCGCCTCGCGGCTGTCCGTAGGCAAGTGCTCCAGCAGTGCACCGACGCTCGTAAGACCGAGCGCCTCCAGACCGTCGGCCAGCTTCCCCGCCGGCACATCCAGCGGGTCTTTCAGCCGCGATGGCCTCGGCCAGCGCACAGGCGCCTCGAGCATCTCCTCGCGGCTCAGATGGCGCGTGGAGGCGAACACATGCGGCCCTTCCGGCTCAGAGCACCGGGAGGCTGCACTTAGGTCCTGCTCAGGGGCTCTCGTGACTGTCACCGCTGTAGACACCTCGCTCGCCCATCATGCACCGCGCGCCGGTCATCACTCCGCGGTCAGCAGCCACCAGTAGGCGGGCTGGCCGCCGTGACGAAGCTCGAGCTCTACTCCTGCGCCGAGGAGCCCCGTGACCTCCTCAGGCGCGAGCGGTGCGTCCTCTCCCGAGAGCACGCTGATCAGCTCCGCGCCATCGGCTAGCGCCTCAAGGACGGCCTTCAGGGTCTCCCCGGGGTCACCCCAAGCGATCACCTCGCCTGCCAGGAATCCCACCGCCTCACCGCGACCGAAGCGTCGCTGTGCGTCGTCGCGAGCCGCTTGCGCGACCGCCCCCGTGCGTAGGCGCGTAAGCGCCTCATTCAGCGCTCGCGCATTCTCCTCCACCGTGCGATCCGATAACAGCGCGACCGCAGCGGCGAGCCCTGCCTGCTGGCTGGTGGTGGGCGCCACGAGCACCTGCTTGTCCGATAGCTCGGCCGCGTGCTCGGCCGCCATGATCACGTTGGCGCTGTTTGGCAGCACCACCACCTCCTCGGCCGGCACCTCGTGGATCCCTGCCAGCAGGTCATAGGTGGAGGGATTTAGCGTCGGGCCGCCGTCGATCGTGTGCACACCCAGCTCTCTGAACATCGCCTTGAGCCCATCGCCGCTGACCACCGCCACCGCTCCGCAGCGCACCCTCGGGACATCGGCTAGGGACCCGCCCGCGACCTGCCCTCCGTTAGCGACTCCCGCCCCTCGATGGGCGCCAGCAACACCGTCGGAGAGCCGTCCCTCGAGCTCGCTCATCTGCAAGCGCATATCCGCTACATCCAGACGGGAGACCTCGCCCGCCTCAGCGAAGACCGCTGTCGCCCGCTCCGGCTCATCGGTGTGCACGTGCACCTTCAGCGTCGTTGCATCCCCCACGACCAGCACCGAGTCGCCGAGCTCCTCCAGCGGCGCGATGAAGCGTCCGGAGCTGAGTTCGGTGCCGGTGACGGCAAAGTTGGTGCAGAAGCGATACGTGCTCGAGCGATGCTCGGGGTGACTGATGCGTGCGGGCGCGTGGTGATCGAGCTCGGGCGGATCGTCACCGCGCAGCGCCGCCACGACACCGGCGAAGATGATCGTCAGCCCATAGCCACCTGCGTCGACCACCCCGGCGTCGCGCAGCGCCGCTAGCAGCTCCGGACCGCGCTTGACTGACTCTTGCCCTGTCTTGACCGCTCGCTCCAGCGTCGCGGCGATCGCAGCATCCTGCAGCTCCGGCTCCGCGTCGGGGTCCAAGCGCGAATCCTCCGGACTGTGCGCCAGGTCGGTCACGATCTGGTGGGCCATCTCGCGCGCCACCGTCAGGATCGTGCCCTCCGCGGGTTCGCGCACCGAGGCATAGGCCCGATCTGCGGCGTTGGCCAGCGCCGCGCCGATCAGTGCCGCGTCGATCAGCTCGCCCGGCCGGCTGACCAACTCCTCGGCCGCGCCGCGAATCAGCTGAGAGAGGATCACGCCGGAGTTACCGCGTGCCCCCAGCAGCGCTGCGCGGGCGACCGATTGCACGATCTCCTCACGCCCGATGTCGTCGATCGTGCGCTCCCCGTCACTCCCCAGCAGGTGGTCGAGCTCCGCCAGCACCGCGCGCAGCGTGAGCGCCATGTTGTCGCCGGTGTCCCCGTCGGCGACCGGAAACACGTTCAGGTCGTTGACCTCCTCGCGACGCGACTCCAGGTGCGCCAGTGCCCCCGCCACCGCGACGCGAAAGCGGACCAGATTGGTATCGGTCACGGTGACACCTCTATCACCTCGGGCGGGCGCTCACCGGTGAGCCCAGCTCGCACGGCCGTTGCGACGCTCTTCAGAGAGCCTTCGTGACCTTGCCGGCTTTTAGGCAACGGGTGCACACGTAAACGCGCTTGGGCGCCTTGCCCACGAGGATCCTCACCTTTTGCAGGTTCGGGTCAAAGCGCCGCTTGGTGGCGACCATCGAGTGGCTGCGACTCTGGCCGAAGGCCGGACCCTTTCCGCAACTGTGACAAACCTTTGCCATATGGCCCGCAGTCTAGCCGCTTGAAAGCTCACGCCGCAGCGCCACCATCCGCAGCACAGCCTCAGCGGCGTGGCGGCCCTGATCGCGCTTTCCGCCCCCGGTGCGCGCCAGCGCCTGCTCCATCGTCTCGCACGTCAGCACGCCGAAGCCGCACGGCACCCCGGTGCTCAGCTGGACCTCCTGAATGCCCCGGGCCGTCTCGGCGCAGACGTAGTCGTAGTGGTCGGTCTCGCCCTTGATCACCGCACCCAGGCACGCCACGCCCGCGAAGCGCCCGGACCGCGCGGCGTAACTCGCGGCGAGCGGGAGCTCGAACGCCCCCGGCACGTCAAACACCTCCACGCCCGTCTCACCTGCCAGCGCGAACGCCTCTATCGCCCCCGCCAGCAGGCGCTCAGCCAGCTGTTCGTAGAAGCGCCCGATGACGATCGCGTATGAGTCGCTCACTGCTTGCCCTCGTCATCACTGCGACCGGCCCGGTCCTGCTCTCGCTCGGCGTGCAGTAGCTCCTCGTCGAGGTTCAACCCCTGGTGGTGCAGGGTGTGCCCCATGCGCCGCGCCTTCGTGCGCATGTACTTCTCGTTGTGCACGTTCGGGGCGTGCTCGATCGGGATCTGGGCGCTCACCGACAGCCCATAGCCCTCCAGGCCCCGAATCTTCTTGGGGTTGTTCGTGAGGATCCTGATCGATGAAAGCCCGAGATCCACCAAAATCTGGGCGCCAATCCCATAGTCACGCAGGTCGGCGGGCAGCCCGAGGCGCTCGTTGGCTTCGACCGTGTCCAGGCCGTCCTCCTGCAAGCGGTAGGCGCGCAGCTTGTTCAAGAGTCCGATCCCGCGCCCCTCTTGGGAGAGGTACAACAGCACCCCCTGGCCCTCCTGCTCGATCATCGACAGGGCGGACTCCAGCTGCTCGCCGCAATCGCAGCGCAGGGAATGAAACACATCACCGGTGAGGCACTCTGAATGCACTCGCACAAGCACGCCCGGTTGCCCTGAGACATCCCCCTTGACCAGCGCCACATGGTGCTTGTCGTCGACGAGCGAGCGATACCCAACCGCCTCGAACTCGCCAAAAGCGGTCGGCAAGCGTGTGGCCACAACCCGTTCGACGAGCTTGTCGTGGCGTCGGCGGTAGGCGATCAGGTCGGCCACGGTGATCATGCGCAGCCCGTGACGAGCGCAGTAGCCGACCAGGTCCGGCACCCGCGCCATCGTGCCGTCGTCGTTCATCACCTCGCAGATCACGCCGGCTGGATTCAGGCCCGCGAGCCGCGCGAGGTCGACGGCGGCCTCGGTCTGCCCCGCCCGCTCGAGCACCCCACCGGCGCGACTCTTCAGCGGAAAGACGTGGCCCGGCTGAACGAGATCCCGCGGCACGCTCTCGGGATCGATCGCGACCTGGATCGTATGCGCGCGATCGTGCGCCGAGATGCCTGTGGTGACGCCCTCGCGCGCCTCAACCGAGACGGTGAACGGCGTTTCGAACGACGATTCGTTCTTCGCCGCCATCAGGTCCAGCCCGAGCTCGTCGCAGCGCTCAGCGCTCAGCGACAGGCAGATCAGCCCCCGCCCCTCTTTCGCCATGAAGTTGATCGCCTCGGGCGTGGCGAACTGCGCCGCGAGCGTCAGGTCACCCTCGTTCTCGCGGTCCTCGTCATCGCAGACGACGACCATCTTGCCCTCACGGATTTCCTCGATCGCCTGCTCGATCGTGGCAAAAGGGGTCGTTGTGGTGGTCTCGCTCATCTTCTTCTCTCCAGTAGTCGCTCTACGTGCTTGGCCAGCACATCAACCTCCAGGTTGACCCGATCACCGACGGCTGCCCCTCCCAGGTTCGTTTGCTTCAGCGTCTCCGGTATCAGCGAAACCTCGAAGCCATGCTCGCGCAGGGCGCTGACCGTCAGGCTGACGCCGTCCACTGCGACCGAGCCCTTCTCCACCAGGTAGCGCTCCAGCGCCGAGCCGGTGCCGATCGCGAGAACGCGAGCGAAGCCCTCTTCGCGCAGCTCGCTGATCATCCCCGTGCCATCGATGTGGCCTTGCACGACATGCCCGCCGAGGCGATCCGTGGCTCGCAGCGGCAGCTCGAGGTTTACTCGTGCGCCGGCGCCAAGTGCCCCCAGCGTGGAACGCTCGAGCGTCTCGATCATCGCCTCCGCCTGAAAGCCGCCGTCGCGAATCTCAGTCGCGGTGAGGCACACGCCATTGACGGCGATCGAGTCCCCCTCGCCCAGCTCGCCCGCTAACCGCGTGTCGATCTCGAGCGTGGCGCCCGCGCCGCCCAGCTCGAGCGCGGTCACGCTGCCCACGTCCGCGATCAGCCCCGTGAACATCTCCTCACCACTCACGCAACCGCGCGGAGATCAACAGGTCCTCGCCAACGCGCTCGCAGTCGAAGGTGAGCGCGCGCAGCGCCTCCGAGATCTGCTCGACCCCCTTGCCCTCCAAGGGATCGCGAGCCGCGCTTCCGCCCAGCAGCAGCGGCGCCAGGAACAGGCGGATCTCGTCGATCTCGCCCGCGTCCAGGAACGCTCCCGCGAGATGTGGCCCGCCCTCCAGCAGCATTGCGGTGACACCCAGCCCCCCCAACTGCTCAAGCCCCGAGCGGACCCGCGCCGGCTCGTTCTCGCCGGTGGCCACCAGAACCTGTACCCCGGCCGCCTCCAGCGCGTCGGTGTCCGCTCGCGGCGCCGCCCGCGAGACCACCACAGTAAGCGGTATCTCAGCGGCCGCGGCCACCAGCTGGGAGGTGGGCGGCAGTCGCGCGAGCGAATCGAACACCACGCGCCGCGGCTGGTGGGGCAACTCCGCCGCCGCCAGCCCCTCCGGCCGCGCCGTCAGGCGCGGATCATCCGCCAGTGCCGTGCCGATGCCCACGACCACCGCGTCGACCGACGCACGCCAGCAATGGGCCAGCTCACGGCTGTCCTCGCCGCTGATCCACTGAGAGTCGCCTGTGCGAGTCGCGACCTTGCCGTCCAGTGTCATCGCGGACTTGAAGAGCACCCACGGGTGCCCAACACGGGCGTGCTTACGAAAAGCCTGGTTGAGGAGCCGAGCGCGCGCGGCGAGCGCGCTGTCGGCGAGCAGCACCTCCACGCCCTCGTCGCGCAGAATTCCCAGGCCGCGGCCCGATGCCTTCTCGGTGGGATCGTCGGAGGCGACGAACACCCGCTTGATCCCCGCCTGCAGGATCGCATCGGTGCATGGCGGTGTCTTGCCCTCGTGACAGCACGGCTCCAGCGATACATACAGCGTCGCTCCGCTCAGGTCCGCCACGCCACACGCCTCGATCGCGTTGATCTCCGCATGTACCCCGCCGAACTTTTCGTGCCAGCCCTCGCCCAGCACCTCGCCGCCGCGAGCAACCACAGCACCCACCACTGGATTGGGCTTAACCGCGCCGAGGCCGTTGCCGGCCAGTTCGATCGCCCGCGCGAGATGCGCCTTATCGGTGTCTGTGCAGGTGGTCATGTGTCCATCCAGGATAACCCTGCTCAGTGCGCGCACCGTCCGCCGTGGAGCCGGTAGACGGTCATCTCCGGTCCGGGACGGTCGTACGCGAGCGGGTAGTAGTCGAAGCTCCAGTCGAAGTCAAAAGGTACGAAACCCCGCCCACCCCGTCCTTGCGAGTACGGCGAGACGCGATAGGCGACTTCGCCCTGCCCGGCCAGCGCCGTGTAGTAGGCGATTGCATGGGGCACCGCCTTCGGGTCGGCATATGCACGCCCCGACTGCGTGGAGCCGCTCACCACCCAGCAGTAGGAATGCCGCTCGTAGTAGCCGATCAGCGCCGGGCTGAGCGTGCGCTCGTAGTCCTCGATCCCGACTTCACCCGTAACGCTCGGTTCGAGCCCACCGCTGGCAGAGATCCTCGACAGCGTCGAGGGGTACTTCCTCCATCGTTTGCCCCACGCGTCGGGCGCGACCGGCTCGACCACGATCGGTGTACCGGCCGGAATGTGAGCCACCATCCACGCCCGGGTCAGGTTGCGCGTATCGGCGCGTGCGAGCACCTTTCCCGAATGCACGCTGTAGGAGAGCCCCTGAGCGAGCAGCACCGCCACGAGCAGCGTCGCGAACGCGATTGGCACGCGTCTGCTCGCAGTGGCCCTGCGCGCGGCGAGCGCGGCAGCTGCACGAGCGATCAGCGACACCGCGAAGTAGGCAGCGAGCAGACAGACGATCGGGAAGATCGGCAACAGCCAGCGCCCGAAGTAGCGGCCCTGCAATCCCATGAATGCGAGATACAGCAGCGGCGCCGGCACGAGCAGCCAGCCGAGTGCCCGCTCCCGGCGCCACACGCTCAGCGCGCCCCCCAGCGCAGCCAGCGCGGGCACCCAGCCGAGCCCCCACGTGAGCGACCACAAGTAGTAGGCAAAGCCACCGTCTTTGGGCGCGCCCAGCTTGCCTTGGGCTTCGGCAGAGAGCGTCGACTGATGCACCAGTCCCGAATGGAAGCTTTTGAAGTCGAGCAGCGCATAGGGGTTCGCGATCAGAAACGCGGCGAGCGCTGCGCCACCCGCGAGCGCGATGCCGCGCAGCGCGCTGCGGCCGGCTTCCGGCTGAGCCTGCAGGTAGCGCGCGGCGAGCGCTGCCGCGAACGGAACCAGCACGATCCCGGTTGTGTACTTAGTCGCACAGGCCAACCCCAGACCGGCGCCCGCCAGCAGGTAGTCCCGCCCCCGGCCTTTGCGCAACACACCAGCGCTTCCCAGCAGCGAGAGCGTCAGCGGCGCGAGCGCCGGCACATCGTTCAGCGCAAGGTGGGCGTAGAACACCGGCAAAAATGCGACCGCCTCGATCGCCGCCGCGAGTAGGCCCACACCGCGCCCAAACAGGCGCGCGCCCGTGGCATACAACAGCCACAGTGCCGCCGTGCCGAGCACGGCGGCCGCGACGCGCGCAAGCGTGTACACGTCCCCGGGGTGCGCATCGAAGGCGTGGCGCACGCCGGCTGAGCCTCCATACCACAGCGCGAACAGGTAGTGCAGCACGTACGTAAACGCCGGCGGGTTGGCGAAGTAGTGCGGATTCAAGCTGTGCTGTTCGAACATTTTCACCGCGTGGGGCACGAAATGGTCGGCCTCGTCGGCGTTGTATGCGTACGGCAGCCCCTCACCTATGCCCCACAGACGCAGCCCCAGACCACCCACGAGCACGGCCGCCAGCCCCAGCCACGCCCACCGGCGGGGAATCTCAGCAGTTGCCATAGATCGCGTAGTAGCGGCTCACGTAGATGCGCTTGAAGCCCGCAAGCGGAACCTGGTCCCGCGGATCGTCGCCCACATCGACGATCGCCTCGAAGAACACCGCGCTGCCGAGTGGATAGACCGCGACGCTCCCTTTGCGGATGCGGTTCTCAAGCGTGTGCGAGTGCTTGGTGACATCTGCGCGCGCCTGGCTGCGCGCGACGATGTCGTGCTGACCGACGCTGTCGAGGATCCAGCGGGCATCCGGAATCAGCTTGTTGTTGGGAAGCGACAGCAATCGACAGCGCCGAAGTTCGGCCTTCACCGCTCCTGCGCTCAGCGCGACCGCGAGCCCCTTGTGGAAGTCCTCGTGGTATGCGAGCGTGGTGCGCAGGCTGGACAGGCTCAGCGTCGTGGCCGCCGAGGCCGCGCCATAGGCGAACAGGGCGGCCGCGCCGGCCATCCAGATGCGGCGCATGATCGTGCCCGGCTCGAGCATCGCCCAGCCGCCTATAGCGACCGCGCAGAACAGCAGCAGCATGACCGCCGCGGCCATCAGGTAACGATCGATCACCGATGCCCCGCCCACACCCTCCAGCACGAACACGCCGAGCAGCAGCAAGAGCGCGGCCAGCGGCGTACGCACGCGCCGTGGGGTGAGCCAGATCGCGAGCGGGATGCCCGCCAGCGCGCCGAGCAGCACGGGCAGCTTGTCGATCCGTACGGCGAATGTCCACACTGAGCTGAGCACGCTGGAGAGCCCCTGCGTGCGCCCGAGTTCCTGCGCCAACCCAGCAGTCGAGTTCAGCGAGTAGAACGGCTTGCCCGTCACGATCAGATCGACGAGCACCCACACGACCGGCCCGATCGCCGCCAGCGCGAGGTATCTGAGGCTCCTTGCGAGCGATCCGCGGCCGGCGCTTGCCGATCGGAGATTGCGCCGGTCTCCGATCGGTGGCCAGGCGCACCACAACCAGTAAACGCCTGCCAGCAGCCAGGCGTCGGGGCGCAGCAGGCCGGCCGCAGCAAGCATGAGAAGAACCGGTGTGCCGCGGCGTGGCTTTTCGACCTCCAGGACGACCGCCCAGACGATCAGCGCTACATAAGTGATGTCCAGGTAACCCTGTGCAGCGAGGTTCTCGAGGAAAAAGCGGCTCAGTACCAGCAGCCCCGCGACAAGGCCTACGACTGGACTAAAGCACAGCCGTCCGAGACGGTACATGCCAGCGACCAGCGCGACGTAGGAGCCGATCGAGCCCAGCACCATCAGGCGCGCCCCGCCCTGGCCCAAGATCGAGCAGAACATGCCGAAGGCGATCGCCAGCGGATGCTCAGTCGGGCCACGATAGACGTGGAAGTCGGGCAGGTGGAAGTGCAGCAGGTCGCGACCCCACAACAGTGCGTAGAAGGAGTCGTACGTCGGATAGGTCGGGTAGACGAAGTAGCCGATCAGCGCGCCGGCGCACATCACGGCGAAGGCGAGCTTCGCCCATGTCGCAGCCCGGGCGTCACGCAGCCGAGCCGGCAGCAGCGAGCTCAGTTGCAGCCGGGTGAGCGTCGCGCCTCCCATTGCGCGCAGAGCCTATCCTCCACCCATCAAGCTCATCATCCAGATCCCATGCTTCAACGAGGCCGGCCAGCTCCCGCGAACGCTCGCGGAGCTACCAAGCCAGGTCGAGGGCTTTGATGTCGTCGAGCGACTGGTGATCGACGACGGCTCGACTGACGAGACGATCGCGGTCGCCCGCGCGCTGGGTGTCGAGCATCTCGTGCGCCTGACAAATAACAAGGGCCTGGCCACCGGCTTTCAGGCCGGCATTGACACGGCCCTGAAGCTCGGCGCCGATGTGATCGTCAACACCGACGCCGATAACCAATACTACGGTCCTGATGTCGCGCGGCTCGTGCGCCCGATCCTCGAGGGACGAGCCGACATGGTGGTCGGCGATCGCGAGGTGACAAACGTCGAGCATTTCTCGCCACTGAAGAAGGCGCTGCAACGGCTTGGGTCGTGGGTGGTGCGCCAGGCGTCTTCGACCTCGGTGCCCGATACAACCTCCGGCTTTCGCGCCTACAACCGCGAGGCCGCAATCCAGATCATGGTCGTCTCACGGTTCACTTACACCCTGGAGACGATCATCCAGGCGGGCAAGCTGCTCGTCGCGATCGATCACGTCCCCGTCCGCACCAACCCGAAGACGCGCGAGTCGCGCCTGTTTCCCTCGATGGGCGCCTACGTGCGGCGCAACGCGATCTCGATCTTCCGCATCTACGCACAGTACGAGCCGCTGCGCGTGTTCTGGAGCCTGGCGGCGCTGATCGGGGTGGTATCGCTCGCTGTCTGGATCCGTTTCATCGTCGCCTACGCCGACGGCAGCGGCAAGGGCCACGTGCAGTCGCTGATCCTCGGCGCCGTGCTGTTCATCGCCGCGGTCGTGCTGTGGGCGCTGGGCGTGATCGGCGACCTGCTCGCCGCCCAGCGCGTGATGACGCAGAAGACCTTCGAGCGCGTGCGGCGGATTGAGCTTGAGCTGCACGTGGCGCCATCGCACTACGAACCCGGAGCTAGACCGGACCCCGCCCAACCCGGCCCGCGCGAGGCGGTGCGCCTGTGAGCGGCGGCGTCACCGTTTCCCACGAGGGGATAGTCACCGGCAACACCTACGATAAGTACGGCTCGACCAACCTCCTCGTGCGCCGCCTGATGACCGGCTTCGAGCGTGCGCTCGATGAGCTTCTCACGAGCGCCGAGCCTCACTCGCTGCTCGACGTTGGCTGCGGTGAGGGAGTGCTCGTGCACCAGTGGGCGCAGCGCCTGGGAGAGCGGCGCGTCGTCGGGATCGACCTGGAGGAGCAGTCAATCCAGGCCGGCTGGTCGGAGCGGCAGGCGCCCAACCTCGAGTACCACGTGATGCGCGCCGAGAACCTGCCGTTCGCCGAGAACGAGTTCGACCTGGCCACAGCGATCGAGGTGCTCGAGCACGTCCCCGACCCCGAGCACACGCTCGCCGAGATGGCGCGCTGCGCCGAGCGCCACCTGCTCGTCTCGGTGCCGCGCGAGCCCCTGTGGCGGATGCTCAACATGGCCCGCGGCGCCTACCTGCCCCAGCTCGGCAACACCCCCGGGCACATCAACCACTGGTCCAAGCGCTCGTTCGGAAAGCTGCTCGCGCGCTACGGCGAGGTCGCCGAGGCGCGCTCGCCGTTCCCCTGGACGATGATGCTTGTCCGGCTCTAGCGCGCCCGTGGCGGAGCGGCCGTCCGGGCACAAGGAGCGCTCTTATGGAAGCGGCGCGCGGATCTTGTCGATCGGCATCGCCTCCACCGGGCTTTTCACGTTCGCGTACTTCTCGATCGCGAGCCACGTGTTGGGCGAACAGCCCGCGAAGCGGATCGACCTGTTGTGGTCGGTGATGTTCGTGATCATCTCCGTGATCTACAGGCCGATCGAACAGCTGCTCTCGCGCACGATCGCCGAACGCCGCGCACGTGGCCAAGAGCAGCACACCTTGCGCGTGCCGATGCTGATCCAGGCGACGTTCGCCCTGATCTTCCTGGCGACGGCGCTGGCGCTGCACGACGAGCTCCTCGACAACGTCTTCGAACATCAGCAGGCCCTTTACGACGTGCTCGTCATCGGCACGCTCGCCTACGCCGCCAGCTACTTCGCGCGCGGCTGGCTTGCGGGACATCAGCGCTTCGGCCTGTTCGGCGGACTCGTGTTGATGGAGTCGGTCTCGCGCATCAGCTTCGCGATCGCCGTGGCGATCGGCATCGCCAGCGGACAGACGGCCGTAGCGCTCGGCATCGCCGCCGCGCCGTTCGTATCGCTGGTCGTCGTGCCGGCCGCGTTCGCGCGAACGCGCGCTGAGCGCGCCCGTGGAGCCGAGGAGTCCGGCGGCGGCCACAAGGAGGCGCTTGCCGCTGCGATCACCGTCGACGAGACCGACGCGGCGCTGGCGGGTCCAGGGACCGAGGGCGTGCAGGAGACGGCCGCCCATGGCGACATGTCGCTGCGCCGCGGCGGCGGCTTCGCCATGTGGGTGTCGGGGATCATGCTCTCCGAGCAGACGCTGCTGAACGCGGCGGTGCTGACCGTCGACGCGACCTCTGCAAACCGCGTGCTCGCGGGGATCGTCTTCAACGTGCTGCTGATCGCCCGCGCCCCGCTGCAGCTATTTCAGGCGATTCAGACATCACTGCTGCCGCATCTCACCGGGCTGGAGGCCACGGCCGGACACGAGGCGTTCGCGCGCGCCATCCGCACGACCGTGTTGGCGATCCTCGCGTTCGCAGCCGTGGTGACGCTCGCCCTGCTCGTCGTCGGCCCGTTCGCACTGCGTCACGTGTTCTTCGGCCAGAACTACACCTACAAAGGCACCGGCCTTGCGCTGATCGGCATCGGCATGGGCCTGCACCTCTGCTCCGGAGCGCTCAACCAGGCCGCCCTCGCGCGCGACCGGGCGCGCGCCGCCGCTGGCTGTTGGCTGTTGGCCGCGGTGCTGTTCGTCGCCTGGATGCTGCTGCCGGCGATCTCCGAACAGCTGCTGCGTGCGGAGGTCGGCTACGCGGGCGCGACCGCGGTGCTGGCGCTCGCGCTCACCGCCCTGTATCGACAGGGCACACGCCAGCTGCAGGCGAGCGCGGCGCCCTAGCGTCAGCTCGCCTGGACGGCCTCGGCGATCGCCCTATAAGCCTCTCCCGGATCCTCCGCGCCGAAGATCGCCGAGCCGGCTACGAACACGTTCGCGCCGGCCGAGCGGCACGCCGGCGCGGTATCAGGCGCGATCCCGCCGTCGACCTCCACCGCGACGTGCTCGCCGACGATCGCCCGCACGCGCGGCAGCTTGTCGAGCGAGTGCTCGATGAAAGCCTGTCCGCCCCACCCGGGGTTGACCGTCATGCACAACGCCAGCTCGATCTCGCCCGCCACCTCCGCCAGCGCACCGACCGGCGTGCCGGGGTTGATCGCCACGCCCACGCAGGCGCCGTTCCCGTGCGCGATGTCCGCCGCGTAGGCGAGGTGCGGCGTGGCCTCCGCGTGGAACGTCACCGAGTCCGCACCCGCCTTCACGAAGTCGGCGATCTGCCGCTCGGGCCGCTCGATCATCAGGTGCACGTCGAGCATCGCCCCCGCCTCGTGCGCCTGCGAGGCGATGCCCTCGACGACGACCGGCCCCAGCGTGATCGGCGGCACGAAATGCCCGTCCATCACGTCCACATGGATGATCCGCGCTCCGGCATCGAGCACCTCTCCTACCTGCTCGCGCAGCCGCGCGAAGTCGGCGGAGAGGATCGAAGGCGCCACACGCACGCTCCGCAGCAGGTCTTTGGCAATCTCGGTCATGTTTCACCTCACTTCATATGGACACGTAGGGCAAGCTGGGCAAGGACGCAGGGAGCGTGGCGTGCTGTGCACGCGAGCGACCGAGGACGCCGATCCAGCGCAGCCATACGTGTTCATATCGGCTGGAGCATGCTGTCGCCGCAGTTGTTGCACTTGACGAGTGCCGTCGAGGACATGCGCACGATCGTCGAATGCTCGCCGCAGTTGGGACACACCGATGTCAGCTCGAAGCGGTGCAGGCAGTAGACGCAGCGATAGCGTCCCGGCAGGTTGGTCGCACGCAGCCACGGCTCGCCGCAGTTCGGGCACTTCGGCCCGAGGTCGACCTGCGCGCTGCCAGGGGTTCCCTCGTTAGCCATTGCACTCAACTCCGGCGCAGCCGGGCGATGAAGAAGCCGGCTGTCAGGTCGCGGTGAGGCAGCGTCTGCGCGAGCTCCGTGTCGAGGCTGAAGTCGGGGTGGGAGTCCAGGAAGGCGGCGATCAGGCGCTCATTCTCTGTAGAGGAAATGGTGCACGTAGAGTAGACCAGCACGCCATCCGGACGGAGCGCGGCGGCGCCAGCCGCGAGGATCGCCGCTTGCAGGCCCGTCATCTCCTGCGCATGCTCCGGGGTCACCCGCCAGCGCAGGTCGGCGCGCGCCTGCAGCGTTCCCAGACCCGAACACGGCGGATCGACCAAGACCCGGTCGAACACCGCCCCCTCCGGACGTTCCCCGGCGGCATCAGCGACCTCAACGCAAACGTTGGAGGCATGCAGCCGCTGCGCGGTCCGCGCCAGCGTGCCCGCCCGCCGCGGGTTGCGCTCGACTGCCACCACCTTTCCCTCGCCCTCCATCAGCGCTGCCAGATGGGTGCTCTTGCCACCGGGGGCCGCGCACAGGTCGAGCACCCGCTCACCCGGACGCGGATCGAGCGCCCGCGCCACTTTCATCGCTGCGCGCGACTGCGCCAGGAACGCCCCCGCCCGCCACGCGGCGCAGTCGTGAGCGTCGAATGGGCCCTCCAGCACCAGCGCTTCGGGAATGTCGGGGTCGGTGTGTGTGGCCACCGGTAATTCACTCGCCAGCATTGCCGTGCCGGTGACCAGCGTGTTGACACGCAGCGCCACCTCGCCCGGCTCGTTGTCGTAAGCCATCAGTGCACGGGCGTCGCTGGCTCCCAGCTGCTCCCACCACAATCGCGCTATCCACTCCGGATGGGAGTGCTTCACCGCCGCCTGCGATGGCGTCTCATCGCTCAGCCTCTCCAGCAGTGCAGCGCCCTCGCGTGTGCCCCTGCGCAGCACAGCGTTGACCAGGCCATGACCGCCGCGAGCACCTCCCTTCGCCAGCTCCACTGCATCCGCCACAACAGCATGGTCGGGCGCGCCGCTCAGATACAGCAGCTCATACAGTCCCAGCCGTAGCGCCGCCAGCAGCCGCGCGTCCAACTGGTCCGGTGGGCGCTCGGCGAGGCGCTCAATCAAATAGTCGAGCGTGCCCTTGCGTTGCACTGCCCCATAGAGGAGGCGCATCGCCAGTGCCCGGTCGCGTGTGTCGAGCTCCTTCGCCTCCCCCTGTAGCGCGCGGTCGGCGTAGGCGCCGTCCTCGAAGACCCTGCGCAGTACAGCGTAGGCGCAGACTCGTGCCTTAGCAGGCATGTCCACGCAGGTAGGCAGCCGCATCCATTGGACGACCGCCCGACGGTTGCACCTCCAGCAGCTCGAGCGCCCGATCGCACGCGCCGTACAGCAACCGTCCCGCGACGGTGCTCAGCGTTCCCACAGGCGTCCTCTCTGCCGCGTCACGCGCGCGGTGCACGCCCAGCAGCGTCCCGTCCGCAAGCGCGACCCGTGCGCCGATGTGTGGATGCAGAGCACGCACAATGCGCTCCAGTTCGCTCGCCGGTCTACCCGGATCGAGCAGACGGTCCTCGGGGCCGATCTTCTCGGCGTATGTAATGCCAGCCTCGTCCTGCTCGGCAAATGCCGGCGCCTCGCCCTCCGCGAAGAGGTCCAGCGTTCGTACGAGCAGCTCACCGCCGAGCTCCTGCAGGCGCGTCGCGAGCGATCCGTATGTGTCCTGCGGGTCTATCGGCTCAGCGCTGGTGAGGCACACAGGCCCGCTGTCGAGACCCGCAGTGAGGCGCATGATCGACACGCCGGTGTGCTCGTCGCCGGCCATGATCGCGCGCTCAACCGGCGCCGCCCCTCGCCAGCGCGGCAGTAGTGAGGGGTGCACGTTCAGCAGCTCGTATTCAGACAGCAGCGGCTCCTTGATCAGCGCCCCAAAGGCGCACACCACTACCGCCTCTGGACGGGCCTGCGCGATCCGCTCCCTGGCCTGCGGCTCATTCACGCTCTCGGGCTGCTCCAACCCGACTGAAAGCGCGCGCGCCCGCTCGGCGACCGGGGGGGCAGCCACCCGGCGACCACGGCCCCGAGGGCGGTCGGGGCGGCTCAACACCAGCACCGGACGGTGATCGCTCGCAACCAACCGCTCGAGCACAGCGGCAGCGAACTCTGATGTGCCGAGGAAGACAGTGCGCAAGATCGAGACTCGTCGCGAGCCGCCGTTAGGCGGGATTCTCGTCCGCAACAACCTTGCCGGCCGCGGGTTCGCCGTTGATCTCTCGCTGCGCCTCGCGCATCGCGCGCATCGCCTCCTTGCGCTCCTCCCGCGAAATGCGGTCGAGTATCAGAACGCCGTCGAGATGGTCGATCTCATGCTGGATTACCCTCGCCGCCAGCCCGCTCGCCTGCACCTCGAGCTCCTCGCCTCTCGCATCACGGGCGCGTACCCGCACTTCGGCTGCTCGCTCCACCTCGACGTGCACGAAGGGAATACTCAGGCAACCCTCGCTCGCGATTTCCAGCTCATCGCTCGACCACTCCAAGACCGGGTTGACGAGCACCGTCAGCGGATCTTCGGGGTCGGCTTTGTAGACGAGCACGCGGTGCAGCACGCCGATCTGGGTGGCTGCCAGCCCGATTCCGAGCGCGTCTTCCATCAGCCGACCCATCCGCTCGATCTCCTGCTTGAGCACATCGTCGAAGCGCTCCACCGATAGCGCGGTGGAGCGCAGGACGGGATCGCCAAGCTTGCGCACGTGGCTCAGCGCCGCATCGCGCCGCGCGCGCGTCTCCGGGTCCAGCTCCTTGGGAGGCTCATCCACATCCTGCTCGGACTCGACAAGCTCCTCCAGCTCCTCTGTCTCGGCCATGACGACTAAGTTTATTGTGGGTCGACATCCACGCTAAAGCTCACATTGGCGTGCTCGCGCGCGGCCGCTACGTCCCGGACGGCCTCCCCCACCGCCTGTACGGCTCCACGGCGCTCGGCCGCCTTCATCACCAGCACCTGACGCTCCCGGCCTCGCAGGCGAAACAGCGCTGCGGGACCGAGAATGCTTGGGCCGTTCTCGCCGAAGCTGTCGTTTAGGTGCTCGCGCAGCACCTGCGCCGCCGCTCGCGCTGGGCCGGGCTCCACTGCGGCACACACGATCCTGATCAGGTGCGAGAAAGGCGGATAGCGGAGCGCCTCACGCCGTTCCAGCTCGCCCGCCAGGAAACCGTCTGAGTCGTGGCGGGAGGCATGCACGATTGCGCGCGCCTGCGGAGCGAGGCTCTGCACGAGTACGCGGCCCTCACTACCCCGCCCGACGCGACCCGCGAGCTGGGCGATCAGCGCAAACGTGCGCTCCTCCGCGCGGAAGTCCGGAAAGCGCAGGGTGGCGTCGGCGTCGAGCACGACCCCGAGCGTCACGTCTCGGAAGTCGTGACCCTTGGCGACCATCTGGGTGCCGATCAAGACCCCTGACGGCGCTGCCTCGAAGCGGCGCAGCAGCGCTCCCACGCCACCCTCCTTCCCGTCCGCAACGTCCGCGTCCAAGCGAAACACGGGGAAGCTCCCGTCATCCAGCGCGGCCGCGAGGTCGTGCTGCACGCGCTCTGTGCCCGCGCCGTGGCGCGCCACCGCTGTAGAGGAGCAATCAGCACAACTTGCCGGTACGCCTTCACGGTGCCCACAGTGGTGACACGCAATGTGGCCCTCGCTGCGGTGCAGCACGAGCGCCACGTCGCAGTCGGGGCAACTCCACACCCGCCCACAGGAACGGCACGACAGGAAGTTTGACCAGCCACGGCGGTTGAGCAGCACCATCGCCTTTCCACCCGTGCTGCGCACCCCGGCGAGCGCGCTGGCGGTCAATGGGTGCAGCCCGTTCACCTCTCCGCGCATGTCGAGTATCTGCACCTCCGGCAGCGGGCGGCCGTCGACACGGCTGGGCAGGCGCAGCGGGCGGGGCGCCGCAAGCACGCTCTCTGGCCTCGGGGTGGCGCTGCCCAGGATCAAGAGCGCCCCACAGCGCGCGGCACGCTGCACCGCGATATCGCGGGCGTCGTAGCGCGGGTCGCCCTCATGCTTGTAGGAGGCGTCGTGCTCCTCGTCGACGACGATCAAACCGAGGTCTTCGATCGGTGCGAACACAGCCGAGCGGGGGCCGACGCACACCCGTGCCTCCCCTGTGCGCAGGCGCCGCCACTCCTCGTAGCGCTCGGCTCCTCGCAGCCGTGAGTGAAGCACTGCGACGGTGTCACCGAAGCGTTCTGAGAAGCGCCCCACGATCTGTGGAGTCAGCGCGATCTCCGGGACGAGCACGATCGCGCCGCGTCCCTGCCCTAGCGCGGTCGCAGCGGCGCGCAGGTAGATCTCTGTCTTGCCAGATCCCGTGACCCCGTGCAGCAGCCGCCGCGCGGCCGTGCGCGCCATGAGCGCCGCCGTGATTGGCTCGAGCACATCGCGCTGCTCATCAGTCAACTCCGGGGGCTCAGGACTGCGCGCGCCGACGGGGAGGTGTACGCACCGGGTGACGGCACGGCGCTTGCGCCCGCTCAAGCGTCGCGTTGCACCGGGCGGCAACACGAGGCCGAGCGCGCGTGAGATCGTCGAGCAGTACTCCGCCGCGATCCACTCGGCCAGCGCCACCAGGTCGCCCGGCAGGGTGGGTGGGGCGGGTGGGTCCCCATCCAACACGCGTATCGGAGTGAGCAGCTTCTCCTCGGCGACCTCGCTGCGTTCGGCCAGCCCGACGACCACCCCCAGCACCTCGCGCCGGCCGAAGGGCACCACCAGCATCGAGCCGACCTCCACCGCCCCGCCGCACAGCTCGGAGGGCAGCCGGTAATCAAACGGCCCGCGCATCGCGCGGGCCGTTGTCATCGGCTCGACCTGGGCGATAGCGGACACGCCGCCACCTTAGATGCGGCGCCGGTCAGAGGCCTGCGGCAGAACGCAGCGCAGGGGCCTTGTCGGTCCGCTCCCACGTGAAGTCGTGGTCATCGCGGCCGAAGTGCCCGTAGGCGGCGGTCTTCTGATAGATCGGCCGGTGCAGTTTGAGCTCCTCGCGGAAGGCGCCAGGGCGCAGGTCGAAGTGCTCGTCCACGAGGCCAGCAATCTGGCCACGGCCAATCTTCTCGGTGCCGAAGGTCTCGACCATCACCGATACCGGGTGAGCGACGCCGATCGCGTAGGCAACCTGCACTTCAGCGCGTTCGGCGAGACCCGCAGTGACGATGTTCTTGGCCACCCATCGCGCAGCATAGGCAGCTGAGCGATCCACCTTCGAGGGGTCCTTGCCCGAGAAAGCACCACCGCCGTGACGGGCCATGCCTCCATAGGTGTCGACGATGATCTTGCGGCCGGTCAGTCCCGCGTCGCCAACCGGGCCACCGATCACGAAGCGGCCGGTCGGGTTGACAAGGAAATTCTTGCGCAGCTTCCCGGCGTCGTAGAGCTCCTTCGGCAGAATCGGCTCGACCACGTGCTCCCAGAGGTCGTCCGGGATCAGCGATTCGGCCCCCTCGCCGTGCTGGGTGGAGATCAGGAGCTTTTCGATCTCGACGGGCTTGCCATCCTGATAGCGAACGCTGACCTGGGTCTTGCCGTCGGGGCGCAGGTAGCTGAGGGTGCCGGCCTTGCGCACCGCCGCGAGGCGCTCGGCGAGGCGATGGGCGAGCGAGATCGGCAGCGGCATCAGCGAATCGGTCTCGTTGGTGGCGTATCCGAACATCATTCCCTGGTCCCCGGCCCCGGCGACGTCGAGCTCGTCCTCGTCGCTGGCGTCGGTGCGGGCCTCGTAGGCCTTATCGACGCCTTGGGCGATGTCAGGTGACTGTTTGTCGATCGCGTTGAGCACCGCGCACGAGTCCGCCGAGAAGCCGAGGTCGGCGTCGGTGTAGCCGATCTTGCGGATTGTCTCGCGCGCGACCTCCTGGATATCCACGTAGGTGTCGGTCGAAATCTCCCCGGAGACGACCACCAGGCCCGTGTTGACGAGCGTCTCGCAGGCCACCCGGCCATAGGGATCGTCTCTCAGCACGGCGTCTAGCACTCCGTCAGAGATCTGGTCGGCGACCTTGTCGGGATGCCCCTCCGTGACCGACTCAGAGGTGAACAGGTACTCGTTGTCTGCAAGCTGGCTCATGGGTTCGCGGTCTGCTCCAAGTGGTCGGCGTCAAAGTCCGGGAAGTCTACGCGGGGCGGGCGGGCCGGTACTTCTCGTCCACGCTGGCCACGCTCGACGAAGTCGATCACGAGCGGCACACCGTCCATCCCGTAGCGAGCACGCAGGCGGTTCTCCAGGAAGTAGGCATAGTCGCGGGTCACTCGCGCCCGCGAGTTGACCTGGATCGCAAAGCGCGGCGGGCGCTCGCCGATCTGGGCCATGTAGATCAGCTTCAGGCGATGATTAATGCCCGCCCGCCCGCCACGGCGTGTCCCCACGGGTGGCTGGCGAGCCTGGACGGTCTCGGCGAGGAACCGGTTCAGCTCGGCGGTGGGGATACGCCCGGCCATGCGGTCGCCGAGCGCCAGCGCCTCTGTCAGCAGGCGCGCGACGTGGCGGCCGGTCAGCGCGCTCGCGGTCAAGACGCGCGGTCGCAGGCGCAGCTTTTGGGCCACGCGCGCGCGCTCGTGATCGAGGTCATCCTCTGAGCCGTCGTGTACGTCCCACTTGTTCAGCACGATCGCTGTCGCACATCCCGCCTTCATCGCGAGCTCCGCTACCCGTAGATCCTGGGCGGTGACGCCGTCGCGGGCGTCACACACGACCAGCGCCACATCCGCGCGCTCGGCAGCACGCTGGGAGCGCAGCGCGGTGTAGTACTCGACCGAGTCGGCCACCTTAGACTGGCGGCGCATCCCGGCGGTGTCGACGAGAGTCAGTTTGCGCTCGCCCACCATCAGCGGCATGTCTATTGCATCGCGCGTGGTGCCTGCGACCTCGGAGACGATCACTCGCTCTTCGCCGAGAAAGCGATTTACGAGCGAGGACTTGCCGACGTTCGGCCGGCCGATGATCGCCAGGCGCACAGTGTCCCCGTCGGGCTCGTCGTCGCTCTCGGGCAGCAGCTCGACGACCCGGTCGAGCAGATCGCCCGTGCCAAGACCCTGAGCCGCGGAGACGGGGATCGGCGTGCCGAGGCCGAGGCGGTGGAACTCCGAGACCAGCGGGATATCGGCGACGCCGTCGCACTTGTTCGCCGCGACGATCAGCGGCAACTCCGAGCGGCGCAACAGGTCCGCCATCTCCTCATCGCCAGGTCTGACCCCGGCGCGGGAATCGACCACGAGCACCGCCACCTGCGCATCGGCGAGCCCCGCGCGCGCCTGGTCGCGGATCGAGCCGGCGAGCGGATCCTCGTCTTGGAAGTCCACCCCGCCCGTGTCGATCAGCATGAAGCGCCGCCCGTTCCACTCGCACTGCAGCTCCTTGCGGTCACGCGTGATACCGGGACGCTCGTGCACGACCGCCTCACGCGTGCCCGTGAGGCGGTTGATCAGCGAGGACTTCCCCACATTCGGATAGCCGACGACGGCGACCTTCAGCATTGAGCCAGTATGACCGGGGCGAGCCCCCAGGCCAGATCAATCAAACGAGACGAGCCTGCTCACACCGAGGACGAGGCCGCTGCGGCAAGCCTCGCGATCCGCTCCACCACTTCCTCGACCGACAGTCCGCTCGTGTCGAGCACCACCGCTCCCGGGGCCGCCGCGAGCGGTGAGTGCTCGCGCGTTGAGTCGCGCTCGTCGCGCAGCGCCTGCTCGGCGAGCACCGTGTGAGGATCGGCGCCCAGCTCGGCAGCGCGGCGGCGTGCGCGCTCGGAAGGCGAGGCGGTGAGGAACACCTTCAGCTCAGCGTTCGGCGCGACCACAGTGCCGATGTCACGGCCCTCCGCCACCCAGTCCCCGCTGGCGATCAGCTCGCGCTGCTTTGCCACGAGCGCCTCCCGCACCCCCGGGTCGGCGGCCACGTGCGAGGCCTCCTCGGAGACCTCTGGCGAGCGAATCTCCTCGCTCACGTCGCGCCCGTCGAGCAGCACGCGTTCGCCCAGCTCGATGCGAGCCGCTCGGGCCAGCGCCGCCGGCTCTGAAGCGTGCGAGGCAAGCGACAGCAGCGCCACGCAGCGGTACATCGCGCCGCTGTTCAGGTAGGTGTAGCCAAGCCGGTCGGCCAGCGCACGGGCGACCGTGGACTTGCCGGAACCTGCCGGGCCATCGATCGCTACGAGCACAGGTGCGTCAGGTCCTCGACGAAGGATGGGTAAGAGACGGCCGCGGCCTCCATCCCGACCACCTCGACGCCCTCACGCGAGGCGAGGCCCGCCACGGCGCCCAGCATCGCCAAGCGGTGATCGCCGCGGGCCTGCAGCGTGCCACCCCGTAGGCCACCGCTGCCGCGCACGGCGAAGCCGTCATCGGTTGCCTCGATCTCGCCGCCAAGCGCGCGTAGGCCATCCACCACGTCGGCGATGCGATCGGACTCCTTCACGCGCAGCTCCTGCGCGCCGTGCACGACCGTCTCGCCCTCGGCAAAGCAGCCGAGCAGGGCGACCAGCGGGAGCTCGTCGATCGCCAATGGCACCTCCTCGGCCTCGACGACGGTCCCCTCGAGCGCTCCATGGGCGACGTCGAGGTCGCTGACGGGCTCCTCGGAGGAGAGCTCTCCCGACTCGTCCTCCAGATCGCCGAGCGCGATCCCCTGCATCCTGCGGAGGATCCGCAGGAAGCCGGTGCGTGTCCAGTTGACGCCGACATCGCCGATCAACAGCCGCGAGCCCGGCACGAGCACCCCCGCGGCCACCATGAACGCCGCCGAGCTCAGATCGCCGGGCACCCGCACCCGCTCGAGCACCAGCTCGT
Source organism: uncultured Solirubrobacterales bacterium (assembly GCA_963706395.1). Taxonomy (GTDB): domain Bacteria; phylum Actinomycetota; class Thermoleophilia; order Solirubrobacterales; family Solirubrobacteraceae; genus Palsa-744. The sequence goes on along the minus strand of OY970158.1, from coordinate 2,187,399 downwards.
CGGCGTTGACGACAGTCACGTGGCGACCGTTGCGGTGGATGTTGACGCCCGCGCGAAGCAGCATCCGCTCGGTGTGGTCGCGACTGCGTGACGGCTCGCCGATCGTCGTGGCGCCGTCCGCGGCGAGCGCCGCCAGCAGCACGCACGACTTGACCTGAGCGCTCGCCACCGGCAGCTCGTGGGAGATGCAGCGCAGCCGCGCGCCGCGGATCTCCAGCGGCGGAAAGCATCCGCTCCTTGCTTTCAGCTCTGCGCCCATCAATCGCAGCGGCTCGGCCACGCGATCCACCGGGCGGCGACGGATCGAGTCGTCGCCGTCGAGCGTGAACGAGCGCCCCTCCTGGGCCGCCAGCCAGCCCGGCAGCAGGCGCATCAGCGTACCCGCGTTGCCCACGTCGATCGGGCCGTCCGGCTCGCGTGCCTCGCGCAGGCCCGTGCCGCGCACGACGACCTCGTGCTCGCGCAGCTCCACCAGCGCGCCGAGCGCGCGGACGGCCTCCAGCGTGGAGGTGGTGTCGGCGGCGTGCAGGTAGTTCTCGATCCGTACAGGCTCGGATGCCATCGCCCCGAGCAGCGCCGCGCGGTGGGAGATCGACTTGTCCGCCGGCGCGGTCAGCTTTCCATGCAGCCCACTCGAGGGCTCGAAGCGCATGTTCATCCGAGCAGTTCCTCGCGATCGGCCCGCGCGCGCTCGTTCCAATCAGCGAGCGCGGCGGAATCGCCTCGCAGGAGCTTTGCGCGCACGTCATCAAGGCGCCGCTGGGCTTCCTCAATTGCCTCGATCAGTGCGTCGCGGTTCGTGAGGTAGATGTCCGTCCAGATCGCGGTATTCGCACCGGCCACCCTGATTGCGTCGCGCAGGCTGGGGCCTGCGGCCGGCGGAGAGCCCTCACGCTCGAACGCGCCTGTGGCCTGCGCGGCAAGCACGTTGGCAAACACGTGCGGAAGGTGGGAGATACGCGCCATCAGCTGGTCGTGTGCGCCAGCGTCGACCACCTGGGGACGAGCGCCGAAACGCCCGATCAGATCTTGCAAGCGCTCGAACAGCGCGGGGTCGGTGTCCTCTGTCGGTGTGAGATACCAGGTGGCGCCATCGAACAGATTCTCGCTGGCACCCGCGACGCCGGCCGTCTCAGCCCCGGCCAGAGGATGACCGCCGACGAAACGCCGGTCCCGGCGCACCTCATCGAGGGCCAGCTTGGTCGAGCCGACGTCGGTGACCACGGTGGCGGGCCCTGCGCTCCCGAGCGCCTGGCGGACGGTCGCCGCCAGCACACCCACCGGTGCCGCCGCGAACACGACATCCGCGCCGCTTACCGCGCCCGCGATGTCCGCTGCCTGCTCGTCGATTACGCCTAGCTCGAGCGCGAGGGCGCGCACGCGCTCATCGGGGTCATACCCGCACACCTCTGCGCCTGCGCGCTTGCGTGCCACCAGGCCAATCGAGCCGCCGATCAGCCCCACACCGAGGATCGCGACCCTCAAGCGACCCGTGGGCACGGCGCGGGACTTTGTCCTCGGTCGCTCGTGTGCAGAGCACACCACGCTCTCTGCGTCTGCGTCCCGCTTGACCCACGGGCCGCTTCGGGCTGAATATCCATCAGACGGCGCTGAGCGCCTTGCCAGCGAACTCGGCGGTGCGCTGCACGGCGGCTGCGAACTCGTCAAAGGTGTCTGCCAGGAGCGCCTGCGGGCCGTCGCAGACAGCCTCGTCCGGATTGGGGTGCACCTCTACGATGATGCCGTCGGCGCCCGCGGCGGCGGCTGCCAGCGACAGCGGCAACACCAGATCGCGCCGCCCGGCGGCGTGGCTGGGGTCGACGATCACCGGCAGGTGCGAGAGCTCCTTGAGGATTGGGACCGCCATGATGTCCAGCGTGACACGGCGGTGGTCGGTCTCGAACGTGCGAATGCCCCGCTCGCAGAGCATGACGTTGGGGTTGCCCTCCTTGAGGATGTACTCGGCGGCCATCAGCAGCTCGTCCAGCGTCGAGGACAGCCCGCGCTTGAGCAGCGCGGGAGCTCCGGAGCGTCCGATCTCGGTGAGCAGAGGAAAGTTGGCCATGTTCCGCGCGCCGATCTGGATCACGTCGGCGACCTGGAGCACGTCATCGATGTCGCGCAGATCCATCAGCTCCGTGATGATCGGCAGGCCAGTCTCAGCCTTGGCCTCGGCGAGCAGCTTCAGTCCCTCCTGCCCCAGTCCCTGGAAGGCGTAAGGAGAGGTACGCGGCTTGTAGGCGCCGCCGCGCAGCAGCGACACGCCCGCGTCACGCACCACACGTGCGGTCTGCAGTGTCTGCTCACGCGATTCCACCGTACACGGGCCGGCGATCAGAGCGAAGTGCTCGCCGCCGATTTTGCGCCCGGAGATGTCAAGGACGGTGCGCTCGCCGTGACGGATCTCGGCCGAGGCGAGCTTGTAGGGCTTGAGGATCGGCAACACCCGGTCGACCCCGGGCTGTCCTTCCAACCCCAGGCTTTCGATGTTGACGTCCTGCTCGACATCTCCGATCGCCCCGATCACGGTCAGGCGCGCACCCTTGATCGGGTGTGCGAGCGCACCGGCTCGCTCGATCTTGGCAACGACCGCCTCGACCTCCTCGGGGGTCGCGGTCTCCTTCATGACGATCATCATCGACTCATCCTTTCACTACTGCGCCTGGAAATGTTAGTTAGGTGCTATGGGCGTGAGCGATGGCGTTGTGCACGCCGGGAAGGCGCTCGGTCCAGAGACTGGACCCCGGTGCGGCTGCGGCGCCCGCTCACGCGCGGGCACGGCCGAAGCGCCTAGATAAATCGCCAGGCGTAGGACGACCACGAATACGCGCGAGGATGAAGCGAAGATGCGGGCGCGGAAGTGACCATCTGAGCAGAGTTGTAGCAGGTTTGAGAGCCGTTTTTGGGAGACTGTCGTGCACAGTGGGGCCGCAGGAAGGTTCCTGTCGCCGGTCAGCCAGCACAGTTTCGCCAGTGCAACTAAAGCACCTCGGCAAGTGCCTCTAGAAAGCGTTTGTTTTCCTCGGGGGTTCCGTATGTGACGCGCAGCGAACCCTGGCGGCCGAGCGCGCCGCCGGCGCGCACGAGCACGCCGCGTTCTTCCAGGCCGCGCATCACCTCGGCCTCGTCGCGGGAGTCGCCGAGCGAGAACCAGCAGAAGTTGGCCTGGGAGATCGCCGGGTCGAGTCCGAGCGCGCGCAGCCGCTCGTCGACCGAGAGGCGCTCGGCGATCGTGCGGGTGACGCGTTCGGTGACGGCGTCCTGGTGGGCGAGCGCCTCCACGGCGGCAGCCTGTGCGAGGGCATTGCAGAAGAACGGCTGGCGCACCTGATCGACCGCGCGCGGGAGGTCCTCCGAGCCGCAGAGCGCGAAGCCGACGCGAAGCCCGCAGAGGCCATGGACCTTCGAGAAGGTGCGCAGCAGCATGAGGTTTGGATGGCGGTCGAGCAACTCGAGCGAGGCGTCGGGGTCGTCGAGCAGGTTGAACTCGCAGTAGGCCTCGTCGATTACGACGCAGACGTGCGGGGGAACCTCGGCGACGAAGCTGGCGATGTCCGACAGGGGGAGCGCGGTGGAGGTTGGGTTGTTGGGGTTACAGACGATCGCGAGGCGCGTCGCGACGGTGATCTCGCGGAGCATCGCATCGAGGTCGTGGCGGTCGGAGGCGTCGAGCGGGACGGTGATCGCGCGCGCGCCGGAGGCGGCGGCGAGGTGGGGGTAGATCGAGAACGATGGCCACGCGTAGACGAGCTCCGCGCCGGGCTCCAACAGCGCCTCGCCGGCGGCGAGCAGGATGTCGCAGGAGCCGTTGCCGACCGCGATCCGCGCCGCTGGCACGCCGTAGCGATCGGACAGGCGCGCGCGGAGGGTCGCGTTGGCCGGGTCGGGGTAGCGGTGCAGCGTGGAGAGCGCGTGCTCGATCGCTTCGCGCACCTCAGCCAGCGGCGGGTAGGGCGACTCGTTGCTCGCCAGCCGCACCAGCGGCTCTTGCTGGGCGTAGCCGCCCGCGGCGGGGTAGACGGGGATGCGCGCGATGCGCTCTGTGAACTCGAGTGCCACGCGCCTATTGTGCCGCGCGCGGGCCGGTGATGCCGGGTAGTGACGCCCCGCGGCGGGAATGGCCCTCAGCGGAGCTACTGTGCCGCCTGCAGATCGGCGCGCAGCGCGCTCGCCTCGCCGAGGTACACGTGCTGGGACTCGTGCCCGTCCTCAGCGTAGTAATGGATCAGCACCCTGATCACGTGTGGCAGCGCGCGGGGCACGGGGATCTCCCGCGCACACAGCAATGGCACGCGGTCGAAGCCCAATGCTCGGGCGGCGGCGGCGGGGAAAGCCGCGTTGAGATCGTTGGTAGCGGTGAAGATGCAGCTCACCACGTTCTCCGGCACAAGCGTGTTGCGCTCCATGATCGCCTTCATCAGCTCGGTCGTGGCGTCGAGGATGTCCTGTGCGTCGTTGCGATTCACGCTGATGGCGCCCCGCAAGGCGAAGAGACGTTGCTGCATCGAGCGCGATTGTGTCAGAGCGCGCGCAGAAGCTCGATCTCGGCTGTACTCAATAGCCGGTGCGCCCCCAGCTGGAGACGGCCCAGCCGCAAAGGGCCGAAGGCAACCCGTTCCAACGCGAGCACCGGATGACCGACTGCCTCGCACATGCGCCGCACCTGGCGGTTGCGGCCTTCTGAGATCGTCAGCTCGATCAGGTTCTTCTTCACGCGGCGCACACGTGCAGGGGCGGTGGGACCGTCCTGGAGCTCCACGCCGCGGTGCAGCATCTCCAGGGCCCGCTCCCCCACGGGGTCCCCGCCGAGGAGCGCACGGTAGGTCTTCGGCACCTCGAAGCGCGGATGCGTCAAACGGTTGGCGAGCTCACCGTCGTTGGTGAGCAAGATCAGACCACTGCTATCGGCATCCAGACGTCCCACGGGGTACAGGCGCCGCTGCTCGTCTGACAGTAGATCGAGCACCGTTGTACGCCCGCGGGGATCGTGCGCGGTGCAGAGCACACCCAGTGGCTTGTGCAGGGCATAGACAACGCGCGCCTCGGGTCCGTCCAGGGCTCGGCCGTCGACCGTCACGCGGCTGTCTTCACCCACGTCCCGGGCCGGATCCAGCACGATCTTCCCGTCGACACTCACGCGCCCACCCGCGATCACCTTCTCGGCCGCGCGCCGCGAGGCGACACCGGCGTGGGCCAGGTACTTGGCTAAACGCATCGGCTGCCACCATAAGGGCGATGGATCTCGCGCTACTCGACCAGACGCTCGCCGCCAATGACCAGCCCAACTTTCGCGCCAGCCAGATCTGGGCGTGGGCGGCCAAGGGCGTGCACGGCTACGAGCAGATGACGAACCTCCCGAGCGCGCTGCGCGAGACGCTGGCGCGCGAGCTGCCTTTCTCGAGCCTCACCCTCTCTGAGGAGTCTCGCTCCAGTGACGGCACGATCAAGGCCCTCTTCCAGACCGCCGACGGCCGCCCCCTGGAGGCGGTCCTGATGCGCTACCGAGACAAGCGGCGCTCGATCTGTGTCTCCTCGCAGTCCGGCTGCCCGCTCACGTGCACGTTCTGCGCCACGGGCCAGATGAAATTCGCCCGCAACCTCACCGCCTCGGAGATCATCGACCAGGCGCTGCACTTCCGCCGGATCGAACCGGTCGACCACTGCGTGTTCATGGGCATGGGCGAGCCGCTGCTGAACCTCGACGCGGTGCTCGCCGCCTGCGAGCGCCTGCCCGACATCGGCATCACCCACAGGCGCACCGCGATCTCCACCGTCGGCTGGATCCCCGGGATCGAACGGCTCGCCGAGCAACCGATGCCGCTGCGTCTCGCCCTCTCGCTGCACGCGGCCGACGAAGCCCTGCGCTCGGAGCTGATGCCCGTGAACGACCGCTATCCCCTGAAGGACGTGCTCGACGCTTGCCGCGCGTTCTACGCGCGCAAGCACCGGCGGATATTCGTCGAGTACGTGATGCTGGCGGGTGTCAATGACCGCTATGCCCAGGCCCTCTCCCTCGCCCGGGCACTGTCTGCTCAGCACGAGGACGGAACGGGCGAGGACTCGATCTTCAAGGTCAACCTGATCCCCTATAACCCGACCGGCTCGGTCTACGAGGGCTCGAGCCGCGAGTCGATCGCCGCGTTCCGCGCCGCGCTCGAATCCCGCGGCGTCCCCGTGACCGTCCGTCTCACGCGGGGGCGTGACATCGACGCCGCCTGCGGCCAGCTCGCGGCGCGAACCGCCTGAGCGCTACTCCGCCGGGGCGCCGTTCCCCGCCCGGGCCTCGCCCGCGCGGAGCAACCGCTCGCGCAGCGTCGCCTGCTCCTCCGGGGTCGGGTCCCAGCGGGCGACATCGGGCAGCTCCTCGGGCGTTCGCAACCCGAACAGCTTCAGGAACTGTGTGCTCGTGCGGTACAGCACGGCGCCAAACTGGGAGCGGCCGGCCTCCTCGATCAGGCCACGCTCCAGCAGCGTCGCGGCCGCCGAGTCGGCGCTGACCCCGCGAATGCGCGTGATCTCTGGGCGGGAGATCGGCTGCAGGTAGGCGACGATCGCGAGCGTCTCCGCTTGGGCGGGGGTGAGCGTCGCCACCCGCCGGCGGCTGAACAGGCGCCGGGCCGCGTCCTCGGCGGCGGGGTCGCTCGCCAGCGTCCAGCCGCCCCCAAGCTCACGCAGCCTGATCCCGCGCCGCCCCTCGGCGTACTGCCCGGCGAGCGCCTGAAGCGCCGCCTCGATCTCCGCCGCGCTGCACTCCGTTGCTTCGGCCAGCTCCTGCTCGCTCAGCGGATCTGATGCGAGGAACAGCAGCGCCTCCACTGTGCGCTGTAGCGACTCGCTCACCCCGCGACTGCCTCGGGGTATCCCGGCGCCTGCACCGCGCACGCATGGACCGCGATCTCACCGAAGCTCTCTTCCTGCTCCCAGCTGGCCTCGCCGCGCTTGTAAAGCTCCAGAAGCGCGAACAACGTGACCGCGACCGTCATCCGGTCGGCTCCCCTCACCGCCTCCTCAAAGCTGAAACGCCCGCGTCTGAGCAGGCCGCGCAGGTGCGCCAGGCGCTCGGAGACCGTGACCCTCGGCAGGCCGATGTGGCGCAGGCTGATCGCCGGCGGCATCTGCAGGAGTCGCCCGATCGCCTCCCCCAGGAGGACAGGGTCCTGAGAGCGCTCCGCCGGTGCGGTGATCGTGCGGCGCAAGCTCGCCGGCAGCGGTGCCTGGCGAAAACGCACCCCTTCCTCGCTTTTCAAGAGCTCCCCTAGATGCGCCGCCGCCGCCCGGTAGCGCCGCGCCTCCAGCATCCGTGCCAGCAGCTCCTCCGCCGCTTGCGCCGGCTCGATGTCGAGCAGCTCGTCCTCCTCAGAGCCGCTCAGCATCAGCCGCGACTTCAGCTCCAGCAGCGCGGCGATCAGCACGATGAACTCTGTCGCGGTCTCAAGGTCAAGGTCGCCACGGGTCTCGAGGTAATCGAGGTACGCCAGCACCACGTCGGCCAGCTGGAGCTCCATCAGATCGACCTCTTCGCGCAGGATCAGCGTCAACAGCAGGTCAAACGGACCGCTGAACAAGTCCAAGTCGAGGTCAAGCGTGGCGATGCTCACCCGCTCACCGTACCGTTCGGGGCCGACGGCTAGGAGCTCCGACGCCCATCCGGTCGCGCACATCCGCGAGCGTGCCGGCCGCGATCTCCCGAGCCTTCTCAGCACCGTCAGCCAGGATCGCCTCGAGCGAACCCTCGTCCGCTCGCAGGCCGGAATAGCGCTCGCGCACGGGCTCCAGATAAGCGATCACAGCGGCTGCCACCTCCGTCTTTAGTTCGCCGTACCGCGCGTCTTTCAGCTCCGCCTCGACCGCCGCAGGCTCGACCCCGCGCACGGCGGCGAGGATCTCGATCAGGTTGCTCACGCCCGGCTTCTCCGGCGCGCGGCGCACCTCGCTGCCAGAGTCGGTCACCGCGCTCTTGAACTTCTTCTCGATCACCTTCGGCTCGTCGAGCACGAGCACCGTGCCCTGCTCGCTGCCGCCGGTCGTCGACATCTTGTTCTCGGGGTGCTGGAGGTCCATGATCCGCGCCCCCACCTCGGGGATCCGGGCCTCGGGCACGACGAGCGTGTCGCCGAAGCGGGCGTTGAAGCGCTCCGCGACGTCGCGCATCAGCTCCACGTGCTGGCGCTGGTCGTCTCCGACGGGCACCTCGTTCGCCCGGTAGGCGAGCACGTCGGCCGCCATCAGCACCGGGTAGAAGAACAGCCCGGCCGACACCAGTTCGCGCTGGTTGGCCGACTTCTCCTTGAACTGGTGCATGCGGTTGAGGTCGCCGAAGGAGGTGACGTTAGCGAGCAGCCAAGTCAGCTCGGTGTGCTCCGGGACATCGGACTGGCGAAAGAGGATCGAGCGCTGCGGGTCGAGGCCGGCGGCCAGCAGCAGGGCGGTGAGGTCGTACAGACCCTCGCGCAGCGCCGGCGGCTCGTAAGGCACCGTCAGCGCGTGCAGGTCGACGACGCAGAACAGCGCCTCACCGCGCTCCTGCCCGGCCACGTACTGCGTGATCGCCCCGATGTAATTGCCCAGGTGCTTTGACCCGGTGGGCTGGATGCCGGAGAAGATCCGCACTGGCTAAAGGGCCTGGCGAATCACTGGATGCTTAGCTGCGGCAACCTCGTCCAAGCGGCGCACGGGAGTGGTGTAGGGAGCGCTCTGTGCGATCGCGGGGTCCTCGGCGGCCTCGCGCAGGATCGCGGCGATCGCATCGGCGAAAGCGTCGAGCGTCTCCTTGGTCTCGGTCTCGGTCGGCTCAACCATCAACGCCTCGTCCACGAGCAGGGGAAAGTAGACCGTCGGAGGATGAAAGCCGAAGTCGAGCAATCGCTTGGCCAGGTCGAGCGTCTTGAGCTTCAGGGCGCGCTTCATCGGGCCGCCGGAGAGGACGAACTCGTGCATGCACAGCTCACCGTAAGCCAGCGGGAGGTGCTCGGCAACCCCCTCCTGCTTGAGGCGAGCGAGCAGGTAGTTGGCGTTCAGCACGGCTACCTCGGACGCGTCGCGCAGGCCGTCCCCGCCGAGCGAGCAGATGTAGGCATAGGAGCGCACGAAGCAGCCGTAGTTGCCGTGAAAGCCGCGCAAGCGCCCGATCGACTTCGCCCGGTCGTGGTCGAGCCGGAACGTCCCGTCCTCGCGCCGCGCGAGCACCGGCACCGGCAGATATGGCGCGACCCGGTCTGACACGGCGATCGGCCCGGAGCCGGGGCCGCCGCCTCCGTGGGGTTGGGTGAAGGACTTGTGCAGGTTGAAGTGGACGATGTCGAAGCCCATGTCGCCGGGGCGCGAGAGGCCCATCACGGCGTTGAGGTTCGCGCCGTCGTAGTAGAGCGTCGCGCCGACGGCGTGCACGATCTCGGCGATCTCGGTGATGTTGGGGTCGAACAGGCCGAGCGTGTTGGGGTTAGTGAGCATCAGGCAGGCGACATCCGTGTCGGCCTTCGCGCGCAGATCGTCGATGTCGACGCCGCCGTCAGCGTTGGTCGCGACCTTGACGACCTCGAAGCCGGCCATCGTGACCGTCGCCGGGTTCGTGCCGTGGGCGGTGTCGGGCGTCAGCACCTTGTGGCGCGTCTCGCCGCGATCCTCGTGATAGGCGCGCGTCAGCAGCACGCCCGCGAGCTCGCCGTGAGAGCCGGCGGAGGGCTGCAGCGAGACGTGCGGCAGACCGGAGACCTCCGCGAGCGCGCCCTGCAGGTTCCACATCAGCTCGAGCGCCCCCTGCGCGCGCTCCGGGTCCTGCAGCGGGTGCAGCCGCGCGTGACCGGGCAGAGCCGCCACCCGCTCGTGCAGGCGCGGGTTGTGCTTCATCGTGCACGAGCCCAGCGGGTAGAAGCCCGAGTCCAGGTCGAAGTTGCGCTTGGAGATGCCCACGTAGTGGCGCACGATCTCCGGCTCGGAAACCTCCGGCAGCCGCGGCGGCTCGGCGCGACGCAAGCGCTCGGGCAGCAGCTCGCCGATCGCGACCGCGGGCACGTCGGTCTCGGGGCACACGAATGCGCGACGCCCCGGCGCGCCCTTCTGGAAGATCGTCTTTGCCCGGTCGCGCTGCTGCGGGGTCCCCTCGATCGTGCTCATACGGGCACCGCCGCCCCACGCTCGGCCGCAACGGCCGCTCCAAGCACGTCCACGAGCCGGTCGATATCGGCGCGTGAGCGCCGCTCGGTGATCGCAACCAGCAGCACACCGCGGTCCTCCTCGCGACCGCTCAGCGCCTCCACATCCACCCCCGGATTGACGCCGTGCTCTGCGCAGCGGCGCCTGACGGCCGCGACGTCGGCGTTGAGGCTCAGCGCGAACTCGCGGATCACCGGCTGCTCGTGGAGCTTCTCGACGCCGGGGAGCGCCGCGAGCTGCTCGCGCGCGTAATGCGTGCGAGTCAGCAGCAGCTCGCCGAGCTCGACGATTCCGCGGCGCCCGAGCCAGGTCAGATAGACGACCCCGGCGAGCGCGTTGAGCGCCTGCGAGGTGCAGATGTTCGAGGTCGCTTTCTCGCGGCGGATGTGCTGCTCGCGCGTCTGCAGCGTCAGCACGAACCCGCGCCGGCCGTCGACGTCGACGGTCTCGCCAGCGATCCGCCCGGGCATGCGCCGGAGGTACTCCTCGCGCGCGGCGAAGAAGCCGAACGACGGCCCGCCGAAGTCGAGACGATTGCCGAGCGGCTGACCCTCCCCCACGGCGACGTCAACTCCGCATTCACCTGGCGCCCTGAGCACGCCAAGCACGATCGGGTCGACCTGGGCCACTACCACCGGCGAGCCGGTCTGCTTGGCGGCCGCACTCAGGGCGGCGGCGTCCTCAACAGCTCCGTAGAAGTTGGGCTGCGCGAAGAACGCTGCACTCGTCTCGGAATCGATCGCCTGCGCCCAGGCGCCGGTGTCGGTGACGCCGTCTGAGAGGGGCACCTCGACGAGCTCCATGCCATAGCCGTGCGCGCTGGTGCGCAGCGTCTCGATCGAGTGCGGGTGTAGCCCAGCGCTCACCACGAAGCGGCTCTTGCCGTTGTGCAGCTTGGCCAGGTAACCCGCGGCGGCGACCGCGCTCGGGCCCTCGTAAACCGACGCATTCGATACGGGCAGCGCGGTCAGCTCGGAGATCGCGGTCTGGTACTCGAACATCACCTGCAAGCCCCCCTGAGAGATCTCCGGCTGGTAGGGGGTGTAGGGAGTGAGGAACTCAGAGCGCTCCATCAGCATGTCGATCAGCGCGGGCACGTAGTGGTCGTACATGCCAGCCCCCAGGAATGACAGCTCGTCCTCGGCGCTCGTGTTGCGCGCGGCCAGCGCGCGCAGGTGCTCATAGACATCCTGCTCCGCCAGCCCATCCGGAAGGTCGAGTGCCCGGTCCAGGCGCACGGCCTCGGGGATCTGGCGGTCGAAGATCTCCTGCACAGAGCCCACGCCGATTGCGGCGAGCATCGCGTCCAGATCCGCGGGGGTGATAGCGGTGTAGCGACTCAAGTATCTGAGCCTAGCCGCCCAGGCCAGCGGAATAGGCCTCAGCGTCCATCAGCGCGTCGCGCTCTGAAGGATCGGCGAGGCGCACCTTCACCAGCCAGCCCTCGCCATAGGGATCCTCGTTGATCATCTGAGGGCTATCGGCAAGCGAGTCATTGACCTCGACGATCTCCCCCGACAGGGGGGCGACGACATCGGACACCGCCTTCACCGACTCGACCTCGGCGTAGGGCGCGTCCTTGGTGAGGGTCGTGCCGACCGCGGGCGGGTCGAAGAACACGACCTCTCCGAGCGCATCTTGGGCATACCACGTGATCCCGAGCGTCGCGATTGGGTGGGTGGGATCCGGATCCTCGGGATCGATGCGCGCCCAGTCGTGCTCTGGGTGGTACAGCAGGTCCGCCGGATAGTTCGCCTCAGCCATGCACGAGCCCTTTCTTCGTTCAGTTCAGCACGGAGGAATCAAGCTTTGCGGTAGAGCGGTTTCTCCCGCACGACGGCAGGGCGCATCTTGCCACGGACGTCTATCTCCAGGCGCGTGCCGACGGCGGCGCGCGCGGCGGGGAGGTAGGCCATGCCGATGCCAACCCCCAGGCAGGGGGAGAGCGTCCCGCTTGTAACGACACCCCCGCCCACGACCGGATTGCCCTGGCGGGCGATCCCGGGGCCGTCGATCGCAAACGCGACGAGCTTCTCGGCCGGTCCGGCCTCGCGCGTGGCGCGCACCGCATCCGCGCCGATGAAGTCCGTCTCCTCCTTGCAGCACCAGCCAAGCCCCGCCTCGATCGGGCCGCGCTCGGTCGAAAGGTCGTTGCCGTAGAGGTGAAAGCAGGCCTCCAGGCGCAGCGTGTCGCGGGCGGCCAGCCCCGCCGGTGCAGCGCCGCGCCGCACGATCTCATCCCACAATCCCGCGGCATCCGTAGGCGCGAGGAGCAGCTCGACGCCATCCTCACCGGTGTAGCCGGTGCCGCAGACCAATGCCTGCGCCCCCGCAAGGCGCCGCGTCGCCGCAGTCATCCGCGCCGGCAGCGGCGCATCGGAGATCGCCTGCACGAGCTCTCGGGCGCGTGGCCCCTGGACGGCGAGCATCGCATAGTCATCCAAGCGGTCGGCGACCTGGACATCTGCGAACTCCTGCGCGTGCACCTGAAACCAGGCGAGGTCACGCTCATGGTTGGACGCATTCGTAACCGTCAGATAGCGGTCTGCGTCCAGGCGGTAGGTGAACAGGTCATCGAGCACACCACCGTCCTCGCGGCACAGCACGGAGTATTGAGCCCCGCCACCCTCCCCCGCCCCACTGCCGAGCAGGATCTTCGAGACGTCATTGGAGAGCAGCCGTTGCAGCAGCTCGAGCGCTTGCGCACCTGAGGTTTCGATCTCGCCCATGTGCGAGACGTCGAACACGCCCACGCCGGTGCGCACCGCCATGTGCTCTGAGCGGACACCGTCGTATTGGACGGGCATCTCCCAACCGGCGAACTCGACCATCTTGGCCCCGGCGTCGACATGGCGGTCGAACAGGGCGGTGCGGAGCAGGGTCGATGGCACGGCCCGCAGGGTAGCGCTACGGCGTGTCGGGCCTACGGCGCGTTAGCGCAGGAACGGCGGAACGTCGATGTCCTCGTCGGAGATCTCGAGGTTCGAGCGCTGGCGATCGTCGATGCGCGGGCCGCGGTCGCGCGAGCGGCTGTCGCGCCGGGCGCTGCGGCCGGGACGGTGGTCGAAGCCGGTGCCGATCACTGTCACACGCACTTCCTCGCCCATGCTCTCGTCGATCACCGCACCGAAGATGATGTTCGCGTTCGGGTCGGCCGCGTTCTGAATGATCTCTGCAGCGTCGTTTACCTCGAACAGACCAAGATCCTTGCCACCGGTGATGTTCAGCAGAATGCCGGTGGCACCATCGACGGACTCTTCCAAGAGCGGTGAGGAGATCGCGACTTTGGCGGCCTCGGCGGAGCGGTTCTCGCCACCGGCCGTGCCAATCCCCATCAAGGCCGAGCCGGCGTCCTGCATAATCGTGCGCACGTCAGCGAAGTCGAGGTTGATCAGGCCGGGGATCGTGATCAGGTCGGTGATGCCCTGCACGCCCTGGCGCAGCACGTTGTCGGCCTCACGGAACGCGTCGAGCATCGAGGTGCGCCGCTCGACCACGGCGAGCAGCTTCTCGTTGGGAATCACGATCAGCGTGTCAACGACCTCGCGCAAGCGCTCGATGCCCTCGGTCGCCTGCCGTGAGCGCTGGCCGCCCTCGAAGTCGAATGGTCGCGTGACAACGCCGACCGTCAGCGCGCCGATCTCGTTCTTCGCGATCTCCGCGATTACCGGCGCCGCGCCCGTGCCCGTGCCGCCGCCCTCGCCCGCCGTGACGAACACCATGTCCGCGCCCTTCAGCGCCTCCTTGATGTCGTCGCGTGACTCCGAGGCCGCCGCCAGGCCGACGTCGGGGTTAGCGCCCGCGCCGAGGCCCTTCGTCGACTCGTGGCCGATGTTCAGCTTCGTGTCGGCGTCGCACATCGTGAGCGCCTGGGCGTCGGTGTTGGCCGCGATGAACTCCACACCGCGCAGCCCCGCGTCGACCATGCGGCTCACGGCGTTGGTGCCGCCGCCCCCGACCCCTACGACCTTGATGACCGCCAGATAGCTGCTGCTGCTCTCCATGATGGTTCTGTCCGAAGCCTTCAGTAGTTGTTTAGGGTTCGGTAGACCTGGTCTTCCGAACCGCCCAGATCGGCACGTTATGCAGGGATCTTCGCCCTGTCAACGACTACCGCCAATCTCGCAAGATTCGTTGCAGATTAGCCAACTCTCAACCACCACCCGAGAATTGGCATTTATGGAGACTCAATCTTGAGTTGAGCTTTACTGTTGTGTACAGCGTATTTCAACCTCCCGGTGCCGGGGTCGCCCCGGAGGTTTCTTCCGATCCGTTCGCCGGTGTCGATTCTGTTGCTCCGGGCGTGGTTGCGGCTTCTGTAGGCGCGGGCGATGATGCTTCGCCAGACGGAGGAGATTCTGCTGATGGCGTTGCTCCTGAGCCAGCCGCCGATCCGCTGGGCGTATTGGCTCTCAAGCCCGCGGCCAGGCTCGCGATGGCCGATTCCGGTGTGCTCGCCTGCCCCGTCGTGGAGGTGGTGGCGCCCGCGGGCCCGCTACCGGATGGGAAGCCCGCGGCGGGGCGTTCGGGCAGGCGCACATCGATATAGGAGGCGCCGGTAGAGCTCGGGTCGGCAAGCACCCGCGCAAGCGAGAACCACTTCGCGTGGGGTCGCGCGGCGTCACCGAAGTAAGCGAGCAGGCCACCCCGCATCGCCACTGTCAGTCCCTCGGGGCCGTTGTACACGCGGGCAATGTGCTTTGCCAGCGGAGCCGGAGCGGCCCCGAGCACCGCGACGGCCGCGAGCACGTCCGGACCCTGGACGCGTTGTCCAATGAGCGCGTCGTGGTAGCCGACGACCGTCGGCAGCGAGCTCGAGAGCAGCGCGGGGCCGAGTACGACCCCGTCGGCCGCCACCGCAGTACGGGTCCCCCCGATGCTCAGCGCCGCCACCGGCGGCTGCTCGCTCACCACGATCCGCAGACCGTGCGGAAAGCTCGGGATTGCGCGGACGCTGCGCACGACGGGAAATGACGCGACCGACGCGCGCAGCGCGGCGGTGCGCACCCCGAGAGTGCTCATATGACTTGCGGCGCCGGTCAAGGCTGTTTCGATCGCTCGCGCTTGCGGTCCGTGCAAACCGCTCACCCGCACCTGTTCCACGGAGGTGAGCGGCGAGCTTCGCAACAACAGCCAGCCGCCTGCCAGCAGCGGCAACATTATGAGCGTGGCGAGGAACGCAATGCGCAGGCGGCGGTGGTGCAAGATCGCCTGGAATGAGCTTCGCGCCAGGCCACCGGCCGCTTCGAATGGGCGCCACAGAAGATCCTGGGTCCGGATCGGGGAGCGGCCGGCGAGGGAGCGTTCCATTGCAGAGGTCTTTCGACCCCGGCGGGCGAACCCCTACCAGGGAAAGCGCACGTCCCCGAGCGTCTGCACCTCGGGCTCCAACGCGACGCCGAACCGCTCCAGCACGCGGCGGCGGCCCTCAGCCATCACCGCGATCACATCCGCCGTGCTCGCCGAACCGGTGTTCTCGATGAAATTGGCGTGCTTCTCGGCAAAACGCGCGCCACCGATGGCCAGGCCGTTGCACCCGGCCTCGGCCAGCAGCAACCCGGCGGAGCGACTCTTGCCATCCGGCCCCACCCACCCCTCAGGATTCTTGAACGTCGAGCCGAAGGTCTTGATTGCATGCGGCTGGGCCGCGTGACGGCGCTCGCGCATCTCCGCGAGCGTGGCCTTGACCGTGGCTGTCTTCGCCGGCTCGAGCACGAATGAGGCGCGTGCCACGATCTCCCCCGCAGCCAGGTTGGAGCGGCGATACTCGAACCCGAGCTCGGCTGGCGTGCGGCGCTCGGACCCGCCGGCCGTCACGACCTCCACCCACTCGAGCGCATGTGCGAGCTCGCCGCCGTAGGCGTTCGCGTTCATCCTCACGGCTCCCCCGACGGTGCCGGGGATATTCACACCGAACTCCACCCCCGACAGTCCCGCCTGGGCGGCGCGCGCGGCGACCGACGGCAGCCGGGCCCCGCCCCCGCATACGATGCGCTCGCCTTCGTGCTGGATCAGCGCAAGCTTGCGATCCAGCTTCATCACCAAGCCCCTCACCCCCTCGTCGGCAATCAGCAGGTTCGAGCCAGACCCCACAACCGCGACCGGCGCGCCGGTCGCCTTTGCCCATCCGAGCAGCTCCCTCAGCTGGGCGCCCGACCCCGCCCTCGCGAAGTACTCCGCCTCACCGCCGGTCCTCACCGTCGCCATGCGACTGAGCGGGAAGTTCCGTTGCACGATCGACGGGGCCGTCTGCGGTGAGTTCCTAGACGCCATCGGTCTTCACCAGTTTCCTGCCAAGCTCGTCAACGTTCCCTGCGCCCATCACCAGGCATATATCGCCTCCAGCGAGGAGGCCTTGAAGGACCTTCTCGGCCTCGGCGAAGCCTGGCAGCCAGTACACCGGCCTGCCCTCGGCAGCGTCCGCGGCGGCCTCGGCGACCAGCAGCCCGCTCACCCCCGGATGGTCCTCTCCCCGCTCGCGCGCCGGATAGACCTCGAGTACCACCACGACGTCAGACAGCGCTAGGGCGGCACCGAACTCGCGTGCGAGCAGCGCCGTACGCGAGTAGAGATGCGGCTGGAATACCGCCACCAATCGCATGTCGCCAAGCGTGCGGGCCGCCCTGAGGGTCGCTGCCACCTCGGTCGGGTGATGGGCGTAGTCGTCATACACAATTGCGCCTCGCTCGGTTTCGCCCAGCCGCTGAAAACGCCTGCCGGCACCCTGGAAGCCCGCGAGGCCCTCGATCGCGCCTTCTCCGCCCGCGCCGGCGAGCCGCGCGGCCTCCAGCGCAGCCATCGCGTTCAGCGCGTTGTGGGCGCCCGGCACGCCTAGGCGCACCTCGTTCCCGCGCCACTGAAAGCGGGAGCCCCCCCTCTCGAGGGCCGGCTCGGGCATGTCGTAAGGAACGACCTCACCTTCGCGCAACTCCAGTAGCTCTGGGCGATCCCAAACGACCGCAAGGCGCGGCCCGGTCAGGAAGCCGCGGAAGGCGTCCCGCAACTCGGCCAGCGAGGCGAAGGTCCCATGGTGGTCGAGCTCGACGTTCGTCAGCACCGCAATCTCGACATGCAGGCTGAGCATCGAGCGGTCGGACTCGTCGGCCTCGACCACGAGCCACTCGCCTGCTCCCCACTGCGCATTTGCCAGCCCGCCTCCCACCGGGGCGCCCACCAGCCATCCCGGCTGAAGGCCCGCGGCGCGCAGCGCGTGCACCAGCATCGACGCGGTGGTGCTCTTCCCGTGCGTGCCCGCAACCGCGATCGTGCGCTTCAGCGCGGTGAGTTCCCCCAGCAGCTCCGCCCGCGGGCGCTCGGGTAAACCTCGTTCGCGCGCAGCCACACGCTCGGGGTTATCGGCTCCCACCGCGCTCGAATAGATCACCTCTACGCCGTCACCTTCTGGCACGTTTCCAGCGTCGTGATCGCCGATCCGCGCCTCCAGCACGTTCTCAGCCGCCAGGCGCTCGGTGAACGGGGATGCGGCCCGGTCGGAGCCGCTGACCTGTGCTCCGAGGGCATGCGCCGCACGCGCGTAGCCGCTCATCCCGGCGCCGCCCACACCGACGAAGTGCAGACGCCGCCCGCTCCACGGGCCGCTCATTGCGCTGCGGCCTCCAGCAGCTCGTGGGCAATCTCCCCGGCGGCGTCCGGCCGTGCCAATCCTTTAGAGGTGCGCGCCATCGCCGCCAAACGCTCTTGGTCGGCGAGCAGCCCGGCCACCTCGCGGGCGAGGCGCTGGGCATTCAGCTCGCGATCGGGGATCACGATCGCCGCGCCCGCGCCGGCCATCCAGCGCGCGTTCGCCGTCTGGTGATCGGCCGAGGCGTGCGGATAGGGCACGAGGATCGCCGGCAGGCCGTGCGCGGCGATCTCGAACACCGAGCCTCCAGCGCGCGCGATCACGAGGTCGGCGGCCGCGAGCGCGTCGGCGAACTCCGCCTCCTCGAGATACTCGCGCAGGTCATACCCCTGCGGCAACGGCCGTACGGCCAGCTCGGCGTGATCGCGCCGCCCACTGATGTGAAGAACTCTGAATGGAGCTCGCCCGCCCGCATCGGCGAAGGCCTCGACCGCGGCCTCGTTGATCGAACGCGCGCCGAGCGAGCCGCCGAATACGAGCACGCACTTCTCTCCCGCCCCGATCCCAAGCCGCTCGCGTGCACCGGCACGATCCTCCTGGGCTGGAGGGATCGGGCGGCCCGTCACCCGGTAGCGAGAACCCTCACGCCCAGCCAGGGGAAAGGCCAGACACACCCGCCGTGCGGCGCGCGCCAGCAGGCGGTTGGTCAGGCCGAGGTGGCTGTCCGCCTCGCTCAGCACGAGCGGAATTCGCAGCGTCACCGCGGCGAGGCCGCCGCCCGGAGACATAGCCGCCTGCACCCAGCACGGCGTCGGGAGACAGCTCCTGCAGCAGCGAGCGTGCATGCCCGAACGCACGTGCCGCTCGCATCAGCGCACGGGCAGCACGCAACGGGTTTGTCCGGCTCATGCCTTCCACCGAGATCTTCCGCAGCGGATAGCCAGCGGCGGGCACCAGCTCGGACTCGGCGCGCTCGCCGCCGATGAACGTGACCTCGGCGCCCTCAGCCCGCAACGCGCCGGCCACCGCCAGCGCCGGCACCACGTGCCCCGCGGTCCCGCCGGCGGCGATCACGATCCTCCTCTTCTGTGTGCTCACGAGCCAATCCTGCCGACTCGCGCCCCCGCGCGTCGGCTGAACGCCGTTTGCGGGTGGGCGCCACCGCCCGTACGTGCGCCGTTCCCCCGGCGGCGACGTTCATCAGCATGCCCATCGCGGCGAGCATCACGATCAGGCTGCTCGAGCCGTAGGAGACGAACGGCAGCGGCACTCCCGTGAGCGGCGCCAGCCCGAGCACCGCAAACACGTTCAAGCTTGCCTGCGAGACGATCAGAGCGGTCATGCCGACCGCAATCAGGGCCGAGTACAGGCTGCGAGCGCCCTTGGCCGCGCGCAGGCCCGCGTAGGCGATCAGGCCGTACAAAGACAGCAGTGCGAACACCCCCATCACGCCCAGCTCCTCGCCGATCACCGCGAGGATGAAGTCGGTGGGCGCCTCGGGCAGATAGAAGATCTTCTGCACCGACTGCCCCGGACCGGCCCCAAATAGCCCGCCCGAGCCGATCGCGATCTGCCCCTGCACCGCTTGGAAGCCGCTGCCGGAAGCGTGCGCCCAAGGGTCGATAAATGAGGTCAGCCGCGCCCGCGCGTACGGTTTCACCAGCGCGTACATGAAAACCAGTGCCAGCGTCCCGCCGCCCAGGATCGCCAGGTTGCGCAGCGAGATCCCTGCGGCGACCAGCAGTGCGCAGGTCGTGAACGCGATCACCATCGCGGTGCCCAGATCGGGCTGGGTGACGACCAGCAGGCACGCGCCGCCCACGACCACCAGCAGCGGATTGGCCAGCTCGCGCAGGTCGAGCACGCGTCGCGGGCGCTTCGCCAGCAACGTGGCGCTGTACAGCACCAGCGCCAGCTTCATCAGCTCCGAAGGCTGGAACTGAAATGGTCCGGGGCCGATCCAGCGGCGCGCTCCGTTCACGCTCACCCCGACGTGGGGAATGTGCACCGCCAGCACCAGTACGAACGAGACCACCAGCAGGGGCGCCGTGATGCTCTGGACTTTCGCCACCCCGTCGCGCGCAAGCACACGCATCAGCACCAGCCCGATCGCCCCGTACATCACGTACTTGATTAGATAACCGCTGCCGTTGCCCTGGCCCTTGAGCAGCGTTGTCGCCGAGGAGGCGCTGTAGACCATCACTGCACCGAACGCCAGCAAGCACAGCGTCGCGGTCAGCAGGATGCGGTGCTCCAGCGGCTGGCGCCGCTGCGCGGCGCTGGCGCGCGCTCGGCTGGCACGCTTACCTCGAGCCCCAAACAGGGATGCGCGCTGTGCGGCTGCCGGCATTGCCACCCACTTCGACACGCGCGAGTGGAAGCCTCTATCCCTGGACTAGCTCCCGAAAGCGCTCGCCGCGGGCTTCGAAGTCGGCGAACTGGTCGAAGCTGGCGCAGGCCGGTGACAGCAGCACCACATCTCTGTCCCTCGCCGCCTCCCGCGCCCTGGCGATGGCCAACTCGAGCTCACCGCATTCATGCACCGGGATGCTCACGCTGGCGAGCGCAGCGGCGATAAGCGGTGCGTCTTCGCCGATCAGGTACACGGCCTCACAGCGCCTTTCCACTGGGGCGCGCAACGCCGAGAAGTCCTGTCCCTTGCCCCGCCCGCCGAGGATCAGATGAACGGCGCCAGCGGGAAAGGCATCGAGCGCGACAAGTGTGCTCGCCACATTTGTCGCCTTCGAGTCGTTCACCCACAGTACGCCGTCACTGCTTGCCAGCGCCTCCAACCGGTGCTTGACGCCCGCGAATGAGCGCAGACCCTCGCGCACCGCGCCAGTGCTGAGGCCGCGCGCCAGGCATACCGCGGCGGCGGCCATCGCGTTCTGGACGTTGTGCGCGCCACGCAGGCCGATCTCGCCAACGGACATGAGCAGCTGCTCCTCCCACCACAACTCGCCCGCCCGTTCTGAGAGCGCGGCGCCCGGTCCGCTGCCAAAGCACACGCGCCGCCCGCAGCCGCCGAGGTCCTCAACCCCGAGCCCCAAGGGGGCCACCGCGATGTCCTCGTTGCCCTGCCGTGCGAAGATCTCGAGCTTCGCAGCCAGGTACCGGTCGAGCGTGCCGTGACGGTCGAGGTGGTCGGGGGCGATGTTCAGCAGTACGGCGGCCTCGGCCGCGAACGCGCTCGTGTCCTGCAGCTGAAACGACGACGCCTCGCACACAACTGTCACGTCCTGTCCGGTCTTGCCGGCCCAGCCCGCTCAGCGCCGTTCCGACGTTGCCGGCGACGGTCACGGGCAGGCCGGCCGTGCGGTGGATGTGCCCGACCCACTCGACCGTCGTCGTCTTGCCGTTCGTGCCCGTCACAGCAATCACTTCGTTCTCCAGCAGCCGCCACGCCATCTCCAGCTCGCCCAGTACCTCTATCCCCCTTGCGAGCGCCCCCGCGATCACGGGCGCCTCCCGCGGTACCCCCGGACTCTTGATCACCGCGCCCGCCCTCGCCAGCAGCGCCGTCCCCTCCTCGCGCAGGTGCACCTCGACGCCGGCGTCCGTCAGCCCTCCGAGCCCCTCCGGAGAGCCAGCGTCAACGCCGATCACCTCCTCGCCCCGGTCACGCAGCGCCAGCGCGGCCCCCACACCTGAGCGGGCCAGCCCCACGACGAGATAGGGACCACCCGGAAGGTCCGGTCGCGACCTCACACGCCCCTGCTCTGCCGGTAGATCGTGAAGCCGATCGCACAGCAGATCGAGGCGACGATCCAGAAGCGCAGGATGATCTTCGTCTCTGACCATCCCCTCAGCTCGAAGTGGTGGTGAATCGGCGCCATCAGGAAGACGCGTTTACGCATCGTCTGAAACCCAACAACCTGAATCACCACGGACAGGACCTCGATCACAAAGATCCCGCCGAGCAGGATCAACAGCGCCTCTGTCTTGGTCATCACCGCGAGGCCAGCGATCGCGCCGCCCAGCCCGAGCGAGCCGGTGTCGCCCATGAAGATCGTAGCCGGGAACGCGTTGAACCACAAAAAGCCGACGCACGCCCCCACGAGGCAGCCGGCGAGCATCGCCAGGTCGAAGTCTCCAGTGATAAACGTGATCCCGATGTAGGCGAGCAGCACGATCGCCGCGCAGCCCGCCGCGAGGCCGTCCAGCCCGTCCGTCAGGTTGACCGCGCTCGTCGTTCCCGCCACGACGAAGTAGATCAGCACCGGATAGAAGATTCCAAGATCGATCTGGTAATCGACGAAGCGCAGCCGCAGCGTCGGCGCGAGGTGCGCCTTCTGTTCGGCGACGTACCACAGCGCGAGCGAGATCGCGATCGTCACGATGAGCTTCGTCCGCGCCCGCAACCCGAGCGAGCGGCGCCGCACGAGCTTGATGTAGTCGTCGGCGAAGCCCAGCAGCGCACACGCGATCGCCACGCCGAAGACCCCGATTGAGCGCCATTCGTAGTCGCTCAGGATCAAAAACGGAACAGAGACCGCCAGGAAGATCAGCACGCCGCCCATGGTCGGTGTGCCCGCCTTGACGTGATGCCCCTCCGGGCCGTCCTCACGGATCTGCTGTCCGAACTCGCGCGCTCGCAAAAACGCGATGAACTTCGGGCTCAGGAAAATGCAGATCAACAGCGCCGCCGTCCCCCCGATCAGAATGCGGCCCATTCAGCGCCTTCCCGCCGTCTGCGCTCCGCTCTGCAGGATCTGCGCCACACGCTCCAGCCCGACGCCGCGCGAGCCCTTCACGAGCACCGTGTCGCCGTCCCGCAACAGGCCCTCCAGCAGTTCGCCGGCCGCCCCGGCGTCGGGCACCGAGTGCGTCTCGCCGCCGAACGCCGCCGCCATCTCGGCGGCCTGCGGGCCGACCGTCACGAGCAGCTCCACGCCGCGCGCGCTCGCGTAGGAGCCGACCTCGCGGTGCAGGGTGGGGCCCATTTCAAGGCCGAGCTCGAGCATGTCGCCAAGCACGGCCAAGCGGCGCGCGGGAGCGGTTTCTACGAGATCGTCGATCGCGGCACGCATAGACATCGGGTTGGCGTTGTAGCAGTCGTTAATCAAAACAATCCCGCCGGGGAGCGCGATCCGCTCACCGCGCAGGGCCGAGAAGCACACCTCCACGCTCCCCGCCGGGGTGACGCCGAGCGCTCGCGCAGCAGCCACCGCGGCGAGCAGGTTACTCAGGTTGTGAGCCTGCGTAAACGATGGCCGCAGCGTCATCCGCTGCGTTCCGTGGCGGATCGTGACCTCCCCGGGCCGTGCCTGCTCCTCCAGCACCACGTCGCCTTCTTCGCCGAAGGTGATCGTGCGGACGTCCGCACGTCTGTGTGGCTCCAGCAGCGGCTCGTTCGCGGGCACCACCACCGTGGCCCCGCTTGCGATCTCAGCGATCAGCTCCCCCTTCGCCGCGGCGATCGCCTCGATCGAGCCCAGCAGCTCCAGATGCACGGGTCCCACGTTCACGATCACACCGACATCGGGCTCGGCGATCCTCACGAGCTCCGCTATCTGCCCGGGGCCACGCATCGCCATCTCCAGTACGAGCGCCTCGGTACCTGCAGGCGCAGCCAGCACCGCCAGCGGCAGGCCGATCTCCGTGTTGAGATTCTCCGGGCTCGCCACGGTAGGAATCTGACCGCCCAGCACGGCCGCCAAAATATCCTTCGTGGAGGTCTTGCCGGTGGATCCCGTGACCGCGACGACCCTCGCCCCCCCGGCTCCCAATTCCCGCCGCCAGGCGCGCGCCAGTGCTTGCAAGCCCAGCAGCGGGTCGGGGTGTACCAGCACCGCCCCACTCGGCCCGGCAAGAGCGCCAGCCAGAGCCCGCTCAGCGTGCTCAGGCGCAACCAGCACGCCCCACGCGCCTGCGTGGAGCGCCTGCGCCCCGTACTTGCCCCCGTCGTGATGCTCACCGCGCAAGCCGGCGAACAACTCGCCGGGCTTCAGCGCCCGCGAGTCGATCACCGCGCGCCGGGGGCCCAGCTGATCCACCGTGCGCGACGGCGCAGCGATCAGCCGGGCCCCGGCGGCATGCGCGATGCGCGATGCGTCCCATCCCCTCATTTGCCCGCTCCCACTGCCGCGAGATGGGCGCTCAGGATCTCGCGGGCGACCGCGATGTCATCAAACGGCAGCTTCCGCCCATTCTCGAACTCCTGGCCCTGCTCGTGACCCTTGCCGGCGATCACCACGACGTCGTCCGCCTCAGCCAGCGCGATTGCCCGCTCGATCGCCACGCGACGATCGACCTCGATCTGCAGCGCCGGGCGATCTCCGATCGGTCCCTCGGACTCCACTATGGGCGCCACGATTTCGGCGACGATCGCCTCGGGCGCCTCCGAGCGCGGGTTATCAGACGTTACGATCGTGACATCCGCTAGCCGCGCCGCGATCTCCCCCATCAGCGGGCGCTTACCACGGTCGCGGTCGCCCCCGGCGCCGAACACGCAGATGATGCGCCCGCGTG
Source organism: uncultured Solirubrobacterales bacterium (assembly GCA_963706395.1). GTDB lineage: Bacteria > Actinomycetota > Thermoleophilia > Solirubrobacterales > Solirubrobacteraceae > Palsa-744. The sequence continues at coordinate 2,163,194 of OY970158.1, read as the reverse complement.
CGATATCGCACGCGGCGTGCAGGACATTCTCCAGCGAGTCGGGCGTATGGGCGTAGTCGACGATCACGGCGAACTCCTGGCCCGCCTGCACCGGCTCGAATCGCCCGGGGACGCGTACCCCCCGCTCCAGTGCGGCGATCAGCGTGTCGATGTTCCCCCTGAGCACGTGCACACTCGCCAGCGCACCCAGGGCATTGGCAACGTTGAAGCGCCCTGGCATCGGCAGCATGACCTCGTGCCGGCCCGCGGGCGTGCGCAACTGGAAGCGGCACCCCGCGGCATCACAGCGCAGATCCGTGGCGCTGTAGTCGGCATCGTCCTGCACCGCGAACGTGACCGCCCCATCGATCTCCTGCGCGAGCCGCCGCCCATAGGGGTCGGCGACGTTCACCACGCTCACATTGGGGGCTGACGCGAACAGCCTGCGCTTGGCCTGGAAGTAGTCCTCCATCGTCTCGTGAAAGTCCAGGTGGTCCTGCGTTAGGTTCGTAAAGATCGCGGCGACGAAGCGGGTACCCTCGGCGCGACCCAGCTCCAGCGCGTGTGAGGAGACCTCCATCACGCAGGCGCGGTCTCCACCGGCCAGCATCGCCCGGAAGTCGCTTTGCAGGTCGATTGCCTCGGGGGTCGTGCGCTGCACCGGGCGTTCCTCCCCGCCCACGATCGACTTGACGGTCCCCAGCAAACCGGCTTGCTCGCCAGTCGCCTCCAGCAGCGCCCGGACGAGGAACGCAGTGGTCGTCTTGCCGTTCGTCCCGGTGACGCCCACGACGCGCAGCTGCGACGTTGGGTCGCCGTAGAAGCGGGCGGCGATCGGTCCCATCGCCGCCCGCACGGACGGCACGATCACCTCGGGCACGCCAAGGCCGAGCGGCCGCTCGGCAACGAGCGCCGCCGCACCGTTCTGGACGGCCTGTGCGGCAAAGTCGTGCCCGTCGCTCTGAAAGCCCTTCACGCAGAAGAACAGCCCGCCCGGCCGGACCTCGCGGCTGTCATAGGCGAGGCTTGTGATCTCGACGGCTGTGGCCTGGCCGGCGTCACCGGCGGCGATCAACTCGTCGAGCCTCATGGGCTGATGCTATCCCGGCGGGATGCGTAAGTAGGGCAGCGCGAAGGACATGATCTGCCCGAAGGCGGGTGCGGCGACCGTGCCGCCGAAGATTGACCCCGATTGCGGTTCATCGACGATCACCGCGCACAGCAGCTTCGGGTCCGCCGCCGGTGCGAAGCCCAGGAACGATGCGATGTAGGCCGTCTTGGAGTACTGGCCAGTGGCCGGATCGATCTTGCTGGCGGTACCCGTCTTGCCCGCGAGCTGGTATCCGGGGATCGACACCTCGCTGGCGGTGCCTCCCGGGGCAAGGACGCCTTCGAGCATCTTGCGCACCTCGGCGGCAGTCGTTTCCGAGATCACCCGGTGACCCGCCGGAACGGCCTGCGGATGGCCGCCCACCGCACTGACGATATGCGGTGCCCGCAGGATGCCGCCATTGGCGATCGCCGCGTAGGCGCTCACCATCTGCATCGGCGTGACCAGCTCCCCCTGTCCGATCGGCAGGTTGCCCATCGAGGAACCCGAGTATTCGCTCAGCGGCAGCGTCCGGCCCATTTCCTCGCTCGGCAGGTCGACCCCGGTCCGTGCCCCGAAGCCGAAGCGATGCACCCATTCATTGAAGCTCGCAGCACCCTCGAGTTTGCCGATCTTGATCGCGCCGACATTGCTCGACTGCGCCAGGATCTGCGCAGTGGTCAACGTCTCTTCGGCGTGTTCGGTGTCGTCGTGGATTGTGCGGTCGGCGACCTGGATCTGGTTGGGAATGCTGAAGGGCGTGCCCGGCGTGATCAACCCCCGTTGCAGCGCCCCGGAGACGGTGAAGGCCTTGAACGTCGAGCCCGGTTCGTAGTCGAACCCCACCGCCCGGTTATCCAGTGCCCCGGCGGGGGCAGCGTTCGGATCATTCGCGTTGACCTGTGGCCAGTTCGCGAGTGCCAGGATCGCGCCGCTGCGCGGGTCCATCACGATCGCCGTGGCGTCTTTCGGGGCGAACACCTTGCCAACGGCGCCGAGCACGTTTTCTGTGCGCCGCTGGATGTTCGCATCGAGCGTCAGCGACAGCGAGGCGCCGGGTACCTCGGGGTGCACGTCGGTGATCGAGATCGGCTGCCCAATCGCGTCGCTGACCACTCGCCGTTCCCCAGAATGACCATGCAACAGGGCGTTGTGCGAGTACTCGAGCCCCATCAGCCCATTTCCTTCGGTGCCCACGATGCCCAGCACCTGCGCCGCCAGCGTGCCGCGCGGGTAGACGCGACGCATGACCGGCACGCCGGCGATCCCGGGAACCTTCAGAGCCTGGACGGCTTGCGCCTGCTTGGCCGGGAGCGCGCGGGCCAGATAGACGAAGCCGCTGTGCTCAGAGAGCCTTTGCAGCACCGTTGCCTGCGACTGGCCCAACAGCGGGGCGAGCCGCTGCGCTGAGGCCAGGGGATCCTTGACCAGATACGGCGTCGCCGAGATATCCTCCGCGGGCTCGGCCACGGCCAGATCGATACCGTTGCGGTCGGTGATCGTGCCGCGCTGGGCGGGCACGCTTTCATAGGTCAGCTGCTGGTTGCGCGCAGCCTTGCGCAACGTCGCTGAGTGCAACGTGCCGAGGTAGGCCGTGCGCCCAGCCGCGAGCACGAGCAGCAGGAAGAAGAACCCAAAAATCAGTCCTATCCGGCGCTGGACGATGGCCACCCGCTAGCCCCCGGGAGTGGTGCCGCCACCGGTCGAGGTGGAGCCGCTCGCAGCGGCGGCTTCACCGGCGCCGCCAGAGGAGGCTTCCGTGTGCACGTCCGCTGGCGGGGCTTCTGGGGTCGTGCTCCTAGAGGGTGTGACGGCTTGCGTAGTAGCGCCAGTCTGTGCAGTGGCTTCCGGCGTAGCGCTGGACTGCGCGTTGGCTTGCGGTGGCGAGCCTGATTCAGTGCTCGCCGGCGTCGCTGCTTCAGAACCACTGCCCGCCGGTGTGCTCACTTCAGGTGTGCTGGCTTGCACCGTCGCGCTCGCCGGCGTGGTGGCTTCCGCTCTCGCAGTCGCCGCGGCCGATGCTGACGTGCTCAGAAGTGCCGCGCCCTTGCTTGCGTCGAGCGAGGGACGAGCAGCGAGAAACCGCAGCGCGCCCGCTGGGATCAGTTCCATGCCCGCCTGCCCGGCCTGTGCTTCGATCCGTTCGCCCGCGGCCATTTCGGAGTTTTCGGTGCTCAGCGTGGCGTTCTCGCGCTGCAACAGCGCTTCACGCGCGAGCGAGCGGCCGATGCCCGCATTGAGCTTCAGCAGGCCGAGCTGCATCGTCACGATCCCGATCAGCGCGAATGCGATCACCCCGATCCAAATGCGTCCAGAGATCAGGCGGTCCAGCAGCCGGTTACTCGCCACAGCCTCCGCGAGGCGGGCGGGATCATTGATCCGCCGCGCGGGGACGGGACCAGAGATTCGCCGCGGCTTGCGCGGAACCACGGGCGCCCGCCTTGGGGTGGCGGTGCGTCGAGGATGAATCGCCGGCGCCGCTGCGGCGCTAGCGGCGGGCGGTGTCATGCCACACCCTCTGCATCCATTCTCAGCTTCCTGGCCGCACGCAGCCTGGCCGAGGCCGAGCGTGGGTTGTGCGCGACCTCGCCAGCAGAGGGCATGATCGCGCGGCGCGCCAGCAGCGCGGCCTCAGCCTCACGCCCACAGCCGCACACCGGCATCTCGGGCGGACAGATGCACCCGCGTGCTCGCTCGGTCAAGAAACGCTTCACCCGCCGGTCCTCGAGCGAGTGGAAAGAGATCCCGGCGAGCACGCCGCCCTCGCGCAGCAGGCTCCACGCGAGCGGCAGCGCGCGGTCGAGTTGCTCCAGCTCGTCGTTGACGGCGATGCGCAGCGCCTGAAACGAACGCTTAGCGGGATGGCCGCTGGCGAAACGGGCGGGAGCGGGAATCGCCGACTTGATCGTGTCCACCAGCTCCACCGTCGTCTCGATCGGCGCCTCTTCACGCCTGCGCACGATCATGCGAGCGATTGCTCCCGCGTGACGCTCCTCGCCGAAGTCGCGCAGCGCTCGCGCTAGGCGGCGCTCGTCCCAGCTGGCGACGATCTCGCGTGCGCTCAGCTCCTGCTCTGGGTCCATTCTCATATCCAGGGGCGCCTGGAAGGAGTAGGAGAAGCCACGCTCGCGTGTGTCGACTTGCATCGAGGACATGCCCAAATCGAAATAGGCGATGTCGGCTTTCAACCGCTCGGAAGCGAGCAGTTCCAGCGCCTCGGCATAGCTCCCGCGGATGAAGCGCACCGAGCACGCAACCTCACCGGCGAGTTCTTCGAAGTGCTCTTCGGCCAGCGGGTCACGATCTATCGCGATGAACGTGCCCTCGGGACCGAGACGCTCAGCGATCAGTTCAGCATGTCCCCCGCCACCGAAGGTGCAATCGATCGCGGTCTGCCCCGGACGTGGACCTAGAGGGTGGCGCAGCCGGCCGGAGGCGGGCGAGCCGGGCCCCTCTTTTCCAAACAGAAGGTCGATCAGCTCCCCGGCCAGCACCGGGATGTGAGTACTTTTCATGTCAAGCAGTGTCGTCGACATGCGCCGTGATCTCCGCGACGCCGCTGAGCAGCGCCGATCGATGGTTGTTCCAGCCGTCCTTACTCCACAGCTCGAGACGGTCGCCGACACCCACGACGACGACCTCCTTCTCCAGATGCGCGTGCTCTGAGAGAAAGCCCGGGACCATGATCCGACCGGCCGCGTCGAGGTCGGCATCTTGCGAGCTGCCATAGAAGAAGCGCTCGAGCTCGGCCAGACGCGGCGAGAGCGGCGGCAGCTCCGCCAGCGCGCGCTTGCTGTAGCGATCGTACTCCTCCGGGTGCCACACGCCGACGCACGGCTTCTGGTCTACGGGCATCGCCAGCACTACCCCCTCGGCGAGCGCGGCCCGGTAGCGAGCCGGCACCGTGAGCCGGTTCTTTGCGTCGAGCGTGTGGTCGAAGGTGCCGCGGAAGGGGACCAATGTGGTGGCGGGGGATGGTGGGAGGGCTTCGATTAGTTACCGAGCCGAGGTGGAGGAGTGGGAGGAGCCCCTCCACCCCGGCTCGCTGTCCGCGAACTTATCCCACTTTCCCCCACAATGCAACCCCAATTGCACATTTTTTCCCACCAATCCCCATGACATCCTTCGAAACGCCGAAAATGCCCGCTCATAGGCCTTTTTGCCGATCAATCCCAACAACTGCAACAAGCTGGCAATGGTGCAAGTCCTCCTGCACTGCGCGTGCCTGCAATGCCACTTGCACATCGCCGTCGGGCAGGGGCCGATCTGCCTGCTTGCGCCCACATGCGTGCGCGAATACGATCGTCCGATGCCACAGCGCCGGTCTCCTCGCTTAATCCTCCTCGCACTCGCCGTCATCACGGCGCTCGCGGGCTGCGGCTCTTCCTCCTCGCCCGGCACATCCGCTGATCCCGCCGGCATCGTCCCGGCCTCCGCGCCGCTGTACGCCAGCGCAGTGGTGCGCCCCAGCGGCACCCTGAAGACCAGCGCAACTACCGCCGCACGGACGCTCACCCACCAGCCCGACATCTACAGCCGCCTGGCCGGAGTGCTCCAGGTGCCCGGCAGCCCGCCGCTCACCTACAGCCACGACATCGCGCCGTGGCTCGGTCCCAACGCCGGGATCTTCCTCTCCACGGTCTCCACCTCCGCCGCGGCGACCAGCCAGCTGCAGCAGCTGCTAACCCAGCTCCTGCAAGGCTCATCGACCACGCCGAGCGCATGGCCATTCGCATCGGGAGTCCAGGGTGCGATCGTCCTCGACACGAGCGACGCTGCCAAGGCCCGCTCGTTCCTGAACACCCAGGCCAAGCACGCTGGCGCACACGCGGCTGCCTACCGGGGCGTCGCCTTCCAGGAAACCTCCGGCGGCATCGCCTTCGGCATCATCGACCGACTCGCCGTGCTCGGCACTGTCACCGGATTGCACAACGTGATCGATACCAGCCTGGGCGGACCCTCGCTCGTGCACGCGGCGGATTACGCCAAGCTCCTCTCGAGCGCCCCGTCCGGTGCCCTCGTTCATGTCTACGCGGCGGGGTCCGCCTCGAGTCAAGGCGGTGGGTCGCCACAAACAAACAGCCTGCTCGGGCTGCTCGGCGGCACCCGTCCGCTGGACGTCTCGCTCGTGCCCACCCCGAGCTCAATCGCGCTCGACGTCGACAGCCTCGCCTCCGGCGCGGCGGCCGGTGATGGCGGGCTCCTCGCCTCCACTTCGCAAGGCACCCGGGCGCTGAGCGAACTGCCGGGAGAATCCTGGCTCGCCGCGGGCCTCGGCAACGCCGGCGGCACCTTCGCGGGCGACGTGAAGGCACTCCAAGGCCTTCCCTCTCTCCTGAGCACCCTGGGAGGCACCTCCTCCGCGGAAGGCTCCTCCAGCGGCTTCAACGTGAAGGGCGTGCTCGAAGGGATCCTCGCGCCGCTCTCCGCGCTCAGCTCTCCCGGCGCCCAAACCCGGCACGATTTCCTCAGCTGGATGAGCTCCGCCGGGATCTTCGCCAGCGGCAGCACCATCGTCAACCTGCGAGCGGGGATCGTGCTCTCCTCGAAGAATCCCTCCCTCTCCCGTGCCGCAGTCGCCAAGCTCGGCGCTGTCCTGAGCAAAACGGGCGGGACGGTGCAGCCGGTCTCGATTCCGGGCACCGACGCCGCGATCTCGGCCAGGGTGAACGGCCTTCCGGTCGAACTGGACATCGCCAACGGCCGAAGCGCGGGTCCTCAGACCAAGTTCGTGATCGGTCTCGGCGCGGCTTCCGTACAGGACGCTCTGCAGCCCTCGAGCACGCTCTCTAGCGCCGCCTCGACGAGCGCTGCGGCCTCGGCACTCGGTGAAGGTTCCCAACCGAGCGTCACGGTCGACTTCCCAACGCTCCTCAGCTTGCTCGAAGGGGTCGGCCTGAGCGAAGACGCCAGCATCTCTAAGGTCGTCCCCTACCTGCGATCGCTCACCACGCTCGCTGGTGGCGGACACAGCCTCGGCAGAGGGATCGAGCGCTTTCGGCTAGTCCTGGGGCTGCAGCAGGCAGCTGGCTGATCCTGGCCGGCGTTCACTTGCCCGGCTGGCCCGTGTCGAACGCGCGGTAGAACAGTGGGCGGCCGTTCACGATCCGGTCGGCCCCGTAACGCGACAACGTGGTTTCGCCGTCTGCCTGCATCGAATAGCGACCCAGTACCGATTCGCGGTCTCTGGTCGCGAAGAACCGGTCGATCACCGTCAGGCGGTCGTTACCGCGCGCGCCGGCCTCGCGGACCGCAAGCAGCGCGACGCTCATCGCCTCATACCCGTACAACGCATACGGCCCGCCTTCACCGCCGAAGTGCCGGCGGTATGCCGCGAGCACCCGCGCCGCCGCACGCGGATAGGAGCGCGAAGGCAGGATTGGCGTGGTTAGGTACGTGCTCGCCGCCGACTGGCCGATCGCGGAGGTGAACGACGGGTTGACCATGTCGCTCGAACCGAGCAGCAGCAACTTCGGGATGGCGCCGTGCAACGCTCGCCACAGGGCCACCGTGCCCGCTCCCGTACCCCCGGCAAAGAACACGCCCTGCGCACCGCTTTCCTGAACCTTGAGGACCTCGCCGCTGAAGCTAGTGCTCGCCGTCGCGCCGGTCATGTTCAGGCCGTCGTTCCCCACCACCGCGATACCTGCCCGTTCAGCGTCGCCAGCGACGAGCGCAGAGAGCGGAACCTCGAACGGGCCCTGGTCGTTGAGCACATACAGCCGCTTCACGCCGAGCGAGCGCATCAGCGCCACCTGCGCTTGCGCCTGCGCCGGATCTCCCGGCTGCAGGCGCCCGAATGTGCGCCGCCCCGCCGGGTAGAAGCGTTCAGGCTCGTCCTGGCCAGCGTCAAGCGAGGAGGTCAACCCAACATACGGGCTCGCCGGGCTGACCTGCAGGATCCCCGCCGCGTTGATCAGCGGCAGCGATACCGCGCTCGCGCCCGAGTTGTAGTCGCCCAGGTAGGCGATCGTACTGGTGTCCTGGGCTGCCATCTTGGCGTTTGTCGCTGTCACACCCGGGCTCCATTCTCCGGTTGTTGCATTCGAATCGTCCAGCGAGACGTAGCTGACCTTGAATGGGCCGATGTGCCCCCCCGCGCCGGCCAGTGCCAGCTTCTCCCCGCCTACGATCTCTTCAGAGATCCCAGCCGACGGTCCCTGCAGCGGCAAGCTCGAGTAGACCGTCAACTGATTGCCCACCGCGCTCGATGCGCCAGATATCCCCACACTTCCGCAACCAGCCGATCCCACGACCGGGACGGCGAGCACGGCCGCTAGTGGTACCAGCCAGCGCGCGCGCACTGGATGCTCAGCTGCGGCGGCCGGGAAGGTAGCCGGAGAGGATCTTGATGGTCGCTCCCGCCAAAATGATCGCCGTAGCAAGCATGAACGCGTCGAAACCCTTCGTGCCGAGCGCCCAAAGCACAACCCAGACGACCAGGCCAGCGGTGACGGTGAGGATCAGTCCCATGCCGCCGGCAATCCTAGCGAGCTATCGCCAGGCCCGTTGCCAGTTCATCCACGACCGCACCGACAGCGCCCGCGGGATCTTCGGACTCACCCGCGGCGCGCACCAGTCTGGTGCCGACGATCACACCGTCGGCCCCTGCCTCAGCGGCCTGCCGTGCATGTTCGGGCGTACTGATCCCAAAGCCCAGCGCGACAGGAACCCCGGTGCTTGCCTTCGCGCGCGCCACGACCTGCGCGAAGCGCTCCCCCAGTGCCTCCCGCTCCCCGGTCGTGCCCACGACCGAGACCGTGTAGAGGAACCCCCGCGCGCTCTTCCCGATCTCCGCCAAACGCTCCACCGTAGTCGTGGGCGCCACCAACGGCACGAGCGCCAGCTCGTGCGCCGTGCACGCCTCTCCCACCTGCGGTGCCTCCCCGAGCGGCAGATCGGGCACGATCAACCCGCTCGCGCCAGTCTTCGCCAGCCGCTTCACAAACTCCTCCGCACCCGGGGCCAACACCATGTTCGCGTAACACATCAGCACCACCGGTACGCTCTGTGCGAGCGAGCGCGCCACCTCCAGGACACCGGCCATGTTCGCCCCCGCCGCAAGCGCCTCGGTACCCGCCGCATGAATCACCGGTCCGTCCGCGAGCGGGTCCGAATAGGGCATGCCCAGCTCGATAATGTCCGCGCCCGCCGCCACACACGCTTCGCCGATCCTCACGGAGTCCTCGAGCGTTGGATATCCGCCCATCAAATACGGCATCAGCGCCGCGCGCTTGCCGTGCTCAGCGAAGGCCGTGGCGATGCGCTCGGTACCTGTCACCGGCCTCAGCGCCGCATCGGTCATGTCAGCGCCAGGACCTCGGCCAGGTCCTTGTCGCCGCGGCCCGACAGGCACACCAGATCCAGCTCTCCCTCCGTCTGCGCGAGCGTCCACGCCAGCGCATGCGCAGTCTCGAGCGCCGGGATGATTCCCTCCAACCGAGCCACCTCGCGGAAGGCCGCAAGCGCTTCGCGGTCGCTCACCGCCTCATACCGCGCCCTCCCGCTGTCGCGCAGGTAGGCGTGCTGCGGCCCCGCTCCCGGGTAGTCGAGGCCGGCCGACACCGAGTGAGCCTCCACGATCTGGCCCTCCTCGTCCTGCATCACCGCCGAGCGCGACCCATGCAGAATGCCCGCGCGCCCGCCGACCGTCAGCGGCGCGCCGTGACGTGGCGTGTCGATTCCCTCGCCGCCCGCCTCCACCCCGACTAGCTGGACATCCTCGTCCTCCAAGAACGCGCTGAAGATCCCGATTGCGTTCGATCCGCCGCCCACGCACGCGATCACCCGCTCGGGCAGCCGTCCCTGGCGCTGTAGGATCTGCTCCCGCACCTCGAGGCCGATCACGCTCTGCAGATCCCTGACCAGCGCCGGGTACGGCGCCGGGCCGACGACCGAGCCGATCACGTAGTGAGTGCTCTCCACGTTCGTCACCCAGTCCCTGATTGCAGCCGAAGTGGCCTCCTTGAGTGTCTTCGCCCCCGCGTCCACCGGCGTCACAGTCGCCCCCAGCAGCTCCATTCGCTGCACGTTCGGCCGCTGCCTGCGCGTGTCCTCCGTGCCCATATACACGACGCACTCCATCCCTAGCAGGGCGCAAACGGTGGCGGTGGCCACGCCGTGCTGACCTGCGCCGGTCTCGGCGATGATCCTGCGCTTACCCATTCTCTTCGCCAGCAGCGCCTGCCCGAGCGCGTTGTTCAGCTTGTGCGAACCCGTGTGGTTGAGATCCTCGCGCTTGAGATAGATCGCACGCCCGGCTCGCTCTGAGAGCCTCCTGGCGTGGTACAGCGGCGTCGGACGCCCGGAGAAGTCGCGCAGCAGGCCATTCAGGTCTGCTCGGTAGGTCCGATCCTCCCGGGCCTCTCCCCACGCCTGCTCGAGCTCGGCGAGCGCCGGCATCAGTGTCTCCGGAACGAACTGCCCACCGTACTCCCCGAAGCGGTGCTCGATCTGCGGGCCGGTTGCGCTCACGCCGGGGCGCCTTCGCTCGGGACATCCGGCACGGCAGCCGTCTCAGTGGGTTGCAGTTGGTCGGATTTAAGGACCCCCTCAACTGAGCTATTAACGGCGTCAAAGAATGCCTTCAGCTTCTCCGGATCCTTCTGTCCCGGAGCTCTCTCCGTGGCGCTTGCGCTGTCTACGGCGAACGGCCTCGTCACTCTGATCGCCTGCGCGACATTGTCCGGGCTCAAGCCGCCGCTCAGGATCAGTGGGACCTTCGAGCGTCGCTTCCTCAGCAGATTCCAGTCGAACGTCTCTCCTGTGCCTCCCCTCAGCGCTTGCTTTCCGGGCGCCTTCGCGCGCGCATCGAGCAGGTGGAAGTCCACGTGGTAGCGCTCCAGGTCCTGCACGTCCCCCGGGCCGGCCACCTGGGCAGCCTTGATCACCCGCGCGCCTGTCCTCCGCGGCACCTCGCCACAGAAAGCGGGGCCCTCGTCCCCATGCAGCTGCACGATCGTCAGTCCCAGATCCTCACTTCTCTGCACGACCCGCTCCAGGGAATCGTTCACGAACACCCCGCACAGCTCCACCTTCTTGTGTAGCGCTGCTGTGATGCGCTGCGCCTCCTGCATCGAGCAGGAGCGTGGGCTGTTCTCGTAGAAGATCATGCCGACCGCCCATGCTCCCAGCCCAGCCGCCAGCTCGGCGTCGGCCAAGCTGGTGATCCCGCAGATCTTCACGCGTGGGAACGTCTCGGACATGCCCTCACGGTAGCGGGGCGGACTTAGAAACCGTCCGAAACTCCTCAGATCGCGCTACAGCACACCCTGAGGGAAATCTCGGAGTTTTCGGACGCTTTCTTTTACCCTTCCGGAGTGTTGGCGTTCGGCACCGAGTTGGGGCGGCTGCCGAGGGTCACGCTCACGGTCTTGTGTTCGTAGCCGCCCTTGCCGTTCGCACGTTCCAGCCCAATGCTCACGGTCTCGCCCGGTTTCTTTGCACCGATGTCGTTCGCTAGGTCTTCCGAGCTCGCGATGGCCTTGCCGTCGATCGAGACGATGATGTCGCCACCAACCGCGATCTGACCGTTTTCAGTGCCTCCGCGGATACCGGCCTTTTCGGCGGGCGTGCCTTTCTGTACGCTCTGCACCAGCGCACCCTGTTTCACCGGCAGGTTCAGCGCCGACAGGGATCCGTCGATCGTCAGCGATGTCAAGCCGAGGTAGGCACCACGCACGGTGCCGCCTTTCTCGAGCTGAGCGATCTCACCCTTTGCCGTGTTGATCGGAACGGCAAAACCGATGCCCACGCTGCCGCTGCTGCTGCCGCCGGTCTCGATCTGCGAGTTGATGCCGATCACCTTGCCTGAGGCGTCGAGCAGCGGGCCACCGGAATTGCCAGGGTTGATTGGCGCATCGGTTTGCAGGACGTTGTCGATGGTGAAGCCGTTCGGCGCGGTTATCTGACGCTGAAGCGCCGAGATCACCCCGGTAGTGAGCGTCCGTTCCAGGTCGAACGGGTTGCCAATCGCCAGCACCGGGTCGCCCACCTGCGCGGCACTTGAGTTTCCGAGCGTGAGCGGGTGCAGCGTCAGGCCGTCTGGATGGATGCGCAACACGGCGAGGTCGTTCGAGGGATCCTTGCCGACGACCTGGGCTTCGACAGCCTGGCCTTTTTGGAAGCTCACCGTGACCTTCACGGCATTCTCGACGACGTGGTAGTTGGTCAGGATCGTGCCATTGCTATCGATCACGATTCCCGAGCCGGTCGCCTGCCCCTTCTGCTGAGTTTCCCCGCCCCCAAATAGGTTGAACGGAGATTCCGTCCTCTGCACGATCGTCGAGGTCACGAAGGCGACGCCTGGCGCGTCGCGCACATAGATGTCGTGGGGAGTCAGCCCCGTGCTCACCTGTGAGGCGTTCGACGGCGCCAGCGGAGCTGCCTGGACCGTGGTGATCGTTTTCTGCGAGTCGTTGCTCAAACCGCCGAAAGCCGCGATTACGGCGACGACCACGCCTCCGCCGATGAGGGCAGAGATGAAAGGAATGAAGAACGTGCGTTTCATCGGTTTACAGAATGACCGGCTGCCATCAAGGCGGTCTAAAGCAAAGCCTCGCGCCGCCTAAACTATTGGAACAGCGCCCGCAAAGCTGCCTCGGGGTCGGAAGCCCGCATCAGCGACTCCCCCACGAGCACTGCATCCACGCCGGCATCCTGGAGCTTGCGCAGCTGCTCTGCCTCCGCGATCCCCGACTCCGAGACCACCGTCACCCCTGCCGGAATCTCGCCCATCAGCCGCGCGGTGCGTCCCACGTCCACGCTGAAGTCTCTCAGGTCGCGATTGTTGATCCCAATCAGCCCGGCCCCGATTTTCAGCGCGCTCTGCAGCTCGTCGCGGTCGTGCACCTCCACGAGCACATCCAGCCCCAGCGTGCGCGCAGCATCGTGTAGGGACTTCAGCTCCAGCTCGTCCAACGCCGCAACGATCAGCAGCACCGCGTCGGCGCCCCACACACGCGCCTCGTACAGCTGGTAGTCCTCGACGATGAAATCCTTGCGCAGGATCGGCAGCCCGCATGCGGCACGGGCGGCACGCAGGTCCTCGAGCGACCCGTCGAAGTTCGTGCCCTCCGTCAGCACCGACAGGGCGCTCGCGCCGCCGCGCTCGTACGCTCCCACCTGATCGTGAATATCCGCCGCCTGCCGCAGCATTCCGGCTGAGGGCGAGCGGCGCTTGAACTCGGCGATCACCGCCATCCCCGGTCCTCTCAAAGCGCTACTGAAACGCAGCTCCCGTGCGCCAGGCTCCTCACCGAGAGCCAACGCCCGATGCTCGAGCTCCTCCGCAGGCAGCTCCCGCTTGCGCTGCCCCACCTCTTCGCGCGTGCTTTGCAGAATGCGCTCCAACACCGTCGGCGTGTGTGTGCTCATCGCGCGATCTTCGCGGGTGCGTAGCGCCGGCTGGCCTGTAGATAGCGCTCCAAGGCGCTCTGTGCGCTCCCATCCTCGAGCGCCGTGCGCGCTGCTTGCACACCCTCCGCGATGCTCTCCGCAACGCCGGCGGCATACACCGCGGCGCCCGCGTTGATCAGCGCCAAGTCGGTGCGCACACTCCGCTCTCCCGCCAGAATCGCGCGCGTCACCGCCGCGTTCTCCTCTGGGGTTCCCCCCTCATAGCCCCCCTCGCCGGCGAGCTCGATCCCGACGTCACTCGGCGTCAGCGTGTAGCGACGCAGATCCTCGCCGTTGACCTCCACCACGTGCGTCACACCCGAGGTAGAGACCTCATCCAGGCCATCCTCGCTCGAGACGACCAGCGCCCGGTCCACCCCCAGCCGCGCCAGTGCACCGGCGATCGTCTCTATGTGGCTCGGGTCCGACACGCCGATCAGCTGCCGTTTTGCGCCCGCCGGGTTCGTCAGCGGTCCAAGCAGATTGAAGATCGTCCTCACTGCCAGCTCACGCCTCACAGGCACGACGAACCGGGTCGCCTGGTGGTGCGCGGGCGCGAACATGAAGCCAAAGCCAGCCTCCTCGATACAGCGCGCCACACCCTCCGGTGCGAGATCGATACGAGCGCCCAGCGCCTCCAGCACATCCGCTGACCCCGACAGGCTCGTGGCGGAGCGGTTGCCGTGCTTGGCCACTGCGCACCCCGCCCCGGCGGCAATCAACGCGGCGGTAGTCGACACGTTGAACGTACGCTTCCCGCCCCCCGTACCGGAGGTATCGAGCAGATCCTCGCGCTCACTCTCCACGTGCACCGCCAGCGCCCGCATTGTCCGCGCCAGCCCGGCCAGCTCGTCCACGGTCTCACCCTTCGTCCTCAGCGCGATCAGAAAGCCCGCGATCTGGATCTCGGAGACATCCCCATGCATGATCTCCGCGAGCACCTCCGCGGTCTCATCCGCGCTCAGGTCCCGGCGGGTGCTGAGCGCGTCGATCGCTCGTGTCAGGGTCGCGTTAGGCACCGTCCGGCCCTTTTAGAAAGTTGCTCAACAACTGCTTCCCCTCGTTCGTCAGCACCGACTCCGGATGAAACTGCACGCCCTCCGCGGGCAGCTCGCGGTGACGCAGCGCCATCAGCACGCCCCCACCACGCGCCGACTCTTCCAGACAGCTGGGCAGCTCGTCCTCGACGATGAGTGAGTGATAGCGCCCCACCGTCAGCGGCGATGAGATGTCCCGGAAGATCGTGCGGCCGTCGTGTTCGATCGTCGTCGCCTTGCCGTGGATCGGCTCGTGCAGCTTGACGGTGCCGCCGAAGGCCTGGGCCAGGGACTGGTGCCCGAGGCACACTCCGAGCGTCGGGATACCCGCCTCGGGCAGCCGCCTGACGACCTCGAGCGAGATACCGGCCTCATCCGGCGTGCAGGGCCCTGGCGAGACGACGCAGCGGTCATAGCCGCCGTCGAGCAGCTGATCGACGCTTGCCTGGTCGTTGCGGACCACGTCAACCTCCGCTCCCAGCTCACCGAGGTACTGGACGAGGTTGTAGGTGAAGGAGTCGTAGTTATCGACGACGAGAACCTTCAGGGCGCTCATGGCCACTCCGGCTGCTCACAGGCCAGGGCGATCGCGCGCATCGGCGCGGACATCTTGGCGACCGACTCCTCGAACTCGTACTCCGGCTTGGCATCGGCGACGGTACCTCCGCCCGCCTGGACGTGGGCGACGCCGTCCTTGATCACGACCGTGCGGATGTGGATCGCGGTGTCGAGATCCCCGTTGTAGCTGAGGTAGCCGATCGCCCCGCCGTAACCGCCCCGCTTGACCGGCTCGAGCTCGTCGATGATCTGCATCGCCCTGACCTTCGGGGCGCCCGAGAGCGTGCCCGCTGGCAGCACGGACCGCAGCGCGTCGAGCGCGCCCACGCCCTCGCGCAGCGTGCCTGAGACCGTCGAGACGATGTGCATGACGTGGCTGTAGGTCTCGATCTCCATCAGCTCATCGACCACCACGCTGCCGTACTCGCAGACCCGGCCGAGATCGTTGCGCCCGAGGTCGACCATCATCACGTGCTCGGCCCGCTCCTTCTCGTCGGCGAGCAGCTCGGCGGCGAACCGGCGGTCTTGCTCGGGATTCTCGCCTCGTGGACGGGTACCGGCGATCGGCTTGGTCAGCACATGACGGCCGCTGACGGTGAGCAGCGGCTCGGGGCTGGCTCCCGCGATCTGGAAGTCGCCGAAGTCGAGGAAGTACATGTAGGGGCTGGGGTTGACGGCGCGCAGCCCGCGATAGATCGAGAATGGCTCGACCGGGCTGGGCGCGGACCACCGTTGTGACGGGACGACCTGGAAGGCGTCGCCGGCGCGGATGTAGCGGATGATCCTCGCGACCATCGCTTCGAAGTCCTCACGGGTCATGTTCGACTCGAACACCGGCATCTCGCGCGGGGCGCGGGGCTGCTCTCGTGGCACCGGCCCGGCAATCGCCTCGAGCACGGCCGCGATCTGGCCGGCGGCCCTCGCGTAGGCCCGCTCGAGATCCGGCTCCGCGTCGAGGTTCGCGTTGACGAGGATCGTGGTGGTGTGCTTGAGGTGGTCGAAGATCAACAGGCCGTCAGTGAGCATGAGGGCGAGATCCGGGAGGCCGACGGGATCGGGATTTGCCTCCCCCAGCGGCTCGACGGAGCGCACGAGGTCGTAGCCGAAGACGCCGACGGCGCCGCCCGTGAAGGGAGCGCCAGCCAGCGCGGCGGGCAGCGGCGCCTGGTCAAAGCGCGCGATCAGCTCGGCGGCCAGCGCGTAGGGGTCGCCGCCGTCGCCCGGAAGCCAGCGCAACACTCGGTGCGGGGAGAAGCCGATGAACGACCAGCGCCCGACGCGCTGGCCCTGCTCGGCGGACTCGAGCAGAAAGGCCGGCGCCTCGGGAGCGAGCGCGCGCAGCTTCAGGAACGCGGAGACGGGCGTCTCGCGATCCTCGACGAAGGAGACCGAGAGCGGGATCAGGTTGTGCGAGGCGGCCAGCTCGCGCGCCTGCTCCAGCGATGGGGTGATCTGCAGCGACCCCACTCTCGAGCCGCCCGGCTGTGCGCTTTCAGCGACGGCCATCTAGCACCCGCTCGGCGCCGGCCAGCGAGCGGTTACGGCTGCGGAGCAGGACCAGCAGGTGATAGATCACATCCGCCGCCTCTTCGTCCACGCGCTCACCGGACTCCTCCCGCGCGGCGCGGGCGACCTCCTCGGCCTCCTCCATCACCTTCGCGCCGATCCGCTCCGGGTCGTCCAGCAGCTCGACCGTATATGAGCCCGCCGGGCGCTCCTGCGCGCGCGCGCGCAGCGTGCGCTCCAGGGCCGGCAACGTCTCGTGCGGTGCGGGCGGCTCGAGCTCACCTCGGTGAAAGCATGTCCGCTCGCCCGTGTGACAGGCCGGGCCAGCAGGTTCCACCAGCGCTAACAGCGTGTCGCCGTCGCAGTCCAGCCGCAGTGCCTTGATCGTCTGGGTATTGCCGCTCGTGGCGCCCTTGTGCCAAGGCTCTTCCCTCGAGCGGCTCCACAAATGCAGCTCGCCGGTGGCACGTGTGCGCTCCAGGGCCTGCTCGTTCATGTAGGCGAGCGTCAGCACCTCTCCCGTGCTCCAGTCCTGTACGACGCACGGCACCAGTCCCCGCTCGTCGTAGGAGATCTGCGCATCGATTGCTTGATATTCACCCGAAAGCTCCTCAGAGTGCGTCCCGGTGCTTGCCGAGGTGGAGTCTCGGAGCTTTCGGATGTTTTGATCTGAGGCTGATGAGCTCACCTGCGGGATTGTAGGTTGCATCTCCACGATGGCATCGCTACTGCACCGCAAGCTGCTCGTCCTCACCGGCAAGGGCGGCGTGGGCAAGACGACGGTATCGGCCGCGCTCGGGCTGCTCGCGGCAAATCGCGGGCTGCGCACGATCGTCGTGGAGGTGGGAGCCCAGCGCAGGCTTCCGGAGCTATTCGGAGCAGCCACACAGGACGCTGGCGACGAGCTGGAGCTCCGCAAGAACCTCTGGAGCATCTCGATCGATCCCGACCGTGCCCTGCTCGAGTGGCTGCAGGCGCTCGGCGGGCGCATCTCGGGCCGGGTGCTCGCATCCAGCGGCACCTTCCAGTACTTCGCTGCCGCCGCTCCGGGCGCCAAGGAGCTCATCAGTATGGTGAAGATCTGGAAGCTCACCCAGGGCTCACGCAGGCGCTCCGGCGGCTATGACCTGGTGATCCTCGACGCCCCCGCCACAGGACACGCACTGGGGATGCTCCACTCGCCACAGACCTTCGGCGCGATCGCACGCGTCGGGCCAATCGCCTCTCAAACACAGCACGTGCGCGAGCTGCTCCGTGATCCCGCGCGCACGAGCTATCTCGCGATCGCCCAGCCAACGGAGATGGCCGTCACCGAGACACTCGATCTCCAGGACGGACTGCAGCAAAGGCTCGACCGCACACTGCACGCGGTTGTTCTCAACGGCACCCTGCCACGGCGCTTCTCCGCCGCGGAGCTCCTGCAAATCGACCGCCTAAAGGAAAGCAACCCCGTGATGCGCTCCGCCTCGCTGGCCGCACGCGCCGTGCACGACCGCGCACGCTCCCAGCACAACCAACTCGCACGCCTGCGCCGCCGGCGCTTCGAGGTGCTCCCGGTTCCCTTCATCTTCACGGCCGAGCTCGACCTCATAGCCATCGAGCTAATTGCCGGGCATCTGTCGAAGCGGCTCTGATATGGACCCACCCGCCCGGCGCAGCCGGGCGGTTCTCGACGAGCCGGGGCCTCTTTATTCAGTCACAGGGCGGCGAGCCGAGCCCCTCTCTTTCCAGTCAGAGAGGCCGGCCAGCCAACTCAGGTGATGCCGAGCCGGTCGAGCGATCCCTCATCCGTGCGCCAGTCACGGCGGACGCGAACGGACAGGTCGAGGTGAACCTGAGCACCCAGCTCACGCTCCAGTTCACGGCGTGCCGCCACGCCGATCGCCTTGATCATGCGTCCCCTCGCGCCGATCAGGATCCCTTTCTGGGAGTCGCTCTCGACCCAGATCAGCGCCCTCACCCGCGCCAGGTCGTTGAGATGCCCGCCCACCCATTCGATCTCTTCGACAACCACCTCCACGGCGTGAGGCAGCTCGTGGAAAGTACGCCTGATGACCGCCTCTCGCACCAGCTCCGCCAGCAGCACCGCGCGCGACTGATCGGAGCTCGCGCCATCTTCGAACATGAACGGGCCCTCCGGCATCGCCGCCTCCAGATGCGCCGTCAGCGCCTCCACGCCGGCCCCGGTGCGTGCGGAGATCGGGAAAATATCGTCTGAGACCCCAAGCTCGACGGCCTGCCCCAACGCCTCGATTGTCTGCGCTCGTGTCAAACGGTCGGCCTTGTTCACCGCGATCGTCGCCACCGCGCTCGCATCCGTGAGCGCCTGAGCGATGAAACGGTCCCCGGGACCCACCCCCTGCTCGCCGTTCAGCACCAGCAGCGTCGCATCACAGCCATCCAGCTCCTGACGCACCGTCTGGGCCATGCGCTCGGTGAGCGCGTCGCGCGGGCGCTGCACGCCCGGCAGGTCCACAAGCACCATCTGGCAGTCGCCGCTGCTGCGCACGCCGCGGATGGCTCTCCGCGTGGTTTGCGGGCGGTCGGAGACGATCGCCACCTTCTCCCCTACAAGGGCGTTGACCAGCGTCGACTTGCCTACGTTCGGCCGTCCGGCGAGCGCGACGAAGCCGCTGCGGGTCACCGGCTGTGTGGGTGGGGTCATTTCAAGAGCTCCGCCTGCAGTGCCAGCATCTCACCGTTATCGGTCTCGTGATCCATGCCCACCAAATGCAGAACACCATGGACGATCGCCTCGCGTAGGTCGATCGTATGCTCGGGACAGATCACCACGTCGCCCAGCTCCCTCTCGGCGCCATCGTGCGGCGCCGCGCCATCGACCGGAAAAGACAGCACGTCCGTCGGGCCCTCCTTGCCGCGGTGCTGGGCGTTCAACTGCGCGATCCGCTCAGCGTCGACGTACTCGATCGCCAGATGACCATCCTTCACGCCAGCCGAGGCGGCCGCCAGAACGCACAGTTCTCGCACCGTGGCCTGCGGGGGCGGATCGAAAGCCAGCTGCGTGCCAAAGACCTCCACCTCGAGCATCGCGCGCCGAATCTCAGGCGCGGCGGCGATCGGCGGCGCGTAGCTCCGGTGTCTCGCGCTGGGAGTGCTCGCCGTAGGCCTCCACGATCCGCTGCACGAGCTTGTGGCGAACCACGTCCTCCCCACCAAAGCGCAGGAACTCGATGCCCTCGATCCCGTCGAGCACCTCGCTCACAACGATCAGCCCCGACTGCTGCTCGCGGGGAAGGTCCACCTGCGTGATGTCGCCGGTCACCACCATCCTCGACCCGAAGCCCAAACGGGTCAGAAACATCTTCATCTGCTCCGGCGTCGTGTTCTGGGCCTCGTCGAGGATTACGAAAGAGTCGTTCAGCGTGCGGCCTCGCATGAACGCGAGCGGGGCGATCTCAATTACGCCGCGCTCGATGTGTTGCGAGACCTTCTCTGGGTCGAGCATGTCGTGGAGCGCGTCGAACAGCGGGCGCAGATATGGGTCCACCTTTGCCATCAGGTCGCCCGGCAGGAAGCCCAGCCGCTCGCCCGCCTCCACAGCCGGGCGCGTGAGGATGATGCGATTGACCTCGTGGCGCGCCAGCGCGGCGGCGGCCATCGCCACCGCGAGAAACGTCTTCCCGGTGCCCGCCGGGCCGATGCCGAAGGTGACTGTGTTGTTGCGCACGGAATCCACGTAGCGCTTCTGGTTGACCGTCTTCGGCGCCACCCGCAGGCCGCGGTGCTGCCAGACGACGTCCTCCAGCACCTTCGCTGGCGACTCGTTCTCCTCCAGCGCACCGGTCACGGCCGAGATCGTGCCCGGCCCGATCTGATGCCCGCGCGCGATCAGCTCCGAGAGCTCACGCACGACCCGCTCGCCGGCGTGCGTCTCTGACTCCTCTCCGTCGAAGGTGAGGACGTTCCCACGCAGGAAGACCTTGCAGTCGAGGTGCGTCTGCAGCGCGCGAAGCACCGCGTCCTGACTGCCCGCCAGCTCCACGGCAACGTCGTTCGGTAGCTCGACCTGCGTCCTCATCCCTGCAGCGACGCCCTCACCAGTCCGGAGACACGCTTGCCATCTGCGCGACCGTCGACGACCGCCATCGCCTGCTTCATCGCCTGCCCCATGTCCTTCACCGATTGCGCGCCGCTGTCGCGCACCGCCTGCGCGACGATCGATTCCAGCTCGGCCTCCGAGAGCTCGGCAGGCAGGTACGTGCTTATCAGCTCGGCCTCGGCCTCCTCGCTGCTTGCGCGGTCCTGGAGCCCAGCCTCCCGGTATGCCTGGGCGGCCTCGAGCCGGCGCTTGCGCTCGCGCCGGAGCACGGCGAGCTCATCGTCCGAGCCCTCCTTCGCCGCCTTCTGCAGCTCGGAGAGTACGAGGCGCAGAGCGCCCACGCGCTCCTTCTCGCCCGCGCGCATTGCACCATGCAGGTCAGCTTTCACCTCGTCGAGTATCGCCATCTCAGATCAGGATACGCAGGGGCGAGGAGCTTGTGTGTGATCAACTGCCGAGATCCTCCCTGCGCTCCAGGGGAGTCGGGCTACCCAGGCGCCCGGGGGCGGAGGTGTCGCGCCCGAATAGCAGTGCGACATTCCAGTCAGCGAGCAAACGCAGCTTGCGTCCCATGCCGGGCATCAGCAGCAGGTGATAGGTACGTGCGATGAACCACGCAGGCAGGCCGCGCCAGCGCACGCCGAGCGTGAGCGCGACCGCCTCGTTGTGCCCAAGCTCGGCGACGACTCCTTTGGTGCGATACCGAAATCGCCGTATCCGTCCTGTACCGAGAGCCGCGGCTACATTCCGGGCTACCAGCCGCCCTTGGCGGATCGCGTGCTGTGCGGTCGGAGGGCACGGCTGTCCTTGCCTTGCGGGATCGGGAACCGCGGCGCAGTCGCCGATCGCCCACACCTGCTGGAAGCCCTCCACGCGCATCGTGCGGTCCACCATCACCCGTCCTCCCTCCTCCAGCGGCAAGCCCAACCTGCCAACGGCGGGGCTCGGCGCCACGCCGGCCGTCCACACCACAGTGCGCGCCGGGATCCGCTCGCCGCCCGACAGCGTCACGTCGCACTCGGTGATCTCTTTCACCGAGGTCTCGGTAAGCACTTCTATGCCCCGCGCGCGCAGCTCACGCGCAGCGAACTCCGACAAGCCCTTCGGCACCTCTTGCATGATCCGGTCCTTTGCCTCCACCAGCGCCCATCGCATGCCCTCTGCGCGACAGCGCGGGTACAACTCGATCGCCTGCGCGGCGAAGTCCTGCAGCTCGGCCAGTCCCTCCACGCCTGCATATCCCGCGCCAACGAATACGAAGCCAAGGTACTCAGCGCGCTTGACCGGATCCCGCAGTGACTCGGCGATGTCCATGCAGCTCAGCACGCGGTTGCGCAGCGCCGTGGCATCCTGCAGGCTCTTCAAGCCAGTCGCGAACTCGGCCAGGCCGGGGATCGGCAGCGTGCGCGAGACCGAACCCAGCGCCACGATCAGCTGGTCGTAGGCCAGCTCGATCTGCTCTCCGTCGATTCGCTTCACGCCGAGGGTCCTTCGTGCCGGATCCCCTCCAGTCACCTCTCCGATCACCAAATCGGTCCCTCGCAGCTGCGAGCGCAGCGGAACGACCACGTGACGCGGGTCGAGCGTGGCGCCAGCGGCGCCGGGAAGCAGCGGGGTGTACAGCATGAAATTGGCCTCGTTCACCAGCGTCACCTCGGCGCTGTTTGCTTTGAGCAACCGCTCCAGTGCCCGGGCCGCATAGAAGCCACCAAAGCCGCCACCAGCGATCACGATCTGCCAGGCCATCCTCAGAGGCTAATCCGGATCCGGGGTCGAGACCAATGACACGATCCTGGCAACCAGCTAATAGGGTGGCGCCCGTGAGCGCCTTCTCCCTCTATGCCAGCGCCCTGGCTCCGTTCCTCGCCGAGGTGACGCACCTGCGCCCGTCCGATACGGAAGTGATCGACGCGCACACGCACCTGGGGCTCGACGAGGACGGGCGATCGTTGAGCCTGCCGCAGCTGCTCGAGCAGCTCGACGCCGCGCAGGCGCGACGGGCATGCGTATTCCCACTGCACGACCCCGACCGCCACCCGTCCTATCGCGTCCCGAACGACCGCGTGCTCGCCTGGGCGGGCGAAAGCGACGGGCGGCTGGTGCCGTTCAGCCGGCTGGACCCTGCCGAAGATCCGCTCAACGAGGCGGAGCGGTGTCTGGCTGCGGGCACCAGGGGGATCAAGCTGCATCCGCGCGCGCAGGACTTCGTGTTCGACGGTGGGGAGATGGACGACGTTTTCGCGCTGGCCGAAGACGCCGGCATACCGATCCTGATCCACGCGGGGCGCGGCTTGCCGCCGCTGGCGGACGGTCTCGTCGACCTCGCCCTGCGCCATCCCGGCGCGGTGCTGATCCTCGCGCACGGTGCGATCTGCGACCAGGGGATCCTCACGACACGCCTGGCCGGCCACCCGGGCGTGCTCTACGACATCTCCTGCTTCTTCCCGCTCGACGTGATCGAGCTGTTCGCGCGCGTCCCCGCCGAGCGGATCGTGTTCGCTTCGGACCCGCCCTACGGCATGCCCGCGACGACGCTCTACCTGGCGCTGCGCGTGGCGCGGCAGGCGGGACTCGACGAGCAAACGACGCGAGCGGTGCTGGGCGGGACGATGGCCTCGCTGCTCGACGGCCATGGACTGCCCGCGGTCAGCGCGCCGCGACGCGGAGACTCGATCACGCTCTCGGGCCGTCTCGCGCGTGTGTATGGCTATGCGAGCCTGGTCGGCCCGGCGCTGTTCACAGGCGCCACCGAACAGGCGCACGCGATGCTCGACATGGCCCTGGCAGCATGCCGCGATCCTGAGCCTGGGAGCGACGGTGAAGCTCTGGAGACGATCGGCGCGGCATTGAGCGCGGCCCGCGCCCTGGTGGAAGAGGAGAATGGTCCCCGGGCGGCGATCGACCTGGTCTACCGCGCGATCGTACGCGCAGCCACCGAGATCTCCGACCAGCCGTCCTGATCAGGGAGCGCTAAGAACGCCTAGGCGTTCGTAAGCCACACCGCGGCCCACTCGCCACTCACTCGCCGCTCATGCTCGCGCAGACCGAGGCGCTCGCCGAAAGCTCCCACGACCTCATCCACTTGGCCTCTCAAGAGACCCCCTGCCAGCAGGTCTGACGGCGCACAGGGCATCCCCCGGGCCAGGTCGAGTAGCAACGGACGCAGCAGGTTCGCCACCACCACGATCGGCCCGTCCGCGGCGCCCAGCCACGGCAGCGCCTGCGCGCGCAGGTCAAAGCGGCGCACCTCGATCGCCACCCCGTTCGCGTTCGCGTTGTCCCTCGTGGCCGCCACGCTCTCGCGCTCGTGGTCGAGGCCGAGCACCGGTGCGAACCCGAGTTGTGCAGCGGCGATCGCCAGTACCCCCGACCCAGTGCCGATATCCAGCAACGGCCCCGGAGCATCCTCTAGCCCCGCCAGCTCCAGCAGCAGCTCCAGGCACAGGCGGGTGGTGGCGTGGGCACCCGTACCAAACGCCTGCCCCGGGTCGATGACGATCTCCTTAACATCGTCGCGGTCGCTGGGAGCCTCCCACGGAGGTCGCACATACAAGGCTGGAACTCCGCGCGGAGGCTCGATCAGGACAGGACGATGGAAGCTCTTCCAGCGCTCGGACCAGTCCTCAGCGATCTCAGTACTCGAGATCTCCACCGGCGTGGCGCCCACGACCGCCCTCAGGTCAGGAAGCCTCGGCAGCTCTCCTGGCGCGCCGTAAACGGCGTACTCGACCATCTCCTCGCCAACCCCCACCTCCTCCACACCGCTCGGTGCGAGCTCCAACAGCTCCGCCAGCACGATCTCCGCATCCTCGCGCCTGACGCGTACCGCGAGACGAATCACGCCGCTGGGCCGCGCAACGTGCGACGCAGCTTGGCGAACATCGACTCCTCCGAGCGTAGGTTCTCCTCGGTGAGCGTTACGTTCAGCCGTTCCAGCAGCTCGCGCTGCTCCTCGCTCAGCCGGCGCGGAACTACGACATTTACCACCACGCGCAGATCCCCTCGCCGGCCGCGATGCAGCGCGGGCATCCCCTCGCCGCGAAGTGTGAGCACCTCGCCCGGCTGCGTGCCCGGCGGCACCTGCACCGAGGCCGTGCCATCCAAAGTGGGGGTCTGGAGCGTCGCGCCGAGTGCCGCCAGGGGAGCCGCGACATCGAGCGCCGCGATCAGATCGTCGCCTTCGCGCACCCACCGCTCATCCTCGCGGACCCTGACATGCACGTAAAGATCACCCGCTGGGGCGCCCATCTCCCCCATGTGACCACGCCCTTCCAACCTGAGACGCTGACCGTCGGCGATCCCCGCCGGCACGTCGACATCGAGCTCGCGCTGAGCAGCCTTGCGTCCCAGACCGCGACACTCGCGGCACGGCTGCTTGGGCACGCGGCCGTCACCGTGGCAATGCTCGCAAACGATCGTGCGTGCCATCTGTCCGAACGGCGTCCGGGTCACCGCCTGCAACTGTCCGTTCCCGCCGCAGCGCTCGCAGGTCTCGATCGGCGTGCCCGGCTCAGCGCCATTGCCGCGGCAGTACTCACAGCGCTCGACCGCCTCGTATGCAACCTCCACCTTCACACCGTGGGCCGCCTCGAGGAGATCCACCTCAACCGCCACCGCCAAATCTCCGCCCGCCGCCGGACCTGAGCGTCCACCGAACCCGCCTCCGCCCCCGAAGAACGCGTTGAACAGGTCTCCGACCGAACCAAACGCGTCGAAGTTGGGGGCGTATCCGCCTGAGCGCAGCCCCTCGTGGCCGTAGCGGTCATACGTGGCACGCCGCCCAGGATCGGAGAGGATCTCATTCGCCTCGGCGGCCTCCTTGAACTTCTCCTCGGCCTCGGGGTCGTGCGCATTGACATCCGGGTGCAGCTCCATCGCCAGCGCGCGGAAGGCCTTCTTGATCTGCTGCTCGGAGGCGTCGCGCTGCACGCCGAGCACCTCATAAGGATCGCGGGGGCTGGATGTACGGCTCATCGCGAGTCCCTTCTCTCAGGCTTCGGTCGCAGAGCCGCGTCAGTTCTCGGCGTAAGCATCTTCGACAAAGCGCGACAGCTCGTGCGCGGCCTCGCGCACGGTGACGATCGCGCCGGCATAGTCCATGCGCACCGGTCCGATCACCGAGACAGTACCCAGCTTGCGCTGGGCCACTCCATAGCCCGTCGCCACCAGAGCGAGGGAGCGCATCGCGGGGATTTCGTTCTCGCGGCCGATCCGTACATAGATCCCCGACTCACCCAGTGCTGCCCGCAACATCGCCAGCAGCGCGACGCGACGCTCGAGCAGGCCCATCAGCTCATTGATCTGAGCGGTGTCCTGGATCTGCCCGGCGGACAGGAGCCGCGCCGTGCCATCCAGATACAGAATGTCCTCTCCCTCGGAGGAGATCTCGCTGAAGGCCTCGGCCAAACGCCCGAGGAACGACAGCTCTGTAGCGGACAGGCTCGGGTCGGCCAAGCGCTGGTGGAGTATGCGCGCCCCCAGTCCAAGGCCGGTGAGCCGCTCGTTCAGATACTCCCCCGCCCATGCCACGAGACCCGGATCGACCGTACCCTCGAAGGTTAGGAGCATCTTCGAAACGCCGCCTGTGGAGGTGATGATCACGACCATCACCACCCGCGGTTGCAGCGCCAGCACCTCGATGTGCCTGACCGTCGCCGTGTGCATCGCTGGAGCGGAGACCACCGCCAGCAGGTTTGTCACCTGCGAGAGGGTCTCGGTGGTCGCGCGCATCGCCTCCTCCACCTCACGCCGGATCAGCGACAGCTCCAATCGCCGCGCCGGCAGCGGATCCTGACCGCAGGCAAGCATGCGGTCGACTACATAGCGCTGGCCTGCGTCCGTCGGAACGCGGCCCGCCGAGACATGCGGATGGGCCAGCAGGCCGTGCTCCTCGAGCAACGACAGCTCATTTCTGATGGTGGACGGCCCGCAGCCCAGCTCCATGCCGGCGGCGAGAGACTTCGATGCCACCGGCTGCCCAGTCTGAAGGTAATCGTCCACCACCTTGCACAGGATCAGTTCCTGTCTTGTACTCAGCACGGATTTGATTCTAGGTGCCGCGCAGATGCCCGGCGGGATCAGAGCTGAAGCTCGGCCTGCGCATTGCGGATGATCTGCTTGCCCGACTGCTCGGCCACGGTCTCGACGATGGCCTTTCCGTCGCCGGACTCGCGCACGGTGCCACTCACCACGATCTCTTGCTCGGGCACGCCCATACCGCGGAACTGCACCGACAGGCGCTTCAGGTACCCGGGGCCTCCCGCCGCCTCGGTCTGGGCGCGGGCCACCTGAGCCATCGTCCACAGGCCGTGCAGGATCCGGCCGGGCAGACCGACCGCTTTGGCGAAGTCCTCATCGATGTGGATCGGGTTGAAGTCGCCGGAGGCGCCGGCATAGCGAGCTGTGAGGTACTTGTCCGGCGTAACTCTCACCTCGGGAATCTGCGCTCCCACTGCTAGATCTGCCATTCCAATCACACTCCCCGCACGATGTTCGTCCATGTACCGCGGCACACCTGCTCGCCACGCTGGTTCCTCGAGATCGACTCGAACACGTAGTAGCCGCGGCCGTCGCGCTCGGAGATGTCCTTGACGCTGGTAGTGGTCGTGATCTCGTCGCCCGCTACCACGAGTGGCCCCCACTCGAACTCCTGGCCACCATGCACCATCATCGCGAAGTTGAGCTCGATCTCGGGATCGAAGATCGGCGGTCCGACCGAGGGCGCGCTATAGACGACAGCGAACATCGGGGGTGCCACGATGTCTGCGTAACCAGCCGCGCGGGCGGCCTGTACGTCGAGATGAACAGGATTGGTCTCACCCACCGCCCGGGCGTACTCCTTGATCTTCTCCCGGCCCACTGCGTATAGCGTGGGCTCATAGGTCTTACCGACCGCCTGGCTGTTGACTGGCACCGGACTGGGCTCCTCGCGCACGGGGACGATTGCTTAGTTGCTTGGATGCTGCGGCGCGCCAGTTTACGCATACGGCACGCCGCGCGGGTGCCGGCTCGTTGCAGCGCTCGCGAGCGTGAGGCCCAGCGGTGGGGACACCGCCGGACGTCCCCACCGTTGTACGCGCTGCGATACAGCGTGGCCTGCCTAGAAGATGAGGTCGACATCCTCAGAACCCGCGCCAATGCCGACGAGCTCGCCGTCCGGTTGCTGATCGGTCTCGCCCGTGTCGGCTTTCTCGCCTATGGCTTTCTCGCCGGTAACGACCTGCTCGTCGCTCTCGATTTGTTCATCGCTGTCGATCTGCTCGCGAGGCTCGCCGGCCTCTCGCTCGCCGGGACCGTCCAGGAACAGGACCTTTTCGGCCACAACGCTCACCGCCTGGCGTTTCTGCTGCTCGGAGGACTCCCATTCGCGCCACTCCAGCCGGCCGTCGATGGCGACGCGCCTGCCTTTGCGCGTGTAGCGGCAAACGCTGTCCGCCGCGTTGCCGAAGACGCTCACGTTGAAGTAGTTCGGCTTGTCGTGGTAGTCACCCTCGGCGTCTTTGCGGGTCGAGCTGCACGCGACCCGCAGTTGGCAAACACTCAAGCCAGAAGGCAGCGCACGCAGCTCGGGGTCACGGGTGAGGCGTCCTACCAGAACAACGCGATTGATGGTGAAGCTAGACATGGATGGTCTCCGTTCATCGATTGTTGAGCACCTCTGAGAAAACCTACGCGGCACTTGGGACGGTTCTCTCGACCGGGGTCCCGGTAAGGGCCGAAGGCTCACTTCAGCCGGTAGCCAACTCCCCGCACGTTGATCACCCAGCGCCCGGGCCGGTGGGCATCCGCTGCGGTGAGCTTGCGGCGCAGGCGGCTTGAGTGACTGTCAACAGTTCGTGTGGCGGTGCCCGGCCCGTATCCCCAAACCGAGCGCAGCAGCTCCTGCTTGGCAAACACCCGGTCCGGGGCACTGGCAAGCTGGATGAGCAGCTCGTATTCCAGAGGGCGCAGGTCGAGGTGTTCTGCGTGGAGGCTCACGGCGTGAGCGTGGAGATCGATCGCAAGGGGCCCTACCTGGAGCAGCCGGCCGCGCGCGCTGACACTCTCGCTGCGGCGCAGAACCGCCCGCAAGCGCGCCCGCAGCTCGAGATATCTCGCTGGGCGAGCGAGGAAGTCATCGGCCCCAGCCTCGAAGGCCCGGAGCACGTCCAGCTCCTGCGCCCGCGAGGAGACCAAAATGACCGGTAGCTCTCCCGGCCAGGGACCCTCCCCGGAATCATCTTCTCGAATCTCCCCCAGCAGTTCCAGGGCACCGCGCGGCTCCTCGAGGTCTCCGATCACCGCCAGCTTCGGTACGCGCAGTGCGGCCAAGGCCCGGGCGTGGGAGGCGGTGAGCGCCAACTCGGCCAGATAGCCGTCCGCGGCGAGCTGCTCGGCGATCGCTTCTCCCAGCGCGGCATCGGACTCGACTATGAGGACCGGTGCGGGAAGAGCGCCAGGGTCTGGCCGAATGCCTGCAAACGGCGCCCCGGGAGGACTGAGTAGCGCGGCATGAGCGCTCATCCGAGCTCCACCTCGCGCGGGCTGATTCCCAGGCCGTGGCGCGCGATCAGCGCCAGCACATCGCTGTGGATCCAGGGCGTAGGGGTGCTCTCACCACCCTCTGGAGCGATCCCCAGGCGCCGGGCCAGCCAGCTCGTCTCGCCGCTTTCCTTGCCCTTGGAGTCGTGTTTGACTCTCCCGCAGCGCACCGCTATCTCGCTCATGCTCAGACCCTGCGCCGCGGCAGCGGCGAGCACTGCCTGTCGCAGTCCTCGGTTCAGGACGATCTTGCTCACATCCATCCGCGCCCGCTCAGCACGAAGCACCGCAACCGAGACCGTCGGGTCATCGCGGTGCAACGCGAGCGCCCTGCGGGTGAGGGTACGCACGGGCTCGTAGCTCTCGAGGCTCGCGATCGCCTCACGCATGCTGATCGGCTCAGGTGAGCACTGCTCTGCGAGAGAGCAGCGGCACCAGCGCAGCTCGGGGATCGACATCCCGGCGGCGTGGAGCTCCAGGGAGTAGGCGCGCCCGTGGGTGTCGGTGAGCTCCGCCGCGCAAGGCACGGCCTCTCCGGCAGGCCCGGTCTCTGCCTCCTCGGGGAAAGGCTCGACCTCGAGGTCTTCCTGAGTCACGTTCCTGCACCAGCGGCCCGCGGGGTCTCGCAGATAGTGCTCGCATACCAGGGCGGCGTTGCACCGCGGCTCATCGGCCGCGAGATGTGCCACCAGACGGCGGTCGCCGAGGGTGCTGGCATCGCGGTCCACGACGAGCACGCTTCCCCAGGCTCCGGGCAGGGCCACCACCTGGCGCAGGCGATCTTCGCGGCCGGTGTAGCGACCCAGCAGGCCGGGCTCGCTCCCGCCCGCGCCGCGCTCGGCTCGTGCAGAGGGAGCAGTCTTGGGCCGTACGCCGGCTGGCCGGGTTCGTGAGGCAACACGTGCCTTGGGCCGATTAGGCCGAGTCGCTTGGCGGGGGCTTGTGGGCGAGGCGGTGCGGGTCATGACTGATCTCCTACTGGTCTGCTCGGGAGCACTTCCCGAGGGAGTTGTTGGGAAGCCTTGTAGGAGCCGGCCGGGACACCGTCAAGTGGCGGCATTTGGGCGTGGGCGGCGTAACGAAGCTCTCCGAGATCCCCTAAAGGGGGATCTCGGATATCTCTGCCAGGTTGCTTCTCCCAACATCAAAGTTGGCGCGAAAACGCTCACGGCCGGTGCATATCTCCTCCAGGAAGGGCCTCTTCATGAGCCGGTGTCCTCAGGAGGTCTCGTGGCTCGGCTACCGGCTCACGTGCTCGCGGGTCACCGCGAGCTGTGGACACGCGCACATCCGGCGGCAGGCGGGGCACTCCGTAGGAACGCAGGCGTCCCTCGTGCGCGTCACGCTCAGCGACAAACAGAATTCCTTCCCGTCCCGGGTACTCCCAGTCGGCCGGATACTCCCCGGCGTAAGCGCGGCAGGCGGTCAACACCGCATCAGCCTTGCGGGCGCACTCCCGTGCACGAGTGCGATCGCGGCACACGAAGACGACAAGCGGGGGCGCCCCGAGCCGGTGCCCGTAGCGCTTGGTGTACACCGACCAGCCCGCCAGGAGGTGGTCGTAGCGCTCGAGCTTCCCCGCCGCCCGGCCGGAGGGCAGGCGATCGTCGAGCTCGACTAGCAAATCGATCGTGCCCACCTGCGCGGCCGCGCCTGGAGCTCCTGCGCCCCCTTCCGTGACCATGTCCTCCGCGCTCATGCCCTCGGCGATACCCATCTCAGCGGCGCGAGCTTCCGCGCCGATACGCTCGCGCAGCCGCCCGGATAGCTCGATGCTCACGTCGGGACGCACAGTCTCAAAACGCTCCACTGCAACCCGCTCGCCCGTCGGGCCGGTACGCAGGAATTCGTGCGGCATGCGCCCGCCAGGCAGGCTCAAATCGCCCGGCCCGATCACCCTACGCCCCTCCGTGCCAGGCCGCAGCGGTGGGGACAGCACCGATTCCCGGGCTCCGCGCAGCGCCAGCGGCGCGCCGTCCAGGGCATGCTCGAGCGCCAGCGTCCAGCCGGCCACGTGCACGTCGTGGCGCGCTTGTGCCAACAACCGCTCACCCCCCACCGGCGCGGCCGGTGAGGGCGGCCCCGACAGCCCATCGAGGTCCTCCCCGGCCAGCTCCGCCATACGGTCGTGCGCGTGCAACAGCTCGAGTCCGGCGGCTGTGACCGTGTAACACATAGGCACCCCGCCGCCGTCACGGCGATGGAACTGAAAGCGCCGCACCAACCCGGCGTCGGAGATCCGCTTCAGGCGGCGCTGGGTCGTGGTGGCCGCCCGCCCTGGATTGAAACGGCGATGTATTTGGCTGCCCAGCACGTGGCGCATACACGCCACAAGCGCGAGGATCTCCAGGTCGAGCGGCTCGGGATCCAGCGATCGCGCCTGGAGCACTTGCTTGGCGAAGCGCACGCTATGGGCACCGTCGAGCTCGGTTAGCTCGCGGTAGCTGTCCGGCGGAACCCCCGGGCTCACCGGCTCTTGCGCCTGCTTCTGGGGCTCGGGCACGTTCCCGTTAGGCGCGAGGAGCCCGGCCGGAGCCCGGTGATAGCCATTCCGCGCGGGGATGGTTTGTTCGGCTGGGGCCGGCCCGGCTCGCGGCTCGGTAGTTGCAGCTAGCCGGGTTGAATCTCCATCCGGCGCATTGCCATCCTCAACGGCCAGCTCAGGAAGGCCGTGCTCTTCCCGCCCGTTCAGGCTTGCACCGCGCTCACGATCCCAATGGGGCTGGCGCAGGTCGGTGCGGTAGCGCCCGCCGCGCTCTTCCTGGAGCGCAGCATGCATCGCGACCCGCTCAGCGTCCACGTGCAAGGGAATCGTTTCGGCGACAAACGGGGCTTGCCGTCCCTCGGGGGTGCTCCAGCTGGCGATCGCGTGATGCCTGGGCAGGTGCAGGCGAGCATCGGGGTGGCCGAGCGTGGAGAGATCCCCAATACCCGAGCGCACCGTGTCGGAGAACTTGGCCATCGTCAGTCCGGCCGCGTCGCGAGCATCCCGGACGGAGGCCGTCGCGAAGTACACGCGATGGGCGAACAGCGCATCGAGCTGATCGCGCACCTCGCGTTCGGTCCATTGCGCGTCGGCCTGCCAGCACGCCACCGTCTCCAAGCCCGCGGAGCGCTTCAGCGCCATCGTTTCCGCGAAGCCGCGATTGAGCACCAGCGGCGCCTCGTCCACCTTCAGCGCGACTGCCACCCGCTGGGACTCTGGCACGAGATCCTGCTGGCGGGCCAGCGCAGCGTCGAGCATGCCCACGAGCAGCTGCATCAGCACCGAGGTATTCCCCCCGCCCATCGCTCCCAACGCGCCCTTCACGACGAGCACCTCTTGGGAGGAAATCACCCGATCGAAGTCGACCGGCAGCGAATCGTTCAACAGCACCCGCTTGATCGACTGCGAGTTCAGCAGCCGCGCCAGCTTGTTCACCGGTGCATCCAGCTTGGCGGTCGTCATGCTGCGCGAATCCGCCAGCTGGGCCGTGAGCTCGGCGGTGAAGAACTCGGAGATCTCCTTGAACTCCGGCAGCGTCCTCACGCGTGCCCCCACACGGCCCCGGTAGGAGTAGCCCTCCTCGCCGACCGACAGCAGCCGCGCCGCGTCCCACAGCGTCGAGGAACGGTCATTTGCGAGCACAGCGATGATCGCGTTGCGCAGATACCGGTCCGATGACGCCCTGATGTCGCCGTCCTCAAAAAGATTCTTTAGCGCGGCCACCACATAGTCAGCGATCACGTCCGCCGGCGCGTCCACCGCGAGCGGGTTGAACCCGCACGTGGGATGGGCCAGATCCAACAGCGTGCATGTCCGCCCTTCCGGCACGAGGCTCACCGCCGCCTCGGCAGCGTCGCCCTTGGGGTCGAGCACGATCACACAGCAGCGCTCCCTGCGCAGGTCCTCGGCCACTGTGGCCACCAGATAGCTGGACTTCCCTTGCTCCACGGTTCCGGGAACGGCGGTGTTCTGCTTGCGCATCTGCGGATGGATCGACACCACCCCCAGCGCGTCGCGCAGCGTGCCCACCCCGTCCGCGGGGCGCAGGATCGCGGGTGGCGCCGGTGCCACGGGCAGGACGCCGCGCTCGAAGGGGACGGTTAGATAGTCGATCGACGGCAGGTGCCAGATGGCCGCAAGCTCGGTGGAGGCAAACACGCCCTTGTGGAAGGAGGGCAGCGGGTTGCCCTCCCCGCGCTGCACACGGCGGTCATATAAGCCGAGCAGGCCGTGGCGCACGGTTGTTCCTCGCTCGACCAGGCGGTTCTCCCCCTCCCCGGCGCGCAACTCGGAGGCGATCCGCTCGCACTTCTCCCGGTCAGGAGCGATCACGCGCAAGTCGAGGAAGAACAATGGGCGGTGCTGGATGTCGAGCCCGCCCTTCAACTCTGAGTCCTCGACCATCGAGCGGTCGCGTATCTCGAAGTGGTCTCTGCGCTCACGCGACAGGTGGGCCTCGTGGCGCTTGTACAGCCGCTTGGCGTGGCGCTCGAACAGCACCGGCGTGGGCGTTATCGCCACCTGCACGAATGCCTCACATGCGCAAGCGCCCATCACGGTCATCAGGCGGTTCATCAGGGGTTCGCGATCGTGCTCGAAGCGGTCGAGCACCTGCGCCCGCTTGATGAACTCGGCGTGCTTCTTCAATCGCAACACCGCCGGGGGCGACCCGGGCAGATGCCGCTCTGCCACCAGGCGACAGTTCGGATAGGCCGTCCGCAAAGCCGCCTGCACCATCCCTTCCAGCCCCGCAGGGCACGTCAAGGCCAGCCAGGCCTCCCCGCCCGCATGGTGAACCTCCAGCGCAACCGACGGCTGGCCATGCAAGAGGCGCCGCCACCAGCGGCACAGCAATCGCTTGTGCAGCGCCTCGAACATCCCCACCACAGCCTCCGCAGTCGCCTTATCGGCGCGGTACGCATCCACTCGCATCCGCACATACCGCCGCCGGCGGCGCGCATACCAGCGTGCGGCCGCGACCAGGGCTCCCACGACCAGCAGCGATAAGGCAAATAGCCTCGTCACAAAAACCCCGCCAGGAGCCCAGTCCCAGACCGCGCGCGCCTCTGCTTCCAGAACGCCCGGCAGCGAGCCGATCGCATGCCGCGCAGTGCCAGGCGCCGTGGGCCCTTCCAAGGAGCCGCCCGGGACCGCTCCTCTTCGCGCCGGGGCCGTGAGCCTCCCCAGCGTGGCTTCAGGCGTCGTGGATACCCCCGGCAGGGCGCCCGGTACTGCGGATCCCCGCAGCGCCGCTCCGAGGCCGCCGTCCAGCAGCCATCCGGTCAGGGCGAAGGTCGCAAGGACGGCGAGCAAGCCCAAGGCTCGCCACAGCAAAAAGCGGAGCACTGCATTCCTGCTCCGACCGCCACCGGCAAACGGGACGGTCTTACCCGTAGCGGGTTTTGACGATACCGCTACCGGGATTCGAACCCGGGTTTCCGCCATGAGAGGGCGGCGTCCTAGTCCCCTGGACGATAGCGGCGCGAAAACGTCGGACCCGAGGCTAGCAAAGGGCTGCGACCCGGTCCGTGCTCAATGCCGGCGCGTCCCGTCGCCCTATGGCCCGGCCGGCTGCAGGCGCGGGGTGCGGTGCGATATCTTCGCTTGCCCAGCGGCACGCGGATGTGGCGGAACTGGTAGACGCGCACGGTTCAGGTCCGTGTGGAGGAGACTCCGTGGAGGTTCGAGTCCTCTCATCCGCATCACGGCTGGCCTTGCTGAAGGCAGCACGCCAGGACAAAGCACGCCCGCCGGCTCTCACCGGCGGGCGTGTTCGCGGTTGCTCAGTTCAATCTGTGGCTTACAACCCGGTGTCGCGGCGCCTGCGCTGCATCACCATGATCGAGCCACCCGCGCATACCAGGAGCAGCCCGGCGCCCACCGTCCAGCGGAGGTCGAAGCCGGTGAACGGCAACGTGCTTGCTTTCGCGGGTTTCGTGGCTGTGCTGCTCGTAGTCGCGGGCGAGACTGTTTTGGCCGGCGTTTTGGTTGCTTTCGACGGCGAGGTCCCGCTATTGGGCGTAGGAGTTGTCGGTTCCGGTTTGCTGTAGCCCGTCGTGGGCGTCGTGGCGGTCGCCGCAAAGGCCGGCGCCGCGGTCACCAGTGCCAGCGCAAGCACGACCGGCAGGATCATGAGCCTGCGCTGCGCGCGAGACGATCCGCTCCTCGTCATTGATGTAACTGCTGCCTGTGGCCTGCCCGAGGCCATGACATTGGTCCGAGTCATGCCAACCTCCCATTCGTGGTCTGGTGAGCGCTGCGACCCTGCTTTAGGGCCTTCTGGCGATTTGTCCGTTGATTCTATTGACAATGCGCCCCTTCTGGCTAGTGGTTCGTCATTTTCAGGCAGCTCCCTCCCCCGGAAGCCTTCCTCCGGGCAGAAGGTCTACCACCAGTGACGGTCGTCAACGCCCCTCAAGGGATCCGCACGCGACCCTCGAGCGTCCCCTCAGCCAGCATCGCGCGCAATACCTTCTTGTCGAACTTGCCGACGCTCGTTTTAGGGACCTCGGCGATGAAAGCGAACTCGTCGGGCAGCCACCACTTGGCCACGCGCGGGCGCAGGTGCTCGACCAGCTCATCCGCCCCGGCGGTGGAGCCCTCGTTCAAGACGACGCAGCACAGCGGACGCTCAGACCAGCGCTCGTCGGGCTTGGCGATCACCGCGGCCTCGATCACATCCGGATGGGCCATCAGCTCGTTCTCGAGCTCGACCGAGGAGATCCACTCGCCGCCTGACTTGATCACGTCCTTGGAGCGATCGGTGATCCGCACAAACGCCTGCTCGTCGATCGCTGCGATGTCCCCGGTGCGCAGCCAGCCGTCCTCGAACTTCTCATCGCCGGAGGGGTCGTTGTAGTAGCGCCTGGCGATCCACGGGCCGCGCACCTGGATCTCGCCGGTGGACTGTCCGTCCCAAGGGACCTCGTGGCCGTCGTCATCGATCAGGCGCAGCTCGGTCCAGGGCAGGGGCTTTCCCTGCAGCGCGCGCTCGTCCCAGTAGCGCTCGTCGTGACCGCGATCCTCGGGCGGGTCGGAGAAGGTGACGACGGGGCTGGTCTCGGTCATTCCCCAGCCCTGGTGGATGCAGACGCCGTGGCGCTCCTGGAAGTCCTTCATCAGCTGGCGCGGCACGGCCGAGCCCCCGCAAACCGCGTTGCTCAGCGAGGACAGGTCGACCTCGTGCTCCTCCGCATAGCGCAACATGTCGGCGAAGATCGTCGGCACGCAGCCCATCACGGTGGGTCGCTCGGACTCGATCGCCCGCGCCAGGGCCTCAGCCTGCATAAAGCGGTCGGGCATCACCAGGTCCGCCCCGCAGAGCGCCGCCGCGTAGGGCAGGCCCCAGGCGTTGACGTGGAACATCGGGACCACCACCAGCACGCGCTCGCGGCGGGAGAGGCCGAGGTTGTCAGCCATCAGCGACGCCGTGGCGTGCAGGCAGATCGAGCGGTGCGAGTAGAGCACGCCCTTGGGGTTGCCGGTGGTGCCGCTGGTGTAGCACAGCGAGGCGGCCTGGCGCTCGCCGGGCTCGGGGTAGTCGAATGATTCGGATCCCGGGGTAGGCTCCGAATCTACTTCGGCCAGCAGCTCCTCGTAGCGCAGCACGTTCGGCAGGGCGCCAGCGTCCCCATCCCCCATCAATATGAAATGGCGCACCCCCTCAAACGACGGGACCAAAGGTTCCAGCAGCGGCACGAGCGAGTCGTCGACGAAGATGACCCGATCCTCGGCGTGGTTGACGATGTAGGTGATCTGCTCCGCGAACAGGCGGATGTTCAGCGTGTGCAGCACCGCACCCACACAGGGGACGGCCATGTAGAGCTCGAAGTGGCGCTGGTTGTTCCACGCGAACGTCCCGACACGATCGCCGGGCTCGATCCCCAGGCGTGTCGTCAGTACGCGGGCGAGACGATCGACGCGCTCGGACACCTCTCCGAAGCTCGCGCGCGTAACGGCGCCCGCGTCGGAAAGGGTGGCCACCTGCGCGGATGGATGGCAGTCGCGCATCCGCCGCCGCGCGTGGGCAAGCGTGAGCGGGAAGTCGTCCTGCATCAGCCCGTTCAGCGGTCTCCTCATGCGCGCTTCACCGCATCCTCCCTCGGGCGCCGGCGTGGTTCCAGCTCGCCATAGATCGTGCGGGTGCGCCGCGCGATGTCCTCCCAGTCGAAGCTCAGCACGTGCTCGGATGCCTCGGCCACCAGCCGGTCGCGCAACTCGCCGTCGACGAGCAGCCGCTCGATCATCACGCCCAGGTGCTCCGCGTCGCCGCCGTTGAAGCGCAACCCCACCCGCTCGCCTGGCGGCACGACCTCGCGCAACCCCCCCGTGTCGGCGACGATGCAGGGGCAGCCAGAGGCCATCGCCTCCAGCGCCACCAGCCCGAAGGGCTCATAGATCGAAGGGACCACGCACAAATCAGCGATGCGGTAGAGCGAGTGCAGCGCGTCATCCCCGATCCATCCGAGAAAGGTTCCGTGCTCTGACAGCCCCAGCCGCTCCGCCTGAGAACGCAGCTCCGCCTCGTGCGTGCCGCTGCCCGCCACCAGGAAGCGTACGTTCCCGGCCTGCTCGATCACTCCCGGCAGCGCGTCGAGCGCCAGCTGGAAGCCCTTCTCGTAGACCAGGCGCCCGACGAGCAGCACGAGCTTCTCCTCGGGTGCGGCGAACTCTGCCCGCAGCGCCTGCAGATCGCCCACCGGTCGCAGTTCGCCTGGGTCGATCCCATTTGGGATCACCGCGATCCGCCGCTCGTCGATGTCGAAGATGTCGGCGACGTGCCCTCGCATGTAGTAGGAGCAGACGATCACCGAGTCCGCCCGGCGCGCCATCCAGCGCTCGACGGAGTGAATGTGCGACTGCGGCTCATCGGCCACCCAACCCTGGTGACGCCCATGCTCGGTGGCGTGGATGGTCGTGATGTAGGGCACCCCTACCCGGTCTGCCAGCGCCCCGGAGGCCTTCGCGACGAGCCAGTCGTGGCCATGTACCAGGTCGTAGCTGTGCTCCTGGGCGAGCGCCTCGCCCGCCGCCAGCATGTCCTCGTTCATCTGGTCGACCCAGGCCACGAAACGGTCCAGATCGCGCGGCCAGCCGGGCTCGCGGACACGGTGAATGTTGACCCCCCCGACCGGCTCGGCCCTCGCTGCGCCCTCCGCCTCCCCGGCCGCCCCACGGGTGAGCACATCGACCGCGATTCCCTGCCGGACGAGCGCCTCGGCGAGCTTGCAGACGTGACGAGCCAGGCCACCCTCGATCACGGGCGGGTACTCCCAGGAGAGGAGCAGCACGCGATTGTTGCTCATCCCCGGCACCCTATCTGCCACGGCTCTGCGCCGCCCCCGCGCGGTGCTTACACGCTGATCAGCCCAAGCTCGTCCAGTCGCCGCGCCGCACTCGAAGCCCACGCTGCCTCTCCGGAGATGACCAGCACGCCCTCTTCCGCGAGCGCTCGCAGCGCCTGCGCCAGGGCGGGCGCCTGCGCGTCCATCTCGATCGCCAGCTCCGCGCTGGACCATCTCTGCTCGTGATCGTCGCGCAGCAATGCCAGGACGATTGCCCGTTGCAGCCGCGGGCCGCTCACGGCCCGCGTCTCCTTCGATTCTGTGTGCATCAGAGCCATTCCTTCTCGCCGGGCCCCGGTCGCTTGGAAGGTTTGCGCCGGGCACCCGATTGCCAACCGGCCCGAAGATACACACGGCTTGGAACGGCTTAGCCTCGCGGGCACACGCTGATCTCTAAAGCGCCGGGAAGGCAGCCCAACCCCGGCAGAACGTCACTGGCCAACCGCGCGACGGTAACGCGCCACGGCCAGCGGTGCGAACAGCGCCATGATCACAAAGGCCCAGGCGATCGCGCCCCAAACATTGTTCCCAGCGGGAGCTCCGAGCCACAGCGAGCGCATCGCGTCGACCATGACCGTGAAGGGGTTCACTTCGGCGAACCCTCGCAGAACTTCCGGCATCGACTGCACAGGCACGAACGCCGAGGAGATGAAGGTCAGGGGGAACACCGCGATGAAGGCCACCGAGTTGGCCGCCTCCGGCGTCGAGGTGAGCATTCCCACGAACGCGAAGACCCAGGAGAACGCATAGCCGAAGAGGAGCAGCAGCCCAAACCCGGCGATCGCTTCCCAAACGCTCGTGTGAAAGGAGAAGCCGATCAACAGCCCGGTGATGATCAGGATCGTGGCCGACAGCGCGTTCGTGACGACATCGGCGAGCGTGCGCCCCGCGAGCACAGCCGGGCGGGCCATCGGCAGCGAGCGGAAGCGGTCGATCAGCCCCTTGTGCAGGTCCTCGTTGAGGCCGAGTGCGGTCACGAACCCGCCGAAGGCGATGTTCTGGACGATGATCCCGGGGATCAGGAAGTCGGCGTAGCTGTAGCCTGGCGTCTTGATCGCGCCGCCGAAGACGTAGCGAAACAGCAGCACGAACATGATCGGCTGCACCGTGAATGCGATCAGCAGCTCCGGAGCGCGCGGCAGGCGGATCAGGTTGCGCTCGGCGATAACGAGCGTGTCGGTGACGAGCCGTCTCACGCGGCATCCTCGAGATCGGGCTCGCCGGATTCCGCGGCGTGGCCGGTCAGCTTGAGGAACACGTCGTCGAGCGTCGGGCGGCGCAGGGCGATGTCCTCCACGCCGGCGCCGGCCCGGTCCAAGCGCCGCACCGCCTCGACGATCGCGCCGCCACGGCTGTGCACACCGACGGTCACGAGGTCGCCTTCGGCGATAGGTTCCTCATCGGTCATCGACGCCAGCGCTGCCGTCGCCACTGCTGCCTGGGCAGCATCGTCGAGGCGAATCTCCAGGCGCTCGCCGCCGACGCGGTCCTTGAGCTCGTCGGGGCTGCCGCCAGCGATCACGCGGCCGTGATCGATCACTGCGATCTCGCTCGCCAGCCGGTCCGCCTCGTCGAGGTACTGCGTGGTCAGCATCACCGTCGTGCCCTCGGCGACGAGTCCCTCGATCGTCTCCCACAGCTGCAAACGGCTGCGCGGGTCGAGACCCGTCGTCGGCTCGTCGAGGAACAGCACCGGCGGCTTGGCGACCAGCGCCGCGGCCAGATCGAGTCTTCGGCGCATGCCCCCGGAATACGTCTTTGTGGGGCGGTTAGCGGCCTCGGTGAGTTCGAATCGCTCGAGCAGCTCGCCACCCCGGCGCTTGGCTGCCGCGCGCGGCTGGCCGTAGAGCCGCCCGACCATCGTCAGGTTCTCGAGCCCAGTGAGATTTTCATCAACGGCCGCATACTGCCCCGCGAGCCCGATGCGCTCGCGCAGCTTTGCCGCGTCTGCAACGACGTGCAGGCCGTCCACCTGCGCGCTTCCCGCGTCCGGCTTCAGGAGGGTGGTCAATATCCGAATGATCGTCGTCTTGCCAGCCCCGTTCGGCCCGAGCAGGCCGAGCACCGTTCCATGGGGCACCTCGAGATCGATGCCGCAGAGCGCCCGCACCGAGCCATAGGACTTCTCCAGCCCAGTGGCGCTGACGGCAAGCGCACCCGATCTATCGGCCATGCTGATCATCCTATTCATCACCTTGCGAGCTAGGACCGCCCTCCTGGGCGAAACTCACCGGTGACTACAGGCTGCATCATGTGCCTATGCGCGAGAACGACGAGGGCACTCTGATCGTTCTGTACGACGGTGAGTGCGGGTTCTGCAAGGTCTCCCTCGCGGTGCTGCTGAGCTGGGACCGGGCTCACCGCCTTGACCCCGTATCGATCCAGAGCGCACGGGGAGACGAGCTCCTCGCCGGCATGGCCCAGCAGGATCGCCTGGCCTCATGGCATCTCATCGACGCTGAGGGCACGCTGTATTCCGGTGGCGCGGGCATCGGTGTCATCTTCGGTGCCCTGCCCTTTTCCTCGCCGGCCGCCCGCGTCGCGTCGCAGTTTGAACGGGCAACGTCGCGTGCCTATGAGTGGGTGGCGGCCCACCGCGTGCTCCTCGGCCGGCCATTGAGGGCGCGAGAGCGTGCATGGGCTTCGCGCGTCATCGCCGACCGCGAACGACCGGTGTCAGGCCGCTTCTGAGATTACGAGGCGCAGAGCTCCGTCGAAGCTCTGCTGCTCACGCAGATACCCGTGCTCGGCGTCCCAGGCGCCGGACTGCAGCGCACCAGCCAGGCGGTCCACCATGCGCTGCTCCACGTCCGGCTGCAGGAGCGCCCACACCGACTGGGCGCTGCGCACTTCCGCGTCGAGCAGCGCCTCCGGCCGGCGCCAGAACGCCTCGAAGAACCCGTCCGTGCAGTCGCCGGGTGTGGGGATCCGCTCCACGCGCGTGCGCCCGCCCAGCGCCGCGGCGATGTCGTCCATGGCGGGAAACCG
The DNA here is from genome assembly GCA_963706395.1 of uncultured Solirubrobacterales bacterium. Lineage (GTDB taxonomy): Bacteria > Actinomycetota > Thermoleophilia > Solirubrobacterales > Solirubrobacteraceae > Palsa-744. The sequence goes on along the minus strand of OY970158.1, from coordinate 2,121,730 downwards.
CGGCTGCTCCTTAGCGACGCCCTCGCGCAGATACTCGAGCTGCCAGGCGGGCAGGGCGTCGAGCTCGAACGTGAACACCACGACCGGCCCGCGCGCCACCCTGCGCAACTCGGCCAGGCCCGCCTCCGGGGGTTCCCAGTGATGGATCGTCACGCAGGCCATCGCCGCATCGAAGGTGCCGTCGTCGAAGGGGAGCTCCTGAGCACGAGCGTTGATCGCCGGGGCGGCGCCGGCGGGGCGCTGGGCCCGCATCGTCGCGCTCGGCTCGACAGCGAGCATCCAGCGGTCCTCTGGCTCATAGGACCCGGCGCCCGCGCCTACGTTGAGCACCGTGCGGGCATCTCCCAGAGCCGCGTGAATCCGCGCGGCGATCCGGGGGTCCGGGCGCCGGTGCCGGGCATACGTGCGCCCGTGGCGCTCATAGTCAACCGAAGCAGTCACGCACCGACCCTAACAGCCCGTTTTGGGCTTTGAACGGCGTTGGCATCTTCAGATTCAGCTTGACCCAGTGAGCCTGAAATCCGATCAGGTGGTGGCGTTGGCCGCCCAGTTCTGCAGGAATGCCTCAGTGGCGGCGACATCCAATGGCCGCGCGAACAGGAAGCCCTGTCCTGAGTCGCACTCCTCGTCTCTGAGCAGGTCGAGCTCTTGTGATTGCTCGATGCCCTCGGCGAGGGTCTCGATCGACAGGTCCTTGCCGAGCTGCACGAGGGTGTGGATCAGGGTCTCGCCTTCTTGGTTGTTCGTCAGCCCCGAGATGAACGAGCGGTCGATCTTCAGCGCGTCGACCGGGAACTTCTGCAGGTGAGCGAGCGAGGAGTAGCCCGTGCCGAAGTCGTCGATCGCGATCCGCACCCCCAGCTCCTTGACGGCCTGCAGCCGGCGGGCGGTCTCCTCGACGTTGCGCATCAGCGTCGTCTCAGTGATCTCGATCGTCAGCGCGGAGGGCTCGAGACCGCTGTGTGAGAGCGCCTCTGAGACGTCGGTTATGAAGTCGTCGGTATCCAGCTGCCTGCCGGAAACGTTGACGGCCATGCCGATCGGGTACCCCGCCTGCCGCCACTCCGCGCCCTGGGAGCATGCCTCCTCCAGGACCCATCTTCCGATTTCCACGATCAGGCCTGTCTCCTCTAGCAGCGGGATGAAATCGTCGGGCTGCACGACGCCGCGTGTGGGGCTGTTCCAGCGGATCAGCGCCTCCATTCCGGTAGGGCTCATGTCGCGCAGGTCGAATGTGGGCTGATAGACGAGCAAGAACTCGTCGTGCTCGATCGCCTGGCGCAGGTCCATCTCGAGCTTCATCCGGCCTTGGACCGCGTCCTGCATCCCTGAGGCAAAAACGACGTAGCGATTCTTGCCGTCCCACTTGGCGCGGTACATCGCGATGTCGGCGTCGCGCAGCAGATCCGCGGGCGATACGCGATCCCCTACCGCGATACCGACGCTCGCCGTCACCGTGAAGGGAGTGTCCTTGGCGCCCTCGAGCCTGAAGGGCTCTTTGAGCGCCGCGAGCAGGCGCTCGGCGACCAGGTCGGGGCCCGCGGCGAGCGAGAGGTCCTCGGCGATCACGACAAACTCATCGCCGCCCAGGCGCCCGAGCGTGTCGGTGGCCCGTACGACGCCGTCCAGTCTCGCCGCGACCGCCTTCAGCAGTTCATCGCCGGCGCCGTGGCCGAGCGTGTCGTTGATGGACTTGAAGTTGTCGAGGTCGATGAACAGCGCCGCGACCGGAGTGTGGTCGCGGCGTGAGCGCGCGAGCATCTGCTCGATGCGGTCGAGGATCAAAGTCCGGTTGGGAAGTCCTGTCAACGGGTCGTGGGTCGCCAGGAACGCGAGCTGCTCATCCGCACCCTGGCGCTCTGACTCAAAGGACTCGCACATCCGCACGAGCGTCACCTTGAGGCTGCGCTGCAGCATGGCCATCGCCTGCGCGAGCACCTCCGGCGGGAGGGCCAGCGCCACCGCGATCTCTCTCACGACATCTTCCGCCGCATCGCACCAGCGCAGGCAGCGCTTGGTGACCTCATTCAGCGGCGCCGCGCGCTGCGCGGCCAGCTGACCAAAGATCTGCCAGGACTCCTGACCGACCTCCCGGGCGACATCGGCGCCCTCGCCCGCCATCCACCTGGCCACCGCGACCGTAGAGACCGCACCCACCCGTTCGAAGCTCTCCTCGACGATCTCATCAAGGACGCAGCTCGAACGGCCTGTCCGCGAGACCATTCCCGCGACCACGTCATCTGTGCGCGCGTTCAGCGCCTCACCGAGACGGCGAAGATCATCGTCCGGCCTATCGAGCGATGAGGCGAGAACAGGCGCTGTCACAGGGCCCGCGGAGGGATCAGTGACCCGCGCACTGGGCTGCCGAGGGGACGCCATCTGAGCTCATCGGCAGCAAACGCTCATTTCTGGAGCCGGTCCGTGCGGTTTGAAAGCGCTGTCCCGGCGGGAGGTAACGTCCATAGGGATTTTTTGGACATGCCGACCGTCTTGAAAGCCCAAAATGGAGCGGTGCAGATCAGGCTAGCGGCGCGTCAGGGCACGTCGAGTATCCGCTCGCGCCTGTACCTGCGCCACGCACGACGGACGGTCGCGAGCGCGGCGATCAGAAGCGCCAGCGGCACGAGCACCGCAGCCGCGATCAGCAGGACGATCAGCGTCACCGTCAGCACCCGGCCCGCGTCGTGCAAGCCCCGGTGGAGGGTCAGCCCTTCGCTGCCCGGGCTCTTATCGCCGAGCACGGTCACTTCGACTTCGGCGGTGCTCGCCTGCCGTGAGACGGTTTGCAGCGCCGAGCGGGCCCGGGCGATCGCGCCGCCGGCCTGCGAGAGTCGTGCGCGCAGGCTGTCGACCTGCCCTTCGGTGGTCGCCTTGGAGAGGGCTCGTAGCAGCGCGGCGCGTTCGGCGGTTGCGTCGTTCAGCCGCTGCAGCGCGGCGTTGTAGGTGTTGGTGATGTCCTGCAACGACTGGTTCTCGGCATGCACCGGGGCGATCTGTCCGAGGGAGGCGAGGGCGGCGCTGAGTTTTGCACTCGGGAGGCTCAGCGTGAGGGTGGCTTCGCCCGTTTTTTCTCCCCCGTTGACGTGCGAGCTCTGCACGAAGCCGCCATCGCTCACGGCGAGCCGAGACACGCGGTCAGCAATGGTCTGCACTTCGGAGGGGGTTGCCGTGAGCGTGATCGAGGCCCCGAGCTGCTGGACGCGTCCGGGCGCCGCAGCCGCCCCACTCGCAACAAAGGGCGCATTCGCGGCCGCCCCCGCAGATATCGAAGCGCTGGGTTGTGCCGCGGCGCTTTTAGCCGCGTGGATCGCGCCCGCCACCGGAGCATTTTCAGCCTGGCTAAAGGCTGGGCCGAGATGATCCGCGCGCGCAGAGGTAGCAGACGATCTCGCGGAGCTCCCGGCCGCATGGTTCACCGGCCGCCAGGGTGCCGCGATCAGCACCGCCGCGATCACCGCCAACGCCATTGAGAGGGCAGCGAGCGTGGGAGCAGTTGGACGCAGCCAACCCAATCGGCGGTGCGGCTGTTTGGGTGCAGAGCGGGCGCTCCGCTCGGCGATCCGCTGCCCCAGCTCGCGCTCGAAATCGGGATCCATCGGGGGGGCAAGCATCCGAACGTCGTCGCGCAGTTCGCGCCAGGAGTCCGCGCGCGGGCCCTGGCCGGTTCCGCTCAGCGCCGCCTCGAGCTCTGCCAGCCAGCTCTCCTCAGGGCCCGTGCCGCTGGCGCCGGGGAAGGGAATGACCTTCATGCGATCTCCTCTCGGTTCAGCTCATCGCACTCCTCGCGCAGGCGTGTGAGCGCTCGGTGCAGGCGGGTGCCGGCGTTTGACTCGCTCACGTCGAGTGCCTTTGCGAGCTCGCTGTTGGAGAGCTGGCCGTGGAACTTGAGCAGCACCACCTCTCGCTCGCGCAGCGGAAGTGCTGAGAGCGCATCGCGGACCGTCGCGCGCCGCGCGATCTGCTCAAACGGCCCCTCGCTCTCACGCTCACCGGGGAGCTCCTGCGGCAACTCGGACTGAGGCTGACGCCTGCGCCGGCGCAGCTCGTCGAGTGCCGCGTTACGCGCAATCGCGAACAGCCAGGCTCGCGGCGTTCCGCGGCTGTGGTTCAGACGCGAGCGCGAACGGTAGAGCCGCTCGAAGGCGAGCGCAGTCACATCCTCCGCCGCCGTCCTGTCGCCAAGCAGGGAGATGGCATATGCATGCACGCCGGTTGCGCTCTCCCGGAAGAGCGCAGCGAAGGCCGCGTCGTCGAGCTTGGCGCGCCCGGTCGCCAAGTGGGCCTGCGACCCAGAGTCATCGGTCAAGGACACGAGTGCGCTCACAACCCTAACTACGCCGGCGGCTCAGATTCATCACACCGCGGTAACCCTCGCTGTGCAGTTGCTCTCCGGCAGCTTGGAATGGCAACCAGTTTCCTCGGCTGGGCCGAGCCAGGCGCGGTCGCACCCGCGTCAGGGGCGGCATCGGGCCCCTCGCCCGGCTCCTATTTCTTGATCGTGAACTTCACGCTCACCGCGGCGCCATTGCCGGCTGCGTCATGGGGCACCGCCTGCAGGCGGTAAGAGCCCTTGGCGAGCTTCTTTTCGTTCAGGCGTCCGCTGAAGTGCAGGCTGTTGAGGCCCGCGACGTCGGCGTGCGTGAAGCTGCCGAGCGCCTTGTAGATCGTGCAGCGCTTGCCGTGCCTGTTGGCCTTGCTGGGTTTCCTGCAGGACCTGCCCTGCGTGCGACCGGTGACCGGCATCAGCACCGTGAACGTGGTCGTGGCCGCCTGGCTGTCGCGGTAGGTGATCTTTGCCCCGTATTTCTTCTTCCTCGCACGCGAGACCGTTGCTCCCTTGGGCGCCGCGGCGAACGCGGTGGGGCTGATCGTGAGCGCGCTCAATACGCCGACGATCGGTTTTGTTGGCGGCGTTGTGATTTTCGCCACCGGCGGCGTGGGACATGCGGCCGCGTGACCCTGCAGCTCCAGCGCCCCCTTGTCTTGGACGGCGATGCAGTCGCCATTGCCGTCGACCACGCGGGGATTGCCCGCGAGGTCGGTTGCTGACGGCACGAGCCCGAACGGCAGCGCGAGCGTTCCAGCCGGCACGCTGTCGACCGCGCTCGAGGACGGGTTCAGCTGATAGTTGCCGAAGGGTTCCGCCAACAGAGCCGAGAGCGGGTTGACTTCGGTGTTGCCGCTCGCTCCGGCGGCACATTCGATCGCGCCAGCGCCGCCTCCGGCGGGCTGGGTCTGGCTCGGCACCGCCGAGTACGAGCAGGAGATGGTCGCGGTATCACCCACGCTCTCGGTGGCGGCCTGGCGCTCGAGCACGACCGAGCCCTGGATCGAGGCCGTCGCCGTCGTCCCCGCCCCGCTTGCGCTCACCTGCACGCCCGTCGTGCCCGCCGCGTCGGAGGCGACCCCCGGAGCGCCCGCGTCCACGGTCGAGGCGGACACCGTCAGCTGCTGGGAGAGTTTCGGTTCGCCTTCGAAGGCCACGCCGATTTTGCCGCCGAGCACCTCCGAGGAGTCGAGTGTGGCGTTGCCGCGGGAGACAGCGAGCGCCGAGGGAGCGTGAGCGCCGGCCTGCACGAGGCTGCGTTGGAGCACCAGTCCGCTTGTCGATGCAGTGCCGAAGTATTTGAGCGCGCCCGCTTCGCCCGCGGTGTTCGCCGCGATCGAGCTGTCGGCGATCGTGATGTCGCCGCCGGCCGCGAGCAAGGCCGGGCCGATCCACGTCCCGCTCGTTTCGAGGTGCGAGAACGTCGAGGCGCCGCCTTCGGCTTCGACGTCGACCGCCTCCACGGTCGAGGCCGGGTCGATCATTTCGACCTTCAACCCGCTGACGATCGCGGGCGTGTTTTCGAACACCACGCCGATCCACTTGCCGCCCTGCTTGACGTGCGTGTTCTGGATCGTCGCGCTGCCTTCTTTTTCCGCGCTGATGCCGAACGTCGGTTTGACCGGGCTGCCTTCCAGCACGATCGTCGTGCCACCGACGGTGAGCGTCGATTTACGGCTGGAGATCCCCCCGGATTCGGGCGCGATCCCGCCAGCGCCGCTCACGAGCTGCGCGTTCTTGACATGCATCGTCGCTTCGCTGCCGCTCACGTCGTTCCCGCTCGAGTTTTCGAGCGTCACGGTGCCGCCTTCGAGCGCGAGCGTGCTGCCTTTGGTGGCTTCGACCCCGTTCGTGACTTCTTCGCCTTCGATCGTGTCGTTGACGAGGCTCACGTTCGCCCCGTGGTCGCGCACCGCGGAGGGGCCGTTTTCGGAGATGAGCTTCAGGTTCGAGATCACGACGGCGCCGGCGGGCGGTTCCACTTCAGCCGCGTCGGCCGCTTTCTCGACGACTTCAACGCCAGGTTCTTCGCCATTGATCGTGAGCAGGTTGTCGCCGGCGCTTTTCAGCGTGATCTGTTCTTTATACGGGCCTTCAACGACCTCGATCGTGTTCGGCCCCGCGACCGCTTCCGCTTTTTTGACCCCTTCGGAGATCTTCAGGCACGGGTTTTCGTGTTTGGCTTCGGCTCCGCCGGGCTGCAGGCCGCATTTGAGGGTGCCTTCCGGTTCCGCGTTGCGCTGGTTGACGTAGAACGTTGCCGCTGAGGCAGCGCCAGCGCCGGCGGCCGCCACGCTGGCCGCGATCAACAAGGCGCCGACAACTCGCAGAAACCGTTCCATGCCAACCCCCCTACTTGCACACGCTGCACCGGTGATTGGTCCCGGCCGACCCGTATGGAGTGGCGAGCATACCCGCTATTTGCCGCCACGGGACCGCGATCGGCGCCGCACGGAAGTCGCGGGCGGGGTCGAGCGCAAGGAGCGCTCGGACCTCCTCGATCGCCTCGGGTACTGAGCTACGCCGCCCAGCGAAAGCCGGGCGCTAGTCAGCCCACCAGTCTCGCTGACCCTCCACGTCCTCGCGCGGGTTCTCGCCGAGGTTGGGTGCGCCGAAGACGAGGATCTCGAGGCCCTCCGGCCCGGCCTCGTACCCTCGCCATGTACCGGGCGAAACGCGCACGACGTCCCACTTATTGACCTCGACGATCTCGTCGTCGAGCTTCATCCGCCCACTGCCGCCCACGACCACGAATACCTCCTCCTGCTCCTTGTGCGTGTGGCCGTACGGGAACCGGTAGCCGGGCGGGATGTGCTGATAGCTCAGGCCGGACTGCTCGAGCTCGAGCGCCTTGCTCGCGAGACGGAACTCCAGGTCCGGCGCGCCGTCGAAGTTGGACCCCACGTCCGCCAGATCCTCTCTGAGGTTCCTGAGCGTGAACGGCACGGCCGCGATCCTACTATCCATCCCCGAGCCCTAATCGCTACCGGACGACAGCATGCGACTGGCATGTCCGTAGAATCGAGGAAGCCACGGGGAGTGGCGCAGTCTGGTAGCGCACCCGGCTGGGGGCCGGGCGGTCGCAGGTTCAAATCCTGTCTCCCCGATTATGAGCGCGCCGCGGGGGTAGCTCAATGGTAGAGCCTCGCCCTTCCAAGGCGATGATGCGGGTTCGATCCCCGTCCCCCGCTCTCTCTACCGGCGCTCCTCGGTGGGTACCTCACCCGCCTCGTCGGCCAGTCCAGGGGGCGGCCATGGCCCGGCCCAGTTATCGCGCGCTCCGTCCATGGTGACCGTCGAGCCATTGAACACGTGGCCGAGCGGAGAGGCGAGCAGGGCGACGAGCCACGCGTGCTCGGCCACGCTGCCCATTCGCTGCAACGGGACGATCCGCGCCATGCCCGCGCGAACGGTCTGCGGGTACTTCTCCATCACCTCCGTATCGAAGGGACCCGGCGCCACCGCCGTGACGGTGACGCCAGCCTCGCTAAAGCGCAGAGCCAGCTCGCGCGTGAGTGCCTCGACGGTTGCTCTTGCCGAGCCCGAATGCGCCATCCCTGGCATACCGTGATGAGGAGAAAGCGTGACGTTGATGATCGTCCCGTTGCCTGCTGGGCGCATCGCCTGCTCGAAAGCCGCCTCGGCCATGTTGAGCATGCCGTCCACGTTCAACCGCCACACTGCCCGCCAGCCCTTAGCCGTGATCGCCTCGGCCGGCGTGAAGTACTGACCGCCCGCGTTGTTCACCAGCAGGTCCATCTGCCCATGGCGCTCGAGCACCCCCTGAACGAGCTTGTGCGCATCGCCCGGCTCCCGCACGTCTCCCGTCGCCCAATCGACATTGTCCGAGCCAGAGCCGATCTCCGCTGCAGCTTGTCGCAACACCTCCGCCCGCCGCCCAGCGATCACAACCTTCGCTCCGCAACGGACCAACTCCATCGCCGTAGCCTTGCCAAGGCCCGTCCCCCCGCCGGTCACCAGCGCCACCTGTCCGCTGAGCAGTCCCGGCGCAAAGACCTCGGATTCTTCAGCGGAGCCGCTCATCGCGCAGACGATCATATGGTGGCCACCGCCCCATCCATCAGCGCAGCGCTCTAGGGTCTGTTCACATCGGACGCCCCTCCTTCAGCTCCAAACGAGTTCGCCTGTCCTTGGCAGCACTGGTGCTGCTGCTCGCCGCCGCCGCGTTTGGGGCCTACCTGTACAAACGCGATCGCACCGGCAGCATCTACCACCCGCACGCCCGCTTCGTGCCACAGCCGACCCCAACGCTGCCCACCCATGGACCCGATCGCTTCGCCTGGCCGCTCTACGGCTACACCAAGAACCACACGCGCTTCTTCCCGGCACCCGCGAGCGTGCACCCGCCGTTCCGGCGACTATGGGTACACAACGAGCACTCTCTGCTCGAGTTCCCGCCAGTCATCTACGGCAACCACATCTTCCAGCTCGCCGACGACGGAGTGCTGATAGCCATAAACAAGCACACCGGCCGCACCTTCTGGTCGCATTCGCTGGGCGTCCTGTCCGCCTCCACGCCGGCCGTCACCGCGAGCACCGTCTACGCGACAGTCCTCTCCACCGGCAAACCAGGCATCCCCGGAAGAGTGTTCGCGATCGATTACAAGACCGGCAGAACACGCTGGTGGCGCGACTTGCCGAGCCCAAGCGAGTCCTCGCCACTACTCGACCACGGCAAGCTTTTCTTCGGCTCCCAGAACGGCACCGTCTATGCCCTGAATGCGGCTAACGGAAACGTTCTGTGGACCTACCGCGCAGGCGGCGCGGTCAAGGCCAGCCCCACGCTCTCGAGCAGCGTGCTGTATTTCGGCGACTACTCCGGCCACGTCCAGGCCGTCTCCGAGCAGACCGGCCGGCGGCTGTGGCTGAGCAGCTCCGAAGGAGCGCTCCTCGGCAGCGGCACCTTCTACTCAACCCCCGCCGTTGTCTATGGCCGCGTGTTCCTCGGCAACACCGACGGGCGCGTCTACGCCTACGACGCCGACACCGGCAGGCTCGACTGGGCGGTCCAGACGGGCGCCTACGTCTATGCCTCCCCAGCCGTCACGAACGCGCCGGGGCTCGGGGCGACGGTCTACCTCGGCTCCTACGACGGCACCTTCTACGCGATCAACGCCCGCTCGGGACAGGTCAGCTGGAAGTTCAACGCCCACGGGCGCATCTCTGGCTCGGCCACGATCGTCGGGCGCACCGTCTACTTCGCCGACCTCGGCAATCACCACACATACGGCCTCGGCATCTCCACCGGCCGCCTCAGATTCCAGTTTGACTCGGGCAAGTTCGATCCGGTGATCAGCGACGGCGAACGCGTCTACCTGACTGGGCAAACAGGCCTCTACGCGCTCGCGCCCAGACACGCCTCAGCCAAGCACGCGCGCTAGCAGGTTGCGGGTCATGGCGACCACTCGCGGGTCTGGCGCGTGCGGCGCGTCGGGCGAGGCTTGGGGCACGGGCGAGAGCGCGTACTCCCAGCCGAGCGAGCCGCTGGCGAACACGAGCGCACCCGAGCGCACCCCATATAGCGTCGTCTCCGCCACCGTGCCATGGACCGGCGAGGGCTCATTCGCGCCCTGGCAGGGCACACCGGCGCTAGTACCGATCAGCCGCGTTCCAGGCGGCGTCGCCGGCGTGCGCTGGTCCAGCTCGTAGCCGGTTATGCCGGGAATGCTCGTCGTGGCGCTCACGCCGCTGTGCGCAAACAGCCAGCCAGGCCTCAGGTAGGGGGCGGGACGCCACGCGTAGTAGCGGTACACCGGGGGACCGGGCTTGTGCACCCGTGGGGTGATGCAGCCGTCATACGCACTCCCCGCGAGGTTGGCTCCACCCTCGGGAAACAACCCTGAGGGCTGGGCGCGGTCGGGGTCAAGAGCCGCGTTCTCCTTGTAGGCAACGATCACATGGCCCGGTTCGCCCGCCTGGCTGGACGCGGCGGTGGCGGGCGCGAAGCGAACGCGCCAGGCCATCGTGTCGGAACTGATGAAGATCAGGCTGGTGCCGTGATCGCGGGCGGAGGAGAACGCCTGCTCATCGCGCGCTGACCAGTACTCGGAATGACCCACGTCCATCAGCGCCCTTGTGCCTTTCACCTGGGCCGGTTCGCTGTCGATCGACTCGCTCGTGGTGTAGGCGGCCGGATAGCCGTAGCGCTCCAGGAAACGCACCATCGCCACCTCGCGGATGAAGAACTGCCCGGCTCCGGTCTGACTGTCATACGGGCGGTCATAGGAGACTTCCACACCCTGAGTTGTGTGCGTGAGGCCGGTGAGCTTGGTCGCACCCGGGTAAAGGCTGTCGCCGCCCCAGGCGTTGTACGCCTCGTAGGACGCCGTCGGGATCTCCACGAGCAGCGGCGCCGGATGCGATGAGCGCACCACAAACAGGCAGTCGCTCTGTGCTCCGCGGGCGGCGAGCAGCTTGACGATGTATACGCCGCTGGGCAGCGCTGCGGGGATCGGAAAAGACAGCGTCGCGTGCCAGTCACACTCGGTCAGGCCCGTCGAGAAGCGGTGCGTACAGCGCGGCTGGCGCACCACGTGCAGCGAAGAGCTGCGCAGCACCAGCCGCCCGCCGGTGCCCCCGTACCAGCCCATGCGATAGACACGCACTCTTACCGTCCGCGAGCGGGGGGCATTGACATACACCCGTTGCGTCTGCCCAGGGGCAATCGCCTGCATCGCCACATAGCCCGCGACCGCGCCGCGCGCCGCGCCTCCAAGCAGGCCCGGCGGCCCGGGCAGGCGCCAAGCGCGGGTTCCCCGCGCCCGGTTCTCCTGCACGATCGAAGGTGGAGCGCCCGTGCTGGGCACCAGCCAGCGGTAAGAGACCCGGCGCGGGGGTGCCAGCGCAACGGGCGCCGGCGCACGGATGCGGCTGCACGATCCCTGCAGGCCGAGCGCGCGAGCGAGCGAGAAACGGGCAGCGACGAAGACCATCCCCGGTTTGCGTGCCGCCACATAGGTCCAGCCCCCGGGCGCTTGCGCCACGCAGCCGCTGCCGCCGGTGATGGTCCAATAGCGCGTGTAGTGCACGCGCACGAGGAAGTTCCCCGCTGCGGCGGCGTGCAGGGTGAAGGTGTCGTGGCCGAGCGAGGTGAGCTTCCCTGGGCCAGTGGCGAGCGGCGTGGGCGAGCGCACCGCGAAGATCCGCCAGTGCCTGCTGGCGAAGACCTCACGCAGGTAGGGCAGCCCGCGGCGGACCAACCGGCCCTCCTGGGCGCTCGAGGGGTCGAGCGGAGTGTCCGGGAGCGCCACGTAGCTGACCGCCTCCTGGTCTAGCCAGCCCTCATAAGCCGCCGCGGTGAGGTTCGGTGTGAGCAGGACGCGGCCGTAGCGCTCGTCGAGTTGCTTCTCCCACCCGCGTGCCAGGGACACGCTCGGCGCGAGCAGCGCCGCCTCCCAGTGCGAGCGCGTCAGCGGCACCTCGACACGATCGAGCGCCCCGCCGTGGTTGGCCAGGAATCCTAGGACGGGCGCATAGTAGGCGGCGCTCGTCGCTTCGCTGCCCGCGACCGCCACCGTCTCGCGCACGGGCCCCCACACGACCCACACGGCGATCAGGGCGAGCGCCGCGGCCGCCGCGGGCGTCGGGCGTCCGCGCCATGCGCACAGCAACAGCGGTCCGGTCAGCAGGACGCCGTATCGCTCGATGTTGCTCCCCATCGGCGTGTGTATGAGCAGGGCGAGCACACACGCGATCAGGTAGAGGAGCGCGCCGGTCCGCAGCAGCCGCTGCTCTGGCGGCAGAGCGAGCAGGAAGGCGAGCACGACAGCCAGGGTCGCCAGGAACGAGCGAAACGGAAACGGCTCGAAGCCGCCTTCTGGAAACAGCAGCGCGAGCGCAATCACGACAGCCGCGGCGGGCATTGCCAGCACGAGCAGCGCGCGCGGCGAACGCCGCGCCAGCGCGTGCGTGAGAGCAGCGAGCGCTAGCAGGACACCCGCGACGGGGCTTGCAGCCGGGCACAGCATCGCCAGAACCAATGCCCAGCGAGGCCGCTCGCGGACGAGCGCGAGCACAGCGGCGAGCGCGAAGGTGACACCCAACGCGAAGGTCAGCCGTCCGATCCAGACATCACAGGCGGCCGCAATGGCAAACCAGACGGCTCCCCAGCGCGCGCTGAGACCGTAGAGGTCTCCTATCAGACGCTCGAACAGGGCCGTGGAGGCAAGCACCGCGAGCGTGCCCACGAGCCGTAACCCAAGCAGCGAGGCAAGCGGTGCAAGCAGCAGGCTGTAGCCGGGCAGATGGTGGCCCGCGTACCAATGCTCGTCCCAGACGGCGAACCCGGAGTGCTCGAACAGGCTGGCGCGATAGACCTGCGCCGCGAGATCCGGGGTGTGCGGATCGGCCAGCAGCCAGATCGCCACCAGCACGGCGGCGACTCCAAGCGCGAGACGCCTCCCGCCAGAAGCGTCCGGGGTCCGGTGCGCTACCACACCGGACCCCGGACCGCCCGCCGCGGATGCAACGGATATGCCCTGATTAGAACCGCCGGGCGGCTCCGAAGTAGCTCTCTCGCTGCAAGACGGTCGATAATCGGCACGTGGAGATAATGACGAGCGGGCGGATCTGGCTGCGCACGGCAGTAGCACTGACAGCGCTCTGCGGCGTCCTCACGGCCGGCGGCTGCGCGACCGGCCCTCCGGGTCCAATCGCCGCAGGGACGCTCGCCGAAGCGCAGACGTTTCCGTTCTTCAGGGTCTACTGGGTGGGACCCAGCTTCGCCAGCCAGCCGCTCGCCGCTTCCGACGGCCAGCAGGGCTACAACAGTGGTGTCGGAGAGAGCGTCTATTACGGCGACTGCGTACAGCGCAAAGGTGTGTTCGCCGGCGGCAGTTGCTTGTTGCCGCTACAGGTCACCACCGTGATCTACAGCCTGCACTCCAACGCCACACTCGGGCCACAGCGCAATACGGTGATCCGCGGGGTCCCCGCCACCGTTTACGACGAAGGGCGCTCGATCGAGCTGTACAGCGGGCGCCTTGCGATCGACATCTTCTCCGATGACTTCTCCCATTCCCACCAGGCGGCGCTCGAACTACGCCCGCTCAATGCCCCCGGCTCCGCGGCCGGCAGGCTGCCGGCGCCCGTCTACTGCCCCGGCCTCTCCGGGGCGATGGACCCGGAACTGAGCCACCTGATGGCGAACCTGCCGGGACGGTCCTGCCAGCGCGCGGCGCAAGCCGCGGCAGAGGCCAAGCGCCTGTCATGAAGATCCGCCAGCGACCTCTCTCACCGCCACGGGCTTACCGATCTCTTGGCGCAGGCTGAGGAACGCCAGCGAGCCGATCACCGCGGGGATCCACAGCGAGATCGCCCGGTAGACGAGCACCGCGGCGACCGCGACGGAGGCCGGACGGACGCCGAACAGGACGAGCATGCCCACCAGGCCGCCTTCGACTGCGACGAAGCCCCCGGGGATCGGCAGCGAGTTGGCGAGCATCCCAACCAGATAGGCCATCGCCACCACCCAAACTCCGGGGGTGGCGCCAAAGGCTGCGAGGCACGCGTACAGCGCGAGGTTGTCGAACAGCCAGTATCCGACCGCGCCCAGCACCCGCCAGTCGTGTTCGCGGATCAGCCGCAGTGCATCTTCCACTCCGCCGCTCAGCGCCACGAGCGTGACGGCCCAGCGTCCGTGCTCCAGCGGCCTGCGCGCTGCCGCCCGGCGGGCCCACGCCGCGAGCGCGAGCGTACCGAGAATCGCCGCCAGCGCGGCCGCGGCCGGGAGTAGCGTGAGTAGCGAATTGCGCGTGCCGGGAAGCAGACCCAGCCACATCGGCACGCCGATCACGGCCACCGCCCCGACGTTGACCGCGCTGGTAAGCACGAACAGCAGGACCGATCGCTTCGCGATGCGCTCCACCGAGATGCCCTTGCTGCGCAGCACCCAGGCCCCCAGGGCCAAGCCCGCGAGGCCGCTCACCGAGACGACCGAGTTGACCGCCAGCTCCGACAGCGACAGGCGCGAGACCAGGCGTTTGCCGAGCATCCCAAAGACCAACCCGAACAACACGACATAACCAGCGCACGAGAGCACCTCCAGGCCGATCCCGGCGGCCACCCACCAGGAATTCGCACCGGTTAGGCGCTCCGTGATCGAGTGCAGTCCCGGTACCGACAGCAGCAGCGCCACGACGAGCGTGAAGAAGATCGCGAGGCTGATAATGCTGTTGCGCAGCGTGCGCGACTGCGCCGCCAGCACGCCTTCAGTGTCATGCACCACGGTGTCCTGTTGAGCGATGGTCCCTCCCCTCCGGTTCTTCGGAATCTCTTCCAGACCCCTTGGTCCTGTGTCTGAGATACCCATCACGCTAGCCTGAGAAGCGCGTCCTGCCCGCCTTGCCTGTATTCGCAGCCATTCACGGGCGCGGAACGCCGCCAACAACCATGGCCGAGCAACAAGCACGTGTACTGGTCGTCGACGACGAGCCCGCCGTCCAGACAGCGCTGTCGCGGGCACTGAGATTGGAGCGCTACGAGGTCGCGCAGGCGGCGGACGGGCGTGAGGCGCTGGAGTGCCTGAGCGCCGCGTCTTACGAGGTCGTGATCCTCGACATCTCGATGCCCCACATCGATGGCCTCCAGGTCTGCCAGCGCCTGCGCGAAAGCGGCGACAGGACGCCTGTGCTGATGCTCACCGCCCGCGAAGGGGTCGACGACCGCGTCGCCGGCCTCGATGCCGGCGCCGATGACTATCTCGTCAAGCCGTTCGCGCTGCGCGAGCTGCTGGCACGTGTACGCGCGCTGCTCCGCCGCGCGAGCGAGGACGACGAGCAGGACAACACACTCGCATTCGAGGACCTCCGCTTGGATCGTCTCGCCCACGAAGCGTGGCGCGGCGAGCGGATGCTGACGCTCACGCGCACCGAGTTCCTGCTGCTCGAGATGTTCCTGCGCCATCCCCGGCAGGTGCTGACCCGCTCGGCGATCTTCGAGCACGTCTGGGGCTATGACTTCGGCGCGACCTCCAACTCGCTGGGCGTCTACATGGGCTACCTGCGCCGCAAGACCGAGGCCGGCGAGGAGTCTCGCCTGCTGCACACCGTCCGCGGCGTGGGCTACGTATTGCGAGGGTCCTACACCTAGTGTCCTTTCGCAGGCGCATCACCCTCGTCTCGGCCGCCGCGGTGGCGATCGCCGTGGTGCTCGCCTCGCTGCTCACCTACCTGCTCACCTCGCATGAGCTGCACGGCCAGGTGGATTCGCAGCTGACAAACCGCGCCGACAGCCTGAGGTTCGTCGCGAGCAATCCCTCACGTCATTCGCGCACCGCGCTCCTCGACCTCATCAAAGGCCAGGACACCGAGCAAGCGCCACCACCGGGCACCGCGCAAAAACAGGGCCTCACCCCCCTGGGCAATCTGCCGCCGCGACCCGGCCAGGTGCGCGGCTACCAGCAGCTGATCGACGCACATGGCCATGTTCTTTTCCGCTCTTCCGGGAACGTGACGCTCCCAGTCGACGCCCATACCCGCGAACTGGCGAGTGCTACGGACAGGCACTACTTCCGCAACGCGCGCGTCAACGGCCTCCATCTGCGCATCCTCGCCGACCACATCGCACCGGGGCGCGTGGTCCAGGTCGCCCAGCAGCTCACCGAAGTCGACCGGCTGCTGCGCCACCTGCGCCTGATCCTCGCGCTGCTCGACATCGGCGGCATCGCGCTCGCAGCGCTGCTCGGGCGACTGGTCGCCGGCGCTGCCGTGCTGCCCGTGAAGCGCCTCACCCAAGCGACCGAGCACGTCACCAGAACGCAGGACCTCTCGCAGCGCATCGCGCCGGTGGGCGAAGACGAGATCGGGCGCCTGGCGAGCAGCTTCAACGCGATGCTCGACGCGCTCGAGCGCTCGATGAGCGCACTCGACGCGTCCGTGCACGCGCAGCGCCAGTTGGTGGCCGACGCCTCGCACGAGCTGCGCACACCCGTGACCAGCCTGCGCACCAACATCGAGATCCTGCAGCAGGCCCACGACATGGACTCCGATGAGCGCCAGCGCCTGCTGTCCGACGTGGTCGAGCAGATCGGCGAGCTGACGCTGCTGATGAACGACCTGATCGACCTCGCCCGCGGCGAGGAACCCCGCGCGGACACCGAGGACACACGGTTGGACCTGATGGTGAGCGAGGTCGCCGAACGCCTGCGCCGGCATGCCCCGGCCAACCCTTTCCTGCTGGAGCTGGCGCCGACGATCCTCCCCGGCGTGCCCGCCCGGCTGGAGCGCGCCGTGGCGAACCTGCTCGACAACGCAGTCAAGTACAGCCCACCGGGCGAGCCGGTCGAGATCGAACTGCACGGCGAGGAACTCACCGTGCGCGACCATGGGCCGGGAATCTCCGCGGAGGACCTCGCGTACGTGTTCGACCGCTTCTACCGTGGCGCCGAGGCACGCGGGCGACCAGGCTCGGGGCTGGGATTGGCGATCGTGCGCCAGGTCGTCGGCCAGCACGGCGGGAGCGTCGCCGCCGAGCGCGCGCCAGGCGGCGGGACGCTGATGCGCATCCGCCTGCCCGGCGCCGAAACCGTCGAGGCCGACTCGCACGGCATTGATTCAGATCAGCGTGGTTCCGATCCCCAAAGCGCGAGCGTGCTCTAGACGCGGCCCCGCGCCTGTTCGCGAAAGCGCGCAGGCGAGAGGCCGTAGTGGCGACGAAAGGCTTGCGCGAAGTGGGGCGCCTGCCGGTAGCCGACCAGGCGCGCGACATCGCGCACCGGGATCGCCCGCTGCTCGACCAGCAGCTCGGCGGCCGCGGCCATCCGTCGCGCGAGCAGGTCCTCCTGGAAGGTCATCTCTCCAAACTGCGCATATGCGCGCTGCAACTGCCTGGGTGAGCTGGACACGGCTCCGGCCACGATCGGGAGCGTCAGCGGCCGCCGGTAGTGGCGCGCAACCACCACGCGCGCGAGCAGGTACAGCCGGCGGCGCGTGCTGAATGTGTCGGAGCGCACACCCCCTACTCCGACGGCCCCCGCCGGACGGGACAACCTCATCCGGGTGGATCTCAGCGCGCATAGCTCATTGCGATTCGTTCAGCGCCAGCCCGATAAGAGCCGCCGAAGAGCAGCGCATGTACAAGCATGGGCAGGAGCTGGTAGAGCTCGACCCGATCGCGCCAGCCCTCCGCCAGCGGCCAGGCCTCCTCGTAGGCGTCGAAGATGCGGGATTGAGTTCCCGCCCACTCGCCGAACAGCCGCAGCATCGCCAGGTCCACCTCGCGGTGCCCGCCGTAGGCCGACGGGTCGATCAGCCATGCCCGCCCCTCGCCGTCGGCCATCACGTTGCCCGACCACAAATCGCCATGCAGCCGGGCCGGGGGCTCCGAAGGGCCGCACAGCTCTCCGATGCGCTCGCAGACCGACTCGACCGCACGCCCCGCCGAAGCCGAGATCGCGCCACGCTCACGCGCCATCGCCAGCAACGGCAAGAGCCTCTGCTCGGCATAGAACGACGGCCAGTCCGCCGCCGGGCCGTTGGGCAGCCGCAGCGAGCCAAAGCCCGTGTCGCCTCCGCGAAGCGCCGGGCGGTGCGCCGAAGTCCTCGGCTCCGGCCCGGTGCGTTCCCGCCAGCCCCCGCCCCAGCTCCTCCGCGCCCAGCGAGCTGACGGCGCCCGGCTCGATCCACTCCAAAGCCAGATATGCCTCATCCACCTCCATCACCGCCGGCGTTCGCAACAAGCCCGGCTCGGCGAGCCACGCCAATCCGGCCGCCTCGGCCGCGTACTCGCCCGCGATCGCCTCGCGGCGGGTCTTCACGAACGCTTCGCGGCCGTCAGCCAGCCGCACCCGAAACGCCTCGTTGATGTCCCCGCCGCCGACCCGGCGGGCCTCGCCCGCGCCCGGCGGCAAGGTCATCCAGGCCCGCCCGCCCCGGCCCGCCCGGTCCGGATCTCCATCAGCAGCCCCTCGCAGGCCGCAAGCACCAGATCGAACACTGTCCCGAAGCCGTCATCGCCGCCGTAGTAGGGGTCAGGCACATCCAGTGGGTGGGTGGGGTCCTGATCAGCGCTGGCGGGGTCGAACCCGCGCAGCAGACCCACCTTTGCGCGCGCGGCCTCGTTCGGCGCCAGCGCTAGGAGGTCACGCATGTTGGAGGTATCCATCGCCAGGATCAGGTCGAACTCCTCGAAGTCCTCGAGCGCCACCTTGCGCGCCTGCCCCGTCAGCGTCACTCCTCTGTTCGCCGCGGCACCGGTCGCCCTCGCATCGGGTTCGCTGCCCACATGCCAGGCTCCCGTTCCGGCCGAATCAATCTCGATCTCATCCTCCAGCCCTTCCGCCACGAGGAGCGAGCGCATCACTCCCTCGGCGGTCGGCGAGCGGCAGATGTTCCCGAGGCAGACGAACAGGATCTGGACCGGCTGGCCCTCCCCTCCAGGCCTGCTCACAGTCACTCCCCGCCCAGTTCGAGCACCGCCAGGAACGCCTCTTGGGGGACCTCCACGCGGCCGACCTGCTTCATCCGCTTCTTGCCCTCCTTCTGTTTTGCAAGGAGCTTTTTCTTGCGCGTGATGTCCCCGCCGTAGCAGCCCGAGATCACGTCCTTACGGAAGGCCTTGACGGTCTCACGGGCGATCACGTGAGCGCCGATAGCGGCCTGAATCGGCACGTCGTATTGCTGGCGCGGGATCCGTTTGCGCAGCTTTTCGGTCAGCGTCCGTCCCACCTCATAGGCCTTGTCACGATGCACCACCATCGAGAGGGCATCGACCGTGTCGCCGGCCAGCAGCACATCGAGCTTGACCAGATCCGATGGCTGCATGCCGCTTAGCTCGTAGTCCAGCGAGGCGTAGCCGCGGGTGCGCGACTTGAGCTGGTCAAAAAAGTCCAGCACGATTTCCGCCAGCGGCAACTCGTAAGTCATCTGCACCCGCTCGGGAGACAGGTAGTGCAGCCCGGCGTGCTCGCCGCGGCGCTCCTGGCACAGCTCCATGACCGCGCCGACGAACTCTTTCGGTGCGATCACCGAGGCGCGGATCATAGGCTCTGAGATCTCCTCGATCGTGCCCGGGTCGGGCATGTCCGAAGGGTTGTGCACCTCGCGCTGCTCGCCGTTTGAGAGCGTCACGTCGAACTGCACCGAGGGCATCGTCGCCAGCAGCTCCAGGTCGTACTCGCGTTCCAGGCGCTCTTTGACGATGTCCATGTGCAGAAGACCGAGGAAGCCGCAGCGAAAGCCGAAGCCGAGCGCGTCGGAGGTCTCCGGCTCCCAAGAGAGCGCTGCGTCGTTGAGTACAAGCTTTTCCAGTGCGTCGCGCAGATCCGGATAGGTGTCGGAGTCGATCGGGAATAGCCCGCAGAAGACCATCGGCTTGACCTCGCGGTAACCGGGCAGAGGCTCCGTTGCTTCGGAGGCACGCCCGCCTAAGCTCTTGCGCGTGGTCAGCGTGTCTCCCACCCGCAGCAGCGTCACGTCCTTCAGCCCGGTGATCAGATAGCCCACCTCGCCGGCCGCCAGCTGATCGGTTCCCATCATCTGCGGGCTGAAGAAGCCGATGTCGTCGATATCCGCCTCGGTTCCCGCCGCCATCGCGCGGATCGGCTCACCCTTGCGGAATACGCCGTCCATGACCCTGATGTAGGCGATCACTCCCCGGTACTGGTCGAACTCAGAGTCGAAGATAAGCGCCCGCGGTGGCCCCTCCGGATCGCCCGCGGGTGGCGGCACGCGCGCGATCAGCTCCTCCAGCACGGCGGGGACCCCTTCTCCCGTCTTGCCGCTGATCTGCAAGATCGACTCCGCCGGCCCCCCGATCAGCTCGGCGACTTCGCCCCCCACCCGCTCCGGCTCCGCGCCGGGCAGGTCGATCTTGTTCAAACACGGGATCAGCTCCAGCCCCGACTCGACCGCCAGATAGGTGTTCGCGACGGTCTGCGCCTCCACCCCCTGCGCCGCGTCGACGACCAAGAGCGCCCCCTCGCACGCCGCCAGCGAGCGCGAGACCTCATACGTGAAGTCGACGTGCCCGGGCGTGTCGATC
This sequence comes from uncultured Solirubrobacterales bacterium, assembly GCA_963706395.1. Lineage (GTDB taxonomy): Bacteria > Actinomycetota > Thermoleophilia > Solirubrobacterales > Solirubrobacteraceae > Palsa-744. Next base: position 2,101,404 of record OY970158.1, on the reverse strand, counting down.
AAGTGCAGCTGATAGGTCTCCCCGTCCTTTGCGGTGTAGAAGACGCGCACCGCCTGCGCCTTGATCGTGATCCCCCGCTCACGCTCCAGGTCCATCGAGTCGAGCACCTGCGCGCGCATCTCGCGCGGCGCGATCGTCTTCGTCAGCTCGAGGATGCGATCGGCAAGCGTCGACTTGCCGTGGTCGATGTGCGCGATGATCGAGAAGTTGCGGATCTTGGACTGGTCCATGGGTCGTACAGCGTAGACGCGCTAGCCTTAACGGTCCGGCGGATCGCCAACTCGACATGGATTCATTCAGCCGCGGCTACGCGCCGGTCTTCGGGCCGGCGGCCTGTCCAGGTGTCGAGAGTGTTAAGCCGCCCAGGCGAAACACACAGTCCTGGGACGTATGTAGTAAGCGGCGATCTATGTTCGGGCGCATGCCGGGTGAGCTTCGGCTCACCCGGCCTCTGCTCGACTCAGGCCCTCACGCGCGCCCCAGCTGTGTCCGGATCAGGCGGCTGACCTGATCGGCCTCGGGGATGCGCATCGCCAGCACCGCACGCACATACACGAACAGCCCGGCTGCGCCCGCGGCGCCGACGCTGACGATCTGCGCGATCAGCGAGACGCCGAGCAAGTCGTCGAGCAGCCGCCAGACGACCCACGAGACGCCCGCGAGCAGCAGCGACGCGACGGCGATGCGCGCGGTGATCATCGTCGTCTGCGCGCCCTCGAGCTGTCCGTTGAAGCCGGCGCGCAGACGCTGTATCTGCAGCGCCGTCATTACTGCGTTCGCCGCGACCGTGCCGATGATCAGTCCCGCGATGCCGAACGGTTTGTACAGCGCGATGCTGACGACGATGTCGACGACGATGTTCATCCCCGCCAGGCGCGTCGGGATCCACGGGCGCTGCACGGCGAAGAACGTCCGCGTCAGCAACAGGTTCAAGCCGCCGAACGGCAGGCTGAAGGCAAACCAGAACAACGCCACCGAGACGATGTGCGTCGAGTGCGGGCCGAACGCGCCGCGCTGGAACAGCAGGCGCACTATCGGCGTCGCCAGCACGATCATGAACGCCGCCGCCGGGATCAGCAGCAGGTTGATCTGGCGCATGCCGATGCCCACGGCGCGGCGCATCGCGTTGGCGTCGCGGTTCGCCGCCATGCGGCTGAGCGTCGGGAACAGGACCGTGGCGACAGCCACGCTGAACAATCCCTGCGGCAGCATGTACACGCGGAAGGCGTTGTCGATCGCGCGCGGTGCTTCGGCTGAGACGAGCGTGCCAAACACCGAGTTGATCAGCTGGTCGAGGTTGACGATGCCGAGGCCAATCGTCACCGGCAGCATCAGCGTGAAGACTTGCTTGATGCGCGGGTCGTGCCAATCGATGTGCAGTTGCAGGCGGAAGTCGATGCGCCCGAGCGCGGCGCCAGCCATCAAGAGTTGCACGAACGTGGCGGCCAGGACCGCCGCCGCATAGAGGTAGAGCTGAGCTTCTTCGGTATGGAAGTGGGGGCGCAGAACCACCAGCAGAATGAGGATCACGACGTTCCACACAGCGGGCGAGATCGCCGGGATCGAGAAGTGGTCGTAGGACTGCAGTACCCCCACGAGCAACCCAGTCAGGCCCAGCAACAGGACAACGGGGAACAAGAGTTGCGACAGGCCCGCTGTCAGCCCGTCGAGCATCCCGTTGAATGTGTTGCCCGTGAACAGCGGCATGATCACCCCCGCGGCGAGAATGAAGACCGCGGTGATTGCGCCCAGCACGATCAGCATCACCCAGAACAGCGTCGAGGCGAGCCGGAAGGCCTCTTTCTTGTGGCCCTTCTGGAGCAGTTCGGTGAACACCGGTACGAAGGCCGCTGACAGCGCCGCGTTGGCGAACAGGTTGCTGAACAGGTAAGGGACCTGCGAGGCGATCGTGTACGCCGAGAAGCGGGGACTCGTGCCGAAGAAACTGGCAACGGCGATTTCTCTCCCGAGCCCGACAACCCGCGAGATGCCGGTCGCGATCGAGAAGATCGCGGTATTGCGTGCAACCCGCCCGCCCGCGCCGCCACCGGGAGGGGCCGGTGGGGCGGGCTCCCCGGCGGAGGCTGCTGCTGCGGCGGACAAGGCCGCTATAGTACGGCCCCCTGCGGCGCGCCCGGTGGCTTGCGTCCGGCTGCACCGCCCCGTCCAACTATGGCCAACATCCACTCCCAAAAGAAGCGGATCCTGCGCACCGAGCGTGAGCGCTTGGAGAACCTGCGCTATACATCCGCTATCAAGACTCACTTCCGTCGCCTGCAGGCGACGATGGAGAGTGGCGACACCACGAGCGCCGACGCCGAGCACCGCGAGCTCGTCTCAACGATCGACAAGGCCGTCAAGCGTGGCGCGATGCACCGTAATACCGGCGCGCACAGGAAGTCCCGCGCTGCCCGCGTTCGCGCTGGCGCCTCCTCTTAGCTTGTAATCACATCGATCGCTCCCACGGCGATCGAGTCTTCGCCGAGCACCGCCAGTGGCGAGCGGCTTGCCTGGATCGCCGCTCCGCCACGTGAGTCGAGCTCGAGGTCAGCGAGCGCGCCGAGAGCCTTGCGCAGCCGCTCGGGATCACTTCGCGCGACGTCCGCCATGAAGCGCTCAGCCGCACGCGCGCGGCATGCGCAGCCCGCGCTTGATGCTCGCCTCGGACTCTCCGGCCTGCAGGCGCAGCGCCACGGCCAGCGCCTCCCGCAGGCGCGAGGCCATCAGGTAGATCAGCCCCGACAGGCGCTCGCCCTGCTCGCGCAGGCGCATGTACGAGCGGATGGCTTCGCGCCCGTCGCCCCCGACAAGCGCGTCGGCGAGCGTATACGCGCGATATTGCGCTGAGCGTGCGGCGCGGCTTTCGATCTCCCCGGCGCTCACTTTGCGAGGCGAGTCCAGTTCCAGCGCGAGCTTCTCCAGCTCGCGCAGCAGCCTCTGCTGGCGCTCCCCGACTTGGCCGACCAGCGCCGTGGCCGCGGCCGCGTCGAGCTCGATGCCCATCCGCGCCGCCTGCCCGCGCGCCCACTTTCCGAGCTCCCACGGCTTCACCGTCGCGTGGGTAACCACCTGTCCCCCCGCACGCCTGACTGCCTCTCCTACCGCTGCGGGCGCCTTGCTGCGGTTCTCCTCGCGCGCGAACAGCGCCACAGTCGTCGCAGGCGGCATCACCGCCAGCGCCTGAGTCAGATGCTGCTCGACCTCGGCCTGCTTCCAGCGCTCCACGCCGTCAACGACGATCACGCGCCGGCCGGTCGCGAACGTCATCGCATTCAATGCGAGCGCCACACCGGCCGGGGTGCCAGACTCGCCATCGAGCACCTCGACGCTGGCAGCGTCCCCTTCCTGCTCGGCCAGCGCCTTCAGGCCCGCACGGCGCTCGGCGATCGCGCCGTGGTCGTCGCCATGAATCAGGTAGGCGGGCTTCAGCTCGGCCATCAGCGCACGACGAGGTTGACGAGCTTGCCCGGCACCACTATCTCCTTGACTATCTGCTTGCCGTCGAGGTGCGCCTTCACGTTCGGCGCTGCTCTGCACAGCTCCTTCAGCTCCTCCGCGTCCGCCCCCGCAGCGGCCTGCACGCGGTCGCGCAGCTTGCCGTTCACCTGACACACCAGCTCATAGACATCGCGCTCCAGCAGATCCTCCTCGGCCTGCGGCCACGGTTGCTCCCACACCCGCCCACCTGTCAGCCGCTCATACACATCAGCGCTGACATGGGGCGCGAATCCGAACAGCAGCGACGCGGCCGTCGCGAGTGCGAACTTCTGGCTCTCCACGCTCGTGTTCTCACGCAAGCGCGAACATTCGTTGAGTAGCTCCATGACCGCTGCGATTGCAGTGTTGAAAGCAAAGCGGCGCAGGTCACCGCTCACCTTGTCGATCGCCCAATGCGCCTTGCGCAACAGCTCCTGCACCGCCGCTGCATCTCCAGAGCGGCGTGTCCGTGCGCTCTGCCGTCTCCGTCGCTAAGCGCCACAGCCGGCGAGGAAGCGGTGCACCCCCTCCATGCCCTCATCAGACCAGTCCGCGTCCTGGTCGGGCGGACCGATGAACAGGATGTAGCAGCGGGCGGTGTCCGCCCCGTAGCGCTCGATGATCGCCGCGGGCGAGACGACGTTGCCCCTGGACTTGCTCATCTTCGCGCCGTCCTTCGTGACCATCCCCTGCGTGAACAGCGCCTCGAATGGCTCCTGGAAGGACGAGATGGCCGAGGTCGGCGAGCGCCTTAGTGAAGAAGCGCGCGTACATCAGATGCAGGATCGCGTGCTCCACGCCGCCGATGTACTGGTCGACGGGCATCCACTCGCGCAACGCCTCGGGGTCCCAGGCGGCGTCGTCGTTGTGCGGGTCGCAGTAGCGCAGGAAGTACCACGAGGAGTCGACGAACGTGTCCATCGTGTCGGTCTCGCGCAGTGCGCCGCCGCCGCACTCAGGGCAGGTCGTGTTGACCCAGTCCTCGGCGGCCGCCAGCGGCGAGCGGCCCTTGGGTGTGTAGTCCTCGATCTCGGGCAGCTCGACGGGCAGCTGCTCGTCGGGCACCGGCACAGCCCCGCAGCGCCGGGCAGTGGACGATCGGGATCGGGCTGCCCCAGTAGCGCTGGCGCGAGATCGAGCCAGTCGCGCAGCCTGTAGTTGACCGAGGCGTGGCCCGCCCTCGCGGTCAAGCCACGCCACGATCGCGCCCAGCGCCTCGCGGTTGTTCATGCCGTCGAACTCGGGGTTCGAGTTGACGAGCACGCCGTCGCCGGTGTACGGCAGCTCGTCCGCGTCGACGGCGCCGGCGGGCGCGATCACGCGCCGGACCGGCAGGCCATACTTGCGCGCGAACGCGTAGTCGCGCTCGTCGTGCGCCGGCACCGCCATGATCGCGCCGGTCCCGTACTCCATCAGCACGTAGTCGGCGACGTACATCGGGATCTGCTCGCCGTTGACCGGGTTGGTCACTGTGCGCCCGAGCGGCACCCCCGTCTTCTCTTTCTCTACGTTGCCGCGCTCCTCGTTGGTCTCGTTCAGGGCGACTGGTTGACGTACTCGCGCACCGCCTGCTCGTGCTCGGTCCCCTCAGCGAGCCGCAACACGTCGGGATGCTCCGGCGCCATCACGAAGAAGCGTCGCGCCGAACAGCGTGTCGGGACGCGTGGTGAACACGGGATAGTCGACGCCGATCTCCTCGCAGCGGAACGTCACCTCGGCGCCCTCGGAGCGGCCGATCCAGTTGCGCTGCATCGTCTTCACGTGCTCGGGCCACTCGATCTGATCGAGGTCGCCCAGCAGCCGCTCCGCGTAGTCGGTGATCCGCAAGAACCACTGCTCGAGCTGCCTGCACTTCGACCAGCGCCCCGCAGCGCTCGCAATGCCCTTCCGCGTCCACCTGCTCGTTGGCGAGCACCGTCTGGTCTTTGGGGCACCACTTGACCGCCGCCTCCTTGCGGTAGGCCAGCCCGGCTCCGAACAGCTTCAGGAAGATCCACTGCGTCCAGCGGTAGTAGCCCGGTTCGTGCGTTGCCAGCTCGCGCGACCAGTCGATCGAGATGCCCCAGCGGCGGAACTCGCGCTGAAAGGAGGCGATCGACGCGGCCGTCGAGTCGCGCGGGTGCACGCCGGTCTTGATCGCGTGGTTCTCGGCGGGCAGGCCGAAGGCGTCATAGCCCATCGGGTGCAGCACACGATGGCCCGTCCGGCGGTGGTAGTGCGCGATCGCGTCGCCCACCGAGTAGACCTTCAGGTGGCCAATATGGGGCTCACCACTCGGGTAGGGCAGCATCTCCAGCACATACGAATTAGCTGCCCGCCCGCCCGCCTCGGAACCATTGGCGACCTCCCACGTGCGCTCACCGGCCCAGACCTTCTGCCAGCGAGGCTCGATCTCCTGCGGGTCATAGCGGTGCTCAGCCATCGGGCCTCGCAGGTTAGCGGTAGGCCCCGCGGCGTTGCCTGCGCCGTGTGCACGCCAGCCCGACTTGCCGCACCGCACCGGCGGCGGCCGGTTAGCGGGCGAGTTCCTGTTCCTGGACGCGCGGGCTCAGCGAGCGCACCAGCTCCACGATCTGAGGCGGGGCCGTGCGCGGCGAGCCGGCGTCGAACGGCGGTTGCGGGTCGTACTCGATGCCCAGCTGGATCGCCTGGGCAACTGAATCTCCTGCGATCCGAGCGGCCAGCGTGAGCGCCATGTCGATGCCCGCCGACACGCCTGCGGCGGTAACGAGCTTGCCGTCGAATACCACCCGCTCTGAGACCGGCTCGGCACCGAGACGGCGCAGTTCCTCCATCGCCAGCCAGTGACTCGTGGCGCGCTTGCCCTCGAGCAGCCCGGCGGCAGCGAGGATCAGCGAGCCAGTACACACGGACGTTGTCCAAGTACTCGTGCGGTCCGCGGTCCGCAACCATTCGAGCACGGACTCGCCCGCCCGCGCCACGACGTCGCCGGGGCCGCCCGGCACGAGCACGATGTCTGGGCTCGGGAGCTCCTCGAGCGTATGTTCAACCTGTAGCGTGAGCATGCCGTTGTCGGTGCGCACCGGACCGGTCTCAGCGGCGAGAAACACCACGTTCGCGCCCGGCAAGCGACTGAGCACCTCGTATGGGCCGATCGCGTCGAGCGCGGTCAGCCGGTCATAGACCACGACCGCGATGCTGATGGGCTTGGCTAGCTGCTGGTCATTTGCGTGTTCGTCGGTCATGCGGCTGTCTCCTCGGAGGTGGGGGCTTGAAAGCGCCGCCGGTACTCGGCGGGGCCGACGTGTAGCGTGCGCAGGAAGGCTCGGCGCATGATCTCGGCGGTCGCGAAGCCGCAGGCGGTGGCGATCGCGCCGATCGGATCGTCCGTGCCCTCGAGTCCTCGCCGCGCCGCCTCGAGACGCACCCGCTCTACGTGGCGGGCCGGGGTGACGCCGGTCTCGGCGCGGAAGGCGCGAGCGAAGTGGCGCGGGCTCATGTGAGCGCGTGCGGCCATCGCCTCCACCGAGTGGTCGCCCGCGACGTCCTCGAGTACCGCGCGCTGCACGTCGCGCAACGGCTCGCGCTCCGCCCGCTGCGCGGCGAGCGTGGCGCTGAACTGCGATTGGTTGCCGGGGCGGCGCAGGAACAGCACCAGATGGCGCGCGATGGTCAGCGCTGTGTCGCGACCGAGATCCTCCTCGACGAGCGCCAGCGCCAGATCCATGCCGGCGGTTACGCCGGCTGATGTCCACACGGCGCCATCGCGGATGAAGATCGGCTCGGGATCCACTTCCACGGCGGTATAGCGGCGGGCGAGCTCCGCGGCGCTCGCCCAGTGCGTGGTCGCACGCCGCCCGTCGAGCAGGCCGGCCTCCGCCAGCAAGAAGGCGCCCGTGCACACCGATGCCGTGCGCCGCGCGCGGGCGGATGCTTGCGCGATCCAGTCGACAGTGGCCCGGTCGGCGCTCGCCTCCCACGAGCCATAACCACCGGCGACGATCAGCGTGTCGAGCCGCGTGGGTGCCTGCTCGAGCTTTCCGTGCGGAACGATCGTGAGCCCACTCGAAGTGCGCAGCGGCTCCCCGTCGCGGCTGAGTACCTGCACCTCGTAGCCGCGTTCACCAGAGACCGAGCCCTCCAGCAGCGTCTGCGCGCCCGCGAAGACCTCGAGCGGACCGGTGACGTCGAGGCTCTGCACACCCGGATAGGCGAGGATCGCGATCCGGCGTGGTGCTCTTGCCTTGGCCATGACTCGATCATCGCGCAGGCCGGATCTGTCCGCAAGGACGTATTTCCCACCTTTTCTGCCAACGCCTTGCTCGGTTTACCATTTGCCGCATGGAGCCCGACCATGTGTCCGCGCAGGTCTCTGAGATCATCGAGGCCTCCGAACGCGCCGCGGCGGGGTTGCGCGAGCGGGCCGAGGAGCGCGCACGCGAGCGGATTGCCGAGGCGGACCGTGCCGCTGCCAACCGCATCGAGGCAGCCGAGGAGGAGTCGCAGGAGATCATCCACGCCGCCCGCTCACAGGCGGAGGCCGCCAGGAACGAGGCCGTCTCCGCGGTTGGTGGGATTCACGCCGAGGCCGAGCGCGTGCGCGCCAGCGCTCAGGCAGAGGCCGAGGATCTGCGCACGCAGGCGCACGAGGAAGCCGAGCTCGAGCGCTCCGGCGCGCGCCAGGACAGTGAGCAGATGCGCGCGGAGAGCAGCGAGCAGACCGGCGCGGTGCTCGCCGGGGCGCGAGTGGAGGCCGAGCGCATCGTCGCCGAGGCACGTGCGCAGGTGAAAGAGCTGCTCGCCGGGGGGCATGCTGAGGCCGAGCGTGCGCTCACCAGTGGCGGCGAGGATCTCGAGAAGCTGCGAGCCAGTGCCGCCGAGCAGGCCCAGCGTGTCCGCGCGAAGGCGCGTGAGGATGCCCGCGAGATCGTCAGCGAGGCCCATGTCGTCGCACGTGAGGTCCTGCGCGAGGGCACCGAGCTTTCTCGCAACCTGCGCGAGCTGTCGGTTTCCCTGCGCAACAACGCCGAGCGGCTAATCGGAGACGTGCGCCTGGCCCACGGAGGCATGACCGCGCGCCTGGACCAAGCCGGCCCGGCGCCGGCACGCGGGGCCCAGAGGAGCCTGGAGAAGATCTCGACGTGCCAGAGTTCATCCCACCGGGGTGAGGACCGGCGGCGCCCAGAGCAGCCACCCTGGGCGGTAAGATGAGGGCGACTCGGGGCTATAGCTCAGCTGGGAGAGCGCCTGCATGGCATGCAGGAGGTCGTCGGTTCGAGCCCGACTAGCTCCACTGGAGGCGGGAGCGTCGCAGAGGTCTTCCTGCCGGCTCGCTGGATGCGCACGAACCAAGCCATCCCTGCGAGGCAGAGGATGCCGACCACATAGAAGTTCAGCCGCAGCCCGAAGATATGGTGGGCGGGATCGACCCGCAGCAACTCCTCGCCGATCCGCGCGAAGGAGTAGCCGGCCACGTACAGGGCGAACAGGCCAGGCGCGGCACCTACCCGGCGTGCTCCGTACCTTCCGCAAGGACGAGTACCCGCACTGAGCTGCGCCGGTCTCGTTTGTATGCCGGAGGATCCCGACGGGATTCACTCTCACCGACGAGCGTCAATGAGGCAGTAGTTCGATGGCGTCCGTGTGCTTCGGGCGGATCGTGGTGAAGTGACGGTGGTCGAGCGTCGCGAGCTTGTGCTCGTTTAGCCGCTCCACGATCGCGACAACAGCGACGTCGACAAATCCGAGCTTCAAGTCGGCGTAGCGGGTAAGCAACTCCCGTATACGCAGGTAGTCAGCCCGAATGAGATCCACGATCGTCACATTGCCGGCCTCGACATCGGCGAGAAATGACGAGAAGGGCGCCAGCCCGAGCCTGCTGCTGGCCAGCCACTCCAGCTCGACCACGACGGGGGCTGGTACGAGCATGCGCTCCGATGAGTCGGATAGAAGCTGCTTGCAGGTTTCGTGGTCGGTGTCGGCCCGGTCCATCGCGGCATAGAGCGGACCGGTGTCGCATATCAACGCCACGAGCGCGGCTCGTAGCTGACCTCGCCGGCCTGTCGCCCCATATCGGCTGGAGATTCCGTCGAAGCACCGGAACCGATGAAGCTGAGCCTGCTCCGCGTCTGTGTCGTTCCATTGCCCCGCCACGCTTCGACGGCTCTCGCGACAGCTTCACGATCCGGCATACGGTAGTAGGCACGCCGGCCGCCCCTTGTAGAGGCTCCGGACTTCTCCAGTAGCCCATGACTGGCGAGAATCCGTAGGTTCGGAAACCAGATGGGTCCTCCGCGGGCGCGCACCTCGTCAAGCACCCAGGCGCCGGCAAACTCGCCGCCAAGCGGCTCTGACCTCTCGGCTACAGCCACTGCCGCCTCGAGCACCGGCATCCACTCCGGATGCTCGACAGCTAGTCGCCGCACGGCCCCATCCGTCGGAGTGAGCAAAGTGAGCTTATTCATGAAGGTGAGCATATCACGGCAGTCCTCGACTGCCGATCGACGCCCCTCTGCGCGATCTCTCAGAGACAGGCCGCGCTAGCGCACTCGGACCGGTTAGTCCGCGTCTCGAGCTACACACACCCACCGAAGACCCGGCGGCGCTCGCCAGTGGCAGCGCTACCGTACACCCGTGCGCGTAGCGACCTGGAATGTGAACTCGGCTAAGAAACGCGTGCCGCGGCTGCTCCCCTGGCTCGATCAGCGTCAGCCCGACGTCGTCTGCCTGCAGGAGACCAAGCTCGCCGACGCCGCGTTCGAGCAGCTGCTCGGCGAGGAGCTCACCAGCCGCGGCTACGCCTTCGCCCTGCACGGCGAAGCGCAGTGGAACGGGGTCGCGATCCTCTCGCGTGTGGGCCTCGACGACGTCGTCGCCGGAATCGCAGGCGCACCAGGTTTCCCGCATCCGGAGGCGCGGGCGGTGTCCGCCACATGCGCAGGCATCCGGGTGTGCTCGGTGTACGTACCAAACGGGCGGACTCCGGACTCCGAGCACTACCACTACAAGCTCGCCTGGCTGACCGCCCTCGAAGCGATGATCAGCGCTGGCCCGGACACCGCGTTGGTGTGCGGAGACATGAACATCGCGCCGGCTGACGCCGACGTGTTCGACCCCGCTGCCTACGCAGGCCAAACCCACGTCACCCCGCCCGAGCGTGCGGCGCTCGCCAGGCTGCAGGCGACCGGCCTGCGCGACGTCGTGCGCGATCGCTGGCCAACCGAGCGAGTGTTCACCTACTGGGACTACCGCGCCGGGATGTTCCACCAGGACCTCGGCATGCGCATCGACCTCGTGCTCGCCACGGCCACGGTGGCCGGCAGGGTTCAGGCAGCGTGGGTGGACCGGCAGGCCCGCAAGGGCACCGGACCGAGCGACCACGCGCCCGTGATCGTCGACTTGGACCAGGCGCCGGACGGGGACATCGGGCCGGTCATACCGCCACCTTCCGCTCCAGCCGCCAAGCGGGGCGCGGTCACGCTGCCCCAGTCGAGGTGAGCGCACAGCACCGGAAGCACAGCCATCCCCAGGCGTCACAGAGCGCTCCCCGCCAGCCCCGCCGGCTCACGGCCACTGCGACGCAAGCGCCAGTACAGATAGACAACGACAAGCAGGTTCACGATCAGCGCTGCCACCTTCAGCGGGGTGACGCTGCGAATCAGCTCCCAGACCTCGGGGAGGAGCAGGATCGAGGTGGCCACCAGCGTGAGCCACTCGCCCCACGGCCTGCGTCTGGCCAACCCGTAGGACTCGGCGCCCTCCAGAGCCCCGTAACCAAACGCAATCACGCCGAACACGACATTCTCGCTGGCAGGGATCTTGTGTACTGCGTCGATCACCTTACGGACGACGTTGCGGCTCGGATCGAGGCCCCACTGATGCGCCAGATGCGTGATTTCCGCGGCCCAGTCAGTATCAGGATGCGTGATCAGAATCACACCGAGGGCGACCAGCACGAGTGCCCTGACCCCGCGCTCGGCGGCGATCCATGGCAGTAGCCGGTCGTGTGATGCGCTTGTGGCGGGATCGGCTACGCGCACGGGTGCTGCCATGAGCGCAACCTACAGTCTCAGCGGTGCGCCAGCCCGGATGCCGGGCCGCTCGGATCACCCTATGTGCCTCATCCGCCTAGATGAGCAGCGCCATCCTCGAGACGGTCATCGCCCCAGAACAACTCACCACCGGCCGCGAGGGTGGGAACCCCGAACACTCCGAGCTGGTGTGCCGCGCCGGTGGCCTCGCGTAGCGCAAGCTTGATCTCGGGGTCCTGGACGGCCTCTTGCACTTCCCCCGGGTTCAGGCCGGCGTCGCGTGCGGCTTGGAGCACATTGGCGGGGATGCTGAGGTCGTGGCCTTGCTGGAATGCGTTGCGAAAGGCCTGCGTTGCGAACTCGCGTCCAAGCCCCTGCTGGGCGGCGAAGATGGCCGCGCGCATCACGGTGAGGTAGTTACCGGGCCACTCCTCGGGCCAGCGCACAGGTGGGAGTCCGTACTGCTGGGCACGGCGCTCGACTTCGGCCATGCCCGCACGCCGGCGGTCGGGATCGCCCAGCGACCACGAGGAGCGGCCGTTCAGCTTGAACAGCGCGCCGAGCGATACCGGCTGCCAGTCGACTGGCCCCGGCAGCGTCTCGTGCAGGCGCTCGGAGGCGAGATACGCGAACGGCGATCCGAGGTCGAAGTAGAAGGTCGCTTGCGCCATCGAGGTTCGCGATCCCTATCCGGCGAGCGTCCCTTGCGCCGGCGGGTGGCGCACATGCTCGCGCGCCTCGGCGAAACGCAGGGCCTCATATGCGATCAACGCCGCGAGCACGGCGGCGAGCACAGTCAAGGTGAGCAGCGAGGGCGGCTTCACGGCGTTCTCCACTGGGACGAGCGCGAGCAGCAGCAAGGCGCAGAGCAGACGCTGTTTGTTGACCGAATGTACGTTGCGCAGCCTGAAGGCGACGTGCGCCAATAGGTAGAGCGAGGCGCCGCCGAGCATCGCCGCCGCCGGCACGCTGCCGAGCGGCTTGCCGACGTGGGCAAGTGTCTGCTTCATCCCCACCGCGACGAGCACGATCCCGGCGATCATCAGGAAGTGGATGTAGGAATAGGAGTCGCGCGCGATCTCGTTACGCTCGACTCCCTCCTTTGCCTGCGTCAGGCGGCGCACGGCCACCGGCGCGACGACGTCGAAGTACGTCCACCACAGCGTCGCCGCGACGATCATGCCCAGCACGGCGGCGGCCACGGCTCCCGCGTCTAAACCCGCCTTCGCGCCTGCTCCCAATGCCACGATCGACTCACCCAGGGCGATGATGATGATCAGCCCGTGCCGCTCAGCGAAATGACCCGGCACGAGCTTCCATCCCTCGATCCCGAACAGGAACGGCCCGCCGGTATCGAGCAACAGCGCCAGTCCCCACAGCCCAAGCTGAAGCCCATCGCTGGTGAACGCGGCTAGCAGGAGCAGCGCCGCGCTGATCGCCGTGCTGCCCGCCAGCCCGATCACCGATTTGCGCAGCGCTGCGTCCTCGCGGCTCGCCAGCATAAAGAGCGCGATGTGCGCGGTCCTCACCGCGGTATAGGCACAAGCGAACAGCAGCGCCTCTGAGCCGAACGCTCTTGGCACGCACAGAGCGGCGACGAGGAACGCCGCCATCGCCGCGAACATCACCAGCCGCACCGCTCCCTCCTCGGGATCCACGACGCTCGTCAGCCACGCGTAGCCGCCCCAGGACCACCACAGCATGCCGAGCACAAGCAGACCCTTGAGCACCCCTTCCCACGTCGGTGTACCGGCTATCAGCGCTGTGCACTGCGTCAGTGCCAGCACGAACACCAGGTCAAAGAACAGCTCCAGCGCCGTCACGCGCTCGCCCTCGCGCATCACCGCGCTCATGCGCGGGAGACGGCTGGTGACGGTGGTGCTCACCCTGCCATCTTCGCAAGTCGCGATGCGGCCCTTACGCGCTTTCCGCAGCGACCCGCGCCGGAGCCTCCCCCCAGAGCTGCTCGAGCTGGTAGAACGCGCGCGTCTCGGGCGTGAAGATATGCACGACTACGTCGAGGTAGTCCATCAGGATCCAGTCCCGCTTGCTCAGGCCCTCCACCCGGCGGGGCTGAATTTCGTGCTCGTGCTTGCAGCCCTCCAGGATGCCGTCGTGGATCGCCTTTGTCTGGCGCTCGGTGTTGCCCGTGCACAGCAGAAAGTAGTCGGTGTAGGAGAGCACTCCCCGCAAGTCGAGCTCCAAGATGTCTCCGGCCTTCTTATCCGCGGCGTATCGAGCGATCTCTGAAACAAGCTCTTCGGGCTTCACGACGCCCTCGCCTGATGATCGCTCGCCACCGCACCGTACAAACCATGCTCGGCGATATAAGCCGCGACCGCCAGCTCCACTAGCTCGCCCACGGGCCTACCCTCAGCCACGCGCTCGCGCACTATCGAAGAGGAGACCTCACACACAGGCATGTCCAAGAACGACACCCTCGCCTGGAGCGCAGACAGCGCCCGGAGCACATCCTCGCGACCGGCGTCCTCGCGACCGGCGACCGCCAGGCTCGCGAGCTCGAGTACCGCTTGCGGTTCGCGCCAGGACGGCAGCGTGCGCGCCATGTCAGCTCCTACGATGAAAGTCAGCTCAGCCTCCGGATAGCTCTTATGGATTGCCTTCAAGGTATCCACGGTATAGGACGGCCCGCGACGCTCGATCTCCAGAGCGCACACGCCGACTCCCTGGCTGCCTGCGACCGCCAGGCGGCACATCTCCAGGCGATCGGACGGTCCAGGGTCAACCTCTGAGAGCTTGTGCGGAGAACGGCCGGCGGGCATCAGCAGCACACGCTCCAGACCCAGCTCGGCCTTGGCATGGCGGGCGAGTGCCAGGTGCCCGCGATGAGGAGGGTTGAACGTCCCACCGAGGATGCCGAGCGCCACCGGCCGTTCAACCGCGGACGTGTCCGTCGCCTTCGACGAGATACTTGAACGTGCACAGCTCCCGCAACCCGATCGGCCCGCGCGCGTGCAGCTTCTGAGTCGAGTTGCCGATCTCCGCCCCCATCCCGAACTCGCCCCCGTCGGTAAACCTCGTCGAGGCGTTGACGTACACGCAGGCCGCGTCGACGCCCAGCTGGAACGCCCGCGCGGCGGCGGTGTCGCGTGTCACGATCGCCTCCGAGTGGCCGCTGCCGTAGCGCCCGATGTGCTCGATCGCCTCCTCGACTGAGGAGACCACCTTCACAGCGAGAGTCATCGCCAGGTACTCCGTACCCCAGTCCTCCTCGCCGGCCGGCTCGAGCGTGACCGCGATCGGGGCGCCATGTGCGGCCGCGGCCGCACGCGTGCGCTCGTCGGCGCGGACCAGCACGCTGGCCGCACCCAGCGCGCCGAGCACGCGCGGCACGAACTGCGCAGCCGCGCGCTCGTGGATCAGCAGTGTCTCGGCTGCGTTGCACACGCCCGGGCGCTGCGTCTTCGCGTTCAGCACGATCGCCTCGGCCTGGTCGAGGTCCGCGGAGGCGTCCACGTAGACGTGGCAGTTCCCGGAAGCCGCATAGATCACCGGTACCGTCGCCACCTCCTCGAGCGCCGCCTTCAGCCCCTCGCCCCCGCGGGGAATGATCAGGTCCACGCTGTCTTTCTGAGTGGCGAGCTCGGCGAGCTCGGCGCGACCTCCCCCGGCGACGAGGCTTACGCAACCGTCGGGCAGGCCGGCGGAGATGGCGGCCTCGGAGGCGATCTGGGCGAGCACGGCGTTTGAGTGGGTGGCCGAGGAGGAGCCGCGCAGCACGATCGCGTTGCCGGACTTCAGACAGAGGGCGGCGGCATCGATGGTGACGTTGGGGCGGGCCTCGTAGACGACGGCGATGACGCCGAGAGGAACGCGAACCTTGCGCACGTCGAGGCCGTTGGGGAGGCGGTGCCCGTCGATCACCTCGCCGACGGGATCGGGCAGCGCGGCGATCTGGCGGACGGCCTGGGCGATCGCTGCGACGCGGCCCTCGTCGAGGCGCAGGCGATCGAGCAGCGCGTCGCCGATGTCGGCTTCGCGACCGCTCTGCATGTCGCGCTCGTTGGCCTGAAGGATCTCATCGACGCGCGACTGCAGCGCCGTGGCAATCGCCATCAGCGCCGTGTTCTTGGTGGCGGTGTCTATGCTCGCGAGCCATCTCGACGCCTCGCGTGCCTGTGAGCAGGTGTCAGCTACCGGTGCGACGGTCGTGGCCATGGCATTGAAGGATAGGACCCGCCGGGCGGGCGGGGTCCAATCCTCAGTCGAGCACCATGTAGTCGCGGTGCACGGCCTCCTCAGTGGCACGCGGAACGATCTCTTGCACCGCCTTTGACTTCAGTCCCTTCACGCGCCGCAGCTCATCGGCCGAGTAGCTGCAGATGCCCTTGCCGAGCAGCGGGCCACTGCCCCCGAGACCACCGGGCCGCGCGCCTGCTCCTTCTGGAGAGACGTACTCGGCGATCTCCACTGCATCGCCCGCCTGGAAGGAGCCCTGAACCTCAACGATTCCGACCGGCAGCAAGCTCGTGCCGTCCTCGCGCAGGGCACGCGCGGCACCCGCGTCGATCAGCAGTGTGCCGTGACTCGGCTTGGCGTAGCGGAGCCACAGCTTGAAGGAGGAGTGTCGCGCGGTGCGCGGCGGGAAGTTCGTGCCCTCCGTGTCCCCATCGATCACGGCCCGCAGCGCTCCCTCGCGCACGCCGTTGCAGATCACCACGCGAATGCCGGCGGCGGTCGCCATGTCGGCCGCCACCACCTTCGAGCGCATCCCGCCGGAGCCGAGCGGCGAGGTGCTGTGGCCCGCCTGCGCCCCCCCCAGTGTCTCGAAATCAGTGACCTCTCCTACCAGGCGCGCGTCAGGGTCCTGCCGCGGGTCGGCTGTGTACAGCCCGTCGATGTCGGTCAGCAGCACGAGCAGGTCGGCCGAAGTGAGAATCGCCACCTGAGCGGCGAGGAAGTCGTTGTCGCCAAAAGAGATCTCGTCGGTGGCGGTCGTGTCGTTCTCGTTGATGACCGGCACCACCCGCCAGTCGAGCAGCTTGCGCAGTGTTTGGCGCGCGTTCAGGTAGTGGGTGCGAGCGCTCATGTCCATGAACGTGAGCAGCACCTGCGCGGAGAGCAGATCGCGCTCGCGCAACAGCTCGTCATAGACGCGATACAGCTTGCCCTGCCCCACGGCGCTCGCGGCCTGCAGCTCCTCGACAGCGCCGGGGCGCATGGGCAAGCCCATGATCCGCACGCCGTGCGCGATCGCGCCGCTCGAAACCACCACCACCTCATCGCCGGCGCTGTGCAGGCCGGCGACCGTGTCGCAGATACGCGCGAGCACTGCACTGCGCAGTTCGCCGGTCTCCTCGGCGACGATGCTCGATCCCAGCTTTATCACCACTCGTCTCATGTCTAAGAGCTTATGCCCGAGCGTCCGGGTCGAGCTGGATCCTCACTCCGCCGGCCTCGAGCTCATCGCCCGGCTGAAAGCCCTCCGCCTCCAATGCTGCCATTACGCCGATCCTCCGCAGCCGTCCCTGCAAATACGCCATCGCGTCCTCGTTCTCGTTGTCGTATCTCGCCACCAGCAGCTCGACTCCCTTTCCGCTAACCGCGAACGATCTCTCTCCGGTCCTCGCCACCTGAAAGCCCCTCAGCGCCCTCGGCTTGAACACCATGTACTCGGCCAGGTCCTCGTCCTGCACCTCCCCTCCTCGCGTGCCCGGGGCGGGCGGGGCTTTATCACCAGCCTGCAGGGGCGATGAGCCGCGTGGCGTCACCCGCTCGAGCAGCTCACCCACCAGCTCTCCAAGCCCAGCTCCCGTGGCGCTGGAGGTCACGATCACCGGTACCTCTGCCCCCAGCCGGCGCTCCCAATCCGCCACCGCTTCTCCCGCCCGGGCCTCGGGCACCAGGTCCCCCTTTGACAGCGCCAGCACGCGAGGCAGGCGCGCGAGACGCTCGTCGTGTGCGGCGAGCTCGCGCTCGATCGTCGCATAGTTGTGCTCCGCGTCCGCCCCCTCGCCGTTTTCCAGCTCCGGTGCGATATCCAGCACGTGCACCAGCAAGCGCGTGCGCTCCACGTGCGCCAGGAAGTCATGCCCGAGCCCGGCGCCCTCGCTTGCGCCCTCGATCAGCCCGGGGATATCGGCCACCACCAGCTGGCGCTCGCCATCGTCGAGCACACCCAGCACCGGGGACAGGGTCGTAAACGGATAGTTCGCCACCTTGGGCGCGGCCCGCGTCAGCCGCGACAGAAGCGAGGACTTACCCGCGTTCGGCAGCCCCACCAGTCCCACGTCCGCCAGCAGCTTCAGCCGCAGCTCGAGCCAGCCCTCCTCCCCCGGCAAGCCCCGCTCGGCAAAGCGCGGCGCCTGCCTGGTAGCCGTCGCAAAGCGCTTGTTGCCCTTTCCCCCCGCGCCTCCCTTCGCCACCACCGCCTTCTGCCCAGCCTGCAGCAGCTCCCAGCGGCGTCCCGCCAGATCGCCTTCCGCGCCTTCAGGCCCTGAGTACCCGATCGCCTCGGTCCCGGGCGGCACCCTGAGCGTCAGCGTCTGCCCATCGGCCCCATGGCGTTGTGAGCCTTCACCATGCCCGCCCTGCCCGGCACGGTGGATCGCCTTGCGCCGAAAGCTCTGCAGATCGCGCAGGCCATCGTCGCAGAGGAGTACCACCGCCCCCCCGTGCCCGCCATCGCCGCCGTCAGGACCGCCCCTCGGAACATGCGCCTCGCGGCGAAAGCTCATGCAGCCATTTCCCCCGGCGCCCGCCTGCAGGTGAATTCTCGCGTGGTCGTGCAACATGCTGGCATCCTGACAGCCCCCGCAGGCTGGCCTCGCGGGCGACGGCTCCGCTCAGCTCTGCTTCAGTGCACGGGAGAAGTAGAAGCCAGCCGCCGCAGCACCTCCAGCCACCAACCCGGTTCCAGCAACGCCGGAGAGCGGCAGGTCCGCATGGGCGGCGCCTGTCGCCAGGAGGTCGACTGAGTCCACCACCGCGCAGGTGGCTTGCCAGCGCGGCCCAATTTCGGGATGCTCAATGGTGTGCAGCGCGATCATGCCCAGCACCATGTCCCGGACACCTATCGACCGAACCAACGCATGCACTGCGGGACGATCGGCGTATTCGCCCAGCCAGCCCTTCGCAACCTTTCTCGGGACGATCAGAAGCGCCGCACCGAACGCAACTCGGCCAATCGCCAGCGCCCGGGCACCCTCGCGCGGGCTCACTCCGGCAAGCTCACTCGGCGGACAGAATGCTCACGACACGCCCGCGACGGCCGGTGCTGAACTGCACCGTTCCCGCGGCGCGTGCATACAGCGTGTCGTCCTTGCCGATGCCCACACCGTCGCCCGGCTTGAATTTTGTGCCGCGCTGGCGCACGATGATCTCGCCGCCCGTCACGGTCTGACCCGCGAACGTCTTCACGCCCAGGCGCTGGGCGTTCGAGTCGCGACCGTTGCGGCTGGATCCCAGACCCTTCTTATGAGCCATCTGCTGCCTCCTTGGGCTTGGCGGCGGGCTTGGCTGCCGTTGGCTTCGCTGCCTCGGGCTTGGCCGTCCCGGCCCTCGCCGCGGCTGGCTTGGCGGCGGTCTTCGCCACCGGCGCCTTGGTGGCAGTGCCCATAGAGATGTCCGTGACCTCGATTCGGGTCAGCTCCTGGCGGTGGCCGGTGCGGCGCTTGTAGCCGCGCTTGGGCTTGAACTTAAAGACGCGCAGCTTCTCACCGCGCTCATGCGCGACGATCTTCGCGGTGACCTTGACCTTCTTCAGGCCGGCGGCGTCGAATACGGCGTCCTCAGAGCGATAGAGAATCGGCTCGAGTGCGACGTTCGAACCCTCATCGGCGGCAAGGCGCTCCACGAGCAGGGTCTGGCCCCGCTCCACGCGGTACTGCTTGCCGCCGGTCTTCACGATCGCGTACATGTCTCTCGGTCTCGATTCTCTGACTTGGAAAGCTTCTGGGACGCCAACGTCTACTCGGGCGTGGCCTTGGCCTTGGCAGCCGAACGGCGCCGCCCGCCCCTGCGGCCACGACGCCGAGGCTTTGATTGTAGGCCATCCTCGCCGCCCTCGCCCGCCTCCGGCGGCTGCTGGGCCAGCGCCTCCTTAGCGAGCTCCTCCTCGGGCTCCGCGTCGATGCCCGCCGGTGGCTCGCTGAGACCCGCTTCCTGGCGCGCCTCGGCGTCGTCGCTCTCGACGGCCGCCGGACGGCGGCGCGAGCGCAGCGTCGCCTTGGGTGCCTCGCTCGGGGCTGGCGGGGTGCGTCGTTTCGCCCGGGTGCTCGGTGCTTTGCTCCGCGCGGGCGCTGCCAAGACCTCGCCGGACTCGTCCAGCAGCAGCGCGCTCGCCGCCGTACGCCCCACCTGGTCGATGCGCACCATCCGCTTCTCGCCGACATGCGCCGCCGCACCGGCGATCGAGATGATGTAGCCGTCGATTTTCGCTACCGCGTCATCCACGTCATACATGTGCGGCTCGACGATCTCGACCAATACCTCATCACCCTGGCGGAAGGGCAGCGCCCGCTCCTCGACCTCCTCACGGGTGCCCTGGAAGGTGATCGCGAAATGCTCCAGCTCAAGCCCTTCGGAGCCCTCGAACAGGAACGACTTGCCCGTATCCTTCTCCAGTGCGTGCAACACGCGCGACCCATGTCCGGTGAACTCGGCGGTCACCCGCGGGTTGATCTGCACGAGGAACGCCTCCACCTCCGGATTTTCGAGGGCTACATCGCGGAGCCGGCGCTCGAACTCGATCGCGTAGGTCTCCTCCGAGCGGATCACGCCTTCCCCCTCGCACGTCGGGCACGGCCGGCTCATGATCTCGCGCACGCCCTCGGTCACATTCTGGCGGGTCATCTCGACCAGGCCCAGCTTTGAGATCTCCGCCGTGAATGTCTTCGTGCGGTCCTCGTCAAGGGTCTTTCTGAGCGTCTTCATCACCGCGTCGCGATTGCGCGCACGCGCCATGTCAATGAAGTCGATCACGATGATCCCGCCGATGTCGCGCAGCCGCAACTGGTTGACGACCTCCTCGGCGGCCTCCAGATTGGTCTTCGTGATCGTGTCCTCCAGCGCCGCGCCCTTGCCACGGCCGATGAACGACCCCGAGTTGACATCGATCACGGTCAGCGCCTCGGCGTAGTCGATCACCAAATAGCCACCGCTCGGCAGGTCCACCCGCCGCGACAGCACGCCGTCGATCGCCTTGTCCACGCCGTAGGCCTCGAACAGCGGCTCCTTCTGCTCCCACAGCTCGACACGCTCGACCAGCTCGGGGGCGGTACGCGTAAAGAAGGAGACCAAACGCTTGAACTGCTGCTCGTCGTCGACGATTGCCCGCTCGAAGTGCGCAGAGAAGATGTCGCGCACCACCCGCACCGACAGGTCGGCCTCTTGGAAGACGAGATCCGGGGCGAGCGTTTCCTCGACGCGTTTGCCGAGCACCTCGTGCAGCTTGTGCAGGTACTTCAGCTCACGCTCGAAGTCCTCTCGCACGGCGCCGTGCGCGGCGGTGCGCACGATCACCCCGCCGCTGCCCAGGTCCAGGCCTGAGGTCTGCTTGCGAAGGCGCTCGCGCTCGCGATCCTCCAGCCGGCGAGACACACCCACGCCCTCACCCGTCGGGGCATAGACCATGTAGCGCCCGGCGATCGTCAGCTCCATTGACAGTCGCGCGCCCTTTGTCTTCAGCGGGTCCTTGACGACCTGCACGACGATCTCCTGCCCCGGCCCGAGCAGGTCTGAGATCTTGCGCCCGCTACCGCTTCCGCGTCCCCGCTTGGGAGCCTCCACGCCGGGCAGCACGATCTCATCCACGTGCAAAAAGCCGTTCTTCTCCAAACCGATGTCGACGAACGCGGCCTCCAAGCCGGGCAGCACGTTGTCTACCTTGCCCTTATAGATGTTGCCGACGATCGAGCGCCCTCCGCGGCGCTCCAGGTACAGCTCAGCTATGCGATATCCGGCCTGCAGGGAGCCGCTCGCACGCTTGCGAGAGCAGGCCGGTGGCGCAGAGCTCCGGGTTGACTTTCCCTGGCCAGCCGAGGCAGAACGTGAGGCGCCGGGCGTTCCGGTCGCCTCCAGGAGCGCCACGCGCGTCTCCGCGCGATCGACGCTGACAAGCACTTGCTTTTTCAATGTGATCCAGTCTTTCGGTATCGATGCCGGCCTTCTCCCGCGCGGGCGAAGGCCGGAGGAGAATCCTCGGCGGCGCATTCACAACTGGCGATCGGGAGTGGTTGACGGACATTGGTGTTTGGGTATCTATCCGAAAACTCCTCAGCTCGCGTCCCAGTGATCGCTGAGGAGAGATCTTGGAGTTTTCGGATAGTTCTTCAATAGATCGGCACGCGGCCCTTCAGTGCCGCTGAGGCGCGCGCCTGCACGTAAATGGATTGCAGCAGGCCCACCGCCAACAGGGTGGTGATAACCGACGAGCCGCCATAGCTCATGAGCGGCAGCGTAACGCCGGTAATGGGCATGATCCCAATGGTCATTCCCACGTTGACGAACACCTGAAACATCAGCATAGCCGCTACCCCTCCCGCTACGAGCGAGCCGAACAGGTCCTTCGACATCGTAAGGATGCGCAACGCCCGCGAGATCAAGAGCGCGTACAGGCACAGCACCAGCCCCGCGCCAACGAAGCCGTACTGCTCGCCGACCGCGGCAAAGATGAAGTCGGTGTGACTCTCCGGCACGTATCCGAGGGGCACCTGCGTAGCGCCCGCGCCTCGGCCTGTCTTCTGCCCAGAGCCGATCGCGATCTTCGCCTCCTCCAGCTGGTAGAGGGGATTGGGTTCGCCTGTCTTGGATTCGCTTTCCCGGATCGCCTTGATATTCGAGGAGGGGTGTATGAAGGCCGTCAGCCGTTCGACCTGATAGGGCTTGAGCACGTGGACGCCGACGGCGGGTGCGCCGACGAGCACAAACGTCAGCGACATCGCGACGAGCGCAAGCAGCTGGGCGAGTTGGCGCCCGGGCGTGCCGGCCACGAGCAGCAGCACGAACGCGATCACCATGTAGACGATGCCCGAGCCGAGATCCGGCTGGGCGATCACGAACATCGCGGGTATCAACGCAGTGAGCAGCACCCTGGCCGTGGTGTCGCGCTCACGCAGCAGGCGCGCCCGATCGACCACGAGCGCCGACAGCGCGAGGATCAGCAGCACCTTGCCGAGCTCAGACGCCTGAAAGGAGAAGAACGGCAGGCTGATCGCGCGCACCGAGCCTTTGACGGTGTGCCCGGCTGCGAGCACCGCCAGGATGCTCAGCATCAATAACGCGTAGATCCCATTTTTCAGCTGCCTCAGTCGCGAATAATCCAGGCGCGAGACGGCGAGCATCAGCAGCCCGCCGACGATGAGATAGATCGCCTGCCGGTCTAGGTAGTAACGGGGCTGGCCCGGTACGAGCCCGCGCGTGGCATCGCCGAGCGTCACGACCGAGGCGATCCCGAGCCCCACTACGGCGAGCAGCAACAGCGGATCGAACGGCAGTTGCAGCGGTGAGCGCTCGCTCGCTTCCTTGATGCGCTCGGGCGCCTGGATTGGGCTGAGCGGGCTTATAGCGTTTTCGAGCTTCCGGCGACGAAGCGCTTTGGCTTGCCGAACCACTGCGAGGCCAGCAGGCGGGCGATCGGGGCAGCCGTTTCGGCGCCGAAGCCGCCCTGCTCGACGGTCACTGCGATCACAATCGGCCGGTGGGAGTCGGCCACGTAACACATGTACCACGACTGATCTTCAGTAAAGCCACCACTCAAGGTGCCGTGCTGGGCTGTGCCTGTCTTGCCGTACACGGGATGCTGAGCCTGATCCCAGCCACTCCACACATCAAAAGAGGTGCCGCCCGGTTGACTTGCGGCGTCGTGAATGCCTTCCATCACGAGGCTCAGGTCGGAGTAATTCAGGTGCACGTGGCGCACAGGAGGGGCGCTCAAGCTCTGCACCAAGCCGCCGCCGCTTGATTCGTCGATCTCCATTCCCAGATGCGGCCTAACCACCGTGCCGTTGCCGTTATTCATGTAGGCGTTGGCAAGCGTCGAGTACGCCACCGCCATCTGCAGCGGCGAGGTGATCAGATCGCCCTGCCCAACCGCCAGGTGCATGTTGTCGCCGACGCTCCACGGGCGCCCATCGGAGATGCCGCAACTACTGACGTGCCGGCGGCTCTCGCACGCGAGCTCTTCCGCGGCCACTCTCGCGCGCCACTTGCGATCGGGAACGATGCCCGTGATCTCACTCGGCAGATCGATTTCCGTCTGCTCGCCGATCCCCAGCTTGCGCGCCATTTCCTGGATCACGTCGCCGTGGCTGTTGGCGAGTTTGCCGACTTCGAAGAAGTAGGTATCGGAGGAGACTCGCAGCGCGTTGACGAGATCCAGCGCCCCGAATTCGGCGTGCCCGGAATTACAGAACTGCTGGGTCGATACCTGGATGCACTGCCCCCCGCCGAGAGCCGCGTTCGGATCGAGGACCCCGCCTTCGAGCGCCCCCATCGCGGTGATCGGCTTGAATGTCGAGCCTGTGGGGTAGGTGCCGCTCACGGCCCTGTTGGTCAACGGGGCCGGGGCTTCGCTGCCACTGCTAGCGCCCTGCAGCGCGGCGTATTCGGATTTAGTCAGCGGTTTGGCGAACTTGTTCGGGTCAAACCACGGATAGGAGCCCATCGCCAGTACCTGACCGTTGCGCGGGTCAAGCGCTGTAAACGCACCCGCCACGGCCGGTTTTCCGCCTGCCCGTGCCCGTTCAATCCCTTCTAGGAGCGCCTTTTCCCCCTCCCGCTGCAGGCCGAGATCGAGTGTCACCCTGAGACTGCGTCCGGCCAGTGGCGGCGTTGGTTTGATGCTGCTCGGCTGTGTTGTGCCAGCCGCGTTGACCTCGACGTGCTGAACTCCCGCCCTTCCTCTCAGGTAGCGGTCGTAGAAGTACTCGAGGCCTTCCTGTCCGACGACCGTGCCCTGCTGGACGCCGCGGAAAGGACGCAGTTTCAGCTGTGCTTTGGAGATCTGGCCGACGTGGCCGAGCACCTGTGCCGCCATTTCGCCATATGGATAAACGCGAATCGACACCGGCTGCTGGATCACGGCGGGAAATTCGCTCTGGCGCTCGGCGAGGACCGTCAGAGCACCCCTGCCCGCATCGGTCTTGATCGTCACGTTCGCATACGGGGTGGTGTCGATCCCCACGACCACGCGTTCGTCGATCGTGTGCGGGCTCAGACCAACGACTTCACCCAACCGCCGGAACAGGCTCGCCCCAGCAACGGCCGAACGGGGCAAGGGCGGCACAGGCACCGTCCGCAAGTGATCTGCCCTGCGCAGCCGGCGGAGCTCCCCTATCTGGGCCGCGCTCACGGGAGCGCGAGCTGTGCTCAGCTCGCTCTCGAGCGACTTGAGCTGTTCGTTGGTGGCGAGGAACGCTGCCTCGGCCTTGCTCAGCCCGGTTTGGTATTCCGCAACCTGGACTTTGACTGCATTGGGCAACAGGCTCGGCACGATCTGCACGGCGTTGGTCGTGCGGCTGCTCACGATCGCCTGACCCGTGCGATCCAGGATCTGCCCGCGCGGCGCTGCGATCGGCAGGTCGCGCACCCGGTTGGCGTTGGCCTGCACCACGTACTGTTCGCCGGAGAGCACCTGCAAGAACCACAGGCGGAAGAAGATAATCGCGAACATCACCATCGCCACGCCCCCCAGCACCGCTACCCGCAGCGCCATCTGCGGAGAAACGGGTGGCACGCGCGGATCACTCGGCTGGACGCGTTCGATCGGGGTGCTCATGCGCGCGAGAGGGGGCTCAGTCCGCCTGTCGTGTACGCGCGCCTGCGGCGGCGGCGGGGATCGTCGGGCAGGCTCGGCTCGAGGCTGCGGCGCACGATTGCCCACATCGGCAGCGCGACAATCGTGTTCACGACCACTCCCAGCGCGATCTGGCGAAGCAGCTCCAGGCTGACCGGAGCGTCCACCCCGAGCAGGAACTCCATCAGCGAGTACCCCACCGTCGCGAGCGCGGAGGCCGCGGCGCCCACCAGCAGCGGGGTCAACGTGGCCTGGGGGTCGCGCAGCTCCCGCAAGCGCCCGCTCCAGTAGCCAATCAGCGTGAAGATCAACGAGGTTACGCCCAGCGTCTGCACCAGCGCGAGATCGACGAGCAGACCGAGCGCAAATCCGGTCGCAGCTCCGAGCGTCGAACCACACAACAAGCCGACGAAGGCCACCACCAGCGGCGATAGATCGACGACGACTCCGAACACCGGGACCTCAGAGATCACACCGATCTGGACAAACACGACGACCACCACGAGCACCGCGATGCGAGCGAGTAGAGAACCTGAGAGCGTCATCCACCGGCCCCCGTCGAGGCGAGCTGGCTGCTTTCACCGCCGCCGGCACCCGCCTGAGAGCTACTCGAGAACCCGCTCTGAAGGCTCGTCAGACGCCCCGGCTTGCTGCTGAGCGTATGCGTGAGCACCTGCACAATGTCGAGATTGTGCAGGTCGGCCAGCGGATGCACGTTGACCGACTTGTACGCGCTTTCTTCATCGACTGAGCTCACCTGCCCGATCAGGATCCCCGGCGGATAGAGCGATTCATCGGGTCCGGGCGCCACGGTGCCGGAGGTGACGATGTATTCGCCCCGGTTGGCCTGTGTGTTGGCCGGCAGGTACTGCAACACCAGATCGTTCGGTTCACCGACCTTGGGCTGCACCACGCCGGTCGCGCCCGTCCCGTTGATCCGCGCGGAGACGCCGACTTCGCTGTCGGTGATGAGATCGACCACAGCGCCGTCGGAGGCGGCCTGAGCGACCTTGCCGACCAGCCCTTCGGCGTTGACCACAGGGTCGTTTTTCTGAACGCCCGAGGAGGTCCCCTTGTCGATCCAGACCGTTGAGTACCAGATGTTCGGCGACTTGCCAACCACCGTGGCCGTCACCGGCCGGTAGCTGTCCAGTTTCAGCTGATCCAGACGTAGGAGACCGACCAGTTCGTGGTAACCGTGTTCATTTGCCCGGTCCGCGACTACTTCCTTGCGGAGTTTGTCATTCTGCTTGCGCAGTTCGCTCAGCTGGCTTTTGGCGTGAAGCGTGTCACCGAACCAGCCGAACAGGTCACGCACCGGCTTTAGCGCCTTGTTGGCGCCATCCTGGATTGGTGAGACAACGGTCAAGAAGCCGCGCTGCACCGAGTGCAGGCCGCCGCTCGAGGCCTCACCGAAGTAGGCGCTCAGCAGTATCAGGGAGAGCACGACGAGCAGCACAAGCACTGCACGCCGACGCCGGACCGTCTTGTCGTACACCGATCAGGACCTTCCGAAGACTTCAAGGGAAAGAACCCATCCCGACAGGAGCGTACGAGCCTCTGGGGACAGGTTCTCAAGAGTACCTCTGGAGAGCATCTCGCGGCTCTGCCTGCCTTTGCACCCTCACCGGCGCCGCCGGTTACGCGAGCGGCGGTTTGAGCGGTGGATCGCCTCGAACTCCTCGAGCGACCGCCCTGAGCCGACCGCCACGCAGGTCAGCGGCGACTCGGCCAGGTGCGCAGGCATCTGGGTCTCCTCGCGCAGGCGCTCGTCCAGGCGCTGCAGCAGCGCCCCACCGCCGGCGAGCATGATGCCGCGGTCCATGATGTCCGAAGCCAGCTCCGGAGGTGTACGGTCGAGCGTCTCCTTGACCGCTTCAATGATTTGGTTCAGCGGTTCTTCCAGCGCCTGGCGAATCTCCTCGCTCGTCAGCACGACGGTCTTGGGCAGCCCGGAGACCATGTCGCGCCCGCGAATCTCCGCCTGCAGCTCCTCCTCCATCGGACAGGCCGAGCCAATCTCGAGCTTGAGCTCCTCAGCAGTTTGTTGGCCGATGAGCAGCTTGTACTCGCGCTTTGCGTAATTGATGATCGCCTCGTCCATCTCGTCGCCGCCGACGCGGATCGATTGGGATACGACGATTCCGCCGAGCGAGATAACGGCGACCTCCGAGGTGCCGCCGCCGATGTCGACCACCATCGAGCCCGTGGGCTCTCCGACCGGCAGCCCGGCCCCGATGGCAGCCGCCATGGGCTCCTCGATCAGATATGCGGTACGTGCGCCCGCCGACAGACAGGCCTCCTCGACGGCGCGCTTCTCGACTCCGGTGACTCCCGAGGGGACACACACCACAACGCGGGGGTGCGCCCAGCGATTCTGGTGGACCTTCTGAATGAAGTGCCTCAGCATCTGCTCGGTCACGTCGAAATCCGCGATCACGCCGTCCTTGAGCGGTCGTATCGCCTGGATGGTGCCGGGGGTGCGACCGAGCATGCGCTTTGCCTCGATCCCGACCGCATGAACTTCGCCGGTCCGCGAGTCGATCGCCACGACGCTCGGCTCAGACAGCACGATCCCGCGCCCGCGCACATACACGAGTGTGTTCGCGGTACCCAGGTCGACCGCCATGTCCCGGCCGCCGAATCCAGTCAGATAGCTGAAGATGCCCATATCTTGAGAGAGGACACGCTTGGATTCGCTCACGCGCCGCCGCCTAGCGCCACGCTCCGCGGGCGGCGCGCATCCGGGCCATACCCGCGGGCCAGTGTAGCGAACGCCCCACAGCCGCCAACAGGGTTGCGAGCTTATTTGCAGGCGAAAAGAAGCTCGGGATAAACGTCGAGCAGGGCGGCGAGCGGCAGGCCGACGACGTTCTCCTCTTCACCCTCCACCGCGAGCGCGAGCTTAGCGCCGGCGCCCTGGATCGCATAGCCCCCCGAGCGCCCGCGCCACTCCTCCGTACCCACATACCACTCCAGCAGCCGCTCGTCGACCGGGCGAAACGTCACCCTGGTGCGTGCGACAGCCGTGCGCTCTTCCCGCGGGAGCAGCACCGCCAGGCCGCTGATCACTTCGTGCGTGCGACCGCCCAGCGCCGCGATCGTCTCACGTGCCGCCTGCGCATCGGGCGGCTTGCCGTAGATCACACCATCCAGCACAACGATCGTGTCGCAGCCGAGGATCGCCTCCGGCTCCTCGCCCGCTCCCGAGCCAAGCGCGGCGCGCGCCTTGCGCAGCGCGTTCTCCACAGCCACCGCTGCGGGATCCTCGCCCTGCTCCAGCTCCTGTGCCCCGGACACCCTGATCGTGAACGGAACGCCCAAGCGCGCCAGCAGCTCTCGCCGCTGTGACGAGCCCGAGGCGAGGACGAGTGAAAGCGGCTCGGCGACGGCGGCTAGGAGTCGGGAAAGAACAGGCCGGCCTCGCGGGCAGCGGAGTCTGCGGAGTCTGAGCCGTGCACCATGTTCGCGCCCATCTGGATCGCGAAATCGCCGCGGATCGAGCCGGTGGTGGCCTCGAGTGGGTTGGTCGCGCCGATCACCTGGCGCGCCGCCTTGACGGCTTCGGGGCCCTCCAGGACCATCGCCACGATCGGCCCGGAGGTGATGAAGTTGACGAGCTCGCCAAAGAAAGCGCGCTCTGAGTGCTCGGCGTAGTGCCGCTCGGCCAGTTCGCGGCCAACGGTCATGCTGCGGAGCGCCACGATCTGAAGCCCCTTACGCTCGAAGCGGGCGAGTATCTCACCCGTCAGCCCGCGAGCGAAGGCGTCAGGCTTTACAAGGATCAAGGTGCGGTCCATAGGTTCCTTTGCTCGAGTTGGCGAGTAATCAGGAGATGGGACGCGGACGACCGCCAGGGCGACTGCCACGACCGGTCCCGCGCGGCCCGAGCGCCGCCGTCTCCTCCCCGGCAGCATCCTCCTCGGAGGCAAACGGCCGGTCGGGATCCGTCAAGTCGCTCTCGGTTGAGGCACGCCTGCGGCGCGTGAGGCGAGCAGCAGCGGTGGCACCGGCTACCTCGGTCTCACAGTAGGGGCAAATGGTCCAAGCCTGGTCCAGCGGACGCGAGCAGCTCACGCAGCGCTCCTTGAGCTTGCGCAAGCAGCTTGGGCAGCGGATGAAGTCGCGCTCCACCCGATAGTCGCAGTGCGGGCACAGCCCATGATCGAGCTCATGCAGACGCGCCTCGGCCGCCTGCATCTCCAGGTCGCGCTCGCGCACGTCCTCCAGGTACTCCGGGGGCCGCAGGATCATGTAGACGATCGTGCCCACGAAAGGGAACAACGAGGCGGCCGTCGCGCAGCCGACGAGCATCGGATCGAGGATCCTGCGGCGCGCGTCCGCATAGGTCCAGTAGATCAGCGAGAGATACAGGACGGCGACGAACAGGATCAGCAGGTCGACGACGAGGTTCAGACCGCTGCTTTCGATGCCGAAGTAGGCGAGCGTCACCGGTGGTCTCCGTGGAGCGCCCACACCAATGACCCCCGAGGTGAGGACTTGCCCGGCGGGATCGATCCTTGGGTAAGCATGGGGCGGTCGAGTTTAGAGAAACAACCGGCCGAATCCGTAACCGGCTGCAAAGAAGACCAAGATCACAAGCGCGACTATCAGCGCCACCGCGCCGATCATGGTGAGAACGGAAGGGCCGTCGTCGTTCATATTGCCGCCCTTCGCCGGCCCGTGCGGGACTCCTCCCCAGTGCCTGAAAGGCCAAGCGTCCCGAGCAAGCCGCCGACCAGGTAGACCGAGCCCGTGCCGAGCACCGCGCCGTGCTGCTCGCGCGCCCAGCGCTGGGCGTCCTTGAGCGCGCGCTCCGGCCGGGGCTCGCAGGCGACCTCACCAAAGCCGAGCTGGCGGGCCAGTGACTGAAGCGCCGCCGGTGAGAGCGCGCGAGAGCTCGGGGGAGCCGTGAACCAGGCGCGCTCGCATACGCTGAGCAGCGAGGAGAGCATGCCCGCGGCGTCCTTGTCCTCGAGCACGCCGAGTACGAGCGCCAGCGGCCGGGCGCCAGCGATCTCATCGAGCGCCTCCACAAGCGCGCGCACAGCATCGGGGTTGTGCGCGCCGTCGAGGATTGTCAACGGGTCGCGCGAGACGACCTGCAGGCGCCCAGGCACCTCAGTCGTTGCGGCCGCCTCGCGCACGGCGCGCTCGTCGAGCTCGATCCCCGCGCCGCGCAGGTATGTTTCCGCGGCCAGCCGCGCGAGCGCGAAGTTGCGCTGCTGGAAGGCGCCGCGCGCGGCCAAGGCCGGCGTCGTGTGCCCGGCGACGGCGCCGGCCGCGACGATCCGCGCGCCGCGCTCGCCCGCGATGCGCTCGGCCACCGCCCGTGCCTGCGGATCGAGGCCAGCACCGAGCGCAAGCGTGCCACCGGGCGCCACGACGGCAAGCTTCTCCTCGGCGATGTCGCTCACGGTCGGGCCGAGCCAGCGCGTGTGCTCGAGCCCGATGTTGCTCAGCACGGTCAGCTGCGCGCCGATCACCGACGTCGCATCGTAGCGCCCACCGAGCCCCGCCTCGACGACGGCGACCTGTGCGCCTTGCTCGGCGATCTCCCACAGCGCGCCCGCCGTGAGCAGTTCGAACTGCGTGACGTGGTCATCGCCCGAGAGCGTCCGGTTGACGCGCTCTGCCGCCCACGCCGCGCGCGCGATCGCACGGGCAAACTGCTCGCCGCTGATGTCGCGCCCGGCGACCTGCAAGCGCTCGCGGTAGGAGACGAGATGCGGCGAGGTGTACGCCGCCGTGCGCAGGCCGTGACGCTCGAGGATTGCCGCGAGCATCCGCGTCGTCGAGGTCTTGCCGTTTGTGCCGAGCACGTGGATCGCGTCGTAGCGCTGCTGCGGCGAGCCGAGCACGGTCATCATCCGGCGCATCCTGTCCAAGCCGAAGCGCATGCCGAACAGCTCGAGCGAGTGCAGGTGCGCTTCCGCCTGAGCCTCGGTCCAGCTGGCGCTAGACACTACGCGTCGGGGTGTTTGCGCAGGTAGTCGATGAACACAGGGCGAAGCGCTTCGCCGAGCTTGCCGTCGCCGCTGTGAACGGCGTCGGAGATCAGTCCTTTGGAGGACTGAATGTCGTAGTCGGCCTCGCCCTCGTCGCCGCTGAGCTTCTCCGCGGCCGGGATGTACTCGAGCAGCGACCAGAAGAACTTGACGTCGACGTGGTGCTCGGCGTAGCGCACGGCGCGGTCGTGAAGCTCGTGCGTGGAGAGCTTGTCGAGGTCCTCGTCGGTCATCTCAGGGTGTCTCCTCGTGTCCGCTACAGCGCAGCTTCTCAGCAGCCTAGTGGCGCTTGCGCCCGCGCCGTGAGCGCCCACCGCGCCACAGTGAGGTGAGCTCGCGGGCCACCCCCTTGAGATCGAGCTTGCCGGCCAGCTTCCGTAGCTCCAAGCGCTGCTTGATGCTCAGGTTGCCGACGCGCCCGTGCGACTCGCGCACGAGCTCAGCCAGGCGCGCGCGCTCCTTCGCAGACAAAGCGTTCCAGCGCTTGCCGAGAATCATCGCCCCGCGCGCGAGCACCAGCCACGGCACGGCACCGACGGTGCTCTTTACGCGCGAGGAACTCTGCTCCAACTGCCTGGACTTGGACACAGGGCGATACTAGCGATCGGCGCGCGCGGCGCGCTAGGCCGATTGCTCGCGCGGCGCGGAGTCCTGCGCATCTTCGGGCGCGGCTTCAGTCACGAGCGTGGGCGTCAAGCCCTTCTCGACGGTCTCCTTCGTAACGACGCACTTCTTCACGTCGCGGCGCGAGGGCAGCTCGAACTGGACCTCGAGCAGGATCTCCTCGATGATCGAGCGCAGGCCGCGGGCGCCGGTCTCGCGCTCCAGCCCCTTCTCAGCGATCGCCGTAAGCGAGTCCTCGGAGAAGACCAGCTCGATGCCGTCGAAGGAGAAGAAGCGCTGAAACTGCTTGACCAGCGCGTTGCGCGGCTCGGTCAGGATCGAGACGAGATCCTCCCTCGTCAGCTGGTGCACCGCCGAGACCACCGGCAACCGGCCGATGAACTCCGGGATCAGCCCATACTCGATCAAATCCTCGGGCAGGCAGTGCTCGAACACTTCGCCCGTGTCACGCTCGGCCTTGGCCTCGATTGCAGCGGCGAAGCCGACGCCTTTGTGCCCGATCCGCCGCTCGATCACCTTGTCCAGGTTGGCGAACGCACCGCCGCAGATGAACAGCACATTGGTCGTGTCGATCGTCAGGAACTCCTGGTGCGGGTGCTTGCGCCCGCCCTGCGGCGGCACCGAGGCCTGCGTGCCCTCGAGAATCTTCAACAGCGCCTGCTGCACCCCCTCCCCTGACACGTCGCGCGTGATCGACGGGTTGTCCGCCTTGCGCGCGATCTTGTCGACCTCGTCGATGTAGATGATCCCCGTCTCGGCCTTCTTCACGTCGTAGTCAGCGGCTTGGATCAGCTTGAGCAGGATGTTCTCGACATCCTCGCCCACGTAACCCGCCTCCGTCAGCGCCGTGGCATCGGCGATCGCGAATGGCACGTTCAGGATCCGTGCCAGCGTCTGGGCGAGCAGCGTCTTGCCGCAGCCGGTGGGACCGAGCAGCAGGATGTTCGACTTCTGCAACTCGATGTCCGTGTCACCGGACATCATCATCTGGACGCGCTTGTAGTGGTTGTAGACGGCGACCGACAGAGTGCGCTTGGAGGGGTCCTGGCCGACGACGTACTCGTCGAGCACGCCGTAGATCTCACGCGGCTTGGGCAGGTTCTCGAGGTCGAACGCGGGCGGCGCGGAGAGCTCCTCGTCGATGATCTCGTTGCACAGGTCGATGCACTCGTCGCAGATGTAAACCCCGGGCCCGGCGATCAGCTTCTTGACCTGCCGTTGAGACTTGCCGCAGAAGCTGCAGAGGAGCTGCTCGTTGGAGTCGGTTGGCCTGGCCATGGTCAGTTCGCCCTAGTGCTCGGAGATGACGCGATCGATGATGCCGTACTCCTTCGCCTCCTCAGAGCTCATGAAGTAGTCGCGGTCGGTGTCCTTTTTGACGTCCTCGAGGTCCTTGTGCGTGTGCTTGGCGATGATCTCATCCAGCCGTTTGCGTACGTCGATGATCTCTTTGGCGTGGATCTCGATGTCCGTGGCCTGGCCTTCAAAGCTCGAGGAGACCTGGTGGATCAAGATCTTGGCATTCGGCAGAGCCATCCGCTTGCCCTCCGCGCCGCCCGCGAGCAGCAGCGCCCCCATCGACATCGCAATCCCGACGCAAATCGTCTGCACGTCGGGCTTGACGAACTGCATCGTGTCGTAAATCGCAAGCCCCGCGTAGACCGAGCCACCGGGCGAGTTGACGTAGATCGAGATGTCCTTCTCGGGGTCCTCGGACTCCAGGTGCAAGAGCTGGGCGACGATTAGGTTGGCGATCTGATCGTCGACAGGCGTGCCGAGGAAGATGATTCGCTCGTTGAGCAGGCGGCTGTAGATGTCAAACGCACGCTCGCCTCGCGAGGTCTGCTCGACAACCATTGGAACAAGTGGGCTCATATTCCTCGCCTTGGTTTCGCTTCGTTGCCCGGATTCCTCTAAGAGGCTAGCTCGCCGATCATGAATCGCTGGGGGTCCACAGCTTGCCGGGTGCCGCCGCCGCTCGCCGGCGGCGGCACCCTCGGGATCCTGCCCAGGCGTCCACAGCTGCTCGCGCGCCTGCGCCTGCGACGGCGTGATCGCGGTCGCACGATCGGCGATCAGCTCGACCGCCAGCCGCACCGCCAGATCCTCGCGCAGCTCGTCGAGGCGCCCGGCCGAGCGCAGGTCCTCGAGCAGCTTGGCGGGCTCGACCTCCTCGCGCTCGGCGGCCGGCGCGATCGCCTCGAGCAGCTGCTCCTCGGAAGGCTCGATCTGCTCGGCGGCAACGATCGCCGTGAGCACGGCCTCGCGGCGCAGCGCCGTCTCGGCGTCGGCAGACATGTCGGCGAGGATCTCCGCTTCGGCGCGCCCGGCGATCTGCAGGTAGGCCTCGCGCGAGATTCCGCGGTGGGAGAGCGAATGCAGCATCCGCTCCCACATCTCTTTCGCCCGCGCCTCGACAAGCGCCGGCGTGACGGGGACCTTCGCCCCGGCGACGGCGGCGTCGAGCGCCGCCTCGCGGAACTCGGCCTCGGCGCGCGCCTCGTCAGCCTCGATCAAGCGCGCGCTGATGTCCTCGCGCAGCTCGTCGATGCTGTCAAAGCCGGCGTTGATCGCGAGGTCGTCGTCGATCGGCGGAAGCTCCTTGCGCTTGACCTCCTTGACGGTTACGGCGAAAACGGCGTCACGGCCGGTGAGCTGCTCAGCCGGGTAGTCGGCGGGGAACGTCAGCGCGACCTCGCGATCGTCGCCGGCGCTCGCCCCGACGAGCTGCTCCTCGAAGCCGGGGATCAGGTTGCCGCCGCCGAGCTCGACGAGCTGGTCGCGGCCTTCGCCGCCCTCGAAGGGCTCCAGGCGTCCGCCGCCCTCGGCCGTGTCTGAACCATCCTGAGCCTCTGTGTCGCCGCCGGCGCGCAGCGACCCGAGGTAGTCGATCACCACGAAGTCGCCCTGCGCGGCGGGGCGCTCGGCGGTTTCGAGGCGCGCCAAGCGCTCGCGCATCCCCTCGACCTCGCGGTCGATCTGCTCCTGCTCGGCGACGGGCTCGCGGCGCGGTACCTCCAAGCCCTCATAGCCGCCGAGCGCGGCCTTCGGAAGCACACCGATCTCGATCGAGAACTCGAGTGCCTTTCCCTGCGGTGGAAGGTCTCCAAGATCGACCTTCGGGTCGCCTACTGGGACGATTCCGGCGGTCTCGATCGCGTCCGTGTACCAGCTCGAGAGGGTGTCACGTACTGCTTCCTCCAGCACGGCCTCGCGACCTACACGCTGCAGCACCAGCGGCGCGGGCACCTTCCCCTTGCGGAAGCCGGGGAGCTTCAGCTCACGCCCGAGCTGGCGCGCCCTGTGCTCGACACGTCCCTCGACCTCTCCCGGCGCCACCTCCACGCGCACGCGCACACGCGACTCTGGAAGCTCGGTGACGGTGGTCTTCACGGCTACGGGCACGCCCGCCACGATACCGTGCCGCCCCATGAGAACCCGTCCTTACACCTCCCGGCTCCTGAACCGTTTTGAGAGGTGGTTGTGGACCGGCCCGGCCGGCCACCTCGCCGGTGGCGCCCTGGACTTCACCGGCGCGCTCGCGCGCTACCTACGCGCGCGAGGCCGCGGCCGAAGGATTCGCTGAGGTCCGGCCGCGACCCGCGGAGCTTTGACCGCGCTACGCCGTCGCTGCGACGGCCGTGCGAGCGAAATGCAGCGTGACGCCACGGGGCAAGACCAGCACCGGGCAGGTGGCGATCTCGATCAGATGCGCGGCCGAGGCTGAGAGTGAAACCCGGCCCTGCTCGGCCTCCGGGCGCGAGTCGATCACCAGCAGGTCCGCTTCGTCGTTGGCGACCGGCGCGACACTCGCTCCCAGCGCGGCGGCCAGAGCCTCGGCGGTCTCCCGCGCGCCACCCTCGCCATCCCCGACGGCGACGATCCGCTGGATGCCCGGGTTGCTCTCGGCGAGATCGGCCGGCGCGATCGCAACGGCCGTCTTACCCCCTTCGAGCAGGCGCCCGGCGGAGTTGCCGATCGCGATGTGTCCTTTGGCGGTGTGTGAGTCCGAGCAGAAGACGATCACCTCGACGCCCTCGCGCTCTGCCAGCGCCGCCAGGCCCTCCGGGGTGGAGCGGTCGGTGACAGCGTGCTTGGCGGCAGCCGGGTCGCCAAGCAGCTCGGCGCCGCGCTCGAGCAGCGCCAGCGCCTCGTGCTGGGCGATGTCCTCACGCGCGCTATCGGGCTCGGACACATGGCGGACGTAGGCCAGCGACACCTGGGCGCCGGCGCTGGCGAAGAGCCGGCCGAGCGCGATCGCGTCGTCCTCGTTGGCGGTTCCGTCGTAGGAAACGATGATCTTGACTGGCATAGCTTCTCCTAAGGCTGGGCCGGGAGCACCGGCAAAGAACTGGACTCAAAAGAGGTTCGCCTCTATGCTGGCAGGCTCCTGCCATCAGTCCCAGTGAAACTCTTGATCGCTAATATAAGCTGTGCTTATGCTTAGTACGGCCCGGCTTAGGGTGCTCAAGGAGGTCGCCTACCGCGGTTCGATCTCGGCCACGGCCGAGGCGCTGTCCTACACGCAATCGGCGATCTCCCAGCAGATCGCCACGCTCGAGGCCGAGACGGGCATGACCCTGCTCGAGCGCCACCCCCGCGGAGTGAGCCTGACCGCGGCGGGTCAGATGCTCGTCGGGCACGCCGAGGGCATCCTCGCGGGCCTGGAGGCAGCCGAAGCAGCTCTCTCAGAGATCGCCGGCCTGCGCGGCGGGCGCCTGCGCGTGGCGTCCTTCCCGACGGCTGGGGCCACCTTGATGCCCCAGGCGATCGCAACGTTCCGCTTGAGCTACCCCGGCGTCGAGCTGACCTTGACGGAGGACGAGCCCGAGCAGATCGCGCCGCGCCTGCGTGCTGGCGAACTGGATCTGGCGCTGCTGTTCGAGTTCGCCGGCGACACCCCCCTGCAAGAGGACGCGACCCGCGTCGAGCTGCTCGAGGATCCGATGTACCTGGCGTTGCCAGGCGAGCACCCGCTCGCTGGCAAGGGGAAGCTTCGGCTCGAGGACTTGCGTGAGGAAGCCTGGGTGCAGACCTCGCGCTCGAGCCCCTGCGCTCGTCACGTCGTGCGCTCGTGCCACGCCGCCGGCTTCGAGCCGAACGTGTCGTTCGAGTCAGACGACTACCAGACCGTCCAGGGTCTGGTGGCGGCGGGCGTCGGCGTCGCCTTGATCCCCGAGCTCGCGCTGTCGGTCGTGCGCGAGGACATCACGATCCGCACGCTGTCGCCCGCGCCACCCGTGCGACAGGTGATCGCCGCGCTGCCCGCGGGGGCCCGCCTCGTGCCAGCCGCGCCGGTGATGCTGGGCATCCTCGAACAGGCCGCCACGCGGTATCAGGCGCTCGCGCCGCTCCGCGCCGCTTAGAACCTCAGCGAAGAGAGCCGGCTGGCAGCTCGCTGAAGTTCTCCGCGGCCTCGTGCTTGACCCAGTGCGAGGGCTTCGCGTCCGGCGCTCATGTCATTTTTGTTTGTTCCCGTCCGCCAGTCTGAAAGGTGATGACCGTCGTGCTGCTGCTTCTCGGAATCTTGATCGGACTCATCCTCGGCGCCGCCGGTGCAGCCGCGGTTCTCAAGCCCAACCGCGAGCGCCTGCGCGACGAACTGAAGTCGATGTCCGTCGACGTCCTCAAGCAGACCGGCGATTCGCTGACGCAGCGGCTCGCCGACCAGCGTCGCGCCGAGGAGGAGCGCGCTTCCAGCGAGATGGCCAAGCGCTCTGAGGAGATCAAGGGCCTCGTGCAGCCCGTTCAGGAGAAATTGGGCAAGATGGAGAGCGAGATCGGCCGCCTCGAGCGCGAGCGCAAGGAGTCCCAGGGTCAGCTCTCCGCGATGGTCCGCCAGCTGCACGAGGGGGTCGGCACCCTGCGCCAGGAGACTGGCAACCTCGCCTCCGCGCTCAAGCGCCCCTCCACGCGCGGCTCTTGGGGGGAGATCCAGCTGCGCAACGTGATCGAGATGGCGGGCATGGTGGATCACTGTGACTTTCTCGAGCAGTCAACGATCGACACCGGCGACGGCCGCCTGCGACCGGATGTGCTGGTACGCCTGCCCGGCGAGAAGGTGATCGTGGTGGACTCGAAGTTCCCAGGTGAGGCCTTCTTCGCGCACCTGGAGGCCACCACCGACCAGGAGCGTGAGTTCCAGCTCGCACTCCACGCCAGGCAGATGCGCGAACATGTGACCAAGCTCGCCTCCAGGGGCTACCAGCGCCAGTTCGACGGCACACCCGACCTCGTCGTCATGTTCGTCCCCTCCGACGGCAACTATCTCGCCGCCCTCGCCGAGGACCCCTCGCTGATCGAGTACGGCGTCCATCAGCACGTGCTGATGGCCACCCCGACCACGCTTATCGCCCTGCTGCGAGCTGTGCACTACGGATGGCGCCAGGAGCAGATCGCTGAGTCTGCGCGAGAGATCGCCGAGTCTGCCCGGGAGCTTCACCGCCGGCTGGCGCGCTTCATCGACCCGCTCGCGAAGGTCGGTCGCCAGCTCGACTCGGCGGTGAACGCGTACAATAAGGCGATCGGCTCCTTCGAGCGTGGGGTCATCCCCGAAGTGCGGCGCATCGAGGAGCGCGGCGCCTCCTCCGATCGGGAGCTGGCGACGCCGGTGCCGATCGACTCCTCGGCGCGCTCACTCACCGCCCGGCTGGAACCCGAGCCTGCCGAGCCGCCGCTCGCCGGGGAGGCAGCCCAGCCGTCCGCGCTGCCCTTCTCCGAGACGGCCTCCGCCGCTTGAGCACCACGAAAACCAGCGTGAGCGCCACGGGCACCGTGGCTGGCAACTCGTCCACCAAGAAGAACAACAGGTCGAAGCCCAGCCCCAGCAACACTGCGAGTACGGCTGCATGCCTCTGCGACGAGCGCCCTGCGGTGACGGCGAGCAGTGCCCCGAGCAGCGCGGCGACAAACAGGTCGCCGTAGCCCATCACCGCCGAGCCGAACACCGCGCTCTGAAGCCGCGGCAGGCCCGCCACCGGGTGGGCGGCGTTCAGCGCGTCGTTCGGGCGCTGCAATAGGTCGGATGCGACAAGTGCCGTATCCGCCACAGCCATCGCCACTATGCCCACCGCCAGCCAGCGCGGGGGCGTGACGGCTGCGAACAGGACACCGAGTGCGACGCAGCTGAGCGCCGAGAGCACGAACGCCGCCCCCTCCCCCGCCAGGCCGCCGCGGTCGAGCCACGCGAGTGCGAACAGCGGCAGGATGAGCAACGCCCGTACTGGACGCGCACGGGCAGCAGCCCCCAGCCATCCCAAGGCAAGCGCAGCGAGCAGCGGTACCGCGACCAGGGCCAGATAGGTGAGCCCCTGGGCGCTCGCGTGTTCCGCAGCACGGGCGACAAACACGAAACCGATCACCGACAGCGGCGGGATCGCTGCCCACCGGCGACCGCGCAGCCGCGTGAGCATCACGCGCGGCCGGTGACCCGGGATGGCCACAAGGGCACCCTGAGCGAGCGAAAGCACACCGATCGAGATCCAGAAGGGCAGCACGAGAACAGAAGTCAACATAGATCGTTCACCGGCCCTCTCGATAAGCTGCTCGGCCCTCAAGCAGTCTCTTCAGGAGTCTTTCAATGGATGTCGGGGATCACAAGCAGTTCCGCCGCCGCCGCGCCCTAGCCGGCCTCGCGCTGCTGGCGCTGCTCGCGCTGCTGATCACGGCGATCAACTCGCACGGCGGCTCCCGTCGCGCTAAGCCGGACCCCCTCGCAAGCCATGCGGCCGCCGCCGCGAAACCGACTCTGGCCGAGCAGGAAGCACTCACTCACTCAGCCGAAGAAAAGGCGATTGACTCCGTGCTCGCCTACACACCCGCGGTGGTAAGCGGCGGGACCAAGGGCAACGAGCTCGCGCTCACCTTCGATGACGGCCCTGGCCCCTACACCCAACAGCTGGTGGCCACACTGAACAGGTTCCACGTACACGCCACGTTCTTCGCGATCGGCGAGGAGGAGCGGTACTTCTCGGCAGGCACCGTCGCAGAGCTGCACTCTGGAGACGTGATCGGAAACCACACTGAGACACACCCGATGCTCGCGACCCTCTCAGCGCACGACCAGCACGAACAGCTCGCCGAACAGATCGCCCGTATAGAACTGCTCGATGGACCTCGCCCGCGGCTGTTTCGCCCCCCCTACGGCTCATTCAACGCGACCACGTTCAAGCTGCTGCGCAAACTGCACCTGCTGATGGTCCTGTGGTCGACCGACACCGAGGACTACCGGCAGCCCGGCGTCGCGGCGATCGTGCAGAGCGCGCTCGCCGGCGCGCGTCCTGGCGCGATCATCCTGATGCACGACGCTGGCGGTAATCGCTCGGAGACGATCGCGGCCCTGCCGGCGATCATCCAGGGGCTGCGCAAGCGCGGCCTGGCGCCCGTGACGGTCCCCCGGCTGCTGCTCGACGACCCGCCGCCGCGAGGGCAGCCGCTGCCCACAAGCCTGGCGGGCGATTAGGACCGCCTACTGCCCACAGCCCGGGGCGGGCGGTAAGGCTTTACTGCGTACGATGGGCGCTGTGAGCTCACCCGCCGTACAGGCACCGCCAATTCTCCATCTCTCCTCTGTAGTCGGCAGCCCCCTGAGAGACTCCGACGGCGAGCGACTGGGCAAGGTCGAGGATCTGATCGTCCGCCTGGGCGGCGCCGGCTATCCGCCGATCACTGGGTTCCTGGTCAGCGTCGCCAGCCGAACCTCCTATCTAGGCGTCGAACGCGTCTCGGACATCGGCCCCGGCGGCGTCGTGTTGCGCAAGGCCAAGCTCGACCTGCGCCACTTCGAGCGCCGCCCCGAGGAGGTGCTGCTCAAGCGTGATCTGCTGGACCGGCAACTGATCAACGTGGAGGGTGCACGGCTGGTGCGCGCGAACGAGATCGAGCTGGCACTGGTTGCCGGATCCTGGCGCGTGGTCGGCGTCGACACAGGACCCCGCGGCGGGCTGCGCCGTCTGCTCCCCAAGGGCCTTGGCGCGCACATCGCAACCGGCGACTTCCTCGACTGGGCGGGCGTCGAGCCGTTCGTCGGGCACGTGCCGACGGTGCGGCTGCGCGTTCCCCACCCGAAGCTGGCCAAGCTGCACCCAGCGCAGATCGCGGACCTCGTCGAGGCGGCGTCACGGCGCGAGGGCGAGGAGATCATCCAAGCCGTCGGCGAGGACGACCGCGAGCTCGAGGCGGACGTCTTCGAGGAGCTCGACGATCATCACCAGCGCGAGTTCCTCGAGGACCGCCCGGACGCACAGGTCGCCGAGATCCTTTCGCGCATAGCGCCCGACGACGTTGCCGACATCGTGGGCGAGCTCGCCGAGGATCAGCGTGAGCGCGTGCTCGCCCTACTGCCGGTCAGCCACCGCGTCAAGGTCCGTGCCCTGCTTGGCTACGACCCCGACGAGGCCGGTGGTCTGATGAGCCCCGACTTCGTTCTCCTGCGCGGTTCGACGTCTGTCGAGGATGCACTGAATGCTGTGCGGGGCAGCGACATCTCGGCTGAGCTGCTGACCACGATCTTCGTCTGCTCGCCACAGGACTCACTCGAAGGCAGCGTGCCGGTCGCCGCGCTCCTGCGTGCCGATCCGGCCGGACGGCTGGAGTCGGTCGTCAAGCACGAAACGCCCCGCCTCTCGCCCGAGGCGTCCTTCGAGGAGGTCGCGCGACTGATGGCCGACTACAACCTCACCTCGATCCCCGTGGCGGACGAGAACGGGCGGATGCTTGGCGTTGTGACCGTCGACGACCTGCTCGCAGCGATGATCCCGCGCAGTTGGCGCCGGCGCTTCGGCCTTCTCGGCGAGGACTAGCGCAGGGTCTGACCCTACTTGGCTAGTTTTAAGCTGAGCGGCGCAACAACCCACCCGGCAAGTCCGCAGCGGCGTGCCGGCGAATAGACTGGCCGCGTGAACAACCTCGGCAGTCAGTCAGATGGGGGGCCGAGTACCTCCCATCATGCGTCGTATCCGGTCGGCCACGCGTGGCCGACCGCGTCTGCCTGCGCCGCTTAGCTCTCGCCGAGTCCGCCTGTTCGCCTTCCTCGGCCTGCTCGGACCTGGGCTGATCGCCGCCAACGCCGGCAACGACGCTGGCGGCATCGCCACCTATTCGTCGGTCGGCGCCAAGTATGGCTACACGCTGCTATGGACAATGGTCCTGATCACGATCTCGCTGGCGATCGTGCAGAAGCTGGCCGCGCGCATGGGCGTCGTCACCGGCAAGGGCCTGGCGGAGCTCGTGCGCGAGGAGTACGGGATCCGCTGGTCGGTGTTCGCTACGAGCGCGGTGCTGATCGCGAACGTCGGCATCTGCATCTCGGACTTCGTCGGCGTCGGCGCGGCGGTGGGGCTGACGGGCATTCCGGTGCAGATCTCCGTGCCGATCGCCGCGGTGGGCATCTGGCTGATCATCGTGCGCGGCTCCTACCGCTCGGCCGAGCGGATCTTCATCTGGTTCACGATCCCCTTCTTCGGCTACCCGATCGCGGCGATCCTCGCCCACCCCCATTGGGGCGACGTGGGCAAGGCGCTCGTCGTGCCCCACTTGCACTCCAGCTCGGCCTTCATCGTGCTGCTGATCGCGCTTGCCGGCACGACGATCACCCCCTACATGCAGCTCTACCTGCAGTCGGCCGTGGTCGAGCGCGGCGTGCGCGAGGAGGATCTCCCCCACGAGGAACGCGAGGCGGTCGCCGGCGCGGTGTTCGCGAACCTGATCGCCTCGTTCATCATTATCGCCACCGGTGCCACGCTGTTCACGCACGGCATCCACAACATCTCCTCGGCCGCGGATGCCGCACGCGCACTGACACCGTTCGCCGGGCACTACGCCGAGGTGCTGTTCGGGGTCGGCCTGCTCGGCGCGAGCCTGCTCGCCGCGGCGATCCTGCCGATCGCGACCTCCTACGTCGTCTCGGAGTCGCTCGGCTACGAGAAGGGCATCGGACGCAGGCGCGAGGAGGCGCCCGTGTTCGTGAACATCATCACCGGGATGATCATGCTCAGCGCATTCGTGGCGATGATTCCCGGCGTACCTGTTATCTCCCTGCTCGTCGGCGTGCAGGTCGTCAACGGGCTGCTACTACCGATCAACCTGTTCTTCATCTGGCGCCTGGCGCGCTCACACAACGTGATGGGCGAGCATCGCAGTCGCGGCGCGCTCAACGGCGCGGCCGCCGTGACCGTCGCGGTCACCTCGAGCCTCTCACTCGCACTCGTAGCCATCACCGTGCTCGGCCTCTGAGCGCGGAGCCGAGTGAGCCGATGGCGCTGCTAGGCGATGGAGTCGAGCAGCAACGTCGCGCCGATAGCTCCGCCGAGGTCGCCGAGCGCGGCCACGTGGACGTCAGGCGGGCGGAAGTCCGCGAACAGATGTGGCTGCATCTGCTCTGCGATGCGCTTTGCGTATGGATCCCCGAGCCTCACGCCGAGCCCACCTCCAACGATCACGCACTCGACGTCAAGCACGTTGCAAGCCGAGGCGACGCCGGCGCCGAGCGCCCTAAGCGCACGCTCGATCATGTGCCCGGCGAGCTTGTCATCG
This sequence comes from uncultured Solirubrobacterales bacterium, assembly GCA_963706395.1. Taxonomy (GTDB): domain Bacteria; phylum Actinomycetota; class Thermoleophilia; order Solirubrobacterales; family Solirubrobacteraceae; genus Palsa-744. Next base: position 2,058,016 of record OY970158.1, on the reverse strand, counting down.
CGCTCAAGAGCCCGGGCCCAGATACCGCTCGTCAGGCGCGTACGCTCCCGCTCCTTCATCAGCTTGAACAGGTCGGTCTCCTTGCCCTTCTCGACCTGCTTGGCGGCGTGCGCTTCCATCGCCGACCGCCCCGCGTAGGCCTCCATGCAGCCGCGCCGCCCGCACGTGCACTGCGCGCCGTCGAGCTCGACGACAATGTGACCGATCTCGCCCGCCGCGCCGCGTCCCACCCACGGCTTGCCGTCGAGCACCAGACCGCCACCGACGCCTGTCCCCCAGAAGACACCGAGCAGCGAGTCATACGGCTTGCCCGCGCCGAGCTCGAACTCTGCGTCGGTGGCGACCTGCACGTCGTTGCCGAGGGCGACCGGGCATCCGAACGCTTCTTCGAGGGTCTTCGCCAGGGGGAAGCTGCCTTCCCAGCCGGGCAGGTTGCGCGCGCTAGTCACGACGCCGCCCTCGATCGTCCCCGGCGAGCCGGCTCCCACGCCGGCGAGTTGCTCCACCTCGACGTGCGCCGCCTCGGCGGCGTCGCGCAGCGCGCCCTCCATCGCCTCGGCGACATCCGGCGGCCCTCCGCTCGTCGGCGTCGGGCGGCGAGCGGAGCCGAGCACCGCCTGATCCTCGCCGACGATCACGGTCTGGATCTTCGTGCCGCCGAGGTCAATCCCACCGTAGCTTGACATCCAGGCTGATCATCGCAGGGCAGTCGGGGCACTCGGCGAAGATAGAGACCGGCCCGAACGGCATTTGGGCAAATTTAGGCCCCCTTGCGAGATTTCTTCGCTCCCTCTTACAGGTTCCACACACTACCCCTACATAGTTCCGACGATCATTCGCGCACGCAACATGGAGACCCCACGCGCCACCCGACCCTGGCTCAACTACCTCCTGGGCGCGGCTTGCGCCGGGGCGATCCTCGCCGCCATCCTCGTGGTGGGACCGGCATCGGGCAGTCAGAGCGCTGTGACCCGTACGGCCAAAGCCGCGGAGGGGGTCGTCCAATCCACCGTCTCGGGTAGCGGAACGCTTGCGCCCGCGACGAAAGTCGGGGTCAATTTCGCTACGAGCGGATCGCTTATGGGGCTTTTTGTGAGCGTCGGCGACCACGTCAAAGCCGGCGAGCTGCTGGCCGAAATCAACCCGAGCAGCGCACAGGCGAGCCTGCGCTCGGCCGAAATCAGCCTGAGCACGGCCGAAGCCTCTTACCAGGATGCCGTGAAGGGGCTCACGCCCACCGAACAGCACCAGGCTGAAATCAGCGCCCAGCAGTCAAAAGCGTCGGTCAACTCGGCGAAGCAGTCGCTCGCACAGGACCAGCAGACAGCCAAATCGGAAGAGTCATCTGCCGGCGCGAGCGTCGCGCAGGCAGAAGTGTCATTGAAGAGCACCGAACAGTCGGTTGCCGTCGAAGCCAGGATCCAGCAGGACGCAGTCAACCAGGCGATCAGCCAACGGGGGACTGATGAAAAGACGGTCACCGAAGCCAAGGCCGCCGTTGAAGAAGCCAAATCCCTGCTCGCGACCGAACGGGCCAAGTCGCCTTCCAGCGAACAGAAGCTCAGCTCAGCCGAATCGAAGGTCACATCGGCCGAATCCTCGCTCAAGTCGGCCGAATCGAAGGTCGTCCAGGACGGCAATTCGATCGTCACCGCGCAGAACAACCAGGCCGCTGGTGCGGTCAAGGGCCAGCAGTCGATCGACAGCGCTCGCAACAGCGTGGCGAACGCCAAGCGGACGAAGTCGTCGACCAAGCTGAAGAGCGAACAGACGATCGCGCAGGCAAGGACGAGCCTCGCAAGCCAGGAACTCTCGCTGCAGTCCACGCTCGCCTCAAATGAAGTCAAGGCGACGCCGCCGAAGACCTCGACCGTCGTGAGCGCCCAGAACACCGTCAAGAGCGCGCGGATGACGGTCGAAAAAGCCCGCCAGGCGCTCTCGGAGACAAAGCTCTACGCGCCGGCCGAAGGCGTTGTCGCCACGGTCAAGAACGCGGTCGGCGAAAGCGTCTCCGGCACAGGCACGGAATCGTCGGCCATCAGCGGCAGCTCGGGTGCGAGCATCTCGGGTGCAGCCGGCAGCAGCGGTGCCAGCGGCGCCGGAACCAGCGGAGCCAGTGGCAGCGCCACGAGCAGCGGCACCGGGACAAGCACCAGCAGCGGTGGTGGTACAGGCGCAACGGGCAAAAGCGGCGCCGGCGCGGGCAGCGCCGCGACCAACGGCACCGGCAGCGCCGGCAGCGGGACGAGCACCGGCAGCGGGACCAGCAGCACTTCCACCAGCAGCGCAGGCAGTGCCAGCAGCACTTCCGAAACAGCTGGTCGGACGACCACAAGTGGAAGCGGTGGTGGCGTCTTTCAGAACATCGCCAACACGAGCACCGGCGGGGGTGCCACGAGCACCGGCAGCAGCAGCTCGAGCACCGGCGCAGCGAACTCGGCCGCCGGCAGTGCCAAAACGGGCAGCGCCAGCACAGGTGGAGAAAGCAGCACCAGCAGTAGCACGAGCACCAGCAGCTCGTTCATCGAACTGGTCGACGTGCAGGGCTATCAGGTGGTGGTGCCGTTGAGTGAATCTGAAATCGGCAACGTGCAGGTCGGGCAGATCGCCACCGTTACCGTCGAAGCGCTCGAAGGTCGCAAGCTGGCGGCGCGGGTGGCCAGCTTGCCCGTTCTCTCAACGAGCAGCAGCGGGGCGGTGAGCTATGACGTCACCTTCCAGCTCGAACAGACCGTGCCCGGGTTGAAGCCCGGAATGAGCGCGACCGCCGAAGTCGTCGTCAAGCAGGCCGAAGGCATCAACGTGCCGACGAGCGCGATCACCCGCGGCAGCGTGACGGTCCAACGCGGCGGCAAGCAGGTGAGCCAGACCGTCACGACCGGGCTGGCGGGCAACAGCAGCACGATCATCCTCAGTGGCCTGAAGGCCGGGGAAACGGTGCTGCTGCCGGCTACCAGCGGCACGGGGACGAGCGGCGCAAGCCTGACCTCCAAACTGGGCGGGCGGGGTGGCGCCGGTGGCCTTGGCGGCGCGCTGGGCGGAGGGGGAGGGTTCCCCGGTGGCGGCTTCCGAGGCGGCGGAGCCCCGGGCGGATGAGGTTTCCAATGCGATCGGTGAGGAAGCCTCAGTCGGAAGTAGGCGGCGTCCGCGTGCGGCCTGCGCGCGAGCGGCCACTGGTCGAGCGGGCCCGCTCGACGGGTCGGCCTCGGGCGAGCAAGCGCCCACGTCCGCGACCAATGGCAATCCAGGTCCGCCAGGTCACGAAGACCTACGAGCTCGGGCAGATCAGGGTGCGCGCCCTGCGCAGCGTCTCACTGCAGATCGAGCGCGGCGATTTCGTCGCGATCATGGGCAGCTCGGGCAGCGGCAAGAGCACGCTGATGAACATCCTCGGCTGCCTGGACATCCCCACCAGTGGCAGCTATGAGATCGACGGAGTCGATGTCTCAAGCCTCGACGAGGACGATCTCTCCGATCTGCGCAGCCGCAAGATCGGCTTCGTCTTCCAAAGCTTCAACCTGGTGCCGCGCACGAGCGCCATCGCCAACGTGGAGCTACCGCTCGCCTACGCGGGTCTCGACCGCCGGGCGCGACGCCACCGCGCCGCGGACGCGCTCGGCGCTGTGGGGATGGCCAACCGGCTGCATCATCAGTCATCTGAGCTGTCCGGCGGGCAACAGCAGCGGGTCGCGGTCGCACGGGCGATCGTGACCAACCCAACTCTGATCCTCGCCGACGAGCCGACCGGAAACCTGGACTCGCGCTCGACTGAGGACGTCCTGCGAATCTTTGCGCGGCTGAATGGGGAAGGGCGTACGGTGGTCCTGATTACCCACGAGCCCGACGTCGCCGCACAGGCCAAGCGCGTGATCAGCCTGAGCGACGGCCAGGTCATCGAGGACCGCCGCGTGACGGGCGCGCGTGAGGCCCCACCCGTGCTCGGCCAGCTGAAGTCCTCCCATCGCGCCCCCGAGGCGCTCGCCCCGCAGGTGCAGCGGTGATCGGGCCCGGGACGCTCCGCATCGCGTGGGGCGGGATCACCGCCAACAAGCTCCGCTCGGGGCTGACGATCCTGGGCATGACGATCGGCGTCGCCTCGGTGATCATCCTGATCGCGGTCGGCAACGGCTCCTCCAACGCCGTCAAGTCGCGGATCCAAGCCCTCGGAACCAACGTCCTGCTGGTGCAAGCCGGCGCCGGACGCGGCGGCCCGCGCGCATCCAGCTCATCGACCATATCGCTGACCAAGCAGGACGCCGAAGCGCTCCAGAACCCCAACCTCGCGCCCGATGTCAAGAGCGCCTCGCCGGTCGTGAACGCCAATAGCGTCAAGCTCGTCTACAACGGCACGAGCTTTGAACCGTCGTCCTTCGTGGGTACCACGCCCACCTATCTGAGCGCCCACAGCTACAAGGTGGCTGAAGGCGCGTCCTTCACCACCGAAGACGTGGCCAAGCACAAGCGCGTGACAGTCCTCGGCCAGGAAGTCGTTCAGGAACTGTTCGGCGGCGCCAGCGCCGTCGGACAGAACATCAAGGTCAACGGCAGCAACTTCGAAGTGATCGGCGTCCTGGCTAAAAAGGGAACGAACGGCACCACCAACCAGGACAACGTCGTAATGGCCCCGATCTCGACCGTGCAGAGCACGCTCACTGGCAGCGGCTCGATCAACTCGATCACCGTAGAGGCGAGGTCCGAATCCGCGCTCAACGGCGCCGAAGGCGAGGTGACGCAAATCATCGAGGAACGCCACAAGATCAAGAACACCGCTGAACCGGGCTTCAGCGTGCTCAATCAGGGGTCGCTGCTATCGACCTCGAGCGCCTCCGCCAGCGTCTTCACGACGCTGCTGGGAGAGGTGGCCGCGATCTCGCTGCTCGTCGGCGGGATCGGCGTGATGAACATCATGCTGGTGAGCGTCACCGAGCGCACCCGCGAGATCGGAATCCGCAAGGCCGTCGGCGCAAGGCGCTCAGACATCCTCACCCAGTTCCTGACCGAGGCCGTGCTCGTCTCCCTGATCGGCGGTATCACCGGAGTGCTCGTCGGCGTTCTCGGCAGCCAGTTCCCGATCGCCGGGGTCCAGCCCGAAGTCGCTACGTACTCGATCTTCCTCGCCTTCGGCGCTGCGGCACTCTCGGGCCTTTTCTTCGGCACCTACCCCGCCGCCCGCGCAGCGGCGATGCGACCGATCGAAGCGCTGCGCTTTGAGTGAGAAACCTTCCCCCATCGAGGAGCCCCCGATGTCCGATCAGCAACCGACAAGCCACGACCCGGCCGAACGGGTGGCCGAGACCGTCGCACACGAGCCAACCGGCGACGTCGCGCACGAGCGCCGGCGAGATGGATCCCGAAGCTTGGCTCGATGATCACGACGAGGCCGAGGAGCTGCCCCCACGGCCACGAAGGCGCCTCCTCACACCGGTCCCGCTCGCGCTGCTCGCTGTTCTGCTGATCGCCGGCGGGTTCATCGGCGGCGTACAGGTGCAGAAGGGCGAAGAAAGCTCGGCCTCGGCCGGCGGCTCCGCGTCCGCCCTCGGCTCGCGCTTCGCGGCGCTCCGCGGGGGGGCGCAAACCGGGACGGGGGCGGGCTCCGGCAAAACGGCGACCGGCGGCGGGGGCTTCCCTGGCGGGGGCGCTGGCGGCGGTAGAACCGCCGGCACGGTGTCCTACCTCGCCGGCAACACGATCTACGTGACCAACCCCGAAGGCAACACCGTCAAGGTCACCAGCTCGTCGGCCACCCGGGTGACCAAGAACGTCAAAACGAACGTCAGCGGGATCCACCCCGGCGAAACGGTCACGGTCACCGGCGGTGCTTCAGGGGGGACCGTCAGCGCCGAATCGATCAGCGTCGGATCGAGCGGGGGCGGCGGCCCCGGCGCGCTGTTCGGCGGCTCCGGCGCAGGCGGTGGTGGACGTGGCGCCACGGGCGGCGGCAGCAGCAGCAGCACCGGCGGCGAACCTGCCCTGTTCGGCAAGGGCGGCTAGCGCTTGGCCTTAGACAACGATTAAGCCGCGGTGGTTACCTTTCGCGCCGGCCCTCGACAAAGGAGCTTCATGCCTCACCTCAACAGCAACAGACGCAAACCCGCGGCGAGCGCCGCAGCCATGCTGGTTCTACTGCTCGCCTGTCTCGGCCTCGCCGCATGCGGCAGCTCGTCGGGCTCTTCCTCGAGCGCCACCAGCGCATCCGCCCCGGCCACCACGACGACCGGCGCCACGGGCGCCAAAGGACCGAACGCCGGGCGCTTCGCGGCGATCCGCGAATGCCTGCAGAAGAACGGCATCACGCTCCCACAACGGATCCCCGGCCAGCGGCGGCCACCCGGCGGGGCCGGTGGCTTTCTCGGCGGTGGTGGCGGCGCTACGGGTGGGCCTTCATTGCCCAAGGGCGTGACGCGCGCGCAGTATGAAGCCGCGCTGAAAAAGTGCGGCGGCGGCAACTTCGCCGGTCGCGGTGGCGGCGCGCGCTTCAAAAGCCCCGCCTTCCAGGCAGCGCTCGTGAAGTTCTCCGCGTGCATGCGCGCGAACGGCGTGAATGTGCCGGCACCAAACACCTCCGGCAAGGGCCCGATCTTCAACACGAAGGGCTTGAATACCGCCAGCGCTCAGTTCAAAGCTGCCGAGGTCAAGTGCAGCGGCACCCTGCGCAGCAGCTTCCGGCGTGGCGCAGGCGCCGGTGGTAAAGCGCCCCCGGCCGGGTAGCCGGCGACTGACTCGCCCGCCCGCTAACCGCCAGAGGCGGGCGGAGAGGAGGCGGGCGGAGTAGCTCCCAGGCCGCGGTTACCCGGTGCGGCCTGGGGGTCGCGGATCGCCCCGGAGCTCGGCTTGGCGGCCACAGCCAGGCGCCGGCAATGCGCCGATCCTCACGAACAGTTCATTCCACTGCGCCGGGCTCAGCGTGCCGCCCACCACGAAAGGCGAAGGCGCCATCCGGCCAGATGCCGCCGAGTGCGCCGCCTTGGCGCTTCCAGCCGGGATGAGCCGGACGGCTGCGGCCGGCTGAAAGGCGATCTGCAACGTGTCCGGGTGTGCCCGCGTCGCCAGCGTGTTCGCAGCGCCCGGGTACTTCATCAGGCTGGCGACTTGACTGGGCACGAATTCGCCCTGCAGGGTGAGCAGCGTTCGGATCGCCGTGTCGGTGATCGTTCCAGAACCCTCGTGCCCAGCGACCGGGATGCCGTTGATCCGGGAGACCTCTACAGCGCCGCCGCTGTAGAGATCGCGCGCGGAGTGAAGGCCTGCGGCGGTTGACAGGCTGGGCCCACGGTGCAGCGCGCTCACCGTCGGCTTCAAACCGCTGCGCGAAAGGAAGGCCAGCACTGCCAGCACGCGCCTGTCGATCACTCCCGCCGCAATCTCGTGGCGAGCGCCGGCGTCGAGGCCGATGCCCGGATCGGAGAGCACCGCGAGCTCGAGCTGACTCTTTGGCAGCAGAAACACGTCGCTCGCGGTGGCCCCGAGCAGGCCTGCCTGCCCCTTTGCCCCCTGCGGGTGCAGTGCTGCGCCGAGCAGCTTCCAGTTCTCGAGAACCGGACGGGGATCGATCGTTTCCGGGTCTCCCGCGGGCTGGATCGCGAAGCGCAGGTGACCGTCTCGCGCCGCGTTCGGAACCCGCCCGTGACCGAGCACCGTGCCTTGGGCGACGAGCGACCCGCGGCGTAGCGCAAGCGCATGACCCGTTCCCGAACGTGGCGTGGAAGTGGTAACGCGCGCAGCTGCCGCGAGTGCGTCGGGGTTGCCTGGATTGGCGAACAACCGCACCTTGCCCGTCGCGGCTGGCACCGATTCGGCCGAGCCGGCCGGGACGGAGTCCTGTGATGCGGTCCTCTGGGGGTTAGCGCGCTTCACTTGCAAGGTCACGGGCGATCCGCTGCCCGCACCCGCTGGCTGGCTGGAAGCGGGGCCACCGGCGCTCGCGGCGCTGGCCGCCGTCAGCTTCGCCGGTGCAGCGAGTGCGGAGGGCACCTTGGGAAGCCTGTAGCTCGGCGCGATGCTGCCGAGCCCAGCGTAGGTGAACACGTCGCCGTAGAGATCGCGCAAGATCACGTACTTGCCGAGCTTGTGAGAGTTTCCGAGCCCGAGGATGCGGCCGTCGGCCACCGCAACCACGGCGGCATTTGGCGCGCTCATCAAGTCCACAAACTGTGGAGCTGCGCTGGCCGGAGCGGCCGCGGCCGCCGCAGCGGCGGTGGGCGATGGGGGCGGCACCGAACCTGGCCTTGCCGCGCCAGCGCCGCTGGATCCCGCCACCGCAGCTGCGCCGGCTACTCCCTGGCCAGCGGTGCCAGCCTTCGCCGCAGGAGCCACAGCCTTCGCGTTCGCGGTCGCACTCGACACAGAGAGCGCGCCCCACGCCACCTGCTTGCCCTTCACCGGCAAGCGTGCGTCAACGAGGCCCGTCAGCGTCGCGATCACTGACTTTGGGTAGCTGGAGATCAGCTTGGCGCGCAGCAGCACCGAGCTGGCATACGCTTCGGAGTGGTTGTAAGCGAGGATCGCCGTGCGCAGGTTCTTCGAGGCGCCCGCCGCGTGCAGGTAGCGAGCGGCGGCAAAGATCGCGTCCACCGGGTTATACGGGTCGGCATAGCCAGCATCTAGGGCATCCACCCCGTACTGCAGCCAGGTCGCGGGCTCAAACTGCATCCACCCCTCGGCGCCAGCGCTCGACACCGACAGGTCGCTCCCGTAGTTCGTCTCAACCTCATTGATCGCGGCGAGGACCTGCCACGGCACGCCGTACTGGATCGCGGCCGCCCGGTAGATCGGCAGCAGAAACAGCGGGATGCGGTAGAAGCCGAGCGCCTGAGCGGACGCGGCCGAGCTGGCGAGCTCTGCCGCCAGCGCCCCGGCCTGAGCGGCCACGAGCTGCGGCGACGGTGCAACGTTGTTGGGGCCAGATGCCGTCTTGGGGCCCTTGGCGCCGCTCGTTGCCGGTGGCTGGGCGTTCGTGGCGGTGAGATTAGGGTTTGTCTTTTTGCTCGGGGTGGTCTTCTGCTTGCGCTGCACGACCACTGTGGGCACTTCCACGGCTTCGGGCTGGGTGCTCGGCTGCGGGGTGCCCGCGGGCACGGTGCTGGTCGAGGTGCCCGGCGGCGGCTGCGTGGTCGCAGAGGTGCCCGGCACCGCGGGGGCGGGCGTAGTGACAGTGGCGCTCGGGCCTTCGCCCGGCGATGGCGAGCTCACGGGCGTATCGGCCCCGAGGGCCCCACCAGCAAGAGGACCGCCTAGGCCGGCCGCGGTCAGCCCGCTACCGGCCAGCGCGGACAGCATTGCCCGCCACGCCCATCCGCGCGCGCGAGTCATCGGCTTCCTATGCCCGAGTTGGTCATTTGTGCGGTCCCATGGTCGTGGTCGGCGCCGCTGGCCCACGATCGGGGGCACGCCCACTGGGATTCATATCGGCAGGCAAGCAGAAACCCGTAAAGGATTCGTAATCGTGTTGCACGATCACCGCTTCAGTCGATGCCATGACAAGCAGAGCGGCTTGACGGTACCGGTGCCCGAGGCGGAACAGCCGATGCTGGCCAAATTGTCGGATTTTGGGCAGATTTATCGCTCATCGGGTAGCGGCCAGCGGGTTCAGGGCAGGCCGGATCAACGCCCGTAATAGGCGTCTGACCCTCAATTTCGCGAGCGCCCGCGATCTCCTGCACGTGGCTGGCGGGCGCATCTCTGCCGGGATGGACCGCGAGGCGATATTCTGCAGCCCGTGGAAACGATCCTCTCGGTTCTCCAGGTCGCGATCTCGGTGATCGTGATCTTCCTCGTGCTGATGCACTCCGGCAAGGACTCCGGCTTGTCCGGCGCGTTCGGAGTTGGCAGCGGCACGGGCCCCCTCGGCGGAGGGTCGATGGTCGAGCGTAACCTCAACCGCTGGACGGTCTTCTTCGCAATCTTGTTCGTCTTGAACGCGGTAGTGCTGCTCAAGCGGCCTTGGGCCTAGCTTTCCCGCTCCCCCGCTCCTAGCCGGTCGAGGATCTCGACCGCCTCCGCACGCAACGCGCCATCTGTGGCCGCGAAGTCCTCGTCCGAGAGCTTGCCCGTGCGGTAGTCGAGCTCCGCATCGCGGATCTCGCGGTACTTCGCCTCGCGCGCCGCCTCTAGCTCAGCCCGGTCCTCCGCCGCCTGCTCGCCGGAGATGACGATCCCGCCCGCGCGGCGCGCGACACGCAGCGGCGCGCTGATCACGAGGATCACCACTAAAAGCAGCACCAGCGTGAGGATCGCGATCAGGAGGTCCATTGCGGCTGATGGGCGCGACCGGCGGGCCGGAGAGCTGGGCGGGCGGGTCCGGTGGCCGCCACGATGCTCAGGCGCGCACCAGGCCGTGCGCGGCGCGGGCACGCGAGCGTGCGGCCACACGGCTGCGGAGTGAATAGAGGACCCGCCCGCCCGGCCAGATCGCAACCAGGGCGCCACCGATCACGATCAGGCCCCCAATCCAGATCCACATCACCAGCGGTGAGACAATGAAGTGAAACTGCGCCTGCGGTGGATTGTGCATGTAGGCACCAGCCATCACGGCGATCGCCACGATCCCCTCTTCGGGGCGGATGAAGGGGAGAGTCTTGTTGCCCAGCGCGATGATCCGCTTCAGCTGCGGCGTTTCGATGTTCGGTGCGATCGCGCTCCACACGTCGCGCGTGAGGCCGGCGTTCAAGGCCACGTGGCTGACCGGCTGGCCACCGATGAAGTGCCCCACCGACCCCTGAGTTGGATCGCCCGAATCGTAATAGCCCTCGCTCGGGCGCAGCGTGGTCACGTGATGACCGTTCTTGCTCACGTCGAGCACCGCCCCCAGGCTGAGGCTCGCGCCGGTGCGCGCCGAGTCGGGCGCCAGGGTCACGCCTGGCTCAGAGCGCAGGACCGCGCTCAGTTCTCCTCCCCCCTGCGTGCTCACCAAGTCATAGTCAGGGGTCACACTCGCTGTCGGGCGCACGTAGCGGACCGTGTAGGCGCCGACCCGCGTGGACTGTCCGGGCGAGAGCCCCAGCTCGGAGGCGTGCTGGAATGAGGACGAGGCGGCCACCCCCACGAACAGGACCGCGATCCCGATGTGCACGATGTAACCGCCGTAGCGCCTGCGATTGCGCCGCACCAGCGCCACCAGCGCGACGGGGGGCGCCTCGTGGGCCATTGCTCCTCGCGCGCGCATTCCGCGGAAGAACTCCTGGGAGATGCTGCCGAACACGAAGGCCGCACAGCAGAACATCCCGATCGCAAACGTCTTGTGCGCGACACCGGCGGCGAGCAGCACGATCAGCGTGAGCAGCGCACTGAGCAGCGGCACGGCGAAGTTGCGCCGGGCGTTGGTGAGCGTCGCGCGTCGCCAGGCGATCGCTGGCCCGATCCCGCTAAGCAGCACCAGGATCAGCGCCAGCGGCACCGTATAGCGGTCAAACCAGGGCGGTCCGACAGATGCTTCCTTGCCCGTCAGCGCCTGCGAGATGAGCGGGAAATAGGTCCCCCAGAAGATCACAAAGCACAGCGCCACAAGCACCAGGTTGTTGGCGAGAAACGCCGACTCGCGCGAGAGCAGCGAGTCCAGACGGTGCTCCGAGCGCAGCATGTCCCGCCGCGAGACGACCAGATAGATCGAGCCGGCGACCAACACCCCGATCAGTGTCACGAACGGCACACCCAGGGTCGCGCCGCCGAAGGCATGAATCGAGTTCAGAACCCCGCTGCGCACCAGGAACGTGCCCATGATCGCCAGTGTCCCCGTGGCAAGCACGAGCGAGACGTTCCACACCTTCAGCATCCCCCGTTTCTCCTGGATCATCAGCGAGTGCAGGAACGCCGTGCCCGTGAGCCAGGGCATCAGCGAGGCGTTCTCGACCGCGTCCCACCCCCAGTAGCCGCCCCAGCCGAGCTCCGAGTAGGACCAGCGCGCGCCCAGCAGAATGCCGATCCCGAGGAAGAACCATGCGGCAAACGCGAAGCGGCGGATCAGCCTGATCCACTCGGCGTCGACCCTGCGCGCCAGCAGCGCGCCCATGCCGAAGGCGAGCGGGATCGTGCACAGCGTGTAGCCCGAGTAGAGCATCGGGGGGTGAATCATCATCGTCGGGAAGCGCAGCAGCGGGTCGAGCCCGACGCCTTCGCTCGGGGCCGGGGTCGTTGTCGCAAACGGCTGCGCGTAGAACACCATCAGGGCGATGAAAAATCCGCCGAAGCCCAACAGGATCGCCGTCGCATACGCCGTCACCTCGCGCAAGCGCCCGCGCGTGAGAAACAGCACGAGGCTCGACCACAGCGACAAGAGCCAGGCCCACAGCAGCAGCGAGCCTTCCTGGGAGGACCACACCGCGGCCGCCTTATAAAAGGTAGGCGTCGTCCTGCTCGACGTGTCGGCGACCGTGTTGAAAGCGAAGTCGTTGTGCAGAAAAGCGACCTCCAGCACGGCGAACGCAACGGTCAATATGCCAGCCAGCGCATATACCGAGCGCCGGCCGGAATCCGAGAACTCCATGCGTCCAGTGCGCACGCCGTAGACCGACGCCCCAATCCCGTACACGCACACGGCCAGCGCAAGCAGCAGACATGCGCGTCCGAGAGCGGCCATCTAGGAGTTTTGTTTCTCTGAGGGCGGCGCTTCCTTGTACTTCGACGGGCACTTCGTGATCAGCGAGTTACGTTCGCCGACGTACTGCCCGCTCCGCTTCTCAACAGTGACGATCACCTCACGCCCTTCACGGAACGGATCCGGGACAGTCCCCGTGTAGGCCACTGGGACCGCGGCGCCCCCCGCGCGATCGGCGACACTGAAGTTCAGCTCCTCGCCGCTGCGCACCACCGAGTGAGTGACGACCGTGCCCGTCAGCAGATAGCTGCGACCAGGCTGTGCCTGGTGGATGAGCTGACTCGGTGTTAAAGCCGGAGAAGCGGCGCTGAAGCTGGTGTAGATGAGCGCGCTCGCCAGCACCACAGCCGCGCTCAACGCCACCACCAGCCGCACCGTTCGCTTGCGTGCGGGGTTCATCGCCTAGGAGTATCTCAAACACCCTCCCGCGCCGTGCGAGCTCGCCCGGTTTCTCGGGGCCCGGCAGCAGAACCGGCTATTCGGCCAGGAAATTGCGTATTGGGGGCGAAACCTTCCTGTGTGGGCCGAGTTCTTATAGGTACAGCACCATGAGACCGAGCCTCCCTCATCCCCTCACCGAACGCCATTCACGCCGGCACCGGCCAAAGCAGCGGGTGGGGCGTCTGCCCTCGCTCCCGCACAAGAAGCACAGCGCCGAACCTGCGGCATCCGCTCAGGATCCTCGCGACGTGGCCGTCCAGCGAGTGCGTGCGGCCGGGGGACCGCTGGACCGGGCCTCCTACACCTGCGAGTGCGGCTACCTGTTCGCCGCCCCGGTCTCTACGACCGTCGCCTGCCCGCACTGCGGCGCCTGCCAGTCCTGGTAGCGGCTGCTTATTGCACACCCGCCCAGCCGCCAGCCCTATCGCGCCCGGCGAAACACCCCCTCGCCCCTACCCACAACCGAAACTGAATGTTTCCCATGCCCACCCCGTTGATGGCCCAAAACGAGGCTGCAACGCTGCAGAAGCTACTTGATGTGCATCCCCGATATGGCCCTCGAGATCACGAGCTGCTGGATCTCAGCGGTGCCCTCGAAGATGTCGTAGATCTTCGCGTCGCGGTGCCAGCGCTCGACGGGAAACTCGCGCGTATATCCGTTCCCGCCCAGGATCTGGATCGCACGCTCGGTCACCCAGACGGCGACCTCCCCGGCCTTCCACTTGCTCATTGAGCCCTCGGCGTTCTCGAAGGGGACCTGGTTGCGGCCCATCCAGGAGGCGCGCCACACAAGCAGGCGCGCGGCGTCGATCTCGAGCTTCATGCGGGCCAGCGTGAAGGCGATCGCCTGGTTCTCGATGATCTTGCGCCCGAACTGCTCGCGCTCCTTGGCGTAGTCCAGCGCGTACTCATAGGCCGCGCGGGCGACTCCCAGGGCCTGTGCGCCGACGGTCGGCCGCGAGGACTCGAACGTCTGCATTGCGGCCTGTGAGCTGCCTTTCTTGCCTTCGCGTACGCGGGCGAGGCGCTCGTCGAGCTTCTCCTTGCCGCCCAGCACATAGCCGGCCGGGATGCGGCAATCGTCAAGGAAGACATCGGCCGTGTGCGAGGCGCGCAGGCCGTGCTTTTTGACCTTCGTGCCCTGGGAGATGCCCTTGGCCTCTGACATCGGCACGATGAACGCCGCGTGTCCTTTGGAACCGAGCTCGCGATCGACTGAGGCGATCACGACGTGCACGTCTGAGATGCCGCCGTTCGTCGCCCACGCCTTCTGCCCGTTGAGCACCCACTCATTCCTGGCCTCGTCGAACTTCGCGACCGTGCGCACACCCGAGACATCAGACCCGGCGTTCGGCTCAGAAGCACAGAAGGCAGCGACCTTGAGGTCATCCTGAGTGCCGAAGCAGCGCGGGATCCACTCGCCGATCTGCTCGCCGGAACCCTGGCCGAAGATCGCCGCCACGGCGAGCGCCGTGCCCATGATCGCCATCCCGATCCCCGCGTCGCCCCAAAACAGCTCCTCGTTGACGATCGGCAGGCCCAGACCGGTGGGATCGGCGAAGAACTGCGCCAAGCCTTCGAAGCCGTATAGCCCAATCTTCGCGGCCTCCTGGATTATCGGCCACGGCGTCTCCTCGCGCTCGTCCCACTCGTGCGCGGCGGGACGGATCACATCGGCGGCGAAGCCATGCACCCAGTCGCGAATGTCTTTCTGATCCTGGCTCAGCGCAAGCGAGAAGCTCGTTTCCTGGCTGGCCGCCCCCGCGATCGCCTGCACAGCGGCCTCGGCGGCCTCGGTCGTCTCAGAGCTGGCAACGGCAGATGGGGCTGACATCGGACGGGATCTCCTTTGGGTTACGGACGCCGGATTCTGGTGTCAGAGGCGACGACCGGCGGGTGTTGACAGCGCTGTCGCGACCCTTGACGATTATCCGGAGCGTGCTCCGGTGCTTGACGCGTGCGGACGGGGGATCGAGTGCCCGACATCCTAGCGCACATGCGTCCGCTGTTTGGACAAATTCTCGTTCTGTGTCCAACATCACGCCCCGCGAGCGGCATGCAACATCCCCTACCCCTCCTATTGAGGTCAATCCCGAGCAAGATTGTGCTATTTTGCCGGGACCCTATCTCACCTTCTTGGTGCTTCCTATGCAGAAAGTGATTATGCACATACGCACGATTGCCATCCCGGCAGCTCTCGTACTCGCCCTCGGGCTTACCGCTTGCGGGTCTTCCTCCAGCTCGGGCAAGCACGTCGCCCTCGTCGCCTACTCGACCCCGCAGGGGGCCTTTGAAAAGCTGGTCCCGGCCTTCCAGGCAACGAGCACCGGGAAGGGCGTGAGCTTCAGCCAGTCCTACGGCCCCTCCGGGGAACAGAGCCGCGCGGTGGCCAACGGCCTGCACGCCGACGTCGTGAACTTCTCGTTGGAAGGGGACGTCGAAAAGCTCGTCAAGGCGGGGCTCGTGTCCCCCAGCTGGAACAGCAACCCGACACACGGCTTCGTGACCGACTCGGTTGCGGTGATCATCGTGCGCAAGGGCAATCCCAAGCACATCAAGAGCTGGTCTGATCTGATCAAGCCGGGCGTGGGAGTGCTGACGCCCAACCCGTTCACGTCCGGCAGCGCGCGCTGGAACGTGATGGCGGCCTACGGAGCGCAGCTCAAGGAAGGCAAGACTCCCGCCCAGGCCCAGGAATATCTGAAGGCGCTGTTCCACAACGTGGTTAGCCAGGACTCTTCCGCGCGCAACGCCCTACAGACATTCCTCGCCGGCCGTGGGGACGCGCTGATCGACTACGAGAACGAGGCGATCAGCGACAAGAAGAAGGGCGCGGCGATCGAATACGTGATTCCCAAGGACACGATCCTGATCCAGAACCCGATCGCGGTCGTGGGCAGCTCGAGCGCGGGCAAGGCATTCGTCGAATACCTGCTCTCCCCTGCAGGCCAGGCGATCTGGGCCGCGAAGGGCTACCGCCCGGTGATCGAAGGCGTCCCCGGGGCCTCGAAGTTCCCGGCCCCGAAGGGCCTGTTCACGATCGAAACGCTCGGCGGCTGGAAGAAGGCGAGCAAGGAATTCTTCGAACCGGAAACCGGGATCGTGACGAAGATCGAGCAATCCCTTGGCGTCTCGACCAGCAAATAGCGCAGCCACCACAGCCCTCCCGCCGCGCGCGCCGTTGTTCGGGCGGGTGATGAGATCCCGCCCACCCGGGCCGCTGGGCAAGGGCCTGATCGGGATCTATCTGTCGATCCTCGTGCTGCTGCCGGTCGCTGCGCTGATCGCGAAGTCACAGACGGGCGGCACGAGCCGGTTCTGGAGGGAGGTCTCCAACCCGGAGGCCGTCGCGGCGATCAAGCTGACGCTGATCGTCACCGCGATCGTCGTGATGATCAACGCGGTCTTCGGGACGATCGTCGCGTGGGTGCTGGTGCGCGACGAATTCCGCGGCAAGGCGATCGTGAACGCGCTGATCGACCTCCCGTTCGCGCTGCCGACGATCGTCGCCGGCTTGGTGCTGCTGGCCCTGTACGGCAAGGGCGGCCCGATCGGCATCGACGTGTCCTTCACGCGCGCCTCGGTCGGCCTCGCGCTGCTGTTCGTGACGCTGCCGTTCGTGGTGCGCTCCGTGCAGCCGGTCGTCATCGAGCTCGACCGCTCGATGGAGGAGGCCGCAGCCTCGCTCGGCGCCAGCCAGGCGACCGTGCTGCGCCGCATCGTCCTGCCAGCGCTCGCGCCCGCGATCATCTCCGGTGTCGCGCTCAGCTTCGCCCGCGCGGTGGGTGAGTTCGGCTCGCTCGTGCTGATCACGGGCAATTTGCCGTTCAAGACCGAGGCCGGCTCCGTCTACATCTTCGGCCAGATCCAGAACGAAAACCTCGGTGCGGCGGCGGCCGTCTCGATCGTGCTGCTGGTGGCGGCGCTCGTCGTGCTGGCGGTGCTTCAGCTGGTCGTGCACAGAGGGTTCAGCCATGGCAGATAGCGAGTCCGGCGCGGTCGCCCTCCCCTCCCCCACGGGCCACGGCGTCGTGCGGGCACCCGCCCGCGCGCAGGCAGGCGACTCGGGCGCACGGGCACGGCGGGTCGGGGTGCGCACCCTCGCCCTCGGCTACCTCGGCGTGCTGCTCGTGGCCCCAGTCGTGATGATCTTCTACCGCACGTTCGAAGGAGGCATTGCGCCGGTGTGGGACGCCGTGACCGCACCGAACGCGGTGCACGCGCTCTGGCTGTCACTCGAGGTGGCGGCGATCGCCGTCCCGCTGAACACCGTGTTCGGGATCGGGATCGCCCTGCTGATGGAGCGGGGCAAGTTCAGGGGCAAGGCGCTGCTGGGGATGATGGTCGACCTGCCGTTCGCGATCTCGCCGGTGGTGATCGGGCTGGCGCTGGTGCTGGTGTACGGGAAGAACGGCTGGTTCGGCAGCTGGTTCGCAGAACACGGGTTCCAAATCATCTTCTCGGTGCCAGGGATGGTGATGGCGACCGCCATCGTGTCGCTTCCGTTCGTCGCGCGCGAGACGATCCCGGTCCTGCGCGAGCTCGGCACCGACGCAGAGCAGGCCGCCGAAACGCTCGGGGCGAGCGCGTGGCAGACGTTCTGGCGGGTGACGCTGCCCGGCATCCGCTGGGGCGTCGTGTACGGGGTCGTGCTGAGCACCGCCCGTGCGCTCGGAGAGTTCGGCGCCGTGAGTATCGTGTCCGGGCGGGTCGAGGGCCAGACGCAGACGCTGCCGCTGTACGTGCAGGACCGGTTCGAGAACTTCGACTCCACCGGCGCGTACACGGCTGCGGTCGTGCTCGCGCTGCTGGCGCTGGCGACGCTGGTCGCGATGAACCTGTTGACGCGCCGCACGCGCAGAAAGACGGCTGTCTGATGGCTATTGAGGTTCGCGGTGTAAGCAAGCGGTTCGGCGAGTTCGTCGCACTGGACGATGTCAGCATCACTGTGGACGACGGCGCGCTGACGGCGCTGCTCGGGCCCAGCGGCAGCGGCAAGTCGACGCTGCTGCGCGTGATCGCGGGCCTGGAGGTGCCCGACAGCGGCGAGGTCGTGATCGGCGGCGAGGACGTCACTACCACGCCAGCGCGCGCGCGCGGGGTGGGGTTCGTGTTCCAGCACTACGCGCCGTTCAAGCACATGAGCGTGCACGACAACGTCGGCTTCGGGCTGAGCGTGCGCAAGCACCCGAAGGAGGAGATCCGCGAGCGCGTGGCGGAGCTGCTGGGCCTGGTCCGGCTTGAGGGGTTGGCCGGCCGCTATCCGTCCCAGCTGTCGGGCGGTCAGCTGCAGCGCATGGCGCTGGCCAGAGCGCTGGCGGTGCAGCCGAAAGTGCTGCTGCTCGACGAGCCCTTCGGTGCGTTGGACGCCCAGGTGCGCGGCGAGCTGCGCGAATGGCTGCGCCGGTTGCACGAGGAGATCCACGTGACGACGATCTTCGTGACCCACGACCAGGAGGAGGCGATGGCGCTCGCCGGGCAGATCGTGGTGATGAACACGGGCAAGGTCGAGCAGACGGGCACGCCACGCGAGTTGTATGAGAGCCCGAGCAACGAGTTCGTGATGTCGTTCGTAGGCCCCGTCAACCGGCTCGGCGACGCGTTTGTGCGCCCGCACGACATCCAGATCCTGTCCGAGGATGACGGCACCGGAACCGAGGCCATCATCGAGCGGGTCGTGCACCTCGGCTTCGAGGTCCGCGTCGAGCTGAAGCTGCACGATGGGCGCGAGCTGTGGGCCCAGGTCACGCGTGAGGTCGCGCAGGAGCTCGAACTCAGAGAGGGCCAGATCCTAGCCGTCCGCCTCCCCCAGCCCCGCGTCTTCGCCGCTTAGCGGGTGTGCCAGGCTTCCTCGGCGCGAGTGAGCGCGAGGATCTCCTTAGGCAGCTTGCCGGCCGCCACGTCGGCAACCGTGACGTTCTCGAGGACTTTGCGCAGGTTGGCGCGCAGCGCTATCCACACGTTCTGCAAAGCCTCAGATGAGCCGGCATATTCGATCTCCTCCGGCCGCTGTCCGCGCACGCCCACCAGCGGGCCCTCGACCGCACGGATGATGTCCGCGAGGTTGAGCTGATCCGCGGGCCGCGCCAGCCAGTAGCCACCTTCGGGACCTCGCTGGCTGCGGACGATCCCCGAGGAGCGCAGCTGGGTGAGGATGTTCTCCAGGAAGGAGACCGGGATGCCCTGGGCCTTGGCCACTCCGTCCACCTTGCGGGGAGAGTCCTGGCTACTGCCTGCCAGCTCTATGACAGCCCTGACGGCGTAGTCGGCCTTGGCGGTGACGTGCATCGGCTTATTCTCCCGGAAACGGCGGCGAGCAGCAGCCACGAGACCCAGAGGAGCACAATCCCGACCTTCGTGGTAGAACTTAGGCTCACCTAAGTAGGGTTCCTGAACAAAGCAATGAGCTTCCTCGAGACAGTCGCGCTGGGCGCGATCGCGGGCTTTACGATCTTCCTCGGCCTGCCGTTGGGCCGGGTGAAGGGGGTCGACGATCGCCTGCGGGTCGGCCTCGCGATGTTCTCGGTGGGGATTCTGGCGTTCATCTTCATGGACGTCACCAAGCACGGCGAGGAGATCCTCGAAACGGCCGTCGCTCACTACAAGGCCCACACGGCCGGCTTCGGTCATGTGCTCGGCCTGTTCGCCCTGCTCGCAGCGGGCTTCTCGGCCGGGACCGCCGGTATCTCGGCGGTCGAGCGCAGGCTGCGCTCACGCCGGGTGATGGCCGCCCCGATCGCTGGTGGCGAGGCCGAGGCCGTGCTCACGCCTCGAGAGATCGCCCGCTCGCAGGAGAGCGCCGGCGATGCCCGGCAACGGGCGCTGCAGACGGGCATGGTGATCGCGGTCGCGATCGGCCTGCACAACTTCGCGGAGGGTCTCGCGATCGGCGTCTCGGCTAAAGCCGGCGCGATTGGCCTGGCGACGGTGCTGATCATCGGCTTCGGATTGCACAACGCGACCGAGGGCTTCGGCATCGTCGGTCCGCTGGGGGGCGTGAGGCCGTCGTGGAAATGGCTGGGACTCGCCGGGCTGGTCGGGGGCGGGCCCACGTTTATCGGGACGATCGTCGGCTATCAGGTCAACTCAGAACCACTGGAGCTGATGTTCTACGCGCTCGCGGGCGGCGCGGTGCTGTATGTGATCGGCGAGATCTGGATGGGGATGCGCCGCTACGGATACCGCACCTTTGGTCTGTACCTGATCGCCGCCGGCTTCCTCGTGGGCGTGGCAACTGACCTGGTCGTCGGCTACGGCGGCGGATAACGCCGCGTGCAGCGCTAAGCCGGCGACAGCCGCACAGGCAGTGTCTTCAGCTGGTTGATGAACAGCGATTCGACGAACGCCGGCTTGCCCGCGAGCTCGATCTGCGGATAACGCTTGAGCGTCTCCTCGAACATGATCCGCAGCTCGAGGCGTGCGAGCGCTGTGCCGAGACAGAAGTGCCGGCCGCCGGCACCAAACGCCTGGTGCTCTTCGGTGCGCGTGATGTCAAAGCACTCAGGGTCCTGGAAACGCGTGTCGTCGCGGTTTGAGGAGACGTACCACATGACGACCTTCTCCCCCTCGCGGATCTTCTGCCCGTGCAGTTCGGTGTCACAAGTGGCAGTGCGGCGGAAGTGTGCGAACGCTGGGAACATGCGCAGCGACTCCTCGACGGCGCCGGGGATGAGCGACGGGTCATCGAGCAGCATCTGCAGCTGCTCGCGGTCTTCCATCAGCGCGCGCATACCGCTGCAGTAGGTGGCCTTGGTGGAGTCGTTGCCGGCTGCCATCAGCAGGAAGAAGCCCATCACGATCTCGTGTTCCTCGAGCTTCTGCCCGTCGACCTCGGCGTGTACCAGCACGCTCGTCAGATCATCGGTGGGGTGCTCCTGGCGCTCGGCGATGAGGACGCGGCAGCGCTCGAAGATCTCGGGCACGTCTTTCTCGACGGCACCCTCGAAGCCGTGCGGGTTGATGTCGGGGTCGGCGGCGCCGAGCGTGGAGTTCATCAGTCGCGCCCACACGGCATCGTCCTCTTCGGAGATGCCCATGAAGCTGCCAATCACGCGCGAGACGGCGGGCTGGGCGACGTCGGTGACGAGGTCGCACTGCCCGCGGCCGTGCAGGCGGTCGAGCACACGGGTGACGATCGCGCGGATGGAGTCCTCGTGTGCGGCGATCCGCTTCGGCGTGAAGCCTGCCTGGAACAGTGCCTTTAGGCGGTCGTGCTTGGGCGGGTCCATCCCGATGAACATCGCCTGCGCGAGCTCGAGCGGGAAGCCCGCGGCGGCCACGAGCACCCCTCCGCGTTCTGAGGAGTAGGTCTTGAAGTCACGGCTGACGGTGTGGACGTCATCCGCAGTTGTGACCGACCAGAATCCGGGCTCCTCGGGGAACAGTTCAAAGCTCTCGGTCCAGTGGATCGGGCAGCCGCTGCGCATCTGCTTGAAGGTCTCGTGCGGCGGGCCATCGAGCCAGAGCTCTGCATCGGTGAGTTCCACGTCCTCTATATCGCGCCCAGCCGTTGCCATTTCAACCTCCGTGATCGCCCACCGTGAATGCTGCACGGATAGTACTGGCCAGCCGGCCAGGTGCAGACCGGACACCCCGGCACCCGGCGTATCGGGATCCCGGATGGCGATCCTGCGCGGCCAGAGCCAAGCGAGATCGTCTAGGGTGCCCTCAGGGTCGCTTCGTGACATCCAGCCAGGCCAGAGCAGACCGCCAGGACCTCGCGCGGGAGACCCCGCGGCCGATGGCCGTGTCCACGCTCCCGCCGCGGTTTGACGAGTGGCAAATCGAGCTCCACGGCCGCCGCGTGATCTACAGAGTCGCGGGCAGCGGCCCGCCGGTCGTGCTGATCCACGGGATGCTCAACTCATCCAGCCACTGGCGATCGGTCGCGCTGAACCTGGCCAGCGACTACACGGTGATCGCGCCGGACCTGATCGGACATGGCGATTCTGCTGCCCCCCGCGGCGACTACTCGATGGGCGCGCACGCCGCGAGCATTCGCGACCTGCTGGCCGCGATCGGAGTCGAGCGTGCGAGCATCGTCGGTCACTCGCTCGGAGGGGGCGTGGCGATGCAGTTCTTCTACCAGTTCCCGCAGCGCGTCGAGCGTCTCGTGCTGATCTCCAGCGGCGGCCTCGGGCGCGAGGTCAGCCCGCTGCTGCGCACCGCCGCGCTGCCCGGTATCTCCGCTCTGCTTTCGCTGACGATCCACCCGCGTCTGCTCGGCGCGCTGACGGATACCGGCCGCCGCCTGCGCCAGCGCGAAGTTCGTCTCGGCGTCTATATGCAGGCGATCGCCAGAGCGCTGCGCCCTCTGGAGAACGCCGGCGCCCGCCAGGCGTTCCTGCAAACACTCCGCGCCGTGATCGATGTCCACGGCCAGCGTGTCTCAGCGACGGACCGTTTGTATCTGCTCGAGTCGATGCCCACGATGATCGTTTGGGGCGAGCGCGACAACACGATTCCGCTAAAGCACGGCCGCGCGGCCCACGAAGCGATCCCACATAGCCACTTCAAGACGCTGCCCCGCGCCGCGCATTTCCCGCACCTCGAGGATCCAGACGCGCTCTCAGAAGTGCTGCGCGAGTTCCTCGCAAGCACGCAACCCGGCAGGATCGACGACGCCGGCTGGGGCGGCGTGCTATCCCGCCGCTCGCCACCCAGGCGCATCAGCGACGCCGCGGCATAGGGCCTTCCTTCAGGAAAGCGGCGAACGGGGGTCGAACCCGCGACCTCGAGCTTGGGAAGCTCGCGCTCTACCAACTGAGCTATCGCCGCGCTAGCGCAGATATTACGCGGGCTGAGGTCTAATCTTGCTGCGCGTGAAGCGTCTGGCCCTGCCAACTCTGATCTCACTCGCCGGTGTGAGCCTGATCGGGCTGCTGATCTACGGCGTCACGGCGCAGTCCGCCAGCCGCACGCTCGACGAGGCCGTGGCGCAGGGTCAGCGCCCCAGGGCGCCTGACGCTACCC
The DNA here is from genome assembly GCA_963706395.1 of uncultured Solirubrobacterales bacterium. Taxonomy (GTDB): domain Bacteria; phylum Actinomycetota; class Thermoleophilia; order Solirubrobacterales; family Solirubrobacteraceae; genus Palsa-744. The sequence continues at coordinate 2,035,014 of OY970158.1, read as the reverse complement.
GTTCGCTTCAGGGACTCTCCGCTGCTCGCGCCGTCTCGCTCTCCTCCTTCCAGGGCAAGGTGGTCGTACTGAACTTTTGGGCTTCCTGGTGTGAACCCTGCCAGACCGAGGCTCCCCTGCTCGAGCACGCCCAGAGCCAGCTGGAACGCCACGGCGCGACCGTGCTCGGCGTCACCTATCTCGATGCATCACCCGACTCAGAGCGCTTCGTGCGCCATTACCACCTGACCTATCCCAACCTGCGCGACAGCGACGGTGAATTCGCTCACTCCTACGGCACCGACCAGCTGCCCGAGAGTTTCATCATCGACCGGCAAGGGCGTGTCGTCAAGCTCAGGCGCGGCGAGATCGACCAAGCCTTCCTGAACAGTGCGATCACGCTGGCGGAGAGCTCATGAGGCCTCCCGGCAGAACGCTGAGCGCCCTGCTGCTCTGCCTGAGCGCATTCGCCGCGCTTGGCGTGAGTGTGGCCAGCGCCGCCGCGGGTGGGGCGGGGCGGGCGGGCACTCATACCTCATTGCCGGTGATCGAGCGCCAGGTGATGTGCGTCACCTGCAAAATCCCGTTGAACGTCGCCCAATCCCAGCAGGCGGACCGCGAGCGGGCCTTCATCCAGAGCCTGATCGACGAAGGACAGAGCGAAGCGCAGGTCAAGCGCTCTTTGGTCGCGCAGTACGGCCCGGCGGTGCTTGCGCTGCCGAGTGCGCATGGCTTCGAGATGACCGTCTATCTCGTCCCGCTCGCGGCGATGCTGGCCTTGTTAGCTACGCTCGCCGTGCTGCTGCCCCGCTGGCGCCGCCACGCTCGCGACCAGGCCACCGGCGCGCAGAACGCCCCGATGCTCAGCTCCGCCGACGCCGCCCGCCTCGAGTCCGATCTCGCGCGCTTCGACTGAGTGACTTGGAAGCAATCCGAAAACTCCGAGCTGCCTACTGACGGTGATTGAGACTCGGCATCCGGAGTTTTCGGATACAGGCCGGCGCCTACATCTCCGCGGGCGCGCTCACCCCGAGCAGGTCCAGGCAGCGTGCGATCGTACGCTGCGTGGCCACGCATAGCGCAATGCGCATCGACTCGACCGCCTCCGGCTCGGCCCCCACCACGCGGCAGTCGCGGTAGAAGGCCGTGAAGTCCTGGGCCAGCGCCAGCGCATAGGCGGTGATCCTGTGCGGCGCGCGCCGCTCGGCGGCTTCCTGCACCTCTCCGGGAAAGGCCAGCAGCTGCTTGATCAGGGTGCGCTCGGCCGCGTGCACAGGCTGCTCTCCGTACATCTCTCCTGCCCGCTTCAGCGCCGCCTGCACGCGCTGCGCCCCCGCCTTTGCAAGCACGGCGGCGATCCGGGCATGCGCATACTGGACGTAGTAGACGGGGTTCTCGCTCGACTCCTCCCGCGCCAAGTCGAGGTCGAGATCGACCGTGGTCTCATGCGAGCGCGCCAGTAGGTACCAGCGAGAGGCATCCACGCCGATCTCTGTGAGGAGATCGTCGAGCGTGACGAACTCCCCGGCGCGCTTGGACATCTGCGCACGCTCGCCCGAGCGCACGAGATGGACGAGCTGCATGATCAAAAGCTCCAAACGCTCAGGGTCGCCTCCGAGCGCCTGATACGCGGCCTTCATCCTCGCTACGTAGCCATGGTGATCGGCCCCCCACACGTCGATCTGATGGTCGAATCCGCGCTCGCGCTTGTCCTCGTGGTAGGCGATGTCTGAGGCGAAGTAGGTGTGCTCGCCGTTTGAGCGAACCAGCACGCGGTCCTTGTCGTCGCCATAGTCAGTCGTTCGCAGCCACAGCGCGCCCTCGCTGCGATACGTGCGCCCCTGCTCCTCCAACAGCGACAGCGTGTGCTCTACCGGACTGGGATCACCCTCGTGCAGAGCGCTCTCATAGACCCACGAGTCGAAGTTGACGCGGAAATCGCTCAGCGACTCAGCGATCCGGCCGATCACGATCGCGACAGCCGCACGGCCCAGCTCGGCGGGCTCCATCGCACAGGCACTCCCCAGCTCCGTCACCAGCTCACCGACGTAGTCGCCCTTGTAGCCGTCGTCCGGGACCTCCTCGCCCCGCGCCAGCGCTCCGATCGATTCGCCAAGCTTGCGTACCTGCGAGCCGGCGTCGTTGACATAGAACTCCCGCTGCACCTCATGGCCGTGGAATGCGAGCACGCGCGCGAGCGAGTCGCCGTAGGCCGCATTGCGTGCATGGCCGACGTGCATCGGCCCAGTGGGATTGGCGGAGACGAACTCAACGAGGATGCGCTCCCGGGCCCCAGCCCCGTCCGCTCCGAACGCCTCGCCACTGCCGAGAACCTCGGCGAGCGAGCCGATGAGCCAGGAGCCGGCGAGAAACAGGTTGAGGAAACCCGGTCCCGCCACCTCGAAGCGCTCGAGGCTCGCGCCGAGCCGCCCCTGGAGCGCGGACCCCAAACGCTCCGCAACCTCGCGCGGCGGAGCGCTCACGACCGGCGCCAGCAGCAGAGCAGCGTTCGTCGAGTAGTCGCCGAAGTCCGCGCGTGGCGGGCGCTCCAGCACGATCCCCCCGCGCGCTGCGGTCTTGCCGGAGGGCTCTCCCTGAAGCTCTCCGGCAACCGCCAGGACGGCCTCGCGCAAGCCATCCAGCGGCGTCGGAACGCGCCTCATGAGATCTTGCAAACGGACTCTGTCATCGATCTATGCCCACCGGTTGCGATACTAGCTGCGTGAACGATCAAGACTCAGGCGCCGAGCGCCACATCAACATTCAACTCCTTAACGGGATTGGAGCCCGCCCACCAGGCCCCCATCCCGGCCTCCCCCCTAGAAGGACTAGCCCGTGAACGACGATCAGGACCCAGGCGCCGAGCGCCACATCAACATTCATCTCTCCCCGGAGATCATGGGAGGGGTATACGCAAACTTCGCCAACGTCAGCCACTCCGACTACGAGTTCACCGTCACTTTCGCTCGCGTCGACCACGAGGTCGAGTCCGAGGAGGTTCCGGGCGTGGTCGTCTCGCGTGTCAACATCTCCCCGCGCTTCATGCGCGAGCTGATCGACGCGATGGAGGACAACTACTCCAAGTGGCGCACCCGTGAGGGCATCAAGAATCTGCCCGAGTACGGCGGAACGGAGGCGGGGGAAGCCGAGGAGTAGTGCACCTGGCTTCGAGGACCTTCGCGCGATGAAGGTCGCCGTTATATCCGACATCCATGGCAACCGGCAGGCCTTCGAGGCGGTACTCGAGGCGGTCGCCGCCAGCGATGCCGCCGAGCTGTGGTGCCTGGGCGACCTCGTCGGCTATGGGGCGGATCCCGACATCTGCGTGGAGCTTGCACGCGAGCACGCCGCGGTGTGCCTGGCCGGCAACCACGATCTCGCCGTCACCGGCGAGATACCGCTCGATGAGTTCTCCCGCGGGGCCAGCCTCGCGGCGCAGTGGACCCAAGAGGTGATCGCGCCCGAGAACCTCGCCTTCCTCACGGGCCTTCACCCGCAGGGAAAGGAGGGGCCGATCGGCCTCTACCATGCCAGCCCGCGCGACCCCGTGTGGGAGTACGTGCTTTCGGCGCTGCTCGCCGAGCTGTGCCTGGATCGCCAGCCTGAGCGCATTTGTCTGATCGGTCATTCGCATGTGGCGCTCGCGTTTGTGCGCCAGGAGGGCGAGCTGGCCACCGGCGAACCCCGGCGCGAGGGCAGCCAGCTCGATCTCTGCACGGGTGAATGGCTGCTGAATCCAGGCAGCGTCGGGCAGCCCCGCGATGGCGACCCGCGCGCCTCCTGGATGCTGCTCGACCTCGGCGGCCTGACAGCCTCCTACCGGCGTACCGGCTACGACGTCGCCGGCGCCGCTGGGGCGATCCGCGCGGCGCGCTTGCCGGATTCGCTCGCCGAGCGCCTGGAGTACGGTCAATGACCATGAGAAGGAATCATCTCATCCGTCTCCTTTGCGCGGCCTGCTCGGCGTCGCTGCCGTCCTGCCCATCGCCTGCGGGAGCTCCGGTAAGGGCCTGATCCCCTCCGGCGAGGCGGGGCCGCTGCAGAGCGACTTCGAAAGAGTGACGCAGGCGGCCCAGAGCGGCGACTGCACAGCCACGGAAGCCGCGCTTCTCAAAACTCAGCACGACTTCGATGTGCTGCCAGCATCGGTCGATGCGAGTCTCCGTAGCCGCCTGGGAGAAGGAGTCTCAAAGCTCCGCTCCGGCGCGCTCGAAGCATGCAAACAAGCGCTGCCGCAGGCGACCGCCACCACAACCACGCCGAAAACGACGACCAGCACGACGAGCACCACCACAACGCCAGCCGTCACGCAGACGACGCCCACCGAAACGCAGACCGCAACCACGCCGAGCCCCCCGGGCCCCGGCGGCGGCACGCCCGCACCGAGCGAAGAAGCCGCAGAAGAAAGCCCGGGCATCGGCAAAGGCGAAGGCGGCGGCAAGGGGCACAAGGGCTCGGGCGGGACAGGCTCAGGCGCCGGCGGTCAGGAAGCGGGCAAATGAGCGAGGTAGAGATCGCCGGGCGCTACCGCCTGGAGGGCCGGCTTGGCTTCGGCGGGATGTCCACCGTGCACCTCGCCCTCGACTTGCGCCTGGAGCGCCAGGTTGCGGTCAAGCTGCTCGCCGAGCACCTCGCGGACGACCCCACGTTCGTCTCGCGCTTCCAGCGCGAGGCGCAGGCCGCCGCGCGCCTGGTCCACCCCAACATCGTGCAGATCTTCGACTCCGGCTTGGACGAGCCCTCAGGCCGCCATTTCATCGTGATGGAGTACATCGAGGGATCCTCCTGCGCGGAGATCCTCCGCGACGACGGCTGGGTCGAGGTGGAGGAAGCTGTATCGATCATCGAGCAGGCCTGCGAGGGCCTGGACTATGCCCACCGCCACGGTGTGGTCCATCGTGACGTCAAGCCAGGCAACCTGCTCCGCGCCCGCGAAGGCGAGGTGAAGCTGGCCGACTTCGGCATCGCCAAGGCGACCGAGCAGTCGAGCATCACCCAGGTGGGCTCCGTGCTCGGCACCGCCGCCTATCTGGCTCCCGAGCAGGCGCGCGGCGAGGAGGCCGGACCGCGCGCCGACCTATACGCGCTGGGGGTGGTCACCTATCAGCTGATCTCGGGGCGACTGCCGTATGAGGCCACCTCGCTGACCGAGCTAGCGCTCAAGCAACAGCAGGTGCAGCCAGCTACGCTCGACACGCTCGTCGCTGCCGTCGGTGCAGAGCTGGCCGACGCGGTCGCGATCGCGCTCGCACTGGACCCGCGCGAGCGCTACCAGACCGCCCGTGAGATGGGACGCGCGATCGGTGACGGCGTGCGCGGCATTGCGCCCGGCGAGCCCCCCACCGTCGCACGCGGGAGGGGGGGACCTACAACAGACGCGACGAGTCTGCTGGCGGTCGAGCCACGCGGTTCTAAGCGCGGGGGCTCTGCCGGTGCCGTCACTCCCCGGCGGCCTCGGCCCGGACCCGCACGAGCACAAGCCCCGATCCTTGCTCAGGACCCTTCGGTGCAGCGTGCCGGGCGCCGGCGTTCTCGCCTGCTGCCCACCCTGCTCGTGCTGCTCGCACTCGCCGGCGCGATCATCGCGATCGTGGTCGTGACTGCCCCTTCTGAAGCCAAAAAAGAATTCCGCAAGGTGGTTTCCTCGGACGTTCAGCAGATCGCCGTCGAACTCAGACAGCTCGTCTCAGAAAACACCAAATAGTAGATTCACAGTCCACCCCGCCCCGGCCAGCCTCCCGGCTGTCCTCGCCGGCTGCGGCATGCTTCAGACTCGCCGATGCTCGCATCTTTCCTCAACGTCGACCACCTGGTGCAGGCCGCCGGCTATCCGCTGCTTTTCCTTCTCATCATGGGAGAGTCCAGCGGCGTGCCGATCCCCGGCGAGACCGCGCTCATCACAGCGGCCGTGCTCGCCAGCCGCGGCAAGCTCAGCATCGAGCTCGTGATAGTGCTTGCTGGCGCTGGGGCGATTGTGGGTGACAACATCGGTTATCTGATCGGGCGCAAGGGAGGGCGCTGGCTGCTGGAGCGCCCTGGGCGCTTTCATCGCCAGCGCCTAGAGGTCCTCAGCACCGGTGAGCCGTTCTTCGAACGCCACGGGCCCAAGGCGGTGTTCTTCGGACGCTTCCTGCTCGGGCTGCGAGTGTGGGCGTCCTGGCTCGCCGGGGCCACGCGCATGCATTGGCGCTCGTTCGTCCTCTGGAACGCCCTTGGTGGGATCTCCTGGGCCACCGCCATCGGCCTGCTCGCCTACTTCCTCGGCCACTCAGCCGGCAATGCGATCCAGACCTTCGGCCTATACGGCCTCGCCGCGGTCCTGATTGCGATCGGCGGCGGCTTCTACATGCACCGGCGCCAGCGACGCTGACGCCTCGTCGGATTTAGAAACCGTCCGAAACTCCTCAGATCGCGCTACAGCACACCCTGAGGAGAACATCTCGGAGTCCTCAGACGCTTTCTCAGCAGCCGTTGCCGTTGCCGTTGCTGTGAGGCGCGATGCGGTCCCACAGCTCTGCCAGCGTGCTCAGCTCGCCCTCGGAAAAGCGCGAGAAGAAGTGCTCCCTGACAACCGCCAGATGCGTGCCGCGCGCTTGCATCAATCGCTCGCGCCCCAGCTCCGTCAGGCAGGCATATGACCCGCGCGCGTCGTGAACGCAGGAGCAGCGCTCCAGCAACTCATCCCGCTCCAGGCGATCGACCAGCCGCGTCAGCCCGCTGCGCGAGAGCTGTGCCTGCTCGGCCAGGTCGCACATCCGCATCCGTCCCCCGCTCGCGTCCTCCAGGTGATGGAGCACCTCATACGAGGTCATCGGCAGCCCGTGCGCCTGCTCCAGCTCGGCATCCAGCCGCTTGGCCAAGCACGCGTGTGCTCGCATGAGGCCGCGCCAAGCGCGTACCTCTCCTTCGCTGAGAGCCTCCTCCCCAGAAGGGATCTTGACGGCGGTCGCGGTCGACATGATGGCAATCGATACGAAAAGACCTACTCCTCGAACATAGCAGCGCCGGAACCCGCTTCGCGGGACATCTTGCTCATCGCCGCGTTGCTCGCCACGCCCACCACATCATCAGCGGTTGCAACGGCAGGCGTGCGTACAGCGCCCAGCGCGGCACGCGCTTGAAGCGCTCCGGCTCGCGTGCCATATAGAGGTTGGCCGGGAACACTGCCGCCAGCAGCGCGATCAGCCCGGCGCCCGCCGCCGGGCGAGTGCGCGCCGGCAGCACGGCCAGGCCGCCGACGATCTCGGCCACGCCGCTGAGGACAACGACGCGCTTGGCATCGTGCTGCAGCCGCGGCGGCACGATCGCGCGGTAAAAACGGGGCGAGACGAAGTGGTTGACCCCGGAGGCGACGAAGAACCCGGCGAGCAGCTTGCGTGAGAGGTTCACCGGTTCGCCTGGTCCTCGAGCAGCAGCGTGCGACCGGTCATCGCGGCCGGCTGTGCGATTCCCAACAGGTCAAGGACGGTTGGTGCCACATCCGCGAGTATGCCGTCTTGATCGCGCAACCTCACGCCCGGCACAGTGACGATCAGCGGCACCGGGTTCAGCGAGTGCGCGGTATTGGGGCTGCCGTCGGGCTCGAGCATGTGGTCGGCATTGCCATGGTCGGCCGTCACGATGCATGCGCCACCGGTCTCGTGGACCGCCGTTACAACCTCCTCGAGGCACTCGTCGACCGTTTCGACCGCCCTCACCGCCGCCTCGATCACACCCGTATGACCGACCATGTCGGCGTTCGCGAAGTTCACGATTCCAAACGCCGGGCGCTCCTCGAGCCATGCCCCCGTGAACGCCGCCGCCGCCGCGTGCGCGCTCATCTGCGGCTTGTGGTCATACGTGGGCACATCGCGCGGCGAATCGACCAGCGCACGCCGCTCACCCGCAAGCGGCGCCTCCTCGCCGCCATTGAAGAAATACGTCACATGTGGGTACTTCTCTGTCTCCGCCACATGCAGCTGCTTTGCCCCGGCGCCGGCCAGCACCCTCCCGAGCGTCGTTTGTGGACGCTCCGGTCCGAACGCAACGGCGTACGGCCAGCCCTCCTCATACTCGGTCAGTGTCGTGTACCTCGCGACTGGTCCCGCGCCCCCACGCCCCTTCCAGCCGGGTAGCTCGGGTGGGTGGGAATCCGATTCCTCTCCAAACCCGGGTTCGGCAAGCGCCCGTGTCAGCTGCCGCATGCGGTCGGGGCGGAAGTTGAACGCGATCACGCTGTCCTGCGGCGCGATCCTCGCCGGTGCGCCGACGAGCGTCGGCTCGATGAACTCGTCCGTCTCGCCGCGCTCGTAGGCGGCGCGCACGGCCTGCTCGCCGGACTCGGCGCCGTAGGGCGCCTGGCCGAGCACGAGCATGTCGTAGGCGCGCTGCGTGCGGTCCCAGCGGCGGTCGCGGTCCATCGCCCAGTAGCGCCCGGCTACCGAGCCGACGCGCGCGCCAGGCGTGCGGTCGAGCTCTGCGAGGTACTCGGCCCCGGCGTGCGGCAGCGTGTCACGCCCGTCGGTGAAGGCGTGCACGACGAGATCGCGGGGCGGGCGGGGATTCAGTTCCCGAGCGAGCGCGATCAGCGCGAGCAGGTGCGCCAGCGAGGAGTGCACGCCGCCGTCGGAGACGAGGCCGATCAGGTGCACGCGCTCAGCGTCGAGCGCCGCCGCCAGCACCTCGTTGGCGGCGAGCGAACCGTCTGCCACGGCGTCGTCGATGCGCACGAGGTCCTGACGCACGACGGCGCCAGCGCCGAGGTTGAGGTGTCCCACCTCGGAGTTGCCCATCTGTCCCTCGGGCAAACCCACAGCGCGGCCGCAGGCGGTCAGCGTCGTATGGGGATATGAACCCCACAGCTCATCGAAGACCGGCGTGGTGGCTAGCGACACCGCGTTACCGGGCCCGGCTGGCGCCAGCCCCCAGCCGTCGAGCACCACCAAGCAAACGCATCCCACTGGCAACTTGCCCGGGCCGGCGGGCAGGCTCATCGCTTGGCGGCCGCCACGATCAGCGCGAACGACTCGGCGTCCAAGCTCGCGCCGCCGGCGAGCGCACCATCCACGTCGGCAAGCCCGAGCAGCTCGGCTGCGTTCTCGGGCTTCACCGACCCCCCATATAGGATCCGCACTGCGTCCGCCGCCTCAGCGTCGCGGTCGCCCACGAGCGCCCGGATGAACGCCATCGCCTCCTGCGCCTGCTCTGCAGTAGCCACCTTGCCGGTGCCGATTGCCCAGATCGGCTCGTACGCGATCACCACCTCGGCCAGCCGCTCGTTCGGCACATTCACCAGGTCGTCCTTGATCTGCTGGCGCAGCTTGCGGTCGGTCTCGTCGTTGTCACGCTCGGACTCGGTCTCTCCCACGCACAGGATCGGGCGCAGCCCCGCGTTCAGCGCCGCAGGCACCTTCAGCGCGAGCGCCTTGTCGGTCTCGCCGAAGTGCTCCCGCCGCTCGGAGTGCCCGAGCACTACTCCCTGCACGCCCACGTCGCTCAGCATCGCCACCGATACCTCACCCGTGTAGGGCCCCTCGAGCTCCTGGTGCATATTCTGCGCATACACCTCCACGCGTGAGCCCCGGGCGCTGTCGACCATCGCCCGCAGGTCCGTGAACGGCACGCAGATCGCCACCTCCACGCCGTCCACCGAGGATACGCGCGGCAGCAGCGCCTGGATGTATTCCTCGGCCTGCGATTCGGTCTTGTACATCTTCCAGTTGCCCGCCACCAGCGGCGTGCGCGCCGGGTGTGTGGAGTCCGCGCCCGTAGCAATCACGACGCCACGCCCACGCCTTCGAGCGCCTGCACCCCGGGGAGCGTCCGGCCCTCGAGGAGCTCGAGTGTCGCGCCACCGCCCGTGGAGAGATGATCGACCGAGTCCTCCAGTCCGAAGCGCGCGAGCGCCGCGGCCGAGTCGCCGCCACCGACCACCGTCAAGCCCTCGGCCTTCGCGACTGCTTCAGCCACCAAGCGGGTTCCCGTCGCGAACGGCTCCAGCTCAAACGCGCCCATCGGTCCATTCCAGAACACCGTTCCCGCACTCGCGATCTCACTCGCATAGCGCCCCGCCGTCTTGGGGCCGATGTCCAAGCCCATCCAGCCCTCCGGCACCTCCACCCCGTCCAGCACACGGTGGGCTGCGTCCGCCGAGAAGCGCTCGCCGATCACCAGGTCGTTGGGCACCAGCAGGCGTGCCCGGCCGGGTTGCGGAGAGTGCGTGTCGCTGGCGCTGGAGAGGGCGCTGCGCGCGTGCTTCACATCCTCCTCGTCGCACAGGGAGTTGCCCACCGCGTGACCCTGCGCGCACAGGAACGGGAAGCACATCGCGCCGCCGATCATCACCACGTCAGCCACTTCCAGGAAGCGCTCGATCACCTTGACCTTGTCCGCCACCTTCGCGCCACCCACGATCGCCACGAGCGGGTGCTGCGGATGCTCGAGGATCCCCGTGAGCGTCTTGACCTCCCGTTCCAGCAGTCGTCCGGCGGCACTCGGAAGCAGGTGGGTGATGCCCTCCGTGCTCGCATGCGCACGATGGGCCACGCCGAAGGCATCGTTCACGTAGGAGTCCGCCAGCTCAGCCAGCGCCCGTGCGAACTCCGGATTGTTGCTCGTCTCCCCCGGCTCGAAGCGCACGTTCTCCAATACCAATATGTCCCCGTCCCGCAACTCCTCCGCCATCGCCGTCACCTCATCACCCACCACCGCCGGGGCCAGCGTCACCTTCGCCCCCGTCAGCTCGCGCAGGCGGTCAGCCACCGGCGCCAGCGACAGCCCCGCCACACGCGTGCCCTTCGGCCGGCCGAGATGGGAGACGAGCAGCAACCGTGCGCCGCGCGCACGCAGCTCTTCGATCGTGGCAAGCGCCGCCGCAATCCGCGTGTCGTCGCTCACGAGCGGGACGCCCCCCGCGAGTGGCCCGTCGTCCGCGGGTGTGTCCATTGGCACGTTGAAGTCGACCCTCACGAGCACCCGCTTGCCGCGAACCTCCAGGTCGTCAATGCTCCTCATCGGAGCTACAGCACCTTCTGCACGAGGTCGACAACCCGGTTCGAGTAGCCCCACTCGTTGTCGTACCAGGCGACGACCTTCAGCATCGTCGAGTCCACGACCGCCGTCAGCAGCGAGTCGACGATCGAGGAGTACTGCGACTTGACTATGTCGGTCGAGACGATCGGATCTTCGGTGTACTGCATGATGCCCGCCAGCGGCCCACTCTCCGCCGCCGCTTTCAGCGCCGCGTTGACCTCCTCGACGCTCGTCTCTCGCGCGCACTCCACCGTCAGGTCAACGACCGATCCGACCGGCACCGGCGCGCGCACGGCAAAGCCGTGCAGCTTGCCCTGCAGCTCGGGGATCACGAGCCCGATCGCCTTTGCCGCCCCGGTGGAGGCGGGGATCAGGTTGATCGCCGCCGCGCGCGCTCGGCGCAGGTCCTTGTGCGGCAGGTCCTGCAGGCGCTGATCGGCCGTGTACGCGTGGATCGTCGTCATCAGGCCGTGCTTGATGCCGACCGTGTCGTTGAGCACCTTGGCGACCGGCGCCAAACAGTTGGTCGTGCAGGAGGCGTTCGAGACGATCTGGTGATTCTCGCGGTCGTATGCCTCGTCGAAATTCACGCCGAGCACGACCGTGGCGTCCGGGTCCGTCGCAGGCGCGGAGATGATGACCTTCTTGGCACCTTGCGCAAGGTGCTTGGAGGCGCTCGCGCGATCCGTAAACAGACCGGTCGACTCGATCACCACGTCGACCCCGAGCTCACTCCACGGCAGCGCCGCCGGATCGCGCTCGGCAAGCACCTTGATCTCCTTGCCATCGACCTCGAGCGCGCCCTCGCGGTGCCCTACCGTGCCCGGATATGGACCGAGAATCGAGTCGTAGGAGAGCAGGTGCGCCAGCGTCGCCTCGTCTGTCAGATCATTGACGGCCACCCACTCGATCTCCTGGCCTGTGTGCTCCCCGCGCGCCTGCGCAGCGCGGAAAACGTTCCGGCCGATGCGGCCGAATCCATTGATCCCCACCCGTAACGGCATTCTTTACGCCTCCATGAGCGAAAAATGAACAATGCCGGGCCTCAGGAGTACCGCTCCAGCGCCCGGCGTGCCCCTGGAAGGCTATCAGCGAGCCTCGTTTTCCAGATCAGGACTCGCGTGAGCGCTTGTCGCTGTCGCGGTGCGCGACCGCCACATCGAGGTCCTCGTGATCGCGATAGCGCTCGGCCAGGTGGCGCGCGATCGCAACTGAGCGATGGCGCCCGCCGGTGCACCCGATCGCAATCACCAGGTGCGCCTTACCCTCCGCCACATACTGGGGCAGCAAGAAGTCGAGCAGCGGATGCAATCGCTCGTACAGCTCCTCCAACCGACCGTCACGCGCGATGTACTCGACCACGCGCTCGTCGTTGCCGGTCAGCTCGCGCAGCTCGGGCACATAGTGCGGATTTGGCAGGAAGCGCACGTCGAGCGCTACATCCTCCTCGCGCGGGGGTCCGTGCTTGAAGCCGAAGCTCATAAACGTCACCGCCAGCCTTCCGCCCGTCTGGCGGGGTAGGAACTCGTCGGCGATCTTTCCGCGCAGCATCGCCGCGGACATGCCCGTCGTGTCGATCACGAGGTCAGCACGGCCGCGCAGCGGCTCGAGCAGCGCCCGCTCGGCGGCCACGCCGGCCGCGACGCTCCCGTCAGGCGCCAGCGGGTGGCGCCGGCGGGTCTCCTTGTAGCGCGTCACCAGCGCCTGCTCGCCCGCCTCCAGGAACAGCACGCTATGGGTCAGCCCGAGCGCGTCGAGGTCGTCGACGACCTCCTTGAGCCCCTCGAAGTACACCCCGCCGCGAACGTCCGAGACGATCGCGGCGCGTTCAACCTTTGTGCCCTTGTGGACGACCAGCTCCACCAGCGAGCGGATCATCTCCGGCGGCAGGTTATCGACGCAGAAGTAGCCCGCGTCCTCGAACACGTTCATCGCCGTCGACTTGCCGGCGCCGGAGAAGCCCGTGATCACGACGAAGTCCTTCAGGCGTGACTCGATCGTGGCCATCGTCTTCATTGTGCCGCTAACCACGGACGAGGGTGGTTACTTTGCCGTGCTCAGCCTGCGCGGTGCAGAGCACCGTGTAACTCTCTCGCGACCTTCGCGGGCAGGCCGGGCACCGCCTGGAGCTCCTCGCGCGAGGCCGCCACTACCGCATCGGGCGAGCCGAAATGCGCGAGCAACGCGCGCTTGCGCACTGGGCCGACACCGGGTAGCTCGTCCAGCAGCGAGCTGCGCATCGCCTTGTCGCGCCGCGAGCGATGGTGCGTGATCGCGAAACGGTGCGCCTCGTCACGCACGCGCTGGAGCAGCTGCAGCTCGGGGGTGGAGTGATCGAGCACCAGCGGCGCGCGGCGTCCGGGGATGAACAGCTCCTCGATGCGCTTGGCCAGCGAGACGACCGCCACGCCGCGATCGCGAAAGCCTCGCAGCGGCCGCAGGCCGGCCGCGAGCTGCCCCTTGCCGCCGTCGATCACAACGACATTGGGCAGCGATGCGAAGCTCGCGTCATAGGCGGGGTCGTGCGGGGAGAGGTCGGCCTGGCGCTCCCATTGGGCGTAGCGCCTGTCGAGCACCTCCGCCATTGCGGCGAAGTCATCCGGGGCACCCTCGGCGAGGGTGCGGATCTTGAAGCGGCGGTAGTCAGACTTCTTCGGCGCCCCGCCCTCGAACACGACCATCGAGGCGACCGTGTGGGTGCCACCGAGGTTGGAGATGTCGAAGCACTCGATACGAATCGGCGGCACGTCGAGCCCCAGCGCCCGCTGCAGTCCTTCCACGGCCTCGACGCGGCTCTGGCGCCGGCGCTCGGAGCGCAGCCGCTCTTGATCGAGCGCGAGGCTGGCGTTGCGCTCTGCCAGCTCGAGGATCCGGCGCTTCTCGCCGCGCTCGGCCGCGCGCAGCTCCACCGGCCCGCCGCGCCGGCTCGCCAGGGCGTCCGCCAGCGCCGGGCGCTCGCCGAGCGCGCGCTGCACGACGAGCAGCGCCGGGATCGAGGAATGCCCGGCGTAGTACTGCAGCATGAACTCCTCCGCGACCTCCGCCTCGTCGCGCTCGGTCTCGTTCGCCAGGTAGAAGGACTGGCGGTCCGACAGCACGCCGTCGCGCACCTGGAAGACCTGCGCGTTGGCCTCGCGCCCGTCGATCGCCACGGCGATGGCATCGAACGTGCCAACGGCCTCGTTCGCGACGCGCCGGCGCTCCAGCAGCGAGTGCACCGCGCGCAGCCGGTTGCGCTCGACGGTCGCCTGCTCGAACTCCTCGGCCGCGGCCGCCGCGTGCATCCGCTCTTCGAGGTCGCGCTCGATGCTCTTGAAACGTCCCGAGAGAAAGCCGAGCCACGCCGTCGATGCTCGCGCGGTAGTCCTCCTTGGAGACATACCCGACGCACGGCGCCTCGCAGCGCTTTATGTAGTAGTCGAGGCACGGGCTGCCGCTGCGCCGCCCCGGCTCCGGCCCTGTGCAGGAGCGGAACATGAACACCTTCGCCAGCACCTCCAGCGTGCTGCGCACGCGCTTGGCGTTCGAGTATGGGCCGAAGTAGGCCCTGCCCGGCCGGTGACGCTCACGCGTGAAGTACACGCGCGGGTAGTCCTCGTCGAGCGAGATCGCGATGAACGGGTAGGACTTGTCGTCGCGCAGGCGGATGTTGAAGCGCGGCCGGTACTGCTTGATGAAGTTCTGCTCAGCCAGCAGCGCCTCCGCCTCGGAGGCGACGACCACGCATTCGAGGCTCTCGACGCTCGCCACCATCTCCGCGTGACCCGGGCTGCTCCGAACCTGTGCCTTGGAGAAGTGCGACGCCACCCGTTTGCGGATCGACTTCGCCTTGCCCACATAGATCACGCGGCCTTTCTCATCGCGGAAGAGGTAGACACCGGGCTCCTCCGGCAGGCTTCGGCGTTGCTCAGCGAGGCTCAATAGGCGCGCCAGTGACGATAGACCTCGAGCAGCGCGTATACGGCGAGGCCGGTAAGCGCGAACCAGACGAGCTCGCCGAGGCCCGTCTGCCACATGCGCGCGCGAGCGGCGTATACGAACACCACCCCCGCGAGACCGCCGTACAACAGCCCCCGGTGGCGATCGCCCAGGCCGTGCAGGGCGATGCGACCTTCGCGGTAGAAACGCAGCCCGAGGTAACCGATCGCTACGGCGAACCCGACGTAGAGCAGCGCTTCGAACGTGCTCGCGGCGCGTCCGCCTGACGGGAGGAAGTACACCGCGGCGGCGATCAGCGCCACGATGGCTATGTTGCGCATCCTCTTCAGGCGGTCCATACGAGCAGTTTAGGTCAGTCGGGGAGCGCCTCCAAACGTGTATATGCCTCCTCCACGGCCCTCCGGGCGGCTGTGTGACGCGCACGGGACTTGGCCGACTCGTATTGGGTGGCCCACGCCGCCGGATCGGCCAGCTCGTCCTCTAGCGCACGCATCGCGGCCTCTGCATCCTCGACCATGCGCTCGGCCTGCTGCTGCTCGCTCAGAGCATTCTTCGACGGTCCCTTCGGCTTGGGCTTGACCTGCTTGACCTTCGCCGGTCCGTTCTCGCTCGGCTCTGCCGTGTCCAGAACCGGCCGCCTCGCGACTGGCGCGCGGCGGCCCCTCGCCGCCGGCGCGGCGCTCGTCGCGGACCCGCACGTACTCGGGCCAGCCCCCGGTGTAGCTGTGCAGTGAGCGATTCTCGATGGCGACGGTTCGCGTGCCCACCGCGTCGAGCAGCGCGCGATCGTGGGAGACGAGCAGGATCGCTCCTGCGAAGGAGCGCAGCGCGTCCTCGAGCGCCTCGCGGCTCTCGATGTCGAGGTGGTTGGTGGGCTCGTCGAGGATCAGCACATTCGCGGCGGAATTGACCAGCACCGCCAGCGACAGGCGCCGGCGCTCACCGCCGGAGAGACCCTCCAGCGGCTTGTCCGCATCCTCGCCGGAGAACAGGAAGCGCCCGAGCAGGGCACGCGCTTTGCCCTGGTTCAAGCCGGTGTCGCGCTGGGTGGCCTGCACCACGCTCTGGCTCCGATCGCCGCCAGCACCGAGCTCATCGGCGTGCTGGGAGAGGTAGCCGACGTTCACGTTGTGGCCTGTGCTGAGCTTCCCCGCCGCGAGCTCACGCCGGCCGGCGAGGGTCTCGATCAGCGTCGTCTTGCCCGCCCCGTTGGGCCCCACGAGAGAGACGTGCTCGCCGCGCTCGAGCCAGATCTCGGCGTGCTCGAGCAGGGTTATCGGCAGGCTTACCCACCTCGAGGTGACCATCGAGCAACTCGAAGATCACCTTGCCCGAGCGCTCCGGCACCTTGAAGGCGAACTCGAGCCCCTTGCCATCCCGCGGGTCACGCTCGATGCGCTCGATCTTGCTCAGCGCCTTCACGCGCGACTGCGCCTGTTTGGCCTTGGTCGCCTTGGCACGGAAGCGCTCGATGAAGCGCTCCATCCGCTCGATCTCCGCCTCCTGCTTGTCGATCGCCTTGCCGAGCGCGATTTCGCGCGCGGCCTGCTCACGGCGCCACTGATGCCAGGTTCCGGCAAAGAAACGCGAACGGCCGGCCTCTAGCTCCAGCACCGATGTGCCGACCGCCTCGAGGAACCAGCGGTCGTGTGCGACCAGCACGACCGCCGCGTCGAGTGAGACGAGGGTCTGCTCGAGCCACTCCAGTGACTCGATGTCGAGATGGTTGGTGGGCTCGTCCAGCAGCAGCACGTCCGCTCCGGTGGCAAGCGCGCGAGCTAGCGACGCGCGCGTGAGCTGACCGCCGGAGAAGCTGCTCAGCTCCCGGTCGAGATCCCCCCCGGCGAATCCCAACCCTCGCGCCATGGTGGTCGCGCGGTCGCGCCACAGATAGCCGCCGCGTGCCTCCAGCCGTGCCTGCGCGCGGCTGTAGCGGTCGAGCAGCGCCTCACCGGCCGCCCCACCGGCCATCTCCCCCTCGAGCTTCACCAGCTCTGCCTCGATCTGCAACTCATCCTTGCAGCCGGAGAGCACATAATCGCGCAGTGGCAGCGCCCGCTCGCGTGGTGGGCGCTGGTCGTGCAGCGCGATCCGCACCCCCTTGGCCACACTCAGCTCGCCCCGGTCGATCCCCGTCTCCCCCGCGAGCATCCGCAGCAGCGTCGTCTTGCCCGCGCCGTTGCGCCCCGCGATCGTCATCCGTTCACGGCGCTCCAGCTTGAACGACACACCGCGCAGCAGCGGCTGCCCGGCCATGTCCTTGTGCAGGTCGGATGCGATCAGTACGGCCATCGGTTGCTGATAGTAGGCGCCGGGCCGAGAGGGCCCGCGTGCTCAGGTAGCATCCACCCCGCGATGCGCCGCCTGCTGGCCACCTTCACCTCATCCGTGCTGCTCCTGCTGGCACTGGCGCCTCAGGCGCTGGCCGAAAACGACGGCCGCGGGCTCTACGGTGCGACGAACGACAAGGTGGTGACGGACGCCGGCTTCATCCTGATCATCTTTTTCCCCACGTTCGTGTTCGTGATGAGCATGCTTCAGCGCAAGCTGGAGAAGCGCAAGGAAGCGAACAAGGCCGCGAAGGCAGCGCTCGGCAGCGCCGTGCGGCGCGGCGGCTGGTGAGCGAGCCGGAAGCCGTCCGCTACGAGCGCGAGGGCGCGGCGGCGGTGGTGAGCATCGATCGCCAGCACCGGCGCAACGCGGTGGATGGCGAGACGGCCGCGAAGCTGCACGAGGCGTACCTACGGTTCGAGTCAGACGATGACGCGCGCGTGCTGGTGCTCACCGGCGCGGGCGGGGTGTCGTTCTGCGCCGGCGCCGACCTGAAGGCCACGGAGACAATGGCGGGCAGGCTGACCTCAGCGGAGGGGCCGATGGGGTTTACCCGCCTTACGCCGTCGAAGCCTACGATCGCCGCGATATCTGGGTTCTGCCTGGCGGGCGGTCTGGAGCTCGCATTGTGGTGTGACCTGCGGATCGCCACCGAGGGCTCGACGCTGGGCTACCCCGAGCGCCGCTGGGGCGTGCCCCTGATCGATGGCGGCACCCAGCGATTGCCGCGCATCGTGGGCCTGGGACGCGCGCTGGATCTGATCTTGACGGGGCGCATGATCGATGCGCAGAAGGCACTGAGCATGGGACTGCTCACGGAGGTCGTCCCGCCCGGCGCCCACCTCGAGCGCGCACTGGCGCTCGCCGAGGGGCTCGCGCGGTTCCCGCAGAGGACGATGCTCGCCGACCGGCGCGCGGCGATCGAGGGACTGGGGATGACGCTCGCCGAGGGGCTCGCCCTGGAGGCACACGCCGGGCCCGAGGTGTTCGAGGACGGCGCGCGCGGCGCCGCGCGCTTTGCGGCAGGCGAGGGCCGCGGGGGCGCCGGGACAGGGGCATAGGGTTATCCTCACCTGAGCAATGGCGTATTTCGTCACAGGAGCAACCGGCTTCATCGGACGGCGCTTGGTCGAGCGGCTGCTGGACCAGCGTCAGGGCAAGGTGTATGTGCTCGTGCGCGCAGGCTCGACCGGCAGGCTGGACGACCTGATCGAGCGCTGGCGGGCGGTGACGGGAGCAAGCGCTGGCAAGCGCGTGCAGCCGGTGATCGGGGACCTGCGCAGACCATTGCTGGGGGTCGAGGGTGAGCAAGCACTGGAGCTGCGGGGCAAGATCGAGCACTTCTTCCACCTGGCCGCGGTCTACGACATGACCGCGCCGGCGGAGCAGAACACGGCCGTCAACGTGGGCGGTACGACACACGCGGTCGAGCTGGCGCGGGCGCTGGAGTGCAAGTGCCTGCACCACGTCTCCTCGATTGCCGTGGCAGGCGAGTACTCGGGACGGTTCGAGGAGGACTCCTTCGACGAGGGCCAGAAGCTGCCCTCGCCCTACCACAGGACCAAGTTCGAGTCCGAGCGGATCGTGCGCGAGCAGCCATACGTGCCCTGGCGGGTGTACCGCCCGGGGGTCGTGGTGGGGGATTCGCAGACGGGTGAGATGGACAAGGTCGACGGCCCGTACTACTTCTTCAAGGCGATCCAGCGGACGCGGAAACTGATCCCAGAGTGGCTGCCGCTCGTGGGCCTGGACATGGGCAAGACAAACGTCGTGCCGGTCGACTGGGTCGCGGGGGCGCTGGACCACATCGCGCACGAGCCCGACCTCGACGGCAGGGCCTTTCACCTGACGGACCCCAAGGGGCAGAAAGTGGACGAGCTGTACAACGAGTTCGCGGCCGCCGCGCACGCGCCGAAGGTGGCGATGAGCATCGACAAACGACTGAGGAATGTGGTGCCGGCCTGGCCGCTGAAGCTGGCGCTGGCGCTGCCACCACTGCGCCAGGCCCGTAGCCTCACCCTGCGCGAGCTGGGCATCCCCAGCGAGGTGATCGAGCACATGGAGCTGGTGCCCGAGTTCGATACGCGCGAAGCGGCCCGGGCACTGAAGGGCTCGGCGCTGGAGAGCCCGCCTGCACTGCACGACTACGCGCCGCGGCTGTGGGACTACTGGGAGCGGGAGATGGACAGTGGCCTGAATGCACGCTCGTTGCAGGAGGCGCTAACCGGCAAGCACGTGCTGATCACGGGGGCGTCGTCGGGGATCGGCTGGGCGGCGGCGCTGAAAGTCGCGGCCGCGGGCGGGGTGCCGCTGCTGGTCGCCAGGAACGTGGAGAAGCTGGAGGAGCTGCGCGCCGAGATCGTCGCGGGGGGCGGCACGGCGTATGTGTACGCGGCGGACCTGTCGGACATGGAGTCCGTCGACCGGCTGGTCGAGCGCGTGCTCGCGGATCACAGGAACGTGGACATGCTGGTGAACAACGCGGGGCGTTCGATCCGCCGCTCGATCGCGCTGAGCTACGACCGCTTCCACGACTTCGAACGGACGATGCAGCTGAACTACTTCGGCGCGGTGAAGTTGATCATCGGGCTGATGGGTCACATGCGCGAGCGCGGCAACGGGCACATTGTGAATATCTCCTCGATCGGTGTGCAGACAAATCCGCCGCGCTTTTCCGCGTATGTCGCATCGAAGGCAGCGCTCGACGCGTTTACCAGGGTGGTCTCCAGCGAGGTGATCGGCGACGGGGTGACGTTCACGACGATCCACATGCCGCTGGTGAGGACGCCGATGATCGCCCCGACGAAGATGTATGACGCTTTCCCCGCGATCACCCCGGAGGAGGCGGGCGAGATGATCTGCGAAGCGCTGCGCACGCGGCCGAAGCACATGGGCACCCGCCTGGGGACGTTCGGGGAGGTCGCCTACACGCTCGCGCCGCGGGCGGTCGATCAGCTGCTGCACCTCGCCTATCGCGTGTTCCCCGATTCCGCCGCCTCCAAGGGGCACAGCGACACCGAGGAGCGAGCCTCCTTCGAGCAGATCGCGATGGCGACCCTCACGAGGGGCGTGCACTGGTAACCGACGCGTCCCCCGCGATCGAGGTGCGGGGCCTCTGCAAGCGCTATGGCGAGCGCGAGGCGGTGCGTGGGATCGACATCACCGTGGCACGCGGCGAGGTGTTCGGCCTGCTGGGGCCAAACGGCGCGGGCAAGACGACGACGGTCGAGATCCTCGAGGGGTACCGGGCGCGCAGCGGTGGCGAAGTCTCGGTGCTGGGGCAGGACCCGGGCAGGCGCAGCCGGGCACTGAGACAGCGGATCGGGATCGTTCTGCAAAGTGGCGGCATCTACAACCACGTGACCCCACGCGAGGCGCTGCGCCACTGGGCGAGCTTCTACCCCCACCCGCGAGACGTCGAAGAGGTATTGCAGGTCTCCGGCTTGAAAGAGAAGGCAGATGCGCGCAGCCGAACGCTCTCGGGAGGACAGCTACGGCGGCTGGACTTCGCGCTCGCGCTCATCGGCGACCCAGAGCTGATCTTCCTCGACGAGCCCACGACCGGGTTCGACCCCGCCGCGCGCCACGCGGCTTGGGAGACGGTCCGCAACCTGCGGGCGCTGGGGAAGACGATTCTGCTGACCACCCACTATTTGGACGAGGCTCAGGCGCTCGCGGACCGCGTGGCGATCCTCAAGGACGGTCGTGTGCTCGCGGTCGGCCCACCGCGGGAATTGAGACCCAACCCACCCACCCACCCACCCGGAGCCCACCCACACGCTCAGTACCGCGTTACCTATCGCGATGGATCCGGTCAATCCATAGAACTGCAAACCAGCGACCCGACGAGCCTGCTGAACGAGCTCACCACGGCCGCGCTGGCGCGCGGCGAGCGCCTGCACGAGCTGTCGGTGGCACGCCCAACGCTGGAGGACGTCTACCTGGAGCTGACGGCCGATGCCTGACGCATTGGCTTTGACCTGGCGCCAGTATCGCTTGGAGCGAAAGATGTTCTGGCGCAACCCGAGCGCGGCGTTCTTCAACTTCCTGCTGCCGCTGCTGTTCCTCACCGGCGCCGGCGCGATTCTCCACGGCAACCAGCACCAGCTCAACCGCCTGATCCCAGCGATCGCCGCGATGAGCGTGATGTCGACGACGTTCACGGCGCTCGCCTACAACATCGTCTTCCTGCGCGAGCGTGGCATCCTCAAGCGCATCCGCGGCACACCGTTGCCGGGCCTCTCCTACTTCGGCGGCGTCGCCGCCAACGCCCTCACCAACACGACACTGCAGATCGGCATCGTGGTGCTCGCCGGCAAGCTCATCTTCGGCATCGGCTGGCCGCGCGATTGGGCGGAGCTCATCGTCTTCGTACTCATAGGCGTGGTCAGCCTCGCCGCGCTCGGCGTCGCCTTCGCGCACGCCATCCCCAACTTCGAGTCCACGGCTGCCTATGTGAACGCCGTCTTCCTGCCGGTCGTCTTCATCTCCTTCTACGTCTTCGACTCACACAGTGCGCCAGGCTTCCTGCGCCAGATCGCCGAAGCGCTACCGCTCAAGCCGCTGATCGACGGACTGTATGGAGCGTTCATCACCGGTTCAGGGCTCGGCAACCAACTCGATGCGCTCGCCGTGATCGCGCTCTGGGGCGTCTTCGGGCTGTACTTTGCTGTGCGCGGCTTTTCTTGGGAGCAGCGCAGCGGATAGGCTCCGCCACGTGAAGCAGCTGGCCGAGGGCGTCTACCAATTGAAGGGCTGGCCGCCGAACGTGATCAACGTTTATCTGATCGGCGACGTCCTGATCGATGCCGCCACGTGCCTGGCCGAGAAACGGATCATGCGCCAGATCGCCGGACGCACGCTCAGCGCGCACGCGCTCACCCACGCCCATCCCGATCACCAAGGCTCGAGCCATGCGATCTGCGAGAAGCTCGGCATTCCGTTGTGGTGCGGTCAGGGCGACGTCCCCGCGATCGAGACTCCAGGCGGCGTGGCGAACTCGAATCCACCGGTGTGGGCAACGTTCGTTCAGCGTCACTTCTGGGTGGGCCCGCCGCATCCCGTGGCGCGGGCGCTGCACGAGGGGGATGAGGTGGCCGGATTTACGGTGCTGGAGACCCCTGGGCACTCCACCGGGCACGTGTCCTTCTGGCGCGAATCCGACCGCGTGCTGATCGCCGGCGACGTGCTCGTCAACATCCACTTCCTAACCGGCGTCCCCGGCCTGCACACACCCCCTGACATGTTGACCCCCGACCCCGCCCGCAACCGCGACTCAGCGCGCAGGCTGGCGGAACTGAAACCAGCGCTTGCCTGCTTCGGCCACGGCGCCCCGCTGCGCAACCCGGACAAGCTCGCCAAGTTTGTAGCCGCCCTGCCGGCGTGAGCGACAGCATCTTTACCCCGTCCGCGGACGGGAGCTTTACGCCGAGCGAGCACGCGCGCGGCCCGTGGGATCCGCAAGCGCTCCACGGCGGCGCGCCGGCGGCGCTGATCGCACGCGCATTCGAGCGGATGGAGCCCGGCTCAGAGCTGCCGATCGCGCGACTGCCCTTCGAGTTCCTGAGCCCGATCCCGTTCGCGCCGCTGCAGCTGCATACGAAGATCGTGCGCAAGGGACGCCGCGTGCAGGAGCTTCAAGCCGAGCTGAGCGCCGGCGAGGAGCTGATCTGCCGCGCGGGCGCGCTGCGCCTCCAGCCGGTCCCCGCGGGCCTGCCGAGCAGTGGCCCCGCGCCAGCGCAGGCGCTGCCGGGACCAGAGCACGGCAAGACGGTGAGCTTCTCGCTGGACGCAGACGCCGGAGCAGGCCTCGCGACGACGGGCATGGAGATGAGCTGGCTCACCGACCCCTGGGATCAGGGTCCGGGCCGAGTGTGGATGCGCCTGCGCCACCCGCTGCTGCCGGACGAGCCGGCGACGCCACTGATCCGCCTCCTCGCCACCGCGGACTTCGGCAACGGCGTCAGCGCGGAGCTGCCGTTCGAGGAGTACCTGTTCATCAACGCCGACCTCTCGATCCACCTGTGGCGCCAGCCACAAGGCGAGTGGATCGGCCTCGACGCGCGCACGCTGCTGCACGGCTCAGGCACGGGCCTCGCCGAAAGTGTGCTGCACGACACGACTGGCCCGGTCGGCCGGGCCTTTCAGACGCTCGTCGTGCAGCCGCGCTGAGGGACGACGGGTCAGTTATCGAGGCCCGGGAAAGGCCCGGCCAGCGAGCTCAGCGCGTAATCCGGGTTTGCCGCGCGCAGTTCATCGAGGTCGTATTTCCCGCTCGCCACCCCCACTGACACCACACCCGCGCCCTGGGCAGCGGAGATATCGAGCGGGGTATCACCCACCACCGCCACCCGCCGCCCGTCGAGCGGCCTGCCAAGCAGACGCTCCCCGCGCTTCACCGCGATCCTGGTGAGCTCCACACGGTCATCCGAGTCCGAGCCATAGCCGCCGGCCAAAAAGTAGTGGTTGAGCTTGGCCCTCCCGAGCTTGGCGTGCGCGCCTGCCTCCAGCGCACCCGTGGTCAACCCGAGGAGCACACCGGAATCGTGCAGACGGGGCAGCAGCTCCTGCACTCCCGGAAGGACGCGGTAGCCCTCCGACGCGGCGACGTAGTCGGGCAGCACTGACAGGTAGGCCGCCATCAACTGCGCAATCTCCTCACCCTTTGGCTCGCGGCCCATCACTTCGCTGAACGTCTTCCTCGCCACAACCGGATCGGTCATGCCGGCACTTCGAGTACTTGCCGATGTCCACCCCCGGGCGCTGCAACGCGTGCTCGAACGCCCACGTCCAGCTGCGCGCACCCGCCCCTGCAGTGTCGATCAGCGTCCCGTCGATGTCGAACAAGACCAGCTCGAACTGTCCCATCGCCCCATTCTCCGCTTCGCCTCCGTTCGGTGCTTTACGGCTAGGGCTGCATGCCGGGAACCTTCACTGCTCCCCTGCAAAGAGACCCTCGATGAGCTCGATCAGGGCAACTTCGGCTTCGGGCAGATCGAGCTGCATGTCGCGGCGCAGCACCTTCCACACGTACACGTCGCAGACAGCGACCAGCTGAGCCATCCGCAGCTTGCGCGCCTGATCGTCGCCCAGGCTCTGAAGCTGAGGCTCAAATGTCCGCTCGACCCACTCCTGATGAACATTCAGGCCTTGATCGGTCGCCTTGCGGACCAGATAGAACCAATGGCCCTCGCCCAGCAACCGCACCGTCAGGTCTCCATAGCGCTCGTAGTGAACCATCAGGTTGCGCACTGCCCCCGGCACATCTCCGATTGGCGCCTTGGCGCGTTCCTTGCGAACGATCTCGCTCATGCGGCGTATGGCGGCCTCGATCAGCCCGTCCTTGGAGCCGAAGTGGCGCAGCAATGTTTGCTTGGTGACGCCCGCCTTCGCCGCCACCGTCTCCAGCGACGCCCGCGGGGATCCGTCTTTGAAGAACTCCTCGTTTGCGGCGTCCAGCAACGCGTCGCGAGTGCGTTGCTGGGACTCTGCGCGGGCGAGGAGTTTGTAGGGACGCTGCCCGGATCCCTCGGGATTGTCGCTGGATCTCTTGGCCATCGCGCCAGCGTATTCGGTCAGTCCGCCAGCGCAGGCGCAGTCTGCTGAATTTCCAGGCCATTCTGGGCTTTGAACAGGGTGGGCATCATCTGATGTCAAGCCTCTTCGAGGCTCAGAACGGCTCTGAAAACCGCCAAAATGGGAGACGCAGTGGCGTACTCAGCGCACGACGACGTCGCCGAGCGCCTCGTCGATAGCGGCGAGGGTGTCAGCGCTGAGCGTCACGCCGGAGGCGGAAGCGTTGGCGTGTACCTGCTCCGGGCGGCTGGCCCCCACGATCGCTGAGGCGACGTTCGGCTGGCGCAGCACCCAGGCGAGCGCCATCTGGGGCATCGTAAGCTCAGCCTGCTCTGCAACAGGCAAAAGGCGCTGCACGGCCGTCAGCACCCGGTCATCCATCAGCTGGCCGATGAAGGTGTTCATGCTGTCACTCGCCGCGCGTGAACCGGCCGGCGGCTGAGTGCCCGGCAGGTACTTGCCCGTCAGCACGCCCTGCCCGAGCGGGGACCAGACGATCTGGGAAATCCCCTCTGCTTCGCACAGCGGGATCACCTCCTTCTCGGGGGATCGCCACAGCATCGAGTACTGCGGCTGGCTGGAGATGAACCGCTCTTTGGATTGGGACCCACCCACCCGCGCGAGCGACTCCTCGATCTTCTCCACGGGCCACTCGCTGAAGCCGATGTGCCGCGCCTTGCCCGCCTGCACGACTTCGGTGAGCGCACCCATCGTCTCCTCCAAAGGCGTCTTCTCGTCGTAGCGGTGGCACTGATACAGGTCCACATAGTCGGTCTGAAGGCGCTGCAGCGAGGCGTCGATCTGCTTGTGGACCTGCTCCGCCGACAGCCCGCGGTCGATGGGCGACATTTCGAAGTACACCTTCGTCGCGAGCACGTAATCGGAGCGCTCGTACCCGGTCAGCACCTCTCCGAGCAACGTCTCCGAAGCACCGCGGCCGTAGACGTTGGCGGTGTCGATGAAGTTGATCCCCGCGTCGAACGCCGCCTTCACGCATGCCTCGGCCTGTTCGCGCTCGACCCCGCCAGAATAGGTCAGCCACGAGCCGAGGCTGACCTCGGAGACCTCGATGTCGCTGGAGCCGAGCTTGCGGAAGTTCATGCGCCGGAGACTACCCTTTAGGAGTGGCTGCGATCGACCCGGCCCTGCGCATCGGCTCCGTGGAGCTCGCGGTGAGCGACCTGCCGCGCAGCGCGGACTTTTATGAGCGCGTGCTCGGGCTGGGGCTGATCGCGGGCGAGGCGGACAGGGCGACGCTCGGTGCAGATCCCGAGCACCCGGCGCTCCTGCTCAGCAAGATCGAGGCACCCACACCCCTTTCGCCGAACAGCACCGGTCTGTTTCACGTCGCCTGGTTGCATCCTTCGCGCGCCGCGCTCGCCGCCAGCGTGCGGCGGATCGTTGGCCAGCGCTGGCCAATGGAGGGCGCCGCCGATCACGGGGTCTCCGAGGCTCTCTACCTCAGCGATCCCGACGGGCTCGGGATCGAGATCTACGCCGACCGCCCGCGCGCGCAGTGGGAGCGGGAGGCCGGTGGGCACGGCGTGAAGATGGTCTCGCTGCCGCTGCACCTAGAGGACCTGCTGGCTCAGGACCAAGGTGGGCCGGTGCCGCTGATCGCAGCTGGCACGGGCATCGGACACGTGCACCTGAAGGTGGCGGACGTGCCCCGCGCGAATGCCTTCTACCGCGACGCCCTCGGCTTCGAGCAGCAAGCACAAATCCCCTCGGCCGCCTTTTTGTCCGCCGGTGGCTACCACCACCACATCGGACTGAACTCGTGGCAGAGCCAGGGCGGGCAACCGGCCCCGAACACCGCTCCCGGCCTGCGACAGGTCGAATTCGAGTTGAGCGACGCCGGCTCGGTGAACGCGATCGAGCGCGCAATCGCGGATGCGCGGCCGGGCACCAGAGCAGCGCGCGACGAGGACGGACGGCTCGCCCTGCGTGATCCTGGCGGGCACACGCTCGCGTTCAGCTACTGAAACACCCTCTCAGTCCATCGTCAGCGGGCCCTCGGCAGAGCCGCTGAGGAACTGCCTGACGAAGGCGTTGTCCGAGGAGAACATTCGCTCGGCGTCGCCCGCCTCCACGATCCTGCCCCTCCACAACAGCGCGAGATACTCGCCAATCTGCCTCGCCGAGGCGATGTTGTGGGTCACGACGATGT
Source organism: uncultured Solirubrobacterales bacterium (assembly GCA_963706395.1). Classification (GTDB taxonomy): domain Bacteria; phylum Actinomycetota; class Thermoleophilia; order Solirubrobacterales; family Solirubrobacteraceae; genus Palsa-744. The sequence goes on along the minus strand of OY970158.1, from coordinate 2,008,010 downwards.
ACGTCCCCCCGTAGATGGTGTGCATCTCCTGGATCAGTTCGCACAGCAGCGCCGTGCGCACTGGATCGAGGCCCGAGTCGGGCTCGTCGAAGATCACGATCTCGGGCTCCATCACCAGCGCGCGGGCGAACCCGGCGCGCTTGCGCATCCCGCCGGAGAGCTGGTTGGGCAGATCGTCCATCGCGTCGGCCAGTCCCACGTCCGTCAGGCGCTGGGAGACGGTTTTTGCGATCTTCGCCTCGGAGAAGTCCGTGTGCTGGCGCAGCGGGAAGGCGACGTTGTCGAACACGTTCATCGACCCGAACAGGGCGCCGTCCTGGAACAGCACCCCGATCTTGCGGCGCAGTTCCAGCAGCTTGGGCATAGTCAAGTTGGGAACCGACTGGCCCTTTACGAGGATTTCGCCCGAGTCCGGGAACATCAGCCCGATCAGGTGCTTGATGAGCACGCTCTTGCCGGTGCCCGACGGGCCCAGCACGACGGTGATCGTCTGATCGGGGATGGCGATGGTCAGACCGTTCAATACCGGTATGCCGCCGAGACGCTTGACGACGTCGGTGCAGCGAATCGACCAGTTGCCATCCTCCGGGTCGCCCGTGAGGTCCAGCTCTTGGGAGTGATACTCGAACTCGTCGCTCATCATTTCCCTGGGGTGGAGGCCGAGTACACCACGTGCGGGAACTGGCTTGACTGCCCGTTGAAAGTGAAGGGACTCTGCTGCAGGCAGGCAGGAGCCGGGACCGTGTTGGGGCTTTCCGGCGCATTCGCGATGTGCAGTTCGATCAGCTGTTCGATGATGGGCTGCGACACGGTCGCGTTGGGCGGCCCGCTCACCGACGGCGCCGAGCTCGCGCAGGAGGAGCTGCTGAACACCGGCAGCCCGCTGCCCAGGCCGCTGAAGGCACCGGGCTTGAAGTACGGGTTCGCACGGTCGGTGCCGATTCGTTTGGAGTAGACCGCCAGGCCCTGCGGGGCGAGCGCCTGCATCGTGCGCAGGTAGTGCTCCTGTGGTCCCGTCGCGTCGTTGGAGTTGGTGTCGTGGGCCTCGGTGGCAGCTGTGAAGTTGGCGAAGAAGGCCTGCACCTCGGGCACGTATTCGCCCGCGTACTGCAGGAATGGATCGAAGTTGTGCAGCACCGGCCTGAAGTTTTCAAGCAGCGGGACGGTCAGCCCGAGCGTCTTTGAGACATCTGGCAGGCCTGCCTTCGCTGCCTTCGTCAGCGGCCCCAAGCCGGTCAGGAAGCTGTCGAAGGCGGGCGCAAATGTCTTCGCTTGCGCCGTCAGCCCCGCGAGCTGTATCTCGGACGCACGGAACTGGTCGAGCCACGGGTTGGCGTCGTTGGCAAAGCTGTCGAGTTCTTTCAGGGCGACGCGCGAGCCCTTCTCAAAGGCCGGGAACGCGCGGAAGGCATCGGCCCACGCCTGGCTCTCTTCGGAGGCCGCGTGGAAGGTGCGCTCGCTGCTCGAGATCAGCCCTTCGAGCTGATGGTCGCGGCTGGCCAGCGCGTTGAAGACCACGCCGGTGTTGTGCACGACCGCGGTCACCGCCCCTTCCTGGGAGGCGAGGATGCCCACCAGCCGGTTGGCGTGTTCGACGAACGGGTCGAGCGTGGCGAAGTCGGCATTGATTTCTTCCCCGTGCCCGTTGATCCCTTCCGCCACGGACTGCTGCCACACCTGGAAGGCGCGGCGAGTCTTTGCGTCGAGCGCAGACAGGACACCGTCGAGCGTCACCGACGGTTCGACCTGGCTGTCGGGCAGCTGGCCCCCGTCTGCCAAGAACGGCGCGGTCCTTGACTCGGGGATCAGCTGCACGTAGGTCTCCCCCAGCAGCGTCTTCTGGCGCGCGATCGCGTGCATGTCCGAGCGCACCGGCGCGTACTGGCTCGAGAGTTCGAGCGTGGCATGGGTGCGGCCGTCCTTGCCGAGCTTCAGCGTGATCACGTGACCGACATTGACGCCTGAGATGCGCACGTCCGACTGTTCGGCGAGCGCAAGCGTATGCGGGAAGGCCACGGTCATGCGGTAGCCCTTCGGCTTGAGCGGGAGCGAACCGCCAAAGGACTCCCACAGGTACAGCAACAGGCCGAAGCAGCTCAGTGCGAACAGCACGATCACAAAGATGTTGCCCAGCGTGGGTGCGCGCTTCTGCATCGCTCAGCCACCCCTCCCGGTGCTGCTCGCCGGTGCCGGCGCGCCATGGCCCTGCTGGCCGAACACATTGCCGCCCAGTCCTCCGAGCAGGCCGGTCGCGCTCGCGGCGCTGCCCCTCGCGCTCGCCACTTTCGCACCCGCGCCCGCGGCACACGCCGCCCCGGTCGGCGGGTTCAGCAGGCCGAGCAGCAACCTGACCGTGGGGTTGACTTCGCCGGCCCCTTTCAGGATCGGCACGACGTTGCAGTTGAAGTACGCCAGGACATGGCCGAGCGGGCCGTGCGCATCCGAGGCGCTTATCGAGCTGTTGAAGTCGTGGTTGGCCCAAGCCAGGTAGAAAAGGAACCCGCCCTTGCTGGAGCCGGGGTTGTAGGCGAACTCGTTGAAGAGTTCGTTCAGCACCGAGAAGCTGCTCGCCAGCTTCGGGAACGCCGCGCTCAGTTCCTTGGTGCTGGGCGCCAGCTCATTGACGACGGGCAGGATCTGGCGCGCGAACGGCCTGACCTGGTTCTTGAAGACCGGCGTGGTCTGTTCAAAGAGCGCCCGCGAGGCTTCCTCGCCTGAGGCGAGTGAGCGCGCGAACGGCTGCAGCTCTTTGAGCGTGGGGCCGAGTACGCGCGCGGCGGTGGCGAGCTTGCCCAAGCCCTGTTTGGTCTTTCGCAGCGCGCCGGGCAGGAGGTGCAGCGTGCTCTGCACGCTGCGTTCCTCTTCCGCGAAGGTCTTGAACACCGCGTTGGATGAATCGACGAACTCCGCCAGCTGTTTGTCCTTGCCGCCCACCGCTTCCACCAGCAGCCGGAAGTTGTGAATCGAGTGGGCGATGTTGGCGTGGCGAATTTCGAGCTGTGAGGCGATCTGTTGCAGGTAGCGCGCCGTCGGGTCAAAGCGCTTGAGCGCCGCCGACAGCGGTTTCCCGTTGTTCTTCAGCCCAATGCCCGCACCGGCCAGCAGCTCCTGCAGGTAGGCGCGCGTTTCTGAATCCAGTGTCGCGAGGAATTCGTCGAAGTTGGCGTCCGGAGCGGTCTGCGACAGCGGGATGCTCGCACCGCTTGCCAGCGACCCGCTGGCGGGCGTCCCGGGGTTGACCTCCACCGTCATGTCCTTCAGCTGGGTCTTCGGGCGCAGCAGCAGGGTCGCGTCGTGATAGATGCGGCCCCGCGCGTATTTCGGGGTCAGGTTCATGGTGACCGTCGCGACCCCGTTCTGCAGGTCCACGCTCGCGATTTCGCCGATCTTCGCGCCCGCGATCGTGACCGCCTGGCCCTGGCCGGGCGTGACCGCCTGGGCGGTCTGGAAGTCAGCCTTCAGCGTGAAGTAGTTTTTCCCCAGTACCGGTACCCAGCTCGGCAGCTTGAGATTCTCGTGCGAGAGGATGTAGCCGCCCACGAACGCCGCGATCAGGATCATCGAGACCACCGCGATGAACGCCGAGCGGTAGCGGCGGATCTGGTCGCGAACACCCAGCCCGCCCTCGTGTGACTCGGTTGGCGTCATCCGCCGCTCCCATCTGCGGGACCCGAGGAGAGCGGGCCGTTGAAGTTCGGTACCGCCTGGGTGTAGCAGGGCACGAGTGGCTTATACGCAGGCTCTTCTGTGGGGATGGCGGGACGGGTGCCCAGCGGGACCAGCGGCGAGCGGGCGACCAGGGGAAGACCCTTCGCGCTCGAGCCGGTGATCCCGACCGGGGCGGAGCGGAACGTGTCGCCGCCGCCGCCGACCAGGAAGCGGTTCATCACACCGTTGCCGTCGAAGCTCTGGCCGAGGCCCGCCAGGCCCGTCAGCGTGTAAAAGAATTCCCTATAAACTTCGGCGCCCGAGGTGTTCGGCCCGTCCTGGAGCTTCGTGTTGCCGGCCGGGAAGAACACTTTCGTCAGGCACTTACTGAAAGCATCGGTCTGCTTGTAGAACGCGGGCTGTTCACCGAACAGGCGGGCGAGCGATGGTGTCGCCGCGACCAGGCCCTTGGCCACGCCACCGAGCTCTGAAGGCGCAAGCGAGGCCTTGACCTGTTCGATCCACGGCAGCGCTGCTGAGATCGTCGAGGGCAGCAACTTGGTTCCCGGAATGAGATCCAAGGCGAAAGCCCGCGTCGGCGCAAGCGCGGCGTCCAGCGTGGTAAACGCGCTGTTGGCGTTGTGCAGCGTGCCCGGCAGCAGCGCCACCGTGGTGGAGAGGCTCGAGGCCTGCACCGCGAAGTTGTGAAAGAACGTGTTGAAGTTGCCGATCAGTTCGCCGAGCTCTTGCTCGTGCACGTTCAGCGCCGCGGACACTTTGCCGATGCTCGTGACCAGTTTGGAGAGGTCGTGAACTTCTGAGCCCGTGACCGCCTGGCTGACGATCGCTGAGCCGCGCAGCGCCGCAGGGCCGCGATGGTAGGACTTGTTCAGCGCCTGCGCTGCGTTCAGGCCGCGCACCTCGGGGTCCTGTTCGGCGTCTTCGGCGGGCGTCGGTTTGCGCGTCAGCGCATCACCGTAGCCGGCCAGGAAGTCCTGCAGGTTGGCGCGCGTGTCGGTGTTCAGCGCATCCAGCACCTGGTCGAGCTGCACCGGGTCAGAGGTCTGCGTGATCGGGAGCGTGTAGCCCGAGGAGACGGTTTTTGCTGAGGGGCTGCCCGGCTGCAGTTCGACAAACCAGTTGCCCTCCAGGAAGATTCGCGGGCGGATCTTCACCGTGGCGTCTGAGTGGATCGGCAGGCCCTTCGATTCGATTTCCATGCTCACGAGACCCGTATCGCCCCGGCGCACGAGCGAGGTGACCTTGCCGACATCCACGCCAGCGATGCGTACCGGCGCCTTGGGACGAATGTTCACGCCTGTCGCGAAGACCGCCTTCAGTTTGTAGGGGTGTTTGAACGGGATGCTCTTGGTGAACCCAAAGTACACGGCGATCACGAGGATCACGAGGAACACGGCCCCGACGCGCAGCGGGTTGTACCGCTGCATCTCGACGACCGACAGTTCATCGCGGCGGCGGCGCAGGCGCAGGCGGCTCATTTCCGCTTCCCCTTCGCCTTGGTCTTAGCTTTCCTTTTCGCCTTGCTCTTTGCCGCTTTTTCCTTTGCCGCCTTTTCACTGGCGCTTTCGACTCCCAGGTCCTTCAGCTGGGCGCTCGGGTAGGGGTTCCCGAACAGGTTCTGTTCGCGAGTGGTCGCTTCGGTGGCGCTACCGCTGCCCGGCGCGTGGCCGATCACGGTCTGACCCTGCGCGTAGGTCTCGTTGCCCGCTTCACACGCTTTCGGCTGGCCGGGCCCGGCGACGTTCGGATAGGGGTTGTAGTGCAGGTGGTTGTCGTTGATCGCCGGGCCGAGTTCGCCAGGTTTACCCAGGACGCCCGGTTCGTGATCGATCGAGGGACCGCTGGCCGGCGCCGAGGCGGGGAAGCCCTCGGCGTTTACTCCACCCGGCGAGAGCACTGGCAGGGCGCGGGCCAGCGTACCGACCCCGACGTTCTCGGAGAACAGGCTCGCCACGTTGCGGAACGTCAGCGTCAGGTAGTTGCAGGTGGCCTGCTCGGGTGCGAGCCCCGCGAACAGCGGGTTGCCAAGCCGCGTAGTCTGGGTCAGGTCTTCCAGACCGAGCGTGACGATTGGATTCTGGGCGAAGGCCTGGAATGCCTGTGAGGCTTCAGCCAGGCGCGTGTTCAGCGCGGTGGCGGCCTTGAGGTTGACCGCGCCTTCTGCGAACGCATGGCCGAGCGGCCGGGCGGCGGTGCGCAGCGCGATCGCGCTCGGGCGCAGCAGGCGCATGAACTCGGCGCTCTTTTCCATGAACGCCGCCTCGTGCGGGAACGAGTGGGTTGCCTGTTCGAGCGCCGCGGGGCCACCTTCGATCGTGCGTTCGAGCGAGGGAGCAGCGCCCGCCCAAGCCGTGAAGAACGTGTCGAGCTCGCTGAAGACGTTCGCGTTGGCCTGGGCCACGGGGGCGGTCTGAGAGGCAGCCCGGTCGAGTGCGATCCATAGCTCGCGCAGTCCCGTCTTCGGCGCGGCGAGGTTGTGCAACGCCGGGATTGCGTTGGTGACCAGCGGGCGCAGCGTCGCGATCGTGTCGTTCAGCCCCAGCCCGCGTGCGGCGAGGCCATCGCCGAAGTTGATCGTGTTGTGCTGAATCGCGGTCCTCGTCTTCTTGTCAAACATGTTGAACAGCTGGACGATGTCCACCGGTTCACGCGTCTGTGATGCGGGAATCGTCGCCCCCGCCTTCAGTGTCTGTGAGGATTTGCCCTTTTCCAGTTCCAGGTACTTCAACCCGATCGCCGACACGGACAGCACGATCGCTCTGGTATCGGCCGGCAGCGGCTCGACGCTCTTTTCGAGCTTCAGATCGGCGATCGCGGTGATGCGCCCCGTCTTCTTGTCCTGTTCCGGCTTCAGTGAGCTGATGACGCCCACGCGCGTGCCCGCGATCCGCACCTGGTTGGTCGGTTGCAGGCCCGAGGTTTCGGGCAGTGCGATTTTCAGGTTGTACGTAGGGACGAACGGCAGCCCGTTGTTGGCGTTGTAGGACAGGAACACCGCGACCGCCACGATCAGCGTGGTGAGCGCGCCGATCAACAGCGGGCTGCCTGCCAGGGAGCTGCGCCTGCGCCGGTTCATGGTGTCTGGGTGGGGTCGCAATTGATCAGGCCGCCATCCACGAAAGGCGAGGAGGAATCGGCCGCCGGCTGGGTTCCCGCGCCCGGGCAACGGCGTAGCTGGCCGGTCTTCAAGCCTTCCAGGCCCTGTTGCGGGCTGACGGGCGTAAGGGTGTTGTTCGCGCCGAGCGAGAAGTCGTCGAACACGGGGACGGCACGCGCGTAATGGCCGTTGGCGTCGTAATAGGCGCTGGCCTCGCCGAAGTCGCGGAAGAAGCCCTGCAGGTCGGGGCTGTAAGGACCGAACACGGCGGTAATCGGCACCGATTCCTTCAGCGCGGTGACGCCGTTCGGGGAGCTGGTCGAGAGCGCTTGCGTAAGCGCCGGCAGCGCGCGGATCGCGTCGGTGAGGTCATTGCTGGGCCCAGGCCGGTTGAACGCCAGGCTGAAGTCGCGCACGGCCGGCGTAGCGGGCACCAGCAGCGAGTGCAGGCGGGAGAAGAGCAGCGGGAGCTGCTTCTGGTCCGGCTTGGACACGTCCACTAGTGCTTTGAGCGCGCTGAGCGTCGACGGCAGGTCCGCAAACGTGCGGCTGCCGTGGCGCAGGGTGCCGGGGAGCTGGCGCAAGCTCTGGGCCAGGCTCGACTGGTGTGCGCCCACCGCACTGAAGGTCGTGTTCGCGTTTTCGATCAGGCTGCTCAGCGCTGGGGCGCGCGTGCCGATTGTGGTGGTCGCCTTGGCGGATTCCACGAGGAAGCTCGTCAGCGTCGCCTGGTCTTTGGAGAGCTCGGCGAAGAGATGGTCGCTGGCGGCCAGCGACGGGCTGAAGTATTTGACCGACAGGCTGAAGTCGTGCCCCGCGCCGGCGTACTGTTCAGCCGAGCCCTGGAGCACCTGCTGCAGCGCCTTGCGCGTCTGCGGGTTGAAGATGTTGAACAGCTGGTCGAGATCCACCACTCCTTTGGTGACGGTCGTAGGCAGCGTCGCTCCGGCCGGCAGCGCGCGGTTTGGGTGGCCGTTGATCATGTTGGGGCCGGGCGTCAGTGCGATATAGCGGTTGGCCACGCTTGTCAGCGACGGCACCCGCACCTGGGCCGTGGTGCCTTCGTGCAGCGGCGTCAGCGACGAGTTGACTTCGATCGTGACCAGTGCCTTGAAGTCATGCGTCAGGACGATGTTCTTGATGCTCCCAACCGGCACGCCACCGACCTGGACCTGGTCGCCCCGCACTAGCTGGTTGGCTTCGTTGAACAGCAGCTTGTAGCTGGTCGCACCCCCGCCCGCGAAGATCAGGTAAGCGACGAGCAGCACAACCACCGCGAGCGAGCCCATGGCAAGCGGCCGCGTGAAGCCCGGCGAGGAGGAGCGCACGCGCCCGGCCGGCAGCGAGTCCTCGCCGGGCAGCGGCGAGTCCTCAGGCGGTCGGGGTGGGCTGGCCGTTGCCACTGGCTTACTTTCCTTCGCCGCCCGGCGAGGGCGCGGCGGCTCTGGGCGCGCCCGGATGGTCGGGGATCGACGCCGCCGAGGGCCCGCTGCCCACCTTCGGGTTGGGAATCTCACCCAACCGCGCGATCAGCTGGACCCACTGTCCCGGCGTGATCGCCGCGCTGAAGATGCCAGCAGACCGGGCCTTGCGGGGATTGGAACCCCCCCCGGGCGGGCGGGATTCCAATCCCAACGGCGCGAAGGCGACGTGGATGCTGTCGCCGCGCCTGCGCGCCGCGAGCGTGCTGGGAGCACCCGGATAGCTCACCGGGCCCGCGATCTGGCTCGGCTTCATTGTGCCCTGCAAGCCCAGCAGCTTGCGGATCGTGGCTTCTGCGATCGAGCCCCGCCCTTGATGAGTTGCGATCGCCATGCCGTTGACGGCCGTGATCTCGACCGTGTCACCGGCGGTGCTCTCAGCGGCGTTGGCGGCAGTGGCGCCGGTCCCGCGGCTGCACTGAAGCGAGGATACCGACGGCCGCAGCGCCGAGACAGACAAGAACTCAAGCATCGCCAGCACGCGGCGGCCTACCTGTCCGGTCTGGACGTCATGGCGCCCGCACGCGGAGAGGTGAATGCCAGCGTCGCCCAGCACTTGCTGCTCGAGTTGCCCCTTGGACTCCAACAGCACCTGTCCGGCGGCGGGTGTATTGCGCGGGAACGGGTTCTCGCCTTTCGCCCTGAAGATCGAGGTGTTTTCGAGCGCCACCCAGCCGTCGAGGACCGGCTTCGGATCGATCAGCGGTGCTCCTGCGCCGGCCGGGCGGATCTGGAAGAGCATGTGTGGCCCGGGGGCGCTGAGCGATCCCTGGGCGCTCGTGGCAGGCCCGACGTGACCAAGGACGGTCCCCGCGAGGACCTGGACACCGGCACTCAGGGGATGCAGGTAAACGTCCTCAGAACTCAGGTGGAGCACCCGCGGCGCATGCAGGATTGGAACCCCGCCCGCCCCCGCCGCGGGCACTTCCAGGCCGGTGCCCACTCCCAGCTGAAGGCCGGTGACGGCGCCTTCAGCTAGCGGCGCGCGGGATTGCGTGCCCGCGCTGGCCGGGGCCAGAGGAGCCGGTTCGCCCGAGGGGCCCGCCTGCTGGGCCCGCGGGCTGGCGGCGCCGTGGGCGTGTGGCACCAGCACCGGGTACAGCTTCGCCACGCTGCCGAGCTCGGCATAGGTGTAGGTGTTGCCGTAGGAGTCGCGCAGCGATACGTACCGCCCCAGCGAGGGCGTGTGGCCAAATCCGAGGATCTGCCCGTCCTGCACCGCGATCACGGGCGCGCCCTGCTGGGAGTAGATCGTGGTCCCGACAAGTGCCGTCGGCGCGTGGGCGGGGGGGGTTCCGGTCGTGGTCTGGAAGCCGTCTGAGAAGTGCGACGGCGCGTGCACCGGGAAGCGCGCCTGCGTCAATCCGGTGATCGCCCCGAGCAAGTTGGGCGGGGTGCCGCCGAGCAGCTGCGCGCGCAGCAGCACCGAGGCGACGTATGCCTGCGAGTGGTTATACGAGTACACAGCGCCGCGAATATCCACATCACCCCCGGCCGCCTTCAAGTACCTCGCGGCAGCGAAGATCGCGTCGGCCGGGTTATAGGGATCCTTGAAGCCATCGCCGTTGGCGTCGACGCCGTAGGTTTCCCACGAGGAGGGCAGGAACTGCATCCAGCCCTCGGCGCCGGCGCTGGAAACACTGAGGTCCCGGCCATAGTCGGTCTCGACCTCGTTGATCGCCGCGAGCACCTGCCATGGGATCCCATAAGCGCTGCCGGCGGCCTGGAAGATCGGCAGCAGGAACGGGGGAATCCGGAAGCTTTCGATGTAGAAGCCGGGCACGCCCGAGATCGGCGATCCGAACGCGAGCGGCAGCGGCGGCGTCAAAGCCGATGGTGCCGGTGCAGGGTGTTTCGCAGCAGCGGTGGATGGGGAGGATCCTCCACTGGGTTCGGGCTGCCCGCTGCCGGCGGGCGTTTGAGCTTTGACGTGCGCATGGGAAGCCTTGGGCGAGCTGCCAGCTGTGCTGCCCTGCGCGTGCTGGGCCTGCACCTGCGGTGTCGTCACGACTTCCGGCGCACTCTGTCCAGCCGGAGTTGCTGCCGGTGCCGGTGCGGCGGCTTCGCCCGCCGGGGGGGCCACCGGCGTCGCAGGGGCTGGCGGCACGGGAGTGGATGTCGTTTGCGCTGGTGGGCTCGCCGTCGTCGTTACGTTCTGTCCGGCGGCGGGCGCCACCGCCGGCGCGGCCAGCGCGAGCGCGGCCAGACCTGCAAGCAGCAGATGGATGAGGCGTCTTAGCGGGATCATCTCATCGCTCACTCAGTTGCCCAGCAGGTAGTTGAGCAGCATCCCACTCGCGCCGGAGGAGCTTTCGGCCGAGGGCGTGTAGTAGGTGGTGGCGCCGCTCGCCCCACCCACCGGTTTCGTGGTGGACGTGGCCCCGCCTTCGGGGCCCAGGCCCGAGAGCGCGCCGGCGCCTTCTCCGAGCGTCGGAACCGAGCCCGGATATTTTGCAATCGCCTGCGCGGGAGTCGCGCCTTGCAGGACCGCGAGCGTGCGGTCCATCACGAGGCTCGTGGGGTTGCTGGCGGTTTTCGCGGGGGTGGCGGCGCCTTCCGCTTTGACGAAGTTGGCGCTGCACCCGCTCTGGGGAACCACCTTGTAGCCGACGCAGTTCTTGGCGATGATCTCGGCGCGCAGGAAGTGGCCGAGCGAGTCGTACCCGTTCAGGCCGCCACCGCTCAGGAAGAGCGCATCGAGCAGACGCTCCAGCCCGCCGGTGGAGCGCAGGCTGGAGAGCAGTTCAGAGAAGTTGCCCGCAAACGGCTTGGCAGCGCCGCCCAGCGACTGCAGTCGTGCGAGCAGCGGCTGGGTGGCGGCGATCGCGGGCCCAGAGGTCTTTGCGGTGCTGCCGAGACTCTTGAAGAACGTGCCGGAGCTGTTCGAGAACGCCTTCAGGTGGGTGAAGGCGTTGTTGATCCCGGGCGCCGCCACCTCGAGGTTGGCAAACGTCGGGGTCGTCTGGTCTGCGAACTGGGCGATGCGTTCCATCGCCGGTCCGAGCTCGCGCAGGAACGCGGGGAAGTCGGCGAAGTTGCGGGCGAGCGCGCCGCGTTGCTGGGCGGTGGCGCGCGCGACCGTGTTGCTCTGCACGATGAAGTCAGCGACGCGGTTGCGGACGGCGGCGAACGGCTGGAGCGCCCTGTCTGAGTCGACCGCGAGTTTCGCCAGGATCTTGTTCTCGCCGGCGAAGATCGCGAGCACCTTGTCGAGTTCGCGCAGCGCCGGGTCGGCGCGGTGGATGATGGCCCTCAGGTCACTCCCCCGGCCCGCCAAGCCCGCGCCGAGCTCGTTGATGATGATCGTAAAACGTTCAGCCTCGGGCCGGCGCTGGATGTCTTGCAGCAGGTCGACGTCGACGGGGCTCGAGGTGTTCTTGACTGGAAGCAGGTACTCCCCTGCGCCTTCCTGCCCAGATGGGATCTTCTGAAGCGCCGGCGGCGGCTGGGTATCCGCGGGGCGGGGTTGGGTCGGCAGGCAATTGACGAACTTCTCGCCGATCAGCGCCTCCGGTTCGATCGTGCAGCTGGCGTCGGCGAGAAAGTCCTGAAAACCAGGGGTTTCGATGTTCATCACGACCGCCGCCTGTGCCTGCGGCGTGGGAACGACAGTCCCCACGGTCCCAACCTTCACGCCGTCGATCTTCACGTTCTCACCCGAGATGATGTTGCCGGCGTCATCGAAGATCGCGCGCACGGTGTAGGAGCCGCCCGAGCCGCCCGCCGAGGTAGCGAGCAGCACGACCGCCACCAGCGCAGCCACGCAGAGGGCGCCTGCGATTGCAGCCGCGCCTTTCCTCCACCCGACAGTCTGCGTCCTCAACCCGATCCTTCCTTGCGGTTCAACTACGCGAAGGGCGGCCCCATCGTATCGATGGGGCCGCCCGTCTTACTTGCGCTTCGGCCGGGCTCACGTCCCCCTGGACGTCAGCGCACCGTTTTGTCGATTACTTCTTGGGGCACGGCGCCTTGTACGAGGCTTCCGCGGTCGCGCCACCGAGGAAGCTCATGATCGTCTTCAGCGGGAAGCCGCCCTTCGGGCACTTCTTCGGCACCGTGATGTAGTAGAAGGTTTTCTTGCCCTTCTTGTACGCGGCACCGACCCTCACGTTGATTTCTTTGGCTGACGCGTCGAGCGCCCCGGGCACCGATTCGACGAGCGGCACTTCGGCTTCGACCGTCGGGCCGAACGGCGGAGAGGAGTTGACGACTTTGCCTTTGGAAATGATTTCGATCGAGACGGGCGAGGTGCCCTGCACGTAGAACTGCAGGTTGCCGCCGGGAGCAAAGAAGGGCAGCACCGATACCGTCTCAGCCACACGTTCGGTGCCGAAGCTCACGACACCACTCGCGCTACCCGCCGGGCCAGCCTTCGATTTGGCCGGGCATCCTACGGGGCCCTTTTCCTTGAGCACGTTTTCTGAGCAGGTGGCAAATCCCTGTGGGTGCAGTTTCGCGCTTGCCGGCCCGAAGAACTTGACCCCGGTCAGCGGCGGCGGGAAGCCACCGTATTCGGTCCCCGAGATTGTGTATTCGGCCTGCAGCGCGGCACCGGCGCCAAGGATGTTGCCCGTGTGCGGGAAGCCTGGAATCGGTATGGCCTTTGCTTTCAGCGTGATCGTCGGCGCCGCTGACGCTGTGGCCGACAGGCCAAGGGCGGCAAGGCCGAGCACGGCCAGACAGGTGGAAATTCTGCGCATCACTCTCTCTCCTCTTATTTGATGGACAGATCCGCCTCGATCCGGGTAGCTCCGGAACCATGCCGGTCCGGCGACTCGAGATCTCCGGCTTACCCCGCCAGAGAACAGTGGCGATCTCTACTGCAACCATATCCGTCGTGGCCGGTCGCTTCAAGCCCGAAGGCGCGGGCGGGCAACGGCTTGCAGGGCAAGCGCCCTTCTGCCTGGCTGTGCGGCCAGCCAAAGCGGGCCATCCTGGTCCAAATGCTCCCACCTCACTGAACTCTCAGGCTCAATCCGAGGGTTATGCCTGGGTTGAAGGGCGATACGGGGCGGGCGCCTGGAGCTAGGACAGCTCCAGCTCATCGCCAGCGAAGCGCACCCCGACCGGCTCGAGGATCACCTGTCGCGGTCCCTCCTCCACGTGCCCCGCGAGCATAGCCCGCAGCCCCAGGCCGCCCGCCAGCTCGAGGAGCCGCTCGCCCACGCCGGGCGCGCAGTAGAGCGCGAAGCCGGCGCCCATGTTGAACGTCGAATAGGCCGCGTGCGGCTCCAGGCCGGCCTGCTCCACGAGGAACTCGAGCACCGCCGGGACCGGCGGCAGCCGCTCGATCCGGTAGGAGAGCTGGCGCGCGGGGCGCATCAGCTTGAGCAGGCCGTGGCCGGTGATGTGACTGAGGTAGCTGACCGGCAGCTGTGCCTCAAAGGCGGCGGCGATGAGCGGCACATACATCAGCGACGGCGCGAGCAGCGCCTCTCCGAAGCTCGTCCCATCTCCCAGCTCGGTCGCGTAGCCGCCGGGCAGCCGCTCAGCGATCAGGCGCGCCAGCGAGGCGCCGTTGGCGTGCAGGCCGCTGGAGGAAACGATCACGATCTCATCGCCCGGGGCAAGCTGCTCGCCGAGGATCGGCGTGGCGCCCGCGGGCAGCACGCCTACCGCGGCGCCTGCTAGCTCGATGTCGCGCTCGTCGAGCAGCCCCGGCAGCGACGGCGACTCGCCCCCGCCCCATGCACAACCCGCGTCTGTGCAGGCACGGCGCCAGCCCTCGAGCAGCGCCGCCGAGCGCTCAGCCTCTGCGTACCACTCGGACGCACCGGTAGCGAAGTAGGCGTTGACGACGAGCGGGAGCGCCCCGACGCAGCAGAGGTCATTGACGATCGCAGCGACGGTGTCATACGCGACCTCAGCGAAGCGGTTGACACCTTGCTCCTCGAGCACCTGGCGCGCGATGATCGACTTCGTGCCGAGCCCCTCGACGACGAACGCGAGCGTTCGCCCGTCCAGCTCGAACACAAACGCCGGCTCGCCGCGGGATGCGTCAAGCGCACGTGCGCCGCGGGCGGCGAGCAGCGGGGAGGTCGACAGCGCCTTGGCCATCGCCAGGCGCTTGCCCGCGTCGAGCTCCTCATAGTCCACGCCGGCCGCGCGGTAGCTCGCACCTCGATCGCTCATCAGCGATGATCCTAACCCAGCCCATTGCCGCAACCGAGGAGAACCGATGGACTTCGAACCGAGCAAACGCTGTTCCGAGTTCAAAGAACGCCTGAGCGCGTTCCTGGACGAGCACATCCACCCGGCCGAGGAGATCTACGAGCGCCAGCTGCGCGAGTCCGGCGATCCGCACCACCAGCCGGCGATCATGGAGGAGCTGAAGGTGCGCGCCCGCGAGGCGGGGCTGTGGAACATGTTCCTGCCCGACGAGGAGTACGGGGCGGGCCTGTCCAACAGCGACTACGCGCCGCTGGCGGAGATGCTCGGCCACTCCCCCATCGCCTCGGAGGCGTGCAACTGCTCGGCTCCCGACACGGGCAACATGGAGGTGCTGCACCAGTTCGGCACGCCCGAGCAGAAGGAGCGCTGGCTGCGCCCGCTGCTTGACGGCGAGATCCGCTCGGCGTTTGCGATGACCGAGCCCGAGGTCGCGAGCTCGGACGCCACCAACATCCAGCTGCGGATCGAGCGTGACGGCGATGACTACGTGCTCAACGGTTTGAAGTGGTGGACCTCGAACGCGCTGCACCCCCACTGCCGGATCATGATCGTGATGGGCAAGACCGATCCGGACGGTCCGACCTATAAACAGCAGAGCCAGATCCTCGTCCCGATCGACACGCCCGGCGTGACCGTCATGCGCAACCTCCCCGTGTTCGGCTACGTCGACCAGGAGGGCCACGCGGAAGTGGACTTCAAGGACGTGCGCGTGCCCACCTCCAACCTGATCGCAGGCGTCGGCGACGGCTTCATGATCGCCCAGGCGCGGCTCGGGCCGGGACGCATCCACCACTGCATGCGCGCCATCGGCGCCGCCGAGCGGGCCCTGGAAGCGATGTGCAAGCGCGCCGTCTCGCGAGTCACCTTCGGCCAGCCGGTCGCCATGCGCGGCAACGTCCAGGACTGGATCGCCGAGTCGCGCATCGAAATCGAGATGGCCCGCCTCTTGACGCTGAAGGCCGCCTGGCTGATGGATACCGTCGGCAACCGCCACGCCCGCACCGAGATCGCCGCGATCAAGGTCGCCGCCCCCAACGTGGCGCTGAAGGTCCTCGACCGGGCGATCCAGGTCCACGGCGGCGGAGGAGTTTCGGAGGACTTCGGGCTCGCCACCGCCTACGCGCACCTGCGCACACTGCGCCTCGCGGACGGCCCCGACGAGGTCCACAAGCTCTCGATCGCCCGGCGCGAGCTCGCGCCCTACATCCCGCGCGAGGAGTAAGCGCGGCTCGCCGCCGCCCTCCGGGCGGGCCGGGAGAATCAGGCGCGCTCTTGCATGGCCACTGAAGCAGAGAGCCCGCTGGGTTGGCCAATCACCCGCACGAGAGCCTCGACGACCCGCGGGTCGAACTGGGAGCCGGCGTTGCCGGTCAGCTCGGCGACGGCGTCCGGGAAAAGCATCGCCTGGCGGTAGGAGCGGGTCGTGGTCATCGCGTTGAACGCGTCGCAGGCCGAGACGATGCGAGCCTCCAGCGGGATGTCCTCACCGCTGAGACCATCGGGATAGCCCTGCCCGTCCCAGCGCTCATGCGAGGAGCGGACGATCTCGCCGACCTCACGCATGAAGCCACCGACCCGCTCGAGCATCTTCTGGCCTTCGAGCGTGTGCGTCTTGATGATTGCCCACTCGCGATCGTCGAGCTTTCCGGGCTTGTTGATGATCTCCTTCGGCACCGCGATCTTGCCGACGTCGTGCAGCAGGGCGGCGAACTCGACGTTACGCCGTTCATTGGCGTTCAGCCCCAGCTCCCTGGCGACATCGCGCGCCAGGCTCACCACGCCCTTGCAGTGCTCGCCGGTGTAGGTGTCATCAGCCTCGATCACGTCGCCGAGCAGCAGCGCGGTCCCCTGGTATGCGTCGTTGAGCTCGACCAGCTGCTCCAAGCGGGCACGGCGCTCCTTGGAGAACTGCCACAGAACCCCGAACAGCGGTGCGATCAACAGCACCGACCATTGGCTCTGCACCGGAGACGTGGCGAACGCCACGGCCAGCCCGAGCGGCGACAGCGCCAGGTCGATGGCATAGACCTGGCGAACCTCAGCAACGAGCTCGCGCAGCGTGATGTCGTGCAGCAGGCCCTCCCGCACAGCGTTTGCGGCGAAGTCACATACGAACTGCGCGCCCAGCGCAAGCAGCAGGATGCCCCAGTGCCCGTTCGGATAATGATCGTGTGCGAGCAGCAACACGACCGCCGGCCCCAAAGCGAACCAGCAGTTGCCGGGCACCATCAGAGAGCCGGCTGGGCGACTCGCGCCCGCTGAGGATCAGCGGCACCATCCCGAGTGCAAGTGCCAGCGCCACCAGGAGCGGCACGAGCGAGACCGGCACGGCGAACAGCATCGGCACGAACACGGCCTGTGTCGGCACCGTAAAGCCCCTGCCCCTGCCGATATCGAACCGCACATGACCAGCCACCGCGATGCCCAGCACATACAGCGCGGCGATCGGCAGCGAAAAGCTCCCCTCCCCGCCGCCAATCACAGCAAGGGCAAGCGCAACGACGATGAAGCCGGCGCCGACGAGCAGCTCCTCCCGGCGCTCGTCGGCGAGCATCCGCTGCGCACGGGCGGCGAATGACGCGCGGGCGCGCTCGGATTCCATGTAGCCGTGAGCAGACATACCCTCCACGCCTATCGTCACTCCAGCCCCGAAAGTAGAGCAGTGGAAGCAATCCGCCCTGTTGCGCAACGAATAATTCCTATCACTGGAACAATCGTGGGCTCGATCGGCTGGTCGCTACAACACCTGTCCAGACCCCTTCCCTCGAGCTGGCCTGTGCTTCATGCTTGCCGATCTGATCTGCAACCAAGACTGAAAAAGGCAAACTCACCGCGAGGTGGGGACGCAAAGCCAGGGGTCTCGAACACGAGATAGCTCAGCCGCCAGGAAACGCACGGAGGCTGCTTGTGTTCTCATATTCGTCTCGTCCCAGATCCGGCAGGGTGCCGCGCTGGGCACCGCGGCCAAGCTTGTCGCTGTGCCTCTCCAGCGTGCTCGCCGGCCTCACAGTCATCGCTCTGCCCGCCGCCTCAGCACAGGCCGCGCCGGCAAGCACCACATGCCCCACCCCTGCGCTGAGCCACCCTTCCTCAAATGGGGAGACTCGAGCTCTTACGAGCTCGTGACCGGCGGCTCCTTCGAGGGCTCGCTGTCGGGCTGGACCCTCAGTCAAGGCGCGAGCAAGGTCGCCGGCAGCGAGTCCTTCGGGGTGACCGGTGCGGTCGGCTCCTCATCGCTGGGCCTGGCGGCGGGCGCGTCTGCGCAGTCACCGTTCACCTGCGTGGATGCGAGCTACAAGACGTTCCGGTTCTTCGCCCGCAACTCCGGGGCAGCGTCCAGGGTTCTCGTCCAGGTGGTCTACCAGACGCCGATCGGACTCGTATCCGTCCCGGTCGGGAGCATCACGCCTGCCAGCGGCTGGCAGCCAACGCCGGCGATGCCGACAGGTGCCGCCGTGGCCGGCCTTTTGCTGGGCGGGACCGCGCAGATGGCGCTCCGCTTCACTGATCTCAGCGGAACTTCGGCGATCGACGATGTCTTCGTCGACCCGCGCATGCGCTAGCCCGCACTGAGGAACGCCTCGGATCTCTCTGTGGGCCGCGCCCGTCAGTACGGCGGGCGGGCCCCACGGTACCCTTCGCCCTGCCCACGTGAGCGATCTAGGGTTCCAAGCCACGCTGCTCTACCCGTGCCTGCTCGCGTTGCTCTGCGTTGGCGCCGGGCTGCTCGTCGACCGCCTGAGCGGCCGCTTCCTTGACGCAATGCTGCTGCCGGCCGCCGGCGCGGCGACGCTGATCGCCGTCTCTCAGCTCACGACCTACTTCGTCTTCGCGGCTCAGGCCACGCCCTACCTGCTGGCTTTACTGGCCGCTGCGGGCTTCGCGCTCGGATGGCAGCGAGTACGGAGGTTCGCGCAGCGATGGCGGCAATGCGCCTGGCAACTGGCCGTACCGGTCCTCGCCTTCCTCGCCGCCCTGGCCCCCGTCCTGTTCGCTGGCCGTCCCTCGTTCTCCTCATACGGAGTCCTGACCGACTCGGCCTTCCACATGCTGGGGGCCGACTTCCTGATCCATCACGGCCAGGACTACTCCCACCTGGACCTGCGCAACTCTTACGGCCAATACATCAACTCCTACTACAACGCCAGCTACCCCTCAGGCGCCGACACCTTGTTTGGAGGCAGCGCCTTGCTTTCTGGTGTTCCTCTGATCTGGGCCTTCCAGCCGTTCAACGCATTCATGCTCGCCATCGCCGCCGGCCCGGCCTGGGTGCTCGCGCGCCACGTCGGGCTGCACGGCGCACTCGCTGCGCTGGCCGCGCTGAGCATCACGCTGCCCGCTCTCGTCTACGGCTACGAGCTGATCGCATCGGTCAAGGAGATCACCGCCCTGGCGATGATCCTCACGCTCGGCGCGCTCGTCACCGCGCACGCGCGCTGGCTGGGAGGCCCTGCGCTCCGCGCCGCGCCGTTCGCGCTCGTGTCCGGCGCCGGCGTCTCGGCGCTCGGGGTGGCCTTCGGCGCATGGGTGCTCGCCGCAATCCTCGTGCTCGCCGTGATCGTGACCGGCCAGATCACGGCGAGCCGTCAGAGCGCACGCCAGCCCCTCCTGCTGATCGCAGTTGGTGGGGTTATAGGTCTAATCGCCGCCCTCAGTACATGGACCGACGTTTCAGGGTCACTGAAGGTGGCGCAGAACATCGCAACGACCACCAACCCGGGCAACCTGCAAAAACCGCTCCGGACCGTGCAGATCCTCGGGACCTGGCTGGTGGGCAGCTACAAGCACGTCCCCACCGGCGGCCTGCATACGCTCTCCTATGTACTCGCCGCCGCCGCATTCCTCGCAGCCGTGCTCGGCGCCCTCTATCTGCTGTACACGCGGCGCTACGCGCTGGCGGGCTGGATCGCGCTGACGCTCGCCGTGGCCCTTGCGCTGACTGCGTACGGGACGACCTGGGCCACCGGCAAGACCCTGATGCTCACCTCGCCGGTGATCCTGCTGCTGGCATGGGCAGGCGTAGCCGCCCTGCGAGCTCGCACCGCGTTGGCGCCAATACTCCGGCCGGCAGCGCTGCTGCTCACGGCCGGGCTCCTCGGCGGCGTCGCCGCATCCGACGCGATGCAGTACCACGCTTCCAACCTCGCACCCACCGCGCGTTATCAGGAGCTGTCACGGATCGGCTCCCGCTTCGCCGGGCGGGGACCGGCCCTCTTCACCGACTACGACGAATACGCGCTGTACTCGCTGCGCGCCCTGGATGTCGGCGGCCCGGACTTCATGATCCCGCCTGCTGCGATTGTGCTGCCCCACGGCCTGCCGGTCGACCTCAACCGGATCGCGCCCACGGCGCTGCGCTCCTATCCGCTGATCGTCACCCGCCGCAACCCCGCCGCCGTCCGGCCGCCGTCCGCCTACTCCCTGCTGTGGCAGGGCACCTACTACCAGGTGTGGGGTCGTCACCCCAACACACCGGCAGCGCTCGCCCACCTCGGCCTGTCACCCACCCAGCCCGTCCAATGCGCCCGCGTGGAACGCCTCGCGCAACTGGCCAAATCGCACAATGCACAGCTGGTTAGCGCCAGTCCCCCAGAGCTCGTGCGCACCGGCGTGGCGGGCGCCCTGCACCCCGGCTGGGCGAACACGCGGCTCGGGCTCCTGATGGCACGGTCAGGCCATCTGGAGAGCACGTTCGCCCTCCCGCGCGCCGGGGAGTGGGAGGTGTGGCTCCAGGGAGAGATCATGCCGGCCGTGCACGTCAGCGTCGACGGCCATCCGCTCGCCTCGATCAGCGCTCAGCTCACCGGCGTCGCCTCCGACCCCGACACGATGGCCCCACTGCCCGTCCATCTCCCCGCGGGGCGCCATCGCCTGAGCATCACCCGCGCTCACTCCAGTCCGCTGGCTCCTGGCGACGGCGGCTCGGCGATCCTCGACGCCATCTTCCTCACCCCCGCGGGCACCAGCGAGGAGGCGATGCTGCACGTCACTCCTGCTGCCCAGTGGCGCTCGCTCTGCGGACACCGCTTGGAGTGGATCGAGGTCGCCAACGGGCCTGCGCCCGCGCCCGACCCCGTATCCGTCTCGATCGACCGCCTGCACCCCGGACCACGGGTCCCACGTGAATTCCTCGGGCTCTCCTTCGAGCTCTCCAGCGCCGGCCAGATCGCCAAGTACGCGGACCGCGGAGATTTCGCCACGCTCTTGCGCTCGCTCGGGCCGGGGATCCTTCGCCTGGGTGGAGCGTCGGCCGACACGCGCGTGGCATGGACGGACGCGCGCACACCCCGCCCGGCATGGGCGAGCAGGGTGCTCGACATCGCCGACCTGCGCAGGCTCGGAAGGCTCGCCGCCCGCAGCGGCTGGCGAGTGCTGCTGACGATCAACCTCGTCCACCACGACTCGCGCGCGGCTGCGCGCGAGGCCGCCGCAGCCAAGCGGACACTCGGACCGTGGCTGGCGGGCATCGAGGTCGGCAACGAGCCGGATTCATACGCGCAACATCACCTGAGGGCGCTCCCGTGGAGCGCCTCTCAGTACAACGCTGAGGTGACGAGCTACCGGCAGGCGATCACCAGGGTGGCGCCCGGGATCCCGCTGGCCGGTCCCGGCGTGTCGGGATCGAGGGCCTATGAAGCATGGGGACCAGCGGAGGCGCTCGCGCAGCGACCGGCGCTGCTGACGGGACATCACTATCCGCTCGGCTGTCACAACATCCCCGCGCCGACGATCTCCGGGCTGCTCAGCCCGCGGATCCGCCAGGCAGAGGACGTCTCCCTGCGCCGCTTCATGTCCGTGTCACGCGCCAGCGTGATTCCCTTCCGCCTCGACGAGACGAACACCGTGTCCTGCGGTGGAGTCGCGGGCATCAGCGACACGTTCGCCTCAGCGCTCTGGGCGGTCGACTACACCGCAAGAGCAATGACCGCCGGCATCGCCGGCATCAACTTTCAAGGCAACCCCGCCAACTGCCATGGTTACACACCCGTCTGCGCCACCTCGCCCAGGCGCCTGGCGGCGGGCGCCCTGCGCGCTCAGCCCGAGTGGTACGCCCTACTGCTGAGCAAAGAGCTCATCGGCGATCGCCCGCTGCGCGTCACCGCCTCCCCGACTCCGGCTAACGTCGACGTCATCGCACTGCTGAGCCCTCAGGGGAAGCTCCACATCGTGATCGTCGACGACGACCCTCCTTCAGCGCTGCCCGTCACCATCAGAGTGCACGTCGGACGCGGCTTTCAAGGCGCCACAGCTCTGCCGCTGACGGCACCCTCGCCCGACGCTACAGCAGGCGTCCGTTTGGGGGGCGCAGCCGTCGCAGGCGACGGCTCCTGGCACGAGCAGGCACATCTGCAGAGCAGCCCAAACCGAGCCGGTGTGCTCACGCTGGATGTTCAGCCCAGCAGCGCCATGCTCGTTACGGTGCGGCCGAAATGACCAACCAGCGCACTCTCCCGGACGCACTCGCAACGACGCTCGCGGCGATCGTCGTGCTCGCGGCCGCCGGACCCGCGAGCGCACGAGAGTTCGAGCACCAGCCCAAAGCTCGGGGTACCCCGGCGCCGGCATACCCATCGGCCAATGCGATCGCGGCAGCAGTGGGCTTTCTCGATACACGCGCAGGCAGAACCTCATTCGCCGTGATGGACAGCCGGGGACACGTGCATGGCATACGGCTGTATGAGCGTTTCCAGACCGCCAGCGTCGTGAAGGTGATGATGCTCGTCGCCTATCTGCAAATGCTCAAGGCCCACCACCGCGACCTGAGCTCAGCCGACACCTCCCTGCTGTATCCGATGATCCACATCTCCGACAACGAAGCCGCCTCGGCCGTGTTCGCGATCGTCGGCGAGGAGGCGATCGCCCGCGTAGCGCGGGAATCGGGCATGACAGCCTACGCGCCGGGCGTCGGCTGGTGGGCCTACACGCAGACTTCTGCCCCAGATCAGGCGCGCTTCTTCTTTGCGCTCGACCGGCTGATCGCGCCCCGGTTTTATGGCTATGCCCGCTGGCTGCTGTCAGGCATCGAGCCCTCCCAGAGCTGGGGCATTCCGCCGGTCGCCCGGGGCGGGCGGGATCCCTTTCAGGTCTTCTTCAAGACAGGAGTGCTTCCCTCCGAGGGGCTGTTCAACGAGGTCGCCCGGCTGGAGCGTGGAGACGTGACCTTCACGATCGCGGTGCTCACCACAGGCGACCCCTCGATGAGCTACGGCGAGGAAACGATCCAGGGCGTGGCCGCCGCGCTGCTGGCGAGATCGCCTGGGGTTCGTTAACGATTCCCTACGCGAATGGCTTGGCGGTCATGAAGAAGATCGTGATCACGATCAGCGCGATCGTCACAAGCGTCCAACTCGTCACGGTCGACAGGGCGGCCGCGTAGCCGGCTTCGTCTCCCGCCTGCGAGGTCCCGGCGAGGCGTTCCTCGCCCCGGCGCAGGACGGTAGCCCCTAGCCCAGCGATCACCAGGAGCATGATGAACGGCACGATCACCCATACCTTCGACCAGAGATGCGCGTCGCTGGCAAGGTAAATACCAGCAAGCAGCACGACGCCGATCGCCGGTCCGGTGATGCGCTTGCTGAACGCGATCTGCAGCCGATGGAAGCCCGCCCTCTGGGCGAGTGGGGCCTTCGCATTTACGGCAAGGAACACCGGATAGGCGAACAGGGCTCCGAACGCCGTCACCACAGCGGTGATGTGGACCCAGAGGACTATGTCGTAGAAGCGGATCGTGGCGAGCATGGGCAGACTCTACCGAGGCGCTCGATAGGCATGCGGTGGGGCGGGGCGTCTCTCAGCGGCCTTGCCGAGCAGTAGCTCCATGACTGGCACGGACGGCGCTCGGGTGCATACTGCGCGCCGACGGTGCATTATCCGTGCTTGTAATGCACAAGACGATCAGCCAAGCCAGCCTGAGCGGATGAGTCCTGCGATTGTCGACGCGAAGGCTCACCGACACGGCAAGCGCGTCCACAGCCACCCGCACACAGGACCCCATCGTCATCTCCGGCTGGGCCTGCGCCGCTCGGTGCCAGCGACGTGTGAGCACGATGATTCGCACCACGACCACGCGCACAGTGTTGAGCACGGCCACTCGCACGGGCTGATCGACGACAGCATCAAGCGCTCCCGGGATGGCATCCGTGCAGTCTCGCTATCGCTCGCAGTCCTCGGGCTCACGGCCGCTGCTCAGACCGCCGTGTTCATCGCCAGCGGCAGTATCGCCCTGCTGGCCGACCTGATCCACAACTACGGTGACGCTTTGACCGCCGTGCCGTTGGGGATAGCGTTTGCTCTGCACTCTCAAGTGGCCGAGCGCCGCGCCGGCCTCGCGGTCGTGGCCGCGATCTTCATCAGCGCGTGTGTGGCTGGCGTCGAGGCTGTGGGGCGACTGATCCACCCATCCACGCCCGGTCATCTACTCGTGCTCGCGCTCGCCGGGGCCGTCGGTTATGCGGGCAACTTCATCGCGGCTCGTATACGACTGAGCGCAGGTCGCCGGCTCGACAGCCCCGCGCTGATTGCCGACGGGCACCACGCCCGCGCCGACGCCTATGTGAGCCTCGCGGTAATCGCTTCCGCGGTCGTCGTGGCGCTCGGAGCCCCAATCGCTGATCCCATCATCGGCCTGCTCATCACACTCGTCATCCTGCGCATCACCTGGCAGTCATGGGGAACAGTGCGCGGACACCACTCACACTGACGAGGCGACGGCCGCAGTGGGGGCTCGCAGTAGACTGCCACCGGCTCCGGCGCTGGCGCCGGGCCGAGCGTAATGGCACAGACAGAACCCGAGCCCCCCTTTCACCTGCTGCTCGAGGCCGACGAGATCGGCGTCGCGACGACTGCGCTCAAACTGCTGATCTCCGACGAGGCGCACGAGCAGCAGATTCGCGGCCTGGCGCGGAAGGTGCTCGCGCAACTCGACGGCCAACCGGACGAGCATGGCATCCTCACCGTCACGCTCAGCTCGCGTCAGATGAAGATCACGCACACGGCGCTACGCTCGCTCTACCGCGATCTGGGACGTGAGCAGGCCGACGACCTCGAGCGCCTGCGCACGATCCTCGAGAAGCTGCCGGACGAGCATGTGATGCGCGCGATTACCCTCGACTAGTCGGCTTGCGAGGAGTTCGCCCGGGCGCCGCCGAGTGCGTACGGGGTCACGGCTATCGGCTGGCTTGCCTGCCGTATCGGCAACGGTCACGTACACGGCTGCGGCGACACTCGATAAGCGCTCTTACGTTTCGCGAGGTCCGTCGGCGAGTTGCCGCCGGACCTCCTCGACCAGTCGCGCACTCGCCACGTAGCGCGTAGCCCGCCCCCTCCCCTGCCGGCCGATCAGCCCGGCGTCGAGGAGCCGTCGCAGATCGTTGCTCGCGGTCGGGGCGGACACGTCAGCCTCCTCGGCGTAGCGCGAGCGGTCTGTCCCCTGAAAGAGGCTCTGCTCCAGCCCGATGACGAGCCGGTCGGGCCAGCCGCGTTCCTCGACCAGCTGCTCGAGGAACGCCCACCTCGCGGCTGCCTCGGCGAGTTGGCGCAGTCGCCGGCGTGCCTGCGCGATGTGCGCCTCGACGGTGAACTCCACAAACGGCATCGCGGTCCGGTCGGGCCGGTAGGCACCTTCCTGGACCGCTTGGAGCGCGGCGTAGTAGGAGGCGGTGTTCTCGCCGAGGTATTCCTCGATCGTCACGAACTCGAGTGCTAGCAGCCCACCTCGGGCGAGGACGAGCGACTGGACGATGCGAGAGATGCGGCCGTTCCCATCCGAGAAGGGGTGCACCGAGACGACATGCAGATGGGCCATCGCTGCCCGGACGGCCACATGCGCATCGGGGTCTCCGTCGGCGAGCCAGCCAGTCACCTCTGCCATGAGCGGCCGGACGTCCTCGGCGGGTAGGCCGAGGTATGCGGGCGGACCTCCGCCGGGGCTTGTGACTTCGATCCCCTGCGTCCGGTACTGACCGGGACCCTTGTCCTTCTGGAAGTGACAGGCGTCGAAGTGCAGGTCGAGGACGACGCGCTGGCTCCACTCGAATTCCGGATCTGCAGCTAGGACCCCCACGTGGTCCATCGCCCGCGCATAGGACGAAAGGGCCATCCGATCATCGTCCGTCGGGTCGACACGCTCGGCGCCGCTCGCCACCGCGAGCCGCTCGTCCTGCGGGACCCTGAATCCCTCGATCTCGATCGAGCTCTCCGCCGAGGACGCCCGCCACTGCCGGCGCAGGCTGCCGAGCCAAGGGCGGGCGGCGCCGGCTTGGGCGCCAAGCTCGTTTCGAAGATCGTCGAAGGTCTTCAGCTGGGCCTTGAGGTCTGCGTCGGGCTTTGGAGTGCGGTAGATCATGGTCCGTTCTCAATACGATTATACGTATATTCGACGCACCGATAGAAATCTTAAGCCCTGGGCAGCGCGAACGCAGCCAAGACCACCACGCGCGACGAGCGCCAAGGCTCGCCGGCATCAATGAGGGCGCCACCCTGACCCCGCCACGCCAACGTACGCAGTCAGTTCAGCCGATGACCCGAAATCCGCTTGCCAAAGCGGAGTTTGGGCGTTAGTGGAGACGGCGGGAATCGAACCCGCGCTGCATTCCCGCCGTCTAATAAGGACGAATTTGCAGGGGTTTCTGAGGGCTTGAGGCACCAAATTGGCGCCCGAACCAAGGAGCTACTCATACCGGCAGTTATAACCCCACTTGCTGCTTAGCGGCCGACCGCCGACGCTCAGCTACCCGAACCGGCTACGTGAAATCAGCTTCTCCTCAACATAGGCAACCCCCACGGGAGAGATAACGACGATTTTGCTGTCTGGGTCGTACTCGACAAGCTTCGCGTTGTGCGCGGGCCGTAGAATGTCGCGCCGGTAGACCGCTAGGTTGGGCTGCTCCACCCAGTCGCACACCACGTCTTCGGCGACGGGCGTAGTCGAGCCGTGGAGAAGCACGAGCGTCTTGTCTTTAATGGACATCTTTGGATCGAGTACGCGGCGCTTGTCCCCCACCTTCCAGACGAGAGGCACCTCTCGCTCGACGAGGGAGTCAATGAGCGCGACAGCATCCTCAACGGGCATTTTATGGAGGACACGGACGAGCTCCGCAACGATCCACTTCGCGTTCTGCAACACGAACATGGCGTCCATGTGGTTCGGGTCGACGTCGCCGCCTACGTGCCCGACATTGCGGTTGTTCCGGATGTCGTAGAGGCCGAGCAGAATGCGTGGTATCTGCACGCGAACCGAGTGAGGTGCAGCGGCCTTCGGGACTTCTTCAAGCTCCCGGCAGGCTTTTACCATGTTGCTCGGCTTGGTGGCTCGGCTCGGCATCGAACCGTCAACGATGCCCTTACAAATGGCGTACACAGCCTCGCAAAGCTTCCCCCCGTTTAGCTCCGCCGGTTCCCACCGACCCTCCGCGAAGTTGCGGACGATCTTCTCAAAGGCACTGATCAGGTCCTCCCGCAACTTCGGCGGAAGCTGGGCGAATGCCTGATCGGGGAGAATTGCTGCTGTCTTCGACGACATGCGACTATTGCGGTTCGCCGACGTACTTCTGTGCCAGCTCAGACGCCTCCTCAATTCCTGGGTTTGTCAGCTTTTTTGCCCTGCTCGTAGTAATCGTGCAGTGATCGAGCGCCTTCATGTGTTTCGCGAAGTTTTCGAGTCGAGTCGGCCGTAGTCCTTCGTAGCATCGCGAAGAACGGTATTCATCGATCCCGCCGAGCTGGCGTGCCGCCATCACAAGGAGTGCGATGTCGCGAGCGCCAGTAGCCTTCTGTGACGGCAGCTTGCTGCTCTTGACCTTGAGCTCCGGCACGCCATCCTTATCCGCGAATAGGTGCACGACCTGCGCGGCGCTCAACCCCAGGCCCATCGCAATCTTGTCGAGCATGGCTGATCCGGTTTCCCCGTTGGGGTTGGCCGGGTAATGCGGCGCTTTCCCTCTGCGCCAATGTTGCCCGCGTGCGGGAGCTGCGCCGGGCTCCCTATAAGTAGTCCGAGCGCCGACGTGAAGGCGACCTCCTGAAGAGCGGGAGGCGTCTTGGCCGACTTGACAGCGGCCAATGCCCGGGAAATGAGGTCTGTCACCTGCTGATCGTCCATTCGTAGCATCCCTTCTTCGAGGCGCATGTCAGCGCGCTGTTAGTCGGCCCCTAGTCGCACGGTGCACGGTTACGACCCACCCACAAGGGCATCGACGAGGACTGGGAACGCCTGGATACCCGGTGACTTCGCGCGAAGACGCCGATTTTGGCCGGTGCCGCTCACGACGTACCCATCGAGGGTGCCGATGTGAGCCGAGAAGTTTGCCGAGTCGTACACCTTGAGTCTCGTGCACTCGCGTCGGACGATCTCTAGCGATGTCTCGGTCTCTTCAAGCCCGAAGCCACGCGCAATGGTGAGGATCTGGGCTACGGCCCGGGTTCGCTCTGCGTTGTTGCGGCCAAGCCTCAAGCCGGGGAGGCTGACGCGCACAGCGCCGTCGTCGAGATGGAGGACTTGCTCCAACCTCTCACGGTCCACTCCGGTGTGCTCGACGACACGGTCGTAGATCTCACTCTCGCTGACCGCGACATCTTCATCACCGTTTTGGCCGCCGGTCGAATGATCAACCTTGTCCTTGCGTAGAGCAGAAGACCGAGAGTCCCGTACGTCAGCGGGGGCATCAGGCGCCAGCAGCCGTACCGCCTCGCGGAAACCGATCGGCTGAACGTGCTCGGGCAACTCCGCCTCGTCCACGGCCGACCAGGCCCTCTTCAACACTTCAGCGACATCCATCGCGACAACTCCTTTCCGATTTCTCCGCGTAGCCTAGCAGATGGACGGCAGGGCTGTCAAGCGCCATTTTGCTTCTCAGTAGCTGTACCTGCAAGATACGTCCTCAATTCTCGGAAAACACCTTTGTTTGTGTAGCTGTTGACTTGCATAGGCTCTCCGTCTAGCAGGCCGACTCACGCGAAATGGGATCACTATCACGTTTCCTTACTATTGAGCGCTCCGCGTCATCCCCAATATCCCCTGAACATAGGCCTCTCTCGGTAGATCCTGTCGTTCGGATGGAGGATGATAGGCCTGTCCATATCCATTGTGGCTATACCGACTTGATCGCATCGCATGCTGCCATGCGTGTGAGCGACCGGGTGCTTCGCCGGTCGGTTGCGGTGCTCGCCCGGGGACATCTCGGCAACCAGGACTGGTCCGAGAATCCCCGGTGCGACGCCGAATTCCCGCTGATCGGACTGGCGGACTCGGCACGATCGCCCCAAAAGTCAGACGCAGAGTGCTGCCGCTCCCACCCGCTCAACACACAGAACCTCGGCATCACCGGCCATGGGCACGACACGGCTCCACAGCGCCGCCGTACCCACCGGACGAAAGAGCCCGGCACGAGAAGCCGCCAATACTGCCCTATTCGCTGGCAACTTCGACCGTATCGCGGGACATGTAGATCGAAAATGCTGCCATCTGCAGCCCGGACATATCGCCATGTTCTGTAGAACAGCGCCATGCGTGTGAGCGACCGGGTGCTTCGCCGGTCGGTTGCGGTGCTCGCCCGGGGACATCTCGGCAACCAGGACTGGTCCGAGAATCCCCGGTGCGACGCCGAATTCCCGCTGATCGGACTGGCGGACTCGGCACGATCGCCCCAAAAGTCAGACGCAGAGTGCTGCCGCTCCCACCCGCTCAACACACAGAACCTCGGCATCACCGGCCATGGGCACGACACGGCTCCACAGCGCCGCCGTACCCACCGGACGAAAGAGCCCGGCACGGGAAGCAAGCCGAACGCGAGTTTCGCGAGCGCCTCCTTGCGATCTCGCGCAGGTTCTGATCTCATCCGCGCGCCAATCGACAAGCCATTGCGGCCGGACGGACGTTGATGGCGCGCGCCCGGCCTGAACACCGAAGGGCGACGCCTTCGATGCCCCGGGAACCGTAGCTCTCTACGGCCGCCGGTTGTGCTCGCCTGCGCGCTCCTTTCGGTCTGACCGAAAGGAGCCGGCGAGGTGGCTAGCGACGTAGAGAACCAGCCGCAAAGCAGCAGCCGTCAATCGAAGGAGCCCGCGGCTGCGGGGACTGGACGCGACCAAGAGGACGGGCTGCGGAAGTTCGAGCCCAGCGCCATAGTCGGCATGACAGTGCTGGGGTGCCGCGGAGCGTGATCGCGGGCATCTCGGGTTCGTGCCCCTTGGACGACTCGCCGGCTGCGACCGCAGCTCGAACCACTCGTCACACAGGATCTGCTGGCACGTTCTCGCCGGCATGGCGTCGTCGTGACCGCTGGCGAGCGACTTGACGGGTTCCGGGAGGACGTGCGTCGGACGTTGGCGCTGTCGCGCACGTTCGCCGCAAGCCGCGGGACAGATCCTGGGCTGATCATCCTCGACGAGGTCTTCGGCAGTCAGGATCTCGAGCGGCGCAGCACACAATTGGAGCATCTCGGGCGGCTCGAGGAGGAGTTCGAGCAGACCTTCGTGATCTCGCACTTCGATGATGTAACGGCGGCCACCGGCGTCCAGTTCGAGGTGC
Source organism: uncultured Solirubrobacterales bacterium (assembly GCA_963706395.1). GTDB lineage: Bacteria > Actinomycetota > Thermoleophilia > Solirubrobacterales > Solirubrobacteraceae > Palsa-744. Next base: position 1,978,066 of record OY970158.1, on the reverse strand, counting down.
GGAAGACCTCCGGCGTCAGTGAGATCCTTCCCGTCTAGGATTTCTCCGTGATCGGCGGCTTGACTATTACCCAGCCGTCACAGAGCTAGAAGACCGGCTCCTCAGCCAAATCGTTCTGACTTCGTCATAGGCTGCCACTATGCGCGAGGAATTGAGCGACGAGGGCTACCAGGTGACACCCATCGGCAGTGAAGCTGCCAGGTATCTACGTGTGAAGCGCGTGCGCCTGACCGACAGCAGCTACCGTTCTTATGAGTACTGCCTCGACAAGTTTGCTCAGTACTGCCGCGACCTAAAGCTAGAGGACTTCGAGCCTCCGGCCGGAGCCGGGCGTCTGGAAGATTGCATAGACGTTCTTTGGGGCGCTGGGGCGCCACGTACCTACAACAAAAACCTGTCGATCATCAAGGGCTTCTTCCGCTGGCAGGTGGTGCGGGGTCGCCTCGACAGCGACCCGGCGCTGCTGATTGAGCGCGCCCGCTCTCGCCAGGTATACCGGACGAAGTTCACGACTGTCCAGCGGCGTGCGATCGCCGAACAGCCGCTGAGACGCGACCGGATTGCGCTACGCCTCCTTCTGGACTACGGGCTTCGTAAGGGCGCGCTGCAGGCGGTCCAGCTCAAGCACTTCGACCATGAGCGGCGGCGCCTAACGATCTTCACGAAGGGCGAGAAGGTCCGTGAAGTACCTATCCCCCACGCCGCGTTCTGGATCGACCTGGAGCAGCACATCCTCGACGTGGAGGCCAAGCCGCACCATTACCTGATGTTCGCCCGACGTAAGGTCGCACGCAGCTACTCAGCTGACCATCCCGAGCTACCAATGAGCGGCCACGCGATGCATGACTGGTGGTATCGCTGCCTGGCGAAAGCGGGCATCGTGGCAGCCGGTACGACAAGTGGCGAGGCGATGCGTAAGGCTCGGCACACGGCGGGCCAGCGGGTGCTCGACAGCACGGGCAACCTGAAGGCCGTGCAGAAGCTCCTAGGGCATTCCTCGATCCAGACAACGGGGGACGTCTATGCAGATTGGGACATCGAGCAGCTAACCGAGACGATGGCCGAAGTGCTCGCAGCCGACTCATAACGGACCTCGATCGTCAACGTGCCTGTGAACGGCGCAGCCCGGCGGCGAGGGTCTCTTGCACGATGCGGCGCAGGTCTTCCTGCGAGTAGGCAGCTCGGTGAGCTTGCAGATAGACGAGCTTCTGCCACTGCACTTGGTCGAATTGGGGTGGCTGGGCGAGCTTCCCAATGACGGCGTCGACGCTGGGGAATGCTCGGTATGTATCGGGTTGCAGGTCGCGCATGACCTCAAGCTTGTCGTGCAGGATGTCGCGTAGCTGTGGGTAGGCGAACGCGAGCGGTGAGGCCGTGGTCTGTGCCGCGATGGTGATCCAGGCGGCGTCGGCGTAGTGCTTGACCAGGCCGTGTACGCACCAACCGAGGATCTTCTCGGCGAGCACCTCCACGGGGTCCATCACCCAAACTGCTGGTGCCTCACTCCACAACTCCAGCGAGTATGGGGTCTCGAAGGGCACCTCCCGGCCGTCGAGAAGGAGCCCGCGGAATGAGACATCGGCCTTGAATTGCTGGTCCTCCTCCGCGAGTGCGATGCTGGTGAAGGCGGCGTCGAAACGGATCGGCTCGATCTGGATTAGGGTTTTGCGCTGATCTGCAGCTATGGCCGCAGCGGGGATGATGTCGAGATCCTCATCGCTGTAACGCAGCATGTCTGTTATCAACGCTGGTGGGTCGACGGTTTCCGCGGAGGTTGAGAAATCGGCGTCGTAGACGGTGAAGCGTGGGCTTCCGAAGCAGCGCAGCGCCATCGAGCCGGATAGAACGCTTCGCCTGTTGAAGAACCGTTGGGCGCGCAGGTTGAGCACCTCGACGACGCGCACGATGTCGCGGATGAGCACTGGCGCCTGCAGGTCGTGCTGCTTGGCCTGCTCGCGCAGCCGCTCGTCCTCGGGGTAGTCGATCATCCGACTCCCGCCGCGTCGAGCCATCCGTGGAGATGCTTGGCGGGGACGTTGAGCAGCACGCCGGTCTGGGGATCGCGGGTCATCTCCCTGCCGCTCATGCCATAGCCGTTGGAGCGGTCCAGTGGTGTCTCCGCGCGCTTGGCTTGGAGTGCCGGGAGATCCTCGGCGAGGACGTATTCATGGCCGGTGTGGATCAGCAGGTAGGCGGCACGCCGCGCAGTCGCCATGCCTGAACGCTTGGCGATCGCCCATACAGCTTCCCAGTCAACGCGGTCCTCCTCGGCGCGCGCCCAGCCCGTAATGACGGTCTCGATGCCGGCGCACAGTTCGGGCCGCAGCAGACCGTCGAGGAGCGTTCGCTCAAGGCTTGAGCGCCATACGAACTCCTTCAAGCCGGATTGCACCCGCACGCGTTCGAGCTCGTTTTCCTGCATGGGCCAGCGGGAGGGCGAGAGGCGAACGAGCCTGAGCTCGTAGGCGGCAAGTGGCACAGAGGTCATGTCTGTCGGGCTGTCCTGGCGGATGGCCGCGTAGAGCGTCGAGGTGTGCAGATCGGTCAGACGGTGGGCGATCAGGGCGCTGAGAAAGCCGAGGTAGTACTCCCCCTGCTCGCGCAACACCAGATCCACGAGCAGCTCCGCCGACGCGGCCTGGTCCACCCCGTCGGTCGCCCAGGGAGCCACCACGTACTGGCCACGCAAGACCCTGTAAAGCAACTTGCGAGCAGCCATGCGATCCAACAGGCGGGCGTAATGCCGCGTGATCTCGGCCAGCCACTCCCGGTCAGCTGGCAGGCTGACGGTACGGCGCTTCGCGGCCGCGACATGCTCGAGCACGGCCGAGGCCTCAGAGGAGACCGTACGGGTGGATGTACTCATTCCTGCACTCATCCCAAGAATTATATACGATTTCCAGACTGCAACGGTCCGATATCCGTATAGAGCACCACAAATTGACAGGAAGCATACGGAAAGCGGACCCTCACGGTCTGCTTACCGCATAAACGTCGATCGAGGGCCCGCCCGGCTAACGCAAGCCCCGTTTCGCCGACGTCCTGCTGGCCCTCAAAACGTAAGTCACCACGGCGGGAACATCACATGAATCCTATTCCCACCGTCTGGTGGCAATTTTCGGCTTTCCAAAGCGGAATATGGGAGTTAGTGGAGACGGCGGGAATTGAACCCGCGTCCGCGATCGCGTAAGAGTGGCTTCTACGAGCGTAGCCGGCGCTCTAATCTCATCCTCCACTCGCCTCGCCGGCGGGGTTGTGGGGGACCAGCCTTCTCAGATTTCCCTGGCTTGGCAAAGGCGGACCGCACCGGGTGAGCCTGCTTTCTGATCCCGGCCTTCCCCGCCGCAGGCAAGCGGGGCCCGAGACCTCACTCACCTAGTGTTTGCTAGGCAGCGAGGGCGTACTCGTGAGAGTCCGCACTTATGTTTTTCCCGGGTGTTTTACGAGGCCGCCCGGGACCTCGACTCGCCACCACCCCCACGAGCCGACCACGTCGAAGCCTGTCGTCCCCGGGGATGTGTTGCTTACCTAGTGTAGCGCCGCACAAACCGTCCTTAGAGACAGGCGCAGAGAACAAAAAACGACGCGGTCCCGGGCCGCTTGAGGAACCCGCTCCGACTGACCCGAAGGCCCTTCGGTTTAGGTGGCGCGGCCTCACACCTCGGTGGCCTCGCTCTTTGCGGCTCGGTTCCGCGTCTGGATTCAAAGTAGCTCCGCCCCAAGGCGATTGCAACCCCTCTGAGAGCTTCATCCCGCACGTTCCGAAAAAAAACGCCGCTCTTAGGCAATGCTTACCCGTGCTGCCACAATGGGGACATGGACAGCGGCGACTTTTCCTTGCCCTCATCCGCGCCGGTAATCCCCAGCGGCACACCAGCCTCACCCCCGCACGGGGGTGAGAGTCCCTTCGGCGAGCCCGCGCGCGGGACCTCCAGGGTCCACAAGCTGCGCAAACGAATCGGCAGCATACTCGCGGCGATCGTGGCCTTGGGCGCGAAGTTCTGGGCCGCGATCAAAGGCGCGCTGCTGCTGCTGCCGAAGCTCAAGCTGCTCACAACGGCTGGCACCGCGCTCGTGTCCGTAGCGGCGTACTCGCTGTTCTGGGGCTGGACGTTCGCGCTGGGATTCGTCGTGCTGCTGTTCGTGCACGAGATGGGCCACGTGATCCAGCTGCGCCGGGAGGGCGTCAAGGCGAGCGCGCCGATGTTCGTGCCGTTCCTGGGAGCAGTGGTCATGGCGAAGTCGCTCGGCGAGAACGCGCTCGCCGAGGCACGCGTCGGCCTCGCCGGACCGGTCCTCGGCACGATCGGCTCGGCGGCATGCCTAGCGATCGGCGAAGCGAGCAACAGCGACTTCTTCCGCGCGCTCGCCTACATCGGCTTCTTTCTGAACCTCTTCAACCTGCTCCCCGTCGTTCCCCTCGACGGTGGTCGTGCAATGGCGGCGATGGCTCCCTGGATGTGGTTTGTAGGCTTGGGCGCCGTTGCCGCGATGCTGTTCGTCTTTCCCAACTTCATCCTCCTGATCATCCTCTTCTTCGGCGGGATGGAGGTCTATCACCGCTGGAAGCAGCGCAGGACGCGCTCACTCGAGCAGGCCGCCTACTACCGGGTCTCCCCGCGCAACCGGCTGCTTGTGGGTGCTGTATATGTCGGCCTGATCGTCGTGCTCGCACTCGGGATGCACGAGACGCACATCCTCTCCTCCTCCGGACACAGCTTCAGCCACCTCTAGGACCACGACTCAGAGGCCAACGAGCCCTAATGCCGGGCTTCGCGTATCCCGCGTTCGATGTCCCGCCTGGTGTCCTTCTCGCGCAGTGACTGGCGCTTGTCGTACAGGTCCTTGCCCTTTGCGAGGGCGATCTCGGCCTTGGCATGTGGACCGGCGAAGTAGATGCGCGTCGGCACGAGGGTCAGCCCGCGCTCGGAGGCACGCGCTGCGATGCGGTCCAGCTCGCGCCGGTGCAGCAGCAGCTTTCGCGGACGCTCGGGGTCGTGGTTCTCGCGGGAGGCGGGCGCATATGTAGGGATGTGGATCGAGTGCAGCCACAACTCGCCGCCTGAGATTGCGGCGTAGCCGTCCTTCAGCTGGGCGCCGGAGGCACGCAGCGCCTTCACCTCGGTGCCCTCGAGCACGAGCCCGCACTCGAGCCGCTCGATCAGCTCGTAGCGGTGCGAGGCGTAGCGGTTAGACGCCACGTCGCCCGCCCCGATCTTGCGCTTGCCCTTGCCCTTGGCCATACCCCCGAGACTAGCCTGCCGGGCGATCTGCGGCTGGCATCAGGTCCACCCGGCCGCGGGCCACATCGACGCGGCCCACGCGCACCTCGATAGGGTCGCCCAGTCTTAGCGTGGCGCCAGAGCGATCCCCGTAGAGGATTGTGCTCTGCTCGTTGAGCTGCCACCACTCGCGCCCCTCAGGGCCCGCCATGTGTCTTACCGGCAGCATGCCTTCATACCCCTCGAACGCGATGAACGCACCGGCCGCGATCAACCCGACCACCTCGCCGGCGAACGTCTGCTCCCAGCCGTCCTCGTACAGCACCCGCTCCAAAGCAAAGCACCGCGCGACGTCGTCCGCGTCACGCTCGATCTTCATCGCCGCACGCTCACGGTCGGAGGTCCACTCGGCGAGCTCGCCCATCCTGGCGGCCCGCGGAGCCCGCTCCCCACCACCGACGGCGGACAGCAGCGCGCGATGGCACACGAGATCGGGGTAGCGGCGGATCGGCGAGGTGAAGTGGCAGTAGTACGCCGTTCCCAAGCCGGCGTGACCGCTGTTCTTCGGCGAGTAGGCCGCCTGCTGCAGGGTTCGCAGGATCAGTGAGGTCAACGCCGCGCGTCCACCCGATGGCCCCGCGCCGTCATCGCCTGACCCTGCACGCGCGAGCACACCGCGCACATGGGCCTTGACACGTCGGGAGATCTCCCCCATCAGCTCGGCGGCCTGCGAGGGAGACATGTTCTTTCCTACTGGCGGCGTCGGTACCTCAAGCGAGGAAAGCTGGTCGACGAGACGCTTCACGCGCTCGGGCTCAGGCCGCTCGTGTACGCGATACAGAGTCGGCGTCCCGCGCTCTGACAGCAGCCGCGCGACCGCTTCGTTGGCGGCGATCATCAAATGCTCGATCAAGCGGTGGGACTCGGTCTGCACGCGCATGCATATCTCGCTCACGTTCCCATCGCCATCGAAGGAGAACTCGGGCTCCGAAGAGTCGAGCGTCAGTGCGCCACTGTGGCCCTTGCGGCGGTCCTCCTCGAGCACCGCTGCCACCTCGCGTGCGACTTGCAGTGGCTCGCCCCATGGCGCGCTCGCCCGCTGCGTCCCGGCGAAGATCTGATCGACGCGCTCATAGCTCAAGCGCTCGTCCGAGCGGATCAGCGAGCGGTAGAACGCGGCCTTCGCGACCTTGGCCCCGTGAAACTCGAGCTCGACCGTCACCGCCGCGCGCTCGACCCCCGGCACGAGCGAGCAGGCGTCGTTCGAGAGCGCCTCGGGCAGCATCGGCTCGACCGCGCCCGGCACATACACGCTCGTGCCGCGCCGCCTCGCCTCGAGATCCACGAGCGAACCCTCCGGCACATAGGCCGAGACGTCGGCGATGTGGACCCACACGCGTACGGGGTGGGTGGGATCTGATCCCAGGCGTTCGGCCGAGATTGCGTCGTCGAAGTCGCGTGCGCTCGCGGGGTCGATCGTGAATGTCGGCAGGCCGGTCAAATCACGGCGGCCGTCCATCGCCCGAATCTTCTTCTCGCCGGCCGCGCGAGCATCGCGCTCGACGGCCTGCTCGAATCCACGCGCCAGCCCGCGATCGAGCAGCAGCCCCTCGATCAGATCGCGGGCCACATCGGGGCGCCCCAGCACACGCGTGATCTGAGCGCGAGCACCCTTACCGCGTCCGGCCTGCTGCACGAGCACCAGGTCCCCCGTACGCGCCGTCTTTGCCCCCGGCCCCACGACACGGTTGGAGGCGAGCGTGACGCGCCTGGAGCGATTGGAATCCCGGCCGTCCTCAGCCGAGCGCTGCGCTGGAAACAGCGGCTCAGCCGACCAGAACTTCCCCTTTTTGTCGAGCACTGCCACCACCGTCCCCGGGGACTTGCCGGCCTGCCGGCGAGCGGCGTTCACTTGATCTTCGTGGCGAGAGTATTCAGCGCAGCGGTGAGGCCCCGCGGGGTGTCGACAACGCCTGCCGAGAGGGGCACTTCGGGGGCGATCCCGGCGCCCTGCTTGACGCCGCCGCCGCCGAGATTGCGCCCGTTGGGCGTGAAGTACTCGCCGACCGTGATGTCGAGCGCGCCGCCGTTGGACAGCGGCTCCTCCTCCTGGAAGACGCCCTTGCCAAACGTGTGGGTGCCGAGCACCGTGGCGCGGTGATGATCCTGCAGCGCCGCGGTGACGATCTCCGAGGCTGAGGCGGTGTTGTGATCGACGAGCACCACCACCGGAATCGAGGGAGCAATCGGATGGCCGGTGGCGAGGATCGTCTCACTCGGCTGGGTGCGCCCGCGCGTTGAGACGATTGTGCCCTTCGCAATGAAGATGCTCGCGATGAGCCGTGCCTCCTCCACGAGGCCACCGCCGTTGGCCCGCAGGTCGAGCACGATCCCGCGCGCACCCTCGTGCAGCTCGCGCTGCACCGCACTTGAAAATTCTCCGTGCGCCCCGGGACTGAACGTCGCAAGCGCGACCACGCCGAGCTTCACCCCATGCACGGTTCGCGTCTCAGAGGCTACGACCGGCTCGGAGATCATCGCGCGCGTGACCCGCACCGTGCGCTTGCTCGAGCGACCCTTCCCTGGCCGTTCGATCTCAAGCGTTACATCGGTGCCCGGTGGCCCCTTGATCAGCGCCGTGGCCGCACCGGCGGAGAGACCCAGGAGCCTGTGGCCGTTCACCGCCACGATCTCATCGCCGGCCCGCAGCCCCGCACGCAGCGCTGGGGAGGAGTCGAACACGCGCGCAATCTCGAGCCCCCGGCGTTGCGGTGCGACGACCACACCTATGCCCGCGAAGCTCGGAGGCGCATTGAACTGGCTGTATTCCTTCGGGTTCAGGTAATGGGAGAAGCGGTCGCCGAGACTGCCCACCGCGCCGGCGATCGACGCGTTCGCCAGCTGGCTCTTGCCGACCGGCCGGTAGTAGTCGCTCGAGATCCGCGCGATCGCTTCGTCCACCACGAGCGTCTGGTGGTTGACCTCGAATGCGCTCCGCGCGAACCCTGGCAACTCTTCCGGATGGCCCCCCAGCCAAATCCCCCCGATGAGCAGGATCGGGAGCATCACGGTCAAGGCCGCGATCAGCAACTGTCGTCTAGGTGTGGGCAAGGCCCTGAGAGCCTACGGATCAGACTCGTAGGAAGCGGCGGAGCGATAAGCCCGAGCCGGCGGCGGAGACGGCGATCGCACACGCCATCAGCACTACGATCAGCAGCCGGAAGTCGATCATGTTCGGCTGGGAGATCAGCTTGACCGTGTTCGCCAGTGGGTCCACCAGGGTGATCTTGGCGAGCGCCAGCAGACCGATCGCGCCAGCGCCGCCGAGCGCACCAAGGAACAGGCCCTCGAGCACGAACGGCCAGCGGATGAACCAGTCGGTGGCGCCGACCAGCTTCATCACCTCGACCTCGCGCCGGCGCGAGAACAGGGAGAGGCGGATCGTGTTCGAGATGAGCAGCACCGATGCGAACACGAGCAGCCCCGCGAGCAGCGCCATCGTGAGCTTGATCGTGCGCGTGGCCGACAGGATCGTGTTCGTCTGCGCCTGGCGGTTCTGCACGCCGGTGATCGCCGCGTCGGTGACCAGGCGTGTGCCGAGCGGGCTTGACTGGTCGAGCTCGGCCCGCACAGCCCCCGACTCCTCAGGGCTGGAGGGGGTGACGCGGAAGATGTCCGGCAACGGGTTGTAGCCGATCAGTGCGAACGCCTGCGGGTTGAGCTTGCGCTCCTGTTCATAGCCCTGCTGCTTTGAGACGAGCTGGATGCTCTTGATGTGCGGCACCCGTTGCAGCTCGCTCTTCACGTGCGCCACTTCCGCAGGGCTCGCGCCAGGGCTGAGATCGACATCGACGAGTACCCGCGAGCGGATGTCATTGGCCGCCCCGTTAGTGGCCTGCACGACGGGGATGAACACGCCGAGCACCAGTGTGGTCACGAGCACCGACGCCAGCGCCGCGAAGCTCGGCACGGCGTTGCGCCGCATCGACCGTGTGGCCTCTTTCAGGAAGAACGCAGGCTTCATCATGCCTCAATCGAGAACGCGGACCGGCGCGTCGATGGGCTCACGGGCGCATTTCTTCTTTCAAGCGCTCGCCCAACTCGCCGGTGTTCTCATCACCCGAGCCGTAGGAGCCGGAGGCCTCGTCCCGGACGATCCGCCCGCGGCGCAGTTCGATCACGCGGCGGCGCATGCGGTCGACCATCTCGTTGTCGTGGGAGGCCACGATCACGGTCGTGCCGGCGCGGTTGATGCGATACAGCAGCTGCATGATCCCGATCGAGGTCTCGGGGTCGAGGTTGCCCGTTGGCTCGTCCGCGAGCAGCAGCGGGGGGTGGCTGACGAACGCGCGTGCCACGGCGACGCGCTGCTGCTCGCCGCCGGAGAGCTGGTGGGGATAGTTGTGCAGCTTCGTCGAGAGCCCCGTCAGACGCAGGATGTCCGGCAGCGTCGCGCGGATCTGCTTGCGCGGAGCGCCCGTGACCTGCAGGGCATAGGCGATGTTGTCGTACACGGTGCGTGTCGGCAGCAGCTTGAAGTCCTGGAAAACCACGCCGACATTGCGCCGGTAGTAGGGAACCTTCTTGCGCTCGATCTCCCCCAGATCGCGCCCTGCAACCCGGACCGTGCCCTCGGTCGGCTCGAGCTCCTTGATCAGCAGGCGCATGATCGTCGACTTCCCCGAGCCGGTCGCGCCGACGAGGAACACCATTTCCTGACGGTTGACCGCGAACGTAGCGCGCTCGAGGCCGATTCCGCCCGGGCCATAGAGCTTGGACACGCCGCGGAACTCCACGACGGTGTCGGCCCCCGGCTTGACCCGCGGACGGACCGGCGCCGGGTGAGCGCCCGCGCGCATACGCGGTACAGCGCGGCGACGGCGCAACGCGTCGCGCTCTCTGACATCCCTCTCAGTGGTGGCCATCGCGGGGCACAGTAGCGCGAGAACCTCTGTCCGATTGGCATTTTGCCTGCATGCAACGGGATTTGCACCGGGAGGACCGTGGAGCAGGCACCTAGCGGCGTCTCCAGGCCATTTCCTAACTATTGTGGGCCGATGACAACGATCCAGACGAGCACAGTCCCGGAGAACGGGTTGCCCGTATCCACGGTCGCGCTGGGAGGCACCCGGGCTTTGACCGTGCTCGTCGCATTCGACGCGGGGGCGCGCAACGAGCGGGCAGAGGAGAACGGCATGGCCCACTTCCTCGAGCACCTCGTCTTCAAGGGCGGTGAGAAGTACGCAACCTACAAGCAGGTCAACGAGACAGCCGAGCGGCTCGGAGGCGTGCTCAACGCCTACACGAGCCACGACCTCGTTGCCTTCCACCTCACCGTCCGCGCCGAGTCCGCGCCACAGGCGATCGACCTGCTGTCGGATTTCGTGGGCCGGCCACGGCTCGACGCAGAGGAGCTCGACCGCGAGCGCGGCGTGGTGATCCAGGAGATCAACCGCGCCTATGACCAACCCTCGACCGTCGCCGAGTACCTGATCGACAGGGCCGCCTTCGGCGAGCATCCCCTGGGGCGGACGGTGCTCGGCCCGGAGGAGAACCTGCGCGCCTTCACCCGTGAGGGAATCGTCGCGTTCCGCGAGCGCCGCTGGGCCGGCGCCCGCGGCGGGGCTTTCCTGGCGGGCAACCTCGACCATCTTCCCGAGGAGCAGGAGCTACACGAGCGCTTTGCCCGCTTTCCCGCACTCGCAGCGCCCGGTCCGTACGACCCGGTGCCCCCCTTCGCGCCGGAAACGCTCGTCGAGGAACGCGACACCAACCAGTCGCACCTGCGGATGATCTATCGCCCGGACGTGGCCGTCACCGACGTGCGCCAGCGCGCGGCGCTGTCGATTTACTCAACGCTGCTCGGCGGCTCGATGGGCTCGCGGCTGTTCGACGAGATCCGCGAGAAACGCGGCCTCTGCTACTCCGTCTACGCAATCACGCACGCATTCGCCGACGTTCCGATCCTGCAGCTCGGCTCCGGCCTGGACTCGGCCAAGTGCATCGAGGCCTACACGCGTATGCGCGAGATCGTAGGTGAGTTGCGTGACGAGGGCCCGACCGACGAGGAGGTGCAGCGCGCTCGCGCCTACGCCGCCGGGCGACTGGTGCTGTCCTTCGAGAACACGGGCGCGGTCGCCCGCTACGCGGCCAACCAGCAGATCGTGTTCGGCGAGGACATCGACCCCGATGCCGCGATCGCCGCGCTGGACGCCGTCACCCACGAGGAGGTCCGTGAGGTCGCCGCAGGCGTGGCGGACAACCTAGCAGTCGCCTGTGTCGGTCCGCATAGCGCCGGGGAGTTCAGCTAGCGATGAGCGTGCCCACACCCACATCTAAATCAGCCAGGCCCCCCAAGCCCGTTGAGCCGGCGCCAGCCCAAGACGTCCCAGCGCGGAGCGGATGGCGGCCTATCTTTGGCGGCAAACGCCCGAAAACGACGATGGGCTCGCTCGTCGAGCTGGTCCTGATCATTCTCGTTGCGGTTGGGTTGGCGTTTGGGATCCAGGCGTGGGTCGTCAAGCCCTATCGCATTCCGAGCGGCTCGATGGAGCCGACGCTGGCGATCGGTCAGCGCGTGCTCGTGAATCGCATCGGTGTGCACTTCAGCGGACCGCACGTCGGCGAGATTGCCGTATTCCACCCTCCCGAAGGCGCCACGAATGAGGAGTGCGGATCGGTCCCCCACGTCGTCAAACTGAACGGCCAGGCGTGCTCCGCTCCGGTCCCCAAGGAGGACACGGGCACCAACTTCATCAAGCGCGTCGTGGCCGGGCCGGGTGACGAAATCTATATCCGCGAAGGACACGTCTTCCGCAGGGCCAAAGGCAAGACGAACTTCGAACGGGAGAAGGACTCCTACATCCGCCAGTGCGGCTCGAGCCAGGAGTGCAACTTCCCGGTGGCGATCAGGGTCCCGCCCGGCCACTGGTTCATGATGGGCGACAACCGTGGGGAATCCGATGACAGCCGCTTCTGGGGACCCGTTCCCACCGGATGGATCATCGGTGGAGCCTTCGCGACCTACTGGCCGATCGACCGCATCGGCATCCTCTAGCATCGCAACTAGCCGATCGCGACCATGCGGTCGATCGGCAACCGCGCGCGGGCGGCGATGTCCGGCGGGACGCGCACCTCGTACTTTTCCTCGCGCAGCGAATCGCGCAGGCCCCGCAGCGTGATCATCTTCATGAACTTGCAGCTCGCCTCGGCGTTGGCGGGGATGAACTCGGTGCCGGGAGCGGCCATGCGCAGCGGATGCAGCATGCCGATCTCGGTGGCGACGACGACCTGATCGGGGCCGCCCTCGCGTTCTGAGGACTCGGCGTACTTCAGCATCCCGCCGGTCGAGAGCATGTGCACGCCCTCGGCCGGGACGTCGCCGGCGGCGACGTACTCCATCACGCTCGTCGAGCAGCCGCACTCGGGGTGGATCAGGAAGTCCGCCCCTGGGTGCGCCGCACGCGTGGCCTCGATGTCAGCGGGCCGGATGCCCGCGTGTACGTGGCACTCGCCGTCCCACACGTGCATGCGCCGGTGAAGCTCCTTCTCGACGTAGGCACCGAGCCACATGTCGGGGCCGAACAGGATCTCGGTGTCCTCGCCCTGCGTGTCGTAGATGTGGCGCACGACCTGGACCGCGTTGGAGGACGTGCAAACGTAGTCGGTCAGCGCCTTGACCTCGGCGCTCGTGTTCACGTACATCACGACCACGCCCTGCGGGTACTGCTCCTTCCACGCAGCGAGCTGGCCAAAGTCGATCGAGTCGGCCAGCGAGCAGCCAGCGTCGAGATCGGGGATCAGCACCTTCTTCTCCGGGCACAGGATCGACGCCGTCTCGGCCATGAAGTGCACCCCGCAGAACACGATCATCTCGCCGTCGGCCTCGCCAGCCTTACGTGAGAGCCCCAGCGAATCGCCCACGTAGTCGGCGACATCCTGCACCTCGGGCACCTGGTAGTTGTGCGCCAGGATCACCGCGCCGCGCTCCGCCGCCAGGGCGCGTACCTCCCCCTGCATCTGCTCCACCTCTGCAGGCGAAAGGCCCGTGCCCGGCCCCTGCGCTGGAGCCATTGGCAGCGTCGGTGCCATGGGCAGATTCAAGGCAAGACCTCCAAGATCAGGGACAGGTCCAGGGCGGGCGCACTGTGGGTCAGCGCGCCCATTGACACCCATTCTACTCCCGTCTGTGCCCGCGCCTGGAGCGTATCGAGCGTCACCCCGCCGCTCGCCTCGAGCTCCGCCCGGCCTGCCACTTGGGCGACCGCCGCCCGCAGCTCTCCCTCGTCCATGTTGTCGAGCAAAAGACGTGGTGCGCCGGCGGCAAGCGCCTCTGCGATCTCCTCCGGGTTACGCACCTCGACCTCGATGCTCGCGGCCAGGGCCGGCGCCGCTTCGCGGGCCCGCAGGACAGCCGCGGTGATCCCGTCCGCCGCCACGATGTGATTCTCCTTGATCAGCACCGCGTCATACAGCCCCGCGCGGTGGTTGCACGCGCCCCCCGCAGCCACCGCAGCCTTCTCGAGCGCCCGCAGCCCCGGTGTCGTCTTGCGTGTATCCAACACCCGCGCCCCCGTTCCCTGTACCGCGCGCGTGGCCAAAGCCGCCATCGTGGCCACGCCCGACAGGTGCCCGAGGAAGTTCAGCGCGGTGCGCTCCCCCGTCAGTAGAGCCCGCGCCAGGCCTTCGATCGACAGCACCGGCCCGCCTTCCTCGCGCCAGCGCCCCTCGCCGGCGAGGCGCTCGAAGCGCGCGTCAGGATCCAGCAGCGCAAACGCCGCCTCACCCGCGGCGAGCCCATAGATGACCCCGGGCCCCTTCTGCGTGATCAGCGCCCGCGCGCGCGCATCGGCTGGGACGGTCGCCTCGGTCGTGAGGTCACCGGAGCCTATGTCCTCCTCCAGTGCCCGTCCTACGAGCGCGAGCAGACCGTCGTCTGGCACTATGCGGCCTTGAGCAGGTAGGCCCTGACGAAGTCGTCCAGATCCCCATCGAGCACGCGTCCCACATCGCCCATCTCGAGGTTTGTGCGATGGTCCTTCACCAGCGCGTACGGGTGCAGTACATACGAGCGAATCTGCGAGCCGAAGTTGACGTCCTGGGCCTCCCCCTTCTCGCGCGCGATCTCCTCGCGACGCTCCCGCTCCTGCTTCTCCAGCAGCTTCGCGCGCAGCATCGCCATCGCGGTCGCCCGGTTGGATGACTGCGAGCGCTCGTTCTGGCATTGCACGACGATTCCTGTTGGCCGGTGTGTGATCCGCACAGCCGAGTCGGTCTTGTTCACGTGCTGCCCCCCCGCGCCCGAAGCACGGTAGGTGTCGACGAGCAGGTCATCGTCGTTTATCTCCACCTCTTCTGTGTTCTCCACGACAGGCGCGACCTCGACACCCGCGAAGCTCGTCTGGCGGCGGTGGGCCGAGTCAAACGGGGACAGCCGCACCAGCCGGTGCACCCCGCGCTCGGCACCGAACAACCCGTACGCGTTCTCACCCTTCACTTGGAACGTCGCCGACTTGATCCCCGCTTCATCGCCCGCGCTCGCCTCCAGCAGCGCGGTCTGGAAGCCGCGCCGCTCCGCCCACCGCATCTCCATCCGCAGCACCATTTCCGCCCAATCCTGGGCGTCCGTCCCCCCAGCCCCTGCGTTCACGCTCACGAGCGCATCCCCTGAGTCATAGCTCCCCGAGAACAGCCGCTCCTCCTCGAGCGCCTGAAGGCGCTCCTGAACCGAGGCAAACTGCTCGTCGATTTCTCCCTGTAGCGCCGGGTCTTCCGCCGCCATCTCGACCAGGCCGTCGAGATCCTCCACGTCCTTCTCCAGCGCAGTGAATGTTTCCAGGCGCCTGGCCGCCCAGGCGTGCTCGGCGCCTACCTTCGCGGCGGCGTCGGCGTCATCCCAGAAGCCCGGCTCGCCCATCTGCGCTTCGAGCGCCTCTGTGCGGTCCCTCAGCTCTTGCGGGTCAAAGATAGTCCGCGAGCAGCTTCAGCTGCTCGCGTATTGCCGCCAAACGCTGCGGAACCGGCTCGCTGGGGGTTGTGGCGGCCATATCTAAGCCCCGTGGCAGCGCTTGAACTTCTTGCCGCTCCCGCACCAGCATGGGTCGTTGCGCCCCACCTGATGCTCATCGTCGACGACGCGCTGCTCGATCACGGGCATCGCTAGAACTTCTTCATCGCCGGAGATTTCGCCGCCATAACCGCCAGCAGCGGCGGCCGCGGCCAGCGCGCCGGATCCGGTCGCGCTATGCCCGCCTGAATAGGAGACGCGGCCAGCGCGCGTCGAGGAGCCTCCAGGAGCGAAAGCCGGCGCAGGAGCGCCTGCGCCGTTTTCATTCTCGACATTCACCTGGACGTTGAAGATCATGCGTGTGTAGTCGGTCCAAACGCTGCTCATCAGATCGCCGAACAGCGTGAAGGCCTCGTTCTTGTAGGCCACGAGCGGATCGATCTGGGCGAAGCCGCGAAGGTGAATACCCTCGCGCAGATAGTCCATGTCGAACAGGTGCTCGCGCCAGCGCTCATCGATGATCTGCAGCAGCAGGAAGCGCTCGAGTGAGCCCATCAGCTCCTCACCCAGCTCACTTTCCCGCGCGTCATAGCGTTCCATCGCAAGCTCGGTGACGCGATCAGTCAACGAGGTCCTGTCGATCGTCTCGCGGTCGAGATCCGCGTCGCTCAGGTCAAGTGGGAAGAACTGCCCAAGGGCGGTGAACAGCCCGTCGAGGTCCCAATCCTCCATGAAATCGCCCGGCGTGTACTGGTCGATCGTGCGCTCAACCGTGTTCGTTACCTCCCGGCGCGCCTCCTCACCGATCGGCTTTCCCTCCAGCACCTCATCCCGATAGGCATAGATCACGCGGCGCTGCTCGTTCATCACGTCGTCGTACTCGAGCACGCGTTTGCGGATCAGGAAGTTCTGCTCCTCGACCTTCTTCTGCGCTTTTTCGATCTGTTTGGAGAGCATCCCTGCCTCGATCGGTTCCTCATTGCCCTCCTCATCGACGCCGCCGAGTTTGTCGAGGATCCGGTAGATCCTGTCGCCTGCGAACAAGCGCACGAGGTCATCCTCGGCGGAGAGGAAGAAGCGCGACTCGCCAGGGTCGCCCTGGCGACCGGCGCGGCCTCGGAGCTGGTTGTCGATACGCCGCGACTCGTGGCGCTCGGTACCGCAGATGAACAGCCCGCCGGCCGCCATCACGTGATCGCGGTTCTGCGCGACCGTCGCTTCCAGACCAGGGAGCACCTCCCCCATGCGCCTCTCGTAGTCCTCCGCGTCCGGCTGGACTCCCTGGCGGGCGAGCTCGAGGCGAGCCAGGTGCTCGGGATTGCCGCCGAGCTTGATGTCGACCCCACGGCCGGCCATGTTCGTGGCGATCGTGACGGCGCCCGGCTGGCCGGCCTTGGCGACGATCTCCGCCTCACGCGCCGCGTGCTCGGGCTTGGCATTCAGCACGGTGTGCTTGATGCCTGCCTGCATCAGGCGATCGCCGAGCAGTTCTGAGACCTCGACCGAGATCGTCCCTACGAGCACCGGCTGTCCGTTCTCGTGGCGCGCCTTGATTTCGTTGACCACGGCGTTCCACTTGCCATCCTTGGTCTTGTAGATCTGGTCGTTACGGTCCTCGCGGACCATCTCCATGTTCGTCGGCACCTGCACGACCGGCAGCTCGTAGATCTTCATGAACTCCGTTGCCTCGGTCAGCGCCGTCCCGGTCATGCCCGCGAGCTTGTCGTAGAGGCGGAAGTAGTTCTGGTAGGTGACCGTCGCGAGCGTCTGATTCTCCTCCTGGATCGCCACCCGCTCCTTCGCCTCGACCGCTTGGTGCAGGCCCTCCGACCAGCGCCGCCCATCGAGGATGCGCCCGGTGAACTCATCGATGATCTTGACCTCGTTGTCGATCACCGCATAGTCCACGTCACGCTTGTACAGCGCCTCAGCACGCAGGGCCTGGATCAAATGGTTGACGAGATGACCGTTCTCCGCGCGATACAGATGGTCGATCCCGAGAAATTTCTCGGCCTTGGCGACGCCCTGCTCGGTAATCGCCACCGTTTTCTGCTTCTCGTCGATCTCGAAGTCGAAGTCTGCGAGAAATCCCTTCTTCGTGCGCGAGTCCATGCCTTCAGGTGTCTTGCCAAGCGTCATCTGCGGCGCCAGACGCGCGAACTTCACGTAGAGGTCGGCCGCCTGTTCGGGTGCGCCGGAGATGATCAGCGGCGTGCGCGCCTCGTCGATCAGGATGTTGTCGACCTCATCCACGACCGCAAAGAAGTGCCCCTTCTGGACCTTTTCGGAGAGGTCCGTAGCCATGTTGTCGCGCAGGTAGTCGAAGCCGAACTCCGAGTTCGTGCCGTAGATAACCTCGCTCGCATATGCGGCCTGCTTCTCGGCGTAGGGCTGCATGTTCTGCAAGACGCCGACGGTCACGCCGAGCGCGTCATAAATCGGGCTCATCCATTCCGCATCGCGCCTGGCCAGATAGTCGTTGACGGTGACGACATGCACGCCCTTGCGCTGCGGTGGGGACTCGGAGCCCGCCCGCCCGGCGGGATCACGGACCGCCAGCGAGTTGAGCACGACCGCCAGGGTCGCCGTCAGCGTCTTGCCCTCGCCGGTCTTCATCTCGGCGATCTGGCCGTCGTGCAGTGCCATAGCGCCAATCAACTGCACATCGAAGTGGCGCATCCCCATCTGGCGCTTACCCGTCTCGCGCACCACCGCAAAGCACTCCGGCAGCAACTCGTCGAGCGACTCCTCTTCAGCCGCGCGGGCGCGTAGCGCGTCCATCCGCTCGCGCAGCTCATCGTCTGAGTCGTGTTCGAGCTCTCCCTCGAACGCGTTGATCAGCGCGACGCGTTTCTGGTAGGACTTGAACTTCTTCGCCTCGCCGACGTTCAGCGCGCGATCGAGAATCGATGGGGACACGTCCCCAGATTAGCGACTACGGCAGAGCGCGGGCCGATCTCAGCTGGGCCGCGGCGGCGTGCGCCTCGCGGCGCTTGCGGCGCTTGTCGCGATGGCGCTTGACCTGACGGGCCAGCTCGTCGACGACGAGGTTCAGCGAGTGCACCATCTCGCGCGAAGCGTCGTGTGCGCGCAGCGTCACGCCCTTCAGGTACAGCGTCGCCTCCACCACCTCACGCTCCGCAATCGAGGGATTGCGCTCCTCGAAGATCTCGATCTCCAGGCGGGCCAGGTCTGAGACCTGCCGCTCGACCTTTCTCAGGCGACGCTCCGCGTGGACGCGGATCTCGTCGGTGACCGGAACGTTGCGACCCTTGATGTCGATTTGCATCATGGTTCCCTTCGTCGGCTTGTGTGAGGAGATGTCTCCGATCCTACGCCCCGGAGTGGCGGATGTCCATCGTCCTTCAGTCCGCTCGAGCGAGCACACCACCCGGGGCCCATGTCTTCATCAAATCTTAAGCACGGCGCCATGACACCCATTACTATTCCTTCGTCTCACTTTCCGTGAAAGGGCTCGCTTTGGCGGGCCCTTTTGCGTTCTAGCCGCGCCGGCGCAGGCTCTGCAGGATGCCGCTGTGACCGGCTATGGCATCGATCAGGATCGCGCCCGTGGCTATATCAGTGCCGGGGAAGACGATGCTCGAGCGCAGCTGCGCCCGGTCTCCCACGCTCGCACCGTCACCGAGGACAATCGGGCCTGTCAGGCGAACCCCTGTGCCGATGCTGACGCCCGTCCCGATCCAGACGGGCCCGTCGACGATCGTGTCATCGGGCAGCGTCGTGCCGTCGGAAACGGTCACGCCCGAGCGCACTTCGGTCCCCTCCATCTGCAGTTTTAGCTCGCCGCAGAGGGCATCGAAGGTGCCCTGGCGCAGCTCGGTCAGCGAGCCGACGTCGTTCCAGTACTCGCGGACCTCATGGATGTGGAAGGGGACGTCGTTCTCGAGCAGGGCCGGGAAGACATCCTGGGCCCAGTCTGCGAAGGGCCTCTCGGGGAAGTAGTCGAAGATCTCCGGGGAGAAGACGTAGATGCCGCAGTTGCCCAGGTCCGAGAGCGCCTCGTCCGGCGAGGGCTTCTCCTGGAAGCCCGTGATCCGGCCCTCCCGGTCGTGCAGGACCACCCCGTACTCGCGCGTGTCCGGGACCTTCTTGACGGCCAGCGTCGCCATCCCTCCGGCCTCGGAGTGGCGAGCCGCCAGGGCGCCCAGGTCGATGTCGGTCAGGGCGTCCCCGGAGATGACCAGGAACGGCTCTCCGCCGAAGAAGTCCCGACAAGCGCGCACTCCTCCGGCGGTCCCCAGCAGCTCCTCCTCGACCCGGTAGGAGATGCGATCGCCGAAATACTCCTTGATCGAGTCCGGGAAGTAGTGCAGGTTGGCGATCACCTCATCGAAGCCATGGCGGCGAAGCAGGTCGAGGATGTGCTCCATCACGGGCCTATCGATGACAGGCACCATCGGCTTGGTGATCTCATAGGTGAGCGGTCGCAGCCGGGTGCCAAGCCCGGCTGCGAGAACCATCGCCTTCATCAGGTCGGTTCGCCCGCTCCCGCTCGCCTAATAGCGATAGTGATTGGGCTTGTACGGCCCCTCGACAGGCACGCCGATGTAGGCGGCCTGCTCGGGGCTGAGCGTGGTCAGCTTCACCCCGAGCGCGTCGAGGTGCAGCCGGGCGACCTTCTCGTCGAGGTGCTTGGGTAGCACGTAGACCCGCTTTTCGTACTCGTCGTTCTTCGTGAACAGCTCAATCTGGGCGATCGTCTGGTTGCTGAACGAGTTGCTCATCACGAAGCTCGGGTGACCGGTCGCGTTGCCCAGGTTCAAGAGGCGGCCCTCGGAGAGCATGATGATCGCGTGCCCGTCCGGGAAGACCCACTTGTCGACCTGCGGCTTGATGTTGACCCGCTCGATCCCAGCGATCCGCCCGAGGCCTGCGATGTCGATCTCATTGTCGAAGTGGCCGATGTTGCCGACCACAGCCTGGTGCTTCATCCGCTCCATGTCGGCGGCGGTGATGATGTCCTTGTTGCCCGTCGTCGTGATGAAGATGTCAGCGGTCTCGAGCACGTCTTGCAGCTTCTTGACCTCGTAGCCCTGCATCGCCGCCTGCAGCGCGCAGATCGGGTCGATCTCCGTGATGATCACGCGGGCGCCCTGGCCGCGCAGCGATTCGGCACAGCCCTTGCCGACATCGCCGAAGCCGCACACCACAGCGACCTTGCCGCCGATCATCACGTCGGTGGCGCGGTTGATGCCATCGATCAGCGAGTGCCGGCAGCCGTAGAGGTTGTCGAACTTGGACTTGGTGACCGAGTCGTTGACGTTGATCGCCGGGAACAGCAGCTCGCCAGCCTCGACCATCTCGTAGAGCCGGTGCACGCCCGTGGTGGTCTCCTCAGTGACGCCTTTGATGCCTTCGCCGATGTGCGTCCAGCGCTGCGGGTCCTCGCCCAGCGTGCGTGTCAACACCGACAGGATCACCTCGTGCTCCTCCGACTCGGCAGTCGAGGGATCGGGAACCGCGCCGGCGGCCTCGTACTCGGTGCCCTTGTGCACGAGCAGCGTGGCGTCGCCGCCGTCGTCGAGGATCATGTTCGGGCCAGTCGAGCCGTCCGGGTGGGTGGGGTCGTCATTCGGCCAGTTGAGCACCTGCTCCGTGCACCACCAGTACTCCTCGAGCGTCTCGCCCTTCCAGGCGAACACAGGCACACCCTGCGGATCCTCAACCGTGCCCTCGGGACCGACGGCCACCGCGGCGGCGGCGTGGTCCTGCGTGGAGAAGATGTTGCAGCTGCACCAGCGCACCTCGGCGCCGAGCGCGGTCAGCGTCTCGATCAAGACGGCGGTCTGGATCGTCATGTGCAGCGAGCCGGTGATGCGCGCGCCCTTCAGCGGCTGGGCGGCGGCGTATTCGCGGCGGATCGCCATCAGGCCCGGCATCTCGTGCTCGGCGAGGACGATCTCCTTACGGCCAAACTCCGCGAGGGAGAGGTCGGCGACCTTGAAGTCGTTGGCTACGGCAGTGGGTGTCATTGCGGACATAACGAATCCTCCTGTCCGGTCAGGTGAGCGCCCTTGCTGCAGAGAGGCCGAGCGTGGCGGGACCGGAGCCCGTCGCAGCGCTCCTCGGCCGGTCCCGACCGTATCACACACCCACCGGGCCGCTAGCCCGCGGCGAGCTCGGCCTTGAGCTGGTCTATCAGCCGCACCGGCCCAGGATCCACACCACGCAGCGTGGCGAGGTAGATCGAGACGAGGTCGCCAAGCAGCACCAGCGAGATCACGCGCTCGATCGTCGTCTCCCCACGCGTCTCCAAATGGAAGCTCGCTCCCGCATTGCTGGCGATCAAGCGCTCGGTCAACGCCATTCGCTCCTTTACGCGCGGGTGGGCATCGGAGTCGTCGAGGAACACCGCCGCAAAACGGCCCAGCTCGGGGGCGCCCTCCCAGCCCACCAGCTCGTTGTGGTCGAGCTCGGGGAGCTCGTGGGAGAAGCACGGCTGCTTTGCATTCTCGTTGATCTGCGTCTTCCAGCGGTAGGCGATCGGTGCGGTCAGACCCGCGCCAGCCACGACCGGGATCGTGCCGTGCAGGCCGCGGGCAAGCGTCTTCGCGAGCGAGTCCTCAGGCGCGTCCGGACCCCACTCGGCCACCAGCTGCTCAGTGTGGGCCGCCGCCACATCGATCTCCGAGGTCAGCCGCGGCCCGGCACCGCACAGCGCCGCAACCTCGAGCGCGGCGACTGTCATATAGGCCACCGCGGCGCGCGGTTGAAAACCGCCGGGCAGCGGGATCACGGGTACGCCATCCTCGCGAGCCATCTCCGCCAGGCGCCCGCCGGTGCTCACGACCGTGCGCCGCGCGCCCAGTGCCCCCGCCGACTCATAGCAGGCGAGCGTCTCCTCGGTGTTGCCCGAGTAGCTCGCGCACAGCACCATCGTGTCCGGTGTCGTCCACGGTGGCAGGCCATACGCGCGGGTCACGAAGATCGGCCGTGAAGCGTGGTCGCCCAGCGCCGCGCGTGCCAGCGCGCCGCCAATCGCCGAACCGCCCATGCCCGCCACCACCAGTCCCGCGGAGGTATCCCAGTCCTGCATGATCGCCGACTCCACGCGCCACAGCGCATCGCGCAAGTGTTCGGGCAGCGCGAGCACGTCGCCCAACTGGTCTGAGGCGTCCACCTCAGCGATCGCGGCCCGCGAAAGGCCACCCACGGACTCGGCCGTCTCGCGCGTGCTCATGAGAACCTCAGTGCTCCATCGGGCAAGCTCACCCCCGGGAAGATACGCGCACCGTGGGCAATCACGTTGTCTGCCCCCACGGTCACCCCCTCGCCGAGCACCGCTCCGCCGGTTATTCGCGTGCGTGCGCCGACGCGGCAGCCGGCCGCGACGATGCAGTCGCGCAGCGTGCAACCCGCGCCGATCTCCGCGCCATTCATAATCACCGCGCGCTCTACGGTGCTCCCCGCCCCGATCGACACGTCCTGGCCTAGCACCACCAGGCTGCCGGCATGTGCGCCCTCCGCGACGCTCACGCCCCGCTCGATCACGGCCGGGGGGATCACGCGGCCGTGGATCTCAGCGTTTGCGTCCACCGCCAGCCAGCTCTCGCCGAGCCGCTCGCGAACGGCCGTGTCGACGTTGCCCTCGAGAATGTCGAAGGTGCCCTGCAGGTAGCGCTCGGGCGTGCCGATGTCCAGCCAGTAGGCCTCCGCCGGGAACCCGTATAGCCCTGCACCGATCAGCACCGGCCACACCTCACGCTCAATCGAGACGTTCCGGTCCGGCGGGACGAGCTCGAGGATCTCGCGCTCGAGCACGTATGCGCCCGCGCTGATCAGATTCGTCTCGATGACCGCGTCGGCGCTCGGCTTCTCGAGGAACTCGCGCACGGAATGGTCCTCGTTGAGGTGCACGAGGCCGTATGCGCTGGGGTCGGTCACGGGCGCCAGCGCGAGCGTCGCCCTCGCGCCCGTGCGCTCGTGCTGGGCGATCTGGCCGGTGAGGTCGATGTCGGTGAGCACATCGCCGTTGAGCATCAGAAACCGCTCGTCGAGCAGCCGCTCGGCGAACTTCAGCGCGCCCGCGGTGCCCCGCGGGTCGGGCTCCTCGACGAAGCGGAGCTTGATCCCGTAGGCGGAGCCGTCGCCGAGCACGTTCCGCACGCCGTTCGCCAAAAAGCCGCAGGCCATGATCACGTCGTCGATCTCGTGCTTCTTCAGCCACTCGAGCATGAATGAGATGAACGGCCGGTCGACGAGCGGCACGACCGGCTTGGGCACAGTCGAGGTCAGCGGCCGCAGCCGCGTGCCCTCGCCGCCGACGAGGATCACGGCCTGCATCAGGCCTGCACCCCGCTCTTGGCGACGCTGCGCTGACCGCGCCCGACGCCCTCGTAGAGGAGCCCTGCGGCACGTACGGCATCGGGCTCCAGGGCGTTGCGCCCGTCGATCACAAGATTTCCACTCATCGTCTCGGCCACATCCTTCCAGTCGAGCTCCAGGAACTCGCTCCACTCGGTGACGAGCACCACCGCATCGGCTTCGTGCGCGGCCTGCAGCGGCGAGGCTGCGAAGGAGATGCCGCTGACGAGCGCGCGCGCCTGCTCCTCGGCGACCGGGTCATACGCGGTGACGAGCGCGCCGTCTGCGTTCAGCCGCGCCGAGAGCACGAGCGAGGAGGCCTCGCGCATGTCGTCGGTGTTCGGCTTGAAGGCCAGGCCGAACAGCGCGATGCGCTTGCCGACGAGACCGCCGAGGTGCTTTTGCAGCTTGCCGATCACACGGCGCTTCTGCAGTTCGTTGACCTCGATCACGGAGGTGAGCAGCTGGAAGTGGTAGCCCGAGTTGCCGGCGAGCTGCTTGAGCGCGTCGACGTCCTTGGGGAAGCAGCTGCCGCCGAAGCCGATCCCAGCCTGCAGGAACTTGGGCCCGATGCGGTCGTCGAGACCCATGCCGCGCGCGACCTCGACGACGTCGGCGCCGGTCTCCTCGCAGACGTTGGCGATCTCGTTGATGAACGAGATCTTCGTCGCAAGGAACGCGTTGGAGGCGAGCTTGACCATCTCTGCGCTTGCGATGTCGGTGCGCACGAGCGGCGCCTGCAGCGGCTCATACAGCTCGACGACGGCGTCGCCTGCCCAATCGCCGACATCGCCGACAACTACACGATCTGGGTGCATGAAGTCCTTGATCGCCGAGCCCTCCTTGAGGAACTCGGGGCAGGAGACGTAGGCGAGCCCGCCCTTGCCCTGCTCGTCGAACATCCGCTTGACGGCCACGCCGGTGCCTGAGGGCACGGTCGACTTCATCACGAGCGCGTGGTCTTCCGAGGCAGGGATGGCATTGATCACGGCGTTGACCGCCGACAGGTCGGCGTCGCCGGAGTACGTCGGCGGCGTGCCGACGGCGACGAACAGCAGGCGCGTGTGCTCGAGCGCATCGGCCAAGTCGGTCGAGAAGTGCAGCCGCTCGGAGTTCTTGGCCAGCAGCTCCTCCAGGCCAGGCTCGTAGATCGGCACATCCCCCGCGCGCAGCCGCGCGATCTTCTCGGCGTCGATGTCGACGCACCAGACCTCGCTGCCGAGCTCGGCAAAGCCGGCTGCGGTGACCAGGCCGACGTAGCCGGTGCCGATCACTCCGATAGGGGCGCGCTCGGGACTCATGAGCGGGGAAGGCTAGCCGTTGGGCGTAAGCGGCGATGTATCTAGCGCGAAACGACGGCCCGGCTGCGGTCACGGGCGCTACTGCTCGACTGCGAGGAAGGCCTCGTAGCGCTTGATGTCGCGCAAGGCGCGAGTGAGCTGCTCGCTGCCCCCCTCGGCCCGTTCGGCCGCTTCGCGGGCTTCTTTGAGCCGCGTCTCATACGTTTGGCGGTCGAGATTCTCCGGCGTGATCGCCTCCTCGACGAGCACCAGGGCGCGGTTCTCGGCGAACTGCAGGTAGCCCTCGGCCTGCGCGAAGCGCACGACCTCAGACTCCGTGCGATACAGCCGCAGCTCGGTCGGTTCGAGCATCGCGAGCACTGGCTCGTGGTTGGCGAGCACGCCGATCGAGCCGACGGACGTGCGCGTGGAGAGCATCTCGACCTCCTCGGAGAAGACCTCGCCCTCGGGCGTGAGCACTTCGACTGGGAACTTGGTACGAGCCATGGGTGGGTGGGCTCCTAGTCTCTTCCCGCGGCCTCGACGACCTCGTCGATCGTGCCCTTCAGGAAGAAGGCGCTCTCGGGGACCTCGTCGTGCTTGCCGGCGATGATCTCCTCGAAGCCGCGGATCGTCTCGGCGATCGGCACGTACGCGCCAGGGGTACCGGTGAACTCTTCGGCGACGAAGAACGGCTGAGAGAGGAAGCGCTCGATCTTGCGCGCGCGCTGGACAGTCAGCTTGTCCTCGTCGGAGAGCTCGTCGATGCCGAGGATCGCGATGATGTCCTGCAGCTCCTTGTAGCGCTGCAGGATCTCCTTGACTTCGTTGGCCACGCGGAAGTGGTCATCGCCGAGGATGTCGGCCTTGAGGATCGTGGAGGTCGAGTCGAGCGGGTCGACGGCCGGGTAGATGCCTTTTTCGGAGATCGCGCGGGACAGGGCGGTAGTCGCGTTGAGGTGGGCGAAGACGGACGCGGGGGCCGGGTCGGTGTAGTCGTCGGCGGGCACGTAGATCGCCTGGATCGAGGTGACGGATCCGCTCTTGGTCGAGGTGATGCGCTCCTGCAGCTGGCCCATCTCGGTCTCCAGCGTCGGCTGGTAACCAACCTGCGAGGGCATCCGCCCGAGCAGCGCGGAGACCTCGGAGCCGGCCTGGACGAAGCGGAAGATGTTGTCGATGAACAGCAGCACGTCCTGACCTTGGTCGCGGAAGTGTTCGGCCATCGTCAGGCCGGAGAGGGCAACGCGCATGCGCGCCCCGGGCGGCTCGTTCATCTGGCCGAATACGAGCATCGTCTTGTCGAGCACGCCCGACTCCTTCATCTCCAGCCACAGGTCGTTGCCCTCACGGGAGCGCTCGCCGACGCCGCAGAACGCCGACAGGCCGCCGTGCTCCTTGGCGAGGTTGTGGATCAGCTCCTGGATCAGGACGGTCTTGCCGACGCCCGCGCCACCGAACAGCCCGACCTTCCCGCCCTTTGCGTACGGGGCGAGCAGGTCGACGACCTTGATGCCCGTCTCGAACATCTCCGTTGTCGGCGTCAGATCCTCGACGCGCGGGGCGTCCTGGTGGATGCCACGGCGCGGCGTGTCGGCCGGCAGCGGCTCGCCGAGGTCGATTGGCTCGCCGAGCAGGTTGAAGATCCGGCCGAGCGTGACCTCGCCCACGGGCACGGTGATCGGGCCACCCGTGTCGATCACCTCGGTGCCGCGCGCCAGGCCGTCGGTCGTGTCCATCGCGACGGCGCGCACGCGGTCGTCACCGAGATGCTGCTGGACCTCGCACACAAGCACGCCCTCGCCTGCGCCGGAGCTGACGCCCTCGGCCTCCTCCTCCGCTGCGGCGGCGGGGCGGGCGACTGTGATCGCGTGGTTGATCTCCGGCAAGCGCTCGGGGAAGACGGCCTCGATCACGACGCCCTGGATCTCCTCGATACGCCCGACGTTCTGCTTGGCGGCGGCTCCGTTCCCCGCCGCCTGCGCGGTGGCCGGATCTGTGGCGATGCTGGCATCCATTTGTGTTCGATTCTCCTCTTTTTTATCTATTCAAGATTTGGCGTTCGTAGTGGGACGACGGCGCCGCTGGCTGGGTGTCTCAGTTGAGTCCCTCGGCTCCCGCGACTACCTCCATGATCTCCTGCGTGATCTCGGCCTGGCGGGCCCGGTTCATCTGCAGCGTCAAGTCGGTGATGATCTCGCCCGCGTTCTCAGACGCGCTGCGCATGGCTGTCATCTGGGCGCCGAAGAAGCCGGCGGTCGACTCGACGAGCGCTCGGTAGATCGAGATCTCCACGTAGTCTGGCACGAGTCGCTTGAGGATCTCCTCGGGATCCGGCTCGTAGTCGACTAGCGCGCGCGGGGTGGGCGTGCTTCCATGCTCCAGCTGCTCACCGGACTGCTGCTCCTCAGGCCCCTCGGCGGCGATCGTCGGGGCGGACAGCGGCAGGAGAGTCTCGCGGGTGACCTCCTGGGTGAGCGGGGAGATGTAGGCGTTGTAGACGATCTCCACGCCATCCAGGCGACCGTCAATGTAGCCGGTGATCAGGTCGTCGGCGATCGAGCGCGCGTCCGCGTATGCCGGGCGGTCGGCAAAGCCCGTGTAGCTACCACTCAGCTCGCGCCCGCGAAAGATCAGCGAGGAGACGCCCCGCCGGCCGGTCGCGTACCAGACGGCCTGCAACCCGTCATCGCCGAGCTCGTCGGCGATCTTGACGCCCGCGCGAATGATCTGCGAGTTGAAGCCGCCGGCGAGACCGCGGTCGCCGGTGATCAGGAGCAGCCCGACGTTGCTCTTGGAATCGTGCTCGCAGAGCAGCGGCAGCCTGCTCGCCTCGGCGCCGGCGGCCTGGGCCGCCTGGCGGGTCATGCGCCTGAGCGCGTCCGCGTAGGGGCGCAGGGCGGCGATCCGCTGCTCGGCGCGCCGCAGGCGCGCGGCGGCGACCATCTCCATCGCGCGGGTGATCTTCTGGATGTTCTTGACCGAGGAGATCCGGTTCTTGACGTCGCGCTGTGATGCCATGGCGATTCGCGCCTGACGGCCCTAGGCCGGCTGCGGCTCCCCCTCGCGCGAGGCCTCGGACACGCCCTGCTCGCCGGTGCCATCGCCGGAACGCGGATCGCTCGCGGTCAGAGGGACGTCGTCGCCGAGCGGCTGACCCTCCTCGTCGAGGTCGTAGCCGAAGTCGCCGGTGAACGCCTCGACGGCCCCGCGGACCTCCTTCTGCGTCTCCTCCGACCAGTCGCCGCCGGCGATCTTCTCGCGCACGCCGGCGTGCTGGGAGTACATCCGTTCGGTCAGCTCGGCGAGGAACTCGCCCACGCGCTCGACGCTCAGGCGGTCGAGGAAGCCGTTCGTGGCGGCATAGATCTGGACCACCTGGTCCTGCACGGCGAGGGGCTCGCGCTCGTGCTGGTTGAGCGTCTTCACTAGCCGCTCGCCACGCGCGAGCGTTTTCTGCGTGTCGGCGTCCAGGTCGGAGCCGAACTGGGCGAACGCCTCGAGGTCACGGTATTGAGAGAGCTCGAGCTTGATCCGCCCAGCAACCTTCTTCATCGGTGAGATCTGCGCGTTCCCTCCGACGCGCGAGACCGAGATGCCAACGTTGATCGCGGGTCGCACGCCCGAGTTGAACAGCTTCGACTCCAGGAAGATCTGCCCGTCGGTGATCGAGATGACGTTCGTGGGGATGTACGCGGACACGTCGCCGGCCTGGGTCTCGATCACGGGCAGCGCCGTCAGCGAGCCCCCGCCGAGGTCGTCGTTAAGCTTGACGGCGCGCTCGAGCAGGCGCGAGTGCAGATAGAAGACATCCCCCGGATAGGCCTCGCGGCCGGGCGGGCGGCGCAGCAGCAGCGACATCTGCCGGTAGGCGTAGGCGTGCTTGGTGAGGTCGTCGTAGACGACGAGCGCGTGCTTGCCGTTGTAAAGGAAGTGCTCGCCCATCGCGCAGCCGGCGTAGGGGGCCATGAACTTGATCGGCGCGGCCTCGTCGGCGGGCGCGGCGACGATGATCGTGTTCTCAAGCGCCCCGTGTTCGTCGAGCGTCTTCGCAAGCGCCACAACGGTCGCCATGCGCTGGCCGATCGCGACGTACACGGACACGACGCCGGTGTCCTTGTTGTTGATGATCGCGTCGATCGCGATCGCCGTCTTGCCCGTCTGGCGATCGCCGATGATCAGCTCTCGCTGGCCACGGCCGATCGGGATCATCGCGTCGATTGCCTTCAAGCCGATCTGCATCGGTTCCTTGACCGGTTGGCGCTGGACGACGCCCGGCGCCTTGAACTCGGCGGGGCGGCGCTCTGAGGTATCGATATCGCCCTTGCCGTCGAGCGGGCGGCCGAGCGGGTCGACGATTCGCCCGAGCAGCCCTTCGCCGACGGGGATGTCGAGCAGGCGTCCGGTGCGCTTGACGGTGTCACCCTCGGAGATGTGCTCCCACTCGCCGAACAGCACCGCGCCAACGTTGTCGGACTCGAGGTTGAGCGCCAGCCCGGTGACTCCGTGGGGCAGCTCGAGCAGCTCGAAGGACATGCAGTTCTCCAGGCCGTGCAACCGCGCGATGCCGTCGGCGACCGACAGCACGGTGCCGACCTCGGTCAGCTCGGCGGCGCCGCCGTCGAGTCCCTCGATGCGGCTCTTGAGAATGCTGGTGATCTCGTCTGGGTTGATCTGCATATCGGTTTCCTAAGAGGCTCCTTGGGCAACGTGCCTGCGCAGCTGCTCCAGTCGATTGCGAATAGAGGCGTCGAGGATCGAGTTGCCGACCCGCAACACGATGCCGCCGAGGATGTCCGGGTCGACGTGCGCGGCCAATTTCACCTTGCGCCCGGCCCGCTCGCCGATCCGCCGGCCGAGGCTCTCGGTGGTCGCTTCGTCGAGCTCGATCGCACTCGTGATCTCAACCGGCAGCATCCTGTTCTCCTCTTCCCAGCGCCTGTCGAACTGCCGGCGGCAACGGAAGATCACGGGCATGCGGTGGTTCTCGATCAACAGCCGCAAGAAGTTCACGAACACCTCGTCAGCTCCGTCGAGGATCCGCTCGAGCGCATCCTCCTTCTCCTTCGTTGAGAAGTACGGCGAGAAGAAGAACACGGCCAGCTCGCGGTTGGAGTCCAGGGCATCGGCAAACTGTGAGAGCTGCTCGCGCAGCTCATCCAGCTTGTGCTGCTCGAGGGCGACCTCGAACAGCGAGCGCGCATATACCTCGGCGAGCTCCTCCATCAGAGGCACCCTTGCGGCCCGCTCGCCCGCGCCGGGATCGGCAATCCAGGCTCGAACGATGAGTCGAGATCTGCAAGCATCAGTGGCGAGCGGGCCGTCATACCAATCTCAGTTGTTCGCAGCGGGGGACGAGATGCTCGAGAAGTCGAGCTCGTTGAGCGCCTCTTCTACGAGCCGCTTCTGGTCGGCCTCGGTGAGCGTCTTGCGGGTGACCTTCTCGGTCGCCATGATCGTCAGGTCGGCGACCTCCTTGCGGATGTCGTCGAGCGCCCGTTTGGTGGCCGCCTCGATGTCGCGTTCGGCGCGCTTGGCGGCCTCAGCGACAATCTCCTGACCGCGCTCTTTGGACTCGTGCTCGTGCGTGTCGGCTGCTTGGCGCGCGCGCTGGACGATCTCTTCGGCCTGCGCGCGGGCCTCCTTCAGGCGCTCGCGATATTCGGCGAGTAGCGCATCGGCCTCCGTGCGCGTGCGCTCGGCCGTGTCGATCGACTCTTCGATCGCTTTTTGGCGCTTTTCCAAGGCCTCGCTGATACGCGGGAAGACGAACTTCGCGAGCAGCCACATCGAGATGCCGAATACGACCAGCACCCAGAGCATCAGGCCGATGCCCGGCTGCACCAGGAAGCTGCTGCCGCTGGACGCGGGGATACTGTGCATCAGACGATGAACGCCGCGAGCAGACCGGCGACGAGGCCGTAGAAGAAGCACGCCTCGGTCAGCGCGAAGCCGAGCCATTGCAGCGAGGTGATCTCGTCGCGCATCTCCGGTTGGCGCGTGATGCCCTCGATCACCTTGCCCCACACGAGGCCGATGCCGACGCCAGCGCCCACGGCGCCGAGGCCGCCGCCGACGCCGAGACCGATCGACTTGCCCGCCTTGGCGATTTCTTCGGATACCGCGAAGACTGTGATGAGAGCTGTGAGCACGTCGGTTGACTCCTTTAGTGATGGTCGGCGACCGCGCCGCCGAGGTAGATAGCTGTCAGGGTGGCGAAGATGAACGCCTGCAGGCCGGCGATGAGCACAGCCTCGAACATGAAGATCGCGATCGCAAGCGGCAACGTGAACCAAGCGATCGCCGCAACGCCGAGCAGCACGGCGAGCGCGCCACCGAAGAAGAGGATCATCAGGTGGCCGGCGAGGATGTTCGCGAACAGACGTACGGAGAGCGAGATCAGCCGCATGAATTGGGAGAGCAGCTCCAGTGTGAAGATCATTCCGGCCATCGCACCGTGCACGCCGGCCGGAATCAGACCCTTCAGATAGCCGAGCGGCCCCTTCTTGCGGACGCCTTCAGCGGTGTAGGAGACCCACACGATCAACGCGAGTACAAGCGGGATCGAGAGGTTCGCGGTCGCCGAGTACAGCGCGAAGGCCGGAACGTGCAGGCCAAACACCGTGATCTCGTGCTCGGTGTTCGTCGGCAGTGGGATGTAGCCAATCAGGTTGGAGAACATGATGAACAGGAACAGCGCACCGATGAACGGGAACCACTTGCGCGCCATCGCGTCGTCCATGTTCCCGCGCGTGATGTTGTCGCGCATCAGGTTGAACAACACCTCGACGGCGGTCTGGACCTTGTTCGGGCGCTGCTGCATGCGACGTGCGATATAGATCATCGTCGCGCAGGTCAAGAGCGACGCAAGCACGACGTAGAGGACGGCCTTCGTGATCGAGACGTCGATCCCGGCAACCTTGATCGAGATCCATGGATCGAGCTTGAACTCGTTCTGCGGCAGGAACGAGGCGTTCTTCCCGCTGGAGCCAAACACCACGACCATCACAATGGTCCCGGCGAGCCATACGCCGATGCCGAGCAGAACCTTGCGCTTGGTGCTCATGCCGCCGCTCTTCGTCTGTTCGGGCGTGCTCATGAGGTGCTCGGCGTCCCAGGCGCGCGCGGCGCCCCCTGAATCGGACCCTCGCGGGTGACGAAGGACATCGCGAGGTACACGGTGAATGCTGCCAGCAGCAGCGCGGCGGCCATGATCCCGTCGCCCTTGCTGCCCGCGTAGCGCGCCAGGATGATCGCCAGCGCGACGAGCCAGACGCGGCCGAGCAGCGCCGCGACCATCAGCCCGGCTTTGAGCTTCGGGTCGCCCGCCCGCAGCGCTTGCTCATGCATCCACACCGTCCCGGCGCGAGTCAAAAGCCAGGCGCACGCTCCCACCAGGTAGCCGAGCAGCGGCATGCCCGCAATCAGCACGAACGGGGCTGTCGCGAGCACCAGGCACACGTCGAGGTAGCGGAGTACGGCCACGTCAGCTTGGCGATCCGGGGAGCCGTCCGTGGCACAGGGTCCACAGGTGCCGGCGATGACGCAGAGGTTTAGCCAGTACGAACACTCGCCCCCCATGAGGGCAGGCGCGCCGCGAGGCGCACCTGCGCCGTGACAGCAGCATCGTCTCCACGCGATGCACGCGGCGATTGATGTACCCCTCGTTGGCGTCAAAGTTCGGCATGTCTGGATCCACCCTACAGGCGAGAAAGCCCGCGCGCTCGATTGCGGCGGAGCGATCGAGGCGCTCCTCAACCGCCTACGGCAGCCAGACTAGCCTACCCGATCCCAGACTTCGTAACAAGTTTGTGACATGCGGTACGGGGATTATGTACTTGACACAGAGCGGCGCGGTATTGCCTTGTGCAATGCGCCGCTTGCTGCTCGCGTGAGCGCCACCGCCACCGCGGTGGTCGCCAGTCCCGCGAAGATGTCGAGCAAAAAGTGGTTGCCGGTCGCGAGCACGGCGACCGCGGTCACGCATGGATAGGTAATCGCCACGGCTCTCACCCATCCTCGTGAGGAAAGCCGCCACAGCGCCAGTGAGCACCATGCCGCCCAGGCCATGTGCAGCGAGGGCATCGCCGCCAGCTGGTTGGCGGCCGAGGCCAGCGAGCCGGTGTGCCACGAGCCGAGCGTATGGCTGTTGGCGACCACATCGCTGTAGCCGGGGAGCATTCGCGGCGGGGCGAGAGGATACAGCCAGAACACGGCGAGGCCGAGTGCGTTGATCGCCACCAGCGTGTTGCGCAGAGGCCGGTACAGATCCGCTCGGCGCCACCACAGCCAGCCGAGCAAGCCCAGTGTGACGATGAAGTGCGCGTTGTCGTAGTAGTAGGAGAGAACCGTGGCGAGCGTGTGGTGGGAGACCAGCCAGCGGTTGAGCGCCCGCTCAGGGTCCAGGTAAAGCGCGCGCTCCAGATCGAGCAGGCCCCGCGCATGGTTGATGGCGGCGTGCTGGCGAAGCGGCGCCAGGTTGGCGACGATGTCGTACACCCACGCCAGCCATGCGATCACCAGCACGTCCAGCCACCAGCGCGGACGCTCGGCTCCGACCGTCACAGCGCGGGCGCGAGCGCCTCCCAGCGCGACGGCCAGTTCGCCGCCTGTGTCGTTCTGAGCGCGAGGGGCCATTGCAGGATCTTAGGGCGACGCGCCACGGACCCACCGGCCGCATCCGCACGTGCGCGCCACGTTTGGCGCTCTTACGGAGCAACCGGGCGCAAGCCGCGCTCTGAAAGCGTGTCGAGCACTCGCGGCAGGGCCGCCGCGGTGTGCCGCCACGAGCCCGGAGCGCTGTAGTCATCGGCGTCGTGCAACAGCAGCACTGAGCCCTCTCCAGCCCGGCGGGTCAGGAGCCTAGCGATCGACTCTGGTGTGGCACGCTTCTCCCAGTCTCTGCCCCAGTGGCTCCAGAGCAGCACTCGCCAGTCCTGCTCGCGGGCGATTCTCAGCGCGGAGGAGTTGAGGATCCCATAAGGCGGGCGGTACAGCCCGACGGTGCGCTCAGTTGCCTCTTCGATGGTCTCCCGCGCACGCGCGATGTCCGCGCGCACCTGCCATGGCGCCAAGCGCAGCAGGTTGCGGTGGCGGTCACAGTGCAGGCCGATCCCATGGCCCGCCGCGGCGATCTCTCGCGCGAGCGCGGGATCGCGCCGCACCTGCTCCCCGACCAGAAAGAAAGTCGCCTTCACGCCCGCGCTTGAGAGAATCTCAAGCGCCGCCGGGGTTCCTTGCGCGTGGGGACCGTCATCGAAGGTGAGTGCATAGCCGCGCCCTGAGGCAGTGCGATTCTCGACTCCGAGCGCCTCGCGCAGCCCGCTCCAGTAGAAGGCGAGAGCGGGAAGCACATAGCCAGCCATCGCAACGTCTGCTACCGCGTTTGAGAGCGGACTGCCTGGGCTGCGATGATCGTTGGGGTACATGCTCAATCTCATCCTGGGAATCGTGGCGGCTATGGGGGCGTCAACCCTCTACAGCCTAGGGATCGCCCTTCAGGCGATGGACGCCAAGCAGGCCCCGCGCGAGGAGCACCTGCGCCTGGCGCTCGTGTGGAGCTTGATCCGGCGCGCGCGCTGGCTCGCCGGCACAGGGCTATCGATCCTCGGCTTTCCGCTGCAGGTTCTCGCGCTCCTGCTGGCCCCGCTGGTGGTCGTGCAGCCTGCGCTCGCGGCCGGCCTGCTCGTGCTGATGCTCGTCGGCGAGCGGATGCTCGGAGAGCGCGCAGGCCGGTACGAGTACATGGCGGTTTCGGCCATCGTGCTCGGGATGCTCGGCGCGGCGCTCACCGCGCCACCGCACACGACCACGCACGTCGGTGACGAGGCGATCACATTCGCGCTCATCGGGCTCGGCCTGCTGGCGATGCTGCCGTACGTAGTGAGCCTCGTGCGCCGCCCGCCGCCGGCCGTGACGATGATCGGGGCAGGATTGGCGTTCGCGTGGAGCGGCGTCGCAACCAAGCTCGCCGCCGATGACATCCACACGCACCACTTGGCCGTTGCGGCAGCCTGGGCGCTCTCGACAGCCGGCGCATCGGCCGTCGGCGCGCTCAGCGAGATGAGCGCCCTGCAGGAGCGCCCCGCGATCCAGGTGGCGCCAGTTGTGTTCGTGACTCAGACGGTGGTGCCGATCGTGCTCGCACCGCTGCTGCTCGGCGAACGCTTCACCGCGACCCCGTTCGGCGGGGTGGCGCTCGCCATCTCGCTGACGGTGCTGATCGCCGGCGCAGCCGCGCTGGCACGTTCGCCGCTCTTGCTCGCCTTGATGGAGGTCGAGGCGGTGAGCGAGCCGAGCGGCTCGGCACCCAACCGCCCGGCCTCCAGCCAGGAGACGATCCGCTCCAGTCCGAGCACCGAGGAGGCAGACCCGTCGACCGTCACCACCAGCACATCGCCCGCTCGCGTCCGGCCCTGAGGCAGAGCGTCGGTGGCGTTC
Source organism: uncultured Solirubrobacterales bacterium (assembly GCA_963706395.1). Lineage (GTDB taxonomy): Bacteria > Actinomycetota > Thermoleophilia > Solirubrobacterales > Solirubrobacteraceae > Palsa-744. Next base: position 1,942,793 of record OY970158.1, on the reverse strand, counting down.
AAGCGCAGCGCCCCCTTCACGGGAATCGCGCCTGTCGTGCGCGCCAGCACCAGCTGGCCGACCGTCAGCCCGCCGCGGGGCTGCAGGAAATAGAACTTGTGACGCAACCCCAGTGCACGTGCCTGTGAGCGCAGCGCACCACGGGTGCGCACCCAGCGCAGCAGGGATGAGCCGGGCCCAACTTCCGGCAGCAGCTCATCGCCCAGCGCGTGCAACGTTGTGATCGTCGAGCGCGAAGGCACGCCGCCATCGTCCGCGAAGGAGGCATGGATGCCACGGCCGGCCAGCTCGCTCGCGACGAGCGTCACATCGCCCGCCGGCGCGTGCACGATGATGCCGACCTCGCGCTGGCCGGTGCGCACGTGGGTGAGCGGGTGGACATGCAGCAGTATGTTCGCCACAGCTGTCACCTCGTCGGTGGACATTGTCCATGCACCGATGCTCAGCAGCAGCACAAATGGAGTGGCAAACGCCACCAGCCGCAGCCGCCACCGCGGGATCGGGCGCACTCGCCGCGGGGTGTCGAGGACGAGATCACCCGCGGTGAGCTCCTCATGGGCGACCGCAGCCGCGGGCGCGGCATGAGTGACCACCGTCGTGAGACCGACCGCCGGCTGTCCTTGAGCTCGTGCGCGGGGGCTCCGGCCATCGCTCACCAGCAATTCCTGCAGCGAGCGCTCGCCGGAGTGGGCTGGGGGTTGGGTTCAGCGCGGCCGATCTCGGCGAAACTCGCCTGCACGTGCTCGCGCAGCTCGTCGGTGTTGTTCGCCAGCCGCAGCAAATCGAGCGTCGCCATCGCGCGCGTGTTCAGCCGTGCGTGACCGACGGGCAGCCCATAGGAGACCACCGGCGTCCCCGCGGCCTTGGCCTCCAGGCAGGTGACACCGCCGGTGGAATGCACGAGTACGTCCGCGGCCGCCAGCAGCTGGGGCATTTTGTCGGTGAACCCGTACACCCGCACCCGGGGCTGCTCTGAAAAAGTGCTCCTCAGCCTGTCGGCGAGCTCCTCGTTACGCCCAGCCAGGCAGACGATGCTGCTCACCTCTTCCAGGACGCTGAGCTCTCGCTACCGCTCCCTCGATATCCCCCACTCCCCAGCCTCCGCCGGAGACGACCACGATGCGGCCCTCCTCGGGCAACCCCAGCGTGCGACGGGCCTGCAGCGGGCAGCGAGGACCGAGGAAATCGGCGGAAATCAGCGGCCGTACCAGACGCACGCTGCCCTCTCCGGCGATGCGCTCGACCGAGGACATCGACTCGCCATACATCACCAGGTGCATGTCGATCCCGGGCTGCGCCCAGAAGAACAGGCCCGTGAGATCGGTGATCGTCGCCACCGTGGGGCAGTGCACTTTTTTGATGCGGCGCAGCCGTGCCAGCACAACCGTCACGGCTGGATATGTGGACACGATCACATCAGGTGTCGTGCTTGGCAATACGCCTTGCCAGCGGGCGCGAGCCCAAGAGATACAGCAGCCGGCGTGCCAGCCAGCGGATCGGCGCCACATGCTCGAGCAGCCAGTACACGAACGTATACGTCCACGGCATGAGGCGCAACTGCACGCGATAGCCGTCCTCGACCACGGGTCGCAGCAGGCGCCCCATCGCGGCGAGGCCGTCGATGACGGTGACCTCCGCCTGCTCGGCCGAGCTCCTCGATCTGGTCGGCCAGCGCGCGCGCTGCGGCGGCGTGACCCTCGCCGACGTCGGCGGAGAGGATCAAGACACGCCGGGGGCCGGGAACCCGGGATGTGGGTTTGCGGTAGCGGCGTGGCATATCGGTCGAGCCTTGTAACGCAAGCCGCCGGTGGGGCTCGCATACACGCCCACAGCCAGATGCCCACGGCGGGCGCAACGGCAGTTACAGGGTACTGGGCACACCAAAGCGTTGCATGCCCGCGAGACGTAAGAATGAAGCGCGTGCAGGCCACCACCCCTCTGACTCCTGACGCGCCCCGCATGCGCCCGGTGCTGGGTGGTCAGACAGGCTCCGGTGAGAGGGAACCGGCGCGCGCACTGCGGGCACTTGGCGCGCTCGGCCTCCTCGGCGTGCTCACGACCGTCTTGCTGCTCACCGCGGGCGTGGCGAGCAAACCCTCACAGTACGTCCCGGCCCGTAGTGGTGGCTGGCCGGGCTGGATGGCGGGACCCCTTCAGGGTCTTGATGTGGGCATCACCCCGGATCGCTTCCAGACGCTGATACTGATCATGAGCGCGAGCTACCTGGCGGTGCTGCTCGCCGCGCGCACGCTGTCTGGGCGCGTCCTGGCGGCGACGATCATCGCCGCGCACCTCGTGCTGCTGCTTGGCCCGCCATTGATCTCCCAAGACGTCTTCGGCTACCTCGATTTCGCCCGTCTGGGCGCCCTGCATGGGCTGGACCCCTATACGCACGTCGCCGCTCAGGCGCCCACGGACGCCTCCTATCCATTCATTGGCTGGCCTTTCCAGCACTCTCCCTACGGCCCTCTGTTTACGTTAGGCAGCTACGCGATCGTGCCGCTCGGGGTAGCCGGCGGGTTGTGGGCAATGAAGGCGATCGCGGTCATCTCTAGCCTCGCCGCGGTGGCACTCATCGCACGTGCAGCCGGCAAGCTGGGGCAATCACGGCGCTATGCCGCGGCGTTCGTCGGCCTGAACCCGGTGCTGCTCGAGCTGGCCGTAGGCGGCGCTCACAACGACACGCTCCTTCTGCTGGCCCTCGCCGCCGCGCTCGTGTTCACGCGCCGGCTCCAGCCCGCGCTTTCGCGCCGGCGCAGCCGCACTGGTCGCGGGGGTCGGAGTCAAGGTCACCGCCGGGTTGGCGCTGCCGTTCTTGATTCTCGGGGCGGGCGGGACCAATAGGAAAGAGCGCTTGCGTGTGGCCACCAGCGCCGTGCTGAGCCTGGCGCTGCTCGCGGCCGTTGGGCTGATCGGCTTCGGCTCACACGCGCTGGGATTCCTCAGCGCCGTGAGCGAGCAGCAGCAGCTGGTGGCCACGCACAGCGTGCCCGCTGAGACCGCGCGTCTGGTGGGACTTGGAGGCACGCCGGGCTGGTGGCGCCACTGCTTCATCGCCGGATTCGTGGTGGTCCTTCTATACGCCTTGTGGCGCACCCTGCGAGGAGCAGACTGGCGCGTGGCCGCCGGGTGGGCGACGCTGGCGCTGCTTTTGTCCACCGCCTGGCTGTTGCCCTGGTATGCGATCTGGCTGCTGCCGCTAGCCGCGGTCAGTAGCGACCGGCGCCTGCGCGCCGCCACGCTCGTCCTCTGCGCCTACGCGCTCCTGATTCACCTGCCGCTCGGCAACGGGTGGCTCAGCCCGCAGCGAGTCACCTGCCACACGCGGAAAGACTGCGTTCCCAGACGCCCTCTGAGCAGCGGACACCACGTCCATTTCACCGGTCTCCAGGTCTCTGGCCACACCGCGCTCGATCTCCGCCGCTGAGGCATCCGGGCGCAGCCGCCGCAGGCGCACGGTGTCCAGACGCCGGAACTTGAGGATCTCGAGCACATACACGAGATAGACGCTGGCCGACGCGACGATCAGGCCGACGGCGACGATCACGAGAGTCCAGACGGTGTCGTAGTGGCCTTTGTGGTCTGAGTAAGGAACGAACCGCAGCGCCAGCGCGAGGCCGGCCAGCATCAGCGTCCAGGCATACAGATAGGCGATCGTGCGCCTGCTCGAGAAGCCGATGCGCGCCATGCGGTGGTGGAAGTGCTCGCTGTCGGGCCGGTAGATCGGCTGCTTGTACTTCAACCGCTTGAGCACCACGAACGTCGTGTCGAGAAACGGCACCGCGAGCAGAATCAAGGGCAGCACAAACGAGACGACCGCGGCGGTCTTGACCGCGGCCTCAACGGTTATCACGCCCATCAGCAGGCCCAGCAGGTTGGCCCCGCAGTCGCCCATGAAGCTCGATGCCGGCGGGAAGTTGAAGAACAGGAAGCCGAGCGCCGCTCCTGCCGTCAAAGCCGCGAGCACCCCCGGTTCCTGGCGGCTGAGGTCGAAGGCGATGATCGCCATCGTGGCGGCGATAATCGCGCACACCCCCGCCGCCAGGCCGTCCACCCCATCGGAGAAGTTGACGACGTTCATCATCACCACCAGGCCAATCACGGTCAACACCGGCCCGGCGTTGGTGATACCGGCATTGGGGAAGTGCAGGGTGCCCGCGAACGGCAGCGTGATCGCCTTCACGGCCACCCCGAAGTGCACGACGATCACCGCGGCCAGGACCTGCCCCAGCAGCTTCAGCGCCGGGTGCAGGTCGAAACGGTCGTCGAGTGCGCCCACGAGCAGTGATGACCCCAGCGGCGAGCAGCACGCCGTGCCACAGCTGGGGCTGGCCTTCGCGGGCATAGCCCGCCGGTAGCCAGACCAGCCCGGCTACGAGCGCCCCGGCGAAGATCGCCAGTCCTCCGAGCAGCGGCGTCGGATGATCGGATAGGCCCCGCTGGCGCGGCTCGTCGATCACGCCCACAGCCCTCGCGATCCGCATCGTGACCGGCGTCAGCAGCGCGGTCACGACTGCGGCCACCAGGAAGGCGTAGAGCGCGTCTAGCTCGGTCGGTTGCGGCATGAGCCCGCGAACAGCATCGCAGGGACGGGGGTCGTACGCGACGCAGAAGCCGCGAAGCGGCTAGGCGGGGAGGTCCTCGTAAAGGGGGTAGCGCTCGACGATCGCCCGCACCCGCGCGGACAGGACGGCGGTGTCGCTCGCGAAGTCGCCAGATTGCAGCGTGGCTGCGATGATCTGCCCCGCCTCTTCGAAGTCCTCGCGTTGCAGGCCCCTGGTGGCCAGCGCCGGTGTGCCGATCCGCAGGCCGGAGGCTTCCATCGGAGGACGTGGATCGAAGGGCACGGCATTGCGGTTGACGGTTATCCCGACCTCGTGCAGCCGGTCCTCCGCCTGCTTGCCGCTGAGCTCGGGCTGGAGGGTACGCAGGTCGACGAGCACCAGGTGCACGTCGGTGCCTCCGGTGAGCACATTGAGGCCGTTGCCGGCGGCCAGCAGCTGCTCGGCGACCGCCTGGGCGCCCTGCACCGTGCGGCGCTGGCGCTCGACGAACAGCTCGCTTTTGGCGATCTGCAGCGCCACCGCCTTACCCGCAATCACGTGCTCCAGCGGCCCGCCCTGCTGGCCGGGAAAGACGGCGGAGTCGATCTTCTTCGCGAGCTCCTCCTTGCACAGGATGATTCCCGCGCGCGGGCCGCCGAGCGTCTTGTGAGTCGTCGTCGTCACCACATCGGCCCCGAGCTCCACAGGGTTGGGGTGAAGCCCGGCAGCCACGAGACCGGCGAAGTGCGCCATGTCGACCATCAAAAAAGCCCCGACCTCGTCGGCGATCTCGCGGAAACGCGCGAGATCGAGCTGGCGCGGATATGCCGACCAGCCCGCGAGCAGCAACTTCGGCCGGCGCTCGCGCGCGATGCGCGCGACCTCGTCCATGTCGATCAGGCTGCTTTCACGATCGACCTCGTAGGCGGCGATCTCGTACAGCCGCCCGGACACGTTGATCCTCATGCCGTGCGTCAGGTGACCGCCGTGCGCCAGCGACATCCCCATGATCGTGTCGCCCGGCTCGAGCAGCGCGTGATAGACGGCGGTGTTGGCCTGCGCGCCCGAGTGGGGCTGAACGTTCGCGTGCCCGGCGCCGAACAGCGCCTTGGCGCGGTCGATCGCGAGCTGCTCGGAGATGTCCACCCACTCGCAGCCGCCGTAGTAGCGCCGCCCGGGATAGCCCTCGGCGTACTTGTTCGTGAGCACGCTGCCCTGGCATTCGAGCACCGCCCGCGGCACGAAGTTCTCCGAGGCGATCATCTCCAGCGTGTCTTTCTGCCGCTCGAGCTCGCCCGCGCAGCGCGTCAGCAACCTCCGGGTCGACCTCCGCAAGGGGACGGTTGAAGTAGTCGGGGCTCAGCTCGGGCATGGCACGCTCCTCGGCAGGGGACGACGATGGAGTGCCCAGGCGCGCGGCGAGCTTCCCCAGCCGCTCCCCGGTGGTCGTTTCCACCTCTTGCGCCAGTCGCGGCTGCGCCTTACGAGGCTAGCAGGAGGCGAGGATCAGCTCCACCTCCGCGCGCGTCAAAGGCCCCTCCCGCACCACGCGCCAGCTCCCCGCTCCGCTCGTACTCACGTCAGGTCAATCACAGTCGAGGGGATGCCCGGCAGCTCGCCGCCGTCGAGCACGAGATCGGCCCCGTCGCGCAGCTGCGCCGGCACGTCCGCAAGACGCTTCGGCATCGGGCTCGCCTGAGAGGTTGGCGCTCGACTGCAGCACCGGGCAGGCGCACGGCGCAAGCGCCGCGCAGCGGACCCGACAGCGCGGGACGCGCAAGCCGAGCAGCGCCGGACGCGTGCCTCGCGGACCGCGCGCGAGGGAGAAGCGCTGCGCGGGGTTTGGCAGCAGCAGGGTCACGGCCCCGGGCAGCAGGGCCTGCACCGCTGTGCGCGTGCGCGACCCCAGTTCCGTGAGCGACTCGAGCGCCGGCTCCAGCGCAAAGAACATGACGGCGGACGGCTTGGCGCGGGGACGCTGCTTGAGCTCATAGACGCGCCGCACGGCGCTCTCGCTTTCGGGGTTGCAGGCAGAGACCGTAGACGGTGTCGGTGGGGATCACGGCGACACCGTCCCCGGCAAGGCATTCCTCCAGCCTGCATGGCGTCCTGACGGCGTCGAGGCTCACCGCCGTTCCCCAACGACCAAGCGCTCGATGCCAGCGAGGTCGCGCTCGATACGCACCGCCTGAAAGCCCGCCGCGCGGGTCAGCCCGGCAACCGGCGCTAGCCTGCCCGGCGCCGACCTCCAGGGCCACGATGAAGCGCGGCTGCGCGCCTCCGCAGCTGGGCGAGCAGCGCGCGGATCACAGTCCAGCCCGTCCTCCCCCGCGAACAGCGCCTCGTGCGGCTCGTGGCGGAGGATCTCGGGCGCCAGCGACGCGCGCTCGGACTCGGCGACGTAGGGCGGGTTGGCGAGCACGGCGTCGAACTCGTCCTCCACACCAGCGAGCAGGTCCGCCCGCAGCCACCGCACCTCCAGGCCCAGCCGCTCGCCGTTGGCGCGGGCCAGCTCGAGGGCGGCCTCGCTGATGTCGCTGCCGGTCACGTGCAGATCCGGACGCTCGTCCTTCAGCGCCAGCGCCACGGCGCCACTGCCCGTGCCCACGTCGAGCACGCGAGCGCCGCGCGGCAGCGCGAGCCCCGACCTCGACGAGCAGCTCCGTCTCCGGGCGCGGCACCAGCGCGCGGCGATCGCTCGATCAGCTCCAGGTGGCGAAAGCCACGGCGCCCGATGATGTATGCGACCGGCTCGCGCTCCACCGCGCGGCGGCGCACCGCGTTCTGGAAATGCGCGCACAGCCGGTCCGGTCACGGTCAGATCATCGTCGAGAAGCAGCCGCTCGCGAGCGACCCCGAGCACGTGCGCCAGCAGCACTTCGGCGTCCAGCCGGGGCGTTTCGCACCCGGCCGCCGCGATCGCCGTCATCGCTCCATCCAGCGCCTCCTGGACGGGAGTCCCACTCACCCAGCCGGTCACACCGCCGCCTGGGCCTCCAGGCCCCGGCGCTTCTCCTCAGCCTGCAGCGACGCAGTCAGCTCGTCGAGCTCTCCTTCGAGCACCTGGTCGAGGTTGTGCACGGTGAGCTTCGTGCGATGGTCGGTCACGCGGCGCTCACCGTAGTTGTAGGTGCGGATCTTCTCCGCGCGGTCGCCGGTCCCCACCTGCGAGCGGCGGTCGGCGGCGAGCTCGGCCTGCTGCTCGGCCAGCGCATGCTCATACAGTCGTGCCCGCAGCACCCGCATCGCCCGCTCGCGGTTCTGCAGCTGGGACTTCTCGTCCTGCATCGACACCACGATCCCTGACGGCTTGTGCGTGATGCGCACAGCCGAGTCGGTCGTGTTGACCGACTGGCCACCCGGGCCGGATGAGCGGTAGACGTCGATCTGCAGCTCGTTCGGGTTGATCTCCACATCGACCTCCTCCGCCTCTGGCAGCACCGCGACGGTCGCCGTGGAGGTGTGGATCCGCCCCTGGGACTCGGTCGCAGGCACCCGCTGCACGCGATGGGTGCCGCCCTCGAACTTGAAGACCGAGTAGGCGCCGTGGGGCGGGCGGGACCTTGATCGCGAATGTGTACTTTCCTCGCTGATGTCCATCGGCTCGGTCTGCAACCCGAGGCGCTCGGCGTAGCGGGTCAACATCCGGTACACATCGCCCGCCCACAGTCCCGCCTCGTCCCCGCCCGCGCCGCCCTGGATCTCGACGATCACGTTCTTGGCGTCGTTGGGGTCGCGCTCGACCATCGCCAGGCGAATCTCCTCCTCGAGCTGCTCGATCCGCTCGCGAGCCACTGTCAGCTCAGCTCGCACCTCCGGGTCCTCGCCGTCCTCACTGAGCAGCTCCTCGGCGCCTGCCGCGTCGTCCTGGGCACGGCGCCACTCCGCGGCCAGCTTGGCCGCGGGCTCGAGCTGGCTATAGGCGCGGCCGACCTCGGCGTAGCGCTCCCTGTCGGAGATCACCTCGGCGTCGGTCATCTGCTCGCCGAGCTCGGCGAACCGGGTCTCGATCTGGGTGACTAGATCTTCGATCATCTGCCCGCCAGTCTAAGTGGCCGGGCGCCGTGGCCGGGAGCTCTCAGGCGGCGAGCTGCTCGCCGTGGGCGAGCTCGAGCAGCTCATCGAGCGTCGCCGACAGCGCCTCGACGGCCTCCCGGTCGAGCGGCAGGCCATTCTCACAGAGCGCCTCGTCCGCCTGGCCGATTGGCAGCTCGCGGTCTAGCACCCGCGCGCCGATCGTGCTCAGCACCTTGCGCGTCTCTGCCTGCGCCCACACCGCTCCGAACAGGCCGGTGCTCGCGCCCACGACAGCCGCGGGCTTGCCCCTCAGGGGGTTGTCCGCGACCGGGCGCGAGGCCCAGTCGAGCGCGTTCTTGAGCACGCCGGGAATCGAGGCGTTGTACTCGGGCGTGGCCACGATCACGGCGTCCGCCCCGGCGATCGCGGCCTTCAGCGCCGCCACCGCCGGGGGCGTCTGGTGCTCGTCGTCCTCGCTGAACGGCGGGATCGCAGCCAGCTCACCGAACAGCTCCAGCTCGGCCCCATCTGGAAGCAGCGTCGCGACCCCACGCAACAGGCGCGTGTTGTGGGAGTCGCGCCGCAAGCTGCCGGAGATTCCGAGGATGCGCATGATCCTTACGCCTGCCTGCCGAGCTCGAGCGAGACCTCGAGCTTGACGTCGTTCTCGAGAGCGAAGCCGCCCTTCGGCAGCGGCGCGTTCCACTCAAGGCCGTACTCGCGGCGGTCGATCACGGCCTCGAGCTCTACCCCGAGTTTGTCGTTGCCCGCGATGTCCTCGTGCGGGCCGGTGACCGTGCCGCGGGCGGTGACGTTGTGGGTGTTGCCCTTGATCGTCAGCTCACCCTCGACCTCGACCTGCCCGCCCTCGGAGATCCTCACATCGCTCGAGCGGAAGCTGATCCGCGGGTAGCGCTCGCTGTCGAAGAAATCGGGCGCTTTCAGATGACCGGCGAGGTTCTCGTCCTTGACGACGATCGAGTCGACGCCTACGTGGCCCTCGAGGCTCGGCTCCCCGTCCTCACCAACGGTGAGCGAGCCGTCGTAGTCCTCGAAGCGGCCGCGGAAGGTCGATACGACCATGTGCTTGACCGCGAAGCCGACGTGCGAGTGGACCTTGTCGATGCTCCAGGTCCCTGTCGAGATGTCCTGCTGTGTTGCAACGCTCATTGGAAGCTCCTTCGCTTGATGGTGTCTTCCGGACCTCAGTCCGTTTGTGCTGCCACCAGCATAGCAAAGAATCGGACCGTAGTCCGATTAGTAAGATAGAGATGATGAGTCCTGTGAGTTCCCCATTCGAGCTGCCACAGATCGAGCCCGAGAGCTTCGAGCGCGCCGACGCCGCCCGCAATCGCGAGCGCATCCTGTGCGCGGCGAGACGCCTCTTCGACGAGCGCGGCACGGCCTGCACCTCGATGGACGATGTGGCGGCTGCCGCCGGTGTCGGCAAGGGAACGGTCTTCCGCCGCTTCGGATCGCGAGCGGCCCTCGCGAGCGCAGTACTCGACGAGCGCGAGTGCGCGTTGCAAGAGCACTTCATTCGCGGCGAGCCCCCGCTCGGCCCCGGAGCACCGCCGCGCGAGCGGCTGATCGCGTTCGGCGAAGCAATGCTTCAGATGCTCGAGGATCACGCCGAGCTGATGGTGGCGGCCGACAGTGGCGGCGCGCGCTTCGTCTCCGCTCCATATGCAGTACACCGGCTGCACGTCACGCTGTTGCTAGGTGCGGCTGACCCCGGCTGCGACGCTGAGGTGCTGGCCGAGACGCTGCTCGCAGCGCTTTCCGCCGAGCTGTTCGTCTACCTGCGCGACGTGCGCGAGATGCCACTGGAGCGAATGAAGGCCGGCTGGGCCGAGCTCGTGCAGCGGACCATCCCGGCCGCAACCGCGGCCGGGAGCTTTTAGGCCACGACCTCGACGCCCACGAGGTCCGCAGCCGACAGCGCACCGGGGCTCTCCAGCTCGAGGACCGCGTCGAGCGCGGCAATCGCCACCGCCAGCTGGTCCAGATCCGGCTCGCGCGTGGTCAGCAGTTGCAGCTTCAAGCCCGGCCACATCACCGCCTGCACCCAGCGCCTGCGCCGGTTGCGCCCCGCGAACTTGATGATCTCGAAGCTGATCCCCGCAATCACGGGCACGCCGAGGATGCGCGTCGCCACCAGCCAATACCACGCCGGCAGCCCAATCGGCGCGAACACAAAGATCGCCACGATCATCACCACGAGCAAAAAGCTCGTGCCACACCGCGGATGCAGCCGCGAGAAACGCTGGGCGTTTACCGGCGTCAGCGGCAACCCGGCCTCGTAGCAGGAGATCGTCTTGTGCTCCGCCCCGTGGTACTCGAACACGCGCCGCAGGTCGCGTATCCGCGAGAGCAAAAACATGTAGCCGAGGAAGATCGCCGTCCTGACGATGCCCTCGACCACCCAGAACAGCACCGAAGAGTGCAGCTGGCCCTTGATCAGGCTCGTCAGTCCGACGGGGATGAGGAAGAACAACCCAATCGCGAGCACGAGCGCGAGCACGATCGTCCCCGCCCACACACCCTTCGGGATCTCCTGCGGCCCTGCCGCCGAATCCTCCTCCCCCTCCGCACCGTCCGCATACTCCTCGGGCGGGAGCTGGGCGTTCGCGGACACCTCCAGCGCGCGGAACCCAATCGCCAGCGACCCCCCGAGCGCCACAACCCCTCTGATGACCGGCAGGCGCAGCACGCGGTGGCGGCGCATTGCCGAGTCCAGCGGGAAGGTGCTCACCTCGATCTCGCCCAGCGCCGGGTGGGTGGGGTGGGTGGGGTCCCCATCCAAGCGCTCCCCCTCCCCCAGCTGCTCGGCGCTGGGCTTGCGCACGGCCACCGCCCAGTTCGAGACACCGCGCATCATCACGCCCTCCAGCACAGCCTGCCCGCCGACCGGCGCGTCGCGCTGGGCGTTCAGCTGACCATCGCCGTCCGCAGTGGCGAGCGATGGGGGGGCATCCGCGACCTGGGACGCGGACATCTGGCTACTGAGAGGACCGAGTCTGCGCCGAGTGTAGGCGGCCTTTGGCGACCCTCCGCTGGAAACGCTCCACGCGCCCACCGGTGTCCATCAACTTCTGTTTGCCCGTATAGAACGGGTGGCAGTTCGAGCACACCTCGACGTGCAGCTCGTCACGCGTCGCGCGGGTCATGAACTCGTTGCCGCAAGTGCAGCGCACGTGCGCCTGCACATAGCCTGGGTGGATCTTCGTCTTCATCGTCTGACTATTCTAGCGGCGGCGAAGGCGAGGCGGGTGCCGTGGTGGGCACAGCCGGCTCCGAGCAGCGGGGCGTATGCATCGCGGCGCGCCTGATCACATGACCGCTGTCGTTCAGCCAGTGGAAGCGCACAAGTCCCCGGTAGATGGCCGGCGAGGACAAATTGGTGACCTGCTTGACGTACTTGTAGATCTTCACTCCCGCCTCTGAGCCGCGCCACACGCCAAGCCCCGGAGCACTGATCGTGTGAAAGAGTTCTTCTCCTGGCATCCGCTCCTGCACTTCGATCCGCATCGCCATCCGCGCGCTACCAGCGATCGCCGTCATTTCGCCGGAGAAGGTGCTAGAGCGATTGGCCTGTTCGCCGGTGCTCACACATTCCTCGAGCGTCGCCGAGACCGCCGGTGTGCTGGCGGTGAGCGAGGACCCGTTCGCCTGGCCGGTTGCCTGGGTCAGGAATGCCAGCGCCAGAGCACAGCAGGCGAGCAGGGCAAGCGGCAAGCGGGTGGCCCGGACGCGAGTGCAAGGCGTTGTGAGGAACATCTTCATAACATTCCCCTAACACGCCTGCCTGCCACATGTTTCGCAGCCGGCGGGTGGGCCGCAGTTATCTGATGCGGTTCGCAGTTGCTGGGATTAAAGCTCCCCTCCCCCTCAGAGGATCTGATACAGCGGGCCGTCGCCCCCCTCAGGGACTGTCAGCCTGCCACCCTTTGCGGTTATCGCTCCGCACTGCACACAGTTCGTGTAGTTGACGATCACGTCCACCTCACCCTCCTCGGGCGCGTCCTCGGGAATCTCGTACACACCCGCGGGACACATCCACTTCCAAGTCTCAGCGACCTCGCGCGGGACGTGCTTCTGGACACGGATGTGGTTGGGCGCGTCGTCGCGCGTGGCGTTGCCGGTGATGAACACCGAGGAGAGCTTGTCGAAGGTGTATTTGCCGTCGGGCTTCGGGTAGCGCTCCTTCGTGTCGCCGACGAACATCGGCTCGGCGTCATCGCGGTGCCACTCCTGCCGGCCCGGCGGAACCTTGCCCTTCGACATGATCGACGGGCCCGCCAGCAGGCTGCCGGCGAGAAAGCCCTTCTGGAATGCTTGGCGCGTGTTGCGCACCTCATAGAGCTCGGTGCCGATCGTGGACTGCTCGACCGCCTCCTCGTAGTCGGAGAGATCGTGGCTGCCGCGCTTGAGCGCCGCGTAGATCGACTCGGCCGCCAGCATCCCCGACTTGATGCAGTGGTGGATCCCCTTCAGCGCCGCCGTGTCGACCATCCCGCCGGCGTCACCTACGAGCACCGCGCCGGGCATCGACAGCTTCGGCATCGACCAGTAGCCGCCGCCGGGGAGCGCCTTGGCGCCCCAGGCGACCCGCTCGCCGCCCGCGAGGATGCCCTTGACGAGCGGATGTGTCTTGAACGTCTGCAGCAGGTCGTGCGCGGAGGTCGTCGCATCGCGGTAGTTGAGGTCGACGACGAACCCGATCGAGACTAGGTCCTCGCCCGTTTTCTCGTCCTTCATCGGGTAGATCCAGGTGCCGCCGAGCTGTCCGTATTTGGCCGCGACCTTCAGCGGCCACGGCTGCACAAACGTGTGGATCACCCGGTCGAGTGGCTTGGAGACCTTCCATACCTCCTTCACGCCGAGCTCCCAGACCTGCGGCTCGCGGCCCTCAGCGAGGCCGAACTCTTGGATCGCGGCGCCCGTGAGGTGACCCCAGCAGCCCTCCGCGAGCACGGTGGCCCTGGCCTTTATATCGGTCCCCGGCTCGAAGTTTGAAAGCGGCTCTGAGTCCTTGCCGCGGCCCTTGTCGCCCGAGCGCACGCCGGCGACCTTGCCGTCCTGCACGATCAGCTGGGTGGCCGAGGTCTCGGTGAGGACGTAGGCGCCGGCCTCCTCCGCCTGGCGCTGCTGGTAGCGCGCCAGGGCCGAGACCGAGACGACCTCGTTGCCGTGGTTCTTGAAGTTCGGCACCGCCAGGATTGGGACCGGGAGCTTGGTCTTCGGGCCGGTGAGCATGTACACCGACTCTTTGGTGACCTCGCCGAACGCGAAGCCCTCCTTGCGCCACTGCTCCCTGGTCAATTCTGGAAACAGCTCTTCCAGCGCCCTGGGACGCATCACCGCTCCTGACAGGTTGTGCCCGCCGCAGGTCTTGGCCTTCTCGATCACCGCGACCGGGACTTCGCCGAGGCGCTCCATCATCTCCGGGTCGTCAGCGAGCAGTTGCAGCAGGCGGTTGGCACACGCAAGGCCAGCTGTACCGCCACCGACGATCGCCACGCCGACCTCGATCAGCTCGTCCTCGGCGTCGAGGCCGCGCTTGACGAACTCCTTCTGAGAGTCCACCGGCGGCGGGTACGCCGCCGGTGCAACCTTGCCATTGCTGGAGCCGTTGTGACTCATCGGGCTAGCCCGCCTTCTTCGCCTTCACTGCCTCGGTCAGCTTCGGCAGGATCTTGTTGAGGTCGCCCACGATGCCGAGGTCTGAGAATTCGAAGATCGGCGCATTGGCGTCCTTGTTGATCGCGACGATGTTCTCCGAGGACTGCATGCCAACCTTGTGCTGGATCGCCCCGGAGATGCCCGCCGCCAGGTACAGCTTCGGCGCGACGGTCTTGCCCGTCTGGCCGATCTGCGCCGCGTAGGGATACCAGCCGGCGTCGACGACCGCGCGGGTGGCGGCGACGGCGGAGTTGCCACCGAAGGCAGCCGCTAGGTCCTCGGCCAGTTGGAAGCCCTCGGCCTTGCCGAGACCGCGGCCGCCCGCTATGAGGATCGAAGCACCCTCGATGTCGACGTCGGCGCCGCGCTGTTCGCCGCGCGTGACCATCGTCGCCTGCTGAGCCTGCGAGCTGAGCTCAAACGACAGCTGCTCCACGGGCGCATCCGCGCCACTGGCGTCGTTGATCTCGAACGCGTTGAGGCGGCCGATGATGATGCCCACCTCAGAGCGGTATTTGATCTCGGAGATCGCGGAGTCGCCCAGGATCGGGCGCTCGGCGATCAGCTCGCCGTTCTCGGCGCGCACGGCCGTGACCTCCATCGCCACGCCCGCTCCCAGACGCGCGGCCAGACCGGCACCGATCTCGAAGCCGAGCAGGCCGCCGCCGAACAGCGCGTAGGAGTAGCCACCGCCGGAGATGGCCGCGGCCATCGCGTCGATCAGCGGCTGTGAGAGGCCCTCGGGACCCTCGGCGACGAGCACCTTGGAGGCGCCGTATTTGCCCAGCGATGCCGCCAGCTCCTGCGGGACGTTCTCGCCGAGCAATATCGCGTGCGCCTCGCCGCCGAGCTCCGCGGCGAGCTTCGCGCCCTCGGAGACCGCGCCGAGGGAGTTCTTGTTGATCGCGCCGTCGTAATGCAGCGCGTAAACCAGGATGTTTGGCATCTAGATCAGCTTCCTCTCGTCGAGCCAGGCGACGATCTGCTCGACCGTCTCGTTGGTGTCCTCGTCCTCGATGATCTGGCCGGCGGCCTTTGCAGGCGGCGCCTTCGCGGCGACCCACTGGGCGGCCGAGTTATCGCCGCCGACTTTGCTCGCGTCGATCCCCACGTCGCCCGCAGTGACGGTGTCGAGCGGCTTCTTCTTGGCGCCCATGATCGCCTTCAGCGAGGGGTAGCGCGGCTCGTTGATCGCGTCCCCGACGGAGATCACCGCCGGCAGCTTGATCTGCACGGTGTCGTAGCCATACTCGGCTTGGCGCTCACAGCGAAGGGCCTGCGAATCGATGTCCATCTTGATCACCTGCGTCAGCGACGGCATGCTCAGGTGCTCGGCCACAACCGCGCCGATCGTGTAGCACTCGCCATCGTCAGACTGCTGGCCCAGCAACACCAGATCAGGGCTCTCGCGCTGCAGCGTCTTGGCCAGCGCATAGCCGGTGGCCGCCACGTCAGAGCCAGCGACCGCCTCATCGGAGAGGTGCACCGAACGGTCGGCGCCGAGCGATACGGCCTTGTGCAGGGCTCGCACTGCGCTGTCGGGACCCATCGTCACGGCGACGATCTCCTCGACAGGCACGGCGCCGCCCTCCTTGATCTGCATCGCCGCCTCGATCGCGTGCGTGTCGTAAGGGTTGAGGTTCTTCTCTCCGCTGCGGTCCATACGCCCCGTCGAGGGATTGATTTTCTTCTCGACGGCGGCGTCCGGGACCTCCTTCACCAGGACGCATATCTTCATCTCGTGGGCTGCTCCTTCGGGGGTCGGTCCGGGGGGTTGGTTTGAGTTCGATTCGGGGGGATGTGCTGCCCGTAATCCTACCGGGTTTGGCGGTTGACTGACGAGTCAATCAGTTTTCTAAACACCCGGGCGGGAGGGCGGGCGGGCATCGATGGCGGCGCGGATGAAGTCAACGATCGACTGGGTCGGAGCGCCGGGGGTGAACACCTCAGCCACGCCCAGCTGCTTGAGCTCGGGGATGTCCTCGGCCGGAATAGTCCCACCGACGGTGACCACGACGTCGTCGATGCCCTGCTCGCGCAGCAACGCCACTACGCGCGGAACGAGCGTCATGTGAGCGCCCGAGAGAATCGAGAGGCCGACCGCGTCGGCGTCCTCCTGGATCACCGTCTCCACGATCTGCTCGGGCGTTTGGTGAAGGCCCGTGTAGATCACCTCCATCCCCGCGTCCCTGAGCGCCCGCGCGATGATCTTCGCGCCGCGGTCGTGCCCGTCCAGGCCGGGCTTGGCCACGACGACGCGGATCTTGCTCTTGGGCTGGGCGGTTGTGGAGGACATCGCAGGGCAGATTATGCCCGCGGCTGCATGCGCTCGCCGGCTCGCTCCCTTGCGAGGCTCCCCAGGCCGCCGAGCGCGGCGACCCCGCCGAGCGCCGCGAGCATCTTCAGGCGGCGCCCAAGCCGGTCCAATCGCAGCACCTCCCAGCCCTCCGCTGTGGCGATGCGCCGCAGGTCCGGATCGGGGTTGACGACCACCGGATGGCCCACGGCACGAAGCATCGGCAGGTCGGACTCGGAGTCCGAGTAGGCATAGGAGGCACCCAGATCGATCTGCTCACGCTCAGCCAGCTCGCGCATCGAGAGCACCTTGCCCTCGCGGTAGTTGAACGGCCCGGCGGCACGCCCGGTGTAGCGGCCATCGACGATCTCCGAGCGTGAGCCGATACCGCCGTCGAAGGCGAGCACGTGTGCCAGCAGGTCGGCCATCTCCTGGGATGCTGCCGTCACGATGTAGACGAGCCGGCCGGCGTCCTGGTGGGCATAGGCGCGCTGCAGCATCTGTGGATACAGCCGCGGGAGCACGCCCGCAAGCACGCGCGGGGACAGGCGCTGTAACTCGCGTACCGGGACATCGGCGATCATCTCTCCCACGCGCTTGCGCACCTCATCGGCGCGGTCGTCGGTGGAACCGCGTAAGCGGAAGCGCAGGTTCTCGTACGCGTCGCGGGCGAGGCGACGGCGGGAGATCATGCCCGATTCGTATGCCGCCCTGGCAAAGAAGATCCCCGAGGAGCCTGCCATCAGGGTCTTGTCGAGGTCGAAGAACGCCGCCGCGCGCAGCGCTGTGGCGCCGGGGGCCACCGCCATGTCAGACCTTCAAGATGACCGCGTCGCCCTGACCGCCACCGGAGCAGATCGCCGCGCAGCCGTAACCGCCGCCGCGGCGGCGCAGCTCATACACGACCGCGCCGAGGATGCGCGCGCCCGAGGCGCCGATCGGGTGGCCCAGGGCGATCGCGCCGCCGTTGACGTTGACCCTCTCCTCGTCGATGCCGAGCATGCGGATCGAGTTCAGCGTGACCGAGGCAAACGCCTCGTTGATCTCCCACACGTCGATGTCACCGGGCTGCAGGCCGGCCTTCTCCAGCGCCTTCTTGGCCGCACTGGCGGGGGTGGTGGCGAGGTAGGCGAAGTCGTTGGCACTCTGCGCGTGCGCCACGATCTCGGCCAGCGCCTCCTTGCCGTTGGCGGTGGCCCACTCCTCCGAGGAGAGCACCAGCGCACCGCCGGCGTCGTTGACGCCGGGCGAGTTGCCAGCCGTGTGCGAGCCCTCCTTGCCGGCGAGCCCGGGCAGCTTGGATAGCACCTCAAGCGTTGTGTCCCTGCGGGGGGCCTCATCGACCTCGACGACCGTGTCGCCCTTGCGTCCCTTGACGGTCACCGGCACGATCTCTTCCGGCAAGCGTCCTTCGTCGGTCGCGGCCAATGCGCGCTCGTGCGAGCGCAGCGCCCAGCGGTCGAGATCGGCGCGGGTCATCTCGAGCTCGTCTGAGACCTCAGTCGCCTCGATGAACATCTGCTTACCGGAGAACGGGTTGGTCAGCCCGTCGTGGACCATCGCGTCCAGCGCGGTGACATCGCCCATGCGAAACCCAAAGCGTGCGCCCGGCAGCAGGTAGGGCGCCTGTGACATCGACTCCATGCCGCCGCCGACGCCGACCTGGACATCGCCGGCGCGGATCGCCTGGTCGAGGATCACCGACGCGCGCAGTCCGGAGGCGCAGACCTTGTTGATCGTCTCCGAGGAGACCTCCTTGGGGATGCCGGCCTTGATCTGGGCCTGGCGCGAGGGGATCTGGCCCTGTCCGGCCTGCAGGACCTGGCCCATCACCACGTGATCGACCTGCTCGGGCTCAACCCCAGCGCGCTCGAGCGCCGCCTGCATCGCCACGCCACCGAGCTCGGTCGCGTCGAGTGTTGACAGGCCTCCGCCCATCTTGCCGATGGGGGTGCGCGCGGCGCCGAGGATCACTGTCTTGGGCATGGAGGCGGTCTCTCCTGTGGGTCGGTGAAAGGAATGGGAGACCGGCAATGCTAGTGGACCGGTCTCCAGCTCCAGGTGAATAACCTCGCGCCTCGGGGCGGATTCGTTGCCGGGCGGTTATCGTGCCGGGCCGTGCAGATAACTCGGCATACGAGCGATTCAGACGCCGACACCTTCGTGCTCGGACTCTTCGAAGGTGAGCAACCCACTGGCGATGTCCCCGTGGAGGTGAGCAAGCTGGTTGAGTCCGGCGAGGCCAAGGGAACGTTCAAGGCGCTCGCGCTGACCCACGCCGAGGGCAGACGCTGGCTGACTGTAGGGCTCGGCCCGCACGAGGACTTCACCCCCGAGCACGCTCGCGTCGCGGCGGCGGTGGTACGCGAGCGCACCCGTGAGCTCGCGACTCACCGGCTGTGCTGGCAGGCGCCGGTCGTGCCCGGCGAAGACCATCAGCAAGCGGCAGAGATCGTCGAAGCGCTCGTGGAGGGGACCATCCTCGCCGGCTACCGCTTCGAGATGCACAAGTCGAAGCCCGCCGGCGAGGAGGAGCCGAAGCATCTGGAGAAACTGATGATCTCCTCCGCAGGCGACAGCCCGCTGAGCGGCGAGCAGGCCGAGGCGGCCATCGCACGCGCCCGCATCATCAGCAAGGCGGTCAACGCCGCCCGCGATCTGCAGAACCGGCCCGGTAACGACCTGACCCCAACGGCGCTCGCCGAATACGCGCAGGCGCTCGGCGAGGAGATCGAGGGATTGCAGGTGGAGGTGCAGGGACGCGCGGGCATCGAAGGGCTCGGCATGGGCGCTTTCGCCTCCGTGGCGCAGGGATCCGAGCAGGAGCCTGCGCTGATCACGCTGCGCTACGAGCCGCCCGAGGGCGGGCCTTTAATCGCCTTCGTGGGCAAGGCTGTGACGTTCGACAGCGGTGGCATCTCGCTGAAGCCCGGAGCGAAGATGGCCGAGATGAAGTTCGACATGTCCGGCGGCGCCGCCGTGATCGAGGCTGTTGCGGCGATCGCGCGCCTGGCGCTGCCGGTCAAGATCGTCGCGGTCGTGGGCGCTACCGAGAACCTGCCCAGCGGCCGTGCGGTCAAGCCCGGGGACATCGTGAAGGCAGCAAACGGGAAGACGATCGAGGTGAACAACACCGACGCCGAGGGACGGCTGGTGCTGGCCGACTGTCTCTGCCACGCCGTCTCGCTCGGGGCTGAGCGGATCGTCGACCTGGCCACCCTCACGGGCGCGGTGATCGTCGCACTCGGTTCGACCTACGCGGGACTGATGTCAAACGACGAGGAGCTCTCAGAGCACGTCACCGAGGCGGGTGCACGTACTGGCGAGATCGTGTGGCGGCTGCCGCTGCACGAGGAGTACGACGAGCTCGTCAAAGGCAAATACGGTGACCTCGACAACGCGCCGGAAGCGCACAAGGCGGGCACGATCGTGGGCGCATCGTTCCTTGCAAACTTTGTCGGCAATGTGCCGTGGGCGCACCTCGACATCGCGGGCTCGGCCTGGGATCTCGACCGCGCTTACGTGGGCAAGGGCGCCTCCGGCTACGGCGTGCGCCTGCTCGTCGAGCTGGCGCGCTCCTACGCCTGATGGACTTCGACCTGTCGCCCGACCATGAGCTGATCCGTCGCACGGTCAGAGAATTCGCCGAGGGCGAGGTGGCGCCAGTCGCCGAGGAGCTCGACCGCACGAAGTCCTTCCCTTACGAGATCGTGGAGAAGCTGGGGAAGCTGAACCTGATGGGGATTCCCTTTCCCGAGGAGTACGGCGGAGGGGGCGGGGATACGCTCGCCTATGCGCTCGCGGTCGAGGAGCTCACGCGGGTGGATAGCTCGGTGGCGATCACCGTGTGCGCGCACACGTCGCTGGGGACGCAGCCGGTGTATTTGTTCGGAAGCGAGGAGCAGAAGCGCGAGTGGCTGCCTCAGTTGTGCTCGGGCGAACGGCTGGGCGCGTTCGGGCTGACCGAGCCCGAGGCCGGAAGCGATGCGGGCAACGTGCGGACCCGCGCGAAGCTGGCGGACGGCGAGTGGACGATCAACGGCGCGAAGCAGTTCATCACCAACGCTGGGACGAAGATCTCGGGGATGGTGTGCATAACGGCCCGCACCGGCGAGGAGGAGATCTCGAACATCATCGTGCCCAACGGCGCGGAGGGATATGAGCAGGGCGAGCCGTATCGCAAGATGGGCTGGAACGCCTCGGACACGCGGCCGCTGACGTTCAGCGACTGCAAAGTGCCGGAGGAGAACCTGCTCGGCCCGCGCGGGCAGGGGTTCAAGCAGTTCTTGCACATCCTCGATATCGGCCGCATCGGCGTGGCGGCGATGGGCGTGGGGCTGGCCCAAGGGGCGCTGGATGAGGCGCTGAAGTACGCCAAGGGGCGCAAGGCGTTCGGCAAGCCGATCTCGAAGTTCCAGGCGATCCAGGCAAAGCTCGCGGACATGTCGGTCGAGATCGAGGCGGCGCGGCTGCTCGTCTACAAGGCGGCCAGAGAGAAGGACGCGAAACGCAACTTCACGCTGACCGCCGCCCAGGCGAAGCTAAAGACGGGACGTTTGGCGGTGCGCTGTGCCGAGGAGGCCGTGCAAATACACGGCGGGTACGGGTTCATCGAGGAGTACCCGGTGTGCCGCATGTACCGCGACGCGAAGATATTGACGATCGGCGAGGGCACCGACGAGGTTCAGCAGATGGTGATCGCCCGCGCCCTCGGGGCTTAGCGGGGCTCGAGCACGACGAGCGGGATCTCGCGCTCAGTGCGCCGCTGGTAGTCGGCGTAGCCGCTGTAGACGCCGAGCATCAGCGCCCACAAACGGGTGCGCTCCTCTCCGGTGGCGACGCGCGCGTGTACATCCTGCCGGCGCGAGCCGACCTGGACGGCCGTGTAGGGATGGGCGAGAAGGTTGTGAAACCAGGCGGGGTTCTTGGGATAGCCGCCCTTGGAAGCGACGAGCACGAAGTTCGCGCCGTCGCGTCCGTAGACGAGCGGGCTCGTGCGATGCGTGCCGCTTTTCGCGCCCACATGGTCGAGCAGCAGCGCCGGCGGCAGGCCGGGCGTGCGGTGCCCGATTCGCCCGCCGGTGGCGCGGTAGATCGCGGTATGGCCATCCATCAAGCGGCCCAGCAGCCCCCAGTTTTTCTCCACCCAGTTCAGATAGTCCATCGCCCTACCGACCCTACACGCCGCCACGCTCGAGCAGGACGGTCGCCGCGCTGGCGGGGTCCAGCCGCCTGGCGACGACCTCGTCGAGCAGGTGCTGGAACTCGGCGTCCTCGCCCAGCTCGGACTCCAGACGCCGGCGCAGACGGGCGGTGGCGATCGAGAGTACCTCGCTGCGCAGGTTGCGCGCGCGGCGCTCGTCGAGCAGGCCGGCCGCGAGGATGTGCGCGCGGTGCTCGTCGAGGCGCTCCACCAGCTCGGGCACCCCCGTGCCGTGGGCGGCCTCGGTCTTGACGATCGGCACGCGCCAGTGACGGCGCGCCTCCTCGGGCGAGCGATCGAGGTTGGCGAGCGAGAGCACGCCGCGGATCTCGCGCACCATCGTGTCGGTGAGGGGATGGTCGGCCTTGTTGATGACGATGATGTCCGGTATCTCCATGACGCCTGCCTTCAGCGCCTGGATCGAGTCGCCCGAGCCGGGCATCAGAACGAGGACGATCGTGTCGGCGTGGTCGATGATGTCGATCTCCGCCTGACCCACGCCGACGGTCTCTATGAACACGTCCTGACGGCCGGCCGCGTCGAGCAGCAGCGCCGTCTGCAGCGCGGCCTCTGAGAGTCCTCCCAGCGCGCCGCGGTTGGCCATCGAGCGGATGAAGACTCCCTCATCGAGGAAGTGTTCGGACAGGCGGATGCGGTCTCCCAGCAGGGCACCCTGGGTAAAGGGCGAGGAGGGGTCGATCGACAGCACGCCGACGCTGCGGCCCGCTTCCCGGCGCGCCTTGGTCAGCGCACCGATCAGCGTCGACTTGCCCACGCCGGGCGGCCCGGTGAAGCCAACGACGGCGGCCGAGCCGGTGTGCGGATAGACCTCCTTGACGAGCTCCCAACCCTCAGAGCGGTCGTCCTCGACGAGCGAGATCGCGCGAGCCAGCGCACGGCGGTCGCCGTTTAGTAGCCGCTGCGCCAGTGTCGAGTCGGTCATCGCGAGCGCAATCATCGCAGGGCAATACGATTCGATGGCGATGGAGTCGCTGCTCACCAGCCAGTCGGCACATAGGAACGTGGAGGAGATCGCGGGGGGGCTGCGGTGCGCGCCCGAGCCACTGCACGGCGGGCCGGTGGCGCTAGTGAGGTGGATGGGAAAGAACAACATGCTGAACCGCCACTACGCGCTCCTCTTGATGCGGTACGTGCTGCTCAAGCTGCGTTACCGAAAGCGGCTGCAGACGGACGGGATCTGCTTTGTGTGCCCGCGGGTGAAGCTCGAGATCGGCAAGGGGGCGAGGTTGCGGATCGGGCGCTGGGCGTGGATCGGGCACGGAACCAAGATCCGCGTGCACGAGGGCGAGGTGAGCATTGGCGCGAAGACGGTGATGGGCCAGGAGTGCACGATCTCCGCCTATCAGCACGTGGAGATCGGGCGCGAGTGCATCGTCGCCGACCGCGTGATGCTGATCGACTTCGACCACGGCGTGGTTGAGGTCGATCGCCCGATCCGCTTGCAGGGCATCTACAAGCGTGACGTGCGCGTCGGGCACAACGTGTGGATCGGCTACGGGGCGTGCATCCTGCGCGGTGTGGAGATCGGCGAGAACGCGATCGTCGGGACCTCCTCGGTGCTCACCAGGGACGTGCCCGCCAACGCCGTGGTCGCGGGCTCACCCGCGCGGGTCATCCGCATGCGCGAGAGTCCCCGCTCGATGCGCTTTCAGTAGCACCTGCCTGCCACGACCTGCCTGCCAGCGCAATCCGGTTGTCAGGCTGGCGACACGCTCCCTTTACAGGTGGCGTTGTGAACCTCCTGCGTCAGCTCGCTCATCTTGGCGGTCAGCGTGTGGATCTGCTCCGTGAGGTCGGTGTTCTTTTCCAGCAGCCCGCTCTGGAAGTTGGCGAGCTCGTCGCGGTGCTTGGCGGCGGCTTCCTCGTTGGCCTTGTCCGTTCTCGTCTGTGCCTTCTGGGCGATGATCACCAGGGCACCCGTGTAGAACGCGACGGCGGAGAAGACGAGGTTGAGCAGGATGAACGGCGCCGGGTCGAAGCCGCTCCCGTTGAGCAGCCCGGTCCACGAGTTGCTGAGGAAGTGCACGACGTGGTTGGCGAGTACCCACGCGAGGATGATGGTCGAGCTGACGAGCAGGAATGCGACGGTGCCCATACCGCTCGCGACGGCCTCCGAGACGCGCTCCATGAAGCTGCTTCCGCCCGCGTAGGGAGATGGCCCGTGCTCTGAGTCCTGGTAGTGCTGGTGGTGGCGCAGGGGATCGCCCATTACCGGTTGCTGCTGATCAGGCTCCGTGGCTGCCATCTTTGCTCCTCTCGATATGACCGCTGTTAGGCGAATCACTATCACGCAGCCCAAACGAGACAGGCAGTTGCACCCTATGTCTACCCTCTTCAAAGCCCATAACGGCCACCTAGGAACCCCCTCCCGCCGGGAGCCGTTACGGCATGAGCAGAGTGCCAGGATCGGCGTGGGGCGCCAGATTGCGCAGTCCGGAGCGCTCCGCCGCGGGCCCGTCGCGCAGTGCCTCAGCGAGCGCGATGCGATGACCGGCAAAGCGCTCGTGCGCGTAGGGGACGGCCAGACCGCGCGAGACCATGAACGGCCAGTCGGAGGCCTGGAGGGCGAGCAGCTCGCGCACGGCCGCTGGGCCGGCGCGCCCCTCGACGGCGGCGGCAAGAGTCTGGAGCTCGGCCGCGCGGGTGTCAAACGCCATGTCAGCGACCGCGGGGCCCGACCATGTCGAGAGGTCGCCGTCAGCCCCCCAGCTGCTCGCACCCCACCCCGCGTCCGCCAACGGCGCCGGCTCGAAGCGCTCGGGCGCGTCGTCCAGGCGCACGAGCTCGAGTTCTTGGGTGGAACACTCCTCAATGACGGCCTGCAGCCAGTGCAGACCCTCATACCACCAGTGGCCGAGCAGCTCGGTGTCCAGGGCGCACACGGCCAGCCCGCCCCCGGGCAGAGAAGCGCCATCGCGGCGCAGGCGCTCGCGGGTGCGCGAGACGAAGTCGGCGGCGTGGGCGCGGGCACGGGCGAGCGAACGCTCGTGGTCGTAGGCGTCGCCGCTGTTGGCCCACGGGTTGTGGTGGTGGACAGTGTGCCGGTGGTAGTCGCGGTAGAGGCCGTCGGCGGGGTAGCCGGCGTCGCTCCAGACGAGCGAGATCGTGGCGCGGTCGATCGGGAACAGCACGATGCCGGCGTCGGACACGAGCGGTTGCAGGTGTGTGCGCGCTCCGAGACCAAAGCGGCCGGTCAGCTCGATGCAGGTGCGGTGCACCCCGGCGGCGGCCAGAATCGTCTCCAGGTGAGGGGTGTGGGCGCACTCGGGAAGCCAGAACCCACCACGCCAGCTGCCGAAACGGTGCAGATGCGAGGCGATTCCAGTCTGCACCTGCAGGCGCGCGCCGGCGTCGGTTGAGAGCAGCGGCAGCACGGCATGGGTGGCAGAGGATGTCCAGTGAGCGTGCGAGGCGAACGCGCGCAACAGGTCTCCCCCCCGGTCCGCCATCCGTTCGGCGGCATGCTCGTAGTCGGCGCTCCAGGCCCGCTCCAGCTCGGCGGCGAGGCCGGAGTGACCCCCGGCGCGCAGCCCGGAGGCATCCTCGGCGTGCGTGAAGCGGCGGGTGTCGCCGATGAAGCGATGGAAGCGTTCGGCGAGATTAGGGGCGCCCAGCTGATCGCACAGGACCGGCGTGAGCGAGAGCGTCAAAGGGGGGTTGCGCGAGTCGAGCAGGTCGAGCAGGGGCAGATAGCACGAGGCGATCGCCTCGTGCAGCCACTCCTCGCCGAACGGCCACGTGCCGAAGCCCTCGACGTAGGGCATGTGTGTGTGCAGCAGTAGCGCGAGCGCCCCACGATCGCGGGGCGTCCTCACGGCCGGCAGACCGCGACGAAATCCAGAGCGCGATCCAGGTTGGCCGCAGGCGCGGCGCGCAGAGCGAAGTCCGATGCGGCGATCGCAGGCGTGAAGCGATCGTAGAAGGGGCGCGTCAGGTGCAGCGCCGCATGGACCGAGTCCCACCCTGCGCGCAGGGCGAGCTCGTGGACGCGCAGCTTGCGGGCGTGGAAGAGCCCGTATAACTGCACGTCGGCGAAGCGCTCGGAGCAGAGCGCCTCGAACTCCTGCGCGCGGTACTCGTGGACGTGCCAGGGATTGTCAGAGCGCGGTGCGCCTGCCGGCGCGAGGGTGAGGACATTGGGGGTCGAGACGAAGACCGTGCCGCGCTCCCCCACGAGCGAGCGGAAGTGCTCGAGCGTCGCGCCGGGATCCTCGAGGTGCTCGATGGTTTGCAAGAAGACGACCGCGTCGGCGGGCTCAGCGAACGTGTCCACGAGGTCGCGGGCGAAGCGCAGATTGGGCCGGGTGTAGCGCAGTCGCGCATGCTCGTGGGCCTCGGGGTTGGCGTCAACACCGATGACCGAGGCAGCCCGGGCGGCGAGCACGTCCGAGCCGTAGCCCTCGCCGCAGGCCATGTCGATGACGCGCATGCCGGCGACGCGCGCGGCGATCCATTCATATACGGCGAGATGACGCCGGAACCAGTAGTTCTCGGCTGGCACATCCGGCAGCGTGCGCTCTCCCGTGAGCGCGAGCGGCGGCACACCGGGAGGCTGATCGCGCTGGGCGTAGGAAGGCACGGACACGGCGCGCGAGTATATGGTGCCGCCCCGTGCCACCCACGCTCACGGATGAGGAGATTCGCGACGTCAACACGCGTTACCACGACGTGGCGGCGGGTCATTACGACGCGAAGTGGGGTATCGACTTCGGAGATTTGGGCGCTGAACAGGTGATCGGGAAGGTGCGCAAGGCTCTCGGCGAGCGAGCGGGCGGGCTTCCGGTCTATTCCCGGGCGTTGGAGATCGGCTCGGGGACGGGTTATTTCACGCTGAACATGATGCGCGCCGGGCTGATCGGAGAGGCGACGTGCAGCGACATCTCGCCGGGCATGCTCGCGAGCCTGGCCGCCAACGCCGAGCGCCTGGGCCTTGAGGTGAAGACCAAGCCGGCGGACGCCGAACAGCTGCCGTTCGCGGATGAGAGCTTCGATCTCGTGTTCGGCCACGCCGTGCTGCACCACATCCCCGACCTCGAGCGCGCGATGGCGGAGTTCGCGCGCGTGCTCGCCCCCGGCGGCACGTTGCTGTTCGCCGGCGAGCCATCGCGCTACGGCGACCGTCTGGCAAACGTGCCCAAGCGCTTGGCGAGCACCGCGGCGCCGCTGTGGCGCAGGACGATCGGCGCACGCCCCGCCCCACCTGCCGAGGGCGGCGCCCCTGACGCGGCGCTCGAGGGGGTCGTCGACGTACATGCCTTCTCCCCGGGCGAGCTGAGAAGTGCCGCCCGTTCGGCCGGCTTCCAGGACGTGCGCGTGATCGGCGAGGAGCTGCTGGCCAACTGGTTCGGCTGGGTAAACCGCACGCTCGAGGCCACCGCCGAGCCCGAAGACGTGCCCTGGGCCTGGCGGCAGTACGCCTACCGCGGCTACCTGCTGCTGCAGGAGCTCGATCGCCGGCTGCTCGAGTCGCGGCTGCCGGCGGCGATCTTCTACAACCTGATGATCGCCGCCCAAAAGCCCGCCAGATAGCCCCGCCCGCACATAGACTGAGCGCATGCCAGACCGGCTGCAGCGGGGCTTTCCGCTATTCCCCCTTCCCATCGTCGCACTGCCCACCGAGAGCGTGCCGCTGCACATCTTCGAGGACCGCTACCGCCGCATGATCGAGGAGTGCCTGCTGGCCGGTCCCGGACCGGCCGGGGAGTTTGGGATCGTGTGGCACTCCGAGGAGGAGCTCAAGCAGGTGGGGTGTTCGTGTGAGGTCGAGGAGGTGCTCGAGCGCATGCACGACGGGCGCCTGAACATTCTCGCGCGCGGCACCCGTCCCTTCCGCCTGATCGATCGCCAGGACGACCTCCGCTATCCAGCCGGAGTGGTCGAGTTCCTCGCCGATGACGAGGAGGAGACCGACGCAGAGGCGGCACAGAGCACCCGCGAGCTGTACGCGGAGCTCCTCGAGCAGGCCACGGACCAGCTGCTCGAGGATGAAGAGCTTCAGGCGATGGACGCCTACCGGATGGCAGCCACCGTGGAGTTCGGTCCCGACGCCAAGCAGGAGCTGATCGAGCTGCGCTCCGAGAACGCCCGCCTGCGCCTGCTCGGGCTGTTGCTACGCGCCGCGATCAAGCGTCTCGAGCTGGTCGAGCGCGCCCAGGCTCGTGCCCGCTCCAACGGCAAGGTGCGCTTCGGCTAAGGAAGGTGGGCCGCGCTATTGCGACAGGTGACAGACCTGCTGCGCGGTTTGCAGCACGAACAGCTGAAGCTGGCGCAGGACGTGTGGCTGCCCGAGAGAGTTGTCGCTGAAGCGAACCGTCCCGTTTTCATCGCGCACGTAGTAGGAGAAGACTGATCCTGGGCCGGGCGAAAGGGACAGGTGCCTGGAAGCCGGGTCATGCAGGGCTTCCTGGATCGCCCTCGCTTCGACCAGCTGCGGGTCGCTCAGCTTCAGCGTCTTGCCCGGGCGGGTGGGCTCTCCATTACAACGCACCCCGCCTTCTTCGTTGACCACGAGCGTCAATCGCGCCCTGGGCACGGTGCCGGTCCGTTCGACGATGAACAGGTCCGGCGCCTTGATGCCACCGCAGCCGCCAAGGATCGACGCAGCGCCGATCGCGGCGACAGCGGCCCGGCGGCTCATGCGCTCACCGCCACGCCGCCGCGGCGGGGGTCGCCCGCGCCCGTGAGCTGCCCGCCGGTGCTGTGCACCGCCTGGACCCCGCCGAAGAACAGATTGGGCGCATGAAAGCTCACGACCTCGCGCTCGGGCTGCGCGGCGCGCACTGCTGAGACGTCGATGCCGGGCTCGTGGTAGACGATCCCACCCTCCACGTGCACCCGCGGAGCATAGACCGCCTCGTGCACGTCCAGACCATGGTCGACCACGCCGGCGATCGTCTGCAGGATCGCCGAGCGGATGCGGTTTGAGCCCGCGCTGCCGAGCACCAGCTCGGGCGCGCCGTCGCGCAATACGACCGAGGGCGCCATCATGCTCGGCATCCGCCGTCCCGCTGGATGGCGGTGAAAGCCCAGCGGGTTGAGGTCCTCCTCGCCCATGACATTGTTGACGTGGATGCCCGTGCCCGGCACCACCACGCCGGAGCCCTCACCGTTGGTGCACGTCACGCTGCACGCGCGCCCATGCGAGTCGAGCACCGAGATGTGCGTGGTCGAGCCCAGCTTTGCGGCGAGAAACCGCTCCAGAAAGCCATCTTGCGTGAGGCCGCCGGTGAACTCGGGGGTCCGCTCGGCCTGCGCCGATTCCATCGCCGCTAGCACGGCCGCAAGCGGCGGTGGCGACGAGCCGCGGTCCAGCAGCGCCAGCGAGTACGCCAGCAGCGTGCCGCCAGCCGAGGGGGGCGGGTTGGTGAGCACCACACGATCGCGATAGGACACGCTCACGGGAGCGCGCTCGATCGCCCGGTAGGCCGCCAGTTCCCCGGCGCCCAGCGAGCCCCCGCGCGCAGCCAGCCAGTCGCACACCGCGCCCGCGATGTCGCCGCGATAGAACGGCTCCGCTCCGTCTGAGCCCAGACGATCCAGAGCGTCGCCGAGGTCGGGGTTGCACAGCAGCTCGCCCTCGCGCAGCACTCGGCCCTCGGGCGCCCACAGCGACGCGCACTCGGGCGTGGAGGTGAGCAGACCGGCGAGGATCTCCGCGACGTAGGCCTGTCCGGCATTCAGCCGCACACCTTCACGCGCGAGCTTCGCCGCGGGCGCGACCAGCTCCGCCAGCCCCACCGTCCCCCAGCGCTCGACGGCCGCGCACACGCCTGCGGGCGTCCCGTAGATCCCGCACGAGGCGGGGCCTATGTAGAACACCTGGACAGCGTCCCCGAAGGACACGTCGATCGCCTCGAGCTCCGCCGCACCGCCGTCTCGCCGCCGGGCGGGCGCCTGCACGAAGAAGTCCAGCACTGCAGGCTCCTCGCCGCCCCCCGCCACGAGCATGTGCCCGCCGGCGCCGAGGCCCGTCAGCAGCGGCTCGGCCGCGAACGACGTCAGCATCGCCGCGACCGCCGCGTCGACCGCGTTGCCGCCTTCCCGCAGCACTTCCGCCCCGGCCTGCGCCGTCAGCGGATGCCCGGCGGCCACCACTCCCTTCTCGCCTGCGCTCATTACAGAGCGATACCACAGGCGCCCCACACGACGCGGAGCGCCACTGAAGTTCTCAGCGGGAAGGAATGAACTCTGGAACTTCTAGCTCGTCCAAGCCGCCGCGGCGCGGAGCTCCTGGTCGCCCCGGGGCGCCAGCGCGCCTTACCCGTGGCTCGCCAGCTGGCTCGGTCAAACGGCTGACGCTCTTGCGCCTGCCCTCGTCGCCGTAGCCCGTTGCCACAACCGTCACCCACACCTGGTCGTCGAGCTTCTCGTCGACCATCGCACCGAAGATGATGTTCGCGTCGGGGTGGGCGGCCTCTGAGACGGCCTTCGCTGCCTCGTTGACCTCCCATAGCGACAGGTCCGGCCCGCCCGTGATCGACAGGAGGATCGAGCGCGCACCCTCCATCGAGGTTTCCAAGAGGGGCGAAGCGACCGCCTGCGTCGCCGCCTCGATAGCGCGATGCTCGCCGCCGGCGCCCATGCCGATCCCCAGCAGCGCGTTGCCCGCAGAGGACATGATCGTGCGCACGTCGGCGAAGTCGAGGTTGATCAGACCCGGCAAGGTCACCAGGTCGGAGATGCCCTGGACGCCCTGGCGCAGCACGTCGTCGGCGACGCGGAAGGCCTCGACCATCGCGGTCTGCTTGTCGAGCACACTCAAAAGCCGGTTGTTCGGGACGACGATCAGCGTGTCGACCTCCTCGGCCAGAGCGGCGACGCCGCGCTCGGCCTGCTCTGAGCGGCGCGAGCCCTCGAAGCCGAACGGCTTGGTCACGATCGCGACCGTCAAAGCGCCGAGTTCGCGCGAGATGCGTGCCACGACCGGCGCGGCGCCGGTCCCCGTGCCACCGCCCGCTCCGGCGGTGATGAAGATCATGTCCGACCCCTTCAAAAGCGCCTTCACGCGGTCGTAGTCCTCCATCGCCGCCGCGCGGCCGACCTCGGCGTCCGAGCCCGAGCCGAGGCCGCGAGTGAGCTCCGCGCCGATGTGCAGCGTGACGTCCGCGGTGCACTGTTGCAATGACTGCAGGTCGGTGTTGACGGCGAGGAACTCGACCCCCTCGACCTCCGCCTCGACCATGCGGTTAACCGCGTTCACGCCGGCGCCGCCGACGCCCACGACGCGGATCACGGGCTGTCCGGCAGGCCCGGCCGAGCCAACACCCGCGCCGGGGTGCTCGCGC
This sequence comes from uncultured Solirubrobacterales bacterium, assembly GCA_963706395.1. GTDB lineage: Bacteria > Actinomycetota > Thermoleophilia > Solirubrobacterales > Solirubrobacteraceae > Palsa-744. The sequence continues at coordinate 1,911,743 of OY970158.1, read as the reverse complement.
GAGTAGTCGTCCATCACCGGGCGCGCGCCGGGACGGTCCATCACGTTGGACGGGATCTCTGAGGAGAAGGCATGGCGCAGGCGCTCGCGTGGTGTGGCCACGTGCGCCTGCGGCTCAGGCTCTTGAGCGGAGGAGCTCAGAGCCGGGTGGGGCAGACCGCTCTCGCGAGGATGAACCGGCGGGGAGTCCTTGCGTGAGGCAGGCGCCCGCTCACCCTTGGCCCCGGCGGCCGGCTCGAGCTCCTGCTCACCATCTTCGGTCTTGCGGAACAGCGCCGCCAGCGGGCCTTCGCGCATGCTCGCGCGTTTAGGATTTGCCATTGGTCAGCACCTCCTGTGCGAGCTGGCGGTAGGACTGAGCGGCCACACCGTCCGGCTCATACTTCAGCACCGACATGCCCTTCACGGGCGCCTCGGCGAAGCGCACCGTCTTGCGGATACGTGACGCGAACACACGGTCACCAAAGTTCTCCTCCAGGATCTCGATCGCCTCCTTGGCATGGATCGTGCGCGAGTCGACGAGCGTCGGCAGGATACCCTCGATATCGACGCCCGGGTTGAGATTCTCGCGGATCATCGCGAGTGTGTTCTGCAGCTGGATGAGCCCACGCATCGACAGATACTCGCACTGCACGGGGACGATAACCTTGTCGGCGGCAGTCAGCGCGTTGATCGTCAAGAGGCCCAGGCTCGGCGGCGTGTCGATGCAGATGAAGTCGTAGTCCTCGGAGATCGGTTCGAACGCCTTCTGCAGCGAGCGCTCGCGGCCGATCATCGTCGACATCGCGATCTCTGCGCCAGCCAGGTCGATCGAGGCACAGGCGATGTCGATCTCGCGCTTGCGGATCACCTCGCGGATCGAGACTTTGTGGACGAGCACGTCGTACATCGATTTCTCGAGGGTGTCCGGATCGATGCCCTGGGACATCGTGAGATTTCCCTGCGGGTCCATGTCCACGCACAACACCCGGTGGCCCTCCTCGGCAAACGCCGCGGCGAGGTTGAGCGTGGTGGTCGTCTTGGCCACCCCGCCCTTCTGATTGGCGAATGCGATGACCTTGGCCTTGCCGTTCACGGGAGGCTCCTACTCGATTGGAAAGCCGATCGGGGGGTTATTCGCACGTGGCGCAGCGATTCCTGCACGGGAACTACGATCCCGGGATGCCTGCACGCAACCCGGAGGGCCTGCGGGCACGGTTGAGGAGCAAGCGCGTGGTGATCTGCGTCGGCGCGGGGGGTGTCGGCAAGACCACCACCTCTGCCGCGCTGGCGCTGGGGCTCGCCGCGCGGGGGCAGAAGATCGCCGTCGTCACGATCGACCCCGCCAAACGCCTGGCCTCGGCGCTCGGCCTGCGGGAGCTCTCCGGCGTGCCCCGCCGGATCGACCCGGAGGTCTTCTCGGCACACGGCGTCGAGTGCAAGGGCGAGCTGTGGGCGATGATGCTCGACGCCAAGCGAACGCTCGACGAGGTCGTGGCGCGCCTCGCGCCCGATGAGAGCGCACGTGAGGAGATCCTCTCCAACCCCGTCTACTCCGAGCTCTCCACCGCGGTAGCCGGATCACAGGAGCTGAGCGCGATCGCCAAGCTGTATGAGCTCCACGAGGAGCACGACTTCGACGTGATCGTGCTCGACACGCCCCCGTCGCGCAACGCGCTGGACTTCCTGAACGCCCCCACGCGCCTGCTCGGGTTCCTCGAAGGAAGGGCGTTGAAGGTGTTCCTCACACCCGGCGGGCTCACAGCACGCGTCTTCGGCCGGGGCACGGGGCTCGTGTTCGCAATCTTCGCGCGCGTCACCGGCATCGACATGTTCGGCGAGCTGTCGAGCTTCTTCAAGTCGCTGACGGGCGTGATCGACGGCTTCGGCGAGCGCACCCGCGGGGTGGCCGCGCTGCTCGCCGGCCCCGCGAGCACGTTCCTGATCGTCACCTCGCCCGAGCCCGAGCCGGCGCGCGAGGCGGTTTACCTCGCCGAGCGGCTCGGCGAGGCTGGGATGCAGTGCGGCGCGGTGATCGTCAACCGGGTCCACAACGACGGGCTGCGTGGGCATTCCGCCGAGGAGGTGCAGGCGTTGCTCGAGCCCGGGCTCGGGGACGGCCTGGCAAGGCGAGTGGCTGGAAACCTCGCGGACTTCGACGTGCTCGCCTGCCGCGACCGCGACACGATCGCCCTTTTGAGCCGCAAGCTTTCAGAGCCCAATCCCGTGACCGTGCCGCAGATGGACGAGGACATCCAGGATCTCGCAGGCCTACACAGGATCGCGTCCTATCTGCTGGCCTGAGCGCGCCTTAGACCGGCAGGGCGCTCTGGGCGAGCCGCTCGAGGGGATCATCCGCGGGTTCCTGATGGGAGGCATGCCGTGCGCCAGACGGAGGCGCCTCCGCCACGGCGTCCTGGCCAATGGCCTGCTCCTCAGCGCTGTCCTCAACTCTCAGCAGCTCATCCGCCAGCACCGCAAGATCTGGGTCGAGATGGCCGCAGATCACGTCTCGCAGCAGTGCTCTCAGATGGTCGGCGACGTCCCGTGCGAGATTCAGCCCGGCGGCTTGCTCGGAAGCCGTGCCAGCGATGATCGCGCGCTCCAGCGCCTGTGCCTTGATCATGCGCTTGGTCAGCTTCGTGCGTCCCTCCGGCGTCGCGCACAGCGCGGCGATTCGCCCTGCCAAGAGGCCGCTTGCTGGACCCTCCGGCTCGAGCAGCGCGCGCAGTGCCATCAGGTGATCGCTCATTGCCTCATAGGAGCTGGCGTGCTCGCAGCCCAGCTCGAAGCGCCGCAACGCCCATGCCAGCTCGTTGCCGTGCGGGGCGCGGCGGGATACCAGGTTGCAAAACGCGCGCAGCTCATCCTCCTGCTCGGCGCTCACTACCAGCATTCCGTAGGGCCTGCCGCCCTCGCCAAGCGCCACGGAAGTCCATCGTGCTGTGGCCGTCACACGTGTCCATGCGATGCCGCCAAGCGTCACGCGGCCATCGCCGAACAGCCGCAGCGCACGCAGTAGGTCCTTCAGTACCTCCTTGCCGCGCACGAGAACCTCGTCCAGATCCTCGCCATCCCCGGCCGAGAACACCACCAGCAGGTGCCCCGTCTCAGAGCCCGCCTCCTCGGGCACACCGCGCAGTGCACCGGGCTGGGCGATCGTCAAGCCCTTTGTCAGTGCAAGCTCCTCAGAGGCGATCGTCAGTCCATGCAGCGTCGCCAGGAGCGTCACCTCGCTCGTACTGTCCCCTGTCGCGGACTGCTCGAGCTTCGCCAAGGCCGCCTCCACGCGCTCCGGCCGGGGCTCGAAATCGGTCTGCTCCTCGAACACGTCCTCCAGCAGCAGACTCAGCGCCGCGGCTGCCCTCGCTGGCGCCCTCATCCGCCTCGGGTCTGCTGCACCGTCCATCCCCACCAGGTAGCGGTCGAGCCCCTCAAAGCCCTCCAGCAGTTGCCGGGCCTCTCCGTGGGCATCCAGGCCAGCGAGCATCGCGGCGCGCTGCTGAATGAACTCGACTGTCAGCGCGCGGTAGCAGTACATCCGCGCACCGTTCCCGCCACGGCGAGCGGATTTCTCGGCGAGCTCGAAGCCCACCTCCGCACCGGAGTCGATGTCCGCTTGCAGGCGGCTTCCCGCCTGCGTCACGAACTCTGTAAGCGCTGTCTCCAGTTGGCGTGAACGCACGATCCGCTCACTTCGCCCTCGCCCGCAGCGCTCCTGCTCTGGGCCGCGGGGCGCACCCCGTCTTGCAGGCCGCTCAGCCTCTAGGCAATCGCGAGCGCGGCCTGTGGCTCGCGCTCGCAATCTCCGAGCCAGTGTTCGCCGTAAGCGCGCATCCCATCCACGATCGGCAGCAGGGCCAGCCCCTTCTCGGTCAGCGCATACTCCACGCGCGGGGGAACCTCTCCGAAGGTGTGCCGCTCGACGATCCCCTGCTCCTCCAGCGCCCGCAGCCGCAGCGACAGCGTGCGCGGGCTGATTCCCTGCAGCGAGCGCTCCAGCTCACAGAAGCGCGAGCGGCCCTCAGCCAGATCCCGGATCAGCAGCAGCGTCCACTTGCCGCACACAACTTCAGCCGTGCGACACACCGGGCATGTCTCATCTGCGGCCATCTCAAGCGTTACTTTACCAAATGAAGTAACACCACCCTGCCAAGCTGTTGGATTCTGCCCGCCCGGGCTCTGTAAGGAAGCGCCCGAAAACCCCGAGATTTTCCCTCAGGGTGTGCTGTTGCGCGATCTGAGGAGTGTCGGACGGTTTCTAAGACGAAGCGACCCTGCTAGCCGGCCATCGTTGCTTCGATGCTTTTTTTGGCGAACTCGAGCATCCCGAGCGAGACCCACGGGTACTGCCCGGCTCGAACTCGGAGTTCGACTTTGCCATCGGATCCGATGACCTCGACGATCGTGATCACGCGCGCGATCTGGTAGCCGTCGCCGAAGTCCGTTTCGATCGCGTCCATCTGATCGGCGACTTCGTGCATCAGCTTGCCGCGCGGGTCCGACTCCAGATCGTCTACCGCTTCCTCTGGCGGTTCCAAATGGTCTGGCGCTTCGTCGTCGTTGCCTGGGTCCGCCAAGACGGTCCTCCTTTGGAATGGATCAAGGAGAGCAATCATGCCACCGACCGGATACATGGGGCCGCCCACCCCTCGCCACTGCAGCGGCGGCGGCTCAGCCGCAAGCGGCGCTAAGCGACAGTTAGGGGTGGCTTGGGCGCCGGGCTGGGATCGTCCGCTGGGTCAGAGTTCGTCTCACGGCGCGCCTGCGCGGCGGCCACGTCCTCCATCGTCGTCCCCCTGCGTCCGTCGGCTTGCATCAGCAGCTTGAAGTCGGACGGGTTCGACGCCACACGCATCGCCTCCTCGAAGGTCACCCGGCCGGCCTTCACGTGCCCGAACAGCGCCTGGTCGAACGTCTGCATGCCGTAGTAGCCGCCGCTCGTGATGACCTCCACGAGCTTGCCGGTCTGCTCGGGGTCGACGATCATGTCCCGCACGCGGCCCGTCATCCTCAGGATCTCGCACACGGCCACGCGCCCGCCATCGGCGCCCGGCACCAGCCGCTGGGAGATGACGCCCTTGATCGTCCCCGCGATCATGCTGCGCGCCTGGGAGTGCTGGTGCGGGGGGAAGAAGTCCAGCATCCGGTTGATCGACTCGGCCGCATCCACCGTGTGGATCGTCGACAGCACCAAGTGGCCCGTCTCAGCCGCTGAGAGCGCCGTCTGCACCGTCTCCTCGTCGCGCATCTCCCCGATCAAGATGACATCCGGGTCCTGGCGCAGCACCCTCCGCAGCGCGCGCTTGAACGAAGCCGTATCCATCCCCACCTCGCGCTGGTTGATCACGGACTTCTTGTCCGAGTGCACGAACTCGATCGGGTCCTCGATCGTCACCACGTGCTTGCTCGTCGTTTCGTTCATGTGATCGATCATCGCCGCCAGCGTCGTTGACTTCCCCGAGCCGGTCGTCCCCGTCAGCAGCACGATCCCACGCTCTTCATCAGCCAATTCCTTGACCACCGCAGGCAGCGACAGTTCGTCGATCGTCGAGATCTTGTGCGGGATGGCGCGACAAGCCAGCGAGATCATTCCGCGCTGGCGGAAAGCGTTGATGCGGTAGCGAGCCACGCCCTCGATCTCAAACGAGAAGTCGACCTCGTGCTCCTGTGCAAACTCGTCCAGCTTGGAATTCTGTTTCAACAGCTCGTTCAGCGTTCGCTCGGTGTCCTCCGCGCTTAACACATCCACGCCCGGCTCGGCCGCCAGATGCCCATGCACCCTGTACAGCGGCGCGCTGCCCACCTTCAGGTGCAGGTCTGAACCCTCTCGCTTGACGAGCTCCCGCAGCGCCTCTTGCACGTCGAACATGTTCCTCGCATCGGCACAGCGCCGGGAGGGCTTTAGCGGGCAAGGTGGCGCTGGACGGCACTCCCCTGACGAGCGCGGAACCTTTCCCGCGAGCGTGCGAGTGGTGAGGACGCAGTGAGCGTGGCGTGCTGGCCGATCTGTCGATCGCATCTGATCGACGATCGGCACGCGAGCGATCGAGGACGCCGTCAGAGGAAGCTAGCCGCCGTCAGGCGACGTCGCGGAGCTTCTGGGCCTCAGCGAGTGACTGCAGCTTCTTCAGCGACTGGTTCTCGATCTGCCTGATCCGCTCGCGGGTCACGTTGAACGTACGCCCCACCTCATCGAGCGTCCTCGGGTGCTCTCCCCCCAGGCCATACCGCAGCTCGAGCACGCGCCGTTCGCGGTAGGAGAGGTTCTCCAGCGCCTCTCTCAGCGCCTCCTTAGTGAGGATCTCCGCCGCGCGCTCATACGGCGACTCGGCGCGCTCATCGGCGATGAACTGGCCGAACTCCGACTCCTCCTCGTCGCCCACCGGCTTCTCCAGCGACACCGGCGCTTGCGCGGAGCGCTTGATCGAGTCGACCTCCTCCGGATCGATGCCCGTCACCTCCGCGATCTCCGCGGCGGTCGGCTCGCGCCCCAGCTCGGTCACCAGCTTGCGCTCGGCGCGACCGATCTTGTTCAGCTTCTCTACCACGTGCACCGGGATCCTGATCGTCCGCGCCTTGTCCGCCAGCGCCCGCGCGATCGCCTGGCGGATCCACCAGGTCGCGTACGTGGAGAACTTGAAGCCCTTGCGGTAGTCGAACTTCTCCGCGGCCCTCACCAGCCCGAGCGTGCCCTCCTGAATCAGGTCCAGAAACGGCAATCCCTGGTTGCGGTAGTTCTTCGCGATCGACACCACCAGCCTGAGGTTTGACTCGACCATCTTCTGCTTGGCGTCCAGATCCCCGCGCTCGATCCTCTTGGCCAGGTCGACCTCCTCCTGCGCGGTCAGCAGCCGCACCTTGCCGATGTCCTTGAGGAACAGCTGCAGCGAGTCGGTCGTCATGTCCGGCTTCAAATCCAGCGCCGCTTTCGCTTTCCGCCGGCCGCGCTTGTCCGGCGCACGCTCAACCTGGGAGGCCGCGGCAGTCGCCGGGTCGATCTCCTCGACGAGCTCGATCTCCGATTTCTCCAGGAAGCCGTGCAGCTCCTCAACGTCGGACTCGTCCAAGTCGAGCTCGGACATCGCCGCCGAGATCTCGGCATAGGTGAGCACGCCCACCTGCTGCCCCTTGGCCACCAGGCCCTTTACCTCATCGAGCTCCTGCATTTCTACTACTGACATCTATTTCCGTTTCTTCTGATCGCGGGGCAACCCGGGGGCGACTGCGCCAACCACGCCGGATTCTGGCTGAGGAGCACTTCCATCGGACACTACGGCCGAAGCCTGCCCAACGTTACAACTCAAACGTATCTTTCTGGACCCCTATCCTAACGCCCATGAGCGATACTTCCAGCGACGAGGAGCATTCAGAGGCCCGCCCGGCCGGGCGGGCCGGTGGGCGAAAGGAAGCCTCGCCCGCTTCGGATGGGATCCTCGCCAGCCTGCCCCGCACCCGGCCTCAGCGTTCCAGTGCGCGACGCGACGCCGCCCGCCAGTCAGCGAAAGCGACCAAACGCACCCCCACCACCGCCCCCACAGGCAAGCGGGGAGCCCCGAAGGTAAGAGCAGCGAAGGCTCCCGCGGGCAAGCGCGCGCAACTCACACCACCCAAGCTCTCCCACCAGGATCCCGCGCCACGGCAGGGCTTCGAGTCCGAGAGCGACCCCGTCAGCGGTCCCGTGCGCCCGCCGGGTCCTGTCGACGTGCTGGCCTCCGCGGCCGAGCTCGCCGGCGAGCTCGGTAAGACCGGCCTCATGGCCGGCGGGCGCTTGCTCAAGGATCTCCTTTCGCATCTGACGCTCAACTGAGCCTCCGTCGCAGGGACCTGTATACTCGCCCCCACGCCGAGCTTCCGTGACTCAGGTTGCGGGAGACGGGGGACCCAATGCGGATCGAGAAGATCCGCGGGGGCGAATCGGCCTTTCTTGGCCGTAGCGCTGCTTCTTTGGTTGCGCGAGCCCGTCAGCTCACCCCGTAGGCGCTTCGATGACGATGCAAGCCAGATTTACGACGAAGATCCTCCTCGCCCTGCTCGCCGCGCTTACCTGCGCCGGCTTTCTCGCCGTGGGCGCGCTCGCCAGCACGGGAGGCGCGGCCAGCCCCGCAGCCGGCACGCCCGTCAAGGTCCACAAGACCGCGCTCGCTACCTGGTTCGGGCCCGGCTTCTACGGTCAGCAAACGGCCTGCGGGCAAACCCTCACCCCCGCCACAGTCGGGGTGGCCAACCGCAAGCTTCCCTGCGGTACGCTCGTGAAGGTCAGCTACCACCACCAGCGCCTGACCCTGCCGGTCGTCGACCGCGGCCCCTACGCCAACGGCGCCGACTGGGACCTGACCGCGGCCGCCGCCCAGACCCTCGGAATCGAAGAGACCGTCCACATCGCCACGGTCGTCGTCGGCGCCGTCCCCAACACGCCTTCCCTCGGCCTGCCCGCCGTTTCACCAGCCGCCACCCTCACTGACGGCGCTGTCGCGGGCTGAGCCGGCCCGGGCTGGCCTAATCGAACGGCCGGCCGGCGGCGCGCGCGGCATACAGCCCTACGTCCGCGTGCGCGGCCAGCGCTGAGGCCTGCAGCCCGTCATCGGGACACACCGCGATGCCCACCACCACCTCCGGGGTGCTGTCCCGGTGACTTGCCGATGAGCGCACCGCTCTTGCCAGCCGCCCTGCCAGCATCCGTGCGTCGGCCCCGTCGGCTTGCCCGACAATGAGCCAGTATCTGCCGGGGCGCTCGCGCGTGAACGAATCGGCTGGGCGCAGCTCCCGCTTGAGCGCATCCTCCACCTGGCTCACCAGGCTGGACACCGAGCCCTTGGGCTCGGCACGATGCAGATGCTCGATGTCAACGAGCATCACCGCAAACGGCGAGGAGTCCTGCGCGTGACGCTCCAGCCGGCGCCCTATAGACCCAATCCAGGCGGCAGGCCCCTCCTCGCCGCGAACGTCGCGGATCTCGATCTCGGGCCTCGCCCGCGCGAGCGGCTCGCCCGTCCCTGGTGGCTCCACTGGAGCCAGCTCGTCGACGAGCACGGCTGCCGTGCGTGGCTGGATGCTCGCCCCCGGCCCCCGTGGCGGGGGCGGCTCATCGTCTATTACACGCGCAGCGCGAGCCACAGGCCTATCAGCTGCGCCGGCATCACCAGTGCTGCGAGCGGCCGGGGCGCCCGGCGCGGCGGGCGGCTGTGGCGCGCGAGCGTCTGCGCGCGCGAGCAAGGCGACGATCGCAGCGACCTCGCCAAGCCGCTGCGAGAGCTCGGCGACACGCTCAGAATGCGGCTCGGCCAGCTCCTCGCCCAAGGCCTCCCACAGCGTCTCGCTCAACGTCTGCGCCGCTCGCGCCGCTCGTGTGAGACGTTCGGCCAGACGCGGGTCCAGAGAGTCCTCGCTCACAGACCTTGAATATCAGCAATCGCGGACGCAGCGCGGGCGAGCGCAGAGATAGCCTGCAAGTGATGAAGATCGCGACGATCGCCAATCTCGAAGACCGTAGCTCCGAAGACGAGCGCACAGGCGCGATGCGCTCGGTTCAGGCCGCCGACCTGAGCCTGCCGGAAGCGGCACTGAGGGAGCTCTGGTCTCCTATGTACCTCGAGCGCCTGGCCCGCACCTACTGGCGCTTCCTCGCGCGCGTCACGCTCGGTCTGGTTCGCGTCCGCTACACCGAGCACGGGCGCGCGATCGTGCTGCTTCTGCCACAGCTGAAGCTGATCACGTTCCAGGCGCCCGAGTACGAGCTCGATCCGCTGCGTGGACTCGTTCGCTGGCGCATCGCGCACGGCCTGCTGGTCGCCAGGCATGGGCGCGATGTGGGCGGCTACCTGCAGATCGAGGTTCGCCGCCCTGCAGGCGAGGCGCAGGCTGGGAACCCCACCGGCGAAGGAGCGCCGCACGCCTGCCTGCACGTCGAGATCGAGGTGGCCGGCTTCTACCCCGCGATCGCCTCGAGACTCGGCCGCCGGGTTTATGGCGCGACGCAGTCGAAGATCCACGTGATCATCACACACCGGTTCCTGCGCTCGCTCGCGCGCCTGGACTTGGCCGAGTCTCGGGTCGGACGCTTCGCCGAAAAAGGGGGCTAGAACCGCTCGCCGCCGACCGCGCGCAGCTTCGCCCGGTCGTGCGTGGCGCGAATGCGCCTGATCGTGCCGGAGCGCGAGCGCGTGACCAGCGACTCGGTGGTCGCACCCCCCGCGTTCGGATAGCGCACGCCTTGGAGCATGTCCCCGTCGGTGATGCCGGTGGCGGAGAAGAACACGTCATCGCCGGCGACGAGGTCATCGCGAGTGAGCACCCGCTCGAGGTCGTACCCGCCCTCCAGCGCCGCCTTGCGCTCGGTCTCATCGCGCGGCCACAGCCGCCCGAGCAACTGTCCGCCGAGACACTTGACGGCCGCCGCGGAGATGACGCCCTCGGGCGTGCCGCCGATCCCCCACAGCAGGTCGACTGGGGAGCGCTCGGTAACCGCCAGCAGGGCAGCGGAGACGTCGCCGTGGGGGATCAGCCTGACGCGCGCACCGGCCGCGCGGATGGCCGCGATCCCCTCCTCATGGCGCGGACGGTCGAGCACCAGCACCATCACGTCGCCGATCGGGCTGCCCTTGCGCTCGGCCAGGAGCTCGACCGTCTCCCCGAGCGGGCGGTCGAGGTCGAGCAGGTCCGCGATCTCCGGCGAGCCAGCCATCTTCTCCATGTAGACACACGGGCCGGGGTCGAACATCGTGCCGCGCGCGGACAGGGCGATCACCGCGAGCGCGCTCGGCATGCCGTGCGCCGCCAGCGTCGTACCCTCCAGCGGGTCCACCGCGATGTCGACCGCCGGCGGCGAGCCATCGCCGATCTGCTCGCCGTTGTAGAGCATCGGCGCCTCGTCCTTCTCACCCTCTCCGATCACCACGAGGCCGTCCATCGGGACCGACTGGAGCATGTAGCGCATGCCGTCGACGGCGGCCTGGTCGGCTGCCTCCTTATCACCCAGCCCAACCAGAGGCGCTGCCGCCAGGGCCGCCGCCTCCGTCACACGAACGAGCTCCAGGGCCAGGTTGCGGTCCGGCAGTTGGGGGGTGGGATCGGGGCTCATGATCGGTGTCTGGGACATCGCTGGGACCCGAAACCTACACCAGCACTAAAGCCGACTACGATCGTGTCGTGAGCGACCCCACCCTCACCGTCGAGGCTCGTATCCCCGGCGCCCTAAAGGACGCGGTCGCGAAGCAGCTCGCGCGAGCCTGGAATGAGGATGTGGCCGGCAGAGTCGCGCGTGGGGACGCCACGCTGTGGGGAGGATTGGAATCCCCACCCGCCTCCCCACCCGCCCCGGAGATCGCCGGCCGCCTCGGCTGGCTGACGATCGCAGAACGGATGCCGGGCGTTCTCGACGACCTGGAAGCATTCGCGGAGCAGATCAGCAGCGAGAGGTTCGCCGACATCGTGCTGCTCGGCATGGGCGGCTCCTCGCTGGCCCCGGAGGTGTTGCGGCGCTGCTTCGGCCATCGCCCGGACCGCCCTGCGCTGCACGTCCTCGATTCGACCGACGCGGCCACGATCCGCGCGATCGAGGACACCGTCGAGCTGGAGCGGACGCTGTTCATCGTCTCCTCCAAGTCGGGGGGCACGATCGAGCCGCTGTCGCTGTTCGCGCACTTCTGGTCTCTGCTCGAAGATGGCTCCCGCTTCGTGGCGATCACCGACCCAGGCTCGGGCCTTGAAAAGCTGGCCGAGGAGCACGGTTTCAGGAAGGTGTTCATGGGCGATCCAAATATCGGCGGGCGCTACAGCGCGCTATCGGCGTTTGGCATCGTGCCGGGTGCCCTGATGGGGGTGAACGTTCGCGCGCTGCTGAGCGGCGCGTCCTCGGCGTGGCAGACAGCGATCTCGAGCGCGGTGGGCGCCGGCGACTCAGCCACTCCCTCCGAGCAAACGGCGGCCGTGTGGCTGGGAGCAGCCCTGAGCGCGCTCGCCCAGATGGGGCGCGACAAGCTGACCTTCGTCGTCGCGGAGTCGCTCCCGAGCATCGGGCTCTGGCTCGAGCAGCTCGTGGCGGAGTCCACGGGAAAGCACGGCACAGGCATCCTGCCGGTGGCCGACGAGCCCCTGGGAGACCCCGACGTCTATGGCGATGACCGTGTCTTTGCCTACCTGCCCGACGTCCATGCGCCCAACGCCGGGCTCGATCGCAAAGTGCGCGCCTTGAGCGAGGCCGGCCACCCTGTGATCATCCTGCCCACCGAGGGTCCCACCGACCTCGGCCGTCTGTTTCTACTCGCCGAGCTGGCAGTCGCCGTCGCCGGTTGGGGCCTACAGATCAACCCGTTCGACCAGCCCAACGTGCAGCAGGCCAAGGACGCGACCAACGGCGTGCTCGCGGAGTACGAATCCCGGCATGAGCTGCCCGAGACGCCCGACGCAGACGAGGCCACGCTGCACTCACTCCTCGGTGAGGCCTCGCCGCCGGACTACGTGGCGATCATGGGCTACGTCCAGCCCTCCGCCGGCTTCGACGCGGCCGTGGCCGAGCTGCGCGTGGCGATCCGCCAGGCCACGAAGGCGACGACCACATTTGGCTATGGGCCCCGTTTCCTGCATTCCACCGGCCAGTTCCACAAGGGCGGCCCGAAGACCGGGCGCTTCCTGCAGCTGCTACATGACGGCCCCGAAGATGTGGAGATCCCCGGCAAGCCATACACGTTCACAACGCTCAAGAACGCCCAGGCAACCGGCGACCTGGACACACTGCACACGCTGGAGCGCCCCGCGGCGCGAGTGCGCCTGCGAGGCGAGGATCCGGTGAGCGCGCTGCGCGCGCTCACCACAAAGATCAAGGAGACCCTGTGAGTAAGGACGCAGACGCTGTGACTCAGATCGGCTTCGTCGGGCTCGGCAAGATGGGCGGCAACATGGTGCACCGCATCCGCCGCGATTCCGTCCACGAGGTCGTCGCGTTCGACTTCGACGAGAAGGCTGTCAAGCAGGCGGTGAAGAACGGCGCATCCGGCGCATCCTCGCTGAAGGACCTCGTCAAGCAGCTGAAGCCCCCGCGCCTGGTGTGGATCATGGTCCCCGCCGGCAAGCCCACGCAGGAAACGGTGGACAAGCTCTCAAAGCTGCTCGACTCAGGTGACACGATCATCGACGGCGGCAACTCCAAGTGGACCGACGACAAGGATCGCGCCAAGCTAGCCGCCAAGCAGGGGATCAACTACATCGACGTCGGCACCTCCGGCGGCGTGTGGGGCCTGCAGGTCGGCTACTGCATGATGGTCGGCGGGCCCCCCAAAGCGGTCAAGCGCCTCGCTCCGATCCTCGACGTGCTGGCGCCGGAGACAAACGAGGCCAGCGTCGCCGCGATCGGGCCGCGCGGCTGGATGCACTTCGGCCCCTCCGGAGCGGGGCATTACGTGAAGATGGTCCACAACGGCGTCGAGTACGGCCTCATGCAGGCCTACGCGGAGGGCTTCGACGTGTTCGACTCCTCCGAGTACGAGCTCGACAACGCCAAGATTGCGCACCTCTGGGGACAGGGCTCGGTCGTGCGCTCCTGGCTGTGCGAGCTAGCCGCCCGCGCGTTCGAGGCCGACGGCAACAAGCTCGAGAAGATCGAGGGTTACACCGAGGACTCCGGCGAGGGCCGCTGGACTATCGCCGAGGCCACCGCCCACGACGTGCCCACCCCGGTGATCACGGCCTCGCTGTATGCCCGCCTGTACTCACGCGGCAACGGCGACTTCACCCACCGCGTGCTCGCCGCGCTGCGCAATCAGTTCGGCGGCCATGCCGTCAAGAGCGCACCGGGCAGAGGAGCAAAGCCGAAGGCCACTCCGCGGCGCAAGGGCAGGTGAGCGTGTCGCCTGGAGCCGGGTCCCAGCCCCAGTCCGAGAACCCACTCGTCGAAGGACTCGAGCGCCTGCCGGTCGCACCCACCACGCTCGTCATCTTCGGCGCTACCGGCGACCTGGCCAAGCGCAAACTGCTGCCCGCGCTCTACAACCTCGCGCACGAGGGCGCACTGCCGGGGCGCTTTCACCTGGTAGGAGTGTCACGTAAAGAAAAAGCCCACGAGGACTATCGCGAGGAGTGCGAGCAGGCGATCCGCCAGTTCTCCCGCCGGACCCCCGACGAGGATGTCCTGGCGGGTCTGCTCGAGGACATCAAGTACATCCCCGGAGAATTTGACGAGGACTCCGTCTACACCAAGCTCGAGCAGGTGCTGGGCAAGTTCGAAAAGGACGCCGGCGAGCAGCTCAACCGCGCCTTCTACCTCTCCACCGCCCCAAACTTCTTCGGGCTGATCGTGGGAAAGCTGGGCGAGCATGGCCTGTCCCAGCACGAAGACGCCGAGGTGCGAGTGATCATCGAGAAGCCGTTCGGCACCTGCATGCAAGAGGCGCTCGAGCTCAACCACCAGGTGCTGAGCGTCTTCGAGGAGCCTCAGGTATTCCGCATCGACCACTACTTGGGCAAGGAGACGGTCCAGAACATGATGGCGTTCCGGTTCGCCAACGGCATGTTCGAGCCGCTGTGGAACCGCAACTACATCGACCACGTGCAGATCACCGCCGCCGAGGACATCGGCATCGGCAGCCGTGCCGGCTACTACGACCACGCCGGGGCACTGCGCGATTTGATCCAGAACCACATGCTCCAGCTGCTCTGCCACGTGGCGATGGAGCCCCCGGTGAGCTTCACCGCCGAGGAAGTGCGCAACGAGAAGGTCAAGGTCCTGCACGCGATCCACGAGCCGGCGCCACAGGAGATTCCGGAGATCGCGATGCGTGCCCAGTATGCCGCCGGGCACTCCGGCGGAGAGGACGTGCCGGGATACCTGGAGGAGAAGGGCGTGCGCCCCGGATCAACGACCGAGACGTTCGCCGCTCTGCGTCTGGAAGTGGACAACTGGCGCTGGGCGGGTGTCCCCTTCTACATGCGCGCAGGCAAGCGCCTGGCCCGCAAGATCACCGAGATCGCCATCACGCTGAAGCCCGTCCCCCACCTCGCCTTCAGCCAGGACGGCTCGCTGGGGGTCAAGCCCAACCAGCTCGTGCTGACGCTGCAGCCCAACGAGGGCGTCACCCTGCAGCTCGGCGCCAAGATCCCGGGCAGCCGCATGCGCATCCGCTCGGTGAACATGGAGTTCCTGTATGGCACCTCGTTCATGTCGCAGTCTCCGGAGGCCTATGAGCGGCTGATCATGGACGCGATGCGCGGCGAGGCGACGCTGTTCACCCGCAACGACGAGGTCGAGGCGCAATGGCGCATCTGCGACCCGATCCTCCAGGCGTGGTCAGAGACGCCGGGTCCGCTGCCTCAATATAAGGCTGGCTCGCAAGGACCGAGCGAGGCAGATGACCTCCTGCTCGACGACCACCACTGGCGGGCCATCTGATCTGATGCCGGCCGTCAGCGATGCAGTTTGGAGCGAGCAGGGAACTACGCCCGATGCGATCGAAGCCGCGCTACGCGAGCTCCTCGCCGAGCGCCATGCAGAAAACGGCGGCTTCCTCCCCGCGCGCGTGCTCAACATGGTGGCCTTCGTCGAGAGCCGGTGGAGCGGGGAGATCGCCAACCGCCTGCGCGGCGTGGGCCGCTACCACGCCTCGCGTACGGTCGTGCTCTCCTACGACCCCAAACGTAGGAGCCTGGACGCACGCGCCAGCATCGCCGCCGAAGACGATCCCAAGCCTGGGGAGCTCGCCGTGCTGCACGAGACCGTGATCGTGGAGATCGGCGATCGCCACCTGGACGACCTGCTGAGCATTGCCGACCCGCTCGTGGTGAGCGACCTGCCGACGCTGTTGTGGTCACCCCACGGCCATCCCGAGGCCGTCGGCGCGCTGCTGGCGCTCGCCCAGTCGATGCTGCTGGACTCCGTCGACGAGCCTGACTGGCACGAGGCGATCGGCCGTGCCAATACCCTCTCGGAGCGCGTCTACGTCGTCGATTTGGCCTGGCTTCGGTCCACCCCCTGGCGCGAGCGGATCGCCGCCACCTTCGACCCGCTGCAGCTACGCGCCGGGCTGGAGGAGATCGTGGCGATCACCGTTCGCCATCACCCCGACTCGACCGTGGCGGCGATGCTGCTGATCGGCTGGCTGGCCTCACGGCTGGGCTGGCACCTGGAAGCACTGATCCATCACGGTGATGTGCTGAGCGGCAAGGCGGGGGCCAAGCGCCACGACATCACCCTGCGCATGGAGGCGGCTCCCGAGCAACAGGTGCGCGGCCTGGCCGGCCTCACGATCGAGACCGCCTCCGGCATCCGGCTGCGCCTGGACCGCGGCAAGGGTGGCCTGCGCGCCTATCACCGTGACGCAAAGGGTAGAGAGCACGAATGGACGATTCTCGGCGCTTCCCGCGGCGAGGCGGGCATCCTCGGCGAGGGCATCCGCCAGGCGCTGCTGCGCGACCCCACCTACCGGCCCGCGTTGCAGGCCGCCCAGGCGATGCTGCCTTGACTCGCCTGAGCACATTCCCCAGTGCCGAGGCGGCGGCCGCACGCGCCGCCGTGGAGATCGCCCGCGAGGTGCGCCGTGCCCGCGATGAGCGCGGCGTCGCGCATCTCGCCCTCTCCGGCGGCTCCACCCCCGCGCGCACCTACGAACTGCTCGCCGGCGAGCTCGATGACTGGGACGGCGTCGAGGTGTGGTTCGCCGACGAGCGCTGCGTCGGACCTGAGGACGAGCAGAGCAACTACCGGCTCGCCGCCGGGACGCTCCTGCGCCCAGCTGGGATTGATACCGCGCACATCCACCGCATGGAAGGAGAGCTGGGGCCAGTGCAGGGCGCGCGGCGTTACGCCGTTGCGTTACAGGAGGACCTCTTGCCGGATGGCGGCCCGCCCGCCACCATCCCGCCCTCCCTGCCCGTACTCGACCTGATCGTGCTCGGCATCGGACCCGACGGCCACGTTGCCTCTCTGTTCCCCGGAGCGCCCACGCTCGACGCCGGCGAGCATGCGATCTGCCTTCCGGTCCACGATTCGCCCAAGCCGCCGCCCGAGCGGATCACGCTGAGCCTTGCAGTGCTGCGTGCCGCGCGCCGCTGTCTGCTGCTGGCGACCGGCGCGGGCAAGGCCGATGCGATCGCTGCGGCGTTGGCCGAGCCGAGCCATCACGTACCCGCGAGCCTGCTCAGGCGCGAGCGCTTGACCGTGATCGTCGACGACGCGGCCTCTCCGGCGCCGGTGACACGATGAACCAATCTGGGCATAGGGTCGTACAGTAGGAATCGGCAAAGCCATGGCCACGACCGCCACCGCGACCCACAACGCCGCCGCGCCAAGCCCACAGGAGGCGATCTCCGCCCTAGTGCAGGCCCGTGAGGGCACGCTCGCATTGATCGCCGGGCTCAGCGGCGAGGACCTGGAGCGTGTGCACTCGCCGATCATGAGTCCCCTCGTCTGGGACCTCGGCCACATCGCTGCCTACGAGGACCTGTGGCTGGCCCATCGCCACGCGGGCCTCGAGCTGCTGCGTCCAGAACTGGCAGAGCTGTATGACGCATTCGAGACACCCCGTGCTGTACGCGGCGAAATCGAGACGCTCGGAGGAGCTGAGGCTAAGAGCTATCTCTCGAATGTCCGCGCGCGCGTCATCGGGGCGATCGAGCTGGGCGGACTCGGCGACGGAACCATCTGCGAGATGGTGCTGCGCCACGAGCTCCAGCACTCCGAGACCATGCGCCAGACGATGGAGATCGCCGGCCTGCTCTCCCCCGCCGACACGGCCGTGCGCGATCAGCCGATGAGCGCCCGCGGCAGCGGCGAGGACGAGTGGGTCTCAATCGCCGTCGGTCCGTTCGAGCTCGGCGCGAGCGAGGATGGCTTCTCCTACGACAACGAGCGGCCACGTCACATCATGGAGGTGGCCGCCTTTCAGATAGCGCGTCACCCGGTGAGCAACGCGAGCTGGATGCAATTCAGCGAGGGCGGCGGATACGAGCGCCGCGAGTGGTGGTCAGATGAGGGCTGGGCGTGGAAGAAGCAATACGACATAACTCATCACCCGCAGGTGGCGACGGGAGACCCACAAGCCCCCGTCTGCCACGTGAGCTGGTTCGAGGCCGACGCCTTCGCCAGCGCCCACGCCGCCCGCCTGCCAACCGAGGCCGAGTGGGAGAAGGCGGCGAAGAGGACTCAGCACGGCACGGGCAGCGACGACCAGGGCGCTGAGCGCCACGGCGCCCTGCAGAGCACGGGCCGGGTATGGGAGTGGACGAGCAGCACCTTCCACGGCTACCCCGGCTTTACCGCCCACCCATACCGCGAGTACTCGGAGGTGTTCTTCGGTGAGGACTACCGGGTGCTGCGCGGCGGCTCGTGGGCGACGCATCCCCGCGTCGCAAGCTTGACTTTTCGCAACTGGGACCTCCCGGAGCGCCGGCAGATCTTCGCCGGTGTACGCTTGGCACGAGACAGCGAGCAGGAGTGATGGAGCCGATTATCAATCCTGACGAGACTGCGATCCGCATCGACTCGCACCTCGAGGGCACCGAGGAGCGTTCGCTCGCCGACGATGTGCTCGACGGTCTCACGCGACCCTTCAAGGAACTGCCGCCCAAGCACTTCTACGATGCACGCGGAGCGGAGCTGTTCGATCGTATCTGCGAGCTGCCCGAGTACTACCCGACGCGCGCCGAGCGCGCGATCCTCGAGCAGCACGCCCCCGAGCTGTCAGCCCTGACGGGCGCCGCCGAGCTCGTCGAGCTCGGCTCGGGCACGGCCGCGAAGACGCGCGTGCTGCTCGACGCGCTGCACGCCGCCGGCACGCTCGTCCGCTACATCCCCGTCGACGTGACCGAGAGCATGATCCGTGAATGCGCAGCAGAGCTCACCGGCGAGTACCCGGGCCTGCGCGTGCACGGCGTGATCGGCGACTTCGAGCGTCACCTCGACCAGGTGCCGAGCGCCATCGGGCCGCGGATCGTGGCCTTCCTCGGCGGAACGATCGGAAACTTTCCCCCCGGCAGCCGCCGGCGCGTGCTGCGCGAGATCGCCCGCCTGCTCGGCCCGGAGGACTACCTGCTGATGGGCACAGACCTCGTGAAGGACCCCGAGATCCTCGAGGCGGCCTACGACGATGCGCAGGGCGTCACGGCCGAGTTCAACCGTAATGTGCTGCGCGTGCTCAACCGCGAGCTCGGCGCCGATTTCGAGCCTGAGGACTTTGAGCACGTGGCGCTCTTCGACCGCGAGCACGAGTGGATCGAGATGCGCCTGCGGGCGCGCCGCGAGCACACCACGCTCGTGCGCGACCTCGACCTGGCGGTGCACTTCGACGCCGGCGAGGAGATGCGCACGGAGATCAGCGCAAAGTTCACACCCGAGCGCCTGGAGGGTGATCTCTCCGCCGCCGGAATGGAGCTCGTTCGCTGGTTCACCGACCCTGAAGAGCTGTTCGCGCTGACCCTTTCACGCGCGGTCGCGCTCTGACCGGCTCGGCCACCCTGAGACCCTGGCCCGCGCTGAGGACTCAGACGGACGCCGGCATATAGGGTTCCCGGCCATGCAGATCGATGGCAGCTCGGCACTCGTCGCAGGGGGCGCCTCGGGACTTGGCGAGGCGACCGTGCGCGCGCTTCACGAGCGTGGGGCGCTCGTCACGATCGCCGACGTCAACGACGAGCGCGGCCATGCGCTGGCCGCGGAACTGGGCGAGCGGGCGGCTTTTGAGCACGCCGACGTCAGGAGCGCTGATGAGGTGCAGGCCGCGGTGACCGCCGCCGCCCAGGCACCCGGAGGCCTGCGCATCAGCATCCACTGCGCAGGCGTGGGCTGGGCCGAGAAGATCGCTGGTAAGCGCGGGCCACATCAGCTCGAGTTCTTCGAGAAGGTGATCGCTATCAACCTGATCGGCACGTTCAACGTGCTGCGCTTCGCAGCCACCGCGATGATCTCAGGCGACCCGCGCGAGGACGGCGAACGCGGGGTCTGCGTGAACACCGCTTCGATCGCTGCCTTCGACGGGCAGGTCGGCCAGATCGCGTACTCAGCATCCAAGGGAGGTGTGGTTGGCATGACCCTGCCAGCCGCGCGCGATCTCGCCCAGTACGGGGTACGGGTCAACACCATCGCCCCGGGTCTGTTCGACACACCCCTGCTCGGGGCCCTGCCCGAGGAGGCCCGCGAGAAACTCGGCGCGGGTGTGCCCTTCCCTCAGCGCCTCGGCCAGCCCGCCGAGTACGCGCAGCTGGCGTGCCAGATCGTCGAGAACCGCATGCTCAACGGCGAGACGATCCGGCTCGACGGCGCGCTGCGCATGCCTCCGCGCTGAGCCACGGGCGGTATGCACGGCCGCCTCGATCGGTAACGTGATGCAGACAATACGCTGCATCCGGTCTCGTGGTGCGATAAACTTGCAGCCATGGGTGACCGTCCTCGCACGCCGCTGATGTCTCCCGGCCATGAGGCCGAGTGGGCCGTCATCAACCGCGAAGAGGCCGAGCAGCTGCGCGCCAGCAACATGGCGCTGACCCCCGCCCAGCGGCTCGAGCAGGGCCAGAAACTCTCGCAGCAGGCGGTCTCCCTGCTGGCCGCCTCGATCCGTGCGGGCCATGCCCCCAGACGAACCTACTGGGCCTGACCTCGACGGCGTCATCGCCGACGCCAACGCGGTCGGGCTGGACTATGTCGTGATCGGCGGCTTCGCCGTGATCTACCACGGTCACGTACGCGCGACCAAGGACTCAGACCTGCTGATCCCCGACGGTCCCGAGGCCGACGCCGCGGTGCTGCGCTTCCTCGAGCGCACCGGCGGCAGGCGCCTGCGCGACAACAAGCTCCTCACGCCCGAGGACATCGCCGGCGCCGAGAGCCTGCGCGTCAACAGCCGCCACGGCATCATCGACATCATGCGCGGAGGGCTCCCCCCGCTCGACTACGACACCGTCGCCGAGCGCGCCGAGACGACCGACTGGGAGGGACAGACCGTCCACATGGCGGCCCTGCCGAGCCTCGTCGGCTTCAAGCGCCTCGCGGGCCGGCCCCAAGACGGAACCGATCTCACCGAGCTCGAAGCGATCTACGGCGAACTGCCGATCGAGCCGATCCCCGGGCTGGATACATAGGCCGCGCGGGCCGCTCGTCACACACGGCCCGCGCTACACACCAATCAGATTCAGGCTTACGAGAGCCGTTCGACGAGCATCGCCATGCCCATGCCGCCGGCGGCACACAACACTCAGCATGGGGGGAGCAGGCTCCCCCCATGGACCCCCCACAAAAGACTCAGCCCAGCCGTTCGACGAGCATCGCCATGCCCATGCCGCCGGCGGCACACATCGACTCGATCCCGTAGGTCTTATCGAGCGTCTCCAGGTCGTTTAGCAGCGTCGTCATGATGCGTGCGCCGGTCATGCCGAAGGGGTGGCCGAGCGCGATCGCGCCGCCGAACGGGTTGAGCTTCTCATCGTCGATCTTCAGGTCTTCCTTGCACGGCACGATCTGCGCGGCGAACGCCTCGTTGATCTCAACGACGTCGATGTCGCTCATCGTCATTTTCGTCGCCGCCAGCAGTTTCTCGATCGCGGGGATCGGGCCGAGGCCCATGATCTCCGGACGCAGGCCGGCGACTGAGGAGGCGACGATCCGCGCGCGCGGTTTCATACCGAGTTCCTTCGCGCGATCCTCCGACATGATCAAGAGCGCCGCCGCGCCGTCGTTCAGCGGGCAGGCGTTGCCAGCCGTCACCGTGCCGCCCTCTTTGAACACCGGCTTCAGCGACGCAAGCTTCTCCATCGTCGTACCCGCCCGCGGCCCGTCGTCCTTGGAGACGACCGTCTCCGGGACGTCGATCTCGTTGCCCTCCTTGTCGACATCCTTGTGCGCAGGCACCGTCACCGGGACGATCTCCTTGTCGAAGTGACCATTCGCCACGGCCTCGACAGCGCGGCTCTGCGAGATCACCGCCCATTCGTCCTGAGACTCGCGACTGACGTTGCAGCGCTCGGCGACGTTCTCCGCGGTCATGCCCATCGGGATGTACACGTCATAGGCGGCGCCCTCAGAACCGTCGACGGCGTGATTGAACTCAAAGGAGCCCCCTCCCCCAGCGCGCGATACGGCCTCGACGCCCGCCGCGATGTACGTGTCACCCTCGCCCATCTGGATCGCGTGGAAGGCCATCCGCGCGGTTTGCAGTGAGGACGCGCAGAAGCGGTTGACAGTGCATGCCGGCACGTGATGGTCGATGCCCGCCAAGAGGCCCGCGATACGCCCCACGTTGTAGCCCTGCTCTCCCTCCCCGTAGCCGCAGCCCATCATGATGTCGACGATCGAGCTCGGGTCGAGCGCCGGGTTGCGCTCGATCAGCGCCCGCAAGGGAATCGCCGCGAGGTCGTCCGCGCGCACGGTCTTCAATGAGCCCTTCGCTGCCCGTCCGATAGGCGTGCGAATGGCGTCGACGATCACTGCTTCAGGCATGTGGGGCAATCTCCTGGGTCGAAGGGGATGAGTTGCGGACGCGCGCATCCTATGTGACAAGACGCAGACGAGTGTGTGGCAATGCGCACACGGTGCGCCGACCGGTGCCCGGTCAGAGGTCGAGGCGGCTGACGCCCAACTCGTCGAAACCCACGTGGTGCGCCAGCTCGTGGCGGACCGTGCGGACTACCTGCTCGCGCAGCAGATCGGGATCGTGACCGAAGTCGCGGCGTAGCGTGTCACGGAAGATCACGATGCGGTCGTGCGCGTCGTCGCGACGGGTCTGACCTCCCTGGTAGAGGCCGTACGCACCTTGGCGCCGGCCACCGTCTGAGATCACGACGGCGACGTGGCTGAGCGCGTTGCGCAGCAGGTCAGGCAGGTCGTCCAGCGCGTCGCGCACGAGCTCCTCGAAGTCCTCGTCGTTGAGCGGGTCGAGCTCCATGAACTCCGCTTCGTCAGGGTCCACCGCGAGCCCTTCGCGGGCGAGCGTCTCGGCGTGGCGCACGATCTCTTCAAACTCGCTCTCGGACTCCGGATCCCGCCAGCCCGCCATGCGCACGGCGACGAACGCGATAGCACCCATCAGAGCGGCCGCGACGATCACGCCGAGTGCCACATCCTCGAGCGCCCGCACCGCTCCGATCGTGCTGAAGCCCTGGCCCACAACGAGCACGACCAGCCCCAGCGACATCGCCACCAGCGCGGCCACGCCCACGCGTCGCAAATGACCGATGGCTCCGGGAGGCTTGGAATCGCGCATAGCTGGGGTTGTGGGTGGGAATCCTTTATTTCAGCGTGCGGCCGATCACGAGCCGCTGGATCTCGTTTGTGCCCTCGTAGATCTGGGTGATCTTGGCGTCTCGCATCATGCGCTCTACGGGGTACTCCTTGACATAACCGTAGCCACCCAGCACCTGCACAGCCTCCACGGTAACGGCCATCGCGGTATCCGAGGCGAAGACCTTTGCCATCGAGGAGTACTTCCCCCGCTCCGGGTGGCCCTGGTCGGCCATGGCGCACGCCTTGTACAACAGCTCGCGGGCAGCAGCGGTGCCTATTTCCATGTCGGCCAGCTTGAACTGGATCGCCTGCAGCTCGATGATCGGCTTGCTGAACTGGACGCGCTCGCGCGCGTAGGCGACGGCGTAGTCCGTGGCCCCCTGCGCGATCCCCACGGCCTGCGCGGCGGCGCCCAGGCGCGTCTGCTGGAGGGTGCCGAGCGCGACCGACAGCCCGCGGCCGGCCTCGCCGATGACGTTGGCCTGCGGCACGCGCACGTCCTCGTAGATCGGCTGCCCCGTCGGCGAGGCGCGGATGCCGAGCTTGTGCTCGAGCTTGCCCACGCTGAACCCGGGACGGTCGGCCTCGACCACGAACGCAGTGATGCGCCGGCTCTCGCGATCGGTGACGGCGAAGGTGATGTAGAAGTCGGCGATGCCGAGGTTGGAGATCCAGTTCTTGGTGCCGTTGATCACCCATTCGTCGCCGTCGAGCACGGCGGTCGTTTTCATCCCCGCCGGGTCCGAGCCGGCCTCGGGCTCAGAGAGTGCGAACGCGGGAGACCACTCGCCGCTGGCGCAGCGCGGCAGGAAGCGCTCCTTCAGCTCATCTGAGCCGAATAGCTGGATCGGCAGCGTGCCGAGCTCCTGCACCATCAGGATCAGCGCGCACGATGCATCGACCTTGGCAATCTCCTCGACCGCCATGTTCAGCATCAGCGTGCCCGTG
Source organism: uncultured Solirubrobacterales bacterium (assembly GCA_963706395.1). Taxonomy (GTDB): domain Bacteria; phylum Actinomycetota; class Thermoleophilia; order Solirubrobacterales; family Solirubrobacteraceae; genus Palsa-744. The sequence goes on along the minus strand of OY970158.1, from coordinate 1,887,620 downwards.
CCCGTGCCGCCGTACTCGACCGGAAAGGGCAAACCGAGGACATCCTGCTCGGACAGCAGCTTGCGCACGTCCCACGGGTATTCGGCTTTCTCGTCGATCTCCGCCGAGCGCGGTGCGATCTTCTCGCGCGCGATCTGAGAGATCGTCGCGCAGAAGTCCAGGTTCTCCTGGGGGATCGTGTAAACGTCGCTCAGCGCCTCCATCGTGCTTGATCCTAGCTGCGCTCAGTTCGCGATGACAGCCACAACCGGCATCGGCGCCGGCCCGTGCGGGCGCCTTCAGGTGGCCATCGCTTGCAGTGAGCGCTTTCTCGAGGTTTATGGTTTCGCCAGGCGGGTAGGTTCCTTGTCATGCCGCTCGGTACGTCGATATTCCTGATCGCAGTCGGAGCGATCCTGCGCTATGCGGTCACGGCGACCGTCTCGGGCATCGACATCACGACGGTGGGCCTGATATTGATGATCGTCGGGATCGCTGGCCTGCTCATCTCGATCTTCTACATGCTCGCCTGGGGCCCCCGGCGGGGCCGCGTGGTTCGTGATCGCGTGATCGAGCGCGAGCCCTACGATGAGCCGCCTGCCGGTTACTGAGAAGCCGTTCGAAAACTCCGGAACTTCCCTCAGAGGGTGTGCTTAGCGCGATCTGAGGAGCATTCGGATGGTTTCCAATCATCGCCGCTACGCTCAGTTCGCGATGACAGCCACAATCGATGTCGACCCCGCGCTCCTCGCCGAGTGGCTCGCGGCGGACTCCGCCCCGCAGGTGATCGACGTGCGCGAGGCCTACGAGCGCGAGGCCGGCCACATCGCGGGCACGCGCCACATCGAGCTCGTCACGCTCACCTCGCAGGCAGCGAGCATCGAGCGCGAGCGCCCGGTGGTCTTCTACTGCCGCGTGGGCAGCCGCTCAGCGATGGCAGCCCAGGCGTTCCGCGCCTCCGGGTATGAGGCTTACTCGATGAACGGCGGCCTGCGACGATGGGCCGATGAGGGCAGGCCGCTCTCACCCGAGGACGGCTACGTGGCAGACCACTGACAAGGAGGCGCACATGGAGGCATCGACTGAGTACCCGGCGGTGAAGACTGGCGAGGGCTGGGCGACCGGTCATCTTGATGACCTCGGGGACGGACCCGGCTTTCGTAAGGTGCGCAAGGGCCTTGGCGTGACTGCATTCGGCGTGAACGCGATCGTGATACCCGCGGGCATCGATAGCGGCTTTCACTATCACGACGAGCAGGAGGAGCTGTACTTCGTCCATCGTGGCGAAATCGAGATCGTGTTCGGCGACGGCTCAGTCCAGCGTCTTGGCGAGGGCGGCCTCGCGCGCGTAGATGCCGCCACCTCGCGCAAGATCCGCAACCCGGGCGACGCCGATGCCATTTACCTGATCGCCGGTGGCAAGGACGGCTACATCGGCCGCGACGGCCGCGTGCCCGAGGGCGAGGAGATGCGGGTCAAAGCGATTCACGACCTCTCTGCGGAGCAGCCGAAGTGAGCTCGAATGGCGCCTGCAGCGGACGAGGCTGAGGACCAGCCGCAGACTGGCCAGCAGCGGTTGCTCCAGGTCAACCGCGAGCTGGCGATCCCCCTGGCAGAGGTCACGCTGCGCGCGAGCCGCTCCTCGGGCCCGGGCGGCCAGCACGCCAACGTCACCGCCTCGCGTGTGGAAGCGAGCTTCGACGTGCTCGCCTCGCCCTCGCTCAGCGAGTCACAGCGCGCACGCATCCTTGCGCGCGCGGGCCCGCGGCTTTCGGCGGTCGCCCAGGACGAGCGCTCCCAGGCGCGCAACCGCCAGCTGGCCCTTGACCGGCTCACAGAGCGCTTGGCGCGTGCGCTGGCCGTACCCCGCAAGCGGCGTCCCACCCGTCCCACCGCCGCCTCGCGGGCAAGGCGCCTGGACTCAAAGCGCCGCAAGGGCCAGCGCAAGCTCGGCCGGCAGCCACCCCCAGTTGACGAGGGTTAGCAGGTACAGGTACATAGGCGTAAAGACGGCATCCTTGCCAGGTACGACCGATGGTACTACTCTCTTGGTATGGCGAAGATCAGTGTGAGCTTGGAGGATGACCTGTATCAGCGGGTGCGTGATGCTGCCGGCCCCGCCGGTGTGTCCAGCTGGCTTGCTGATGCCGCAGCCAGGATGCTTCGCTCTACTACGCTGGCCGCAGTCGCCCACGAGGTAGCCGCCGAAACGGGCGGCCCGTTCACCGAGGCCGAGCTGAGCGAGGCCCGGAGATGGCTGCCCTCGTCTTCGACGCCGGGGCCCTGATCGCGCTCGACCGCGGTGATCGCGGCGTGCACGCGTTGATCGCACTCGCCGCGGCGCAGGGCACCGAGGCAATCACCTCCTCCGCATGCGTTGCACAGGTCTGGCGCGATCCGGCGCGGCAGGTCAGGCTCACCAGGGCGCTTCAAGGGTTCATGGAGTTTCCCGTCGGCGCACTGGCCGCCCGCCGCTGCGGCCTCCTGCTTGCCGGCGCGGGCACCAGCGACATCGCAGATGCCGCGATCGCTGGTCTCGTTGCAGATGGTGACACCATCCTCACCAGCGATCCCACAGACATCAAGCGCCTCCTCGACGTTGCTGGTATAGACGCCCGCGTGCTGAGAGTCTGAGTTAGTTCAAGAGCTCCTTGACGTAGCGCTGGTGCAGGTGTCCCAGGGGTGTTTTCTCGGGGTGGAAGCCAATCTCGTTCCACAGCAGGCCCGAGGCCGGAGCCCATGCGATGATCAAATAGACGCCTAGCACGAGCACCGCCGTGCGCAGCTTGCGCGAGCTGGACAGCGCCGCCAGCGGCAGCACCCACAAGACGTACCAAGGCAGCACCCAGCCGAGGGTCACCAGCAGCGCTACGTTCGCCCACCCAGACGCCGTGACCGCGTCCCGCCGGCGCCACGCGAGCACGCAGCAGAGCGCCACCGTCAGCGCCAGCACACCGCTCAGCAACACCCTCAGCGTTTCGGTCTCACCGCCGCTGCCAAGCACGAGGCCGAGCAGGTTCGGGACGCTCACGTTTGTGACCAGCCGGCTCTGGGTGCTGAGATCGGGGAAGTGCAAGCCAAAGGCGATCAGGCTCGCCACACCGGCCGCCGCACTCGCCGCCGCCATGCCGAGCAACACCTGCACCACACGGCGCGGGGTCCTGAGCATCGCCGCCAGCACCACCGGGATCAGAACCGCCCCGGAAGCCTTGATCGCCGCTGCGCTCACAAACGCCACTCCCGCGCCGGTCTCCAGGGGCGCGAGCGGCCACAGCCACCCGCGCAACTGCTCGTGGCGCCGGGCGCGATCACCTCGTCCGCTGCCCACTTGGCCCTCCGCCGGCGCCTCACGGGCAGCCACAGCCTGAGTGCGGTCATCCTCCTGCGCCCCAGCACGCCCGGCCACCGGCCCGCCTGCCTTGAGCAGCAGGTAGAAGCCCAGCATGATGAAAAAGATCATCAAGAAGTCGTTGTGGTCGCCTCCCAGTCCCCACACCAGCACAATCGGGTTCAGCCCGACGAGCACGATCGCCGCGACCGGGTCGCGGCCGAGCAGGCGCGCGCACTTCCACACGAGGAAAATGCTCGCCAGGCTCGCCGCGCCGAGGACCAGCTTGATCACCCAGAACGACGCGGCCACGCCGAGCGGCACCAGGGCAAAGGTCATCAGTGTGAACAGCGGGCCATACGGGCTCAGCAGCTGGTGCCAGTTGGAGAGATAGAAGCTCGGGTCGCCATGCGGCTCGAGGATCGGGATCGTCGTATACGGGTTGAGGTGATGCACGACCTCCATGCGCCCGTAGTTGACGTAGTTGAACACATCGGTCAGCGCCAGCGGGGGGGCCAGGAAGAAGCTCACGTGCACCGCCAGCACCGCACCGATCGCCCAGCGGGCCTGCAGCCGCGGCGCGCATTTCAGTGCCACTACGTAGCTCGCATACATGAGCGCAAGCGCCCCCGTGAAGAGGTACTTCAGCTTTGTCGTGCTGCGCGTCAGCCCTTCCAGCAGCCCCCCCAGCGGCCCGGCCATCCAGCGCGGAAAGAAGCCCGCGTGCGTCGTCGCCGAGAGCAGGCTCGGGCGGTCCGCCGCCAGCACCACGACCAGCGCGCCGCAGAGCACGATCGTAAGCAGTGCATACGCTCCGATCGCAGCTTCCCGGTCGCCCGTGCGCGCCGGCGCACGCGGGCGCTTGAGCTTTAGAAACCATCCGAAAGCGCCGGGGTCTCTCCTGTAGGCGTGTTCTGATGCCATTTGAGGAGCTATCGGATAGTTACTTAAACACGAGAGCCCGCGTTGCGGCGGGCTCTCGGAAAGTCGCAGTCTCCTCCGCGAGGTCCAGACCCCGCGAAGCAGAACTAGATCGACTGGACGTTTACGGCCTTGGGGCCCTTGTCGCCCTGCTCGGGGTCATATGAGACCTTCGAGCCCTCCTGCAGCGAGCGATAACCCTCGCCATTGATGCCGGTGTGATGGACAAACAGGTCCTTGTCACCGTCATCAGGGGTGATGAAACCAAACCCCTTGTCGTCGCTGAACCACTTTACTGTGCCAGTAGGCATGTGGGTACTCCTCCACGGTATGCGTGCTGCGACGCGGAGGATGCTGCTTAGAGCTTCGACCTGCGAGCGCTTGCACTGCTTTTCGCCGGTCTATGCGCCGGCCAGTCAGCGTGACCGTAGCAGGTCGCCCTCCGCGTGTGTTGCCAAGTTGCTATATCTCGGACGCCATCGTCCCCGAGCCAATCACCCTCAAACGCCTGCTCGCAGCTGGCACACCAGCCACCGTGCAGGAGGTCATCGCCACCCTCGGGCTGGAGGAGCTCGCCAGCGCCCCCCCGAGCGTGGGCGGGCGGGAACGTCCATACGTCTTGTTGAACATGGTGAGCACCGCCGATGGCCGCGCGAGCATCGCCGGGCGCTCGGGGCCGATCTCGGGGCCCGCCGACCGCGAGCTGTTCCACGGGCTGCGCACCGCCGTTGACGGCGTGATGGCCGGCGCGGGAACGGTGCGCGTGGAGCGCTACGGCCGGATCGTCTCTGAGGAGTCGCGCAGGCGCCTGCGGCGCGAGCGAGGCTTGAGCGATGAACCGCTCGCCTGCATCGTCTCGGGGCGCCTGGAGCTGAGAAGCGACATCCCGCTGCTGGCCGACCCCGCCGCGCGGGTGGTGATCTTGACCCCCTCCGCGGCGAGCCTGCAGGGGGTGGCCGCGCAGGTCGACTACGTGCGCGCCGGAAGCGATGGGCGCTTGGACCTGCCCGCTGCGCTGGCCGAGCTGCGCGAGCGCTTCGCAGTACGCACGCTGCTGTGTGAGGGTGGCCCGCACTTGAACACGCAGCTGCTGCTCTCAGGCCTTGTGGACGAGCTGTTCCTCTCGCTCGCGCCCACGCTGGCAGGGGGAGATCCAGCCGCCACAGGCGGGGCGCTGCGGATCCTCGCCGGCGGTGAGTTCGATCCACCCGTCGTGCTCGAGCTGCTCTCGGCGCTGGAGAGCGAATCGCAGCTCTTCCTGCGCTATCGCGTCTGCTCCTGAGCGCCCGCGCGCGTCTCGCGCGAGACGATGCTCAGCAGCTCGCTCGCCAAATGACGCCCCTCCGCCGCCACCTTCGGGGTGGCGGAGATGCGCACCACCACCTCATCCCCGTCGAGCTCCTCCAGCGTGATGCGTGGAGCGTCACGCAGCGGCGTCTGTAATGACTTCTCGAGCACCTCCTGCAGGTCGCCGGGGGTCATACCGGCGCGCAGGCGCGCGCGCAGGTTGACCGCCTCCGGCTCGCGCAGTGGCAGCACCGCCACGTTCAACACGACGCTGTTGGGCACCAGGATCGAGTCATCGCCCGTGGCAAAGGTCGTGTACAGCAGCCCCAGCGAGCTGACCGTGCCCTCGATCTGACCCGCCAGCGGCCCGCCCTGCAACCGCACCCGCTCCCCCACGCGGAACGGACGCGCGCTCAACAACACCGTGCCGGCGATCAAATTCCCGAGCGTCTGCTGGGCGGCAAGACCGAAGATCACAGCGGTGAACGCACCGCCGAGGGCCAGCGTCCTTGCTTCGATGCCGGCCACGCGCAAGGCCACGAACAGCGCCACCACGACGGTGCTCAACCGGATCAGGAACCCCACCGTCCCCGCCGTCGCCGGGTCCAACCGCCGGAACAACGGCGGTCCGAGGCTGCGGCCGATGTCCCGTGCGATCGCCCAGCCGAGACCCATCAGCGCTAGCACCGTCGCCACCCGCATGGGCGTATCGAGGGCCGGTTCCAACGCTCCGGGGCGCCCGTGCCGTCCAGGCGTGCCGAACAGGCTCACGCGATGGTCGTACAGGAGCACCACGCCCACGAACAGCGGCACGAGCACGAGCGCCTCCAGACGCGCGCGCTTGACGACCCGCGGGCTGATCTGACGCAGCAAGCCAACCTCCTTCCAGGCGTGGCTGCGGGTCTCGAACATCTTCTGGGGCGTTCGCGGTACGGGCATCGTCCTTCATGATGGCGTGCAGAGAACGCCCGTGCATACCTCGGGCGCCTTCTTGCTCTACCCTTCTGCGGCGGTGAACAGCAACCTGCGCAAACTGATCGTCCCGGCTGTGCTGCTCGGCGTACTGCTGATCGTCGTTGCCGTGATCTACTTCATCGCACCCGAGCACTCGCTGCCTTCATTCTTCCCCGGCCACGCCTCCACCGGGAGCGCCGAAGCCAACCACCACCACACCAAGCACGGCATCGCCGCGCTGGTCGTAGCGCTCGCCTGCTTCGCGTTCGCCTGGTTTCAAACCGGGCCCAAAGCCCGCGCGGCCGGCCCTCAGCCTTAGAGTGCCTATCAAAATGAACTTTGTAGGTGTTTGTGGCAGATGAGGGCGCAGCCGATGGTGAGGAAGGCTTCGTGGATGTCGTCGCGGCGGTCGTAGCGGCGCTCGAGGCGCCGGTTGGCGTGTAGCCAGGAGATCGTTCGCTCCACCACCCAGCGTTCTTTGCCGAGCCCGGAGCCGTGGCCAGTGCCGCGTTTGGCGATTCGGGGTGTGATGCCACGCTCTCGCAGCGCGTTGCGGTGAGCACGGCTGTCGTAGGCACGATCGGCGAGCAGTGCCTTCGGCCTGAACTTGCCGTAGCGGCCGGTCGGCGGCACGCGATCGACCAGCGGGATCAGCTCGGTGATGTCGTTGCGGTTGCCGGCCGTCAACGTCACCGCCAGGGGAATGCCCTGGCCCTCGCAGATCACGTGGTGCTTGGAGCCCGCCCGGCGACGGTCGACCGGCGAGGGACCGGTCTTTGCGCCCCCCCTTTGGCCCGAACATGCGAGCTGTCCACCGCCGCTCTGGACCAGTCGAGCTGCTCCGCGTCCTGCAACTCGTCCAAGAGCACCTGGTGCAGGCGTTCCCACACGCCAGCTTCGTTCCAGTCGTGCAACCGCCGCCAACAGGTCATCCCCGACCCACACCCCATCTCTTGGGGCAGATGCTCCCACGGGATCCCCGTTTTCAAGACGAACAGGATGCCCGTCAACGCCGCCCGATCGGGCACCCGCTTGCGACCCGGATACCGATACCGCCGCTGCACAACAGGCAAAAGCGGCTCGATCCGCTCCCACAACCCATCACTGACCAAAGGTTTCGCCATAGACACCGTCTACGACAACAGCACCCCAAAACCTCTTTCTGTTAGGCGCTCTTAGGACTTAGCGGCGGCTATCCGCCGAGCGCGAAGACCAGCGTGGAGATGATCCCGAGCCCGGCGCAATAGATGCCGAACGGCGTCAGGCGGTTCGTCTCGAAGAAGCGCAGCAGGAACTTCACCGCGAAGAACGTCGTGACCGCCGCGCACAGCCCCGCCACCAGCGCCGGCCCGCGCACGCCGTTGCCCTGCGCGCCCAGCAGTTCGGGCAGCTTCAGCGCCGCCGCGGCGAAGATCACAGGCGTAGCGAGCAGGAAGCCATAACGCGCGGCGTCCTCGTTTGAGAGGCCAACCAGCAGGCCGCCGCCCATCGTGAAGCCCGACCGCGAGATCCCGGGAATCAGCGCAAACGCTTGCGAGGTGCCAACCCCGATCGCCTGGCGCCAGCTCAACTTGGCGATCCGCGCATCCGCATCACCCTCGTAGTCGCCAGGCGCGGGGGCTCGCCTACGCAAGCGCTCGAACACGAGCAGCGCGATCCCGTTGACGATCAGGAAGGCCGCGGCGAGCTGCGGCGAGGCGAACAGTTTGCGCAGCGGTTCCTGCAGCAGCAGACCGATGATCCCAACCGGGATCGTGCCCGCGACCAGCAGCCAGCCCAACCGCGCGTCGGTGTCCTCTGCGCGGATCTCGCGCATTCCTAGCGAACGCCACAGCCCCTTGACGATCCTCACCCAGTCCTTCAGGAAGAACAGCAGCAGCACGATCGCCGTGGCCAGGTGCGTGGCGATCAGGAAGGTCAGGAAGAACTTGTCGTTCTGGTGGATGTTCCAGCCCGCCAGCCGCGGCAGGATGACGCCGTGGCCGAGGCTCGAGACCGGGAAGGGCTCGGCGATCCCCTGGGTCAGGCCGAGGATCACCGCTTGGAAGTAGGAGATCGGGTCGTGCACGGGCGCGACAGCTTATTGCCTGTATTGCCTCCTCTGCACCCACGACGCGTGGAGACCGGCGACACCCACCGTCCTTTGCGGTCACTGGCAAGACAGTCTCCCAAAAAAATCTTCACGATCGCTTCACACGATCGTTGCTGTCTGGTCACAAAAACCCGCACTTTGCGGCGGAATCTATGAGGCGTACATATAGAGAGATATGAGAGGAGCAACGATGACCCTCGATACCACCACACTGCCCGCCAGGAATGGCTCAACCGTGACAAGGGCCGACCTGCACTGCCACTCAACGGCATCCCAGGTTTCCAGGCTCGGAGTCCAGCGGGCCCTCGGGCTCCCCGAGTGCGCCACGCCGCCCCAGGAGCTCTACGAGCTGGCCAAGCGGCGGGGCATGGACTTCGTCACGATCACCGACCACGACACGATCGACGGGGTGCTCGAGATCTCTGCTCGCCCGGACGTGTTCGTCTCCGAGGAGCTCACCGCGCACTTCCGCGACGAGCCCCAGGCGGTGCACGTCCTCTGCTACGGGATCACTCCCTCCGACCACGAGTGGCTGCAGGCCCATTCCGGCGACGTCGAGCTGTGCGCCGCCTACCTCTATGAGCGGGAGATCGCATGCGCGCTAGCCCACCCGTACTACAACGTCGGCGCCCCGCTCACCGCCCGCCACCGCCGGCGCCTGGCGGAGCTGTTCGGCGTCTGGGAGATTCGCAACGGCGCGCGCGCCCGCGAGCTCAACAGACCCGCCGCTACCTACGTCGCCACCCGCGATGGCATCGGCATCGGCGGCTCAGACGACCACGCGGGGGTTGACATCGGGCGCACCTTCACCGAAGCGCCCGCGGCCCGTACGCCCGAGGAGTTCCTCGAGCACATGCGCGCAGGGTCGGTCACTGCGCGCGGCAAGCAGGGCAGCGCGGCGAAGTGGGCTCACGCGGCGATCGCACTGGCCGCACGCTCGCTCGGGTCTGTGGAGGGCCAGGAGGAGTCCGCGCGTCCCGACCCGCGCACGGTGCTGAATATGATGCAACGCCTGCTCCGAGAGGGAGACGCCCGCCATGGCGCCACCGGCGTAGACCTCTCACCCGCCGACGCCCGCTGCCTGCTCAGAGCCTGGCTGGCCGCGGTCGAGCTCGACCACCTCGACGAGCGCGGGCTGATCGACCTGATGCAGGCCGATGATTTCAGCCACTCCAGTCTCTTCCGCCGCGCCTGCCGGCTGCACGAGCGTAAGCTGCGCGCCGCGGTCAACATCGCGGTGAGCGCGGCCACCGGCGAGGCCGAGGTGCTCGCCGCCGCCGAGGGACTGTTCGAGAGTTGTATCGCGGCAGTCCCCTACGCCCCTGCCACTGCCTTCCTCGCCAACGAGTGCGCCAAGCTCGACGGGCGCTCCGGCGACGACGGCGAGACGCCCCGCGTGGCGATCCTCGCCGACGGCATCGGCTCGATGCACGGTGTCACCCGCACGATCGAAGAGATCCGCCAGCGCGGCGTCCCCGGCTTTGAGATCGAGGTGGTCGGGACCGATCCCGAGGTCGACCTGCGCCTGTCCGCCGTGGCCGAGATCGACGTGCCCTTCTATCCGGGCCTTCAGATCGGCGTCCCGAGCCTGCCCGCCGCCGTGCAAACGCTGGCCGATGGGGACTTCGACGCGATCCACGTCTGCTCGCCGGGTCCCGCCGGAATCGCCGGCGTGCTCGTCGCCCGCGCGCTGGGGTTGCCCTTGGTCGGCAGTTATCACACCGAGCTCACCGCCTACGCCGGTCTGCGCTCAGGACAGCGGCAGGTGGCCGATGCGATGGGCCTTGCCGTCAGCGCGTTCTACAACGCTTGCGACATCGTCCTCTCCCCCAGCCTCGCTTCCGACGCCGCCCTCGCCGGGATCGGGATGGGAGCCGAGAAGATCTTGCGCTGGGATCGCGGCGTCGACACCTCGCGCTTTGACCCCGCCCTGCACGACAAAGGCCTGCTGGCGCAGGAGACCATCAACGTGCTCTATTCCGGCAGGATCACCCGCGAGAAGGGCGTTGATCTCCTGGCCGAAGCCTTCCTGCTCGCGCGTGAGCGCAATCCCCGCTTGCAGCTCGTGCTCGCGGGCGGCGGACCTGAGGAAGAGCGCCTGCGTGAGCGCCTCGGTGATGCGGTCACCTTCTTGGGTTGGCTGGAGGGCACCGAGCTGGCTCGGGTCTATGCGTGCGCCGACCTGTTCTTCTTCCCTTCCGCTACCGACACCTTCGGTCAGGTCATCCTCGAGGCCCAGGCAAGCGGGCTACCGGTGCTCGCCGTAGCCGCAGGCGGTCCGCTCTCGCTGATCGAGGACGGTGTCACCGGCCTGCTGCGCGAGGCCGACGCCGCCGTCCTTGCCGGCGCCCTGGTCGAGCTCGCCTCCTCGCCACTGCTGCTCGAGCGCCTCTCCCGCGCGGCGCTCACCTCGGTGCGCCAGCGCACCTGGGAGCGCTCCCTGGAGCGCCTGGCCGGGGGCTATGAGCGGGTGCTGGAAGTCCCCGCGCCAAAGGAAGTGGCACGTGCGGCCTGAGCGCATTCCCATCTCCCGCGCCACCGGCGCCTCGCCGGTCCTCCCACGGCCGGCGCTGCCGGAGCTACCGGCTGGCCTCACGCCGCCCAGCGCCGCTCGCAGGCGCGGCGGCGAGCGGCGCAAGATCGCCGTCGCCCTGCACGACATCGAGCCGGCCACGTTCGCCCGCTGCGCGGCGATCCGCGACTGGCTGGACGATCACGGCGTCGACCGGGTCACGTTGCTCGTCATCCCCGCGCGCGACCTGCACCCGCTGGGTGAGCGCTCGCCGGAGATGGCCAGCTGGCTGGCCGCACGCCGCCGCGGCGGCGACTCGATCGCCCAGCACGGCTTTCAGCACATGCAGCGCCGCCGCGGCGCCTTCTCTGGCCAGGCGCTGGCGCATGCCCGCAGCGGGCGCTCAGCGGAGTTCGTGGGGCTCGACCGCAACGAGACCCGCCGGGCGGTCGATGCCGGCTGGCGGGTGCTCAAGCTCGCCGGGATCGAGCCTGATGGCTTCGTCGCGCCCGCCTACGCCTACACCCCGGCGTTGCGCCTCCTGCTCCCGGAGAAGTTCCGCTGGTGGGCGGGCCTCATGCGGCTGCACCGGACGCTCGCCGAGGAGGGCGATCCTCGCCAGCTGCTCGCCCCCGCTTGGGGAATGGGCACGGACAGCATGGCGCGGCGCGCCCTCTCCCCGTCGCTGATCCGCGCCGGGAGCCTGCTCGCCGGTCGCACCCTGCGCCTGGACCTGCATCCCACCTGCCTGGAGCACCCCCGGTACATGACCGCGCTGGAGTGGGTCCTTCACCGCGCCGGCCCCCACCGCGAGGCGATCACCTACGACGAGCTCGTCGCTCAGCGCGGTGTGTAAGCCGAGAAGACCGGCGGTTCAAAGGAGCTGACCTTCGGCAGACCCGCATACCCGAGGTGCTTCAGGGCGAACAGGTCCTCGATCGTGCGCAGCAGCGAGAAGTGGTTGTACGGTTCCTGGCTGGTGGTATGGGGCTTGACAAAGGACGAGAGCAGCAGCGCACCGACCTGCCCGCCGCCCTTGGGTCCGAGGCCCAGCCCTCCGGCCGGCGCTGGCAGGTTCGGGAAGCCCGGCTGACCGCAGCAGGAGCTCGAGTCGGCGAATTCGCCGGTTGACGGCGCCTCGTCGGTGGTGATCACGAGCAGGCCTGCTTCCTTGTAGGCCTTCGAGGAGAGGACCTCCGGGACCACCTTTAAAAGGAAGGAGTCCGCAGGCCCCATCCCGGCAGCCGCCCCGGCAACGCACGGCGTCGTGTTGCCGTCGTGGCAGCGGCCGCGGGTAAGGTAGGCCCCGCCTACCAGGAGCCTTACGCCGCTACGAAGGCCGGTCTGATCGGGCTGACGCAGTCCCTGCGCGCGGAGTATCTCGATGCTCCGGTCGGCTTCTCGGCCGTGTGCCCCGGCTTCATCGCCGGCGACGGCATGTACCAGCGGATGGTCGAGGAAGGCTCCAAATCCAACCGCCTGCTGGGCGAGACGAGCACCAAGAAGGTCACCGACAGCGTGATCAAGGCAATCCGAGACGATCTGCCGGAGGTCATCGAGACAGGCGCGCCGCTCAGGCCGGTGCTCGCAATCGGCCAGCTCGCACCCAGGCTCGTCGAGCGTGTGGCGCCGCGCTTTGGCATCACCGAGCTCTTCCGCCGTGTGGCAGCCTCCCGCGGCCGCGATAGTTGAGATCTGCTCAGCGCAAAGTCAGTGATCCGGCGGGCCGGCCGGTGAAGCCTTTTTGGACCGTGGTGCGCGGTAAGATCGGAGCCGATGAGCTCCCCGAGGATCACCGTCAAGGCAGACCAGATGGGTGGCATTCCCTGCATTCGCGAGCTGCGGATCCCCGTCGCAACCGTGGTCGGCATGGTCGCTGAGCAGAAGAGCGACGAAGAGATCCTCGCCACCTACCCGGATCTCGAAATTGAGGACATTCGCGAGGCGATGCGCTACGCCGCGGCGTCGACGCTGATTGCCGTGCCAGAGAGTTCAGACCCCACATAGGAGTCAGTGGCCTGGCAGCCGCGATTGAACATCTTTTTTGAGATGCCAACACTGCTGGAAGCCCAAAACGGGAAGGGCCAGAGATCGTGGTTGGGGCGACCGCCCACCGGGTGCTACGAGGGCACGATCGAGAGATCGTTGCTCGCCAGGGCAGCGGCACGCACGACGGTCGCCCGGTTGACCCAATCGGTGGGACGCGGGGTGCGAAACTCCTTGGCCTCCTGCCGGGTGAGCGGCTCGAACGGGTTCATCCGCAGGGCTCGAGTGGCGGCAGCTCTGGGGTCGATGCCCGCTGAGGCCTGTGCGATCGCGAGTGTGTAGTAGGTCTCCCAGCTGCCTGGATCGTGGTGCACCGCTTGGCGCATCTCGGAGACCGCCTGTCGGGGCAGGCCTTGTTGCAGGTCGCAGAAGCCTGCGACCTCATACGGTTCGGGGCGAACGTCGAGCCAGCCGATCGACGATTGTGCGGCCGGGGCGGCCTTCGTGCAATTGGACGCGTAGAGGGCGTGCTCGGCATCGCCAAGCCGGACCTGGGAGGAGATGATCAGCACGGGCAGCGTTACGCTGGCGAGGCACAGCAGGCCGAGGATCAGACGACCCCGGTAGCCGGGCACCCAGCCTCGTCCCGATGCAGACTCCTTGCGGGGATTCAGGGCAACGCCCGCGACGGCGAAGAATATGAGCGTGACGACCGGCATCTCCCAGTCCCAGTCAATGCCCGCGCGCAAGGCCCAGACGACGCCGCAGGCGAGCAGCGCACCGTACAGCGAGCGCTGTGGCCCACGCGCACGTATGGCCAGCCCACAGAGGACGGCGCCCACGAGGACCAGGAGCAGCAGGAGACCCGGGATTCCCAGCTCGGCCATCGCTTGCAGGTAGAGGCTGTGGGCGTTGATCGTGAAGGCGAAGTGAGGACGATTGCGCTCCCACAGCGTCTGGTACATCCCCGCCCCGTACCCATGCAGCGGGGAGGCGGAGAACGCGTGCAGCGCGACCCGCCACAGGTCGGTACGCCCGTCATTGGAGGGATCTGTCAGGCGCTGGCGCAGGTCGTGGCTGCCGTGGGTCGCAGCGCCGCTGATGAACCGGTTCCAGTCATTTGCGAGGCTGTGCGGGACGCCGAGGGCGATGCCGGTCACCAAGACCGCCACGAGGGCGCCAGCGATCACTGCGAGCCTCGCCGGGCGGCTCATCAGCGCCCTGCCCGCGATACGGCGCAGACGGGGATCCAAGCCAATCGCGAAGATCGCTCGCAGGCCGGCGCACGCGGCCGCGCATACACCGGCTGCCAGCGCGACGCGATGGCCTTGCGCGACGGCTGCCGGCGTGGTGGGACGAACGGTGTCGAGCAGGTTGGCGTGATAGGCGACTACAACCAGCGCAACGGTCGCCGGAGCCGTCGCCAGCACACCGCTCAGCAGCCCGCGCGGGCGAGCCACGAGTACGTAAACAGCCAGGCCGATCGCTCCCGCAGCTATCGCCCCCCGCGAGAAGGTGAAGAACAGCGTCGCGGCAAGCAGCGGAAGCACCGCCGCCGCGAGGATCCGGACGATACGCCGTTCGCCGAGCGTGCAGGTGAGGTGAAACGCGAGGACGATGCCCAGCGCGGCGAGCAGCCCAAGCGTGTTCCAGTAGGTGACCGGGAAGCTCAGCCTCTGGTTGGCGACGTCGGGGGCGGTGTGCCAGACGTCTGGCAGCACACGGCTGATCAAGCCCGCCAGACATACGATTGACGCACCCAGCAGCAGGCCACGGACGAGCCAGCGCAGGTCCTCCGTGCTAGCGCGCACGGTCCCGAACAGGACGAGGATCAGCAGGTACAGCCACGCGCGGTCGAACTCGATCAGCGCCCGCCCCGTCGCGTGAGACCACGACGCCGAGACCAGCGTCTCGAGCGCATACAGCCCCAGCGCCGCGATCGCGATGAGCGTGGCGGGCGCCAACCCCTCGAAAGGCCGACGGGCCTGCATGATCCTGACAAGCAGGATCTGGGCGAGCACGATCGCGGCGACCGCCGGGGTCGCGGGAAAATAACCCCCAGCATTGAACCCTGTGAACACGACCAGCGCGCCCGGCAGCAGCATCAGCGCCGTCACGGCGAGCTCCCCCGCCCTCGTGCCGAGGGCGTCATCCGCCGTGGACGCGTCCGGCCCTATCGCAACGCCATCGGCCACGGGGGGCATGCTAATAATCGGGGTGGTTCAGCGTGGCTATCGCGTCAGTCATGGCGCAGGCCATCCCCGCGCCGGGGCCGCGTCCGCAGGATCGCAGAGCGGCGTCGTGGCGAGGAGACCGCGGAGGTGGGGCCGTGCCTGAGAGCGGGCCCGGGAAGTGCGCCGAGCTCCCGGCGTGAGGAGACGCCGAGCTCCCGGACCTCGGCCAGCTTGGCCAGGGCGCCGGCATCGAGGATCGCCACGTCGGGACGGTGGGCGCGCAGGAGCACTGGGATCCGCCGGTGCTCCACCTCCGCGGCCACGATCGCAAGGCTGTGATCGCTCTGGATCAGCTCGCGCAGTCCTCTGGCGAGGAGATCGTCGAACTCGGAAAGGACGACCGTGATGGGGGTGGATGGCGCCATGGGCAATCCCGGCGCCCGTGAGCGCCTAGGAGCTCATCGGCAGGACGAGGAGGAAGGGTGAGTCTCGCCTCACCCTCCTTTTCCCCCTCCACTCCCCCCAAGATCACCCCCACGGGAGGAAGAACGCGGTGGCGGTTCGCCTCAGCGTGTAGGGCCACTGGCCGGCACGCACGGCCATGTGGAGCGACTGGAACATGTTCTGCCTGACCGTGGTTCACGAGATGGGCCACCTGCTCGGCCATCCCCACTCGCTGGTCCCGGGGAGCGTGATGGCGCCGGTGTTCACCAGCAAATCGAGCGTTCCATCCATCTGCCGGGCTGAGCGACCGCGGCCCGCGCGCTAGCCGCGATCGCCTCGGGGCTGCGGGCTATAGTCGGTTCGGATGCGGGCGCACCACATCATGCCGCGAATCGGGCTCGTAGTTTTGGTGCTGGCCTCGCTGTTGGCGCTGCTCGGCATGGCTGGTCAAGCCACCGCGTATACGCCCGGCTGCGGCCAGATCCCAATCGTTTACGGGATTCCGCCGTGGGGTTTCCACACCGGTCCGCCGATTGACGAAACGGGAAGCTTCGCCCGCGGCCATGGCGAAATCAACCTGGAAGCGAACACCGTCTCCGGGATCCTGTGTCAGGAAATTCGCAGCCGGATCCACCCAACCCGTGCGATCACGATGACTGTCGAACATCACCTCGGCTATCACTCGCATGTCGCGGTGATGTGGGGTTACCCTGGGAACATCATGAAGATCAGGGTTCGCGTGCGGGCCAGCAACGATCGCAGCTGCGCGCGGGGCACCGCCGGCCGCGCAACCCTGTTCGCCAGCTACAACGGCGTCCGCAGCGACAGCGTCCAGTTCTTCTTCCCGGCGTCCTGCAGAGACGAGGACCACCTCTACCACGGCACGCAGGTCAACAACCAGGTACCGCCGCTGTAGCGTGACCGGCCGGCGACTTCCTCGATGGATCGTGACCCACCCTGGCAGGCCTCACCTGGGTCAGATGGTCAACTCGTGATTGAAAACAGTGAGCTGGCATTGATCGGCTTGCGACTCTTGCGGACGTCCTGCCATATCGCCTTGAGCGGACCGGCGGCTTGGTAGTAGGTTCCGCGCCGCGCGCCGAACCGCTCGAGGAGTCCCGCGTTCACCATTGACCGAAGGTCATCCGTAGCGCCCTGGTTGGAGATCTGCTCGTCCCACATCTTCAGGGCAGTTCGATAGGAGGCGTTGCGAACCCGCATCCCGGCCGTTGCGTCGAACAGAGCACTCAGCATTCGCTGCGGCAGGCGCTTCTCGATGCATATCGCTTCGAGTCGCGTCCAAATCTCCTCGGACTCCTTGACGCGCCGCAGAACGCTGCTTGCCTGGATGAAGTGTGCCTCAAGGCAATACCGAACCCATGGTGTGGCGTCGCCCTCGGGACGCCAGCTTTCTGCCCCAACCTCCTGAAGCACTTTGTAGTAGGACTGCGTGTTGCGGCCCAGATACTCCTCAATGCTCGAGAACTGGGGCGCCAAGATCTGATCGCGCGCCAGGATGAGCGTTTGAAGACATCGAGACATCCGGCCGTTGCCATCCCGAAACGGATGGATCATTACGAGGTTCAGGTGCGCCATCGCCGCCCTGACCAGGACGGGCGTCTCGCTGTCACGCGATAGGTCGTGTGTCAGCTCCTTGACAAGCTCCGGGACCTCATCATGGGGCGGGCCCTCATAGACGATGTCGCCTGTTGCGTCATTGCGAATCCAGATCGGTCCCGGACGCCATAGTCCAGGACTCGCGTCCAGCGCGTACTCGGTCATCATGAAGTGGAGGCTGCGCAGGATCTGCGGCGTGTATTCGAAGTGCTCGTCCTGAGCGAGCTGCAGCACGTAGGTCATCGCTCGCCGATAACCTGATACGGCATTCCAGTCCTCTGCACTGGCGTCGGTGGGATCGTCGCCGCCGATCGCCGCAAGGGCGTCCTCCAGCGATACGTCATAGCCCTCGATGCTGTTTGAGCCCTGTATTGCGCGAGCGCCTAGGACACGCCTCACCTGGCCCACCCAGCGCCGAGGCTGGGCGACCTGAAATCTCAGTTTCCGGCGCAGCTCGTCGATCCTCTGCAGAGCCGCGATCTCCTCAAAGCTCATGGGTGGTGTCTGGAAGATCATCGATCTCCTAGGGTCTGCTTTGAAACATCAATACAATCACGGGTTCCCATGATAGCATCATGAATCGCCATGAAGGTACCCTGTATAGCCAGAGCGCTCAGGCCTAGTGTCCAGTTAGGAACAGGCTGACGACCGAGGAGCGCACCCAGATCATCTCCCGGGACTCCCCAAGCCAGCGCGTATAAAACTCTTTCGAGAACTCCTTAGACGTGTCGGACTTGGCTCTGGCGCTGATTCTCAGTTGAGGGGCGCGGCGGCACGACGAACCGCGTGCTCGTGCTCTGGGTGCTCGGCGTTACACAAAGGGCAGGCGAGCATCTCGGCCCGAGCCTTGGGGCTCTCCGCGTCCTCGGCGCATGCCTTCGCCCACGCATCGTCTGTGTATTTGTAAGACAGCTCGCACTCCTCAGATCCGTGATGCCCACAGACACGCTCCCACGCGGCCGTGCAGCACTCCTCCGCGGTCTCGCCGCTTACCGTGCACGTGAATCCACGCGGCCCCGCACAAGACCCGACCCAGCCGTTGACATCGTCGTGTGAAAGCGCGCACGAGTAACGCGGGCCGAACGGCTCGGTGAAGTCAGAGAGCTTAAGAGGATGTTGGCGCATCGCTGTTTACCGTAGGGCAACCCTCGGCCAGAAGCAACGCTCGCCGAACACGACAGGGTTGGGTACGCCGGACCACCCAGTTGATCGAAGCGCCTAACTTCACGAGGGAATCTTCGCAGTCACCCATTGCACCTACATTCGTCCACTTCGCGTGGGGCGCTACATGCTGTAACCGGCTTGGACGATCTATGGGGTATGGCTGTGCATCCTCATGTGCCGCCCGTGCGTTCCTTGCGTGAGTGGCCGAAGGCTGGGGGCCCGGTGACGGTTCCAGCGACGGTCGCTCTCGCGCTTGCGTTGTTCGCTGGTGTCTTCGTGCTCCGCGAGAGCGACATGAATGTCACCGACGCCCATGAGATCTTATTCGTGCTCCCCATCGGGCTGCTCGCGATTCGCTTCGGCCTCCGCGGCGGACTAGCGAGCGGGCTGTTTGGGCTGGTGCTCCTCGTGACCTGGGATTCGTTCGACAGCGGCCAGGCTTTGACTGTGGAGGGCTACGTGATCCGTGGCATCGCGTTCGTGCTGCTCGGGACGCTCCTCGGCGTCTTCGTCGATCAGCGCCGCAGGTTGGAAGCCGAGATCTCGCGCAATTACGACGCGTCGCTCGACCTGCTGGCAACCGCGGATCTGAACGGTCGCTTCACGCGCGTCAACCAAGCGTGGGAACGCCTACTCGGCCACTCCCCCGAGACGATGTATTCGCGACCCTTCGTGGAGTTCGTTCATCCCGATGATCGCGAGGCAACCATCGCAGCGACCGTTGCTCTGTCTGCCGGTTCTTCCCGCGAGACCATCGGGTTCCGTAACCGCGGCCGCACGGCGGATGGGAGCTACCGATGGCTGGAGTGGAACGCAGCCGCTTCGCCGTCCGAAGGCGTGATTCACGTGGCGGGACGAGACATCAGCGCCCAGTACGAAGCTGAGCAACAGCTCGCCAACAACGCGGAGTGGCTCGAAAGGGAGGTTGCCGAGCGGACACGGGAGCTCGAGAGTGCTCGCGCGGAGACGCTGCAGCGGCTGGCTCTTGCCGCCGAGTACCGCGACGACGATACCTCCCAGCACACTGAACGTGTCGGGGCAACCGCCGCAGAGATCGCCACCCGGCTCGAGCTCGGCTCAGATCAGATCATGCTTCTGCGCGAGGCGGCTCCGCTGCACGACGTGGGGAAGCTCGCTATTGCGGACAGCATCCTGCTCAAGCCCGGAAAGCTGACCCCGCAGGAGTATGAGGTCATGAAGACCCATGCCGCGCTTGGCGCGCGCCTGCTTTCCGGCAGCAGCTCGCCCGTGCTCCAGATGGCCGCGATCATCGCCGCAAGCCATCACGAGCGATGGGACGGCACGGGATACCCAGCGGGTCTAGCCGGTGAGGCCATCCCGCTCGTAGGTCGCGTGGTCGCCGTGGCCGACGTCTTTGACGCGCTCACCCACGAGCGGCCCTACAAGTCCGCGTGGCCGCTCAGCCGAGCGATCGCCGAGATCCAGCGCGCAGCTGGGAGCCAATTCGACCCACGTGTCGTCGCCGCGTTCCTCACGATGCACAGAGACACCGTGGAAGCCGGCGAAACCGACAGCCGAGGGCAGCGGGCACGTACGCTCGGTATCTCGCGCCAGCGCCGCAGCAGCCATGTCACCCGGCCAGTGCCACAGTCCGCGCGGCGCGTGTAACCGACCTTCGGACCCCCGACCCTACGCTGCGTTTGGGACCGGAAAATAGCGGGCACTTGAGACCCGTACGCGAGGGCTTTGCCGAGCCAGCCTCGCTCAAATCTTCTTGGGAGGAGCGCAGATCGGCGACTCTCCGCGTTGAGTTGCTCGATTCCCCTGCTCCTCGTCCTTGCCCGATTCTCCTGCTCCTTCCTGACGGCTAGGAGTCCGGTCGTCAGGTGGGCTTGTGCGCCAGGAAAAGGTAGCGGTTGAGACTGAGGAAGTAGTTGGGGCCGAGCTCGGTTAGGTCGTCTGCCCATGCTGTGGCTTCGGCCTCGCTCACGCCGCCCCGACCGGCTACGAACGTGGCGATCAGCTCGAGCATTCCGGCGCTGTAGGTGTTGGGGTCATAGCCGGCGTTGAACAACGGCACGATTTCCCGGGCGGTGACTTCCAGTCCAGCATCTCCCAGCAGCCGTGTGAGCGTACGCGGCAGGTGAGGGTCAACGAGGTGCTCCTCCCACGCGGCGAGCACCCGGTCCATGCGCTCGTCGTCACTCGAAGCCCATACGATCGAGTCCCAGTCGGTGTCAAGCACGAGCGCCCGGCCTCCCGGGCGCAGCACCCGCCCTAGCTCCAGCAGCGCGGCGGGAACATCATCGACGTACTCATAGACCTGTGTGCAGACTGCGACGTCGAAGCTCTCCTCCGCATAGGGGAGCGTGTGCGCGCCAGCTTCTTGGTACTCGATCTCCCCGCTGCCGGCTGGTGCTCTGCGCGCCCTGGCGAGGGCAAGCATGCTCTCGCTGACGTCCACCCCGCAGATCCGCCCGCTCCTCCCTACAGCAACGGCCATTTCGCACGCGAGCAGCCCAGGACCCGAGCCGATGTCGATCGCGCGCTCGCCGGGCTGAAGCGCGAGTGCCCGCAGGATCGTTTTGCGCTGTTCGATGACATCGGGCGTGGTGTAGATCCTCTCCACGCGCCGGGAAGCATCCTCATCAAACTGCAGCGTGGCGCTCATCGTTCGCCTTCGGTTAGTGAATGGCTCACTTTTTCAGAACGCCAGGGTACACCTGATGCTCGATACGGTGTCTTGATCGGTGGCGAGTTGCGGGAGTTGCGGGTCCGGTTCGCAAGGACCCGCTACCGCGTGCTCCCGGGCTCCGTTCACCGCAGTTGGTCGAACACGTCCTCGATCAGCGTGTAAGCCATGAAGTGGCCGCCACCATCGATGACGTTGAGTTCGCCGTCGGGTAGGAGGCTGGTGAGGTGTTCGGCATGGGCTATGGGGCTCGCGGAGTCGTGGTCGCCGTGCCACCACTTCACGGGCGTGCGGACGTTCGCGGGCTCAAAGCCGAGGGGTCCTGTGGCTACGGCAACATCGGTCACGACGCCCCGCACCCCCTTCCGCGCGGCCTCCAGGATTGCCTCACGCATCGGCTGCTGCACGTGCGGCATCGATGTGACCTTGCGGTCGCTGATCTGCTTGAAGGCGTACTTGGGCGCGTAGCGGAACGCGGCGATGTTCGCGCGCATCTCCGCACGCGCCAGCACGGGATGGTCGCGAGCGTTGCGGTACGTGCGCTGGAACCGTGGTACGAGCCCGTCCGTGCCGCTTGGCCGGTCGATGACACCGAGGCCGCTGAGCACGCCGAGAGAGCGCACACGCTCGGCATGGCGCTCGGCGAACGCCAGCGCATAGATACCGCCAGCGGAGTACCCGAGCAGCGCCACTCGCTCGAGGCCCAGGTGGTCGAGCAGGCGGGCGAGGTCCTCGGCGAATCCCTGGGGCGTGCGCGTGGGCTGATAGGTCGATAGTCCGTGTCCAGGGCGGTCTACCGTGATAAGACGGACGCCGAGTTCACGGTAGCGCTCGTCCGTGCGGTGGCGTTCAAGGCGGGAGCCCAGGCCGCCGTGAAGGTAGAGCAGTGGATCGCCGTCTGTGCTTCCCCATTCCGCGTAGCCGAGGTCGCGTCCGTCGCGCAGCCGCAGCATCTGCGCCTGCCTCGCCCCGGGGCTTGCGCGTTGGGAGGTCAACACAGCGCGATCGTATAACACGGCCTCGGCTCCAGGAACAAATAGAGGGGCCCGGGCCGGCGCCTCTCTATTCCGACGACGATCTAAACCGAGAGCGGGACCTTCGGCGTGGTGAAGACGCGGTCCACTCCGGTCTTCGTGCCCCCGGATCAGGCCTGACGAGAACCGTCAGCGAATGCCTGATACGGCGCGAGCGAAAATCGGATCGCCGGCAGGCATCCCGTCCTCGCCGGGAGTCTATTATGAGCCACATGGAGCAACCCACCACAAACCG
This sequence comes from uncultured Solirubrobacterales bacterium, assembly GCA_963706395.1. GTDB lineage: Bacteria > Actinomycetota > Thermoleophilia > Solirubrobacterales > Solirubrobacteraceae > Palsa-744. The sequence goes on along the minus strand of OY970158.1, from coordinate 1,865,240 downwards.
ACCCACCATGGACTATCCCAGGACACCTGACGGCAAATACAAGTACACGGCGTCAGACGGGCGGCCGCGCTACCACAAACCGGTCACCGTGCCCGGCCTCGTCGGACCGGATTTCCCCTTCCCCCCGTCGGTGGCCAAGTTCTTCCGCAAGCTCTTCCGGCGCAAAGACACACCCGCCGCGAACTAACCGCTGCAGCTCCCCCCGCCTTTCTCCTCCAACGGCCACACTTCCGAAGGAGAAAACACCCCTCATCTTGCAGTTTTTAACGCTTAACGTATGAAGCATTAGCCAGTCGAGCACACAGCTCTAGCCCCCACCCCCTACACACAATTCACCTCCACAGGCCTGCGTACCCACACGGGGACCCGGGCACCCCATCAACCTGCGGAGTCGTTAGCGGACTAGGATCGGCTCACTGTAGTTGGAAACATGCCCACCATCGTTGACCTTCACCAGCGCACGGTAGAGCCCACGGTGACGCAAGCGCATCCTGCCACTGAAACTCCCCACGGTTGACGTCCCGGATCTAACGATCGTGCCACCCTCATTGATCGACTTCCCCGGCTGCAGGAGCTGAAAGCCAACCTGGGCGCCAACCTCCGCCGGAGCGACCGTCCCATAGAAGCGCACATACCCGCGCCGGTGAGCACGGCGCACGTGGAAGGAGACCCGCACCGCGACGGTCTCCGTGATGACCGGGCTGTAAACCAGGGGTTTACCCACCGTGACGACACGCAGCTGCGCATTTTCCAAGAGGCCAAGAACCGGGAACGAGAACCCCCCCGTTAGATTTGTTACCTCTGGGTTCCCCACATTCTTGAAACCGCCCAAAAACGGGAAAAAATTGACCTGCAAGACAATCTCGTGGGTAGAAGCGCCCGTCCCGAAGAGGTTGCCCTCGACCAGGAACGGGTCGCCGAACACCACTGGGTTCGGGGCGCCAACGATTGCCAGCGAGAGCGGAACCTTCGGTGTGGCGAACGTGCGGTCCCCTCCGGTGCTCGCGCCCCCCGGACCGACCGCGATAATACGGTAGTGGTACGTGGTGAATGGCCGCAGACCCACGACCGCCTGGCTCACCCTGATCGTGATCGTGCCGTTGCCCGCAGGGGCAAGCGGCGACTGCGCGCCATAGGCACGCGTCGGGCCGTACTGGAAGAAGTAGTTGGTGGCCTGAGCGCGCGCGTTTACGAAGCCGTAGAGGATCGCCGAGGAGTAGGTCACGTTGGAGGTGCCACCGGTGACGACGGCGGGCGGCAACGGCTTGGGAACGGCGGCCTGCGCCGGGGAGACCGCAAGCGCCAAGAGAGCGCTCGCCAAGATCCCCAGTGATACGCCACGACGAGTCATCACGAGCTTTCTCATGTATGCGCTTTCTTCCCCGTTAGCGGTCTTCCTAAACGGTCAACCCCGAGATGGGCCAAACGTTGCGGCGAACTGAGCATGACCCACGGACTGACGCTGCTGAGAGCAAGGGACTCCGCGTCACACCGGGAGCTCGCTCGCAGAGCAGTCGAGGAAGAATGGTCAGTACGCACGCGGGCACACAGGCCACAGACCCGGACTGAGCTGGTCTCGGCCGTTCAGGCCTTGGCCGTCGGTGTGGGGGCGTCGGAGGAGACGCCTCCGTTGGGAGAGGCTCCTGTGGGCGCGGAGCCCTCCGTAACGGCGGCAGGTCAACCTCGTGGGCCGGTTCGCCGCTGATCGGAGCGCTTTACTACCGGCGGGCGTGGAGCGCCATGAGAACTCGTGCGGTGAGACATTCCTCACCACAACGTTAGGCCTGCGTAAGGAGGTTCGAGCAGCATCGTGCGCTCTGACGAACCCCGACCAAGGGAATGCAACGTGAATCGAATAACGACGTTTTGCGCGATCGGCGCGCTCGCCATCGCCGCCGGAGCGCTCGCGGGTTGTGGTGGCGGCTCTGCGACGGGTGCCACACCGCCATCGCACGTGGCCACCGCTGCCCAGAGCACCACCAGGTCGGCGCCGTCGCTGACCATCGCGACGTACAAGACACCCGAAGACGGGACGCTCATCAGCGGCGCCGACAACAGGACCCTCTACGTGCTGACGGCGGATGAAAAGTCCACATCCGCGCACGAGAAGCTCAGCACCTGCTACGCAGGCTGCGCAACGGTCTGGCCTCCGGTGCTCGCCTCCGACACCGCGACGGTGGCCGGCAAAGCCAACGCGTCCTTGCTCGGCCTCACGACGCGCCGCGACGGTACCAAACAGGTCACCTACAACGGTCTCCCGCTTTACTACTACGCGGCCGACACGAAGGCGGGGCAGGCCACCGGCAACCACCTCAAAGACGGTTTCGGGCTCTGGGTCGGGATGCTCGCGAGCGGCAAGCTCGCTCCGGACGGCAGCTCTTGAGCTAGAGGCTGAATCGACCGCGGGATACGTAGCGCCTGAATCCTGCGAGCCTGCGGGCCGAACCTCGGTTCGGCCCGCAGGCTGATAACACCAGCCCCGGATGGTTATGTGTCCGCGGCCCAATTGCCGAGCCCGATCGTAAGCCGGTCAGGAACCGGCCCCGCACGGGTCGGCAACAAAGCATCCGAAGTCACCCAGGTCCCATCGGACCACTATCTGCCGATAAAGCTGATAGACTTAGTGAGGAAGCCATGGCTAGCAACCTTCTCGTGGCCCAGCAAACCCCCTCGAGCACCAATGATCCTTCCACTCATCATCACCATCATCGTCTCCTGGGTCCTCGTCCTCTCTGTGGTCGTCGGCCTGTGCCTGAGCGCGCGCCAGGGCGACCTTCAGCAGCAACAGGCCGCACCTGCGTATGCCACAAGCGACCTCATCGAGCCTTCTGTGATCTCACCTCGGATCACGGCCCCGCCAGGCAGGCACGCCTACCCGTGCAATCCCGCGGGCTTCACCAGCAGCGCTACGGGATGAGCTCGTCACTCAGCGAGGGAGGATGCAACAGGCGTCCGGCGAGCGCTTGCATCACCCGCTCGACTGCGACTTCGACGGTCTCCTTGCCCGAGTACAACACCAGGTCGGGCTGGGAGGGCGCCTCATACGGCGCATCGACCCCCGTCAGGCCGGACAGCTCGCCCGCGCGTGCGCGTGCGTACAGACCCTTGGGGTCGCGTTGCTCGCACACCTCCAAGGGGGCATCGACGAACACCTCGATGAAGGGCAGATCGTCAGCTGCGTGCAGCGCAGACGCCGCCTCCCGGTCACACACGTAGGGACTGACGAGGCTGACGAGCGCGATCGTTCCGGACTCCGCGAACAGCCTCGCGACGTGCGCGGTGCGACGCACGTTCTCGCACCGCGCGGCCTCGTCGAACCCGAGGTCGCCGTTGAGGCCGTGACGGAGGTTGTCGCCGTCGAGGAGGAACGCCGGCAGGCCGGCAGCGACCAGGCGCTCCTCGACAGCGGTCGCGATCGTCGACTTGCCGGCGCCGGGCAGGCCCGTGAACCAGACCGTGGCCCCGGCGTGCCCCAGGTACTCCCAGCGGCACCTACGAGTCAGCCGCGACCCCTGCCACTTCACGTTGGGGCTGCACTCGGTCTTGGACGCGAGCCCACCCACCCTGGCGGCGTCCTCGACCTCTGCGTCGGTGTCAAGGATCACCCCGGCGGCGACCGTCTCGTTGGTCGCCTCGTCGATCACGATCAGGCTGCCCGTGACGCGGTTGCGCCGGTAGGAGTCGAACACCAGCGGCGAGCTGAGCTCCAGGCGGACGCGCCCCAGGTCGTTCAGCTCGAGCGTGGTGGCGCCGTTGTCGCGGTGCAGGTCCTCGACGTCGATCTTGTAACGCACGTCCATCGCGCTGACCATCGCCGTGCGAGTCGTGTGCTTGACCAGGTAGCGACGATCGGGAGAGAGGGGCTGCTCGGACATCCAGCACAGCTGGCACTCGAAGCTGCTGGCGACAGTCGGCTGATTGTGGGCACGGGCGATCGTGCTCCCCCGGCTGACGTCGATGTCATCGGTGAGCCGCAGCGCGACCGACATCGGCGGGAAGGCCTCCTGCACCGGTCCGTCGAACGTGTCGATCCCGGCAATCGTCGAGTGCTGCCCGCTCGGCAGCACGACCACCTCGTCGCCCGCCCGCAAGATACCGCCCGCCACCTGGCCTGCATATGCGCGGTAGTCCGTGCCGCTCCCCGAGCGCGGTCGGATCACCCACTGCACGGGAAAGCGCACGTCGATCAGGTTGCGATCGGAGGCGATGTGGACGTGCTCCAGGTGGTAGAGCAGCGGCGGCCCCTGATACCAGGGCATCGCCTCCGAGCGCTCCACGACGTTGTCCCCCAACAGCGCCGAGATCGGGATGCACGTCACGTCGGGGACGTCCAGCCGCGCGGCGAACCCCTCGAAGTCCTCGACGATCGCATCGAAGACACCCTGATCGAAGTCGACCAGGTCCATCTTGTTGACGCACACCACGAGATGGGGGATACGCAGCAGCGAGCTGATGAACGCGTGGCGCTTGGACTGCGAGAGCATCCCCTTGCGCGCGTCGATCAGGACGATCGCCAGGTCCGCGGTCGAGGCGCCGGTGACCATGTTGCGCGTGTACTGCTCATGCCCGGGGGTGTCGGCGATGATGAACCGCCGCTGCGCCGTGGCGAAGTAGCGGTAGGCGACATCGATCGTGATGCCCTGCTCGCGCTCGGCGCGCAGGCCGTCGGTCAGCAGCGACAGGTCGAGGAAGTCGCTGCCCATCCGCCGGCTGGTCTGCTCGACGTGTTCGAGCTGGTCGGAGAGCACCTGCTTTGAGTCGTAGAGCAGCCGCCCGATCAGCGTGCTCTTGCCGTCGTCGACCGAGCCCGCCGTGGCGAAGCGCAACAGTTCCGCGGGGCGCTCGGACAGCCGCTCGAAGACGTCGAGGGCCTGCGCAACGGCACTGTCGCGGTTGCGCGCCTGCGAGCTCAGGGTCTCATCGAAGATCGCCATCAGAAGTAGCCCTTGCGCTTGCGGTCCTCCATCGCCGCCTCGGTGACCCTGTCGTCGGCCCGCGTCTGTCCCCGCTCGGTGATGTCGGTCGCGGCGATCTCCATCACCACCTCCTCCAGCGTGGACGCCCTGGACTCGACCGCACCGGTACACGTCATGTCCCCCACCGTGCGATAGCGCACCCACGCCGTGAACGGCTGCTCATTCTCCGCGAGCTGAACATGGGGGCTGACGGCGTAGAGCATCCCATCGCGGGCGAATACTTCGCGCTCGTGGCCGAAGTAGATCGAGGGCACCTCGAGCTCCTCCTCAGCGATGTACTGCCAGACGTCGAGCTCCGTCCAGTTGGAGATCGGAAACACGCGCACGTGCTCGCCCCTGCGGATACGCCCGTTGTAAAGGCCCCACAGCTCGGGCCGCTGCCCGTGAGGCTCCCACTGGCCGAACTCGTCGCGGAAAGACAGGATGCGCTCCTTCGCACGCGCGCGCTCCTCATCGCGCCTTGCTCCTCCAAACGCGCAATCAAACTCGTGCTCGGAGATCGCGTCCAGCAAGGTCACGGTCTGCAGGCCGTTACGCGACGCCCGCGGGCCGCTCTCATCGATGACCCGGCCACTGGCGATGGAGTCCTCGACCGAGGCCACGATCAGCCGCTCGCCGATCTCCGCGATCCGCCGGTCGCGAAACTCCAGCGCCTCGGGGAAGTTGTGGCCCGTGTCCACATGCATGACCGGAAACGGGAAGCCACCCGGGCGAAACGCCTTCTCGGCCAAGCGCAGCAACACGATCGAGTCCTTACCGCCGGAGAACAGCAGCACCGGGCGCTCGAACTCGGCGGCGGCCTCCCGCAGCACATGGACAGCCTCGGCCTCGAGGGTCCGCAGGTGGGAGAGGTGGTAGGTGGCGGGCATCCTTGCTGGCAACTACCTGACTATTTCGACTACCTGACCGTTTCGGGGAGCAAAATGATCAAGGCACACGTGCCTTGATACCCCTACTACGAACGGTAACCGGAGTTTCCGACTTGCGCAACGACTTTTTCGTACAGCCGCTTAGCTTGAGGCTTCAGCCCTTCCCCGTCGGCACGGGCTGCTCGGCCGAAACGGCGTCGTTGGCAGAGGCGTAGTAAGCGTGGTTGCTGTTCTGCTGCTCCAGGTGCTCCCGGAGAAGTTCCGCTGGTGGGCGGGCCTCATGCGGCTGCACCGGACGCTCGCCGAGGAGGGCGATCCTCGCCAGCTGCTCGCCCCCGCTTGGGGAATGGGCACGGACAGCATGGCGCGGCGCGCCCTCTCCCCGTCGCTGATCCGCGCCGGGAGCCTGCTCGCCGGTCGCACCCTGCGCCTGGACCTGCATCCCGCTGACCTCCAGCACTCCCGTCACCTGACGGCGCTGGAGTGGGTCCTTCACCGCGCCGGCCCCCACCGCGAGGCGATCACCTACGACGAGCTCGTCGCTCAGCGCGGTGTGTAAGCCGAGAAGACCGGCGGTTCAAAGGAGCTGACCTTCGGCAGACCCGCATACCCGAGGTGCTTCAGGGCGAACAGGTCCTCGATCGTGCGCAGCAGCGAGAAGTGGTTGTACGGTTCCTGGCTGGTGGTATGGGGCTTGACAAAGGACGAGAGCAGCAGCGCACCGACCTGCCCGCCGCCCTTGGGTCCGAGGCCCAGCCCTCCGGCCGGCGCCGGCAGGTTCGGGAAGCCCGGCTGACCGCAGCAGGAGCTCGAGTCGGCGAATTCGCCACTCGACGGCGCCTCGTCGGTGGTAATCACGAGCAGGCCTGCTTCCTTGTAGGCCTTCGAGGAGAGGACCTCCGGGACCACCTTTAAAGGAAGGAGTCCGCAGGCCCCATCCCGGCAGCCGCCCCGGCAACGCACGGCGTCGTGTTGCCGTCGTGGCAGCGGCCGGGCACGATGTAGGTGAAGCTCGGCGTGCTTTTCGCGCTTTTCAAGTCCGTCTTCAGCTTGCTCAGCCCCACGTCGTTGGCCTTGCACGCCGGAGAGCCGGTCACGGAGTGGAAGTACACGAACGGGTTTCGGAAGGTCGCGTAGGCCTGACCGGCGGGCGGTGTCTGCGCGCTGCTCGGATCGGCCGCACCAAGCGCCGGGTGTCCGCACGCGCCGTCCGCGGCACTCGCACCCGTGCCTTCGTCCATTCCTTCAGCGTAGGCTCGCCAGGTGAGATGCTTGGCCGTCAGCTGGTCAGTGAGCGTCTGCGTCGTGCTCGGGTACACACACCCCTTTCCGCTCGCTTGCCCATCCGTGCCCGCCGTCCCTGGCGTGAGGTCTTCGTATGTGGGGCAGTTCTGTGCGGTCTGCGGTGTGGGCCCCTGGCCGCTGAGCAGCGCGATCCCGTTCGCCAGCTGCTCGTGGGCGATGGCGTAGTAGCGCACCAGCAGCTCGCCCTTCGCCTCCAGCGTGCCCGTCAGGTAGCGCGCCACCGACGACGGCCCGAAGACGGACGCGTAGGGCTCATCGGAGAGCATGATCACGAAGACGTGCTTGACCGGTGGGAGCTTGGAGCCCGCGCCGCTTTTGGCGGGAGTGGAGCCCGGCGCAGGCGAGCTCTTCTTGCTTTTCCCGATTGAGGTCTTGGTGGAGCTTTCATTCGAGGTGCCTTCCCCAGCCGCCGCCGGTTCTGAAGCTGGCGCCGGTTCTGAGGACGGGCTCGGTGTCGCTTCGGCTTGCGCGGACGGCGGCGAGGCTTCTGCCGCGGCCGGGGCGGCGGCGGGCGCCGCCGGTGGGAGGATCAGCTTTATGGGCGGGCGCGAAGAGGCCGCCAGCGTGTCGTCCACGCGCGAGCCAGCCGCCCCTCCGAGGATCACTCCGAAGCCGAGGAACACCAGCACGAGTAGCGCGCACACCCTGGGCGAAGGCAGCGTCAGGCCGAAGTTCACCGGCTGCCCCCGCCTACTCTTCTGAAGCTGGAGCGGCCTCGGCGCCGGCAACGGCCCTGGGCGCGAGCAGGGCGTCCATCACCGCCGTGGAGGCGCCCTCGCCGGCGCTGTCAGGGCCGCCCAGCCCCGTGGGATTCACCGGCGCCTGCGTGCTGGGCTTGCGTTCCATCAGGGTCGCGCCACACTGCCAGCAGAACAGCGCCCCGCGGCTATGCGGCGCGGAGCAGTGTGGACAGTTGCCCACACTCGCACTCTCCTCCATCGCCAGCAGACGCTCGACCTCCGCCAGCTCGGCGTCGCGCTCCTGGAGCACGGCGGCGCGGCGCACGAGCACGTCGAGGCGAAAGTGGTCGCGGATCGCCATCTCGTAAGCCAGCCCTCCCAGGTCCCAGTGCAACTCGGTGACCTGCCCGGCCAGCGCGTCGCGGCGCCGGCGCAGCTCGGAGCGTCCTTCACCCTCCAGAGGCGCGGGCGCTAAAGGCGCCCCGGCCGGCGGCGGCACGTCTTTTGCAACGGCGTCGCCAAGGATGCTCATCTAGTGGGTTTCCACCACGTTGGGGAGGTTCTTGGATTTTTCCTCATAGCTCTTGCCGCTGTTGGGTGAGCTGGATTTGGGAGCGCTGGCGGCAGCTTTTTTCCCTCCGCCGCCTTTCGCCGAGCCCGCGCCGGAGGCGCCTTTCTTAGCCGAAGAACCGCCTTTGGCGGGCGTTTCCGGCGTTTCGCCCGCCGGGACAGCTGGCGTCGTTGAGGTCCCCGCCGCGCCCGGCTGGGCCACGCTGATCGTCTGCACTGCAGCGGCGGCCGGCTTGGAGTTGCCCGCACGGCCGATCAGCACGCCGACGCCCATCGCCAGCAGCAGCACGCCGACGCCAGCAATGATATTGACCGTGTTGCGCTGTTGCTGGCGAGCGTCCGTCGCGGCCGTGGCGCCCTGCGCTGGAAGCGGCGCCGTTGCCGGTGGCTGCTGGGAGTCTCCGCTGACCGGCGGTGAGCCAAGCAGGACACTGCTCATCGGCGTGCTGCGCTCGCCACACTCCAGGCAGTAGCGCTGGTCTGCGGCCAGCGGCGCTCCGCAGCCCGTACACGGCCCAGCGGCACCCGCGGTGAGCGATGAGCTGGCGATCGATTCAGTGGACAGGATGGCTGCCTTCGTGTACGTGCTCCGGGCAAAGACGAGCGACACCGGAGGCGGAGCACCGGAATCCCCGTGTTCCGCAGTATGGTCGACGGGCGCGTCCATCCAGTCGTAACGATTTGGTGAAGCCAGCGTTTCAGCGCCTTCGCACGCTCCTCAGCGCCACGGTGTGTTCGCGCCCGGCGTGCAGCACCCTGTTCGCCACCCCATAGTGGCTGCTCGCTTGCCGCGTCCCTGGGCGTATGCCACTCATACACGAGCCATCTCAATGGGCAGTCCCAGTGTCATCCAGTCGTGGATGCCGCCGCGGTAGAAGATGATCGCCTCGGGGGGATAACCGCCTGCGAGCAGATTCCGGATGGCGGCGGGTGTGGCGGCGCACTGCGGGCCATTGCAGAAGAAGATCGTCGCGAGCTCCCCGTCGAGGCTGCCGATCGACTCCCGGATCCGCTCATGAGGGACGTTGCGCGCGCTGGGGATGCTGCCCTCCCGGTAGAAGTGCTCAAGTCGAGTGTCCACCAGCGGTAGGCCCGTCTCGATGTGCTCGATCACCTCGAGCTCACCCACAGTGCGCACACCAGGCGCGAGCTGGATCGGTGAGATCGTGCCCCAGGTCGCGTCGACCGTCACGAGCCCCGGCTCGTCGGGTGCCCGCCGAGGCACCATGAGCGGTTCCGCGCGCTGGGTGAGCCGCTCGATGCGGCGAGCGCCGGCCACGCCCAGGCCGCCTCGTCCTCACGTGCCGGGGTTGACGTGGGCAGCCCGGCGTCGCGCCAAAGCACCAGGCTCTTTTGGCGGTGTGCGTTCCAGGCCTCTGCTGGCGCGAGCGTCTTGATCCTGCGGGCGAACAGCATGACGCTCATGAGTGTCCGAACCGCACGCAGGGAGGACGCGGCGCATCCACTTGGGCAGGTACCAGGCGCGGGCGCCCATGAGCCGCAGCAGGACGGGGAGCAGCAGCAGTCTCACGAGCGCCGCGTCGAGCAGCACCGCTACTCCGAGGATGATGCCCATCTCCTTGGGCGGCAGCGGCCCCGACAAGGCGAATGTGAAGAACACGGCGACCATCACCGCAGCGGCGGCGAAGATCACGCGTCCGGAGTGCGCCATCCCGTTGACCATCGCGTCCTTCGCGCTTTTGCTGTGGTCCCAGTGCTCCTTGGTGGATGAGAGCAGGAACATCGTGTAGTCCATCGAGATCGCGAAGATCATCGCGAAGAAGAACAGGGGCCCCCAGGCGTCCAGGAAGCCCTGGGGCTGGAAGCCGAGCAGCGAGTGCAGGTCGCCGTCCTGGAAGATCCACTTGGAGACGCCGAACGCCGCCCCGGTGGCGAGCAGGTTGGTGAGCACCCCGGCCGCCGCCAGCAGCGGCGCCTGTAGCGCGAACAGCAGCAGCAGGAAGCCGAGGACCAGCACCACCCCGATGACGAGCGATGTCTTTGCAGAGAGCAGCATTTGCAGGTCGTGGTTTTCGGCGACCGCGCCGCCGAGCACTGTGCCGGCCGGCACATCGTCTCGGAGGCGGTTGATCGTTGTGCCGACGGCGGGGTTTGAGGGGTCCTGACGCGGGATCGCCGTGACGAGCACGAGGCCGTTGCTCCCGGGCTGGGCCGGCATGACCTGGGCGATGCCCGGGTCTGCCTTCACGATCACGGTGACCTTCGTGGCGTCCGCCGCGGGCGTGACGAGTTGCAGCGGCCCTCTGGCCCCTGGGCCCATGGCAGCCTGGACCTGGTTGTAGCCGATGCGTGAGGAGTCGCTCCTCGGCACGACCTTGATAGACGGCATCGAGGTCTTCAGCTGCGTCACCGGGTAGGCGAGCGCGAGCAGCACCACGAGCGCAGGGATCCCGTATCGCCACGGATGGCTCCACAGTCGTTCGCCCCACGCCGCGAAACGGGGAGAGCGATGCTCGCCGCTGTGCGCCCACGACAGCGCGAGGTTGTCGACTTTCGGGCCGAGCTTCGCGAGCACCGCCGGCAGCAGCGTGAGCGTCGCGGCGAGCACGAAGATGACGGCGAGCATGATCCCGAGGCTCATGCTCCGGAAGGCAGGGCTCGGGACGAGCATCACCGCGGTGAGGGAGATGAGGACGGTTACGCCGCTGAACAGGACGGCCTTGCCGGCAGTGTCCATCGTGATCGCGGTCGCTTCCTCCGCGTCCATCTTGGAGCCGAAGAGAAGAGGGCGCCGCGGAAGCGCATCACGATGAACAGGGCGTAGTCGATGCCGAGTGCGAGCGCGAACATCAGAGCGAAGTTCATCGCCCAGATCGAGATCGGCGTCACCAGCGTGCCTAGGTAGAGCATTCCGGCCGCTGAGAGCAGACCGACCATTGTGAGCATCAGCGGAAGGCCCGCGGCCACAAGCGACCCGAAGGCGAGCAGCATGATGCCGAGCGTCACGGGCCAGGAGATGACCTCGGATTTGAGCATCGCCGAGCGGTTGGCAGCATTGAAGTCCGACCACATTCCTGCAGCGCCCGTGAGGTTGACGACGACTGTGCTCGTGGAGAGCCCGTGCAGGGTTCCCTTCAGTTTGTCGGCCGCGGCGACCATTTCGTTGGGGTTCTTGGCGGCTCCGGCCTGCACAATGGCGGTGTGGCCGTCGCGGGAGATCGACAGCCCGGGCACGGGCGCAACTACCGTCCGGACGGCACTGTTTGCGCGCAGCGTCTCCTCGACGCGCATGATTGCCGAGGAGAATGCCGGCGAGCCGACGGTTTCAGTCGGGGAGTACACGACGGTCATGAGCCCGTAGCTGCCGAGGCCCGCGAAGTCCTTTTCGACCAGCTTGCGGGCCTGCACCGACTGCGAGCCGCTCGCTTCCCAGCCCGCGCCGGACAGGGCTGTCTCGATTTTCGGTGCGAAGAACCCGAGCACCACTGCGACGACGGCCCATCCGATGAGGACCGTGCGGAAATGCGTCGCCGTGTAGCGCCCGAGGCGTCCGATCGGCCCGACGCGCGCCAGCTGCCGTCTCGGTGGCTCGGTGAGCCTCACAGCGCGAGGCGCTGTGACGGTGCTCATCCGGACGCTCCCGTGGGCAGTAGCGCGTCGAGCTCGTCCAGCTGGCGGCGTAGGCCGCCGCACACCTGCTCGCACAGCTCGAACACGCCCGCATCGGCAATCTCATACAGCGAGAAGTTGCCCTCCTTGCGCCGGCTCACCAACCCGCTGCGCAGCAGCAGGCCGAGATGCTTCGAGACGTTCTGCTGTGAGGCACCGGTCCCCTGCTGGAGCTCCTGGACGGTCGCAGGACCCTCGCGCAACGCGTCGAGCAGGCGGATGCGCATCGGCTCGCCGAGGACGCGAAAGCGCTCGGCGATCATCTCCGCGAGCGGCGCCGGCAGCGGGTGGGGAACGTCGCTTGAGCTGGGCATGCTCCCAATATACTACAACTACATCGTTGTATGCTATTGTCGTTGTATGAACACAAGTCATCGACCAGTGACCCTCTGATGAGCATGACGGCGACAGCTCGCCGCGTGGGCAACAGCCTCAAGCACGAGGTCGACGTCAACGGCCGCCACACGATCGTCACCGACGAGCCCGAGCGCCTCGGTGGCTCAGACCTAGGGCCGGCGCCGCATGAGTTGCTAGCCGCGACGCTCGCCTCGTGCATCGCGACGATGATCGCCATGTACGCCCAGAACCGCGGCTGGGACATCGGCGAGACAGCCGTCGAGGTGAACTACGATGCCGACAGCGCTCCACGGCGCTTTGCCATCGACCTACTCCTCCCCATCGACCTGACACCCGAGCAGCAGCGCAGGCTCACACGCGTCGCCGAGACGTGTCCCGTGCGCCGGGCGCTCGAAGCGGGCTCTGTCTTCGAGGAGCGGATAGTCGCCCCCCGGGCACCGGGAGTGGCTGCGTAGCCGAGCCTCCACCGCGAAGTCCCGAACACGCCGACGACATCCCGCCGAAGCTCAACGCAGGCGAATCCGGTGACTACTCCATGTACGGTCCCCGCGTTCGAACTGCTGCCATGAGCCCTCCTGCTTGCGCGGGATACAGCCGACCCTGGTACAACGGACCCACCCCCGAGACGGGGCAAGGAAAACAAAGCTGGCGTCCGTAGTTTGCCCTCGTCAGATTGCGGGTTTGTCACGACGTGCGACTCTCCTCTCGAGCCTATGGTCAGGGCTCCCATGCATCGCTCACCGACAGTGGCAACGAAGGGGCGCCAAGAGACGCCCACACGAGTTTCCACGGCGCAGGCGCGAGCAGTCAATCTTAGACCGCAGCCTTGGCGCTGGAGCCACCCGCGGGTGCTTGTCGAGCACCCGGACGAGGCGGCCGGCCTTGCGATCGCCTCCGGCTTGCGCTTCGCCGGCTACGCGGTCGCCGTCTGTCCCGGCCCGCACGGACGCGGACAGTGCCCGCTGATCGGGCCCGAAGGGTGCGCCCCCGCTCACGATGCCGATCTCGTCGTTTGCTGTCTGGGCTACGAGCGCGAGGCGGCCCGGGAGGTCCTGCGAGAGCTGCGCACGCGCTTTCCCCACGTGCCGCTGGTGGTCGAAACGCCGTCCGACATAGACGCGGAGGTGCGCGAGCTCCTGGACGGCTGCCAGCATTTGCCGGCACCGGCGAGGCCCGAGCAGATCGTGGCCGCCGTGCAGAGCCTGCTCGGCCAGGCCACCGAGGAGGCCGCCAGCGGTGCGTAGCCCCTTTCACAGTGAGCCGGAGGCCTTCCGCTTTCTCCTGCTCTTGATACTCGGCCTGCTCCCAATCGTGCTCGCCGCGGCGCTCGGCCCGGCGTGGCTCGCTCTCGTTGTGCTTGCGGTCGTACTAGGCGCTCTCGCTGTGCGCATGGCGCAGCTGCGCATGCGCAAGCTCCGCGGCCTCGAGCTGCCGGTGAAGATGGCCCCCCCGCACCTGGGCTCAGCGGCGGAGCGCCGCGTCCTCATCGTCGCCAACGACACGCTCAGCGAGGAGGCGCTCCTCAGCGAGGTCGAGAGGCTGGCCTGCGTGCCGTGCACGCACGTGCTCCTGCTCGTGCCCGCGCTGATCTCCCCCGGAGCCCGCTTGACCGGCGCCGTCGACGGTCTCTTGAACCAGGCGCGCGTCCGCCTGAAGACGGCCCTCGACCGCGCCGGCGACCACGGCCTCTTCGTTGCGGGCGAGATCTCAGAGGCAGACCCCCTCCAGGCGATCGAGGACACCTTCGCCACCTTCGCGCCGGATGAAGTCATCGTCTCCACTCGCTCCGAGCGCGCCGCGAGCGGGCTCGAGCCGCGGCTCGCGGGTCTCGTGCGTGAGCGGTTCGCCGTGCCCGTTCGTCATCTCGTCTTCGAGCCCGGCTCCGCCGCGCAGGAGCCAGACAAGGACACCGAGGCGAGATACCGGCACGAATTCGGTGACGCGGCCGCCAGGAAGTTCGGGCTGAAGGCGCTCGCGGGTGTGGGGATCCTGGCCGCAGTGCTGATGTCGATGGTCGCGCTGGTCCAGAGCAGCGAAAGAGACGAAGCACGCGCGGCATCCCAGATCGCCGCTGCGCAGGCCGCCGCGCTACCGCCGGTGGCAAAGCTGGTCGATCTGTCGGTCATCGCGGAATACAAGCGCGGTCCGGAAGGCGAAAAGCACGATGCCTTCACCACCACCGAATTCACCGTCCGCGCGGGCCAGCCCCAGGAGCTGCGGATCGACAACACCGATACCGTGCCTCACAGCATCACATCGCCGGAAGCAGGCGTCAAGATCATCGTGATGCCCGGCACTCACACCTACACGTTGCTCGTAAAGCAGCCGGGAACATTTCTTTGGTTTTGCACCTTCGTATGCGACGAATGGGCGATGCAGCACCCGGGCTACATGAGCGGCTACATCACCGCCAGCTAGACGTTGCCCTGCCTGACGACCGCTTTCTAGACCGATCTCGAGACCAACGAGAAAGGAGCTACGAGGATACCGAAACAGAACATGAACGACGACGATCCGCTCGCAGACTTCGATCCAGTCCGGCCGTAAAGAAAACAAGGCCACGGGTGAAGGGTCCTCGATCAGCGGCGGTGGCGGCGGGGAAGCCTCCGGCGCAGTTGCCTCGGTGACGGGCGGCCGGCTCGGCAAAGCCCCCTACTTCGCATCCACTGTTCTCGGCGGGCTGGAGGAAGTAACCGAAAAAGAATTCGGGGTTACGCCGTGAGGGGGGTCGGTTCAGCGGACGGGGGGTGGTCCGTGGCTGCTTAGCTGGAACTGCAAGATGAGGGGTGTGGTGGCAATCGTTACTGATGCAGTGGCGATTGCTGGGTGGGTTCGGGATGCGTTAGACGGCCGCGAGTGCGGGGGCGAGGTCGTCGGCGGTCGTTTCGACTGTCTCAGGGATCGTGACGGTGAGGTGTCCGTCGCGTGCGAGGATGTGGCGGGGGCCCATTACGGTCAACCCGACGATCTGCTTTGTCCCTGGGGTGTACCGGACGACGTGGCCCTCCGGGGTCTCCTCGCCCTCGCCTGTCTGCGGCTCGCCTACGTGCAGGTAGAGGACATCGTTCTCAGCGTCGTAGTCGGCGTGATCGAAGCTCAGTGGCCCGATCGTGATGTTCACGCGCTCCATGATCTGGGGTCCTTCCGGTTAGCAAACGCGGAAACGATCCGCGCAGGCGTCTGCTCATAGCTTACGACGACCAGCAGCCAGCGGCTGGGACCGGCATTGCGGGCGTAATACCGGGTGCGATCCTCATAACTTGGGTCGGGTGCTGTGTGGTCGGGGCGAGTCACCGTGAGAAGGACCGCATTGAGGTAGGGAGCCATCTCGGGATGGTCTCTCGTGACCTTCTCCCGCCATACCTCGGCCGGGAGCACCACACGAGTGCCACTTGGGTCTCTCGCCTCGCCGGCTGCCGGCTTGTCGTCCACACGAGGAAGGATGAGTGTTGCTTCGGATGGCTGAGCAGAGCGTCTAGGTGCCGCTCTCGGTTCAGATCGTCGTTACGCCCAATCCTCTCGTGTTTGGCAACCTGTTCTTCATCGAGACCGGTCTCTCCGGGACGGGCGCCCGAATCACGGGATCTTTTTGCAGGGTCAATTCTTTCCCGTTTTGGCATTTTCAAGAATGTGGGGATCGATAAACAGCCGACCATCCAGTTCTCCGGGGTGAACCTGCAGGTGATCAACGGTTCAGGGTCTGAGACCACGATCAACGGCGGCTTCTCCAACAAGACGACCACCAACTACGCCACCGTCAGCGGCGGCTGCTCAAACCTCGCAGGCAGCGGAACCCCCTCCGTCAACGCCGTCTGCACCAACCCCATCTACGCCGGCTACTTCGCCTCGGTCCTCGGCGGGGTGGGCAACCAGGCCAGTGCGGAGAACTCCTCGGTCGGTGGCGGTAAGGAAAACAAGGCCACGGGTGAAGGCTCCTCTGTCAGCGGCGGTGGCGGCGGGGAAGCCTCCGGTGTTGATGCCTCGGTGACGGGCGGCCGGCTCGGCAAAGCCCCCTACTTCGCATCCACGGTCCTCGGTGGGTTGGAGGAAGTGAGTGAAAAAGAATTCGGGGTCACGCCGTGAGCGACGCAGCCTGGAACTCCGTTCCGGTCTAGGTGTAGTTCCTGAGAGCGTTGTTCATCCGGGAGTCCCGTGGCCTGCTCAGATGGAAACTGCAAGATGAGGAGTGTGGTTTGCTGCGGACTTGGGGGTGGGCTAAACTTGATGTCATGACTGCGGCAAACGAGAACATCGACCACGAGCTGGTCGTCGCCCCCGACGGGAGCATTCCCGCCGATCAGCTGAAACGTCTAGGCGTCGGCCCCGGCACGCACCTGCGTGTGGTGGAGACGCCTGTGAGCAGAGTGGGCGGCAGCTTCGCCGGATCGCTGCCCGACTTCCCAGAGGTGACGTGGGAGGACTTTGAGCGCGCCAGCCAGCTCGCTCGCGAAGACGTCGGTTCGGCGTGAGGGTCCTCGCCGACTCGCACACCATCATCTGGCAGTCGCAACGCTCTCCAGAACTGTCGGACGTTGCGGCAGACGCGCTGCTCGAGGCGGAAGAAACCGACGGCGTGGTCGTCTCAGTCGCGAGCCTGCTCGACCTCTGGTATGTCACGCAGACAACCAAAACCATCATCGACGCCGAACTGGCCGAACTGCGAGAGAAGATCTCCGCTTCGCCCGAGCTCAGCCAAGGCGGCCCTCCGACCGGGTAGTCTGTGCGGCTCGGCGACGGCAACGGCAACGGCGAGTCGTGATGGCTTAGTGGCATCGCGCAAGGAGGTTTGGCATGCGTGGCACGAGCACTGGCACTACGAGCTCATCTAGGACGTTGAGAGGCGCGTGCCTTGCGGGAGGCGTGATGCTAACGCGTAGGCTGGCGGTGGGGCTGCTCGGCGTCTTGTTCGCGGTGGCGCTGCCGGCTGCCGCGCAGGCGAACAACCTGTTCACGCTCGACTCTCATGCGGACACGACCGGTCCGATCGTCACCGAATCGAGCGGAACCGGCTATGTGGCCTGGGATCACCCGGCCGCCAGCCCCTCTGAACCGAATGTCGTGCTGTTCTGCAAGATTCCGCGTGGCGGGACCTGTACCGCTCCGATCGCCCTCCCGTTGCCGGCGGGCACCTTTGAAGAAATCGTCCAGCCGTTCCCGGTGCTTGGCTCCCACTCCGGGGTGGTCTATGTCGTCGGACCTCGCTACGTGAGGAACGACACGTTGATCTGGACCTCGACCGACGGCGGCGCGACGTTTTCCTCCGCAAAGGTGGGCCCCAGCCCCGGGGGTTACCCGGATAAGACCGGTGTCGGCGACGTGCTGCTCGATCCAAGTCCCCTGCCCGGCGCCGGCCCGACGGAAGATTACTTCGGCATCGCCGCCAACAACTACGGGCTCGGGTTCGGCTTCACCGCCAACGAGATCATCTCGGGAACGACCTCCTTCACCTTTGCAAATCCCGGCGCGGGTGGCGTCGCCAGCTCGACGCTCGGCTACCTCACAAAAAGTGTTACGGACCCGACAACCCACCAGCTGATCAACCCCGAGGTCGAGGCCTACTACAACCTCTCGAATCCGTACGAAGTCTTCTTCTACCGGTACGCAAACAACGGCAGCGCCGACGGCGTAGAAGCCGGATGGGAAGGGCCTTTCAAGGTCAGTGACGGGTACGTGCCGCGCTTGGCCGGCGGTCCGAAGGGGTTGTTCATGCTCTCCACCGATATCGCCACGGGAGAATCGACCGAAGCTCAGCCCTCGGCGATAGATGTGCGCAAGTTCAACGAAACAACCCACACATTCGAAGCGCCGGTCATGATCGCGACCATCCCCACGAGCGCGAGTACCCTGTTCAACTCGGGCGACATCTACGAGAACCCCGAAACGGGATATCTGTATGTGGCTGAGCCGGTCATCGACAGCGAAGGGAACTACGTCATGCGTCTGTGGGAATCGACCGACGCAGGCCAGACGTTCCACGGCGAACGCAACATCGCGGCGATCGGCTTCGCCTATTCCGAAATTCCACGCCTGGCGGTGGCCGCCGATGGTCAGGGTTGGCTCACGTTCAAGGACGCCGGAGGTCTCGAGGTCGCTGACCTCAGCGCAATACCCGCGCCTAAACCGCCCCCACCCCCGCCGACTACGGTGACGGTGACGACCTCGCAGACGTCGGGCACGACCACCGGCGCGAACATCCCGATCCCCGCCGGCACCGTCGGCGAGACCGACCAGGCGATCCTCACCGGCGCCCACGCCGCGACGGCGACTGGGACCGTCGCCTACGGCCTGTACACCAACAGCAGCTGCACCGGCAGCGCGGTCTCGACCAGCTCCGAGACGGTCACCGTCGGCAAGCCGGCCGCGTCCGCTCCGGTCACCGCGGCACTCGTCCCCGGCGCCTACTACTGGAAGGCCGCTTACAGCGGGGACGCCAACAACTTCCCGAGCGCGAGCGCCTGCGGCTCGGAGGTGCTGACCGTCGGGCCCCCCGCCCAAGGCCCCAAAGCCGGCGAAGGCGCCACCAGCACCAGCACCACGGTGACGGTCACGATCACCTGCTCCGGGCCGTGCACGGTCACGATCACGATCACGGTTCCAACAGCCTCGGCCGCACGCAAGAGCAAGAAGAAGCCAAAGCCGCTGATCCTCGCCAAAGGCACCTTCACGCTCCGTAAAGGCGGTACGCAGAAGCTGACGCTGCACCTGACGAAGACCGGCCGGAAAGTCTTCGCCGCCCACCACGGTCGCCTGAAGGTCTCGCTGCTGCTGTCGGAGAAGATCGGCGGTCACACGGTCCAGAGCACCAAGACGATCAAGATCGTCCCCGCCAAGCACAAGCGCAAGAAGTGACCTGAGGTCTTCCGGGCGGACATTAGGGAGTTCCCGAGACGCTGTATGAACGGGCCTCTGAGCACCAGGTCCCTGAGTCGTCTCGCATACCGGCCTAAGAGCGCCTAACAGAAAGAGGTTTTGGGGTGCTGTTGTCGTAGACGGTGTCTATGGCGAAACCTTTGGTCAGTGATGGGTTGTGGGAGCGGATCGAGCCGCTTTTGCCTGTTGTGCAGCGGCGGTATCGGTATCCGGGTCGCAAGCGGGTGCCCGATCGGGCGGCGTTGACGGGCATCCTGTTCGTCTTGAAAACGGGGATCCCGTGGGAGCATCTGCCCCAAGAGATGGGGTGTGGGTCGGGGATGACCTGTTGGCGGCGGTTGCACGACTGGAACGAAGCTGGCGTGTGGGAACGCCTGCACCAGGTGCTCTTGGACGAGTTGCAGGACGCGGAGCAGCTCGACTGGTCCAGAGCGGCGGTGGACAGCTCGCATGTTCGGGCCAAAGGGGGGGCGCAAAGACCGGTCCCTCGCCGGTCGACCGTCGCCGGGCGGGCTCCAAGCACCACGTGATCTGCGAGGGCCAGGGCATTCCCCTGGCGGTGACGTTGACGGCCGGCAACCGCAACGACATCACCGAGCTGATCCCGCTGGTCGATCGCGTGCCGCCGACCGGCCGCTACGGCAAGTTCAGGCCGAAGGCACTGCTCGCCGATCGTGCCTACGACAGCCGTGCTCACCGCAACGCGCTGCGAGAGCGTGGCATCACACCCCGAATCGCCAAACGCGGCACTGGCCACGGCTCCGGGCTCGGCAAAGAACGCTGGGTGGTGGAGCGAACGATCTCCTGGCTACACGCCAACCGGCGCCTCGAGCGCCGCTACGACCGCCGCGACGACATCCACGAAGCCTTCCTCACCATCGGCTGCGCCCTCATCTGCCACAAACACCTACAAAGTTCATTTTGATAGGCACTCTAAAGCGGCATCCGGAATACCCCGGAGGCGGAGCATGGAGGCTCCGCGCCTACGGCCTTTGGATACGCCATGGCCTGCGCGGATGCTGGCCGACCTTTGATCGGTCAAAAACACGTCCCTACACTCACCCAGCACTGCGGAAGGCGCTCCGTGTGTAGGATGCTCACGCAAACTTGATTCCAGGAGAGGACGCGGTGTGTTCGCACGGGTGTGGAGGGTACGGTTTGAGGTTCTCGTTCTGAGCGCCGCGGTCGCGGGGATCCTCCTCTCGGCGGCAGTGGGCGAGGCGGCGGGCGCGCCAATCGACGTGCGCGGCACCTACGAGGCCGCCGCCTGCGTCAGCGGCACGCTCGCCGAATGCGAAGCCCATCCGCAGTTCCCGCAGAAGTACGTCCTCGAAACCGAGGACTTCGGCACCGGCGCCCTCACCGGTAAGGGCTTCAGCGACGCCTGCTCGCCGATCTACTCGATTACGGGGACGATCTCCGGCAACACGGTGAAATTCCACACCGTGCAGTCGGGCTACACCTCTGATGCCGTCCTCACGTCGAACCCCGAAGGGACCAAGCTGACGGGCACCTTCAGCGACAGCTACGGCCGCGTCAACGACCCCACGTTCGGCAACCGCATCGCCGGCTTCCCGTGCGGCGGCGGCACGAGCGGAGAAGAAGAAGCGGCGAAAAAAGCCAAAGAAGCCAAAGAAAAAGAAGAAGCCGAAAAAGCCAGCAAACACCCCACCGGCACGAGCATCGTCTGCAACTACGAATTCGCCACCTCGCAGAACATGTGCGTGGCATCGGTGGGCGACGGCTCCGCACTCAACCCCACCGGGCCCACCGGCACGGTCACCTTCACGACCACCAGCGGCGGCTTCTCAAGCGGCGCCAAATGCTCGCTCACGGTTAATCCGTCCTCACCCACGGTGTCGAATTGCTCGCTGGTCTATCAGACCGCCGAAAGCGGTCTGCCGTCGATCACGGCCACATACGGCGGGGACTCCACGCACACCGGAAGCGTGGGGCACACTCAGTTCCTCGGGACCGGCGTGAACGAATCGAACTTCGAAACCCCAACGGGGGCGTCCGGGCAGTACCCCAACGAAGTGGGCATCGAAACGACCGTCCCCACCAACGGGACGACCGTGGAAGCCACCGCCCAGGGCGTCAACCCCTCGCCCGGAGGCGCGCCTCTCGTCTTCCCGAAACTCCCGGCCGGGCTCGACCCCGAATCGGTCATGGAGCTCGGGCTGCTCGACGGCATCGGCAAGATCGTCAACGAAACCGCCGGCCAGAACCTCAAAGACGTGATGGTCATGAACGCCGATGTCGCGAAGGTGCTCGAACACATGAACGAACTGCTGGACAGCGCCAGCCCCGCTGCGCAGCTCGAGGGTCAGAAGCTCAAGGCGGACATGCAAACGACGCTCGAAGCACTCGACAAGATGCTCAAAGAACAGGCTCAGACCCAGAAGGAAATCCTCAAGAACGCCAAAGGCTCAGCATTCGTGGCAGCCGCGAAATCCAAGCGCAAGCGGACGAGATCGATCAAGGCGATCGGCTACGTGGTGCAGCGCAACGTGGCCGCTGGGAAGCTCAAGCTCCATCTGCGTCTCAACCGCGCCGCGCTAGCCAAGCTCGCTGGCAGGCGCTCGAGCGTCACGCTGGTCGTGCGCATCGACATGGTCCTGCCCAGCGCCGTGCTTCGCGCGGGCGTTCCGCGCGTGTTCGTCAAGCGCCTCACGCTCAAAAAGACCGCTGCCACGAAGGGTCACCGGCACCGCAAGAAGCACTAGGCCCGGCGAGTCCAGGAGCCGCTCGTCAGCCTGACGCGCTTCCTCTGCTGCGCTACTCGCCCACGAGCGCGAGCACGAAGCCGTCATAGCCCTTGTCGCCCACCGTCTGGATCGCGGTTGCAGCCTTTGGATACACCACGGCCTGCGCGGATGCGACCCAAAAACACACCCAACTTACACCCCAGCACAAGGGGCCTAGGCACATGGCCCTCGGTGTCCAGTGGTAAGGAAAACAAGGCCACGGGCGGGAGTGTCCGACGAACTGTGTAGGCATGAGTCAAAAGGAGGCTCATGTCGAGATCAACGCAGGTGCAGACGCAGGACCCGGGTTCCGCTGGTGTTTCGCGGAGCGAGCCCGTGGGGCGAGCGCAGCGAAATGCCAGCGGGCGTGATCTTTGGCGATGCCAACATTCTTGAAAGGCCCAAAACGGGAACGGACCGGTGCTGATTAGGTGAGTAGGGGTGCTGAGCTGTATGCTCGACTGACTAATACTTCAAACGTTAATTGTTGAAAACGGCAACACATAGGATTGTCGTGAGTGGAGAGCAGGGTGGGCGGGTTTAGGTGGGCGCTGGAGGCTTAGAAGCCCGCCTTCCCGCCCCCACCACAAACTACGAGTCGAGCTCCTATTCGACACCCCCGAAGGAGCACTCGCCCTAGGCGAACGCATCACTCAGGCAGTCACCCGAGACTCCAAACGCAAATAGCCGAGGCGTCGAGGCGCAGCTAGGCCTTGGCCGTCGGGGCTGGCTCGTCGGCTGAGGCAGCACCGTTGGGCGAGGCGTCAGCGACGGGCGTCGCCGGCAGCTGCTTGTCCGGCGTGTAGAAATAGTTGTAGTCGTAAGAGTACGGAGCGTTCCGCCGTGCCTTGAAGCCGACCTGCGCGAGCAGGAGGACTTCCAAGGCGCCCTACGCCTTGTGATCTCGAAGCATCCTGAAGCGGCCAATCGAAGCTAGGCGCTGCCAGCCACGTCAACTAGCGTCGGTATCGCATTGCGCGAAAAGCAATCATCGGCCCAGCGCGCGAGCGGGTCAGCTTTTGCGGGGTGGACGTCCGCGTCGGGGCCGTTGTGCCGCGTCGAATGGGTGGATCCGCTCGATGAAGGCCGCGAACTGTGGGACTGTAAAGTCGAGCTCGGTGTCAACCCGGCTGTAGATGAGTCCCTTCTTGAGCAGCCCGTCGCGACGAACCGAGGCGGTTTTGACGGTGAGGCCCATACGCGCGGCGATGTCTGAGGAGCTGTGGCTGCCCGGCCCGAGGTCTGCCATTGCTGCCATGTAGATGCGCTCGGCTTCGGTGGCGGTGTCGTAGCGGTCTCTGAAGAATCGCCGGTCGAGTTCGTCGGTCACGAGCTCATGCGCAGTGAGCGCATCCTGCATGCCGATCGGACTCTTCTCGGCCTCGTTCCATACGGCCTCTCCCCACTGTTGCAGGAAGTACGGGTAGCCCTGGGACTGCTCCAGGATGTAGCGAAGAGCGTCAGGCGCATAGGAGACGTTCTCGCGGGTTGCGGGAACGGTGAGCGCCTTCGCTGCCTGCGCTCGCGAGAGGCTATCGATCGTGCGGAAGGTGAATAGGCGCTCGGCGTAGAGCTTGTCCTCCTTGAGCATCAACGGTAGCTGGGGAAGACCAGCACCCGCTATCAGCACAGGCAACACTTCCTGGCTGATCTGATGCATCGCCTTCGACAGCAGGCCAAGATCAGCCTTGCTGAGGAATTGCATCTCGTCGAGCAGCAACAGCACGCCTTCGCCGTGCTCGCTCGCGGCCTTACCAACCTCGCCGAGCAGCTCGACGATATCCACCTCCGGGTCCCCAGAATCGGCAACCCCCTTGATCGCATCGAAGTCAATATTGAAACGCCACCTGCCGCCCTCATCCAGCGAAAACGTGAACGCCTTCAGAACACCAAAGGCGCGCCGCATCGCCTCCCCAGCCTTCCAACGCTTATCCAGATCGCGCAGCGCGCGATGGCAGAGCTTGGCAACGATACGCGGCAGCTGCTCGCCCTCATCGCACTCAACCACACCCGAGGTGACCCAGCCCTGCTCACGCGCGATGTAATTGAACTCACGCAAAAGAACGGTCTTCCCGACACCCCTGACCCCGTCGAGAATCATGCTACGGGCGTGGATCCCTTTCCCCAGCCGGCCCAAGGCGACCGTGAAGGTATCCAGTTCGTCCTCACGGCCAGCCAACACGGGCGGCCGCGAACCAGCAGCAGGTATATAGGGGTTGCTTTCCGGATTCATCCCAGGACGGTCTCAACGCTTCTAAAAGGATCTCAAGCAAATTTTAGACCACACGCTAGACCCCCAAGACCCCACCAACCAGCGCGTCTAAAACTCTTTTGAGAACTTCTTAGACATGCGGGCTTGGGCCGCTGGTCTCGAACCAGCCGAAAGATGCGGTGCGGTCAGGCCTTCCACTTGATCGAGCAGCCGACCGGTGGCGTCTGCGACGGATCGGGGTCGTGACCGCCGGGCACCGCGTCCAAGGCAGCGCGTAAGAAAGCGGCGTTCTGTGTCGGGTCTTCGTAGTCAGCGTCCGGGGCGCCGCGGTAGCGCAGCAGCCAGCCACCATCGAGCACGAACACATCCGGTGTCGTCTTCGCGCCATAAGCGCGAGCCACGTCCTGGGACTCGTCGCGCAGATAGGGGACGCCCTCGAACTCCCCCTGCTCTACACGAGCACGCATCGCCTGCAGCGAGTCGCGCGGGTAGCGCTCAGAGTCGTTTGAATTAATTGCCAGCACCGGTACTCCCAGGCCGGCGTAGTCGCGTGCCACCGCAACGATCCGCTCGTGCCACGCCAGCGCGTAGGGACAGTGATTGCACGTGAATACCACTACCGTTGCTGGCGCCCCACCGGGCTCGTGCATTGCGCCCGCGGCATCCGGGAGCGTGAAGGCCGGGGCGGGATCGCCGACGCGGAGTACGCTTTACAAGGGTGGGCGAATACAAGGAGGTGGGCTTGTGGATGATGATCCCATGGCTGCTGAGGGTATGAGGAGAGCATTCCCGGCACAGGAGCTGCGAGACCTGCCGGTTGATCTGATTGAGCCGAACCTCGCCCAGCCGCGTCGCTACCTCGACGAGGAGACGCTCCAGGCGCTGGCGGGCTCTATAGGCGAGCGGGGGGTTCTGCAACCGGTGCTGGTGCGTCCCCTGAAGGACGGCAGGTACAAGCTGGTCGCGGGAGAGCGGCGCTGGCGCGCAGCCAAGCTCGCGGACTTGGAGACGATCCCAGCGCTGGTATTCAGGTATGACGATCTCGCGGCGCTGGAGGTTGGGCTGATCGAGAACATGGCGCGCGAGGACCTCAATCCGGTCGAGGAGGCGCGCGCCTGCCAGACGCTGGTGAAGGAGCTCGGCCTGACACAGGAGCAGGTCGCACGGCGCGTGGGACGCAGCCGCGTCGCGGTGGCGAACCTGATGCGCCTGCTCAACCTATCCACAGAGATCCTCGAGCTCTTGGAGCGTGGCGAGCTGAGATGGGGTCATGGATTGGCGCTGCTGATGGCAAAGGATCTCGAGATGCGCTCGCAGATGGCTCGTAGGGCGGTGCAGGAAGGATGGTCAGTGCATGAGCTCGAACGCCGTGTCCGTGAGAGCAACGAGTCGGGGGCGGGTCCCGAAGAGGTTGGGTCAGATTGGGAGAAAGCGCAGGAGCGGGACGCGGAGCAAGCGAAGGACCATCTCGTTATGAACGTCGCCAGGGTATGGGGCGACGCGCTGGGGGTCGAGGTGGGCGTCCGCACCCTGCATGGCCGGAAGCTGCGGCTGGAAGTCGTGTTCGACTCCCCCGAGGCGGCGCTGGCCGTGGGTGGACGGATGACTCAGGCAGTCACCCGAGACTCCAAACGCAAATAGCCAAGAACCGAGAACGGACCTTCGGTGTGATGAAGGTATCGTCCCGCCCCCCAACGTTAAGGACGTGGTCGCCCTGGCCGCAGTGTGGTCTCACTAGGGCGTATAGGTGTAATCGTCACCGGTGTTGGCGAGGCTGGTTCCCCCCGAGTCGATGACAAATAGATTCCAGGTACCGGGTTTGGCCGGACCGCCCGTCGTGGCGGTGATTTCAGTCGAAGAGACCACAACCACTTTGGACGCCAGGATCGCCGTCGGCCCGGCGCCACCGCCCTGCCCGATCTCCACAGCCGCACCAGGCACAAACCCAGTACCAGTAATTTTGATCGGAGTCCCCCCATTCACCGATCCCGACGCCGGACTCACCGAAGAAACCGTAGGACCGCCGATATAGGTGTAGTCGTCACCGGCGTTGTTGCCGAGACTGGTTCCCCCTGAGTCGATGACAAACAGGTTGAAGGTACCGGCTTTCGCCGGGCCGCCAGTCGTGGCGGTGATTTCAGTCGGAGAGACCACAACCACTTTGGACGCCGGGATCGCCGTGGGCCCGGCGCCACCGCCCTGCCCGATCTCCACAGTCGCACCAGCGACGAAGCCGGTACCAGTGATTTTGATAGGAGTTCCCCCGTTCACCGATCCCGAGGCAGGACTGACCGAAGAGACCGTGGGAGGATTCGGAAGTGGCTTGAACGCGGTGATCCCGTCGGGCGTCCCGAGTCCGGTGGGCCCGTCGTAGCCAGTCCCCGCAACGCAGATGGCTTTGGAGGCGCAGCTTTTGGCCTCTTCGGCAGTCGTGCAGCCCGAGAGACCTGTTTCAGAGAAGGGTTTCGTGCATTCCCCGTTTGACCCAGTGGTAACGTCGTGAAGCGATCCGGGGGATTTCACCTGGTTTTCATAGAGTGTCTTGGCGGGATATTCCACACCGTTGGCTCCTCCGGCGAGCGCGAAGGTCGAGGCGATCAACGGAGAGGCGACGCTCGTGCCGCCGATCGTGCACCAGTAGAGCACGTGTTTGACTTTGGCTTCTTCGTAGCGGTATTCGCATTCCGGGCTCGTGTCGTGGACGGCGACCCCGGTGTAGGGGTCAGCGTCGGCGGCGACGTCGGCGACGGCGCGTTTGCTTTCGCACCCGACCGTCGACCAGTCGGCGAGGCTCTGCTGCCACGGCTGCGCGGTGAACACGACGCTGCAGCCGCCGCCGGTCGCGTGGTCGCCGTTCCACACCGTCTCGCCCGCCCACGCGCTGCCAGTCCCAAGGCTCAGGCGCGTGCCGCCCACCGCGACCACGTGCGGAGAGGACGCCGGGAAGTTGGCGTAGCCCCTTTCGGAAGCGCTTTCCGCATCCCAGTTGAGGTAGCCGTCGTCGCCGGCGGCCGCCGTGATCACGATGCCCTTGTGGTTGAACGGGCTCGCGCTCTCCAGTTCAGGAGTCTCACCCGCCTCGGGGCCGGCCCAGGAGTTCGAGATCTCGCCCGCGCCGAGAACGGCCGCGCTCTTCTCGGCCTTTTCGAGGTCTTCGTAGCTCGGTTCGTTGCTCTCGACCAGCAGCACATGGCAGCTCTCGCACGTCGCGTGGGCGATCTCGATGTCGAGCGATATCTCCAGGCCCCACCCGGTCGCTTCCGCGGCCTCTTCGCGTTTGAACCGCGTCCCTTTCCGCGCCGCTTCGAGTTCTGCTGTGGTCTTGGGGAACGGCAGGTTGCCGGCTTCGCCGTTCTGGTTGACCTGCTTGAAGCAGCCGTTGCCCGTCGTGCATTCGGGGAGGCCAAATTCTTCGGAGTACCCTTTCAGGTCCGCTTCGGCGGTCGGGTCGTTGTAGGCGTCGACCAGCGCCACGGTCTGCGCGGAGGATGCGCTGGTCGGTAGCTGGTAGGCGGTGTGCAGATCCTGTGGTCGCAAACCAAACGCCCCCGCGCCCGGCGAAGGCGCCGTCAACGGCGCGCTGCGCGTGAGTCCGAGCGGGTGCTTGCGGGCACGAGCCGCGGCGGTTCGCGGCACGAGCTGCAGTGCCAGGCACCCGCCCCGCCCGCGAGCTGCCCTCGCGCACACCGCGCGGACGGTGTAGTCCGAGCGCGGCAGCGGCGAGACGCTGGCGGCGGCCATGCTCGGGAGGCAGAGCAGAGCAAGTACTGCTGCCGCGATCGCCCCCGGACGAGTACTCACAACCGCTGTCCGTGCCGTCATCAGATCCTCCGTGTGTTCGAACCCATGCCCACCGATTACGCGGGACAAGACTACCGAATCGGGCTGGAAGCCAACAAACGACCGGCCCCCGCGAAGCGAACTAGACCGGACGAAGTCCTAGCCTGCGCCGCTGCCATTCCATCCCAAGCGCGGCGTATCCTTTCCCACCCTAAGCAACACTTAGGGTGGGGGCGGGGAAGGCGGGTTCCTAAGCGCCCCTTGCAACCCTCAGCCCCTCTTACGTCCTCCGCCACCTAGGTGTTGCAGTTTTCCCCACAAACGCCCCGCAGGGTCAGTCAGTCGAGCATACAGCTCTAGACTCTCACCCCCCTAATACTACCGCCCCAATACGGGGAACGAGAAACCACCCTTCCCCCGTTGCCGTTTGTGATTTCTGGGTTCCCCACGTTCTTGAAAAAACAAAACGGGAAAGAACCGACCCTGCAAAAAAAGATCTCGCGGTTCGCCGTGCCCCGCTCAGCGTATGAGCTTGACCTCGGCGTCGACTTCTGCGTCCTCCCGGCCTTCGGCTCGCGCTTCGGCGCGACGGTTGGCGATCAGCTCGTCTACCAAGCTACGGCCCGGCGCAACATCGGCAAACAGCCCCAGCATCCTTTCAGCCGCTGCTCGCCGCCGCTCCACTTCAAGCTCAGCCGGGGACTTGGTCTTGAGTGCGTGTGCCATGCCCCGCATCTTAGCGCCCGGGGGAGGAGATCTTCAATCCGGCGAAACTGCTGACCAATCTCCGATCGGTCACGGAATCACCCCACCCCACTAAACCATCCCAAGCGCCGCGTATCCTTTCCCATCCTAAGAGTGCCTATCAAAATGAACTTTGTAGGTGTTTGTGGCAGATGAGGGCGCAGCCGATGGTGAGGAAGGCTTCGTGGATGTCGTCGCGGCGGTCGTAGCGGCGCTCGAGGCGCCGGTTGGCGTGTAGCCAGGAGATCGTTCGCTCCACCACCCAGCGTTCTTTGCCGAGCCCGGAGCCGTGGCCAGTGCCGCGTTTGGCGATTCGGGGTGTGATGCCACGCTCTCGCAGCGCGTTGCGGTGAGCACGGCTGTCGTAGGCACGATCGGCGAGCAGTGCCTTCGGCCTGAACTTGCCGTAGCGGCCGGTCGGCGGCACGCGATCGACCAGCGGGATCAGCTCGGTGATGTCGTTGCGGTTGCCGGCCGTCAACGTCACCGCCAGGGGAATGCCCTGGCCCTCGCAGATCACGTGGTGCTTGGAGCCCGCCCGGCGACGGTCGACCGGCGAGGGACCGGTCTTTGCGCCCCCCCTTTGGCCCGAACATGCGAGCTGTCCACCGCCGCTCTGGACCAGTCGAGCTGCTCCGCGTCCTGCAACTCGTCCAAGAGCACCTGGTGCAGGCGTTCCCACACGCCAGCTTCGTTCCAGTCGTGCAACCGCCGCCAACAGGTCATCCCCGACCCACACCCCATCTCTTGGGGCAGATGCTCCCACGGGATCCCCGTTTTCAAGACGAACAGGATGCCCGTCAACGCCGCCCGATCGGGCACCCGCTTGCGACCCGGATACCGATACCGCCGCTGCACAACAGGCAAAAGCGGCTCGATCCGCTCCCACAACCCATCACTGACCAAAGGTTTCGCCATAGACACCGTCTACGACAACAGCACCCCAAAACCTCTTTCTGTTAGGCGCTCTTAGGATGGGGGCGGGAAGATGCCCTCGTCCTGGGAGAGGTCGGTCTTGATGAAGAACGGATTGGCAACCTAAGCGTTCAGGCGCCGGGAGGCCACTTCGTACACGGTCGGGGCGTGGGAACCGGGTGGGTGGTGGCGTACGCCGAAGGCCAAAAATGCCAGGTAGGGCCGGTGGTCCTCATCGAACCGGAATTCAAAGACCATCCCCCAGCGTCCGGTGGGCCAGGGGACATAGGCCTTGACACAACCGGGGAGGCTGGTGCCGTCGCGGCCTTCTCTGCTGCAACCGAGGAGCTCGTCAGTGGCTTGCCCGTCACGTTCGGCCTCCGCTCGCTTCTGCTCGGCCGCTTTTTGTCCTGCGGGGCTGGTGTGGGCGAGATCTTCCGCGAACGGGGTGTCGTCGAACTCGACCCGATAGCTGGCGCGGGATCCGGGCTTGCCGGCCACGGTTCAGCCCTCGTCGTCGGTGGGCAGATCCCCCAGGTGCTGCTCGAACTCCTCGGGCGTCGCTCGCCGGCCACCGTACTTCGGCACGGTCGCCGGATATTGGTCCGGCACGAGCCTCAGTTCGCCGTCGGGGCGCCTGTCCTTAACTACGTACTCGCCGGTGATGTCGCCAGAAAGCGTCACATGGGGTTCGGATGCCATAACGAAAGTGTAGCGCCCGCCCCCGCGAACTCAGAGCTATCCGCCCCACCCCACTCTTCCATCCCAAGCCAGGCGTATCCTTTCCCATCCTAAGCAACGCTTAGAGCGCCTAACAGAAAGAGGTTTTGGGGTGCTGTTGTCGTAGACGGTGTCTATGGCGAAACCTTTGGTCAGTGATGGGTTGTGGGAGCGTGTCGAGCCGTTGCTTCCCGTGGTCGAGCGACGGTTCAGGTATCCGGGTCGCAAGCGTGTGGCCGATCGGGAGGTGCTGACGGGCATCTTGTTCGTTTTGAAGACCGGTATCCCGTGGGAGGATCTGCCGCAGGAGATGGGGTGCGGGTCGGGAATGACGTGCTGGCGCCGGCTTCGGGACTGGAACGAAGCGGGGGTCTGGGAACGCTTGCACCAGACGCTCTTGGACGAGCTGCAGGACGCCGGTCAGCTCGACTGGTCCCGCGCGGTCGTTGACAGCTCGCATGTGCGGGCAAAAGGGGGGGCGAAAAGACAGGCCCCTCGCCCGTCGACAGGCGCCGGCCGGGCTCAAAGCACCACCTGATCTGCGACGGGCAGGGCATCCCCCTGGCCGTGACCCTGACCGCCGGGAACCGCAACGACATCACCGAGCTGCTGGCGCTCGTGGACAGAGTCCCGCCGGCCGGACGCTACGGCAAGTTCCGCCCCAACACGCTGCTCGCCGACCGCGCATACGACAGCCGCCGCCACCGCCAGGCTCTCAAAGAGCGCGGCATCACGCCCAGGATCGCCAAACGCAACACTGAAAACGGCTCCGGGCTCGGCAAAGAACGGTGGGTCGTCGAGCGCACCATCTCCTGGCTACACCGCCAACGCCGCCTGGACCGCCGCTACGACCGGCGCGCCGACATCCACGAAGCGTTCCTCACCATCGGTGCCGCCCTCATCTGCCACCAACAACTCCAACACTCATTTTGATAGGCGCTCTTAGGGTGGGGGCGGGAAGGCGGGTTCCTAAGCCCCTCGCGACCCTAACCGCTCAGCTCCCCCTCACGGTCCTACGCCACTAGTCGCTGCCGTTTTCAACAATTAACGCATGAAGTATTAGTCAGTCGAGCATACAGCTAATGACTAATACCTTTTATTAACTACACATCCAGCTAAGTGACTGTCCGAAAACTCTTGTAGGCAGGGTTATGTAGTCCTGGATTGAAGCGGCAAGGCACGCCAAACCTCGCGAAAGGAGCGTGCCTTGCCAGCTGCTGAGATTACCCCTGCCTGCCCGCTGCCGACGATCTGGGAGTTGCCTGACGATCTCTGGGAGGAGGTCGAGGCGATCCTCGACTGCTTCTATCCACCAGCGCCGACTGGTCGTCCCAGAGCCGATTTGCGGCTGGTGCTGGACGGGATCATCCACCGGTTGCGCTCGGGCTGTCAGTGGAGTCAGCTGCCGGAGCGCTTTGGTGCCTCTTCGACTGTTCATGGCTGGTTTCAGCGCTTCGCCGCGGATGGTGTGCTGGAGGAGATCTGGGCGTATCTGGTCAGGGAGTGCGAGGAGCTCGACGGTGTGCGCTGGGAGTGGCAGGCCGCGGATGGCGTGATGGGCAAGAGCCGCCACGACGGTGACGCGAGAGGCCCAAACCCCACTGATAGAGCCAAGATGGGTACCAAGAAGAGCGTGCTCGTCGAGCAGCACGGCGGACCGCTCGGCGTTGTGATCGCCGGCGCCAACGTCAACGACACGAAGCTCTTGGCGCAAACGATCGACGCGGTCGTGATTGCACGCCCGGACCCCGAGAAGCATGTCCAGAACCTCTGCCTGGACAAGGGCTATGACAATCCAACCGGACGAGCCGCCTGCGCCGCCGGCGGGTATGTCGCGCATATCCGCAGGATTGGCGAGGAGAAGCTCGACGGCTGGGGCCGCAAGATCCACCCCGCTCGCCGGTGGGTGGTCGAGCGGACCATCGCCTGGCTGCAGAAGTGCCGCGCGCTGCTGATCCGCTACGACAAGAATCCCGTCAACTACCTCGGCCTCATCCAACTCGCCTGCGCCCTGCTCTGGTACCGACGCCGCCACCAACTCCAACACCCCTAACAAGTTTTCGGACGGTTACTAAGCAGCCAACGGGCTGCTGGCTTGGGCGACCGTCCTGGGCGGCTTTACGATGCTCTGCTCGGGGCTGCCCGCGGCCGTCGCGGTGTTCATCCCCGGCAGGCCGGAGGCCTTGTCGAGACGAATCAATCGCTGGCTGGGAATCGGCTTCCTCGTCGGGATGCCCTTGGGCCTGTTGATGTTCTTTGTCTTCGTTGCTAGGGTCGTGTCATGAACGGCTTCGACCTCTACGACCGCTACGACTTCATCGTGTCGTGGGTGATGGCCATCGTCGCGGTAGGCGCCCTGATCATCGGCGCACCCCTGTGGGCGATCGTGCTCATATGCGTGGCCGGCTGCACCGTCGTGGTGCTCCACCACAGCGACGAGCTTCGCGCCAAGTAGCGCAGTCCCCCCCGCCTTTCTCCTCCACCGGCCACACTTCCGAAGGAGAAAACACTCCTCATCTTGCCGTTGCCGCTTGCCGTTGCCGTTCGCCGTCGCCACACTCGACTTCCTCACCGTGCCCGTAGACGACCTCGAGCTCGTCACGAAGCACAGCTGAGCCGAGTGCTCAGCGCCAGCGGCCGGGGCGCAGCACGGGGCCGGTGGAGCTCCCGACGAGGCGCAGCACAAACGCGTCACGTGTGGCGCTGTAGCGAAAGATGGGCCTCATCAGGAAAAACCAAAGTTGCGGGACGTGGCGGCGCGGGCGGGCCGAGGAACGCATGAAACCTCCTGCTTTTTTGACCGACCTCCTTGCGTGGTTTGGCCTACCCTGGCCCGAGCCGGCAAAGCCCGCGATCTGCGGGGCTACGGCCGACGATGGATAACTACCTACCCAGCAAACACGAGATCTAACCCCAGTCGCCCTCTGTTTGTCTAAATCTTTACAAGTGGTCAGTGGTACGGCAGCCACGATCCGAACCGACAGCGGCACCTTCAGCGTCGCCGCAGAAGCATCCCAAGCCGTGACTAGGGTGCCTGCTATGAGTTCCACCAGCGAACCGCAATGAGCTCCGGCCCACCCTGGCCCCCCCAACTGTTGCCGCGTGCCGCCGAGGCGTTTGGTGTGCGATACAAGCTCGAAACGTACTCGCTGAACACCACGAACAAGCCCGGCGCTCCAAAGGCCCGCGGCTTTGAGCTGATCCTCGGCATCACGATCGACGCGATCGACTACCTCGAAGCCCAGATCCTGGCCCGCACCCTCGACACGCCCGTCACCAAGATCCGCGACAACCCACCCCACGGCGTCAACTACGTCGTCGACATCCAGGTCCGAGGAATCGGCGCCAAGGCCGACCGCGTCGTCACCGTCAGGACCGTCTGGATTATCAGCGCCCCGGGCGACCCGCCGCGCCTTGTAACCGCCCTCCCCAAGCCCTAAAGTGGAGCAACCATGACCACGTCCGTCAAGCAAGCCATCCACGAGAACGACTACGTTGAGCTGATCGACGCCGTCGAGAAGACCGACTGGTCCGACTCGACCGGCGCTTGGCCCGCCGGAACCAGAGGCACCGTCGTCGCCGAGCACGACCAGCACAAGCTGATCGAGATCTCCGACGACGCCAACTACGGGCAGATGCTCGACATGGTCTCCGTCACCGAGGACCGGCTGAAGCTCATCACGAAGTACAGCTGAGCACGAGTAAACGGCAGGCCGCCCCGCGGTCGCCGTTCCCCTCGCCTTTCTCCTCCAACGGCAACACTTCCGAACGAGAAACCACCCCTCCCCGTTGAGTCTGTGATTTTTGAGTTCCCCACTTTCTTGAAAAAACAAAACGGGAACGAACTGCCCTGCAATACAATCTGATGGCCCACAACCCCCGTCCCGGACAGGTCGGTCTCGATGGAGAACGGGTTGCCGAAGACGACCGGGTTAGGTGTCCACTCCGATCAGCTCGGCAGGCTGGCGGTGCGCTCCGATAGCCAAGTAACGATCTCATCCTGGGAGACCTCACCTGCCGCGATCCGCTCAACCATAGTCACGTCGAGGTCAGGCATCGCATCGGGGAGCAGTAGTCCGTTTTCCTCCAAGAAGAGTCCAGTCAGGAAGAAGGCGGTGCGCTTGTTGCCGTCTGGCAGCGGGTGGTTGCGTGCAAGCCGTTCTAGAAGGACTGCTGCCTTCTCGAGGATGGTTGGGTAGAGCTCTACGTCTCCGAACCCGGCATGGGGCGCAGCAAGGGCTGACTCAGCGAGACCGACGTTTGGAAGGCGTGAGATCTGCTCGGGCGTAGTGCCTAGAACGTCAGCTGCGACGTCGCAGAAGTCGCCGAACGTCGGGGTGCGGAGGGTCAAGGACTACTTGCCCAGGCGACGCAGCGTCTCGCGATGCTTCTTGGCGAACTGGTTGCGCTTCTCGGCACGCTCCTGCTCAGTGCCAGTGAACCCGCGCACAAGATCCGGCCGCTTCTCCTGTGATGGAGCCGCCTTTGGCCTAGCCTGGACCTTGGGCTTCGCTGCACTCATGACCCTCATTGTAGCCCACCACCCCGTCGCGGCTGATGATCAAAGCCGGGTGTGTGTCCTCAGGTTCCTCGTACCACCAAACCTCACCACGCCTCACGGCGCATTCTTCTTCTCGTATCCCCAGGCTTCGGCAATCGTCTCACCGAACTCGGCGATTTCTTCCTCGTCCAGCCGTTTCATCAGCCGGGCCGAGGACCTCCGCTTCATCGCCGACAGGTTGCCCCAGTCGTCAATGATGTCGCCGGGCTTCTCCTCAACGTCGCGGTGGGCTGCCCGTAGGGCGCGCTCGGCTTGCTCCTCAGTCCAGGTAGGTGCCTCCTCCAAGACTAGCTCTTTCGCTGTCATAGCACCGATTGTACCGACCCCCATCCTCCCCAGCCACGGCAATGGTCTTCTTGCAGTCCCCCCGCCTTTCTCCTCCCCCGGATCGGGCATGACGGGCCCTGTCGAGCCGAGCGTAGGCCTAGGGACTTCGGAACGACCGGCTTGCGGTCGGAACGGAGTTCCCAGGCCTGCCTACCAGACAGGGCCCGGGCACTTCAAACCCCCCCGTTGCGTTTGTTATCTCTGGGTTCCCCACATTCTTGAAAAAACAAAACGGGAAAGCATTGACCCGCAAACAATCCCGTGGCCCACACCGCCCGTCCTTCGCTGTCGCTTAAAAAGCATCCCAAGCCGTGATTAGGGTGTCTGCTATGAGTTCGATCAGCGTGTATCGATGAGCTCCGGACCGCCCTGGCCTCCCCAGGTGGGTCAGCTCCTTCCGCGCGCCGCAGAGGCGTTCGGTGTCCGCGTCAAGCTCGAGACCTACTCCCTGGACATCAACCACAAGGACGGCGGACCGAAGGCCCGCGGCTTCGAGCAGATCCTCGGGATCACCCTCGAGCACATCGACTACCTCGAAGGCGCGATCTACACCGGCATCCAGCTGGTCCCCGTCAGCGAAGTCATCGACAACGCTCCCTGGGGAATCAAGTGTGTCGTCATGATCCCCGTCCGCGGGCTGGGCGAGAAGAGCAGTCGCATCGTTGATGTCAGGACCGTCTGGCAGTTCGACGAACCCGGTGCCCCGCCGCGCCTTGTAAGCGCCTACATCGACAGCTAGACTGGAGGGACTATGGCCACACGCGTCAAGCACACAATCGGCGAAATCGACGTCGTCGCCTTCACCGACGCGATCGATAAGACCAACTACTCCGACGCGACCGGCGCCTGGCCTCCCGGGACCGAGGGCACCGTCGTCAGCGACTATGGGGACCACAAGGAAGTCGAGATCTCCGACGACCGCGGTGTCGCGCTGGACTTTCCCGTCGTCCCCGTCGAGAAACTCAAGCTCATCGAGAAGCACAGCTGAGCATCCACCGCCGCCGCACTTCCCCCCGCCTTTCTCCTCCAACGGCCACACTTCCGAAGGAGAAAACACTCCTCATCTTGCAGTTTTTTTGAGCTCAAACAAGGTCTACAGCGACCCCGCCCCGGATGGGACGCAGGGGGCCCCATCGAGGCGAGCGCAGGCCAGGGACCCCGGAACGGCCGGCCACCGCGAAGCGGTCTAGGCCGAGACGGGGTTCCAGGCCGCGCTCAGACCCGACAAAGACCCCTACCTCACCAATATCGGCTCGCTGTAGTTCGCCACATGCACCGCTACACTCGATCAGAGGGCAAGCAGCCCCCCGACACGTTCCATCCGGGTCCTGTGAATGCGGCGATAGCCGCGGCAATCGCGCACTTGAAAGCCAATTCGGAGGCGATCATCGAATCATGGAGAAGCTAGCCGTCAACTCCAACACCCCGTCGACAGACGCTGCATTCGAGCTGTTGACCCAGATCGCGATCGATCCCACCAACGACGAGCGCTACCCGAATAGGACCATACTGATCCCGTCTGACGCTAGTCATACCTCGAAGGGCATCGCGAGTGCGATCGAGGAACGGCGCCCGGTCGCGCTCGTGTTTCCCGACGGCTCCGATCTCCTCATGCGCCCCCCGGCTGGTCACGGGCTCGCCCTCTCGCTGGCGGTCCGGCTGATCGCTATCGCCGAACTCCTGGGTGCCCGCCGCGATCGGCCATCGTTCGTGCCGCGCGAGTGGGTGACCGAGTTCCACGCCGCCAGTGACGCTCACGCAGCGCAACTACATCAGTAACGATGCCTACCAATCGTCCTCTCGAAGTGGCCAGGGCCGAGCTGCGGCTCATTCCGCGCGGCTCACTAGCGCAGAACATCTTCCGCGACGTCTACTTCTGCCTGCGGGAGAACTCGCTAGGGAAACAGCCAGAAATCGAGGATGATCGTCTGACCGTGCGCGACGCAGCGGTCGCCATAGTTCGTTCCACGCAACCAACATTCCTACCAGTCCACGATCCCAGCCTCATTGCGTAGACACGTCCGCTAGTCACCGGTGGCCAGGAAGTCATCTGGGCTTACCCACCGTGACGACACGCAGCTGCGCATTTTCCAAGAGCCCAAGGAATGGGAACGAGAAACCACCCCTCCCCCGTTGCCGTTTGTGATTTCTGGGTTCCCCACCTTCTTGAAAAAACAAAACGGGAAAGCACTGCCCCTGCAAACAATCTCGTGTTTCGCCGCGCCCGTCCCGGAGAGGTCGGTCTCGACAAAGAACGGATGGACATTTGTGGTCCTGTAGCCTCGAGCCATGGCTGAAGCTCAAACGCGGCTCGTGGGGGTGACCTTCTTGTTCGAGCTACCGCTGGATCTCGGAGTCGATGGCGGCCACACCGAGCTCGTTGTCCGGGGAAGGCCTACCAAAGCGCCATTCCGCATCCATATCGTCCTGCGGAGTCAGGATGGGGCGAAGCCCCCTTCGGTGCACACAGCGCTGGAGGCTTTCGGTGACTTCTTCGATGGGCTGCAACTTCAAGATGACCTTCCATCGGCCTGCCGGGACGGTATAGGTAAGGCGACGGTCGCAGCCGTCACCGTGTTACAACCACCCGTCCCGAAGAGGTTGCCCCGATGAAGAACGGGGCACCAAACACGACCGGCCTTGGGAAGACCCCGAATTGACCCGACGCGTGTAGGGTTTTCGCAGGAAGGAGCTAGATCGTGATCGTCTCGTCGTCGAATACAGCGAGGATCTCGAGCTTGCCGCCGAGCGCGTCGATGTAGCTCGCGACCGTGGAGAGCTTGGGGTCCCCACCGCGCTCGAACTGGGAGATGTTGGACTGGGAGACGGCGAGCTTCTTCGCGACGGTCGCCTGGCTCTTTTTGCGCTTCTTACGTACCGCGGCGAGTCGCAGCTCGGCCTCGAGGACCTCGCGATTGCGAGCGATATACGGCTCATCCTCAGGCTTCACGGCCCGCTTGCGGATCTCCTTCCAGGGGGTGGTCTTCAGCTTTGTCTTGGTCATCAGAGGTTCTCCAAATGTTCATCGTAGAGATCGTCGGCTATCGGAATGTTCTTGCTGTACCAGCTCTCCCACTGACCGGTCTTATCGCCTCCGATCAGGAGGATGGCTTTGCGCTCGGGGTCGAAGGCAAAGAGGATGCGCACGTGCCCGCCGGTCGATCGCAGCTCCTTCATGTTGTGATGGCGGCTCGCTTTGATCCGGTCGACGAGCGGCCGCCCGAGGGTCGGCCCGACCTTCTCCAGCTCGTCGATGGCCGGGACGATCTGCCTGCGTCCCGTGACATCGAGTTCGTCCAGCAGCCATCTCTCGGCCTGCTCGGTCAGTTCGATCTCCCACACCAGAGCACTATAACCCTCACCTTCTAAGAAGTCAAGGCTTATAGCGGGACGGATCCTAGACCGTGCCACGACCCCGTGCTCGCGGCCGTCTAAACCATCCCAAGCGCCGCGTATCCTTTCCCATCCTAAGCAACGCTTAGGGTGGGGGCGGGAAGGCGGGCATCTAAGCCCCCTTGCAACGCTCAGCCCCTCTTACGTCCTGCGCCACCTAGGTGTTGCAGTTTTCCCCACAAACGCCCCGCAGGGTTAGCCAGTCGAGCATACAGCTCATGACTAATACCTACTAATTCCCACACACCCCTCATCTTGCCGTTCCAACCACCAAGCAATCGCAACTACACCAGTAACGATTGCCACCCCACTCCTCATCCTGCCGTTTTGAGCTAAGCAGCCAACGGGACTCCGGAACGGCCGGCCACCGCGAAGCGGTCTAGGCCGGAACGGAGTCCCAGGCTGCGTCGGTCGGTACGGAGTCCCTGGCTGCGTTGCTTAGAGCGCCTAACAGAAAGAGGTTTTGGGGTGCTGTTGTCGTAGACGGTGTCTATGGCGAAACCTTTGGTCAGTGATGGGTTGTGGGAGCGGATCGAGCCGCTTTTGCCTGTTGTGCAGCGGCGGTATCGGTATCCGGGTCGCAAGCGGGTGCCCGATCGGGCGGCGTTGACGGGCATCCTGTTCGTCTTGAAAACGGGGATCCCGTGGGAGCATCTGCCCCAAGAGATGGGGTGTGGGTCGGGGATGACCTGTTGGCGGCGGTTGCACGACTGGAACGAAGCTGGCGTGTGGGAACGCCTGCACCAGGTGCTCTTGGACGAGTTGCAGGACGCGGAGCAGCTCGACTGGTCCAGAGCGGCGGTGGACAGCTCGCATGTTCGGGCCAAAGGGGGGGCGCAAAGACCGGTCCCTCGCCGGTCGACCGTCGCCGGGCGGGCTCCAAGCACCACGTGATCTGCGAGGGCCAGGGCATTCCCCTGGCGGTGACGTTGACGGCCGGCAACCGCAACGACATCACCGAGCTGATCCCGCTGGTCGATCGCGTGCCGCCGACCGGCCGCTACGGCAAGTTCAGGCCGAAGGCACTGCTCGCCGATCGTGCCTACGACAGCCGTGCTCACCGCAACGCGCTGCGAGAGCGTGGCATCACACCCCGAATCGCCAAACGCGGCACTGGCCACGGCTCCGGGCTCGGCAAAGAACGCTGGGTGGTGGAGCGAACGATCTCCTGGCTACACGCCAACCGGCGCCTCGAGCGCCGCTACGACCGCCGCGACGACATCCACGAAGCCTTCCTCACCATCGGCTGCGCCCTCATCTGCCACAAACACCTACAAAGTTCATTTTGATAGGCACTCTTAGGGTGGGGGCGGGAAGGCGGGCAACACGACCACTATTGCCACTAACGCGGTCCCCACCAACCACAATCCTAGTTGTTGCAGTTAACAGCTCCCGACACGTCCACCAGCGACTCCACCCCGGATCGGGCATGACGGGCCCCGTCGAGTGAAGCGCAGGCCAGAGGACTTCGGAACGACCGGCTTTGCGGTCGGGCCGGAGTCCGCCGGCCTGCGTACCAGACGGGGTCCTGTGAACGAAACGCCCCGGAGTCGCTAGCGGACCAGGATCGGCTCGCTGTAGTTCGACACATGCCCCCCATCCGAAACCTTCACCAGCGCACGGTAGAGAGGACACGGTGGCGCAGGCGCACGACAGCCCTGAACGCCCCACGGTCGACGTGCCAGGTTTGACGATCGTCCCACCCTCATTGACCGGCATGTCCGGGAGCAACAACTGAAAGCCCACCTGCGCGCCAGGGTCCGCCGGGACAACAGTCCCATAGAAGCGCACGTAACCGCGCCGGTGAGCACGGCGAACGTGGAAGCTGACCCGCACAGCGACAGTCTCCGTCACGACCGGGCTGTAGACCAACGGCTTACCTACGGTGACGACACGCCAGCTGCGCATTTTCCAGGAGCCCAAGACCCGGGAAAGAGAACCACCCCTCCCCCGTTGCCGTTTGTGATTTCAGGGTTCCCCACGTTCTTGAAAAAACAAAACGGAAAGCACTGACCCTGCAAAAAAGATCTCGCTGTTCACCGCACCCGTCCCGGAGAGGCCGGTCTCGACAAGGAACGGATGGACATTTGTGGTCCTGTAGCCTCGAGCCATGGCTGAAGCTCAAACGCGGCTCGTGGGGGTGACCTTCTTGTTCGAGCTACCGCTGGATCTCGGAGTCGATGGCGGCCACACCGAGCTCGTTGTCCGGGGAAGGCCTACCAAAGCGCCATTCCGCATCCGTATCGTCCTGCGGAGTCAGGATGGGGCGAAGCCCCCTTCGGTGCGCACAGCGCTGGAGGCTTTCGGTGACTTCTTCGATGGGCTGCAACTTCAAGATGACCTTCCATCGGCCTGCCGGGACGGTATAGGTAAGGCGACGGTCGCGGCCGTCACCGTGTTACATCCGACCCGCGCAAGACACATAAAGGTGACGGAGTCGTGGCTCACGCGACGCTTCGAGGAGGCGTTTAGAACGTTAGATCGCTTCCTCACCTGCCTGGGGTTTATCTCCGCGGCCCCGGATGTAGGCGCGCTAAGACGGACGGATCTTCCGTCACACGTACCGGTCATCATCGACGACGGGGTCTCCGAAGGACAGGTTCCTCGGCAGGCCCTGCTTACGGCACTCCAGCTATATGATTTTGAAGACTGGCGTAGTGACTTCGTAAGCCGTCCTGGAGTCGTGGAAACGGCGTCGTTTCTCTTCGAGGGGATGACAAGCGGCAGTTCGCCCTTCCGGCTTTTTATCGAGCACGTCCAGCGTGCCCGTCGAGACTTGCATGATGGGCACACGGATCAGGCTGTGTTGTCTACCGGTACTGCGGTGGAGGTTCTCGTAGCGGTGTCG
Organism: uncultured Solirubrobacterales bacterium; assembly: GCA_963706395.1. Classification (GTDB taxonomy): domain Bacteria; phylum Actinomycetota; class Thermoleophilia; order Solirubrobacterales; family Solirubrobacteraceae; genus Palsa-744. Next base: position 1,823,736 of record OY970158.1, on the reverse strand, counting down.
CTGCGCACGTTCTGGCACGCGGAGCACGAGCGCCAAGAGACCATCGACAAGAAACTTGGCGGCGGCTTCCAGAACCTCCTGAAAGATCACCTTCGTCCGAGGCTCGTGGCCTTGGGTGGAGAGGGGAAAGTTGTCGACGATTGGGTGTCGGAGTGCTATCTGCTCCGTAACGACGTCGCCCACGAAGGTCTGGTGCCCGGACACGCACAGGCAAAAGTCGCCGTGCGCGCCACCGTCCTCCTCGGTGCCGAGATCGCTCAGGTCTTGCGCAACCAAGCGCGGTTCCGTCGGCTCGGCGAGTCCCTCCCGATCAGACCACCGACGACAGAGGAGAGAGGCCGCGCCGAACTCGCCCGGCTGCTGCAATGAGGTAAAGAACATAGAGATCGAGCGACTCGCGCACCCATCCTCGCCCCCGGCCTAGGCCTCGAATGGCTACCATTGGTTCATGGCGACTGTGGTGAAGAGGCTTGATTTGACGGTTGGTGAGCTCGTGGAGATCGCGGGGCGCCGCTACGAGGTAGTCCCGGATCGTGAGGGCGGCGTGACACTCGAGCCGCCGATCACCCCTGCGGCGGAGCTGCACGCTCAGCGGGGAACCAAGCCCGCCTCGGCGGCGGATTTCGAGCGTCTCTCGGCCGGCGTTCCTCACGACGACGAGGGCTAACGTGCCAGATCCCCCGGCGGGCGGTCTGCCACCCGTTTCGATCGAGTTCGGCTCGGTCGAGTGGGAAGAGGAGGTCGAGCGCTACGACCATCGTTCGCGAGCCCGCGCTCAGGCGCAGAGCGCCCGCAAGACAATCGAAGCCGATACGGCGAAGCTCGACTGGAAGCGCTGCAAGGCCGATGGCCCAGACGGAACCAAACTGCCCGGCTGCCGCAAGCTCTACATACCGCTCGGCAAGGAGGGCGCTTCACAGGCGCCCCATGGATTCGTGTTCCAGCTGATCCAGAAACCCGACGGCAGTCTCGCCTGGAACATGATGGCCTTTGGCGAGCGTCACCCCACCAATGACAAAACCCGCACCGTCTACGAGCGGGCCCACAAGCGCCTGCATGGCCGCTACCCGTAGCCGACCGAAGTCCCCCACCCCACTAAACCATCCCAAGCGCAGCGTATCCTTTCCCATCCTAAGCAACGCTTAGGGTGGGGGCGGGAAGGCGGGTTAAGCGCACACTAACTGGACCACCAACGCGGTCTCCACCAACAATCCTAGTTGTTGCAGTTCTAGCTAAGCAGCCAACGGGACTCCGGAACGACTGAGCCATCCTGGGTTTGACGGAGACTTTGATGCCAGGTTTTCCCTGGCGGAGGGAGAAGTCACCGAGCATGCCAAGAGCGAGGAAGTATTCACAGGAGCTGCTGGACCGCGGGGCGCGCCTCGTGTTCGAGTCAGGGCGCCCGATCGCGCACATCGCGAGAGATCTGGGCATCGAGTCTGAGACGCTGCGCAAACACGTGCGGCAGGTCGAAGCTGATGAGGGCCAGCGCAAAGACGTCTTGACCAGCCAGGAGCGGGAGGAGATTAAGGCGCTTCGCCGGGAGGTCTCCCAGCTGCGCCGGGCTAACGAGATCCTGAAGGCTGCCAGCGTGTTTTTCGCGGGCGAGCTCGATCCACACCGTCCGAAGTGAGCGCGTTCATCGAGGAGCACCGCGAGCGTTTCGGGGTCGAGCCGATCTGTGAGACCTTGGGCGTGTCGGCGTCCGCCTACTATCAGCGCGCCACCGGGCAACGCTCAGCCAGGGCCCGGGAGGATGAGCGGCTACTCGGCGTGATCGCAGAGCTACACGCGCGCAACTACTCCGCTTATGGCTCACGGCGGATGTGGAAGGCGCTGCTGCGCTCCGGCGAGCAGGTCGGGCGCAGCCGTGTGGAGCGCCTGATGCGTGAGAACGGGCTGCAGGGCGCCAAGCGTCGCGGCAAGCCATGGCGCACAACCCGGGCAGATCCCTCGGCGATGCGCAGCCCCGATCTGGTGCAGCGCGAGTTCGAGGCCTCCCGGCCAGATGAGCTGTGGTTCGCTGACTTCACCTATCTGCGCTGCTGGGAGGGCCTGGTGTTCTTCAGCTTCGTGATCGACGCCTACAGCCGCAAGATCGTCGGCTGGCAGTTCGCGCCACACATGCGCACGACGCTCGTCCTCGATGCATTGAGAATGGCACTGCACCAGCGAGCACCAGGCGCTGATGTCGAGCTGGTCCATCACAGCGACGCCGGCAGCCAATACACCTCGATCGACTACACCCAGACGCTTGAGGATCACAGGGTCCTCGGCTCGATCGGGTCGGTCGGTGATGCCTATGACAACGCCCGCGCCGAGAGCTTCGTCGACAGCTTCAAGACCGAGCTCATCGCCGACCGCGTCTGGACCAGCAGATCACAGCTCGAGCTCGCCGTCGTTGAGTACGTCGCCTGGTTCAACAACACCCGCCTACACCAAGCCCTCCACGACCGGCCGCCACGAGAGATCGAGGAACTCTACGCTGTGAAAGACGGGCCAATCACACCCACCAACTGAATGTTGGGAACCTACAAAAACGGTCTCCGTCAAACCCAGGATGGCTCACTCCCCAATCCTCATCCTGCAGTTGCAGTTGCAGTTGCAGTTGCAGTTTCCAGCTAAGCAGCCAACGGGACTCCGGAACGACCCGCCACCGCGAAGCGGTCTAGGTCGGTACGGAGTCCCTGGCTGCGTTGCTTAGGGTGGGGGTGGGAAGGCGGGTTAACCGCGCACTAACTGCCGCTACCCCGGTCCCCAGCAACCACAATCCTAGTTGTTGCAGTTAACAGCTCCCGACACGTCCGCTAGCGACCCCGCCCAGAATCGGATGTGACGGTCCCCGTCGAGAGGAGCGCAGGCCGGAGGACTCCGTTCCGACCGGCTTTGCGGTCGGAACGGAGTCCGCAGGCCTGCGTTAGACGGGGCCGGGGCACTTCACCAACCCCCAAACTATGGAGTCGTTAGCGGACTAGGATCGGCTCGCTGTAGTCCGACACATGCCCACCATCCGAGACCCTCACCAGCGCCCGGTAGAGACCGCGGTGACGCAAGCGCATCCTGCCGCTGAAACGCCCTACGGTTGACGTCCCAGACCTGACGACCGTGCCACCCTCGTTCACGGACTTCCCCGGCTGCAGCAGCTGAAAGCCCACCTGGCCGCCAGGGTCCACCGGGGCAACGGTCCCATAGAAGCGAGATACCTCCGCCTCGCACGAGACACGTGGAAGGAGACCCGCACCGCGACAGTCTCCGTGATAACCGGCTGCAGACCAGAGGCCTTACCGGAGGTCACGACACGCAGCCGCGCATTTCCAAGAGCGAAAAGACCCGGGAACGAGAAGCCACCCCTCCCCCGTTGCCCGTTTGTGATTTCTGGGTTCCCCACGTTCTTGAAAAAACAAAACGGGAAAGTACTGACCCTGCAAAAAATCATCTCGCGGTTCGCCCACCCGCCCCGAAGAGATTCCCCTCGATCAAGAACGGATTACCGAACCCTGTCCGGGATTGGCGACGACTCCGATCAGACCGAGAGCAGAACCTTCGGCATGGTGAAGATGTGATTGGTCCCGTGTTAGTAGCCCAGGAAAGGATTGCGTCCGTCGCGGCACCGCTCGGCTACCAAAGCGTCCCAATCCTCCTCGCTCAAGGGGCAATCAACCAACCCCCAAAACTCTCTGAGCTGGAGGCAGAGTTGGTTGCCCATACGTTTCCCCAGATCGTCGTTGATCTCGGTCGCGTTGTGCGAGATCCGCGTGACGAGCCGTGTCACTCCGTCGACTGTCTTTCGGAACATATGGTGATGCCCCTCGTCGCACTCCATGCCCTTCGCTTCTAGTGCACGGGCAACATCGGCGGCGGGTCGAGTCGGCATCTAGCGCCGCTCAGGAGCGCCGGAGGTACGCGAGCTGCTCCTCCAGATCCGGCGAAAGCTCGGCCTGGCGTTCGAGCACATCGCGGTGCTCTCTCAGCGCGTGCACGAGATCCATGATTGCGTCGTTTGGCGCCTGGCCAAAGCCAAAGATGCCAGTGACGCGATCAGATGCAGTCCAGCCTGTCTCGCCTCGCTCCAACGTCCACGTCGGCTCATGGACCTCGACTTCGTATGAGCCACTTTCCATGACTGAGACCGCCGCTGACTCAGAACTCGCCCATAGGTTCATCGCCCAATCACCTCCGATGGGTCCAGGCTCCCGAAGCGGTTGCGGAGAAGGCAGAGGGCTGATTGGGGTTATGTCAAGTACAGGCACAGGCTCACTCCTCTCCTTCGTCTGATGGCTCGTCCGACGCCTCGGGTTCAGGCCGTTTGATCTCGCCGAAGGTCTCTTCGTACTGAGCGAGGTTGTCGTTGATGGCCCGGAGCAGATCGAAGACGATTGTTGGAGGGATTCGGACCCTAGTCACCACGCGCGCCTGCATAGACCCCGGAGCACCACCGACGAAAGGCTGGATGACGGCAAAGTCGACGGCGAACTCGTGAGGAGTGTGCCAGACGCCCACGACGTTTGCGTAGTGCCCAGCGACCTGGTCGTCAGGCACTACAACATTGACACCTTGTGGGTGGGGCACTGGGGGCATGGGCGAGATCCTCAGTATCGCACCATTCCATAAAGAGAGGGCCAAGACAACCCCGGACTATCTTTCCCCGCCAACGCCACTAGCTGTTGCCGTTTGCTGTTGCAGTTTTTTTGAGCTCCCCACACGTCCGCTAGCGACTCCGCCCCAGGGATCGGGCGTGACGGGCCCGTCGAGAGGAGCGCAGGCCAGGGACCCCGGAACGGCCGGCCCACCGCGAAGCGGTCTAGGCCGAGACGGGGTTCCAGGTCGCGCTCAGGACCGACAGGGACCCAAGCACCCCATCAACTACGGAGTCGCTAGCGGACTAGGATCGGCTCGCTGTAGTTGGAAACATGCCCACCATCCGAAACCTTCACCAGCGCCCGGTAGAGCCCCCGGTGACGCAAGCGCATCCGGCCACCGCGAAGCGGTCTAGGTCGAGACGGAGTCCCCGGCTGGTCACGGGCTCGCCCTCTCGCTGGCGGTCCGGCTGATCGCTATCGCCGAACTCCTGGGTGCCCGCCGCGATCGGCCATCGTTCGTGCCGCGCGAGTGGGTGACCGAGTTCCACGCCGCCAGTGACGCTCACGCAGCGCAACTACATCAGTAACGATTGCCACTCCCCAATTCTCATCCTGCAGTTGCAGTTGCAGTTTCCAGCTAAGCAGCCAACGGGACTCCGGGACGACCGGCCACCGCGAAGCGGTCTAGGTCGGTACGGAGTCCCTGGCTGCGTCGGCTAGACCTTGGTCCTCGCCACAGGCTGCCCGGCTGAGACAGCGCCGTTGGGCGAGGCGTCGGCGGGCGTCGCCGCTGGCTGCTTCTCGGGAGTGTATGAGTAGTTGTAGTCGTAAGAGTATGGGGCGTTCCGCCGCGCCTTGAAGCCGTTCGCGATCACGCCCAGCAGCGGGGCGCCCGCGCCGGTCAGCGTCTCGTGCAGGCGCTGCGCGACATCCCGGCGGTTGCGTCCGACGCGCCCGACGATGATCACACCGTCGACCTTCCGCAGAAGCGGGAAGGCATCGGACACCGCTGTGAGCGGCGGCGTGTCGACCACTACCAGGTCGTACTTAGCCTTCGCCTGCTCGAGCAGGGTCTCCATCGCGTGGCTCTCGATCAGCTCACCCGGGTTCGGCGGCAGCGCCGCACCGGCCACGAGCACATCGAACATCCGCCCCCCACCGCCATCTCCAGACGCCGGGTCAAGGTCGATCATCTGCGTCGCTTCACTCAGCGACACCGCGCCGATCAGCACATCCGACACACCCCGTATCGACGAAATATCAAGCTGCTGAGCGATCGTCGGACGTCGCAGGTCGGCCTCGAGGAGCAGCACCGTAGAGCCCATCCTGGCAGCCGCCGCGGCCAGATGCCGCGCGACCGTTGTCTTCCCATCACCCGGAGCCGCCGACGCAACCAACAACGTCCGCAGCTCCCGATCCACGTTGAAGTAGCGCAAATGCGCCCTGATCAAATGAAACGCCTCAGCCTCGCTCGCCGGCAACGCTTCCCTGGTGCCCTTCTTACTCCTCCCAGAACGAGAAAGCGCAGCGCTCTCAGGAACCACACCCAGCAACGGCAACCCATAGATACCCTCGAGGTCTTTCGGCTCCCTGATCCGCCGGTCCAAGCGCTCGAGCAAGAAGGCAAGACCCAGGCCAAGCAACAAGCCCAAGACAGCGCCGAGCACTGTGTTCCTCGAGACCTTCGGCGAGGACGGCGACGTCGGGACTGCCGCGGCCTGCGCGATCTGGACGTTGCTGTTCTTCAGTTCGGCTAGAACCCCCAGCGACTGCGCGCGATCCTGCAACGCGAGCCCCGCAGTACCCGCCCGTTCCTTCGGGCTGAGCGCCCTCAGCTGCTTTTCGACGAGCTTCAGGGCGTGGGCGTAGTAGGTGTGGTTGGCGTTCTGCTGCTCGGCGACGAACTGGTTGCTGTATGTATTCGCGATTTCCGCCGCGAGCGCCGGCGAGGTCGTGGTGACGGTGACATCGACGATGTTCGATTCAGCCTGCGCGCTCACGCTCAGGTCCGCGCTCACCTTTTCCTTGGTCAGCCCCCGCGCGAGCGGGGTTGCCGTCTTCGCCTTCACGAGCAGGCTCGCGGTCTTTTCCGCCATGTCGCCGAGCTGGACGAGCTTGAGGTTCGTGTTCTGCTGAGCTTGCTGGCTGCTACTGCCGCCGCTCACGGCCTGTAGACCCGCTGCCTGCTGATTGGTCTGGCTGTTGTTGAAGACGAGCGACGCCGTCGCCGGATAGGAGAATGTGGCGGCGCCTATGCTCACCGGCCGGCTCTGCTCGCTGGCCGAGAGTCAGCTGCAGATGCAGACAGCGCGATCCGCAGCGCTCGACGGTGGAGCACTCGGCGTAATAGCCGTCGACGCCGGTGTGGCCGCGATCATCGTCGGCGCCTCAGGTGCGTACGGGCTCTGGATCGTCGCGCTGGCCATGCTCGGGCTATCGCTCAGCGTGGCCGTGCGAACGCTGCGCCTGCCAGGAGCCGAGGACACCGGCCCATCCGTCGCCGAGATACACGATGCTCGAGACACACAATCCGATCTCAGGCTCGAAGACCTACTCTTCAAAGGCCTCGCGGAAGATGTCCATTCAAACGAACAGGCCCTAGCCCGTAAGGGCCCGCTGTTCGACCGGGCGCTGACGTTCCTGGTGCTCGCGATCGTGATCGAGCTGGTAGGGAGACTACAATGAGACCAATGGAGCACTCCACTGTCGGTCAGCCATCCGCCTCCGATCCCCGGCGCGCGGACGCCACCGAGACCGGCACACCGGACACCCTGCATATCGGACACACGAAACTGCCCAGCCTCGGCGGAACAGGTCCGATCCTCCCCGAGTGGCTGCGCAAGCTCTTCCAGCGCAAAGACACACCCGCGCACCACTAGTCGCAGCCGTTTCACAACCCACCCAGCAATCGCAACTACACCAGTAACGATTGCCACCAACACTCCTCATCCTGCAGTCTCGTGAGCTCCCGACACGTCCGCTAGCGACTCCGCCCCGGATCGTGCGTGACGGGCCCCGTCGAGTGAAGCGCAGGCCAGAGGACTCCGGAACGACCGGCTTTGCGGTCGGAACGGAGTCCGCCGGCCTGCGTACCAGACAGGGGCCCAAGCACCCCATCAACCGCCCGGAGATCGTCTAGCGGACTAGAATCGGCTCACTGTAATCCGACACATGCCCCCCATCTGAAACCTTCACCAGCGCACGGTAGAGACCCCGGTGACGCAAGCGCATCCTGCCCTGAAACGCCCCACGGTTGACGTGCCAGGTTTGACGATCGTCCCACCCTCATTGATCGACTTCCCCGGCCGCAACAATTGGAAACCCACCTGGGCGCCAACCTCCGCCGGAGCGACCGTCCCATAGAAGCGCACGTACCCGCGCTTCGCCGCACGCCGCACGTGGAAGGAGACCCGCACCGCGACAGTCTCGGTCACGACCGGGCTGTAGCCCAGAGGCCTACCCACCGTCACGACACGCCAGCTGCGCATTTTCCAGGAGCCCAAGACCCGGGAAAGAGAACCACCCCTCCCCCGTTGCCGTTTGTGATTTCTGGGTTCCCCACGTTCTTGAAAAAACAAAACGGGAAAGCACTGCCCCTGCAAACGATCTCATGGGTAGACACCCCCGCCCCAGGACGGTCAGCTGCTGCCGCGTGCCACAGAGGCGTTCGGCGTCCACGTCAAGCTCGAGACGTACTCGTTGAACCCGACGAATGCCGCCGGTGCTCCCAAGGCGCGGGGCTTTCAGATGATCCTCGGCATCACGCTCGAGCACATCGACTACCTCGAAGGCGCGATCTACACCGGCAGTCCACGTCTGGGAGATCCGCGACGGCAAGCTTGCGCGCTTCAGTCCCTCGCGCAACCCGACCCGGGGCTCCCATCCGAGCACGTCGCGCGCCAGCAAGTATTTCCAAGCCTCCTTTTGGTTCATAGAAGACACTGTAGCCTTCGAGCGGTTCAGTGCCCTTACGCGCTCCTTCGAGCGCCAGCCCTTTCTCCAAAAGCGACCAGACTTCCGGTTTGACGACAGGGCCGTTCGTTTCTGGACTCGACCAGGTTACCGGTGCTGTCGAAGATCGCGTAGTGCATAGCTCACGCCTCCGCATGCAGAACTCGTCTCGACCCATGGTTGCTGACGAACCACGAGCTACTTACTTATAGGTGTAGTCGTCACCGGTGTTGGCGGGGCTGGTTCCCCCCGAGTCGATGACGAACAGGTTCCAGGTACCGGCTTTCGCCGAGCCGCCAGTGGTCGCGGTGATTTCGGTCGCAGAGACCACGACCACTTTGGAAGCCGGGATCGCCGTAGGCCCAGCGCCACTGCCCTGTCCGATCTCCACAGTCGCGCCAGGCACGAAACCCGTGCCCTTGATCGTGACCGGAGTCCCCCCATTCACCGTCCCCGACGCCGGACTCACCGAAGAGACCGTGGGACCGCCGATATAGGTGTAGTCGTCACCGGTGTTGGCGGGGCTGGTTCCCCCCGAGTCGATGACGAACAGGTTCCAGGTACCGGCTTTCGCCGAGCCGCCAGTGGTCGCGGTGATTTCGGTCGCAGAGACCACGACCACTTTGGAAGCCGGGATCGCCGTAGGCCCAGCGCCACTGCCCTGTCCGATCTCCACAGTCGCGCCAGGCACGAAACCCGTGCCCTTGATCGTGACCGGAGTCCCCCCATTCACCGTCCCCGACGCCGGACTCACCGAAGAGACCGTGGGACCGCCGATATAGGTGTAGTCGTCACCGGTGTTGGCGGGGCTGGTTCCCCCCGAGTCGATGACGAACAGGTTCCAGGTACCGGCTTTCGCCGAGCCGCCAGTGGTCGCGGTGATTTCGGTCGCAGAGACCACGACCACTTTGGAAGCCGGGATCGCCGTAGGCCCGGCGCCACTGCCCTGTCCGATCTCCACAGTCGCGCCAGGCACGAAACCCGTGCCCTTGATCGTGACCGAGGTACCACCTCCCCCGGGGCCTGTATTCGGCGTGACTTTTGTGATCAATGGTGCAGGCACATAGCTGAAATGGTCAGCCGATCCTTTCAGGCTGGTGCCCCCTGCGTTTGTCACGGTCACGTCCACAGTGCCCGAACCCGCCGGGGAGACCGCTGAGCATTCTATTGCGGTGCAGCTCGCCGTGACGGCGGTCGTCCCAAACTTGACTTTGGTGGCGCCCGCAAAGTTGTTGCCCGTGACCTTCACCGACGTGCCACCAGCCGCTGGGCCTTCATGAATGCTCAAGCCCGTAACCGCGGGACGCGGTTCAATCCGAACGGGGACAATCGGATCGACAATCACGCCGTTTACTTCGCCGTCTTCATCGCCCAGGCCGCCGTCAGTCAGGTGCAGCGTGATCGTGTTCCCTGAAATCGTCGCAATAGAGGTTACATTCACATACGAGCCTTTGATCAGCTTGTATACGTTTGTCGGGTTACTGCCAGGCGGAAGTTGCATGACCACTTCGATACTTCCTCCAGGAGTGACATGACTAACCTGATATGACAGGCTGCCGATGACTGCCACCGCCCCTTCTGGCAGACCAGTCGCCGGTTCGGCAGAGACTGCGGACAGCGTCGTTTCGGGTGGACTCGACACTTCCACCGCGCCAGAACTGTCGCCTGCCGACGGTACTTTCGCAAAATAGGGATAGGCGAGGATTCGTGTTTCCTCGTTAGCGATGCTGGTGACGCTGACCGATGCACGCGCGAGGAGCGTCCCGGCTGGCGGGATCGCTTCGAACGCCACGGGCGATGTGAAGTCGGGGAGCGACAGAGTCGCAGTGCCATCTTCACCGGTGGTGGCTGATTCTTCGATATACCCACCGGTGGCGGTGATCCCCGGCGCGAGGGCGCCGTTCGCGATTGGCAGGTCGTGGCTGTTTCCTTTGATGCCCACCCCGGCTAGCGGTTCCCCGGTTGACCCAAGCGCCTTGACCGTGAGCACGTGAACCGGCAACGTCAGATTCTCGCTCACGTCGCTCGTCAGAGTGACCTGAGCCCCGTAGAAAATGAAGTACTGCGAATGCGATGCCACGGGCCGCGAACCCTGGACCGACAATTCGTACGTTCCGGCCGGCAGCGAGATCGAGAACGACCCGTCACTCCCCGTCCGTGTAACTGAAAACGAACCTCCCCTATCAAAGAGGACTTCATCGTTTGGCAGCGGAACACCACCCTCGTCACGCAACACACCAGAAAACGTCACACCATTGGCCAGCTGTAGTTCTCGAGCCTCGTCTTCGGTGATCCCACTGACATCGATCGGGGTGCGCACAAGAGTCGTCCCGGCTGGCGGGATCGCTTCGAACGCCACGGGCGATGTGAAGTCGGGGAGCGACAGAGTCGCAGTGCCATCTTCACCGGTGGTGGCTGATTCTTCGATATACCCACCGGTGGCGGTGATCCCCGGCGCGAGGGCGCCGTTCGCGATTGGCAGGTCGTGGCTGTTTCCTTTGATGCCCACCCCGGCTAGCGGTTCCCCGGTTGACCCAAGCGCCTTGACCGTGAGCACGTGAACCGGCAACGTCAGATTCTCGCTCACGTCGCTCGTCAGAGTGACCTGAGCCCCGTAGAAAATGAAGTACTGCGAATGCGATGCCACGGGCCGCGAACCCTGGACCGACAATTCGTACGTTCCGGCCGGCAGCGAGATCGAGAACGACCCGTCACTCCCCGTCCGTGTAACTGAAAACGAACCTCCCCTATCAAAGAGGACTTCATCGTTTGGCAGCGGAACACCACCCTCGTCACGCAACACACCAGAAAACGTCACACCATTGGCCAGCTGTAGTTCTCGAGCCTCGTCTTCGGTGATCCCACTGACATCGATCGGGGTGCGCACAAGAGTCGTCCCGGCTGGCGGGATCGCTTCGAACGCCACGGGCGATGTGAAGTCGGGGAGCGACAGAGTCGCAGTGCCATCTTCACCGGTGGTGGCTGATTCTTCGATATACCCACCGGTGGCGGTGATCCCCGGCGCGAGGGCGCCGTTCGCGATTGGCAGGTCGTGGCTGTTTCCTTTGATGCCCACCCCGGCTAGCGGTTCCCCGGTTGACCCAAGCGCCTTGACCGTGAGCACGTGAACCGGCAACGTCAGATTCTCGCTCACGTCGCTCGTCAGAGTGACCTGAGCCCCGTAGAAAATGAAGTACTGCGAATGCGATGCCACGGGCCGCGAACCCTGGACCGACAATTCGTACGTTCCGGCCGGCAGCGAGATCGAGAACGACCCGTCACTCCCCGTCCGTGTAACTGAAAACGAACCTCCCCTATCAAAGAGGACTTCATCGTTTGGCAGCGGAACACCACCCTCGTCACGCAACACACCAGAAAACGTCACGGTCCCGCTGACCGGCTCGAGCACGATGTTGATCACCTTGTTCGTAGAGATCTGCTCGCCGCGGTCGGTGAGGCGTTCGTAGCCGGAGCCCGTAGGAGGCGTGAACGTGATGTCATATGTCCCTTCCGGTACTTCGACGCTGTAGCTGCCGTCGAGTGCTGTGATGGTGTTGGCAACTTCCGTACCAGTACCGGTCTGGCTTACGACGACGGTGGTTTCGGCGACGCCGAGACCGGTGGCCTGCGCGGTCACGGTGCCTGAGATCGTGTAGGCCTGTGCCGCTGATGCTCCGGCTGCGGCCATCATCAGGATGAGCAGCGCAAGGACCGCCGTGAACAGAACTAGCGAACGTATGTTAAGACCCCGCCGTTTTGATTGCGAGGTTCCAGATCGTGGGTGTAGGCCGGTGCTCGTAAATGCCATACAGGTCGACCTCGCGGCATCAATGGGCTTAGACAAGCCGCCAGATCGTAGCACCCCGTGAGCATTTACAGACTCTTGTGAGGTTCTGTGGCTTTGACACCCCGTCCCGGACAGGTGGCCCCGGTGAAGAACGGTTTGCCAAACACGACAGGGTTGGGGCGTGACGACGATCTGAACCGAGAGCGGGACCTTCGCCGCTGCCGAGCCTGCTCCGTCGCCAAGCCACGCATCCCACCGTACTCCGTCGCGGTCAATGTGAGCTCTCCGAATTGCTCTCGTTTCGGCTACCGCTTGTCACGCAAAGCGGCAGTCCTACGCACCGATCTAGACGGCCCAGAACCCTCTCCGTCGCTAGAAGCATCCCAAGCCGTGATTAGGGTGCCTGCTATGAGTTCGACCGGCGAACAGCGATGAGCGCCGATATACCCTGGCCCCTGCGGGAGGGCGAGCTGGTTCCCCGTGCCGCCGAGGCGTTCGGCGTCCGCGTCAAGCTCGCGACGTACTCGCTGGATCCCACCAACAAGGTCGCCGTCTCCAAGGTCCGCGGCTTCGAGAAGATCCTGGGGATCACGCTCGAGCACATCGACTACCTCGAAGGCGCGATCTACACCGGCGCCGTTCTCGTCCCCGTCAGCGAAGTTCGCGACAACCCGCCTTGGGGAATCAAGTGCATCCTCCTCATCCCGGTTCGCGGACGCGGCGAGAAGAGCGGACGTCTCGTCAACGTCATCACTTCGTGGGAGATCCGCAGCCCTGGCGCGGCGCCGCGCCTTGTGACCGCCTTCCCAACGTCGTAGACTGGAGGGATCATGGCTACCACCGTCAAGCAAACGATCGGCGAACACGATGTCGTCGCTTTTACCGAGACCATCGCCAAGGCCGAAAGCACCGGCACCTGGCCCGCCGGCACAATCGGCGCCGTCGTCAGCGACTACGGCGACCACAAGATGGTCGAGATCGTCGACGCTGAGAACTACGGCGCGACGCTCGACATGCCGATCGTCCCCGTCGAGAAGCTCAAGCTCGTCGAGAAGCACAGCTAAGCGCGAGCACCACCCCGCCCCGGGATCGGAGCCACTCTCCCATCCCAAGCACGGCGTATCCTTTCCCATCCTAAGCAACGCTTAGAGCGCCTATCAAAATGAGTGTTGGAGTTGTTGGTGGCAGATGAGGGCGGCACCGATGGTGAGGAACGCTTCGTGGATGTCGGCGCGCCGGTCGTAGCGGCGGTCCAGGCGGCGTTGGCGGTGTAGCCAGGAGATGGTGCGCTCGACGACCCACCGTTCTTTGCCGAGCCCGGAGCCGTTTTCAGTGTTGCGTTTGGCGATCCTGGGCGTGATGCCGCGCTCTTTGAGAGCCTGGCGGTGGCGGCGGCTGTCGTATGCGCGGTCGGCGAGCAGCGTGTTGGGGCGGAACTTGCCGTAGCGTCCGGCCGGCGGGACTCTGTCCACGAGCGCCAGCAGCTCGGTGATGTCGTTGCGGTTCCCGGCGGTCAGGGTCACGGCCAGGGGGATGCCCTGCCCGTCGCAGATCAGGTGGTGCTTTGAGCCCGGCCGGCGCCTGTCGACGGGCGAGGGGCCTGTCTTTTCGCCCCCCCTTTTGCCCGCACATGCGAGCTGTCAACGACCGCGCGGGACCAGTCGAGCTGACCGGCGTCCTGCAGCTCGTCCAAGAGCGTCTGGTGCAAGCGTTCCCAGACCCCCGCTTCGTTCCAGTCCCGAAGCCGGCGCCAGCACGTCATTCCCGACCCGCACCCCATCTCCTGCGGCAGATCCTCCCACGGGATACCGGTCTTCAAAACGAACAAGATGCCCGTCAGCACCTCCCGATCGGCCACACGCTTGCGACCCGGATACCTGAACCGTCGCTCGACCACGGGAAGCAACGGCTCGACACGCTCCCACAACCCATCACTGACCAAAGGTTTCGCCATAGACCCCATCTACGACAACAGCATCCCAAACCCTCTTTCTGTTAGGCGCTCTTAGGGTGGGGGCGGGAAGGCGGGTTAACCGCGCACTAACCGACACACACTCGTCTCCCAGCCCTAACGCCACTAGTCGCTGCAGTTTCACAACCCACCCAGCAATCGCAACTGCATCAGTAACGATTGCCACTCCCCAATTCTCATCCTGCAGTTGCAGTTGCAGTTGCAGTTTCCAGCTAAGCAGCCACGGGACTCCGGGACGACCGGCCACCGCGAAGCGGTCTAGGTCGAGACGGAGTCCCAGGCTGCGCCGTTTTCAACAATTAACGCATGAAGTATTAGACAGTCGGGCATACAGCTCTAACTAATACCTATTACTACCTCACGACTTCACCGCCAGGTCAGCGTCACGTTGACATGATAGCTCTGTAGCTGGCCGGAAGGCCCCGTGGCATCCACCTCAATCGCCACCGCGAAGCGGTCTAGGTCGGTACGGAGTCCCTGGCTGCGCCGCTTAGGGTGGGGGCGGGAAGGCGGGTTACCGATCACTAACTGGACCAGCAACCGTCTCCAGCAACAACAATGGTGATCTTGCCGTTTTTAACGCTTAACGTATGAAGTATTAGTCAGTCTCCCACCACGGACGCGCGTTGACAGCATCGGTCTTTTCCTTGAGGGTCACGATCGCATCGACAAGCGGTTGGATCTCGAACAAGTCGCCCCGGAAAGCAAGGATGAGCTTCTGCGAGTCAAACCACTCGAACTTTTGCTCGGCTGAGAGACCCTCAATGCTTCCTTCTAGAGGGCCGATTGTCCGGCGGGCAATATTGTGCTGTTCGTCCGTTAGCCACCAGTGCTCAAGACGCTCATCTAAGTGCTCGAAATGATTTCTTAGGGTTCTGTTGGCCAGTGGCGAATCGTCAGGCACGTCGAGCGACCGACGTAGCTGCTCACCCCGATCGGGGAATGCTTTCCGCGTCTTACGCCGTTCGTTGGGCCAAAGATGCTTTGAAATATTTGCCGCAGAGTTCAGGAGCGCGTGCATCATGAACCAGAGCTGATGCTGCGCTTGCTTATGGGCGTCCCAGTCAACTCCGTTCCCGGACTTGGTACCGAGTTGCTGTAGAGCGGGATTGATGCTGGACGCGGCTGCAAGAGCGAACTCGCATTGCTCCCCGACAGCCCCTTGAAAGAGCGATAGCAGCATACGCTGATCGGACATGCACTGAGTATGCCAGTGAGGACAGCGGACCCAGGGCTTCACCGACAACTCCTCCAACGGCCACACTTCCGAAGGAGAAGACACCCCTCATCCTGCAGTTTTTGAGCTAGCGGACTAGGATCGGTCTAGGTCGGTACGGAGTCCCTGGCTGCGTCGGTCTAGGTCGAAACGGAGTCCCTGGCTGCGTTGTCCCGTTTTGACGCCCTCGTCGGATAGAAGAATGTGGCGGCGCCTATGCTCGAGGAGCTGGTCTACTCTGCGGCGCAACGCGCGCTCGATCAGCAGAGTACGGCTCTGTCCGATCTTCGTACCCGTACGAGCACGCTCGTGGCGGCGGCGACGTTGTCGGCGAGCTTCCTCGGCGCCGCCGCGATCAGCCGTGGTGCGCCGGCCTGGGCGGTGGTGCTAGCGATGGCCGCGTTTCTGTCGACCGGCGTGTTTGCGGGGTGGGTGCTGTGGCCCGCACGGGTCTCGTTCGTGGTGGATGCCGATCGAGTGGAGAAGGAACTTTTCCCGTATCGAGAGGACCCGGCGACCTACCTCCTGCGGGCCGGGCATGGTTTGCGTGACGTATCCCGCAAGAATCGAAAAGTCATCGAGCGACGGGAGCTGGTCTTCAGTCTCGCGCTGATCGCGTTGGGTGGAGAGACGCTGATGTGGACGCTCGCCCTTGCGCTAACCTGATTGCTATGCCAGATCAACCTACACCCGCACCCGACCCGACCCCAGCGCCACCCGATGTCGGGCGGATGTCACCCGACGTGTTCATGTACGAGAATGAATGGTTGCATGAACGTGCCGAAGCGCGCAAGCGCGCCGTCAAGCGGTGGCTTAGTCGGCTCCTGAAACGCCCACCAGGCACCCAGGCCACAGACCCGGACTGAGCTGGTCAGGGGCGGCACCCCCGCGCCCCTGCCCTTCTCCTCCACCAGCCACACTTCCGAAGGAGAAAACACTCCTCATCTTGCCGTTGCAGTTGCCGTTGCCGTTGCCGTTCGAGCTAAGCAGCCAACGGGACTCCGGAACGACCCGCCACCGCGAAGCGGTCTAGGTCGAGACGGAGTCCCTGGCTGCGTCGGTCTGGGGCGACGCGGTGGGCGAGGAGGTGACGGTTCGCACCATGTCTGGCCGGAAACTGAAGGTGGAGTTCGTCTTCGAGTCCCCCGAGGCGGCGCTCGCCGTGGGTGGACGGATGACTCAAGCAGTCACCCGAGACTCCAAACGCAAATAGCCGCCACTTGGGGTCGCAGCCCCGAAACACTCAAGTCTGTCGATGTATTACGATCCGTGTTATGAGCACCACCGAGGAGCAACCGGGGAAGCGGCCGGTCCGCTACGTGCTGTTCGTCTGCAACCACAACGCCGGGCGCTCGCAGATGGCGCAGGCGTTCTTCGAGCGCCACGCACCGGAGGACGTCCGCGCGGAGTCCGCCGGCACCGAACCCGCAACCGAGATCTGGCCGCCCGTCGTCGAAGCGATGCGCGAGATAGGCATCGACCTTACCGGCCGCAAACCAAAGAAGCTCACGATCGAGATGCAGCTCCACGCCGACTGGGCGATCACGATGGGCTGCGGCGACGCCTGCCCCTACGTGGCGACGATCGTTGAGGCGTGGGACATACCCGACCCCGCCGGCAGACCGATCGAGGACGTCCGTGCGATCCGCGACGGGATCGAGGCCCATGTCCGCGAGCTGATCGGAGAGCGTCTCGACGCGATCCGCACCGATCGCACCGCGCACGAGATGCGCCTCACACGGCTGCTGCCGACGCTCGCCAAGGAGTTCGCCGGCACCAAGCCCGCCGAGGAAATCCGCGCGTGCGCCGACGCCGTCCTCACAGGCTTCGACAGCGCGCGCGTGCGCACACACATCATGACCCTCGCACACCGCCAAACCCGCGAATGCCTACGCCAAGACACCTGCGACCGGCTCCCCACACCAGCAGCGTAGCCGACTAACCCTCAGCGGATCCTGAAGTGAGCGGCAAACAAGTCGCCGTGCTGCCGCGAGCTGGCGTGTCGTTGCGCACCATCGCGCGGGAGTGGGGCCGCATCGGGTGTATCGGGTTCGGTGGTCCGCCAGCGCACGTCGCGCTTTTCCGCGAGCTGTGCGTAACACGACGGGAATGGCTCACCGGCGATCAGTTCGAGCGGGCAATCGCAGCGACGAACATCCTGCCCGGACCGGCATCGACACAGCTTGCGATCTATTGCGCCTGGCGGCTGCGCGGCCCTAGGGGAGCGCTCATCGGCGGCCTCGGCTTCATCCTGCCTGGCCTGGTCTTGATCCTCGCGCTGTCCGTGCTGTTCCTCGCCGGATCACCGCCCGCATGGATACGGGGCGCCGGGATGGGAGCCGGCGCTGCCGTCGCCGCTGTCGCGGTCAGAGCCGGGCTGGGCGTTGCCGTCCCGATCTGGAGACGCACGACCCACGCAGACCGGCCCCGCGTCCTCGCCTACGCGCTCGCCGGGGGCATCGCGGCGGCCACGACCGGCCCGTGGCTCGTGCTCGTCCTGCTGGCGTGCGGCGCGATCGAGCTGGTATGGCAGCGCCAGCTCAGCACAACGCTGACGTGGTATGTCTGGCGCTGGCCGGAAGGCCCGGTGGCGTCCACCGCGATCGAGGCCCGCACAGATCGGTGCCGACGCAGCGCACGCCGCACCGCCGCCAGGTTGCTGCGCGAGAGCGAGAGCGCGATGCGCACAGTTTCGTTGGCCGCGAGCGTTGCCCGTTTGCTGCGCAAGCCGAGGTGCCGGTGGTGACGCGTCAGGTTCAGGTGCCCGTGGGCGTAGATCGAGCACGCCAGGTTACAACCGACCAGCAGGTAGATCCGGCCATGGTGCAGGCGCAGATCCTGCCGTCTGGCGACCGACGCCGTGATCTGCAGACTAGGGATCCTCGGTTTGACGGGGGCCACCGGTTTCGGCGGCACGTAAGCCTTGTACTCGTATCCAGCGAAGCTCTTATAAGGCAAATCCCGCTGGACATGGCAGAGGAATTCCCTGAACGTTGGCATCGTCGAGCCGGTCGTGAGAGAATCCTCCGGATAGCCTAAAGCGCAGTAGTGCTCTGCGGCGAAGCGGTCGGCATAGACTTTGAACGGCTCAAGTCCGGCCAGGTTCCCCGATCCGGTCAGCACCGCCAGATCAGCAGATGGGTGCTTCTCAATGCTCGAAACGGTGCTCCAACCCGCAGGCAGGAGCACCGCCATCCGGTTAGGAGCGACATCCCCGACACAGTGAGCTGCGGTCAGGAAATGCTGAGGGCTACCAAAGACGAACGCCGTCCCCAAGAACTGCATGCTCCCCTCATCCTGGCGAAATAGGGCACCTGTAGAGAGCTGCGGCTGGTCGAGCATGCGGCGACACTGTACCCGTCGCAGCTCTTCCTTTTCCCTCTCACTCAGCAGCAGCCCCTAGCCAGTCGAGCATACAGCTCATGACTAATACCTACTAATTCACACCCACCCGCAGTTCCAGCTCAACAAGGATCTACAGCGACTCCACTCCAGGATCGGGCATGACGGGGCCCGTCGAGCCGAGCGCAGGCCAGGGGCTCCGGAACGACCGGCTTGCGGTCGGAACGGAGTCCCCAGGCCTGCGTACCCAGACGGGGAGCCCGTGAACGAAACGCCCCGGAGGATCTAGCGGACTAGGATCGGCTCGCTGTAGTTGGAGACGTGGGCGCCGTCGTTTGAGGAGACCTTCACCAGCGCGCGGTACAGCCCGCGGTGGCGCAAGCGCATCCTGCCGCTGAAACGCCCCACACCCGACGTGCCAGCTTTGACAATGGTCCCACCCTCGTTCACGGACTTCCCCGGCCGCAACAGCTGAAAGCCGACCTGGGCGCCAACCTCCGCCGGAGCGACCGTCCCATAGAACCGCACGTACCCGCGACGGTGGGCACGGCGCACATGGAAGGAGACCCGCACCGCGACAGTCTCCGTCACGACCGGACTGTAGACCAAAGGCTTACCCACCGTCACGACCCGCAGCTGCGCATTTTCCAGGAGCCCAAGAACCGGGAACGAGAACCCCCCCGTTGCATTTGTTATCTCTGGGTTCCCCACATTCTTGAAACCGCCCAAAAACGGGAAAAAATTGACCTGCAAGACTATCTCGTGGTTTCCTGAGCCCGTCCCGAAGAGGTTGCCCTCAACAAGAAAGGGGTTGCCGAACACGACGGGGTTGGGGGCGCCGACGATCGCCACCGAGAGCGGGACCTTCGGCGTGGTGAACGTGCGGTCCACTCCGGGCTTCGCGCCCCCGGGACTGATCGCCACGATCCGGTAGTGGTACGTCGTGAACGGCTGAAGACCGGCGACGGCCTGACTCACCTTCATCACGATCCTCCCATTGCCCGCGGGGGCAAGCGGCGACTGCGCGCCATAGGCACTCGTCGGGCCATACTGGAAGAAGTAGTTGGTCGGCTGGCCGTTTGGGTTCACGTAGCCGTGGAGAATCGCCGAGGAATACGTCACGTTTGAGGCACCCCCCGCGCCCACGCCGGGCACAGATAGCGCGGAGGCAGAGGCCGCGGAAAGCACGATTGCGCCCACGTTCAGAGTGAGCGCGAAGAGCAGGCGCGACCCAAAGAAGCGAGCGCGTCGAATGCTCGTGGTCGAGTGTTCCCTCATCCCAGCCAACCTAACCCAATCATCGATCCAAAGTCGCGGTCTTGGGCATCAAGGCCCGGAATCAGCCCTTGACCGTCGGCACAGGCTGCTCGGCCGAGACGGCGCCGTTGGGGGTGGCGGCAGGCGTCGCCGCCGGCTTCTCGGGAGTGTATGAGTAGTTGTAGTCGTAGGAGTATGGAGCGTTCCTCCGCGCCTTGAAACCGTTCGCGATCACTCCGAGCAGCGGGGCGCCCGCGCCCGTGAGCGTTTCGTGCAAGCGCTGTGCCACATCGCGGCGGTTGCGACCGACACGGCCGACGATGATCACACCATCCACCTTATTCAGCAAGGGGAAAGCATCCGAGACGGCCGTGAGCGGCGGAGTGTCGATCACGACAAGGTCGTACCGCCCCTTCGCCTGCTCCAGCAGGCTCTCCATCGCGTCGCGGTGACCAACCTGATGCGCTTGCTCAACCTATCCACAGAGATCCTCGAGCTCTTGGAGCGCGGCGAACTGAGCATGACCCACGGACTGACGCTGCTCAGAGCAAGGGACTCCGCAACGCACCGGGAACTCGCTCGCAGAGCGGTCGAGGAAGAATGGTCAGTACGCACGCTGCAAGCCCGTGCCGACCAAAGCAACGGCGCCGTGCCTACCTCCAACAACCCTGCGCCCGTCCTCAACGGCGCCGCGCCTGCCCCCAATGACCTCCAGCAGGACACGACGGCGATGAACGTCGCGCGGGTCTGGGGCGACGCGGTGGGCGAGGAGGTGACGGTTCGCACCATGTCTGGCCGGAAACTGAAGGTGGAGTTCGTCTTCGAGTCCCCCGAGGCGGCGCTGGCCGTGGGTGGACGAATGACTCAAGCAGTCACCCGAGACTCCAAACGCAAATAGCCGCTACGTCACGGCCACAGCCACACGCGACCCGATGCTTCAGCCCTTCGCCGTCGGCACGGGCTCCTCGGCTGAGACGGCGCCGTTGGAGGAGGCGGGCAACGCGGAAGTCGGTCCTGACTCCGACGCGGTGGTAGGTCCAGATCCTGAGGTTGCGTAATCGTAGGAGTAGCCGTAGCCGTAGGAGCCGCCGCGGCCTGCCTTGAAGCCGTTCGCAACTACTCCTAGCAGCGGCGCGCCGGCGCCCGTGAGGGTTTCGTGGAGGCGCTGCGCGATGTCGCGGCGGTTGCGGCCCACGCGACCCACGATGATCACGCCGTCGACCTTCCGCAGCAACGGGAAGGCGTCGGAGACAGCGGTAAGCGGCGGGGTGTCGATCACGACGAGGTCGTACGTCGCCTTCGCGCGCTCGAGCAGGGTCTCCATCGCGTGACTCTCAATCAACTCACCCGGATTCGGCGGAAGGGCGGCGCCCGCCACGAGCACGTCCAATGTTCGCCCAACCCGTGAGCCATCCGCGGACGGTGGATCCAAGTCGACCATCTGTGTCGCCTCGCTCAACGACAAGGCACCTATCAACACATCCGAAACACCCGGTCCCGACAACACATCGAGCTGCTGAGCAACCGTCGGACGCCTCAAGTCTGCCTCCAAAAGCAGCACTCGCGCACCCATCCTCGCCGCCGCACTCGCCAAATGGCGAGCAACGGTCGTCTTCCCATCACCCGGAGCAGCCGAGGCCACCAACAGCGTGCGCAGCTCCCGATCCACATTGAAGTAACGCAAGTGCGCACGAATCAAATGAAACGCCTCAGCCTCCCCCGCCGGCAACGCCTCCCCGGCGCTCTTCTTGCCCCTCGAGGAACGAGAAAGCGCCGCGCTCTCAGGGACGACACCCAGCAGCGGCAACCCATAGATCCCCTCCAGATCCTTCGGCTCTCTGATCCGGCGATCCAGGCGCTCAAGCAAGAAGGCAAGACCCAGGCCAAGTAACAAGCCCAAGACAGCGCCGAGCACTGTGTTCCTCGAGACCTTCGGCGAGGACGGCGACGTCGGCACTGCCGCGGCCTGCGCGACCTGGACGTTGCCGTTCTTCAGTTCGGCGAGAACCCCCAGCGACTGCGCGCGATCCTGCAACGCGAGCCCCGCGGTACCCGCCCGTTCCTTCGGCGAGAGCCCCTTCATCTGTTTTTCGACGAGCTTCAGCGCCGAGGCGTAGTAGGCGTGGTTGGCGTTCTGCTGCTCGCTGACGAACTGAGTCGTGTACGTGTTCGCGATTTCCGCCGCGAGCGTCGGCGTGCCCGCGGTTGCCGCGACATCGACGATGTTCGATTCAGCCTGCGCGCTCACGCTCAGGTCCGCGCTGACCTTTTCCTTGGTCAGCCCCCGCGCGAGCGGGGTCGCCGTCTTCGCCTTCACGAGCAGGCTCGCGGTCTTTTCCGCCATGTCGCCGAGCTGGACGAGCTTGAGGTTCGTGTTCTGCTGAGCTTGCTGGCTGCTACTGCCGCCGCTCACGGCCTGTAGACCCGCTGCCTGCTGATTGGTCTGGCTGTTGTTGAAGACGAGCGACGCCGTCGCGGTGTACTTCTTCGTCTGGTGCTTGGAGAAGCCATAAGCGGCCGCGGCGACCAGCACGAAGCAGAGCACGATCCACCCCGCACGGCGACGGAGGACGCCCAGAACCTGCTCGATGCTTAGATTTGCCTGCTCAGTGACCATCAAGTTGCCTTCCTCGCCGCATCCATGAGCTCAGGAGACAAGACTGCTCGTGCGTAGACGCTCCGCAAGCACCGCAAGCTCGTCATAGTAGACCAATGCGCCATTCCATACGCGGCCGCCAAGGATACGGCAAAAGTCTATTACATGTGCGCTGCGGGATGATCGGTTCACGGGATAGCGCAACAGCCTTAAGCCCAGGGAAGGCAAGAGCAGTGACGGAACCCCGACTTCATCGTGGTGCTTCACGGCAACGCGATCGAGCGCAGCATGACTAGGCCTGAGACTCCAGCCGCCGACCCGACGGCCGACCCGTCTGAGCACATCGACGTACGTACCGTCGCCACCTCGACGCGCCCCCCGGTCAGACGGATGCTAATAAGCGCCTCCGCCACAGCGATCCTGCAGGGATTGTCGAACCTGATGGGCTTTGCGCTGACCCTGTTGCTGGCGCGCTTTCTCGGGAGTTTGGGCTATGGGCGTTATGCACTTGCATTCGCATGGTCGATGTTCTTGCTGACCCCGGCGATTCTCGGCCTTGACCGTTTCCTGGTGCGCGGTATCGCGAGCTACGAGGTGCAGGAGAAGTGGCCGCTGATGAAGGGCCTGCTACGACGCACCAACCAGTTGGTGCTGCTCACCTCGACGACAATCGCCGTGTGCGGCACGATCATTGCGGTCACATGGTTGTCGCCGGCGCTTCGCGGTCCGTTCTGTGTGGCCATGCTGCTTATACCGATAACGACGCTCACGCTGTTGCGTCAGGGAGCGATGCAAGCGATCGGCCACGTCGTGAGTGGCCAACTTCCGGAGTATTTGATCAGGCCGTTGCTGATCATAGGGGGTGTGGTGGCGCTGAAGTTCGTAGGACATGGCGCCCTTACGCCCACGACCGCACTCGTGGCTAACGTCGCGGGGGTGGCAGTGGCCTTCGTCGTCGGCGCTGTGCTGCTCAGGCGGGCACTCCCGACCGTTCTACGCTCTGTCCGGCCAGAGTTCGCCACGCGCGAGTGGCTGCGTGCCTCGCTACCAATAATGCTGATCAGCGGAGTTTGGATGGCCAATAACTACGCCACTACGCTGGTGGTGGGAACGGTCGACGGACCTCGGGCAGCCGGTGTTTATAGCGTCGTCCAGAGGGGGGCCGAATTGATCGTGGTGCTCCTCTACGCTGCCAACATGCCGCTTGCGCCCGCGATCGCGCGACTGCACGCGCATGGGGATCGACCGGGTCTCGAGCACACGACCGAACGTGTGGCCCGAGCGACTCTCTTGGTGTCCGTCCCTGTAGCTGTGGCGTTCATCGCGTTCCCCGGTATCTATCTAAGCTTCTTCGGCGTCGGCTTCCATACGGGCGCGACTGCCCTGATGATCCTCGCACTCGGTCAACTCATCAATGCGGCAGCGGGACCGTCGGGCAACGTGCTGATCATGACAGGCCAAGAGCGTATAGCGGTGCGTGGAGTGGCCGCTGGCCTAGTTGCTAATGTCGTACTCGCCGTTGTGCTGGTCCCCCCGCTTGGTGTCACTGGTGGCGCGATAGCATTCGCGTCCAGCCTCGTGCTGTGGAATACGGTGCTTGTTGTACTTGCCCGTCGTCGCTTGGGCGTCAATGTCACTGCCTTCCGTCGCCTGGCCGTTGCTGGATCTGTGCGATGAGTTCAGCCAACACAAGACTCATGTAGCCTGGGCTGCCGATGTCCGATATTGGATTCCTCATAATAGGCGCACAAAAGGCGGGCACAACTTCCTTATTCGAGTACATGCGACGCCATCCACAGATACATATGCCCCCAGAGAAGGAGGTCTACTTCTTCAACTCCGATCGCGCCTATGAGCGGGGGCGAGACTGGTATTTGACCGTGATGTTGAAGGGTGCGCCACCCAGGGCCGTATGTGGTGAGGCGACGGCAGAGTATCTGGCAGTACCTCCATATAACGACACCGCTGCAAGCGACAGCGAAGACTCAACAGCGAGTTCGAATTCCACCGAACCGCTTGAGGAGATTGTACCCCGACGTATCAAGGAGTTTTTCCCCGACGTTAAGCTTATTTGCGTTCTGCGAGATCCAGTGGCGCGGGCTTACTCTCACTATCGCATGGCGGTACTCAGCCGAATTGAGCCACGCTCTTTCGACGAAGCAATAGATCAGCTCCTGGAGCCAGGTGCTGAAAAACACCAGGGCCGCACCGACTGCTACCGATGGCTATGTGGTGGGTGGAGAGTACGCTCGTTGTCTCGCCGGTTTCTTGAATGTCTTTCCACGTGAGCAGCTCATGGTGATCTTCTCCGACGAGCTTGCGCAACAGCCACGTGAGACCGTCGCCAAAGTATTTGGGTTCATCGGCGTAGCGCCTGATTTCCTACCCAACAATCTGAACACCCGCTACTTGACGGCCGCAGTCAAGCAGCGAATACCAGGACTCAATTTGTTTGTGTGGAAAACACATTTTGCCAGAGTTCGCCCGGCTCGTACGCTTTGGCATGCACTGCCAATTCGTGTGCATAGAGAAATTAGTCGCACATACAGTATGGCGGCCTATCGCATACAGCTATGGAATGCTCGGCGCGATGCCGTTAGTGACGATATGCCGCTATCCACGCGCCTCAAGCTGATCAGTCATTTTCGGCCAGATAGTGAAGTACTAAGTGACTTGCTGAACAAAGAGATCCCATGGTTGAAAGTGTGGGACCACTCCTGATGCAGAACAAGTATGGCTGCCTAAAGACAAAGCTGCATTAATACCACACGAACTTCGGAGACTAAAAAGCGGTGCTAACCCCTCGGTAGGATGTCGGCTCATGGCGTGGATGCGGGTGCGCGCTTAGGTTGACTTGTTGACGTACAACAGTCGTTTCCTGAAGCTGTCTTTGCCGCCCCGCCAGTACGGCAAGCGCCACTATCACCCACGTTGACCCAAGCCAAAATGGGCTTGTCGCCACAGACGCGATTAAGTAGATCGTGACCAGCCCGAAAGGCCCGCCCTCGATGTCGGAGCCTCGCAGGCCGAACGGCCACAAACATCGCCACAAGCAAGATAAGTGCCACCGCACCACCTTCGTAAATTATCTGGAGTGGTAGTACGCCTAGATAGCCAGACACTACTTCTTCCGTTCGCGTGAAGTCCCGATGACGCTGTCCAAATGAGTTAGCCCCTAGCCCAAAAAGCCAACCCGATGGGCTGGCCAGATCATTCAATGCTTGTGATGACGTCGTCACGCG
This sequence comes from uncultured Solirubrobacterales bacterium, assembly GCA_963706395.1. Classification (GTDB taxonomy): domain Bacteria; phylum Actinomycetota; class Thermoleophilia; order Solirubrobacterales; family Solirubrobacteraceae; genus Palsa-744. Next base: position 1,797,793 of record OY970158.1, on the reverse strand, counting down.
AACACGAGCTGTCGACGACTGTAGGTTGACGGCCTGGGACAACCGGTTGATAACCTGGCCACCAAAACCAGGTATCGCAGACAATGTCAGCGTAGCCGCTACCAGCAGGATACCTAAGCGAATGAAAAGAACCTTTCGGGCGCGTCCTCCTTCCAAGATCGCCCAAACCAGGAGTCCTGCTACAAGACCTACATCGGCAGCTCTCGTAAAGCTCACAATTAACGTCACGAATGCGAGAGGTACCAGCAGACGATAAGTCCATACAGTCCGCGACTTGGGTGAGGTCATAGCAATGAACAGCCACATAGCAGCGGTACTCGCGAGTATGTTGGCCTCGTAAGACAATCCATACGCAGCCTTGGTGCCGCTGCCTGGCTCAGATTGCACCCCAAAGCCGATATGCGGCCCGACGATATACAGCACATCTGCTATAGCGAAAGCCAGACAGGCCCATTTCACGCCGACATCTTCCAGTTGGCTTGTATCTCTATAAGCTGCCACCAAAACTACAAGAATTAGCATGTCAAGTGTCAGCCAGCCAATGATCGCCAAACTACGCTGCGGTTCCGGTGACGCGATGATAGACACTACTCCGAGCCAAAGAACGAACAGAGAAAGAAGAAGAGTCGTACGGGCTGTTACGACACTTCCCAGAGGCTTTCGACGGATCCTGGAGACAACCAATGCAAGCAACACAGCGAGCACTACGCCGTCCTCAGGACGAAAGTGCAGACCAAAAATGGCAAACTTAAAGCGGGTGACAAATGTGGACGCAACTAGGAGGCCGGCCGATAAAGCCAACCCCGCTTGGCGTAGCGCAAACGAGGCCAACCACGCCGATACCCGCCAAGCCGCACAGGGCAAGGCCAATTGCCGGGGAGACAATGACCGCAATACCGAGGATGATGCATATCACGCACACGGCAGCACACAGTGCGACGCTTGATCGTGACAAGCGCGGCCTATAACGAATCGAGTCTCTGATCACCATCATGATCTCAGTCCAGCCACACGTTGTGCTCTACCAGCTCCACAAGTAGAGTCTCATATTGGTCAGCCGCTAGACTTCTCGCTGCAGGCCAAACTCCCATCAATCCGTGGCTATGGCTTGCGGAGGACTTGGTTGCAGCACCATATGAATTCAATAGCATAAACGTTGTGTAACCTAGCATTCTTAGTAGGATTCGGCCTATAGGCATGCTTAAGCGCCCGTTCAGGAGCTTCGGGCAGATTGCGACCTCGATCTCATTTAGAGCGTGTCTCGTCCGGTTCAGTGCAGACCCGATTTGACCACAGACGACCAACTATGACACATATAACGTGCCCTTGGGCCGCTGCGGCGGCCCAAGGTGGCTTGCCACCCCATGCCTTACGCCCTACAGCTTATGGTCGCTGATAATAGGCTGAGCGATAGAGACTCTTTGCGTGTTGTCATGGAGACCACGTCGCTGAGCCGTCCCGGCCAAGAGCGAGGTCTAGGTCGATACACCCGCGCTTGTCTAAGTGGTGCCCGCACGCTCGGGCACGACGTAACGGAGCTACAGCTTCGGTCACGCAAAGGGCGACTTGCGGAGTTCCGTGACCTGGTTGAGAGAACCGCTAGAGCAACATGCCTAGCCCACGATCTCATACATATTCCCCATCCACATGTCTGGGGGGCCTCTGGACGTCCAGCAGTTGTGTCGATACTAGACACTATCCCAATTGATATGCCTGCATATCAGCAGACTGGGTTGAAGGCGCGCTTCTTTTTCCAGCGCGCGGTTAAGGCCGACGTTGTACTGACCATATCTAAATTTACCGCTAGCAGACTGACTGCGATTTATGGGCTAGAGCCGTCCAAGATACACGTCGCGCCATTGTACCCAGACGTTGTTTTTTATACAGGAGCATCAAGCTCCAGACCAGCGCGCCTTGACGGGGATTATGTGTTGGCCCTCGTCGACATGGCCACCCCGGATCCCCGGAAGCGACCTGGATGGATTACCCCACTTGCGCGGGACCTTAAGCGGACTGGCCTCACATTGGTTCTCGCTGGGGCGGGGACTGATCAAGCCTCAGCCGATATCGGGGAGGCCATTGGACTTGGACGGATTACAGACACTCAGTTAGCGCAACTTGCGCACCATTGTGTGTGCTTTCTGTATTTTTCAGCATACGAGGGACAAGGACTACCTCCACTTGAGGCAATGGCCGCGGGGGCCGCGATCGTCGCGACAGCCAATACGGCGATAATCGAGATAGTTGGAGATGCGGGCTTGCTTATTACTGAAGATATGGAAGATTGGAAGCGCAAGACACCCGCGGAAGATGCAGCTGAGGCCACCCGCAAAGAGCTGGTAGATGCCTGCGTACTGCTGGCTCGGGATGATTCACTGCGGACAGACCTTCGCACAAAGGGAAGAATGCAAGCGTCGCTTTTTTCTGAGCAACGCTTTATCCAGGAGCTCGACCGCGCGTATCGGGAGGCAGCATGCAGGTAGCAGTCAACTGCGCTATCGCCAATAAAGGCATCTCTGGTAGTTCGCGCGGCCTAAGCCACATCCTCAACGCCCTCCGCACGATCCCAGAGGTCGATGTCCTGGAAGCTTGGCCAAAACAGGGCCTGCGACAGAGACGCGTCTGGAATGCATGGGCTCAGGCGTCATGGGATCTGTACATGGCAGCACGCGAGTTTCGGTCGGCTGATGTCCTGATCTCTCCCTGCAACATCGGTCGTGCGCGTCGGCAACAGCGCCACATCCTAGTGATGCATGACACAATGGTTTTTGATCGACCCGATTTGTTTGATCGCCGCTTTGCGCTTTATGCCCAGCTCCTGTTTGAGTTTAGCTTGCGATGTGCCGATGTCGTACTTGTCCCTTCTTACTCCACGAAGAGATGCTTAGAGGCCCGATGGTCAAGCCCCCCACCTATCGTGGTTGCCCCGTGGCCCCTGCGAGCGACTGATGCCAGTAATAGGAAAGCCACCGGCACCAAGCACATCCTAATGGTGGGCGCAACTGAGCCTCACAAGCGCCAGGTCATGGGGATTACCGCTGTAAAGCGTGCCAGAGAACTCTCCGGCGAAGAGCTGGTCCTCACGATTTTGGGACCACGCGGTCGGTCTGAGCACGAAGTCATGGCCGCTCTGATGAGCGCAGACCCTGATCAAAGCTGGACCTCACGAAAGGTCAATATAGCTCAAGCCGAGCTGGACCTGACTTACGAAAAGGCATGGCTACTTCTCCAGCCATCTGAGCTGGAGGGGTACGGTCTGCCCGTCGGCGAGGCAGCTGCAGTGGGAGTGCCAGCCGTGCATTCAGGGCTGGGGGCTCTGAATGAGATCGCGCCAAGAGCCGTAGACTCACCTGAAGATCCTGCCAGCTACGCATCGGAGATATGCGCGCTGCTCAACCCAGAACAATACTTGAGTGCTGTTTCGGATTCGCTCGCGGCCGCAAAGCAACACAGCGCGGAGCGATTTGCTGACGTTGTCGCACACGCCCTAACGACGTCAACACGATGATTCTGCAGCCATAGGGGTAGAGTTAACTGTTGCCCTCCACTATCGCACAGTAATGGGGAACGGAGGTCAACCCAACACCTTGCGGTATGCGCCATGGGTGACTTCTGCAGAGCGCTCCCAGGTGTATTCGGTTCGAATGCGGTGTTCGAGTGCAACGCTGGGCTCGCGCAGGCACGCCCGAAGTAGTGCATCGCGAATTGACGATGGGTTTGCTGGATCACAGTAGTCGGCGTCCTCGCCGAAGTAGTCACGGGTGTCTCCGTTTGGCGACACAACGATCGAGCAGCCCGCTACCGCAGCTTCCAGCGAAGAGATTCCAGTCGTCTCCATCCAGCTCGGCAAGATGTGGACCCGGGCCAGTGAGTAGAGCCATGCCTTTTCTTCTGATGTGACCGCACCCAACACATGAACGTTCTCGAGCGATGCGGCGGCGTCCTTTACTCGCTTGACGTAACGACTTTGATTTGCCGTGGCAGGACCCGCCAGTACGAGAGTCATGTCTGTGTCACGGACCGCCTCGATAAGGTTCGGCTGGTTCTTTCGACCCTCAAGACGCGCTACACACAACACGCAATCCTTGAACCGGGCCAGGTGTGGTGGAGGAGCTTGATCGAGCGTGACGGACTCCAGCGTCTCGGTGTCAAAGCCGTTAGGGACAACGGTGACGCGCCCATCAGCTGTGTCAAGCTCAAGGTCTCGGGCAACACGCAGCCACTCAGATTGGGAGTCTGGTAGCAGAAGAGATGACGATTCTACGACCTCCCGTTGCATCTGCGAGAAACCACAAAGGAACAGCGCAAGCGAACCACGGCTCCACTCGCGGTTGTTGAGACCGCGACCAGCGGCCTTTAGAGCCTCGATGACGTCGCGGTTCGTATGTCTAGCAACCCAGCCCACAGGCCCCGTACGTACGATCCGCTCGAACTCCCATACGTCACAGTAAACGGTGGAAAGAAAAACAGGCTTACCCTGTCGACGTGCGTTCCTCGCCTGCAACCATGTCTCCTGTGGCCTCACCAAGCCGAACAGGTGAACAGCATCAAAGCCAGTGAGATCCGGCTCCGCCTCGGCCGAGATCTGCGCATCGACGCCCATTGTCGTGCGAAGCGCACGAGCGGTAGCCTCGAGCTTGACTTGATCTCCTCCCGGGTTTACCGCGATGCTTCGAGCCGAGCGGCCTTGAAGCAAGACCCTCATGGGTGCATATAGGTCAGCCGCTTAGCAAGCTCAGCTGCCCGCTTCGTCGACTTCGGTAGTAACACTATCAAAGTTCTCCTATTCGAAATCTGCCTTTGCGTCCGCACGCCGACCCACCACCGAAGTTTCCAGGCCAAGAAGGCGGCTAGCGTAGCACGCGAGCCATCTTCCATGACCTTGACCAACAGATCTTCAGCACGTTGACCGATGTTCTCATTGCATCACCAGCGAGCAGTCTCTGGACGGCTGCGCCGCCCACGCCGCACAGTGCCGAACCGGCTAGGATCTCGCCTACTCCATACTCGATCTAGCAGCCCGCCAACACGCGCCCGCCCTTGATATCAATCGCCGCCTACCAACGATGACGAAGACAGTACGCATCCTGGGCACTCATGGAGTGCCCGCGGCATACGGAGGTTTCGAGACCGCGGCGGAAAATGTGGCTCTGTTCCTAATCTCACGCGGCTGGCGCGTCATCATGTACTGCCAGACCGATGGCACAGGGCCTATTTCGGAAGACACTTGGAACGGCCTCGAGCGAGTACTCATTCCGATTGACGTCGATGGCTGGAAGGGAACCTCCAAGTTCGATTTGATCTCTATTCGCCACGCGTCGAAGTCCGGTGACCTATGTCTCACTTTTGGCTATAACACAGCCGTTTTCAACGTGCTTCAACGCATCAAGAAGATTCCGAATGTCATCAATATGGACGGTATCGAGTGGTCGCGGTCACGCTGGGGATTCTTCCGACAGGCGATCCTCTACACCAACGAGCGGATCGCGTGTCTCGTCGGCAATCACCTGATCGCCGATCATCCTGAGATCGAGAAGTTCCTTCTGACACGTGCGCCACGCCGCAAGCTGACCACAATCACCTACGGCGCGGACCCGGTGAGTGATGCTCCGGTTAAAGTACCCGTAGCACGTGGCCTCGAGCCCGGTCGATACCTAACGCTCATCTGCCGGCCAATCCCGGAGAACTCGATCGTGGAGTTGGTCGGAGGGTTCTCGAGGAAGAGTCGTGGATACAAGCTCGCACTGCTCGGCGACTACGCGCCGACGAAGGACCCATATCATCAGCAGGTCATGGATGCAGCCAGCGACGAGGTTGTCTTTCTAGGCTCGATCTACGACAGGGTCGAGGTGGAGGCACTGCGCTTTCATTCGGCTGCGTACCTGCATGGACACACCGTCGGGGGAACCAACCCATCCTTGGTGGAAGCTATGGCTGCGGGGAACCCGGTGATCGCTCATGACAACCCGTACAACCGCTGGGTAGCGCAGGACGCTGCGGTCTACTTCTCGACCGAGAATGACGTTGCTGCCCATCTCGACGAGCTCCTTGCATCCCCAACCCGGCTGGAACAGATGCGTGCGGCCAGCCTCCGCCGTTACGAAGCCGAGTTCACGTGGGAGCACGTGGCCGGCCAGTACGAGCAGCTGCTGCTCCGATTCCTCCCGGATGCCAGAGTCGGCCCTTCAGAGCCAGCCGCATTGGAGCTCACATCGTGATCAAAATCGCCGTCGTAGGGCTCGGAAAGATGGGTCTCTCGCACCACGCGATGATCAATGCCCACCCGGATGTGGAGATGGTCGGGATCTGCGACTCCTCCAGCTACGTACTTGGTGTGCTGAAGAAGTACACCGGCGTGGCGACCTATAGCGATTTTGACGCCATGTTGGAGCAGGTCGACCTGGACGCCGTGGTGATCGCCACGCCGTCGAGCTCCCATACACGCATGGTTCATGCTGCCCTCGAGCGAGATCTGCATGTCTTCTGTGAGAAGCCGTTTACGCTCAGTGCCCACGATGCAGAGACGCTCACTACGTTAAGTAGCGAGAGAAACCTTGTAACGCAGGTCGGCTACCACAACCGATTCGTCGGCGCCTTCCGCGAGGTTAAGAGACTTCTCGAGGCCGGAGCGATCGGAGAGGTGACCCATGCTCTGGGGGAGGCTTACGGCCCTGTGGTGCTAAAGCCGAAGGGTGGGACTTGGCGAAGCCAGCGGACGGAGGGCGGTGGCTGTCTGTATGACTACGCGGCGCACGTGATCGATCTTGTGAATTGGTACGTAGGTGAGCCAGTGGGTGTCGGAGGGACCGTCCTGAACAAGGTGTTTTCCCGAGAGATCGACGACGAAGTCTTCAGTACTCTGTACTTCCCTGAGGGAAAGACAGCCCAAATATCGGTGAATTGGTCAGATGAGTCCTACCGGAAGATGACCACACGCATCACCCTGTGGGGAACAACGGGGCGTATCTATGCAGACCGGCAGGAATGTCAGGTATACCTGAGAGACACCGCGCAACCGCCCGAGGGTTACGGAGAGGGATGGAACGTCCGCTACACCACCGATCTGACCGAGCCCGTCTGGTTCTATCTCCGCGGCGAGGAGTACAGCGCCCAGATTGACTCCTTTGTCCAACGGATAAAGGAGCGACGTACTGAGGGGATGAATGGCTTCGAGAGCGCAGCGGTCACTGACAAGGTTATCGCCATGATGATCACCGATGCAGAGAAGGGTGCCTCGACCCAAGCCGACGGCGCCATGATCGACTCGGTGCGTACTAAGCAGCCGAGAAGATTTCGTCTTAGGCGGCGCTCATAATGGATCGGCTGCTCTTTGGCGACAATCAGTTCTTCGGCGTGAATCACATGTCTGAGGAGAAGGCGCGCGCTCAGTCATTGCGCTTCCAGGAGATCGGTGCTGTGATCGATGTTCTCGATGCCGCCTACGAGGAGGGTGTGCGGACATTCATGTGCACGACGCACGACCGGATTGCCCTGGTATGTGATCACGTGCGAGCACATCCCGACCGATACCCGGACTTCACGTTCTACCCGGGCATGCCCTATGCCCACAAGTACGCGAACGCGGTGACCGAGGACGGGATGCTTGGTGCAGTCAAACGATTCCTTCCCGATGAGGGCCTGGTGGACGCTGCGATACGCGGGGGTGCGTCGATGGCCAAAAAAGACATCGAGGGCATGACCACCCTCTTGATTGACGCGGAGATGAAGATGTTCCAGGGCCTACGTGCTCCGGTCATCTTTCTCCAGAACGTGATCGTCGACCTACTGCTTGGTCTGGGATTCAAAGAGGCATTTCGCATCTTCGCCGAGCACGTGAAGAGCCGGTACGACGCGGAGCCGGGGTTCATCACGATGAACATGCCTGCCCTGCTCGACGTGCTGGAAGAGTTGAAGATCGAGAACCCGATTATCTGCTCCAACATCAACAAGATCGGCTTCCGCATGTGTGGCGGCATCGAGGCTTACGAAGCTGCGCTGCGTGAACGCCAGTTCCGTGCGGTGGCGATGTCCGTCTACGCCTCGGGAGCCATACCCGCACGAGAGGCCATCGAGTGGGTGTGTGCCCAGCCCAACATCGCATCAATTGTGTTCGGTGCCTCAAGCAAGGCGAACATCCGCAACACTCGGGAACTGGTCACAGAGTACTGGGCGGACTGATTCTCAGCGCCAGCTAGCCTCTCATACTTTACGTGGTATGTCTGGCGTTGCCGGCCCACCCGTGACGCCCATTCGGTTGAAATCCGCACCGCTATGATCTTTCTTATTATCTGGATCGCGATCTTTGTCATCACTGTCTGGACCGTCCTCGTCTTGCTTGTTATCGGACTGTGCTATGCCGCACGGCTCGGAGACCAAGTCTATGAACAGTCCTCCTCTGCGCTTTCGCCAACCCCTTATTAGCAACCCGCACCAGACTGGACGATAGCCAACAATCTGCCATGATACCCAGCATGCCACATCATGGGTATGGGTTCGTTGGACGGCTCGCGCGCTCGACACGATTACGAGGTCGCGGTCGTGTGGCACCCTTGCTCGTACGTTATCCGGCATCACTCACCTATCGAGATACGCTTGGTTTTACGCGTCACACGGACCTTGATGACATCCTAGACGCCTACTGGTTCCTCGGGGTGAACTGCGGCCTGCCACAAGCGGTAGTCGAGCGCGTTCCTACGGGCACAACGGCCATTGATGCTGGTGCAAATATTGGCGTCGTAACCGGTCAGCTATGTCGCGCAGTCGGCGCACGCGGTACGGTGCACGCCGTTGAGCCTCTGCCAGCCAATATCCGTCGCTTGCATGAGCTGAAGTACGAGAATGCACTTGACCAGTTGACCATTTGGGAGTGCGCTCTATCCAATAAAGAGGGCTCGGCCATTCTTCGAACAGAGCGTGCCACAGGCACCTCGGGCCACGCGTCATTCACGGCGTCGTGGATCGACAATGCGACGATTCCGGTAGTCACCCATCCTCTTGATGACATCATTCCGCATAGCACGCCCGTAGGGTTCATTAAGCTTGACGTCGAGGGTGCCGAGTCCCTAGTGCTTAACGGTGCGAAGCGTATTATGACGAGTGATCGCCCGCTGGTGTTCTGCGAGTTTAACGATATCGTTCTCCGCGATGCTGGTTCTTCCGCCGATGAATTACTGCGTGAGTTTGCAGACCTCGGCTACGCTCCGGCAAACGAGTACGCACAATCGGCACTGCGACTGGCCAATGCCGTCACCGACCTTCTACTCGTACCCGAATAGCTAGTCAGCCATGCGGGCTCTTTCGAAGCAAGCCGAGTAGCTATACAGACGCCACTCGGGACGCTGCGACATTGTCTTCGTGATCAACATTCAGTTCAGCAGTCACCGCGTGCGATGATCGCGCGACATTCAGGCGTCAACGCCAGCTCAGCGTCACGTTGACGCTATATGTCTGCCGCTGACCACCCAGCCCGGTAGCGTCCACCTCGATCGAAGCCCGCACCGAGTGGTGCCTGTGCAGTGCGCGTCGCACCGCGGTGAGGTTGCTCCGCGAGAGCGAGAGCGAGATGCGTATGGTCTGGTTGGCCGCGAGCGTTGCTCGTTTGCTGCGCAGCCCGAGGTGCCGGTGGTGACGCGTCAGGTTGAGGTGCCCGTGGGCATAGAGTGAGCACTGGAGGTTGCAGCTGACCTGCAGGTAGACGCGGCCGTGGTGTAGGCGCAGGTCCTGTCGTCTCGCGACCGACGCGGTGAGCTGCAGCACCGGGATCTTTGGTTTGGCCGACGCCAGCGGTTTGGCCGGCGCGGACCCGGGAGGGTTGGACGCCGGTCCCGGTGCGGGATGTGTCGGCAGGATCAGCGCCGGCCGCGGCGCCTGGTTGAAGTTGAAGTCGCTCTCGAGGTTGCCAAGGCCAGGTGCTTCTTCGCGCACGTCCGGCCGGGGGTCGGGTCGGCCGTCTGTCGCGGGATTCAGCCGCGCCCCACCCAGAAAGTCATTCTCGATGAACTTCAAATACGCGTCGTGGCTGAGCTGCTGATGATCGACGTACCCCATCTTTGCGTAAGGACTGATCACCAGGCCTGGAACGCGCAGGCCGTAGCCGTTCTGGTCGATGTTCGGCGGGACCACGTGGTCGTAGAAGCCACCCCAGTCGTCCCACGACAGGAACACCGCCGTGCTGTTCCAGCACGGGCTACGCCCGATCGCGTTGATCAGCGTCGTCACGTAGGCCTGTCCGCTCGAGACCAGCGAGGAGGGGGGGTGCTCGGAGACCCTTTGGTTGGGCACCACCCAGGAGACGTTGGGCAACCCGCAGCTGCTTTTTTCATGAACGGCCGTATAGAAGTTGGTCAGCGACTGGACGTTCCCAAGCTGACCGTCCAGCTGCACGTCGGTGAAGTTGGGGAGCGGATTCCAGATGCCGGGCGTTGTGGGCCCCTGCTGCACAGGCGCGCATGTCATGGCGCTGTCGGACTCGCAATCGGGCTCAGCGCCCTTGTAGACGTAGTAGGCCCAACTGATCCCCGAGTTGTGCAGCAGGTACGTGATGTCTGTCCATGCGTATGTCGAGGTTGGGTTTTCATGAAACGGCTGAACAATGGAGTTTCCGCAATCCATAGGGTTGGGGTCCCCATTCGGGCAGGCCGCCGACCACGCCGACACGGTAAAGAGGTGCTCGGGTAGGCTCCAAGAGGCGCTCGACGCGAACATGTCGTCTTGGAGCGCATAGTTCTCCGCGTAGGTCCAGTAGTTCGGGATCTCACGCGCGTCGTGGTACCCCATCACGTCCACACACGCACCGGCCGTTTCCTGATTGCACGGACTGCACGCTGGTTCAGTGCCTCCCCCGCAGTGCAGACCACGCTCGGCCTGGCCTATGAACCCGTCCATCCTCCCACCGTCGATGTCAGCCGCAGCTTCGGCGGCACTGTGCGGGCCGCCATAGTTGCGGTTATTCGAGTCGTGGAATGGAGTCACGCAGCTGCCATGCAAGGGGTCCGGCTCGCACACTCCCGCCGGGATCCCGTTCGCCCCCGGGTACGTCCCGAAGTAGGAATCGAACGAGCGGTTCTCCTGCATGATCATGACCACATGCTGGATCTTTTTGATGCCTTCAAGCGGCGCCGCCGTGGCGCCCTGACATCCCGTCGTCGCCAACCCGAGCAGCACCATGAACACGATCAACGATGCCTTGCGCATTGCCCGTTTCCTCTCCTGTCCTGGTCGGATGCCCGCCTTGGCACTACCCGCGCTGCTGCGCCTCCTAACACGACGAGGGCGACATTGTTGCGCAGGCTAACACGACAACCGGGCCGCCCCATCCTTGGAGCGGCCCGGCCGGTGCGACTCTGCTCTTGCTTCAGGCTCTACGCCAGCTTCAGCCTAGTCCTTGATGGTTTCGGCACCTTTCTGTGCATCCGTCAGCACAGGGCCAGATGGTAGACCGAGGTAGTCGTGATTGTTGATCAGCACCTGCCCGCCTTCATTGCCTTTGGTCGTGTTTAGGCCGAGCACGAAGTTCACGAAGTTGTTCGCGGCCGTCGCCTCTTGCAAGGTCGTGCCCGTGTACTTCGAATATTCGGTGAACGCCAGGACGTACGTTAGTCCGCACAGCGTGTAGTTTTTCTCGCTGACTTTCGTCGTCACTTCATTCCATGGTTCCGTCACGCCCGGCGGGGGGAACGGGTTTTCGCCGTTGGCGTATTCCTCGGCCACACAGTTCGCGTTGGCTAGAGGTTCATGGTCGGTGTCAGTCGATGGGTCGGAATACGTGATCGTGCCCGTCGTGCCGATCCCGTTGTTCTGCACTTCCACCCAGAAGCGAGCCGTGCTCGGCCCGCCGCCTTCACCTGGCTTGCTGAACTTGCCGTTGCTGCGCGCGTCGGAGAGACCGGTATAGGCGATGCTGCTCGGCGTTTCGGCGACCTTGGCCACCACCGCGCCATTACCGTTTGCAGTCGGCTTCGTAACGTTAGCCGCTTTCGGCCATGTGGTGCTTTCGGGCCCTTCGGAGACTTCGTTCCACGTCTTGCTTTCCGCTTTTTCGGTTTCGAAGGTTCCGCCGTTGATTAGGTTCAGGTACTTCTTGAATATGTGCGTCGTGCCCGACTCGTCCTTGCGCACCGTGACTTTGATCGTTTCTTCAGCGTTGCACGTTTTACCGTTGAGTTTGTCTCCATTGTCGGTGATTTGGCTCCACTTGGTGATTTCACCGCGGAAGATCTTCTCCAGCGTGACGTTGTTGAGGACAAGCCGCTGGTTTCTTTTATTCGACGCCGTGCAGCCAGTCGGCAGGTTGACTATGATCGCATCCGCGCCCTGCGCCACCGGGAGGGTCTCCAGCGTTTTAGCGGCCCCGTGCGCCTCGATTTCCCCTATCTGAGCGGTGTTTGGCGGTTCGTCCGTCCCGACAAACGCATTCGACGCTTCGAAGCTGGCGGCGTGTCCGTTGACACCCCACGATTCGAGGCCCGCGCCGCTCCCCGACGGGTTGTACGTGATCGTCGGTTTCGCTTTCGTGCCCTGTGTCCCGTTGCACGCGTGGCCAGCGCCCGAAATGTTGAAGTCGGGGTCCCACACGGTCTGCTGCGCGAGCTTCTGAAACGACGAGCCCTGGCCCGTGACGTTCGCGCCCGAGCACATTGCGCCCAGTTTACCGGCGGCGCTCGCCGCGCCTGGCGCGACGAGGGCGGCCACCGTCGCCGCCGAGAGGATGCACATCGGCACGAGCCGGCGTGCGGAGAGAGACGTCATTGTGCGACTACCTCCTGATTAGCAGGTTCCATTGCTATGGACGGGAGCATCCGCCCCCGCGTCGCAATCTCGCAGCCACCAACAGCGCGCTGGTTATCATCCTGGTTCTTTACAAGCCCGTTCACCACTTCTTCACAAACCGGCCTTCACACTCCTTTCACCACCACCTCCCCCACCGGCCACGGGCCGCGTTTGGTGCGGTCGAGAGAAGCATCTCAAGCAGCCGGCACAATTGACGTATGTCCTCTGGGATCCTGGCCGAGCTGAGCTACGACGCTGCGGTGCGCGCGCTCGATCTGCAGGAGCGCGGTGTAGAACAGCTTCGGGCCAGGACGGGCACGTTGCTCGCTGCATCTTCCCTGACGGCTTCGTTCCTTGGTGCCCAGACGATCCAACACACCGGTGGCCTTCAGGTTCTCGGATCGCTCGCACTGATCTCCCTTGCCGCCTCAATCGTCCTCTGCATATATGTGCTGTTGCCCAAGCGCGAACTCGTGTTCAGCGTCAACGCCACAACGATGTACGAGACCTTGTTCGAGATCGGCGAGGACGAGGAAGAGGTACGGCGGCGGCTGATCTACTGGCTGGAGGAATACTGGAAGGCCAACCAGGTCAAGAGCGAAGACCTGGGCCGGTATTTTTTCGGTGCCGCGGTCGCATTGACGCTGCAGCTCGTGTTCTGGTCCTGGGCCCTGGCAGCTACAATCTCCTGAGATGCCTGAGATGCGAAACACAAGTCGTCCAGCCTCCCCTCCGCCCCCACCTCCTCCTCCGCCACCTGACCTGGCACACCCGGAGACGCGCGGCGGCCTTGGCATCCTGACGAGATAGCCCCCAGCGGCGCGCCGCGGACGAGCCCTATGTCGGCGTGGAGATACGTCGTGCCATCGATGAAGGCCACGCGATCGTGCTCGTCGATCACCGGTGACGGTGTTTTGCCTTGCTTATCGGCGTCCGCAGCACTACCGGGGTCTGTGAGACATAGGTGACTCCTGCTGGGTCGTGCGCGGTGATCGTCGCCTACCAGTGAACACCCCCCGCCGCGAGTTTCGTCCCTGTCCGCTTCGATTGCCATGCGGGCAACCGGGGGCTATCCTTCGGTCATGCCCACGTTCGTCCGCGATCCAGAGCCAGTCGAGCTCCAGCAGCTGCGCGAGCGTCGCGAGCGGCTGGGCCTCGACCACTACGACGAGGTGTGGGATGGTGTGCTGCACATGAACCCGCCACCAACCGTCGAGCACCAGTACCTGGTCCAGCAACTGTATGACTTGCTCGGACCGCTGGCACGACGCGCCGGCCTGGTGCCTCTTTTCCAGGTGTTTGCCGTCGGCGATGGCAGAGACAATTACCGCGCGCCCGACGGTGGGCTCCACCGCACGCAGCCTCGCGGCGTTTGGCAGCGCACGGCGGCGCTTGTGGTGGAGGTGGTGTCCCCGGCTGATGACAGCTGGAAGAAGTTCGAGTTCTACGCTGCACACGATGTGGAGGAGGTTTTGATCCTCGACCCCGCTACGCGCAAAGTCGATTGGCTCGCGCTGACGGATGGCGAGTACAAGCCAATCAAGCAGTCCAGCTTGATCGGGTTCGGCCCGAGTGAGCTGACCGCACAGATCGACTGGCCCCCCACCGGCTAAAACCTCCCCTAACCCGGCTCGCAGCTCACCGCGGCCTTAATGCGGCTTCTTCGCGCGACGGATCAACTGGGGCCTGGGAATCGGCTTTACGCTGGGAATGCTGCTCGGCCCGTTGCTGCTCTTTGTCTTCGTTGCTAGGATCGTTTCATGACCGGGTTTGACATCGTCGACCGTTACGACATCGCGATAGCCCTGCTGACGGGCGTCCTCATGGACGCGGCACTGATTCTCGGCGCGGCCCTGTGGGTGATCGTGCTGATCATGTTCGCCTGCTGCGTCATCGTGTTCATCCGTCACTTCGACGAGATCATGGGGCCGTAGAGGTCAGGCTGCGTGGGCACCACCAGCAACAAGGGTGATTCCCCCGCCAGCGAGGCGCCGGCCCACGGGGATACCCACACAGTCAACCCCAAGGCCGGCGCCGATAGGGACGAGCCGTATATTCACCACTACAGATCGGTCATCACGCCCGGCCTGATGTCGGTGCCCCCCATGCCCGCGTGGCTGCGCAGGCTCTTCCGGCGCAAAGACACACCCGCCCGACGGTAGCCCAGCAGCCAGCAGATTGGTAGTATTGGAGACTACATTATGGTAGTCTTGATGTGTGGTTCCGAACGGTGGTCACAACTCCAGATACCGTCCTCGTGTAGTTGACAGAGAGTTAGATGAGCTGATCGCGAGCCTCCCGGCGCCCTGGCAGTAACGTGAATCGCCGGTCACGGGTGGTGGTGTTTTGCCTTGCTTACCGGTGTCCGCAGCACTACCGGGGTTTGTGAGACATATGTCGCTCCTGCTGGGTCGTGCGCGGTGATCGTCGCCTGTGCGAGCAGCATGCGCGTACTGGTAAGCAGCGCTCGCGCCTTGGCCGAGAGGTGCAGCGTCACCGTCGCAATTTGACCGCCAGCCACCGTGAATGCCCCGCTCGCTAGCTGAAGCACCGCGGTCTTGCTTTTCTTCTTCTTGCTCTTGCGCCCGGCCGCGACGCTCACCGCTCCCAGTGTCCGCAGCGCCACCGTCCCCATGCAGCTGCTCTCCCCCGCCGGGCAGGTCACGGCGAGCACCAGTGCACCCGAGGGCGCGACTTTCAGCGAGGCGCTCTGGAGCCTCGCGTTGGGTACTGGAGCCGGACCGTGCACGAGCTCGCCCAGTACCCCGCTCCCGCCCGGCAGCGCCGGCACGAGGAGCGTTTCTTTCGGCGTCAGTGTTTCTTTCGCTTTCAGCGGTCCCTGTGCTTTTTCTTTCACCATGAGCTTCGCCGGTTCTGTTTCCTTCGAGTCCGTCGGGTTCGTGAACACAGCCCGGTACTCATGGCCGCTCTCGGCCAGCGTCGTGCCCGCTACTTTCAAGAGGCTCGCGGCGTGCCCCGGATCTGTCGTGTCGTTGGCCCACGAGGCGCCACCGTTCGCCGAGACCTGCCACTGCACGGTTGGCCTCGGCGCCCCTGATGCCGACGCCGTGAACGTGGCTGTTTCGCCTTCTCTGACTTCCAGGCCTTTCGGCTGGGTTGTGATCGAGACGGCAGATCCTTTTGCTCCTTCGGCTTTGACAGTCAGCGTCGCTGCTTCGGAACCCAGAGAACCAGACGAGTTCGTGAACACAGCCCGGTACTCATAGGCATTCTCAGCCACCGTCGTACCTGCTACCAAGAGCGTATCTGTGGTGTTCCCGGCGTCAGCCGTGTCGCTCGCCCACGACAGGCCACCGTTAGTCGAGACCTGCCACTGCACAGTGGGCGCCGGTATCCCCGACGCCGAGGCCGTGAACGTCGCGCTCGTGCCTTCTTCCACCGCCTGCGCCACCGGCTGCGCCGTGATCTTCACGGCTTCTTTTATGACCGTCAGCGTCGCTGGTTCGGTTTCCAGAGAACCCGATGAGTTCGTGAACACAGCCCGGTACTCATAGCCATTCTCCGACATCGTCGTACCTGCTACCGACAGCGTGTCTGTGGTATTCCCGGCGTCAGCCGTGTCGTTCGCCCACGAGGCACCGCCATTTGTCGAGAGTTGCCACTGCACAGTTGGCGCCGGTATCCCCGACGCTGAGGCCGTGAACGCCGCCGCCGTGCCTTCTTCCACCGCCTGCGCCACCGGCTGGGTCGTGATCTTCACAGCTTCGGTTACGCCCTTGGCCTTGACAGTCAGCGTCGCCGGTTCAGAATCCACAGCACCCGACGAGTTCGTGAACACAGCCCGGTACTGGTTGCCGTTCTCCGCAGCCGTCGTCGAAGCGACAGTCAGTGTGCCCGTCGCATTGCCCGCGTCAGCCGTGTCGTTCGTCCACGTCGTACCGCCATTGGTCGAGACCTCCCACTGCACCGAGGGCGCCGGAATCCCCGACGCTGAGGCCGTGAACGTCGCGTTCGCACCTTCTTCCACGATCTCAGCGATCGGCTGCGCCGTGATCTTCACAGCTTCTCTTATGACCGTCAGCGTCGCTGGTTCGGTTGGAGCAGAACCCGACGAGTTCGTGAACACAGCCCGGTACTCATAACCATTCTCAGACGCCGTCGTGGGTCCGGTGTTCAGCGTGGTAGAGGTCGCTCCCACCACACTGGCCCATGTCGCACCACCGTTGGTGGACACCTGCCACTGCACGCTCGGCGCCGGTATCCCCGACGCTGAGGCCGTGAACGCCGCCGCCGTCCCTTCTTCCACCGCCTGCGCCGCCGGCTGCGCAGTGATCTTCACAGCTTCTTTGATTTCTTCGCCTTCCACCTGGAGTTTCCCTGTGACGGTTATTTCCGGCGTCTGCAGATCGTCCGTGTGGATCGTCTCCGTGATCGTGTGGAAGCCCGGCTGCGTGAACGTGTGCGTCACCTTCGTGGTTTGCAGCTCGTCCGTATTCACCGTTTCCGATTCCCCGTCCCCAAAGTTCCATGCGGTGGACAGCGCGTTGCCCTGTTCGACTGTCGAGGAGAGCGTGACTTTCGTCCCGGCGGGTACTTGCGTGACCGCTTGGCCTTTTGCCATCATGCTCGGGACGCTCGCCCTCGCCGCCGGGCAGCCCGTGCCCCCGGGCCCGAGCTCCACCACGTCGGGAGCCGCCGGGTTCAGCACGAACAGGTCTCCTTCCTTGCCAGCCGCCAGCGAGGCGCTCTGAAAGAAGCTGATAGTGCACTTCCCGCCACCCGAGGCTTTGCTCTGCCCGCCCGTCCATCCGGTCTCCGCGCCCGCCGCCGTGAACAGGAGCGCTCCCGGATACTTGTATTCGCCTATTTTTGCCGGGCTGTTGTGCTTGATGTTCGCGTAGGCATAGATGGTCCCTTCGGGCGCCAGCGCCAGGCCGCCGCCCGCTCCCGGCACCGGTGCACCGGGAAATTCCACGAGTTCCTGCACGGGTCCTGTCTGTGGTTCCGCGAAGGAGATGAACGGGATGAACAATTTTGGCGGCTGTGAGGATGTGAAATCTGACGGGATTTCCCAGATCTGGTCGAAGCTCTCGGCGTACACCTTGCCCCCCTGCGTCACTACAGGCGAGTTGGGTTGCTTGGCTCCGCCTTCTTCGCATTCCGCGGATCCCTGGCCCCCGAAGCAGTCTGTCGTATCTACATACCGGGCCCCGGTCCCACCAGTTTCTGAGACCCGCTGAAGCGCCACACGCATTTGCGAAGCCCCACGATCTTCGAGTCCCATAATGATTACGTCGTGGGTCGTTGGGTCGGTCGCGATCCCGCTCGGTTCCAGCAGCGCGTGTCCCTGAGTTTCCGATTCCGTTTCCAGCGTGACGGGGTTCGCGAGCACCCCTTCTTTCGCTTCTAGACTCGCGCCGCTCACCGCTGATTCGAGCTTTTCCCCCGATGCTTTCGTCTTGAACGCGTACAGCGTCCCGGCAGCGCGGGTTGCGGGGTCGATCGACGCCGATTCGCTGCGCAGCGCGACCGCGAGCACATAGATGCGTTCCTTTGCCGGGTCCACCGCGATCCCCTCCAGGGCGATCGGGTTCGCGGGCTTGAACGACACAGAGGCGATGAATTCGCCTTTCGGGCCGAGCTTCTGAACGCGGTATTCCCCTTCCGTGGGTTCATCGCCCACGTACAGGGTGTTGTCCGTCGGATCCACCCCAAAAGCGTGCGTTTCGGCTTTTTCGGACGGGATGTGGAACTGCCCCTTCCCAATCCCCGCCGAGCCGAAATGGGTCAGTTCGCCATACGGTTCCGCGGCCGAAGCAGCCGCCGCCCCACCCCCAACCAGGAGCAAACCCCCCACCAGGGCAACCCCCACCCGCCCAACCCACCCCCGGACCGGGAGCAGGCGGTAGCGCAAGAACAGGGGTCGCGCCATCCCCCAGCACCCTGCCAACCCCCACCCCAAACCATGTCACCAACCAGTGAACACCCGGTCGAGCCTCTAGGCCCTAGCCCCCAGCCCTGCTAACGGCAGCCCACATATCCGGCTATCAGTAGCCTAGATCGCCTGCGATCAGTAGCATAGGCATCTGTGAGCCTGCGGCGGACATTGCAGGAGCGAACCGCGGGCCGCCCGTACCTGCACCGTGTTCTCGACGACGAGCTCGATGAGAAGTCGGCTGAGTTTGCCGCTATATCGATCGAGGGGCCCAAGGGGGTCGGCAAGACGGAGACCGCACAGCGCCGGGCGAAGACGGACTACCGTCTCGACGGCCCCGCCGGGCAGGTGGTGGAGGCCAACCCGCAGGTCGTGCTCACCGGTGAACCTCCGATCCTCATCGACGAGTGGCAGCGCGTTCCCGCGACATGGGACGTGATCCGCCGGGCGGTCGACGACGGAGCGCCACCGGGCAGCTACCTGCTCGCCGGCTCGGCCAGCGAGCACGGGGCCCACACCGGGGCAGGACGCATCCTTACGCTGCGCATGCGTCCTCTTACCCTCTCAGAGCGTGGCATCGCGGCGCCGGCGGTAAGCCTCCGCCAGATGCTCGGCGGCGAGCGAGGAGTCATCGAGGGTCAAACGGACGTCGGACTGGAGGACTACGCGCATGAGATCGTTGGCTCTGGGTTTCCCGCCACACGCGGACTATCCATAGCCGCACGCGAGGACTTTCTCGACAGCTACCTCCAGCGCATCGTGGAGCGTGACTTCGAGGAGCTGGGCCGCGTCATCCGCCGTCCAGCGACGCTGCTGCGATGGATGAACGCCTACGCCGCCGCCACGGCCTCCACCGCCTCGCTCGAGACGATCCGCGACGCCGCCACAGGCGGCGAAGGACAGAAGCCCGCGAAGACCACGACCCAGCCCTACCGGGAGATCCTGCAACGACTGTTCATCGTCGATGAGCTGCCCGCATGGGCACCCACCCGCAACCGCATCTCGCGGCTCGCGATGCCCCCGAAGCACCATCTCGCAGATCCCGCCCTCGCCGCCAGCCTGCTCGGAGTGAGCGCCAGCGCCCTCCTGTCCGCCGAACCCGTGGGACCGCCATCGTTGCGTGAAGGTCCGCTGCTTGGCGCGCTGTTCGAGTCGCTGGTGACCCTCTCGGTCCGTGTTTACGCCCAGGCAGCGCGAGCGCGAGTCGGACACCTGAGGACGCGCAACGGCGACCACGAGGTCGACCTGATCGTAGAGCGTCGCGACGGCCGCATCGTCGCGATCGAGACAAAGCTCGCGGCCATGCCCAACGATCGTGACGTCCGCCACCTCCACTGGCTCGCCCAGCAGATCGGAAGCGACCTGCTCGACGCCGTCGTGATCACGACCGGACCGTACGCCTACCGCCGCCCAGACGGAATCGCCATCGTGCCAGCGGCACTGCTCAGTCCCTGACGCTGCCCGGTCAGGTTTTCTCGTTCTTTCCGTGTCTAGACCAGCACCGGGATCTTCACAGCTTCTTTGATTTCTGTTCCTTCCACCTTGAGTTTCCCCGTGACGATGATTCCCGGCGTCTGCAGATCGTCTGTGTGGATCGTCGGGGTGAACGTGTGTTCCCCCGGCTGCGTGAACGTGTGCGTCACCTTCGTGACCTGGAGCTCATCCGTATTCACCGTTGCTGTTTCCCCGTCCCCAAAGTTCCAGGCGACGCTCAGCGCGTTGCCCTGTTCCACCGTCGACGACAGCGTGACTTTGCTTCCGGCCGGTACCGGACCGCTGACCGCCTGGCCCTTCACGGTCATACTCGGGACGCTCGCCCTCGCCGCCGGGCACCCCGTGCCGCCCGGCCCGAACTCGACCACGTCGGCAGCCGCCGGGTTCAGCACGAACAGGTCTCCTTCCTTGCCCGCCGCGACCGAAGGACCCGGTTCAAGAAAGCTGATCGTGCACTTCCCCCCGCCCGAGGCTTCGCTCTGCCCACCCGTCCAGCCGCTCTCCGCGCCCGCCGCCGTGAACGCCAGCGCCCCAGGATATTTGTATTCTCCTGTTTTTGTCGGGCTGTTGTGCTTGATGTTCGCGCCCACGTAGATCGTCCCTTCGGGCGCGAGCGCTAGGCCCCCGCCCGCCGCCGGCACTGGTGCACCGGGAAATTCCACGAGTTCCTGAACGGGTCCTGTCTGTCCTTCCACGAAAGAGGTGAACGGGATGAACAACTTTGGTGGCTGTGAGGATGTGAAATCTGATGGGATTTCCCAGATCTGATCGAAGCTCTCGGCGTATACCTTGCCCGCCTGCGACACCGCCGGCGAGTTGGGTTGCTTGGCCCCGCCTTCTTTGCATTCCGCCAATCCCTGGCCCCCAAAGCAGTCAGTCGCATCTACATAGCGGTGTCCGAGCGCGCCTGTTTCGGTCACGCGCTGCAGCGCGACGCGCAGTTGTCGTACCCCCGCTTTTTCCCCCTGGTCTTCCTGGCCCATCACGATCACGTCGTGGGTCGCCGGGTCGACCGCGATCCCGCTCGGTTCGAGCAGCGCGTGCCCCTGAGTTTCCGATTCCGTTTCCAGCGTTTTGGGATTTGTGAGCACCCCTTCTTTCGCTTCGGCGCTCGCCCCGCCGACGGCGGATTCGAGTTTTTCCCCCGATGCTTTGGTCTTGAACGCGTACAGCGTCCCGGCGGCGCGTTCTGAATGGTCGATCGACGCCGATTCACTGCGGAATGCGACCGCGAGGATGTAGACGCGTTCCTTGGCCGGGTCCACCGCGATCCCCTCCAAGTTGGCCGGATTCGCGGGTTTGAACGACGCGGAGGCGAGGAACTGGCCCGTGGCGCTGAGCTTCTGGACGCGGTATTCGCCCGGGCTGGGTTCATCGCCCACGTAGACGCTGTTGTCAGTCGGGTCGGCCCCGAAAGCGTAAGCGTGCGCTTGGGCGGGGATCTGGAACTGCCCATGACCAATCCCCGCCGACCCGAAATGCCCCAGTTCCCCATACGGTTCCGCCGCCGAAGCAGCCCCCGCCCCACAAGCAAGCACCACCAACCCCCCCACAAGCACCAGCAGCAGGCGGAAGCGCAAGGTACCCACCCGCCCAACCCACCCCCGGACCGGGAGCAGGCGGTAGCGCAAGAACAGGGGTCGCGCCATCCCCCAGCACCCTGCCAACCCCCAACCCAAACCATGTCACCAACCCGTGAACACCCCCCAGGAACTCGGAGCAGGGACGCTCCGCCCCGACAGTCCCATCCCAACCGCTGCGTAGGTTGGGCACAATGAACGAAGCCACCAGCTCAGTTCCCGGCCTCACTGGCTGCGTAGACCAAGCCCCGAGCCCACGTCGGTTGCTCTGGGTGCTCGGCAAGCTCCTACAAGCGTCCAAATGCAGGGGGAAGCGTCTAGAGGTAGAATTTAGGATCCGATCATGTCTGTGATGTAGGTTGTGATCTCATGACATTCGGACCAGACATCCCCCAGGTAGATCACGAGGTTTTTGCGCGGCCTCCGCTGAAGGCCATGCTGGGTCAGGTCCGCTTTCCGCCGATTCTCAAGATCGCCGATCTCGGCTCCCTCGGCGGGTTTCAGGAGACCATTCGTGAGGACTGGCCACAGTTCAGTCAAGAGCAGCAGCTCAGCGTTCTCGTCGGACCTCAAGGGGTACAGGAGGCTGGCGCGAACCGTGCCTTCCGATTCTCGGCCGCTGACGACACTTGGAGCGCGCTGCTCGCTCCGGACGCCCTCACGCTGGAGGCAGGTCTCGCGACAGGTGGCTATACGTCATACGCGGAGTTCAGAGAGCGCTTTGCGCGAGTGTGGGTTGCCCTCCTTGAGCATTTCAAGCCCGCCTCAGTCGTTCAGCAAGGCCTCCGCTACGTGGACCACATCGAGCGCGAGCTCCCGCCCGCCGATTGGGCCGCGCTCATCAATCCCGATCTGCTCGGCCCACTCGCGGGCCGCTTCAGTAGCGGTATCGCCCAAGCGATCTCCGATCTCCGCTTCCGCCGTGAGGATGGAATGCTCACCTTCAAGCACGGCTTGGTTCCGGCCGGACCGGATAACAAGTTTGGCTACCTTCTCGACTTCGATTACTTTACTCAGGGAGAAAGCAAAGATACATCGGTCGAGGCCATCCTAAGTCGCTTTGATCGCTATCACGAGGTGATCTACGGGTTCTTTCGCTGGTGCGTCACCGACCAAGCGCTCGAGGAGTTTCGCAATGCCGATAGCTGAGGCAACGGCGCGAACATATATTGACCTGCCGTCGCAAGTCCCCGAGGCGGAGTGGAATGTCACGCCTCGCAAGCTTGTCGCATTCCACCTCGACACTTTGACCGTTTACCGATCAAGTAATCCCAAGGGCTACTTGATGCCAGACGTCGGCTCATTTGTTCAGCCTGACTGGCATGAAGGCACATTGAGACCGGACTTGACCACCGTTGAGATTGGCGAGTCCGGCATCGTCGTCCGAATCTCTGCCGCGGAAGAGGTCGCCCAACGCATTTTTCCCGCTCTCCAAATCGGCAGCATCGGGACATTCGTCGTTACTCATCCATCGCTAGAGAGCTCGTCGGGTCTCTTCGGTTCGCATGGGCTTCTTGGTTCGATCGTCCATCCGGAATTCTCCGCGTTGGGCTGGGAGCAGCCTAACGATCTAACTGTCGGTCTGCTCGAGGCCCCAGCGCTCGTCATGACGGAGGCACTCATGATGCCAACAACCGATCCGATCGTTGAGCCCCTCCAGGAGCTACATGCTGACGCCACGGTCGCTGAAGTTGCCACGCGGATCGCTGACATCTCAAACTTGAGCGATGGAGACCTTGCGCAGCTCTTTGGGGTGGCGCGGGAGACATTCCAACGTTGGCGGACCGGGGAGTTGACTAAACCCACACGGGCGAATCGCCGCCGGCTCGGACTGCTCCTTCGCCTCTTGGCAGATCTTGACAGGCGCGAGGTGCAAGTCTCCGAGTGGCTCCGGAACGTGACGGAGATCGATGACATGACACCGTATGAGCTCCTGAAGCGAGGACGACTCGATGACGCAGAGCATCTAGCCGCACAGCTCCCGACCACCTCCGCGCCACGGACCTCAGCGGGCGCCGATGGTATGCCGGTCGCGCGTGCCGCTGACCTGCCGGCGTTCGCCCCCAGACGTGACGAGCCGTCGAAGGATCTCGTAATAGAAGATGACGAGGGCTGGGTTGAGATAGAGACAGAGGCCGTCGAAGATGACGAGTGAATATGGAGCCAGTGAACTTTCTACCCGAGGACCTCTACCTCGACCGCCAAGACAAGCCGCACGCTCGACCTGACCGACCGCTCAGTCAGGGTGATGTCTTTGTTGATATTCCACTGCTCCGCGCAGCACAGCCGAGCGCAAAGCGGGCCAATCAGCTTGTCGCTCCCGTAAAGACTGGTCCAAACGCTCTCGGGATGCTCGTTACTCATCCGTGCTCGAGCCGCTCACGATCGACTTATGCGCTCAAGGAGTCTGTGTCAATAGCGCCAGTGATCCGATGTCCATCCGAATTTGGACCGCCGTGGGCAGGTTATTACGAATATTTCCCTCTACCTGGTCTCAGGGATGGGAACGATTACGTAGCCGATCTCGCTGCGATCTGCCCTGTTCGCACCGAGTACCTCAACGATCATCGGCTCGCCTGTCTTGACACTGAAGGACTGGCTGCTCTATTCCATAGACTCTCGATGAATGACTCCCGGCTAGACCGCATACCAGACCATTTCGCTGCCGAGGCAGAACGACTGTCAGCGGAGATTGACCTGTGGGAGTTGTGGGTGGTCAAGCATAGTACCGAGGATGGATTTCAAGAATGGCTCAACGAGGAGTTCCTAGGTCAGCCGATCGAAGACGAGCACGGGCAACTTGTTGCCGGCTCTGCTGAGCAAACCGGTACACCGCGCCGCGAAGTGCTGCGCTGGAACTACGACGAGATCAAGACGGAACTCGAACAGCTTCTTTGATTTCTGTTCCTTCTACCTGGAGTTTCCCTGTGACAGTTTCCGGCGTCTGCAGGTCGTCTGTGTGGATCGTGTAGGTGATCGGGTGTTCCCCCGGCTGTGTGCACGTGTGCGTCACCTTCGTCGTTTGCAACTCGTCCGTATTCACAGTTTCGCTTTCCCCGTCCCCGAAGTTCCAGGTGGCGCTCAGCGCGTTGCCCTGTTCCACCGTCGATGACAGCGTGACTTTGCTGGGAGCGGGTACCGGGCCGCTGACCACCTGGCCTTTCACCGTCATGCTCGGCACGCTCGCCCTCACCATAGGACAGCCCGTGCCCCAGCATCCCGAACCGGCTATATCCCACAGCCCCCCGATTGAACATCTGTTTTGAGATGCCAACATTCTTGAACCGCCCAAAACGGGAAAGAACTGACCTGCAACACAATCTCGGGGTTCGCTGAGCCAGGCCCGCCATCGCGGCTAGACCCCGTTCTCGTCTGCCTCATCGAAGCTAGTGAGAATGTGCTTGTCGAGTCGGCCTTGATTGCTGAGATCGACTCGGCACGTTCGTGGTGCGCCGTCGCTGCAGATACGGAACTAATGAGCGCGACGAGAGCTACAGGCCCTAGAACAGCGAAGTAGACCAGTTTCGTCTTCCCCGCTTGGGGCAGGCTTCAGCGACAGGAACGCGATGAGCGCCTCGGCCCCAGTGAGCTGGCCAGGCAGATCGACTCGCCATAGTCCAGGCCAGGCCTCGGCATAGCCGTATCTCCAACTCGCCTCGCCCGTCTCTTCAGTTTTCAAGGTACTAAGGACGCTGCCTTTGCGGTGACCACATCAGTCCCGCAGTCGCCCCGTCCCCGCGGTCCTTCAAGGGACCCCGTGGGTTCTCAGATCAGATCAAATCGAACACACCGATCAAAATAGAGATCGCCTGCGACGGAACAGTCGCTCCACGGCAAGAACTTCAAGGCGCCAACGCCGCACGTATCTGGATGAGTTACCGCAGCTGCTCATCGAGCAGCGCGTGTCCCTGGGTTTCCGATTCCGTTTCCAGCGTCGCGGGGTTCGCGAGCACCCCTTCTTTCGCTTCTAGACTCGCCCCGCTCACCGCCGGTTCGAGTTTTTCCCCTACCTCTTTTGTCTTGAACGCGTAAAGCGTCCCGGCAGCCCTGTTCTCCACGTCGGGCGGCGCTGCGTTGCTACGGAAGCGCAACCACGAGCACGTACACGCGTTCCTTCGCTGGGTCCACAGCGATCCCCTCCAAGGCGATCGGGTGCGCGGGTTTGAACGACACAGAGGCCAGAAATTCGCCTTTGCTGCCGAGCTTCTGAACGCAGTATTCGCCCTAGGTGGGTTCATCGCCCACGTAGAGAGTGTTGTCCGTCGGATCGACCCCGAAAGCATGCGCTTCGCTTGTTTCGTACGGGATCTGGAACTGCCCCTTCCCAGTCCCCGCCGACCCGAAATGGGTCAGTTCGCCATACGGTTCCGCGGCCGCAGCAGCCCCCGCCGCCCCACAAGCAAGCACCACCAGCCCCCCCACCAGCATCAGCAGCAGGCAGTAGCGCAGGGCACCCACCCGCCCAACCCACCCCAGGACCGGGAGCAGGCGGTAGCGCAAGAACAGGGGTCGCGCCATCCCCCAGCACCCTGCCAACCCCGAACCCAAACCATGTCACCAACCCGTGAACACCCCCACGGAAGCCGGGTATGGGTCAGCTTGGGTTGAGTCGGCGCATGATGCCGTCCCGCCGCGCCCCCTCTTCGCCTACGGCGCGCTCAGCTTGGGGTGCTCACCAGGGCTTCGGCCTGTGCGCGCAGCTGCACGGCTCTCCCCGCCCCCTGGGAGAGAAGCATCGCCTCGGCGGCGACTTCGTCGAGCACCTCATCGGTCGCCGGCACGACGATCTTCCCGTCGGTGACGTAAGGCTGGTCACGGAGAGCACTCCCATCCCAGTCGCTGAACTCAACCATGCACCCCATCTTACGCCGACCGGCCATGGATGACGCGTTCCTCCAGGAGATTCGCAAACGGCTCCAGGTCAAGGCGAAGCACACCCAGGGCGACGGCGTCGTCGTGAGCCAGCATGTCCTCGTTGGTGGGAAAACGGACTGCTGGGACTTGGAATGACCAGAAGACCCCCGACAACGCTATAAACGAAGTCCTGTGATTGCCGTCCGTGAAAGGATGGATGCGCAACAGGTCGATGTAGAGGCGCGCACCCAGACGTGTGAACTCGCGTATGGGTGGGCGATCTGTGCGCTCGCGCAGGGCCTGGGAATCGTGCGCGTATGCCGCAAAGCTCTCATTGAGCAAGCGACGCAACTGATCGCTGGGCGCACCGTCAACGGCTCGGATGCTCCGCTCTCCGTCTCCCATCACGGGCACGCCGAACTGCGCAGGCTCGTGAGCACGGCGCAGATGAGCGGCCTCGTAAGGGAACAGGCGTCCGAAGAGCGCCCCATGCCAACGGAGCAGCCGCTCGATATTCATCTCCAGCGGCCGGCCCCACATCGCTACCCGCACCCCCCTCAGCGCCCGGGCAAGCTCCTTCGTCGTCGCCTGCCAAGTCTCCTCGGGGCTCAAATCCCCAGCCTGATAGAAGCGTGACTCCGGACTGTCCCGGAACGGACCAAGATACGTGGAGGTCATGACAGCCAACACATGAGCACTCGAGAGATTAGAGGTGGTGCCGCAACGCAGGCCCTCCCGCCTGCTCCCAGCACATTGGACCACGTCCCCCCGCCGTTAGTCGACACCTCCCACTGCACCGTCGGCGCCGGTATCCCCGACACTGAAGCCGTGAACACCGCGGTGTTCCCTTCTTCCACTGTCTGCGCAACCGGCTGGGAGGTGATCGTCACGGCTTCTTTGATTTCTTCGCCTTCTACCTGGAGTTTCCCCGTGACAGTTTCCCGGCGTCTGTAGGTCGTCCGTGTGGATCGTGTAGATGATCGTGTGTTCCCCCGGCTGCGTGAACGTGTGCGTCACCTTCGTGACCTGGAACTCGTCCGTGCCCACCGTTTCCGATTCCCCGTCCCCGAAGTTCCATTCAGTGCTCAGCGCGTTGCCCTGTTCCACGCCCCGGTTGAACATCTGTTTTTTGAGATGCCAACATCCTTGAACCGCCCAAAACGGGAAAGAATTGACCCGCAAGACGATCTCATGATTCGCTGAGCCAGGTCCGCCATCGCCGCCGGGGTCATCCTACGGACCCTCCACCTCCCCGATCCTATGGTATGATTCTTCCGTAGTCATTCCTACCGAGACGATCTGATTATGTTGAGCACGGTTTCAGAGAAGGGGCAGATCACTGTCCCCAAGCGCCTGCGCGAACGGCTCGGTATCCACCCGGGGGACCGCCTCGAGCTCGTCGAGGATGCCGGAAGGCTCGTGGCCACGAAGACCGTTCCCGGCGACGGCGATCCGGTCGACGCGGTCTACGGGATCCTGAGCCTCGGCGTGAGTACCGATGAGGCGATCCGAGCGATGCGTGGCGAGCCCGACGGCGTGTGATCACGGCCGTTGACACGAACGTACTGCTCGACGTCTTTGGTGCCGACCCCGAGTTCGGCCCGCGCTCGGCTGGCACTCTGCGGAGGTGCGTCGCTGAGGGGAGTTTGATCGCCTGTGAGGTTGTTTGGGCGGAGACGGCAGCTTCGTTCGCCGGCACTGCCTCGGCTGAGAAGGCGTTGAGCGACTTGCGGATCGGGTTCTCCGCGCTGGATGCCTCGATCTCGCTCGCGGCCGGCCAGGCGTGGCGCACCTACCGCAAGGCCGGAGGACCTCGTGAGCGTGTGATCGCGGACTTCCTCATCGGCGCGCACGCGTTTGCCCGCGCCGATCGGCTGCTCACCCGCGACCGGGGGTTCTACCGGACCTACTTCGCGGAATTGCCGATCATCGATCCGTCAGATGAGCCCGAAGCGCCACCACCCCCCGCCGCCGGCGGCTGATTCGAGTTTTTCCCCTACCTCTTTCGTCTTGAATGCGTACAGCGTCCCGGCGGCGCCCGCAGCTGCTGCGGACGCCGCCGTGAAGCCGTCGGGCGTGTTACTTGACCAGGATGCGGCCCTGCATCCACGGATGGATGGCGCACATGAAGTTCAGGGTCGTGCCGGCGGGAGCGGTGACCTGGATGCTCACAGGACCGCCACGTCCCTTGGGGCTGATGACAACCGAGTCGCCGGGCTCATCGAAACCGACGGGACCAACGTTGACGAGCGGAATCGGCGGCGGACCCGATGGAGGCCCTTCGGGGTTCAGGCCGTGCGACTTCGCGATTTCACCGCAGACGTGGCATTCCTGGATCTGCTTGATGGTGCGCGGCAGATCTGACTTCTTGACGATCGAGAACGTGTGCGGCTCGTCCGTCATGTTCGTCAGCGTCACCGTTCCGCCCGAGCGTACCGTCAGCGTGCCAGCGACGAAATGTACGCTGTCCTTGATGTAGGCGTTCAGCTTGAACGTTTCTTCGCCCTTGATGACGATCTTTGCCTTCGCCGGGCCCTTGCCCTTCGCGAGGCCCTTGCCCTTCCCGGCCGCGCCAAGAGCTGAGGCGGCGAGGACGAGCAATGCCACGCCGAACGCTGCCACTACGAGCGCACGACGCGAGTTTGATAGCTGCATGAAATGCCTCCTGATGGCGCAGCGCCCACGGCGAATGCACCTGTCGAGTCTCCATAGGAATGCGGATGCGCACCCCGTCCCGCGCACATCATATTCGCCCGCCCCCTCCCGAGAGCAGCGAATAGGCAAAAAGTACGACATGGCTTACCCGATTCGGGCTGGGTGGTTGCACCTGAGATACATGGTCATGTGCCCTTTCGGGACATGATTTGCATTGTTTGTCCAAAACCCCTGGACATCCTCTGAGGACAGTGCATTGTTGCCCCTTCGGATCTCGAGTCAGGGGGCGTACATGCAATTGCTGCAAGACGAACTGGATCAGATGGAGAGCCGCCACGATGCGCAGATGCTCACCGCACGCGCCGTGCCCGCCGACCCGTACACGGCATGGCTGGAAGAGCGCGAATCCGAGCGCCGCTACGGCGGTGTGAGTGCACCCGCCACGAGGAGCGGCCGCTTCGTCCGCAACCGGCCAGCCAGGGCGCCCTGGGACGCCATGCCGGTGACGCTATCCCCCGATAGCTCTTTCTAAACCCCGCACTCGCCGGGCGCCTCATGTGGCAGGCGCCCGGCGAGTGTGCTGGGTTCAGTGGTGATCGTGAGTGCTACCCGGGAGCACCCGTGTGCCCTCGATCTGGACCGCTTGAAGCGCGTTCGGATTCAGCCCCAGCAGGCTGAGGATCGTCGGCGCGATCTGGGTCGTCTCGACCGGGCGGTCGTGCACCCCGGGCTCGACCTGACCCGGCGCGTAGAGGAGGATCGGCACGTCGCGGTCGGCCGGGTTGGCGCCACCGTGCTCGGCGATCTTTTTGCCGCCGGTGTACACCACACCGACCTGGACGACACCCCACACGTCGGGATGGCGCGGATCGCTGGCCGGTACCCCGAAGTACTGCGCCGAAGCATTGCCGGCGAAGATCTGGGCCAGGCCCGAGTGCGCCAGTGTGCGCGAGCTGCCGTCATAGGCGACACCGGTCGCCGAGTGGTTCCACAGGTATTCCTTCACGAAATCAGCGGCCTGTTGAGAGGTGTCGGACAGGTAGCTCTGCCATGCGTCATCGTCGGTCCCGGCAACGATCAGCGCACCGGCCCCGGGGTGAGCGGCGGTCCAGGCGGTGTTGATCGCTTCGATGATCGGACCGTCCTTGATCCGGGTCAGGGAGTTGGGGTCCTGCGGTGACTGGCCGTGCTTGGCCGAGAGGATGATCGCGGTCGAGTCCGCGAGGCCCTGCGCGTGGATCTCTTCGTCCATCGCCTGCAGCTTCGCGTTGATGAAGCCGAGTGCCCGCGTGAGCAACGGCCCGGGTGTTGTGGTGCCCGGCAGATACCCGCCGCTCAGGCCATCCGAGGTCAGCAGCTTCTCGGCCGTTGAGACGGTCTGGAAGTTCATCCCGAAGATCGCAGGCACTCCCACGTTCGTCTTGTGGCTATGGTCGAAGCCGTCGATCTCGTTGAGCACCGCCTGGACCTTGTAGGAGTCGTACTGCATCGTCGCGGCGTTGTCTTCGGTCCAGATGATTTCTTCCGGATACGGTTTGCCGCCCGGTTCCAGCGCGTTCGAGTCGATCTCGGGCGTGAACAGGTCATCGATGCTGTTCCCCGCCGGGCCTTCGAGGGATTCGTAGGCGGGGTGCTTGTCCGACCACGCGGTCCGCAGCCCGTGGTTGTGCGCCACTTCAAAGATCGTGTTGACTTTGAGGTATTCGTGCGGGTAGATGGGCGCGCAGGTCTGCGGGTTCACAGGCAGTGCAGCCGGGTTCAGCAGCGAATGCGGGTGCGCCGTCATTTCCAGGATGCTGTCCGGCAGGCCCGAGAGGCCCTGGCCGGCGTCCAGCGCGGTCAGGTTGATGTCGTCGGGAGAGTCGTAGATGACTTCGCCGCCGAGTGGCTTGCCAGCGCACGAGGTCGTCCCCGCTGGCAGCACGGCGTGGCTGTACTCGTCGTCGTAGTAGATGCCGGTAGTGCGCGGGTTGCCGCCGGTGACCTGGGCGGTCATGCCCGGGAACGAGTCGGACGGGATCGGCGTCTGTGCCTGTGTGTACTGGGCGCCGCCGCCGGCGAGCTTCGCGAGCTCTGAGGTTGGATTGTGGCTTACGTACCATTCGATGTCTGACTGGTGCAGGCCGTCGACCGAGATCAGCAGCACGTGGGCGATGGCGCTCCCGTGGTGCCGGTTGTGATCCCCGCCATGACCTGAGGGGTCAGCGAAGACCGCTGCCGCGGGTATCCCGGTTACGACGGCCGCGGCAGCAAGTGCAGCGATGGCGCCGCGATTGATGCGTCCAAGCATGAGGCGTCTCCTCGATCGGGTGTGAGCAGTTGCGTGCACTCTCACCGCGGCGCCTCAGCACGGCGTTGCCAACCTGTGCAGATCGTGTGGCCATTCCGTAAACACCCCCTCGGTGGTCTTTTAGTCGAGTGTTCTAGTCAGCCCCGGTCTGGAGCGTGTAGTTTGTCGCCAGCCAGGGTTCCCAGGTAGAGGAGGAGTTGTGAGGCGTACTCGGATTGCGATGATTGGGTTGGTCGCCAGTGGGCTGCTTGCCGCGACCAGCGCCTCGGCCTCAGCGCTAACGCTCGGCACGACGACGTTCCCCTCCGGAGCCAAAGAAAGCGCGTGCGCACCCGGTGCGTTCTACGTTCAGAGCGCGACTGATTCGGCATACCAGTATGCGGTTCCGCCCGGCGGCGGTCAGATCACCTCGTGGAGCACGAATACGACCGGTGCCACCACCGCCGGAACCCCGCTGACGCTTCTCGTGCTGCGATCGAACGGCAGCGGCGGATACACGGTCGTCGGCTTCGACCCCGAGAAACTGCCCACCCCGCTGCCCGTGAGCGGGATTGCCACGTTCAACATCGCGGCGCCGATCACGGTGACCGGCGGAGAGCTGCTTGGCTTGTACGGATCCGGGACGACGGCGCAGTGCTTGTACGCTGGCGCCCCGATCCCGTCAGCCGATGTCATGTCGGCCGCAATCGCGGCTCCGCCAAGCGTGGGCGGAACCTACACACCGACTGTCAGCCCGCCAACCGCTCTCGTCAACGTCTCCGCCGAACTCGCGCAGACTGAGGATGCCGGCATCACCGGTGCGGCGATGCCGGCGAGCATCACCGCGGGCGGAGCGTCCGAGTACGCGTTCACGGTCACCAACGGCGGCATCGCGTCAGGGGAAATCACATTCACCGACGCCGTGCCGAGCGGCCTGACGATCCTCTCCGCGGTGGCTGGATCCGGGAGCTGCTCCACGCTGGGCCCAACGGTGACGTGTACGATCCCCAGTTTGAAAGCGGGCACCAATGCGCCCGTGTCGATCATCGTCTCGGCTCCGGCCGCGGGCAAATATGCCGATGCGGCTACGGTCTCCTCATCGCTCGAAGACCCGAACCCGGCGAACAACGTGGCCCTCACCACGCTCACCGTGAACGCACCCGCGGTCACACCACCACCGCCGTGCAAGACCATTCAGCTCGCCGGGGTGTCGCTCGCGATTGCCAAGCTCGTGATCCCGGCGTTGAACTGCACGGTCGGCAAAGTCACGAGCAAGGCGTCAAAGACCGTGCACAAGGGCCTCGTGATCTCGACGAGCCCGGGCAGTGGCGCGACGCTCGCCGCCGGCAGCGCGGTGAACATCGTCGTCTCCTCCGGCCCCCCGAAGAAAAAGAAGAAGAAGAAAAAGAAGCACTAGGGAACCGGCCCCGCGATAGCTGGGTGCTATCGGTTGCGCCAGTCCCGGCGGCTGAGGCGCCGCTGGGCGCGCATCGCTGAGATCGAGGCCGGCGCGACGTGTATCTCGCGCCGCCCGCGCCGCGGGCGTCGGCGAATCGAGGCGCCGGCGAATGCCGCGAGGACGACGACCCCGAGGATGTATGCGGGCGAGGGCTCGTGTTCGGGGGCGCGGTAGGCGACCGCCTTGTTGCCCACCGACTCGGTGGCCTCCTCCTCTTCTTCTTCGCGCTCGGGCGCCTCGACTGGTGAGGTCACCGCTGAGGTGCCGCTCGGGGGAGTGGGCCGGGCGGGTGTCGGCACCGGCAGGGGCACGAACGGGAGCAGCGCCGCGGCCGCGGGCGCGGGCAGGATGAACGGCGGGGGCGGCAGTGCGGGCGTTGGGCGCGCCGGTGGTGGCGCGATCAGCGGCGCGGGCGGGACAGGCACCACCGGCGCCGGCGCTGACGCGGGCGCGGGACCGGCGGGCGCGGGTGCAGGTGCGGGCGGCAGCGGGGCTGCCGAGGCCTGCTGCTGGGCGGGTAGTTCTTTCAGCGGCGTCGTCCCGCACGGCCGGCGCACGCTTCCGGCCTGGACGGTGACCGGCAGCGAGGAGGACTCACCGCCCGCGGTGATCGTGACGACCGTCGTGCCCGCGTTGTACGCGCAGAAGAGACCCGACGTGGGATCGGGGATCGGTTTGCCGTCCGGCCCGAGCAGCACCGCGGGCTGGTTGGCGGCGGCGAGGTTGGGCTCCACGAAGTCGCCGATGTCCGGCCGGGAAGAGCTGAAGCTGTACTCGGGAACCACGCGGTTCGCGCACGCCGTCCCAACGCAGTTGGAGGGAATCGGGATGTAGGGGTCCGTTTCCACATTGCTCGAGCCGTTCTGCGCGCGGTTGCCCGCGCGCGGGCGTCGCGCGAGGGCGGCGAACTGGTAGACCTGGCTGCGGCGCAGCAGCGTCCCGCCCTTGGCTTCCAGCGCCAGTTCGCCGATGTTCGGGATCAGCCGCACGGTGACCGGGGCTTTGTTGTTGGTTTCGCGCGCAGCCGGATTGGCGTCGACCTGGCCGAGCTCAAAGCCGCTCGCGCCCAGAAAGGCCCCGCTGCTCTCAGCCGTGAAGCTGACGTAACCCAGCGTGCCAGAGCCAAACGTGGGAACCGATTCAGCGCCCCGCAGCGGCACGTTGATGTTCTTTTCCGGCGAGTCGTAGAAGTAAGCCGACGCGGAGGCGCCACCGCCGAGGACCTGCGCGACCGCCGCCGCCGATTGGTCCCCCGCCGCGATTTGCGCGTTCAGGTCGGCGTTGCCAACGACGATCGCTGGCACGCCTGAGCTCTTGGCGCTCCCGAGTTGCGCAGCGAGCCACGTCAGCTGTTCCTGCCCCACATCCGTGCTGTCGTCGAGCACGATCACGCGCACCGTCCCGCCGGTGCCCGTGGATGTGAAGGCGTAATAGGAAGGGTGCCCCGCGGGTTCCGCGGGTGTCAGGCCGGGCGCCGCTTCCCCGCTGCCGAAGGGCTTGGGAAAGGCGGCGAAAGCCTGCTCGAAGGGGAG
Organism: uncultured Solirubrobacterales bacterium; assembly: GCA_963706395.1. Classification (GTDB taxonomy): domain Bacteria; phylum Actinomycetota; class Thermoleophilia; order Solirubrobacterales; family Solirubrobacteraceae; genus Palsa-744. The sequence continues at coordinate 1,763,286 of OY970158.1, read as the reverse complement.
CTCGCCTTCGCCGCCAGCGAGGTCTGTCGGCGAGGCCGCGGCGAACGCGTGAATCGGGCTCGCGCCGAGGATTTCGGCATAGCGGGTGCTCTCACGTTTGTAAGGGATGGGCAGTTCCGCTGGGCCTGCGGTTCTGCCCGTTGTCAGGCGCGGGCCGGTATACAGAAATGCGCGCACGCCCTGGATCTGCCCGGCACGCGCGAGCGCCGCCGACAGCCATACGTCGGGGCCGGTTCCGGCGTTTTCGCGGTCCGCACACGGCGCGGCGCACTGTGCGTTACCGCCGATCGCGAACGTCGCCACGCTGGGGTCGCTTGGCACGGGCGAGCTGCCCACACCGGGGGCCGTTGACCCGTCGGCCGGGTAGCGCTCGACGTCGGCGGTGTCGAGCACCCCGCTGCGGTTCACGGTGTCGACGAAGCCCCCCACGGCCCACCCCTGCGTCCCCGTTTCGTCGACCAGCGTCGCGGCCACCGGGTCGGGCCGGTAGACCGTGTCATAGAAGCTGTACTTCCCTGCTGGTTCCCTGACGTTGTTCAGTTCGTGCTCCTCGTCTGACCAGCCGCTCGCGGTCTGCCGGATCAGGCCCCTTTCCGCGTTTTCGCCCAGCGGGTAGGGCTGGACGAAGTTTGGCGGGAACCCTTTCGGGGGTTCGGCTTCGCTTTCGACCCCATAGGTGTCCGGAGTGCTGCCGGCCGCGATCACCCGCAGCGCGCCGCCTTCGCGGAACAGCTCGAGCGATCCCGGTTCCCCGCCGCCCGGAAACGGCGTGGGGGTCGCCTGCCAGGGCGCCCCCGGCCCCGCGCGCTCGTACACGGCTCCGGCGGCCGCGAACGCGGCGCCCCCGTCGCCCAGCCCCGCGACCGCCCAGGGCGCGTTCGGCCCCTCAGCACCGGCCGCGCCCTGGTCGATGTGCCAGCCCGAGCCTTCGTTGACGATCAGACCGCCGTCGTAGGAGTTTCTCGAGTGGTTGGGCAGGACCCGATAGGCGACGATCGCCTCCGAGCCGGCGAAGGCGACCGACGTGAAGCTCGCGTCGCCCCACGATGAGCACTTCTGGACTTCTTCGGAGTCCGCTTTCGCCGGCGGGGTGCACGGCGCTTGCACCGGATAGGCGTCCTGGACCCAGCTCTTGCCGAAGCGCAGCAGCACCCCATTCTGGCCCACCGCGTAGCCACGGGTGGGGTTGCTGGGATCGAAGGCGATGCCGAGCAGGTTGCCCCGAAAGTTCAGCGGCGCCGCGGGGTCCGGTTCCCACAGCCCCGTCTCACCCCGCCATAGCCACATCTGGGGATCGCTTTCCCTGTCGAGGACCCCAACGGCATAGGCGCGCGCCGGCGTGGGCCAGGCCACCGCGCGCAGCTGCGGCGAGGCGAGGCGGCCACCGGCCCCGAATAGGCTTTCCGGCAGCCAGCCCTTGCCCGGCTGATAGCGCGCGACCTCGCCCTGGTCGCCAACCGCGAGCGCGACGCTCGAGAGCGACCCCACCGGTGCCCCGGGCTCCGGCGCGATCGCCACCAGGGTGTGGCGAAATGACACCGGCCACGGTGCAAGGCGGCTGCGCACGGGTTCGGTCGTCAGATGAACTGGCAGCCCCGCCTGCCCCAGCCACCCCTCACGCGAGTTGGAGAATGCCGCCCCGTAGGTGCCACCGGTGTCGCCGGGTGCTGGTGCGCCGCCGAGCGCGAGTACGCGTTTGAATTCATCGCCTTCCAGGCGCAGGCTGACCCCGCCGCGCAGCCCGGTGATGACGCGTTCGCCGGGCGGGGTCCCATTGGCCCAGGCGATGCTGCGTGATGGGCCGCTGGGCAGAGCTTCGGGCAGTTCGTGTTCGCAAGCCGGCGTGCCGGCGGCGGTGCCTTCCGGGAGCTGACACCAGGACCCGCTCACCTGCCCGCTGTCGTTGGCGCCCGGTTTGAAGAACATCGTCGTGGACGCCTGCACGTCAGTGCGTACCCCGTCGATCCACACCCCTTCGCCTGTGACCGTGAGGATCTGGGTTTGCACCGCCGGGGGCTCGCCCGTCCCTGCAACCGTGAACGGCTTGCGTTCGCTCGTTCCCTGCAGCGGCACGGTCAGCGGTTCGGCTTCTTCTTTGCCGCCCGTGGCCGTCACCGGCTTCCAGCTCCATTTCGCGCCTGCCCCTCCCCCTTCGCTCACGCGGCGAAAGAGCGCCACGGCGCCGGGAGGGTAGTTTGATGAGAGCTGCGCCAAGAGCCAGGCGTTTGACGGCGAGCTCGCGCCGATCGCCAGCACGCGAAAGTCTGTGCTGCTCGCCGCCGGTATGACGATCGGCTCGCGCGTCCAGCTCGTCCCATCCCAGTGAAGGACACCGTTCTCCACGCCCGATTTCTTGACCGCGCCGGCCAGCGCGCCAGCCCGCGTGGGGGTTTCTTCGAGCGGCGCAAGGAGTGGTGCGCGCGCTGGGGCGAACAGGTTTTCTTCGCTCGAGAGATCTGCCGCGGGCAACGGGGGCGTCTGTTCAAAGGAGCCGCCGGGATTGCGCACGAGCACGACCTGAGATACGGCGGTCCCTTCGCCGGGGATCGTGCCGGCCAGCACGCCGCTGCCATTCGCGGTCAGCTGCCCCGCGAGCGGGCTGGCGCTTCCCCCCGCCGGCGCGTCGGGCTTGAAGCCGGCCGGAAGACCGGGCCCCAGCGACCATCCGGTTGCGCTGGTGTAGCGCACGAGCACAGCGGGACCGTTTTCTTTGATTTCGCCGACACCCCACGTCTCCCCGGGCGCCTCCGACGGTGAGGCGCCGATCATCGTCACCCTGCGCGCCGGCACCGAGTCATCGGTTTGAGGCGTGGGATTTCCCGCCTGCCCGGCGGCGCGAGCGGGAGCGCTCCCTCGCCCCAGCCCGCCCACGAGCGCGAGCGCCAGCGCGGCGCAGGCGAGCACGCCCGCGCACAGCCCCCGCCGTCCCTCGCGGCTGAAAAAGCGTCCGAAAGCTCCGCGCTTTTCCCTCGGGGTGTGCCGTCGCACAAACTGAGGAGCTTTCGGACGGTTTCCCATGTTCTTTATTCGGGACGGCCTCAACGCGGCAATCCCGCTTGCGCGAACGAAGGCGTGTGAGGCAGCACCCGCAGGCCGGTTTCCACCGTCGTGTTGCCCGCGCCGCGGGTTGAGACGATGGGCAGCTTGGCCAGCGCATGAGTTTGCAGGTCCAGCTTGGTCGGCCAGCGCCGGCGGTCCAGGCGCAGCAGCAGCTTGCGATTCCCAGCCGCGAGGGTGCGCATCGGCGTCGAGGCCACGACGCTCTTGCGCCGCTTGGCGATCAGGCGGATGCGGGCCTTCACCGCGAGATGGAAGCTCAGTTCGAGCGTGTTGCCGTGCACGACGCGGCTGTGCAGATGGGAGAGCAGCGGCGCGGTGACCCCCGGTTCGGGCGCCGGGCCCGCGGTTTCCAGCAGCGAGCCGGTCCCTCCGGGCCGTTCTCCGGGCAGGCCCGAATCATCAGGCGGGGGAGCGTCGGGGAGTTCCTGTGGCAGTCCTTCATCTTTCGGGCGGACGGTGATCAGGCCCGTGAATGCTTCATCGCCGTTTTCGGGCAGGGTCCGTTCGCCCGCGGGCGCGAGGTGGAACAGCCACCCCTGCGTGCTCACCATCCAGCAGTCGTGCGGGGCGGGACAGGTGATCTTGCTCGCCGCACCCTTGGGTCCAATTCCTTCCGCGGTTTCCCCAGCGGAGGGCAGCTGCAGGCGGTCTTCTGCGGACACCGTCCCGGCGGCGGAGATACGCGCGATCCTCGCTGGCGCGCTGGGGCTGGGCTGTTCTCGCCGGCCTGTGTGTCCAGTGTCATCCACGCGTTTTCACCCCCGGGCTCCGCGGCGATCGAGCTCACGACATCGTTCTGTTCGGCCTTTTCTCGTTCTTCCTGGGTCGGTTCCACTGCCGGTATGAATTTGGTGAAGGGGTTTTTCCCTTCAGGATCGGTGTTCGTGCCGAGCGCCTGGCTCCAGCTGCCGGCGGCGTAGCGCACGACCGTGACCTGGCCGTGTTCGGAGCCCGCGGGCAGTTCTTCTTCGCGCACGGGGTTGGCCGCTCCCCACAGGGCTTCTTCATCGGCGGAGAGATGCAGGAAGCCCAGAGCGCTGGCAAACTCTTCTGGCCCGTATAGGGGCACTTCAGGCGGGACCGCAACGAACGGGGGCTGCGTGCCTTCAGGATTGATCAGGTGCAGGACCGCGGGTTCCAGTTCTTTCGTGGTCAGGAGGTCTTCGGGCGAGATGCGCAGGCTCTCGTACAGGCCGCCTTCGAACGAGCGCATGTCCTCTACGGCGTGCCCTTGGGGGTTGGGTTCTGCCGTCACCGAGCTGCCGTTCCAGTGCAGCTGAAAGGCGCCGGTCAGTGGTGGGGGCAGCGGATCGCCGGCGAACCAGCAGTCTGAGGAGCCGATGCAGCCTGCCGCGTGCATGGGCTGATACGAGCTCGCCTGGAAGGCCAGGGAGGCATAGGAGGTCACGACCTTGCCACCGGAGAAATGACAGAGGGTGTCGTCTTCCAGCGGCGGCGGGCGCCCCTCGGCGTCGATCGCCTGTCCGGGGCGCCCGTCGGAGACCGTCCAGAACTCGTCAGGGCCGGCCCATGCGATCCGCCCGTCCGTCGCGCCGCAGACGATCGAGAGCTCGTGCCAGCCTTGGCCGTTGTACGCCCACAGGCCCGGGGGGATCGTGCTGCCGTTGCCGGCCGTGATCAACAGGCCCCTGTTCGGCGCCCAGAACTGGATGTCGCCGACTTTTCCGAGGCCGACAGGGGTTCGCCCTTCGTGTTCTTGCTGGGATTCTCCGGGCAGCTGTGGCGGTTTGACCGCTTCCAGACGCCATTCGGCGCCCCCGTCGTCTGCGAGCCCCTGGGCGCCGGCACTCGCGGTGAACGAGCCGCTGCCGGACAGCAGCGCCACCGCGGCGGTGAGCAACAGGGCGAGGATGGGGCTGCTCCGCGTGCTGCTCATCGCTTGTGCCTGCCTTTGGCGCGATGTTTAGAAGAGTGCGATTTCGCCGTGCGCAGGAACGTGACTTCGATGTTCTGGCGCAGGACGGCGTGGCCGGGAGATGTGAAGGTGAGGCTGGCGGTCGCCGAGAGCCCGCCGCGGGCGGAGGCGAGCGCGCTGTAGGCCGGGGCTAGCTTCAGGACCAGCGTCTCCTCACCGCCGGCGCTTTCGCTCGCCGCCTTCGTCGCCGTAGCGACGGCGCGGGTGGCGACCGTCGTAGTGATCAGATGTCTGCCCCTCGCCACGCGCCGGGCGGTGTGCGACGGGAGCCTGTACCGGATCGGCACAGCTCCCTGCGCGCGGGCGCTCAGCTTCCCGGCGGAAGGGGCCTGTACATATAGCTGCACACTCCCATTGGGGAGCGATCGCGCCGTGACGCCCAGCTCCCATGCGGGCACGAGCACCGGGCTCGCCGGCGCGCTCGACACTTCCTGGGGGGTGGGCGCTCCGGAGAAGAGCACCCGTTCTGTGACGAAGGCGTCGCTGCCATCGAACTCGAGGCTGCTTTCGCCGTTCTGGGGTGTGTTGCCGTCTCCGTAGGCGAGATTGGCGGCGGTGGAGGAGAACGCCACCTTCTCACCATTCTGCGAGAAGGACGGCGAGAGCGCCCCGGCTTCCGCTCCGTAGGGATCCCTTTCCGCGCCCACTTCGCGATGAGGTGCTTCGCTCGCACCGCCTTCGAAGCCATGGCTGACACGCGTCAGCGTGTCGTCGGCGAGGTTGACGTCGAACAGTTCGAGCATGCCGGGCACGGCCGCGGGGGCGCTGACATACGCGGGCGAGCCGAGCGGGAACTGAGTGCGCTGCGTCGTGAATGCGACCTGGGCGCCGTCGGGTGAGACGCCGAGGTCGGCGATCGGTGCGTTTTCGCCGAGTTGATTCGCTTTGCCGCTGGCGAACTCGGTCAGCGCGCGCAGCGCCTGCACACGGGTGAGTCCTTCGTGCATGTCGACGGCATACAGATCGCTCGGCGCTTCGCCCGACCCGATCCCGAAGGCGCTCCCTCGCGCCAGCAACCCGGCATTCGCGATGAACGCCACCGTAAAGCCATCCCCGCTGAGCCGCGGCACGACGTCGCCGGTCCCGCCCGAGAAGATTCCCGGTTTGGGTTCGGGCGGTGTCGCGAACGGGCCCTGGCACGGATCGCTCAGCGACGCCGGTTCGCTCAGCACGGTCTCGCCGCTTGCAATGCAGGCCGGACTGGCTGGGTCCGAGCCCCCCGTCACCCGTCGCGTCGGCGCGGCCGGCCCATCGGCGATGCGCCGCCACAGCGGCTCGGTGTAGAGGGGCGGCACGGTTTCCCCGGAGAGCATCTTTGCCTGCTTGGAGATGTCCTGGCCCATCCAGGTGACGGCCGTGCCGTCGGCGCTGATCGAGGCCCCCACCGCGGGCGTCATCTTGTTCGCCCGCGGTGAGAAGGGGAACGGAGGCGGCCCCGAGCCCGGGATGTAGACCGCCCCGAAGCCTTCGGCCGACACCGGCTTACCCGGAACCTCCTGCCCCGTTTCTTGGTCGTATTCGCTGCTGACGAGCTGTGTTTCGCGCGTTTGCAGGTCACGGACCGCCACCTGCAGCGCGGGTGTATTGGTTTCGGCTGGGTTGGCGAGGTTGGATATCGCGGTCGTGACGAACACCACCTTCTTGCCATTCCCGCTCAGCGCCGAGCGCCCGGCGGCGATCGATCCGTAGTGCACATCCAGCGGTTCGTATGTCAGGCCCTGTGCTGACCCGCTGGCCGCGGAAGCCAGTTTGTATTGCGGTTCTCCAGGCTGCGGTTCCATGTCGCGCACGTACACATCGGGTGCTTCGTTTGTGTCTTCCGGGGTCAGCGCCGCCGTCGTTGTGAAGCTCACGTAGCGCCCGTTTTCGCTGATCGACGGAAGTTCGGCGCTGCCCGCAGGCGTGCCCTCTTCACCGCCAGCCACTACTTCGACCGCGCCGGTGAGGAGATCTCGCCTGAACACACCGGTCTCAGCGCCGAAGAAACCGTCGAAGGCGACGAAATGTCCATCCCCAGAGATCGCCGTGTCGTGGGCGTAGACGGCCTGTTGGGTGGGGCTCTCCGAGACGAGCGAGATCGGCCCGAACACGTCGGCCCCAGCTGTGGCCGCCCCGGCCAGCAGCGCGAGCGCCGCAGCGCAAAGCAGTGTGCACAGTCCTCTCATCCCACGCTCACCAGCCGGCGCACGACGCCGGCGTTGCCGATCTTGTCGCGCACGTGGACCACGACCTGATAGACGCCGCCATGGGCGTAGCGGTGCACGTAGCTGGCCCGGCCACGCGCGCCGTGGCCGTCCCCGAAGCTGACGCTGAGCGCATGCGTGTTCAGGCCCGAATAGGCGTCGCGTATACGCACGCTGACCCCATGGCCGCCCTGTGCGCGCGTGACCTTGACCGTCGGCGGGGTTCCGTCCACGCGCAGGGTGGACGGTGCGACCAGCGTGGCCTGGCCATCGATATCGGTGGCCAGCACCTGGACGCGATGACGGCCTGAGCTCAGCCCAGGGGAATCGAGGCGCAGCTGGAAAGCGCCGGCGGGCGTGGCCAGCGGGCGGCCATCCAGCACGACGCGGTAGCTCAGCGGCCCGTCGGCGCTGGGCGCCGGCTGCCAGGAGACGCGCGCCGCGGACGGTTTGACCCAGACGTTGGGCACGCTCAGCACGAGGCGGGCCGGCGGCGCGGTGGCTCGCGTGGCGACGATCGCCGCATTGCCGAGCTGCCCCTGGCGAAAGGCGATCAGGCCGTCGCCCAGTCCCGAGCGCCCTACCGCCAGTTCGCCAACTTCCCCGCCCGCGCCACCGCTCACCAGGGCCGTCTGCACGGCCCCGCTGGGGAAGTCCTCGCGCACGGCCACGGCGGCGCTTCCGTGCGCGTCGGCGCTCGGCCACGCTGAGACGCCTCCGCCGGCCGGATTCATCACGCTCGCCGCAGTTGGCCCGGGCCCTGAGAAGGGCGGGCCGAGGGAGAGGGTGCCCGACAGGCCGCGGTCGTTGCCCTCGATCACGCGCGGCGTGCCGTTTGCGTCATACAGCAGGCGCAGGTCCTGCTGTTCGTCGATGTCGATGCTCGGCGGCCCGATACTCGCGCCTGCCCCGCCGGGCACGGCGGAGTCGACGATCGCAGCGCCGGCGAACTGTGAGCCGTTGAGCGATTCCCCGTCGGGCAGGGTGTTCAGGAAGATGCGCGGCCCGGGCAGCGGCGAGCCGGGGCCCGTGGCCTGCCGGTAGGCGACCTCGGCCTGGCCCAAGCGCGAGATGGCCACGCTCGGGGCGTCGGCATCCTGACCGATCGGCGTCCCTGAAAGGCTTTCCGCGCTGACCGGCAGCACGAAGTCCAGCGTCGAGGAGAACAGCCGCCTGGCCCAGATGCGCGCGACACCTTCGATGTTGGGCTCCTGCCACACGACCACCCCGTTGCCCGTCGGGCCGATCGCCAGCGCCGGCGCGTTGGCTTCCGTGGGCGGGCGCATCGAGACACCCCGGTCGCGGTTGATCGCGCCCAGCGGCGACCAGCGAGCGCCGTCGAAGTGCGCGACGCGGACGTCCTCGACCACGTCGCCGGGCCGCAGCAGCGGAATGCTGGACGCCTGCCCCGCGGCGTTCTGCACCACCCTGTAGACGACGTCGGCTTGGCCGGTGGAGCTCATCGCGAGATCTGGGCTCAAGCCGGTCCCGGCCCCTATGTTGGGGTCGGCGATCATCGCCTGGCCGAACGAGGAAGACCCGGGGCCCAGCACCGAACCGAGCAGCTCCTCGACGGGCCGTTCTTTTTCGGTGGCAAACGGCGTCGCCCATACGACCACCAGCTCGCCGCCGTCCGCCGCGCCGATGCGCGGCGAGGAGGCGGCGAAGGGTTCCTTGCAGGGTTCCCTTTTTTCTTCTCGCTTCCGTTCTTCTTCCTGTTCTGCCGCTGACGCGACCATCCTGCAACGGTCCACCTGGAGGGGCGCCTGCCAGTGCCCTTCGGAGTAGCGCGCGACAAACACGTGGGCGACGCCCGCGACGCGCTTTAGGTACACGAGCCCCCCGGTGCCGTCTTCGGCCATCGCGACACCGCCGAAGCCGATGATGTCCTCGCTGGGACCGTCGATCGTCACGGCGGGCAGGATCACCGCGCGCGCCTGACCGGCCTGGGCGGCGAGGACGGTCGCGGTGAGGGCGAGCGCCAGCACGGGCGCGCGCCAGCGGCGCGCCTTGAACAGCTGAGTCGGCCCGGGTGCGACGCTCATCGAGAGGGCCAAGATAGACGCCCCCGAACCACTATTGGGCGGTCAGGCCCGAGGCTTCACCAAATGATCACGAGCTGGTTACAAGACGCCCCGCCCGCCCTTGCCAGTTAAGAACTTTTCCGAAAACTCCGAGATTCGCCTCACCTGGCGTTGGGGCTCGATCTGAGGAGTTTTCGGATAGATATCTAGCTGACAACCCCCGGCTGCAGGACGTCAGGGTCATGGCCGGGGATGACGCGCAGGCCGGCGTCACGCATCGCACGCAGGCGGTCCGCTGATTTTCCTTGCTGCTCGTGATCGTCGGCGAACACCGGGAAGCGGTGGTCCTCGAAACCCGATGCGAAATGGGCGACATCGATCCCGAGTACGAGGTTGCCGATGCGGACCGACTGGTGGCCGGGTGTGTGCCCGGGTGTGAGCAACAGCTCGATGCGCCCGTCGCTGAGGAGATCGTGATCGCCGTCGGACAGGATCACCTCACGGCCATCGCCGGCATAGTCGCGCGGCAGAAACGCGTTGCGCTTGATCACCTCGCCGTCGTGGCGCCCCTCCCATTCCCGGCGCTGCACAACCAGCGGCACGGACTCAGGGATCGTGTGCAATCCGCCCACGTGATCCCAGTGCAGGTGCGTGAGCACCACTTTGGTCAGTGTGCTCACATCGATCTGCTCCGCGACGCTCTGATCCTGCTCGAGCGCGATCACCGCGAACACGTCCGGTTGCTCGTAGTAGGAGGCCGGGTTCGCGATCGCCGCTGGGTTCAGCCCCGTGTCGATCAGGATCCGCTCGCTGCCGGTCTCGATCAGGTAGGCGGGCACGGGATAGCGAACCGTGCGGTCCATCTCATCGCCTGCGCGGAAGATCCCGGCCGGTGCTGTGAACCACCCGGCGATCAGCCTCCTTACCTTCATGGATGAAACCTAGATCATGCTGGTGTGTGGCCGTAGTCCTTCCAGCAAGGCGGTGAGGACCTCACCGGCCTCTTCCCGCGCTTGGGCGGGATCCTCAGCGTCAGCGATGGCCATGCATCCTTCGGGCAGAGCCCGGACTGTCACGTGAAGCGGGGATCGTCGGTATAAGAAGCAAAGCGGATGAAGGTTTCTGAGTGAGGTGTTGATGCGCGGCTTCTCGATCCCCGCCGTTGCGGCGCTCGGCGTGGTGACGCTACTTGCGCTTGGCGCTCGCCCTCCCACGGCGATGGCGAATAGCTATGACGTGTACGCCTGCTACGCGGGCCAGGGCACCTACCTGAATCCCGGGGACTCCGCTGTCTCTTGGTCGCTGGCCAACAACAACGCCAGCGCCTTCTATCTGCCCTTCGACCAGTGCGGCGGAAGCGACAACGGCTTCGGCGTGATCGCGCACAGCGGCTACACCGCCCCCGCGGGTGACTATGGCGAGGTGTTCTTCGAAGCTCCCAGCGGGTTGCGTATCGAACGTGTCCAGCTGTGGCGCTCGCTCTATGACTTCGGCCTCGGCGAAGGTGGCACCTCGCAGCGCAACTTCGCCCAGAACGAGGCTGACGGCGTCCTCCCCTCGGCCGGCGACGAGTTCGACGGCTCGGCCGATGTCCCGCACGGCGCGGCCGGATCGGGCGACACAACCAGCCACGGGATCGTGCCCGGCAACTACATCTCGGTCGGCCTGGCGGCTTCGCTGCCCCACACCTATGCCTATGTGATCGGCTGCGGCTTTGCAAGCGGCTGCACGACCGGCGGTCACGATCCACAGAGCCCATCAGGTCCCGACACGGTGCTGAAGATCTACGGCGCGATCGTGTCGGTCAGGGACGATACGACCCCGACACTGAGCCTTGCCAGCACGGGGCTCTTGAGTGGCGGGGCCCAGAGCGGCACCGTGCCGCTCGCGCTCAGCGCGACCGGCGCTGGCGGAATCGCGAAGCTCGAGCTCTACGCGGGCTCCAGCCCCACCCCGTCGGTTTCCCAGGACTTCACGCAGAGCACCAACTGCCAGTTCTGGGAGGCAATGCCCTGCCAGAACCTCTCCAGCTACCAGTACCCGGTGAACACCGCCGGTCTGCCCAATGGCACTTACTACATAACCGTCAAGGCCTATGACCCAGCGGGAAACGTCACGGCTTCAAGCTCGCCAGCGCCCGTGACCGTGCAGAACGGGCCAGGCGCACCGGGGCCGGTCGGCCCGGGCAGTCCGCTCGCGCTGCGCGGGGCGCTCAATGGCACGAATGCCTCCGATCAGGCCAAGCTCACTGCCCACTGGACACGAACTCGCAAGGCGGCCCTGACGAGTCGCTATGGGGTGCGCAACCGGATCTCGGGGACCCTCACCACGCTCGCAGGCCAGCCGGTCTCCGGCGCGGCGATCGATGTCTTCCAGACGCCTGCCTATCAGGGCGCCCACTCACACCATCTTGCGGGTGCGCTTACCAGCAGTAGCGGCCAGTGGGCAGTGGCGTTGCCTGGGAATGTCTCCTCTGGCACGCTGAGCTTGCGCTACCGCAGCCATGTCAATGACACCGTCGCCGTCGCCACGGCGACCCTCACCTTGCGGGTGCATGCCGGGCTCACCCTGAAGATCTCCCCTCGTGCCGTGAGCGTGGGCGAAAGGATCTTCTTCAGCGGCAAGCTTGCAGGTGCCCCGATCCCGCAAGGTGGCAAGCAGCTCGTGCTCGAGGCCTCCTCGGGCGGAGAATGGATCCAGTTCAAAGCGATCCACACCGGCCCGAAGGGCCGCTACCACGCGAGCTACCGCTTCAAGTTCCCCGGCCCCGCCACCTACCGCTTCCGCGTGCTCTGCCCATACGAAGCCGACTTCCCGTTCCTGGAAGGCGCCTCGAGCAACATCGCCGTGCACGAGCACTGAGAGGACGCTGTGTTGGTTGCAGTCCCAAGATAGAAATCTTGGGGTTTTCTCAGACGTTTTGGGCGATAAAGGGTGCTGGCATCTATAACCTGCATCAGATCCGGCGAGGAGCAACCGAGATCGGCAGGCGACGATGATCATCACCACCATGAACGACCTTCCTGGCTATGACATCGACGAGGTGTTCGGCGAGGTCTTCGGCCTAACCGTCCGCTCGCGCAACCTCGGCTCCCAGATCGGGGCCTCGCTGAAGTCGCTCGTCGGCGGCGAGCTGAAGGGCATGACCAAGATGCTCGCCGAAGGGCGCATGCACGCCCAGGAGCGGCTCATCGAGGAGGCCTCCGCAAAGGGCGCCAACGCGATCATCGCGTTCCGCTTCGACACCTCCGAGCTGGGCACCACCTGGACGGAGATCTGCGCCTACGGCACGGCTGTGCGCGCACACAAGCGCTAGGGCATCGGCCCGCGCTCTGCCACAATCACGCGGCCATGCACCGCGCGATCATCCCGCTCATCTGCACTCTCGCCGGCTGCGTGCTTGCGTCTTGCGGCGCGGGCACGCACGTTGGCACTCACACCTCTCCCACCATCGAGGCACCCCCCGCGCAGCGGGCTCTCGCCTTCGCGCGCGCTGTGAACCTAACGCCCGCCGACGTGCCGGGCTTCACTCCAAGCGCAAAACACCAGCACGACTCGCCGCGCGAAAAGGCGCACCGGCTATGAGCGCGGAGATCTGGAGCGCGGTCGACAGCTACATCGCGGGGCAGCTCATCGGCGAGGATCCGGAGCTGGAGGAGGCCATGCAGGCGAGCGCCGCGGCCGGGCTGCCGGCGATCGCGGTCACACCGGCCCAGGGCAAGCTGCTGGAGCTGCTCGCACGTGTGCAGGGCGCGCGCACGATCCTGGAGCTGGGCACGCTCGGCGGCTACAGCACGATCTGGCTGGCGCGAGCGCTGCCAGCGGACGGGCATCTCGTCACGCTCGAGGCCAACCCGCAGTACGCAGCACTCGCTCAGACGAATATCGCAAGAGCCGGCTTGCGCGATGTGGTCGAGATCCGGGTCGGGCCCGCCCTGGAGACCCTGCCCGAGCTCGCGGCTGAGGGCGCGGGCCCGTTCGACCTCATCTTTATCGACGCCGACAAGGGAAACTACCCGGGCTACTTCTCCTGGGCGCTGAAATTGTCCCGGCCCGGAACGGTGATCATCGGCGACAACGTCGTCCGCGACGGGGCGGTCCTCGATCCCGACGCCGATGATCCCTCGGGAGGCAACGAGACGATCAAAGGAGTGCGCCGCTTCTACGAGCTGCTCGCCGCCGAGTCGCGCGTCAGTGCCACCGCGATCCAGACGGTGGGCGACAAGGGCTATGACGGCTTCGTGCTGGCGCTCGTGGGCGAGGAGTAGCGCAGGAGCGCAAGCGCGTCAGGATTCTCTCAGTGGAGAGTCGTGGATCGCCGGCGGAAGTTGATCGATATGCCCGAGTCTGGTGCGAGCGTGCGAAACCCGACGATCCCAGCGAGCAGGATTGCCAGCCCGTAATACCAGCCAGCACCGGCACTAACCCGAGTGAGCACAACGCCGGTGGCGAACGCGATCAGGCATGCGCCAGCGAGCGTGATGGCAAATCGTGCGACATGGACCACACCCACCATTTTAGGTTAGGTCGCGATGTGCTTGCTATTAACTGGTTTTCCGGCGCCCGCCGAGGATCGCTCCCGGCTCGGGCTTGATCATCGAGGTGATCACGTCGGGGCTGGGCTCGGGCAAGCTCGGGCGTTGCGGAACTAGCATCCTAAAGATTTTCTTAAACATCAAAATCATGATAGCGCGAGCTGTAGTCCCCACAATGCGACCTCGACGACTATCGCCGCGACGCGAGTGTAAATGTTCGTCCCAGCACCTCGATGTGAGACTCGTTGGTCACTGAGATCCTGTCGCATGTGGCTGCGAGTCGCAGATAGGCATCCGCGGCTGGATCGTGCCGACGACGCGTCGCGCCGAACAGATCGCCACCAGCAGCCAGGGACTTGATCTTCTTCGTGGGTAGTAGTACATAGAGACAGAGCACCAGGGAGAGCACGAACACGCCGAGTCCAAGAAATGCCAAGACTCGTAGATGGCTGGTGGTCAGAGCCCTGGCTCCAAGGAACGAGACGACTACAGATGTAGCCGTGAGCAACGCTCCGGTTCGCGCACGCAGATCCCGAACCGCAGCGTGCTGCTCATCGAGTGCCGCACGCGCGATGCTGTACGCAACCCGCGCAATCTCTTGCTCGTGCGCATCTGGCTCTGATTGCTCTGCGATCATCGGGCTCACCCTACGCCCGCCTTGCGATGCTTCTCTCAATCCAACCAAGCGTCTGGTGTCTCGCCCAGTCTGCAATCAGCCTTATGCAGATCCGGACACCTTCTGCGGATTGCAGTTCAGTTGGATTAAAGATGAACGAGAGCTGCCTAAGATTCCGATTTGTTCAGTGCGCCGGGTGACTTGTTGAAGGCGCAGCGGAAGTTCTCAGGGCTGGCGACCGGCTCGGCACCGGCAAAGCCGCCCTTCGTACCGTCGCTGTAGACGGTCACGTACTGAAGCGATTCAGGCAACGGGTTGGCGGGCAGGGGCACCGGGTTGGCCTGGCCCTGGCGGGGATTGCCCGTCGCTCCTTCGCTGACGCCCTCGAACCCGGCGGCCGCCGACCCGGCTTCGGTCGTGATCAGCGTCGAGCTCATCTCGCGTTCGTCTTTGAGCCCGCGGCTCGGGTCCAGGTTGACGGTAGCGGTCAGCGGAGAGTCGTGGATCGTGGACTCCAGCTTCACGCGGTTCGCGGCGCCGAGCAGCTGCGCAGCCGTCGGTAGCCAACCCCCTTCGGACTCGCACGCCTTGCTGGCGAAGATGAAGTTGTTCTGACCGGCCTGCTTGTTTGTGAGCGGGAAGGGCGCGGTGTCCAGGCACCAGGTGCCGAGATCGACACTCGCCGGCGGGCAGGTGCCGGCCAGCTGTTCAGCGGTCTTTCCCCCAACCCTGCTCGCGTTCTTCACCGTGGGTATCGCCGCAGCTGGGAATTTCCTGTTCTTGCCCAGCAGCAGAATGCCACCGGCGCGGGGCCTGGTGCTGATGGGATGCCCGTTGATGGCGCTGAGCACCGCGTGACGGGCGGCGTCAGCCAGTCCGGTGGTCGAGAACACGAGCGCGATCAGCGCAATGATCAGCGCCGGGGAGGGCATCCGGCGCGAGCGTCGCTGAACAGCAGGCTCCTCGCGGTTGCTCACCGTCCGTCCTTGGGATCGCGTGTCGTGAAGCGCGGAGGAGCGGCGCGGCGCACGTCGCGCAACTCCTCGAGCGTCGTCTCCCGCACCGTTGACAGCACGGCGTCGAGGGCCACGCCGGAGAGGGTCTCGTGCTCGAGCAGGGCCGTGGCTGTCTCCTCGACGGTGCTCCAGTTGCGGTCGAGGATGTTCGCGGCCCGTGCCTCGGCGTCGCCGACCAGGCGCTCGACCTCGTTGTCGATCAGGTTCAGCGTCTCTGGTCCCACCGAGCCGAGGTCCTGCAGCGAGGCGCCGAGGAAGACCTCGCCGCCCTTCTCGCCGATCGTCACCAGGCCGAGCGCCTCGGACATGCCGAAGGAGGTGACCATGCTGCGGGCCAGCGCCGTGGCCGCGTGCAGATCGTCGTTGACGCTCGTCGAGGTGTGCCCGAAGGCGATCCGCTCGCCCGCGAGCCCGGCTGTGATCACGATCAGCTGGCTCTGCAGATCGGGCTTTGACATGATCATCTGGTCGCGGTCGGAGAGCATGTGCGCTGCGGTGCCGAGCTGCCGGCCGCGAGCGACGATCGACAGCTTTCGCGTGGAGGCGGTGTGTCCCAGCGCGTCGGTCACGACCGCGTGAGAGGACTCGTGGATGGCGATCAGCCAGCGCTCGGACTCGGTCATGATGTGGCGCTTGGCCGGCCCGGCGACGACCCGGTCAATCGCCTCATCCAGCGTCGCCGCGTCGATCTGCCCGCGCCCGTCGCGCACGCTGAGCAGCGCCGCCTCGTTGATCACGTTCGCGAGCTCCGCGCCCGAGAAGCCGGGCGTCTGGCGCGCGACCTCCTCCAGCGAAGCGTCCGGCGCCAGCGGCCGCTTGCCTCCGTGCAGGCGCAGGATCTCCAGACGCCCATGCACGTCTGGCACATCGATCACGACCTGACGGTCAAAGCGCCCCGGGCGCAGCAGCGCCGGATCGAGGATGTCCGGGCGGTTCGTCGCGCCCATCACGACGAGGCCGCCATCGCCGGCGAAGCCGTCCATCTCGACGAGGATCTGGTTGAGCGTCTGCTCGCGCTCGTCGTTGCCCTGCCCGATGCCCGCGCCGCGCTTGCGCCCAGCGGCGTCGAGCTCGTCGATGAAGATGATCGCCGGCGAGACCTTGCGGGCCTTGCGGAACAGGTCGCGCACACGCGCCGCGCCAACGCCCACGAGCGACTCCACGAAGTCCGAGCCCGAGAGGGAGAAGAAGGCGGCGTCGGCTTCGCCGGCGACGGCCTTGGCGAGCAGCGTCTTCCCGGTCCCGGGGGGGCCGACGAGCAGCACCCCCTTGGGGGCGGCAGCGCCGACGGCGAGATACTTCGACGGATCGGCGAGGTAGTCGCGGATCTCGCGCAACTCGGCGAGCGCTTCGCCGGCGCCCGCGACGTCGGCGAAGGTGATCCGCTCAGCCGATCCCTTGCCCTTCTTGCGGCCTTTCCCGGTGAACTGCGAGAAGGCCGCGATGCCACCCGCGTCGCCGCCAGCGCCGAGGCGGGTGAACAGCGAGAACAGGCATACGAGCAAGAGGATCGGGATCAGGAACTGGACGATGATCGCCTTCACCGGCTTGCCCGACTGCTGGTTGACGGTGACCGTCGCCCCGCCATCGGTCAGTTCGCGCGCGAGTTCCTGGGTCTGCGCACCGGAGGAGGGATAGGCCGCCCACAGGCTCTGCGTGCTGCCCGCGCCAGGCGGTAAAACCAGAATGGTCTTCAGCACCACCTTCTTGGAGCCTTTGGGGTGCGTGCGCACGACCTGCTGCGTGAGCGCCGGCACCCCGCCGCTCAGCGACAGCGCAGGAGCCGCGGTCTTCGTGGTGACCTGCACGCGGCTGTCGTGGTCGAGCAGCACGGCCGAGGCGATCTCGTGACGTTTGGCGAGCGTCTGGACCGTTGAGATCGGCACCGGCCTGCCCGAGCTGCTCGGCTTGATCGAGCCCAGCAGCGTCGCAAAGGCGATCGCCAGGCCGATCGACGCCAGCAGCAAAAACAGCGACAGCGAATCGCGCAAGAGGAGCCTGCGCGTGCCCGCGGCGATCTCTGAGATCCTCGCCAGCACCGGGTTGCGGCGGTGGGCCAGGCCTGAGCGCACAGCGGGCGTGCCCGAGCGCGAGAAGCCGTTGCTGGAGGCGGGCTCGGGGGGGGAGTTGGGGTCGTCTGTCATCTCAGGCAGCGGTGCTCGGGGCAGCCCAACGGGCGGCTGTCCATCCAACCGCCGCCACCCTCACACGAGAGGACTGGAAAAGCAATGCCGTTCACAAAAACAACACAACCCAGCAACCCAGGCCATGTTTACAGGAAAGTCACATGACACAAACTGCTTCACGCAAACGCTCGGGCGTTCACAAAAACGACACATCCCGCAAACCCGCGGCCGGCACGCTTGCGCATCGGGTGACGCTTTATCGCGCATACCGCATCGAACCACGCCTGCAGTTGTTTCCGCCACGAGCGTTTTCGCGCTGAAGTGCTATCCACGCCTAAATAAAGCAAAGGAGCAATACCGTGCGCGCGCACCGCACCCTCATCGTTTCCCTGATCCTCGCGCTGATCCTCGCCGTGCCGGCCAGCGCTGTGGCCAGGCGCCTGATCATCGGCGGCTCGACCTCCGTGCTGCCCCTCTCCCAGAAACTTGCAACCGCCTACCACAAGGCCTTCCCGAAAAGCCAGGCGCCCCAGGTGGGCGGAGGCCAGTCCGATGTCGGCATCAGCGGGGCGGCGTCCGGCCGTTTCGACATCGGCGACTCCTCGCGCAACCCGCTGGAAACCGATCCGAAGGGACTGGTGTTCACGAAGATCGCCCAGGACGGCATCTGCGTAATCACCAACCCGAAGAACCCGGTAGCCAACCTCTCTCAGGAAACGGTCACGGGCATCTTCACCGGCGCGGTCCGCGACTGGAGCCAGGTTCCCGGTGCGAAGGTCTCCGGCCCGATCGACCTGTTCGACCGTGACGGCGCCTCCGGTACCCAGGACGCCTTCCAGCACATCTTCCTGGGCGAAACGCTTAAGATCTCCCCCAGCGCCAGTGCCGAGAGCTCCAACGGGCTGGAGCAGAACGCGGTGAGCGGCGACGAACACGCGATCGGCTTTGTGTCCTTCGCCTTCACTGCTGGTGTCAACGCCGTCGGCTACCAGGGTGTCCCCTGCACGCTGCGCAACGCCAAGTCAGGGCAGTACGGCGGGGTGCGTAACTTCTGGATGGTGACCAAGCACGCTCCGAAAGGTGAAGCGGCCAAGTTCATCAAATGGGTCACCAAGCCCGGCAACAAGACCGTTCGCGCGATCGTCAACTCACAGTGGATCGCCATCCACTAGCAGGTGCAGCTCCCCGGCGCCGATAGGCAGGACGGCACTCGCCCCGGGGCCAGGACGGATCGGCGCGTCGAGCTCTCGCTCGGCGCGCTCGCCGTCGGCGTGTTGGTCCTGATCGCCGTGATGGCGGTCACGGTCGCGATCAAGGCTTGGCCGTCCTTCAGCGCCAACGGACTGAGCTGGTTCGGCCCCGGCGGCGATGTCGTCACGCAGTTCCGCGCGATGCACGCGGGCGTGGCGCTGCCGGGCCACTCGCTGCTCTACTTCCGTGCCTGGCCGCTGATCTGGGGCACCGCGCTGGTGACGGGCATCGCGGTCGTGATCGGCGTCATCGTGGCGACACTCGCGGCGGTCTTCATCACCGAGTTCGCTCCGGCACCGGTGCGGCGCGTGCTCGAACCGGTCGTTCGCCTGCTCGCAGGGGTACCGTCGGTCGTCTACGGGCTGGTTGGGATCGCCGCGCTCGCGCCATGGATCAACGAACACCTGATCAGCAACGGGCGCAAGCACTCGGTCGCCTACGTCGTGCAGCTCAACGGCGCCAACCTCACCACCGCGGCGCTGATCCTGACGGTGATGATCCTGCCGATCATGATCGCGCTCAGCGCCGACGCGCTGGGGTCGGTGCCGGGCGCGTGGCGCGAAGGCTCGGTGGCGCTCGGCGTCAACCGCTGGCGCACGATCTGGCGCGTGTCGTTGCGCACCGCTCGCCCGGCGATCGCCGCCGCCACGGTCCTCGCGACTGCGCGCGCGCTCGGGGAGGCGATCATGCTGGCGATGGTCTCCGGTGGGCGGCCGTTCGCCGCCAACCCACTCGACGGCCTGACGTTCTTCTTCGAGCCGGTGCAGCCGCTCGGCGCGACGATCGTCCAGGAGTTCGGCGGTCAGACCACCGGGCCGGTAGCGAACACGATCTACGCGGTCGCCGCCGTGCTGCTGTTCAGCGCGGCGCTGCTGTCGCTCGCCGCGTGGGCGGTCAAGCAGCCGCTGAAGCGATACGGAATCGGCGTGTGATGGCGAGCGCCGAGCCACTCGCCGCACCCCGGCCACCGGCGATCGTGCGTCCGCCGCGCGACCGCACGTCGGCATGGCCGGTGGCGGACCGGCTCGCCTATTGGCTGTGCTGGGCTACGGGCATCGGCCTGTGCTTGATCACCACCGCGATCGTGCTGTTCATGCTCGTGGAAGGGCTCTCCTCGCTGCACCTGAGCCTGTTCGTGGAGTCTCCCGCTCCCTCCCTGCACGAAAGCCAGGCGGGCGGCTTTCTCGACCCGCTCATCGGCACCCTGATCGTGACGCTGATCGGCATCGGACTGGCCGCACCCGCGGGCATCGCGATCGCGGCGTGGCTATCGGAGTACGGCCGGCCGCGGTGGCTCGCGCGCGCCGTCGAGTCGGGTGTGGAGACGATCGCGGGCGTCCCGAGCATCGTGCTCGCGATCTTCGGGCTGATCATCTTCTCCCAGAGCTTCGTCGGCTTCCTGTCCAACCGGGCCAGCGACGGCAGCGTCACCGCGCAATCCTTCCTCGTCGCCGGCGCGATCCTCGCGCTGCTCGCGCTGCCGCTGATCGTGGGCGCCACGCGCGAGGCGCTGGCACAGCTCCCCGGCCGCCTGCGCGAGGCCTCGTTCGCGCTCGGCAAGACCCGCGCGACCACGATCCGCACGGTGCTGCTGCCCGCTATCCGGCCGGGCCTCGCCAGCGGCATCGTGCTCGGGATCGGGCGCATCATCGGCGACACCGCGATCATCATCGTGCTGCTCGGCGCGACGCTGAAGAACGAACCCGCCGGCGGCACGCCGCTGCTCGGCACGCTGCGCGGGACAGGCTCCACGCTGACGAGCTATGTCTACCAGGAGTCGCCGGCGGGCGAAGGCAACGCCCCCCACAAGGCGTATGCGGCCGCGTTCGTGCTGCTCCTGATCGTGCTCGTGCTGAACGCCCTCGTGACGCGCCTGTCGCGCCCGGAGGACCGGTCGATCGCGAGCCGGATGGCGAGCGCGTTCTCGCTGCGCTTGCGCGGGGGTGCCCCGTGAGTGGCATGCCCCCGCCGGTGCGTCGGCTCACGCTCGAGCGCGAGCCGACGGTCGCCGAGCCGAGCGCGGCCCCGGCCGCCAACGGCTCGCCCGCGCTCGCTCCCCGCGCGCGCGCGAGGCGGCCGGCGCTCGCGAACGCGCGCGAGCGCATGCGCGCCGAGTCGCTGTGGCTCGCCTACGGCGAGAACTGGGTCGTGCGCGACGTGACCCTGTCGATGCGCCAGGGCGAGGTGCTCGCGCTGATCGGCGCTTCGGGCTCGGGCAAGACCACCTTCCTGCGCTCGCTGAACCGGCTCACCGAGGTGACGGAGGGGGCCGCTCGCAGCGGCGCCATCACGCTCGACGGGCAGGAGATCTACGAGCTCGAGGTCAACGACCTGCGCCGGCGCGTATCGATGGTCTTCCAGCAGCCGAACCCGTTCCCGATGAGCATCTACGACAACGTCGCCTATGCCCTCGCTGAGCAGCGCCCGCCGCGGGGACGGCGCCGGCGGCACAGCGCGGCGCTCGAGGACGCCGTCAAGGACGCGCTGCACCGTGCGGGGCTGTATGACGAGATTGCGGGGGACCTCGATCGCCCGGCCCTGAAACTGTCCGGCGGCCAGCAGCAGCGGCTGTGTATCGCAAGGGCGCTCGCCGCCAAGCCCGAGGTGCTGCTGCTGGACGAGCCGTGCTCGGCGCTCGACCCGATCTCCACCGCCACGATCGAGGAGCTGATCGTCAACCTCCGCGAGAGCGTGGCGATCGTGATCGTCACGCACAACCTGCAACAGGCTTTCCGCGTGGCCGACCACGTGGCCTTCATGCACCTCGGCGAGCTCGTCGAGTATGGGCCGAGCGAACAGGTGTTCGACCGGCCCCGCCAGCAGCGCACCCGCGACTACATAAGCGGAGCCTTCGGGTGAGGCGCGGCGCGGCGTTCGTGCCCATCGGGCTCGCGCTCGCGCTCGCGCTCACCGGCTGTGAGACCACGGCGGAAAAGAGCGCGAAGCTGGAAAAGGCCGCCAAGCACACAACACTCGCACAGACCGGATTGTCGATCACGCACACGAGCACCGAGGTGAGGGTGGTGAGCACCACCGTGCTGCACGACTCCGAAGGGGCCGCCGCGGCCGTCACGCTGCGCAATCTCTCGCCGCACACGCTGCGCGACGTGCCGCTCGCGATCACCGTCAAGGACGCGGGCGGCAAGACCCTGTTCCGCAATGACGCCCCGGGCCTCGAAGCCGCGTTCACATCACTGTCTTGCCTGCCAGCACACAGCGAAGTGACGTGGGTGGACGACCAGGTGCCGGCGGCCGGGGGGCCGGTGAACCTGACCGCACAGGCAGGCGTTGCCCCGGCCGTGGCTGCCAGCCCGCCGAAGATCGAAGTCAATGGCCTGCACCTCGCCGAAGAAGCCAGCAGCGGCATCGCCGCGGCGGGGAGGATCGAGAACCGCTCGCAGGTGTCCCAGCGCAGCCTCGTGGTCTTCGCCCTCGCGCGGCGCGCGGGCAGGATCGTCGCCGCCGGGCGGGCGGTGCTCCCTGAAGTGCCGGCGGGCTCCTCAGTTCCGTTTCAGGCGTTCTTCATTGGCGACCCGCGCGGCGCGCAGCTGCAGGCCAGCGCTCCAGCGACGGTGCTGAGGTAGCCTTGGCTAGCGTCCGAAGCTCCGGGATCTTCCTCAGGGTGTGCTGTAGCGCGATCTGAGGAGTTTCGGACGGTTTCTCAGTACCTCTCCGCCAGGCTGCTGGGTTGCATCCTGCTCTCAGCCGGGCCATCGCCTGCGCTGCTTGAGAGTGATCCCCTCGAGCACGTGGGCCACCCTCTCGCAGGCGTCCACGGCCGCCTCGAGGGACTCGAATATGTCCTTCCAGCGGATCACCACCATCGGGTCGATGCCCCCCACGAACAGGGAGGCGACACCGTCGCGCTGCAGGCGGTCACCCTCGTTCTCGAGGCGGTGGATCTCGACCAGGTGCGGGCCGAGGTCGGTACCGGTGCCCAGGCAGCGCAGCGCCTTTGCGATCTGCTCGCCCGCGCCGACGAGCACCTGTGTGAACTCAACCGCCTGCTCCATCGGCGCCTCGACCCCATAGAGCACGAGCTGAGCGGCCACCTGCTCGGAGTGATCGACGATGTCGTCGAGCGCCGTCGCGAGCGCGTAGCCGTCGCCGGCATCGAACGGAGCCCGCACCCGCCCGTGCGAGGCCAGCCGGTGGATGATGTCGTGCGTGATGCGGTCGCCGTCCAGCTCGCATGCCTTCAGGTCCTGGGCGAGCGCGGCGTGCTCGGGAAACTCGCCCAGCAGATCGCGCAGCAGCTCTGCAGAGCGCTGTATGTTTCCTCCGGCCTCCTCGACGAGGGCCATCAGCGTGCTGTCGGCGCCACGGCTCAGGAAGCTCATCGGGAGAGGATATTGCGCCGCCTGCTCGCTGAGGCATTTTTCACGACTTCTTCACTAATCGATCACGAGTTTGCAACTCCTTTAGGTCAGCTACGCGCGATGCTGCTCGCGGTGGAGGCTTCGGTGGAAAACGCGAACACCCTGTACGCGGGCGAACTGGAGATCAGGCTCGGTGAGGGCCTGGTGCTGGCCACCGGGCGCGCGCTGACACTGTCGGTGCGCGAGTTCGAGCTGCTGGCGGCGATGGCCCGGCGGGCCGGGGCGGTCGTTACGCGCAGCGAGCTGTACAGAGCTGTGTGGGGTGGCGAGCTGCGCGACGGCGACCGTTCGGTCGACGTGTACGTGAGCAAGCTGCGTGGCAAGCTGGAAGCGGCGATGCCCGATCGTCGCTTCATCCATACACATCCGGGCTTCGGCTACCGCTTTCAGCCACAGCCTTCGGGGAATCTGACGCCCGCGCCGGCGCTTGGGAGCACCCAACCGCCGGATGGCGCACAAGCTGATGCGGGCCCGCCGCAGGACGTGCAGGGACAGACACCGGGGCTTTCACGAGATGTTCACATCGGCTCGCCCGCAGATTAAAGAGACTTGCCTTTAGCACCAGACCGGCTGGGGCCGCAAACGCCCCTGGCCTGTCATCAAGCAATCCAGCCAGAGGAGACGTAGTGATCACGAACAAGATTGGCGCGCTCGCAGGCGTCCTGCTGCTCGCGCTCGGCCTCGCCGCGTGCGGCTCGAGCTCCAAAACGTCGAGCAGCTCGAGCAGTAGCTCCACGAGCACCGGCGCCAGCACGGGCAGCGCCGCAAAGACCGCGACGGCCCCCCCCACCGCTTCGGGCACGATCTCCGGCGCGGGCTCCACGTTCGCGGCCCCCGTGTACGAACAGTGGGCCTCCGCGCAGTCTGGCCTGACGGTCAACTATCAGGCGGTCGGCTCAGGCGCGGGGATCACGGCGCTCGAGTCAAAGATCGTCGACTTCGGCGCCTCAGACCCGCCGCTGAAGCCCGCGGACGAAAAAGCGATCGCCAAGAACGGCAGCCCAGCGGTCCAGATCCCGATGTTCCTGGGCGCGATCACCGTCTCCTACAACCTGCCAGGCGTCAAGACCGGTCTCAAGCTCGACGGCAAAACGCTCGGCGACATCTTCCTCGGCAAGGTCAAGACCTGGGATGACGCCGGGATCAAGGCACTGAACCCGGGTGTGACGTTGCCAAGCACCGCGATCACGATCATCCACCGCTCG
Source organism: uncultured Solirubrobacterales bacterium (assembly GCA_963706395.1). Taxonomy (GTDB): domain Bacteria; phylum Actinomycetota; class Thermoleophilia; order Solirubrobacterales; family Solirubrobacteraceae; genus Palsa-744. Next base: position 1,738,955 of record OY970158.1, on the reverse strand, counting down.
GACTCCTCGGGCACGACGGCCGGCTTCACCGGATTCCTCGCGGCGGTTGATCCCGAATTCAAGTCCAAGGTCGGCGAAGGCAAGGAAGTTCCGTGGCCCACGGGTACCGGAGCGAAGGGCAACGCCGGGGTCGCGGGCGCGATCCAGCAGACGACCGGCGCAGTCGGCTACGTCGAGCAGGCCTACGCGCTGCAGCACAACTTCACCTACGCCTCGGTAAAGAACAAGGCAGGCAAGTTCGTGGCTCCGGCCCTGGCCTCGGCGACTGCGGCCGCGCAGAGCGTGAAGGTGCCGGCGAACCTCGGAATCAAGATCTCAAACCCGTCCGGGGCAGCCAGCTATCCGATCACCTCGCAGACGTTCGTGATCGTCAACAAGGACATGTGCAAGGCCGGCACGCCGGGCGGCGAAGAAGCCGCCAAGGGCGTCGTCAAGTTCCTTACATATGGCCTCGGCGAAGGGCAGAAAGTCCTCTCGCAGGCCGACTACGCGGCTCTGCCGGCGGCGATCGTGGCCAAGGCCAAGAAGGCCGTTTCAAGCCTTCAGTGCAACGGCAGCCCGCTCGGCGGCTGATCACCGGTGCAACCAGGCCTCGGATCGAGTAGATAAGGGGCCGTGGAGGCAGCATCCGTTCCAAGCGGTGACCGCCCGGTGCTCGGGCGGTCACCGCTTGCGCGTTTGCCCGATCGCGTGTTGAAGTACGGCCTGTCGGTGCTGGCGGCGCTGATCCTGGCGCTGATCGTCTTCTTCTTCATCCGCCTCGTGGGCGAAGCGCGGCCCGCGTTCGCGAAGGCCGGCGTGTTCGGCTTCGCGTTCGATAACAACTGGAACCCGAGTGCCGAACACTTCGGCGCCCTGCCGCTCGTCCTCGGCACGTTGATAACGGCCTCGCTGGCACTGATCATCGGCGTCCCGGTCGCCGTCGCCGCCGCGATCTATGCGACTGAGCTGTGCCCTCTGCGCCTGCGAACTGCGCTGACGGTGCTCGTCGAGCTCCTCGCCGCTGTGCCCTCGGTCGTCTACGGGCTGTGGGGCATCTTCTTCCTGGCCCCCAAGCTCCAGCCGGCCGAGCAGTGGGTAGCCGATCGCCTGTCCTTCATCCCGTTCATCGGCGGTGGTGTGGTCACCATCCCCAACTACTTCGTCACCGGGCTGGTGCTCGCGATCATGATCCTGCCGATCGTCTCAGCGATCAGCCGGGAGGTGATGGCCACGGTGCCCTCCGACCACAAGGAAGCGGCGCTCGGCCTGGGGGCGACCCGCTGGGAGATGATCCGCATAGCCGTGCTGCCCTACTGCCGCTCGGGCATCGTGGGGGGGGCAATGCTCGGCCTGGGGCGAGCGATCGGCGAGACGATCGCGGTGACGATCCTGATCGGCGATGCGCCCAAACTCGCCAGCCATCTGTTTGGCCAGGGCTACAGCCTCGCCGCGGTGGTCGCCAACGAGTTCGGCGAGGCGCAGGGCGTTCATCGCTCCGCGCTGTTCGCCGCGGGTCTCCTCCTGTTCGTGCTCACCCTGCTGGTCAACGGCCTCGCCCGTTGGCTTGTCGTGAAATCCGCCCGTCCCTCCTCGCAGGCGAACGGCCGTAAATCCACAGGCACCCTGGCCGTCGCGGACACGGCGGCTGGCGCATGAGCTCACACGTGCAATCGCCAGATCTGCTCGCACGCTTCGCCGTCAGCCCGGCGCGCAGGCGCAAGGACAGGGTCGCAAGCGCCACGATTCTCGCGGCCACGATTCTCGCCCTGATCCCGCTCGTGCTGATCGTCTACTACCTGCTGAAAAAGGGGCTGGGAGCATGGAGCCCGGACTTCTTCAGCACCGACCCGACCGGCAACACGTTCTTCAAGAGCTCCAGCATCGGTGGCATCAAGAGCGCGATCCTCGGCACGATCGAGATCGTCGCCCTGGCCTCCGCGATCGCCGTGCCGGTCGGTGTCGCGGTGGCGGTGTGGCTCGTCGAGTACGGCAAGAACAGCTGGTTCGCCCACACGGTCCGCTTCTTCGTCGATGTGCTCACGGGCGTCCCCTCGATCGTCTTCGGCCTGTTCATCTACATCGTCCTCATCGTCGGTACCGGGAGCTCGTTCGCCGGCTACAAGGGCTCGCTGGCGCTGGCGCTGCTGATGCTCCCGGTCGTGATCCGCTCGGCCGAGGTGATCCTGCGGCTTATCCCTGGCGCACTGCGCGAGTCGGCGCTCGCGCTCGGGGCGCCGCGCTTCAGAGTCATCTTCTCCATCGTGCTCCCCACCGCGCTGCCCGGGATGGTCACGGGCGTCCTGCTTGCGGTGGCACGTGCCGCCGGCGAGACGGCGCCGCTGCTGTTCACCGCCGCCTCCACGAAGAACACCAACTACAACCTGAGCGGGTTCATGAACTCGCTGCCTGTGCAAATCTACAGCGACGTCACATCTCCGACCACGGCCGTGGTAAACCGTGCGTGGGGAGCGGCACTCACGCTCGTCGTCATGATCCTGCTGCTAAACGTCATCGCCCGCCTGATCGCTCGAAGGAGCCGCCTTGCATGAGCACCGACGGATCGTCTCTCCGGACTGCTGAGATGGAGCCCGACGAGCTAGCGCAGCCCGGCGAGGAGGTTCGTTCCCTCTCCTCCCCGCCGGCCAGCCTGAAGGCCACCGAACCCGGGACTGCACCGGACCCGCCCGCCAAGGCGGGGCTGACCGTGCGCTTGGAGAAGCTGCGCGCGTTTTACGGTGAGGCCGAACAGGTCAAGGGCATCGATCTCGACTTCGCCGCCAACCAGGTGACGGCGATCATCGGCCCATCGGGCTGTGGCAAGTCGACGATGGTGCGCTGCATCAATCGTATGCACGAGGAGATCCCGGGCGCCCGCGCCGAGGGCCGGGTGATGCTCGACGACCTCGACGTCTACGACTCCTCCGTGGATGTCGTCGCGGTGCGCCGCGCAATCGGCATGGTCTTCCAGAAGCCGAACCCGTTCCCGACGATGTCGATCTTCGACAACGTCGCGGCCGGTTTGCGGCTGTCCTCGCGCCGGCATGGCGATCTGGCGAGCAAGGTGCAGGCGGCGCTGCGCAGCGCCGGCCTGTGGGAGGAGGTTAAGGACCGGCTGCAGGAGCCTGGCGCCGGGCTGTCGGGAGGCCAGCAGCAGCGGCTGTGCATCGCACGCTCGCTCGCCGTGGACCCCGAGGTGATCCTGATGGACGAGCCCTGCTCGGCGCTCGACCCGATCGCGACGCTGAAGATCGAGGAGCTGATCGAGGACCTGAAGAAGAGCGTGACGATCGTGATCGTCACGCACAACATGCAGCAGGCCGCGCGTGTGGCCGACCGCACGGCGTTCATGCTCGATGGCAAGCTCGTCGAGGTCGGCCCCACACAGGAGATCTTCACCACCCCCACCGATCCGAGGACCGAGGAATATGTCACAGGAAAGTTCGGCTAACTCCTCCTCGGAAGGACGTTCGCCCACAGCGCCTGTGGGCGCGAGCGGCGCGGGCCCTTCAGAGTCAAGCGCTCCGGGCACCGGCGCCCAGCAGGGGCGAGCGCACTTCCAGCAGCAGCTGCAGGAGCTCGAAGTCCACGCGCTGGGGGGTCTGGACCTGATCATCGAGCAGCTCGACCGTGTGCTGGAGGCGCTCCGCCACCAGGACGTCGAGCTCGCCCAGATGGTGATCGCCGACGACGACCGCGTCGACGGCCGCTATCTGGAGGTTCACCAGGGCATCCTCTCGCTGCTCGCCCTGCAGGCGCCGGTGGCAGGCGACCTGCGCCTGGTCGCCGCGCTGCTGCACATGATCAAGCACATCGAGCGGATGGGCGACCAGTGCGTGAACATCGCCAAGCTGATCCCGCTCTCCGGGCACGAGCCGCCGGTGCGCCCGGAGGTCCTGCAGGCGCTGGCGAAGATGGGCGCCCTCGCGCGCTCGGAGGTCACTCAGTCCAAGGCCGCCTTCTCCGGGCGCGATGTCGGGCTGGCCGAAGACCTCGTCCGCCAGGACCGCGAGATCAATCGCCTGAATCGCGAGATCTTCAGGATGGCCCTGGACATTGGCGAAGACGCCGACACGCGCGAGTGGGCGATGCACATGATCCTCGTCGCCCGTGCTCTGGAGCGGATCGGTGACAACGCGGTCGACATCGGCGAGCAGGTCGCGTTTGTCGTCACAGGCCTGTTCCGTGAGTTCTCGGACTCCTCCCACCCGCTCGGCACGCGGCCAGACGCGGCGCCAGACACCAGTCCCGGGACGTTCTGATCATCCCAGCGCCTGCCCGGCGGTCAGCTCAGCCAGGCGGATAGCTCCTCGAGAGCGCCGGGGATCACGTAGTAATAAGCCCATAGGCCCTGGCGCTCTGAGTCCACGATCCCCGCGTCGCGGAGCTTCCTCAGATGATGGGAGAGCGTGGGCTGGGAAATATCGAAGAGGGGCACGAGCTCACAAACACACACCTTGCCGGCGTGCTTGCGCAGCACGTCGACGAGCTGCAAGCGGATCGGGTCACCGAGAGCCTTTGCGACCTCGGCCATCCGCAACGCGTGGTCGCGATCGACATCGGGATAGACGACGGGCTCGCAACAGCGCTCACCGGCCGCTCGCTTCTGCTTGGGCACCAGCTCCAAATCGATGGGCATCAATCTACTTATATCAATAGCACTCACGCATATCGATGTAATACGATCGGCTCGTGGACGCTCCTCTGCTCGCCCGCCGCCTGTTCGCCGAGCTGCTCGGCTCCGCTTTCCTCGCCGCGCTCGTGATCGGCTCTGGTATCGCGGCGCAAACGCTCTCCCCGAACGACGTTGGCCTACAGCTCCTCGAGAATGCCGTGGCCACGGCAGCAGGCTTGTTCACGATCATCCTCATGTTTGGCCCGGTGTCCGGTGGGCACTTCAACCCCGTCGTCTCGCTCGCCGACGCGAGCTTCGGTGGGATCTCCTGGCGTGATGCGCTCGCCTACATTCCGGCCCAAGTGGCCGGCTGCGTTCTCGGCGCCATCACAGCTAACGGCATGTTCTCCCTCGCCGCCGTCAGCATTTCCACGCATCACCGCGCAACGGGCGCGCACCTGTTCTCCGAGGCGATCGCCACCGCCGGCCTCTTGCTCATCATCTTCTCGCTCGCACGCACCAAACGCTCAAACACGACCCCGGCGGCCGTAGGCGCGTACATCGGCGCCGCCTACTTCTTCACCAGCTCAGCCAGCTTCGCCAACCCCGCGATCAGCGTCGGGCGCATGTTCTCGGACACCTTTGCCGGCATCGCGCCCGCATCCGTGCCCGGCTTCGTCGTGGCGCAGCTCATCGGCGGCGCTTGCGCGATCCTCGCGGTGAGGGTGCTCTACCCGGACGTGACGCCGGCGCAGGCAGCAGAGGTTCTCCTGCCACACCGACAGGAGGTCTCTGCCTGATGGCGAGCGTCCTGTTCGTCTGCCTGCATAACGCCGGGCGCTCGCAGATGAGCCAAGCCCTGTTCGACCGCGCGGCAGCGGGACGGCACACGGCTCTCTCGGCAGGCACCACGCCCGCCGGGCACGTCCATCCCGAGGTCGCAGCGGTCATGCAGGAGCTCGGCATCGACCTGTCCGGCCGCCAACCCCAACTCCTCACGCGCAAGCTCGCCGAACAGGCGGACGTGGTCGTGACCATGGGCTGCGGCGACGCCTGCCCCTACATCCCCGGTAAGCGCTACATCGACTGGGACCTTCCCGACCCCAAGGGACGTCCGCTGCAGGAGGTCCGCGCCACCCGCGATGAGATCGCCCGCCGCGTGCAGGAGCTCCTTGACGGTGAGACCCTGAGATGAGCGGCTCGCCCGCCCGCAAACAGCGTATTTCCTCTGTGAACATCCTGTGATGATTTGCGTCCATTGCTAGCACAGGGTCCTTCCGGTCCCCTAGACTCTCGCTCGATGCCGGCAAGTATCCGCGCCAGGGATGAGGCGGTTCCGTCGAGTACTGGGGAGATCTCCTCGCCGCCAGCGGCTTTGCGTATCGCTGTGCTCGACCGTGACAGCGGTTTCATACAAGTCCTGAGCAAGCGCCTGGACCGCATGGGCTGGGAGCACCGGGTGCTTGCCAGCCCTGTCCCCACCGACGCGATCGTGTCGATGCGCCTCAGCGCCCTGGTCGTGGACCTCGCGGTCCTGGGACCGCAGGCGTGGGCCTGGCTGGAGCGCCTCTGCGATGCACTGCCGGAGCTGGGGATCGTTGTCTGCACCGGCCCGTCGACCGTAGCCCAGCGGGTGCGCGGGCTGCGCCTCGGGGCTGATGACTGGATCACCAAGCCGTGCCATCCGGAGGAGGCCATCGCCCGTGTGCAGAGCGTCGTGCGCCGCCGCCGGCGCAGCGCGAGCCGGGCTGAGTCAAAGCCAGTGAACGCAGGCGAGGTCGAAATACGCTCCGACCGCTTCCAGGCGTACGTGGGCGCTCAGAGCATCGACCTCACCAGGCGCGAGTTCGAGCTGATCGAGCTGCTTGCATCCGCCGAGGGGCGGGTGCTCGAGCGCGAGGAGATCTACTCCCGCCTGTGGGGTTATGCGATGGTCCGCGGCGACCGCTCAGTCGACGTGTTCGTGCGTAAGCTGCGCCAGAAGCTGGAGAAGGCATCGCCGCAGTGGCGCTACATCCACACCCACTTCGGCATCGGCTACCGTTTCGCCGCCGAGCTGCTCGACGTCGACGTGCCGTCCTCAATTCCCGTGGATTGGGACCCCTCCCACCCCGACCCCGCCCAGCCCAGCGATCAGAGCAAGCTCACGGGGCCGCAACAGGACCGTGAGCTCGCCGGCGACGGGGCCGGCGGGACTTCCCTCTAAACGCACAACTGCCAAGCCGCCCTTCTTGAGGTCCACGCGGCCGTCAGTGATCTCCCCGATCACGCCTGACAGGTCAGGCTCGTGGCCGACCAGCAAAAGGCGCCCGTCTGCAGGCAGATCCGCCAGCCGGGCAAGGGCCTGAGATGCACCGAAGCCACCTGCAAGCGGCGGGTGGACCTGCAGGCGCTCGCGCTGGTCCTTGCTCCACTCCGCGCCAGCCAGCTCCGCGGTCTGCTTCGCGCGTACCTTGGGACTGAACAAGACGCTGTCAAAATCGGCCCCGAGCCGCGCCAGCGCGAGTCCGGCCGCGCGGGCCTGGCCTTCGCCGCGCGCGGTCAGCCGGCGCTGAGCGTCCGTGCGTGTGCCGTGGGGCTCCGCCTCGGCGTGGCGTAGCAGCCAGAGTTGGCGGGCCATAGCTACCCTCACCCTAACCGATCGCTTCAGCGCTCCTGTGACAATGCGCACTAGTGAAGCGATGTAGCGTTGAGTAAGCCAATGAGCCAGACATCCACCCACGAGCATCCTCATCGCGAGAACAAGGATGGCGAGCACCACAAGCTGCACGACCCGGCGCTCTACCTGAACCGCGAGCTCTCATGGCTTGACTTCAACGAGCGGGTGCTGCAGCTGGCTGAGGACGAGCGCATTCCGCTGCTCGAGCGCGTGAAGTTCTGCGCGATCTACACGACCAACCTCGACGAGTTCTACATGGTGCGCGTCGCCGGCCTGCGCGACCAGATCGACGCAGGCGTGGAGAACCCAGGTCACGACGGGCGTATCCCCTCCGAGACGATCGCCTTGATCCGCGAGCGGGTACTGGATCTGAGCCGGCGGCTGACCGGCTGCTTCGAAAAGCGCCTGCGCGGAGCCCTGACCGAGCACGACATCCGCGTGGTCTCGGTGGATGAGCTCGACGAGGAGCAGCGCGCAGAGCTCGCCAGGCACTTTCAGAAGGTCATCTTCCCGGCGCTCACCCCACTGGCAGTGGCTCCTGGCAGGCCATTCCCCTATATCTCCAATCTCTCCCTCAGCCTGGCCGTGCTCGTGCGCGACCCCGTGACCAGCCAGACCGTGTTTGCGCGCGTGAAGGTCCCGACGGAGATCCTCCCCCGCTTCGTGACGCTCAAGCAGACCACGCCAGGCGGGGCGGGCGGGAACCAAATCATCCTCCTACCGCTCGAGGACGTGATCGCGAGTCATCTCGACGCCCTGTTCCCAGGGATGGAAATAGCCGACTACAACGTATTCCGGGTCACCCGCGACGCCGACCTCGAGGTCTCAGACGATGCCGCCGACCTGCTCCAGGCAGTCGAGGACGAGCTGCGCCGGCGGCGCTTTGGAGAGGTGGTGCGCGTCGAGATTGGCGCTGATTGCTCTGAGCCCCTGCGTGAGGAACTGGCAGGACTCTTGGAAGTGCAGGAGGATGAGGTCTATCCGGTCGATGGTCTGCTCGACATGGGCGCGCTGTGGCAAATCGTCAAGCTGCCCGGCTACGCAGAGCTGCGCGAGGAGCCCCTCGTGGGACACACCCACCCGCGCCTCTTGCGCCACGAAGGCGAGCGCCCCGATGTGCTCGGGGCGATGCGCGAAGGCGACGTGCTCGTGCATCACCCCTACGACTCGTTCTCCACCTCCGTGGAGCGCTTCGTCGAGCAGGCGGTGGCCGACCCGAACGTGCTCGCGATCAAGCAGACCGTCTACCGCACGAGCGATGACTCGCCGCTCGTGCCCGCGCTGATCGACGCCACCGAGCGGGGCAAGCAGGCGGTCGCGCTGGTCGAGCTGCAGGCGCGCTTTGACGAGCGCATGAACATCCACTGGGCCAAGGCCCTGGAGGAGGCAGGCGTTCATGTCGTCTACGGCCAGCCATCGCTGAAGACGCACGCCAAGTGCGTGCTCGTGGTACGCCGCGAGGGCGACGGCGTTCGCAACTACGTACACATCGGCACCGGCAACTACCACTCCGCGACCGCGCGGCTGTACACCGACTTCGGGCTGTTCACGACCGATGAGCAGATCGGGGCCGACGTGGCCGACATGTTCAACTACCTCACCGGCTACGGCCGCCCGCTGCATTACCGCAAGGTGCTGACGGCGCCCAACCAGCTGCGCGACGGGATCATCAGCCAGATCGAGGCGACCGTCGCCGCTCACTCGCCGGACTCCCCGGGTGTGATCGCGATGAAGATGAACGCGCTGGTCGACGGGCGCTGCATCCGCGCGCTCTACAAGGCATCGCAGGCGGGAGTGCAGGTCGACCTGAACGTGCGCGGGATCTGCTGCCTGCGGCCGGGGCTACCGGGCATATCCGAGAACATCCGGGTTGTCTCGATCGTCGGGCGGCTGCTCGAGCACTCGCGCGTGTTCGCGTTCCAGCGTGACGGGGAGTACACGATCTACATCTCCTCCGCCGACCTGATGCCGCGCAACCTCGACCATCGCGTCGAGCTGGCCGCACCCGTAGAGTCTCCGGAACTGCGCGCCGAGCTGCTCGACACGCTCGAGCGCGCGTTCGCTGATAACCAGAGCTCTTGGGAGCTCGACGGCGAGGGCATCTGGCACCGGCGCTCGCCGGGTGGGCGGGATTCGGATCCGCAGCCGCGCAACCTGCAGCTGGAGCTGGCCGAGCTGCACACGCGCCGCGCCGGTGAGCACCGGCCAGACGGCAAGCGGGAGCCCGGCGCTCCCTGACTGAGCCACTGAAACTACGCCGGGGCAGTTTTACGCGCGAGCTGGCCCGAGCAGATCGGTCAGCGACTCGCCGGCGACGATCCGCCGTGCCCCTTCGTCGAGCTGCGCATCGGTGATCTCCTCGCGCGCCCACCGGGCCAGTAGCGGCTCAGCGACACCAGGATCAAGCCCCTCGGCGCGAACCGAAGCAAGCGCGTTTGCCGCGGCCCGCTTACGCGTCACCTCGACCGCGGCCGGCCCAGCGCCATTGAGTGACTTTGCTACAGACCGGGCTGTCCGGCCAGTATTGATAGCCATATAGGCAGGTTACCAGCGGTTGTGGGTGTCACAAAGCACTGCATGATCCCCGCACGCTTCACCAATGCTGGCCACCGAAATCCGAGAGCCTGAGCGGGAAACGACTAGGCCTGATCAATTGCTATCAATGCGATGGTTGCAATCGTTGCAGCTAGCTGCTACCGTGGAGATCATGGCAACCTCACCAACGATTCCCCGCACAGATCTGCAGCGAGTGCTCCCGACTTTCCGCAAGGCCGCCGCGCTCATCGACGTGCATCCTTCGTTCATCACTCGCGCCGTGCGCGACCTCGGGATAACACCAGTCGAGTGGGGCAGGCGCGAGCGCTACCTGCAGATCCCGGACGTGCTGCTGATCGCCACCCACGCCCGGCGCAATGCCGTCGAGGAGGTCGCGGGAGGTTTGGTCGAGCTGGCCGAGCAGCAAGCCCCAAAGCTTGCAGGATGGGTTACCACCGAAGCAGAGCAATTCCTCGCCGCGCTTCCCGCGCCCGAGCCCCAGGAGAGCGACACCTTCATTGCAGAGTTGCACAGCGAGCTGCCGGGGGAATGGGCCGATCGCGCAGAGGCGATCTACCGCCGCCATCTGAATGACTAGACGGCGTGACGCCGTTCGCGGTATCCCCGGTCGGACCAGCCACCGTTGGGCTCACCAACACCCCGGCATAAACCCAAACGCGTCGAGCTCCCCGGGCGTAAGGGCGATCCCCGAGTCCTCGAGCACGCCGACGCGGCCATGTGCGACGGTCACGGTGTCGATCGCCGATACGACAAGCGTCAGCAGCAAAGCGGCCGTCATGTACTCGCCGCGGAGTCTGCCCTCGACATCCTCGCGGACACACACAGACGTGATCAGATGCGGGCGGCGACGCCCGGCCTTCGCCCGCGGCGGCTTGATGTCGGGATCCTCGAAGTGCCAGGACAGGAAGGCCGCCACACGGTTCGCATTGCGCACGTCGACCGCAAGCAGCCGACGCCCCTTCGCAGCGTCAGCACGATGCCACTCAGACCGAGCCGGCTCAGGGCTCGGGACACCGATCAGCCTGTGCCGCGCGGTATACAGACGCCAGCGCACAGCGCTCCCAGGGCCACTGACGGACGGCAAGTAGTGATCCAGACGCACCCGCGTCTGCGGATCACCGGACCGACGGGCGTCCGAGACGACCAGCGCCGCCGCCAGTCGCCTGATGAGTTCGTCACGGTCAAGCACGACCGTACATTCGAGAGGATGCTCCGGACGCGACAGCGCCAGACCGACTCGCAATGCCCAGACATGCGCCCGTAAGCGAGGCTCCCAGAGCACCCACATGGCAGCATCGACGCCGCCCGTCCCAAACCGGCGGCAACTACCCTTCGATAGCGAACCTGTGCCTAACTGACGGCCGGGCTGGGCAGTGCGTCCAGCGCCGCCTTCAAGTCATCGACCGACTGATAGTCCAGGCCCAGCAGGTGGTCGTGGCGGTGGCGGACGATCCCGTCCTCGTCGATCACGATCACCGCACGCTTGATCCCCATACGCGGAGAGAAGGCGCCATAGAGCTTGGCGACCTGCTTGTCGACATCGGCCAGCAGCGGGACGTTGAGGCCGTGCTTGGCGATGAACCCCTCGTGTGAGGCGAGATCTTGGGAAGAGATGCCGAACACCGTGGCGTCAAGCGCGGCGAAGTCCTCCGCCCGGTCGCGGTAGGAGCAGAACTGCTTGGTACACACCATCGTGTTGTCCCCTGGGTAAAAAAGCAGCACGACCCGCTCGCCACGATGCGCTGACAGCTTGAAGGGGCCGTCTGTGCCGGGCAGCTCAAAATCGGGCGCCTGCTCGCCCACCTGCGGAGTCTTCGCCATACCGTTCAGCATATCGGGAGCCGGCCCTAAGCCGATGCAGTAGAACACGCACATGCGCAGCCGCTATTTCATGCGCCTGTCCTGCGCCGCGTCAGCCTGCTTGCTGATCGCCGCCTGCGGGAGCAGCGCCCCGGCCGGCGTCTCCACGCCCACGGCCTCTGCTGCCGCGATTCCTGCGCCGGCGCGCGTGGCCGCAGGACGGCGAGCCGGGCCCCTCTTCCTCAATCTGAGGGTGGCGCGCTTTCGCATACTAAGCTGATCGGCAATGCTCAGGCTCGCCCGCTGGTCTACGACCCACCGCAAGTATGTGCTGCTCGGCTGGATCGTCCTGCTGTTCGCGGTCAACGCCTTAGCCCAGTCGGCGGGCACGAGCTACTCCAACAACTTCACGCTTCCCAACTCGGGAGCACAGCGCGCCGCCGACCTGCTCCAGCGGAGCTTCCCCGCGCAGGCGGGGGACCGCGACACGATCGTCTTCAAGGTCAGCTCCGGAACCGTTCTGGGGCCTGCGGTGCGCGCCCGGATGGGCGCGACGTTCGCCGCCGTCGCCAAGTTGCCGCATGTGGCGGGCGTGATCAGCCCCTACGCGGGCGCCTCCGCGGGCAAGTCGATATCGGCGAACGGGCAGATCGCGTTCGCAACGGTCGTGTTCGACGAAAAAGCCAACCTGCTGCCCAAGAGCGCCGCGGAACGCGTCGTCAAAGTGGCACGCGCCGGGGCGATATCGGATCCCGCCCGGGGTGGGCGGGTTCCGATCCAGGTAGAGCTCGGTGGCCAGGCGATCGAGGCCACCCAGCAGGCGGGCTTCGGCCTGTCGACGGCCGTCGGCCTGCTCGCGGCGATCATCGTGCTGCTCTTGACCTTTGGCTCGCTGACCGCGATGGGCCTGCCGATCGTCACGGCGCTATTCGGCCTCGGCACGGGGCTCGGGGGGATCGCACTATTCACACACGTGGTCGACACACCCAACTTCTCATCAGAGCTCGCCGCGATGATCGGCCTGGGCGTGGGCATCGACTACGCGTTGTTCATCCTCACGCGCTTCCGAGAGGCCTACACCACGCCCGGACCGGCGTTCGGGAACGCTCGCGAGTCTGTCGTACAGTCCCTCGACACCGCCGGGCGCGCCGTTCTGTTCGCTGGCTGCACGGTCGTGATCGCGCTGCTCGGGATGATGCTGCTCGGCGTCAGCTTTCTCTACGGCGTGGCGATCTCGGCGTCGATCGGCGTGCTGTTGGTGATGTTCGCATCGCTGACGCTGCTCCCAGCGCTGCTCACCACCTTCGGCGCCCGCGTCGCCCGGCCGAGCCGCCGGGCACGGCGCCGGGCGGTCAAGGCGCAGGCGGGTGGCCTGCAGGACAGTGCTCCTGTACCGCCAGCCCCAGCCGGCAGTGGCGCATGGCTGCGTTGGAGCACCTACGTGCAGCGCCGGCCGTGGCCCATCGCGATTGCCTCGGCGCTCGTGATGCTCGCGATCGCAGCGCCCGCGACTGCGCTGCGACTCGGCTCCAGTGACGCCTCGAACGACCCAGCGAGCCAGACGACCCACCGCGCCTACGAGCTGCTGGCGCAGGGCTTCGGCCAGGGCTTCAACGGGCCGCTGCTGGTCGTGGCCAAAGTTCCCCGTCGCGAGCGCGTGACATTGGGACAGCGGCTCGGCTCGGGCGGTAGCGGGTCAAGCAGCACCGAAGTGGTCAAGCCTATCGGACCCGATGTGGCCGCCGTCGAACAGCTCCGCACGGCAATCGCCGCTACACCCGGCGTGGCGTCGGTCGCACCGGCAAAGCTCAGCCCGGCCGGCAACGTGGCGACGATCACGGTATATCCGGGCTCCTCTCCACAGGCGTATTCCACCACCCAGCTCGTGGAACGCCTGCGCGACAAAGTGGTCCCACCGCTCGAGGCGCGCACCGGTATGGCCGTCTATGTCGGCGGTGTGACCGCCGGGAGCGTCGACTTCGCCACCACGCTGGGGCACAAGCTGCCGCTGTTCATCGGCGTGGTCGTGCTGCTCAGCGCGCTGCTGCTGATGATCGTGTTCCGCTCGCTCGTGATTCCGCTGCAGGCGGCCGTGATGAACCTGCTCAGCATCGGCGCGTCGCTGGGCGTGATCGTGGCGATCTTCCAGTGGGGCTGGCTGGGTAGCCTATTCGGCGTCCAGCAGGGTCCAATCGAGTCGTTCATCCCAGTGATGCTGTTCGCGATCGTATTCGGCCTGTCGATGGACTACGAGGTTTTCCTGATCTCCCGCATGCACGAGCGGTGGGTGCACACCGGCGATGATTCCCGCGCAGTCCAGGAGGGCCTGGCCCTGACCGGGCGTGTCGTCACCGCGGCCGCGGCAATCATGGTCTGCGTGTTCCTCTCCTTCATGCTCGGCGAAGAGCGCGTCATCAAGGAGTTCGGTTTGAGCCTCGCAAGCGCCGTGTTCCTGGATGCTCTGGTGGTTCGCTGCTTGCTCTTGCCTGCGGTGCTCAGCATCATCGGAGCACGCACATGGCAGCTCCCCGCGCGGCTCGACCGCTTGCTGCCGCGCCTGAACATCGAGGGCTCGAGCCTCTACGGCGCGGGCGAGCACAGCGAGCAGACACCACACACCTCACAGCGCGCACGCGGTGAGGTGGCCACCGAAGGAGCGGACGGCTGAGCCGACTCCACGGGGGCTCATGGGCCGCCCTGGCCTGCACGGCGCTCCTCTGCATCGCGTTGCCCGCCTGCAGGCCGGCGGGTGCGATCGCATCAAAGCCCGCCAGCGGCGGGCGCTCGGCGCTCGTCGTCTTCCTCAGCCCCGGCCAGCCGCTCGCGGGGCACTCTGAAGGGGACGTGGTGGAGAGCGAGCTCGCCGCGGTCCCCACCCTCTCCACCAGCATCCTGAGCGCTACCCAGGGCTCCTACACCACCGCCCAGCTGGTACTCGACATCACCCAGGGAGCGCGCGTCTCCTACTCGTCCTATGACCCCGGGCACCCGCCCATGCTGTCGCTCCGGCCACACAGCATTGGCGCGATCGCCGTGCCGTGGCAGGCAGTGACCGAGCGCGCGCGCAGTGCCCCGCAGATCCTGCAACCAGGCCTGCTTGCATCGCAGATCCCAGGCGGCGCCGGCTACGCCGGCATCGCCGGATTCGATGACTCCGACGGGGTGGCAGCGGCCGGGCGCAACGGCCAGATCGCGGCCCTGTCACTCGGACCGGCGGCGACGCTGCCAGCACGCATCGCCGCGCTTAGCGCCCGCAATCGCCTGGTCGTAGCGGACCTCCCGGCGGGCGCCAGCGGCCTATCGGACCTGCGCGCGTTGAGCACCGCCCGCCCAGCGGGCGCCCTGGAGATCGTCATCCAACGTGCACCCGACGCTCCCGGCAACGAACTGCTGTGGGTCGCCCTCGCCGGCCTCGGCGGGGGTGCAACGCTGACCTCACAGACCACCAACCAGCGCGGGCTGATCGCCACCGTCGACCTCGCCCCCACGATCCTCCGCCACCTCAACCTGCCAATTCCCGGCGCGATGCGCGGCAAGCCGATCACGCTCGACGGCACATTCGACGGCCCCTACCTGCGCTCGTTCAAAGCCCGCCTGCAGATCCTCTACGACCGCCGCCTCGGGGCGCTGGCCTGCCTGCTGGCGGCCTGGGCACTGCTCGCGCTCACCTTGCGGCTCATCCCAATCGCACCCCAGTTACGCCCGCGCGCCCGGGCGTGGACGATGCGCGTCGGTGCACTGGCGCTGCTATGGACCCCCGTGGCAGCGCTCCTCCCCGCGGCGCTCGAGCCCACCCGCGGTATCGAAGACGCGCTGCTCGTGCTCCTCTGCTTCTCCCTCGGTGCGCTCACTGACCGGCTTACGCCCTGGCCGCGCGCCCCGCTCTTACCCGCGATCGCGGCGGTGGTGGCGCTCACCGCCGACGCACTCGCCGGCACGCAACTGCTCGCCCGCTCGCTGCTCGGGCCCAACCCAGAGCTCGGCGTGCGCTTCTACGGCATCGGCAACGAGCTCAAGTCGGGCCTGGCCGTGCTCGTCTTCGCCGCCGTGGCCGCCGTGCTGTACCCCGCCGCACGCTCTCGCCGCGCGGCCGGCGCGATGGCCGTGAGCGGGATCGTCCTCGCGGTGATCGAGGGCTCGGCGCGGATCGGCGCGGGGGTCGGCGGCGTGATCCTCGTAAGCGCGGGCACAGCGCTCGCCACAGCGATGCTGCTCCCCGGCCAGCTCACCCGCCGGCGCGTGCTGGTAGTGCTCGTGAGCCCTATCGCCGGCCTGATCGCGCTGGCGGCGCTCGACCTCGCCACCGCGCACGGCTCAGGCCACTACACCGGCAGCGTCCTGCACGCCCACTCCGCCGGGGATATCCGCGACATCATCGTCCGCCGCTACACCGCCGCCTATGACGAGCTAAGGCACGGGGCGATGCCCTTCGCGACCGCGCTCGCGCTCATCGCCTCCGCGCTCGCTGTGCGCCACTACCGGCGCCTGCTCGCGCCGGTCAGCGCTGACCCCGCGTGGCTCGCCGCGCTCGCCGGCGGCCTGGCCGCGGGCGTCGTGGGAGCCCTCACCGAGGACTCCGGCCCGGTGCTGCTCGTGGTCGCCGTCTTCACCCTGGGCTGTGTCCTAAGCTACCTGTGGAACCGGCCGGCGGACAACGTCACGCAGCGCAGTCTTCGCAGGCGCCGTGCAAGACGATCTCGTGCTCGGACACGGCCAGCGGCACCCGCTCGCTGAGCGTCTCGATCGCACGCTCCAGCGCCGTATCGGAGAAGGGCATCACCAGCCCGCAGCTGTCGCATACGAGGTGATGGTGATGCTCGTCCTCGCAGACGCGCTCATAGCGAACCATCGTCTGGCCGGTTTCCACACGCTGGACCAGGCGCAGCCTGCTCCAGCTCATCGAGAATCCTGTACACGCTCGCGCGGCTGACCCTGCGGTGCTCGGATCCCAGCGCCTCCTCGATCTCGACCGCCGTCAGCGCACACTCCTGCCCGTCGAGCAGTTCGATCACCGCGCGCCGCGCACCGCCGCGCCTGTATCCCGCCCGGTGAAGGACAGCCTCGGCGCGAGGAACCCAGCTATCGGCGCCAGCGTAAAAACTCATGCCAAGATGGTAGAGACGCAGTAGGTAGCAACAGCAATCCCTACGATCGCCGTGCCCGGCGGCAGCGACGGCACCGCATAGGCCAGCGCAAGCCCTCCCCACATCGCCCCGGCTGCCAACAGCGCAGCGAGCGCGATGCCCACCACCGGGCTGCTCGCGAGGCGGTGCGCAGCGGCCGCCGGGGCGCTCACCAGCCCCAGCAGCAACAGCGCGCCCACAGTCTGGGTCGCCTCGGCCGCGACGACACCCAGCAGCGCAACGAAGCCGATGCTGAGCAGACGCACCGGCACACCCCGCGCGGCGGCGACGTCGGGAACGATCGAGGCGAACAGCAGCGGCCGCGCGATCACGAGCATCAGCCCCGTCGCCACCGCCGCGATCACGGCAGCCAGGCGCGCTTCGCCAGAGCCGAGGCCGAAGATAGACCCGAACAGCGTGTGGGCAGCCTGGATGCCACCGCCCCCAGCGGAGCTCGTGCTGAACAGCGCCAAAAAGAACACTCCCAGCCCCAGGATGAACGTGAAGACGATCCCGATCGCCGTGTCCTCAGCCGGTACTGCACCCGCCTTCCCCGCGGCACCTTCCGCGCCGCGTCCGAGCGCGCCGATGCCAGCGCCCACCGCGACCGTCGCCGCGAACAGCCCGGCGCGCTCGTCGATCCCGGCCGCGGCGGCGGCGAGCGCCCCCGGGAACGCCACGTGGCTGAGCGCGTCTGAGGCGAACACCTGTCCGCGCAGCACCACGAACCAGCCCACCACCCCGCAGGCCAATGCGACGAACGTGCCCGCGAGCAACGCATTGCGCATGAATTCTTGGAAAAACATCAGGCGATCACGCCCTTGGCGGGCGGCTGCCCGGACAGCCGCTGGCCCCTGTGCGACACGCCCTTCGCCCACACCCCCACGCGCACAATCACGTACACCGCAAACGCGATGCTCGTCACGAAGAACCCGGCGGGGTAGGTCGAGAAGTAGGCGATCCCCAACCCCAGCCACACGACCGCCAAGCCGATCGCCACCGTCAGCACGAGGCTCAGCCCCACTCGCGCCGTGAGCGCCTGGGCGCTCGCCGCGGGCATCACGAGCAGCGCGAACACGAGCAGCACCCCCGTCACCTGGCTCGTCGCCGCCACCGCCAGCCCCAGCAGCACCAGGAACACCACTCCCAGCGCCCGCACCGGCACGCCCCTCGCGCTCGCCGCGTCCGCATCCACCGAGGCGAACAGCAACGGCCGAGCAAGAGCCGCGAGCACCGCCAGCGAGGCCACCGCGACTCCCGCTAGGACCAGCACCTGCCCGTCGGAGATACCGAGGAAGGTGCCGAACAGCAGGTTCTCCAGGTCGCCGAGCACGCCGCCGTACAGGCTCACGAACAGAAAGCCCAGCCCCAGCGCCCCCGCCTGCACGGCGCCGGTGCCCGCCGGCTGCTCGCGCCGCGACCGCTTCCCGCCCGGAGCTGAGCTGCCGATCGCCAACCCTCCAGCGACGCAGAACACAAAGTAGCCCCACGCTGCCCCCACGCCGATCAGCGCCGCGCCGCTCGCACCCGGGAAGGCCATCATCGACAGCGTGTGCCCCGCGAACGCCTCCTTTCGCAGGACCATGAACCACCCCAACACCCCCGCCATCACCGCCACCACGCTGCCCGCCTGCAGCGCGTTGACCATGAAGTGATATTCGAGCACCTCGCTCACGTCGCGCACGAGGTTCCAAGTTAGGTGCGGGTTAGTGGACATGCTCGTGGCGATCATGGTGGTGGGCGGGCGCCTCAGGCTGCCCCACGACGACCAGCCGCCCATCGCTCGCTTTCAGCACCTCCACGGGCAGCCCATACAGTCGCGTCAGGGTCTCCCCCGTGATCACCTGCTCCACGGGCCCCGCCACGGCGTGACCGCCGGCCAGGTACACGACCCTGTCCAGATATGGCAGCAGTGGGTTCACATCGTGGGCGACGAGCACCACCGCCACCCCCTGCTTCCGGCAGATCTCTGCAACCAGCGCCGCCACGACCGCCTGGTTTGGCAGATCGAGGCTGTCCAGCGGCTCATCCAGCAGCAACAGCTGCGGGCGGCGCACGAGCGCCTGGGCGATCAGCAGCCGCTGCTGCTCGCCACCGGAGAGCTCCCCGATCGGGCGGTCCGCGTACTCCCCCGCGCCGGTCAGCTCGATCACCTCTCGCACACGCGCGCGCGCCTGCCGCCGCGAGCTCGCGAACCTGCCAGGAAGGGGTAGCGGTAGCCCCCAGCGATCGCCATCTAGCCCCAGCCGCACCACGTCTGACCCGCGCAGCCGCGTGCCTGAATCAAACGAGCGCCGCTGCGGCAGATACCCGATCCGCGCATTTTCCCGTCCCGCCGGTGCTCCCAGCACGCTGAGGCCACCCGCGGCGAGTCCCAGCGCACCGAGCACCGCCTTCAGCAGCGTCGACTTTCCCGATCCGTTCGCGCCCAGCACCGCCACGAACTCACCGTCTCCTACAGCGACGTCCACCCCGCTCCAGATCGTGCGGCCGCCCAGCCGGACCGCCGCACCGGTTAGCTCGACCGCCGGCATCTAGCGGCCCGTGGCTTCGTGCAACGCTCGCATTAGTCCTTCCAGCTCCCCCACCTGCCACTGCTCGAACGTGTCGGAGGCCGGGGAGAGCGTCTCGGTGACGGTCGCAATCGGAATGCCCTTCGCTTTGGCGATTTCGTTCACGCGCTGCACGTCGGGTGTCACGTTCTGGCTGTTGAAGACCCACACCTTGATCTTGCGGTGTTCGGCCTGTTCGTCGACCGCCTGCTTGTCCTGAGCGGTCACATCGGTGCCCTCGGCGACCGCCTTGGAGAAGCTGTATGGCGTCAGCAGCTCGAGCCCCAGATCTTCGCCGAGCGGACGGAAGATGCTCTCGCTGTAGCCAATTGGCGTGCCTGCGTACTTCGAGCGGATCTCCTGACGCAGTTCGTTGTAGTGCGCGAGTCTCTGGGTCTCGAAGGTCTGCTTCTGCTGCGCGAAGTAGGCAGCGTCCGAGGGATCGAGCTTGTCGTAGGCGGACACGATCTGACCGGTCACCTTGTACACACTCGCCGGCGCGTACCACTGATGTGGGTTGTCTCCGTCTTTTTAATCCCACCAACTGCCCTACGTCCAACACCACCCGCCCACTCATAGGGCTCGCGGAGAGCAGCTGCGCCATCCATTTGTCATAGCCCAGCCCGTTGACGATCGCCAGGGACGCGCCCGCCACCGCGCGCGCGTCCTGCGCTGCCGGCTGATAGCTGTGCGGGTCCGTGGACGGGTTGACGATGATGCTCCTCACCTGCACCCGGTCCCCGCCGAGCTGCGTAGCGATGCTGCCCCAGAAGTTCTCCGCCGCCACCACTTGGATACGGCCATTCGCTGCCCTCCCGTCACCCGGACTGGCGCTGCTACAGCCGGTTAGCAATACGGCCCACAGCAGGAGCATTACCGTTAGGCAGCGCATAGTCAGCGCAACCTATCATAAGACTGAGTCTCATTCTTGACTCTTAGCCTTGACTACTTCCCCATGCAGCGTGCGTCAGTGGGCGTATGATCGCCGCGAATGCCGTCCAGCCAGGACAACGACGGACACCCGCCAGAGCTCACGCGCGAGCAGATCGAGCGTCTGGAGAAACGCTACGGCAACCGCTACCTGCTCGAGCCCGCTCCCGATCACAAGCTGCCGAAGATCGGCATGAGCGCCCAGGAAGCGCAGGGGCTGATCGAAAAGGAGATGGTGCTCGACGGGATGCCGATGCGCAATCTCGCGACGTTCGTGACGACCTGGATGGAGCCCGAGGCCGACCGCATCATCGCGGAAAACCTGCACACGAACTTCATCGATCACGCCGAGTATCCGCAGACCGCCGAGATCGAGCAGCGCTGCATCCGCATGCTGGCGGACCTGTTCAACGCGCCGGGGGAGACGACGGGCGCGCGCACGCAGGGCTCCTCGGAGGCGATCATGCTCGGCGCACTGTCGCTGAAGTGGAAGTGGCGCGCGCGCAGGCAGGCGGCCGGCAAGTCAACTGAGCGCCCCAACCTGGTGTTCGGCGGCGACGTGCACGTCGTGTGGGAGAAGTTCTGCCGCTACTTCGACGTCGAGCCGCGGATCGTGCCGTTGAAGAACGACAAGTACACGATCGGTCCGGAGGACGTGGAGCCCCACATCGACGAGAACACGATCGGGGTGGCGGCGGTGCTCGGCACGACCTTCACCGGACACTCCGACGACATCCGCGGGATCAACGAGCTGCTCGTCTCGCTCAAGCACGACCAAGGCCTGGACGTGCCCATGCACGTCGACGCCGCCAGCGGCGGTTTCGTGTGGCCGTTCCTCTATCCCGACTCCGAGTGGGACTTCCGCCTGGAGCAGGTCCGCTCGATCAATGTCTCCGGTCACAAGTTCGGCCTCGTCTATCCCGGCATCGGCTGGCTCGTGTTCCGCGAGGAGTCAGACCTCGCGGAGGATCTCGTGTTCTACGAGAACTACCTCGGTAAGCGCGACGCGACCTTCACGCTGAACTTCTCCACCGGGTCGGCGATGGTGCTCGCCCAGTACTACAACTTCGCGCGCCTCGGCCACTCGGGCTACCGCTATGTGATGGAGACGATGAAGTACAACGCCCGCACGCTCGCGAAGGAGATCGCCGCGATCGGTGAGTTCGAGATCATCGGCGCCGCGGAGGACGAGCAACTCCCTCTCGTCGCGTTCAAACTAGCCGGCGATCACGACTACGACGAGTTCGACGTCGCCGCCCAGCTCGCCGCCGAGCGGGGCTGGATGCTGCCCGCCTACACGCTTCCGCCCAATGCCGAACACGTGAAGATCATGCGCGCGCTCGTCAAGCAGACGCTCAGCTACTCGATGACAGTGACGCTCGGGGCGGACATCGCCGAAGCGTGCGAGACGCTAAAGAAGAAGGGCGGCCTGCACCCGTCAGACCGCAAGCGCGTCAAGACCAATACTGGGTTCTAACTGGGCGGCCGCTGGCCTTCGCGGATCTACTCCGGTGGCGGGCTCTGCTGCGTGGGGGGCGGGGCGGGCGGGCCGTAATCACCTTCGCCCAGCTTGCGCCGGCGGTCCACCAGCAGCACGGCCGCGACCACGATGATCACGATCACCACGATCCCGCCCGCGACATAGCGCAGGGTGTGATGCACAGCCGCTTTGGGCTTTGCTTTCTTTTTCTCCACCGCCACCGGCACGCCCTTCGCTGCGAGCTTCGCCGCCAGCTGCGGCTCTTCGTGCGAGGGATAGCTCACCAGCAGGTGGCGCCCGTCGTTCATCGACAGATGCAGCGTGTGCGCCTTCTTGTTGAACGTCGCCGCATGGATCTGCCCAGCGGCCAGCTGTTTTTCAAAGGCCCCGAAGCTCTCGTGTGTGAAGTGCACCGCGCCGGTCGCACTCGCGGCGGTTACCAGCGCCAGTGCCAGGGTCATCGCGAGCACGGCGGCTCGGCGCGCGCTTCTAACCGTTCTGTTCATCGCTGGCAGCCTATCTACCCTGCCCGACAACTGCGCATTTACTTGCGCGCCTGCCTCGCTGCCTTCACGCGCTCGACCCGTGAGAGCACGACCTTGCGCATGCGCACGTTCTCCGGCGTGACCTCCACGCACTCGTCCTCGCGCACGAACTCCAGCGCCTCGTCGAGCGTCAGTTTGCGGTGGGCGTCAAGTCGCACGAGCACATCGGAGGTCGACGAGCGCATGTTCGTCAGGTGCTTCTCCTTCACTGGGTTCACGTCGAGGTCCTCTGAGCGCGCATTCTCACCGATGACCATGCCTTCGTAGACCTCCTCGCCGGGACCGACGAACAGCGAGCCCCGCTCCTGGAGGGTGAACAGCGAGAAGGTCACCGTTTGGCCGCGGCGGTCGGCCACGAGCACGCCGCTCTGACGCGTAAGCAGCTCGCCGGCCCACGGCTCCCAGCGATCGAACACGTGGTGCATGATCCCCGTCCCGCGGGTCTCGGTCAGGAACTCGGTGCGAAACCCGATCAACCCGCGCGCGGGCACCAGGTACTCCAGCCGCACCCAGCCGGTGCCGTGGTTGGTCATGTGCTCCATCCGGCCTTTCCGCGCCGCCAGCAGCTGGGTGACGGTGCCGACATGCTCCTCGGGCACGTCGACCGACAGGCGCTCGACGGGCTCGTGGCGCTTGCCGTCCACCTCGTGCTCGACGACGTGTGGCTGCCCGACGGTGAGCTCGAAGCCCTCGCGGCGCATCATCTCGACGAGAATCGCCAGCTGCAGCTCGCCCCGGCCCTGCACCTCGAATGATTTGGATTCCCCACCCACCCGGGCGGTCTCCTGCACGCGCAGCGAGACATTGCCGACCAGCTCCTGCTCCAACCGCGCCTGGATCTGCCTCGCGGTCAGCTTGCTCCCGTCTTTGCCCGCCAGCGGCGAGGTGTTTGCGCCGATCGTGATCGACATCGCCGGTTCGTCGACCGTGATCACTGGCAATGGTCTGGGATCGTCCGGATCGGCAAGCGTCTCGCCAATCGTCACTTCAGCGATCCCCGCCACGGCGATGATCTCGCCCGGCCCCGCCTCCATTGCGTCGACGCGGTCCAGCGCGTCCGTCACGTACAGCTCGGCGACCGTCGCTTTCTGGATCGTCCCGTTGGCGCGGCACCAGGCGATCTGCTGGCCCTTCTTGATCGTGCCGTTCCACACGCGGCACAGCGCGAGGCGGCCCACGTAGGGAGAGGCGTCGAGGTTCGTCACGAGCGCCTGCAGCGGGTGCTCGGGGTCATACATTGGCGGCGGGATACGCTCCAGCAGCAGATCCAGCAGCGGCGCGAGCGTCGTGCCCTCCAACGGCTTATCAGGGTCGTAGTGCAGCGAGGCGATACCCGCCTTGGCATTGCAGTAGACGATCGGGAAGTCGATCTGCTGCTCGTCGGCGTCGAGGTCGAGGAACAGCTCGTAGACCTCGTCGACCACCTCGCTCACCCGCGCATCGGGACGGTCGACCTTGTTGATGACCAGGATCACCGGAAGCTTGGCCTCGAGTGCCTTGCGCAGCACGAAGCGCGTCTGCGGCAGCGGGCCCTCTGAGGCATCGACGAGCAGGAGCACCCCGTCGACCATCGTCAATCCCCGCTCGACCTCTCCCCCGAAGTCCGCGTGCCCGGGTGTGTCGATGATGTTGAGCTTGACCTCGCGATAGCGCAGGGAGGTGTTCTTGGCGAGGATCGTGATCCCCTTCTCGCGCTCCAGATCCATCGAGTCGAGCACTCGCGTAGCGACATCCTGGCCCACCCGGAAGGCCCCGGACTGCCACAGCATGGCGTCGACCAGCGTCGTCTTGCCATGATCGACATGGGCGACGATCGCGACGTTGCGGATGTCATCTCTGGCTACGAGCACGGCCCGACAGGCTAGCGGGGCCGGGCCCCGCGCCCCGCGATCAGCGCAGCGATTTCAATGAACTGCATACATTCGGGCCAGTGGGATAGCCACTAGACGAACGTTTGAGCAGTGCCCCGCGCCTAAAGGCGAGCAGGACGGCGGTCGAGTACTCCTACATGACAGGGGAGTCGTGGCTGTGCCCAACCGAGCTCGACCGCAGCCGCGTCGTTGACGCAAGCGAGCGTGTGCGCATAATCCGCCGGGTCGGCTCACTGGCGGTTGGTGTTGCGCTTGTCATCTCCGCACCGTGGATCGGCTGGTGGACGCTCGGCCTGCTCGCGCTGTCGGTGCTCAACTTCATAAACGTGGAGCATCGCATCCACTCGAGCGCCCACCCCGAGCGCGTGAGCGCCTTCGCGATCCTCGTCACCCTGGTGCTGCTTGTCGGCGGGGTCGCTTTCAGCGGCGGCCCGCGCAGTCCGATGCTCCAGTGGCTGGTGCTGCCCGCGGGGATGGTCGCCGCGCGCTTTCGCCCCCAGGTCGTCGTCGCCGGTCTAGTGCTCACGGTCTTCCTGATCCTGGCCAGCACCTTCGGAGTGCACCCGGACTGGGCCCTCAGCAACCCAGTCCCCGTGATCGCCACGCTGGCGCTCTTGGCCGTCGTCGTGTCGATCGTCTGGGCGCTGCAGGCGGCTGAGCTGCACCACCGCGACGAGGCGATCCTCGATCCCTTGACCGGGCTGCTCAACCGTCACGCGCTCGTTCCCCGCTTTCTGGAGATCTCCCACCAGGCGCGGCTCACTGACCAGCCCGTCTGCCTGGTGCTGTGCGACGTCGACAACTTCAAGGAGGTCAACGACGAGCACGGCCACGACCGCGGCGACGCGGTGCTTCGCGACGTCGCGTATGAGCTGCGCAAGCGGCTGCGCTCATTCGAGCTCGTCTACCGCCTCGGCGGTGAGGAGTTCCTGGTCGTGCTCCCCGGGATCGAGCTTGCAGCCGGGAAGTCCACGGCCGAGCGGCTGCGGGCGTCCGTCGAACAGGCCCGCCCGACCGGCATCCCGGTCACGATCTCCCTCGGCGTGAGCGCGGCGCGCGGCGCCCAGGTCGACTACGACATCCTGTTCAAGGCCGCCGATGAGGCACTGTATGAAGCCAAGCACCTGGGGCGAAACCGTGTGGTTGCCGCACCCGAAGCGGTGAGCAGCGAGGTGCAGGCGCCGGAAGAGAAGGCGAGCCTCGCCCTCACACCGCAGCCCGCGGCGTAGCGCCAGGCACCCGTGCCGAGCACCAGCCTGGGCGAGCGGTGAAGGCAGACGGAGCGTCCCGAGCAAGCAAACCATCCCAAGCACGGCCTACCGTTCATCACATGCATTGGATTTGAAACCAGCGCTGATGCAGCGAGAGGCTGGCGATGACCTTCCACGTAGGCCCATACGAGTTCGACCACGTCTCCTACGACAGCGAGGTCGACGTGCTCTACTTGCGCCGCTGTGGTAAGGGACTCCCAGCGCCACGCACGTTCAGCACTCCGGAGGGTCATGCGGTGAGACTGGACGAGAGCGGCGATTTGATCAGCATCACCATCTTCAACGCCAAGTGGCTGCTCGAGCACGACGGCAGGATCCCCCTCACGGTGCCGCGCCTGATCGAGACGAACGCCGATGACCTCACGAAGGCCCTAACCACCGCCTGAGGGCGTCTCTCTCCTCAGGCGGATGCAGCGGCAGACAGGCCCACCAGCTGGGCGCTGCGCTCCCACAGGCCCTCGGCGAGCGTGTCGTCCTGAGCCTGGGCGGTGGGGGCCAGCACCTTCTCGTCCTGGACGTAGGCGCCGGTGAGGGAAGCCGCCTGATCAGACAGTGAAAGCCAGATAAGCGATTTGGCGCCGCGCGCCGGTGAGCGGAAGAATGGCGCGCCGAGCGTGGTGAGGACCTTCCAGATGCCACCCTCGTTCTTGCCAAAGCCCGTGCGCACGACGCCGGGGTGAAAGCAATTGGCGTGCAGCTCCGGCGCGCGCTTGGCCAGCTCGCGCGTGAAGAGGATGTTGCAGAGCTTCGAGGTGCCGTAGACGCGCATCGCGGAGTAGGAGGACCCGGACTGCAGGTCATCGAGATTCAGGCGCCCGCCCTTGTGGGCATCGGATGCCGTCGTCACGACGCGGCCGCCCTCCAGGCGATCGCGCAGCAGATTGGTGAGCAGAAACGGCGCGAGGTGGTTCAGCGCAAATGTCTGCTCGAAGCCCTCTACGGTCTCCTTGCGCGAGGCAAACAGCGCGCCAGCGTTGTTGGCCAGGACATCGATGTGCTCGTAGCGCTCGCGAACCTCCTCAGCCAGTGCGCGCACGCCGGACATCAGCGTCAGGTCGGCGACATGCTCGTGGACGGGCGCGCCGCCGCCGGCTGCCTTAGCTTCCTCTGCCACGGTCCGCACGCGTTCTGAGTCGCGACCCACGAGCGCGACCTCTGCGCCTTCCCGGGCGAGCCCAATCGCGGCCGCCTGGCCGATACCGCGGGTAGCTCCCGTGAGCAGGACGAGCGTCATGCTGGAGACTCTACCCGCCCGCAGGAGTGGGCAAGTGTCTAGGGTTCAGGTCAGTGGACGTGACCAGCGACCTCCTCAACAACAACCGGAACTTCGCGGCCTCGCTGCCCGCCCGGCACCTGGATGTCCGGCCCAGCCGGCGGCTGGCCATCGTGAGCTGCATGGATTCGCGCTTGGACGTTTTCGCCGCGCTGGGCCTGGGTGTGGGCGAGGCCCATGTACTGCGCAACGCGGGCGGGGTGATCACCGATGACGTGATCCGCTCGCTTGCCATCTCCCAGCGCCGCCTCGGCACGCGGGAGGTGATGCTCATCCATCACACCGACTGCGGCATGCAGTCCCTCACCGACGACGGCTTCCGTGCCGAGCTGCAACAGGCGACGGGTGTTGCGCCAGCCTTTGCGATCGAGTCGTTCACCGACCTCGACGCGGACGTGCGCCAGTCCATCCTGCGCGTTCGCCGGTCTGAGTTCCTGCTCCACCGCGACATGGTCCGCGGCTTCGTCTACGACACCGACACCCACCAGTTACGCGAGGTCCACCCCGGCTAGGCGCCGCGCCCTCAGCCGATCGGGCTGCCGAAGGCCGCGAGCATCGCCTGCACGATCTCAGGGCCGCGGTCCTCCTGAAGGAAATGCGCTGCCCCCTCGATCCGCACCTGCTCGCCCGCGGTGGGCAGCAATGAGGTGAACACCTCACCCGAGCGCGGATAGGGAAACACCGGATCGGTGTCGGAGAAGGCCACGAGCGCCGGCTTGTTCCAGCGGGAGAGCGCATCCTGCACGGCGAGCATCTCGGTGACGCCCGGCTCCTCGGCGCTGAGCGGCACCAGGAGCGGGAACTGCTGGGCGCCCGCCTTGCTCTCGATCGTCGGGAACGGAGCCTCGTAGGCGGCGATCACCTCGGGGGAGAGGACGGTCGTCGTGGCGCCCTGCATGATCATCCCGACCGGCAGGTCGGGAGTCTCTTCGGCGAATTTACGCCAGGCCATGAAGCCCTTGCTGACGCGGCCGGTGAACAGCCCGGTGTTCATGATCACCAGCCGTCCCACCTGCTCTGCGTGCTCGACCGCCCAGCGCAGCCCGATTGGGCCGCCCCAGTCCTGGACGACCACGGTGACGTCCTGCAGCTCCACCTGGTCGAGGTGCGCTGAGACGTGCTCGCAGTGGCGCTCATAGGTGTACCAGTCCCGGTCGGTGGGCTTGTCCGAGCGGCCGAAGCCGACGAGATCCGGAACGACGACGCGGTGGCCCGCCTCCACGAGCGCGCCGGTCATGTGCCTGTAGAGGTAGCTCCAGTCGGGCTCGCCGTGGAAGCAGAGCACCGTTGGTCCGGTGCCCTCGTCGATGTGGTGCAGCCGCAGCCCGCCGGCCTCCACGTAGTTGGGCTTGAATGCGTAGCCCGGCAGATTCTCAAAGCGCTCATCCGGCGTGCGGAAGACGGCGGTCATGGCGGGGTCCTCCCCCCTGGGTGATTGAGCCCCAACCTTATCTATGCCGCAACGGCCTCACGCAACGCCGGCGCCATGTCGGGCAACTCCGCCACCACGAGCTTCTCTGCAAGCGCCCGCCGGCCGACACCGATGAGATGGCGGTGGTGTGTGAGCACGATCACCTGCGTCTTCAGGGCCAGCTCGCCAAGCGCTCCGAAGATGCGCTCCGAGCGCGGTTCGTCGGACTCGATGAACACGTCGTCGAACACCACGGGCACGGGACCCGAGGTCGCGACGTAGCGTTCGATGGCCGCGATCCGCAGCGCGAGGAACAGTTGCTCCCGGGTGCCCGTGCTCATCTCGGGAACACGCTTGCGCACGCGATCCCGCTGCCGCCCGATCAGGACGCCCTGCCCGCGCTCGTCGAGGTCCACAAACAGCTCGACGAAGCTCCCGAGCGTGAAGCGTCCGAACAGCTCGTTGGCGCGGGACAGCAGCGGGTCCTGATGCAGGCGCCGGTAGCGATCGATCGCGCGCCGCACGACCGTCGCCGAGAGCTTCGCCTTGGCATGCGCGATCGCCGCCTCTTCCACGGCGGCGCGCGCGAGTGCGACGTCCTGGGCCGCCTGCACGGCTGTGGTATCGGTCTCTGCCTCCACCAGCTCGCGCTTGCGCTCGCCGATGCCCTCCTTGGTCTCATCGCGCGCGACGCGCAGCGACTCTGCCTGCTCGCGAAGCTCGTCGAGCTCCACCGCTGCCTGATCGCGGTCAAAGCCACAGGCTCCCTCGGCGAGCTCTGAGAAGCGCCCGTCACCGGCCTTGGCGACCTGGCGCTCGATCTCGGCGATTTCATCCCGCAGCACGCTGGCGCGGGCTGCGCGTGTCTCGATCTCAGGCAGCTCGTCCTCCTCCTTACAGCCGGCTGCGGCAAGCAGCGCGTCGATCTCGGCCTGCGCGGTGGCGATATCGCCGCGCAGGACTGTGAGCTCGCTGGCCAGCGCAGCCCGCTGCCCGGTCAGGCCTTCTCTCTTGGCCAGGCGCCGCTCATCGCCGGTCAGCCTCGTGTGCAGCTCGCTCGCGGCTTGCTCGGGTCCCACGGTGGCAAGCTCGGGGGCCAGTTGCTCACAGAGGCCACGGACACGTGCCGCGAACCCGGCCTGGTCTTTGCCGATGTCAGCAATGCGGCGCTCCAGAGCAGTGGTCCTCTCCAGCTGGGAGAGACCATCCTGCACAGCGCGCACGATCTCCTGGGCGTCCTGCGGCGTAGCCGTGTCCGGCAGCCCGGCCTGCGCGCGTCGCGCAGGCCAGCGCTTCTCCCACTCCGCCCAGGCCGCGGCCGCCGAGCTCTGCGCGTGCTTTGCGTAAGCCTTGGCCCGCTCGCAGCTCTCAAGCGTCGCCTGAAGCACCGACCGTGCGTTGTACTGCTCTTGGGATTGCGCCACGACTGCCTGCCCGCGGGCGATCAGTACGTCCAGCGCGGCGCCATCGGGGACCTCCTGGGACAGGCGAGAAAGGCATGCCCTCAGCGCATCGGCGTGGCCGCGTTCACGGGCGGCCAGCAAGTCCGCGCGCACCTGCAGCTCCGTAGCGCCACGATCGAGGTCGAGGATCTCATCGCGCTCATCCAGCCAGGCGCCGGCATCGTCGGGGAGCACAGGCTCAAGGCCCGTGAGATCCCAGGCCCGCGCCCAATCGCTGAGCAGTGCCGTTTCACGCGCGTGGAGCTCTGCCTCACGCCCGTGAAGGACGGTCCGCTCGCGCTTCAGGCGCCTGGCGCGCGCATGCGCGGCGGCGGTGCGCTCGATCTGCGCCGCGTGAGCGGTGCGATTGTCAGCCAAATGGTCGGCACTGGCCAGCGCACGCTCGAAGCCATCGGCATCCGCGGACTCCAGTGGCGAGCCGGCGGCTGCGGCGGCGCGAATCGCCGCCCATTGCTCGTCGCGGCTTTCGCGAGCCTTCGCGAGCCTCTCAGTGCTCGGGGCCTCGCCCGCCAGAGCGAGGCGCTCGTGCTCCTCACTTAGCTCGGTCTCTTCTTTGGCCAGTCTGCGCACTTCAGACTGCAGGCTCTCTGAAGCGCGCCGCAGCTCATCGCCCCGCGCCGCAGCTCGCGTTGCCTGCTCGGCGGACGGCGAGCGCAGGGCACGCAGGGCGTTGACCGAAGAGGGTGCGGGGGTCAAACGCGCCAAACGCCCGGCCGCCTCGCCGCGCCGGAGCTTGGCGTCGAGACGGCCCTGCTCGATCTGCCCGGACAGCGTGCCGGCTCTCAGCGCCGCCGTGATCGCGGCCTGTAGCTGCCGCACGTCCGCGGCGAGAGCAGCGCCGTCGAGGTCAGCTTGTGCATGATCGCGGGCACGCTCGGCGTCCTGTACCCGGATTCGCGCGGCGCTTGTACGGGATGCCAGCTCCTCACGCTGGCGCAGGCAGCGGTCCAGTGTGCGGCGCGCGGTGGCAGGCCGGCGCAGGGACTCGATCTCGCTGGGCTCCGGGACGCCGATGATCTCCGCCGCGGCCTTCAGAGCAGCACGGGCCTGCTGCAACTCGCCCTCTCGCTTGCGCTCCTCAGCGCCTGCCTTGCTGATCGCCGAGATGCTCTCCTTGATGGTCCGGATCTCCTCGCCGCGAGCGATCAGCTTCTCATCGAGAACGATCTCTCCGAGCTCTGCCTCGAGCCTCGCGGCTGTGCTCTTGGCCCGCTCTAGGGCACGCGTGCCGGCCCGCAGGCGTCCCTGTGCGTCAGATCGCTGCGTGGCCGCTGAGCCGGGCAGTTGCGGGGTCCCCGCCAGCCCTTCGAGCTCTGCCACGCGCTCTGAGTGTGCATCGAGCAGAGGCGCGATCGCCCGCTTGCGCTCGAGCGCGCGTGCTCTGAGCTCGAGCTGACGCATCTGCTGGGTGAGCTCCTCGCACGCCTCTTCAGCCTCGAGCAGCGAGCGCTCCATCTCGCGGTGGCGCGCAGGCCGCAGCGTCGCGCCTCGCAATCGTTTTTCGGCCTCTCGCAGGCTCGCGAGCGCCTTGTGCAGCACGGTGCTGCGCGCGCGCGGGCTGAAGAGCCGCTCAGCCTCGGCGTCGAGCCCGGCGAGGGTGTCGTGGAGGGTCACGACACCGGCGGCCGCGGCGAACAGGCTCGAGCCGATCTCTCCCCGTCCTTGCAAGAGCTCGGCGCCCCCCTGCACCAGCGTGTCGTGGTCGACCTGGAACAAGGCGCTGTAGACCTCCTTTGTGAGACCGCCAAGCGCCATCAGGATCACATCCTCATGCAGGGGCTCTCCCTTCTGGGAGACGAGCGATCCGCCGCGGCGCTTGTGCCGGGAGAGCTCCACGCTGACCCCGTCGAGCGCAAGGCGCGCACCGATACGCAGGTCAGCGTAGTCGTAGGTATGGCTGTCGGGCGTACGTGCTTCGATCCCGTACAGCAGGCTGCGCTCAGCGCGGCTGGCGGTGGACTTTCCGGACGCGTTGGGCCCGTGGATCAGATCCACGCGGCCCGGCTCGAAGCTGAAGGAAAGCGAGTGATCCTCAAAGCACCCCCATGGGCTGAGGTCCATCCGTTCGATCCGCAAAGACATCAGGCGGCCTTCTGCAGCAGGGCGGCCGGAAGCGACTGGCTGACCTCGGCCATCAGTGCCTTGACCGTGCCGGGACTGGCCGGATCCAGCCCGGCCAGTACACCGGGCGGCAGGACCTTGGCAAGAGGCGCAAGCGCAGCCGTCAGCTCGTCCATGGCCCCGTTGCCGGCCGTGAGCTCAGCCAGCTCCTGAATCAGCTCGCCAACGGCGTCATCGCCAGCGTGCGCGAGCTCGCGCGGCGGGCTCGTGTGCAGGCGGACGCCCTCGATCCAGACCTGGCCGCCCGCGACATCCGCAGCGCCAGCCACCACGTCGTAGTGCAGACGCTCCGCATCCGCGAGGAGAGCCGTGTGTGCCTCGCAACGGCCCGTGATGAGGATGCGCGCGGCGAGCAGGCGATCGCCTGCCTCGCGAGCGGCCTCCTGCACCGCCGCCCCGACCCGTTCACATGCATCGTCGCGTACCGCACAGCCCGTGGCGTCTACCTCGAGGAGATCCCACCGGACGACATCCAAGACGCGATGCTCGAATGTGACTGGGTGATCGCGGCTGAGGTGCACGATCGTGGCGCCCTTGGGCCCGGTCTCGTGCAGCCCTCGCCCCTGCAGGTTGCCCGGGAAGACGATCGGCGGTTCGGTGCTGAGCACCTCGCGATGGTGGACGTGCCCCAGCGCCCAGTAGTCATAGCCGTGCTGCGCCAAGCCCCTCACACTGCAGGGCGCGTAGCGCGCGTGCCCTGGCCTGCCATCGGCGCTGGTGTGCAGCAGCCCAACGTTGATCAGGCCGGCGATTGGCGCCGGGTAGCCGGCCGAGAGATCCTCGAGGACAGCGGGCGTGGCGTAGCCCTGCCCATGCACCGCAAGTCCCAGCTCCTCGAAGATGACGGTCTGCGGCTTACGCGTGTCGAGCACGTGCACGTTGTCAGGCAAGCGCAGCGACTTGGTCAGCTTGGACTCGGCATCGTGGTTGCCCGCGAGCATCACCACCGGGATACGTGCCTCACGCAGGCGCGCCATCTCCGAGACGAAATGGACCCCCGTCCCGTAATGCGGCCAGTCACCGTCGAAGATATCCCCGGCGAGCAAGACGGCGTCCACATCCTCCTCGAGGGCTGTGTCGATGAGGTTTGTGAGAGCCAAGCGCGTAGCCAGCCGCAGCTCCTCGAGCGGTGCCTCGTTGTAGGCGTGCAGCCCAACCATGGGGCTGTCGATATGCAGATCGGCGGCATGCAGGAGCTTCATCGCGATACTTCATTGAAGAGGAAGGATGGGACGGGACGCCATCTTGGTGGGGCCTTGACGATGCCTACCTAATTCACGGCCCAGAACGGCACGGTGATGAGACACAACATGAACATCACCGTCAGAGGCGCAGATCCTTCCCGCTCAGCCAACCGCCTCTCCCGGTTCACAGCTCCTTGATCATCATCGTCGCCACATCTGAGAAGGAGCCGCCGGACGAGCGGCTGGTGGAGAAACGGTGAGAATGATGCCCGGCGGGCTCCCCCGCCAGTGTGTCCGTGGCGCCTGCCTCCGCCAATGTGCGCCCGACCGGGCCCGGACCGGAGATGACCGCAAAGTCATGTCCTCGTCTCTTGCACAGCGCACTTCGGAATGCGATCGTGCGTGCGCCGGTGAAATCGATCTCATTGAGCTGACGGAGGTCGAGCGTAAGCGTCGTAACGCCTTCCTGGCACAGGCACTCGATCTCCTCCTCCAGCTCTGAAGCCGATTGCAAATCCAGCTTGCCGGTCAGGATCAGCGTATGTCTCCAGGACCGCCCATGAGCAAGTTGCAGGCGCGGCCGGGCGCTCACACGCCCGGAGAGCTTTCCGTCAGCGGCGCCAGCTCTCCTCCGCCCAGCGACCGTCTCTGTCTCCTCGCCCTGATCGTGTGCATGGCGGTTGCTCGCCGCCAGACTCAGATGACGTTTCATGTCTTCACAGCCCCTTTCACTACATCTTCGAACTGGTAACCGACCGGTCTGGACCAGGTGATCCCGACCGTGCTAGAGAGACCGGAAGGAGCTAGTCCGGGCGCTCTCGGATCAGAACGAAGGACGACGTGCGCCACAACGGCTGCGCGAGGTGCAACCGTCGCATCCAGGACGGCGCTGCACGCAGATGAAGACCAGGAAGCGTCGAGGCGCTCGCGGGGGCTGCCCCCGAACCGCTCCCCGCCGCCGAGGAGCCGCCCGCTCCGCCTGGCGGGAAGCCCGGCGTGGCCGGCGATGAGTGGTCTTCGAGGCCCGAATCACCGCGTTGCCTGCCGCCGTGGTCGTTCTCGCTGAGCACGGCCGGTGAGGAGCCGGCAGCAGCGAGGACGGCCAGCGGGAATGACGAAGCGCCCGGCGTGCCCAACCAGCCTGCCGTGACCGGCGCAACGGATCCGGACAGGCCACAGACCACCTGCTCGGGGCTGCGCATGAAGATCCTGACCGGCCATGACATGTCAAGCGACTGGCCAGCGACCGGCAACGCCGCGATTTCGGGCGTGACGGGCCCCGCGGCAGAGCTCGCCGGGGCATTCGGGACTTCCGGGCCGGTTTCGGCCGCCGGGCCTGGTTCGGGCGCAGGCGACGCTGGCTGTGAGCCCGTGCCTGTCCCTTCTCGCGAGTGCCCTTCGGAACCCGCTTCTCCGGCCGGGGTGAAGGCAACCGGTTCGGGTTTGACCGTCGTGGCCGCTTCTTCGGGCGCGGGCGGGGATTGCACAGGCGGCGCAGGAGCTTGTTCAGGCGCAGGCGGGGGCGGCGCAGGCGCTTGTTCAGGCACAGGGGCTTGTTCAGGCGCAGGCGGGGGCGGCGCAGGCGCTTGTTCAGGCACAGGGGCTTGTTCAGGCGCAGGCGGCGGAGCCGCTTCTTCCTGCACGGGCGGGGATTCCTGAGGCGGCGCAGGGACTTGTTCGGGCGCGGGTGAAGATTCCGCAGGCAGCGCAGGCGCTTCTTCACCCACGGGCGGGGCCTGTTCAGTGCCAACAGCCTCTCCTTCTGTGGAGGAGCCGCCTTCGGCCTGCGCAAGGCTCGCCACTGCCGGCGCTGCGCGCGCCTGCGCGCCGGGAACGAGCAGGAGCGCCACGAACGCGAGCGCGATGGTCAGCCACACAGCAGCGCAGCCTTTGGTGAAGGTCGGCGCCGCAGGGCTTTCGATCGTCTTGATCATGCTTGGCCTCGCCTAAAACATACGACTTTCTGCATCCTCAGTCCTCAGTTCAGCGCTAAGCTCGTTCGAATGCAAGTTTCCAACAGCCAGTGTGGGCCGGGGAGCTGAGGCAAGTGCTTGTCCTCACGCGCAAGCGCAGGCAGAGCATCATGATCGGCGACGATGTCGAGGTGACAGTCCTGTCGAGCGATGGCGCCAAAGTGCGCCTCGGTATCAGCGCCCCCTCGGATGTCCCGGTGCACCGCAGCGAGATCTATCTGGAGATCAAGTCCCAGGACGGCCAGAGCGCCAGCGGCGAGCAGCGCCACGCACGCCGGCGACAGGCGCGCTGAAGCCCCAGGGCTTCAGCGCCGACGAGCTCGCCCGGCGCTAGCCGGCACCAACGAGCGCGTTGGCCTCGCGGTCGCGCAGAGCCGCGAGCGGCGCCTCATACAACCGGCGCTTGATCGCGCCGAGCGTTGCCGGGTCCTTCGCGGCGAGTGCCGCCGCGAGCTCGATCGACTGCGTCAAAACGCGATCCTCCGCTGCGGCGTGATCCACGATTCCTGCCTGCACCGCGTCGAGCCCTCCGTAGCGCCGGCCGGTCGTCATCGCCTCGTGGGCCGCCTGCGGGCTCAGCCGCGCGGCGATCAGCGCATTCATACCGTGCGTAAACGGGATCCCGATGTCGACCTCGGGCAGGCAAAAAAAGCCACGGTCGGCGCGCATCACGCGCTGGTCGTGCGCGAGCGCGAGCATCGCACCCGCGGCAAACGTGTGCCCCTGAAGCGCCGCCACGCACGGCACGTCGAGCTCGAGCATGCGCGCCAGCAGCTCGTGCAGCCGCGGCACGAACTCGCCGATCAGCTCCTGATTGGCCGCCATCCACTCGAGGTCCAGACCGTTCGAGAAGATCTTGCCGCTCGCCGTGGTAACCAGCGCGCGCGGCGCCGGCGCTGCCTGGACCTCGTCCAGGCATTGCTCGATCGCATCGATCGAGGTGGCGTTGAAGCGGTTCTCGCCGTTGCCGAGGTCGAGCACGAAGACCTCGCCCTCGCGCGTCAGGCTGGGAAGCCTCTGCACCTGCTCGTCTTGGCTCACTCGCTGCTCCTGTCTTCTCGGGTTCCCTTAATCTGTGGGAGCGTAGTAAGGCGCCCGCGTCACGAACGCCAAAGGAGGTCACACGATGCCCGGCCACAAGATTGGAACCCGCGAGGAATGGCAAACCGCTCGTGATGAGCTTTCAAAGCTCGAGGCCGAGCACGCAGACCGAAACAAGACGATCAAGGAGAAGCGGCTGGCGCTGCCCTGGGTTCCGGTGGAGAAGGAGTACGAGTTCGACACCGAGGACGGGAAGAAGAGCCTCGACGACCTGTTCGATGGCCGCTCCCAGCTGTTGGCCTACAACATCATGTTCGGGCCCGACTACGAGCTCGGCGCCTGCCCCGGCTGTACAAGCTTGGGGGACGGACTCGACGGGTCGCTCGTTCATCTGAACCACCGCGACGTGACGCTGATCTGCTTCTCGCGGGCGCCGATCGACCGGCTCATCGCCTACAAGCAGCGGATGGGCTGGGAGTTTCCCTACGTGTCCACCTACAACACCGAGTTCCCTTTCGACTTCGGGCTCGCGCTCACCCCCGAGCAGGCGCAGCACATCCCCCAGATCATGGAGATGGTCGAGGATCCGCCCGCTTGGCTGATCGAGTGGTCGCACCAGATCGGCGGCGAGCTGAAGGACGGGCTGCGCGAGGCGCCTGCCTGGATCGCCTTCGCGCGTGAGAACGGGACCGTCTACCACACCTACACCGTGAGCGCGCCCGATCCGTTCGTCGCGCCCTACTTCAACTTCCTGCTCGAGCGCACGCCCAGGCCTCAGCCTGAGGAGCCTGACTCCCTGCGCAAGGACGAATACCCCGGCTGACCGGGCAAGGCCGATCGGCCCAGTCCCCGGGGCTTATCCGCGCGCGTTGCTCGCGCTGCACGTGTCCGCCGCCGCGACGCTCGCGCTCGCGCTGTCGAGCAGCGTCGGCCTCGCCGCGCACGCCGTCTCGCGCTCGGACGCCGCCTGGACGCGCGGCTGAGCGCGGGCCGCCACCGCCGGCCCGAGCATACGCCCCTCCCCGCTCTACCGTGTCTGCAATGCAGCTCGAACACGCGATCCGCACGCGGCGCACCCACAAGGCGTTCGCGCCCGATCCGCTCGACGCCGCGACGCTCGACGAGCTGTTCGAGCTGGCGCGCTGGGCGCCCAACCACCACCTGACCAACCCGTGGCGCTTTCGCGTGCTCGGCGCGCACACGCGCGGGCGGCTGATGGAACTCGCCGAAGCAGCGGAGGCGGGCTCGGCCGTCAAGCTGCGCCGTGCGCCGACGCTCGTCGTCGTCAGCGCGCAGCTCGGCGGCGAGCCGGCGCAGGATCGCGAGGACCTGCTGGCCACCGCCGTCGCCGCGTACATCGTCCTGCTCGCGGCGCACGCGCGCGGGCTCGCCGGCTACTGGCGCACCGTCCCGCTGCTCGACGATCCGCCCGCCCGCGCACTGCTCGGGATCGAGCCCGGCGAGAGCGTGCTCGGGCTGGTGTACCTCGGAGCGCCCGTTCAAGAGCAGCGTCCGCCCGAGCGCGAGCCGACCGACCGGTTCGTCAGCTACCTGGACTGAGCGGTTACACCGCCGCCGCCTCGCCCGCTTCCGGCGCCGGCTCGGCACTAGGCGGCGCGCCGTTCGAGCTCGCGCCGGCGATTGGCTGCGGCGGCGCTTGTGCGGCACTCGCCAGCTGTGCGCCGAGTGCGCCGAGCACCCCCGCACCGGCGGCCGCGAGCGCCCAGCCCACACCCGCGCGTTCGCGCCCGCGCGCCGCGTCGAGCGACACCGGCCCGGGACCGAGCTCGGCCAGCGCCAGCACGACCGCGATCAACACGGCGTTGTACTCATAGCCGCCGTTCGCCGCCCACGGCCCGTTCTTGAAGTGCACCGTGCGGATCGCCGTCAGCATCGTCGCCGTGATCGCCGCCGCGGCCAGCGGCGTCTGCAAGCCCAGCGCAAGCGCCGCCCCTCCCCCGGCCTCGGCGACGCCGGCGAGCGACGCGTGCGTCTTGCCCGGCTTCAGCCCGAGCTGCTCGAAGCCTTCGGCAGTCCCCTCGAGTCCGTGGCCGCCGAACCAGCCGAACAGCTTCTGCGTGCCGTGTCCGACGAAGAAGCCGCCGACGAGGAAGCGGAGAAGCAATCGTCCGATCTTCATCTCAAAGCCTTTCTGTAGAGCGTCGCGTGGCTGTCCTCCATGTACCCGTTTGCACAGAAGCGAACCCGAGTCCGTTCCTGGGCAGAGTCACGGCGCCGCTCTCTAGGAGCCAATGCGTTCGCGGTGCTTGCACCCCGGCCAGCAACAGGGCCGGCGCTGGCCTTCCTCCAGCTCCTCTTGAGTCCGCCGGATGCGCCGCTCGCGGGTACTCCCCTGCTTGGCATCCTCGACCCAGCAGATGAACTCGTTGCGGGCCAGTGGCGTTATGTCCTTCCAGGCATCGAGTGCCGTCCCGCTGGCGATCAGCGCCTCACGCAGGTCCGCAGGCAGCTTATGCACCACCCCACCTGGCACCCTCTGGCCGCTCACAGGCCCATTGTATTTGAGCGGGGCGCCCACCCGATGCCTCGGCGGCCCTTTCCGGGCATGTCTGAAAACCCCAACACAGCACAAACAAGTGTTCTATGTCGGGAAAAGCCGGCTTCTTGTCTAGCGGGGTTCCAGCCCGTTTTGGGCTTTCAGCAGAGTCGGCATGGAAAAAGAACCTACTTCTCACGCCCACTTACCTACTCGTTGCTGTTCGCAGACAAAAAATATCGGGGCGATCGGTTAGAGTTGGCTTTGTTAAGCGGGTTTTCGGCCCCCTGCGGTCCCATTTGCGGTCCCCATACCGTGTCCATGCCTGGCTTTGCGCTGGCCGGTCCGTTCTGGCTAGCCGACTGCGACGAGGTCGGCGCTGCTGGTGTTGATGGCGGAACCGTCCATGCCCGGGATCTCGTCGGCGAATCCGACGACGAGGTGGGTATCCAGTGCTGTAGCAAGCCTGCGGAGCGTCTGTACGGTCGTTGGGTGCTGTCCGCTCTCGATGCGTGAGATTGCTGAGTGACTCGTGCCCATGCGCTTGGCGAGCTCCGCCTGGCTGAGTCCCAGCTGGCCGCGGCGGCGGATCACGATCCGCGCCAGCGTCTCATATGGGGCCAAGCGTTCGAGCTCGGCCCGGTACTCGGGGTTGCTGCGTGCGCGGCGGCGCATCGACTCCGCGTGTGAAGTCCCTACCGGCGAGATGTTCTTGGATCGTGTGCTCATGCTGGGTGCGCCTCGATCAGGCATGTTACCAAAATTGGTAAACGGAATCTACGGGGCGTCCCGTTCAAAACCCCGTAACCACTGGGCTTTTACACGCCTTGCGGTGGATATGCGGTGGGCGTACCGAGCCCATACCGGGCTTTTCGAAACATTTTCCGCGTGTATGCCATGTTAAACGCATGTACGTTGAGATCAGTGTTCCGGATAGGTGCTAGCGTCGGCACGCAGCGCTCTTGGGACAGATGAGGTCGCTCAGGATGCCCCTCCAAAGAGACAAGGGCCGCATGAAGCAGGGCCAGCGTCAGTTCTCTACTTGTTGACCCGGCGGGATTGCGCCACAGCCTGTGGCGCAATTGCCCTGTGGTCATCGAGCCCGCCGCTCGGGATGGTGCATTGGCTTAGGGCGTGGGTGAGGTGCTGCTCTGGTGTCCAGTGGAAGACCCACTCGTGACGGTCCGTACCGTAGCGGTGCAGCTCGATGGCGGTCTGACGGAAGCCATGGGTGCTTACGAGTGCAGTGAGCTCTCGGCGGGCCGCCGCGCCGACGGTGATCCATGCGCATGGCGTTCCGGCTGTCAGCCAGTGATGGGTGCACCGGTGAAGGAGCGCCGTGCCAAGGCCACACTGACGTACCTGCGGCGCCACCCATATTGTGGAGAGCTTAACCTGGCCCTCGCACTTGGGTGTTTCGATCGCGATGCCGGCGAGCTGACGGTCGAGCAGGGCGACTTGAGCGCGGGCGCGCCCATCCTGCACATCGTCTAGGCGGCGGCTCAGCCACAGGTCACCTTGGGGGTAGTGGGTGCGTAGAACGGGCGCGAGCTCGCGCATAATCGTCAGCCAGTCGTTCTCGTAGGAGCGAATCGTCCAGTCGCCCGGCCCCGGGCGGCACCGTCCAGTCATTGCGCGCACCCTAGCGGCCACGGGCGAGGGAATTCAAGAGCCGCCTGGACATCCCTCGACACTGGGGGTTGTAGCCATGAAGGGTGTTGGCGGACGTCGGGAAGCATCGTGCGTGCCGAGGCGGGCAGGCGCCGCCAATGGTTGCATCGGCAGTCAATGCTGTGCTGCAGCGGCCCGCACGTCGCGCAGAGCACGGTGTTGTCGAGCCGTTGCAGGGCGGGTGCGCGGCCGATGCTCGCGAGCTGCACGGCGACGGTCGCCTGGGATACGCGGTAGCGGCGGGCGGTCATCGGGGCATTAACGGCATCTCCAAGCCACGCCCTGGGCAGGCAGAGCTCGCGGCCGAGCCAGTCGGCGAACAGCTCGTCGTGGGCGCGGGGAACGAAGAAGATGTCTCTTTGGAGCATGACGTGGGCGATCTCGTGCGCGAAGGAGGATGCGGCGGCCTGCGGCCTGAGCCCACTGTCCAGCACAATGGTGTCCCCGCAGAGCGCGACGGCTCGGGTAGGCCCCTGAAAGTCGTGGTACATCACGCGGAGGTCCAGCTGGGCGGCGGCGAGACCAATATTCAGTGGCCCGAGGGTGGGTCGTAGCAGCGCGATCAGCGGCGCGACCATCTCAAGCCAACCGGCAGCGGGATCAACCATCGCCCTCGAACAGTCCGGCCTGTCCCATCGCGCGCTGCTCCTGGGCGGTAAGTCTGGTTACGGCGACATCGAGCAGATCGAGCATCGCGTCGCGCGTGCGGCTGACGTTGCGTCCGTCGGACTGCGCGTTCGCGGCCGCCTGGAGCGCACCGGCGATCGCGACGGTCCGCAGGTGCGCGGGCCATTCGCGTACCTCCGCGTGCTGATCGAAGAGCTCACCCAGATACCGGTCCGGCGGCGCCTGATTTACATACCGGGGTCGCAGGCCGAAGCGCTGCTCAGCGGCGCTACTCAGCAGCCTGAGCTCCTGCTCTCCTGCGCTGGGATGGGCATAGACGCAGACCCGCCAGAGCCGCTCGTGGGCGCGCGCGAGCGCCTCCACCCGCCCGGAGCGCTCCTTGTCCCATTCGTGCAGGAACACGACGTCGCCGTTGTCAAGCATCACCCGAACGTTGCCCTCCTTCTTGAGCATCCGCGGGTTGGGGATATGGATCAGGACCTCTCCAGGCTGGAGGCCACATAGGCCCGCAAGCTCGTCCTCGGCAGCCGCACGGGTACTGGCCGATTTGCAGTGCTCGGCGAAGATCCGCTTGGCGTGGCGGGCGACATCCTCATCGGGCACACCGAGGTAGGCGAGCTTGTAGAGGCGGCGATGGTGGGTGTCAGTAGCCAGTCGCGCCGCCAGCGCGGCACGCACGGGGTCGGAGTGCAACGTCAGGCCGAGCGGCCCAGCGAGCTCGGGGCGTCTTAGCACTAGGCGCAGCGTTTCGTCGCTCAGGTGGTCGAAGTTCTCCTCGTGCTTGGCCAAGCCGAGCTCCTGTATGGCGCGGGCGAGCATCGCAGAAGCCGCATTCTTGCCGTGGTGGAAGAACACCCGCTCCACCAGCTCGTAGCGGTGCTCGAGCAGCTTGTGCACCTCGGACTCCACGTCGGGGCGTGGCATGCCGCGCTTGTCCAGACGCAGCGCCATCCGATAGCAATGCTTGAAATCGGGGTGGGTGTCGGGGGCGAGCACGAAATAGTCGAGGAATCGGTCTCCGATCGCGACGGGCATCCCGCAGGCGGTCAGGTCCCGCGGGACGTAGTCGAGGGCATCCGCGCACACGGTGTTCGTGACCAGGTCGATCACGTAGGCGTATGGGCCAAGCGCGGCGGCAGCGGCCTCACCTTCGGTAAGCACGGCCATCAGCAGCTCGTGCTCGGTGCGCCCGCCGGGCAGCTTCCTGTCGCCCAATGCGCGCCTCAGGATCGAGCCGATCGACGCGTCATCGAGCAGCCGTCTCCGCCGCGCGTGGTTGCCGTCGTGGCGCTCGAGCAGGAGGAACTCGTCCTCCAGGGTGTGCCCGTACGGGACGTGGGTGAGGTCGTGAAGCAGCGCGAAGAGCCGACACAGGCGTTGGCCGGTCTCGTCAATCGTGACGTGGCCGCGGGGGTTCGCGTTCACGGCGTCGATGATGTGCTGCGCCTCGTGTAGGGTGCCGATGCAGTGCTCAAGGCGGGTGTGGTTGGCGCTGCGGAAGACGAGGTGGGCGGTGCCGAGCTGGCGCAGACCATCGAGGCGCTGGAACTCCTCGGTGTCGACGATCTCGATCTCCGGCCCGTAGAGCCGCACTGAGGGGGAGCAGCGCAGTGTGAAGGTCTTGACGTCGCTGCCGCCGTATAGATGCTCTGATATCGGCCTCGACATCACAGGGAGCCTCTCAGCCGGGACGGACGGTTCCAGGTGGGTGCGGGAACGCTTGAAAGGAGTGCGACATGGGTCGGGTTGCGGACGTCCAGCCACAGCCAGCTTTGAGGTGCACGGAACCCGAGCGGTTGTGGGGAGAGCGCCTTGATGTCGGCGAGCTCCAGGGCCCCCGGGGCGCGCGCCCCGGCGAGGTAGCTGACGAACTCGCCCTTTCGCATAGCGCTCTGTGCGCCGAGCCGCTCCCACAGGGCACTGGGGCTGCCATGGTGCACGCGCGTGATCCTCGTGCACCCGACGATCGCGCCGACTGGCGCGGTCGCGTAGAGCACCAGCAGCGCCCCCTGCGCATCCGGGGGGCGGCGACGGACCTCCACGGTCTTCTGTCCGGTGAGGATCATCCGTGCCCAGCGAGGGCGGATGCTGAGCAGGACGGCTAGCGACCGACCGTCTTGAACCATCTGTGCTCGATGATCTTCAGCTGTCGCTTGACACGACGCAGGATTTTTGGGACCCGGCCGATTTTCGCGGCGAGGGTGAGGATGATAAGCAGCGTGACGCCCGCTAGGAGCGCATGGTCGAAGGCTTCGGTGGCGCCGGCGACCCAATTGGCCGTGCTGGTGATGCCGGAGCGTAGGTGGGCTTGTGTGAATGCGGCCCAGGAGAGCAGGACGACGGCGAGGGCGGCGAGGAGCAGGTCTGAGGGTGCGCGTAGGGATGGGACGCGCTCAAACTGCAGGTAGCCGCGGAACGGCCGCTCGGGGGAGACGGCGGGCCCGTACTCGTCGG
Source organism: uncultured Solirubrobacterales bacterium (assembly GCA_963706395.1). Lineage (GTDB taxonomy): Bacteria > Actinomycetota > Thermoleophilia > Solirubrobacterales > Solirubrobacteraceae > Palsa-744. The sequence goes on along the minus strand of OY970158.1, from coordinate 1,695,859 downwards.
AGCGCTTGCTCCAGCGGTGGACGAGCAGCACCTCACGGCGGAGAGGTCCACTGGCGCCGCGGCGCAGGTAGTCGCGCCAGCGAGGTCCCTCGAGGGTGCGGGTGTAGGTGAGCGGCGGGTTCTGCCCGCCGATGTGGAATCGCTGGGGAAGCATAAAGAAGGCCTCGAGGTTCTCGATCGGCAGGTCGCGTGTGTGGATGGCGGCGGGAGCGTTTGCGCCGGCGCCGCCTTCGCGGGGGTCGTGAACGCGTAGGTCGATGATCGCGCCGCTGCGCCGGCCGAGCACACGGTTCCAGCGGCAGAGGTTGGCGCTGTTGTCGACGACGAACCGGATGCGGCTGTACGCGGCGGTGTTGGCGGGAGCCCCGGCGAGGCCGACACGCAGCGCAGTGAGCTGCCCCTGCGCCTCGTCGGTGATACGTTCGAGCTTCGTTTCGTCGAGGATGCTGATGGCTGCGATTACACGGACGGGGCCGCGCTCTTTGAGGATGAGCGTGTCGGAGGTGCCGGACTCGTAGTGGCGGCCAAAGATGAGGCGTGCGTTCTCGCTGTCAAGAACCTCTTTGGAGAGGTCGATCTGCTTGACGACCCTGGCCGGGATCACCATTTCCAGGGCTGTGACGGGAGCGTTCCCGTCGGGTGTGTAGAGAACGCCGATGTCGATGATCATCGGGCGGTGTCCGAGCAGCCCCGGTAGCGACCACACGTTGATGTGATACTGCTGGACGGTGTAGACGCCGGCTCCGGGCGCGTTGGGTTTCAGGATGCTGAAGTAGGACATCGGCCGTACAGACGTGGCGCCCGCGGGTCCCAGGCCTGGCTAGGCCGCAGCGGCGGACTCCGCAGCCGTGACTTTAGCCCCTGGGCTGACGAGCTGGACGCGCTCTCCTGTGGGTAGCTTGGCCTCGAGTGCGATGCCCATTGCGGCCATAAGCCTGAACGCGTTATCGGTTGTCGGGTTAGCTGTCGTGGATGTCAGCAGGCGCCGGACGCTTGATGCCTCAAGGCCGGCGCGATCAGCCAAAGCTCGCTTGGTCATGCCCTGTGCCTCGCGTGTCTCCTCGAGCACGGTCAGCATCGCGTTGCGGGCTTGCAGGGTCTGCACCCGGCGGGCGTGCTCCGCTCGCTCGGTCTCGGAAAGGAGCGCGTTGACAGCTGCTTGATGGGCGGTCTTCCGTGGCATGACCATCAATATAGCAGGCTGTGGCATAGATGCAACACTTTCGTCGCTCGTGGGCTCCCCGAGCTATGCCGTCCGATTGATCTCTCAAAATGTCGCTATAATGTCCCGCATAAGAGACACTAAGGAGACATGTGCCCGCTCAGCTTACATACGAGGACAGACTTGGCAAACTCGACCAGAGCCTTGAAGACCTCCAACGAGGCTTCATCGAAGCTGTGGAGCGCGTGCGCCAGGCCCCCGAGGCCGATGACTCACATGAGCAGCGCTGGCAGGAGATCGCAAGCCGACTGAAGGATCTGCGCTACGGCATCGAGGCGGAGGATTACGACAAGGAGCAGCTAGTCACACTGGCGACCACGCTGCTCGACATTCGCGACCAACTGGATCGCGAGGATGCCTCCTGGAATCTGGACGCCTGCGACCAGTTGATGATCATGCTCGAGCGCATCCGCCACGTAGTGCGAGATGCCCTGGACGAGCACGTCACTGGGGTATCCGGCGATGTCGGGATTGTGATGCAGGATCTCGACCGCTGGTTGCCGCGTATCTCCGACCAGACCATCGCGCACTTCATTGGGGTTGACCGCCGGACGCTTTCGCGGTGGAGAGGACAGACGGGCCGGCCAGGACGCAATCTCCGTGTCTTCGCACGTCTGGTCGCGATCCTTCGCCACAACTGGGATGAGGAGGGCATCATCGCCTGGTTCGATCGTCCACGGCGCGACCTCGCTGGCCACCGCCCCGCAACCCTTATCAACGATCCAAACGCTGAGAGCGAACTGATCAACGCAGCCAGATCAGGCAGAAATCAGTATGCCTCGTAGGGCGCAGCCAAAGTTCATCCGCGTCACTGAGGTGGCCTACCGGGCAACGTCCTACGACGTGCCTCTATGGGTCAACCCGAACCGTCGTAACGGACGCTGGAACATTGCCGGTGGAGAACCAACGCAATATATGGCGCTCGACCCCGAGGCTCCGTTCGCGGAGATCCTCAGACACGAGGATCTCCAAACTGAGGAGGCTGCCTCTCACTACTCAGCGACCATATGGCAATTGCGGATCGACTCCGACCTGATCGTCGACTACCAGACCTTTGAGCTTGCCGATGCTGCTGGTTTTGACGCCGAGACTCTGGTCCATGACGATCACGAGCGCTGCCAAGCCGAGGCACAATGGCTGATCAGCCAAGGAGCTCGCGGGGTTCTGTCACCTTCGGCAGCTCTGCCCGGCAGCATCAACCTGGCCCTGTTCGGGCCACGAGTGGCCGTACCCTGGGGCGCCACGATCGAACTCGCCTCCTCGATCCCAACACAAAAGCTCACGACCGGCCATCCACCATCTGGGCTCACCGAGCGTGTCCGCTACTTCGGCCAGCCCGAACCGATACTGCAAGCCTACCTACGAGCGACAGACCGGCATGACATTGGAGGTCGTAGCTAACACAAGCCTCCCCGACCCAATCATTGGGAGGTCGTCCAATTGGTAGGACGCCTGACTTTCCATTAGGTCATCTGGGTTCGAGTCCCAGCCTCCCAGCTAAAGCAAATCGACTCCCGCGCCGACTATATTCCCACTTGGAAAGTCAGGCGTCCTGTGGTCGCTGGCCGCAGACGGCACGAAGTTCCTTGAGGAGCCCGCCTTGGCGGGCTCCTCTTTAACCTGAGTCTAGGCGCGGCTCGACAAGACCCTCGAGCATCCAGAACCTCGTTGCCGATTTACAGAGAAGCAGCAGACGAAGATTTATCGGAGCGAATGGCGGTGGTTAGCGCTACGAAGCCGATTCCTCGGGAGCGTGTGCAGGCTCGTGCGCGGTCGATGACGCATCGCCCGTGATCTCGAGGCGGTCAACTACTACCGGTACAGACGGTGGCGCACGACCGATCGCCTGGGCCGTTCCGTCCGCGGCCTCAGCGCTGGAGCACTGAAGGTGCCAGTGCAGGCCGCTCTGCGAGGCAAGCTCGATGTTGCCGTACAGCATCACCGGCAGCCGACGGTTGTTCTTGTAGCGTCGATCAGGTCCGCCCTTGACGTTTACGAAGCGCCACGTCGTATCGACCTGCTGCGCGTCACGCGGCACGCGACCCTCCTCGATGAAGCGGCCGGGGCCGTAGTTCGCATCGAGCGCCGCATACGAGACGTCGCTGAACCGCCTCCCATCTCGCACGATAAGCCGGTCGGGGAGGAAATGTAGGGCGTGATGCCCGCACGTGACGCTCGGAACGGCATGAGCCATCCTGGGTTTGACGGAGACTTTGATGCCAGGTTTTCCCTGGCGGAGGGAGAAGTCACCGAGCATGCCAAGAGCGAGGAAGTATTCACAGGAGCTGCTGGACCGCGGGGCGCGCCTCGTGTTCGAGTCAGGGCGCCCGATCGCGCACATCGCGAGAGATCTGGGCATCGAGTCTGAGACGCTGCGCAAACACGTGCGGCAGGTCGAAGCTGATGAGGGCCAGCGCAAAGACGTCTTGACCAGCCAGGAGCGGGAGGAGATTAAGGCGCTTCGCCGGGAGGTCTCCCAGCTGCGCCGGGCTAACGAGATCCTGAAGGCTGCCAGCGTGTTTTTCGCGGGCGAGCTCGATCCACACCGTCCGAAGTGAGCGCGTTCATCGAGGAGCACCGCGAGCGTTTCGGGGTCGAGCCGATCTGTGAGACCTTGGGCGTGTCGGCGTCCGCCTACTATCAGCGCGCCACCGGGCAACGCTCAGCCAGGGCCCGGGAGGATGAGCGGCTACTCGGCGTGATCGCAGAGCTACACGCGCGCAACTACTCCGCTTATGGCTCACGGCGGATGTGGAAGGCGCTGCTGCGCTCCGGCGAGCAGGTCGGGCGCAGCCGTGTGGAGCGCCTGATGCGTGAGAACGGGCTGCAGGGCGCCAAGCGTCGCGGCAAGCCATGGCGCACAACCCGGGCAGATCCCTCGGCGATGCGCAGCCCCGATCTGGTGCAGCGCGAGTTCGAGGCCTCCCGGCCAGATGAGCTGTGGTTCGCTGACTTCACCTATCTGCGCTGCTGGGAGGGCCTGGTGTTCTTCAGCTTCGTGATCGACGCCTACAGCCGCAAGATCGTCGGCTGGCAGTTCGCGCCACACATGCGCACGACGCTCGTCCTCGATGCATTGAGAATGGCACTGCACCAGCGAGCACCAGGCGCTGATGTCGAGCTGGTCCATCACAGCGACGCCGGCAGCCAATACACCTCGATCGACTACACCCAGACGCTTGAGGATCACAGGGTCCTCGGCTCGATCGGGTCGGTCGGTGATGCCTATGACAACGCCCGCGCCGAGAGCTTCGTCGACAGCTTCAAGACCGAGCTCATCGCCGACCGCGTCTGGACCAGCAGATCACAGCTCGAGCTCGCCGTCGTTGAGTACGTCGCCTGGTTCAACAACACCCGCCTACACCAAGCCCTCCACGACCGGCCGCCACGAGAGATCGAGGAACTCTACGCTGTGAAAGACGGGCCAATCACACCCACCAACTGAATGTTGGGAACCTACAAAAACGGTCTCCGTCAAACCCAGGATGGCTCAGCAATATTCGTTGCGAGCCGCTTAGGTCCGGCGAGACTAGCTCGGGCATCGACACGGTTGATCAGGCGGCTCGCTCCGCTGTTGACCTTGTACTGATACGTCGTCTGAACGTTCCCGGACTGAGTGACCCGCCACAACTTGTTGGCCGAAGCCAGTCTTTCGAACGTCGCGACGAGGCCGGTGAGCCAGCTTGCATGCTCGTCCTGGACGTCGTAGAACGCGACAACAGTTCGCCGCGCCTTGTCTCGGAGCCCGAGCCAAATGACTCCGGGAAGGCCGAGTAGGAGCACGACGATGGCGCCTACTCCGCCAATCAGCGCGGCGACGACTACGAGAGCAACGAGGGCTAGGAGCGAAATCGGGAAATGCGAGGCAGCCTGGTTCAGCTGCTCGACCAGATCCCCGGGGGCCGTTGGAACGAGTTCCACCGCCGTCGCCCCCGTGACGTCTTCCATCGGCACCTGTGCACTCGGCTGCAGCTGGGGTGGGACGGGGACCGCGTGGCGCGGCTGTGTTGGTCGCGAGCGACTCCCTAGAGACGCTCGGTAGTAGATGCCGCCTTTACCCGCGTGGATGTAGTTCCCGCGAGGCCCAGTGCCGACCCGGAAGCCCGGGACGCCTGCGCTGACCCCTACACCGGACTTGCTCAAGTTGAAGCGGAATGGCCCAGCCCGGACACTCTTGCGTAGGTAGAACCCCATTGCCCTCGACCCTAACTAAAATCTACCAACTCGAACATGCGCGCTATGCAAACGTACTGCGCATCCTCGCGGTCAGGAGGTGGGCGACGGCCTCCGGCGTCGCGCCCGTCAGGAGATGGACCGCGTCGTGAATGTTGTCGCTGAGGTCTAGCAGCGCGAGCCGCCGATCCAGTTCTGGACATGCGAAGGGTCCCACCATGTAGCTGGCCAGGATAGATAGTCTCCGGCAACAGACGCCCCCGAAGGGGCGGCTCTGTGGCAGCTACCCGAGAGGACCCGATGCATTGCATGATTGCGTGGGGAAGCCCGAACCCCGCCGTCTCCCCCCTCCAACCAAACGACCACGCCTTAGTTGAGGCCGTGCTGCAGCCATACGGCTTTGCTCGCGCATTTCCGGGGGCAGGGGTTCTTACGGTCACCGACAACGGCCAGAGACTGAAGCTGGAGGAGCAACTCGTGACTCTGAGCAAAGACAGCCTTCAGAACCGGGTCCAGTTCTTGATCTCTCCCCCGATGGGCCCCACTGGGTTTCTTTACCGGGGCCTACTGAGTCAGGGGCTGTGGGAACCGATCAATAACAAAACCAAAACGTAGGTCGGCTGGGTCTTGCCGCCGGAGTTGCTGACCCGCTGCCAACCGTTGTGACCGATCAAAACGATCAAGAGCCGCAGGACATCTCGCTGCCAGTAACGCCGGACGATGTAGCCACGCGCAACCCGCTTGAGGGCATGGGCGTCAACGTCTTCATGCCAGCGCTAGAGCTGAGACTGGTCAACGCGAGCGCGCTTGAGGACTACGAGATCTGGTTTGGCGCGACCTCGATCCTCGCGGCCGCTGCCGTCGGCTTCTTCGCTGCCTTTATTCAAAGCACTGAAAAGAACGCCACCGGCGCGGGGACACATCACGACTCGACGTTGTTGTTGGTCACGCTCCTCTTCCTCGCCTTCTCGCTTGCTTCCACGATCAGAACCGGAATCTTGCGAGCGCGCATCAAAAAGGCTACTCAGCGCTATCCGATGCAAGTCACGAGCCAGTAGCTCCTTGTCGCGCTGGGGTAGGAGTCAGCCGAAAGCGAGGTACAGCCGATGCGAGCAGACCTAACAATCCCTCACCGGCGTCCTAGCGGTTCGTTTCGCCAACCCTCTTAGCAGTGCCGTGCTTCTTGTTCTGGTGGATTTCCAGCCCGTTTTGGGCTTTCAGCAGAGTCGGCATGGAAAAAGAACCTACTTCTCACGCCCGCTTACCTACTCGTTGCTGTTCGCAGACAAAAAATATCGGGGCGCCCGGATTCGAACCGGGGACCTCGCCGACCCGAACGGCGCGCGCTACCAGGCTGCGCCACGCCCCGACGCATCCTCAGTATCCCATACCGCTCTCATCCTGTTCTCCCTGCTCGCCCCTGTCATTGCGCTCGTAACACAAAAAGCGCCGCTAGGACTAAGATCCAGGGGTCCGTCAGCTGATCGAGGAGGAGAGTCGTCATGGAGGCCACCGCCACGGTGCCAACCACGGGGTCGTCGAGCACGGGGTCAACCACGATCGCCGGCCTGATCCCGCACGCGGCCGCCAATTACGCGACCAAGACTGCCGTGCGCTTCAAGCGCGACGGCGTCTGGCACGACGTCACCTACCTCGAGCTCGCCACGATCGTGCAGGAGACCGCCCTCGGTCTGATCGACCTGGGCATCGAGGCGGGCGAGCGTGTCTGCATCCTCGCCAACACTCGCCCCGAGTGGTCCTATGCAGATCTGGCGGCTACCTCAGCCGGGCTCGTGGTGGTGCCGATCTACCAGACCAACTCACCCGAAGAGTGCCTCTGGGTCCTCTCCGACTCTGAGGCCTGCGCGATCGTCTGCGAGAACGACGAGCAGCTCGCAAAGATCGCCGCCATCCGTGACCAGCTGCCAAACCTGCGCACGGTCGTCGTAATCGATGAGCCCTCTGAGGGCTCGGAGGGCGGCCAATCGCTTCAGCCGGTCTCCCTCGATGAGGTGCGTGAGCGCGGGCGCTCACGCTCTGTGGAGGAACTCGACGCGCGACGCGCCGGCGTGCGCCCCGAGGACCCATACACGTTCATCTATACCTCCGGCACCACCGGCCCCCCGAAGGGCTGCGTGCTGACCCACGGCAACTACCGCGCAATCATCGACATGATCGCCAAGAGCGGCGAGATCACCGACGACGAGGTCATCTACCTCTATCTGCCGCTCGCCCACTCCTTCGCGCTGCTGATCCAGCTCGCCGTCTTCGACCTCGGCGGCACGCTCGCCTACTTCGGCGGCGACACCAAGCAGATCGTGGGAGAGCTGATGGAGGTCAAACCCACATACCTGCCCTCGGTGCCGCGCATCTTCGAGAAGATCTACACGCTCGCCCACGGCGCGATCGAGGCCAAGCCGCCCGAGGAGCGCCGTCGCGCCCAGGAGGCGATCGAGCTCGGCGTGAAGGTGCGCGACATGATCAACCGCGGCGAAGCGGTGCCCGAGGAGCTGCAGAAGCCCTTCGACGAAGCCGACGAGGAGCTGTTCAAGCTCGTCCGCTCGATCTTCGGCGGGAACGTGCGCCACGCCACCAGCGGCGCCGCACCGATCGCCAAAGAGATCCTCGAATTCTTCTGGGCCTGCGGGGTGCCGGTGCTCGAGGGCTACGGCATGACCGAGACGGCCACGGCCGCGACCGTCTCGACGGTCGAGAACCACCGCTTCGGCACCGTCGGGCGCGCCCTGCCGGGGGTCGAGCTGAAGATCGCCGACGACGGCGAGATCCTGATCAAAGGCCCGAACATCTTCGCCGGCTACCACAACCGCGCGGAAGAGAGCTTCGGCGCGGTCGAAGACGGCTGGCTGCACACCGGCGACCTCGGCTCGGTCGACGAGGACGGCTACCTCTCGATCACCGGTCGCAAGAAGGACATCATCATTACCGCCGGCGGCAAGAACCTGACGCCCGCCAACATCGAGAACGACCTCAAGCAGTGCCGCTGGATCTCCCAAGCGGTCATGCACGGCGACCAGCGCCCCTACCCCGTCGTGCTGATCACGCTCGACGAGGAAGAGATCCCCACATACGCCTCTGAGCACGGCCTGCCAGAGGACATACCCTCGCTCGCGCGCTCTTCGGAGGTCCATGCGCTGATCCAGCACGAGATCGATCGCGCGAATGAAAAATACGCGCAGGTCGAGCAGGTCAAGAAGTTCGTCATCCTCGACCACGATCTCTCCCAGGCGACAGGCGAGTTGACCCCCACACTGAAGGTCAAGCGCAACGTCGTCAACGAGAAATACGCCGGCCTCTTTGACGCGCTGTACGCCGGCTGACCGGTCCTCGGCCGTATAGCTGCGAACATAGGGAAGATGCGCAGCGATCGAGGACAGCTACCGCGCCCTATTCGCGTTACCATGAGTCTCATGAAAATGGGGTGTCCTGGTGCGTAGCGACCCTTCGGAGAATGGTGGCCTGTTCGTCGGGCGCCGGCCCGGCACCGCCCCGGTCCGCTTTCGCGCCCTGCCCGAGCGCGGCAGTGCGCTGCGCCAGCGCATCGACGGCTCGCTGGCCGGCACCCTGCTCGGCGCGATGATCTTCCTCAGCCTGCTCTGCTGGGGACCGATCCCGCTCGCCTGCCTGTGGATCGGCTCGCAGGTCAACTACCTCTCAGGCAGCGTCAGCTTCGGCATCCTCGTCTCGTTCGTCGGGCTGTTCACGTTCCTCTTTGGAGCGCTTTCGGTTCTGCGCCGTCTCGACGAGGCCTGGATCCTTGTGCGCCGCGCCGCCGGTCACGACCAGCGCACCGGAGTACTGGGGCGGGTCTTTGCGATCACCGCCTTGATCTGTGGCGGGCTCTTCATGTTCTGGTTTTTGATCATCCACGGCCCCGGTTCGAGCACCTTCTCCGGCGGTGGCAGGGGATGATCAGCACCATGCCCAGCTGAGCCATGGGCCTGCTCGACTACTACCGCCAGTTCGAAGCGATGTCCGAGGAGGAGGTAAACGTTGGCCTTCGTGCGCAAGCCGCGGAGCGCAGGCGCAAGGCGCTCACCCGTGTGGAGACGCTCGACCTCTCCCAGACCACCTGGCCAGAGCTTGCCCACCCCCGCATCGTCTCAGCGATCACGTTCATCGCACGCCGTGGCCTGCAACGCTACCCCCATCTGCGCGGCTCGCAGCTGCACGACGAGCTCGCCTCCCGTCACGGTGTCGACTCCCGCCGGCTGATCCTCGGCAACGGCGCCGCCGAGCTGCTCAGCTCCGCCACACGCGCGCTGATCGCCCCCGGCCAGCGGCTGATCACCTCCTGGCCCTCCTACCCGCTGTACCCGATCATGGCCCGCCGTGCCCACGGCTACGCCGAGCCGGTAACCGGCGGGGTGGACGGGCTGCTAAAGGCCGCTGGCGAGCACGACACCCGCGTGATCGCGCTGGCCAGCCCCAACGACCCGACCGGCGCGCTGCTCCCAAGCGCCGAGCTCTCCCGGCTGCTCGACGGCCTCCCCGAGAGCGTGGCTGTGCTGCTCGATGAGTCGCTTGTCGAGTTCTCAGACGCCCAGCCCACCGATAGCTCGCTCGAGCTACTCGAGCACCACCCGCGCCTGCTCGTCTTCCGCAGCTTCTCCAAGGCATGGGGCCTTGCGGGACTGCGCGTCGGTTACGCGCTCGGAGCTCCCGGCTCAGAGGACCTGCTCGCCGAGCTCGCGCCCGACCTCGGCGTCTCCGAGGTCTCCCAGGCGGGGGCGCTCGAGGCGCTGCGTAGCTGCTCGGAGCTGGTTGCCGAGCGCGCCCGGCTGATCTCTGCCGAGCGCACCACGCTGACCGCCGCCCTGCGCGAGCGCCACTTCGACGTCACCGATAGCCAGGCCAACTTCGTGTGGGCGGCCCATCCCTCCACCGGCGGCGGCGAGCTGGTCGCGCGCCTGGGGCGCGCCGGTGTGCTCGTGGCCTCCGGGGACGCGCTCGGCGAGCCGCGTCACGTGCGCATCTCCGTGCGCGATCCGGCCAGCTCCGAGCGCCTGCTCACGGCGCTCGACAAAGCGCTGTCCTAGCTGGCGGAGCCCGCTTGGCGGAGCAGAGCGCCGGTCGTGCCCTCGAGGATCTTCCGCCAGGCGCTCCCCTGCTCGGGCTCATCGTCGAAATGCCGCATGACCTTCCTCAGCCGCTCGCCGGAAATCTCGATCCCGTGCCGCTCCGCCACCGCGTGGTAATGCTCGTATTTGCCCGCCAAATGCTTCGTCACGGACTCAAACCCGTGACGCGCTATCTCGACGCGTGAGGTGAAGTTCATCATCGAGGTCTGGAACATCAGCTCATCCGCCGGCTCGGGCTCGATCAGCACGATGTCCACACCCGGATAGCGTTTCTCCCAGCCCTGGGCCAGCTCGTGCAGCCGCTGGTGAGCGAGCAGCTTGAACGCCTGATATCCGATCTGCGCAAAGCCCATGTCCGAGACCTTCCGCGCGCGCGTCCCGCGCAGCGTCCGCACCCGCCCGGTGAAGTCGTTCACGAACGGCACGAGCGGGTTGATCACCACCACCAGCTTCGCGCCCGCCTGCACCGCTATGTCCAGGTTCGTGGTCGACATGATCCCCCCGTCGATCAGCTCACGGCCCTTCACCTCCACCGGTGCGTAGACCATCGGCAGCGCGCCCGAGGCACGCACCGCGGTGGAGATCGGCACGTCTTCATTGCCCTCCTCGCCGAACACGATCCGCTCGCATGTATCCAGGTCGGTGGCCGTCAGATACAGCTCGCGCTTCAGCTCGGAGAACTCGTCGCTGCGGCCCGGCTCGCTCAGCACCTTGTGCAGATAGCTCTCGATCCCCGCTCCCGTATACGCGCCAGATGGCAACCCCTGCGCGAGCCCCAACAGCACGTCCATCGCCGACACCTGACCCCGCTGGGCCACGACCTGGCGCGCCAGCGAGGCCACCCGCAGAGGCAAAAGCGCGCCCGTGCGCGCGAACTCGAGCAGGTTGATCTGCAGCAGGTCGCTGAGATCGACATCGCGGAACGGCGCTTTCCCCTTGTGGGTGACGACGCGCATCATCTCCTCCGGCGTCACCCCGTTGGCACACAGCGCGGCGATGAACGACCCCGCCGAGGTTCCCACGTACACGTCGAACTGGTTGACCGTGCTGTTCACCGCCATCAGATCCAATGCCCGCAGAGCGCCGATCTCATATACCCCACCGGTGAAGCCGCCGCCGCCCAGCACAAGCGCGGTCTTGTTGCGCCTGCGCCTGCGCCGGCGGTCCAAGGAGGCCGGCTGCCCCACGCCGCGAGGAGCCATACGGCGAGCCGGGCTCTTCTTGGCGGCGGCCCTCTTGGCCGCAGGCCCGCGCTTCCCGGTCGGTTCCAGCTTGACAACCTTGCCCATGCTCGATTCATTTTACGGTTCCTTGCCCCGGAAAAGCCTTCCCTGCCCCAGCCCCCCGCCCTCGCTGCTCTGCCGGACGCTCTTCCTAGCTCTCTGCATCTTCAGCCTGGCACCCGCCGCGGCAAGCGCTGCCGGTGGACTCGCCGGGGTACAAGCCGACCTCAGCCATCAGCTGAAGATCGCCGGTACTGGTTCGAGCGCCTACGTGTATGACGTCACCGCCAAACAGGCGCTGTTCTCCGAACGCGCCACAGCGCTACGACCCCCGGCGTCCGTCGAGAAGCTCTTCACGGCTACCACGGCATTGCAGCGGCTGGGGCCAACCGCGCGCCTGTCGACGAGCGTGCTCGGAGCCGGAGCGCTCAACCCGGGCGGCATTTGGGAAGGCAGCCTCTACCTGCATGGAGGTGGCGATCCAACGTTCGGCACATCGGCCTTTATTCATAACCACTACGGTGCCCGGGGGGCGAGCATCTCGACGCTCGTCAACGAACTCGTCCGCGTCGACGGGATCCACGCAATCACGGGCTCGGTATACGGCGACGAATCCTATTTCGACTCGCTCCGCGGCGAGCCCTCCAGCAACTTCCACCCCGACCCCTTCCTCGAAGGCACCCTCTCGGGCCTCGCCTTCAACCGAGGCACGAGTGGCTCGGAAAAAGGCTCCCACGCACCAGCCGCATATGCCGCCCGTCAGCTGTGGGCTGCGCTCAAGAACGACGGCGTCAGTATCCACGGCTCGAGCGCGGCGGCGAGCACCCCGCCGGGCGCGCTGGCGCTCGCGCAGGTCAACTCCCCCACGATCACCCAACTGCTCGGTCTGATGTTGCCGCCATCGGACAACTTCTTCGCCGAGATGCTCATCAAGGATCTCGGCGCTGCCTTCGGGGGCGCCGGCACGACCGCAGCGGGAGCGTTCATCGTAAGCCAAACGATCTCCGCGCTGCTCGCCATCCATCCACACGTCGTAGACGGATCGGGCCTATCCGAAGCCGACAGAACATCGACTTATCAGGTCGCCGACCTACTCGTGGAGCTCGCCCCGACACCAATCGGGGCCGTGCTGCGTGGCAATCTGGCTGTTGCCGGGCACACCGGCACGCTTTCCCACCGCATGCGGGGCACCGGCGCCTCGGGCCGCTGTCAGGGAAAGACCGGAACGCTCACCGGCTTCTCCAATCTCGCCGGCTACTGCCAGGCAGCCAACGGGCATCTGCTCGCCTTTGCATTTTTCGACGACGGCATCTCGACGACGCTCGCGCACGTGATTCAAGACCACATGACGATCACGTTGGCCGGCTACTGACCAAGCACTTCACGCAGGCCCCCTTCGTCGAGCACTCTCACCCCCATGCGCTCGGCTTTCTGCAGCTTCGATCCCGGGCTCTCCCCGGCAACGACGAAGTCCGTCTGCTTGGACACCGAGCCAGTAACGCGCCCCCCAGCGGCCATGATGCGCTCCGTCGCCTGCTCGCGCGACCAGTTCGGCATCGTCCCGGTCAACACAACCGTCTTGCCCGCCAGCGGGCCCTCCGAGGGGGGCGGGCCCTCCTCTTTGAAGCGCAGTCCGATCTCTTGCAGATCGCCAAGCAGGGCCCGCATGCGTTCGTCATCGAGCTGGGCGCGGATCGAGGCGGCCATCTTCTGGCCGATGCCTGGGATCTTGGCGATCTGCTGCGCCGGTGCCTGCAGGAGGGCGCCAGCATCGCGGAAGCCCTGGGCGAGGTTGCGCGCAGTGACCTCTCCCACCTCCTCGATCCCCAGCGCGAACAGCACGCGCGCGAACGGCCTCTCCTTCGAGGCCTCGATTGCTGCGACCAAGTTTCGCGCCGAGATCTCCCCGAAGCCCTCCAGCCCGCGCAGCTGCTCCTCTTTCAGCCGGTAAAAGTCGCCAGCGGTCTTCACCAGCCCGCGCTGCTGCAATATCGCCACCTGCTTCTCCCCGAGGCCCTCGATGTCCATCGCCCCGCGGGAGACGAAGTGCTTGAGCAGCTGCCAAGCGCGCGCTGGGCAGTCGCGATTCGGGCACTTGGTGAAGACGCTGCCGGCCGGCTTCACCGTCACCGTGTTGCAGAACGGACAGCGCCCGGGTGCGAGCGGCGGGGAGGGGCGCTCCTTGCGCTCGGCCACGTGCGGCGCAGGGGAGACGACCTGCGGGATCACGTCCCCGGCGCGCATCACGATCACGTCCTCGCCCTGGCGGATGTCCTTGCGGAGGATGTCCTCCTCGTTGTGCAGAGTCGCTAGCTTGATCGTGACACCGCCGACTTCGATCGGTTTGAGCATCGCGTAGGGACGCATATCGCCGAACTTGCCGACGTTCCACATCACTTTCTCCAGTTTCGTCACCGCGATCGTCGGCGGGAACTTCCACGCCACCGCCCAGCGCGGGTCGCGCCCCACCGAGCCCAGCCGGCGCTGCAGCTCGAGGTCGTTCACCTTCACCACGACCCCGTCGATCTCGAAGTCCAGCTCCCCGCGCCGGCGCTGCCACTGCAGACACTGCTCGATCACCTCGTCCTCGCTTGCCAACCGCTTGATATCCGGGTTGACCCTGAAGCGGTGTTCGCGCATCCACAGCAGCCCCTGCCAGTGTGTCTTGAATGACAGCTCCTCGGTCACTCCCACCTGGTAGCACCACATCGACAGCGGCCTCTTCGCCGCGTCCGCCGGGTCCAGCTGACGGATCGTCCCCGCAGCGGAGTTCCGCGGGTTCATGAACGTCGACTCCCCCGCCTGCGCGCGACGCTCGTTCAACGCCGCGAAGTCCTTCAGCGACATATACACCTCGCCCCGCACCTCCAGCAGCGGCGGGGCACCGGTGATGCGCAACGGGATCGCGCCGATCGTGCGCAGGTTGTGCGTCACGTCCTCCCCCACCTCGCCGTTGCCCCGCGTCACCCCGCGCTCCAGCACGCCGTTTCTGTAAATCAGGCTGATCGCCAGCCCGTCGATCTTCGGCTCGACCACGAACTCGAACTTTGGGCTCTTGATTCCCTCGCGCGCCAGGTGGTTACGCATTCGCTCCACCCAGGCCCGCAGCTCCTCCTCGGTGCGGGCGTTTCCCAACGACAGCATCGGCTCCAGATGGGGGACCTTCTCCAGCTTGCCCACCGGCTCTGCTCCCACCCGCTGCGTGGGCGAGTCCTTGCTGGCCAGCTCCGGGTGCTCTCGCTCGAGCTCGCGCAGCTCGTCCAGCAGCGCGTCATACTCCCCGTCCCCGATCGCCGGGTCATCGAGCACGTAGTAGCGGTAAGCGTGCTCCTCGAGCGTGCTTCGCAGCTCCTTGACCCGGCCCGCGCTCACGGCGTTTGCAGCCCGGCGACCGGAGCGAGCAGGGCCTCCAGGTCGAAACTCCTCAGAGCCTCCAGCCCCGGACGATCGGTCAAATCAAAATGGATCGGGGTCACCGCGATCCGCCCGGCCGCCACCGCCTGAAGGTCGGTGCCCGGCTCGTCGTGAAAGCCAGGGTCCGAGCCGTAGATCCAGAAGCGCCGGCGGCCGTCCTCTTCGCGCTCTAGCTTCAACTCGTCCCTATAGATGCGCTTGCCCAAGCTCGTGACCTCGACCCCATCCGGCACACCGGCCGGCACATTTACGTTCAGCAGCGTCGTTGCGGGCAACGGCACCTCCTCGATGCGCGCCACCAAGCCCGCCACGAAGGCGGCCGCGACGTCGAAGCAAAAGCCGCCATCAAAGCGATAGTCGAGCGCCCGTGCCTTCGACTGTTGGGACACCGCGATCGAGGGCAGGCCGAGAACGACGCCCTCCAGGGCCGCGGCCACGGTACCGGAGTAGGTGATGTCATCGCCCAGATTCGCGCCGTGATTGATCCCAGAGACCACGAGATCGGGCTTGAACCCCTCGACCAGCCCGAGGCTGGCCAGGCGCACGCAGTCCACCGGCGTGCCATCTGTCGCATAGCCCACCGTCTCATCTGAGAACGCCACCTCCGCTACCCAAAGCGGCCTGCGCGTGGTGATCGAGCGGGCCATCGCCGAGCGGTTGCCGTCCGGCGCGATCACCGCCAGGCGGACGCCCTCCAGCGCTCTCAGCGCACGGCGAATCCTCTGCAGCCCCTCGGCCTCGATCCCATCGTCGTTTGTCAGCAACACGTTCAGCATCTGTCTTCTCAGCATAGGGGCCACTTCGGCCCCCACGCGCGCTGGGTGTTACGAACCGGTGTCGTACTCCACAGAGGCCAGCGCAAGCCCATGCGCCGGCGCCGTTTTGCCGGCCTCAGCGCGGGTACGACCCTCGAGCAGGCACCTGAACTCATCGACCGTCCGCTGTCCGGCGGCGACTTCCAGCATCGTGCCCACCAGGATCCGGTTCATGTGACGCATGAACGTCTTCGCCTCGATCCAGAACTCCAGCAGGTCCCCCTCCGTGTGCCACTGCGCTCTCAGCACGTCGCAGTGAAACCACGAGTGCTCGGTCTCCTTCGGCGTGAACGCCGTGAAGTCGTGCCTGCCGCCCAGCGCCGCGGCACACTCCGCGAGCGCCTCGCGGTCGAGCCTCCCCGGCCACCAGAAGGCGCGCCCTCGCTCGAACACCCCGCGGCTGCGTCGCGCGAGCACGCGATAGCAGTAGGTCCTGCTAGTCGCGTCGCGCCGGGCATCGAAGGTCTCCCGCGCCGGCTCCGCCGCGAGCACGGCGACGTCGTCGCCGAGCAGCCCGTTCAGCCGCAGCGGATCGACCGCCTCGTTCGGGTAGCTTGCGACCTGAGCCCACGCGTGCACGCCGCGATCGGTGCGCCCGGCCACCGTCAGCTTCAGCGGCTCGCCGTCGTGGCCCGTCTCTCCGAGAATCGTCCTCAGGGCTCGCTCGAGCTCCTCCTCCACCGTCCGCTCACCGGGCTGGCGCGCCCAGCCGGCAAACCCCCTCCCGTCGTACTCGAGCGTCAGCTTGGTGATCACGGCCGGCTGCCCGGCGGGCTACACCAGCTCGATGAAGACCATCTCGGTCGCGTCGCTCTTGCGAGGGCCGAGCTTCAGGATGCGCGTATACCCGCCCGGCCGCTCCGCATAGCGGGGAGCGAGGTCCTCAAACAGCTTGTGCACCGCGAACTTGTCCTGAGCGAGCGTCGACAGCGCCTGCCGACGCGCGTGCAAACTCCCGCGCTTGGCCAGCGTGATCAACTGCTCGATCTCGGGCTTCACGGCCTTGGCCTTCGCCTCGGTCGTCTTGATCCGCTCGTGCTCGATGATCTCCTTGCTGAGGTTCATCAACAGCGACTTGCGATGAGCGCTCGAGCGGCTGAGCTTGTTTCTGGTCTTCTGGTGTCTCATCGTTACGGGGAGTTTAGTCCTGACGTAGATCCAGGCCGCGCGAATGCAACGTCTCGATAACCTCATCGATCGACTTCTTGCCGAAGTTCGGGATCGCATTCAGCTCGCCCTCGGACTTGGAGATCAAATCGCCCACCGTCTGAATCCCCGCCCGCTTCAGGCAGTTGTATGAACGGACACCGAGCTCGAGCTCCTCGATCAGGATGCCCCACTCCTCGCCCTGCAGCGCCTGGGGGCCACCCACCCCGCCACTGCCGACCGCGAGGCCGTGACCGTCGAGCTGCCCACCCGGCACCGCCCGCAACTCCTGGATCCGGTCAGCGTCTGTAAAGATCGCAAGCTGTGAGATCAAGAGCTCGGCCGCCTCACGCAGCGCTGCCTGCGGGTCGATCGAGCCATCGGTCTCGATGTCGAGCGTGAGCTTGTCGAAGTCGGTCTTCTGACCCACGCGCGCGCCCTCGACCGCGTAGGCCACCCTCCGCACCGGCGAGAAGATCGAATCGATCGGGATCACTCCGATCGGCTGGTCTGCGGACTTGTTCTCCTCCGCCGGCCGGTACCCGCGGCCGCGGCCGATCGTCATGTACAGCTCGAGCTTGGTTTTCTTCTCGAGCGTCGCGATGTGGATGCCGGGGTTGAGGATCTCAACACCCGCGGGCAGGTCGATGTCCTTCGCGGTGATCTCCCCCGGCCCGCTGACCACCAGCGGGGCCTCGACCTCGGTCGCGTCCGAATGCATCCGGCAGACGATCCCCTTCAGGTTCAGCACGATGTCCGTCACGTCCTCCTTGACGCCTTGGATCGTCGAGAACTCGTGCGCCACACCCTCGATGCGCACGCTCGTGACGGCCGCGCCGGCCAGGGAGGACAGCAGCACGCGGCGCAGCGAGTTGCCGAACGTGTAGCCGAAGCCGCGGTCAAGCGGGTCGATGGTAAACGTGCCACGGTTCTGCTCCACGGACTCGCTTGTGATCCGGGGGATTTGGAAGTCGAGCATCAGAGTCCTAACGTCGTTTTGGTGTCGCACCGGCGTCGCGGGACGCCGGCTCTAAAGGCGCCTGCGCCGCCTCTCAGGCGGTGCTGGCGTGTGGCAAAAACTCTCCTACTACTTCGAGTACAGCTCGACGATGAGCTGCTCCTGCACCGGCGCGGCGACCTCACGGCGCTCCGGCTTGCGCAGCACCTTGGCCGTGAGCGACTCGTGGTCGGCCTGTAGCCACGCGGGAATCTGTCCGGTGAGCTCGGTCGCATCGCGAACCACCTGAGTTGCCGGGGTCTCCGCCTTGATCGCGATCACCTCGCCCGCGCGCACCTGATAGCTGGGTATGTCCACCCGGCGGCCATTGACGGTCCAGTGGCCGTGACGGATCAGCTGGCGGGCTTGGCGGCGCGAGGCGGCAAAGCCCAAGCGCACCAGCACGTTATCCAGTCTGCACTCCAACAGCGCGAGCAGGTTCTCGCCGGTGATCCCGGGCTGGCGCGAGGCCTTCACGTAGTAACCGTGGAACTGCTTCTCCAGCACGCCGTAGTAACGCCTGGCCTTCTGCTTCTCGCGCAGCTGCAAACGGTACTCGCTCTGTTTCATCCGGCCGCGCCCGTGCTCGCCCGGCGGGTATGCGCGGCGCTCGACGCCGCACTTGTCCGTCAGGCAGCGCTCACCCTTGAGGAACAGCTTCTGTCCCTCGCGGCGGCACTGCTTGCACTGCGGTCCGGTATCTCTAGCCATCTCAGACGCGCCTGCGCTTGCGGGGACGGCAGCCGTTGTGGGCCTGTGGCGTGACGTCCTTGACGGCAGTCACCTCGAGGCCCGCGGCCTGCAGCGAGCGGATCGCTGTCTCGCGGCCAGAGCCGGGGCCCTTGACGTAGACCTCGACCTTCTGCAGTCCCTGCTCGAGTCCCTTGCGGGCCGCCGCGTCGGCGGTCACCTGAGCGGCGAACGGTGTGGACTTGCGCGAACCCTTGAAGCCGGCGCCTCCGGCCGATTCCCAGGCGATCACGTTGCCCTGCGTGTCCGAGAGGGAGACGATCGTGTTGTTGAAAGATGTCTTGATGTGGGCCTGTCCGATCGGGATGTTCTTCTTCGGCTTGCGTCGGCCACGGGCGCGTTTGGGAGCTGCCGGCATTACTTCTTGCCCGCTTTCTTCTTACCGGCGACCTGCATCCGCTTGGGGCCCTTGCGCGTGCGCGCATTGGTCTTCGTCTTCTGCCCGCGCACCGGCAGCCCGCGACGGTGGCGCAGCCCGCGATAGCACGCGATCTCCTGCAGCCGCTTGATGTTCTGCGATTGCTCGCGCCGCAGGTCTCCCTCGACCGTCAGCGCTTGGTCGATCGCGTCGCGCAGCTTTGAAACCTCGTCCTCGGTCAGGTCGCGCACGTAGGTGTCGGGACTGACTCTGGTCTGCGCCAGCAGTTTGTTCGAAGTCGCCCGCCCGATCCCGAAGATATAGGTCAGGCCGATCTCCGCGCGCTTGTTCAGGGGCAGGTTGACCCCGGCGATACGAGCCATGCGCGTCTACCCCTGCCGCTGCTTGTGGCGCTTGTTCTGGCAGATGACCAGAACCGCTCCGTGGCGGCGGATGATCTTGCACTTCTCGCACATCGGCTTCACCGACGGTCTTACCTTCATGGTCCCTTTCGGCGGCTGGGTTCCGGCGACTCGGCTCTGGCTGCCGTTGTGGCCGCCGCTACCGGGTCGTGGACATGCCCTCGCGCGCACAAACAGCCTCGCGTTCGAGCAGGACTCCAAATGGTAGCAACTCCGGGCTAGTAGAGCCCGCTCACTGCTCAACCCGTAGGAGCCCCGCACCCTGCGGGACCGGCTCGGCCGTGCGCTGCGCCGCGGGTAGGTGCCAGGGCGTGAGGATCTTAGGCCCCTCCGCGGTGATCGCCACCGTGAACTCGAAGTGCGCCGCCGGAGAATCATCCTGGGAAAAGATCGCCCAGCCGTCAGCGCCCACGCGTACCGCGGGTCCTCCAGCGGTCGTCATCGGCTCGATCGCGAGCACCATGCCCTCTTCCAGCAGCGGGCCCCTGCCGGGCTTTCCGTAGTTGGGCACCTGCGGATCCTCGTGCATGCTCCGCCCCACCCCGTGTCCCACGAGCGAGCGCACAACCGACAGCCCGGCGTCCTCGGCGACCCGCTGGATCGCGCTCGACACGTCGCCCATGCGATTGCCCGCGCTGCACTGCGCGACCCCGGCGTGCAGCGCCTGCTCGGTCGCACTCAGCAAGTTTCGTGCCTGCTCGCTCACCTCGCCCACTCCGAAAGTTCGCGCCGCATCCGCCACCCATCCGTCGAGCGTCACGCCCACGTCGATCGAGATCACATCGCCTGCCTTCAGGCGGTAGGGGCCGGGGATGCCGTGCACGATCATCGCGTTCTGCGAGGTGCAGATCGAGCCGGGAAAGCCGCGATATCCCTTGAACGTCGGCACTGCACCACGCGAGCGAATGAAGCGCTCGGCGGCCTGGTCGAGCTCGGCGGTGCTCACCCCCGGGCGGATCTTGCCCTCCAGCAGGTCCAGCGTGGCGGCAAGCACCACGCCTGCCTTCGCCATCTTCTCGATCTCTTCAGGACTCTTCTTGATGATCACCCGAGGAGCTTAGCTTGAGCTTCTACAGCTTCTCCTCCAGGCGCAGCGTCGCGAGCACGGCGCGGATGTGGGCGTGCACCTCCTCAGCACTGCGAGAACCGTCGAAGCGGCGCAGCAGGCCCAAGCGCTCGTAGTAGCCGACCAGCGGCGCGGTCTGCCGTTGATAGACCTCCAAGCGACGGCGAATCGTCTCCTCCGCGTCATCCTCGCGCTGGAGGAGCCGCGCACCGTCCTGATCGCACACGCCCTCGTGCTTGGGTGGATCGAACTCCACGTGGTAGATGTGGCTGGGGTTCTTCACGCACACACGGCGCCCAGCCAGGCGACGCACCACCTCCTCGTCGGGCACCTCCACCAGCAGCGCGGCGGTCAGCCGCCGGCCCAAACCCTTCAGCGCCTGCCCCAAGGCGTCGGCCTGCTGTTCATTGCGGGGAAAGCCGTCGAGCAGGAACCCGTCGCGTGCGTCCTCGCCGCCGACGCGGTCGATAATCATGCCGATGATCACCTCGTCGGGCACCAGCTCGCCCGCGTCCATGTACCCCTTCGCCTTGCGCCCCAGCTCGGTGCCAGCGGCCACCTGCTCGCGCAGCATGTCGCCGGCGGAGATATGGGGCAGTCCAAAGTCCTCGCGCAGCCGCTCCGCTTGCGTCCCCTTGCCCGCACCCGGCGGGCCGAGCAGAATGAGGTTTAGCTCAGACACCCGAGCAGCCTATCCGTTGCGCCGCCCGCCCGACTACCGGCTGACTACTTCAGGAAGCCCTCATAACTTCGCATCATCAGCTGTGCCTCGAGCTGCTTCATTGTTTCCAGCGCGACGCCGATCACGATCAGGATCGAAGTCCCCCCGAGCGGAATGTTCTGATGCGTGCGCGCGATCAGAATCGTCGGCAGCGCCGCTACGGCGGCCAGGAACAGCGCACCCGGAAAGGTCAAGCGCGCGAGGATTCTGTCCAGGAATTCAGCCGTCGGGCGGCCCGGCCTGACACCCGGAATGAATCCTCCGTACTTCTTGAGGTTGTCGGCCTGGTCGACTGGGTTGAACGTGACGGCGGTATAGAAGTAGGTGAAGACGAGGATGAACAGCGACTCGCCCACCACGTAGTGCCACCCGTTGGGCGAGAAGAAGTCCGAGATCTGCTGGCCCCAGTGGGTTTTCACGAGCTGACCGACGGTCGGCGGGAACGCCATGATGCTGGCGGCGAAGATCACAGGGATCACGCCGGCCATGTTCACGCGCAACGGCAGGTAGGTCTGGCCTCCCTCTGACATCCGCCGTCCGATCACGCGCTTGGCGTACTGCACGGGGATCCGCCGCTGGCCCTCTTGGACGAACACGATCCCGGCCACCACGGCCAGCACGAGGAACGGCATCATCACCTTGAAGACCTGGTCGTTGGAGGTCCACCACGTCTGAATGCCGCTCGGCAGGCGCGCGACGATCGAGGCGAAGATCAAGAGCGATATGCCGTTGCCGATGCCGCGCTGGGTGATCAGCTCGCCGATCCACATCAAGAGTACGCAGCCGGTGGTCAGGCAGATGACGATCAAAAAGACGTGCGGCGCGTCGAACGTTTTGACGACCGATTCGCCGGCTTTTGCCTGGAGCGTGTGGAACAAGAAGACGTAGCCGATCGACTGGGCGAAGGCGAGGCCCACGGTCAGGTAACGGGTGTACTGAGTGATGCGAGCCTGCCCCACCTCCCCTTCCTTGGAGAGCTTCTCCAGGGAGGGGACCGCGACCTGCAACAGCTGCAGGATGATCGAGGCGGTGATGTAGGGCATGATGCCCAGCGCAAACAGCGCGATCCGCGACAGCCCGCCGCCGGAGAAGAGGTTGAGCAGGCCGAGGATGTTCGATCCGCCGAACTGCTTCTGGATGTTGTTGACCGCCGTCAGGTTGACGCCGGGCACAGGAATGTGCGAGCCCATGCGGTAGATCAGCAGCATGCCCGCGGTGAAAGCGAGCTTCTTGCGGATATCCGCTACCTGAAAGGCATTGAGAATCGTCGAGAGCATGGTCAGGCGGAGCGCCCGAGTTTAGCCCTCGAGGAGATGGCAGGTGCCGCCTGCCGCCTCGATCTGCTCGCGTGCGCTGGCGCTGAAGGCATGAGCGTGCACGGTCAATGCCTTGCTCAGCTCACCCTTGGCGAGGATCTTGATCGGTATCCCCTTACGGGTACCGAGGCCCTTGGCCTTGAGCAACTCGACGGTCACCTCAGCGCCGGAATCAAAGCGGGCATCCAGATCGGCGATGTTCACGGGCTGCGTGTGCGTACGGAACATCTCGAACGGCATCGACTTCTTCATGTGCGGCCCGCGCAACTTTCGCATGCGCATGTGAATCGGCATTTGCCCGCCCTCAAAGCGCGCTCTGCGCTTGGAGCCCGAGCGCGCGCCCGCGCCCTTCTGCCCGCGCCCTGCGGTCTTGCCCGTGCCCGAGCCTTCACCGCGTCCGACGCGCTTGCGCGGGCGGCGGCTGTGAGGTGCGGGCTTGAGGTTGTGCAGGCCGATGCGCTCCTCGGTCTGCACTTTGGCTTTCGCGGTGCTCACTTGGACTCCTCGGAGACCTCGATCAGGTGGCGTACGGCGTGCAGCATGCCGCGTGCCTGCTCGGTGTCCTTGACTTGGACGGTGTGGCCGATGCGGCGCAGACCGAGCGAGCGCAGTGTGTCGAGCTGTTTGCTGTTGGCACCGTTCTTCGACTTGCGCTGGGTAACGGTGATCGTGCTCATCAGGCCGGTGTCTCCTCCGCGGCGGGCTCGCTCTCCGCGGCGGGGGCGGCTGGCGCCGGCTCGTCGGCCCGTGCGCTCTCAGCCGGGGCGACACCGTCGATGGTCTCGCTGGCCGCCTCCTGCTTCTCTGAGAGACCCAGCACCTGGTTGATCGACAGCCCGCGCAGCTTCGCCACCTCCTCGGGGGTGCGCAACCCGCGCAGCCCCGCCACCGTGGCCTTCACGAGATTGATCGGGTTCTGGGTGCCGAGGCTCTTGGAGAGGATGTCGTGGATGCCCGCGAGCTCGAGCACCGCCCGCACGCCACCGCCGGCAATCACACCCGTTCCGGGGGAGGCGGGCTTCAGGAAGACGCGTCCGGCGCCGAACACACCGGTTGTCTGATGGGTGATCGTCGAGCCGTGCTTAGGCACCCGGAAGAGATCCTTCTTCGCCCGCTCGACACCCTTTTGGATCGCCAGCGGCACCTCGTTCGCCTTGCCGTAGCCAATGCCAACGACTTCGCGTTCGTCGCCAACGACCACGAGGGCCGTAAAGGAGAACCGCCGGCCGCCCTTGACCACCTTGGCGACACGGTTGATCTCGACGACCCGCTCCTGCAGGTCGAGACCGGACTGGCTGACTGAGCGATCTGAAGTGATGGGCATAGTGAGAGGGAGAGGGTAGCGGGGTGGCGGTGAGAGGTGCCTTAGACGGTCAGGCCGGCTTCGCGGATCGCCTCGGCGAAAGCGCGCACGTGACCGTGATAGCGGTAGCCACCCCGGTCGAACACAGCCTCGCTCACGCCCGCCGCTTTAGCCCGCCCGGCGAGTGCCTCACCGGCGCGCTTGGTGCGCTCGCCCCTCTGAAGCGAGCTCAGCTCGGGCTCAAACCAGCTGACCGCGGCGAGCGTGTGGCCGCTGGAGTCATCGATCAGCTGGGCGGACAGGCCCCTGTTGGAACGGAACACCGAGATCCGTGGGCGCTCCGCGGTGCCCGAGATCTTCGCGCGCACGCGGCGGCGGCGCTTCAGCCGGCGGTCACCTTTCGTGATGACGCTCATGCGCGCTTTCCGACCTTGCGGGCGACGTACTCGCCCTCATAGCGGATGCCCTTGCCCTTGTACGGCTCCGGCGGACGCTGCTTGCGAATGATCGCGGCGGTCTCGCCCACCAGCTGCTTGGAGATGCCCTTCACCACGACACGTGTCGGCTGGGGCACTTCGAACTCGATGCCGGCAGGCGCCGGGATCGGGACCGGGTGAGAGTAGCCAACGGCGAGCTCGAGGTTCTTGCCCTTCAGCTGGGCGCGATAGCCGACTCCCTGAATCTCGAGGCGCTTCTCAAAACCGTCGGTCACGCCCTGAACCATGTTCGCCACGAGCGAGCGAGTCAGCCCGTGCAGAGCGCGGTGCTCACCACGGTCGGTCGGCCGCGTAACGACGAGTTGCTCGCCATCCTGCTTGACCTCAATGTCCCTGTGAATGCGCTCGGACAACTCGCCCTTCGGGCCGTTTACGCGCACCGACTCGGGCTCGATTGCAACGGTCACGCCCGCGGGCACGGGGATTGGTTGTCTACCTATTCTCGACATCTCGCAAGCTCACCAGACCTGAGCCAAGACCTCGCCGCCAACGCCCGCCGCGCGCGCGTCGTGGCCAGTCATCACGCCACGTGAGGTCGACACGATCGATGTACCCATACCGCCGAGCACCTTGGGAATGTGCTTGGCGTCTACATAAGTTCGCTGCCCCGGGCGCGACACGCGCCGCAGCCCCGAAATCGCCGAGCGCCGGTCGTCGGTGTACTTCAGGCGGATCTCAATCAGCTGCCCAGCATCGCCCTCCGGTGCGGGCACCACAGACCACGAATCGATATACCCCTGCTCGGCAAGGATCCGTGCCAGCTCGCTCTTCAGTTTCGAGGCTGGGATCTCGACCGTCTCGTGCGCAGCGTGGATCGCGTTGCGAACGCGCGTGAGGAAGTCGGCGATTGGATCGGTCATAGACATGGCTAAATAGTTACCTGGAGATCGTGGAGCCAGCTGCTACCAAGAGGACTTCGTCATCCCCGGGATCTGGCCGTTGTGGGCGAGCTCACGCAAACAGATGCGGCACACCCCGAACTTCTTGTACACCGCGCGCGGGCGACCGCAGCGGTTGCAGCGAGTATAGGCACGTGTCTTGAACTTGGGGGTCCGCGCCTGCTTGACGCGTTGCGAAGTCTTGGCCATCAGTCGGTGCTCTCCTTCTCGGCGGTGTCTGTGCTCTCCTCTGTCTCGGGAGCGTCTGTCTGCTCGGCGACTGCGTCAGTCTCGGTTGTGGCCTCTGCCTCGACGGCGACATCAGCGTCGGCCTGTGCGGCGGGAGGATCGGCTGCCTGCTCGTCCTCGGAGGGAGCCTCGGCGGGCTGCTCGGCCGCCGCGGGAGTGGACACTCGTGCGCCGTCCTCGCCGGTCGGCTCCGACTCGACTCCGATCGCCTCGTCAAAGCCCTTAGGACGCCATTTGGTCGAGAAGGGCATGCCGAACGCCATCAGCAGTGCGAACGCCTCGGCGTCGGTCTTCGCGCTAGTCGTGATCGTGATGTCCAGTCCCCGCACCTGATCGATCGAGTCGTAGTCGATCTCGGGGAAGATGATCTGCTCCTTCACGCCCAGCGTGTAGTTGCCGCGACCGTCGAACGAGCGCGGGCTCAACCCGCGGAAGTCGCGGATCCTGGGGATCGCAATTGACACCAGCCGGTCGAGGAACTCGTAGCCACGTTCGGCCCGCAGCGTGACCGCCACCCCCACCGGCATACCCTCGCGCAGTTTGAACGCCGCGATCGACTTGCGCGCGCGGCGCACGCTCGGCTGCTGGCCGGCGATCGTCGCGAGCTGGTCCTGCGCCGCCTTCAGCATTTTCGAGTCCTGCTTGGCCAGGCCCACGCCCATGTTCAAGGTGATCTTCTCGAGCTTCGGCGCCTGCATCACCGAGGAATAGCCGAAGCGCTCGATCAGCGCAGGGCGGATCTCCTCGAAGTAACGCGTCTTCAGGCGTGCCGGCGGAGCGTCTGTGGTCGTGGCCGCCATCTCGGTCACTCGAGCCTCGCTCCAGAGCTCTTGGCGACACGAAAGCGCTTGCCGCCCTCGCGCTCGATCCGCACCCTCGTCGGCTGGCCTTTGGCGTCCAGCAGCATCACGTTGGAGATGTGGACCGGGCCCTCGCGCTCGATGATCCCACCGAGCTGCCCCGCGGTGCCGGGCAGCGGCGAAGAGCTCTGCTCCTGGCGCGGGCGCGTGGCCCGCTTGACCATGTTCAGGCCCTCGACGTACAGACGTTCCCTGGCCGGCTCCACGCGCAGCACCTTGCCGGTCTTGCCGCGGTCCTTGCCGGCGGTGAGCTTCACGTGATCGCCGGAGCGAATCTTCAGCGAGCGGCGCTTGGGACGCTTCGCGGGCGACTTGCGGGTGGCCATCACAGAACCTCCGGCGCGAGCGAAACGATCTTCATGAAGTTACGCTCGCGCAGTTCGCGCGCCACGGGTCCGAAAACGCGCGTGCCGCGCGGGTTGTTCTGATCGTCGATGATCACCGCGGCGTTCTCGTCGAAGGCGATGTACGTGCCGTCCTCGCGCCCGATCGGCTTCTTCGTGCGCACCACGACGGCTGTCACGACCTCACCCTTCTTCACCGCTCCCTGCGGGTTGGCCTGCTTGACCGTCGCTGTGATCACATCGCCGACGAACGCGTAACGGCGCCGCGAACCGCCCTTCACTCGGATGCAGAGGATCTCGCGCGCGCCCGTGTTGTCGGCCACTCGCAGTCTTGTCTCGTTCTGGATCATCGCGCTCTCTCCAAGACGTCCACGAGCTTCCAGCGCTTGCTCTTCGACAGCGGCCGGCTCTCGATCACGCGCACCGTGTCGCCCTCGTGCGCGTCGTTCTCCTCGTCGTGCGCATGCAGGGTGCTCGAGCTGCGCACGATCTTCTCGTAACGCCGGTGCCGGCGGGCGAAATCGATCCGCACGGTGATCGTCTTGTCAGCCTTGTCTGAGACCACGATCCCCTGGCGCACACTGCGCTTGCCCTCGGCGGGGGCGTGGACAGGAGCCAGCTCCGCCACCGGCGTGTCCGTGGGGCGGGTGGGCCTGGATCTTTTGGCGGCCTTTTTCTCGCGTTCCTGCAGCCGCCGCGCGCGCCGGCGCACCGCCTTCGTGCGACGCTCGGCCAAGCGCTCGGCATGGCGGTCCTCTGGTGAGCGGGCCGGGGCGGGCTCACCGGAGTGCGTCGAACGCGCCTTGCGCCGGCGCTCCTTCGGGGCGAGCACCTCGACCGGCTCGGCGGGAGCCTCCTGCGCCACCGGCGCCTCCTCCGCGTCGGCAGCGGGCTCCTCGGCAGCAGGCTCCTCGGCAGCAGGCTCCTCGGCAGCAGGCGCCTCCTCCGCAGCAGGCTCCTCGGGGGCAGCCTCGGCGACGGATTCCTCGGCGACGGGCTCTTCGGGGGCGGCCGCGGGCGCGGGGACCTCGGCGACCTCGCTGGGCTCGTCCGCGGGCGCGGGTGCGGCGTCCGTCGCCTCGAGGTCCGCCTCGGGGGCAGGGACGCCGGCGGGGCTCTCTGCGTTCTCGTTGTCTTTCTTGTCAGCCATTTGGTTCCTTCTTCTCACGCGCGACGGTCAGTGCTCTTGCCAGATCGCGTTTCGCCCGTCCCAGCCCAGCCGTGTTTTCGAGCTCGCCGGTGGCGTTCGCGAAACGCAAGCCGAACAGCTCCTTGCGCAGCGTCACGATCTGCTTGTCCAGCTCGCCATCCTCCAGGTCTCTGATCTCCTTGGCGTTCATCGTCGCTCAGTCCTCTCGCATCACGAACTTGGACTTCACGGGCAGCTTGTGCGCAGCGAGGCGAATGGCGTCACGAGCGAGCGGCTCGGGCACTCCGGCCAGCTCGAACATCACGCGCCCGGGCTTGACCACCGCCACCCACCCTTCCGGGTTGCCCTTGCCGGAGCCCATCCGCGTCTCAGCCGGCTTCTTGGTCACCGGCTTGTCGGGGAACACGTTGATCCACACCTTGCCGCCACGCTTGATCTTGCGCGTCATCGCGACCCGGGCAGCCTCGATCTGGCGGTTCGTGAGCCAGCCCTGCTCGAGTGACTTCAGGCCATACTCGCCGAACTGGACCTTCACCTGACCGCGGGAGTTGCCACGACGGCGCCCGCGGTGCTGCTTGCGGTGCTTTACACGCTTGGGGGACAGCATCAGCGCCCACCTCCGCCGCCGCCGGAACGAGGACCACGTCCTCCGCCACCCGGACCACGCCCGCCGCCCTGACCGCCAAATGATTGGCCCCCACCCGCCCCACCCGCGCCGCGTCCTCCGGAGCCGCCTCCCCCGCCGCCACGCCCGCCGCGTCCGCCGCCCCCGCCGGAGCCACGGCCACGTCCGTCGCGCCCATCGCGCCCGCCACGGCCATCGCGGTCGTTGCTCGGCGCCGCCGGCGCGGTCATGTCCGTGAGGTCCGCTCCGGTGTAGCCCTCGGGCATTATTTCGCCCTTGTTCACCCAGCACTTCACGCCGATGCGCCCGAAGGTCGTGCGCGCCTCATAAAAGCCGTAGTCGATGTCGGCGCGCATCGTATGCAGCGGCACGCGGCCATCGGAATAGCTTTCGGTGCGCGCCATCTCGGCGCCTCCCAGACGCCCGGAGACCTGCACCTTCACGCCCTTCGCGCCCGAGCGCATCGCGCTGGTCAGCGCGCGCTTCATCGCCCGGCGGAAGGCCACACGGTTCTGCAGCTGCTCGGCGATCGACTGCGCCACCAGCTTCGCGTCGAGCTCGGGACGCTTGATCTCGAGGATGTTGACCTTGATCTGCTTGTTGGTCATCTTGTGCAGGTCGCGGCGCAACGCATCCACTTCTGAGCCGGACTTCCCGATCACAATGCCCGGGCGGGCCGTGTGAATGTTGACCTCGAGCTCCTGGGCGTCCTTGCGGATCGTGATGTCCGACAGGCCAGCGTGGGCCAGCTTTCGCACGATGTGCGCACGGATGCGAATGTCCTCGTCGAGGTACTCCGCAAAGTTCTTCTCGTTGAACCAGTTCGACTTCCAGTCGTGGATGTAACCCACGCGCATAGCCTCTGGATGAACCTTTTGTCCCATTCTTCTTTTCTCTAGCCGTTTCTCTTGGTGGTCCGGGGCGCGGGATCCGGGGTCAGTGTGATCGTCAGGTGGCTGGTGCGCTTGCGGATCGGCGTGGCGCGGCCCATCGCGCGCGGCCTGAAGCGCTTGATCGTCGGCCCCTCGTCGGCGAACGCCTCACGGACGATCAACTCGTCCTCCAACAACTCGTGATTGCTCTCCGCGTTCGCCACGGCCGACTCGAGCAGCTTGCTCCAGTCGCGCGCCACCTCACGAGGGGTAAAAGCGAGGATAGCGCGTGCCTCTCCAACGGTCTTACCGCGCAGGTGACCGCAGACCATACGCGCCTTGCGCGCGGACGTGCGCACGTAGCGGGCGTGCGCGCGGACGACTTTGCGTCGCGCCGGCTTGGCGGCATCTTTAGAGCGAGCCGGTTTGGCGGCCTCGCTCGCGATGGGCTCTTTCGCCGCCGGCTCTTTGCGCGCGGGTTTTTTCGCAGCAGCTGTTTTGGCAGCCGGTTTCTTCTCCGCTGGAGCGTCCGCGTCGTCCGCTTTCGCCGCGGCGGCTTTAGCCGCCGGTTTTTTCGTGCGAGCTTTTTTCGCAGCGGGTTTTTTCGCCGCGGGCGGCGCCTGAGTCTCGGGGTCTTTCTCGTCCTCAGCGCTCACTAGCGCACCCTCCCCGAGCCGACGTGCCCGCGATAGGTACGTGTTGGCGCGAACTCGCCGAGCTTGTGCCCGACCATCGACTCGCTAACGAACACCGGCACGTGCTTCTTACCGTCGTGCACCGCAATCGTGTGCCCCACCATCTCCGGAAAGATCGTCGAGGCCCGCGACCACGTCCTCAGCATTTTTTTGCTGTTCTCCGCGTTCAGCGCCTCGATACGCTTCATCAGGCGCTCTTCCACCCACGGCCCCTTCTTGCTGGATCTACTCATCGCTGCTTGCCCTTCCCACGGCGCCTGCCGCGCACGATGTACTTGTCAGAGCCCTTGTTCTTCTTGCGCGTGCGATACCCGAGCGTCGGCACCCCCCACGGCGTCACGGGATGACGGCCGGCAGTGGTCGATCCCTCACCGCCGCCGTGCGGATGGTCGACAGGGTTCATCGCCGTCCCGCGCGTCTGCGGGCGCACGCCCATGTGGCGCTTGCGCCCAGCCTTGCCCACCTTCACGTTCTGGTGCTCGGCATTGCCGATCGTTCCCACCGTAGCCCGGCACTCCGCGCGCACGAGGCGCATCTCGCCCGAGGGCAGCCTGAGCGTCGCCATGTCGCCGTCCTTGGCCATCAGCTGCACCGAAGCGCCGGCCGAGCGCGCCAGCTGGCCACCGCGACCGGGCTGGAGCTCGACGTTGTGCACCACCGTCCCGACCGGCATCTTCGCCAGCTCCATGCAGTTGCCCACCGCGACCTCGGCGCCCTCACCGGAGCTCACCGTGGACCCCACCGTCAGCCGCTGCGGCGCGAGGATGTAGCGCTTCTCACCATCGGCATAGTGCAACAGCGCGATATACGCCGAGCGGTTGGGGTCGTACTCGATCGCCGCCACCTTCGCGTCCACCCCGTCCTTGCGACGCTTGAAATCGACCCGCCGGTAGGCGCGCTTGGCGCCACCGCCGCGGTGACGTGAGGTCTTGCGCCCGTGCGCGTTTCTCCCGCCGCTCTTCTTCAGCCCTTCCACCAGCGTCTTCTCAGGGCTTGACTTGGTGATCTCCGCGAAGTCCGAATAGGACACGAAGCGCATACCGGGACTCGTGGGCTTGGGCTTGCGAATGGCCATGATTTAGCTCTCTAGGGCCTGCAGGCCCTGGAAGATCGGAATACTCTCGCCCGCGCGAATCTGCACGATCGCCTTCTTCCACGTGCGCGTACGGCCCTTGATGTTGCCGCGTTTCTTGGGCTTTGACTTCACTGTGCAGGTGCGCACCTCGACGACGTGCACGTCGAACAGCGCCTCGACCGCCTGGCGGATCTGCGTCTTGTGCGCGTCATCGTGGACGCGGAAGGTGTAGCGGTGAAGCGCTGAGAGCACGTAACTCTTCTCGGACACGACCGGGCGGATGATCACCTGCGAGTGGTCCATCAGGCAGTGGCCTCCTCGAGGGCGGCACCCCTGTGAGCCGACGGCTTACCCGCGCGCGCCGTGAGGGTCTCTACAGCCAGCTCAGAGATGAGCAGCGAGGCCGCGGCGAGCAACTCGGTGACGCCCACGTCAGCGGCGCTCAGCACGGCGACACGGGCGAGGTTGCGAAAGGAAAGCGCCGCCGAAGACTCCTCGGCGGCGAGCACGACAAGCGTCGGGCCCGTCTGCTTCCAGTCCTCGAGCAGCTCACGCGCCTGGCTCGTCTTCGGCGCCTTAAAGGAAGCAACATCGAGGATCGCGACCGAGCCGCGCTCGGCGTGCAGCGACAGCGCGCTGCGCAGCGCAGCGCGCTGCTCCTTGCGATTGACCTTAAACGTGTAGGAGCGTGGCTGGGGACCGAACACCGTGCCGCCGCCCTTCCAGATTGGCGAGCGGCTCGAAGCTGGCACGGGCGCGGCCGGTGCCCTTCTGCTTCCAGGGCTTGGCCCCACCGCCGGAGACCATCCCGCGCGTCTTCGTCGCCGCCGTCCCGCGCCGGCGGGCAGCCTGCTCGGCACGCACGCTCTGATGCACAAGCGGACCGCGAAAACCAGCGCCGAAGGCGCTCTCATCGAGTTTGACCTTCTTGCTCGAGGGTGGGTGGGCACCCAAAACGGGAGCATCAGCCATTGCTGCGTACCTCCACCAGCGCGCCCCTTGCCCCAGGCACGCTTCCGCGCACCATCAGCAGGTTCTCTGCGGCGTCCACCGCGACTATCTCGAGGCCCTTCTGCGTCGCCCGCCGGTTACCCATCTGCCCCGGGCCGCGAATTCCCTTGAACACGCGCGAGGGCGTCGCCGAAGCGCCGATCGAGCCGGGCGCACGTACGTTGTGCGAACCGTGGGACTTCGGGCCGCTCACGAAATTGTGACGCTTGATCGTTCCCTGAAAGCCCTTCCCCTTGGATCTCCCCGCGACCTTCACGCGCATCCCCACCTCAAAGGCCTCCACCGTCACCCTCTCGCCGACCTGGAGCTCGGCGGCCTCGTCGCGAAACTCGACCAGGTGGCGCATCGGTGGCGCATCGGCCTTCTTCAGATGGCCTATCTCGGGCTTACTGAGGTGCTTCTCCTTGCTCTTCCCAAACGCCAGCTGCACCGCCTCATAACCGTCGCGCTCCACCGTCCGGATGGCTGTCACCGGGCACGGCCCGGCTTCGAGGACGGTCACGCGCGCGACCCTCCCATCCTCCTGGAAGACCTGGGTCATGCCGAGCTTCTTTGCGAGTATCGCCGCCATCGGATCAAATCAATTAGCCAGGCGGATCTCAATGTCCACACCCGCCGGCAGGTGATCCAGACGCTGCAGCGAGTCAACCGTCTTCGGCGTCGGCTGGTGAATGTCGATCAGCCGCTTGTGCGTGCGGATCTCAAAATGCTCGCGCGAGTCCTTGTCCTTGAACGGCGAGCGGATCACGCAGTACACGTTCTTCTCGGTCGGCAACGGCACCGGGCCAGACACGCTCGCGCCGGTGCGCGTAGCGGTCTCCACGATCTCCTTCGCCGCCGACTCGATCGCGGACGTGTCATATGCCTTCAAGCGGATGCGGATCTTGTTCTGGGTCGCTGCCATTGCAGTTTCTCGCCTTGCAGTTCTTTTGGTGGTGGATTGCAGTTCTTCGGATTGAACGTCAAATGCTTCTCTTACCGGCGCAGTGAATTCTTTTCCTGCCCCCTCCCTGACGGCGCAGAAAGTGCGGGGCGGGCGGGCTCCCATCCGGGGCAACCCGCTCCCTCGCCACTGCGGCGGGGCTTACATCGTCGTATCGGACTACCAATGGGCGCGCCCCTCGGCGAAAGGCCGGGAGCGCGTGCTACTCGATGATCTCTGAGACCACGCCCGAGCCAACCGTGCGGCCGCCCTCCCGGATGGCAAAGCGCAGGCCCTGGTCCATCGCGATCGGCTGAATCAGCTCGATCTCCATCTGGACGTTGTCCCCGGGCATCACCATCTCGACCCCCTCGGGGAGCTTGGCCTGACCGGTCACGTCGGTTGTACGGAAGTAGAACTGAGGCCTGTAGCCCGTGAAGAACGGGGTGTGGCGGCCACCCTCCTCCTTCTTGAGCACGTATACCTCGGACTTGAACTTTGTGTGGGGAGTGATCGACCCGGGCTTGCACAGCACCTGGCCGCGCTCGATCTCCTCGCGCTTGGTGCCGCGCAAAAGACAGCCGACGTTGTCGCCCGCCTGGCCCTGGTCGAGAATCTTCCGGAACATCTCAACGCCCGTGACGACCGTGGAGGTCGAGTCGTGGATGCCCACGATTTCCACGGTGTCGCTGGTGTTTACGATCCCCTGCTCGATACGGCCCGTGGCCACCGTGCCGCGGCCGGTGATCGAGAAGACATCCTCGACCGGCATCAAAAACGGCTTGTCGAGCTCACGTACGGGCTCGGGGATGTAGGAGTCGAGCGCCGCTGCGAGCTCGACGATCTTGCCCTTGTACTCCTCATCGCCTTCGAGCGCCTTCAGCGCCGAGCCGGTGATGAACGGGATGTCATCTCCGGGGAAGTCGTACTCGCTCAGCAGCTCGCGAACCTCGACCTCGACCAGCTCCAGGAGCTCCTCGTCGTCGACCATGTCGGCCTTGTTGAGGAACACCACGATGTAAGGGACGCCCACCTGGCGCGCCAGCAGGATGTGCTCGCGCGTCTGTGGCATCGGCCCGTCGGCGGCTGACACCACGAGGATCGCCCCGTCCATCTGGGCGGCGCCGGTGATCATGTTCTTCACGTAATCGGCGTGCCCTGGGCAGTCAACGTGTGCGTAGTGACGGTTCTCAGTCTGGTACTCGACGTGCGAAGTGGCGATCGTGATCCCGCGCTCCTTCTCCTCCGGAGCGTTGTCGATCTCCTCGAAGCTGCGGGCTTCGCCGCCCATCTTCTCCGCCAGCACAGTCGTGATGGCAGCGGTCAGCGTCGTCTTGCCATGATCGATGTGACCGATGGTCCCGACGTTGACGTGCGGCTTGTCGCGCTCGAACTTCTCCTTCGCCACTTTTTGTTCGCTCCTCAATCGGCTTGTTTAGGCTCGCCGCTCTGAGGGCGAACCGGGGAAATCTATCTAAATGCGGATCTTCGTGTTTGCTGGGGTGCTCTCGAGCTTCGCGGTGAGGACTCTCCCCCCGGCTCAGGGCGGGTGGGTATCTAGTCCCTATGCCGGGACCGGTTCCCCCGTGCGCTGTTCGACGATCTTCTCGGCGATGTTCGGGGGCACCTCCTCGTAGGCCTCGAACTGCATCGTGTAGTTAGCACGTCCCTGCGTGTTCGAGCGCAGGTCGGTCGCGTAGCCGAACATCTCTGACAGAGGCACACGCGCGGTGACCACCAGCGCATTGCCGCGGCGCTCCTGACCCTCTACGCGCCCCCGGCGGCGGCTCAAGTCTCCGATCACCTCGCCCAGGAAATCCTCGGGCGAGACGACCTCGACAGCGAAGATCGGCTCCAGCAGCACGGGTTTGGCGCGCCTGGCCGCCTCCTTGAAGGCGATCGAGCCGGCCACCTTGAAGGCGATCTCCGAGGAGTCGACATCGTGATACTTGCCGTCGGTGAGCGTGACGCGCAGGTCGACCATCGGGTAACCGGCCTTCACACCGTTCTCCAACGCCTCTTCGATGCCCTTCTTGACCGCCGGAATGTATTCCGAGGGGATGTTGCCGCCCTTGACCTTGTTGATGAACTCAAAGCCTTCGCCCGGTGCGGGCTCGAGGTTGATGAAGACAACCCCGAATTGGCCCGAGCCGCCGGTCTGGCGCACAAACTTGCCTTCGATCTTCTCGACCGTCCCGCGCACCGTCTCGCGATAGGAGACCTGCGGGCGCCCGACATTCGCCTCGACACCGAACTCACGCTTCATGCGGTCGACGAGCACCTCGAGGTGCAGCTCACCCATGCCCGAGATCTCGGTCTGGCCGGTCTCCTCGTTGGTGCGCACCTGGAAGGTCGGGTCCTCCTCAGCCAGGCGGCCGAGCGCGACCGACATCTTCTCCTGGTCGACCTTTGTCTTGGGCTCGACCGCGACCTTGATGACGGGCTCGGGGAAGACGATGTTCTCGAGGTGGATCGGGTGCTGGGGGTCCGCGAGCGTGTCGCCGGTAATCACCTGCTTGATGCCGACCGCCGCGGCGATGTCGCCTGCGAAGACCTCGGCGACCTCCTCGCGCTCGTTGGCGTGCATCATCAGAATGCGCCCGATCCGCTCGGTGCGTCCTGAGCCGACGTTGAGGATCTTGGCGCCGGCCTCGAGGTGACCCGAGTAGACGCGGAAGTAGGTGAGCTTGCCGACGTAAGGGTCGGCTGCGATCTTGAAGGCGAGCGCGGCGAACGGCTCGGAGTCATCAGCGTGGCGCTCCACCTGGCGCTCCTCCTCCTCGCCCCTGATCAATTCGGTGCCAAGCACCGCCGGCACATCGAGCGGTGAAGGCAGGAAGTCGATCACCGCGTCCAGCAGCGGCTGCACCCCCTTGTTCTTGAACGAGCTGCCACACAGCACCGGGGTCAGCTTGGTCGAAAGCGTCGCCTTGCGGATCGCGTTCTTGAGAACCTCATCGGGCACCTCGGCCTCCTCGAGCAGCAGCTCGAGCAGCGCGTCGTCGTAGTGGGAGACCTCCTCGAGCAGGTGTTCGCGCGCAGTGCCCGCAGCTGCAGCGAGGTTCTCGGGAATCTCGAGTTCTTCCTGTTCCTTGCCCAGCTCGTCCTTGTAGACGATCGCTTTCATCCCAACCAGGTCGACGACGCCGAGGAAGTCGCCCTCGGAGCCGATCGGCAGCTGGATCGGGACGGGGTGGGCGCCGAGACGATCGATCATCGTCTGCACGCCCATGTCGAAGTCGGCGCCCGTGCGGTCCATCTTGTTGATGTAGGCGATCCGCGGGACGTGGTACTTGTCGGCTTGACGCCACACCGTCTCCGACTGCGGCTCGACGCCGGCGACCGAGTCGAATAGGGCGATGGCACCGTCCAGGACGCGCAGCGAGCGCTCGACCTCGACGGTGAAGTCGACGTGTCCGGGCGTGTCGATGATGTTGATGCGGTGGTCCTTCCACTGCGCCGTGGTGGCGGCCGAGGTGATCGTGATGCCGCGCTCCTGCTCCTGCTCCATCCAGTCCATCACGGCGGCGCCCTCGTGGACCTCACCGATCTTGTAGGTGCGGCCGGTGTAGTAGAGGATGCGCTCGGTCGTCGTCGTCTTACCAGCGTCGATGTGCGCCATGATCCCGATGTTCCGGGTGTTCTGGAGGGTGAACTTGCGTGGCATGGCTCAGGTGACTCTCAGACGGCGGGGTTGATGCTGACTTGGGGCAAAAAAAATGGGCCCCCCGGGCCCACGCGCGCTACAGGTCTATTGGACCGGTTCGCGTCGCTATCTGCTCGAGGTCTCCATCTTGATAGTTAGCTCCGGGGACATGCTCGCACGACTGCTCCGTCCGCGAAGCGAGGGACGACTATAGCAGAGCAATCCGCGCGTTTCCCAGGTTTTGCACAGGCTCCGCGGGGCCAGAAAAGCTCCGGGCGACCCGGCTTTGCGAAGGCTCCGCCGGCGCTTAGGAGGATCCTCCTTAGAGCGCCTAACAGAAAGAGGGTTTGGGATGCTGTTGTCGTAGATGGGGTCTATGGCGAAACCTTTGGTCAGTGATGGGTTGTGGGAGCGTGTCGAGCCGTTGCTTCCCGTGGTCGAGCGACGGTTCAGGTATCCGGGTCGCAAGCGTGTGGCCGATCGGGAGGTGCTGACGGGCATCTTGTTCGTTTTGAAGACCGGTATCCCGTGGGAGGATCTGCCGCAGGAGATGGGGTGCGGGTCGGGAATGACGTGCTGGCGCCGGCTTCGGGACTGGAACGAAGCGGGGGTCTGGGAACGCTTGCACCAGACGCTCTTGGACGAGCTGCAGGACGCCGGTCAGCTCGACTGGTCCCGCGCGGTCGTTGACAGCTCGCATGTGCGGGCAAAAGGGGGGGCGAAAAGACAGGCCCCTCGCCCGTCGACAGGCGCCGGCCGGGCTCAAAGCACCACCTGATCTGCGACGGGCAGGGCATCCCCCTGGCCGTGACCCTGACCGCCGGGAACCGCAACGACATCACCGAGCTGCTGGCGCTCGTGGACAGAGTCCCGCCGGCCGGACGCTACGGCAAGTTCCGCCCCAACACGCTGCTCGCCGACCGCGCATACGACAGCCGCCGCCACCGCCAGGCTCTCAAAGAGCGCGGCATCACGCCCAGGATCGCCAAACGCAACACTGAAAACGGCTCCGGGCTCGGCAAAGAACGGTGGGTCGTCGAGCGCACCATCTCCTGGCTACACCGCCAACGCCGCCTGGACCGCCGCTACGACCGGCGCGCCGACATCCACGAAGCGTTCCTCACCATCGGTGCCGCCCTCATCTGCCACCAACAACTCCAACACTCATTTTGATAGGCGCTCTA
Source organism: uncultured Solirubrobacterales bacterium (assembly GCA_963706395.1). Lineage (GTDB taxonomy): Bacteria > Actinomycetota > Thermoleophilia > Solirubrobacterales > Solirubrobacteraceae > Palsa-744. The sequence continues at coordinate 1,657,826 of OY970158.1, read as the reverse complement.
AGCGCCGAGCGGCGCGGCGGTCGCCTCTGCGTTCGCCGCCCCGTGGGCCGGCTTTACGCGCGGGTTCTCCGCGCGTAGCAGCACCGCGCAGGGAATCAGCGAGAGCACACAGATTCCCAGCGACCACCAGTAGGCGGTGTCGAACGCGCCTGCGAGCTTGCTGACCGACGGGGCGTGCCCGCCCGCCCGCTGCAGCACGACCGCGAGCACCGCCACGCCGATCGCGCCGCCGATGCGCTGGACGACGTTCAGCTGCGGGGTCGCATCAGACAGCTGCTCGGGGCGCAACGAGGCGAACGCCGCAGTCATCGCTGGCATGAACGAGAAGCCGATGCCCACGCCTCGCAGCACGAGCACCAGGGAGATCGCGAGCACCGATGTGCCCGTGCCGATGAATGCGAGCGGAAGCGTTGCCAGACACAGGATCGAGACACCGGCGATCGCGACGCGGCCGCCGCCGAAACGGTCGCTGAAGCGTCCCGAGAGCGGCATTACAAGCAGCATCCCGATCCCCTGCGGGCCGGTCAGCAGCCCCGTCAGGATCACGCTCTCGTGGCGGACCTCCTGGTAGTACAGCGGCACGAGAATCATCGCGCCGAACAGCGCCGCGCCGAGGCCAAAAGTCGTCAGCGAAGCGGCTGCGAACACGCGGTTCGCGTACAGCCGGACGTCGAGCAGCGGACGCTCTATACGCAAGGCGTGCCAGATGAAGATGCTCACGAGCATGAAGCCCGCGAGCGTCGGCCACACGACCGACGGAGCCGTCAAGCTGCTGTTGGAGCCGAGCTCTGACAGGCCGTATACGAGCGCGACCGCGCCGCTCGAGAGCAGCCCGAGCCCAAGCACGTCCAACCGCCCCGCGTGTCCGGAGTCGGTGTGCGGAAGCATCCGCCAGCCGAACACGAACGCGATCATGCCGATCGGCACGTTGACGAGGAAGATCCACGACCAGTTGAAGCTCTGCAGGATCGCGCCGCCGAGCACCGGCCCGAGGATTGGCGCCAGCATCGCCGGCATCGCAACGATGCCCATCACGCGACCCATCCGCTTCGGGCCGGCGACCTGGGCCATGATCAGCTGGCCGACCGGCATGATCATCCCGCCGCCTACCCCCTGCAGCACTCGGAACAGCACGAGCGTCGTCGTCGACGCAGCCGCCGCGCACAGCGCCGAGCCGGCGGTGAACAGCACCAGCGAGACCATGTACACGCGCTTGGCGCCAAACCGCCTGGCGGCCCAGCCGGTCACCGGGATCACCGCCGCGAGCGACAGGATGTAGCCGGTCACGACCCACTGGATCTGCGAGATCGAGCTGTGCAACTCGCGGCTGAGCGTCGGCAGCGCGACGTTTACGATCGTCGTGTCGAGGATCGACATGATCATCCCGAGGATCACCACCCCGGCGATCCGCCAGACATGGGCCTCGATGCGATCGCCCGCGGCGGGTGAGGCAGCGGGAACGACGGGGGCGGAGGACATGCCTCCACCGTAGCGAAGGGCCGGGAGCCTCCTATGGGAGGCGGCTATCTACCAGCGGTAGTGCGCGAAGGCCTTGTTGGCCTGGGCCATGCGGTAGATGTCGTCCTTGCGCTTGTAGGCGCCGCCCTGCTGAGACATCGCGTCGGTGAGCTCGTTGGCGAGGCGCTGGGCCATCCATGAGCTGGGGGAGGGCAGGCCCTCCCCCAGTACCCCCTCCCGCAACTACCAGCGGTAGTGCGCGAAGGCCTTGTTGGCCTGGGCCATGCGGTAGATATCGTCCTTGCGCTTGTAGGCGCCTCCCTGCTGAGACATCGCGTCTGTGAGCTCGTTGGCGAGACGCTGGGCCATCGTCTTCTCGCGGCGCTGGCGGGCGAACTCGACGAGCCAGCGAACGGCGAGCGTGCGAGCGCGCCGCGAGGCGACCTCGACGGGAACCTGATAGGTGGCGCCGCCGACGCGGCGCGATTTAACCTCGAGCGTCGGTGTGAGCGCTTTGATCGAGGCCTCTAGCGTCTCGATCGGGTCTTTGTCCGAACGCTCGCCGATCAGCGCGAGCGCGTCGTAGACGATCCGCTCGGCCGTCGACTTCTTACCGTCGAGCATCACCTTGTTGATGACCTGCTGGACGAGCTTCGAGCGATGTATCGGGTCCGGCTCAACGGGCCGGACCTGGGCTGCTGCGCGGCGGGGCATCGGCTATTTCTTCTTCACGCCGTACTGCGAGCGGGCCTTCTTGCGATCGCTCACCCCGGCGGCGTCGAGCGTTCCGCGGACGACCTTGTAGCGGACGCCTGGCAGGTCCTTGACGCGTCCGCCGCGTACGAGCACCACCGAGTGCTCTTGCAAATTGTGACCCTCGCCCGGGATGTACGCCGTCACCTCGATCGAGCCGGAGATCCTCACACGCGCGACCTTCCGCAGTGCGGAATTAGGCTTCTTCGGAGTCGTCGTATACACGCGCGTGCAAACCCCGCGCCGCTGCGGCGCGGCGACCTTCTTCTTGCGCCCTTTCCCGGACTTCAGGCCGGGGGTGGCGAGCTTCTTCTTGGGAGTGACGCGGCCCTTGCGCACAAGCTGAGAGGTTGTTGGCATCCGGTTGGGGATCCTAGCAGCGCTACGCCCGCGCAGCCACGCCGGCAGAGCGCACGGGCGCTGGCATAAGCGCGGCGGCGATGACCACCAGCACGAACGCCGTGGCCTGCAGCACTACTCCCAGCGTGCTCCCCGCCATCGGATCGCCGAATACGACGATCCCCCCGGCGATTCCGGCGATGTTCGCCGCGGTGCCCGTCACGGCGATCACTGGCACGGCGTCGCCGTCCTGCAGCCCGCGTGCTGAGGCGTAAAACGCGACGATCGAGGCGAGCACCGCCACCAGCAGCCACGGACTCAGCAATAGCCCGATCACCCCGTGCGCGCCGGTGATACCCGTCAGCGCCTTGATCGCGGTATCCGATACGCCGAACAAAATGCCCGCCGCTGCCCCCAGCATCACGCCGTGGTGCTCAACCGGACCGCCCATCCGCCGTCCCATGATCAACAGGCCACCGAGGCCAAACAGGCCTGCCTCAAACGAGATCATCGCCGCCTGGGAGAACTGCGAGTGCGTGCCATGCATAGCCGGCAGCGTCAGCCCGAGCATCACCAGCCCGATCGCCGTCAGCGATAGGCCGAACCATTGGCGTGTACCGACCTCGAAACCAAACATCCGGTCGGCCATCACTGCGATGAACACCATCCCAGCCGCGAGGGCCACCTGGATCACCGACATCGGCGCCAGCGCCAGCGCAATCACGTGCAATCCCCAGCTCGCCGTCGCGACGACCATGCCCAGCGCGAACCACTTGGAGGAAAACAGGGCCTTTGCGGAGCGCAGTGGGTGGCTTACTTCGACCTTGGGCACCGAGTTGGCGCCTCGGTACTTGTAGAAGAAGCCCAGATTCGCCACAAACGCACACCCGAGCGCCAGCAGAATGCCCAGCTCGAGGCTCATCGCTTCACGAGCCCGCTGTACGGGCAGTCAGTTTGGTGGTTGGGCTTGTTCATGGATAGGTAGGCCAGAGCACTTTGTGGTGGGAGGAGTTCCGGAGAGGCGCAACGGCTCGCCTCGTTCCTGCGAGGCTCCATCGGCGGCAACGCCTTGCTGCTTTACTTGCAGCGGCCGATCCAGGCAGATTACTCTGCCCAACCTGTATGCGAGCTAAAGAGCCCTCCGCCCGGTCCGCCCGCAGGCCGTTGCTGATGGTCGATATCGACGGCGTGATCTCGCTGTTCGGCTGCTTTCGGAGCTCCGCCATCCCTGCCCCGCACTGCGGGGACCTCGACGGCTCGTTCCACACGATCGACGGCATTCCGCACTTCCTTTCGCGCGCCGCGGCTGGGCACCTTCTGCTTCTCGCCCGCGACTTCGACCTTGTCTGGTGCAGCGGCTGGGAGGAGAAGGCCGAGGAATACCTGCCGAGCCTGCTCGGCTTGCCCGCGGGCCTGCCATTCCTGCGCTTTGCGCCCGGGGTGGGCAGGAGAAGATTGACCAACGCCCACTGGAAGCTCGATGCGATTACCGCACACGCGGGTGGGCGCCCGCTTGCATGGATCGATGACGCCTTCAACCCCGCCTGTCATGCGTGGGCGCTACAACGCCCGGCGCCAACGCTGCTCGTGCAGACCGAGCCCGAGCAAGGGCTCACGGCGCGGGAGGCACAGCAGCTTCAGGAGTGGGTGCAGGCGCTACCGGCGGGGGCGTGACCGGGGCGGCCACGGAGACGCGCAACGGATCGGATACGGCAGCCCCCACACCGCTTGCGCCCGGGCACAGCGCCCGCAGCCACAGCTGGGTGCCTGCCGCAACGCCTGGGAATGTCGCGGGCAGCGACCACTTCCCTTCCGCGTTGGTCACAGCTTCGGCGATCGTCCGCTCCTGGACGACTTCGCCTCGCCTCGAGACGCTGCGTGCCTGGATCGCGATCGGCGCGCCTGGGACCGGCGTTTCTTGCACCCCCCCGCCCAGGAGCATCAGGCTGCCCGTGAGTGCCCGGGCTTCGCCACCGGGCACACCCTGACTGGCCAGCGCGATGGTCGCTCGCACGGGACGCCCCTGCAGACGAGCGCAGATCGCCCGCAGTTCGGACAGCTCACCGTAGAAGGCGTTGCCCGGGCATTCGGTCGAATCCGCGTCCCGGTGACCTGCGATCCTGGGCAGGGAGACGTGGGCGTTGGCCGGGAAGCGGCTGTACACCGCCCCCGCCGGATTCACCCGCACGGTCACCCGGCCCTCGATCGGGACGCCATGCAGCGCGAGCTTCCACGCCAGTAACCGCGCGAGCGCCGCGCGAGCCGCCGGGGAGATGCGTTGCGCACCGTACTCACCGAGCACCGCGATGCCGGTGGAGCAGTAGTTGTAGCCACCCGCCTGAGCCCCGGTCACGGGCTCGTCGATCCCGCCGGCTCGCGCCTCGAAGATGCGCCCGAAGCGATCGATCACGAAGTTGTAGCCAATGTCGTTCCACCCGTGCACGTCGCGGTGGAACAGAAAGATCGCACGCAGCATCGCCGGCACCTCGCCGGCTGAGTAGCCGTTGGGGTTCTCGGTGTGGTGTACGAACGCAAGCTTCACCGAGCCATATTCGGGGGCCACGCGCGGGTGCGAGGACTCCTGGGCCCACACCCGGCGCGCCACGACCGGCGGCTGCCCTGGCCCAGCCTGAAGCTCAGGCGTCGCCTGTGCCAGCGCAGTGGGTGCAGTGAGCGCGAGAGCGCCACCGGGACGCGCAAGGCCCCCAGCCATCGCCCCTGCGGTCGCGGCGAGCAAAGATCGGCGCGTCATGCCGCCCGCGGTCATCGCCCTTCAGAACACCACATTCCCGACCGGTGTCGCGCCCCTTGCCTGTGAGAATCCTCTCACCGCTGGCGCCTGCAGAAGAAAACGCGCCCGGGCATTGCCCGGGCGCGCCTGAAACTACTTCCCTGAGTCCTCTGGGATCGCCAGGTCGGCCAGCTCCTCGACGAAACCCGGGTCGGTGCCGCCCGCGCCGATCTTCTCGAGCGATGCCAGGTCGGCGTCGAACTCGTGCCCGTAGCCTCCGCCGCCCGAAAGCCCCAGCTCGGCGGCGATCTCGTCCTGGTCGAGCAGGCCGACATCGTCGATCGCGCGCGGCAGCGGCTGCGACGGTTCGATCTCGATCCGCCGGTAGCGCTTCAGGCCCGTGGCGGCAGGGATCAGCTTGCCGATGATCACATTCTCCTTCAACCCGTTCAGACGATCGGTCTTGCCCTCCAGCGCCGCGTCGGTCAGGACCTTCGTGGTCTCCTGGAAGGAGGCCGCCGAGAGGAACGAGTCTGTGTTCAAAGACGCCTTGGTGATACCGAGGATGATGTCCTCGAACTGGGCGGCCTCGCCCTTCTTTGCGATCACTTCATCGTTGACCTTCGCGAAATCGAAGCGGTCCACGAACTGGCCCGGCAGGTAGTCGGTGTCGCCCTTCTGGTCGACACGCACCTTCTTCAGCATCTGGCGCACGATCAGCTCGATGTGCTTGTCGTTGATGTCCACGCCCTGGGACTTGTAGACCTCCTGGACCTCCTTCACCAGGTACTGCTCGGTCTCGGTGCGCCCACGGATGGCGAGCAGCTCGTGCGGGTAGACGGAGCCCTCGTTGAGCTGCCGGCCCGCGGTGATCTTCTCGTTCGCGGCGACGAACAGGCGTGTGCGCCGCGGGAAGGCGTGGCGGTGCTCCTCGCCGGCCTCGTCGGTGATGACCACCGTCAGGGCTTTGTCCGTCTCCTCGATCGACACCACGCCGTCCTGCTCGGCGATTTTCGCCAGGCCCTTCGGCTTGCGTGCCTCGAAGAGCTCTACGACACGCGGCAATCCGTGCGTGATGTCCGCCCCGGCGACCCCGCCGGTGTGGAATGTGCGCATCGTCAGCTGCGTGCCCGGCTCGCCGATCGACTGCGCGGCGATGATGCCGACCGCGTCGCCGATCTGCGCGAGCGCACCTGTAGCCATCGCCCGGCCGTAGCAGGCCTGGCACACACCGCTGGGCGCACGGCACTTGAGCACCGAGCGCACCGGTACGAGCACGTTTACGCCCTTCTCGTGATCATCTTTGAACGCCTCCACCATCTCGGCGAACTCCGCGCGGCCGATCTCGTCGCCCTGCTCGGCGAGCATCCGCCCGCGCTTGGTCTTTACCGCGGTGGCCGTGATCCGCCCGACGAGATCGTCGTTGGGGTCGCCACCGGGCTTGAAGACGGCCATTTCGATGTACTCCTCCGCGCCACAGTCAGCTTCGCGGATGATCACATCCTGGGCCACGTCGACCAGACGGCGGGTCAGATAGCCCGAGTCGGCGGTCCTGAGCGCGGTGTCCGCCAGGCCCTTGCGTGCGCCGTGCGTGGAGATGAAGTACTCGAGCACCGACAGGCCCTCCATGAAGTTGGCCTTGATCGGGCGCTCGATGATTTCACCCTTCGGGTTGGCCATCAGGCCCCGCATCCCCGCCAGCTGGCGGATCTGCTTGAACGAGCCACGCGCGCCGGAGTTGGCCATCATGAAGATCGGGTTCAGCTCCTCGAGGTTCTCGATCATCGCTTCCGCCACCTCGTCGGTCGCCGCGTTCCACTTCTCCACCACGGCCTCGTGACGCTCCTCCTGGGTGATCAGCCCGTCGTCGTACTGGTCGGTGATGGCTCCCACGAGCTTGTCGTACTTGTCGAGGATGTCCTGCTTCTCGGGCGGGACCACGACATCGTTCTTGGAGATCGTGATGCCCGCCTGCGTGGCGTACTTGAAGCCGAGGTCCTTGAAGGCGTCGAGCACCAGCGAGATCGTCGTCGCGCCGTAGGTCTGCACCAGCGCGTCGATCAGACGGGTGGTGTCGCGCTTCTTCATCGACTGGTTGACGAACACGTACTTGCCGGCGTCGAACTCGTCGCCCAGCGCTTCGGCCAGCGCCCGCTCGATGCGGTCGTTGTAGATGATCCGCCCGATCGTCGTGAGCACGTGGCCGCCCTCACGCCCGTATGGACGGAACTCGGCGATGTCGTGCAGCTTCACCACGCCGCCCTCGTAGGAGAGCTCGGCCTCCTGCGCGGTACGGAACACGTGCGGACGCGGGTCGTGCGTAGCGCGGTCGATCTTCGCCAGATCCTCGGCCTCCGGGCCGTAGGTCAGGTAGTAGGCGCCCAGGATCATGTCCTGCGTCGGGGTCGCCAGCGGCGCCCCGTGCGCGGGGGACAGGATGTTGTTGGAGGAGAGCATCAGGATTCTCGCCTCCGCCTGCGCCTCGGCCGAGAGTGGCAGGTGCACAGCCATCTGGTCACCGTCGAAGTCGGCGTTGAACGCGTGGCAGACCAGCGGGTGCACCTGAATCGCCTTGCCCTCGACCAGCAGCGGCTCGAACGCCTGGATACCCAGGCGGTGCAGCGTCGGCGCGCGGTTGAGCAGTACCGGGTGCTCGTGGATGACCTCCTCGAGCACGTCCCACACCTCGCCGATTCCCGAGTCGACCATCTTCTTGGCCGCCTTGATGTTCTGCGCGGACTTGCGCTCGACCAGCCGGGCCATGATGAATGGCTTGAACAGCTCGAGCGCCATGATCTTCGGCAGCCCGCACTGGTGCAGCTTCAGGTACGGGCCCGCCACGATCACTGAGCGCCCGGAGTAGTCCACCCGCTTGCCGAGCAGGTTCTGGCGGAAGCGCCCCTGCTTGCCCTTGAGCATGTCCGACAGGCTCTTCAGCGGACGGTTGCCGGGACCCGTCACCGGGCGCCCGCGGCGACCGTTGTCGAACAGCGCGTCGACAGCCTCCTGCAGCATGCGCTTCTCGTTGTTGACGATGATCTCGGGTGCGCCGAGGTCCAGCAGCCGCTTGAGGCGGTTGTTGCGGTTGATCACCCTGCGGTAGAGATCGTTGAGGTCAGACGTGGCGAAGCGCCCGCCGTCGAGCTGCACCATCGGGCGCAACTCCGGGGGGATCACCGGTACGGCATCCAGCACCATCTGCTCGGGCCTGTTCCCGGACTGGATGAACGCCGAGACGACCTTCAGGCGCTTGACCGCGCGGGCCTGCTTCTGGCCTTTGGCGGTCTTCACCTGGTCCTCGAGCTCAACCCTTTCGGCCTCCAGGTCGACCTGCTGGAGCAGATCGCGAACCGCTTCGGCGCCCATCCCGCCGCGGAAGTACTCGCCGAAGCCGTAAGAGGAGCCGAAGCGCTCCTTCAGCTCGCGGAAGGTCGTCTCGTCGTGCTCGATCTGCTTGGGCTCCATCGTCTTGAACAGCTCCCAAACGTTGCGCATACGCTCGGCCCCATCCTCGATGTAGGCCTCGGTGTCGGCGATGTCCGCGTCGAAGGCTTTGCGCAGCTCCTTTGTGAGCTTCTCGCGCTCGTCATCAGAGATCTTCGCCAGGTTGATGTCGAGCGAGTCCGCCCACAGGTGGTCTTCATCGTTGAAGTGCGTCTGTTTGCCGTTCTGCAGGTACTTCTCACGGCGCTTGAGTGACTCGCGCAGCTCGAGCACGCGCTCCTCGCGTTCGGCCGCGTAGGAGTCCAGCACCTTGTTGACCTCCTTCTCCAAGGAGTCGAGATCCTTGGCCCTGGCCTCCTCGTCTACCCACGTGATGATCGAGGCCGCGAAGTAAAGGACCTTCTCGAGTTCCTTCGGCGCCATGTCCAGCAGGTAGCCGATGCGGCTGGGCACGCCCTTGAAGAACCAGATGTGGCTGACCGGGGCGGCCAGGTCGACGTGACCCATCCGCTCGCGGCGAACCTTCGAGCGCGTGACCTCCACGCCACAGCGCTCGCAGACGATGCCCTTGTAGCGCACGCGCTTGTACTTGCCGCAGTAGCACTCCCAGTCCTTGGTCGGGCCGAAGATGCGCTCACAGAACAGACCGTCCTTCTCAGGCTTCAGCGTGCGGTAGTTGATCGTCTCGGGCTTGATTACCTCGCCCGAGCTCCAGCTGCGGATCTGCTTGGAGGACGCGAGTGAGATCTCAATGGCGTCAAAATTATTTATGTCGATCATGGATGTGAGACCTTCTGACTAGGGGTTAGGCTGGATGCCGAAAGGGGACAAAGTCCCCTTGTGTCAATCACGGTGTGTCCTCCACAATCTCGTCAGTTGCAAGCGCGTCGTCCTCGTCAATCGCGACCTCTCCAAGCAGCTCCTCGACGTCGAGTGGCTCCTCCGCGGCCTCACCCTCCTCGTCCTCTGAGAGCGCCACGGGCGCATCCGTGCCCGTCGCCGGCGCCCCATCGCTAACCTCGCTCTCCGCCTCCTGCGCAGGCGCGTCGCTGGCTATGGCACGCACGCCGGAGAGGTCGATGCCGAGCTCCTCAGCGGCGCGCAGCAAATCGTCGTCTTCGTCGCGTATCTCCGTGCGCTGGCCTTCCTCGGAAACCACGTTCACGTCGAGTGCGAGCGACTGCATCTCCTTCAGCAGCACCTTGAAGGACTCTGGAATCGACGGCTCGGCGATGTTCTCGCCCTTGACAATCGCCTCATAGGCCTTCACGCGCCCGACGGTGTCATCGGACTTGATCGTCAGCATCTCCTGCAGCGTGTAGGCGGCGCCGAAGGCCTCCAGTGCCCACACCTCCATCTCGCCGAAGCGCTGCCCGCCGAATTGCGCCTTGCCGCCCAGCGGCTGCTGGGTGACCAGCGAATATGGGCCGGTCGAGCGAGCGTGGATCTTGTCATCGACGAGGTGCAGGAGCTTGAGGATGTACATGTAGCCGACCGTCACCTGTTCGGCGAACGGCTCGCCCGAGCGCCCGTTGAACAGGGTCATCTTGCCCGAGGCCTGCTCGCCGGGGCGGCGGCTCTTGTCGACGTCCATGCGAATCCGGCCCTTGTGCTCGTCCTGCCACTTGACCAGCGCGTTGTCGACGTCTTCGACGGTGGCGCCGTCGAACACTGGCGTGGAGACGTACACCCGCGCGGAGGAGGTGGCGCCGCCGTTGCTGTGTCCGTTGGCCTCGTGGGCTTCCTTGTAGGCCTCAGAGCCATCGTCGTACCAGCCCTGCGCGGCCGCCCAGCCGAGATGCGTCTCGAGGATCTGCCCGACGTTCATGCGGCTCGGCACACCGAGCGGGTTGAGGATCACGTCGACTGGGGTGCCGTCCTCCAGGAACGGCATGTCCTGCACGTCGACGATCTTTGAGATCACACCCTTGTTGCCGTGCCGGCCCGCGAGCTTGTCGCCCTCGGAGATCTTGCGCTTCTTGGCGACGAACACGCGCACCAGGTCGTTCACGCCCGGAGGCAGGTCGTCGCCGGCGTCGCGGCTGAATGTCATCACGTCGATCACTACGCCGCCCTCGCCGTGGGGAACCTTCAGCGATGTGTCGCGCACCTCGCGCGCCTTCTCCTTGAAGATCGCGCGGATCAGCTTCTCCTCGGCCGTCAGCTCGGTCTCGCCCTTCGGCGTCACCTTGCCGACGAGCAAATCGCCCGAGGCCACCTCCGCGCCGACGCGCACGATCCCGTGATCGTCGAGGTTGCGCAGCGACTCCTCCGAGCGGTTGGGGATGTCGCGCGTGATCTCCTCCTCGCCGAGCTTGGTCGTGCGGGCGTCGATCTCGTACTCCTCGATGTGGATCGAGGTGAGCTCGTCGTCCTGCACGAGGCGCTTGGAGAGGATGATCGCGTCCTCGAAGTTGTAGCCCTCCCAGGACATGAAGGCGACCATCAGGTTCTTGCCGAGCGCCATCTCGCCCTTGTCGGTGGAGGAGCCGTCGGCGAGCACGTCGCCTGCCTTGACCTTCTGGCCCGAGCGCACACGCGGCTTGTGGTGGATCAGCGTGCCCTGGTTTGAGCGCATGAACTTCTGCAGCTCGTACTCATCCTTCGTGCCGTCGCTGCACTCGATCACGATCTGGGTGGCGTCGACGTGCTCGATCGTGCCGGCTGTGCGCGCCAGCAGCACGTCGCCGGTGTCGAGCGCCGCGCGGCGCTCCATGCCGGTGCCGACGAGGGGCGCGTCGGCCTTCAGCAGCGGCACCGCCTGGCGCTGCATGTTCGAGCCCATCAGCGCGCGGTTGGCGTCGTCGTGCTCGAGGAAGGGGATCATCGCCGTGGCAACCGACCAGATCTGCTCGGGCGAGACGTCCACCAGGTCGACGTCCTTGGGCCCGACCGTCACGTACTGGCCGGCCTGCGTGCGGCAGAGGATCTCTGTGCCCTTCAGCTTGCCGGTCTTGGGATCGACCGGCGTGTTCGCCTGGGCGATCACGAGCTCCTCTTCCTGGGTAGCGTCCAGGCGCTCGACTTTGTCCGTCAGCACACCGTCCTTGACGACGCGGTAGGGAGTGGTGACGAAGCCGTACTCGGATACCTCGGCGAACGAGGACAGCGAGCCGATCAGGCCGATGTTCGGGCCCTCTGGCGTCTCGATCGGGCACATGCGCCCATAGTGCGTCGGGTGCACATCGCGCACCTCGATTGGCGCACGCTCGCGTGTCAGCCCGCCCGCTCCCAGGGCCGACAGGCGCCGGCGGTGCGTCAGCCCGGCGAGTGAGTTCGTCTGGTCCATGAACTGCGAGAGCTGCGAGGAGCCGAAGAACTCCTTCAGCGCGGCCACGACGGGGCGAATGTTGATGATCGTCTGCGGCGTGATCGTGTCGGCGTCCTCGGTTGTCAACCGCTCGCGTACGACGCGCTCCATGCGGTAAAGGCCGATCCGGAAGGCCTCCTGGATCAGCTCGCCGACGGTACGCAGGCGGCGGTTGCCGAAGTGCTCGTACTCGTCGAGGTGCTCGGCGACAGGCTCGCGCGGCATGCTCATCGCCTCGGCCGCGTAGTCCTTGATCTCGACCTCGCCGTCCTCGGGGATACCCAGGCGCTTGGGCAGCGAGACGAGCTCGCGCACGAGCTGCAGGATGTCGTCCTGGGTCAGCGTGCGCGTCTCGATGTCGACATCGAGGCCGAGTCGCGAGTTGAGCTTGTAGCGCCCGACGCGCGTGAGGTCGTAGCGCTTGGGGTCGAAGAACAGCTGGTTGAGCAGCGCCTTGGCGTTGTCGACGCTCGGCGGCTCGCCGGGGCGCTGCTTCTTGAACAGCTCGATCAGCGCGCCCTCTTCGGTGCGGGTGACCTCCGTGTCGGCCTCGATCGTGTTGCGGATGTACAGCGAGTTCTCGAATAGCTTGAGGATCTCCTCGTCGGTCGCGTAGCCCATCGCGCGCAGCAGCACTGTCACCGGCAGCTTGCGCTTGCGGTCGATGCGAACGAAGACCTTGCCCTTCTTGTCGATCTCGAGCTCCAGCCACGAGCCGCGCGCGGGCATCAGGTTGGCGATGAACACCTGCTTCTCGCGGTCCTTGGGCTCCATCAGGTAGGCGCCGGGGGAGCGCACGAGCTGGGTGACGACGACGCGCTCGGTGCCGTTGATCACGAACGTGCCGCGCTCGGTCATCCACGGGAAGTCGCCCATGAAGACGGACTGCTCGCGGATCTCGCCGGTCTCACGGTTGATGAAGGCGACGGTGACCGTCAGCGGCCGGGCGTAGGTCAGGTCCTTCTCGCGGCACTGCTCGAGCGAGGCGACCGGTTCGTCGAACACGAACTCACCGAACTGCACGGCCAGGTTGCCGGTGTAGTCCTCGATCGGCGAGATGTCGTCGATGGTCTCGCGCAGCCCTCCCGTCTTGGGGTCGGTGAGCCACGTAAACGAGCGGCGCTGGATATCAATCAGGTTGGGAACGTCGACAGACTTAGGTAGACGCGCGAAGCTCCGGCGCGTCCGGAGAGCATCAACAGCAGCCAAGAAACGACTCCTTCGGAGAACGATGAGACGGGCAGAGGAGGGCGCCGAAAGCGCGACCAGCAAAGATAGCACAGACCATCGGCACCCTTAAGTGGGCAACCAGCGCTCACGGACCCCGCCCCCGGCGACCCGCGTATGTGGCGCGGCGCCATGCTGCCTGGACGGCTGCGACTATTGGCCAGCAGGAGCACTTTACCTGAAAATCGGCGCAATTGTTAGCCGCAGGTAAATGAGGGGCCCCGGCCTGCAGAGGCCCCTCATTACGGCTTGCGGCTTGGCCAGGCTCGCTACTTCAGCTCGACCGTGGCGCCGGCCTCCTCCAGTTCCTGCTTGAGCTTTGCGGCCTCCTCCTTCTCGATGCCCTCCTTGACCGGCTTGGGAGCCTCGTCGACGAGTGCCTTGGCCTCTTTCAGGCCGAGGCCCGTGGCGGCGCGGACGACCTTGATCACCTGGATCTTCTTGTCGCCGGCGGCCGTCAGGATCACGTCGGCCGTGCTGCTCTCTTCCTCCTCAGCGGCCCCATCGCCGCCTCCGCCTGCGGCGGGCGCCGCGGCGGGCGCGGCAATCGCCGCGGCCGATACGCCGAACTCCTCCTCGAGCGCCTTGATCCGCTCGGCGAGCTCGAGCACCGAGATGCCCTTCAGCTCCTCGATCCACTTCTCTGTGCTTGTGGCTGTAGCCATGTTGGTCAGTCCTCCTTGGGATTCGCGTCGCCGTCCCCGGGCTGATCATCAGCCGGTGCGTCCGCTTTAGGGTTGTCGTCGTTCTCTTGGGCCGGCTCATTCTCCGGCTCAGCTTGGGTGCCTGCGGCCTGGTCCGTGCTGTCCTTCACCTCAGCCCCAGCGGCGGGCGCTGACTCCTGCTCGGTAGGCTCCGCCGGGGCCTCTGGAGCAGCGTCTCCGGCGGGGGTCTCGGTCTCCTCAGCCGCGGCGGCCTCCCCGGCTGGGGCCTCCGTGACGGCGGGGGCATCGCCAGAGGGGATCTCTCCGGACTGCATCTTCTCGCGTACCTGGCCAAGGGCCGAAGCGAGGCCTCCGATTAGTGCACTCAGACTACGCACGAGGCCGCTGACGGGCGAGGCCACAACGCCGACGAGCTGGCCATAGAGCACTTCGCGCGAGGGCAAGCGCGAGAGCGAGCGAATCTGGTCAGGGTCGAGCGCGGCGCCTTCCATCAGACCGCCCTTGAACGGCAAGAGCTGTGTGGCGCGGCCGTAGTCGGCGATCGCCTTGGCGGCAGTCGCGATGTCGCCGCGCACGAACGTCAGTGCGGTCGGCCCCTCCAGGAGCGCCTTCAGCGTCTCGGCGCCCACCTGGTCCGCCGCGCGTTCGGTGAGCGAGTTCTTGACCACCTTGAACGTCGCGTCGGCGTGGCGCAGCTGGGAGCGAAGTTCGGCGACCTGGGGTACAGAGATGCCCCGATAGTCCACGGCGAAGACCGCGTGGGACTCATCTATGCTGGCGGCGATCTCAGCGATCGCCGCGGCCTTCTGGTCTCGGTTCATGGTTGGCTCCTGTCCCGGTCTTGCGCTACCGATCGTCGATCGGTAGCCGCCGGGGGTCTCTGGTGGCCTGGGTGACGCTAAGCGGCGATCGTAGCCGCGGGCGCCTCCTCAAGGATGTCACGTGTGCGGCTGGCGTCGACCTTCACGCCCGGCCCCATCGTCGAGGTGATCGTAATGGAGTGCAGATAGCGGCCCTTCGCACTTGCTGGCTTGGCGCGGATCAGCTCTTCGATCACCGCGGCGTAGTTCTCCAGCAGCGGGCGCTCGGCGAAGCTTGCCTTGCCGATCACCAGATGTACGATCGCGTTGCGGTCGGTGCGGTACTCGACCTTGCCCGACTTGGACTCCTCGACAGCCTTGGCCACATCCATCGTGACCGTGCCCACCTTCGGGTTGGGCATCTTCCCCGACGGCCCGAGCACGCGGCCGAGACGACCGACGACCGACATCAGATCGGGCGTGGCGATCGCCACGTCGAAGTCGTCGAAGCCCTCCTCGATGCGCTTTGCCAGGTCCTCGCCACCGACCGCGTCGGCGCCGGCCGCTTGCGCCTCGGCGACCTTCGCGCCCTGGGCAAAGACGATGATCTTCACGTCCTTGCCGAGGCCGTTGGGCAGCGCGATCGTGCCGCGCAGCTGCTCATCGGCGTGGCGCACATTCAGGCCGGTGCGCACGTGCAGCTCGACCGACTCGTCGAACTTGGCGCTGGAGAGGCCCTTGAGGAGCTTGACGGCCTCAGCGGGCTCGTACTCACGCTGGCGGTCGACCTTCGCAAGCGCCTCGGTGTAGCGCTTTCCGTGATGGCTGCTCACGAGGAGACCTCCACGCCCATTGAACGCGCCGTGCCAGCGATGATCTTCGCCGCCTGGTCGATGTCGTTGGCGTTGAGATCCTCGAGCTTGCGCCCGGCGATCTCACGCAGCTGTGCCTGTGTGATCGTGCCCACCTTAGTGCGGTTGGGCTCGCCCGAGCCCTTGCCGATCCGCAGCGCCTGCTTGATGAGGACCGCGGCGGGGGGCGTCTTGGTGACGAACGTAAACGAGCGGTCCTCATACACGGTGATCACGACCGGAATCACCGTGCCGGTTTCGCCCTGCGTCTGCGCGTTGAAGGCCTTGCAGAACTCCATGATGTTGATCCCGTGCTGACCCAGCGCGGGACCGACCGGCGGGGCGGGGCTCGCCTGCCCGGCGTTCGCCTGCAGCTTGATTGTCGTCAGTACCTTCTTGGCCATTTAAAGCTTCTTCACCTGATCGAATTGAACCTCGACGGGTGTCTCCCGGCCGAAGATTGATACCAGCACCTTGAGCTTGGCGGCGTCGTCGTTGATCTCGGAGATCTCTCCGGAGAAGTCCGACAGCGGGCCGGAGATGACCTTCACGGACTCGCCGATCGTGAACTGGGCGCGTGTGCGGGGCGCGGTGGCAACGTCGGTCTTGTGCAGCAGCCTGTCGACCTCGCCCTGAGTAAGGGGAACAGGCTCCTGAGAGGCGCCCACGAACCCTGTCACCCCGGGGGTCCCCTTGACGACGCCCCAGGAGTCCTCGTTGAGCTCCATGTTCACGAGCACATAGCCCGGCATCGTGCGCTTCTCGACGGTGACCTTCTGGTTGTCCTTCATCTCCGAGACCGCTTCGGTCGGAACAACCACGTTGCGCACCGCGCGCTGCTGGCCAAGCGAGATGACCCGGTGCTCCAGGTTGTGCTTGACCTTGTTCTCGTGACCGGAGTAGGTGTTGACTACATACCAACGAAACATTCAGGATTCCTCAGAGGACGAATTCGACGATTTCCTTGGCCACAAAGTCGGCCAAGCCAAGATAAGCGCCTGCGATCGCAACGAAGCCCAATACGACGGCGGTTGCCTGGAAGACCTGCGGGCGGTCGGGCCACTGTACGCGCTGCAGCTCAGCCCAGCTGGCGCGCAGGAACGCGACCGCGCGGTTACCCCCGCGCGCGGTGGGAGCGCCGGAGGCCTGCTCGGGAATGACGCCAGCCTTGCCGGCGGCCGTGAGCTCCTGGATTTCGTCCTCGGTGACGTCGCCCTCGGCGTCAGCCTCGGCCTCGGACTGTGTCTCGGACTCGGCTGGCGGGCCGTTGGCGTCCGCCGCGGCGCGACCGGCGTCCGCGGGCACCCCCCCGGCGCCTGCGACAAGCGCGGCGTCGAACTCGTCGGCGTCGGCCGAGGCGTGGTCGAGCGCACCCGGGACATCGGCGCGCGCGGGCGTGCCCGGCGACGACGTGCGTGCGCCACGAGCGCGGCGCTCGCGACGCTGCTTTGCGCGTTTGCGATCACGAGCCACAGCAGCGCTCCCGCGCTAACGGGTCTCCCGGTGGCTGGTGTGCTTGCGACACCAGCGGCAGTACTTGCGCAGCGACACCCGATCCGGGTTGTTGCGCTTGCTCTTGTTGGTCTGGTAGTTGCGATGCTTGCACTCCTCGCATGCGAGGGTGATCGCGATTCGAACGTCTCCGCGGGCCATGTGAGAAATCCCTGCGTGGTCGTGGACAAATGGCCTTGGGCGAAGAAAAACCCCGCCCAGGCGCGAGGTAGAAGCAGTCTAGCGCGCTTTGATCTATAAGAACCCCACCCACCCCTGCCCGCCCCAGCGGGCGGGGGTAGCGGCCTTGACGCAGCTGCACGAAACAGCGAAGCTCGGGGCGTATTCGCGTAGCGCCTGGCTCCCGCCCATCATCGAGCATCCCCGCAAAGGAGAACACCACCATGCACCTGCCTGAGCCGATTCCCCCGAGCGTCCACGACGAGACGTTCGCCGGCGTGACCTACCACATCCGCGGGGAACTGGTGCCCGAGTTGCAGATCGATGTCGGCGGGCAGAGCGTGATGTTCGAGCACCACGTGCTGCTGTGGAAGGAGACTCAGCTGAACATCGAGCTGAAGAAACTGCCGGGCGCGATCAAGCGCAAGATCGCGGGGCTGGAGTTCTTCGTGACGAAAACCTCAGGGACCGGGAAGATCGCCTTCTCGCGCGACTCCCCCGGCCAGTGCGTCCCCCTGCATCTCAAAGAAGGCGAAGGTCTGGATGTGCGCGAGCACCAGTTCATCGCCGCGACCGACAACCTCGACTACAGCTTCGAACGGATCAAGGGCGTGCAGAACATGCTGCTCGGCGGCTCGGGGTTCTTCATGGACAAGTTCCGCGCGACCGGTGGTGACGCGCTCGTGTGGCTGCACGGCCACGGCAACGTCTTTCTCGTGCAGCTGATGGACGGCGAGCAGATCGACGTCGAGGCGGGCGGCTGGCTCTTCAAGGATCCGAGCGTCAAGCTCGAAGCCGTCACGATGGGATTGAAGACCGGGATCTTCGGTGGCGGTGGCAAGCTCACCTGGAACCGCTTCACCGGGCCTGGCCGCCTGGCGATCCAGACGATGTTCATCGCGCCGCTGGAGGGCACCGGAAGCGGCGCCACGACGGCTGCCGAGGGTGGCGTCGCCGGGGCGCTGATCAGCGGGCTGGTGCGGGGCTGAGCACCTGGCTGAGTTAGTGCCGGCGCTTCGAGTGACGGGACTTGTGCTTTTTTGACTTGTGCTTGTGCTTGGCCTGCCTGAACAGGGTCGAGTGCAGGAGAAAGATGACCGGGCTGTTGCTGGCCGTCGTCTCGTTGGCCAATACCCAAGCCGAGATCGTATGAAAATGGCGAAGCAGCTGAAGGCCAGTCGAATTGAGCTTGACTTGGAACGTCTCGGTGCTGCCAGCGGGCAAAGAGAACGGCGCCTGGCCAATCCTGACGGACACCGTGGTGCGCTTTCTGCGCTTACTCGCGCCGACGGCAATGACCTTCTTGCCCTGCAGAGTCTCGTCGGTGGTGAGGAAGATCTCCCCTGAGCACCCCAAACCGTCGGTGCTCGTGCAACTGAGGGTCAACGCCGCGCCCTTTGCGTTGGTCTTCAGGCGGACGAAGTGGGTCAGGCCGCGCGCGGCCGGCGGTGGCGCTGAACAGAACGGTGAGGCGGACGGGAACTCCGCCGCGCCCATGTCGACCACAGCCGGGGAACCGCTCGGGCATCCGATGTGGCCCGCGAGTATCCGTGGTGCTCCGAAGGCGTCTGTGGTCAACCCGCTGGGTACGAGCGCGTTGGAGCCGGCGTCGATCGTGGGGCTCGATGCCGTCTCATGCACGTCGACGGAGGACGGGTTGCCGTTGTCGGCCAGCAGCGGGTTGGCGCAGATGTTGCCTTCGCCGGGGAGCGGCGCCGTCCCGACGCCGTTGCACACGTCGCTGAACGCCGCCGAGGCCAGCCCGCCTTCGCCCGCGAAGCCGCCTGTCTCGCTGCCGCCGCTGTCCGCGGCGACGATCGAGTTGGCGATCCGCAGCTGGTCGTGCGGGCCGCCATCCACGCCGGCGACGCCGCCGGCCGGGACGCTGTTCTCGGTGACGGTCGAGTCGAGCAGCGACAGGTGGTTCGCCGTCGTCGCCTTCGTGGGGCAGCCGACGTATACGCCGGCGCCGCCGAGATCGGCGGGTTCGCCCGCCCCAATCGAGTTGCCCTCCACGACCGCGTCCTCGACGGTGCTCTGCGCCGGTTCTGTGTTCCTGCAAGCGAGCAGCCCGAGGCCCGCGCCCCAGCTCCAGTTGGGACCGCTCGTGCCGGGCAGCGCGTTGCCGCTGAAGCGGTCTGCGACGCTCGTGAGGCTCATACCTTCGAGCCACTCGCCGGCGCCGCCGTACATGCCGGTGCCCGCCACGTCCACGACGGTGTTGCCCGCGAAGACGTCGCCCGACTGGGCAAGCGGCTCAGCGGCGGGTGTGCTTTCGGAGGCGAACAGCAGCCCCCCGCCGAAGGCCTGGGTGGCACCGTTGGCACGCAGCGAGTTGCCTTCGAACACGTCCCCTTCCAGCACGTTGCCGGCGCCCGTGCAGTTGTCGAGCACGAACGCCGCGCCGCCCACCCCGAGGCCGCCACCGACCGTGTTCGTGTTGTCGCGGAACGTGGAACCGGTCATCGCCACCCCGGGCGTGCCCGTCGGAGGGCAGGGCTTGGGCGGTCCCACGTACGCCGTGAGCGCGCCCCCGCTGACGCCTTCATGGCTGTTGTTCAGGAAGCTGTCGCTCTTCAGCGTGAGCCGTTCGGCGCGGAGGTTCACGGCGCTGGCGCCGGAGCTCGTCGCGTTCTGGAAGACCAGGCCGGCGATCGTGATCGCGCCGAGTTCTACGCCTGTCAGAAGCGGGCCGGTGATGCCTGCGGCGTCGATCCCCGAGGTCGTCCCCGCGGCGCCCTGGAGCGTGAAGGCCGAGCTCGCCGGGAGCGTCACGGCGCTTGATTTGCCCAGCGATGCGCCGTTGCACAGCCCTTCGAGCACGATCACGTCGTCTTCACCGTGGTTCAGTTTGGCGCCCACGGCGTTGATCTGGGTCTGCAGGTTGGGGCACGTCGTGGGGAACGTTTCAGCTCGCGCCGTGGCCGGCGCCCACGCGAACAGAAGGCACGCCGCTGGCGCGAGCAGAAAACGATGGCTTGCAAAACCGGACGAACACGACATCCCCGCTACCTCCTCCAGTGACCTGACTTGGCGCCGCCCGGCGAGTCTACCGCGCCCTCTTGAGTCATCCGCCGGTTCGCCATCCCAGCGAAGCGCGCCGTATCGCTGCCCTACTCATACAACGTGAGCGTGCCCAGAATCACGTACAGGGCGACCAGCGCCCAGCCCTCGAACTCGGCCGCCTCCCCATCGCCGGTCACTTGCCACAGGCCCAGCGCGGTGAGCGCCAGCGCGCCGATGTAGACGGGCGCCAGCGCGAACGTCAGCGTCGTCTTCAGCGCGAAGGAGATGAGCACGAGCAGCGGGAACAGGAAGGCCGCGATCTGGGCCACGGAGTTTTTGACGACGGAGATCGCCAGGTCCGAGCGTCCCTTCCACGCCAGCACGAGGCCGGCTGTGTTCTCGACCGCGTTGCCCGCGATAGCCACGATCACGAGCCCGGCGAACGCCTGAGAGATGTGGAGCAGTTCGATTGCCGGCTCCAGGCCGTTGACGAACCAGTCCGACACGAACGCCGAGGCGGTGCCAGCGACGATCAGCAGCATGAGCGTCACGCCGAGCGACAGGCGCGGACCGCGGGTGCTCGCGCCGAGGTCCGGGGCTTGAGTCTCACCCTCTCCGGGGTCCTCGCCGGGGAGACTGTCCGAGCGCAGATAGGGCACGACCCAGGCCAGATAGACGACGAGCAGGCAGATCGCCCCGACGATCGAGATCGCCTTGACGTGATGGCTCGCCGGGTCGTGTGAGCTGAGCGAGAGACCGAGCAGGACGATGATGAACACCGCCAGGAGCAGCAGCGTGGCCGTGTCCCTCGGCAGGCGCTTTGAGAAGCGCATCAGGTTATCCGGCGAGCGGCGGGCGCCGACGACGATCACGAGACCGAGGACAAGCAGGGCGTTGGCGAGCACCGAGCCGACGATCGCGGTCTGCGCGACCACCAACTCGCCCTTCTGCAGCGCAAAGATCACGACGAACAGCTCCGGCAGATTGCCCAGCGTCGACTGCAACATCCCAGTGACACCGGGCCCGAAGCGCTCACCCAGCTGCTCGGTGGCGAACGAAACAACCCAGGCGAGACCCGCGAGCGCCAGGGTTGCGACGCCAAACCGGGGAATCGCGGGCCAGGGCTGGTAGTTGGCCACGCCCGCTAGGACGGTGAGGACGGTAATCAGGAAGAGCGTCGAGCGCTCAAGCGGGGTCAAACCTGCCATCTCGCCTGGCGAGCATATAGCGGGCCGTGCTGGCGGCTGTGCTCAGTGACTCTCGAGCACCCTGTCGATCAACCCGTACTCGAGCGCCTGCTCGGCCGAGAAGAAGCGGTCGCGCTCCATGTCGGCGCGGACTTCGGCCGTCGGTTTGCCCGTGCACTCGGCGTAGATCTCGTCGATCCGCTCGCGCACCTTGAGGATCTCGCGCGCGTGGATCTCGATGTCGGTCGACTGGCCCTGGAAGCCAGCCGAGGGCTGATGGATGAGAATGCGCGAGTTGGGCAGCGACGCGCGCTTGCCCTTCGTGCCCCCCGCCAGCAGCAGCGAGCCCATCGACATGGCAACCCCGACAACCATCGTGGCGATGTCAGGCTTGACGAAGTTCATCGTGTCGTAGATCGCGAGGCCCGAGTAGATTGAGCCGCCGGGCGAGTTGATGTAGATCGAGATGTCCTTGTCCGGATCCTGAGACTCCAGATGCAGCAACTGCGCGACCACGAGGTTCGCCACCTGGTCGTCGATCGGCGTGCCCAAGAAGATGATCCGCTCGTTGAGCAGCCGCGAGTAGATGTCGAACTCGCGCTCGCCTCGCGCGGTTCGCTCGATGACCATGGGGATCAGGGGCATGGAAGCACCCTATCGTTCGCTGCCGGGCGAACCGGGGCCCAACCGGCTGGTAGCCGCTGGCAGGAGCTATCGCGGAGATGGCCACATGTGCGAGTCCTCGCGCCCTGCCTCG
Source organism: uncultured Solirubrobacterales bacterium (assembly GCA_963706395.1). Lineage (GTDB taxonomy): Bacteria > Actinomycetota > Thermoleophilia > Solirubrobacterales > Solirubrobacteraceae > Palsa-744. Next base: position 1,635,627 of record OY970158.1, on the reverse strand, counting down.
GGATGTGCGGATGGGTGCCGATGAACTCTCATGCGCTTGCCTTCGCTACCTCGCCGCGTTCCGGCGCTGGCGCTGCTGGCGGCATTTTGCATAGCGGCGCCCGCGGCGGCGATGACCAGCCACGCTGGCTGGCCAGCGCAACAGCACCTGGTCATGGACAGGGGAGGAGCCGGAGAAGAAAATGTTCTTCGCGGAATAAATGGAGTGCACAACTACCTGCTAGGTGGCTACGGCAACGACACCATCTATGGCGGTAACGCAGGCGATGTCATCTGGGGTGACTACCACGAGTCGGGCTGGCCTTCGTTCCAGACCGCGGTCATTCACGCCGGAAACGGCAAGAACATCATCTATGCCAACGACACCGTCAACTATGTGTGGACCGGCACCAACCCGGCTACCGTCGTTCATGCCCACGAGAACTCCGGCGTGATCCACTGCCAGAACCCCCACATCGTTTTCTTCACCAGCCATCACGCGCTGCCCCACTACAAGCTCGACGGCTGCCGTCACATCAGCTTCTACTCGGTCGGCTACTGACTCCGTCTCAGATGTTGACGGCGCGCATGCCCTGCTCGTCGTAGCGGTCTCCGGCCGCCTGCGGCAGCTCGGCGTCGATTCGTGCAAGCTCCTCCTCGGTCAGCTCTACATCCACGGCGGCAATGTTCTGCTCGAGGTAGGTGCGGCGCTTGGTGCCGGGAATCGGCACGAGATCCTCCCCCTGGGCGAGCACCCACGCGAGCGCCAGCTGAGCGGGCGTGACGCCCTTGTCGTTTGCGATCTCTTCAACCTTCGCTGCCAGCTTCAGGTTCTCCTGGAGGTTCCCGCCGATGAAGCGCGGGCCATAGCGACGGAAGTCGTTCGCATCGAGGTCGTCCGGTGATTTGAAGCGACCCGACAGGAAGCCGCGCCCCAGGGGCGAGTACGGGACGAAGCCGATCCCGAGCTCGCGACAGGCCGGCAGGATCTCCGCCTCCGGGTCGCGCGTCCACAGCGAGTACTCCGTCTGCAAGGCAGCGATCGGGTGCACGGCGTGCGCACGGCGGATCGTCTCGGGCGCGGCCTCGGAGAGACCGATGTGCAGGATCTTGCCCTGCTGTACCAGTTCGGCCATCGCGCCGACGGTCTCCTCGATCTCGACGTTCGGGTCCACGCGGTGCTGGTAGTAGAGGTCGATGTGGTCGGTTTTGAGCCGCTGCAGCGAACCCTCAACGGAGGTGTGGACGTGCTCGGCGGAACCGTCGAGCGGACCGAGCGTCGACATCTCGCCGGGCGTCGCCCCTTCGGTGCGACGGGCGAACTTCGTCGCGATCACATACTCGTCGCGCCGGCTCTCAATCGCGCGGCCGACCAGGTCCTCATTCGTCATCGGCCCGTACAGCTGCGCCGTGTCGAGAAAGTTGCACCCCAGCTCCAGTGCGCGCTGGATCGTGGCGATCGCCTCGCCCTCGTCGGTCGATCCATAAAAAGCCGACATCCCCATGCAGCCCAGCCCGATCGCCGAGACCTCGAGTCCGTTCCCTCCCAGAGTGCGCTTGTTCATCGTGTCTCCTCGTCGGGTCGAATGTTGCGAAGGCGTGAGACCGATACTAGGACGGCATAATGGGCGGTCCCGTGTTCCCCTTGAACCTGCCCAATGTGCTGACGGTGCTGCGGATCATGCTCGTGCCGGTGCTGGTCGTCGCGCTGCTCGGCAACACGCCCGCCGGCGACGTGCTCGCGGCAGTCGTCTTCGCGCTGGCCTCGCTGACTGACTTCATCGACGGTTACCTCGCCCGCGCGCGCGGGTCGATCACGACGTTCGGCAAGCTGATGGACCCGTTGGCCGACAAGCTCTTGATCGTGGCCGCGCTGATCGCGCTCGTCTCGCTGCACCGGCTGGCGGCGTGGGTGGCGATGGTGATCATCACGCGCGAGCTCGCCGTCACGGTGCTTCGCCTCGGCGCTACGCAGGCCGGCGTGGTGATGGCCGCGAGCATTTTCGGCAAGATCAAGACCTGCCTGCAGATCGCCGCGATCCTCGCGGTGATCGCCGTTCATGGGCAGCCGCTATGGGTATCGCTGCTGCTGTACACGGCGGTGCTGGCGACCGTTCTTTCCGGCTTGGATTACTTCTTCGGGCTACGCCGCCGCATGCAGCAGGTGCAAGCTCAGCCGGACGCCTGAGAACGAGCGCCAGCGCTCAACCACTCTTCAAGGCTTGTCTGATGGGCCGCGGGCATGCCGGAGTCGACCTCAGCGCGCAGCTCGGAGAGCAGGCCGTGACGCTCGGCGAGCACGTTGTGCTGGTGGATCGTCTCCAGGTTCTCCTGGCGCGCCGAGACGAAGCTCGCGCCGTCGAGCTCCGGGAAGCGAGCGAGCACGCCGGCGATCATCTCGCGCACGCAGTCCTCGACGAAGCGCGGGCGGCGGTGGGCCTTTTCCACCACCTCGACCTCGTCGTTGCGCTTCATCAGCTCGTAGATCTCCGAAGACATGCTCCCCTCCGCGACTTGGAGCAGCGCGGAGGCGTCGATCTCGGCCACGCACTCCTCGATGCAGCCGATGTGCAGTGTCGCGAGGCCGCGCTGGTTGTGGGTGGCGACGGGAACGCTCTGCAGGATGCGCTCGATCTCCGCCGCGGAGAAGCCGTCAGCCACGAGGCGAGCGCGCGCACGGGCGGCCACCAGCTCCTGCGCGCACGGACACGCGGTCATGCCTGTCGCGGACACACCGACCGTGCGTCGCGTGCCGTGCTCGAACGCGACCGCTCGCCCATGGAGGGTGTAGATCTCCTGGGTGGGGATACCGGACACGGGCGCAGGCTTGTGCTCGGGATAACGTGCGGCGATCGTCACCTCCGCGCGCTCAGCGTCCTGGCGGGTGCGCACGAGCTCAGCGATGTGCTGGGCGAGAGTCTCGGCGCGGAACGGCGACTCTGAGAGGACGACCTCTCCGATCGCCTCGTTGACGACCTCCTCGAAGCGCGACATGTGCGCTCCCTTCTGCTGGTGGCTGAGATCGACGAAGCACGAAAGGCGCGCGAAGTACGACTCGTCGCGGATTCGCACAACCTTCTCAACGCCAGTCACGCCCACGCGCGAGAGCCCAACCGGAACCCCCGGCGGGCGCGCCTGGACATCCTCCTCCGCGCTCTTCATCGGCAAGGACCGTGGGGTGAGTCGTGTCGCCTGCACTAGAGCCAAGCCTAGCGCTGCGGCGCGAGCACAACCTGCCGGAGTGAGCGCCACAGCAGGCGTGGTGACGTGGGCCGGTTGCACGCCGATGACCGGCCGGCGCATCTTCCCCCGCGGATTCTGGTATCACTCCGCACTTGGTCAGGGGAGGCCGGCGCGGAGATCGCCCGGCGGGGAGCTGGACGGATCCTGGGGGTCTGAGTTGAGCAATCGGGTTGAGGTTCTGCTGGAGACCACGGATACGTCCATCGCCGAGAGTGACGATTCGCTCGGCGGGAACCTAAGCGAATCGCCGTTCGCGGGCAGCCGCGAACACGAGAATGATGTGGATCAGGGGCAGGCGCTGCGCGCACGCCTGGAGGAGCTCAGGCGTCCCGAGGTCGACCTCACCGTCGAGCCGAGCCTCGACTCGCTGCGCCTGTACCTGCGCGCGATCGGCCGCGTGCCCCTGCTCAGCGCCGACGAAGAGGTCGCGCTGGCCAAGCGCATCGAACGCGGCGACATCGCCGCCAAGCAGCACATGGTCGAAGCGAACCTGCGCCTCGTCGTCTCGATCGCCAAGGGCTACGTCGGCCGCGGGCTCACGCTGCTCGACCTGATCCAGGAGGGCTCACTCGGGCTGATCCGCGCGGTCGAGAAGTTCGACTATCGCCGCGGCTACAAGTTCTCGACGTACGCGACCTGGTGGATCCGCCAGGCCGTCACGCGCTCGCTGGCCGACAAGGGCCGCACGATCCGCATCCCGGTGCACATGGTGGAGCGCCTGAACAAGGTGATCCATGCCGAGCGCCAGCTGCTCCAGCAACTGGGGCGCGAGCCATGCCCAGAGGAGATCGCCGCGGAGCTTGACTACACCCCGCACGAGGTGCGCGAAGTCAAGCGCATGGCCCAACAGCCCGTGTCGCTGGAGAAACCCATGGGCGAGGAGGAGGATTCGGCCCTGGCCGACTTCATCGAGGACGCGACGGCTGAGTCGCCCTTTGAGATCGCCTCAGAAGCGCTACGCCGGGAGAACGTGACCCATGTGCTCGCCTGCCTGCCACAGCGCGAGCGCGAGGTGCTCGAGATGCGCTACGGAATCACCGGTGGGCGCTCACGCACGCTGGAGGAAGTCGGCCGTGCGTTCAACATCACACGCGAGCGCGTCCGCCAGATCGAGAACCGGACGCTGAAGAAGCTGCAGACGCTGCCTGACGCGCAACAGCTGCGCGAGGCCTCCTAGCACCGCGGCCCTGAGAGGCTGCGGGCGCGACGCCCGCTCGCATAAGTCCTAAACTGACGGCCCCGGCGGGGTTCCCGAGCGGTCAAAGGGGTGTGGCTGTAAACCACATGGCTCTGCCTTCGAAGGTTCGAATCCTTCTCCCGCCATTCTCGTAGTACTCCTGGCGCAAACGGCTTTGCGGTGGGATCATCTGGGTAGTAAGACGGCACACCCAGAAAGGAGTTCCACTCATGGAGTCCTCCGCATCCCCCCGCCGCGTGCTGGTCGTGGCTCACAAGACGGCCGCCACCCAACCGCTACTCAACGCCGTGCGGGAGCGTGCGCAGCGCGGGCCGTGCGTGTTCACGCTGCTGGTGCCGAACGCCACCCACGGCCTGCACAAGGTCGTCGACCCCGAGGACCAAGCGGCGAGCGAGGCCCGGACGGTGCTCGACCGCGCGCTGCCCCTGCTCGAAGAAGCGGCGGGTGCAACCGTGCAGGGGCTTGTCGGCGATCCCGACCCGCTTGCAGCGGTGCACGACGCGATCAACCTGCACGGCTTCGATGAGGTGATCATCTCGACGCTGTCGGCGAAAGTATCGCGCTGGCTAAAGCTCGACCTGCCGAGCAAGGTGGGGGGCATGGGCCTGCCGGTGACGACGGTGACGCCCGGAGAGGACGCCGTGGCGGCAGCTGGCTGAGCCCTGCGAAAGACAATTGCCTGAAAGACTATTGTCTGTGGACTCATCGTCTGCAGGATGCGACAGTGGGAGCCATGAAATCAGCGCGCGAGCAGTTCGCCCTCAACCTTCGCCATCACCGGGAAAAGGCCGGCCTCTCCCAGGAGGCGCTAGCGAAGGTCTGTGATTTGCACCGCACGGAGATCAGCTTGCTGGAGCGCCGCAAGCGCTCGCCGCGTCTGGAGACGATCGTGATCCTGGCGCGCGGGCTGAACCTGTCCTCGCCGGGAGAGTTGCTCGAGGAGATCGACTGAGCGATAGGACCGGAGCGTCGAGCAGGCTCCCCCCATGAGCCCCCACTCGAGAACACCCAGCGCGATGACAAGCCGACGCGGGTGTGTGGGTTCGGGACATATGTCTCTGGTGATAGGTCTCTGGTGAGTCGGGACATAGGTCATGGGTGCCGCCGCTGGTCGTGGAGGGGCAGCCCGGAGGGCTGAGCCGGAACGACCAGCGCGGGCGCGCCGCCGGGGTGGGGGTGATCTTGGCGGGCATGTCTAGAGCCCGTGTTGCTGTTCTCAAGGTCGTTTCTGACCAGCTGTCCGTCACTGCTGCCGCTGCCGAGTACGGGTTCTCCCGCCGGCACCTACACCGCCTTCTGGCCCGCTATCGAGCCAGTGGCCTTGACGCTGTCGAGCCGCGTTCGCGACGGCCGAACGGGTCCTCCAGAGCGACCCCTCCAGAGATCCGTCAAAGAGTGCTTGAGCTGCGATTGCAACTGACCGCCGACGGGCTCGATGCTGGCCCGGAGACGATCCGCTGGCACCTCGAGCAGGAGCAGCTTCGGGTCCTGTCAACCTCGACGATCCGACGGATCCTGCATGACGCCGGGCTGATCGTTCCGGAGCCCCGCAAGCGCCCGCGCAGCTCCTACATCCGTTTCCAGGCCGCCCAACCCAACGAGATGTGGCAGTCGGACTTCATCCACTGGCGGTTGGCTGACGAAACCGACGTGGAGATCCTCAACTGGCTCGATGACCACAGCCGGTTCCTGCTGTCCTGCAGCGCTCATGGGCCGGTGACCGGCGATGTGGTGGTGAGCGTTTTCCTAGAACTGGTCGAGGAATACGGCCCGCCGGCGAGCACGCTCACGGACAACGGGAGCGTTTACACGTCCCGGTTCACCGGCGGGCGCAACGCGTTCGAGTATCTGCTTCCGATCCTCGGTGTCCGGCAGAAGAACGGCTCCCCCGGCCATCCCCAGACACAAGGCAAGACCGAGCGGTTCCACCAGACCCTGCAGCGCTGGCTACGCGCCAGAGCACCCGCCGCCAGCATCGCGCAGCTGCAGCGCCAGCTCGACGAGTTCCGTCAGCATTACAACGAGCAGCGCCCGCACCGCGCGCTCGGGCGCCGCACACCGGGCGCTGCCTACAACGCGACCACAAAGGCCCTGCCGGCCGGATCTCGGCCTCAAGGGCACTATCGCCTTCGCTATGACCGCCTCGACCCCCAAGGTCGGATGACACTGCGCCGCGCGGGCCGCATGCACCACCTAGGCACCGGGATCGCGAACGCCCGCAAGCGTGTCCTCGCGCTCGCCGACGACCACCAAGTCCTGGTAACCGACCTCACCACGGGCGAGGTCCTCAGCCGCCACCTCATCGAGTCCACCAAGAGCTACTGGCGCAACCAAAACAAAGAACCAGGCCGCTGGCCTGGCTCCTCGAGATGAGACACATGTCCCGACTCAGGTGAGACACATGTCCCGACTCATGACAGACAAGCCGACGCGGGGACTCGAACCCCGGACCCCCTCCTTACCATGGAGGTGCTCTACCAGCTGAGCTACGTCGGCGCGCCGTGCAGATCGTAGCGGCTGCGGTTGAAACTAAAGACGCAGCGGAACCCCACGAGCAAGGGGATCCGCCGTTCAGGAATCTGTCTGCGGCTGGGAGATAATCCGCGCATCGCTCAACCTGCCTCCCCTCCCCAGCCACCATCCGCAGATACCGCTGTGCGTGGCTGGATCGGCCGGGGGATTGACTGGATCAGCCCTGAAGAGAACCCGGCGAGCGTGATCTATGGAGTGATCGCGATCGGCGCGCTGCTTGCCGCGGAGAGCGGGCTACACGAGAGCTATCTGGACACCGCCGGCTCGGCGGTAATCGCGCTCTCGCTGTACTGGCTCGCACACGCTTATGCACGCGTCCTTGGGCATCGCCTGCAGACGCACGAGCGTCTCAGTGCCAAGGGCTTGGGGCGGGCGTTGCTCGAGAACTGGACGATTGCCAGGGGGGCCTGCATCCCGCTGCTCGCGCTGCTGCTCGCCTGGGCGGTGGGCGCCGCCCAGGCTACGGGCGTCGAAGTGGCGCTCTGGACCGCCGTGGCGAGCCTGATCGCATTCGAGCTGCTGGCCGGGATCCGGGCCCGTGCCACGCCCGGCGAGCTCGTGCTCGAAGCCAGCGTGGGAATCACGATGGGCCTGGCGATCCTCCTCTTGAAGGTCGTCCTGCACTGAACAACCCAACTGGCCAGGCGGCTCGAGGGGCGTATAGATGGTTGTTGATTGACATCCAGCGGACTGACATGTGATGATGTGTCGAGCGTCAGCACATGAGGGTGTTTGCTGGCGTGAAGGCCGGTTTGGGGGATTCGGAGGGTCGGATGGAGAGGGGTCCACAGGCAATGGGAGGGAGTCCGTCGTTCTCGCAGAGCGGTGAGCCTGCGGGCACAGGCGAGCCTGCGGGCAGGCGAAAGTCCGCGCCGCCGGTCACCCCCCTCTACAAACGCCTGCCCCACGGCCCTCACCGAATACCTCGAGAGGAGGTCATCCAGAACCAGCGGGCCCGCATCCATGGGGGGGGGTCGGCTAGTGACGTTTGCGCTCGGCGAAGTGCGTGAGCACGATGCCGACGAGCAGGGAGACGACGATCACGATGATCAGTGGCGCCTTGCCGGAACCGAAGACCCAGTTCACCTTGACTTCATTGATGTTGAAGACCGCGAACAGGGTGATCAGGATCGCGAGTATGACGAGGGCACCGGTGCGTGCCATCTCGCGGCGGCTGCGACGCTCACCGGCAGCCGGAATCTCTGCTGAGGAGGGCATAGTCCTTCGATCCTACCCCTCGCGCCCGCTCAGGCCTACCCCGCTTGCGGCTCAGCCAAGCTCAGCTTGACCCACGGGCAGCCGACCGACAGCTCCTCGACTCCCAGCGCCGCGGCGACGTTGAGGGCCATACCGTGACGGAAGAAGTCATCCAGTTGCTCTGGCTCAGCGCCTGAGAGCTCACCGGCGAGCTCCACCAGTTGCGCGAAGCGGTGGCGCACGGATGCGCGCACTGCCTCGTCATCGCAGGCGGCGTAGCACTGGTGCTGGAGCATCAGGTAGTCGCGGTCGGACGCGAGCAGGTCCTTGTAGGCGAACCCCATCGCCTGCAGCGCGTCCTCGCACTCGGTGGGCGCGCGCCCAGCCGCGTAGTCTGAAGCGCCGCCGCGAAAGGTATCGGCGACCCGTTCGAAGCTGCGGTCGAGCGCGGCGAGGAAAAGGTCGCGCTTGGTGGGGAAGAGGCTGAATACGTATGGCTGGGCGACGCCGACGCGGCGCGCGATGCGCTCGACCGGGGTGCCGTGCAGGCCGCCGTGGGCGAACTCGTGCACGGCGGCGGAGATCAGCTCCTCCCGGCGCTCAGCGGCGGGGACGCGACGGCGAACTTGCTCAGAGGAGCTATTCATGCGGCCTCTGAGGCAACGACCGGGCTCTGACCGGCCGTTGCGGAGTGAGCGACCCGCATGCCGTCAACCGCAGTCGTGCGCGTCTTGAAGGGAAACGCGAGCACGACGAGCGCACCGGCGGCGAGCACCGCTACGCCCACCCACATGGCGGGGAGCAGGCCATCGACGAAGGCCTGTGGCGAGACGTAGCTGCCCGCCCCCGTGAAGACGGAGGCGAGTACCGCCACCCCAAGCACGCCGCCGATCTCGCGGATCGCGTTATTCGCGCCGGAGGCCTGGCCGGCCTGCTCGGTGCGCACGGAGGAGAGCACGGCGTTGGCGGACGGCGCGAACACGAGCGCCATGCCCGCGCCAGCCATGATGAACGGGACGATCATGTGCGAGTAGGCCAGGTGGGTCGAGGTCATGAGTGCAAGCCACCCGAGCGCGCTCGCCTGAAGCGTTAGACCGGCGAACATGAAGGGCCGACTGCCGAAACGCTCGGAGAAGACGCCCGCGAGCGGAGCCACGACCATCGAGGCGCCCGTCCAAACGAGCAGCTTCAGTCCGGCCTGGAAGGGAGTGTTGTGCAACACGTTCTGCATGTACTGCGAAAGGAAGAAGATCGAGCCGAACATACCGAAGAACATGCTCAGCGATGCCACGTTGGTGACCGCGAACGAGCGCTTGGCGAAGAACGACATCGGCAGCATGGGCTCTGAGGCACGCAGCTCCCAAACGACGAAGCCGACGATCAGCACGGCTCCGGTGATCAGCGTCGCGAGGATCGTGGGGCTAGTCCAGCCCAGCGACTGAGCGCGGACGAGGCCGAACACGATCCCGAAGGCACCAGTGGATGCAAGCGCGAGACCGGGAAGGTCAAGTGTCCCATAGGGGCCGCGGCTCTCAGTCAGCCGGCGCGCGGCGAGGGGAATCAGGACGATCCCGATCGGTACGTTGAGCCAAAAGATCCAGTGCCAGGAAATGCCTTGGACCACAGCGCCGCCGACGAGCGGACCGATCGCGACGGCGATGCCTGAGATACCCGACCAGACGCCGATCGCCATTCCGCGCTTCTCCGAAGGGAAGGCCTCGGCCAGCAGGGTGAGCGTCAGGGGTGTGACGATCGCGGCCCCCGCGCCCTGCACGGCGCGCGCGGCGACAAGCATGTTGGTCGTGGGCGCAAGCGCGGCGGCGGCGGAGGCAGCCGTGAAGATGGCCAGCCCGATGAGAAACATTCGCTTGCGTCCGAAGCGATCACCGAGCGCCGCGCCGGTCAGAAGGAGCACCGCGTAGGCGAGCACGTAGGCGTTGACGGTCCACTCGAGCGACTGGATCGAGGCGCCGAGATCCCGGTGAATCGTGGGTAGCGCGACACTGACCACGAGGTTGTCCAGCACGGCCATGAACAGCGCCACGGAGACGATCCCCAGGGTCCAGCCATTTTTGCGCGAGTCGGTCATGCGGTCTCCAATATCAGCTCAACGAGTGCCTATCCCGACACAGATTAGCAGTCGCTAATAAGAATTGTCAAGGGCTCCTGCCGGCGCAAGGAGGTCCAAGGTGAGCGGCGAATATCATCACGTCCATGAGACGAGGATTTCACCCGCGCAGCATGCTAAGCCTTGGAGTAGCCCTCGCCGCTCTGCTGGGTGGGTGCGGCGGTGCCACGAAGACGGTAACTGTCGCCAGCACCCCCCTCCCTGAACAGACGACCACCGCGCCGCGGACGAGCACGACCACCACTCGGGCGAGGACGCCGACGACCCCGGCGCCGAGCGAAAATGGGGCCACCTCGGGCCCAACCACCACTCGCACCGCGCCCGAGCCGGCGTTTACCCACCAGGGCACCGGCACCGCCGCGGAAGGGCTGAGCGGCGCCGAGGCCGCCCTGCAGGCGAGGGGCTTCACCGCAAACGCCACCTCCGACTACCACTCCAACCAGACCTTGCGCGTGCTGATCGGCACGCACACCGGCTCCACTGGGGAAGGCGGCCAGCAGGCCTTCTTCTTCGTCGGTGGCCACTACATCGGCACCGACTCAAAGCAGCCCAGCGCGTCTATCCACCTCGTCAGCCAGGCCGACACCGAAGTCACGCTGGCCTATTCCCTATCCGGCGCCCGCCAGGCGACGGTGCGCTTCCAGCTCAACAACGGCAAACTGACGCCGCTCGATCCGATTCCCTCGGCAAGCAGCCGCCAGTAGCAAATCCCGAGAGGCCCTATCGTGGTGTGCGTCAACCACCACACGTCACCAGGAAAGGGTCGTCTGATGAGCGCAACGATCGATGGTCGTGCCGAGGATCTGCTGAAGGGGAAGAATTTCTGCCATGTGGCCACGCTGCGCGTGGACGGCTCGGTGCACGGCGTCCCAGTGTGGGTCGACGTGCAGGACGGCCGTCCGGTGCTGAACACGGCCGAGGGCCGGGCCTGGCCGCGCAATCTCGAGCGCGACCCGCGCGTGACGCTGACCGTCCAAAACATGGAGAACCCCTATGAGTACCTCGAGGTCCGCGGGCACGTTGCCGAGCGCACGCACGAGGGCGCCGACGAGCACATCGACGCGCTAGCGAAGAAGTACATGGGCGTCGAGCGCTACCCGCTGCGCCAGCCCGGGGAACAGCGCTTGATCATTCGGGTCGAGCCCGAGCACGTGAAAGTTTGGGGAAGCTGAGCAGGCGCCGCCTATCCACGCCGCGTCAGTCGCCTCCACAGCGACTCAGAGCGCGGCTGGGTGGCCAGCCACTCCTCACGCAACACGAGCTCTCCCCGCTTTCGCGCCTGTAGCACGCACTCGGTGTGGGCGTGCCGGCGCCGGTGTGAGTCCCCCTCGGGCGCGATCAGCATATGCTCGCTGAGAGCGGGGAAATGGTTACCACAGAACGGACAGCGATACGTCGCAGGCTTGCGGTTCGCCGCACGGCGTACCGTCCACCATGGGGCGGGCGAAAGGCCGGTCATTCCTCCATTGTCGCGCCCGTGGCGGCAACCATCGCCGCGACCGTAGCCGTGGGGGTGGGCGCCTGGCTGGCGAGGGCCGAGCGCGCCCGCCGCGCGACCAAGGCAAAGCACGCCCGCGAGCGCCGCTTTACCCAGCTGCCCGGTGAGCCATTGGGAGCGGGGCTGCGGCGGATGGCGCTCGGCCAGCTCGACCTCGCGATCGAGCTGCTTTCCGATGAGAGGGGCACGCCTGAGGAGCGCGCGGTCCACGAGACGCGTAAGGCACTCAAGCGCCTGCGAGCACTGAACCGGCTCCTGAGAGAGGCGCTCGGAGAGAAGGCGTTCGCGCGCGAGGAGGAGATCCTGCGCGCAGCGGCGCGGCGGCTGGCCGGGGCACGTGACGCACAGGTCATGGTCAGCACACTCGATGCGCTGCTGGATCCTCAGCGAAAGCTCGCCCGCCGGCGCTCGCTGATCGAGCTGCGCGAGGTACTCGTCGCCGAACGCGAGGTGGCGGCGCAGCGGGCGCTCGGTGCGCAGGCCACGCGCGCCGAGGTGCTCTGTGAGCTCACCCAACTGCGCGCGCGTGCTGCCCTGTGGCGCCTGCCCGATCGGCCCTCCATCGCCGTAGTGGAGAGCGACTTGCTCCGGCTCTACCGGCAGGGGCGCCGGCGCCACCGGTACGCGGCCCGCGGTAAGGAGGACGCACGCGCACTGCATGAATGGCGCAAACGCGTGAAGGACCTGCGCTATGCCGCAGAGATGCTCGGCTTGCGCGCACTCGCCCGCCGCGCCGGTGAGCTGGGAGAACATCTCGGCGAGGAGCACGACCTTGCACTGCTCCAGGCCCGGCTTCCCGCGCCCGGTCATGCGCCGTTCAAAGGCAAACGAGCAAAGCAAGCGCGCAAGGCCCTGCTGAAGGCAATCTCCCGGCGGCGCAAAAGCCTGCGCAAGCGGGCCCTGCGCGAAGGTGAGCGCCTGTACCGGCGCAAGCCAAAGCAGTTCGTAGCGCGTGTGCGCCGTGCCCACGCGCGCGCCTCGCGCGTGTAAACACGGAAGGGCGGAGCGACTCCAGGATCGCGGGCAAACGGCCGATGTAAACGTGAGGCCATCCTCGGCGATGCGCGCACGAACGACACCATCGACGCTGTACCTCGCCTTCCTCCTCGGAGGATTGGGCGTGCTCGTGCTGCATACGACCGCCGGCCTCGGCGGCCATCACAGCGACGGGCTGTTCGACAACGGCTTCTACAACGTGCTGATGTTCGGCGCGAGCCTGGCGGTAATCGCCCGCGCGATCACCATCAAGGCACAGCGCCCGGCCTGGCTGGTGATGGGCGCAGGCCTGCTCAGCTGGAGCCTCGGCGAACTCTATTTCACGCTCTTCGTCGAAGGCCCGGGCGCGGCCTCGGGCAGCCTCTCTCTGGCGGACGGGTTCTATCTCGCTTTCTATCTCTGCGTCTACTGCGCGCTGATGCTGCTCCTCGGGGCGCACCTGCGGGAGCTGCGCATCAGCATCTGGCTGGATGGCCTGATCGGCGGCCTCGGCGCCGCCACACTCGCGGCGGCGGTCGTCCTGCCGCCGCTGATCAGCCACGCCCACGGTGACGTCGGCTCGATCGCGATAGCGCTGGCCTATCCGATCGCAGACCTGCTGCTGTTGATCTTCACGATCGGCGCGCTCGGCATTACCGGGTGGCGCCCGGGGCGCGTGTGGCTGCTGATCGCCGCGAGCCTGCTGCTCAGCGCGATCGCCGACTCGACCTACCTCTACCAGGCAGCGACTCACTCCTACCGGTCGGACACCTGGGTCGAGAGCCTGTGGCCCGCCGCGGCGATCCTGCTGGCGATCGCAGCCTGGACGCCCTGGCCACGGCCAGCACGCCGGCGGCTCGAGGACTGGCGCCTGGTGTCAGTGCCGGCCGCGTCGCTGCTCAGTGCGCTGGGAGTGTTCATCTACGGCAACCTCCATCACCAGCTCACGCTGCCGGCGCTGATCCTGGCAACGGCCACGGTGCTCGCTGTCAGCGCGCGGCTGATGCTCACGGTGCGCGAGAACCTCGCGATGCTGGTCGGCTCGCGCCGCCTGGCGCTGACCGATCCGCTGACCGGCCTGGCCAACCGCCGGCAGCTGCTGGAAGATCTCGAACTGGCCTGCAACCAGGGTCGCGCGGGCCAGCCGTGGCAGCTGATCCTGTATGACCTCAACGGCTTCAAGCGCTACAACGACACCTATGGCCACCCCGCGGGCGACGCCCTGCTGGCACGCCTGAGCGGCAAGCTGAGCGCGAGCGTCGCCCGGCACGGGACCGCCTACCGGATGGGCGGCGACGAGTTCTGCGTGCTGATCCGCCTCACCCCGGGGGACGATTCGCCGATGACCTCCAGCGTGCAGGCGCTCTCCGAGCGCGGGCCGGGTTTCTCGATCGGCGCGGCGCACGGCGAGGTGAACATCCCGGCCGAAGGCAGCGACTCGGCCGCGATCCTGCAGCTGGCCGACCAGCGGCTGTACGCGCGCAAGGACCAGACGCGCGAAGGCAGCGCGGTGCTGCAACTGCGCGACGTGCTGCTGCAGGCGTTCCGCGAGCGCTACCCCGACCTGCAGGAGCACCAGCGCGGGGTGGGCACGCTCGTGCTCGCCGTCGGACGGCGGATGGGCCTGGACGGAGAAGAGCTCGACGTGCTCGCCCGCGCGGCCGAGCTGCACGACGTCGGCAAGCTCGCGATCCCCGATGCGATCCTCGCAAAGCCCGGCGCGCTCAACGCTGAGGAGTGGCGGTTCATGCACCGGCACACGATCCTCGGCGAGCGCATCCTGATGGCCGCGAGCGCACTGCGCCCGGTGGCAGCACTCGTACGCTCCAGTCACGAGCGCTTCGACGGCGGTGGCTACCCGGACGGGTTGAAGGGCGAGGAAATCCCGCTGGGAGCGCGCATCATCTTCGTCTGCGACGCCTACGACGCGATGACGACCGATCGTGCTTACAGCCGTGCTATCGCGCCTGCGGAGGCGATCGCAGAGCTGCGAGCCTGCGCCGGCACACAGTTCGACAGCGAGGTGGTCGAGGCATTCGTCGCCACCCTCTCAGAGCCCTCAGCCGACGCTGATAACGGTAAAGGTGCGCTTGCCCTTCGGCAGGGCGACACGGGCACTGTCACCGGGACCGCGCCCGAGCAGAGCTAGCGCGACTGGGGAATCGGCCGACAGCCGGCCCTCGGCGGGGGCGGCATCGTGCGATGCAGACGATTTGCCACGTGTGCTCGGCGCCGTGCTCGTCGCGCACCGCCACCGTCGAGCCAAAGCCGACCACCCCACCTGTGGGCGCCTGCGCCACGACGACCGCCGTGGCGATCTTCTCGCGCACCCGTGCGATCTTCGTCTCCAAGTGCGCCTGCTCGTTCTTTGCGTCGTGGTACTCGCTGTTCTCCTTCAGGTCCCCCCACTCGCGTGCCGTTTTGATCCGCTCCGCGATCTCCCTGCGCCCCTCCCCCTCGAGCTCCGCGAGCTCCGCGTTCAGGCTCGCAAGCCCCTCAGCGGTGATCAGGTTCGTCGCGCCGGTCATCTGAGCGACAGCCTACTCGCTCAGAAAAAAGTGGCTGGCGGCGAGGAGAGCAGCGCGTAGTCCTGCACGATCGCCGCCTGTACGAGCAGCTGGGCAGTGGCGGGCGAGCCAGCGACGAACACCCCATCGCTCAGCCGCAGATGTTCCCAGGCGTAGTTGACATAGCCCTGCACCAGCTTCAGTCCCGGGGGGTCGTGGGTGACCGAGTCGAGGTAGAGCATGTTGCGGAAGTACACCGACGGGAAGAAGGGGATTTCCGATCCCAGCCGTTCGGGGGTGAAGTAAGCGAGCGCCGCCTTGGCGGTCTGGCGCGCCTGGTAGAGGTAGTAGCTGTTGCCGGTCGCCTGGTAGAGCAGTACGCCCGCGCCGATCATCGTCCCCTGGTTGTAGCTCCACTCCGTCGAGTCGATGGCGCCGTTGGGGTAGATGTGATCTCCGTAGAGCCCGTTGGGCTGCGTCAGGCAGTTGCGCACCCATTCATAGGCCATCTCGGCGAACTGCAGGTACTGCGGATTCTGAGTGGCCGTGTACAGCTGGAGCGCCAGCTCAACCGCGGGACCGTCGGTGACCGTGTTGCGTTCGCGGTTTTCGGCGGCGTTGGAGAAGGGAATGCCTCCCGGGCACGCGATCTGCTGGCCTTCGGGCCGGCCGTCTTCCAGCCAGCCATGACGAAGGCCATGATCCCCTCGGCGGTGCCGAGGACAGCGGCTTCATGGGTCTGCTCGTAGACTCGCATGAGCTCGATGCCGATCCACTCGTTGTCGTCGTAGTACTTCGTCCCGCCGGGGCCTGCCGGCGGCCCAACGGTGCCGTCGAACCCGGCGAGCGTGCTCGTGAAGGTACCTTCCGGTGCGCCGGAGTTATTGGTGTCTAGGTAGGAGCGCAAACCGACGAGGCGGACTTTGACTTCGTGGGCGAACGAGCTCTTCACGCTCGGGATGTTCGCCATGCTGACGGTGGCCGCGAACGCTTGGGAGAACGGCCACAGAAACGAGAAGGGTTCCCCGCTGTAGAGCCCCGAACCCGGGATGTAGTAGGTCTTCTGCATCGCCGCGAAGGCAAGCTGCGCGCGTTCCACGTTGACGGGCAGTTTCGGCTTCTTGCTCTTGTGCTTGGAGGGCTTCTTGTGCACGGCACGCGAGGTGTGGGCGGCTTCGAAAGCCCGCGCTACTCTCGCGGGGCGCTGGGCGCCCGCCGGATAGGGGGCGCCCACCGCGGGCTCAGCGGGCAGGCAGAGCGCCGCAACGACGCCCGCCAGGAACATGCCGCGGCGGGCCTTTTGCGCGAGGGCTCGGTTGCATTGGGATCTCATCGCGGCTCAGCAAGCAGAACAGTCGGGTGGGCCATTTGATTTGGTGTACGCATCCGCGAGCCCAACTCCTTCAATTTCGACTACGTCACCGTGGGCCACGTAACGGTCGACGTGATCGCCGCCGGGCACTCGCGCCGTCCGGGCGGCGGCGCCTTCTACAGTGCCCTCCAAGCCGCCCGGCTCGGCCTGCGGACGCTCATCGTGACACAGGGCTCACCGCCCGAGATCGAAGCGCTGCTCAAGCCCTACCGCGGCGAGCTCGAGCTGCACATCATCCCGGCGCCGGCGTCGACGACGCTCGAGACATCGTGGTCTGGAGCCACACGCACCCAGCGTCTGCTCTCTTGGGCCGGCGCGATGGCCGAAGAACCGGCGGTCGACACCGGCATCCTGCACCTCGCTCCCATCGCCCGTGAGACGCCACGCTCCTGGCAGGGACGCGCCGGGTTCATCGGGCTCACCCCGCAGGGCCTGCTTCGCGCATGGAGCAAACACGACGACGTTCTCTCACCGGCGCCGCTGGATTCTCACCGGCTCCCTGAACACCTGGACGCAATCGTGCTGAGCAAGCACGAGCACGCGATCTGCGAAGGACGCATCCCGGCGCCGGTGATCGCTGTGACCGCCGGAGCGAAGCCGACCGAGATCCTCCTGCCCGAGGAGGAAATCCTCAGAGTGGAGGTCCCCGCAACCGGGAATCCACGCGACGATCTCGGCGCGGGCGACGTGTTCGCGGCGGCCTTCTTCGTCGCGCTTTTCGAGGGCCAAGACCCAGCGCACGCCGCCTCCTTCGCCAACACGGCCGCGGCAATCCGGATCGAGGGCCCCGGCCCCGGCGCGATCGGTGACCGCGCCGCGATCGAAGCTCGCTTACGGAGCGCCTGACTGTGCTGCGAGGGTCTCGCCGGTCAGCCGGGAAAGCTCCTGCAGATCGAGTGCTTCGTGGCCGCAGGCGCGGGCGGCGAGCAGCAGGCTGCCACCGGCCGCAGCCATCTCCACGACCGAGACGCGCGCACCGGGCATGAATTCGTGGATGGCCTCGGTGAGCGGCTGCACAAACACCGGCGCCGGCCTTGAAGACGCTGCCGATCAGACCCACCGGGAAGGAGCCGGTGAGGCCGGTCTGGCGGATCACCACGAGGATCTGTCCGGCCAGCTCGCGGGCCCCGTTCCCGTAGAGCTCGCGCGCGACCGCGTCGCCGCGCGCGGCGAGCTTCGCCGCCTCCGTCGCGAACGCGGCGATCTCGCCCTTGGTGAGCGGCTTGGAATACACGAGCGCCGCCACCTCCTCGACACTGCCGCGTCCGAAGAACGCACACGCCGCCGCGCTCAGCGCCGTGGCCGGACCGGACGCCTCGCGGTCGTGCAGCGCGGCCTTGACCGCTTCGATCCCGAGCCAGTAGCCGCTGCCCTCGTCCCCGAGTAAATGGCCCCAGCCGCCGGCCCGCCAGACGCGTCCAGCAGGACCCATGCCGAAGACATTCGAGCCGGTACCCGAAATCGCCCCAATTCCGGGTTGCGCGCCCGTCGCCGCGGCCCACGCGGCGACTACATCGTTGACCACGATCCACTGGTCGTTGCAGGCATTGCGGACGTGCCGGGTCACGGCGCTGGTGTCCGTTCCGGCGACCGCGAGCACCGCCGCGCTGAGATCCTCCCTGGAGATGCCCGCGCGCCCAATCGCCTGATCCGCGGCCTCCAGCAGCGCCTGCACCGCCCTCTGCGCGCCGACCGCGTCCTCATTGCTCGGGCCGGCGTGCCCGAGGTGAAGCGCCTTGCTCTCCAGGTCGAGCACCGCGGCGAGCGTCTTCGTCGCGCCGCCGTCGATCCCCATCACGAAGCGGGCGTCCGGGCGGGGCTGGGGATCTGTCAGCGCATGGGGCAGCTCGACGAGCGGCTCACGGTTCTTCACGCTCCGATCCTCGCAGTTCCCCGCACGGGTTAGGATCCTGAAGATGCCGGCTGGTGCGGTCTTTGCAAGAGCACCTCGCCGCGCGGGGATGTATGAGTCCTTCTACCTGCGCGCCGTCTCACCGGTGCAACCGGTGGGCGTCTGGATCCGCTACACCGTCCACAAGCGCCCAGACCAGCCACCGTGCGGGTCGGTGTGGTGCACGGTCTTCGACGCAACCCGCGGACGGCCATTCATGGCCAAGCTCACCACCAACGATCTGCACGCACCCGCCGGCGGCTGGATCACCGTGGGCGGCTCGCAGATGACCCCCGCAGATGCTCAGGGAAGCTGCGGCGAGGCGAGCTGGTCGCTGCACTTCGCCTCGGCCGAGCCCGAGCTCCGCCACCTCCCGAGGAGGTGGATGTACCGCGCGCCGCTGCCGCGCACCAAGCTCTCGAGCCCACTGCCCGCGGCACGCTTCAACGGAACGCTCGAGCTCAACGGACGGGAGCCGATCGAGCTGCGCGATTGGCCTGGGATGGTGGGTCACAACTGGGGCGCCGAGCACGCCGAGCGCTGGATCTGGCTGCACGGGGTGGGCTTCCCACAGGCGCCCGAAGCGTGGTTGGACGTCGCCGTCGGCCGCCTGCGCGTGGCGGGACGGCTCACACCCTGGGTGGCCAACGGCGCGCTATCGCTAGAGGGACAGCGCCACCGCATCGGTGGTCTGGGCGCACGGGGGCTGCTCGTGGCCGAGACACCCACCAGCTGCAAGCTCACGCTCCCAGGCGCCGGAGGACTGGCGCTAAACGCGCACGTCAAGGATCCCGAGGAGTCGGTCGCCGGCTGGCGCTACGCCGGCCCCGACGGCACAGAGCACGACGTGGCCAACTGCTCGGTTGCGGCGCTCGAGCTGACCGTGAACAAGCCGGGCAGTCCCTCACGCACGCTGCACAGCCCCCATGGCGCGGCCTACGAGCTGGGGATGCGCGAGCACGATCACGGCGTGGCCATCGCACCCTTCACCGACGGCTGAGGCACACGATCCCCAGGGCTGGCTGGTCTTGGACAGCTTAGAAATCCATGTCCTGAAGATTGACAAATGATCGATATTTGTATAAGCTGCGCACATATCGTCCTGAAATGACACAGGAGGCGTGCCGCATGGCATCGATCGCGAACGACCAGACTGCTGCTGCACCCGCGCGCTGGCGCGACCACAAGCGCTATGCCTGGCTGCTCGGCCTGATCGTCCCCTCCCTCCCCTTCCTCGCGTTCGGTCTCGTGGAAGCGACGGGCGTCGGGGCCTTCTGGTTCTACGGCCCATTCCTCGTCTTCGCCATCTTCCCTCTGCTGGACCTCGCATCGGGCTGGACGCCTCCAACCCGCCCGACAGCGTCATCAAGTGGCTCGAGCAGGACCGCTACTACCGCTGGTGCACCTACCTCTACATCCCCCTCCAATACGCCGGTTTGGTGTTCGCCTGCTGGCTGTGGTCGAGCGGCAAACTCTCGACGCTCGATGACATCGGCCTGGCGCTGACCGTGGCGATGGTCTCAGGGATCGCGATCAACACCGCCCACGAGCTCGGCCACAAGCGCGCCAGCTCCGAGCGCTGGCTCACCAAGGTCGCGCTCGCCCAGAGCGGCTACGGGCACTTCTTCATCGAGCACAACCGCGGCCACCACGTCCGCGTCGCCACCCCCGAAGACCCCGCCAGCT
The DNA here is from genome assembly GCA_963706395.1 of uncultured Solirubrobacterales bacterium. Taxonomy (GTDB): domain Bacteria; phylum Actinomycetota; class Thermoleophilia; order Solirubrobacterales; family Solirubrobacteraceae; genus Palsa-744. The sequence goes on along the minus strand of OY970158.1, from coordinate 1,615,422 downwards.
CGCGCCTGGGCGAGAGCTTCTACGCGTTCTGCCCGCGCACCGTCGCGGGCAGCCTGCGCTCGGCCTGGGAGCTCGAGGGCGTGCGGCTGGACCGTCTGGGCAAGTCCCACCTGAGTCCGCGCAACGACATCCTCAACGCCTGGGCGATGACCGTCGTGCTGTTCGCCGCGCTCACCGCAGTCTTCGGGCTCGTCGTCCTGCCCTACCTCCTGATCCAGGCGGTCCTCGGGTTCTCCCTGCTGGAGGTCGTCAACTACCTCGAGCACTACGGCCTGCTGCGCGGCAAGCGTGAGGACGGGCGCTACGAGCGCACCGCCCCCGAGCACAGCTGGAACTCCAACAGCGTGGCCTCCAACGTCCTGCTCTACCACCTCCAGCGCCACTCCGACCACCACGCCAACCCGATCCGCCGCTACCAGGCGCTGCGCCACGTCGAGGAGGCCCCCCAGCTGCCGACTGGCTACGCGGGCATGATCGTGACCGCCGTGATCCCTCCCCTGTGGCGGCGGATCATGGACCACCGCGTGCTCGAGCACTATCAGGAGGACCTCACGCGCGCCAACGTTCACCCGCGCGCGCGGACACGTCTGCTCGCCCGCTACCGTCCAGTCCGATGAGCCCCTACCGCTGCCCCGCATGCGGCTACACATACGATGAGCAGATGGGCCACCCGCGCGAGGGCTTCCCCGCGGGCACTCCGTGGAGCGAGGTCCCGGACGACTGGGCCTGCCCGGACTGCGGCGTACGCGACAAGGTCGACTTCACCCTGGCGGGTACAGGCGAGCCGGCCGGGGAAGACTGAGCCAGCATGAGCACCCTCGAGCGCACAACCCCGGCGAGCCCCACCGCAGGAAAGCCCGCCAAGCCGTACGCCATGGCGGCCCGGGAGTTGCTGCGCGAAACGCTGTTCGACGCGGCGCGCGGCGAGCTCGAGCACCGCGCCTGGAGCGAGGTCACGATGGCCGACGTGGCGGCCGCTGCAGGCGTCAGCCGTCAGACGCTCTACAAGGAGTTCGGCTCCCGGGACGAGTTCGCACAGGCATTCGTGCTGCGCGAGGCCGATGGCTTCATCGGCACAATAGAGAGCGCGCTAGATGCACACCTGGACGATCCGCAGGCAGCCCTCACAGCGGCGTTCGGGCTGTTCCTCTCCGCGGCCGCGGAAGACCCGTTGATACGCGCCGTGATCGGAGGGTCTCCGGAGATGCTGCCGTTCCTCACCACCCAGGGCCAGACCCTTGTGCACGGCGCGACGGAGCGGCTGAGCATGGCGATCACAGAGCGCTGGCCGGCGGCGGGGCACGATGCCCAGTTGCTCGCCGAGTGCCTCGTTCGCCTCGCGATCAGCTACGCAGCGCTGCCCGCCGGTCCCACCGGCATGACTGCCGCCTCAGTCACCACCCTGCTCGGCCCCTACATCGAGCAGCTCACCGGCCCCTAGACGGATAATCGAAGTCCGTCCGAGGCGGAGCAGGGACGCTCCGCCCCCACGGCCTTTGCATACACCACGGCCTGCGCGGATGCGACCCAAAAAAACACTGAAAGAGTGCTGGGTCAGCTGGTGACTGAACGTTTTACGTTGCGGTGATGTACCCGGCCATATAACCGGGGTGGGTCATCGCCCATCCGGCGGCACCGGCGCAACCACGGTCGCGGCCGTTGCCGCGACCGCGGGCGCTCCGTCTGCGCGCCGTTCACCCGGGCGAACATGTGTTGACTTGGCCACCGTTGGCTAGGTCTCCGGTCGCGAAACGCCGATCCAGGCAACGGTCGAAGAGACCGGGGAGCCATCCCCCTTCTAGAGCGGTCGTTGATGACGCCGCATTGAGGAGACGCCCATGAACAGTGGCGTCCCACAGACGTACGAGTCGCTTGGAGCTAGGAATGCCTTCTGAGCACCGCTCAGGCATTCCTTTGGAGCACACCCCATGATCGAGCGCAGCGCGCAAGACTCGAACTCCCGTTCGAAGGGGACGCTGCGTCCACCGCCAGGCGCGGGCGAGCGCCGGCTGTCGGGGCGCGCGCGAGCGGCTCTGATCGGGGGGCTCATCATTGTCGTGGGTCTCGCCGCATCGGCCTTTCTCGCCGCTGAATGGCGTTCGAACGCGCTCGACGCAAACAGGAAGTCGTTTGAATCGACCGCAGCCGACCTGAGCAGCGCGCTGGATTCGGAACTGGACAAGAACATTGGGCTGACACGCACGATGCGCGCGATCGCGACGATGGAGCCAAGCGCCGGCGAGACGCGCTTCCTGGCGTGGTATCAGCAGTTGCAGCGCGGTGCGGACCCTCCTACTCCAGGTGGCATCGTCGCTGCCTTGATACAGCCGGTCCCCGCTTCTGGCCTATCGGCGTTCGGACGCCAGGCCGAGGCCGACCCGGCGTTTCGCGCGTTGCTCGACGGCAGGTTCCGGGTCATCCCGTCCGGCAGCCGACCGGGCTACTGCCTCATTCGAGCGATCGTCGGCACGGGCGCCGTAACAAGCTCCTATCCCCCGTCGCTGGACTACTGCGCGACGGTGCTTCCGGGCATCGGCCGATCACCATTCGAGGCCTTGATCAGCACGGGCACGGCCACGGGGTCAACCGTCGTCACTCCCTTGTCCGCCAGTGGCCACTCGCTGGTTGCGATCGGCGCAGCGGTGTACCGGCGCGGCGCACCACTCGCGACGGTCCCAGCACGTCGGGCGGCGCTGACCGGTTTCATAAGCACCTCGTTTGACAGCGGGGCGCTGATCCAATCGCTGCTCGTCGGCCATCGATCGCTGACAGTCGCGCTGTACCACAGGAACATCGGTGGTCCGCTGGAGCTGATCGGCCGCGCGGGCGCCCACCCGGCAGGGCGGTCGCCTGGCTACTCCGATCGCCATGAACTGGGGGGCGGCTGGCTGGTCGAGATGACTGGGACGGCGGATCGCCCGGTCGCCGCCGACGCGCAGGGTCTCTTCGTCCTGGGCCTGGGCCTGCTGGTCACGGTTCTCGTCTTCGTGCTCTACCTCGTGCTCTCGGGTTCGCGTCAGCGAGCCTGGAGCTTGGTCGGCGAGAAGACCGACGAGCTCGAATACCGGGCGCTTCACGATCCCCTGACGGGCCTGCCGAACAGAAGCCTGGTCCTCGACCGGGCCGAGCAGATCCTCGCCCGCGCCCGGCGCTTGGACGTGCCTGTGACGGCGCTGTTCATGGACATCGATGGTTTCAAGCAGATCAACGACCGCCTCGGTCACCGGGCCGGAGACGAGGTCCTGCGGCAAGTCGGGACACGACTCAAGACGGTCCTACGAGACAGCGACACAGTGGGTCGCCTCGGCGGCGACGAGTTCGTGATGCTGGTCGACCCTGTGGGGCTGGACGCCGCCCCCGAGCTGGTCGCCGAGCGGATCTTGGATGTGCTGCGCCAGCCGATCGAGCTGTCCCAGCCGACGCAGTCGCCGGTCTCGGTGACAGCGAGCATCGGCCTCGCGACCGGGCTACCCGCCTCGGCTGAGAATCTGCTGCAAGACGCCGATGTCGCGCTGTACAAGGCCAAGGCTGTCGGCAAGGACGGCTACGTCCTGTTCGAGTCCGCGATGCAAACCGTCGCGCAAGATCGCATGCACCTGGAGATGGACCTGGCGGATGCACTCGACGCAGACCAGCTCATCCTCGTCTATCAGCCGATGCTCGACCTCGAGAACGAGCAGGTCGTGGGCGTGGAGGCGCTGCTGCGCTGGCGCCATCCCACACGCGGCGTGATCCCACCCGACGAGTTCATCCCGATCGCCGAGGACAGCGGAATGATCGTCCAGATCGGCCGCTGGGTGCTCGAGCAGGCATGCGCCCAGGGTGCCGCCTGGCATCAGAACGGACATCCCCTCGACATCTCGGTCAACGTCTCCGCGCGACAGCTCGAGCGCACGGAGTTCGTCGAGGAGGTGCGCGCAACGCTGGACGACAGTGGCCTTGACCCAGCGATGCTAACCCTCGAGATCACCGAGACGGTCCTGATGCGCAAGCCAGAGGCCACCGCGCTCCTGCTCACCGAATTGAAGGCGCTTGGCGTACGGATAGCAGTCGATGACTTCGGAACGGGGTACAGCTCCCTCGCCTACCTACGCCAGTTCCCCGTCGATTCGCTCAAGATTGACCGCGCCTTCATCACCGACCTGGCGCTCTCAGACGACGCGCAGGCGCTGACCCACACGCTCATCGAGCTCGGCAAGGCACTCGGCCTCCAGACGCTCGCCGAGGGAGTCGAGGAGCCCGGCCAGGTCCGACGGCTGCAACGCGAGGGATGCGACCTCGTCCAGGGATTTCTCTTCGCCCGCCCGCTCGCCCCCGACGCGGTCGAGGACTTCCTCGAGGACAACCTGCGCGCGGTCGGCTCGTTCGCCAGGGAGCGATCAAGCGTCTGCAGGCCGACCGGCGCGGTGGGCGGCTGAGGGACAAACCGGTGGTCTGCCGCTCCGCCCGGAAAGCGGCCCGGCGTGATTCGCCGAACGCCAGGCCCGCCCGGCGCCGTCAATCAGAACGCCGACGGGCGTCCTCAGCCGAAAGGGTCTTCGTGGCCGAAGCCCAACGGCATACGGGTATCAGCAGCACCCTTGAAGCCCTCGAGCTCTGCGTAGAGTTCAGCCAACGACGCCGATGTGCCGCTGGGCAGAGAGTGCGCCTCTCTCCATTGGTTAGCTGCCTCGCTGTTCAACCGCTCGAACTTGATCTCGCACGCACACCTGCCAGGACGGGCAACGGCATCATGCAAAGCGCCGACGTCCTCGTTCGTCGTCACCAGCACCAAGATCCGCAAGCCTTGGCCGATCATGCCATCAACCGCATTCAACATGCGAGACAACGCCTTCCCGGTGACCTCCGCCGCATCCTTGCGCAGCAGCTCGCCAGCATCCTCCAGCACAAGCAGTCGCCAGCGGGGAGACTCGTCGTCACGGCCCAGCAGGTTGAATTCACCTGGACCCCCAACCGGGTATCGACCTCCTTGCTCGTCAAGCAGAACCTCCATCATGTAAGACGCGTGGGAGCCAAAGAACTTCTCAGGGTCCGTGACGTAGTGGATGCTGCACCAGTCCTTCCACTCCCGCGCGAGCCCACGCAGAGCCGTCGTCTTACCCGTACCGGTTGGACCATTCCAGAGCAAGAGCTGTCCGCCCACTCCGGGCTCAAAAGACGGGCTCATCATGTACTCGAGGTTTGCCGCGGCTGTGCTCGCGTAGTTGCCCCCTATCTCTAACCAGGACGGTGCGGCGATCGACCTTATCGATGACTCAGGGCCATGGTGGCCGTAGCTCCAGAATGTGACCTCGATCATGCCGTCCTTGGGTTCGGATAGCGGTTGAAACTCTTTTATCCATGTCAGGACATCACGAGCCTCGCTAACGGACTTGCCAAACGCAGAGACCAACGCCTGGCCCTCCATAGTGCGCACATACCCGATACCTGCTGAGGAGTGTTCGACCATATAGCGTGCGTAGCTCTTGCCCCCCACCGACGCAACGGCGATCTCGGGGACGGTGACTTGGGTCGAAGGCCACTGGTCCGTCACCATATGGCTGAGACCGCGTTCTCGCGCAGCATTCCAGAAATCCGGCAGGACAAGATCATTCCCACCATCCATCTCGATGACGAGTGGCACCCCGCGTGGATCGCTCATACCGCTCTCCTTCTGCTCGAGTGTGCAACGTCACTCTCGAGTGCTATTTGCGGCCGGGATGTCTGATGGGTCATAGGTGAAATTATCACAATAGTAAGCTCGCCAAATTCATGTGCCGTCATTAAGTGCCACGTTGGGACGCTTCGTGGTGCACAGCGCGACGCAGCCACAGATTAGTATCTCAGGGTGAACTTCGGGCGCTGGAAATCGATGCCAAAGGTGTCGAAAAAGTCCGTCTGTCCCCACAACGGGCTGGTGACGTGCTCCAGAAAGACCACATCGAGGTCGAAGACGGGTCCCCAAGGATCCGGATCATCTTCCCTGGACACGGCGTCGAGCACCTGTGCACGGATCGGGACGCGCGGGGCGAAGCACGGAACTGCGCTGCCGTCGGCGACGACCACTTCTCCCGCCTCGCGCAGATCGCCTCCTCTGAGCCCAAGTGCTTCGGCATTTTTTACCGAGAGCACCGTCCGGCCGGCGCCCGAGTCGACGATCCCCGCGAAATCGACCTGCGGACCGCCCTTTGCCTGGATGCGCAGATCGAGCGACGGCACCCCATCGGGGTCGTACGTGAAGCGACGGCGCGGCAACGGATCGGCCGGCTAGAGGGCGTAGATCGGCGACACCGGGACGTGGAAGAAGATCACTTCCGTGCGCCGGTGGCCGAACTCCTCGCGCAACTCGGCTTCTGTATCCCTGATGGCGAGGATCTTGCGCCCACGCAGGGCGAGCCACTTCCCGCGGTGCTCGTAGGCCTCGGGCGGGATCGGCGAGGGTGAAACCCGGTCGTCGTCGTCGGGCCCCTGGTCGGGATCTACATAGCCCAGCGGCACCGAAAAGAAATCGTCCATAGCAAAAGTGTAGCGCGCCCTTGCGATGGTTATCTCTACCAATCAAACCCTGCCATACAGCGTATTAACCATGTCTAGCGCACTTACTCGTCCTGCGCTTCCCACCCCAGCCGCCTGGAGATACGCTCGGCTGTCAAAATGAGCGGTCTCTCGAGTGAATCGACGAGCCCTTCGATGTCCGTCACCCAGTGGTGTGTGACCACACTGATCGTGGCCACGACGTCAGCCGATTCGTATATTTCTCACATCTCGACATATCGGCAGCATCTTCCGTCGCGGCTTCGCTCACAATGTGGACATGCTGAGGTTTTCCGTGAGCTCTGATGCGTGGCGTCGTCTGCCGCGGCATCCGGACTGGAAGTACGAGATGGTGAAGGGCGAAGCGTGGCTCTCGTCACGTCCGCGTCCCTTGCGGCTACGCCGGTCAACGAGCCTCGAGGTCCCGGCGGTGACACTCAGCGGCGTCGAGGTCCGCACGATCGACGCTCGCCGCGACCGCTCCGAGATCGCCAAGCTGCTGATGGATGTCTGGGTCGAAGAGGACCCATATCGAAGCCTCGAGGATCCGGAGACCCTGCTGCAGGCCGAGATCGAGCGCAGCCTGAACGAGCCCAGTCTCGGCATCGTCGCCGTCGATGCGGGGACCATCTGCGCTGTCGTGCTGGTAGGAACCGCCGCCGCGAGCGGCCCGATGCTCATGTGGCTCACCGTGCGCCGCGATGCGCGCGAGCGAGGACTCGCCACCGCTCTCCTGCGTGTTGTCGTGGAAACGCTTTCCGCACGTGGTGTGGACGAGCTCGCAAGCGGTACCTCTGCGGCCAACGTGCCTAGCCTGCGCTGGCACTTGACCCGCGGCTTTCAGCTGGCGCCCGACCCGATCAGGGACGCCCTGCGCCGCTACGGGCCGCCCACTTAAGCGACACATCGCCGGTGTACCCATCGGCGGTACTCTTGCGAAATGCGACCCCTTCGGTACTCCATCAATGTCACATTGGACGGGTGCTGCGATCATCGTGCAATCCCGGCAGACGTTGACTTGCATCGTCACGCGGCCGAGAGCCTCAGCCAGGCTGATGCCCTTCTCTTTGGCCGGGTGACTTACGAAATGATGGAATCGTCGTGGCGGCCGCCGGCGCCGGCTGGAGTTCGGCTCGGGGGCAGTGGCGATGCGGTATGAGCCGCGAAGGTAGCCATCGGGCTTGCTAGCCCGGCCGACCGTAGACGAGCAGGAACTGAACTAGTGGCATATCGTCATTGCCGATGCCCGTGGTCGGGCTGTCCTTCAGCTTGCCGACGATATACGCCGCGGCACTACTTATCGCCAGAAGGATGCGTCTTACCGGAGCCGTCTGAACCACGCTTCTCGAGGTTGAAGATCGTCTGCGGCAGCTTGGGCACCGAGCCCGGCGGCGGCACGTTGGTCGGTTTCAGCCGGCGGCGGAGGACTTTGCGGACGAGGATCAGGCATATCGATGAGCTTAGCGCGGCAGCCGTGGCTAGTCCAATTGTCTCAAGCAAAAGCGATGCAAGCGCCAGCGCCAAGAACCACACCAACCTGCTGACAACGCTGGCGTTCTTTTCACGACGCTCCTCAAATGCTTCGGCGAGAGCGATATCGACCATCGGCTGCTCAAGAATGCCCTGATCCCATAGCGCACGATAGGTAGCCCGCGGCTTGACGCTGAACCCAAGCGAATACGGGCGCAGCAGCAACACCACAAACAGAAGTACACCGGCGCAACCAAGTAGCCCGACTACCGTGCTCGTAACCTGCCAAAAGCCATTCGGATGGCCAGCGTGGAACACGGCTTTAGCCAGCAGCGACGCGATCACAGCACCGCCAGCAAGCAAAGTGGCTCCACGCCCGCGTACCTGCGCCACCTGCCGCTCTTGGTCGGCAAGTGCCTGAGATCCCAGTTCATAGATGCGTTCCTCAAAGCTCGCCACAGCCGACGCAGAATGACACGCACTCCGGACGGTCTAGCAATGAGGGCAGAGCAGCTCTACAGCAGATCGACCGGCCACTTGTCGCGCGCGAACCTGGCTTCAGGGAGATAATTAATACACGCGCGCGTGAATCCTAAACGAAGGTTGGGACGGTACTCACGATCGCGTGTTCCGTCTCAAGAACGGGTTACTGTGGTTCGTGGCGGCGGTGTACGGGTCCGACGAGCAGGAATGAACCAGTGACACATCGTCATTGCCTCCTAAAGTACGGTAGCGCTCGCTGACGGGCACGAAGCGCCGCAAGCCCAGGGTGGGCTCGTCGATAGGGTTGAGCTATGGATCACGGCTTGGCGTCAGAGCACTTGGCGATGGGCGCGGCGTGACGGACGCGGCGCCCCAGAGCGCTATGAGATTGAGTTCTTTCGCCGCTCTGATGACACCGAGCCGGTTCGGCGATTCCTCGATTCGCTAAGCGAGGACAAGCGCGACGCGTTGCTGGCAGCCCTGAAGTTCGTATTGGCGCGCAATGGCTTGGATGTCTGCCGGTCGGAGTGGGGCAAGCATCTGGGTGGTGGCCTTGCGGAGCTCCGTCTGCGCCATGACGAGCGCGAGGTTCTTGCCGGCCACAGCGACACCGACGAGGTAGAGCTTCCGGAGGGCTCCCCGGAGAAGATCCTGCTGCGCGTGTTCTTCCATGCCCACGGCAACCGGTTGATCCTGCTGCTCAGCGGCTACGACAAGGGCGGCCGATCCAGTGCCCGCCACCAACAAAGAGAGATCGAGCGGGCACGCTCCTATCTGAAGCAGTGGCAGGCCGAGCAAGCCCGCCAACGCCGAGCCACGCCAGCCCGATCCCCTCGCGGGCGTGGGCGCCGTTGAGTTTGACACGGTATGGGATATATGCCATACTTCTGATCGTATGGGAACAAAGCTAAACAACTACATTGAAGAGGTCCGCTCCGGCTACAACGAGGACGAGCGTGCACACCTCGATGGCGAGATGCGCCGCTTCGACCTCGCCGGCCAGCTGCTTTCGCTGCGCCTGGAGGCCAACATCACCCAAGCGGAGCTCGCCGAGCGCTCGGGACTCTCCCAAGCAGACATCAGCCGCTACGAGCGCGGTCTGGGCAACCCAACCCGCACCACAATCGAGCTAATCGCCGCCGCGCTCGGCGCACACCTCGAGCTCGTCCGCGACGAGCAGCAAACACCCCAGCCAGAACCCGCCAACGCGTAGAGCAACACCGGGTCGGCCGCCTGAAACCTCGTCGTGGAGTACGACGACGACACAATCAGCACCGGCGAATGGCCAGTGACGGAGTCACCGGCGGGTAAGACCCCGAAACGATCGCGTGTTCCGTCTCAAGCACTGGCTACCTTGCGTTGCGGTGTGTGAGGATCATAAAAACTAGTTCCGTGGCGAAAGTGTCACGGCATCGGAGCGGTGGTTGTTCCTGAGCCCAGGTGATTAGGACGGGGCCGAAGCGATCGTCGAAAGCGTCCCTGCCTTCAACAGCGACGGCTTGGGCGAAGCGGCCCTCGGCGCCGCCTCGTGATCCCTGTTCGTGGCATCCTGAAACGGCGGAAACTCGGTTCGGTACACTGGAGATCATGAAAGCTCTGACTTGGGCGACGTTGAACCCGGAGGACCAGTGGGTGACGGCAGCGCTGGAGCAGGAGCTGCTGGAGAGCAACCAGACTCCCGAGGAACTCAGAGCGGAAGCGCAGCGGGTCCGTGCCGAAGTGCCAGACGGGGATGCAGAGATCCACAAGGCGTTTTTCATGTACGCAGCCAACCTCGAGTTGGTAGCCGCGGAGCGCCTAGCGGCCTGAGCGGTTTACGTTCGCCGCGCGGCTTTCAGCAGGCGGAGGAGCTCGGCGACGAGCTCGCCCTCGCGGACACGAAGGGCTTCGAGCGCTTGACCCAGCTCGGCGAAGCGAAGCGCCAAGGTCTGGGCTGTGCGCTCAGCCTTCGGAGGATCCAGAAGCTCCTGTTCGGACCATTCGCGCTCGAGAGTCTTCCATTCACGGGTCAGAGTCGGCATCTCTTGAAGCACCAGCGCGGCCGATTCGGTGAGCAACTTTCGGGTGCGCTCGTCACCGGCGTCGAGTTCGACGAGTTTGCGATGGATACGGAACGCGTACAGATGGTTGTACCGCGCCGAAGCCAACAAGCGATCGACGAGCTCGAGCTCTTCAGGACGGTCGGGAGATCCGGGACGATCGCGTGTTCTGTCTCAAGCACCGGCTACCTTGCGTTGCGGTGTGTGTGAGGATCATAAAAACTAGTTCCGTGGTGAAAGTGTCACGGCTTCAGTCCGATCGGCTGTTCCGTCTCAAGCACTGGTTACTGTGGTTCGTGGTGTGTTCGTGTTGTGTGAGGATCGAGAAAGGTGGTTGTGAGTGACAAGTTATCTCTGAAGAAGTAAAGGGATGAGATGTGGCTGCGAGCTTTTCGGTTAGCTCGCAGATGCCTATGCCCCTCACCGCCCAGAACGGCGCGGAAATCCCGGCATCCAGCCGGTGCGTCTGATCTGGTGACGTGAATAACTACCCTGGCCGGCAACGGCCGGGGTAGTTAGGGGCGAGCGCCGCGGCCAGGGATAGCCGCAGCGCCCGCGCGAGAACCGGCGGGAGAGGGAACTACGGCCGGTCCCCCTTGAACACCACCACGGCAAAACCAGTGGCGATCAAGATTAGGCGGGAGCAGGACGGCACCCACACCGTCGCCGGGGCGACCGGACGAAAGTCCACAATGACCTCTCCTAAGCTCTCAATAAGCCGCCCTGCCAGATAGTCGAATCCAACGTCTCTACCTTACCATGATTCCCCATACGATTGCAGCGCCAAAGCCACTGAACTGCGCTGCATTTGTCCTGCAAATTGCGGGCTTTTCAGGCCCCAAGGACACATCAGCCGCTGAGCTCGAGACCCCAGCCCCGGCAGAGGCTTCGATGTGGAAGGCGAGCTGGCGCTACGAGCTGCCGAAGACCACGGTTTGTAGAGTCGGCGGCTGAAGACAAAGAGCTGCACAACCCCGAATGATTACAGGGCGCCTGTCATCCCTTCTCTGTCTGTTCGGTGAAGAGCTTTCTGGCTTTCGCGGCGAACACCGGAGCGCCGGCTCGCTCGATCGCGTCGATCAGTTCTTCGACCGTCCGCCCTCCCCATGCCGCGGCCTGGTCGACGAGGATTTCGCGAAACAGCTCCGGTCCTTCGTCGATCGCCTTACAGAGGAATGTGTCGGGTGTCGCGACGTCGACGCCGAGCACTCCCAAAGCCTGCGTGTCGAAGCTCTTATCGAAAGTAACGATGCAGTCCGCGCCACCGGCAACCGCCAACGCGCAGATGTACTGGTCATCCTCGTCGCTCGTCAACGCCGACAGGTCTAGGTCAGACGGGATCTGAGAGATCTCGACGCGACCGGCGGGGAATGCGTCGGTCATAAACCCTACCCACACTTCCGCGCCTTCCCTGTCCAGTCCCTTGTCCTCGATCAACACCCGGGTCGTCTCCCGTATGAGCTCTTCGCTCCAGAGGAACTCCAGGAGGTCACCCGTGCTCGCTAGACGACCGAGCAGCTCGTGTAACACACGCGAGAACAGTACGTTGGAGTCTAGGACCGCCTTAGCGGGCACTACTCCCATACGTCCGCGGCGTTCATCCGCTCCGCAAACGTATCCGCCCGGCGCTTGGCTTCCTCGCGCCTGCCAGCAAACTCGACGACAGCTCGCGAAGAGATCACCCGATGCGTCGACCCGGGCTTCCGTGTGAACGGCAACGCCCCCGCGTCCAACAGCCTGGTCATGTGCTGGCGCGACATCCCCAAAAAGTCTGCCGCCTGCTGAGGCGACATCACCTCAGCATCGCCCACGATCGACACCGACAACGCGCCATCACCCGGATCCATCTCCTCGAGCGCGTGCTTGACCCCATCGAGAATGTCCTCCGGCTGCGTCGTGGAGTCGAAATGAAGAGTCTTCGGCATAGCCTGACTACCATAGCACATAACTGCCCTAACTGCACATGCGCAGGATTCGGACGCGCGCGAAGTAGCGGTCGAACACACGAAGTCGAATAGCAAAGAAGCCCCGGGCGCGGGGCTCTCCGGGGGCCGGCGGCGAGCCACTCACTTGTGCGTCATAGAAATCAATACGGATCAAGGGAGAAAGTCTTCTCACGCTGATCGAACGCGACCTTGAACGTGTCGAAGAAGTCGCCGCGCCCCAACAAGATGACAGGACACGCACCGAACGCGCCACGCAGCCGCACTTCCCGTCCCAAGATGGTGGCTTGAACGCCGTCCTCCCAGATGTAGCGGCTCGCGGCACCGCCCGCGGTCATCCCGGTCACCTTCTGACAGCGAGTTACGTCGATCCCGATCAACGGTGCGATCTGGACCGGAAACAGCGAGCTGTCAGCACCACTGTCGACCAACGCCATCAGCGGTGGCGATTCGGCCGCCGGACCGACCAGCACTACCGGGAACACCGGCATCAGTGGCCCCGATGGTGTCAGCCTTCGATAGCTGAAGACCTCGGGCCCGTGGCCTTCAGAAGAAACAGCCGCCCTCGCTGTGCTCGGGAACCTGGAACATAGCCTCGTACTTCTGGCCCTGCATCAGCTCAAGCAACTCTGCCGGTGTCGCGGCGTCGGAGATCACAATATGGTCGCGCACCGCGACCCAGCGACCGACATACTTCGCCAACGGGATACTCAGCGCTTCCTCAGCCTCTTGAAATCGGGTCAACTCAGCCGTGGCCATGGATTCAGGTTATCACGAGTTGCGGGACTGTGGGGCAATCGGACACCAGGGCAACCGGTGAAGACGACCGTGAGCGGGCGCTCCCAGCCGCTGGGAGCGGGTCGTCAAGAACAACCGCGGCGATCAACCGTAGGCACAGGTTGGGACGGTACTCACGATCGTGTGTTCCGTCGCAAGCACGGCTTACAGTGTGTTCGTGTGGTGTGTTTGTGTGGTGTGCGGGAATCATGAGAGTGAACACCGGTGACCGATCGCGTGTTCCGTCTCAAGCGTTAGTTACAGCGTGTTCGTGTGGTACGTGAGGATGTGAGAAAGGTGGTTTGTGATGAAATCTTGTCCCTACAATGAATGAGTGAGACGTGTGCCTCCTAGTTCGAGGCCAAACTCTCTACTGCGCCGAGGTGGCGCCTCCTGTGTGGCCGAGCGCGTACACCTCGGCGCGGTAGTGGGTCAACCTATGATGCCGCCTGACCCGACCGACCTGGCCCGGATGCACTGACCGATCGCTGAACCCCAAGACCGGCGGGCCCGGTGAACGCCTCGAGGGGCGGCCAGAACTCAACGATCGGCACTGCCGGCTACAGCCCATCCCGACCTTCCGGTCGGGATTTTGGTCGTGGTCAAGGGAGGTCATTGGGGTGCGGGGGTGGGAAGGAAGGGAAGGTTGGGGTGCGGGCGGGGAGAAAAGAAAGGGTTGGGGGTGCGGGGGTGGAGAGAAAAGTGGGGGTGAGAGTAAGACTCAATCTCGTGGAGGGTGTGATGAGGAAAAAGGAAAAAGGGTTGGGGGGTGTGGGGATGAATTGAGGGGGCGGGGGTGGAGAGAAAGGTGGGGGTGAGTGAGACTCGGTCTCATGGCGGGTGAGTTTGGAGGAGTGTGGGAGGAGAAAGATGGGAGAGGGAAAGGTGGAGGAGAAAACAAGGGTGTGGGGAAAACAGGGTGCTGAGGGCTGGGAATGGGACTTAGTCTTGTGGTGGGGGTGGAGGAGGGAGAGGTGGGTTAGAAAGGTGGAAGGGGGGAAAATCAGGGGGTGAGGGAAAGAGAGTGAGACTCAATCTTGTGGTGGTGGGGAGGCTGGGGAAGGGTGAGGAGAGGAGGGTGTGGGTGAGGAGGCTCGGGTGAGGGGAAAAAGATGGAGGGGAAACAGGGGAATGAGGAGGGGTCTTTCAGACCGGACCAGCAAAGTACGGATGGGGTGGGACGGAATCCAATTTCCTCTGCTACTAAGACTTAGAGCGCCTAACAGAAAGAGGGTTTGGGATGCTGTTGTCGTAGATGGGGTCTATGGCGAAACCTTTGGTCAGTGATGGGTTGTGGGGGCAGCGAGGTGCGAGTGTGCAGCCTGCAGCACCTGGTCGCGATGAAGCGCGCCGGCGGGTGCCCCGTCGGCTTCGAGACTGCATTTCACTTCTTTGAAGGCAGTACCTTCCTCCCATTCTCCGGCAGCAATGGCCGTGCTTGGGAAGTTGAGGCCACCTTCGATCGCGGTTTCGCCGGCTTTCGTTACTTTGAATACGCCGTTTTCGATCTTTCCAACCTGCGCCAGCGGCTGATCGCGGGCATGGTGGCAGCCACCAACCGGGGCGGCTACGCGAAGGCCAACATCGCCTCCGTGATCGCGCACGAGGGCGTCGAGTGACCGCAGGCCTGCCGGATCCATGTCGGCGGCGGCCTGCAGGATGCGATCATCCAGAGGCAGCAGGGTGATCGCAGTTAGCGCCACGCGGGCGCGTAACGCTGCGAGCTCGCCGTAGCGGCGAGCCGCGCGAGAGCCCTCGACGATCAGCAAGGCGCTCGAAACAAGGTCTCTGCCGGCGAGCTCGCTGCGCAACGCCGCGCTCTCGGGCTCCGAGCGGACGAGCTTGATGAAGGCCGAGGTGTCGAGGTAGTCGGGCAGCGCGCTAGATCCGCTCCGAGCGCAACTCGTCGAGCACCTCGCTCGACGGCGGGCCGGGGATCGGGTCGGGCAGCTCCTGCAGGACGTCGAGCAGGCTGGCGTGCGCGCGTGTCTCGCTGCCCTCATCGCCGATCGGAGTGATGTAGAAACAGGTCCTGCTCAGGTCGGCGGCGGGAGCGGCGGGATGGCGCGAGGGCGCGAGCGTGGCGTCATCTGCACCGGCGGCACCCTCGGGATGAGCCCCCGGGCGGGTGGTGTCGGCGGCCGGGATGAGGTCGAGCATGTGTTCGAGGGTGAGGATGCGCTCGACGCCGCTCAGGGTCTGCAGCAGGCCGATGTCGCGGGCGTTGAGGATGAAGAGCTCGATCGGGCACTCGCGCGCGTGCGCGGGTAACTATCTGAGCTGGCGGCGCCGGCGTTGGTGGTTAGTCGGACTTGGTGTCGAAGCCTGCGGCGGAGTCTTCGAGGATTGCTTCCCAATCCTCGCTTCGTGGCTTCACGCCGCGGTCGCTTATCAAGTACCGGATGACGAGCTCCAGCGGCATCCGGGGAGCGGGGATGTGCTGGCCAGCGATCGGCTCCCCACCAGGGAACGTCCCGTTGACGTGCACGTGCGCCGGCGGATAGGGATAGTCCGCGACCGGCGGCTCACGAAAATATTCCCAGCGCATCAACCAAGAGGATTCCGAGGCATCGGCCTGCAACCGATAAACATAGGACTCCGTTCTGCAGCGATCACCTTCGACCACCACGACCTGCTGTACGAACAGGTGCGCTGCCGTGCCGTCCAGCTCGAGCGGGACATAATCACCGTCGACAACCCTCGCCACCAAGAACGCTTCGTCGGCGGGATGGCCAGCGATCGGGTTCACGGACAAGCGCGAGTCGCTGACGGTCCTGTTCAGGATACCGTTCAGAGCATCGACGAGGTCCTGCGCGGCCCTACGCGACAGCTTTGTGCCCGTTCTGGCCGATACGGAGCAGACCGACGAGCTGGCCGACGGCCGGGTCCGCGTCATCGAGCTTACCGGCAAGGTAGGCCGCGGTGAACGCCGCGGCCGACATTCCAGTCGCCTTGCGCACCTGGCGCTCTAGATGAGCGGCGTACTCCTCCGGAGTACGGTCGATCACCGGCGTACCAGCGGCTGTATAGGTGACCTGCATGAGCACAGGGTACCACCGGCCGCGAGGGGCAGAAAGCCCTGCAAGATCCGGGAAGCTCGGGGGCCCGGGGACCCTGCTAGCTTCTGGGCAATGCAGCCCGGCGATCCCGTCACTGCTCCTAATCCGCTGGACCCGCTCAGCGGGGGGAAGTCTCGCGTAGATGCCGTGTTCGTAGGAGAGGTTCGCGTGTCGCCACCCGTGACCCCACGGACCGCAGCTTGCGCCGGTGGGGCTGCTCCAGCACGACGTGCGTGCCTTTTTCAACGAGGAGGTAGAGGCTTTTCGCGGTGTCGCCGTAGGCGCTGCCCTGGTCTCCTTTGATCCCTGTGCCGAAGCTCGTGAGCTGGGTGCCAGACGGGTCGTACTCGTTGATCTGCAGGTTGTCGCCGGAGACGAACAGGTTGTCGGCTTCTTCGAGGGCGACGGAGGAGGAGTTGCCGACGGTCAGATCGCGGGGTGGCGGCAGTTCTGTGCCGCTCGCTTCGTACTCGTGCACGCCGCTGAGTGCGAAGCTGTGGATGTAGAGATCGCCCGCGGAGTCGACGGCAAGCGCATTTGGAAACCCGGCGCCAATCAGAGCGATGTCCTGTTCGACGGCGCCGGTAGGCGAGAGCTTCTGCACACGGTTTTCATCTCCCACGTACAGCGAGCCGGTGGGGCCGACCGCGATCGATCCGCCTTCCAGGGCGACGAATTCTCCGGAGCCTGACCCCGATTCTCCGACACCGCATTCATCGCCCGATTCGGCCGTGCACACGTTCGCGCCCGAGGTCTTGTCGACCTTGCCGCCGAGCGTGAGCAGGAATTCCCCGTGGGGACCGAACTTCTGCACGCGATCGGCGGCGGGTTCGACGACGTATACGTCGCCACGGGAGGGGCTGGAGGGGTCGTTGTCGACGGCGATACCACGGGGTTCGTCGAGCTGGCCGGGGCCCGTGCCCGCGAGCCCGCGGAAACACGTCGTCGTGCATGTCTGCGGCGCGGCCGTGTGCCCGTCGGCGACACCCCACCCCCATGCGAGCAGGAATTCCCCTTCGGGCCCGAACTCGTCGACCCGGTTGTTTTCGCGATCGGCGACATACACATCGCCGGTTTTCTGCTCGACAGCCACCCCTTCCGCGCTTTCCAGTTGGCCCGCTTCGGTGCCCTTGCCGGCAAAGCCCGCCGGCAACGCCGAGGCGGGGGTGGCGATGGACAGCAGGACGCCTGTGATCAGCGCCACGCAGATACCGGAGGGTTTCACTTCACCCTGCGTTTGGCGGCGTAGGCTTTGTGGGCCTTTCGTTCGCAGGTGGCACGGCGTGGCTTTGAGTGCGGGTATTTGCGTTTGCAGGCCGCGAGGGCTTTGCTGAGGTTCTGCTTCTGTGTGCAGGACCTGGAGGGCGCGGCTGTGAGCTTGGAGCAGGAGGATGTGACAGTCGTGCTTGGTGGTACCGGTGCGGCGTTGCCCGGCCCGTGATAGGTGAGCGAACCCGGTGTCGATTCCGAGGGCGGCGCGCTCGCGGCCGCGCACGCTGCTGGAGCACAAGCCCTGCAAATCGACGTTTTCGCGAGAACCCCGCGCGATCTCAGCGCAGATTCGCCTCCTACCGTATCGCCGCGGACTAAAATAGGGCTACCCGTCAAGTAACCATCAGATAAGCATCGTCGCTCTGTAAACCCTCGTAAGGCGGTTGCGGACCGGTGAGCTCAGGCACGAGCCCGTACAGATCGCAACTCCGGGACGCCAAGGATCGACCGTCCCCGAGTTGCCGACCCTGCGGCGCGAGCGCCAAGCTCACAGTCCGAACCGAGAACGTTGGAGCGCTCGACCCCGCAGATCGAAGCCAAAGACCTCCACGGCGAATCGAGCCCAGCCACGGCGCGGCGGGCGCTCGAGGTTCTCGCGTGGACCGCCGCGGTCGCGGCGATCGTCGCATTCGAGAAGCACCTCACTTTTTACATCGGAAAGCTTGACGCG
Organism: uncultured Solirubrobacterales bacterium; assembly: GCA_963706395.1. Classification (GTDB taxonomy): domain Bacteria; phylum Actinomycetota; class Thermoleophilia; order Solirubrobacterales; family Solirubrobacteraceae; genus Palsa-744. The sequence goes on along the minus strand of OY970158.1, from coordinate 1,597,196 downwards.
CTGGCCGCGGCGTCAATTCTGGCGCTCACCGCCGTCGAGATCGCAACCTGGAAAGTACAGCGACTGTGGCCCCTGCCGCTGCTTGACGGCCAGCTCGATCCGAGGGAGCACCCGATCGCACGGCGGCTGCGCCGCGCCGCGTTCGCCCGCAGCCTGCTGCTGGTTGCCGTGATCCTCCTCGGGCTGGCCGCCGAACCCTCGGAGGCGGTGGCGATCGGCCTGAGCGCCTCGCTCGTGCTGCTGTGCGTGACGCGCCACCTTCTGCGGCGCCGCTTCGTGGCGCTCGTACCCGAGCTTCCCGAGCCAGAGCCCGAGCAGGAGCCCCACGAGCCCGACCGGAACGGCGTTCCGGTCAAGGACGCAGAAGGCCCGGTTCTCGGGCCGCGCACCGACCGTCGTGTACGGGAGCTTCGCCACGCCGGCGCCAGGCGGCTGCGCGGCATGCGACGCGTCGCCTCGACGACCGCACTCGTGAGCATGGTGGCAGCGGCGTTCTCGCTGATCGCCCTCGGCGAGGGCTTTAACTCCGGGAAATGGAAGCCGCCCGCACACATCACGGCCAAGCAGAAAGCGGGGGGAGGCTCGCAAACGACTTCCAACGGCGCGGGGCCGACGTCCTCGGGAGGCAGCGGATCAAACGGCGGGGAAGCGGCAAAAGGCGAAAACCGGGGCTCCTGGAGCTGTCCTGCGCTGGAACCGCAGAAAGGCATCCCCGCGAGCGCGATCACGGCACTGGACGAACTGTTCAGCGGCCTCGGCAAGCTGGACATGAGCACCACCGGCTGCTTCAAGCATGTCGCCGGCCACATGACCCCCGACGGTCCGCTGTACTACACGATCGGCAAAGCCGGCGCATCGGCAGCGCTCAGCGTCGCGATCGACTCGCCGCGGTTCCCGCACGCGATCGTGCTCTACCCGGCGGGCGCTGAGGCGCTGAAGCTGATCGACGCGGGCGAAGACGTCGGCGGCACGCGCCGTTTCCCGCGCTACTACGCCCGTTCGAGCGGCTACGCCTACCTGTTGCGCACGAGCCGCGGCACCGTGGCGATCACGCGGCGCTACACGCCAGGGGCGCCGAGCAGCGAAGTCGCGATGCCGGTCAGCGTGTCGTTCGCGTGGCTGAGCGCGATGCGCGAAAGCGGAGTGTGGCTCGCGCCGGCCACGCCGTCGAAACGCGCCGGCAAGCGGATCTATGAGCTCTATTCGGCCGACGGCTCGCCCACGGTGAGGATCCTCTACGACGACGCGAGCGAGACGGCGACGCGCTCCTCGCAATCGCGCGAAACCTACCCATACGCAGCCAGCGAGCCGCAGATCATGGCGGGCGAACTGCGCCGGTGGCGTCTACCGGTCGGTCGCGAAGAGCGGCTCTTCGAAGGACAGCTCGGCGAGCCCGAAGAAGAAGGCGACCACTAGCGCCCGGCTCTCTGCAGAGGGTGCCGATTCAACGATCGCCTCGACGCAGCGGTGGCATGGGGCCCCGCGGCGCGAGCACGTGCCGAGGTCGGCCAGCGCTCAGCTGGCCCTGCTGCGCGGCGTCAAGGGTGTCACGTTGCGGCTGGCGGCGGCGCCGGTTTCGACTTCGGTCAGACGGTTCTGGGTGAGGGCGTAGACGCGGCGTAGGACCATCAGCAGCACGAGCGCGAGGTGCAGTGCGAGGGCGAGCCCGATCGCGGTGAAGATGCGCAGCGGCGCTCGTGAGATGACGGATGTGATCACGAACGCGGTGCACGCGGCGATGCTGACGAGCGAGGCATAGCCGGAGTTGGCGGCCAGCTCGCCCATGAACTTCGCGTGCCTGGATGTGGCGGGCCCCGGCGGCGGCGCGCTGTCGGCCCAGTCGAGTGCTCGCTGGGAGGCCTGCAGCATGACCTGGAAGAGGAACGCGGCGAGCAGGCCGCTGACGGTCAGCAGCCCGACGCTCACGAGCTCGTGCAGGCGCACGTCCGCGACCCCGCAGCCGACTGCGAGGGCGGCGGGCAGGCCGAGGAACTCGATGTAGTCAAGGGGCCGCGGCAGGCCGGTGGCGTCGTTTCGCAGCGTGGCGTAGTGGTCGCGGACGATGGGCCAGACGCTGAACTTCATGTCTGTCCAAGCGTAACCTCTAGAGATCGTCGGAGCTCTTTCTCGAGGCTCGAGGCGACGGGCTCGCCGCCGTCGCCGACGACGATGTCCTCAAGGTTCTGCGTGTATGCCTGCCCGCCCTCGCGCGCCTGGATGTTGATCGTGCGGGTTTTCCCGTTGGGGAGCACGATCGTGGCGCTCGCCTCCTCGAAGGTCATCCCGCCGAACTCGACGATCTCCTGCATCGCGTCGCGCTCGCCTTTCAGGTAGCGCCTGATGGGGTCGACGAGCACGCGGCCGCCCCTACCCGCCGCGGCGACCTCCAGGGAGACGAGGGGCTGCTCGCGGGAGGGGACCCAGCGCTCGATCGCCTCGACTTCGCCGGGGTCCCTGAGTCGGCGGAGCTTCAGCTTCTCGACCTGGTTCTGCGCGACGGCGGCGTCGAGGGCCTTCGCGTTGACGACGGGGGTGATCTTCAGCGTGAGGCCGCGCCCGTCCTCCTCGACGTCCTCGCCGAAGTCCTCTTTGAACCTCGAGAGCATCCGGGACTGCAGCAGGGCCTTTGCGCTGCGTCCGCCGTTGATGTGGAGCACCCACCAGCCCAGGCGTTGCTCGCGCGGGAGGTAGAACAGGCTGCTGGTCGTCAGGACGTGCTCATGCTCGGGCGTCTGGTGGAACTCGGTTTCGCCCTGGGCGCTGTCGATGTCGGCGGCGTCCCCGGTTTTTCCGTGTCGGCAGGAGAGGAAGATGTACTCGCCGTCGCTGACGGGTGTGGCGCAGTGCACGCGCCTGGTGCCGTCCGGGCTCTCCCCGTTGAACTGGGACAGGTAGCCGTCGAGGACGTCCCCGAGATATGTGCCTTTACCGTCGATGCTGCCGAGCGGCTTGGTGTCCTTCGTTTTGCGCTTGGTGTGCACGGCGATCGAGTACACAGCCGCACGGTGTTGTGCCATCGGACCTCGGTCTCCCTAGAAGTGGCGCAACGTTATCGGAAGCCTCGGATGCGGATGTGCTCAGACAGCGAGTTGACAGTTACTCCCGGCGCTTTAACTTAGTGTCACGTTCGGAGAACGTCGGCGACATGAGCGTTGAAAGCGAGCGGCGGTCGAAGCCGTCCGGAAGGGTTATCGTTTGCTCTTGGGGGTTCGGCTGCTCTTGGCGCCGTAGGCGCGGCGGGCGGCGCGTTCACAAGAGGCGCGCCCCTTGCCGTGTCGTTTGTGGCATGCCGTCAACGCGGCTTTCAGCTTCTGCTTGCGGGTCAGCGTTTTGCCGCAGCCGGTCACGGCGACGCTGGTGTTCTGGTGGATTTCAAGGCCGTTTGAGGCCTTGAACACGATCGGCATCGTCAGTTTTTGCCCGCAGAAGTCATAGCTTCCGTGCGGGAGGTTGGCGCCGAACTCGGAGTACTTGCCCTGCGGGAGCGTGACTGCGATCGATTCGAAGGGGACGTCGGGCAGCGATTCGAACGTGGCGCTCGTGACACCGGTTTTGGAGTCGATGAAGGTGTGGCCGTGCAGTTCGACCGTGATCCCGTACCCGTGCAGCACCATCACCGCGTCGGGGAACCTCGCGCCCCCGTAGCTCACGAAATACACCGGCCCTTCCAGCGGTACCGGCAGCACCTGGGTGTGCACGAGCGCGTGGCCGATCTGCGACGCCGGCGGGCACGCCCCACGGTTGTGTTCGAACGTCGCAGCCAGGCACGCCTGCTGGATCGTGCCGAGGCGCGCGGGGAGCTGCTTGGGGATCGAGAACCTCGCGTAGTTGAACCACGACTGGCTGCCCATCGCGTTCTTGGGGTAGGCGATCTTGAACGTCAACGACGCGCCGTTCAGCCGGCTGGCGTGCGCGACCGTCGAGACGCCCAGGGACGGGGTGTATTTCAGGACCGCGCAGTTGGTGGCCTGGAACGGGACCGAGACCGGGGAGAGGAGGCCTTCATCAGAGCCGATCTGACCGGTGATCGAGGTGGGCGCGCAGCCGGTCGGGTTGAACGTGAAGTGTTCGCGGCTGACGAGCACGTTGACCTTCTTGATCTGCACGGGGACACCGTCGATCATGTGCGGGATCGCATGCGGCCCCGATGGGTCGGTCGTGATCGTGAGCTCCGCGGTCTGCGGGTCCACATCGATCCTCGCCCTCACCACCACGCAGTCACACGGCGGCTGGTTCGCGGGGTTCGCGGTGTCGTGCTCGAGGTCGAACGGGCCCGCCTTCACCGGGTTGACGATGCTCAACCCGAACGGGGCGCCCGCGTATTTTTCGGTCAGGTACACCCTCCCGCCCGTCACCGACACCGGGTCAGAGCCCACACCCGCCGAGACGATCGTTTCCCCGACGAGGCTTTCCGGGCCACACGTGCCTTCGTTGGCCTGCGCTTCCGGGCACAGCTTCACGCCCGAGAGCAACCCCTCGAGGCCCGCCGGCATGTGCAGCACCACCGACTGCATGTCCTGCTGGCCGTCTTCACGAGAGATCGTGGTCGTCACAGGCGTGAAGCCACCCGCGTTGATGTTCGTCGAACCACCCGTCAACGACGGCGAGAACGGCAGCACCGGACCCGGGCACGGCCCGCCGTTCGGGCCATGTTCGATGTTGAACGTCGCGGAGGTGTGGGTCGTGACCGCCGCTTCGTCTTCCGGTTCCGCAGACCACGGCACGAACGACGCCGTGGTCGTGTAGGTGCCGCAGTGCGCAGGGGTCGCCAGGGGGGCGCGTTCGCCGCCAAAGAAGGAGAGCTTCGCGTCTTCGAACGGCAGCTCCGGGCTGTTTTCAAACGTCGTCGTCAACTGACCCGTCGACGGGTTCAGCGCGACCTTGCCGGGCAACTTCACGAGCGTCCCCGACACCGGGTCTTCGGCGACGATGTACATCGCGATCAGCGAACCGAACGGGTTTTCGTTCTGCGTCGCCAGATACACCGAGCCCTTCACATCCTGGCCCTTCGGCAACAACGGCGTCGAGATATCAGCCGTACCGATCTTCGACGCGTTCGAACAGAAATTCAGACCCGGCTCGAACGATTCCGGCGAACCGAAGCTACCCGGTAACGCCGACTTGAACAGCAGGTTCGTCACGCCCGCATCGGTCACCGATTCGCCTTCGCCTTCAAAACCGATCAGATGCTCAGAACACGCTTCAAGGCCATCGCCACCCGACGGGTTGACCGCGACGCCTTCCGGGAGCGTGACCGTGATGTCCTTGACCGAGGACTCGGCCAGGCCTTCCGGGTTCAGCTCCGCCGTCTGAGGCACGTGGACGTCCGCGGTCAGGCCCGTCGAGGTGGACGCGTTCGGCAGATCCGGGGTGACGCTGACCGAGGGGCTGAACGGCAGGTGGTTACAGCCGTCGAGCTTGAAGCCGGGTTCGTATTTGGACGGTAGGGCGACTTCGCCGAGGTGCTCTTCATACCCCCACGAGTCGGCATTGAGCGTCGAGACCCACGGCTGATTGCATGAGGTCGGCATGATCAGAAACGGCGGCGGTTCGGAGGCGGAGGATGTGGGGCAGGAGATGCCCGGCCTGGCCTCGAGGCATTCCCAGCCGCGCTGATGGTCGTGGGCGGGACTGCCGGGGACACCCCAGAACGTGAGTTTGGCGCTCATCAGCCACGTCAGCTGGATGACGTCGTGCGAGCTGACAGTGACGCCGTAGTCGGCCCCTGTGCGGACGGAGGCGTTCAGGTAGACGGGCACGAGCCCCGCCACCTTGAACGCGAAGCGCGCCGGTTCCCCCGGCCCCGGCACCATGTTGAAGATCGGCGCAGCCTGGGCTTCATCCTGCGTCGTCCCCAGGCCTCCGCCCAGGTTCGAGAAGCGGATAAGAGCAACACCGACAGCCGCCGAGGCAGGACATTCGTTGAATACTCCTGTTTCCGCACCATGCACCGGCACCGTGGCGAACTGCGCGTCGGTGCACTGCGCGAACGGTGTTGGGTTGCCAACAAGCCCGGCCGGGAGTTCGGCGATGTCATCCTTGACGAGGCCGACGGTGCTGGGGTGTTCTTCCCCCACCTTTCCGACACTGGGTTCTACGTAGTTGTAGCCGGCATTCGGGTCCACGACACTCGTGAGCTGGAACGGGTGCGACCCGGCCTGTGTATCAACCGAGCCACCCGGGTCTTCCGAGAGCAACGAGTAGTCTTGAGTGCCGAACGCTTCCGTGCCCTGGACTTCGATCGTGTGGGTCGCGGTGCGAACACCAACCGCGGCACCGCCGGAGACGCTAACGCTGTTCAGTTCGCCGGTCCTCGCGCCGGCTTCGACGCGCACAGACACCAGGATTTCGAGCTGTTCATAGGCTGGGACTCCCGATTTGTATGTGCAGGTGACACGCCTGCCGGAGGATTGGACCGTGCAAGTTACGGGACCGTGCAGTCCCCGTGATACGCTCGCCTTAGCCCCTTCGGCGGAGACCGCCGTGAGGCCTTCGGGCAGCGTGTCTGTGACAGTCACGAGCCCCGTCGCTTCGGCGTCGCCAACGTTCTCGGCTTCGACGACGAGCTGCCCGTCGGGGGAGCCCTTGGTGATCTCTTCGGCGTTCACACTGTTTTCGACACCTTCGAGGTTGGTCGAACCGTTGAACGGCGGCGATGTCACTTCGCCGTCTGCGGCGATCAGTTCTGTCGATTCGACCGGTTGATCACCGCGCGTCCCGGTAAACGTGACCACATAGGACCAGGTTTCTTCGCTGGGCGCCGGAGGGGTCGAGCCCGGCCCGCGGGTGACCTGCACGTTGCCTGCGCCATAGATGGATTCGAGGCCCGTCTGAACTTCCGCCGCGGTGGCGTCCCACTTGAGGATCGTGAAGCCTTCCGTGCCCCCAGAGCCGAACAGCTCGATGGGATTGAAGAGGGCGAATTCTCCCCCGGTCGCCTTGGACACGGTCACCTTCTGCACCTCGTTCGCGCCGTGACCCGGACGCAGGTCGGTTGGCCGGGAGCCCGCCGTGATACTCCACCACGGCGACGGGGTTTCAGAGAACGCGAAGGCGGGCTCGACGCAGGCGGAGAACCGGGTCTCGTGCGCGAGCCGCTACGGGCCTGGGTAAAAATGCATGCCGAGAATCCCAGCGCGCAGTTCGTCTACAAGGCGTGGCTCGACGCAGGCGGAGAGCCCGCGCTGGTTTCAGAGCCGGTCCGCGCTTGGCTAACACACCATGGCGGGATCGCCGAGGCGCAGTACGTCTACAAGGCGTGGCTCGACGCCGGGGGCGAGCTTGGCCCGGTGCGTGAGCAGATCCAGCGCTGGCTGCAGACGCATGCGACGCTGGACACCGCGAGCTTTGTCTATAAGCCGTGGCTGGACGCCGGTGGTGAGCCCGCGCTGGTGCGCGAGCTGATCAGGAGATGGTTAGAACAGCACGCCCTGTCCCCAGAGGCAGCCTTTGTCTGTCCGGCTTGGCTGGAGGCCAAGGGCGATCTGGAGCTGGTGCGCGAGCCAATCTCCAGATGGCTTGCGTGCAATGGGGACGCGAGCAAGGCGCACTTCGTATACAAGGCGTGGCTCGACGCAGGCGGAGAGCTGGATTTCGTACGCGAGCCCACCCGGGCGTGGCTCTCAGCTCATGCTCAGGAGATCGGGGCTGTCTTCCTGTACAGCGCATGGCTGGACGCAGGCGGCGAGCCCGGTCACGTGCAGGAAGCGATCCGCACATGGATCAGAGCAAACGCCACAAAGACCGAGGCGAGCTTCGTGTATCAAGCGTGGCTGAACTCCGGGGGTGAGCTGGAGTTCATGCGCGAGGCGATCCGTGCCTGGCTTTCGCGCAATGTGTGCGCGACTAACGCGCGGTTCGTGTACTGGGCGTGGCTGAACGCCGGTGGCGAGCGCGAGTTCGTGCGCGAGCCGGTCCGCAAATGGCTTGCACAGCACGGTAACCGCGAGGACGCAGACTTCCTGTATGAGAAGTGGCTGAATACCGGTGGTGAGCTCGCGTTCGTGCGTGAGCCGCTGCGCGCCTGGCTGCAGCAGCACGCCGGGCGCAGGAGCGCTGAGTCGGTCTGCTCGGCATGGCTGAAGGCCCACGGTGAGCCCGCGCTCGTTCGCCTGCCCGTGCGGCGGTGGCTCGAACGTCACAGCAACCAAGAGACGGCCCAGTTCCTGTACAAGGCGTGGCTCGACGCAGGCGGAGAGCCCGCGATGGTTTATGAGCCGATCCGCGTTTGGCTAAAGCTCCATGGCGAGATCTTCGAGGCGCAGTTTGTCTACTCAGCCTGGTTTGCCCGCAAGGGTGAGCTCGCCCCATTCAGCGAGCCGCTGCGTTCCTGGCTGAGGCATCATGCGCGCGCGCTCAGCGCACAGTTCCTGTACGCGGCGTGGCTCGACGCCGGGGGCGATCCGCAGCTGGTGCGCGAGGCCGTCAGAAGCTGGCTTTCATGCAATGGGAATGCGATAGAGGCGCAGTTCGTGTACCGGGCGTGGCTGGACGCCGGTGGTGAGCGCGAGTTCGTGCGCGAGCCGGTCCGGGCTTGGCTCGCGGTTCATGCCCAGACGATGCCCGCGAGCTTTGTGTATCCGGCATGGCTCGGCGCCCACGGTGAGCGCGGGCTCGTCGCGCGACCGGTCAGCGCCTGGCTTGAAAAGCACAGCGAGGCCTCTGAGGCGCGCTTCGTCTACAAGGCGTGGCTCGACGCAGGCGGAGAGCTCGAGCCGGTTTCAGGACCAATCGGCTCCTGGCTAAGACGCCATGGCCAGCGTCCTGAGGCGCGATTTGTGTACCCGTCTTGGCTGGAAGCCAAGGGCGATCTGGAATCAGTGCGCGAGCCGATAGGTAAATGGCTCGCGTCTCACGCGGCGATGAACAGTGCGCGGTTCATCTATGGCGCGTGGCTTGAGGCGGGAGGCGATCTCGAGCTGGTGCGTGAGCCGATCCGCAGGTGGGTTTCAAGCCATGGCGAGACAACAGACGCCAAGCACCTGCGCCGCAGGTGGGTCAGAGCCGGGGGCGAGCCCGAGGTGATGGACGCGAGCGACAGGACACTTGTCCATGCCTGACCGGTAGCTGCGATCATTTACAGGAGAGGGAGAGCTGAATGGGCAGCGTACATACCGTCCAGGGACCGGTCGACGCGCAGGAGCTCGGCTTGACGCTCGTGCACGAGCACGTGCGCTTCCGCGACGAGGCCGTCGCGGAGCAGTGGCCGGACCGCTACGACGAGCAGCTAGAGCTCGACGCGGCCTTGGTGGCCGTGAACGGCGCCAAGGACCGCGGCGTGCGCACGATCGTCGACCCGACGGCGATGTTCGGCGGGCGCGACGTGAACTTCATGAAGCGCGTGGCCGAAGAGACGGGCGTGCAGATCGTGGCCTGCACGGGGATCTACAGCTACGACTACCTGCCCCACTACTTCCAGAGCCGCGACATCGATGTGATGGCCGACCACTTCGTAGAGGACATCGAAACCGGCATCCAGGGCACCGGCATCAAAGCGGCGTTCCTGAAGTGCGCGGCCGACGCGGCGGGTGTGACCGAGAACGTGGAGAAGATTCACCGCGCGTGCGCACGCGCGAGCCTGCAGACGGGCGCGCCAATCATGGCCCACTCGATGCCAGCCGCCAGCACCGGCCCGCGCCAGGCCGCGATCTTCGAAGAGGAGGGCGTGAACATGGCCAAGGTGCAGATCGCCCACTGCGGCGACACCGATGAGGTCACCTACATCGAGGGCCTGATCGAGCAGGGCGTCTATGTCGGCCTCGACCGCTATGGCCTTGAGATGTACCTGCCGATTCAGAAGCGCAACGCGACCGCCGCCGAGCTGCTGCGCCGCGGGCATGCGGAGCGGCTGATGATCTCCCAAGACTTCTGCGCGACGATCGACTGGTTCCCCCAAGAGGCCGGGGCCGTGTTCGAGAAGAGCGGCGCGATCCGTAACTGGTCGATGACGCTCGTGTTCGACGAGGTCGTGCCATGGCTGCGCGAGCAGGGCGCGATGGACGACGAGAGCTTTCACACCGTCTTCACCGAGAACCCCAAGCGCTGGCTGACCGCCTGAGCGCACCGCTTCGATCAGCCGGCGGCAAGCCCGACGAGTTCTAGCGACGCAGCGCGGTCAGCTTCTCAACGCGAGTATCCTCGCCGGCCATCTCGAGCACCCATCGCCTCGCCTCGTCGAAATCGAGCGTCCGCGCCTGCACCATCGCTTCGATGTCGACCCAGTCGCGCGGGCGGTCGAACATCGCCTTGAACACCGCCGAGCTGCTGCGCCGCGGGCATGCGGAGCGGCTGATGATCTCCCAAGACTTCTGCGCGACGATCGACTGGTTCCCCCAAGAGGCCGGGGCCGTGTTCGAGAAGAGCGGCGCGATCCGTAACTGGTCGATGACGCTCGTGTTCGACGAGGTCGTGCCATGGCTGCGCGAGCAGGGCGCGATGGACGACGAGAGCTTTCACACCGTCTTCACCGAGAACCCCAAGCGCTGGCTGACCGCCTGAGCGCACCGCTTCGATCAGCCGGCGGCAAGCCCGACGAGTTCTAGCGACGCAGCGCGGTCAGCTTCTCAACGCGAGTATCCTCGCCGGCCATCTCGAGCACCCATCGCCTCGCCTCGTCGAAATCGAGCGTCCGCGCCTGCACCATCGCTTCGATGTCGACCCAGTCGCGCGGGCGGTCGAACATCGCCTTGAACACCGCCAGTGCGGTGCAGCCGAGGACCGGAATCGTGTGCCCCTCGAACGGGACCATGCGTACATGCGCGGCCACGTGATCGTGGAACGGCAGCACGCTCAGGAACAGATCGACGGGTGTGCTCCCCCATCGCAGCCTGACCTGGCCATCCCTTTCCGCCTGCTCCAAGCTCAGGCCGCTGAACTCGACGCCGTCGGGCAACGCGGCGAACACGTCCTTCGCGCGCTCCGGGCCAGTGAAGACGTTGACATCGACGTCCCTCGTCCCGCGCGGTTCGAGCGTGCAATAGCCGAGCGCGATCGCACCTCCGATCGCGTGGGGTATGCCCGCTGCGTCGAGCGCGTGGTGAACGGCGAGCAGCTGATCGCCGAGCTCGCTCACGAGCGCAGCCGGATCAGGGGCGGATACTCGAGCTTGGGTCGTGGCCGGTATGGCATTGAACCGGCGAGGTCGAGCACCTGAGAGAGGACCATCCCGGCGTGCTCAGTCGCCGCGTCGTCTTCAGCCGGGGCAAGCTCCAGCTCGAGGCCGGCCGCTTTCGCGAGGCGTCCCAGCGCCGCGACCGACGGCTGCCGGCGGCCGTGCGCATAAGCGCTCAGGACCGAGCGATCGAAGCCAGCGCGGCGCGCCAGCTCAGCCTGGCTGAGCCCGCTCCTTCGGCCGATCTCGGCGAGAAGCGTCGCGGCAAGATCATGTTGTGTGGCGTACATAGGCGTATGTTAGCACAAACACCTACTCTATTCGCCATCTGTTGACGTATCTGTCCATCGAATCGCGAGCATCCGGTCGATCGGCACACGCGGGATCGGGGAGCATGCCGGTCTCGTAGGCCGCCTTAGCTGCGCGTGTCTGTTCGTATGTTCGTGACACCTGTCAGTCCCCTGGTGGCCCGTCGTCGGATGGCTGGTCAGCATCGCTGTCGATCGCTTTGTCGCGCAGCTGGCGCAGCTCGGGCAACGCTTCTCGATCGGCTGGGCGATTGGCGATCTCCTTGGACCGGATGATGTCCTCCAGCGCGGCGACAAGTATGGTGTGCTCGCCGATCTCTAGGAGGATGGCGTTCTCGCGGAGTTGCTCGTAACGGACGAGGTCCCAGCGACTGTCGCGGGGAATGCCGAGCAGGATGTCGATGTCGCCCGCGTCGGTGCGCCATGTCGTGATCTCCATGCGGGAGAGCATGACGCCGTCGAGTGGCAAAGCGAGTCCCTCGGGAGGTGCGTCGGAGCCGCTCAGGCGGGCGCCGAGCTCCCGCAGGGCGTTCGCCACTCGGTCGAGGTTCTCGCGATCCCAAGCGGGACAGACGTCCAGATCCTTGGTCGGACGTTGAGCGCCTTGCCACTGCGCGGCCAGCCCACCAACCGCGACGAACGAGACTTGATGGCGCTCAAGTGCGCTGATCAGTGCGTCGGGATCCAGCGGCGGCGCGTCGGGGTCGCTCACGCGCTCGGGTTGCTCGGATCGTATGGCGGCCAGCCGTGCCGGGCGCGATGTTCATTGACGAAGGCGATCAGCTCCTCCGGTGTGGCGCGTTTGCGCGGGCCGGTCTGTCCCATCAGCACGGGAGTGTCGTCCGCACGGCGCGGAGCGCAGTTGGCGTTGACCCAGTCGCCCCACTCCTTGAGGGAGGCGAACTCGGACTTCACTCGTCGCTGCGAGCTTGCCTCAGGCGAATTGATCTGTAGCTTCGGCATACCTCAGATTGTATCGCGCGGTGGCGGTCGCTCAAATCATCTGCCTTTATTCGGTCGCCTGTCGATGACGCGGCTGCCTACGCCGGGTGAAACCTCACGGACGTTATATAGACGCGCGCGAACCCCAAGAGGAAGTTGGGACGGTACTCACGGTCGCGTGTTCCGTCTCAAGTACGGGCTACGGTGTGTCCATGTGGTATGCGCATACCGTAAGAGTAAGCACTGGTTTACCCGATCGCGTGTTCCGTCGCAAGCGCGAGTTACAGTGCATTCGTGTGATATGTCAGGATGTGAGAAAGGTTTGTGATGCCATATTGCCTATAAATGAATGAGTGACACATGTGCCTCCCGGTTCGAGGCTAAACTCTCTACAGCGCGGAGGTGTCGCGCTCGTGAATGGGTGAGCGCGTACATCTCGGCGCGGTAGAGAGCCGACCTAAGATGGTGCCTGATCCGACCGACCCGTGCCCGAGTGATCACCAATCGAGAGGTTCGGCGCACGCACGCGGGTGAGCAGAACCTCTCGATTGGTGCCAGGGCTACAGCGTGCCCCGACCTTACGGTCGGGGTTTTGGTCGTGGTTAAAGGGTAGGTCATTGGGGTGCGGGGATGACGAAAGAAGGGAGAGTTGGGGAGGGTGTGGGAAAGAGTGGAACTCATTCTCATGGCAGGGGTGAGGAAAGAAGGTGCTGGGGAAAACAGGGGTGGGAGAAAAGAGAGCAAGACTTAGTCTTGTGGTGGTGAAGGGCTGAAGGAAGGGTATGTGTGGGAAAGAAAGGTGCTGGAAAACGTGGGTGCGAAAGAAAGGAGAGTAAGACTTAGTCTTGTTGTGGTGAAGGAAGGAGAGGTCGAAGGAAAAGGTTGGGGAAGGGAAGGGTGTAGGGGATGAGATGCGAGAAAAAAGGTTGGAGAAGAGAAAGATGGTAGGGAGAAAGGAGGAAACAAATGAAGAGGGTTTCTGAACCCGGAACAGCAAAGTACTTCTGGGGTAGGACGGAACTCAATTTCCTCAAAGACTAAGACTTATTCTTACTGAGGTGTGTCAAGAGGCATTGAAAATTGTAGGTGGGGCGGCGCGATCGTCATGCAGTCGGATCCGGCTGAGGAGTTCGACGAGATCCTGCTCAAGGCGCCTAGCACGTCAGTCGTCGGGCGTTCTTCTGTGGCGGGCGACTTGCGGGAGGGGATTTGGTGCATGGCAAGCACCTTAGTCCGGGCATGGGATGGTTCTGTGGATGGTGGTACGAGGCGCTTGTCAGCTGTTCACCCAGCGCTTGACCAGCGCTACGCAAGCAATCGAGCAGCTCGTCATCCGAATAGACCCGCTCGCCCCCCGGCGCTTTGTCGCTCAGGCCGGCCGTCTTAAGGGCGTTTACCCATGAGCCGAACCTTTTCATCGGCGTGTGGTGGGTAGGCCAGGCACGCCCGTCTGGAAGGCTCCGGCTACCGGCCAACTCGTCGTAGGTCGAGACTGCCAGCTTCTCGCCCAGCGCTTGGTTTGCACAGCGCAGGCAATCGAGCAGCTCGTTGTCGGAATAGATCTTTTCTTTTGCTCTTGCCGCCCTCCGATAGGGGACACCCGCTGCTTCGAGGGCTTTTCGCCACGAGCGGAACCTCTTGATCGAGGTCTGGGAGCTAGGCCAGGGACCTCCATGGGGCAGGCGCTGGCCGCGCCCGAGCTCGTCGTAAGCGGCGACCGTTACTACTCCCCCTAGCGTTTGGCTTGCGCTTCGCAAACAGTCGAGCAGCTCGGCATCGGAATATCTCGGTGGGGCTGCCTTCGGCGCGATCACCTTTTTCGGTATATCAGCGCGCTTGAGAGCGTTGGTCCAAGAGCCAAATCTCGACATCGCGGCGCTGGGAGCGGGCCAACGCCGACCGTCAGCGAGACACCGAGCGCGCGCAAACGCTTGGTACTTGTCCCTTCTCAGGGTGCCTCCCATTGCATCGGCCGCGAGCTTCAAGCAGTCCAGGAGCTCGACATCCGAGTACAGACGTTTTCGCCCCGGTGAAGGCCGCTTCGGCAAGCCGGCATCGCGGAAGATCTGCCCAACCCTCGAGGCACTGGTACCAAACCGGATCCCAACCTCCGCCAGTGTCGCCCCATCCCGGTATAGCCGATACATCTCGTCAACATCCGCTGATGTCCGGGCTGCTCGCGCCTTTAGACCAGCCTTCCTGAAGGAACGACTGACGCGCGCGCCGCTGACGCCAAATGCCTTGCCGACCGCCTCGAGCGTCGCCCCTTGCTCGTATAGCGCGTACATCTCCTCCACGGACGCCAGCCTCGAGACGGGCGAGGTGCGGATAGCTGGCCTCCTTACAATCGGTATGCCAGCTCTCTCGAGAGCGTTAGTCCAAGAGCCAAACCTCGACATCGCGGCGCTGGAAGCGGGCCAACGCCGACCGTCAGCGAAACACCGAGCGCGGGCATACTCGTTGTACTGGTACCTTCCCGGTGTTCCTCCCAGAGCATCGGCCGCGAGCTTCAGGCAGTCCAGGAGCTCGACATCCGAGTACACCTTCTGCCCTCCGGATCGTGGCCTCGTGGGCAAGCCGCCATCGCGAAAGATTTTCAACACCATCGTTGGACTGATCGCGAAGCAGACCCCAACCTCCTTCAGCGTCGCCCCATCCTGGTATAGCTCGTACATCTCGTCGACATTCGCCGACGCCGGTGGCCGTGCCTTTAGACCTGCTTTTTTGAAGACCTGGCTAACACGCGACTCGCTGACGCCAAATGTTCTGCCAACCTCGGCGAGCGTCACCCCTTTCTGGTACAGCTCGTACATCTCCTCCGCAGAGACAACTCCCCGCACCGACGAAGAGCGGACGGCCGACCTGTTCACAGTGCGTTTCCGCCGCGGTGATTGTAAAAGCAGAGCATGTCTAGGGCCATCGTGTTTGTATCGCAGCGACCACGAGCCCACCGATACTATCGCGACCCTGCGTAACGGGAACGACCATCCCTTGAGGGGATCAACGGCCCATTGGTGGGAGATCTCTCTGATTTCCAGACGCTGGCTGTGACGGCGGTGATCCTCGCCACGGTTTCTCTCCGGCAGATGCGGAAAGCGATCGCCGTGTCACGCAAGGAAGTCGAAGAAGCGCACCGTCCAGTTGCGGTGCCGTCGTGCTGGTCGACGACAGAGCTAGTCTGAATCGCGACTCCTGCTCACTAACAGTTCCCGAGATATCTCGGTGAAGTTGGCGCGTCTTCGCTCTTGCATTCACCAGAAGCATCCCAAGCCGGGCGTACTCTTAGTGAAGGTTCTTCTAAATAGCCGAAGAACCAAACAGAGAAGACTCAAAGGTTCTTTACATTGATCTGTATGAACCGAAAATGAGTACGAGCTAGGGCCGAAGACGTTCGGTCACAGCTCACACGGTGGGCCCCGAAGACGTTCGGGGCCTTTTGTGTTTAACCCCCGTCGGGGTTTGGGGTATGTGTCGCGGTCGAAGGCGTCAGGTGAGGTGGCAGCTGAGCTGTGGGAGGTGGTTCGATCCATGGCAAGCACCTTAGTCCGCGCATGGGACGCTTCTGTTCCGATCGCGGTACCAGCCACGCCTGCGGACCTTCCGCTCGCTGCTCTGTCGAAGGCAGCAGATCGCCGTCGCTTAGCCGATTTGGCGTGGTATGCGCGGCTGGCTGGGCGCGATGAGGCTTGCTGGCAAGCAGGCCGGGGACGCGCGGCTCGGCGATCGCCGGCGAGTGGCTATGGTGGCCTCGTGCCATCTGAGCGAATTCGCAGAACACCCGACAACGGCGAGCTCGTTGCGCTGGACCCAGCCGAGCTGGCCTGGAACCGCTCGGATCGACAGTTCTGGTTCCACTACACGACCCGCGCCGCGGCGCGGGCGATCGCCACCAGCGGCATATACGAAGTCGGCGAGCGTCATCCCAAGGACCCCGGCTTGTACGTCTCCCCCTTGCAACCTGGGGCGCTCGGTTCCGAAGAGCTGCTCAACGCGCTGTTCGACGGCACCCGCGACATCGACCGCACCCGGGCCGCCGTCGTGTTCGTCGAGGGCGCGCTCACGTTCGAGCGCGTCAGCGAGCACGCCTGGCGGTATGCCGCACCGGTGAACACCGAGCTGAATGTTCGACGTCAGATCGTCGGCTGGGCCGCCTGCGAGCAAGACACGTGGACCTACTCCCCCGGGGTGTATCTGCCGATTCGCTCGCAGCCGAGCCCCTAGTGTGCGCTACACTGCCTTCTGAAAGGGAGCCTTAGCGATGCCATCTGACGAACCCAACATCCCCGCCGAGGAGATCACCTTCGAGGGCCGTCCCCAGCTCCGCGCGGATCTCGTCGGGTACATTCTCGATGGCGTGCGCGTCGAGGGCTTCGCCGATCGGACCGACATCGATGCGCTAGGTCGCCGGGCGCTCGCCGAATGGGCTGAGTCCTTCACGCCCGACCGCCTGCAGGACGAGCAGAAGCGAATTCTCGCAGAGCCCGATCCGAGCCTCTCGGAGACCGAACGCCAGCTACTGCATGGCGCGATCAAGGACGCGGAGCACGACATGCCGCTGGCGATCGACTTGGGCCTGCGTGCACGCCTCGACGACGAGCAGATTCGCATGATCCGCGAACCCTGGACGGTGCTCGGCGGGACACGCCGCCGGGAGTACCCGCTGAACACCGGCGAGGTCGCCCGCATCACCGGCACCAGCCCAAAGCAAGTTCGAACCTGGGAGGAAAGCGGCCTGCTGCCCGCATACTGGATTGCCGGGCGCCGGCACTTCTTCTCCGCCGCCCTCGTCTACGCATTCCTACTCAAAGACCTGGACCGCCACGAGATCCGCGGCGTCGGGCGCTTACTCTCCGCCGAGCCAAACGATCTGTTGCCCGAGATCGCCGCCGCCGCGCTCGAGGAATCACGACACAACGGCCATCCTGCCCGCCTCTCGGACCTGCTCTCATCGCGGATGGAGCACCAGCCGCACTAACGCCAAGGTCCAGCGCTAGCGCCGAGGCCGATGGGGCTGCTGCGGAGCTACGTGGTGCTGCTGGGACTGTGGGTGGTTGGTCGTTGCGCTCTCTGGGGCTCCCAAACCGGATCCTGAGATCTCTGAGGGAGACGTGTCCTCTAGCTAACAGACCAACTCCACGAACCATACGGATCGGGTGAGACGGCTCTGCGGGGCGGCGACGATACAGGTACTCGCGCGTCTAATTGAGAAAGCTTGGAAACCAGTGTTTGAGGGCGCCGGGAGGCCGTCATTTGGGGCTGGCGGCGGGTGATCCGATTGGGACAGAACGCTGGCGATGGACACCACAAGTTGGCGTGAACGCGTATTCCCCAGGGCAGTGTTGGCGCGTTAGCGGCGGTTGCGTGCCCGGGCTCCGTTGAGGGTGGCGCGATTGCGCTAGGGCCGCACCGGCTATGGCAAGGTCCTCCCGCCGCCGCGGGAGATGCGTGTGCGGTGGGCTGCAGCCCCTGGTGGCGATCGGCGCGAAACTGGTCGACACTCAAGGCTTGGTGAGCGACAGCTAAACGCCAGCGAGAACCGTCGAGTCTCCCCCTCTGCGGAGTGGTCACGAGCAGAGGGAGAGAAACGACGGGCCTGCGTTGTCGCTGCCGGTACCGGGGGGTGGTACCAGCAGCAGGGTGGGACGAGTCGCCGTCGACACAACAACCGCGACACTCCGTAAGGAGGTCAATCGCTGTGGCGGCGAAGCCTGGTTGAGCTATGGCGAAAGTCGACCGGCGGTAAGTCGGGACACGTGAGCAAGCTGGGCGCCGAAGCGTGCGAGCGAGATTCGAAGTGGTGTCGGCGCTCAGGTCGCGCACAAGGCTGGAGCCATCCGACGGAGCCGGGTGGCAGGGGTCCTCCCGCCACGGCGGGAGATCCGCGGAGCAAGCGGTGCTAGGCGAGAGCTGCGAAAAGCTTCAGGAGCTGCAAGGCTGAGCCATTGGGCTACAGCGCCAGTCGAGTTCCGAATCCGACAGGGCGACGGAGACCACTCGCTCGCCAGACCGAAAGCTACTCTGAGGACAAAGCGGAAAAAATCGAACGAAAACAGTATGAGGACACTTTTTTTGTGCTTGTGCCTTCCTTCCCCCTCTTCGTCTTTGCTCCCTCGTTTGTTTGTCTTCCTCATCCGCTGATCCTCCGGTCCACTCCGTGGACGCATCCCCGCTTTCCCCGCTCGTCCATCGTCCTCGAGTCATCAGAGTCCTATCCCTAATCACTCTCGGAGGACACCCACCCATGACCAATTTTCGGCTGCATCGCGTGTGTGCACGAGGGGGCACGGAGGCTTCAACCCTACGGGGTCCCTGCAAACCACTACGTGGTTTGTTTTTATCGATGTCTGGTAACCGGACGCCCTCGTCCGACGAGGCCCCCCCTTCGGGTCTCTGCAAACCACAAACGTTTCATCCCCTTCGGGGTTTCTTTTATCGATGAAGAGAGACCGTCAGCATCCGTTCGGGCCAATTCCCTTCCCCCCTTTCAGGGGGGTTCTTGGCTGGGGTTCTTGATGACCGGGAGCTCTGCTCCTTGCAGAGCGCCCTTCTGCCCTTCATCGCTCCGCTCCATCCTAGGCGCTCACATCGTGTTCGCAACGCAAGCCTGGAGGATGTCAGCATGCTGCCTCCGGCCTGTCAGGCGATTAGAGAGGTCGATTGGATCGATGGCGAAATCGTGTTCGCGACGCAAGTCTGAGGGGTGGAGGATGATCCCAGCACCTAAAATTTAGCGCCACGGGTTGAAGTCAACGAGCCGGGTGCTACTTCTTGTGCTTCTTTTTGCCGCCGTACCGCTTGCGGGCCTGGCGCTCGCACCCCACGCGCTTCTTCTTCGACTTCTTCGCACACACCTTCAACGCCTTCGCGAGCGATCCGGACCCTCCAGGAGGAGGCGCATTCGTCAACGACTTCGGCGGACTGCTGGTCTTCACTTCGACGGGGAACGCGATCGCCGGGGACACGATCAGCCGTGGCGTGAATGGCTGCACGATCGGATTGGAATATCCGGGGGTCGTGAACGTCTGATCCGCCCCATAGCTCGTACCGGCAGCATTCCTGGCCACGACCCGATAGTGATACGTGGAACCAGAGCCCCACCCACCCAGTTTGCTCAATGCCACGATTAGCGTGAGGTACGAGTGGTGGCGGCCCCGACCGACCCGAGCCCTGTCGGCAGACCGTAGGTAGCGTCTGTCCCGATTTCAAACCCGTAGCTCGTCTGCAAGCCCCTCGGTGTCGATCATGGCGGCGATCGCCGCCAATGCCTGGCTGATCGAAGGAGCTTCACCCGTCAACGCGACCGGCGGCATCGCCGAAGGTACGAGCCAACGAACCAGCCCCGGAGATTAGGCGATCGACCATTCGGTCTTGGCCCTACCCTGAACCACCTATGCTCTCAGCCGCTCTGGACGATTAAGTCCCTCCGGGAGGTGCACCTCATGTGAGCTAGATGTCTCCAGACTCCTAAAAAACGTTGGCGCCACCGGTTTAGACCGCGTCTTCGACCGTCACGTTACTCAACGGACAGTCTTTGAATTTTTCGGATTCGCCCGTCGCATGATGTTCGATCGCCAGCCCCGGCCCCGCCAGCCCGCAGAGCCCAGACGACCATCACAGCGGCGGCGCCGCCTGGGACGAAACTCTCGATCGAGCCGTCACGACACAGACTTGACACAAACCCCAAAGCAACCCGAGTCGCTCACTTCTTGCCCTTGGGCTTCTTGGCGGTCTTGGCGCCATATTTTGCGTGCGCGGCCTTTTCGCAACTCTTCCGCCTACCCTTCTTCTTGTCCTTGCGGCACTGTTTCAGGGCCTGCTTTAGTTTGGCGGCTCGCAGTTGCGCCGCTGTCTGTTTCTTTGCCGCAGGTTTGCCCGCTTCCGGCGTCAAATTCCCCACCCCGTTGAAAGTGGCGCTCGGCGGGGGGCCGTAGAGGGAGGGTTGGGGTTGGGGCGCGGCGCGGCACGCGTCCGCCGTCGTGCATTCCGGGGGCTGGGCGGCCGGTGTGGGGAAGCACGGGGATTCGCTCGTGCATTCGTGGGCGTCGTAGACGTCGTAGGCGTTGTCGACGTCCTGCGGCACGAGCTGCGAGGTCGTGACGAAGAACACGTCACCGCCGGTTTCCGAGGCGTCCATGAACGCCGATTCCCCGGAGGAGGTGCCGGAGGAAATCAGCCCGACACAACCCGCGGGTTCAACACCTGAGTGCCCTTCGACCTGGTAGGCGCGAGCGGGCCTGAAGACCTCGCTCCCGGACGTGCTCGCAGACGAGCACGAGTGCGCCGATTCAGCGGGCACCCCTTCGGGGTCGTACTCATACACATCCCACGCCCCGTTGGAGTCCTGCGGCACCAGCGCGTCCCTGCTGTTGAAGAACATCCGCCCGCTGTTTGACAGATACCGCGACTGGTAACGAGCATCGATTCCGAAGCCGTAGATCGTCCAGGCGGGCAGGTCCGCCGCGAGCCAGCTCGTGCCCTCCCACTTGTTGAATTCCCCGACGAGCGGCATGTTTTCGCCGCCGGGACTGTATTCTTGGCCGGTGGGTCGTGCGCCCGTCGGCTGGCATGAAACACACACCAAATGTTCGCTTTCGCCGTTGTAGAGGTAGGCCTCCTCATCGGGCTGGCCGCTGAGCGCGTCATGGTTGTCATACCCCGTCAGTTCGCGCTGCGACATGAACGCCAGCCAACGCCCGTTCGGGGACACCCGCGCGGTCAAACGCCCGAGTTGCTCGCCGGCGTCATCGGCCCAGTCGGGGAAATCCGCGCCGGAGATGACCGCGACGAGCCTTGTGATGCCGTCGTGGCGGGCATACAGGTTGCACTGCGTGCCGGGCGAGGTCGCGGTCACCGTTTGGTTGCAGCTTCCGTGGACGGCTCCCGGTACGGGCACCCCGTTGTTCTCGAGCACCCCGTCAGCGACGAAATACACCCACGAGCCGTCAACGCTGGAGCCGACCACAGCGCCCTGCACAAACGCCGGCTGTTCACCCACGAGCGGCGTCAAATCAGACAGCCTGCACGCAAGCTGCCCCGCTTCTTCGACCATTTCGCACTCATACAAATCATACTTTTCTCCTTCGCTGCCTACTTCGGCCCCGGCGTGTTCGGTCAACCGCTGGGTGTCGGTGAAATACACCTTCGACCCATCACCCGCAGCGGTCTGAAACCGCGGGTGCAGTCCTCCGCTGCCGGAGCCGCCCTGCACCGCGTCCAAGCGCACCGTCTGCCCCGTCGCCATGTCCCGCATGTAGAGGTGAGCCTGTCCCGAGATCTGTTCTGCTTCCCAGATCACCCGTGAGCCGTCATCAGAGACGGCGTGCCTTGCGGCCACGTAGGCGTACCCGAGGCTCGCGTTCCTCGCGGCTTCACCGGGCTGTTTTGCTTCGTTTGCCGGCAGCACGCTGACGAGCGCGAGGCTGCCCTGCGACCACTCATACAGCCCGTTGACTTCGATGGGTGTCCTGCTCAACGCCGCACGGGAGGAGAGGATGAAGTGCTTGGCGTCGGGGCTCGCGCCGACGAATTCCGGGCCGCAGAACAGCTTTCTGTTGCCTGCCGGCCCGGGGCACGCGCCGGTTTCACCGAAGCTCGTGCCGGGGGGGACGTTCGCGTGTTCCCGGACGCTCTGCGGGCACACACCGGGGGGTGCGGGGCAGCCCGTCACGAGCGGCTGGTAGCACGAATGACCGGCAGTCGAGGTACAAACGTCTTCCGGATCGCCATTTTCAAAGTCGCTGCGCAGATACGTTGTTTGTTCTGAGGCTTCGGGGGAGATCGTGGTTGTGAACGCGCCGATGGGGTGCACGATCCCGATGGAGAGATCTTCGGAGAAGAACCGGTACTCTTCCCCGAAGTTCGCTCCGGCGCCGGTGATCTGCTGGTGCGGGGTCGCGATGTCGCGTGACTGCCAGGATGAGGAGCCCGCCCCCCCGCGGGTGGAGAGGACCTGCACCCCACGGGAGTACCCCGCCGCTTCAGCTTCGGTGGGCTCGTCGGTGAAGTACGTGAACGCTTCGCCGTTCGCGGCGGCCTGGATCATCCCGGGCACGCGCCTCGTTTCGATCAACGCCCCGCGCTTCTGCGGCGGGGAAACCATCTCATACTGCCGGCCGTCGGGCAACACGAACGCACCGGAGCCCTGCGTCGTGAACGAGGCTTCGCCACCGTCAAATTCTTCTGTTTTGCCTTCGATAACGCTCGACGCGACGACACGATAGTGATACGCGGTGCCCGGCAATAGACCCTGCACGTGGCGGGGAGCCAGTTCCACGGGATCGGGGCCCCCACCGAGCGCTTCACCGGGCGCCGCGGGCACGCTCGTTTCATAGCCACTGGCGGAACAGGTGCTGAGCGTCGCGCCGCACCTGCCGTACTGGAAGAACGCGCTCGTTTCGCCACCCCGCGGGTCGACAGACCCGTCGAACGTCACCGACGTCGAGGCGACTTCCGTGACAGACGCGAGAATCGCGGGGCCGAGCGTCGTGAAATGCTGATCTTCTGATTCTTCACCGGGATTGACATAACCAGTCGCTTTGCTCGTGGCCTGCAAGCGATAGTAATACGTCGTATCCGGTTCGAGGCCTTCGAGCTTCGCCTGCACCGCGACCGGAAGCTTCCCCGTAAAAGGCCCCGAGGGTTCACACGGCGCGACATTCCCAAACGCTTCGCTCGTACCCCACACAAACCTGCACGTAGCCGCACCCAATTCTTCCGGGTTGACCGTCCCGGTCAACGTCGCGCCCCGCACACCCACCCCCGTGGGTTCTTTGGTCTTCACAGACGGCACCGGCAAATCCGGACCGAACACATCCACAACACCACGCTGAGAACGCACATCACCGGCAAACACATCATGCGGCGCCTGCGGATCGACAGCCACACTGGTCGCCTGCTCGAAGGGACCCGCCGGCGACGCATCCGCCGGCGTCCCCGCGATATGACCAACAAATTCACTGGCTTCACCCGACGCGCCCAGCAGCTTGAACTCCTGAAGCACACTATTCGACGGGAGGACATAAACATCGCCTTCGCCATCGACAGCCAGACTTACTATTTGACTCGTGAACGGTTCGGTCGGTGAGGTACCCGTGATCTGACCCTCAAACAGATATTCACCAAACACCGTCCCCGGCGCGAAAACATCGACAACAGTCCCATCGGCGACGAGCAGCACACCATCGGATTCATCGACCGCCACCCGATTCGGCCGGCTGAACGGGATCACCGCACACACACCGGCCCCCGCCGCGACTTCACCAATGTGTCCGCACGTCCCCGTCAACTGCTTGACATTCGCCGGACTCACCGGTTCCCCACCCCCCGCTTCAGGCTTGAACACATCGACAACAGGTTCATGAACGCCGCCTTCTTCGTAATAGCTCGCGACATACAGATCCCCGGCCGCCGGGTCCACAACATTATTATCCACCGCGACATCCTGGACCCCGCGAGGACCAAACGAGCCATGCGGGGTATCTTTCCCAGTCCACGTCGAGAGCAAGGCGCCCGTTTCGCTGAACACACCCACAACACCCGGATTGCCCGCCGCCTTTTCGTGGGCCCCGGCAAACACATCATGGCTCACACCGGCAACAGCGACACCCTTCCCCGTTTCGAGTTCCCCCGGCTTTCCTTCGGAATGCGCGAGCTGGGCTTCAAACACGCCCGAAGACGCGCTGAACCTGTCCACCCTGGAAAGCGGAGGACTACTGCCCCCAATGCCTTCCGCGACGAACAGATGCCCCGAACCAAGCGCGATCGCTTCCACACCGCTGAGGAGGCCGTGAACGGGCTGGCCCGCCGGGACACCCGCGCTGATCGCTGCCGAGGAACCCGGGATGAATTCGTGGATTACCGTGGTCGCCTGGGCGGAGCTCGTGAGCGCGAGGAGGGCGAGGGACGCGAGGGGAGCTATAAACCAGCTACGGCACACGAGGCGATGTGTTTGGAGGACTTCGAAGCTGGGCACTTTTACTTCTTGCCCTTGTGCTTGGCTTTGGCGCGCACGCACTTGCCCTTCTTATTCTTGACGAAGTGCTTCTTGCACTTCACCGCCTTCTTCTTCACAGCCGGTTTCACGACCGGCGTGGGGGCGAGGTTCCCGACACCGTTGAACGTGGCGCTCGGTGGGGGGCCGTAGAGGGAGGGCTGTTGATTAAGGTCCCCCCCACCCGCGCGGCAGGCGTCCGCGGTCGTGCATTCCGGGGGCTGCGCGGCCGCCGTGGGGAAGCACGGGGCTTCGCTGGTGCATTCGTGGGCGTCGTAGACGTCGTAGGCGTTGTCGGTGTCCTTGGGGGAGAGCTGCGAGGTCGTGGCGAAGAACACGTCTGAGCCGGTTTCACTGGCATCCATGAACCACGATTCCCCAGAGGAGCCGCCGGAGGAGATCAGCCCGACACAACCAGCGGGTTCAACACCTGAGTGGCCTTGCACTTCGTAGGCGCGGGCGGGCCTGAACACCGCGCTGCCGGACGTGCTCGCAGACGAGCACGAGTGCGCCGATTCAGCGGGCACCCCTTCGGGGTCGTACTCATACACATCCCACGCGCCGTTGGAGTCCTGCGGCACCAACGCGTCCCTGCTGTTGAAGAACATCCGCCCACTGTTTGACAGATACCGCGACTGGTAGAGAGCGGCAGACCGGCCGCCGTATCTCGTCCAGGCGGGCAGGTCCGCCGCGAGCCAGCTCGTGCTTTCCCAGATGCCGAATTCGCCGACGAACGGCATGCTTCCGCTGTTGGGGAGACCGTATTCTTGGCCGGTGGGGCGTGCGCCCGTCGGCTGGCATGAAACGCACGCCAAATGTTCGTTTTCGCCGTTGTAGAGGTAGGCCTCCTCGTCGGGCTGGCCGCTGAGCGCGTCATGGTTGTCATACCCCGTCAGTTCGCGCTGGGACATGAACGCCAGCCAGTGCCCGTCGGGGGATACCCGGGCGGTCAAATGCCCGAGTTCCTCGTTGGCGTCACCAGCCCAGTCGGGGAAGTCCGCGCCGGAGAGGCGCGCGACGAGGGTGGTTATGCCGTCGTGGCGGGCATACAGGTTGCACTGCGTGCCGGGTGAGGTCGAGGTCGCGACTTGGTTGCAGCTTCCGTGGACGGCGTCGGGGATGGGCACCCCGTTGTTCTCGAGCACCCCGTCAGCGACGAAATACACCCACGAGCCGTCAACGCTGGAGCCGACCACAGCGCCCTGCACAAACGCCGGCTGTTCACCCACGAGCGGCGTCAAATCGGACAGCCTGCACGCAAGCTGCCCCGCTTCTTCGACCATTTCGCACTCATACAAGTCCTGCTTTGTTGTTTCTGCCCCGGCGTTTTCGGTCAACCGCTGTTCGTCGGTGAAATACACCTTCGACCCATCACCCGCAGCGACCTGAAACACCGGTTCCACTCTTCCAAGGCCCGAGGCGCCCGGCTGGGGAAGATCGAGACGCACCGACTTCCCCGTCGCCATGTCCCGCATGTAGAGGTGGTGTTCTCCGTTTGATTGTGCTTCCCAGATCACTCGTGAGCCGTCATCGGAGACGGCGTGCCTCGCGGCGATATCGCCGTACCCGAGGTTCACGGTCCCCTTGGCGGCTTCGCCTGGTTGTTTTGCTTCGCTTGCTGGTAGGACGCTGACGAGCGCGAGGCTGCCCTGCGACCACTCATACAGCCCGTTGACTTCGGTGGGTGTCCTGCTCAACGCCGCGTTGGAGTTGAGGATGATGTGCTTACCGTCGGGGCTCGCGCCGACGAACTTGGGGCCGCAGAACAGCTGTCTGTTGCCTGGCGGGCCGGGGCACGCGCCGGTTTCACCGAAGCTCGTGCCGGGGGGGACGTTCGCGTGTTCCTGGACGCTCTGCGGGCACGCGCCGGGGGGTGCGGGGCAGCCCGTCACGAGCGGCTGGTAGCACGAATGCCCGGCAGTCGAGGTACAAACGTCTTCCGGATCGCCATTTTCAAAGTCGCTGCGCAGATACGTTGTTTGTTCTGAGGCTTCGGGGGAGATCGTGGTTGTGAACGCGCCGATGGGGTGCACGATCCCGATGGAGAGATCTTCAGAGAAGAACCGGTACTCTTCCCCGAAGTTCAGGCCCGCGCCGGTGATCTGCTGGTGCGGGGTCGCGATGTCGCGTGACTGCCACGATGAGGAGCCCGCCCCCCCGCGGGTGGAGAGGACCTGCACCCCACGGGAGTACCCCGCCGCTTCTGCTTCGGTGGGCTCGTCGGTGAAGTACGTGAACGCCTGCCCACCCGCGGCGGCCTGGATGACCCCCTGCACGAGCCGCGTTTCGATCAGCGCGCCGCGCTTCTGGGGGGGGGAGACCATCTCATACTGCCGGCCGTCGGGCAACACGAACGCACCGGAGCCCTGCGTCGTGAAGGTCTGTTCGAGACCGGGAAACTCTTCGGCTACACCGGCGCCGACTTTGCTGAACGCGAGAACACGATAATGATAGGAG
The DNA here is from genome assembly GCA_963706395.1 of uncultured Solirubrobacterales bacterium. GTDB lineage: Bacteria > Actinomycetota > Thermoleophilia > Solirubrobacterales > Solirubrobacteraceae > Palsa-744. The sequence goes on along the minus strand of OY970158.1, from coordinate 1,570,390 downwards.
ACGCCCGCGGAGAGGCCCTGCACATGACGGGGAGCCAATTCCACGGGATCGGGGCCCCCACCGAGCGCTTCACCGGGCGCCGCGGGCACGCTCGTTTCATAGCCACTGGCGGGACAGGCGCTGAGCGTCGCGCCGCACCTGCCGTACTGGAAGAACGCGCTCGTTTCGCCACCCCGCGGGTCGACAGACCCGTCGAACGTCACCGACGTCGAGGCGACTTCCGTGACAGACGCGAGAATCGCGGGGCCGAGCGTCGTGAAATGCTGATCTTCTGATTCTTCACCGGGATTGACATAACCAGTCGCTTTGCTCGTGGCCTGCAAGCGATAGTAATACGTCGTATCCGGTTCGAGGCCTTCGAGCTTCGCCTGCACCGCGACCGGAAGCTTCCCCGTAAAAGGCCCCGAGGGTTCACACGGCGCGACATTCCCAAACGCTTCGCTCGTACCCCACACAAACCTGCACGTAGCCGCACCCAATTCTTCCGGGTTGACCGTCCCAGTCAACGTCGCGCCCCGCACACCCACCCCCGTGGGTTCTTTGGTCTTCACAGACGGCACCGGCAAATCCGGACCGAACACATCCACAACACCACGCTGAGAACGTTCATCGCCGACAAACACATCATGCGGCGCCTCAGGGTCCACAGCCACACTACGCACCTTCTCAAAAGGACCCGCCGGCGACGCATCCGCCGGCGTCCCCGCGATATGACCAACAAATTCGCTGGATTCCCCCGACGCGCCCAGCAGCTTGAACTGATCGGGCACACCATTTCCCGAGCGAACATAAACATCGCCGTCGCCATCCACAGCCAAACTAGTGATTTCACCCGTGAACGGTTCGGTCAGCGAGGTACCCGTGATCTGACCCTCAAACAGATATTCACCAAACACCGAGCCCGGCGCAAACACATCGACAACAGTCCCATCGGCGACGAGCAGCACACCATCGGCTTCATCGACCGCCACCGCTTTCGGCTTGGTGAACGGGATCACCGCACACACACCGGCCCCCGCCGCGACTTCACCAATGTGTCCGCACGTCCCCGTCAACTGCTTGACATTCGCCGGGCTCACCGGTTCCCCACCACCCGCTTCGGGCTTGAACACATCGACGACAGGTTCATGAACGCCGCCTTCTTCGTAATAGCTCGCGACATACAGATCCCCCGCCGCCGGGTCCACAACATCGTTATCCACCGCGACATCCCGGACCCCGCCAGGACCAAACGAGCCATGCGGGGTATCTTTCCCAGTCCAGGCCGAGAGCAAGGCGCCCGTTTCGCTGAACACACCCACAACACCCGGACTGCCCGCCGCATTTTCCTGGGCCCCGGCAAACACATCATGGCTCACACCGGCAACAGCGACACCCTTCCCCGTTTCGAGTTCCCCCGGCTTTCCTTCGGAATGCGCGAGCTGGGCTTCAAACACGCCCGAAGACGCGCTGAACCTGTCCACCCTGGAAAGCGGAGGACTACTGCCCCCAATGCCTTCCGCGACGAACAGATGCCCCGAACCAAGCGCGATCGCTTCCACACCGCTGAGGAGGCCGTGAACGGGCTGGCCCGCCGGGACACCCGCGCTGATCGCTGCCGAGGAACCCGGGATGAATTCGTGGATTACCGTGGTGGCCCGGGCGGAGCTCGTGAGCGCGAGGAGGGCGAGGGACGCGAGCGGCGCTATCAACCAGCTACGGCACACGGAGCGATGTGTTTGGAGGACTTTGAAGGTGGGCACTTTTACTTCTTGCTCTTTGCTTTCTCGGCGCCGAACTGCTTTCGTGCGGCGCGTTCACAGGCCTTCCGCCGCTTCCTGGATTCGTGCGATAGTGTCTTCTTGCAAGCCGCGAGGGCCTTCTTCAGGTGTTCGGCGCGGACTTCGGCCGGGTCTTCTTCTTGACCACGCCGGCGCGGGGGCGAGGTTCCCCACCCCGCTGAACGTCGCGCTGCTGGGGGGCCGTAGAGGGAGGGTTGGGGTTGGGGCGCGGCGCGGCAGGCGTCCGCCGTCGTGCATTCCGGGGGCTGGGCGGCCGGTGTGGGGAAGCACGGGGATTCGCTCGTGCATTCGTGGGCGTCGTAGACGTCGTAGGCGTTGTCGGTGTCCTTGGGGGAGAGCTGCGAGGTCGTGACGAAGAACACGTCACCGCCGGTTTCTGAGGCGTCCATGAACGCCGATTCCCCGGAGGAGGTGCCGGAGGAGATCAGGCCGACACAACCCGCGGGTTCTTCACCTGAGTGCCCTTCGGCCTGGTAGGCGCGGGCGGGCCTGAACACCTCGCTCCCGGACGTGCTCGCAGACGAGCACGAGTGCGCCGATTCAGCGGGCACCCCTTCGGGGTCGTACTCATACACATCCCACGCCCCGTTGGAGTCCTGCGGCACCAGCGCGTCCCTGCTGTTGAAGAACATCCGCCCGCTGTTTGACAGATACCGCGACTGGTAACGAGCATCGATTCCGAAGCCGTAGATCGTCCAGGCGGGCAGGTCCGCCGCGAGCCAGCTCGTGCCCTCCCACTTGTTGAATTCCCCGACGAGCGGCATGTTTTCGCCGCCGGGACTGTATTCTTGGCCGGTGGGTCGTGCGCCCGTCGGCTGGCATGAAACACACACCAAATGTTCGCTTTCGCCGTTGTAGAGGTAGGCCTCCTCATCGGGCTGGCCGCTGAGCGCGTCATGGTTGTCATACCCCGTCAGTTCGCGCTGCGACATGAACGCCAGCCAACGCCCGTTCGGGGACACCCGCGCGGTCAAACGCCCGAGTTGCTCGCCGGCGTCATCGGCCCAGTCGGGGAAATCCGCGCCGGAGATGACCGCGACGAGCCTTGTGATGCCGTCGTGGCGGGCATACAGGTTGCACTGCGTGCCGGGCGAGGTCGCGGTCACCGTTTGGTTGCAGCTTCCGTGGACGGCTCCGGGGACGGGCACCCCGTTGTTCTCGAGCACCCCGTCAGCGACGAAATACACCCACGAGCCGTCAACGCTGGAGCCGACCACAGCGCCCTGCACAAACGCCGGCTGTTCACCCACGAGCGGCGTCAAATCAGACAGCCTGCACGCAAGCTGCCCCGCTTCTTCGACCATTTCGCACTCATACAAATCATACTTTTCTCCTTCGCTGCCTACTTCGGCCCCGGCGTGTTCGGTCAACCGCTGGGTGTCGGTGAAATACACCTTCGACCCATCACCCGCAGCGGTCTGAAACCGCGGGTGCAGTCCTCCGCTGCCGGAGCCGCCCTGCACCGCGTCCAAGCGCACCGTCTGCCCCGTCGCCATGTCCCGCATGTAGAGGTGAGCCTGTCCCGAGATCTGTTCTGCTTCCCAGATCACCCGTGAGCCGTCATCAGAGACGGCGTGCCTTGCGGCCACGTAGGCGTACCCGAGGCTCGCGTTCCTCGCGGCTTCACCGGGCTGTTTTGCTTCGTTTGCCGGCAGCACGCTGACGAGCGCGAGGCTGCCCTGCGACCACTCATACAGCCCGTTGACTTCGATGGGTGTCCTGCTCAACGCCGCACGGGAGGAGAGGATGAAGTGCTTGGCGTCGGGGCTCGCGCCGACGAATTCCGGGCCGCAGAACAGCTTTCTGTTGCCTGCCGGCCCGGGGCACGCGCCGGTTTCACCGAAGCTCGTGCCGGGGGGGACGTTCGCGTGTTCCCGGACGCTCTGCGGGCACACACCGGGGGGTGCGGGGCAGCCCGTCACGAGCGGCTGGTAGCACGAATGCCCGGCAGTCGAGGTACAAACGTCTTCCGGATCGCCATTTTCAAAGTCGCTGCGCAGATACGTTGTTTGTTCTGAGGCTTCGGGGGAGATCGTGGTTGTGAACGCGCCGATGGGGTGCACGATCCCGATGGAGAGATCTTCGGAGAAGAACCGGTACTCTTCCCCGAAGTTCGCTCCGGCGCCGGTGATCTGCTGGTGCGGGGTCGCGATGTCGCGTGACTGCCACGATGAGGAGCCCGCCCCCCCGCGGGTGGAGAGGACCTGCACCCCACGGGAGTACCCCGCCGCTTCAGCTTCGGTGGGCTCGTCGGTGAAGTACGTGAACGCTTCGCCGTTCGCGGCGGCCTGGATCATCCCGGGCACGCGCCTCGTTTCGATCAACGCGCCGCGCTTCTGCGGCGGGGAAACCATCTCATACTGCCGGCCGTCGGGCAACACGAACGCACCGGAGCCCTGCGTCGTGAACGAGGCTTCGCCACCGTCAAATTCTTCTGTTTTGCCTTCGATAACGCTCGACGCGACGACACGATAGTGATACGCGGTGCCCGGCAATAGACCCTGCACGTGGCGGGGAGCCAGTTCCACGGGATCGGGGCCCCCACCGAGCGCTTCACCGGGCGCCGCGGGCACGCTCGTTTCATAGCCACTGGCGGAACAGGTGCTGAGCGTCGCGCCGCACCTGCCGTACTGGAAGAACGCGCTCGTTTCGCCACCCCGCGGGTCGACAGACCCGTCGAACGTCACCGACGTCGAGGCGACTTCCGTGACAGACGCGAGAATCGCGGGGCCGAGCGTCGTGAAATGCTGATCTTCTGATTCTTCACCGGGATTGACATAACCAGTCGCTTTGCTCGTGGCCTGCAAGCGATAGTAATACGTCGTATCCGGTTCGAGGCCTTCGAGCTTCGCCTGCACCGCGACCGGAAGCTTCCCCGTAAAAGGCCCCGAGGGTTCACACGGCGCGACATTCCCAAACGCTTCGCTCGTACCCCACACAAACCTGCACGTAGCCGCACCCAATTCTTCCGGGTTGACCGTCCCGGTCAACGTCGCGCCCCGCACACCCACCCCCGTGGGTTCTTTGGTCTTCACAGACGGCACCGGCAAATCCGGACCGAACACATCCACAACACCACGCTGAGAACGCACATCACCGGCAAACACATCATGCGGCGCCTGCGGATCGACAGCCACACTGGTCGCCTGCTCGAAGGGACCCGCCGGCGACGCATCCGCCGGCGTCCCCGCGATATGACCAACAAATTCACTGGCTTCACCCGACGCGCCCAGCAGCTTGAACTCCTGAAGCACACTATTCGACGGGAGGACATAAACATCGCCTTCGCCATCGACAGCCAGACTTACTATTTGACTCGTGAACGGTTCGGTCGGTGAGGTACCCGTGATCTGACCCTCAAACAGATATTCACCAAACACCGTCCCCGGCGCAAACACATCCACAACAGTCCCATCGGCGACGAGCAGCACACCATCGGATTCATCGACCGCCACCCGATTCGGCCGGCTGAACGGGATCACCGCACACACACCGGCCCCCGCCGCGACTTCACCAATGTGTCCGCACGTCCCCGTCAACTGCTTGACATTCGCCGGACTCACCGGTTCCCCACCCCCCGCTTCAGGCTTGAACACATCGACAACAGGTTCATGAACGCCGCCTTCTTCGTAATAGCTCGCGACATACAGATCCCCGGCCGCCGGGTCCACAACATTATTATCCACCGCGACATCCTGGACCCCGCGAGGACCAAACGAGCCATGCGGGGTATCTTTCCCAGTCCACGTCGAGAGCAAGGCGCCCGTTTCGCTGAACACACCCACAACACCCGGGTTGCCCGCCGCCTTTTCGTGGGCCCCGGCAAACACATCATGGCTCACACCGGCAACAGCGACACCCTTCCCCGTTTCGAGTTCCCCCGGCTTTCCTTCAGAATGCGCGAGCTGGGCTTCGAACTGCCCCGAGGACGCGCTGTAACGGTCCAGCCTAGAGCTGCCGCCCTGGACTTTAACCTGTTCCCCTTCGATCGCTTCGGCGACGAACACGTGACCCGAACCAAGCGCGATCGCGTTCACACCGCTGAGGAGGCCGTGAACGGGCTGGCCCGCCGGGACACCCGCGCTGATCGCTGCCGAGGAACCCGGGATGAATTCGTGGATTACCGTGGTGGCCTGGGCGGAGCTCGTGAGCGCGAGGAGGGCGAGGGACGCGAGGGGAGCTATCAACCAGCTACGGCACACGGAGCGATGTGTTTGGAGGACTTTGAAGGTGGGCACTTTTACTTCTTTCCCTTGTGCTTGGCTTTGGCGCGCACGCACTTGCCCTTCTTGTTCTTGACGAAGTGCTTCTTGCACTTCACCGCCTTCTTCTTCACAGCCGGTTTCACGACCGGCGCGGGCGTCAAATTCCCCACCCCGTTGAACGTGGCGCTCGGCGGGGGGCCGTAGAGGGAGGGTTGGGGTTGGGGCGCGGCGCGGCAGGCGTCGGCTGTGCCGCATTCCGGGGGCTGCGCGGCCGCCGTGGGGAAGCACGGGGATTCGCTCGTGCATTCGTGGGCGTCGTAGACGTCGTAGGCGTTGTCGGTGTCCTTGGGGGAGAGCTGCGAGGTCGTGGCGAAGAACACGTCTGAGCCGGTTTCACTGGCGTCCATGAACCACGATTCCCCGGAGGAGCCGCCGGAGGAGATCAGCCCGACACAACCCGCGGGTTCAACACCTGAGTGGCCTTGCACTTCGTAGGCGCGGGCGGGCCTGAACACCTCGCTGCCGGACGTGCTCGCAGACGAGCACGAGTGCGCCGATTCAGCGGGCACCCCTTCGGGGTCGTACTCATACACATCCCACGTGCCGTTGGAGTCCTGCGGCACCAGCGCGTCCCTGCTGTTGAAGAACATCCGCCCGCTGTCAGAGAGATACCGCGACTGGTAGCGGGCGGCAGACACAATGCCGTATCTCGTCCAGGCGGGTAGGTCCGCCGCGAGCCAGCTCGTGCTCTTCCAGATGTTGAATTCGCCGACGAGCGGGAAGTTTCCTTCGTTGGCGGGACCGTATTCTTGGCCGGTGGGGCGTGCGCCTGTCGGCTGGCACGAGACGCACGCCAAATGTTCGTTTTCGCCGTTGTAGAGGTAGGCCTCCTCGTCGGGCTGGCCGCTGAGCGCGTCGTGGTTGTCATACCCCGTCAGTTCGCGCTGGGACATGAACGCCAGCCAACGCCCGTTCGGGGATACCCGGGCGGTCAAATGCCCGAGTTCCTCCCCGGAGCTGAGGGCCCAGTCGGGGAAGTCCGCGCCTGAGATGACCGCGGCGAGCCTTGTGATGCCGTCGTGGCGGGCATAGAGGTTGCACTGCGTGCCGGGTGAGGTCGCGGTCGCGGCTTCGTTGCAGCTTCCGTGGAGGGCTCCGGGGACGGGCACCCCGTTGTTCTCGAGCACCCCGTCAGCGACGAAGTACACCCACGAGCCGTCAACGCTCGCGCCGACCACAGCGCCCTGCACACGAGCGGGTTCTTCACCACTCAACGGCGTCAGATCGGACAGTTCGCACTTCAATTCCCCCGTGACGGGTTCAGCGACCATTTCACACTCATACAAATCCCGCTTTCGTCCTTCGCTGCCTACTTCGGCGCCGGCGTTTTCGGTCAACCGCTGGGTGTCGGTGAAATACACCTTCGACCCATCACCCGCAGCGGTCTGAAACACCGGTTCCACTCTTCCAAGGCCCGAGGCGCCCGGCTGGGGAACATCGAGACGCACCGACTTCCCCGTCACCGTGTCAGTCATGTAGAGATGGGGTTCTCCGTTTGATTGTGCTTCCCAGATCACTCGTGAGCCGTCATCGGAGACGGCGTGCCTCGCGGCCTTATCGCCGTACCCGAGGTTCACGGTCCCCGCGGCTTCACCGGGCTGTTTTGCTTCGCTTGCTGGCAGCACGCTGACGAGCGACAGGCGGCCCGCGGACCACTCATACAGACCCCCACCTTCGCCGGCCGGTGTTGCGGTCAACGCGACATCATCGCAACGTGCTCCTGCGTCGGAAGGGCACGAATCAATGATGATGTGCCGGCCGTCGGGGCTCGCGCCGACGAATTCGGGACCGCAGATCAACTGTTCCCTGGTGATGGTGTGCCGGCAGGGGGCTTCGCCGCCGAAGCTCGTGCCCGCCGCGACATCGGCGTGTTCGGCGACGCCCGGCGCACACGGACTCCCCGGTGCGGGGCAGCCAGACACGAGCGGGGTGTAGGTCCCGGCGCCTTCGCCGAGGTCGCTGCGCACGAACGCCGTCTGTTCGGAGGCCTCGGGGGACAGACACGGCTGCGCCGCGCCCTGCGCGTTGACGCAGGGCGTGAACGCGCCGAACGGCTGCACCACCGCTTGTGAGAGATCTTCCGAGAACCAGCGGTACTCTTCCCCGAAGTTCAGTGTCCCGCCCGTCGGCGTGGAATGCGCCAGCGCGAGATCCTCAGAGCCCCAGCCCGACGCGCCCCGCGTGGAGAGGACCTGCACCCCGTTCGCGTTGCCCGCCGCTTCGGATTCCGTCGGCTCATCGGTGAAATACGTGAACGCCTGCCCACCCGCCGCGGACTGGATGATCCCCTGCACCAACCTCGATTGGATCAGCGCCCCGCGCTTCTGGGCGGGGGAGACCATCTCATACTGCCGGCCATCGGGCAAGACGAACGCACCGGAGCTCTGCGTCGTGAAGGTCTGTTCGAGACCGGGAAACTCTTCGGCTACACCGGCGCCGACTTTGCTGAACGCGAGAACACGATAATGATAGGAGACGCCCGCGGTGAGGCCCTGCACATGCCGGGGAGCCAATTCCACGGGATCGGGGCCCCCACCGAGCGCTTCACCCGGCGGCAACGGCACGCTCGTTTCATAGCCACTGGCGGGACAGGCGCTCACACTCGCGCCGCACCTCCCGTACTGGAAGTACGCGCTCGTTTCGCCACCCCTGGGGTCGACAGACCCATCGAACGTCACCGACGTCGACGCGAGATCCGTGACAGACGCCAGGATCGCGGGACCAAGCGTCGTGAAATGCTGATCTTCTGATTCTTCACCCGGATTGATATTCCCACCCGCCGTCGCCTGCAGACGATAGTAATACGTCGTATCCGGTTCGAGGCCTTCGAGCTTCGCCTGCACCGCGACCGGAAGCTTCCCCGTAAAAGGCCCCGAGGGTTCACACGCCGCGACATTCCCAAACGCTTCGCTCGTACCCCACACAAACCTGCACGTAGCCGCACCCAATTCTTCCGGGTTGACCGTCCCAGTCAACGTCGCGCCCCGCACACCCACCCCCGTGGGTTCTTTGGTCTTCACAGACGCCACCGCCAAATCCGGACCAAACACATCCACAACACCACGCTGAGAACGCACATCGCCGGCAAACACATCATGCGGCGCCTCAGGGTCCACAGCCACACTACGCACCTTCTCAAAAGGACCCGCCGGAGACGCATCCGCCGGCGTCCCCGCGATATGACCAACAAATTCACTGGCTTCACCCGACGCGCCCAGCAGCCTGAACTGATCGGGCACACCACCCCCTTCCTGCTGCACATACAGGTCGCCTTCGCCATCCACAGCCAAACTAGTGATTTCACCCGTGAACGGTTCACCCGGGCTACCCGGGACGCCCGTGATCTGACCCTCAAACAGATATTCACCAAACACCGTCCCCGGCGCAAACACATCGACAACAGTCCCATCGGCGACGAGCAGCACACCATCGGCTTCATCGACCGCCACCCGCTTTCGGCCTGGCTGAACGGGATCACCGCACACACACCGGCCCCCGCCGCGACTTCACCAATGTGTTCGCACGTCCCCGTCAACTGCTTGACATTCGCCGGACTCACCGGTTCCCCACCCCCCGCTTCGGGCTTGAACACATCCACGACAGGTTCATGAACGCCGCCTTCTTCGTAATAGCTCGCGACATACAGATCCCCGGCCGCCGGGTCCACAACATCGTTATCCACCGCGACATCCCGGACCCCGCCAGGACCAAACGAGCCATGCGGGGTATCTTTCCCAGTCCACGTCGAGAGCAAGGCGCCCGTTTCGCTGAACACACCCACAACACCCGGACTGCCCGCCGCATTTTCCCGGGCCCCGGCAAACACATCATGGCTCACACCGGCAACAGCGACACCCTTCCCCGTTTCGAGTTCCCCCGGCTTTCCTTCAGAATGCGCCAGCTGGGCTTCGAACTGCCCCGAGGACGCACTGTAACGGTCCAGCCTAGAGCTGCCGCCCTGGACTTTAACCTGTTCCCCTTCGATCGCTTCGGCGACGAACACGTGCCCCGAACCAAGCGCGATCGCGTCCACACCGCTGAGGAGGCCGTGAACGGGCTGGCCCGCCGGGACACCCGCGCTGATCGCTGCCGAGGACCCCGGGATGAATTCGTGGATTACCGTGGCGGCCCGGGCGGAGCTCGTGAGCGCGAGGAGGGCGAGGGACGCGAGCGGAGCTATCAACCAGCTACGGCACACGGAGCGATGTGTTTGGAGGACTTCGAAGCTGGGCACTTTTACTTCTTGCCCTTGTTTGCCTTCTTCACCGGGCCGTAGCGTTTGTGGGCGGTGCGTTCGCAGGCTTCGCGCTTGGCCTTGTTCTTCTTCTTGTGGCAGGCCTTCAGCGCGGCTTTGAGCTTTTGCGCGCGGGTGAGGGTCTTGACCTTCTTGCAGCCCGTGACGGCGATCTTCGTGTTCTGGTGGATCGCGGCGCCGTTCTGGCCGATGAATTCGTTGGGCATGATCAGCTTGCTCGCCTCCTTGCAGAGGTTGCCGTTGGCGGCGAGCGCGGAGTAGGGGCCCTGGGGGAGCGTCAATTCGAAGGTCGAGAAGGGCTGGTCGGGGACGGTCTTGAACGTGGTCGAGGTGATCCCGGATTTAGAGATGAAGGTGGTGCCGACGAGGATCACCTTGATGCCATAGCCCTGCAGCACGATCTCGAGGCTCGGGAACGCTTCGCCGCCGTGAGATACGAAGATCGCCGGGCCTTCCAGCGGCACGGGGATCAGCGGGGTGTGGACGACCGCGTGCCCGATATCCGATGCGGACGGACATCCGGCGGGGTTGGCTTCGAACTGCGCGTCGGTACACGCTTTCTGCAGCGTCGTCAGCCGCGAGGGGAGCTGCAATGGGAGTTCGACTTTGACCTTGGCGATGTCCGCGTCGGTGCCCTGCGGCACTTTCGGCTCGGTCACCTTCGCGGTCAGGCTCGCCCCCTTCGCTTTGGAGGTCTTACCCGACGTCGAGACCGAGAATTTCGGTTCGAACTTCAGCGCGGCGCAGTTCGTCGCCTGAAACGGCACACCGATCGTATCGACGCCGCCTTCGGCCGCGTGCAGCACCCCGACGGCCTGCAGCTTTGAGCAGTTGGTTGGGTTGAACTGGAAGTCTGAGCGGGTGGTCGTGACGTTGACGTGCTGGATCTGCAGCGGGATGCCGCCGAGGATCGTGGGGATCGAATCGGTCGTGCCCGGCAGGTTGCTGGAGATCGTGACCGCGGAGGTCAGCGGGTTCAGTTCGATCTTCGCCCGCACGAGCACGCAGTCGCACGGCGGTTTGTTGGTCTTCGTGTTGGCGAGGTCAAACGGGCCGGCCTTCGCGGGGTTGACGATCGACAGGCCGAACGGCGCGCAGCCATTACTGCCCGGGGTCGAACACCCGCCGCTGCCGTTGTAGGGGCCGGTGAGATACACCCGCCCGCCCGTGACGGTGTAGGGCTGGCCGCCGACCCCCACCGACACCGTGGTTTCGCCGATCAGGCTGTTGGGGCCGCAGAGACCCTGGTTGGCCTGTGGTTCGGGGCACAGTTCGATGTTCGAGAGCACGCCGGAGAGGCCCTCGGGGAGTTTCACTTCGCCCGACTGGAGGTTCTGTTCGCCGTCGGCGCGGCTCATCGTGAACGTGAACGGCGTGTATTCGCCCGCCTGGTTATCGCTCGAGCCGGCGGTCGCGGACGGGCTGAACGGCAGCGAGGAGCCGGGACAGGCGCTGCCGTTGGGGCCGGAGATGATCTGGAAGCTCGAGGTCGACGTCACGGGGGTCTCGCCGGACCAGGGCGTAAACTCCGCTTCGGTCGTGTAGGTGCCGCAGTGCGACGGCGTGGACAGCGGCGCGCGTTCGCCGCCGAAGAAGTGCAGTTCGGCGTCTTCGAACGCGAGCTGGGGGTTGTCTTCGAACGTCGATTCGATCTGACCCGTCGTTTCGTTCAGCGAGACCGTGCCCGGGAGCTTCACCAGCGACCCGGAGACCGGGTCTTCGGCGACGATGTACATCGCGAGCAGGCTGTCGAACGGGTTCTGTTCCTGGGAGGCGAGATACACCGCGCCTTCCAGGGGGTTCGGCAGCAGCGGCGTCTTGATCTTGACCGACGCGATCTTCGACGCGTCCGAGCAGAAGTCCACACCCGGTTCGAACGCGGCACTGTCCCCGGCCGCGAGCGCGGGAACGCTGCCGGGCAGATACGCCGTGAACCGCGGCGTCTTCACTTCCGGTTCATATTCGTGGAAGCCTTCGAAGCCGACGAGGCCCTCCGAGCAGGCTTGCAGGCCGTTCGCGTCCGCGGGGTTGATGCTCACGCCTTGGGGCAGCTTGACCTTGATCGTCCTGATGTTCGAGCTCGCCAGCCCGCTCGGGTTCAGCGCCGTCGTCTGGGGCACGTGTACGTCGACCGTCAACCCGCTCGGCTTGGAGGCCTGTTCCACGTCCGGGGCGACCTTGATCGAGGGGCCGAACGACAGGTGGTTGCAGCCATCGAGCGTTTCCATCGGCAGACTCCCGAACGACAGGCGATTGTGGGGTTCCGGCCACGAATCGACTTCGATCGAGCTCTGCAGCGGGTTCGCGCACGACGTCGGCATCACCAGGAAGGCCGGGGTTTCGCTGACATGCAGCCCGCTTTCTTGCAGAGCATGTTCGCGCGTGTAGTTGTGACGCGCGTCCTCCGGGACACCCCAGATGGTCACGTTAAAGCCCGTGAACCCCGCGATCTCTGAGATATCGCTGCTGGAGAACCGCACACCGTAATCCGCGCCCGTCCCGACCGTGATGTCGACGAAGACCGGCGCGATCCCGGGCAGGTTGAAACCGAAGCGCGCGGCCTCCCCCGGGGAGGGTTCGAGGTTGACGATCGGCAGCGTGAACGTGCCGATGCCGTGCGATTCGGCAGATGTGAAGACCGTCGGTTCCTTGATCGTGATCATCGCGACACCGAGCGTCGATTCGGGCTTGCAGGCCTGGTTGAAGAACTGCGAGATCGTACACCTCGGGAAGACCGTCGGGTTGCCGATCAAACCGGGCGGGATCTTCGCCGTCACATCCTTCGCCAGCGCGGCCGATTCGCCTTCCGCGGTCTGGTTGAGCTGCAGTGTGCCCGTCACCTGAAACGGGTGCGAGCCCGCCTGCGCATCCGGCGAGCCATCCGCTTGTTCGGGATTCAATTCATAGCTCTGCACACCAAACGGCGTCGCTTGACCCGAGACCGTGATCGGATGGCTGACCTGAACGCTGTGCGCGCCACCACCGGAGACGCCGACCGTGTTCTGTTCACCGGTTTTGGCGGCCGGCTCGACGTTCACGCCGATGTCGACTTCGATCAAAGCGAACGGCGGCAGCGGAGCCTTGGACGTACACTTCACGGTCTGCGGCGACTGCACCGAGCATTGCACCACAGTGCCGTTCGACGTGAACGAGAGACCCGAAATGCCTTCGGCGGCGACCGCTTCCAGGCCGGCGGGGAGCGTATCGACGATCGTCGTCTCACCGCTCGTCGGCGCGTCGCCGAGGTTCGCAGCCGTGACCGTGATATGCGAACCCTGGAAGGACGCCGCGGTGGTCACCGTGTCTTTCGGGGGCGGTGAGCCCAACACCCCGAGCTGTGGCGCGGGCGCGAAACCACGGCTTTTCAGGAAAAAGTGTTTGACGCTCGTGCCGACCGTCGGTTCTTCTTCGGTTTCGGTGACCGTGACGGGACCATACCCGCTTTCTTCCAGCGCCTGCTGAAGGTTGGCCGTGTTCAGCTGCACGATAAGTCCCACGTCCTGCGGATTTTCTGCCAGAAAGTTCTTCAGCCACGGTTCCGTCGCGAATTCCACCGATTTGCCATCGAATTGCACTGATTTGCCTTCTATTTGTGCTTCCAGGAAAGTTACCGGTTCTCCGTTGTTTACGGTCGAGGTCGCCACGATTTCCTGCACCTCGCTCGTCCCACTGCCGGCGCCCACGGGCAGATTCGTCGGGCGCGCGCCGGAGGTCAGGTGAAACCACGGCTGTTCGGTGGGGACGGAGGGGGCGGGCTGTGTCGTGAAGTTTTCGACCGGTCCATCCGTTGTGCCCGCCGCGTTCGTCGCGAGGACCCGGTAGAAGTACTTCGTCCCGGACGCCAGCGCGCCTGAGAGGTCCACCGGACCGGCGGTCTGTTCGGAAGAGCTCGCCGGGAGGACGAAGGCGCCGGGGACTTTGACGATCGCGCCCTTGAGCGCTCCCCCGACTTCTCCTTGCGTCGAGTATTCGAAGGTGTACGTCGTGGCCTGGTACTCGGGGTTGATCTGCGCCTCGAGCTGCGCGTCGTTGGAGGTGATCGCCACCGCGCTCTCGCTTTCGACTTTGGGAGCTTCCGCGGGCAGTGTTTCGAATTTCTGGATCACGCCCGTGTTCTCGGCCGTGCCGGTTGCGTTGGTCGCGACCACACGGAAGTAGTACCTTTCGTGCGCCGTCAACGCGGTGAGATGCACGCTGACGGGTTGGCCACCGCCGAGCGCCGGTATTTCCGCGGCGGAGACCTTCGTGCCTTGGCCTTTGAGGAGACCTTCTTCGCCGCCCTGTGCTTCATCGGCGTATTCGAAGGTCACTTTCGTCTTCTGGTACTCGGGGTTGACCGTCGCTTCGAGCTTCGCGGCGAAGGGGGTGACGTGGGAGGAGCTTTCGCTTTCGATCACGGGCTTTGCGAGGGCCGGCGTTTTGAATTCCCCGGGCGCTTCGCCTTTTTCATGGGCGGTGTTTTCCGCTTTGACGTTGATGTGGTAGATCGTGCCGGGTTTGAGGCCTTTCACGGGCAGGGAGACCCCCTGGTTACCGGACCCTTCGAGGGTCGAGGGCACACATGGTTCCTTGTGTTCGGTGACGACTTCGCCCCATTCGATCTCGCACGAGGTGGTCTGGAACTCCGGGTTGACTTCCGCGTCGATGGTCGCCGAGAACGGTGTTTCTTCCGAGGCGTGCACGTTTCCGACGGTCGGGGCTTCTTTGGGCAGCGTCGTGAATTCCCCTTCGGCTGGGGGATTTTCGCCGGTCGCGTTCTTGGCGACGACACGGAAGTGGTAGGTCTTGCTCGGTTCCAGCCCTTTCACCGGCAGGGACACGCCCTGGTTGCCGGACCCTTGCAGGGTCGGGGGCACACAGTTTTCCTTGTGTTCGCTGACGACTTTACCCCATTCGATTTCGCACGAGGTGGTCTGATACTCCGGGTTGACTTCCGCTTCCAAGCTCGCCGCGAACGGCGTGACCGAGCCGCCATGCACATTTTCGACCTTCGGGGCTTCCGCGACCGGTGTTGTGAATTCCCCAGTGCCTTCGGCTTCACCCGTCGCATTCTTCACGACGAGGAGGTAATGGTAGGTCTTGTTCGCGTTAAGGCCACTTATGTTGGCGCTGACGCCCTGAACAGTGGGGCCTTCAATGGTCGATGGCGCGCACGGCGCGCTCTTGCCAGACGGCAAAGTTTCGCCGTATTCAAACACGCACGAAGTCGTGGGCTGGTTCTCAGGATTGACTTCCGCTTCCAACGTCGCGCTGACCGGCGTCACCGCGGACGTTTTCTCGCTACCCACGACAACAGCCGGCTTGGCGGCAAGCGTCTTGAAGGTCAAGGGCGCAGCGGGGGGCGAGGAGGGTTCGGCGGATCCCCCAAAAGGAGTGTTGATCGCGACCACGCAGAACGCGTATTCGGTGCTGCCCTCGAGACCGGTCACCGGCGGTGTGGTGGATACTTTTTCTTCTTTTTCACCCAACGCCATCGCCGGCGTCGTAACCACACCACCTGCGGCCGTGCATTCCGAAGAGGACGGCGCATACGCGAACTGGTATTCCTCGGTTTCGAGAGGAGCCAGAGGATCCGCGGCTTTCGGGTTCAATTCACCGTGAAGCACCGCCGTCGTGCCCGTGATCGACTTGGCTGCGCGGGTGAATGGGGTTTCGGGGGCGGCGGCGAGGGCAGGGGTGGGGGTGGCGGCGACGAAGATCCCAGCCAGGAGGGAGACGGAGGCGAGAAGTGTCCCAAGGCGGCGGTAAAATTCCGTCCCAAGCGCAGCGTAGGGTCGGGGGTGGGCAGGTGGGTTGGACGCGCCGGTCCCTTTGACGTGAGGAGATGAAGGCGCACCGGTTCCTTTCATCTCCCTCGAAGTGGACGCACCAGTCCCTCTGACGCCGAAGAGGCCACGGAGCGTCGCGACGAACCCGCGCTGTGGCCGGCGTGCCGTGGTCGCGATTTGCTCAGTGGGTTTCACTTCTGCTCCTCCTCTTACCCCGCCCATTACCTAGCAATCTCAACTTGACCACACAATGCTTTATACATTTTTATACTCATGTTAGCTCCTTGAGTAGTACAGGTTGAGTGAAGCTCGGTGTGCTCGGGGTGATAAAGGCAGGGTTGAGAAAACAGCAAAACTGCAGTCTCAGCACTGCTTGGGACACCCATCAAAAGGTCAGAGAAGCGGGTTTCATTACCGGCCCCAGAGGTCAAGCGAAAAGGCACGTTCTTGCCCATCGAGATCCGTACACATGGGGTAGTAGCGCTCGCCGCGAAGGGCTCGCTGTGTGTCCCCCATGCTGCCGGTGTTGTGCTCTGCACGACCCTCTCCAGTGTCGAATCTGACCCTCCAAGGAGTGTATCAGAAAGCAGGGGGTTTGTGGCAGAAAAGCGGTCACTTCCCGGGGCGGGGGCGTTAGCCCGCCCGGGTTCTTGGCACACCATCGTTCTTGATGGGTGTGACGGGCTTGTTCGGGCCCATCTCCTATGTTGGCCAGTCGACCTGGAGTCAACGGCAGCTGGGAGTCCAGCTACGCCAAATAGGTCCCGGTCACCCGCAGCGTTGTTAGCTTGCCGGCAGCTGTGGGTGGTTGTACCCAGGTTCTGATCTGTCGGCGTTTGCGTTACTTCTTCGGGTCGTGCGCGTAGTTGACCCGTGTCTCCACCCGGTCGAAGACCTTCCGAGTAATCGCGTGGTGGTGCACTCCCCGCACTTGCCGGAGACGCTGTACATAGTTGCCGCTCGCCCAACCCGCCGTCTCGATCCGACGTGGCCCCTTGAGTCGAGCGACCATTTCGATCGCCGGCGTTAAGTCCGTGTCGTGCGTGAACAGAATCGCGACGTCCGCCGTTTCCGTAAGCGCCGTCTCGGCCACGGCCAATGCCAGCTGTACGTCGATGCCCTTCTCGACCGGCGCTTGATTCGGCGCGTCCCGAGACGGATAGCGCAATGACCGGAGCCGCGGGATCACCAACGACCCGCCCTCCTTGACCCAGGCGGCGGCCTGCCGCCGATTCGCCCCATGACCGATCGGGTCCTTGGCAGGGCTCGGCAGCCCCCGATGAATCTCCACCCGGACCAGCTGACCCGCCTTGCCCCGTTTGTTGCCCGCGGCGAGGATCCGACCTAGCTGCAACGGGCTGAAGTTGCCCCGCTCGTTGCCCTGATCGTCCAGCTCGAAGGCCCGGCGTCCCGCCCTGTAGGCGTTCTGCCAGTCGATGAACACCGCGATCGTTGTTCTCGAGACCCCCATAAAAAGGTTCCCCGCCAACGAGGCCGAAGCCCTGCGGCGGGGAGGAATGACTGAAGTCTAGCACGTCGTTCGCCGTTTGGGGGCTGCCCGGGACGCTCGAACCTAAAGATTTTGTCGCTGGTTGTGCGGTAATGGGCCTTATGGACACTTCGGTCTCACCCATCAAGACCGCTGCCGGAGTTGTTCTGTCAGTGCTCGCCTGATGGCTCGCCGGGACACCCGTAAGCTTGCTAAAGGCAGAAGCAGGGTTGATTACAGGCACTACTGGGTCAACGGGAACAGCCGTCACACCCATCACACGGCTAACTACAGCAAGATCAAAGGACCGAAGCGGGGAGACACTCACTCCGCTCGAATCCCCCTTTCGGCCAGCGCCTTCGGCCTGCGCTTGTCCCCCAACCCTGGTGTTCCCCTGTTGTGACTGTCGCTTCAAGTTTGTTCCATTCTCCTCAACTGCGTTGAGTTGCCGCTAACTGCAAAACAGCAGTCAACCGCCACCACGCGTTTATCACCCATCAAGATGACTCACACCCATCAAGATCAAAGCTCGTCCCCACCGGAACCCTGAGTCTGCGCTCTGCGCATCGACTCAGCCCCGACGTGACTCAATGATGTCCCCTGACTCCAGTATCCGTCTCCGCTCTCCTAGTTGACCCTACTGTGCATCCCCACTGCGGTCTTGTGGTGATTCCCCTTAGTGTTGCGACTACCTACCCAAACCCTCCTCGAGCACCAAAGTTCCGGCTCTCTCTTCAGGTTTGCTTTAGGCAGCGTATAGGCCCCTCTCAAGAAAGTCAACCCCTCAGATCGAGTTCCTCAATCTCGGTCCCATGGACCCCCATTCCCACCACCACCACGGGGCGCTCCGCGCCCCTCGAGCAGCCTTCTCACGTACGGCCCACCGGGGACGCCCGGCTTCCCGGGCACGGCCTACCGTACAGCCCCACCCCCCGCGCGCGTACGCGCGGGCACCATCTCTACCAACCCCAGCCCCCCACAGGACCGACCACGCCCCCGGCCCGACCCACACCCCCACAGCCTCCCGGCCCCGCCTACGACCACCACCACCCCAAAACACCCACATTCCCAGCCCAACCACACACATCCCATCCGCTCAGAACATCCCAACCACTCGTAAAGCCCGCTTCGCGACGTCTCCAAGAGCCGGGCTCCGCCCGACTCAAAGCAAAAACCCCACAAACAACCCAACCACCTAAACACCACACCCCACCCACCCCAAACAACATCACCAAAAACCACAAAAACCAAGAAAACCAGGGGCAAAGACACAAAAACAGGTGAAAAAGCCCTGGAAAGCCAAAACCGGAGGCAAGAGGCGGAAGGCGGACCAGCCAACGTCGGGGACGGGACGGTAAAGGCAGAACGGTGGGAAAAGTGTGACAATTGTCTGCGGCCTACACGGGAAGAGGCCTCGCCAAACGGCCCCCGGGGACACCAAACGCCGCTGAAAAGAGGCGGGAGAGTCACAATACGCGGCCCTGGAGTGCCAATAGTGCGCCAACTACAGCACAGAATGCGCGCACACGAACACACGTTCGTATTGACCTCCCCGGCTGCTGCCTGGGGGCCCCATCTCCCCGTAGATGCTGGCCAGTCGCGGCCAAAGGACGCCTGCGACGCCTGCCGGACTCGCCATTCCTAAGGCTGAAGCAGAGGTTGAGGTTTAGCGACGTTCAGGGTCTCAGATGCGAGGCGGGGAGCCCGTTGGAGGAAAGGACCAACTAGCCCTACGCCGCCGATCGCCCACGCGAGGTCTCCACAGGGCCTCCGTGCCCACCCTCAGGAGCCTGGCGGGCCAAGGGATCAGGGGTCAAGCCATCCAAGATGCGTCCACACAGCGCCCCAAACACAGATCACCAGCAAACACAGCATCAGCCGCAATCACAGCGCGTGTCAGCAGTCGCGCGCCCCTCCCATTCAAAAACAAAAGGTCTCACCAGAGACCGAGCTTTTTTGTGCCCGGAAACTCGGCCGTAAACGCAACATCACTGGCCGAGGCAACATCGCTAGCAAAAGCGACCTGGGTGCTTGCTTGGATTAGCTACGTGACTCGGGATTGGATGGTTTGATTTAGCACTGAAAACGAGACTTGAACCTTGATGACAGCTACTCACTACCACCACAAAACGAAGCCGATCGAGAACAGGTTCGCCGAGCGGGCGCCAGGTTTTTTGACGGGCGGCCCGGACACACTGGGGATCGACCCCGACTTCGAGGAGTTCTTGGGCGAAATCGACTGAACCGTCGCCTCGGCTGCCTACAGTTGTCTGCATGGATCGACTCGCAGACATCACAGGCCAGCTGCCGACCCGCTTGCGGGGGGGCGGGCTCGCTACGTGCTTATGACCGGCACCAGGCGACGGGTCGGCGATGGGGAGCGCTGCGACGGGCACAGCGCCGGCGAGACGTGGCGTGGTCTGGTGGGTAGGGCTCGCTGGTCAAAGGTCGACGGCAACGACCTCCGCGGCCTTCTTTACGATCGCAACGAACCGCCATCGCGGCTCAGGACATCCGTGACCATCATCGCTCAATGACAACCCGTATCCGCTACATGGGCAACAAGCACGACGTGGCGCCCGTCGTGGCCCAGCTAGTGCGCCGTCGTCGTCGCGACAGACCCTTCCTGGACGTCTTCTGTGGCCTCTGCTCCGTCGGTGGCGCCATCGCCACCACCGGCAACCGAGTCATCGGCAACGACATCCAGAGCTTTGCCGTCCTAGTCGCACGCTGCCTACTCGCCACCAAAGAGCCGCCACCGTCGCCACAAACACTCAAGAATGCCCTCTCACCAAGCTACCGCTACAACCAGCGTCGTCTCCACGAGCGCTTCGCGGAAGACCTCAGCCGGGAGGATCGGATCCTTGCCGACGGCGATGCCGAGGTTCACGTAGTGGCCGCTGGAGAGGAGTTCCAGCGAGACCGGGGAGTGGCCCGAGGCGAAGAACTCGATGCCGCCACCGGGCGCGTAGAAGGGTTCGATCGAGACTTCCTCGTGAACCCGTTCTTGGCCGAAGGAGACGACACCGAGGGCGTGGCCGACCGGGCCGGCGGAGGAGCCCTTCGGGCACGCATGGGAACCTAAGCCGGACGGTTCGAGGACGGCCTTGGGGCACGTCGGGAAGCCCGCGGGGTGCAGCTTGGTGCCCTTCGGGAAGTAGACGTTGACGCCGATCAGCGGCGGCGGGAAGCCACCGTATTCCGTGCCGGAGATTTCGACTTCGGCCTTGACCGCCGCGCCCGCACCGTAGATGTTCCCGGTGTGGGGGAAGCCCGGGATGGGGACGGCTTCGCCTCTGACCGTGACCGTCGGAGCCGCCTGCGACCTCGCCAACACTCCACCCGACGCCTGAGGAGCACACGTCCGGTCGCGGCAATCCACCATCCGGCGGCGGTCGAGATTCATTCCTAGGCTGGCTGACAGCAGCGCAGATCGCGCGCCTCTACGCCCGTCACAATCAGGCCTGTGGAGATGCCACGGCGCAACATCGAGTGCAAGGCGCGCGACCCCGAGCGCTATCTGCGCAAACGCGCGCAGCTCACAGCGCCCAGACGCCGGAACGCCGCGTCCCAACCCCGGCTTGAGCGTCCTTCCGGTGGTGCTGGCGCTCGTTCGATGTAGCCGGTTTCGTAGGTTTCCGTTTGCCTCTTAGCCGCACGCGGACCAATCGGAACCTTGAAATGAACGGTCGCCTTGCGCTGCCGAACGGGCGCCTTGCGCTGCGTCACCGACCAGCCGAGGGTGTGCTGAGATTCATTCCAGATCCCCCGGTAGAGCGCCGTTTGCCCTCCGGCGAAACGCAGCGAGCAGTCCCACGTGTAATAGCTGGCTGTCTGGCGGCAAGCTAGACGGGTGACCTTGCGTTCTCGGCTTGCGAAGCTGCGCGCTCCCGCTTCCACTTCGGCGCTGGCCGGGAAGACCTCAGATTCCCCGGTGAGGGTGTGAACCGTTGAGCCGCCGTGCAAGGTGTTCACGTCGCCAAAGACAACCCAACGGTAGATGCCAGCGGCGTCGGCGTGCACGATGCACGCCAGCTGGCACGTCGTGCGCTGCTTGTCGACGATGAACGCCGAGAAGGTCGCGCTCGGGCAGCTCACGAAGACGTTGATCAGGTCGCGAAGGATGGGAAGGTTCTTGGCGGAGATCTTGTTCCACTTGATCTCGTCGTAGAAGCCCTGGCGGTCACGAATCCGCTGTATCGGGCGGAGGATCGCGTACGGCTCGCGACAGCGGAGCATTCCGACGGCGAAGAACGGATCACGGCTCGACGCCAACGCGCCGGTCTCATCGAGAAAGCCGAACGCGTAGCTGGGCTTGGCGATCTTCGGCTTGGCTTTGGCTTTTGATGGGCCAGCCGCGGCACGAGTCGGTTTTCGCGCCGGCGCCGGCATCCACCGAGCCTACGACATGCTCCGGGGACCGCGGAAATCCCGGAGGCCCGCCAGGGTTTTGCGTTCAACCCCGACGAGCCCCCGAAAACGATTCGTCTTGGCATCCGCGAGCGGATCGGAAGAGGGGAGAACGCTACGGCTTCACGTTCCCAGCGCGGGCATGAGCGGCGCAGCTTGAGCTTCTCCTCGATGTATTGCGTGATGCTCTGCATGACGCGCTGCCCCGCACGTTTGCTGGCGACATAGACCTTCCCGTCGTCTGCGTAGCGCACGAAGCGGTGTCCAAATTTCGCTGTGCGACCCAACCGGTCTGACTGATTCTTCCCGGTGCTAGGCGGCGATGGGAATTATTAAAGGGTTTTAGTTGTTAGCTGTATGCTCGACTGTCTAATAGTTCAGTCGTTAAGTGGGGAAAACGGAAACACTTCTGGGGTGGATGTTTCCAAGAAAGGCTTCCTTCTCAATCTTCCTTTTTGTTTTACCCTTTTTCCCACAATAATGGTGGCTTTTGTGAAGAAGGGTGGGAATGAAAGAGATTTGAAGTTGAAAAGACCTTTAACAGCCGTTAGCACAAAATTTCTTTCTGGCGGTTTAGGAAGCGATTTTGAACGTTCAATTCGCTTGGCACCTACACTCCCGCCACGTCCCGCCCCCATCCTGGAGGGAAATATCTTCCGCCTGGGACGCTTTCTTCGCTTCGCACGATTTTCGGCCCGAACGTGCGTTCCGTCGTTCCGCCGGCGTAGCTTCCTCGGCATGTCCCCACTCACACCCACATCTCAAAACAACCGCCACGCCGATCCTTCGGATCTGCTCTTCCTCGCCCTGCGCTTCGCGTCCTCGGCCTACCTGGCCTCGGAGCGATTCGTGGCTACGCGGCAGAGACCTGAGCCAGAGCCACCGGCTGCGCTACACGCAGTTCCCCGGCGAACTCCTCCGCTCCTCGTTGGCCAGGCTTTGGACCGGATGGCGGCTTGAGGGACCGGTAGGCGTATATAGGTACACGCGCGCGTGTACGTTAAGAGCTGGGAGGGGGTCCTGGGCCTGGTGACGGCGCTACACTTGGGACATGCCGAAAGAGGACGACACCAGCGTCTCGAGCACCGGGGCGTCCCCGAACGGGGCGATCGATCCTGAGGAACGGGCGTTCCTCGACCGGCTGCATGCCCGATACGACGCGCTCCACGAGCAGCTGGTCGCCGAAGGCTTCGACGGATCCGAGGAGCTCGCCGCCCTGCGAGCTCGTGCGGCCACCTGGTCGCAGTGACGCAACGCAAGCGCCGGGATGTCCTGCTGGACAGCGGGGCTGTGAGCGCTCTTGCTCGCGATCGCAAACTCCTCGACGCGTACCTCCAGCTCGTCAACCACGACTTCGAGGGCGGCATCCTCATCCCCCAGCCGGTTCTCGGCGAGGTCTACCGCGGCGACCCCCGCAACGACGTCGTGCTCGACCGGCTGATCAACGAGCTGAGCAGAGACGAAGACATCCTCGAGCCGCTCACCACGACGCTTGCCAAGCGTGCCGGCGCCCTCCGTCACAAATCGTTGAAGACCGGCGACCGCATCGAGATCGTCGACGCATTCGTCGTCGCGATCGCCGAGCTGCTCAGCCACAAAGCCGCGGTGCTGATTCTCACCACTGACCTCAAGCACATCACCACTCTGGTCAATAAGACCGGCCGCAAGAACATCGACGCCGAAGTGATCGGCTGAACCCCAAGGACCCGAACGCGCCAACTTCCGGACGCTCCGCCCAATAAAACCGGGGGTTCAGCCCGAGAACGAGCCGACGGCGAAGAGTTAGACAACAGAGTTACTTAGATTAGAGCTACGCCGCCTCGGGAATTGCATGGCCCAGCGTTGTGGGCTTGCCGGCAGAGGTGGATGGCGCAATTGGGGTCTTGGTCTGGTTCGGTTCCTGGCGGGTGAGACTTGCCAGGCGGGTTGGGCGACCGGTAGGCGTATATAGGTACCCGCGCGCGTGTACGTTAAGTTAAGGGCTGGTGGACAGGTCATTCAGGAGCGCACCGACATCCAGGCCGGTCACTCCCTCCACCGGTGAAGGGACGCGCTCGCCGGCCTTGTAAAGCACGCACCGGCCGTACCCCTCCGGTCCGGGACCGGAGCGGACCTCGACGGCCTTGCCGGGCACATCGACGAGCCAGTAGACCGGCACGCCAGCCTTCGCATACAGCCTGACCTTGAGGCCACGATCGGTCTCATGTGAGCTGACGGCCACCTCGACCACCAGCAGAGCGGTGCGCGGATGCCGGTCCGGGGAGGGCTCCTCGGCCACCAGCGCCAGATCGGGTTCGGGCTCGGAGTCCGGAGGGACCGCCAGCGGCAGCTGCGTCCGCAACCGCGCCTCTGCGCTGGCGAAGTAGCGCTCGAGCCTTTCGATCGCCGCCGCATGGGCTGGGCTCTGAGGGCTCATCACCTCGACCAGCAGCCCTTCCAGCAGTTCGACAGGCTCGCCCTCCAACGCACCGGAAGCGACCATCTGATCGTAAGCATCGACATCGAGCCGGTGAATCGTAAGCGATTGAGCAGCAGTCGCCATAAGCGTCATTCTACTGGATTGGGGGCCCTGGAGAGACGGGCGAGGTGGAAGTTCAGCTACGCCGCCTCGCGCTTTGCATGGCCTGGCGTTGTGGGCTTGCCGGCCGATGTTGACTACGTCACTGAGGTTTTGGTCTCGTGTTTTACTCGCTGGTGAGACTGGCCGGGGTTTAAACGGCCTGGTGGCTGGTGGTGAACTCGCGGCTGGTGGTGCTTAGGAACCCGCCGTCCCGCCCCCATCCTGGAGGGAAAATAGCGCGAGGTTAGGACGGTATAGCGGCGCGAGGTGACGATCACATACAGGTTCACGCGGCGCGAGTAGCTTAAAGGCTGGGGGAGGCAGCGGGGTGAGGAAGGTTGCGTGTGGAGGGTCCCAGCTGGTGGTGCTTAGGAACCCGCCGTCCCGCCCCCATCCTGGAGGGAAAATAGCGCAAGGTTAGGACGGTATAGCGGCGCGAGGTGACGATCAAACAATGTAGTCCCGGGGAAGATCCGAAGGCCCTCCCCGGGACACACTGCATTCACATTCATCATTAGCGCACCCCCGTAAACATCCAGAGGCTGTCTAATGTTTCGCCAGATATTTCCGCTGGCCCACTGGCTGGACGTTGAACTCGCGATCGATCAGCTCTATGTGACCGATATATATCCGCAAGTTTGTATGTTCCGCGGTCGGGGTTTTTGTTGCCCCGCAAGCCCCCCGTAACTTCCAAGAGTCTTAAACCCTACGTACCCGCCAAGCGCCGCCACGGGCGTTCCCCGGCTGAGACGATTTCACGCACATACCTTCAAGCGCGATCGAGTTCTGCTATGTCGTGATGCTTTTGCTGCTTTTACTTCTTCTTCACTACATTTTGCTTACTACTCACTGCTTACTTCCTTGACGCACCTAGCGACAAGATTTAGAACGACGAATACGCACAGAAATAACTACGGCCTCGGTGGATGCGCGACTACGCCCGCGCACGACCCCGCCACGTCCGTGTTCTTGTGCCCATCCCCTGCTTCGTATAGGTGCGGTCCCTCTCCTGCGTTGACCCTGCAGTGCTCCCGTACTGGATGCTGCCCACTGTCCACTAAACACGCCCTCGATGCGCAAGTTGCGATCGGTACGTCTTTAGGAAGACTTGATGTCGCGGCGAACGCTACCCGATCTCGGCCAAGGTTGTCAAGGATCCTCAAAAGATCAATGTTCCCGGGGGGCTTTGGCCCTGCTTGGGGCGCGGACCGATGGTGGTTGACCGGCTGCCCGTCTCGGGGATATGCTTCAGGCGACAGAGCCTTGACGGGAGAGGGGTTGGATGTGCCAAAGGTACGCCTGAATCGCACCGCAGGGGCGCGGGGGATGACTTACGTAGGCACCTCGCAGCGCTCCACCTCGGAGGACCGCGAACGCCGTGAGAAGCGTGCTCGCCGGCTAAAGAAAGCCATCGTCCGCGACGCCAAGCTCCTCGCCCAATCTGAGGACTGGAGGGGCGCCGGAGAACAGTTCGCCGTCCTTCACCGGCGCTGGAAAGCCGCGGGCTCCGCCGGTCGCGCCTACGACGACAAGCTGTGGAAGAGCTTCAAGGCCGCATCCGGCCAGTTTCACGAGCACCGGGTCAAGCATATTGCCGAGGCCACTCGTGCCGCCAAGGCGAGAGCGGAGGATCGCCAGCACCGCCAGAGCGAGTATGTGCAACGCGTGGAAGAGCGAATCACCGGCCATCGCGAGACGATCAGCAAGCTCAAGTCACAGCGCCGGGAGCTCGCCCTCCGCCGGCGCGGACTGATGCCGGGCTGGGCCGGACAGGAAATGGCCGAAGAGTTCGACTCCCGAACCGAAGAGATCGATACCTACATCCAAGAACGCCAGCGCCGGCTCGATGAGGACACCCAGCGGATAGCTCGCACGATGGCCGGCCAGGACGAGGTGAGCGTCACCGAGTTCTACCAACGCCTGACCAGCACCGGCGCGTAGCTCGAGAACACACGTGGCGCTTCAGGCCTGAGTTGTAGTTCAGCTACGCCGCCGGGCTGGTGGCGACATGGCCCGTGGCCGGGAGCGCTTGATCGCGGATGGACTCGGTCCGAGCGCACATCTCGTTGTCGTGGTTGAGATCCACGCGGAGGCTGGTACCGAGGGCGCGATCACAGTCGTCCTGCCGTCGGGCAAGCGCGTACGCATCCCAGAAGCCGAGCAGCTCGTGCGCGCAGGACTACGCGCGCACCGTGGCGTCATCATGCGTGTACCCATGCGCATCCTCCGGGTTCACAGCCCACGCGATCCGGAGGACAAGCCCATCGGTCAGCTCAAACTCGATCCCGTCGTTGGCTTCCGTGATCGTTCCGGGGAGAGACGGCAGCAGTAGTGATTGGTCCCCGATCACGTAGACAGACCCGAAGACGTCGCGCGTATCGGCCGGGATCGGCTCGCCGGGGCGCTCACCGAGGGGGTGGCTGAGCCTCCCGTGCAGACTAAAGACCTCGGACGTCCCGCTCTCGCCACGGGCCTGAAGCCCCGCGTACACGTTCTCCCCTACGTGGTCATGGAGGCGTAGCCGAGCCTGCTCGTGGGTGAGTATCTCGTCACTCATCTCGCCTCGCAGTCTACGCCCGAGCCAAGCGCTCGCCGGCGGTCACAGCTACCGGCGAGAGGCGTCAGCCGCTGAACAGCTGCGTGTCAGCATCGTTGGCTGTGGCTTCAGCGTCCGACGCGCGCGGAGTGTTCGCGGTGTGCTCGACGAAGTGCTTGCTGAGCGTCGTCTCCTGGCCCTGATAGTTGGACCCGACATCGGAGCCGTACAGCTTGTCGGGGCGCTCGAGCATGGCCTCGAACGCCAGCTTGCAGATTGGTTGACGGTGCTCGACCATGAACGGAACGTCGCGTGCTCGCACCTCCAGAGCAGCACGGGAGCCGAATTTATGTCCTGTTGCGTCGTAGCCGAAGCCGGGATCGAAGAATCCAGCGTAATGGGTGCGGAGCTCGCCGGCCGTGGGATCGTAGGCCATCATCTCGGCGGCGTATTGCGGCGGCACGGATACTCCCTCGGCGGATAGCAGCAGATAGAAGACCTCGGGATCTAGAACAACACGGCCCCCCACCTCGGGGTAAACCGGCTCCCAGTAATCACGCCACTTGTAGTGCCCAAGCTTCGACATGTCCAAGCGGTTGCTGTTCTTCTTCGCGCGGTAGCCCACGATCCGGTTGTGGGGGCCGCTGAGGTCGACACTCAGGAACAGACCGTCGGCGATCGACAAGTCTCCGGTGGGCAGAGCGTGCTTGTCCATGTACAGAAGCGGAAACTCGTCGTGAATGCGGGTCAATTCGGGGTCGCTCACCCGCGGGTCACCGGCGGCCAGCCGCAGCTGGTTCAAGCTCAGCAACGGCTGAACGCGAATCGCGAATGAACGCGGAACGACCTCCAAGTACAGCTTGCCGCGGTATCCCGCCGGGATCTCGTCGAAGCGGTGGTTGCCATCGGTGATGACGCGAGTAAAGACATCGAGTCGCCCTGTGGAGCTCTTGGGATTCGCCTTCGCGCGCACATGGTTCGGGAGATGCAGCTCCTCCACGAGGGGGATCAGGTACGGCCGGTCGCGCTCGAGTGTCGCCCCGTCGCGCAGGTCAAGGCGATCGAGGGCCAGGTCCTTGACACGATCCATAACTGGGGTTCCGGTGCTCGGAAGGAAGCTGCAGCGCAGCGCCCATGCGTGATCAGCAAGTCGCAGGTCGATGCTCGCTGGTTGAATGCTCTCGGGCCGAATGCGGTAGTCGCCAGAGGAAATCCAGCCCGACTCGACAGCTTGCAAGAGGCCTTGGCTAGGAAGCACGCCCCGCAGGCCAATCTCCGATCGGTCGGTCGGCTCCGGCTCAGTAGCGCTTGTCTCAGTTGTCTGTCGGGATTCCCAAGTCACGTCGTTCCTCAAAGTAGTCATGATGAAATTTGGCCTGACACTCCAGGCTGCAGAACACACCGTCCGCCAACGCGCCGGTACCGACTCTGTCTGTCAAAGGCTTCTCGCACTCTGGGCAGACATCGCGACGACGGGCATCCTCGATCCTCTGGCGCTTGTCCATACGGCTGGGAGTCTATGCCCTAGATGACCGCCATATAGGCCAGCCACAGCTCCAGTTCACGAACTCCTGCCCACCAGGATGCCGTGCGTTGCGGACGGAACGCTACAGCGTGATGGGCTGTGTAACAGACCGCATGAATCTGAGACCAGAGCAGGGCATCGAGCTGTTGCTGGGGGAGCGTCTGATGGCTGCGAGTCCGCACGGCGCAGTGCTCTCAGACGGGCGGCCTCGTGGTCCAGTCGCCGGACAATCGACTCGAGCACCACACGCTGCTCTGCCATCGCCAGCGCCGCGCACAGGCAACGCCGGACCCGCCCGACGGCTCCAGGTAGCCCAACAGCTGCTTGAACCTTCGATTTCTTATCCGCCGCCTGTCGATGCCGACCTCATCCCACATCTCGGCGAAGCCATCGACATCTTGGTGTCGAACGACTTCGTATGCGGGTGAGGGGTTTAGGGGCTCCTCGGAGGGCCGAGGCCGTGTGGGTTGAGGGGCTCGAGGAGGGGGCGCAGCTGGTGGTGGCTCAGGAGCCCGCCATCCCACCCCCATCCTGTGGAGGGAAAATATCGCGCGCTTCACGCACGATCCCCTGAGTCAGCGGCATCTGCCGCAACGCGTCCAGCTGCCTTTCCAGTTCCTCAAAGTCAGTCTGGTTCTGGGCGCTGTAGAGAATCTCGAAAGCGACGATCGGCGAGACGGCGAGCTGGTTGCGCTCAAGCGCAGCATCCCAGTCAGCCGTCATCAACGGATGTTCGGTGTAGTCCCAGATCGACGTGTCGAACAGGTAGATCCGGTTGGCCGGCAGGCTCACGGATCGACGAGACGCTTGCCCCAAGCGTCGTCCTTCAACGCCGCTTTGACCTCGGGGCTCAACCCCTTGGGTTTCGAGGTCCGCTCCCGCAGCGCCTCGATCGCTTCCCGGCGAGCCTTACCCCTGATCGGCGCAATGCCGTTCGACGCGGAACGGCCATTGGCCCGAGACGCAGGCTTAGCGGTACTCGTGCTCTTCTTCGTCGTGGCCATAGACCCAGGGTACCACTGGCTGCGGGGGATATACGAGCCGTATTGCAGGGGGTCAGGAAGTCACTTCGCCCAGCTTACGGACGGGTGTGGTCGACGCGAGCATGGCCTCGCCCCCCGATTCCGGTTGAACTACCCTATCGGCCCTTGACACGAGCTGAACAGCAGGAGTCACTGTCGGAACTGATTGACGAACTAATCGCCGAAGCTGGTTGGCAGGTGGGACGGGTTGTAGCTCGGATGCGGAGGTCGTCACTCTATGTATCGCCTAGGCGACGATGGGGATCCCTCTGACGCACGGTCCCGCGGGCGGCTCGTCGTCAGCTTGGCCATCTGTTTCCCCACTTGCTCGAGTGGACCGCGTTTCACAAGCGGCGGTTGACGGCGTTGGGGCTCGCGAGCGTGCGGGGATGAGGGTGGCGCTAGGAACCCACCATCCGTCAGCACCCTAACGTCCATTCGGACGGGAAAATATCGCAAGCTTGAGACGGTTTAGAGGCGCGACGGGTCAGACCTATAGGTTCACGCGAGCGTGTAACTACAGGGGAAGGTACACGGAGGTTGGCGATATGGACTACGGTCGACTAGGCTTTTCTCGCGGGTGTAAGCTAGAGAGGTGTCGGGAATGTTCGATGTCGTGGATACGGGTGGTAGAAGATGAGCGACGCGCAGGTCCTCCGGCGACTGCGCGTTCGACGCTGGAAACCACCGTCACCTGAGTTTATTTACCATTTGCTGATGAGCCTCGCGGGGCTCATCTTCATCGCGAATAGCGTGATTCGCCTGATCCGGGGCAAAGAAATAGTCGTGTCCGTTATCTTCTTTGCCGTGTGGTCGCTTCTCTATCTGTTCCATCGTGAAAAGGCACGTCAAGCGCAGGTAGGTGCGGTGGCGCCTGTCGATAACATTCAGTGGACTGTGCTCGCGTTCGTGCTGATGGCTGGGGTCATTAACCTCTGCTTAGGTTTCCTGTGAGCTTTGATTTCTCGCCAAGCCCTGCCTCGGCAAGCAGATCCGCGATCAGTCCCCCCGCGCGGTTGACCGCTAAGCAACTCGTGCAGGAACGCCTGCCTGCTTGGAGCGAGGAGGACGCCGAGATCCCGCTCCGCGCGGTAGAGCTTCAAATCGTGTCCATCCTCTCATCCCACCAAAGGGACATGACAGACACGCACAACACCCGGGCTACTTCACAGGGACCCCGTCAGCAGGATCACGTCTGATCACAAGATCGAGCGCGAGGCAGTACAAGCGAGCGAGAAGGAGCCAGGCAGCCGCATAGAGAGGGTCTCTCTTAAGTGGCTGGATGCGCACAGGAGCAATCAAGACTCGTAGCGCGATCGAAGCCCCGATCTAGGCCAGGTCGGGGCTTCGTCTTTAGCCGTTGGACGGTGTGAATCCGGCGCGCTAGCGAGAGCCAGCACCGTTCTAGCGAGCCTTCGGTGGTGCCTCGGCTTGGAAATGCGTATCCGCTCAGGCATCGGAGCGACTAGTGTCGCTGGCGACTAATCCAGCGGCTCCGGCGCGGGTGGTAGTCCGACACCCCAGGCCGCCCCCATCTGGACGCTTTCAAGAGATCGCGGGACTACTCCACCAGGCGTGCGGGTATCGGCACGTGCTCGTCCAGCCAGTCGCGGAGAGGGTCCAGCAGCACGGCGATCCCATAGCTCACCCTGCTGTACGTCTCAAGGGTTTGCTTGCGGCCGTCATCGGTGATCGTCTCCTTCCGAACAAAGTCGGTGCGTTCTTCCTTGTTCCCAACGACGACGGCTTGAACCTCGCTCGGGCGCTCCCGGTTGAACACCGGCGCGCCACTCAGACCCTCTGGCGCCGCGATGAGCCGCCCTGCGTTCCACGGGGACCGTTTGTATAGGTTCCCTATCTTCTCGTGATGGGTGTGGTTGGCCTGGTTTTCACAGCGTAGAGGTCCTCGATCTCGCGGGGTGGGCGGTCGCCGAGGCTTTCATGGATCCGGTCGTTGTTGAACCAGGCGACGTACTCAACGACGGCGAGCTCGAGCTGTGAGCGCGTGGCCCAGGAGCGGTCTGCGATCAGCTCGGTCTTGAAGCTGTCGACGAAGCTCTCAGCGGTCGCGTTGTCGTATGCATCGCCGACGGTTCCGATCGAGGCGAGCACGCCGTGGTCGTCGAGGGTCTGGGTGTAGTCACCGGCGAGGTATTGGCTCCCCCTGTCGCTGTGGTGAATCAGACGGACCTCCTCGACGCGCTGTCTTGTTGAGAGCGCCATCCTCAGCGCGTCGAGAACGAGCGTTGTGCGCATGTGGCTCGCGAACTGCCAGCCCACGACCTTGCGGCTGTAGGCGTCGATCACGAAGCTGAAGAACACGAGGCCCTCCCAGCAGCGCAGGTAGGTGAAGTCGACAAACCATTTCTCGTCCGGGCGGGAGGCCTGGAAGTCCCGCTTGACGAGATCCGGCGGGCGATGGGCCCGCGGGTCGCTCTTGGTGGTCCGCCACGGCTTTCCGCGGCGCGAAGGGCGAAGCTATTTTTGGGGCTGAGGGGAGGAGGAAATCGTATTAGGACATCCATGCGTGCTCCTAGGGGATATCTCGATCCTCATCCCTCTGGGAGTCCTCTCCCACACTCCAGATTCCGTTGGCATCGCGTACATGCACGAGGCAGGGGGTTCCTCCCAGGGGAGGCATTGATCGATCCCGAGTTCCCCGATTACCACACCTCGCAGTGTGGAACACAGCATTGGGACTCTCCCTAGCCCAACGGAATCTCCTTGTCGATCCCTGAAGACCAAGGAGCTCATTCCCCCACCTGACGGTGGTCCTCAACACCTAACGGATACTCCAACACCCTGCGGGTGTGGAAAAGACCCATGTAGTCTTGACACCGGTCGCAAAAGCTCCCTCTCTAGACCTCAAAGACATCCCCACCCTACGGGTGTGGGTTGGTCATTCCCTAGCGACCAGACCCTTCGGAGACTTCGATCCCTGCGGGATTTCTCACCTGTGGTTAGAGACCTGGAGACATCCGCGTCGACCATTCATCCTCTACGAGGATTTTCCAAACCACGCAGCTATCCCCCACCTCCGATGGGGTTTCTCCATACCTTTCAGAGCTTCGCAAGACCCGTCTCTGCGGAGCACTCACGCAAAGGATTAAGTGCCCGCCCACCCTGGTCCACAATCAGCTCCGCTACACCAAGCAGCTACCTGAAAGCCACCATCCAAGCGGCCAAACGATAGGTGGTTAGGAGGTCTGTGACCCTTCAAACCGCTATAGGTTGTTTTCTAAACCGAGCGCCGCGCCGCCGAGGAAGGAGACGAAAGGCAAGGTGACGACAGCCCGGTGGCGCCACATCGCCATGAAGGGATCGCGGATGAAGCCGATGGGGCGGATCCACCAGATCAAGAGGCAGAACAGGATGAACAAGCCAGCGCCGGCGAGCAGCCAAGGGTTTTGACGTATCCACCCAAGAACGTCGGGCCCCCACTGAAAGGCAGGGCCCGAGCCTCGGTTGGCGGGGACGGAGTCGGGGCGCTGGTCGGTTCTCGAAGGCATCTGGCTCTCTGGATGGCCCTGCTCTCGGCTATCTTTGCAGAACCCACCGTAAAGATAGAGCCACTACCGGAGCTAACCTGAAGCGCTTTGGACACTCGATAGCCAAACGCCTACCCCTGCTCCCCTGAGCCTGGTCGTTCACGGTTGACTATTCCTTCCGAGCCGACGGCCCAGATGACTGAGCTTCTGGACGATCGCGACCACTACTCGCAGAGCTCCCGCGAGCGCGAGCCACACGACCACATAAGCCGATGGCCTGGTAGACGACTGCCCAGTGGGACGGATGACGGGGATCAAGGGCGATGGGAAGCAGAATCGCTCCGGTCACGCTGCGCTGGTTCCTGTTGATCGGCTTCCGCTACGACCTCGGCCTGCGGTTCGGCCCCCAGCCATCACCTGAGCACGTCTTCGGCTGGGCGATCATCGACAGGACACCCGACTCGCTCACGCTGGAGTCGCACTCGTGGCTGCTCACCTCACGTCTCGTGTTCGGGAGGGAGCAGTCACGGGTCAGCGTGTCCACGTTCGTCCGCTTCGACAAGAAGATGGCCGACGAGCCGTAAGAAATAAACGGAGCAACCGCGGTTTCGGTGCTTCTCCGGTACCGTCTGGGGACGTATGGCTCGCGAAGCTCGCAAGCGGCCAATAAACGCCCCGAGGCAGACTGAGCGTAAGCGCACGCAACGCGAACGGCTCTTGCGGGGGGCGATCACCGTCGCTAACCGTGACGGTTACGCGCGCTTGACCGTCGCCGCTGTGATCGGGGAGGCCGGGGTCTCACGACCCACGTTCTACGACTATTTCAGCGACAAAGACGACTGCTTCCTCGCGGCGCTCGCCCATGTGCACGAGCAGCTCCTCGCGACCATCCGCCAAGCCGTCGAGAGTGCTTCGCCCGAGCACGCCATCCAGGCGACGATCGGGGCGCTGGTCGCGTTCGCGGTGCACCAATCCGCGCAGGCGCGTCTGGTGATGAGCGAGTCGATGGCCGCAGGGCCGAGGGCACTCGACTCGCGCGATGAAGCGATCGCGGAGATCGAGCAGATCTGCGAACGAGCCTACGAGCGGGCAGCTCCGGCGGCAGCCTACCCCGATGTCTGTGCCCGGATGGCGATCGGCGGGGTCTACCGTCTGCTCGCTGCGCGTCTGCGCCGCGGCGAACCGGACCTCGCGACGCTCAGCGAGGATCTCCTCAGGTGGGTCTCGAGTTACGAGCAGCCCGCTGCCGAGCATGGCTGGCGCAGCCTTCGCTCGCGGCCCCCGCCGCCAGCCTCGCCGTTCCTGCCCGGGACTCCGATGCGGGCGCCTGCGCCGCTCGGGCCAGGGAGACCGCGCATCTCCAAGGAGCAGGTCGCAGCCAACCACCGCCAACGCATCATGTTTGCCACCGCCCAACTCGCCGAGAAGAGGGGGTACACCGCCACCACGATCGGCGAGATCAGCAGGCTGGCCGGAGTGGACGGCCGCGTGTTCTACGCTCAGTTCGCCGACAAGCAGGACGCGTTCCTGGCCGTCCACCAGCTCGGCTTCCAAGAAGTGATGGCCGTGACCGCCGGTGCGTTCTTCGCCGGCAGCAGCTGGCCGGAGCGAAGCTGGGAAGCCGGACGCGCCTTCACCCAGTTCCTGGAGCTGAACCCCACGATCGCGCGCGTCGGCTTCGTCGAGGCCTACGCTGTCGGCCCCGGCGCAATCCAGCGGGTAGAGGACAGCCGCACCGCGTTCACGATCTTCCTGCAGGAGGGCTATCAGCACGCGCCGCAGCACGATCCGCCCTCCCGGCTGGCGCTCGAGGCGATCATCGCGACGATCTTCGAGATCGTCTACCACCAGGCACGCGCGAGCGCCAGACCACAGATAGCCGGCCTCTTGGCGCAGTTCACGTTCCTGTGCCTAGCGCCCTTCATCGGGCCCACCCAGGCCAACGAGTTCATCGACCAGCAGCTGAAGACAGCCGAGGCGGGTTAGCCACACGTGGCGGCGGTTCATGCGCTCACCGCATCCCGCTCGTGCCAGATCGCTCAAGTATGGCCTTGCGACGGCCGATACAGGGGTCACCCGGCTCCCGCCCGTCCCGGTGCTTGGGAGTCACCCCCTCCTCCCCCCTAAAAAAACGAGCTTGCCTTCCATGAGCACCACCGACCTGAGCACCAATGGCAATAAAGCAGTTGAGCAGCAGACCAGTGAGCCCGTCGGCGACGTCGACCACGAGCGCACGCTCACCCTCGATCTCGCCCTGGGCGAGGCAGAGGCGCTCCGCACGTGGCTGCTGAAGCCCGCAAAGGACGGGACGACCTCGCTCGATGACCCGCTTGTCAGCCACGCGCTGGCCATATTGGGAACGGCGATCGACACCGTCCTGAGCACCGTGAATGTCCGTCACGAGCTCCAGCAGGCGGGCCTCGCCGTCGAGCACCTCACCGACGAGCAGGTGTGCGAGCTCGGACGCCGCGTAGTCCAAGCTGCTACACCCGGCATCCGCTAGCGTCAAAGGCACCTATAGTTCTCGCGCGCGTGTAACTACCGGGTGCGGCGGGTGGTGGTGCTCTCAGCCGGCGTGCAGAGTCCGTACGAGTCCAGGGAGCTCCGCGGCGGGGGCGGCAGCCAGCCGCTCGAGCCGGTGCTCCTCCTCCGGGAGCGCCGCAAGCGCCTCCCGGACGAGCCGGTGAAGCTCAGCGAGCTCATCCTCGCCACCAGGCTCCCCGCGAAGAGCCCCAGCCGCGTCATCCCGAAGGAGAGAGGCGCACTGGGGCGTTCCCCGTCAGAGTAGCGTGTGGACCGCAAGCATCGGGTTGGAGGTTCACCAGCTACGCGAGGCCATGCAGCCCAGCGCCACGGTCTGAGGACCACAAACCCGTGTGGCACTGCACCAACGCTGCTACGTGTTGTGCCTGATACAGAACCTGATTGCGAATTTGTCGACGGCGGGATCTGAACGGTCCAGCTTCCCGGCCGGGGCTGCGGGCCTGAGCGGTGCAGGAGCCAGAACGAACGGAGCCCCAGGGGGATCACCGCCGAGGCGGGAGAGCCCTTCCTGGGGCATACACTCCTAAGTTTAGGGCATCAGTCGGCCGAGCCCACGGCGGAGACGAGAGACACCGGGCTAGGATGCGTCCCCATGACCTCCCCTGAGAAGACATGACCTCCCCTGCCAAGAAGCCCATGACCAACCGGGAGATCGTCCACCAAGCGATCGACGAGCTCAGCGACGACGAGGTCGAGGTCTTCTACAAGGTCTTCACCGAGCGGCGCAAGCACGAAGAGCCAGGCCTCGCTCTGCGCGCAGCCTTCGTCGAGGTGTATCGCGCCCGTCGCGACGCGGCGTCTGCCAGCGACTGACGGCGGTTGACGGGAGAGGTAACGCTTTACTCGTTAGATGCGACGGAGGCCAAGCGCTCCGCAGGATCACATCGACTATGACCATCACGAGTGGCGCTTGGATCTACGGCTTGCTGTTGTTTGCATGAATCTGACTTCGGTCGGTAACGGTCATACGAGGCTCTATAGTGGGAGTGTGCTGGGACTCACCGATCTGGCCCACGAGCTGGGCGCCGACGAGCGCACGCTGCGTCGAGCCGTCACGGATGGCACCGTCCGCTGCGAGCGCCTGGCGCCCCGTAAGGGACGCGTCAGCGACGAGGAGCGACGGTACATTCTCGAGCACTGGCCGCTGCTGGCGGAGCTGCGCCGGGCGCTGCGGACCGAGCCGAACGTGCGCCTCGCCGTCGTTTATGGCTCGATCGCGCGGGGCGACGATACGCCGTACTCCGACGTGGACCTGCTGGTTTCCCTCGCCGAGGACCGCCCCGACGCCGCGGTCAAGCTGGCCGTGCGCCTGGAGCGCACACTGGGCCGGGATGTAGACATAGCCCGGCTGAACCGGGTCAAGGACAGCGCCCCGCTGCTACTCCTACAAGCGCTCGACGAGGGACGAGTCGTCCTCGACCGAGACCGTCAATGGAAGCAGCTGCGCGCACAGCGACCCGATATCGCGCACCGCGCCCGGCGATCGCACGCCGCCAGACGCCGGCGCGCCCGCGCCTCCATCAACGAGCTGCTCGCCACCGAGCAATGACGAGCAAAAAGCCACAGAAAAAACAACACACAAGCGCCGCAGGCAGCAAACACGCCACGCATACCGCCGAGCTCGACCGCATGAGCTCCAAGCTCGAGCGGCTCGCGGCCCAACGCAAGGCATTGCGCAAGGCGATAAACCAGTTCGGCGAGAGCTTCGACGCGAAGACATGGAGGGAAGCATTCGACTCGGCGGACGCCGATGACATCAACCGCGTCTTCACGGTCACCGGCGGCTACCTGGCACTCGTCAACAACACAGCTGAGGCGATCAAGACCGGAACCAAACTGAGCGGCCTTCAGCCCACGCCCAGCCTAGGTCTCCCCGGGATCATTGGCGCGATCCGCGCCGATGGCGGTTTCACCGACCAACAAGCGAAAACCTTCATCGAGCTCTACCGCACCCGTAACCGCCTCCAGCACGCCTCCCCCGATATCGACGCCGACGAAGTCCGCACACAGGTCCGCCTCCTACTCAACCACCTACCACGGTTCATCAAGAGCTACCTCACGTGGCTTGCCAAGCACGGCATCCAGGTGTGAGGCATACCTGAACCGAGCTGGACTACTCTGGGAGGCGGCGGCCCGACCAACTGAACTACCCTGTCCCCATGGCAGAGCGAGTCCTCCGTGTGACGGCCACCGGCGCCGTGACCGGCGCGTTCATAGTCGCGGAAGAGCGCCCAGATGAGCGCCTCGTGATTGTGCCCGACCTAAGCGATGGCCGTAGCCGGACTTTAGGATGGTGCGCCGCGGCGGGGTGGGAACGCTGGTGAGGTGACCATCTACAATCCAGCCATGGCGAGCACCCCGAAAGCCAAACCGAAAGGGCCTTGGACGCCGGAGGAGATCGAGCGTAACGAGCGGGTCGCGAAGATGAGGGTGGAGCGTGATCGCGCTCGTGGCGTGAGCGCGAACCTCGAGGACACCGTCAAGCTGACCCGGTTTGCCAACCGGCTCGCCGAAGCATTCAAGGATGCCCGGGACGCGCGCGCTTGATCCGGTGCCGCTGCTCAGGCACCTGAGCGGGCACGCCGTAGAACACATCATCATCGGCGGGCTGGCTGTCAGCGCCCACGGTCATGTGCGCCCATCGAAGGATCTCGACATCGTCCCGGCTTCCGCGCACGACAATCTAAAACGGTTGACTACGGCACTCATAGACATGAATGCGACCGACGCTGAAGTTGGCGACTTCAATCCAGCCGAGTTGCCGATGTCAGCCCTGCGGGTGGACGACCTTGAACAGGGCGGCAATTTCCGGTTGACCACAGACCTGGGAGACCTGGACATCTTCCAGTGGGTTAAGGGGATCGACACCGAGGACCTCTACGCCGAGCTCTACCGAGAGGCGCTAGCCGGTGAGGTCGAGGGGGTCGCGGTGCGCGTGTGCAGCCTCGAGCACCTGCGGGCGATGAAGCGTGCCGCAGGCCGGCCGCAGGACCTGATAGATCTGCAACGGCTCGGCGAGGACTAAATGGGTGGCGACCGGGCGGATCGTTACTCGCCGCAGGAGGCTGAGCTCAAAGCACGAACGGGATCAGCATCTTGGTTTTCGTTCTGTAGCTCGGGTAGGTGGTGGGGAACGAGGCGGTCATTATCTTCTCCTCCACCGCCGCGCTGTAGATGAAATAAGCGCCCAGCACGACCAGGGCGATCAGCCAGTAGAGCGAAACGGTCAATGATGTGCCCAGCGCAGCCAGCAGCAGACCCGAATAGATCGGGTGACGAACGAGCCTGTACGGGCCCTGAGTGACCAGCTCCGGCTCCTCCTTCTGTGTCATCGGCATCCCCCAGTTCCGACCCAGACAGCGCCTCGCCCATACCGCCAAGCCCAAGCCCGACAGGACCAGGATCAGGCCCACCACATGCAGGACCGGACTGTGAACGCTCAGACGGTGCCCTTTGAACACGACTACGAACAAGACAATCAGGATGAAGATGACTAGCCGCGGGATCACCGCCAGCCTGGGCCGGGAGCCTGTCTTTGCGCCAGCGGCGGAGATCATCCAATACAGCCAGAAGGCGACCCAAGCGATCGCCACGAAGCTCGTCAGAGCGGACACATCGGCAGACTACCTAAGGTCTACCCGGCCGTTTGGGTGCTAAAGGGTCTTGGCCTCGGGAGCCGCAGGCTCGCCGTCCGGGGCGACCGGCGGCTCGCCGGTCGCCGGGTCAAGCGCCTCGCCCAGCCAGTCCTCGGAGGGGGCGCTCTTACGCGCCACCTTCCGAGCCTGTTTGTCCATGCGCCGCTCGCGGAGACGTGTCTCGCGCATGAGCTTCGCCATGGTGGTCTTCTTCTTGCCGCTCGAGGCCATGTCTGCCCGTCTAGATCGGCTGGATGTTGATGGCCTTGGGCCCCTTGTCGCCGGCCTCGGCCTCGTAGGAGACCTTCGCACCCTCGGCGAGCGAGCGATAGCCCTCGCCGATGATCGCCGAATGATGGGCGAACAGGTCCTTTGATTCGTCGTCGGGCGTGATGAACCCAAAGCCCTTGTCGTCGCTAAACCACTTCACTGTGCCGGTAGGCATTGTCTTTTCCTCCACGTTGGTAGTGCTGCGAACGCGGAGATTGCTGAGCAAAGGCTACGAGCGCTGGCACTGCGTTGTTGGGCGGATAGCCCAACTTGAGCCACCAACGGTAGCAGTCGCCACGATCGCACTCTCCAACGTCCCCGCACCGAGCCCTGAGTCGCCGCTCAGTCTGCCGCCTCGCGGAGGGCTAGGTCAGCGCGCCGGCTGGCAACACGAAGCGCTGCGGAGTCCGCGGCCCGTTCCCGCCCGAGAGGCTCAGGCGCGGGCCGTGCAAGCCTCGCCGGGGAGCTTCGGGGACCATCGCCTCGGCCGCGCCGCCGTGCTCGGCGATCCACGCCGTCACCGCCGCGAAATCACAGCCCGAAGCGAGGAGCGCCGCGCGCTCGACGACATCCCCACCGGAGGAGTGAGGGCGTGCGAGCCGCTTCACGAGGGCGTGGATCTCGGCGGCGCCGGCTGCATCCTGGTCGCTCACGAGAACTCCGTCACCGAGTAGACGGGATGACTGACACGCGCTGGCGCGCTCTTGCCGCCGTCGTCGGTATATACACAGAAGGCCTCGAAGCGCCCGTGGTCGAGAATCGCGACCACTACATCGCCACCCTCCGAGAGCGGCCTGCCGACCTCGATTTCCCGGTCCTCTCCATCGAAGCGACAGCCCAGCTTGAAGATCCGCCGCGAGGTCGCAGGGCAACCGACGGCGAGCAGCGAACGCTCGCGCAACTCGCTGTAGGCCTCCTCGGCGCGAGATCCCTCCGATTCGATGCCGGCGACGAAGAAGCTCGTCACAGCTTCACGCGGCGGCGCTCAGCTCCGCGATCTGCGTGGGTGTGCATTACTCCAGGCTAGCGCGCCCGCGCGCCGTTGCACGAGGACAGGCGCATCTCAGGCGGCACGGCGGGCTCGCGTTGCCCGTTGCGGTAGCGCTTGCCGGCGTGCCCGCGCGCGAACGGGCTTCTCCGCGAGCCGCATGAACTCCTGGCGCACGTACTGCACCCAGGCGAGCTTTGCCGAAACCCTCAGCTGTGTCTCCTCACGGGCGAGGCGTGCGACGAGCCGGATCACACCGGGCCCCTGCTCCTCCTCGCCTGCGACGGGCGCGGCGGCCATCTCGGCGAGGCACGCCTGCTCGTATTCGTCGAGTACCGCGATTGCCCGCTCCGGGTACCGCGCCAGCGCGCCGAGCTGCACGATCAGGACCCGCTGGTGGCAGCGGTCCTCACCCACCGACCCGATCAGCCATCGCGCGTGTTCCTCAAAACCCCGGCCGCTTGCCCGGTAGCGGTGCTTGGAGCGCGTGCCGCGGCCCTCGAGCGGGACCTCCTCGACGAACCCCCGCTCGCGCAGGGTTCCCAGCGCCGTGTACACGTGCGAGACGCTCGACAGCGCGATCGCCCCGTCGTAGGTCCGCTCGAAGCGTCGCGCCAGCTCGTAGGCGTAACTGGGCCGTTCGATGATGAGGCCCAAGAGCCCCCAGTTGACCACCGAGCGCATCGGCGGTCCCGCTGGCGCCTGCTGATTCGTGCTTCTCCCCTCTTTCATGACCACTTCTCTCCCCTCCTCCATAGCTACTCCCATTCCTCTCCTCACGCGGCGCGACGAGCTCGCGCGGCTCCTCGCAGTGAGGCTTGGCGGCGTGCCCGCGCTGGCTCATCGCTAGCCCGGCCGTTCGCGAGCGCCTTCAGCTCCCGCCGCACATATTGGACCCACGAGAGCTTTGCCCCTATGGCCAACCGGTTCTCCTCGCATAGGAGCCGCTCGGCGAGCTCCGAGCCCCCGTGGTCGTGCGCGCCGTTCTGATTCCGGTTCCCGTTCCATGTAGGTATCGGGATCGGGCCCGCCTCCTCGAGGCATGCGTGCCTGTAGCGGTCCAGGACGTCGAGCGCCGCCTCAGGGTCCCTAGCCAAGCCGGCCAGCTGGATCGCGAACAACCGCTGGCGGCGGCGGTCCTCGCCGACCTGTGCCACGAGCCAGTCGCGATAGCTGTCGATGCCCAATGCCGTGACCCGGTAGTGCGGCTTGGGCTGGCGCTCCGTCCCGCTGCCCGGGAATTCCTCGACGAGCGCTCTAGACGCCAGTGCGCCCAGCGCCGTGTAGACATGGGACGTGCTGCTCAACGTGAGCGTGTCGCCGTAGACACGCTCGAAGCGCTGAGCGAGCTCGTACGCGTAGCTCGGGCGTTCGATGATCAACCCCAGAAGAGCCCAGTTCACCGCTGAGGTCATCGGCGCCTGCGCGCGGCGCTCCGGCGCGCTCCCCTCTTCCATTGCCACGTCTCTCCCCACTCCCATAGCCACGCCTCCACTCTCCAACTACCACGTAGCGTAACCGAAGCGCGAACCCGATGCGCCGCATGCTCAAGGCATAGAACGTTCTGCACCCCGCTCCCCAGCCGCGGTACCCGTCCCGAGCGGGCAGCGTCTATCCAGCTGGAGGCTCGAGCCGCGCACCCGGCGGCTCGGTGGCAACACCGGCTAGGGACGAGCGCGGGGGCGGCAATCCCTTAGCCTTGCTTCGGGGGCGCGAACGCGGCCTGCAGGATGGGTTCGCACTTCTTTTCGGCCGCTTTGTACTGCGCGCCCTTCGTGTCCAAATGGAGGTGGCTGGTGTTGAAAGTCGCGCCTTCGGGCTCTGGGTAGTTGCTCACGCCGTGTTCGCGCATGCAGGCAGTGAACCGCTCGAGGTCGTGCGCGATCGCGGGCGGCACTTTCACTTTCGGCCGGACCACCGGAGCGGGTTTGGCCTGTCCTGTGGCACCTGCGCTCCCCGGTACACCAGCGGCCGGGGGTGCCCCGCCCGGTGGGCGAGAGGCTTTCGATGCGCTTGCAAAGGCAGCACGCAGGACAGCGGCGCACTTGGTGTCGGCGGCCCTGAACGCGGCGCTTTTCGTGTCCACACCCTTCGCACTGAAGACGGGACCTTTGCCCGACCTGTTGGGGGCCGGGAAATTGACGCCGTTTTCGCGCATGCACGTCGCGAACTTCGTGAGGGCCTGCCTGAACTGCGGGCTTCCGAGACGCGTGGCAGCGCGTTGCTTGGCCCTTCCGGCAGCCGGGGTGCTCGCTGTAGTCGTGCTCGCCGCCTTCGCAACCGTACTCGTGCCAATGGAGGAGGAGCTTTTAGAGGAACCCCCGCATGCTGCCATCACGACGATCGCAAGGACGGCGAGAAGCAGACAAGTCCCCAGCCGCAGCATCCTCATCCGACAAAGATACAAATCGTGCACCTGCCTAACCCTCCCTCTCACGTCTAGTCCCGATCCCCAACCCGCGCTGGCGCACACTAACCACGAGGGATAAAGCACATCTAAGGATCCGCTGCACCTGTCCTTTGAGGTGCCACTGCCGCGTTCCATTTTGTGCTGTGAATATTGTTGACATGAAAAACGGCTTTTACCTGTATTCTCGGCTACGTGCCCAGTTTCACGGCAAACGCTAAACCCAAAAAAACGTAACAAGGCTAAGCCTTAGCCTTAACCTGAACCGAAACTAAACCTTGATGTGAGCCTTACTCTTTCACTTTGAATTTTCCTCACGTGCGCCTGCCGGCACACGCTAGTCAGTCCACCAACCCGGGATCACCTCACCATCGCCCTCGTGGCGAGCGCCGACGGCGAGCAGCTCGAGTCCGTCCGGTCCGGCGTCGAAGGCGCGAATCACACCGGGCGCAACACGGATCGCATCGAGCTTCTCGATCTCGACGATCTCATCATCGAGCTTGATGCGACCGGAGCCCGACAGTACGACGTAGACCTCCTCGGCCTGCTCGTGCTTGTGCGCAAATGCCCCACGCTTGCCGGGCCGCAGGCGCTGGTGGCTCACGCCGGTGTGCTCTGCATCGAGGTCTTTGTTTGCGAATCTGACTTCTTGGATCTCGCCTACGCCGAACTTGGCAGCCGAGTCCTCGACGTCGGTGAGCTTCTTGTGCGTGTATGAAGCGGGCACGATTGCCTCCTCGGTTGGTTCTAAGAAAGCATCTGAGGACTCCTCAGGTTCGAGTGGGAGTGGGTCCCAATCCGGCTGAGGAAAATCTCGGAGTCCTCGGACGCTCGTAAACGGTGGACCAGGCAGACGGTAATGCCTGCGCGAGAGTTTCGTCGCAAGCGCGAAGTAGCTTCCCGGCATGGTCCGCACCAACAGCATCACCAATGCCGAGACCCAGCAGCGCCTGACCCTGAGCGAACACGGGCGAGGATCGCCCGCGGGTCTGCCTCGCAGGCAGAGTCTCGCCGACCAGCTGATCGCCGAGCGCCGTGCCGAAGAGCGAGCGAGGAGCAAGCCGCAGCCATTCGGCACCCCGTTCCCGGGCGCTGAGACGGCGCCCGGCGGCGACGACGGCGATCACCTGGCCTAGGCTGCTCGGTGGCCGAAAAGGCATACCCGCCAGGCGCTGGGTAAAGCTCTTCCTCGCAGCGCCGATGAGATCTCGTGGTCGTACTTCTGCCACTCATCATCGTAGTTGCCTGCATTGTGCTCACCGGCTGCCTGAAGGGACGTTATGCCATGAGCATCGTCGGCCTCTTTGGGCTGCTCGGGATCCCCGCAATCCTCGCGGCCGTGCGCCTAGCCCGCGAGGATTCCTGGTGGGCTGCCCATTTCTACGATCGCCAAAAGCTGCGCCGCGCTGCTCACCGCTACCCCGGAGACAGCCGGTTGGGCGACGCGCTGACGCTCTGAAGAAGCCGGGCGAGAGTTTCATCCCAAGCCCGGGGTAGCGTGCCCGGCATGAACCCAACCAGCCATGCTTTCGAGCCGTCACTGGCCGAGTTGCTCGACAGCGGTGAGCTCGCACTCGTGCGCGAGCCACTGCGCGCGTGGCTAGCGCTAAATGCGCAGGAGCTCGGAGCCGTCGAGGTCTATCCGGTATGGCTGGAAGCCGGGGGTGGACTTTCGCTGGTGCGCGAGCCGATCCGCAAATGGCTGGAACAGCACGCCAGCTCACCGGTGGCGCGCCGCCTGTACACCTCTTGGCTACACGCCAAGGGCGAGCCCGAGCTCGTGCGCGAGCCGATCCGCGCCTGGCTTACAGAGCACGCCTGTACCGAGACCGCGCAGTACCTCTACAAGGCGTGGCTGGGCGCAAAGGGCGAGCAGAACCTGGTCCGCGAGGCGATCAGCGCCTGGCTAAACCAGTACGCCAAGACTTCCACCGCGAGCTTCGTCTACCAGGCATGGCTGCACTCGGGCGGAGGGCTCGAGCTGGTGCGCGAGCCGAT
The DNA here is from genome assembly GCA_963706395.1 of uncultured Solirubrobacterales bacterium. Lineage (GTDB taxonomy): Bacteria > Actinomycetota > Thermoleophilia > Solirubrobacterales > Solirubrobacteraceae > Palsa-744. The sequence continues at coordinate 1,525,449 of OY970158.1, read as the reverse complement.
CGGGAAATGGCTCGATCAGCACACGATCACCACAGACGCAGAGTTCGTATACAAGGCGTGGCTCGACGCTCGCGGAGAGCTGGACTTCGTGCGCGAGCCGATCCGGCGCTGGCTCGATATCCATGCAGACACCGAGCGGGCCGGGTTCGTATACAAGGCATGGCTCAACGCTCACGGAGAGCTCGAGCCCGTGCGCCAGCCCATCCGCCTGTGGCTAGAGAAATATGCGGGTAACGAGAGCAGCGAATTCGTATACAAGGCATGGCTCGACGCTAACGGAGAACTCGAGTTCGTGCGCGAGCCGATCCGCAAGTGGCTTCAGAGCCACAGAGCGGACCCACACGCACAGTTCCTCTACAGCTCCTGGCTGAACGCCGGCGGTGAGCGCGAGCTCGTTTCAGAGCCCCTGCGGGCCTGGCTCAGAGATCACGGGGTCCTCTCGCAAGCGAGCTTCGTATACCGGCCATGGCTGAACAAGGGCGGCGAGCTCGCCCTGGTGCGTGAGCCGATCGGAAAATGGCTGGCGCGCCATGCCACGAGCGCCGACGCGGTGTTCGTCTACCAGGCATGGCTCGACGCAGGTGGAGAACCCGGCCTCGTGCGTGAGCCGCTCCGCGCATGGTTACAGGAGCACTCAGGCCACGAAGGCGCCCACCTCGCCTATGAGGCTTGGCTCACCGCCGGTGGTGAGCGTGACCTGGTTTCCGGTCCGCTTGGCTCCTGGCTAAAGCACCATGGCGGGATCCTGCAGGCAAAGTCCGTTTACAAGGCGTGGCTCGACGCAGGCGGAGAACCCGGCCTCGTGCGTGAGCCCCTGCGGGCCTGGGTAAAAATGCATGCCGAGAATCCCAGCGCGCAGTTCGTCTACAAGGCGTGGCTCGACGCGGGCGGAGAGCGCGAGCTCGTTTCAGAGCCCGTCAGCGCTTGGCTAAAACACCACGGCGGGATCGCCGGCGCGCAGTTCGTTTACAAGGCGTGGCTTGACGCCGGGGGCGAGCTTGGGCCGATGCGTGAGCAGATCCACCGCTGGCTTGGAACGCATGCGACGCTGGACACCGCGAGCTTTGTCTATAAGCCGTGGCTGGACGCCGGTGGTGAGCCAGCGCTGGTGCGCGAGCTCATCAGCAGGTGGCTAGAACAGCACGCCCTTACTCCAGAGGCGGCCTTCGTCTGTCCGGCTTGGCTAGATGCCAAGGGCGATCTGGAGCTGGTCCGCGAGCCAATCTCCAGATGGCTTGCGTGCAATTCCGATGCGATAAAGGCGCATTTCGTATACAAGGCGTGGCTCGGCGCAGGCGGAGAGCTGGATTTCGTGCGCGAGCCCACCCGGGCCTGGCTCTCAGCTCATGCTCAGGCTATGGACGCTGTCTTTCTGTACCGGGCGTGGCTGGACGCAGGCGGAGAGCGCGGTCATGTGCGGGAAGCGATCCGCACATGGATGCAAGCAAACTCCACAAAGACCGAGGCGAGCTTCGTGTATCAGGCGTGGCTGAACGCCGGTGGCGAGCTGGAGCTCGTAGGAGAGCCAATCAGTGCCTGGCTTTCGCGTAATGCCTGCGCGACAAACGCGCGGTTCGTGTACTGGGCGTGGCTGAACGCCGGTGGTGAGCACGAGTTCGTGCGCGCGCCGGTCCGCAGGTGGCTCGATCAGCACAGTAACCGCAAGGACGCAGACTTCCTGTATGAGAAGTGGCTGAACACCGGTGGTGAGCTCGCGTTCGTGCGTGAGCCGCTGCGCGCCTGGCTGCAGGAGCACGCCGGGCGCAGGAGCGCTGAGTCGGTCTGCTCGGCATGGCTGAAGGTGAACGGTGAGCCCGCGCTGGTTCGCCTGCCCGTGCAGCGGTGGCTCGAGCATCACGGTAACCAAGAGACGGCCCAGTTCCTCTACAAGGCGTGGCTCGACGCAGGCGGAGAGCTCGAGCTGGTCTCAGGACCGATCCGCGCTTGGCTAAAGCTCCATGGCGAGATCTTCGAGGCTCAGTTTGTCTACTCAGCCTGGTTTGCCCGCAAGGGCGAGCTCGCCCCATTCAGTGAACCGCTGCGTTCCTGGCTGAGGCATCATGCGCGCGCGCTCAGCACACAGTTCCTCTACGCGGCGTGGCTCGATGCCGGGGGCGATCCGGCGCTGGTGCGCGAGGCGGTCAGAAGCTGGCTTTCATGCAATGCAAATGCGATTGACGCGCAGTTTGTGTACCGGGCGTGGCTGAACGCCGGTGGTGAGCGCGAGTTCGTGCGCTCGCCGGTCCGGGCTTGGCTCGCGGTCCATGCCCAGACGATGCCAGCCAGCTTCGTGTATCCGGCATGGCTCGACGCCCACGGCGAGCTCGAGCTCGTTGCAGGGCCCCTCAGAGCTTGGCTTGAAAAGCACAGCGAGGCCCCTGAGGCGCGCTTCATCTACAAAGCGTGGCTCGACGCAGGCGGAGAGCTCGAGCTGGTTACGGGACCGGTCAGATCCTGGCTAAAACGCCACGGCCAGCGTCCTGAGGCGCGATTTGTCTACCCGTCCTGGCTGGAAGGGAAGGGCGATCTGGAATTGGTGCGCGAGCCGATCGGCAAATGGCTTTCGCGTCACGCGGCCATGAACAGCGCGCGGTTCATCTATGGCGCGTGGCTGGAGGCGGGAGGCGATCTCGAGCTCGTGCGTGAGCCGATCCGCAGGTGGGTTTCAAGCCATGGCGACACAACAGACGCCAAGCACCTGCGCCGCAGGTGGGTCAGAGCCGGGGGCGAGCCCGAGGTGATGGACGCAAGCGACAGGGCGCTTGCCCATGCCTGACCGGTAACTGCGATCATTAGCAGGAGAGGGGAGAGCTGAATGGGCAGCGTGCATACCGTGCAGGGACCGGTCGAGTCCGACGAGCTCGGGGTCACCCTCGTCCACGAGCACGTGCGCTTTCGCGACGAGGCCGTCGCGGCGCAGTGGCCGGGCCGCTATGACGAGCAGCTGGAGCTCGATGCGGCCCTGGTGGCCGTGAACGGCGCCAAGGACCGCGGCGTGCGCACGATCGTCGACCCGACGGCGATGTTCGGCGGTCGCGACGTGAACTTCATGAAGCGCGTGGCGCAGGAGACCGGCGTTCAGATCGTGGCTTGCACCGGTATCTACAGCTACGACTACCTGCCCCACTACTTCCAGAGCCGCGACGCCGATGTGATGGCGGATCACTTCGTAGAGGACATCGAAATAGGCGTTCAGGGGACGGACATCCGCGCAGCCTTCCTCAAGTGCGCGGCCGACGCGGCGGGTGTGACCGACCAGGTGGAGAAGATCCATCGCGCGGTCGCCCGCGCGAGCCTGCAGACGGGCGCGCCAATCATGGCCCACTCGATGCCAGCCGCCGGCACCGGCCCGCGCCAGGCCGAGATCTTCGAAGAGGAGGGCGTGGAGGCGGCCAAGGTGCAGATCGCCCACTGTGGCGACACCGAGGACGTCGCCTACATCGAGGGGCTGATCGACAAAGGCGTCTATGTTGGCCTGGACCGCTATGGCCTGGAGATGTACCTGCCGATTCACAAGCGCAACGCGACCGTCGCCGAGCTGCTGCGCCGCGGGCATGCGGAGCGATTGATGATCTCCCAAGACTTCTGCGCGAGCATCGACTGGTTCCCCCCAGAGGCCGAGGCCGTGTTCGAGAGCAGCGGCGCAATCCGTAACTGGTCGATGACGCTCGTGTTCGACGAGGTCGTGCCGTGGCTGCGCGAGCAGGGAGTGATGGACGACGAGAGCTTTCACACCGTCTTCACGGAGAACCCCAAGCGCTGGCTGACCGCCTGAGCGCGCTGCTCAAGATAAGCCGGATCGAGAGTCCCGTCCAAAGCGCGGCCTAGTCTGGCCTGAATGAGTCGCAGCCTGCAGGTCAGCGGCGAGCTTCTCAGGCGTTAGGAGCCGTCCATGCCACCCCCCAACATCAATCATGTGATGCTCACCGGGCATCTCACAAACGATCCTGAGGTATGCGTCCTGCCCTCCGGGGAGCGGCTCTGCAAATTGCGGATCGCGCTCAACGCCCAGCGCAGGCACCCTCTCACCGGAGACATGCAAGAGAGACCCCACTACTTCGACGTGGTGGTGTTCGGCAACCAAGGCGAGAACGCCGCTAGATACCTCCACAAAGCCCGGCCAGTGGCGCTCGACGGATACCTGGACTGGCAATCGTGGAAGACCGAGGACGACCTCCAGGCAGAGGCGGTGATCGTGATCGCGAACACGGTTCAGTTCATCGGCTCCTCGCCGGCGCAGATTCCGGGCGGGGCGAGTAAGGGCGAGGGCTAAACGACAGCCATTCGCTGTCCTTGATCGCCTTCTCACAGGGCGCCACGATCGCGCCGGCCCTGACCAGCGCTCCTATCGCTGAGCGATACTCGCTCTTGCAAAACTTGCCGAACAATTCAGGCGACACCGACATCGCGTGAATGATCTGCGTCGTTGACGCATGACCGAGGCTGGCGCCAAACCGCTCGATCGCCTTTCCCAGCTCGCCGGTATCCGCTTCGCCAGCACCGGACCGTTCGCGCTCGCGCCTGCACAGCAGCTCACTCATCAGCGTGACAGCAGCGGGAGAGCGAGTGGCGAACAGCCATCTCACCGGCGGCGGCCGCTCGCCTGTCCCTCGGACCGGGATCTCATACACATAGGAATAGCCACAGCTCCGCAGGCAGGCGCTGTACAGAACCGCGGCGCGCTGCAGGCCGCCCTGCCGGTCCGCCTGATTCCACAGCGTGCTGGGAAGCACCGCGTCAAAACGCTGCTGGCTCACACTCCCGGCGAGCTCTTCATAGGCGCCGGCGTCGAGCCTCAGCAACAACTCGCTCTTGCGGCCCTTCCGGGTGATGAGGCGTTGCAAGGTCTCGATACTCACACCCTCCCCCGCGAATGGGCTGCAGGCGATAAACGCGGGCTCGACCCCGATCAGGCGCAGTACGTGCTGAATCTGCACCTCGATTGTGCCCGGAAGGCTGATCGCGACCGGCGGGCCACCCTGCGCGAGATCCTTCTCCAGCCCGGCCAGCACCCCGCCGTCCACCGCGAGGTTGATTGTGCGCACCTCGAGAACGCCCTCGAGCAAGGACTGTTCGCGTGCCCACCGGCCATATGCCAGCGCCGTGCGCTCGCCGGGCCTCACCGATGCGTTGATAAGCCACAGGCAGCGGCTTCCCCGGCGCCATTGATCAGAGCGGTCCTCGAGATAGGTTCGCAGCAAGATCCACTCCACCAGGACGCGGGCACCGAGGCCCATCGCTCAAGGCATCACACCGCGATGTCATCGCCCAGGCTGCTGCTGATTCGCAGCGACAGCGCGTTCTCCAGATGACTGGCACGCACGCGGTCGGTGCCGGCGAGATCGGCGATCGTGCGCGCGACGCGCAGCGCGCGATGCTGGCCGCGAATGCTCAGCGACCCCCGCTGACGTGCGCCGATCAGCATCCCTTCCGAGCGCTCGTCGAGATTCACGTACTCCCGCAGCATGGGCGGGTCCAGCTGGGCGTTGACGGTGATCCCCCGGCCCGCGAAGCGAGCCGCCTGGCGTTCCCTGGCTTCCAGCACCAGCTCCCGAGCGCGTGCCGAGGAGGTCAGCGGCTGGGCCGCCAGCATCTGCTGGTCGTTGTGTTGCACACGAGGGAACAGATCGATGCGGTCGAGCAACGGCCCGCTCAGCTGGCGGCGGTAGTGGGCGAGTTCTCGCTGACTGCACTTACAACGCCCGGGAACCCCGGCGTAGCCGCACCCGCATGGGTTGGTCGCCGCGACGAGCATGAAGCGAGCCGGGTAGATCGCCGAGTGCCGGGCGCGGACGATCACCACACGGCCCTCCTCCAGCGGCTGGCGGAGAGCCTCGAGCGTGGGGCGTGCGAACTCTGTGAGCTCATCGAGGAACAGAACCCCGTGGTGGGCGAGCACGACCTCGCCCACCCAACCGGTTTTGGCGCCTCCAATCAGGCCAGCCGTGGTGGCAGTGTGGTGAGGCGCCCGAAAGGGCCTGTCATATTTCAGTTGTTCGGCCACCTCGCTGCTCCCCAAGCTGTGAATGCGCAGCACGTCCACTGCCTCGGCACGGTCCAACGGCGGCAAGATCGAGGGCAAGCGCTGAGCCAGCATCGTCTTTCCGGTTCCCGGCGGGCCCGTGAACAGCAGGTTGTGGCTGCCAGCCGCGGCGATAACCAGTCCCCGAACCGCCTCACGCTGGCCTTGCACATCAACCAGGTCGAGAGGACGAGTGGACGAGATCCGAACAGGCGGGCCACCGGCCGGGGGCAACGGGTCGGCAGGACCGCCGCTCAGGAAACGCACCGCGCTCGACAGCCGCCCGGTGACGGCCACCTCGATCTCCTCGACAAGGCCCGCCTCGCGTGCGCGCTCGGCGCCGAGGATGAGGGTGTCCAGGCCGTCACGAGCTGTGCCTTGGGCAGCCCCCAGGGTGCCCTGGCAGGAACGTATCGTGCCGTCGAGAGCAAGCTCTCCGTACAGGGCAACGCGTTGCAGCCGCTCGGCCGGCAGCTGGCCGCTTGCCGCCAGCACCGCACAGGCCAGCGCGAGATCGAACGCTGGACCGACCTTCTTCACGTCTCCCGGTGCGAGATTGGCGATGATCCGCTGGCTGGGGAATTCATAGCCCGAGTTGACGATCGCCGAGCGCACACGGTCACGCGACTCGCGCACCCCGGCGTCAGCCAAGCCCACCAAGGTGAAGGTGGGCAGCCCCGGGCGCACATCGACCTCCACGGTGACCGGGCGGATCTCAAACCCGTCGACGGCAAACGTCCGCGCCTGCGCAAGCATCAGATCATCCCTCGGAACGACCTGGCCTATCAACGTATACACCGAACAACAGGAACAGGTTGACACTGCGATCTGAAGCCACACTGATCTCCAACGTTTGACCACCCATATAGGCAAACAGCCAAGCTACGCCCCGCTTGGGACGGTTTGGTGGCGCGGGAGCACGAACCGGGCCTTAAATGCAAAAAGAGTCCCTTGGCCAAATCGCAGGAGTGCTCGAAGGACAAGAGGCCCTTTAAATACAAAAACCACACCCCGGCAACCGTGCAGGCGAGCTGGACATCGTGTTGCTCCTTTTGGGATGAATGCCGACATGATTGATTGACCTAAAACGGAGAGGCCCCACACCCGAAGATGCTGGGGCCTCTCCCGGAGATCGTTCGCTGCCCTTCCTGCTACGGGGTCCCGATCGACTCGAGCTGCACGTCGATCAGGGCGATCTGACTTTCACCGCGGCCAATGGCGCCGGCCACCTGCAACATGGCCTTGGCCGATCCGCACCCCTGATCGCGCCGGCGTTCGAGAGACTGCCGCAGCTCCGTCCTCCACGCTCTCACCTGAGCGACGAGCTCGTCGCGGTCGTCGATCAGCCTTTCGCGCTTGTTGATAGTGGTTGTCTTGCTCATGATGTTCGAGCCCCTTTCGGCTTGATTTGCTTGTTCAGAACGACGAAAGGCCCCGCCACCCGAAGGTGACGAGGCCTCTCTCTTTGCTACTGCTGCTTTGGGTCTATGCGCCTATGAGCGCGTTTTGCTTTTCGTGCTTTTGCCTTTCGTGTTTTTGGCTTTGGTGCTGGTTTTCGTGCGGCTGCCAGCGGACGGTTTGCTGCTGTCCGGGGTGGCCGGGGTGGGCTCGGCGTCAGAGGCCGCGCTGGCCTCTGACTGCTCGCCTGCCTTCTGCACGAGCGTGATCCCGTCCAGGCCATTCCCCGCGACGATGCTCACGACGTCGTGGCGCCCGTCGCCCTCGCCCTTCGTGTACGAGTCGAGGTACCCGTTGACGAGCACCTTCTGGCCCTTGACGAAGGCGGACGCCTCTTTGGCTCCCGGGCCATACACCTTGACATCGAAGAACCTGGGGTGATTCTCCCAATCCCCCGTCCTGCGGTTCTTCCGGCTCCGGTTGCACGCGACGCGCAACAGACACACCGGCGCGCGACCCTCCTTCTCTATAAGCACGGCGTCTCGCGTGAGGTTGCCTTCTACGGTGACTTTGTTTGCATCAGCCATTGTTATCAATACCCTTCTGCCAGAAATCTGGCTAATCGATTAATCGGTTCAACTGAACTCGCGAGATCGCGAACCACCTGCCACATACGGGCGTGGCCCGCGCAACGTCGGGGGTGGCCCACGAGCAACCGCCCGCAACGGGAACTGCTGTCCAAACATGTGACCCTCCTTTGGTTGGCCTCAGAACGACAAAAGCCCCGCCGCCCGAAGGTGACGAGGCCTCTCTTGCCTGTCTTTTGTGTGCTACCTGGTGTTAGCGCGCTGCGTTGGTGCTAGTGATCCTCTTCGTCCCGCCACGGGGAGAGCTCGAAGCCAGGCAGTGGGCCGATGATCTCGCTGAGGGGATTGACAATGATCATCTCCCCAGCTTTCAGCTCATCGATCGTGTCGAGCAGCCTTTCTTCCAGCTTCCTGGTCTCGGCGTAGTACAGCGCCGCCTCTATTTGTCCTATTTGGACACCGCGAACCAGACCACGGCAGATCGCCGTCAGCTCCTCCTTGGACTTCAGGGTCAGCTCGACCTCCACTCCGACCGGAAGCGGCTCTGGCTCTCCAGGCACACCCGGTGGCCAGATAACTACGTCGGGGTAGTGAGATCGTTTCTGGCTGTGCCGCCGGACCTCCACGCTGGCCAGCCTGCGTTTCTGCTCGCTTTCATCGCGATGCAGCTCTCGCTCTCCGATCACGCGGTGGCCACGGTAGCGGCGTTCCAAGGCAGCCACCACGCTCACGCAGGCGATCGTGTGCCGCGCATCCTTGATCGTGACACGAGCCACACGCAGCCCCTGCGGATAGGCGTAGGAGCCGGCCGCTGTGTGCTTACGGGCCAACCTCCGGCCGGCGTTTGTTGGGGTGTAGAGGTCGGAATAGCCAACCAGCACCGAATGCTTCTCCAGGAGCCCAAGACCGGCGGCTTCATCCAGGCCGTCCCGGGCGGCGTCGATGCTCAGCTCGCTGCGCTCGGCGGAGGCCTCGGGGGTGATCGCACCCAGCGCCGTAGTCCAGGCGATCATCCCTGCTCGCTGGAGGACCTGTTGGGAGACATACTTTGCAGTAGCCATTGAGATGCTCCTTGCATTGATTTAGAAGTAAGAGCCTGGGCGGGCTCGGAGTAAGTGGGCGCGGCCCACGGCCATGAGATGGCTGCGGGCCGCGCTTGCTGCCTACTGATCCACGCGGAAGATCCGTGTGTCACACACGGGACGCTTGCCTGTGGGGACGACTACAAGCGCCTCGCCAGGGCGCTTGCTTTTCATGTCGTTGGGGTGGAACAGGTACTCGCGTCCTCGTGTGCGTGTGGTTTCACCGTCGCCGCGTACGGCGACAGTGGATGTCTCACGAGTGCCCGCGATGTCAGCGATCAGCGTGGCCGAGGCGGGGACCATCTGCCGGTGGGCGATCAATGCCGTCAAATTGCCCATCACCTGCTCTTGGAGCATCTCCGATCCCGGTACGCGCAGATCCGCGAGCTCCTGCGCAGCCAGCAGCAGGCTCACGCCCGCACCGCCCGCCCTGCTGAACAGACCCACGATCCGCTCGGGGGAGATCGCCGAGAACTCGTCGATCACCACCAGGGTCGGCACTCGCCGGTCCTGCAGCTCAGCGACCATCACCTGCAGGTCCTGCACAATCGCCGAGGCCAGCATCCCGCTGAGCAGCGGCAGGCGGTCGGCTTCCAGGTTGAAGTACACAACCGCATGTGCTTCTGCCACTTCGAGCAGGTCGATCTGCTCCGCATCCGGCGTCTGCGGATCCAGCCAAGGTCCGATCTCGGACTCGGCCATGATCGCGAGCCGGTCCCGGACACCCGACAGGCCCTCTCTCTGACGGTCAGTGAGAGATTCCAGATACTTCAGCGTTTTCTCAGCTGAGCGCCCAGTGAGGAGACGTACCTGCGCCTCGAGCTCCATCGGATCGAGATAGTGCACGACGCTGGCGAGGCTGACCACAGTGCCTGCCTGGCGCAGAACACGCACCTCGTGGCCCAGATACCGCTGCGCCTGGCGCAGGTAATGCGGCTCTGACCAGTGCTCGCCCGCAAGCAGCTTGTCGGCGATTTCCGTCTCGCCCCCGCGGGCACACGGGTTGTACACACATGGACCCTGCGGGGTCCATTCCTGGAATGGCACTCCGGCTTCCACAGCGGCCTGGAAGACGCGGCGGCGCATGTCACGATCGCCCTTCGGGTCGACCACGATGGCCCCCATGCCGCGCTCGATCGCGCGCACCGCCATCCAGGTCATCGTGACCGTCTTGCCCGAGCGGGTGGCACCGACCACAAGGGCGTGCGTGCCTCCAGTCAGACCACCGAGTGGGACCCGGACCAGACGACCATCCTGCTCCTCGCCGATCACCAGCTCGTTTCCCTGAAACCACGATGCTCCTGTTCGGTCTCCGAACATGCGCCGCAGGGCGGCCCTGTTGCAAAAAGCACGCACAGCATCCAGCGGCCCTTGGAAACTGCGGGCGATCTGGGCCAGATCACCACCTGAATCGATGTCTTCACGCCGCCAGCGCCGGCCGCGAAACGCAGCGGCCAGAGCAGCGACGGCGATCGTCAGGTCGAGGCCGCCAAACAGCGGGCGGGCAAACAGCACCACGACGAACGCCACGGCCGCCCACGTCCAGTTCAGCTGCTGCGAGCGCATCAACCGCGCCACGCCCCAGCCCAAGAGGAGACCGAGCGCCACATGCAACGTTGTGCTCATCAGCCACGAGATGCCGTGGGCGAAGAGCGTGAATGGATTTTGTTCCGGTTCGGGGTATGGGTAATTCGGGGACATGGAGTCCCTCCTTTTCTTTATCTCGGCCGCTCTTTCTTTGCGGCCTGGTTAACGAGAAAACGGCGCGCCATCCGGCGCGCCGTTGTGATCGGTAAGTGCTTTACAGCGGGCCGTTGCGCCCGCCCTGTCTGCAGCTAGCTGCGCTCGGTGCGCTCGCAGGCCGCCTCGCTCAGCCGGGCGGCCGAGGCGAGCGCCGCCTCGGGGGAGTTGAAGCTGGCCTCCAGGCGTGTCTGCCCGCGAGTGGAGAGGTGAACCTGTACTTCGACGCCCAGCACATCGCCCCACGCCGTCGCAACGGCTAGCGTGGACTCAAGCCGGCGGGCAGGCGCATCCTTGCCGCCGGCAGCTGACTCGTCGCTGTTGCTTTCACAAACGCGAGCTCGCAGTGTCGCCACGTTCCATCCCCCGGTGGCCGCTTGACGAGCCAGTTCCTCGCGCACCTCGGGATCGGTTGCCTTGAGCAATGCCAGTGCGTGGTTTATGCCTAACTCGCGCCGCTCCACATACTCGAGGATGTTCTCGGAGAGCTTGAGCAGGCTCATCAGATTTGCCACTAAGCCGAAGCTGCATCCCAGGCGATTCGCGAGGAGCCGATAGGTCAGGCCGAGCTCATTTATCAGCGTGGCGCAGGCCCGTGCCTCCTCGACACGGCTGAGGTTGTGAAACCTCATGTTCTCGATCAGTGCCGCTTCGAGCGGGGCGGGATCGAAGCGCCGGCGGGGTGTTGCGGGGTCTGACTGGATCATGCAGGCCGGCGGTTGGGAAAACTCCTGTATTGCGGGCATGCTTGCTCCCTTGATTGATGGGCTGGCGGATCACGCCAGCTGGTAAACGTCAAAGCGGCGAGCCATGTGGCCCGCCGCTTGATGAGCGCCGGTGATGCGCCGCCGTGAGCTATTTGCCCTGCGGGCCCCGAGAGGCCGCCTCGCTCAGCCGGGCGGCCGTGGTGAGCGCCGCGCCAGTGGAGTGGAACAAGATCTCCACACGTACGCGCTGGAAGAGGGTGCTCACGCCCACCTCCGCGCCCACCAGATCGCCCCAAGCTTTGGCGATGCTCACAGTGACCGCGTCGTCCTCGTCCTTGCGCTCCTGCTTGCTGGCGGGTTTACAGGCCGGCTCCGAGGCCGGCGCAGGGGCCGGGCCGGAGGCAGGCGCAGGTCTAACACCCGGCGCAGGTCTTTCACCCTCACGGGAGCTGTTGCCCTCACGAGAATCGCTGGTCTCACGAGCACGAGCCTCGAGGGACCGCACGCTCCATCTCTCCCTCACCGCCTCGTCAGCAAGCCGCCGGCGCGCCTGCACATCCTTTGCCGTCAGCAACGCCCGCCCGTGGCCCTCGCTCAGCTCACCACGTTCCAGCAGCTCGAGGATCTCCTCGGACAGGTCGAGCAGGCGTATCAGGTTCGACACCGCAACGCGGCCGCGTCCGACGCGCTGACCGACCTGCTCGAGCGTTAGGCCGAGCTGCTGCACCAGCGTCGCGCAGGCCCGTGCCTCCTCGACGGGATTGAGGTCCTCCCGTGCCATGTTCTCGATCAGCGCGGTCTCGAGCGCCGCGGCATCGTCACACGGAGACATCAGCGCGGGAATCCTCTGAAGGCCCGCAATCGCAGCGCCGCGCCAGCGGCGCTCCCCCGCGATCAGCTCGTGCTTGCCGTCTTGGCGAAGACGCACGAGCACCGGCTGCAGAACGCCACGCTCGCGCAGTGAGCCAGCCAGCTCTTGGAGCGCCTTCTCGTCGAAGTGCCGGCGCGGTTGTGACGGGTTCGGGACAATCTGCTCGAGCGCCAGCTCTCGCAGCTCCTGTACGGCGTGACTGGATGTCGATGATCCTTTGAACATGCTTGCTCCTTTGCTTGATTGATGGATGGATGAACAAAAGACGGCAGCCAGATGGCCACCGTCTTCGATGAAGCGCGGCTCCCAAACAGACGAGCCGAACCGATTTGGATGAGACCGGCCGCAGCGGGTCTCAAAGAGAAGTTGCAGAAAGCCCAGACTCAGCCCAGCTTCGATGCCTGCTTAGGGGTTCTTGCGAACAGCTTTCTGAGAAGCAGAGGCACACGGCATAAGAGCAACCGTCATGTGCGGTGGAGGTCTACTTCAGTGCTCGCGTGGGACGAGCTGTGAGGGGGTCGGCAGGGGCCGAATGGCTCAAGGAAGCGAAATAGAAGAAGCATCGAGAGTAGCGCCCGGCTGCGATCCGTCAAGTCACGGCACCCGAACGCCGGGCGCATGCCCCAAATGACCTGTACATGACGCTGCACTTCGGCTTTCTAGAGCCGAACTGCAGCGCTCTTATATGCAGTTACCCGGCCTTTTCGCCCGCAGGCAACTGCACGTATCAGGCCCATAGGAGGGGAGGTAACTGCGTTCGGGCGCCGGGCAACGGCAGGCTTTCCTGGGCAAATGCATGGGCGTTTTCCTGCCAACTCATCGCGGTGCGACGGCTTGGCCCGTCAGGACGCTTGCGCCTCGCTCGCATCGGCCGGCTCCTCTGAGGAATGTCCGCCGCGATCGTTCACACGGGGAATGCCGGAGCGTTCGAGCGAAGGCCGGCGCGGCGCGAACATCAGCCGTGCGACCTTGGGCGAGACCACACGCGCACGCGCGGGCTCATGTCTCACGGGAAAGCGAAGGACATTTTTAGCCACCGGCTCAGGAGCTGGGTCCGGCGCGGCGGGCTGAGGATCGGGTGCCGTGGGCTCAGGGTCAAGCGCCGTAGGACTGCCCTCGGGCGCCGTGGAGCTGTCCTCCAGCGCTCGCAGATCGGCCTGCAGCCGATCGCGCTCTTCTACCGCGCCACGCAACTCCGCCATGCGCTCCTGCAGCTGTCGCTGGATTCTTGTCAACAGATCTTCTGCCATCGGAATGCCTTTCTCTACTCGCGGGTCTTGCACAACGCGACGCACGGTAGGCCGCGCTTGAGACGGGAGGCGATGGCGAGAGATCCGAGGAGCTAGCCCCGCGCGATTGGAGGCCCGTTTTGGGCTTTCAAGAAGGTGGGCATGTCAAAAAATTCCCAACCTGACTCACCGCTCGTGCACGGTGACGATGTCCGATGCCCCTTCTAAAAAGGGAAAGTCCGCCTCGTGGGGACAGACCACGCGGAAGCGATAGGTAACCGGACCGGGAAACTTGAAACGGTAGGACGCGCGATAGCGCCCCTTGGCATTTGTGTGGATGGTGTTGAACTGGATCCATTCACGCCCCGCCCGTGCCTCCAGCACCAATTGCTTGCCGCCTTCGGGGACCGGCACCCCGTACAAGGAGCCGCTGAAGAAGATCTTCTTCCCGACGCTCGCGCTGCGTGGAGTGACGCTGAGGGCTATTCCCGCGCGCACACTCAGCTCGAGCGTCGCAATCGCCGCGGCGACCGTGTCGTTGATGTGGCTGCGGTAAACGAAGCGCAATACGCATGAAGAGATATTCCGGGGCAACGTCAGGATCCACTGCCCGGCTGACCCAGTGGAAACACTCGCGATCCGCCGCTCCCCGGCGCCGTGGTAGGCCGGGGTCTCGTATACGTCGATCGAGGCTGCTGTAATCGGCTCGCCGGCAGACGTGGTGAGATGCCCGGTGACTCGCTCGCGCACCCCATAGCGGCTCGTGAAAGCCGCCTTACTCGTCCGTGCCCAGCGAGCAGTCAGCGTCGCCTCATCAGAGGCGTTCGTGCCGTTCGCTGCACCGCGCTGCGCGGCTGGGCTACCAGGGCCAATGGAAGAGGCACCCGCATTGGCGATCGAGATCGTCCCGTCGTAGAGGATCGCCGGGTTAGCGGCGGCATCCTGCACGGTGACTTTCAACTCGTGTGTCCCGTTGGAGAACCTGGTCGTGTCGACGGGGACGTCTACCGCCACGCTGCGCTTGCACGGCTGAGCGCTGAGGAACTCGCTGACACCGCTCGCGTAGGCGCCAATGCTCGCGCATTTACCGCCGTTGGAATCCGGCGTGCCTTGATAGACCGCCGTGCCGTCAACCTCCACGATCACGCGGTACACGCCCGGCCCTTCGGGGTCTTGGGCGCTGAAAGTCAGGCTCGCTTTTCCGCTCGCAGCGGGCGCAAGCAACGAGCCGGCGAAGCCCGTCCCGGTCGGCGTCGAACTGTTCTGCAGCTCTACGTCGGCCGCATGCAAGCTGATCTCGGCGTTTATGCCCCCACCCGAGCCCGCCGGGCAGGTGGTCGCCCCTTCGGTTGGCCCGACGCACTCGGCCACCATGAACAACTGCGTGCCACCCGGATGGATGATCGGCACCGTCCTTGCCGCGGTGTCGCAGGGCTCGTTGTACTGGCAGTTGACGAGCACGTCCGCCGCGGAATATTCGTTCTTCGGCGTAGCTACATACGCCTGGCCCTGAGGCGTGCTCAGCGAGACCGCAAGCGAACCGCCCGCGATCGTCGAGCCGGCTGGGGCGGTGTAGGTCCACATCGGGCCGGTATAGGCCGCCTCTTGCGCTGCCGAGCTGTCGAACGCCGTGAGCGCGCCACCCGGCTGGGCGCATGTATTGCTCGGGCCACTGTCAGGCCCATACCCGCCGTAGGCCCCGCCCTGCCAGCCTTCCACCGGCGCCGGCTGACCGCCCGGCTGGGTGCACGTGACCTGGGTCCACTCGCCGGCGTTCGCGGCCGGAGCCCACACGAGCCCCACACCCACAAGCAGCCCCACCGCGAATATCGAAACGCTGCGCATCTCCTCCTCTTTCATGAGCTCCTACCCGCGCGCCCATCTCTTATACCGACCATTTCTGCCGGGCGGGACAGTCGGGCTCGCTTTGGAGCTCGACTGTTGTGCTGGGACCCCCCCCCTCCTCCCTAGACCGCTCCGTTTGCGGCTCAAGCCAGCAAACCGTCCCAAGCCGTGCCTAGCGTCTGCGCCCATGGACATTTGTTTGAGATCCGCCATGGGTGTAAAGCGCAGATCCGTCCGGGCCGAGGGGGTCCTTAGGCGCGCGCGCGGAGCAGCCGTTGGTGAGCTGCCCGCCTAGCCCGTGATCTTCTGCCAGCACACCCAAAGCGAGGACCATGATGTTCAGCCAAGGCGCCACATCCATCCACTCAGAGCCCACCCCAACAGAGTTCGGGATCGAGCAGCGCGAGCTGGACGCGCGCACGAGCGTGATCTCAGTTCGAGGAGAGCTCGATCTGACCACGGCCCCGCGCCTGAAGTGGATGCTCGTCGATTCGCTGCAGACGGGCCACAGCCAGCTCGTCGTGGACCTCTCGCTTGCCACCTTCATGGACTCGACGGCGCTGGGGGTGCTCGTTGGGGTCAAGAGAAGCCTCGACGCCGGGGCACGCCTGGCGATCGTCTGCACCCGGGCCAACGTGCTGATGATCTTCGAGTTCTCTGGATTGGATGGAGTGTTTGCAATCTTCCCGGCACTCGACGAGGCTCTCGCCTACGCGCGGGGAAACGGCGGCCGGGCCGGCGGGCAGGCATAGGTCCGCTGATGGCGAGCGTGCAGCGCGGCCTTTCACCAGCTATCTGGCCTGGATTGCGCCTGGCGGTGGGGACCACCGCCAGCTGTGCTGCTCTCGCCTTGTCATTCATCCCAGCCGCCACGGCCAGGCCAGACCATTCAAGGCCAGGGTCCGGCGGTGCCGCGAACCCCGGCGGTGCGGCGAACAACACACAGCCCGCCGCGCAGCTGCAACCGCAGGAATCCGGGGGCCAGGGCACGGCGGGGGCGGACAGCCAAGAACGCCATGGCGCCGGGCGCGAACGGCACGGCTCAGAGCACCACGAAGCGCCGGGCGCGAGCGGTTATCGCGAACGCCATGCTGGCGAACATCACGAACAGCCTGCCGGAGCGGATCAGAGTGGCGCACCTCTCCAACAGAATGGCGGGGCAAACCAGGGCACGGCGGGAGTGCAGACGGGACCGGTGGCGGATCGCCTCCAACGCCATGGCGCCGGGCGCGAACGGCACGGCTCAGAGCACCACGAACGAAAGGAGGAAGGCCACCAAGAACGACGGGGACGCTCCCAGCAGCATTCGGATTCCCAGGGATCCGTCGCACCCAGTGTGTCCACTGGCAAGCCAAAGACTGCTGAGCCCTCGCAGGCCAAAACCGCTGCAGCGATAGCGAGCTCGAGCCCATCTGCAGGCGCTAGCACCCTCGCCGCGCCGGCAGCAATCACAGCAGCGCCGGCAGCGTCCCCGCCGCGAGTCGCCGGTGCGGCAGCACAGACAGTCGCTGGCCGCTTCAGGCATGCAACCGCACGCGCGCGCCACACAGCAAAGCGCGCCGCGAGCCGCGGTCCCGGTCTCCTCATACCCGGACCGGTCCCGTCCGCGACGATTGCGGCCACAGTCCCCCCAGCGCACTCCAAGCGCACGGAAGGTGCGGCGCGCCACTCACGAACTCCCGTCCACCCGTCACCTATCGTTACGACGATCACGAGGATCGTCGGTGTCGTCCCCACACCGGTGTGGGCCGCTATCGGCACCCTGCTCGCGCTCGCGTTCGCGCTGGCTATACGCTCGCGCCTTGCCGCGTTGCGCGCCCGGCGTCTGGAGAAACAGCGTAGCCAGCTGCTCGAGGACGTGGGGCTGCTTCAGAGCGCCCTGCTCCCCGTCATACCCTCCCGGCTCGGTCCGGTAGGAACCTCGGTGGCTTACCGGCCAGCGGCTGGACCGGGAGCCGGCGGGGACTTCTACGATGTGTTCGCGCTCGAGGATGGCCAGCTGGCGATCATCGTCGGCGACCTCTCTGGACACGGGCGCCAGGCGTTGCCCCACACAGCGCTCGTGCGCTTCACGCTGCGGGCATACCTCGAGGCCGGCCTCTCACCGCGCGAAGCGTTGCGAACGGCGGGCAGTGTGCTCGAGCGCCAGCTCGGGGGATCGCTCGCCACCGTCGTGGTGGCCACATACCAGCCACGCGAGCGCATCCTCGTCTACGCCTCAGCCGGACACCCGCCACCGCTCGTGCTTGGCCTTCCGAGAGGGTGGCGCAGCCGGGCGAAGACCGGCGAGCCGGGCCCCTCTTCTGCCAGTCAAAGCCGCGGCGGGCCACAGGCCAGCGAGGCGGCCAGCGCTTTTTCAGTCAGCTCAGCCGCCTCGGTCACCGCCTGCTCCTCACCACCGATCGGAGCCGGCATTCCAACCGGGACCCGCCAGACGGTCCTATCCATACCGGGAAAGGCGCGGGTCTGCTTCCACACCGATGGCGTCACCGAGTCGCGGGTGGGGGGAGAGCTGTTCGGCTCGCAGCGGCTCGCGCAGACGCTCGCCGGACTCGGCCCTGGAGCCACCGCAGCAGCGCTTTTGGACAATGTGGCCGATGCCACCGACACGCGCCCCGACGATATGGCTGCGTGCCTGCTGTGCCTCGAGGGAGGCGCCAGTGCGCCAGTGGTGCTACAGGAGGAACTCCTGCTCGGCAACGAGGCGCCGGCACGCGACCGGACCGAGGACTTCCTCCTCGCATGCGGCCTCGAGCGCCTGCAAGCGGCTGAGCTGATCGGATCGGCGGAGCTCGCCGCAGGACGCGCCGGTTCCATGCTGCTCGTGCTGCGCTACTCAGGCGGGCTGCCGCACCTAACGCTGGCACCCGACAATGTCGCGCCCTTGCATGCCCACCACGCCAGACGGCAAGCGGATCTCAGGGTGTCACGGTGAACGCTTCGCCAACACTCGCCCCAGACACGGCACTCCTATTGGGCATGGCGTCCACGGCGCTGCCCTTCGCTCGCACTCCTGAAGACAAGGCCGAGCGCTGGCTGCGGATCCTGTTCCTGCATGGCGAAGTTGGAGCCGTGCTAACAGAGCTCCAGCTAAGCGAAGGACGGCTCCAAGCCAGCGGCGAGAATACCGATCGTGTTCCCCCCTCTTCCAGGATCGATGATCGCGACGCTATTGAGAAAGTCACCGAGCACGCCACCCGCGTTGCCCGCCAGAGGGGCGCCTCGAGGGTAGCAACGACCGACGTGCTGATGGCCGTGATGGACGTGTACGGTCCCGACTTCGATCATGTGCTTCAAGCACACGGCACCGACCGCAAAGCGGTCGTCGAGCGACTCGGTACGTACGCGGCATCCCGCAGGGGCTGAAGAGCACGGGCCGGGTGCCTGCGGGTACCCGGCCTGCAGCAGCGCATGGCAGGTCTTGACGCGCCCGAGAGGATTCGAACCTCTGACCTTCGGTTCCGTAGACCGACGCTCTATCCAGCTGAGCTACGGGCGCAGAGCGACCCAGTCTAGGTTATTGCGCCTCGCCGCCATGAGATTTGCCCGGCCAGATCACGATTAGCCGGCGCTTTCGGATGAGCAGCCTCTGGCCATGTATCGGGCAAGCCCATAGAAGGCGACCCGGGTGTGGTCCCTTATTTCTACCTAAAGACCATTATCATCTGTTACAGTAGAGAATATGGCAGCGGCAGAGAATCGTCTGGCTCGCATCCTTGCCTTGGCTTTGGACGGCACCGCTGTGGTGCGTGCCGGCGCGTCGGGCGAGGGCTCGAGCTTCCTTGTCGAGACAGGCGGTGGGGGTCCGGTTGTGCTGCACGCTGTTTGGGCCGGTGAGGGGTGGCCGGATGATGTACGCCGTGCTGCGGCTGGCGTGGCCGACCCGTGGCCGTCGGATGTGGTGTTGCTTGCTCGTCATCTTTCTCCCGGGGCGCTGGACTGGCTGCGCGCGCGGGGCGCTAACTGGGCCGATGAAGACGCACAGACGCGGATCGCTGGTCCCAGCGGCCTCTTGGTTATCCGCGAACCAGCGGCCCGTGCGCCGAAAAAGGATGAGGCGCGGGGCTTCTCGTGGTCTCCATCGTCGCTGTCGATCGCCGAGCTGATCCTCGCGCGCCCCGCTGAGCGGTTGCGCGCAGCCGAGCTCGCACGCGACGGCGGATGGTCAACCGCGCAGGCAGCGAGCGTGCTGGGCATGTTCGATGCCCAAGGGTGGACGGTCAAGCGTGGTCCGGCGCGCGGACCGCGTGCCTACAGGGAGATCCTCGACGCTGACGCGATGCTCTCCGCCTGGTCGGTTGCACTGGGCCAAGAGGCACGCGATACACGCATCGCCCACCGAGCCACACGCGATGTGATGACCCTGCTCGCAGGCGAGCTACGCGAGGCACTGGAGGAGAACTCCAGCTGGGCGGTGAGCGGCTGGGCCGGCCTTGAGCTCACCGCGCCGTTCACGACAACAGTGCCAAGCGTCCACATCTATGTCGCCGACGAAGACTTCGCCGGGCCGCTCACAGCAGCGATCGGCGCTGCCGGGCTGCGCGAGGTCGACGAGGGTGGCCGCGTGATCTTCTGGCGTGCCGATCCTCGCATCCTGCACCTCGCCGGGCGCAAGGGCGAGATGCCGGTCGTGAGCGCCCCGCGACTGTACGCGGACCTCTCGTCGTTGCAGGCGCGCGGGCAGGATGCCGCCGACCACATCAAGACCCTGCTGATCGACCCGCTACATCCCAAAGCAGTAGCCGAGCAGGCGGTCAAGCCCGCGGTGGCGCGGACGTGAGGGAGGAAGAGCGCTCGCCGGCGGCACGCGCGCGAGCCGAGAGCGCGCTCGTCAGACTGCTGCACGAGATCGGCGATGAGGCACCCTTCCTCGTCGTCCTTGGCGGCCTCGTGCCGGCCGTCCTGGCTGCAGACACCCCTGGGGTCATCCCGGAGCACCTCGGCACGACAGACATCGACATTCTGCTGGTCAGCCACATCGACCCCGGCGCAGACCTCGGGGTGGTCGAGCGCGCCCTCGAAGCGCTCCAGTTCGAGCCCGACCCCGAGCAGGATGGCTGGCGTTGGCAAGGAACGATCGGCTCCACCCCCATCAGGATCGAGTTTCTCTGCGATCTCAGCCAGTACCGGGAGGGCGAGAGCATACGACCAAACGGCAGCCGCCGTCTCGGCGCCGCCAACCTCCGCGGCACCGGATATGTAGCCCACGATTTCCAGTGGGAGAACATCACAGGCGCACTCGCCAACGGAACCGAAGTACAGGTCAGCGTTCGCTTCGCCGGGCTGCAGGGCTATCTGCTGTCCAAGTGCGTGGCGTTGCGCAGCCGCGCGGCCACCAAGGACTACTACGACCTCGCCTACGTGCTGCTCCACAACCGAGCCGGTGGACCCGAGGACGCCGCCCAAGCCCTGCGCGACGGGCCGCTCTCAAAGGATCTCGGTACATTGAAGAGCACCTTCCTCGAGGTCCGCGAGCGCTACCGCAACACATCCGACATCGGCCCACGCTCCTACGCCGAGCAAGCCATCCAAGTGGACCCGCAGACCCCCGAGACCGAGCTACGCGCCGACGCGGTTGACACCGTGCAACGCTTCATCACCGCTCTGGGGTTCGCAGACGCGCCCTGAGGACAGCTTGACTGAGCATCTCTAGATGTGCCGATGGATTGAACGGGCTCGCCTAGAGCGCACGAACGGCGCCGGTCAGTAGGCTCCACCCGCGGTCATGGTCACGCCCGGTGCAACTTCGCTCGCCTCGCTCGACGGCGCCATCATGCCCGCTGCCGACGCGACGATTCCGGCCACCGACGGCGGCCTGCTGCGTGGCGACGGGGTGTTCGAGGTCATCCGGATCTACGACGGACGGCCATTCGCGCTGGAGCAGCATCTGGAGCGGTTGGAACAGTCGGCCGCGAACCTGCGATTGCCGATCGACATCGAGGCGGTGCGCGCCGACGCCCACCGGCTGCTGGCTCAGGCAGGCGCTGGACCCCACCACGAGAAGCTGCGAATCGCGATCACCCGCGGCGGCCGGCGGTTGCTGCTCACCGAGCCGCTCGAGCAGACACCGGAGCGAATCCGCCTGGCGAGCATCACCTACGCGCCGACCCGGATCCTCGACGGCGTCAAGTCGCTCTCCTACGCGGCCAACATGCTCGCCACGAGGCTGGCGGTCGAGCGCGGCGCAGACGAGGCGCTGCTAGTCACCCCGCACGGGCGCGCGCTCGAGGCCCCGACCAGCTCGATCTTCTGGGTCAAGGAGGGCGAGGTGCTGACGCCGCCGCTGGACGACCACATCCTCGCCTCGATCACCAGGGCGCTGGTGATCGACGTGTCGGGTGCGTCCGAGCGGACCTGCACGCTGGAGGAGCTATCGGCGGCGGACGAGGCCTTCCTTGCCTCGACGACTCGTGAGGTCCAGCCGGTCGCGTCGGTCGACTCGACGACGTTCGCGGCGGTGGCGCCGGCGACCGAGAGGATCGCGGCGGCGGTAAGCGAGCGGATCCGCTCCGAGCTCTGAAGGATCACCTGAGACTTCACAAAACGGAGAGGGAGGGATTCGAACCCTCGGACGAGGTTTCCCCCGTCACGCGATTTCCAGTCGCGCCCGTTCAACCGCTCCGGCACCTCTCCACCGCACTCGCTTGCGATCCAGCGGATGCCGAAGGCTACGACACGAGCGCTCGATCCGTTGCTAGGCTCTGCTCGCGATGGTTCTAGCTCTCAGCAAAGCGCTCAGCACCGACATCGGCCTAATCATCACCTTCGGCGGAATCGGCGTGATCGTCAACATCATCGTCGTGTTCATCGCCATCCAGATCCGTGGCGAGCGCCGGCAGAACCAGGAATATCTTTCCTCGCGCCGCGCTAGATGATGTAGACGGGCGTGCCGACGGGGGACTTACTGTAGAGGGCGATCACGTCGGGGATGCGCATGCGAATGCAGCCATGCGAAGCATCGTGGCCGATCGAGCTGTACTCGCTCGGGTCGATCCCGTGGATGCCCGCCCCGCCGTCGAAGGACATGAAGCGCGCCTTCAGCGGGTCCGCCGGACCGGGCGGAACCACCGTCCCGGCGAGCGCCCCCGCCCACGCTTTTTTCGGCACGTACCAGGGCGGATCGACCTGCTCCCATTCGATCTTGTGCAGGCCACCCGGTGTTTCCAACCCTTCCATGCCGACCGCAATTTCATACGTTTTCGCCAGTTTCAAATGGTCGTAGAAACGCAACCTGAAATTCTGAGCGGTCGACGACGATGTACCCGGGATACTTCGCCCCCAGCCCGGACGTCGTAACCGCCGGCTTGACCCCGTGCGCAGGGACGGCGACCGTACGGCTCACGCCTCTGCCGCTCAGCGCCCGCTCGATACGCCCGGCCAGCCGCGCCCCGTCGACGGTCAGCCCGACCTGGGCAGGGACCGCACTGAGTCCGCTCGCGCTCACTGAAACCGTCGCGTCGCGCGGCGCGACATTGACGGCCGCGCTCACCTTCGCCGTCAATCCCCTCACCGCCTGGTGGGAATAGCTGATAACGAGCGGGATGTTTCGCTTGACGCTTCCACCGAACAGCCCCCGTGCTGTCCGCGTGAAGATCGAGCCTCCGCGGCTCACGCTCACGGCCACAGCGACCATCTTCTCCGTGTCGACCGTCAAGCCCGCTTCGCGCGCGCTCAGCGTCCACTTCTTCGAACCCGCACGCACGGTCACTGGCCGGTTCAAGTTCGCCACCACATCGCGCTGGACCTTCGCCCGTGCAGCCGCCGCGCGCATCCCCCCGACGTCCACCCCGTCGATCCTCACGCCCTTTGCGATCTCATCGCGCCGGCCGTGGTCATACAGATACATCCCTGCCGCTGCCACCACCACGACCGCTACAAACAACGCCGCGAAGATCCCCATGCCGCGGCGAGAGCTCATCGTGGGTTGCAGTTCGTCGGATTAAAGCTCATCACTCGTCTCATCCTCAGCCCCTCAATGTACCGTTCGGCGAACCCTTCCGATCACCTTGCATGCCGGCTTTCGCCGCCACTCACAAACGCGCCACCACGAGCGCGCAGGCGGTCACCACGATCCCTATAGACAACGCCGCCAGAGCGCCATCCAGCGGTGCCAGCAGACCCTCACGCGACAGCGCTTCGCCGGTGCCATCGAGGAGCTCGCGCACGCCGCTAACCGCCCTCGTGCGACGGCGCAACTCGCGCGCCTGCGTACTCAAACGCCGTTGCGCCACGCTCAACGCCAAGCAGCCTCCGGCGATCAGCAATCCCTGAAGCGAGATCCTCTCGGCCTCCACGAAGTAGCCCGTAAAGGCCGGAAACGCCCCCCACCCGACCGCGAACCACACATCGCTGTGCAGCCTCCCACCCATCAGCTCGAGGTTGTACGCGGGCAGGAACACGCCTCCGGCGAGCACGAACGGCACCAGCCACACCGACACGGTGAACACGCCCCCGACACCGATCGCCATCGCGCCCACCAGGCTCACGGCCGCCATCGCGATCAGCATACGGTCGGACAGGCTCGTCCCCAACGGCCGGTCGTGCAGCTCATCGAGCGCATGTGCCGCCACCCCAACCGCCAATCCAAACGCAGCCAACCCCCACAGCAGGCGATCGGCATACAGATGCGGGGCAACCGCCGCACCGATCGCGAAGTAGCTCAAATGCCACGCCGTATACGGCGGATGCATCAGCGTGATCAGGTCCCCAGCCCTACCGCCCCCGGCCGCGTAGAAAGCAGGGCGATCGGTCTCAGCGGGCATCGCCGGTGGACTCGCTCTTTGTTGCTGACATCACGACCCCGCCGCCGAGGCTCATACGCCGCACCTGCACAGCGCGCAACCCGGCGTCCTCCCAGTAGCCGGCGATCCGCTCCAGCGGATGCTTCTCGTAAAAGCCTCTGATGCTGGGCCCGAGGAAACGGCCCACCTCGCTCCAATCGCGCGAGGCCATCCGCCCCAGCACGGGCAACCCGATCGCGGTGTAAAACCGCCAAGCCGCCCGCGCCGGCGGCCACGGGGGCACGCCGAACTCAAGCGACGCCACCCGTCCTCCCGGGCGCACCACCCGCGCCAGCTCGCTTACGGTGGCCTTCGGATCGTCCACGTAGCGCAGCAGATACGTGAACGTGACCGCGTCGAAGCTCGCATCCGCGAACGGCAGCTCCTCGGCCTGCCCCTGCACCAGCTCCACGCTGTTGCCCTCACCAGCGAAGCGCGCTCTCGCGGACCCGAGCATCTCGGGGCTCTGATCGACCCCCACGACCCTGCAGTCCGCGCGCTTACGCAGCTCGGCTGCGACCATCCCCGTACCGGTCGCCACGTCCAGCACCCGCTCGCCCGCCACCGGTTCGACCGCATCCACCAGCGCACGGCGCCAGCGAGGATCCTGCCAGAAGCTCAGCGCCGCGCTCAACTGGTCATAGCGCTTTGGTAGGCCTTCGAACAGCTCGAGCGCCTCCCGCTTCCTCGCCGAGTCCATCTCTCCACCGTACCGGGCGCAAGCACGGAGGCGAGATAGGGTGTTGCGGATGGTCGCGCTGATCACAGGAGCCTCGAGCGGGATCGGACAGGCGGCAGCCCACCGGCTCGCCCGCGACCCGACAGCTTCGCTGGTGCTCGTAGCGCGCCGCGAGGAGCGCCTGCGCGCGCTGGCCTCCTCGTTGGGCGAGGAGCGCGTCAGCTGGGTCGCTGCCGACCTCGTCGACGAGGACGCACCCGCGCGCATCCTCGCGCACGTGCAGGAGCGTCACGACGGCCAACTGCACCTGCTCGTCAACAACGCCGGCTCCGGCTGGCGCGCGCGGTTCGCCGACGGGGGCTACGAGAACGTGCGCCGCACGATGGCGCTCAACTTCGACGCGCCCGTCAGACTCACCGAGGCGCTGCTGCCGCTGCTGCGGGCCTCGGCGCCGAGCGCGATCGTGAACGTCGCCTCGACCTCCTCGCGCGTCGCGCGCGCGGGCGCGGGCGCCTACTCGGCCTCGAAGTTCGCGCTCGCAGGCTGGTCGGACGCGCTGTGGGCTGAGGAGCGCCCATACGGCGTCCACGTCGGGCTGGTGCTCCCCGGGTTCATCTCAACTG
This sequence comes from uncultured Solirubrobacterales bacterium, assembly GCA_963706395.1. Classification (GTDB taxonomy): domain Bacteria; phylum Actinomycetota; class Thermoleophilia; order Solirubrobacterales; family Solirubrobacteraceae; genus Palsa-744. Next base: position 1,499,886 of record OY970158.1, on the reverse strand, counting down.
AGGGCTTCCCCCAGACCGAGCTGACCGAGAAAGCACTCACGCGCTGGGCCGTCTCCACCCCCGAGCGCGCAGCCGAGGCGATCTTCGAGGCCGGCCCGGGCCGCCGGGCGGAGCGCTACGTCCCGCGTCCCTACGCGCTTGCGGCGGCGTTCCGGGTCCTCACGCCGGGCCTCGTCCGCCGCGTCATGGGCGGCAGCGCCGCAAAGATCATGACCACGACCACCAACCGCGAGGACTAACCCCGCGCGAGCGCCAGCAAGCAGTCCCATCCCGGGCATTGCTTATCGTGCTGTACTCGTGCCTGCTTCTGACTTCCACGCCTCGCTCGTCGACGGTCAGGCCGAGCTGCGCTTCCCCTATGACGAGCGCCTGCGTCAGCTGCTGCGCGCGCTTCCTGGACGACGCTGGGATTCCGTCAGGCGGGCGTGGTGCATTCCGCTCGATCCCGAGCGCGCTGAGGCGCTCGCGCGCCTGTTCGCGAGCTTCTCGCAGGCGCCAGATGCGACCCACGAGCTCGCTCGCGCGATCGAGCGCCGCCGCGCCCACCGGCGCCACGACGAATGCGTGCTCGACCTCGCCCGGCCCGATGAGAACTGGTGGCTGAGCTTCGCCACCGACACTGCGCCCGAGCTGGCACAGGCTTTGCTCGAGCACCCCGATGGTTACAGCCTGCCCGCAATCGGGCGAGCCTTGGTCCCACTCGACGAGCACGCAGCACGACTCGTCGAAGAGCTGCCCACAGGCCCCTCCCGCCTGCGCCTGACCGACGACGCAGCGCATGCGCTCACGGAGATCAAACAGGGCACTGGAGCTACACCGGGACGCAGCGCGCTGGCCCACGATGTCGAGCTGCGCCGCGACCGCCGCGGGGAGCACTGGATCATGATCGCCGCCACGCACGCGCCGCTTGCCCGCGCGCTCGCCGGCCGCACCGGCCTGCGCGCACTGGATGGTCCCGACGCGACGTTCGCGCTGGCGGCCGTCGAGCACGACGCCGAGCCGATCGCCGAGCTGATCGCCGGGCTCGAGGTCAACCGGATCGACCCGCGCGTGCAGAGCTGGCTGGCACGTGTCACCACCTGGGCGGGCACCATCGAGGTCGCGGGCCCACACGAGCAGCCCGTGTTCCTGCTGCTCGGCGAGCCCAAACGGTTGCCGCGCGAGCTGCGCGAGCAGGCGGTGAGCGCCCCCGGCGGAGCGACCGTGCCGTTGACACTCGACACATGGAGGCTGATCGACGGGCGCCTGCGCGGCTTCATCAGCCCTGGGGCAAAGCGCTGCATCGCGGCGCTGCGCGAAGGACGGCCCGTGCCACCCTCCGTACTGGAACTGTCTGCCCTTCACGAGGACCCGACGTTCGTGCTTGCTCCCGGCCACCGCCCCGAGCAGCTCGAGACCTTCGCAGCGCTCGCGGGGGCCAGCGCCGGCAGACCCCGGTATGGCGGAGGACCCGCCATCGCGGGCGCAGGTGAGCATGCGGAGCTCCCCTGCATCCGCGCCGATCCGTTCTGTGTCCCGGAGCTCGACGGCTTTCTCGCCGCGCACGAAACCTGGATCGCACCCGAGGCGCTCACACTGCTGCAGGAGGTTCGCGAGGAGCACGCCCACGCCGCAGGCGTTGTGGCGCTCTCGGCCGCGACTGACGCACCGCTCGATGGCAAGGTCTCACCCACCCTCGGCGGTGAGCTGAAGCCGTTTCAGCGCGCGGGCGTGCGCTACCTGATCGAGCAGCGGCGCGCCTTCCTCGCCGACGAGCAGGGTCTCGGCAAGACGATCGAGGCGCTCGCGACGCTGGAGGCCGACGGCGCCTACCCGGCGATCGTCGTGTGCCCCGCGAGCCTCAAGCTGAACTGGCTGCGCGAGCTCGAGCTTTGGCTGCCCGGCCGCAGCGCCCAGGCGCTCAGCGGCACGCGCACCGATGCTCCGATCGCGGCGGCTGATGTAACCGTCGTCAACTACGACATCGTCGCCGGGCGCCTGGCCGCACTGCAGGCCCTTGCGCCCCGTGCGCTCGTGCTCGACGAGTCTCACTACTGCAAGAACGCGGCCGCCAAGCGCACCCAGGCAGTCCAGCGGCTGTCGGCGGCGGTGCCGCGCGACGGGCTCGTACTCGCACTCACGGGCACGCCCGTGATGAACCGCCCAGCAGAGCTGATCTCGCAGCTGCGAATCCTCGGGCGACTTGCCGACTTCGGCTCGGGCACGCAGTTCGGCAAGCGCTTCCGTGGGCCTGACGCCCACCTGCGCCTGCACTGGCATCTGCGCGCGCGCTGCTTCGTGCGGCGCCTGAAGGCCGATGTCCTACCGCAGCTGCCGGCCAAGACACGGGGCATCGTGCCGATCGAGCTCGACAACGAGCCTGAGTATCGCCTCGCCGAGCGTGATCTCGTCGCGTGGCTGCAGAGCCAGCCGCTGCACCTGCACGAGCTCGACGCGAGGGTCGCGGCGGCGCTGCGCGCCGAACGCCTCGTGCGGCTGAACGCGCTCAAGCTGCTTGCAGCGCGCGGCAAGCTCAATTCCGCACTCGCCTGGATTCACGATTTCTGCTCCTCGGGCGAGCGGCTCGTGGTGTTCGCACATCATCGCGAGATCCAGCGCGCCCTGCTCGAGCGCTTCCCCTCGGCGCTGCACATCCTCGGCGAAGACAGCCACGTAGCGAGGGATGCAGCGCTGCATCGCTTCCAAGCGCCTGACGGCGCCGGGAACCAGCTGATCGTCTGCTCAATCGAGGTCGCGGGCCACGGCATCACACTGACGCGATCCTCGAACGTCGCCTTCCTCGAGCTCGATTGGACGCCCGCCAAGCACGACCAGGCCGAGGACCGCTGTCACCGCCTCGGCCAGCAAGACACGGTCAACGCCAGCTACCTGCTCGCCGCCGGCACGGTCGACGAGACGATCGCCACTCTGCTGGAGCGCAAGCGCGCGGTGATCGGCGCCGTTACCGATGGCCGCGCCGAGGACGAGGAGGGGGTAGTCGACGCGCTCATCCGCGAGCTGCGCGGGGCGCCCTACCGGCGGCTGCGCGCGGTGGCGTGAGGGATGAGGTAACGGAGGGGGAGAGATTCGAACTCTCGGTACGCCAATAAGACGCACAACGGTTTTCGAGACCGCCGCATTCAACCGCTCTGCCACCCCTCCAGGGCGACGCCCGGAAGGCTAGATCATCCTGCCACGCCGCGAGGCGAAGAAGTCGCTCAGCAGATCCCCGCACTCCTTCTCAAGCAACCCGCCCACGACCTCGGGGCGGTGGTTCAAGCGGGGCTCTGCGAGCACGTCGAGCACGCTTCCCGCCGCACCCGCCTTCGGATCGCTCGCGCCGTATACCACGCGCGGCACACGCGCGAGCACGATTGCCCCAGCGCACATTGCGCAGGGCTCGAGGGTCACGTACAGCGTGGCGTCCAACACCCGCCAGCTACCCGCCGCTCTCGCCGCCTCGCGCAGCGCGAGAATCTCTGCGTGCGCCGTCGGGTCCTGACGCAGCTCGCGCTCGTTGCGCCCGACCGCGATGACCTCGCCCGAGCGCTCCACTATGGCGCCGATCGGCACGTCCTCGTGCTCTCGCGCCCGCTCGGCCTCGCGCAGAGCCAGCCGCATGAAGTACTCGTCGCGTAGGCGCTCGTTCACAGGTCTCACCTCAGCCTTCTGCGACAGTGGACGGCGCCTGAGGAAGCCACGCACATCATCATTACCGAAGACCATGCTCCCCCGAGCCCACCATCGATCCCTTCCTCTCCACACCCGCCGGTCGCTCGCGCTCGCCGCACTAGCGCTTGTGCTGCTCATCCCCGCGCGCGCCTGCGCCGCCGGACCCGCCGCCTACGCGCCCAACGAGATCCTCGTCAAGTACGTCAACACCACGGCGCCCCTCGCCCGGGCCGCGACCGCGCGTGACGCGCGCGCAGTCGGGTATCCCATCAATCTCGCCCCGCACACGCGGCTGTTGCGCCTGGCGCCCGGTGTCAGCGTCACCTCCGCCCTCTCCCGCCTGCGGGACCGGCGTGACGTGCTGTGGGCGGTGCCCGATTACCGCGCCCACGCCTCCGGCGAGTTCATCCCCAACGACCCTGGCACCGGCGGCATGGCCGGCGACTGGAAACTGCTGCAGTGGAACTTCCTCGGGACCTTCGGGGTAAACGCCCCCGAAGCGTGGGCCAACGTCGCCGCCGACGGAGCCCCCGGCGGGCGCGGCGTGGTGATCGCGGTGCTCGACACCGGCGTCGCCTACGCCAACCGCGGGCGTTTTCGCCGCTCTCCCGACTTCGGCCCCCACGAGTTCGTGCGCGGCTATGACTTCATCGACCACACCTCCTTCCCCAACGACCACAACGGACACGGCACGTTCGTCGCCGGAACGATCGCCGAGGCCACAAACAACCACTATGGGCTCACCGGCCTGGCCTACGGCGCGCGCCTGATGCCCGTGCGCGTGCTCAACAGCCAGGGCGAAGGGGAAGCCTCGAAGATCGCCGAAGGCGTGCGCTTCGCCGTTCACCACGGCGCCCGCGTGATCAACCTCAGCCTCGAGTTCTCGAGCGAAGTCACTTCCTCCGACATCCCCGAGCTGATCGAAGCGCTGCGCTACGCCCGCCGTCGCGGAGTGGTCGTCGTCGCCGCCGCCGGCAACGAGAGCCACACGACGATCGCCTACCCCGCGCGCGCGCCCGACGTGATCGCTGTCGGCGCCACCACTGAACACGGCTGCTTGGCCAGCTATTCCAACGATGGCTCCGGCCTAACGCTCGTAGCCCCCGGGGGAGGCGCAGACGCCGACCTCCCCGGTGACCCCAACTGCCATCCGGAACTGTCCTCCGGCCACTACATCTACCAGATGACCTTCACCGGTTCTTCGCCCCGCCGCTTCGGGTTCCCCGCCGGCTACGAAGGCACCTCAATGGCCTCCCCCCACGTCGCGGCGACCGCCGCGCTGATCATGGCAAGCGGCGTACTCGGCCGTCATCCCTCACCTGCGCAGGTCGCAGCACGGCTGCGCGCGACAGCGCGCCCGCTCGGCGGGCCGACAGACTCGCGTCTGTACGGAGCCGGGCTCGTGAACGCCGGTGCGGCCACCGCGCCCGGTGGGCCGGGGGCTGTGAGGTAGCCTTTCGCCTTCAATGCTGAACCGGGGGATGTCCGCAATGCGGTCGAGGCGCCTCTGGCAATGTGGACTCGGCGTGATCGCCGTGGGGATACTCGCCCTGGCGGGGCCGGCTCGGCGTTCGCCGAAGTGACCGGCGCGGCCGACAATTTGCGCACGGGCTGGTATCCGGACGAGCCGTCGATCACACCCGCGCTGCTGAAAGGCGGCGGCTTCCAGCAGATCTTCAAGGACTCCCTCAAGGGGCAGATCTATGCCCAGCCGCTTACCGCAGACGGGGTGCTGCTGGTGGCGACCGAGGAAAACTGGGTCTACGGCCTGAACCCCTACACAGGAGCACAGCTGTGGGCGAAAGAAGTTGGCACACCCGTGAACACGCTGGAAGCACCCATCGCATGTGAAGATCTCAAGCCGCATCTCGGCATCACGGGCACGCCGGTGATCGACACCGAACACAACATCGCCTACTTCGTCTCCACTCGCTACACCAAAGAAGGGGCAGAACCGGAAAGCGGCTGGTACATGCACGCGGTCGAACTGACCAGCGGCAAAGAGGTTGCGAACTTCCCCGTCAAGATCGAAGGCGAAGCGCAGAATCTCCCCGGGGTGAAGTTCGAACCATTCCAGGAGCTGCAGCGGCCGGCGCTGCTGATGATGAACGGCGTCGTCTACGCTGGCTTCGGAAGTCACTGCGACCACGAACCCTACGAGGGCTGGATTGTGGGTGTGTCCAGCTCAGGGCAAGTCACGACGAAATGGGCTACCTCAGCCCATGGCGGCTCGATCTGGCAGGCTGGCGGCGGCTTGATCTCCGACGGTCCCGGCCGAATCCTGTTCAGCACAGGTAACGACAACACCAATGCCGGAGAATGGGATCCTCCCGTAGGTCTCGGGAACGCACCGCCAGAAGGGAAGCTCGGCGAGTCGGTGGTCCGGGCCGAAGTGCAGCCCAAAGGTGAACTGAAAGCGACGGATTTCTTCTCACCGTTCAACAACAAAGTACTCGACGAAGGGGACATCGACCTGGGCTCCTCGGCTCCGATCGCGCTGCCCTCGCAGTATTTCGGCACGCCGAGCATCCCCGACCTGCTCGTGCAGGACGGCAAGGCCGGCTACGTGTACCTGCTCAACCGCGACAACCTCGGCGGGATGGGTCAAGGTCCGGGCGGAACGGATAAGGTCGTCCAAGAGTCCAAAGAACCCTACGGTGGCGTGTGGGATGGCGCAGCCGTGTGGCCCGGCGACGGAGGCTATGTCTACATACCTTCCGTCGCGCCCCCCGGTGAATCCGGCGGGAGCAGCGACAAGCTGCGCTTCTTCAAGTATGAAGTCGAAGCCGGCGCGCCCAAGCTCTCGCTCGCAGCGACGAGCCCGGAAACATTCGCGTTCGGATCGGGCTCTCCGATCGTCACGTCCACCGGCACAACCAGCGGTACAGGGGTCCTGTGGATCACACGGTGCCCGGAATATAGCTGCGAAGGCGCAAAACTCGTCGCCTACAACCCGGTGCCGCTGGGCAAAGAAGCGTTGCAGGTGCTCTGGCAAGCACCGATCGGCACCGGGAACAAGTTCTCACGCCCCGACGCGAGCAACGGCCATATCTATGTCGGCAACCGCAAAGGCGAAATCTTCGGCTACAGCGGTCCGCAGCTGACGTCCTCGAGCCCGTCTCTCGAACTCGCAGCGCCGGTAGGCAGCCAGGCCACCCAGGAAGTCACCTTGACAAGCACAGGCACCGAACTTGAAGTCACCGGCGTGAAACAACCATCGGCGCCATTCGAAGCGAACCTGCCCGCGGTACACACGAAAATCGCGCCAGGCGAAGCGATCAAAGTAACTGTCCGGTTCAACCCGGCCTCGCGTGGCCCGGCCAACGGGGAATTCGGCATCGTCACCCAGGCGGGTGAAACCAAAGTCGCGCTGTCGGGCTCCGGCGAAGAGTCATCCCAGGAAAGAGCTGAACGCGAACAGCACGAACGCGAAACCAAAGAAAAAGAAAAGGCTGAACAAGAAGCCAAAGAAAAGGCTGAACGCGAAACCAAAGAAAAAGCCGGCCCGACGACGACCGGTGGGATCGTGACGACCGCCAGCCTCATCACTCCACCCGCTGGCCCCGCGGTAACAGCCGAATCATCGCCGACCCTCACGAAACTGAAGCTCCACTCCGTAGCATCCAGGCTCAGCCCACATCGGCGCAAGGTCGTTGTCAGCTACACACTCACGGCGGCGGCCACGGTCGAGGTAGCAATCTTCCGCCGAGTGATCAGTCACCGCTGCCAGCGCGGCGCCAGCACATGTGTTCGCTGGGTACCCACGAAGATCAAGCTCAGAGTGACGGGGCACGCAGGAGCCAATGTGCTCACGCTCAACCTAGCGCGACTTGCAGCCGGCCGCTATCGCCTGGCCGCCATGCCGATCGCACGGTCGGGCGCCTCCGGGATCACGCAATACGTGCGTTTCACGGCCGTCCGCTAGCGCCCGCCAGTGCTTTTTGCTCCGCGCCGGCGAGCGTGCGCGACGCCCGGTCGATGACCGCTGCCATCTCCCTACGGAAGCGATCTCGACCGAACCGCTTCGCATTCTCGCGTGCCCGATCACCGTTCACCTCCAGGCGCTCGAAGCGTTCGATCGCCTCCGCCAGGGAATCGACGCTCTGCTCGCCGAACAGTACGCCCGTGCGTCCGTCGAGCACGGACTCGGCCGCCCCTCCCACTCCATAGGCGATCACCGGGACTCCGGCGGCCTGAGCCTCGACCGGCACGATCCCGAAGTCCTCCTCCCCTGGGAACAAGAGCGCCCGCGCACCGCCGAGCAGCCGGTCCCGCTCGGCATCCGCCACGCGACCGAGAAGCTCAATCTGATCGCTCCCCCGCGCCTCCATGTAGACCGCCTGCATCGCCCGCCCGTCGCCCGCGACCTTGATCCGGCGTCCCAGCCGGGCGCACGCGGCCACCGCCAAGTCGACACGCTTGTACGGAACGACTCGTCCAAAGACGAGGTAGAAATCCTCCGCCTCATGCGGCAGCGTCAGGAAGTGATCGACGTCCACCGGCGGGTGGATGACCTCGGCCGAGCGCCCGTAGTAGCGCTGGATGCGATCCGCCACATGACGCGAGTTCGCGACAAACACGTCCGGACCGGCCGCGCCCGCCAGATCCTGGCGCCGCAGGCGTCGCAGCAGCGCGGGCAACAGCATTCGTGTCATGCGCCCGACCTCCTCACCATCCAGGAAGCCCTCCTCCCACGCATAGCGCATCGGCGTATGGCAGTAGCAGAGATGGAGGGCACCGGTTGGCGTGCGCACGTTCTTCGCGCAGGCGTGATTACTGGAGAGCACTAGGTCAAAGCCCGAAAGATCGAACGACTGAAATGCCCGGTTCATCAAAGGCAGCAGCTTCGGATAGTGGCGCACCGCACCCGGGACACGATTCAGGAAAGAGGCATGAACCGGCCGTTCGGTTACTCGTGGCGGCCATGGTGAAGGGTCATAGATGGAGGTGAACAACTCCGCCTGAGGAAACATCTCAAGCAGCTCGAGCACCACCTGCTCCGAGCCCCCCGGGATCGTGAGCCACTCATGGACCACCGCCACGCGCGGGAAACGCTCGCGCAGCCGCTCCAGGACAGTCATGCCCCGAGCTCCCTTGCCACCGGCGCCAAAGGCGTGCTCCGGCCACGCTCAACCGCCGCAAGGAAGTCCTCCCATGGGGCCGTATAGGGCGCGATGAGGCCAGCCAGACGCTCCAGGTCACCCCAATCGGCGTCGGCCTCCCAGCCCCAGTGCAGGACGATCGGTATCCACCGTCCTTCCGCCCGCTCAATCGCACGCGGTAACGCCTTCAGCATCTCAGCAGCCCGGCCGTAGAAGGGAGCATAGGAAGGTAGATACACGGCTTCTCCGCACCACTGGGGCGTGCGTTGAAATCCCATCAGCCCAATCGACTCGGGACCTCCGCAGACGACTGCAAAACGGCGCGCAAGCCATCTCAACTGTCGAGCGTCGAAACGGTTGAAGGGGGGTACGAACACGTTGGGCTCGATCCCGTGCCGCGCAAGCTCCGCGAGCGCTTCGTCGATCAGCCCTTCGGTCTGGGCGCGATCGAGGCCGCACAGCTCGGAGTGACGCCGGGGAGAGGCGAAGCGGGTGCGATGGTCGTGGCCGTGCAACGCAAGGCAGACACGTTCGCCGGCAAGACGCCGCAGTACCGCGACCTCCTTGCCGTCGATCGGCCTAGAGTCGGTGCCTGTGGGCGATAGCGGCGCGCGGCTGACGCGCGCCAGCACCGCAATCAGATAGGGCACTCCCGCGCCGGCCATGATCTCGTGGAAGCGCTCAAAGCGCGAGACCCCAAAGCGATAGGGCTTATCCCACGCCTGGTAGTGGGGAAACTCGTCGACTCGGACGAGTATGCGCGGCACAGCTGTGCCGGTATGGACGCTGGCGAGGCGGGGGGCAAGCTGCCGGTCCGCCAACGCCCGCTCGCAGTAGCGGCGGCCGAGCTTGTAGACCAGCTGCTCGCCCAGACGCACCGGACGCGGAGGAATGGCTCTCATGTCAGAACGCACAGCGCGAGGGTAGCGGTAGGTCTGGGTCGGTCGGCTGTTGCAACTTACTCACCGATGCCTGTGGGCAACCGCACTCCAGTGACGCGGCGAGCCGTCCATGCCCCGCCAACCTGGGATCATGCGCCGATGTCCGACCCTCCCCGCCTGCGCGGACGCGACATCGTATGCGTGGGATTCGCCGACTGGGACACCGAGCTATGGACCAACCAGCACCACCTGATGTCGCGACTTGCGCGCGAGAACCGCGTGCTGTTCGTCGAGTCGCTCGGGTTGCGCCGGCCGCAGCTTGCGGGACGCGACCTGGCGCGCATCTGGCGACGGCTGCGGCGCGGGCTCGCCCCTCCACGCCCGGTCGCAGGGCTGCATGTCCTTTCTCCTCTGGTCCTGCCATTTCACCGCTACGGCGCCGTACGAGCGATCAACCGCCGCGTGCTACCCGCGCTCGTGCACCGCGCCGCCCGCCGCCTCGGCCTGCGTCAGCCGATCCTGTGGGCCTACGTGCCCCAGGCCGAGATCCTGATCGACGCGCTCGAACCTTCGCTCGTGGTCTACCACTGCGTCGACGACATCGCCGCCCAGCCCGGCATCGACGCCGCCAGCTTCCGCGCGGCCGAGCAGCGCTTTGCGAAGCGGGCCGACCTCGTGCTGGCGAGCGCACCAATCCTCGCGGAGCGCCTGCGAAAGATCGCGGACAACGTTCTGTACGCCCCCAACGTGGCCGACGTCGACCTGTTCGCGCAGGCGCTCGATCCCGGACCGCTCGATCCGGCGCTCGCAGAGCTTGTGCGCCCGCGGATCGTGTTCACCGGTGCAGTGGTCACCACGAAGCTCGACATGGGCCTGCTCGTGGCGCTCGCTCGCTCGCGCCCTGAGTGGTCGTTCGCGCTCGTCGGCCCGGTCGGCCCGGGTGACCCGCGCACCGACGTGTCGGCGCTCGCCGCCGAGCCCAACGTGTATCTGCTCGGGGCACGCCGCTACGAGCAGTTGCCGAGCGTGTTGCGGGCAGCCGACGCGGGGCTGATCCCCTACGCCCGCAACGAGCTCACGAACAGCATCTTCCCGATGAAGGTGTACGAGTACCTGGCGGCGGGCCTGCCTGTCGTGGCCACGCCACTGCCCTCGCTGGCCGGGGTCAAGGCAGTCGCAACGGCCGCCGACGCAGAGGGTATGGCGAGGCTGCTCGACGAGCAACTCGCGCACGACGGCCCGCAGCATAGGGCGGAGCGTTCGCGCGAAGCACAGGCCCACTCGTGGGAAGAGCGCCTGCGGGAGATCGCAGCGGAGATCGACGTGCTGACGGCAGCCGCGGCGAGGGAACCCGCGCGGTGAGGATCCAAGCCGGCCCCGAGCGCCGCGAGAATCGGTCGGGAGTCGTGCGCGACTTGCTGGTCACGACCCACACCCCCGCGTTGCGCTCCGGCCGGGCGATGCGCACGTACGGCGTCGCGCGCGCGCTCGCGACGCACGGCGGGTTGACGCTGCTCTACGTCCGCTTCGGTGCCGAGGAGCCCGATGCGGCCTTCAGGGCGATACCAGGGATCGAGCTGTGTGAGGTCGTGCCCTCGCGCGGACTGCGCCGCTTACTCGCCTACGCCAAAGGACGCCTCGCCGGGGTGCCGGCGGGGTTTGCCCGCGGGATCTCGCCCGAGCTGTCTGCCGCCGCCGCTCGCCTCGCGAGCGCTCAGGGCCGCGGCAGGGTGATCGCCGACGGACCGACAGCCGCCGCCGCGCTCGCGGGTCTCGCGCGCAAGCGTCCGGTTATCTACAACGCCCACAACCTCGAGTCGGGCTTCCGGCACGAGCTGACGGAAGACGGCGACGGCCCTTCGCGCGGTTTGAGACCGTTCGAGCGCCGACTGCTTGCGCGTTCGAGCGAGTCGTGGATGGTGAGCGAGGCCGACATGAGGGGCGCACGCGAGCTGTGTCCAGGAGCGAAGCTGAGGCTGGTGCCCAACGTGGTGGATGTGGCCGCGATCACGCCTGTATCCCCCGCGCAACGGCCGACGGCGATCTTCGTGGCAAACTTCGCCTATGAGCCCAACCGCAACGGGCTGCGCTTCTTGCTCGAGCAGGTCTTCCCGAAGGTCTGGACCGAGCTGCCCGAGGCACGTCTGACGCTTGTCGGCGGCGGGCTGGAGCAGCGCCCATCCGGCGACCCGCGCGTGGAGGCGGTGGGCTTCCTCGAGGACCTGGCCGCCGCCTACGCGAGCGCCCGCTGCGCGGTGGTACCCCTCCTGCAAGGAGGCGGCACCCCGCTGAAGCTGATCGAGGCGCTGGCCCACGAATTGCCGGTGATCGCTACCCCCCGCGCAGCCGCCGGCCTGGCGGTGCGCGACGGCGAGCACTGCCTGATCGCGGAGGGCGAGGAGGCGTTCGCGGCGGCGCTCGTCGACGTCCTGCGAGACGGAGCGCCTCAGCTCGGCCGGTGCGGGCGGCAGCTGGCCGTCAAGCGTTACTCGGTTGAGGCCCTGAGCGAGCTCATATCGCCGTAGCGCGACCGCCGGGCATGCGGACGCGGAGGCCGGCCGACGGACATCTGTCCAAGACGCCTCCAGGCACTCACAAGCACCGGGGATCGTTCCGAAAGATCTCGTGCATATCTAACGGTCAGCAGCACGGCGGTTCCGGGTCCACGGCCTGGACACGCTTGGCCACATCCCGATAACGGCACCCCCGTCGCGAGGCGGATTCGCAAAGCCAGGGGTCTCTCAGAGACAGCCCAGCTCCCGAAGGAGAAGCCATGTTCACTGCGCAGTCTCATCCCCGATGGGCGCCCAGCAAACCGCTTGCCCTGCTTTTCGTGACGTGCCTGGTCCTGCCGTCGATCGGCGCCACGGCAGGTGCCCGTCCGTCCCATTCTTCCAGTCGAGCAAGGGCGTCAGTGATCTCGCAGGCGCTGAAGACCGCCGGCGCGGCCAGCACCAGGGCCGACCGTGCGCTGGTGGCCGAGGCCAGGGCGCTGAAGGCCTGCCAGGTCAGACACAGCAAGCACTGCCGGGCAACGCAGCGTTCCGTTCAGCGCGCCGGCCAACGGCTGGCGGTCACCGAGCGTCGTCTATCCAAGCTCGCACACAGCAGGAGCCGGGCGACCAACGCGTCCGCCGCGACACGGGCTCCACATCTGACGGTCTCCGGACAGACGCTGATCTGGGCCCCGGTCGGGAGTGTCGATACCTATGTATTTGTACGCAAGGTTCCCGGACAGGCCGACCAGTACTCGGTGATCACCGGCGAGTCCATCACGCCGCCACCCGTGCCCGGTTACACCGTCCGCTACAGCATCCGCACGGATGTCAACGGATCGGCGTGGGCCCATGAGCAGTCGATCTCCTATCAGGCGCCCACACCCCCGAACACGCCGCCAGCCGAACCGCCCACCATCACTCCAACCACCCCGACCCCGACAACTCCCACCCCGATGCCCACGACCCCAACCACCCCGACCCTGCCTCCGAGCACCCCGCCAACCAACCCCCAGACCGCCCCGATTATCACGGTCTCCGGACAGACACTGACCTGGACACAGATCGGCAGCGTGAACACGTATGTGTTGGTGAGCAAAGCTCCCGGACAGGCCGACCAGTACTCGGCGATCAGCGGCACCTCTACCACGCCGCCTGCTGTACCTGGCGCAACGGTCCACTACAGCGTGCGGACCGCCGTGCAAGGAAGCGCATGGTCGCCGGAAGTGGCCATAGCCTACCCCCAGCAGCCGCCCACCACAGGCGGCGGTGGCGAAGGTGGCGAAGGCTCTATCCCCAGCGAATCGAAGACCGCCCCGATTATCACGGTCTCCGGACAGACACTGACCTGGACACAGATCGGCAGCGTGAACACGTATGTGTTGGTGAGCAAAGCTCCCGGACAGGCCGACCAGTACTCGGCGATCAGCGGCACCTCTACCACGCCGCCTGCTGTACCTGGCGCAACGGTCCACTACAGCGTGCGGACCGCCGTGCAAGGAAGCGCATGGTCGCCGGAAGTGGCCATAGCCTACCCCCAGCAGCCGCCCACCACAGGCGGCGGTGGCGAAGGCTCAAATGTCATCATCGGGGTAAATAACATTTCCGGGTGGGGTCCAGAACAGGCTCAAAAACTGATTACCGCCGGAATCAAATCCGAGAGGCTCGAATACGGAGACTACACCACGATACAGGACTCGATTGCCAACGGATTCAGTAACGATACCGTGATTGTGGGCAATACACCGGACGGCTCGAGGCTTTCCACGATCGACACGTCTTCCTGGGTTTCGAGCACTCTCAGCGCAGTCAAAGAAGAGGCCGCCAATGGAGTAACCATAATAGAAGTTGGCAACGAGATGTATCTGAAGGGCGGTCAAGCCGAACCGGTGAAGTATGCAGAAATGTATATGGCGCTCGCCAAGGCCGTCGATGCGGCAGGCGTGAAAGGCGTAAAACTTCTTTTCAACAGCTTTGGTGATTACCAGCGTTTGGACGGAACGTACTCAAATGTGACTGAAGGAAACGGCTGGCTGGCAGACGCTCTCCGGGCGCAGCCCGGACTGAAGACCCGCATCGATGACTTTTCACAGCACCCATACGGTTTAGCCTGGGAAAACAACGAAAACACAGACGATTGGGGGCCTGGGGCGCTGGAAGCCGAGCATAAGCAGGCTGTCGAACTTGGGCTCAGCCACACGGATTACTACGTGACAGAGTTCGGGGTTCAGCTCGAAGCGGGCGGTGTCACCGGCTCCAACTCACAAGCCCAGCAAGCCGAACGTATCAAAGCGGTCTACACGGAGCTGATCGGCACAGGCTACGTCAAGGGCATCTGGTACTACGGACCACACGACAACGAAACCGGCACGTGGGGCTTGGTCGCGGACCCCTGGACACCGCGCCAGGCACTGGCCGTTGTGGCTTCATTCGCCAGCTGACGCGAAAGCCCGACCGAGAGATTGATCCGCGCCCACGCTCGCTGCGAACGGGCTCGCCGCCCACTTCTTAAGCCGTCAAGCTGCCACAATCGCACTCATGAGCGGCGGCGGCGCAACTCCCCGGACGTGATCGGCGTTCCTCCTTCAACGGCGGTTGCGCAGCGTTCGCCGCGGCGTGGCTCGTGGCGTCCGACCACGACCCAGACACTGCTCACGCTGACGATGCTCGCCGCGACGTTGCGCTTTGCGACATTGGACGTGCAGAGCGTCTGGTTGGACGAGTCGGCCACGATGATCCTCGTCCACCGTGGCTTCTCGGGGATGCTTTCGCACCTGTCGAACAGCGAGTCGGCGCCGCCGCTCTACTACGTGCTCGTGTGGGCATGGACCAAGGTCTTCGGCGCCGGCGCGCTCGGGTTTCGGTCATTCTCCGCTGTCGCGGGGACGCTGACCATCCCCGTTATGTACGCAGCAGGACGCCGCGTATCGCCTCGAGTCGGACTGTGGGCGGCCGCGCTCGCGGCTGTGAACCCGGCGATGTACTACTACTCCCAGGAGGCGCGCTGCTATGCGCTCTTGATCCTGTTCAGCGCGCTTGCCTTTGTCGCCTGGCAGCAAACGTTGCAGGCACCGGATAGACGGCGCCTCGCCGTCTGGGCGGGCGTCTCGATTCTCGCCCTGCTCACCCACTACTTTGCCGTGTTCCTGTTCTTGCCCGAGGCGTTCGTCCTGGGCCGCCGTCTCGGCTGGCGGCGAGTGGTGGCTCCCGCCGGCGCGGTCGTGCTTGTCGGGCTGGCGCTCATGCCACTCGCCGTGAGCCAGCACGGGAACGGCAAAAAGGCCGAATGGATAGAAGAAGCATCGCTGATCTCACGCGTTGCCGAGACCGCAAAGTTGTTCCTTGCCGGCGTATACGGACCCCTCGAGATCCTCTCGGCGCTGCTCGCCGGCGTGCTTTCGATCGGCGCGCTGACCCTGCTGCTTCGTTGCGCAGACGAGCGCGCTCGCCGAGCCGCCCGGGACACCGCGGTCGTGGCGGTTCTCGCGATGATCCTCCCATTGCTGGGAGCGGCGAGCCATCTGCTGGACGTGTTCGATGGCCGCAACATGATCGCGATCTGGGTGCCGTGGGCGGTGCTCCTGGCGATCGGGCTCGGCGCGAGCCGTGGGCGCCCAGCCGGCACGTTGCTCGGCATCGGCCTGTGCGCCGTGTCGGTGGCCGTGATCGCCGGGATCAACGCCATCCCCGGCTATCAGCGCGACGACTGGCGCGGCACAGCTCACGCGCTGTCGTCAATGCCGGCGACCGGACGCGTCATCGTCGGCGAACAGAACGCCGCGCTGCCACTGTCGATATACATGCCGGATGTACACCCGTCCAAGAACGCCAGCATCTCCACGCGCGAGCTCGACTTCGTCGCTCTGCGCTCACGAGGCAGCGGTGGCGGAGCGCCCGTGTCCGTGGTTGTCCCCACACGCTCGCCGCGGGGCTTCCAACTGGCGAGTGTGCGAAGAACCGAAACCTACGCCGTCTCACGCTTCCTCGCACCGCGACCGGTGACCGTGGCGACCGCGGTCCTGCGGCGCGAGATCGGTCGTCCGTCCTCCGAAATCATCGTGCAGCGATGACTTCGCCGGGGAGGTGCTCACCGTGGACGCGGCCGAGCCGAGATTGGGCGCCCTGCGCAAGCGAGTCCACCGACAGCGCGTGCCAAGTGCCCCACACGAGCACTGTGAAAAATGCGAGAAAAGCGATTTCATAGAACAGATAGTCGAATAGTCCCTGAGCCATGAAACCGCCGAGCGCCGCCGCGCATGCCGAGGCACGGACGGTGGAGAAGCCTCCGCTGCCGCGAGCGATCACAAGTCCGATCGGCCACCCCCACAAGATCAAAAATCCCGCCAGGCCCAACCACCCCGCATCGAGGCCAATCTGCACAGGCGTCTCGTGCGCGTGGAAAAACGCTATATGAATCTTTTCGCTGCGCACGTTCGCGCGCAAGTAGTTAGAAAAGTTACCGTATCCGAGGCCGACAGGACGTTCGCCGAGAGCGCGCTCACCGACCTTCTGCAAGGCGAAGCGAGTTTGATCCTCGCCGCGGACAGAACCATGCGCACCCGACAGACGCTGTTCCAACTTCACGAGGTCAGATCGTGGTGCCGCTATATAGGCAGCGCCCGCAAAGATCAAGAGAATTATGACACCCCGCACAAAAACCGGTCCGCGACGAACATTGAAGGCGAGCAGCAGCAGCCATCCGCATCCCAGTGCCAAGAAGCCACCTCGCGAGGTGGAGATCACCGCGCCGAGCAGGGTCACAAGCAGAGCGGCGCCATAAATCAAGGCGCGCAAACGCCGACGCGCGCTCAGGGCGATCAAGCACTCTCCTGTCGCAAGCGTCGCGGCGATGGCGACATAGCCCGCGTAGGCTGTGTAGTAACCGAAGAAAGAAGCAGGCAGCGTCGATCCTTCCTTGGGCGGGCCGACCAAGATGTAGATCCCCGCCTTCTGCGCAAAGGCGAAGACGACGACGACGACGGCTGACCCGGTGAAGATGTCGATCATCCGGCGGGATGCGTCGCGGCGGTCGCGCAGCACCGCGAAAGCGGCGAACAGGATGGCCATCACGCCCAGCCAACGAACAGCGCCCCAGAGCGCCTCGCCCTGATTGTACGCGCCAATCGCCGCCGTGAAGCCCCCCAGCACGAGAGCGCCTCCTCCGATGGAGGCCCATGGCGGAACAGCCCGCCAATGAATCCGCCACACGAGCACGAGGGCCAGCGAGATAATCAGGACCTCGTCGGTCCCTACTCCGGAGAATCCGTACTCGAAGGGCATCAGCATGAGCAGCATCGTCAGCCCGATCCGCGGCCGCAGCGCGGCTATGACAATCGCGATCCCTGCGATTATGATCAACACCGCCTTCAGCTCCCGCTGAACAGTGCCGAGCTTGACCATCGCAATCCCGAGCAGCGCAGAGAGCGCCACCGCGAGCAGCACAGAGAGGATTGCCGGTCGCCTAGCACGCCAGCGGGCGCGGGCGTCGAGACGGATTGGAACCCGGACGGGAACCGCCATCGGCGCGAGCTTAGCGAGGTTCACGGCGGCGTGACTATAAGCTCCCTCGTGCTTGCGCTTTACGACAAGCTCTCCGGCGCGGGTTGACCTGCGTGCCCGCTACCATCGGAGTTTCCATGCTTCCCTGGCCGATCGAAAGCCACCTCTGATGCCTGAGATGTCTACTCCCGTAGACGTGCCGGGGCTCGTCCAGGCACTTCGAGTGCTCCGCGAGAGGTGGTGGATCGTGCTGATCTGCGCGGTTGTGTCGCTGGGCGTCGCGGTGCTCTACCTCGAGCGCCAGCCAAAGCAGTATACGGCGACCGCGAAGCTCCAATTCACCGCCAGCTCGATCCCGAGTCAGGTCGCCGGGGTGCCGCAAAACCAATCGGTCGACCCGGAAGGTGAAAAGGCCACAAACCTGCAGCTCGTCACCGCGACACCGGTAGCGGCGCTGGTAGTCAAAGCGCTTAAACTGAGTGTGACGCCGGCCGTATTGCTCGAAGAGGTCACCGCGAGCAACCCCAACAACGACTACATAGTCAACGTCGTCGTCACCAACGGTAGCCCGAAGCTGGCCACAGCGATCGCCAACGAATTCGCGCAGCAATATGTCATCTACAGCCAGCAGCAAAATGAAGCCCAGTTGATCAAGGGCGAGCAGCTGATCAACCACAAGCTCACTCAGCTTCCAACATCAGACATCGCCGATCGAGCCAACCTGCGCGCCCTCAGCCAGAAGCTACTTCTGCTGCAAGCCGTGCAGTCCGGGAACGCCAAGGTCGTGGGCACGGCCAGCGTACCGTCCTCGCCGAGCTCGCCCAAGACGAAATCCACCGCTGTGGTCGTGCTCGTCGTCGGACTGCTGCTCGGAGCAGGCCTCGCCTTCATACTCAACCTCATCGATCGTCGCATCAAGTCGCTGGAGGAATTCGAAGAGCTCTACAAGCTGCCGGCGCTGGCGAGCGTCCCACGGCTTGTCCGCAAAATGCACAGCGCACAGCAGCGCGATTTAGAGCTCGAGCCCTTCCGTATCCTGCGTAATAGCCTCGCCTTGGCGGGAAGCGATGGGACGGTGAAGACCGTCCTTGTGACCAGTGCGGTCGCAAGCGAGGGCAAGACGACGGTCGCGCTCGGCCTCGCGCGCGCGAGCGCCCTCTCGGGTCAGCACGTGATCCTGGTCGACGCCGACCTTCGCCGTCCCAGCCTCGGTTCGCGATTGGGGATCGCCGAGGCAAGCCGGCGTGGGCTGACCTCATCGCTGCTGGACGGAGATGACCCTCTGGATCTACTCAGCGCTCCGGTACAAGGGATTGATCGACTCGAGGTGCTACCGAGCGGGCCGATCCCACCCCAGGCGAGCGATCTGCTGCGATCCGAGCGGCTCGCCGACATCTTCGCGAGGCTTGCCTCTCGCGCCGATCTTCTTGTGATCGACTCGGCGCCATTGCTCCCTGTGGTCGACACTCGCACGCTTCTGGACGGTGTGCATCTCGACGTCTGCCTGATCGTCGCCAGGGGTGGGACCACGACACGAGATCAGGCTCGTCGCGTCCACTCGGTGCTCAAGCGGCGCCCACTCACAGGCGTGGGGCTGGTCGTCAACGAACTCTCGGAAATCGGTAATGACTACTACTATGACAATCGATCGGCCACTGCCGGTACGCATGACCGATCGAGCTCGCCGGTACGAGCCTGAGCCACTAGTCGCCGATAGCTGGCTGTTCCCTGCGCAGTGCGGCGAGCAGTTCCTCGATGGTGAGTACACGCAGTAGAAGCAGGCTGGGCAGATAGCTGGCTGCAGAGACCACGACCAGGGCTCCGAGCGGCGCGCCCGCAAACCTGGCAATCCAGACCGCAAAGCCCATGAGCGTCGCGGCGAGTAGCGTCCGCAGCAGGCGTCCGAACCGCGGCCTCATCTCGAGCTCCCTGAGCACGAGGCGCATCGACCACGCCATCACCATCACCTCGGTCAGCAACGTGATCCAGGCTGCGGCAAGAAAGCCGAAGCCTGGAATCAGTACCAAGTTGAGAGCCGCGTTGACGATCAGGCCGATTGCCGCGAAACGAGCAAATTGACGCTGCAGTTCGAGGATGACCACCATGTTGCCGACAAGGTAACCGAACGAGATCGACACGAACGCGCCAGCAAGGATCGGCAGCGCAGGCGCCGCCGCGCCGAAATCCCGACCGAACAGCAGCGTCATGATCGGACGCGCCGCGATGATCGTAAAGGCGAGGATCGGCAGCGACGCCATCGCAAGGTACTCGGCGGCCACTTGCAGCAGGGCACGGACCCTGTCTCGGCGGCTGGCGTAGGCGGCGGCGATCAGGGGAAAGAGCGTCGTCATCACAGAGATCGGGATAAATTGGACCTGATCGAGCAGCCTGTAGGCAGCGCCGTACAGACCGGCCTGGCGGCTGCCCGCGAGCTCGAGCACCAGAATCTGGTCCAGCTTCACATAGAGGGTGACGAGAATCCCCGCGACTCCAACCCCTACTCCCACGCGAAGCAGAGGTCTCCAGAACTCTCGCGATCCACTCATTCTGACGGCCGCTCTTTTCAAAGCGAGCGTCGCGGTCAATCCAGCCGAAACGGCAGACGTTGCCAGGAATACCGCCGCAAACGCCACGATCCCGCCGGAAAGCGTGCTCACAACCACCACTCCCACGCCCCACAGCACGCTGTTGAGCGTGAGGATCGCCATCGGCACGTGGTTGCGGACGCGCAGCTGGAAGACCACGGTCATCGCGGACGGGGCGCTCAGCAACATGACGCCGGCGATCAGTGCGCCGGCGAGGCGAGCATGACTCGTGGGGGCGATCAGCAGTATCGCCCCCACGGACGCGAGCGTGATCGGAATCGCCAAGAGTAGTCGCAACGACAGCAGCGCGCCCAGCCAACCACCCTCGCGGTCCGGGTCCTCGGCCGCCCGGCTGACCGCGATCTGGTTGAGCCCGAGATCGCCGAAGCTGCTGGCGACCTGACCGACCGCGAACAGCGCCGACCAGACGCCGAACCCGCGGGTCCCCAGGCCGCGCACGAGAATCAGAGTGACGAAGATTCCCAGAATCAGGTTGAGAATGCGCGCGGCGATCTGGATCGATACGTCGAAGGTCACCCGCCGCGCACCGGCTTGCACCGGTTCGCTCAAGGACAAGGGTCGCGTAACGCTTGGTCGGGGGCGGGCACGGGTGAGATGGTAGAGACGCCGACGGGACTCGGTCGGAGATGAACCACGGGCATCGCCCCCAGCGCGATCATCGCGGCCCACAGGTCACGTGCAGGCAGCGTCTAGGAGTCTCACTAGACTCCGCCGGACGTGGCGAGCGAGCGCGATGACATCACGCTGGTGGTTCCCACCTACAATCGCGCGGCCGCGCTGCAAGCCAACCTCCCGTCGATGCTGGCCATGCGGGACATCGCAGAGGTGGTCGTCGTCGACGACGGCTCCACCGACGACACACTCCAAGTGTGCGAGCAGTTCGTCGACGAGCGGCTGAAGGTGGTCCGGCATGAGGCCAACCGCGGGCTCCCGGCCGCTCGCAACACCGGCTTGGCGGCTGCCCGCGGTGAGTGGGTTGTGTTCGGGGAGGACGACTGTCGCTTCCCCGTCGACTATGCCGCTGTCCTGCGCACAGAGGCACATCGCCATGCCGCCGACATCGTCGGGGCGCCCCTGCTGCACCTGAAAGTGACCGATCAGGAGGTCCCGGCGTTGGCGGCGATGGCGCCGCGCGTCGAGAAGCTCTCAATGGAGAATGGCTCGGTTTTCCCGACGCGCGCCACCGAGACGCCGTTTATTCCAGCTGTCGCGCTCGTGCGCAGGTCCGTCTTCGAGCGCGTGCACTATTACGAAGGCTTTTTGGTCAACGCGTACCGCGAGGAGACTGACTTCTACGTGCAGGCGGCGCGTGCGGGCTTCAGCTGCCTACTCACGGGCGAAACGTACTGCTACCAGCTCGAGAGCTGGGATGGAGGCGCCCACCAGTCCTCCACGCTGCGCTACGAGTATTGGGTTCTGCGGAACAACTGGCGCTTCCTACGTCGCCACGCGACTTGGCTGGTCGAGCACGGATATATCCGTGGCGCCGTGAGAGCCCAGCTGGGATTCACCGGCACGCGAGTCGCGATCGTCCTGTCTGGAGCGACGCGGGCGCGCATCCGGCGGGTCCGCTCCGCGACCGGAAGACGCAGGACGGGACAGCGCACGACCATATGAGCGCACCCCGTGTGGCGATCGTATCGCCGAATCCATCCAATCAGGCGGGCGGGGTCGAGTGGGTCTGCACGCTGCTCGCGCAAACGCTCGAGCGCCAGGGTTGGCAGGCGAGCATCGTCGGCCCCGCGCGGCCGCCGACGCAGTGGGAGTTTCGGCTCGGCCTGAGCTATCCGGTCCTGGCATGGTCAGGGATGAGAGCCGCGAGGGCAGAGCGCCCGGACCTGATCGTGACGAACGGCTATCTCGGCGCGGTCGGCCCGGGCGGGCCTCCCAGGGTACACATCTACCACGGCACGATGGTCGGCGTGACCAAAGCGCTCAAGGAGGCTTTGCCGATGCGCGAGCGTGTACGGCGCACGCTCAGCGCCGGCGCCACCGAGGCGCTTGGCGGACGCACGGCGTCGAGCGTCGTCTGCGTATCCGAGGCGACCGCGGAGGAGGTTCGCCGCTACTACCGCGTCTCAGCGGACGCGATCATCCCCAACGGGATCGACATAGACACATTCGCCCCGCGAGATCGGATCGGCGCGCGGGAGCGCCTCGGCCTGCCGCCGGAGGGTCGCTACGCGACCTTCGTCGGACGCTTCGAACACGGCAAGGGCGGCCAGCCGACTGTCGAGGCAGCGCGGCGCGCCGGTTATGAGCTGCTGATCGCCGGTCCGAAGGGAGCGCCCGGCGCCCGGCATCTGGGGATCCTGGCTCCCGAGAGGCTCGCCGACGCGTATGCGGCGGCTGACTGCATCGTGCTTCCCACCCTGTACGAGGCATGCAGCCTCGTCGTGTTGGAGGCGCTCGCCTGCGAACGACCGCTGATCACGACCCCGGTCGGATGGATGAACACCCTGCTGCGAGCCCTGCCGGAGTATCGCCGGCTCTGCGTACAGCCGACCGTCGAGGACATTTCCGCGCGCATGGCGGCGCTGCCGGATCTGTCCACCCCAAGTCTGACCTCGGCCGCCCGCGCGTTCGTGCTCGAGCACAACGGCCTGGGACGCTGGGCCGAGCAATGGGAGAAGTTGATCGAGGATGTAATGAGTCGCCACCGTCGTTGAGCAGAGCCCAGAAGCGCCAAGCACACACGACAGCCAAGCGCATTAGTGGTTACGGTAACAAGGCCGAGTAGGACCCAAGCCTCGCGCCGGCCAGAGCCTCGAGCCAAGCGCCAGCGCGGAGGGTTTCGAGCTCATTTTGGAGGGACGGGTGAACCATGACCTCCACTGATCGCTCACGAGCAAGCGCCGCGGCTTGCGCGATCGGGACCGCGCCATACCCACCGACAAGCTCTCGCGCGCGCCAGAAATGCGTCGTCGTGACAAAGCGGTGCGCCAGAAGCTCGTGCTTTGCGCGCCGCCCCACGCTCGCCAGATCCCTGGCCGTCGACGGCGCGGGCGAGAGCGTCTGCCGCACCCGGGTGCCGGACTCGAGCGCCTTGGAGAAGAGAACGTCCGGGCACACGTGCACATGGTGGTGGGAATCCACGTGGGTGGGCTCGGCGCCATAGCACTCCCTGTACCGCTCGATCTGGTCTCGAATTCCGTCCGTCACCAGCGCGCGAGCGCGTGGGTCGGGACTCCACAACCAGCGCCGCAGGCGCAGATTTGCGAAGCGCGCACATAGACGGCGCTGGCGCTCTCGCACAGAGGCTGGGACATCCGAGGCATCGAATGGCTGAGTCAAGTTCAGATGCAGCCCTGTGGATCGCCCGCGTTCACGAGCAAGCTCGGCCGCACGACGAGAGTCAGCCATGTGGACCATAGCCGTCGTGGAGCTGATCGCTCCCGCCACGAAACACAGCTCGATCGCATCGGTCCCCGCGCGAAAGCCACCCCAGTCGTCGGCATTGACGATCAAAAGCTCTTGGCAACTCACCGCGGGACTCCGGGCGCCGCCTCTGGGCCAGCGGGGCGAGCAAGCGCGGTGACGTTCGAGACGACCACACCGGGCTCGTCGTCAAGCCATTGAAGGCTGACGGTCCCGCGGCGCGCTCGGGGAAGCCTGCGTGCAATCCGAAGCGGTCGACCGTGGTCGAGAACGAGCGCATCGAACGGGCGGGCCTGCTCAACCGAGTCCAGCGCACGCAGCACCGAGAATGTCCCCAGACACTCCAATGGCACCGTGAACGGCCAGGGCTCGCGCGCTTCGGTGGGCCTGTTAGTCGCAAGCGCGACGTCAGCGCCAGCGTCGCGTGCTCGCGCAAGCCAGGCGACGGCCCGTCGTGTATCGGTCGCTCCCTCCACCAGCGCCACAAGCCTCACCGGCCCGCGATGCGGCTCGGTGCGCCCGAAATGCTGCCCGTCCCGGCTCGGATGCGCAACCGAGTCGTCACCGCGGCGCGGGAGCCGTCGCAGACCCACCACCGCGTCGGCACTGCAGTCGAGCAGGATCCTGAGTATCCCCCTCACGCCATCGCGCCATCCCCCATCGACGATCACGCGATACGCAAGCTTTGCCATGGGACGCACGACTATGGCGCCAGCATAGGCGGAGAGACCCGGCAAGGGCGCGACCTGGGCGGACTCGAGATGTGCATAGCGCCACCAATCGATGAGCGCCTCCCGCAGCGAGTCGGCAAGCACGTGGTGCATATCGCCCTTCGCGACCCATGTCGGCCCCTGTGGCCAGATGCCCTCGTGCACGGTGCGATCCTCGTCGTGGCTGTAGACACCCCGGCGGAACAGGCGCGTGCGGTAGCGGGGATACTTGATCGACGGGCCCAGCAGGCGCCCGAGAAACCACTCGCGCATCGGCAGCACCCCGATCGCCATCTCCTTGGGGGGGTCTCGCAGGAAGCTAAGCAACTCCTCGGCCAGCTCCGGGGTAAGGCGCTCGTCGGCATCGACCTCGAGTATCCAGTCCGCCGTGGCGTGGTTGATGGCGATGTTGCGCTGCGCACCGAAGCCTTCCCAGGGATGCTCCACCACGCGCGCGCCCGCGTCGATGGCGATCTCGACCGTTCGGTCCCGTGAGCCGGAGTCGACCACGATCAGCTCGTCGCAGAAGGCGAGCGATCTAAGCGCCGCCGGTAAACGCTCCTGCTCGTCTCTGACGATCAGGCACGCGGCTATCGTGTCTCGTGAGGCGACCACGGCTGGCACGATATCCGGCGCAGCTTTTCAGGCCCCATAGCGGCGGATGAGCTCCCTCAAAGCTGATGTCCTTGCCGGACCCCAGGCAGGTCAGAAGCCTTGCTTTTCAAGCATTTTAGGCTCTGCCTAGACGAATGTTCTGCAGCTGTGCGCTATAGTCTCGCCACAATGCATCGTCGGTCACGGATGTCCGGCTCGCTGATGTTCCGCAAGGACCGCGTGAACATATTCGGTCTCGCGCTGAGATCCTCGAGGAGGGTGGGCTTTGCCCTGACGTTCCTCCTGGCCTTTGCGCTGAGCTCTAGCGGCGGTTCGATCGCGCTCGCAGCAGGCACGGCGGGAGAACTCACGGCGCTTTCGCCGCCCAGCGTGGAAGCAAGCAGTGGGACAGCACGGGTCGTCGTGAGTCCCGACGGCAAGAACGTGTATGCCACGAACCGGTACACGACCACCGTCTCGCAATACGCGCGCAACACCGCAACCGGCACGCTCACGGCGTTGTCACCGGCCACCGTTGAAGCAGGCGAATCTCCTGAGGGCGTCGTCGTGAGTCCCGACGGCAAGAACGTGTACGTCGCCAACAGGTATTCGAACACCGTCTCCCAATATTCACGCAACATCGCGACAGGTGCACTCACAGCGCTTTCGACCGCGACCGTGGCGGCAGGCGAAGGCCCGATCGGTCTGTCCATCAGTCCCGAGGGCAAGAACGTGTATGCGGCGAACTCCACCTCGATGACCGTCTCGCAGTACTCGCGTAACGCCGAAACCGGAGCGCTGACCGCTCTGACCCCGGCGACCATCGCGGCAGGAGCCAACGCCCATGGCATTCTCGTAAGCCCCGATGGCAAGAACGTTTACGCGACGAACTATGGTGCGGGCACTGTCTCGCAGTACTCACGCAACACCGAAACGGGCAAGCTCACTGCGCTGAGCCCAGCAACCGTGGCGGCCGGGTACAACCCTCACGACCTTGCCATCAGCCTCGACGGCAAAAGCATCTACGTGGCGAACGGCACCTCCCCGGGAGTCGTAACGCTGCTTACACGCAACACGACAACAGGCGCGCTCACCGCGACCGCGACCATCGCGGCAGGCGCATACACCGAATGCGTAGTCGTAAGCCCCGACGGCACCAGCGTCTATGCGACCAACGAAGTAAGCAACACCGTCTCGGAGTACTCACGCAACCCTGAAACCGGCGTGCTCACCCCCCTACCACCCACGAGCATCGCGACAGCAGCCAACCCAGAAGGCATCGCCATAAGCGCCGACGGCCAGGACGTCTACACAGCAGACAACGGAGCCTCAAGCGTCTCGCAGTACTCGCGCAACGTCGAAGCACCGCCGCCGTCACCGCCCATTGTGGTCACGGGCGCTGCCGGTGCGATCGCTCAAAGCTCGGCGACCGTCACAGGATCCGTGAACCCCAACGGCCAGGCCACGACATACCACTTCGACTACGGCCCGACCGTGAGCTATGGCGCCCAGGCCCCCGGCCCACCTAACCCAAGCGCAGGATCGGGTACCAGCGCCCTACCTCTCTCTACCAACCTCACCGGTCTAACTGCCAACACCACCTACCACTATCGCCTCGATGCCACCAACGCGTCAGGAACCACCCTTGGTGCAGACAAGACATTCACGACCTCAAGCGTCGGCATCCCCGGACTGCTCTCCGCTCTCGAACCCTCAAGCGTACCGGCGGATTCCGGGACAGCGCGCATCGTCGTCAGTCCGGACGGAAAGAGCGCGTACGCCACGAACAGGTACACGACGACCATCTCACAGTATTCCCGCGACACCACAACAGGCAAGCTCACCGCACTGTCACCGGCGACCGTAGAAGCAGGCAACTCGCCCGAGGGCGTCATCGTCAGCTGGAACGGTAAATACGTATACGTGGCAAACCGCTATTCCAATACCGTCTCGGAGTACTCACGCAACACCAGCACGGGCAAGCTCACTCCGCTGAGCCCCGCGACGGTCGCGGCGGGGGAAGGTCCCATCGGCCTGACCATCAGCCCAGATGGCAAGGACATGTACGCGGCCAACTCGTCCTCGGCCACCGTCTCGCAGTACTCCCGCAACACTGAAACGGGCAAGCTCACCCCGCTGACCCCGGCGACCGTGACGGCGGGAGCTAATGCCCATGGCATTCTCGTGAGCCCTGACGGGAAGAACGTTTACGCGACGAACTATGGTGCGAACACCGTCTCGCAGTACTCCCGCAATACGGCGACGGGCAAGCTCACAGCGCTGAGCCCGGCGACCGTAGCGGCGGGATTCAACCCTCATGACCTTGCGATCAGCCCCGACGGCAAGAGCGTCTACGTGGCGAACAACACCTCTCCGGGGACGGTCTCGCAATTCACCCGTAACACAGAAACAGGAGCACTCACCGCGATGAGCACGGCGACCATCGCAGCAGGTGAATACAGCGAATGTGTAGTCGTGAGCCCCGACGGCACTAACGTGTACGCGACAAACGAAGTCTCCAACAACATCTCGCAGTACTCGCGCAATCTCGAAACGGGGGTGCTTACAGCCCAGTCGCCCGCGAGCGTCGCGACGGCGGCCAACCCCGAAGGCATTGCGATCAGCCCGGATGGGCTGGATGTCTACACGGCCGACAACGGCGCATCGAGCGTCTCGCAGTTCTCGCGATCGCATTAGCCGCCAGCCGCCGGCAGCGACCATGTCCTAGACCGACGGCGACGAGGTGGATCGCGCTGCGTCAGAGTCGGCGCGCGGACCGAGGGGAAACACTTGGCGGCGCATCCAGCGACCGGCCAGTCTACTCATCAACCACACCTCCTCCGCGCTGGCTCTCACGGGCAATCGCTCGGCCAGCCCCCTCGGGATCGGTGCTCCATAGGCGACCGTGAGATGCGGAATGACCTCCTGGAAGGCGCCTCCATACGGCTGGTGGTCGGGCCAGCG
This sequence comes from uncultured Solirubrobacterales bacterium, assembly GCA_963706395.1. GTDB lineage: Bacteria > Actinomycetota > Thermoleophilia > Solirubrobacterales > Solirubrobacteraceae > Palsa-744. The sequence goes on along the minus strand of OY970158.1, from coordinate 1,472,006 downwards.
CCCCGCGAGCGCTTGGGTCAACGCAACGAACGGTGTCTCGGGCTCGGGAGCGAGGTAGACGACGCCGGGAAAGCGCCCTATCCCGGCCAGCACAAAATCAAAGGAGGGAACCTCCTGGAGCAGCGAGGCGAGAGTGGACTCTGTCTCGTCGTCGATCGCTCGAGCGTTGAGGAAAGGGTAGAGAAGGGTGATGTGAGGGGGCAGTCCAGCCTCCCGGGCCGACTTCTGCAGGAGGCCTTCAGCCGCAGGGACGGGCACGATCAGCGTGGTCGCAGAGCCTTCGCCCAGTTTGCGCAGCAGCGCGATATCGGCCCGATCGCGCCAGCGCTTCCTGTAGCTGGAGTGCGTCTTCAGCTGTAACGCCAGCGACAGGCATGGCACCTGTCGTCCCTCGATCTCTCCCGTGGCGAATTCCACCTGTGTGCCGGATATCTCGAGCGGGTGCAGATCCACGGCGCGGCCGGCCAGCTCATCGTCGTGGAGGACGACGCGCGAGAACATCGGAACCTCGGAATCCGCTCGGTACCACTCCCAATAGCCGAGATCCGCCAGGACCTCGATGGCTCGCTGGATGTCTCGGTCTTCGACGACCAAGTCGAGATCGCGATGGATTCTCGTGCGCTTTCCCGCCAGTGCGTCCACGCCCCAGCCACCGCTGATCCAACAGGGCAGGCCGGCGGCCTGCAGGGCACTGATGATGGCCAGCACCGCATCCCCCGGCATCGGTGGGTTGCGATAGACCGTCGTGCTCAGCCGGGCAACCACACGCCGCGGCAGCGGCGCCCTCCAGATAAGGACGTTCAACCGCCCGGTAAGCCGGTAGAAGAGCGACGGCTCATTTCTCTTCCGCGGGGCGGCTGGCTGTATCGCAGGTGAGCGCATCAAGATCCTAGACGTGTCCGCCAGCCCTGGCAAAGGAACGTCCTAGATTATCGACCCGCACCAAGGCTTGGCACGCGCGGTGAACCCGACCCCGTCGCGGTGATAGGCCCAGGCCGCCCGGCTCACCGGACATGTGGCGGCCGTGCGAACAGCGCGGTCAACCGGCCGCTGCTCGGATTGCCGGCGCCTGCGAGCGCTGGCAATCCGAGTGCTTCCTCGATCGTGCCGAGTACCCCGTAGTGGTCGACAAACCCACCCTCGCGTGCGCCGCGGCGCACATCGGGACCGGCGACGATCGTGGCTACGTGGCCACCCTGGGCGACTCCTCCGCAACACCCCTGGTTCGAGCTGCCCTCGTCCCAGGTGAGCACGAGGAAACCGTGCGGCCCGAGCTCGCGCAGCAGCGCCGGAACGGCGCGGGCGAGGAACTTGTCGCCGCCGGCGACCCCACAGTCGTGACCGTCGTCGCAAAGATTTGGTGAGATCCAAGCATAAGCCGGCAGGGACCCGCGGCGCAGGTCGACGGTGAGCTGTTCGAAGCCGACGAGCCTGCGGCAACGGTGGGCAGAGCCGACAATATCGTCGTAGTAGATAAAGGGGTTGTGCTTCTTAGCGTAGCCTCCAGCGGCGCTGCCCTTGAAGCAAGGCGTCGGCTGGTCCTCCAGATAGGCCTTCCAGGAGATGCGCGCAGCTTCGAGCTGATCGATGATATTGCGGGCATGCACGTGGCATTCGGTGCAGTCCGAGGTCACCCCCTGAGTCGATCCGCTGGTCAGGGCCAGGTAGTTGGGAAGCGAGGGATGCGCAAGGGCGAAGCTCTGTGTCACCAGTCCGTAGCGACGAGCCAGCGAATTGGCGTATGGGGCGGCACGGTTGCCGAGGATGCTGGTGTCCTCCTCGTTCTCCATCATGATCACGAGCACGTGCGAGGACGTCGAGCGAGGAAGCCTGGAGACGGCCTGAACGCCCAGCGACTTGCCCGGGTGCGCCTGCGCGCAGCCGGCGGCGAACAGGAGCAGAATCGCGAGCGCGACGGCGCTCACTCTCTCGAAGACGCGGTGCTGCACGAGCCGATCATCTCACAGGAAGACCGATACCCTGAACGGCCCGGCTTTCAAGCTCCAGACCGAGCGCCTGTTCCACAGCGCGCAGCGTTCGCTCCGGAGCGTGGCTCTCGAGCGTCGCGCTGCGGGCCGTCCGGCCCTCACGCCGGCAGCGTTCCCGATCGTCACGATACGCCGAGAGCACGAGCGCCAGTGCACGGGGATCATGGGAGGGAGAGACGATTGTTCCCCCGCCGGGCGGGATCAGCCCCTGTGCGCCCTCAGCGTCGGTGGCGATGACAGGAACTCCAACGAGCTGCGCCATCACGATCACCCGTGGCTCACCCTCGGTCGGGCTCGGAGCGAACACCAGCACATCGCAGGCGGACAGAAATGCCTCCACATGGCCGCGCACGTTGGGCACGAACCGGACCCGATCCGCGTATCGCGCGGCTCGCTCGCGCAGGATCGCCTCCTGCTCGCCCTCGCCGGCGAGCACCAGCAGCACGTCGCCCTCCAGATGAGCCATCGCGTCGATGACGACGTCGTTACGCTTGCGCCGCTGAAAGCGCGAGATGCAGCCCACGACAAGCGTCTGCTCGCCGGCGCCCCACGCCTCTCGCAGCTCCGCCCGGCTGCGAGGATCCGGCTTGACGGCCTCGACATCGACCAGATTGGGAACGACATCGACCTTCTCGGCGGGCACGCCGGCATCTATGACAGTGCGCCTGGTCCCCTCGGAGATGGCGATGATCCTGCGCGCGCGCCGCGCCGCAAGCGTATACAGCAGACGGGCCGGCCCCCGGCGCATCGGCACCGGGACGGGGCCCCACTCCGCCCACACGATGTCCCCCGTCAGCCGGCGGGGGAGCAGCGAGCAGAGAAGCTGCTCCTTCTTGAAGTGCAGCAGCAGCGCTCTCACAGGCCGCTCGCCGCGCAGCGCGTGCACGAGGCGCAGCAGGGTCACCGGCGCCTCGAGCAGCACCAGGGCAAGCGTACGACGGGCGAGCTTGGGTCCGAGGTCGATCGCTCGCACCGGGATGCCCGCTCCAGCCGCCAGATCGGGGAAGTTGGTGAGCAGCACCACCTCGTGCCCGCGCACAAGGAGCGCAGCGAGCAAATCCACGTTCGCGTACTCGGCGCCGCCGCGCTCGTTCGTCGTCTGGATTGAAACGATCCGACCGTGGCGCACGCACCGGCCATACTATCTGGCGCACGTCGCTGACGCGACGGGAGCTCGCAGCCCGAACGACGCTCAGGTCGTGCGAATGATCAGCACCGAGCAGGGTGCGTGGTGCGAGATCTTGTTCGGCACCGAGCCCAGCAGAAAGCGTCTGGCGCCGGTCATCCCCTTGTTGCCCACGACAACCAGATCGGCCTCCCGCTCCTCAGCGACATCGAGGATCGCGTCGGCGGGATCGCCTTGACGCGGATAGACGCTGGCGGTCACTCCCGCTTCGCGGGCCACCGTGGCGGCAGCCTCCAGCGTGGCGTCGACGTCCTCCCGCGGGTTGATCGCCCACTGGAGGTCCTCCGGAGCGTCGCGCCGTTCCTCCTGCAACCGCTGCGCCGGCACCGGCTCATACGCGCTCACCAACTCGAGCTTCGCCCCGACGGCGCGGGCCAGGTCGACCGCCTGGCGCACCGCCTGTGTGGCCGTATCGGAGCCGTCCGTCCCCACCACGATCGATTTGAACATGATCCTCCCTTGCCTGTGTCGAGACAAAACGCACTGCCAGCCCGGAGCGATCATACCTGCGCTTACGAGCGCCGTCGCTTTGCCCCAACAACCACGGCGATCATGACGCAACCCTCGGCCCCGAGGTCCGCTCACGCGAGCTTCGTGATCGCCACGATCATTCCGATCACCACAAACACGACAATCGCAACCTGCGTCCAGATCCAAGTCGGGGACATGAGCATCGACAGCTTACTTCCATCTATCATCACCTGAGCATGGATGCTCGCTTTCGCAAGCGCGCCGATTTGGTAGGCGCATTACTGACGCTATGTCTGGTGGGACTCGCGGGGTTCGCACCGGCAGGCGGTTCAGCACGCGCCATATCCCCGCGAGTGGCCCCCGTCCATCCGCTGGGCGGCCTGAATATCTCGGGTCTCGTATACGACTCCACTCCCGCTCAAGCCGATCAGTCGACGGCCACGGCGCGAGCGCTACACGCCCAGGTGATTCGGGTCGACCTGCCCTGGTCGGTATTGGAACCCCGTGGTCCGCATCTGATCGACCCCAGTGCGCTGGCCTTCACCGACCAGTTGATCGGCGACGCGGCGGCCAACGGCATGAGGGTGATTGTCTTCATCGACAGCACCCCGTGCTGGGCCTCCTCGGCGCCAGCGGCGCTGCTGAATGCTTGTATACCGGGGAGGTCGAGCAAGGCCAACGCTTGGCCACCTACCGACCCGGCCAACTATGCGGCGATCGTAAGCTACCTCGCCGTCCGCTATGGCATGCACCTGGCAGCAATCGAAGTCTGGGACGAGCCAGATCAGGCGAACGAACTGCACTTTGCCGGACCGAACAAACCCCAGCATTACGCCGCGATTCTGCGGGCCGCGTACCCCGCAATCAAGCAGGCGAACCCGAATGTGCCCGTGCTGGCGGGCTCGCTCGTCGGCGCCAATGGGGTTTTCCTGCGAGCGTTATACGCCGCGGGCATCAAGGGCTACTACGACGGCCTGGCCGTGCACTTCTACACTCTGACCCTCGCCTCGCTGCGCTCGATCCACGAAGTGCAGCTGGCCAACGGGGACACAAAGCCTCTGTGGCTCGACGAGTTCGGCTGGAGCAGCTGCTGGCCGCGCTACAGGGTGCAGCAGGAACAGGCGTGCGTGACTCCCCAGATCCAAGCGCGGGACATCGCCGATACCTTTCGCGCGCTCGCTCGCACTCCGTACATCGCCGCCGCGGTGCTCTACAAGCTGCAGGGAACCCTCTCGGAAAACTTCGGCGTCCTAATGAACCCAACCGGAAGCCACAAGCCAGCGTTCGCGGCGCTCTCCGGAGTGCTTGCTTCGCCGTTCGGACACGTCAGTCCGGTCACCCTGAGCCTGCGCCGGCACAACGGCCGGGTCCTGGCGAGCGGGTCGGGGCCTGCCGGTGACTACATGGAGCTGGAAGCCTTCCAGGGCAGCGTACTGCGCTATAGGGTCCTGTTCACACTCAACCGCTTCAACGCCTACTCGATCGCGCTGCCGTGGGTGCTGGGCACCAGCGGCCTGCTGGTACGCGTCTATCAGTACTGGGCAGGACCCGGCAAAGCCACGCGGCGCGGCATCTGATCACTCCGCGTTGTGCAGCAGCGCCGCAAACGTCAGTGCCAGGATCTTCACGTCGAGGCCGAGCGACCAGTGGGCGATGTAATAGTTGTCCCACTCCACCCGCTCGGCAAGCGAGGTCTGCCCGCGCAGGCCGTGAACCTGTGCCCAGCCGGTGATCCCTGACTTGACGCGGTGGCGGTCGTCGTAGCGGATGATGTCTTGATGAAAAAGCTCCACAAACTCAGGACGCTCGGGGCGCGGCCCGATGATGCTCATCTCGCCGCGCAGGACGTTCAGCAGCTGGGGCAGCTCGTCCAGCGAAAAGCGCCGCAAGAAGCGGCCGATCGGGGTGCGCCGGTCGTCTCCCTCAACTCCTCCAGGCGCGGTATCGCCGCCCAGCAGGAACTCGAGCGCGGTCGAGTCATCGGCGCTCAGCTCGGTCTGCCCGGGCGCCAGACGCATCGAACGGAACTTGTAGAGGTTGAACACCTTGCCGTCACGGCCGACGCGGCGCTGGCTGAACAGCACTGGCCCGGGCGAGCTCAGACGCACGGCCAGCACCGTGCAAAGAAGTAGGGGGGAGCTCAACACCAGTAGTACCGTGGCAAAGACGCGGTCGAAGCCGTGCTTGAGCGCGAACTGAACTCCCTTTGGATCGATAGTCGTGAAAGACATCAGCGGCAGGCCTCCCACCGTGTCATAGCCCACGCGGTTGTTGATCGTGTCAAACATCCGCGGCACCACCGAGACCTCGATGCCAAGCTCCTGGCAGCGCTGGATCAGGCGGCTCACGCGGGCATCGGCCACCGAAGAAAAGGCCACGATGAGGTTCTTTACGCCCGTTCGTGCCACGGTCTCGTCGAGATCCTCGGCCGTACCCACCACCGGCACATCACGGCCACCCACCTCGGCGACCGTGCGCGGATCGTCGTCCAGGAATCCCACCGGGGTAAGCCCATACTCGGGATGGTTCTCCAGGCGACGAGCCACCTGCGCCCCGACCACCCCGGCGCCCATGATCAGCACAGGCTTGCCGACCAGCCGCCGGCTCCTCGCCATGCGCTGAGCAAAGGACAGGGCCATGCGCCCAGCGCCGATCGCCAGCAGCGCGAACAGCCACAACCGTACCGATTCAGACTGCTTCGGCGCCTGCCCATTCGCGAACAGACCGAGCATTATCACCGTCATCGCCGCGACGGACACGGCGCTCAGGATAGGCACCACGCCGTCGAGCACAAGCGCACGAAGCCGCGTGCGGTAAAGCCCGCGTAGGTAGAGCAAGAGCATGACCAGCGGTGGCATCGCCAGCAGCGGCGCGCGAACCGCGGGCACGTGCAATAAGCCATGTACCCCACCGAGGGCAAGCACCACCGCCACGCACAGCAGCACAAAGTCGATCGCGGGGCGCAACACACCCCAGCCAGGGCCGTCCAGCAGCCATTGCAAAGGCCCGCCGAACGCGCCGCTCCGCAGCGTATGCGGCTGGTGGGCTTCCCGCGCCGCGGGAAGCTGGCCGGTCAGCGGAAGTGTCGTAGATGTCTGCTGGGTGATGCTTGGCGGGTCCATGTATGGAGGGCGTCCTTGTCCCTTACTGAGTTACTCGGGTCATGTATCGCATTCCTTTAGCTACCGGTGCTTCCTGTCACTGCAATCCGCGTCAAGCGCCTAGTGAGCATTGCCGTTAGAGCCAGAGCGCCGAGAACTAGCAGGACATACAGGAGATCTGCGCCGGAGAGCCCGAGCATCCCAGAGTCTGCCACAGCCGACGGGGCGGCTCCACCCCGTTCTGAGATGGAGTCCGGGCCTGAGGGCTTACCGAGTGCCTGCCCGGTAGCGCCAGTGGCCTGCTTGCCATGTACAGGACCACCAGCGGCATGCGCACGGGACGACACGGTCCGCGCGCCACCCACCAGCAGGCCTCGGCTCGTCGAGGAGATCGAGGAAGATCCGGCTGAGCCTGAGCCCCCTCCTGAGCCCCCCCGCCGCGCGGACCATTCAGCAGGGCCGCGCCGAGGATTGTCTGGTCGCCCGCACCAGGACCGCCATAGCCGCCGAGCAGGGGGCTGGCAGCTGCGGAGGAGGGCACAACGGCCGCTATGACCACCAGCGAGGCCAGTGTCAAGAGAGTCGTGCGATGGCTTGTCATACGTCCCTACCTTGGGTTCCTTTCCGTGGCCCGAGCGACTCCGTGTCCGCTCACCATGCCATGTGCCGTCATCGCCCGTCCCCGTTCTAGCTCCCGCCCCCGCGAGCGCCAAGGTCAATGAAACGACCCCCGGGTTCTTCCCATTAAGGTCTTCTCATAAGCTAGCGAAGGTTGGCGGCCTTGTCGAATAAGAAAACGTTGTTTCAGCCCCCAAACATGGCATTTCACGCGAGTTGCTGAGCTTTGAGCAGGATTGAGCGGTTCAGTTCCTCCACGCTCACGCGTTTGCCTTCCATCGCCAGCCGTAGAGCCTGCAGGGTCAGCGGATCGCGGGGATTCAGCCGCGCGGCCCGCTCGAGCAGCTCAAGAGCCCTGCGGCGGTTGTTCTCGGTCGAGGCGATCGCTCCGCGCTCCAGCGTGGCATAGGCGTCGCCGGGTGTGCGCCCGAGCGCAAGCGCGAACTCGTGATCGGCGCGCGCGAGGTCGCCGAAGCGCAGCGCGATGCTGCCAGCTACCAGATACGCCTCATCGCTCAGGGGATTCAGCCGCGCCGCGTCGTTCAGGCGAGCGTACGCCGTTTGCGGCGCCCTCGTCCAGACACGTGCCGCACTCTGCACCTGCAGCTGACTCAACCACGGAGCCGCCAATGACAGTGCCGCTACCACTGCTGCCAAGGCGCCCACGCCTATGCCCAGCCGGCGCAACGCCGCCCGCCGCCCGGACACGCTCTCGGGAGTGAGTAGTGATCCGGTGGCTGTTCGCGGCGCCAGCGCACAGGCGATACCGAGCAGCGCAAACGCCGGCGCCCCCAGCCCCGCGAACTCCCAGAACCAGTCAAACGAGCCGTGCACCGCCCAGTAGGCGAACCCGCCAAGTGCAGCCGCCACCACCGCGCGCGCGAGCGGATCTCCTCCACGGAGGCCTCGCACGGCTGCCACCAGAGCCGCCCCCAGGCCCACCAACGCAAGTAAGACTCCGATCACGCCCGTTTGCGCGAGCGTACGCAGCTCGACGCTATGCGGGTAATGGGGAGTCTCTCCGCTGCGGCCATGCATGAGGTACTGCTGCTGGAAGTTGTCTGCGCCAATCCCAACCAGCGGGTGGGCCACGAACTCGTTCAGTGCCACCCGGTAGAAGTCGTAGCGATTGCTTCCCAGCCCGCTCACCAGGCGGTTGCCCGTCGCACTGTTCGCGCCGTAGCCCCCCTTGAAGCTGTTCCAGCCATGTTCTACCCGCGTGATCGGGTCGCCCACTGCCACCCAGCCACCAGCCAGTACCGTCAAGAGCGTGGCTATTGCCAGCGCGGCGAAGCCCCGATGGACTCTTTCCGCCGTGCCCATCGAGAAGGATCCCCGACTCTCGATCGCCGCGCCTACCGCCACGATCAGCCCAACCACCAGCGCTGCCACGAACACCGCCGCAGTGGCGTCGTGCAGCGCTGCTGCTGCGTTCCCGCCCTGCTGCAGACGATCGCCGACGCGCAACACCACCGGCGCGGCGACCCCGATACCGGCCGCCACAGGCACGAGCACCGCGAACGTGCGCACACGCCCTGGCAGTAGCAAGAAAACGAGCACCAGCATCAATGCCGTCGCATAAATTGAGCCGCGGCTCTGACTGAGCAGCGCCACCTCCGCCAACAGCACCGCGCCGCCTGCAAGCACACCCCGCAGAGCCCACGGCAGCTGCTCGCTACGCGCCAGCAGCAGTGCCGACCAGAACGCCGTCAACCACTGCGCGGCGTTCGCGTTGACGTAGCCGGTCGGATAGGCCAATCGTTCGCCTTGGAACACGCGCATAAGGTGTCCACCTTCGGCGTTCACGTGCAGTGCAACAAACGCCGCCAGACAAATCATCGCCACCGTCCATGCTCCCAGCAGCAGAGCCGCGCTCGCGCCGCGCTGGGGCCAGAGCGCGAACAGCGCGAATACGAGCAGGTACAACAGCGTGCGGTTAGCCCCTTCCCAGGCATCCCCGGGCACCCCCGCCCAGAGGATGGAGAGGAAGCTCCACGCGGTGAGCAGAGCAAGACACCCCACCGCTATGCGCACCGCCCTAGACACGTCACGGAGGCGAAGCGGGACGCTCCACAGTGCGATTGCCAGCAGTGCCAGCACGATCAGCCCCCCCGTCGCCCAATGAGTGACCGGGTAGCCCGCCTGATCGGTAGCCCACACGATAAACAGCGCGACTGCCACCAGCGCTGGCACCGTGCTCGGCGCCTGAGCAAGCGAAGCCGTGAGTCTCTTTCCCATCGCTCGCACAATAATCACCGTCGTGCCCGACCCCTCACAGCTAGTCCGCTTCTACGACGACGCCTACTCGAAGGATCCCTCTCAGGCGCTTCTCTACGCCCGCTGGCGTGCTCTCGGTGCCATCGGCAAGGCCAGCCACGTGCTCGACCTGTGCGCACGCGCCGGCATCCAGCCCGCGAGCACGCTGGAGGTCGGCTGCGGCGACGGCGCCTTGCTCTGCGAGCTGCACAACCGTGGCTTTGGCGGCCCGCTTGTGGGTGTGGAGATCACTGAGGCCGCCGTCGATATTGCTCGCCAGCGCTCCCAGATCGCCTCCGTCGAGCTCTACGACGGCCTACACCTGCCGGTTCCCGACGGGACCTATGACCTCGCCATCCTCTCCCACGTCCTCGAGCACGTCCCCGACCCCCCGGCCCTCCTCGCCGAGGTCGCCCGCGCATCCAAGGCCGTCCTCATAGAGGTGCCGCTCGAGGAGAACATCTCAGCCAAGCGCGCGCCCAAGCGCGATCACGCCGAGGAGGTCGGCCACCTCCAGCGCCTCTCCCGCTCCGCCGCGCGGCAGATCGTTGCGCGGGCCGGGCTGTCGATCCTATGTGAGGTCGAGGACCCTCTGCCCCTCGAGGTTCACCGCTTCTTCGCCACTGGCCGCCGGGCGCGCGCGATGGCCGCTTTCAAGTGGGCCGTGCGGGTCTCACTTCACCGCCTATCTCCAGCCCTGGCGAGGCGGCTCTTCACGGTGCACTGGGCGTGCCTCTGCGTGCCACCGGCCGGGTAGCGGCTTCGAACAGCAGCGCCAGCACCCTCCCCATCAACTCGTCCGGTACCGCATCCGGGTCGGCAAGCTTCTGGCGGGCGATGCCGTCAGCCAGCGCGTCGACCGCGACCGCCAGCTGCTCTGCCGGAATCTCCAGCTCAAGGTCGAACTCCCGCGCCCCGTCGGCGATCAGCTTTGTAAGCACCTCCCGCATCTGTGCGAACCGTGCTGCCACCTTCGGGCGGACCTGCGCGTCGCGCACCCCGTAGGCCCAGAACTCCATGAACAACAGCAGCAGCTCCGGCTCACGCTCAATCATCGTCATCCACTGCCTCGCTCCATCCGTCGCCCGCTCGGCCATCGAGGCACGGGCGCTTACCGCGTCTGAGATCTCACGTGCGTGCTCTTCGATCTCCCGCTCCATCAGCACGAGAAACAGATCCTCCTTGCCGTCGAAGTTCGAGTACAGAGCCCCCGTGGAGAACCCCGCCTCGGACGCCACCTCCTCGACTGAGGCGCCGTGAAAGCCGCTCCGCGCGAACACACTCCGCGCCGCTGCCAGCAGCCGCTCGCGCGTATGCGCCTTGCTTTGCTCGCGTGTCATACGCACCGCCTCCATCGCTCCATTCTACTTGACAGAGCAAGTGCTATTTCGATAACGTCCGTTATCCATCCTGGCCAGCGCAGAGATATAGGAGCAAGTCACATGGCGACCGCAACAAGACCGGCAGACTCCGCCAACCTGGCCAGCCTGCCAACCGACGCGATCACTTACGAGGATCTCTACGCGCGCTGGGAGCGCGGCAACTGGAAGGCCACCGAGCTCGACTTCACCGAGGATGCCCGCCAGTGGCGCGAGGAATTCACTGAGTTTGAGCGCCAAGCGGCACTCTGGAACTACTGCCTGTTCTTCTGGGGCGAGGACGCGGTCGCGGACAATCTCTCCCCTTACATCGACGCCGCGCCGCTGGAGGAGCAGAAGTACTTCCTCACCACCCAGCAGGTCGATGAGGCTCGCCATGCTGTCTTCTTCAAGCGCTTCATGCAGGAGGTCTGCGGGATCGGCGACGGCACGATGTCAAGCGGGCTGGAGGCGATCAAGCCGCAGCTGACGCCCGGCTTTCGCAAGATCTTCGACCGCCTTGACCGGATGGCAGACGAGCTGCGCGCTGACCACTCAAAGCCCCAGCTCGCCGCGGCAATCACGCTCTACCACATCGTCATCGAGGCGGCGCTCGCCCAGCCCGGGCAGCACTTCATCTGCAGCTACCTCCAGGAGCGCGACGTGCTGCCCGCGTTTCGCCAGGGGATGGAGAACATCGCCGCCGACGAGCAGCGCCACATCGGCTTCGGCGTCAAGCTCCTCTCCGACCTCAACCGCGAAGACCCCGTCGGGGTCCCCAAGGCGGTCGCCCGCATCCTCCGCGACGTGACCCGCTACACGGCCCAGGTGCTGATGCCCCCGGGGTGGGACGAACGCTACATAACCGTCTTCGGCGCCACTTACGACGAGGTCGGCGTCGAGGGCTTGACCTCGATGACCACCAAGCTGCGCTCGGCCGGCCTGGCCACCGAGACGCTGCCCGGGCCAGCCCTGCTGCCTCCCGGCCTCTCCCCGCTCGAGGTCTCCCAGCGCGGCCGCACGCTCGCGCAGGCCGGCGTGATCGGCGTGCGCGAAGGTCCCTCCAAGCGCGATCCCGAGACCGTGGCCCTGCTGTTCGACACGATCCGCCGCCAGGTCAACCCCAACCACGGCCTGCACCGTCCCACCACCTTCCAGTGGGAGTTCACCGACCCCGACGTTCCCACCTGGCACCTCACCGTCAATAACGGCTCATCCGCCGTCGAGCAGGGCGAGGCACTCAGCCCCGACCTGCGCCTACGCGTCGCCTACCAGGACTGGGTCGACATCATCGGCGAACGCCTCGACCCCCTCCGCGCGATGGCCACCGGCAAGCTGCGCCCGCGCGGCAATCCGCTCGCGCTCGCCCGGCTCACCAAGGTCTTCCCCCGGGCCTGAGCTTCTCGCGCGCGCCACGGCGGCGCTACCCGATCCCGAACTCGTGCTGGGCGGCACCTGCGCCGCTCCCCGTGGCACCTCCGGAGGAGCTCGGTGCCGGTTGCCCGGCGGAGGCCGGTTTGGCGGTGGAGGTGAACTCTCCTGTGCCGGTGAGCGCCCCGCTGGAGGCGGTCCTCGCGCTCGGTGCCTTCAGCGTGGAGGATGAACCGGCCGGGGAGGATGTGCTCCGCGCAAAGGCCTGCTCGGGCCCGAACTCGCGGCTGGCTCTCGCCGCGGGAATGAGCGCCGCGCCCGCGCTCCCCGGCGCCGCGGCGCTCCTTAGAGCGCTGGCGCCAACCACGGACTGTACGCCTGCTATCGACGGGCTCAGTAAGTCTTGCACCGCATGCGCGCTGATCCCATCCACGTGCACGGCGTGACGCCGGTGGACGGCATGCCGTGGGGCGATCGGACCTGCGGTGAGCGCGACGCAGCTCGCCCCCACCCCCAGCGCGAGCAGGCATCCGACGGCGAGCTTCGCCCCCACGGGTCCTCCCGCCAGCAACCAGCCTCCTCCCGCGGCACCGGCGCCAGCTCCTCCCGACGCAGTCAGGGCACCGCCGATCCCAGAACCCGCCTGCGCGCCCGCGCCACTGCCCGCCTGCGCTGCGGCGCTCGCTCCAACCCCAGCGCCCGTCCCCGCGAGTGCTGAAGCGCCAAGCACCCCCGGCAGCAGCACCGGTACCGGCAGCACCGCGGCCAGGCCGCGCAGCGAGAGGACATAGGCGCGGCAGGCCGGACATTCGTCGCGATGCATCAGCGCGAGTGAGTAGCGCTCTCCCTCGGGATCGAGGATGCCGTATGCCAAGCCGCGCATCAGCGATCCTTGCTCCTCGCACCAGCCCCCGCCGCGGATCGTCTCGACCAAGTCGCCCACCTTGCCCGCCACCCCCGGCCGGCCGGCCCCGGGACCCTCCATCAACTTGCGCATACGCGATTCTGAGATCCCCATCTGCGCGGCCGCCTCCGAGCGCGAGCACCCCTGCAGGTAGCACAGCGATGCTGCCTGCTGCTCGCGCGTGCTGAGCCGGCCGCGCAGTCCCTCAAACACCTGCCGCAGCCTGATCCGGTCGTCCAGCTCGTCCGCGAAGTCGCGCTCCAGTGTCGCCCCGCCGGCAACGGACTCCGGCTCTTCCGCACCGCCGGTGGGGTAAACGCGGCGGCATGAGCGGTGCTCCTCGATCGCGCGGCGGAACGTCACCAGCGTCAGCCAGCCGGTGGGGTTCTCAATCTCCTGGCCCTCCAGCACTGCTGTGTAGAGGCCCTGCCATGCCTGCGCGTAACAGGCTTCCAGGTCACTCGGGTCGAGGTTCACGCCGCTCGCCCGCAGCCGTCCTCGCACCATCCCTAGCACTCTCCCGCGCAACCCCTCGAACTCCTTACGAAGCAAACGCTCGGCACGGTAGCGACGCACGTTCAGGGGACTCATTCCCCACAATGTTATGACAAATTGCGAGTCAGGCGAATCCTGCGAAATGCTCGATCTGCGCCAAGCTCACCTGCCGCATATCCTCGCCTCTGCGCTGCGCCTCGTGCCACTCCACGATCCGCTCCAGCGCCTCCTCGAGGTCCCACGCTGGGGACCATCCGAGATCGCGCCCGGCCGCGGTCGAGTCCAGTGCCAGATAACCGGCCTCCGGCGGGTTCTCCCCCTCATCCAGCTCCCACTTCAACCTGCCGCCCCATAGTGACCCGAGCCGTTCGACGATCCACCCCACCGTCCGCGCGTCGCGCTCGCGCGGGCCAAAGTTCCACGCTCGTGCGACATCACCGCTCAGGCACAGCTCCTCCGCCAGCCGCAAGTACCCGCTCAGCGGGTTCAGCACGTGCTGCCATGGCCGCACCGCCCCCGGATTGCGCACCTTCACAGACTCCCCCGCTCCTACCCCGCGCACGATGTCCGCGATCAGCCTGTCCTGCCCCCAGTCCCCGCCACCGATCACGTTGCCCGCCCTCGCGCTCGCCACACGCGCGGCGGTCTCTGCAGAGAAGAACGAATCGCGATACGCCGCCGTAACCAGCTCCGCACAGGCCTTCGAGCTGGAATATGGATCGCTCCCCCCAGCGGGTCGCCCTCGACGAACTGCCGGGGGTTCTCAGACGAATTGGCGTAGCACTTGTCTGAGGTGACGACCACGACCGCCCGTACTGAGTCGCCGGCGAGGCGGACGGCCTCCAGGACGTTGACGGTGCCCATCACGTTCACTTCGTAGGTCATCGCCGGATCCCGCAGCGAGCGCCTCACCAGCGGCTGGGCCGCCAGATGCAGCACAATCTCAGGCTGCGTCTGGCTAATAGCCTCGCGCACCTCCTCGGTGTGGCGAACGTCGACCGCCAGCTCACCGGCCATTTGTGAGCCGACGCCAGCTAGCGCATACAACGAGGGCTCTGTCGGCGGCCCAGCGGACAGGCCGGTCACCTCCGCACCCAAGCCCTGCAGCCACAGCGCCGTCCACGCGCCCTTGAAACCCGTGTGTCCGGTAAGCAGGACCCTACGTCCCGTCCAGAAGTAAGAATCGATTGGCACGTCCGGAACCGTATCCCTACAGGGATCTCCTAAGTCCACAGCTAGGCTCGTGTGATCTCCTCCACCCCCACACCCATCCCGCCCCACACCGCCGAGATTCTTGGCATCCCGCTCGCCATATCCAACTACGCTGAGGTCCTCGACTGGATGGAGGCCATGATCGCCGCCGACCAGCGCGGGTATCTGACCGCCGCCGCGGTCAACCTCGTGATGAAAGCCCAGGAGGAACCCCTCACGAGGCAGGCCACCCTCGGCGCGACGCTCGCCGTCCCCGACGGCCAGCCCCTGGTGTGGGCCCTCCACGCGCTCGGCCACTCCCGCGCCACCCGCATCTACGGGCCCGACCTGATGGGCCACTTCTGCGCGCGGGCCGCCGCCAAGGAAATCCCCATGTACCTGTACGGCGGCCGCGACGCGCCGGCGCGTGAGCTCCTGGCCCGCCGCCTGAACGAACGCTATCCCGGCATCCGCATCGTAGGAGGCAATTCTCCGCCGTTCCGCCCGCTCACGCCAGAGGAGGACGAATGGGCGCTCGCCGACATCGAAGCCTCAGGCGCCCGGGTGGTGTGGGTGGGCACGGGCCAGCCCCTCCAGGAGCAGTGGATGCGCCGCGTCCGCCCACGTCTGTGGACGCCACTGCTCGTCGGCGTGGGCGCGGCCTTCGACTTCCACGCCGGCCTCGTCTCCCAAGCCCCACCATGGATGCAGCGCAACGGCCTCGAGTGGATCTATCGCCTCTCGCGCGAGCCTCGCCGCCTGTGGCCGCGCTACGCCCGCTACAACCCCCGCTTCATGGCGGGCTTCGCACAGCAGTACGCACGACATAGGCGCTCGGTGAAGCGTCGCGCATGAGCCGCGTGCTGATCACAGGCGGTGCCGGCACGATCGGCGCGGCCCTCGTGCGGCGGTTGCTCTCGGACCCCGCCTACGAGGTGCGCGTGTCCGATCTCCGGCCCGCCCCCCAGTGGATGCGCGAGGGCTGTTCGGTCCACACCGGCGATCTCCGCGAGCCCGTACAGGCCCGCGAGGCAATGGGCGGCTGCTCGCACGTAATCCACCTCGCAGCCCTCACCGGAGGCATCGCCAGCTCCCACCGCCTCCCTTACACCCTCACCGAGGCCAACAACGCGCTGCATAACTCAGTGATCCGGGCGGCGATCGATCTCGAGGTCGAGCGGTTCCTGTATGTATCTTCGTCGGCTGTGTTCGAGCGCGCCACCGAGTTCCCGAGCACCGAGGATCACCTGCTGCAGTGCCCTGTGCCGCTCTCCGCCTACGGCTTCTCCAAGCTCACTGGCGAGGTCTACTGCCGCGCCGCCCACGACGAGCACGGCCTGCCCTACACGATCTGCAGGCCGTCGGGCACCTACGGCCCGGGCGAGATCCCTCCTCCCGAGCCGGGCATCGCCCATCTGGTGGCAGACCTGATCTGGAAGATCCTCTCCGGGCAGCGCCCTTTGCAGGTCTTCGGCTCTGGCCAGCAGACCCGCACACTCACCCACGTGCAAGACATCGCCGGCGGCATCCTCACCGCGATGAGCTCACCCGCGGGACTGAACGAGGATTTCAACATCTCAGCCTCCGAGGAGATGACTGTGGCCGACATCGCCCGTGTGATCTGGGAGTGCTGCGGAGAGGACCCCGAGGCGTTCGAGCTCGAGTACCTGCCCACCTTCGCTGTCGATGTGCAGCGCCGCTCGCCCTCGGTGAAGAAGGCCAAGGAGAAGCTCGGCTGGGAGGCCCGCATCGAGCTACGCGACGGGATCACGGCGACGGTCGAGTGGCTGCGCACCCTGCGGGAGCAGGGACAGCACGCCGACAGCCCGGCCGCCTGAGGTCTATAGGCTTTGCCGATGCCCGCCCGCAAAGCACTCGTCACCGGCGTCACCGGCCAGGACGGCTCCTATCTCGCCGAGCTCCTGCTCGAGAAAGGATATGAGGTCCACGGCATGGTGCGCCGTGCCTCGACGGAGAAGTTCGAGCGCATCGAGCACTTGCGCGAGCGCATCACGCTGCATCAGGGCGATCTGCTCGACCAGCGCTCGCTGGTCGACGCGATGCGCGCCTCCCAACCGGATGAGATCTACAACCTCGCCGCGATGTCCTTCGTGGCCGTGTCCTGGATCCAGCCGACGCTGACGGCCGAGTTCACCGGCACGGGCGTGACGCGGATGCTCGAGGCGATGCGTGAAGTCTGTCCCGAGGCCCGTTTCTACCAGGCTTCCTCGAGCGAGATGTTCGGCAAGGTGTTGGAGGTCCCGCAGACCGAGACGACCCCCTTCTACCCGCGCTCGCCCTACGGCGTGGCGAAGGCCTACGGCCACTTCATCACGGTCAACTACCGCGAGTCCTACGACCTGCACGCGACCTCGGGGATCCTCTTCAACCACGAGAGCCCACGCCGGGGCCTGGAGTTCGTGACACGCAAGATCACATGGCATGCGGCCGCGATCAAGCACGGGCTGAAGAGCGAGCTGCGCCTCGGCAACCTCGACGCAGAACGCGACTGGGGCTACGCCAAGGACTACGTCGAAGCGATGTGGCTGATGCTCCAGCGCGACGATCCCCAGGACTATGTGATCGCAACCGGGAAAGCGAACTCCGTGCGCGAGTGCTGCGAGGTCGCCTTCGACGAGGCCGGCCTGGGCGGCTTCGAGCGCTACGTGACGATCGACCCCGCGTTCGTGCGCCCGGCGGAGGTCGACCACCTGATCGGCAACCCGGCTAAAGCCAAGCGCGATCTCGGCTGGAAGCCCGAAACGTCCTTCGAGGAGCTGATCCGCCTGATGACCCGCTCAGACCTTGAGCAGCTCGCGGCGCACTGAGCGACATGGCGGTGCCCCTGTTCGATACCTCCTCGCCGCTTGCCGCGCTAGGCGAGGAGCTCCACGCCGCGGTCGGCCGCGTGCTCGACTCCGAGCGCTACATCCTCGGTCCGGAGGTTGATTCCTTCGAGCAGGAGTTCGCCGCCTACTGCGCCACGGAGCATGCAGTTGGTGTCGCCAACGGCACAGAGGCGATCACGATCGCCCTGCGCGCCATGGGTGTCGGCCCCGGAGACGAGGTCGTCGTACCCTCGTTCACCTTCTACGCCTCCGCCGAGGCGATCCCCCCCACCGGCGCCACGCCCGTCTTCTGCGACATCGACCCCGACACATACTGCGTGACCGCGGACACGGTCCGCGCAGCGCTGACGCCCCGCACAAAGGCAGTAATCGCCGTGCACCTGTTCGGCAACATCGCACCGGTCACCGAGATCGAGGCGCTTGGGGTGCCCGTGCTAGAGGACGCCGCCCAGGCGGCCGGATCGACCGCTGAGCAGGGTCGCCCGGGTGCACTCGGCACGGCGGCGACGTTCTCTTTCTTCCCCTCCAAGAACCTCGGCTGCTTCGGCGACGGCGGCATGATCACGACCGGCGACGAGGCAATCGCCGAACGTGCGCGGGTGCTGCGCTTCCACGGCTCGCGCGACAAGGTCACCTACGAGCACGTCGGCTACAACTCGCGCCTGGATGAGCTCCAGGCGGCGATCCTGCGCGTCCAGCTACCCCACCTCGATACCTGGGCCGAGGGACGCCGCCGGGCCGGCCGCCATTACGAGGAGGCCGGCCTCGGCGAGCTGGTGGGACTGCCACGCCCAGTTGAGAGAGCGGTGCCGGCTTGGCATCTCTATGTGGTCGCTCACCCCGAGGTGCAGCGCTTGGAAAGCACGCTCGCTGCTGCCGGCATCGGCCACAAGGCCTACTACCGCACTCCCGTACACCGTCAGGCCGCGATGCGCCAGTGGGAAGCCGGCGTGGAGCTCCCGGCCACCGAGCACGCCGCGCGCACCCACCTCGCCATCCCGATGAGCCCCGTGCTCAGTCGCGAGCAGGCCGAGGAGGTCGTGGAAGCGGCCAGGGTGCTATAGGGCAACTACGCCGGGGCCGGGCCTTGTGTCCGGGCTAAGTACGCCGGCGGCCGTCGCCTAATAGGCTGTGTTGCATGAGCGTCACGAGCCAGATTCTCAAGATCCACGCGGAGCTCTACAAGCGAACCGACGGGCGCATAGGGCATCGCATGGTTGGCGTCCCAACTCTGCTGCTCAGAACCACTGGTGCCCGCTCGGCCGTGACCCGGTGCAACAGCCTCGTCTACGCCCGTAACGGGGACGACTACCTCGTCGTCGCCTCCAACGGCGGCAGCGATCGTCATCCAGCGTGGCTTTACAACCTCCGCGCTAACCCGGGCGTGGAGATCCAGATCGCCCGCGAACGCCAGAAAGGCACTGCCAAGGCCCTCGAGCCGGCGGACCCCGACTACGACCGCCTATGGAGGATCGTGAACGAAAACAATCGCGATCGCTACAGCGCCTACCAAAAGCAGACGGCCCGGGCAATCCCCGTCGTCGTCATTACGCCCACCTGATCACAGGGAGCGAGGGTATGGCTTTCCCCTTAGCGCCACCGCTCCAGAAGGTCCTCCGCCGGCACCTCGCGCACGGCACGCGCCGGAATGCCCATCACGACAGCCCGTGCCGGCACATCGCAGCTCACCACGGCGCCAGCCGCGACGAAGGCCTCCTCGCCGATCTCCACGCCTGGCGTCAGCACGACACCCCCGCCGACCCGGCAGGCACGGCGCAGCTTGGCACCCTGTAACGAATCCCGCCCACCCTCGGCTGAGTGGCGGCTCATCGTGTCGTCGTTGGTCGTGATCACACCCGGCCCGACGAACACATCGTCCTCGACGATTGTGAACGCGGTCAAATAGACGCCGGTCTGCACCCGCACGCGGGCGCCCACATAGACATCGTTGTCTACCGTGCTGGCCCGCCCGATCACCGAGCCGGTGCCGATCCGCGAGCGCTCACGCACAAAGCTTTGGTCACCGAGGATCACTCCCTCCTTGACTTGGGCGCCTGCGAAGACCACCGCCCCGGAGCAGACCTTGACTTCCTTGCCGAGTTCCAGTCGGCTGACCTCGCCCGCCGCAGAGGAGCCGGGCGCCAGCCGGGGGCGCTTGCCCAGTACCGCGTGGTCCTCGATCACGCACCCGTCGGCGATCGTGGTGCCGTCGTGCACCACTACGTAAGCGCCGAACGACACGCCTCTGCCAACCTGGACATCCTTCCCGAGCAGCAGTCCTGGCGCGCGCGGATCGGCGTCCAGCACGCTCACAGTCGCACGACGTTCTCGGCCTGTGTGCCACGTGTGACGCCGCGCAGGTCGACCAGCAGGCGGGCGTGCTGGGCGATCGTGTCGTGGTCCACGCTCGGGTGGGCGGTGACGATCAGCGTTAGGTCAGCGTCGTCGAGCGCTTCTTCGAGCGGCAGGCTGCTCAGGCGGAACTCGGGGAGGGAGGGCACGTGCGGGTCGTGGTAGCGCAGATCCGCGCCGAGTGCACGCAGCAACGTGAGGATCTTCAGCGCGGGGGACTCGCGGATGTCGCCGACACCGGGCTTGTAGCTGACGCCGAGTACCGCGATCCGCGCACCCCTAACCGGCAGACCGGCGTCGTTGAGCACACGCTCAACCTTCGCGACACAGTGATATGGCATCTGCTGGTTGACCTTCCCCGCGAGCTCGATGAACTCGGTCGTCATGTCGAACTCCCGCGCGCGCCAACTCAAGTAGAACGGGTCGACCGGCAAACAGTGTCCGCCCATCCCGGGTCCCGGCTCGAAGCGCATGAACCCATACGGCTTGCTCGCCGCGGCCTCGACGACCTCCCAGATATCGATCCCCATACGGTCGGTCAACATCGCCAGCTCGTTCACGAGCGCGATATTCACCGAGCGGAAGATGTTCTCCAAAAGCTTGCACAGCTCCGCCGCCTCCGGGCTCGAGACCGGCACGAGCTGATCGCAGACGAGTCCATAGATCTCCCCGGCGCGCTCCGCACACGCCTCCGTCAGGCCACCCACGACCTTCGGGGTGTTGCGCAGCGTGAAATCCGTGCGGCCCGGATCGACGCGCTCCGGGGAAAACGCCAGATGGAAATCCCGGCCCGCCTTTAGACCAGACTCTTCGAGCAACGGCGCGACCCGCTCTCTAGTCGTGCCTGGGTACGTCGTGGACTCGAGCACCACCAGCTGACCGGCCTGCAGGACCTCCGCAAGTGCGTGGGTGGAGTCGATCAGCGGCCCGAGGTCAGGCTCGCGGTTGCGCGTCAGCGGCGTCGGCACACAGATCAGCACGGCGTCGGCCCTGGCCAGGTCGGCGTAGCGCGTGGTCGCGTGGATGAGCTGCGCCACCGCTCCGAGCGTCGCATCGGGAACGTCCTCGATGTAGGAAGTCCCAGCCTCGATCGCGTCGATCTTGCGCTGGTCGACGTCGACCGCGATCACCTCGCAACCCTCCTGCGCGAACGCCACCGCGAGCGGCAAACCAACATAACCCAGCCCGATCACGCCAATCGTCGTCATGACGCCGGGCAGTCTATGGCTTTGAACCCTCACCCGCCTGCGCTTCCAGCGAGCACAGGTCGGCCCGGACCATGCGCTCGACCAGCTCTGAAAACGAGAGCAACGGCTGCCACCCCAGGCGCTCGCGCGCCTTGCTCGGGTCACCGACACTCGGCGTGCTCTCAGGTGCTCGCACCAGCGCGGGATCCACGCGCAGGTAGCGCCCGGCGTCCAGATCCAGGCATGCGAACGCCGCCTGTGCAAACTCCCCGACGGTGTGCGGCACGCCACTTGCCAGCACATAGTCCTCAGGTTGCTCCTGCTGGAGCATCAGCCAGGCGCCGCGCACGATGTCACCGGCGAACGACCAGTCGCGTACCGCCTGCAGGTCCCCCAGCGTCAGCTCCTCCTGCAGTCCGAGAGCAATGGCGGCAGCTCCCCGCGTGATCCTGCGCGTCACGAACCGCTCCGGCCGACGCTCGGACTCGTGGTTGTAGACGATTCCCGAGCTGGCGTGTATGCCGTCGTGAGCGCGCAGCGCGCCGAGCAGCTGGTGTCCGGCAAGCTTGGCGATCGCGTAGGGCGTCGTGGGGCGGCATGGCGTGTCCTCGCGTTGCGGGCTTTCGATCGCTTCGCCGAACATCGCGCCAGAAGCGGGCACGAATACGTGGGCATCGGGGACGAGTTCGCGCACAGCCTCCAGAATCGCCGCGGTGGAGTCCACGATCGCGCGGAGCGTCTGCAGTGGTGCCAGCCAAGAGGCCGGAACGAACGAGGGCGCGGCCAGGTGATAGATCTCGCTTGGCCGGAGGAGCTCGACCGCCGCCCTCAGGGAGTCCGGATCGAGCAGCTCGCCACGCACGAGACCGAGTTGCTCACGCAGGTGCCCGGCGCAGCCAAGCCGCTCGGGGTCGCGCAAAACCCCAGTGACGTCATAGCCCTCATCCAGCAGCAGCTCTGCCAGGAACGAGCCGTCCTGCCCGGAGATGCCGGTGATCAAGGCCCGCCGGTTCGCGGTTTCAGCTGGGGACACGGCCGCAGCTTACGTCGCCGCGTCATAGATCGAGGCCAGCGCCGGCGCCACCCTCTCCGGTGCGCACAGGGCACGCACTCGCTCCCGTCCCCACACGCCCGCGGCCCGGTCTCCAGCCAGACGGGTGATTGCCCGGGCCAGCGCGCCCGCGTCTCCCGGCGGCACGAGTCCCTCCTCGCCGAGGAGCTCCGGCAGCGCCCCCACACGGCTGGCGGCCACCGGCAGGCCCGCGGCCATCGCCTCGGCGGCGGCCATGCCAAACGTCTCGGCCGAGCGCGAGGGGACGAGAGCAATCGACGCACCGTCGCGCAGGCGAGCCAGCTCGGCATCATCGACACGGCCCGCGAAGCGCACGTCAGCCTCGCCAGCAAGCTCCTGTAGAGCGGGCAGCTCGGGCCCATCCCCGGCCACGACGAGCGGCAGGCCGGCCAAACGACAAGCCTCGATCGCAACGTCGACGCCCTTCTCAGGCGCGAGGCGCGAGACGACGAGCGCGTAGGAGCCGGACTCCCCGGGAGCGCGATCGGGAAGCGTGCGCACGGGCGGTGGCAGCACGTGTACGCAGTCCCACGGCAGGGGTGCGGCGAGCTCTTGTAGCCGCTCGCGCGCGAACGTGCTCGGCACGATCACTGCACTGGCCTGCTCGGCAAGACGTCGCTGCCACAACGCCAGTGACGCACCATAGGCAATCGCCTCGGGCAGGCTACCGCGGCAGTTCAGCCGCACACCCGGCAGCGTGTCCCGCCCATGGCAGCGCGTGCACTCCGCCCCGCGCGTGAAGCACACGCCGGTCGCGCACACCATCCGGTACTGGTGCAGATGCAGCACGACGCGCGCTCCGGCCTCTCGGGCGGCCGCCAAGGCCCGCCAGCCGAGCGACGGGTGGAGGTTGTGGGCGTGCACGATGCGGGCGCCGCTTAGACGAACGGCGCGTGCCACATCCTGGCCTTCCAGGCCCCCCCGCAGCAGCCCCACGGCCGCGCGGCCACGGCCTACTGTTGAGGAGTCGCGAGTGAGCAGCCTGGCGGGCTCATCGAGATGAGTATTGACAAGCCAGACGAGGTCCTCGACCGTGCGCTCCTCGCCGCCGGTCGTGCGGTAGCGGTTGTGCAGGAACAGGACCATGTGAGCGTCAAACCTAGACTGTTGCAGCCATGCCCTGCACAGCATCGATCATCATCCCGACCCGCGCACGTCCTTCCTATCTGGAGGTTGCGCTGACTTCGATCGTTCCCCAGGCGGATGCCGCCGGCGCCGAGGTGCTTGTGATCGACGACGCCGGGCCCTCGCCCGCTGTGCGAACCCTGGTCGAGCATCTCGGCGCCCGCTATGAGTCTCACCCGGGCCAGTTGGGCCTGAACGTGGCACGTAATACGGGCGTGAAGTGCTCGACGGGTGAGCTGGTGATGTTCGTCGACGATGACGTCCGTGTGCAGCCCGGATGGCTTGGAGCGCTGCTCGACGCGGCGAGCGAGCACCCTCAGGTGGATGTCTTCACTGGCCCAATCGAGCCTCGCCTGGAGGGCCCGGCGCTACGCAGCTGCGGGCGGGAGGGACCGCCGGTCACGGCGCTAGACCTCGGCACGAGCGACACCGACGCGCCCTACGCCTGGGGCGCCAACATGACGATCCGCCGCGCCGCCTTAGAGCGAGTGGGCCCATTCGAGGTCTCCCTCGAGCACGCCGGCGACGAGCAGGAGTGGCAGGAACGCCTACGCACGCAAACACCCGGAGCGAGGATCCTCTACATCGCCGGGGCCGCCGTCGAGCACCGTCGCGCCGGCACCGACGCGCGCTTGAGCTCGCTCTCCAGAGCGGCCCACGCACGGGGCCGCGGTGCGCGGCGCTTCGACGCGCACCGGGAACAAGCGCCGTCCCTTCGACGAGAGCTGCTTACGCTCACCGGCTGCGTCGGGCACGTCATCCGGCGCCGCTGCCCTGCCGGATTGGTGATGGTCGCGCACAGCGCCGGGCGTCTGCGCGAAGCACTGCGCGAAGCACTGCGCGAACGCCGGACACCGGGCTCACCGCCAGCCGTCGCGGACGATTTCCTCTCAGGCACGAGCGGCAGGGTCGCGGGTCTCGATGCCATTCGCCGTGGCATGCAGGACGAGGCAGTGAACGTCTGGGAGATCGCCAGTGGCCTGCGCTTGCGGCTGAACATCGCGGCGCGACGCGATCCGCCCACGCGGCAGGTGCTCGTCCTCGGTGTCGTGCGCGCAGAGCACAGCGCGCTGGCACAGTCGATACGCGCCGAGCTACTGCGCTCACGCCATGAGGTGGAGCTGCACACTGAGCCGCCCGGGGAGCTCGGTAAGTTCGAGAACCTCAACCGGATGCTCCTCGCCCATCCGGCCGGTGGGCACGACTGGCTTTTGTTCGTTGACGATGACGTGCTGCTACCCCGCGGCTTCCTCGACCGCTTCCTGTTTCTGGCGGAGCGCTTCTCACTCGACCTCGCTCAACCCGCCCACCGCTCCTGTTCCCATGCCGCCTGGCCGTTGACGCGCCGGCGCCTGTTCAGCGTCGTGCGTGAGACCGGCTTCGTGGAGATCGGCCCGGTGACCGCCTTTGCCCGCCGTACCTTCTCGACCCTGTTGCCCTTCCCCGAGCTGCGCATGGGCTGGGGACTGGACGCTCACTGGGCGGCGCTCGCTCGCGAGCAGCACTGGCGCTGCGGCGTACTCGACGCGGTCTCGATCCGCCATCGCGCAGCGCCTGCGGCTTCGGCTTATTCGCGTGAGGCAGCGATCGCCGAGGCGCGTGCCTTTCTCGCCGGGCAGCCGTACTTGAGCGCTGTTGAGACACAGCGCACCCTGACCACTCACCGCCGCTGGTGAAGGTCGCTGTCGTAGCGGAGTTCTACCCGCACCGGGGTGACCCGGTGCTGGGCGTCTGGGCGCACCGGCAGGCGCTCGCCGCTCGTGATGCCGGTGCGGAGGTACGCGTCCTCGTCCTGCACCGCCTGGTCCCCCCGCGTGCCTCATTCGCGGCCGGACCGGGGGGCGTCGCGAGCACATTGGCGAGGCTCGTGCGCGAGCCACGCAAGCAGCTCCATGACGGTCTGGAGGTGTCCTACATCCCCTACGTCTCGCCACCCCGCTCGGGTTCCTACGCGAGCTGGGGAGCATGGGCCGCACCTTCCCTCGGGCTGGCTCTGCGACGGCTACATCGTTCGTTTGGATTCCAGCTGATCCACGCCCACAACGCCGTGCCGGCCGGTGACGCCGTGCGCCGTGTGGAGCTGGATGTGCCACTGATTGTCTCCGTGCACGGCGGCGATGTGCTCTACACGGCCGCCGATCCGCCAACCGGCAGCGCCGCCGGCGCCGCGGCGGTGTCACGCGGGCTGGGGGCCGCCCGTCTGGTGCTCGCCAACAGCCAAGGAATCGCGGAGCTGGCGCGCACCCATGGGGCCGGCGAGACGCGTGTGGTGCACCTCGGCGCCGAGTTGCCTGCGACCCCGTATCCGTCGCGGCGGCCGGGGACAGGAGCCCACCCGACAATCGTAACGGTTGCCCATCTTGTTGCCCGCAAGCGCCATGCCGACGTCCTGCGCGCCCTGGCGGTGCTCGGGCAGCGACATCCAACGCTGCGCTACTCAATCGTCGGCGAAGGCCCCGAGCGAGTGGCGCTGGAAGGACTCGCCGCTCGGCTGGGAGTAGCCGGGCGGGTCGAGTTCCACGGGCAGTTGCCCCCCGCAGAGGCGATTGAGCAGGCACGCCAGTGCACGCTGTTCGTGATGCCCTCGACCGAGGAGGCATTCGGGGTGGCCTACATCGAGGCGATGGCGGGCGGCCTGCCCGCGATCGGATGCCGCGGTGAGCCCGGGCCCGAGGAGATCGCCGCCGCCGGCGACGGCTTCATGCTCGTGCCTCCCGGCGACATCGAGCGGCTCACCCAGCGCATCGACGAGCTTCTGTCCGATACTCACCGGCTGCGCGAGGCTTCTCAGCGCGCGCGCGCGACCGTCGCCGCCCATTTCACTTGGGAGCGCTGTGGTGTGCAGACGCTCGCCGCTTACGAGCACGCCCTGCGGTGAAGCCCGTCCTGTTCGTCACCTCCCATGTGCCGCCCGACCGTGTGGGCGCATTCGCACGTCTGCACGCGCAGGAGAACGTCGAGTTCGCGCTGTTCGGGGGACGTTCCCGGCACGGCGCCGGCGTGGCCGGCCAAACGCCGTCGCAGGCGCTGCCCTTCCCGCACCGTCGCCTGCGCCAGTATGAAACAGCGGCGCTGGCTGCGAGCGGGGACTACCGCGCCGTCGTCTCCTCCACCGGCGGTCGCGTAGCCTTGCCGGCAAGTTGGGCGGGCACACGTCGCGCGCGTGTGCCGCTGATCCTCTGGGCCTCGCTGTGGGCGCACCCCCGCAGCGCAGCACACGTGCTCAGCTATCTGGCACTGCAACGCCTGTATCGCTCCGCGGACGCCGTCGTGACCTACGGATCGCACGTCAGCGCCTACGTCAGCGCGCACGGCGCGCACAACGTGCATGTCGCCCCGCAGGCCGTAGACAACGACTTCTGGAGGGCTCCTGAGACCACCCCGCCGCGCTGGCCAGCCACTGGCCGGCCGGGGTGGCCTGAGCAAGCTGGGACAAAGTTCTTGTTTGTAGGGCGGCCCGACCGGGAAAAGGGAGTGAGGGTACTGACAGAGGCCTGGCGTACAGCCGGTCTAAAGGCCCCAACCGCCGCGCTAGTCATCGTCGGCGTGGGATCTAGCCCCCCTTGGGTCCCCGCCGGCGGCGCGGCGGGACGAGCTGGGGATGAGGACGAGGTTCTCTGGATGGATGCCGTGCCGCCAGTGGAGCTGCGCAACCTCTACGCCGCCTGCGAGGTCCTGGTAGTGCCATCGATCCCGACACGCACGTTTCGCGAGCCCTGGGCCTTGGTTGTGAACGAGGCGATGAACCGCGGCCTGGCGGTGATCGCAAGCGACGCCGTCGGCGCGGCCGCCGGCGGCCTGGTAGGAGACGGGCGCAACGGTCTGGTGGTGCCCGCTGGCGATCCCAAGGCTCTCGCCGGGGCGATGAGAGCACTAGCCACCGAGCCCGCACTGCGTGCTCGCCTCGGCGCGGCCGGGGCGCAGGATGTGCGGGCCTTTACTTACGAAGCCTGGGCCAAGGGCTTCGCGGGAGCGCTCGCTAGTCTCGGCCTCTCTCTGGGATCCTAGGGGCTGGCCTACCTGCGATCTCGCCCGAGAGCGTTGGTAGCGTTACTCGGCCCATCATGAGAATCGTCACCCTCACGCGAACGCTGGCGCTTGCGGCGGCGCTGTCGAGCGTCCTCATATTGCTCGCGGTGCCAGCTCAAGCTGACGTCGGCGAAAAGATCATCCTCAAGTGCACCCATGGCGAATCGCTGAGCGGCTTCAGCCAAAAGGATTACAACAAGGCTCTGAAGGAGCTGGAAACCAGCAGCGAAGAGTACACCGACTGCGCCAGCCTGATTCACAAAGCTCAGCTGGCTGCCGGTGCGGGCAAAGGGACTGGCGCGGGGGGCGGAGGGCCAGCCGGCACGGCTGCCACCCCCGCCACTCCCGCTGAGCAGCGTGAACTCAGCCGCGCACCACACGCAGGCTCGACTCCACTACAGGTGGGCAGCCAAATCATCCGCCCAGGCGTCGTGCCCGTCGACATCGCTTCAGCCCTCAGCTCGCTGCCCAACCCCCTGCTGGTGATCCTGGCATTCCTGCTCGCGTGCGCGCTGGCGCTCGCGGGCGGGGCACTCCGAAACCGTGTCCGCAACCGCCACCACAACTGATCCCGCCCCGCCAGAGGGCCTCCTTCCGCCACTCGGCAACGAGCGGGGATCTTCTCCCCACCGCTCCCATGCAGGGCGTTCGTGGCACCTGCCGGGCCCAGACCGGTTGTTCCTGTGGTGGCCGGCGCTGCTGAGCGCCGCAATCTTCTGCTTCATTACCTTCTTCGCCGGAGGCGGCCTGCCGCCCGTCCAGCAGATGACCACGATGGAGATCTTCCTCACGCTCGGCTGCGGCGTGATCGTGGCCGGCGCGGTGATCCTGACGCCAGGAGAAAGACATGCATACGGGTTGTGGCCGGTGGGGCTGCTGCTCGCGTTCACGGCATTGACCGCCCTGTCGGTGGTGTGGTCCGTGCAACCCGACGACAGCTGGCAGGACGCCGGGCGCATGCTCGCCTACAGCGCCGTCTTCGGCGCTGCGGTCGCGCTGGCCCGTGCGGCCCCCGCACGCTGGCCCGCGGTGCTCGGCGGAGTGACGCTGGCGGCCGTGGTGGTATGCGGTTACGCGCTGCTCACGAAGGTCTTCCCCGCCCGGCTCGACGCCCACGACATCTACGCGCGCCTGCAAGCGCCGTATGGCTACTGGAATGCGATCGGCCTAACCGCCGCGATGGGCGTGATCGGCTGCATGTGGCTGGGAGCGCGCCGTGCCGGGCACGCCCTGCTCAGCGCGCTGGCCTACCCGGCCATGGGCCTGCTGCTCGTAGCGTTGATGCTTGCCTACTCCCGCGGCGCAGTGGTAGCGCTGACGCTCGGCATGGCGCTGTGGTTTTGCATCGTTCCGCTGCGCCTGCGCGGCGCCGCCGTGCTGCTCACCGGCACCGTTGGCGCCGGGCTGGTGGTGGCATGGGACTTCTCGAGGCATGCGCTCATCACCGACAACGTCGCACTTCACGCGCGCGTGATCGCGGGGCGCCAGCTCGGCGTGTTACTGGTCGCGATGGTCCTCGTGCTGGCGATCGCAGGACTCGGGATCGGTTTCTTCACCGGCCGTCGCGCGCCTTCGCTCGTGCTACGCCGGCGAGCCGGCGCAGCCCTGCTCAGCCTCCTCGTGCTCGCTGTGATCGCCTTCGCGGGAGCGCTTGCCGCCAGTCACCGCGGGTTTTCCGGCAGCATCTCCCACGGCTTTGACTCGCTCACCAACCCCCACGCGGCCGTCCCTGCCAACACTCCCGGCCGCCTGACCGCGATCGGCAGTGTACGCGCGCGCTACTGGAACGAGGCCCTGAAGATATTCCAGGCTCACCCCGTCCTCGGGGCCGGCGCGCGGAGCTATGGAACGGCCCGCCTGCGCTACCGCACAGAGGATCTCGAAGCGAAGGACGCTCACGGCTTCGTCGTCCAGACACTCGCCGACCTCGGCGTGGTGGGGCTAGCGATCGCCCTTGCCCTGCTGGCGGCCTGGATGGCCGCCGCTGGACGCGCAACGCACCCTTTCAACCGGCGCTGGACGAGCTGGCCTGAGCTGAAACGCACGAGCTGGAAAGCCATCGGCTGGCGCAAAATCGCAGACCGGCAGGGCGCCGTGGGCGAGCAACGCACGTATACGCCCGAGCGCATCGGGATGCTCAGCATGCTCAGCCTCGTGGTCGTGTTCGGCATTCACTCCACCGTCGACTGGACATGGTTCGTACCCGGCAACGCCTGTGTGGCCTTACTCTGCGCCGGCTGGCTCGCCGGCCGCGGCCCGCTAGGGAGTCCTCCGGAGAGGGGCAAGCGCGGGAAACTATCCCTGCCTGCCCTGCGTGAGCTGGGCCCGCTGCGCGTTGGCGTCGCCGTGGCCGCTGTGATCGCGGCGTTGCTCGCTGCCTGGGCGCAGTGGCAGCCGCAGCGCTCCGCGGACGCCTCTCAGGAAGCACTCGCACTGAGCGCGCGCGATCCCACCGGCGCACGCTCAGCAGCACAGGCCGCCGTCAGCCACGACCCACTCTCGGCGGAAGCCCTATTCGCCCTCTCAACTATCCAGCAGCACGCTGGTCAGGCGGCACTTGCGCGCGCCACGCTAGTGCGGGCGGTGCACCTGCAACCTTCAAACCCGCAGACCTGGCAGGCGCTGGGCGAATACGACCTGCGGACGGGCAATCCCAAGAACGCACTGAACGAGCTACGCGCAACCGTCTACCTGAACCCCGAGGCGGTCGCTCCGCTGCCGGTGATCGAACATGATCCAGGTCTGCTCGCAATCCAGAACGCCTACCTCCAGGCCTTGCGCGAGACCGCAGCGGCGCCCGTCAAAAAGGTGGCGGTGGTGCGCTCGCCCGCGGGCGTCAAAGGCCTGGTGCGCTCACCGGCTGCGATCAAAAGCGTGACCGTCGTGCGCTCACCAGCAGCGCTCGCCGCGCACCGGGCAGCCCTCCGGCGCGCCGCACTGCGACGTCTTGAAAGCCGAAGTCCTCGAGCAGCTCACTGAGAGCTCGACGCGTGTAGAAGCGCAGGTGATCGGCGCGCGGGTCGAAGCGGGCCTCGAAGGCACGTGGCGCGAGCGCCCAGCGCAGCATCTCCAAGCGCCCGTGATCTGGCGTGGTCAGCAGCAGAGTCCCACCGGAGCGCAGCACACGACGCACCTCCGACAGCCAGCCGGCGGTGTCGGCGACGTGCTCGATCACCTCGCCCGCCCACACGACATCAAAGCTCGCGTCCTGCAGTGGCCAGGCGCCTGCGGCTCTCACCTGTCGCAGGTCGAGCGCGGGATGGCGTGCACGCGCCCGCCGCAGCGGCTCCGCGGCGACATCGATCCCCACCGGGTGGGCCCTTATACGCGCGAGCTCGGCGGCGAAGCGCCCCTCGCCGCAGCCCACGTCGAGCACCCTCACGCCCTTGCGGACGTGACTCAGCAGGAAGCCGCGGCGCCGCGCGAAGTCGATCGGCTCAAGACCCTCGGGCACGCCCTCCCACAAAGCCTCGTGGTAGTTCTCGCTCGCGGGCATCACTACGCGCAAGGCTAGACCGCACCGGCCCGAGCGCGCAAAATGCGATCTCCCGGCCGCAAAAAGTGCAGTCCGGCTGTCATCTCGACACATGCCTTCTAGAACCGGCTATGTTGCCCTGCGTGCGTTCCCCGGAGGCAAATTGACCCACAGCGTCGAGTCGAGGAGCCACACGTGAGGGTCGCCTTCGACAGCCGTCCCGCCGCCGATCCGCGCGGAGTCGGCCGCTACTCCCGCTGTCTGCTCGACGCGCTGCGCGACACGGGCTCCACGCGCGGAGAGATCGTCGAGACGCATCGCCCCCGTAAGGCATACGACGTGTTTCACGCGCCCTGGATGCAGGGCGCGATGCTGCACAGCCCGTGCCCGATGGTCGTGACCATCCACGAGCTCAGCCCGCTCACCCGTCTCAGCGAGCGATTGCGCGGGGGCGGTATCCACCTGCGCCTGCGCCATCTCGCGGTGCAGCGCGCAACCCACGTAATCGTTCCCACCGAGGCGCTCGCCGACGAAGCCGTCGCCGAGCTTGGATTCGAGCGCGGGCATGTGGTCGTGATCCCGGAGGCGCCGGATCCTGCGGCCGACACGGCTTCCCGGCCGTCGCCGGCTCCGCCCGCATGGACCTGGCAGGACGTCGGACGCGCGACTTGGCGCGTCTACGAAAGCGCCCTCGCGCGGCCGGAGCGCCCGTGCGTGGGCAGGCTCAGTAAGCCCCGCGCTGCATCAGCACCGCGGGAAATGTCTTCAGGATGATCGTCAAATCGAGTGCCAGCGACCAGCGCTCCAGATAGATGAAGTCGAGATGCACGAGGTCGTCGAAGTCGAGCTCCGAGCGGCCTGAGACTTGCCACAGGCCAGTGATTCCCGGCAGCACCAGATAGCGCTTGCGGTGCCAGTCCTCGAGCATCTCGTAGTCGCGCTCGGGAAGCGGGCGAGGGCCCACAAGCGACATCTCGCCGCGCAGCACGTTCACCAGTTGGGGCAACTCGTCCAGCGAGTAGCGCCGCAGTATCCGTCCCACCCGCGTCATCCGCGGGTCGTCGCGGATCTTGAACAGCGCTCCCGATGCCTCGTTGAGCTCTTCCAAATCGGCCTGGCGCTGCTCGGCGTCAGTATGCATCGTGCGGAACTTCAGGCACTCAAACGGTCGCTGGCCGATCCCGCGTCGCGTCGAGCGGAACAGGACGGGGCCACGCGATGACAGGCGCACGGCTAGAACGATCACCAGCAGAAATGGGCTGAACGCCACCAGCAGCAGCGTTGCCCCCACGAGGTCGAAAGCGCGCTTCAACGCGAAGTCCACACCCTCGAATACCGGCGAGCTCAGCTCGAACAGCGGCACCGACTGGCCCGGCACGAACTCCGCGCGGTGGATCAGGATCTCCATCGTCGATGGCGCCAGGCGCACGCGCACTCCACGCCGGTGGCACTGGTCGACGAGCTCCACCGCCTCGACCTGCGGGAACTCCGGGTCGGCGATGATCACCTCGTCGATCCGCTCGCTGTCGAGCACGTCCTCCAGGCTCGCGAGCGATCCCAGGGGGCGCAGGCCGTTGGCGGGCAGCGTATTCGGCGAGAGAAACCCAACAACCTCGATCGGCGAGTGCGGTGCGTCCGCGAGCGCGTGGGCGACATCGCGGATGTGCTTGCCCGTGCCCACGAGCACCGCCCGGCGCCGGTAGCCCGCGGCGCGCAGGACCACGCCGGTCAGCCACTCGTAAGCGCCGCGCGCCGAAGATACGTACAGAAGCGCGAAGGCCAGCGAGCCCCAGAAGATGTAGAAGCTCTGAAAATGTTCGCCGCTCACGACCGCGAATAGCAGCGCGATAAACGACACCTGGAACAGCGCAGCCACGATCCGCGACAACCCCGGACGCTGCGCGCGCTCGGCATACAGTCCCGAGCGCGCGAACAGCAGCGCGGTCACGAGGTAGGCGAAAGCGAGAATTCTTTCGGTTTCGTGCAGCGCCGAGCTTGCATTCACATGACCCAGGACCGCCGCCTTCAGCACCAGTGCCGTAAAGATCGCAAGCGCCACGCAGACGAGGTCGAGCGCCAATAGGGAAAGCACACGCGCCAGGCGCCGGGCCGTGACCATGCGCAGCAGGAACGACAGCGCCGGGGGGCGCTTGCTGCGCATATCCCGATCGGAGCACTCGCGGCGCGCCGTTGCCTCCGACAGCGCCGGCCGCGCCGCCTCGGACCTCGCCACGCCGGACTGCGCCGGCGAAGCCGGTACCCGCGAGGAGGGCGCGTGCGGCGCGGGCGGAGCGGACGTTCCTGAAGAACGTGGTCCCATCTCGCTACTCACAACGCATCAGACTCGCAGATGTAGCGGTCAACCGGTCCTCAGAAGGACTCGACGCACTCGCCTTGCGGGAGCTCAGCTGGAACCGCTGCCGATGAGCAACTCGACCCCGGACTGCTCGATCGTCCTCTCCAGCCCCTCGCGAAGCGGGACCTCCGGCTCCCACGCGAGCAGCTCACGCGCGAGTGTGATGTCAGGCTTACGCTGCTTCGGGTCGTCCTCCGGCAGCGCCTCATACACGATCTCCGAGCTCGCTCCGGTCAGGTCCTTGATCGTGCCGGCCAGCTCCAGAAGCGTGAACTCGTCTGGGTTGCCGATGTTGACCGGGTGGTGATGGCCGGACTCCGCCAGCGCGATCATCCCCCGGATCAGATCGCTCACATAACAGAACGACCGCGTTTGTGAGCCATCGCCGAACACCGTCAGCGGCCTGTTCGCCAGTGCCTGGCGCAAGAACGTCGGGATCGCGCGACCATCATGCGGGCGCATCCGGCTCCCATACGTGTTGAAGATCCTCACGATCGCCGTGTCCACGCCCTGCTGGCGGTGGTAGGCCATCGTCAGCGCCTCCGCATAGCGCTTCGCCTCGTCGTACACGCCCCGCGGGCCGATCGGGTTGACGTGCCCCCAATAAGACTCCTGCTGAGGATGCTGCTGAGGATCTCCATACACCTCGCTGGTGGACGCGAGCAGGAAGCGCGCACGCTTGGACTTCGCCAGCCCAAGCGTGTGATGCGTGCCATAAGACCCCACCTTCAGTGTGTGCAGAGGCAACCGCAGGTAGTCGATCGGCGATGCCGGTGAAGCAAGGTGATAGACGAAGTCAAGCGGCTCCTCCACGAAGTACGGCTCGATGATGTCCACGCCGACATGCACGAATCGCTCCGGGTCGCGGATGTGCTCGATGTTCTGCAGCGTTCCCGTCTCGAAGTTATCCACGCAGATCACACGATGCCCGCGCACGAGCAACTCGTCGCACAGGTGCGAACCGAGGAATCCAGCCCCGCCGGTGACCAAACAAGTGGCTATGGACGGCAGGATAACCTCTCCGCACATGACCGAACCCGAAGAGCACCTGACCGTCGCCCCGATCGTCGGGCCTGAGGACCCCCGCCGCTTCACCGACTCCGGCATCGAGATCTCCGGGCTCTACACCGAGGCGGACCTGCCGGAGGAGCTCGAGCTCGGCGAGCCCGGCGAGTTCCCCTACACGCGTGGCGTGCACCACGAGATGTACCGCAAGCAGACCTGGACGATGCGCCAGTACGCAGGCTACGCCTCAGCCAAGGAGTCAAACGTTCGCTACCGCTACCTGCTCTCCAAGGGCTCCACGGGGCTGTCGATGGCGTTCGACCTGCCCACCCAGCTCGGCCTGGACTCCGACAATCCGCGCTGCCTCGGCGAGGTTGGCCGCACCGGCGTGGCGATCGACACGATCGACGACATGCGCACTGCCTTCGACGGCATCCCGCTCGAGGAGGTCTCCACCTCGATGACGATCAACGCACCGGCGGCATGCCTCTTGCTGCTCTATGAGCTCGTCGGCGAGGAGCAAGGCGTGCCGTCGCACAAGCTGCGCGGCACGACCCAGAACGACGTGCTCAAGGAGTACATCGCGCGCGGCAACTACATCTACCCGCCGCAGCCGACAATGCGCCTGACGACGGACCTGTTCCAGTACTGCCACGAAAACGTGCCGCGCTGGAACACGATCTCGATCTCGGGCTATCACTTCCGTGAGAAGGGCTGCTCGGCGGTACAGGAGGTGGCGTTCACGCTTTCCTCGGGCATCGCCTACGTGCAGGCGGCGATCGACACGGGCCTGAACGTGGACGAGTTCGCGCCACGGCTTGCGTTCTTCTTCAACGGACACAACAACGTCTTCCAGGAGGTGGCCAAGTTCCGCGCCGCCAGGCGCATGTGGGCGCACATCATGCGCGAGCGCTTCGGCGCGACGAACCCCAAGGCGACGATGCTGCGCTTCCACACGCAGACCGGTGGCGTGACGCTGACGGCGCAGCAGCCGGAGAACAACATCGTGCGCGTCGCGCTGCAGGGCTTCGCGGCGGTCTGCGGCGGCACGCAGTCGCTGCACACCAACGGCTTCGACGAGGCGCTCGCCCTGCCCACCGAGCGCGCGGCGAAAATCGCGCTGCGCACGCAGCAGATCCTCGCGCACGAGTCGGGCGCGGCCGACAGCGTCGACCCGTTCGCGGGCTCCTACTTCGTCGAGTCGCTCACTGATGAGATCGAAACGCGTGCGAACGAGCTGAT
This sequence comes from uncultured Solirubrobacterales bacterium, assembly GCA_963706395.1. Lineage (GTDB taxonomy): Bacteria > Actinomycetota > Thermoleophilia > Solirubrobacterales > Solirubrobacteraceae > Palsa-744. Next base: position 1,436,375 of record OY970158.1, on the reverse strand, counting down.
CGCGAAGGTTGACGCGCTCGGCGGCTCGGTCAACGCGATCCAGTTCATCACCGGCGAGATCGACGAGTCGGCGTGGGGCTACCAGGAGCGCTACCGCATCGGCCAAGACATCGTGGTGGGCGTCAACAAGTACGTCGAAGACGCCGCCGAGGTCCCAGACCTCCTGCGGGTGGACCCGGAGTCCGAGCGCGAACAGCTCGATCGCCTGGCGAAGTTCAAGGCCAACCGCGACCCGGAGCTCGTCGCCAAGCGCCTGGAGGAGCTACGCGAGGCGGCGCGCGGGACCGAGAACCTGCTGCCGGCGATTCGCCAGGCGCTCAAGGACCGCTGCTCGCTAGGCGAGGCCTGCGCCGCCATGCAGGACGTCTTCGGCAAATACGCACCGACGTTCTGAGCCGGGCGCCCGCTCGTCCTTCCGCCCGCGCCGTTAGGGTCCGCTCATGCTCATTCCAGCCGTCACCTTCTACACCTTCGTCCTCGCCGTCCACATCGCCGCGATCGTCATCGCCTTCGGGATCACCTTCGCCTATCCCGTGATGTACGCCGTCGGCATACGCACCGAGCCCCGCTCGATGCCCGGGTTCCACCGCATCCAGGACAGCGTCGGAAAGTTCGTGATCTCGCCATTCATCGGTCTCGCACTGCTCGCCGGCATCTACCTGGCCAGCAAACTGCATGTCTGGAGCGACTTCTACGTGCAGTGGGGTCTCGGCGTGATCATCCTCTTGGGCGCGCTCGGAGGGGCGTTCTTCGCGCCGCGAGAGCGCCGACTCGCCGAGCTCGCGGAGCGCGACATCGCCGCCGCCGATGCGACGTCCCCTGGGACGTCCGACATCGTTTTCAGCGCCGAGTACAAATCGCAACGGCAGCTCCTGTTCCGCGTGAACGTGGGCGCCAACGTGCTCATCCTGCTGACGATCTACTTCATGACCGCACAAACCGGCGCTTAGCAGAATCCCAATAGCCGTTTCCCGGGCGGTACGCTGGCGAGATGAGCAACGAGGGTTATCGGATCGCGGTTGTCGGCGCCACCGGCCAGGTAGGCACATTGATGCTGGCGCTGCTGGGAGAGCGCGGTTTTCCAGCGCGCGAGATCGTGCCGTTCGCATCCGAGCGCTCGGTTGGGCGCGAGCTCGATGGCGGCTTGGTCGTGCACGGCCTCAGCGAGGAGTCGATCCGGGGCTTTGACCTCGCGCTGTTCTCCGCCGGCGGAGGCATCTCCGGCGAGTGGGCGCCGAAGTTCGCCATGGCGGGCGCAACCGTGATCGACAACTCCTCGCGGTGGCGCATGCAAGACGATGTCCCCCTCGTCGTCAGCGAGGTCAATCCCGAGGCGCTCGCCGGCCATCGCGGAATCGTCGCCAACCCGAACTGCTCGACGATGCAGATGGTCGTGGCACTGAAGCCACTCCACGACGAGGCGGAGATCGAGCGACTGGTGATCAGCACATACCAGGCTGTCTCGGGCACGGGCAGGCGCGCTGTCGACGAGCTGCTCGATCAGTCCCACGCGCTACTGCACGATCGGGTGCTCCCCTCGCCTCGGGAGTACGCCCATAGGATCGCGTTCAACGCCCTCCCCCACGCCGGTTCGTTCGCCGCCGGCGAGGACCACACCGACGAGGAGCGCAAGCTGATGGACGAGACGCGCAAGATCCTCGACGATCCTCAGATCCGCATCTCCGCCACGTGCGTGCGTGTGCCCATCGTCAACGGCCACTCCGAGGCCGTCAACGTGCAGACGCGCGTACCCATCGCTCCCGAGCGTGCTCGCGAGCTCCTGCGCGAAGCGCCCGGCGTCACCGTCCTCGACGATCCCCACGCCGCGCTCTATCCGCTCGCGATCGACGCCTCTGGCAAGGACGACGTATTCGTCGGGCGCATCCGCCGTGACCCCGGAAACGAGCGCGCACTGGACCTTTGGATCGTCGCCGACAACCTGCGCAAGGGAGCTGCCCTGAATGCCGTCCAGCTGGCGGAGGCGTTGCACGAGCGTGGACTGGTAGGAGCACGGCGTGCGTCTTCGCCTGCATAAGCCGACCCGCTGAAGGACTAGGGAGAGATCGCTCGAAACTGAGGACGATGATCTCCTCGGAAGTGCAGCGCACACTGGTCAAGTCCCCGCCCGAGCTATGGACGGAGCTCAGCGAGCCTGACGCGCTAGCTCGCCACCTGGGCGAGCTCGGCGAGATCCGCATCACCCGCACCGACCCGGAGAAGGCCGTCGAATGGGAGGCGGCTGACACCACCGGTAAGGTCACGCTCGCCCCATCAGGGTGGGGCACGAAGGTGACGCTGAGCGTGACCCGGGAGCCCGCTGAAGTCGAGCCAGCGGCTGAGCCGGAACCCGCGGTCGTGGACGAGCCCACACCGAAGCCAGAGCCGGAGCCGCTGCCGCTGGCCGCCGAGGAGGCCCTCACCGAGGAGCATCTCGAACACCAGCCACGTCTCGGGTTCTTTGCCCGCCTCTTTCGCCGCCGTCGTCAGGATCAGATCGACCCCGAGGCGCTTCAAATCGTCGAGCCAGAGACCGGGATCGAGCCGAAGCAGCCAGCGCTCGAGGACACGCCAGCGGAAGAGATGCAGGACATCGCGGCGGAACTGAAGGCGGCCGAGGAAGCCGAGACAGAACAGGTCACCGCCGTACTCACCGCAGTGCTGGACAGGCTGGGCGCCGCGCACCACCGGCCGTTCTCGCGCGCCTGAGAGGAACCCCGGTATTGGCCCACGGGTAAGATCGCGCCCGATGGCCTCGAGCTCCCACGACCGGCAGACGGACGCCGCCCTGCTGGCGGCCTCGCGCAGCGGCCACCGCAAGGAGCCGCGCAAAAAGGCACCCGAGAGCTACGAGGAAAAGCTCGCCCAGCTGCACGAGCTACGAGAAGCGGCGCTTCACTCCGCGCCCGAGGCCGAGGAGAAGCAGCACGCACGTGGCAAGTACACGGCGCGCGAGCGCGTGGAGAAGCTCCTCGACCCGGGCTCCTTCCAGGAGCTCGACACGTTCGTGCGCCACCGCACGCACGACTTCGACATGCAGAAGAACCGTCCGTGGGGCGATGCGGTGGTGACCGGCCACGGCACGATCGACGGACGCACGGTGTGCGTGTTCAGCCAGGACTTCACCGTGTTCGGCGGCTCCCTCGGCGAGGTGATGGGCGAGAAGATGGTCAAGATCATGGACCTGGCCGCCAAGATCGGCTGCCCTGTAATCGGCATCAACGACTCCGGCGGCGCGCGCATCCAGGAGGGCGTCGTCTCGCTCGGCGCCTACGGCGACGTGTTCGTGCGCAACGTCAAGTGCTCGGGCGTTATCCCGCAGATCAGCCTGATCATGGGTCCGTGCGCGGGCGGCGCGGTCTACTCGCCGGCGATCACCGACTTCATCTTCATGGTCAAGGAGACCTCGCACATGTTCATCACGGGCCCCGACGTGATCAAGACGGTCACGGGCGAGGAAGTCGGCTTCGAGGAGCTCGGCGGCGCGATGTCGCACAACACGAAGTCGGGCGTGGCGCACTTCGCCTCCGAGGACGAGGACGCGTGCCTAGAGGACTGCCGCTACCTGATCGGCTTCCTGCCGCAGAACAACCTGCAGACGGCGCCGCGCGTGGTGCCGACCGACGACCCGCAGCGGATGGACCCGGCGCTGGACACGGCGGTGCCGGACAACCCCAACAAGCCGTATGACATGCGCAACGTGGTCAAGCTGATCGTGGACGACGAAGAGTTCTTCGAGGTTCACGAACACCACGCGAAGAACATCATCTGCGGCTTCTCGCGCCTCGACGGCTTTGCGATCGGCATCGTTGGCAACCAGCCGGCACAGCTGGCGGGCGTGCTCGACATCGACGCCTCGGCCAAGGCGGCGCGCTTCGTGCGCACGTGCGACGCGTTCAACATCCCGATCCTCACGTTCGTCGATGTCCCCGGCTTCCTCCCGGGGACAAGCCAGGAGTGGGGCGGCATCATCCGCCACGGCGCGAAGCTGCTGTACGCGTTCACCGAGGCGACCGTGCCTAAGCTGACGGTGATCACACGCAAGGCCTACGGTGGCGCTTACGACGTGATGGCCTCCAAGCACATGCTCGCCGACTTCAACTTCGCCTGGCCGACCTCGGAGGTCGCCGTGATGGGTCCCGAGGGCGCGGTCAACATCATCTACAGGCGCGACATCGCCGGCAGCCCGACGCCGCAGGAGCGGCGCGAAAAGCTGATGGAGGACTACAAGGCGCGCTTCGCCAACCCCTACACGGCCGCCGAGCGCGGATACATCGACGACGTGATCGTCCCGCACGAGACCCGCCCAAAGCTCATTACCGCCCTGCACACGCTGCAAAGCAAGCGCGAACCGGGCCCGAAACGCAAGCACGGCAACATCCCTCTGTAGAGGGTCACGTGGTTGTGGATGGTAGACCATCCATGTGGATAGTTTATCTCCCAGATGGATGGTATAGTATCCACGATGGACGTCTCTCGTCCCTACACGGCCGTATGCCCGACGCTCGACGGAGACGTGCTCCGGGTGCTTGTCGGGACCAGTCTTGGGCTCACGGGTCGCGAGGTCGCCGCAATGACGGGCCGGCGCTCCCACAAGGGCGTCCTGGATTCCCTGCACAGGCTTACCGCGCACGGTCTGGTCAAGCGCGTGCCGCTGAACCGGGCGTATCTGTTCACGCTCAACCGGGACCACATCGCGGCGGAAGCCGTAGAGCTCCTGATGGCTTTGCGTGGGAAGCTGTTCGTGCTCATCGAAAAGGGGATCGGCGACTGGGAGATCTCGCCCGTGCACGCGTCTGTGTTCGGCTCGACCGCCCGTGGCGACGGTGGGCTCGACAGCGACATCGACATGCTGATCGTCCGTCCCCCCGGCATGTCAGGGGACGAGCGCTGGCAGGCACAGGTGGATGCGCTACGCGACCAAATCGAAGCCTGGGCCGGAAACCGCGCCAATATCGTGGAGAGGTCTGAGGAGCAGTTGGCCGAGCTTGTAACACAACAACGGCCCATCGTCGCCGAGCTTCGCTCCGACGCGATCCTCGTTGCCGGGCGCCCGGTCGAGACGTTGCTGGAGTCCGAGTGAGCCCGCGCGAGGCCAGGGTCCAGCCCTGCTCGAAGGCCGACGCGGGAACTCGATTGCGCCACGCGATGCGCTTCCTGGAGGTGGCGAAGCTCGTCACCGAGGAGGGCGACGATCTGGACTATTCCAGCGCGTCGGCCTCACTCGCGGTGCTTGCGGGTATTGCTGCCTCGGACGCCGCGTGCTGCGCCGTGCTCAGCCGCCGGGCGCGCGGGCAGGATCACCAGGAAGCGGCGACATTGGTGGGGAAGATCGAGCCCGACGGCAAGAAGGCGGCGACCTCCTTGCGTCGCCTTCTCGGCCTCAAGGACGAGGCGCAGTATGGCTTTTTCGATGTTGGCGGCCAACAACTCAAGTCAGCACTGCGACAGGCAGATGACCTCGTCGAGTTTGCGCAGAGAGTCCTGCGGCGATGAATCCGTCGAGCGTCATAACAGGTCACAATGCACCGATGCCAAACGGCCGCCCCAAGCTCGAGCTGATCACTCCGTCCGCATCGCCCGCCGAGGCGGCGGCGATCGTGGCCGCGCTCGAGCGCTTCATGCGCGAGACAGCGCCACGGCCGTCACCGGGCGAGGAGGGTCCTGACCCGTGGCAGCACGCGGCTATCCTCGAAGGCATCGAACGAGAGTGTCAGGGAGATGTGCCTGATCCCTGGATAAACCCCTAAAAGCCGCTAGCCTTTAGCCATTATTCCTCTCGCCAGCAGTACATCGTTGAAAGCAGCCCGGGCCCAGCGCCCGGATCAGGAGGTTTCGTAATGGAGCCAGTTTCCGTACCCGCCCAGCGCGGCACGCTCGAGGACCCAGAGGTCCTGCAGAACGTCCCCGGGCACGTGATCCCGATCCTGCAGCGAGAGTACGACGACTTCAAAACCGAGGCCACCAAATTCCTCGCCGGCGAGACCGAGGAAGACGAGTTCATCAAGTTCCGCCTCAAGCAGGGTGTCTATGGCCAGCGCCAGGCGGACGTGCAGATGATCCGTGTCAAGCTCCCGTTCGGGGGTGTCACGCCCGAGCAGATGGATTCGTTCGCCGACGTCGTCGAGAAGTACGTACCGCTCAACAAGGGCCACATCACCACGCGTCAGAACATCCAGATGCACCACGTTCCGCTGCTCGACGCCGAGAAGCTGATCCGCGAGATCGGCGAGACGGGGCTGTCGAGCCGCGAGGGCTGCGGCAACACGATGCGCAACGTCACCGGCGACCCGTGGGCGGGTGTGGCGAAGGACGAGCTGTTCGACCTCACCCCCTACGTCGGCGCTTACGTGCGCTACTTCGTGCGCCATCCCACCACCCAGGCGATGCCGCGCAAGGTCAAGACGTCGTTCGACGGCGGGCCCCGCGACCGCGCGATCAGCGGCATCCACGACGTCGCCTTCCGTGCCCGCGTGCGCGAGAGTAAGGATCCCGCCCGCCCCGGCGAGGTGCGCGGCGTCGAGATGCTCGTCGGCGGCGGCACCTCGATCATGCCGCGCAAGGCGCAGGTGCTCTACGACTTCCTCGAGGTCGATAACGGCGAATACCTGAAGATGACCGAGGCCGTGATGAGGATCTTCGACCGCCAGGAGTGGCTGCGCGTCAACCGCGCCCGCGCGCGCATCAAGGTGTTCGTCGACAAGTACGGCATCGAGGAGCTGCGCAAGCAGGCCGACGAGGAGTTGAAGGGCGACTGGGTCGCCGAACGCGATTTCTCGATCGAGCAGCGGCTGTTCCTCAACGACGAGCGCGAGTCCGCACCGTCGGCGCCGCAGAGCTACGGGAGCCCCAACGGCGAGGAGCCGGAATACGAGCGCTTCCGCGCCGCCAACGTCGCGGAGCAGAAGCAGGACGGCTTCGTGACGGTCGAGGTGAAGGTCACGCGCGGCGACCTCACGCCGGAGCAGTTCCGTGGTCTCGCTCAGGTCATGCGCTCCTACGCGGGCGGCTACGCGCGCACGACCGTGCAGCAGAACTTCGTGCTGCGCTGGGTTCGCGAGGAGTGCGTGTATGACCTGTGGCGGGCTCTGTCGGAGCTCGGCCTCGGCGATGCCGGCTCGCGCGAAATCAACGACGTCGTCTCGTGCCCCGGAACCGACTCCTGCAAGCTCGGCATCACCAGCTCGATGGGGCTCAACGAGGCTGTCCAAGAGCGGATCGAATCGCTGCAGATCACCGACGAGCTGACGCGGAAGCTGAACATCAAGATCAGCGGCTGCCCGAACGGCTGCGGCCAGCACCACGTCGCGAGCATCGGCTTCACGGGCGCGTCGATCAAAGTCGGTGACCACACGATCCCGGCCTACATACCGATCATCGGCGGCGTGTTCGAAGGCGGCGAGGTCGAGTTCGGCACGCGCCTGAAGCTGCGCCTGCCCTCCAAGCGCGTGCCCGAGGCGATCGAGCGGTGGATCAAGCAGTACGAGGCCAACCGTGAGGATGGCGAGCAGTGGAACGAGTACCTGGCCCGCGTCGGTACCGGCGAGCTTGAGTCGCAGGTCAAGGATCTGTCGATGCCTGTCGACTTCGGGTTGGAGACGATGAACCAATTCATCGACTGGAACCGCGACGTGCCTTTCGAAGTGATTCGTGGCGAGGGCGAGTGCGCGGTATAGATCAGATGCGATACGAGGACCGATCAGATGACCCCAACAGATAGCCAGATGGCACAGACCACCTCCCACTTCGACCCAGCGCCGGGCTTGACGCACACGCTGCGCGAGGCGGCGCGGCACGGCGCGCGCGCCGTGCTGCTGTGCTCCTTCCAGAAGGAGGAGTCCGTGCTGCTCGACGAGCTGCTGCGGCTGGACTATGTTGACGAGGTCCCACCCTCCCAGGCGGTGCGCATCCTGACGATCGACACGGGCGTGCTGTTCGAGGAGACGATGAAGACCTGGCGGGCCTTCGAGGAGCGCTTCGGCGTGCAGATCGAGGTGGTCGATGCGAGCAGTCCGGACGAGCCGTGGAGCGGCCCCGAGCACTGCTGCTCGGTCGCGAAGGTGGCCGCGCTCGAGCACGCGCTGGACGGCGCCGAGGGCTGGATCACGGGCATTCGCCGCGAGCACGGCCCGACACGAGCGGACGCGGAGCTGATCGAAAGAGACGAGGGGCGCGGCCTGTGGAAGTACAATCCGCTGGCCCACTGGACCGACAAGGACCTGTGGCGACGGATCCACGAGCGCGAGCTGCCCTACAACCCGCTGCACGACCAAGGCTACGAGTCGATCGGGTGCGCCCCCTGCACCCAGCCGGGGAGCGGTCGCGAGGGACGCTGGGCAGGCACCGACAAGACCGAGTGCGGTATCCACGTCGAGCTGGTGGATCCCTCCTAGATGAGCATCGCGGTGCGCCCCCAGCTGAGTCACCTGCGGGCGCTGGAGTCGGAGGCGATCCACGTGATGCGCGAGGTGGCCGCCGAATTCGAGAAACCGGTGCTGCTGTTCAGCGGCGGCAAGGACTCGATCGTCCTGCTCCGGCTGGCTGAGAAGGCCTTCCGCCCGGCGCCCTTCCCCTTCCCTCTGATGCACGTCGATACGGGGCACAACTTTCCCGAGGTGATCGAGTACCGCGACCGTCGCGTGGCCGAGCTCTCAGAGCGGCTGATCGTCGCCAGCGTGCAGGACTCGATCGATAGCGGCCGCGTGGTAGAGGAGACGGGGCCCCGGGCCTCACGCAATCGCCTGCAGACGATCACGCTGCTCGACGCGATTGCTGAGCACTCCTTCGACGCGGCCTTCGGCGGCGCACGCCGTGACGAGGAGCGCGCCCGGGCCAAGGAGCGGATGTTCTCCTTCCGCGACGACTTCGGCCAGTGGGACCCCAAGAACCAGCGCCCGGAGCTGTGGAACCTCTACAACGGGCGCATCAAAAAGGGCGAGAACGTGCGGGTGTTCCCCATCTCTAACTGGACCGAGCTCGACGTGTGGGAGTACATCGACCAGGAGAGCCTTGAGGTCCCTTCGATCTACTTCGCCCACGAGCGCAAGGTTTTCAAGCGCGACGGGATGTTGTACGCGTGGCGGGAGGGCACCGAGCTGATCGACGGTGAGAAGGTCTTCGACGCAACCGTGCGCTACCGGACCGTCGGCGACATGAGCTGTACCGGCGGAGTTCAGTCCCAAGCGGCGACACTCGAGGAGGTCGTGGTCGAGATCGCGGCGACGCGCATCACCGAGCGCGGGGAGACGCGCGCGGATGACCGAGTCTCAGAGGCCGCGATGGAGGACCGCAAGAAGGCTGGATACTTCTAAGTGACCTTAGACCTGTTGCGCTTCACGACCGCGGGCTCGGTCGACGACGGCAAGAGCACCCTGATCGGCAGGCTCCTATACGACTCAAAGCAGGTGTTAGAGGACCAGCTCGAGCATGTCACGCGAGCGAGCGAGCGCCGCGGCGGCGAGGGCGCGCTGGATCTGGCGCTACTCACCGACGGGCTACGGGCTGAGCGCGAGCAGGGGATCACGATCGACGTGGCATATCGCTATTTCGCGACGCCACGCCGAAGGTTCATCATCGCCGACTGCCCCGGGCACCGGCAGTACACGCGCAATATGGTGACCGGCGCCTCGACGGCGGACCTCGCTGTGGTGCTGATCGACGCACGCAGAGGGGTGCTCGAGCAGTCAAAGCGTCATGCCTTTATCAGCGCGCTGCTGGGGATCCCCCACATGGTCGTTGCGATCAACAAGATGGACCTGGTCGAGCACTCCCAGGAGCGCTTCGAGGAACTCCTCGAGGAGTTCGAAGGCTTTGCCGCGAAGCTGAGCCGTGGCCCTGGCAAACACTCCGCGGGAGCGGAGCACAGCCCGCGTCCGGAGATCTCCTATATCCCGATGTCGGCGCTCAACGGCGACAACGTCGTCGGTCGCTCCGAGCAGATGGACTGGTATGACGGACCGGTGCTGCTGGAGCTGCTGGAGCAGGTCGAGGTCGCCTACGACCACCCCTACGACAGGCCCGCGCGCTTTCCCGTGCAGTGGGTAATCCGCCCGTCAAACGGTTTGCTCACGGACGACTATCGCGGCTATGCCGGCCAGCTCGCCAGTGGAGCGCTGCGTAAGGGTGAGGAAGTAGCGGTGCTGCCGAGTGGCGGGCGCTCGCGGATCGCAGCGATCGACACGTTCGACGGGGAGCTCGAGGAGGCGATGGCGCCGATGTCCTTCACGCTCCGTCTCGAGGACGAGCTCGACATCTCACGCGGCGAGCTCATCTGCCGTCCGCAGGAGGCACCAGCGGTAACGCGTGAGCTCGAGGCGGACATCTGCTGGATGGCGCAGAAGCCGATGCAGCCCGGAGGGCGCTACCTGCTCAAGCACACCTCTCGCCACACGACGGCGGTCATCGATGAGATCGGTGAGATCGTGGATGTGCACACACTTGAACGCGCCGCGCCACCAGCGGAGCTGGCGCTGAACGACATTGCCCGCGTGCACTTGCGCACGAGTACCCCGCTGGTGCTCGACCCTTACACGAGCAATCGCCGAACAGGCAGCTTCATCCTGATCGACGAGACGAGCAACGAGACCGTCGGCGCCGGGATGATCGCCTAAGCTACCGACCCGATGTTCTCGAAGGTATTGGTCGCCAACCGCGGCGAGATCGCGGTCCGCATCGTGCGCGCGCTGGATGAGCTCGGCGTGAGGAGCGTCGCCGTGTACTCCGAGCTCGACCGCGACGCGCTGCACGTTGCGCGCGCCGGAGAGGCCTACAACCTCGGCGACGGCCCGGCCGCGGAGAACTACCTCAGCATCGAGAAGATCCTCGACGTCGCCACGCGCTCTGGCGCCGAGGCGATCCATCCAGGCTATGGCTTTCTGGCGGAGAACGCTCCGTTTGCCCAGGCCTGCGAGGACTCAGGTGTCGTGTTCATCGGGCCGCCGGCCAGCGCAATCGAGGCGATGGGCTCGAAGACCCGAGCGCGCGAGTTGATGCAGGCCGCCGGGGTACCGATCGTCCCGGGCACCACCGAGCCGGTCGCCACGGTAGCCGACGCCCTGCGCATCGCCAAGGAGGAGATCGGCTTTCCCGTGGCCGTGAAGGCCGCTGGCGGCGGGGGCGGCAAGGGCTTCCGCGTCGCCCTGACAGAAGACGAGCTCGAGGGGGCCTTCGAGGGCTCAAGCCGCGAAGGGGAGAAGTTCTTCTCAGATCCCACCGTGTACCTGGAGCGCTACCTGCACGACCCGCGCCACGTCGAGGTTCAGGTCCTGGCCGACCGCCACGGCAACGTGATCCACCTCGGCGAGCGCGACTGCTCGATCCAGCGCCGCCACCAGAAGGTCATCGAGGAGTCCCCCGCACCAGAGTGGGTGGTCGACCCTGAGATGCGCGAGCGCATCGGGCAGATCGGGGTCAACGCGGCAAAGGCTGTGGACTATGTGGGTGCTGGCACGATCGAGGGGCTGTTCTCCGCACCGCTGACGGAGCGCGACGGAGCGAGTGCAGCGAGCGGTGCAGGCGCTGAGTACTTCTTTCTCGAGATGAACACGCGCGTGCAGGTCGAGCACTGCGTGACCGAGATGACGACGGGTGTGGACATCGTCAAGGAGGGTATCCGCGCCGCCGCGGGCGAGCAGCTGTCCTACGCCCAGAAGGACATCGTCCTGCGCGGCCACGCGATCGAGTGCCGTATCAATGCCGAGGACGCCTCCAAGAACTTCGCCCCGGCGCCGGGGAAGATCGGCGCCTACAAAGAGCCGAGTGGACCAGGCGTGCGCGTGGACTCAGGTGTGGGAGCGGGCGGCGAAGTCTCACCTATGTACGACCCGATGGTGGCGAAGCTGATCGTCTGGGACGCAGACCGCGAGCAGGCCACACAGCGGATGCTGCGCGCACTTGGCGAATACGAGATCGAGGGGCTGAAGACGCTGATCCCCTTTCACCAGGCGCTGCTGGCCACCGAGCAGTGGGCCAAAGGCGAGACTTGCCGGGACCTGCTCGAGGACAAGAGCTGGCTGAAGACGCTCGCCTTTGACGCGGCCCAACCGGATGCCGGCGATGACCCAGAGAAGGTAGAGCAGACCTACGCCGTCGAGGTATCGGGACAGCGTTTCGACGTCAGGGTGCTCGGACCCCCATTTGCCGGAGGCGGCGCTAGTAACGGAGCGGCGCCGGGCAGGCACCAGGGCACCCAAACGCAACGAGCGTAAGTCAACCAGCGCGGGTGGGGGTGGGCGGGGACCCGATGTTCTGCCTTCACCGCTTCAGGGCAACATGTGGAAGGTGCTCGTCAAGCAGGGCGACACCGTGCAGGAGGGCCAGCTTCTCTGCATCATCGAGGCGATGAAGATGGAGAACGAGATCACCGCTCACAAGGCGGGCACGATCACCGAGCTGCCGATCAGCGAGGGCGCCCCGATCCAGGCTGGCGCACCGATCGCGACGATCAAGTCGCCTGAGTAAGCAAGGCGGTGACGTTCTCCTCCAGGACCCCGAGCGCTCGCTCGGAGTCCATCACCGGGCCGTGACCGGGAACGACGTGCTCGACTGAGGCGACCAGCGGGCGCAGGCGCTCCAAGGTGGCGAGATAGGCATCGCGATCTCCTCCGTCGTTCAGCGTCGGGGGCTCGACCGTCGAGAGGTAGTCCCCGGCGACGAGCACACGCGCCCACCCAATCACGATGGCCATGCCGTCCTGGGTGTGCCCCTCGGCCGGATGCAGCTCCAGCTCGTGGCCGCCGACGGCGCAACGGCCGGGAACGGGCAGCGCCTGGACCGACCCGAGCGCGAGCGGTCGGGTCCGTTCGATCAGCAGGTCCTTGTCGAACGCGCGCAGCTCGCGCTGCGCTTCACCCGGCGAGGCTCGCAGGCGCTCGGCGGTGCTCTCCGCACAACCGAGTGCAAGGCCGGGAAAGGCGAGCCGCCCGAGCAGGTGGTCCCAATCGCCGTGCGTGGCGAGCAACCCGCTCGGAGCAGGAAATCGGGCCTGCTCGAGCAACGCGGGCAGGCTCTGCAACTCGTCGGGGAGAACGGGCGAGTCGATCACGAAGGTCTCTGCCTCCCCCTCGACCGGCCCGCGGACAATCACACAGTTGACCTGCAGGATCGCGCTGGTGGCGACGAGCACGTCGGCGTGCAGAGCGACCGCCCGCACTGGCTCAGGTGACGCCGAGCAGCTTGGCGGCCTCTTTGAGGTTGCTCACTTCGGCCGTCGGCTTTTTCTGCGAGGAGTCGAGCACATCCTTGTTGCGGTTGACCCAGATGACAGGCACGCGCTGTTTCACACATGGCGCCACGTCGTGGTAGTGGCTCGCGGCGACGTGCACCCAGCCGCGCTTGCCCCCCATGCGCCTGGCGCACTCAGTGAAGTGAGCCAGTTCGGGCTTGTAGGAGCGCACCTGCTGGGCGGTCACGACCAGATCGAAGTCGGTCGGGATATGGCGGCGCGTCTGGCCCAGCAGCTTGTCGTCGATGTTCGAGAGCAGGCCGAGCTTGTATTTCTTTGAGAGCTTCTGCAGCTGTGTGTTGGTTTCCTTGAACGGCTTCCAGCGCTGCACCGAGTCCGGCAGGAAACCCGAGCGCGAGGGCTCCAGGTTCCACTCCAGGCGTTTGGCGATCTCGATCGCGGTGCGCCGGAGCACCTCCGCGTAGAGCTCATAGGAGCCGCCCTCGATGTCGCGCGAGATCTCATGGAAGAGCGGGATCAACACGCTGCGGTCAATCTCGAAGCCGTCGCGCTCGGCCTCTTTGGCAAAGGCTTCGTAGATCCCGGTCTCCCAGTCGATCAGCGTGCCGTAGACATCAAAAGTGACGAACGTGATGTTTTTGGGAATCGGCATCGGATCGGCATTATGCCCTGCGCACGCCTCCGCGCGCGGTCACGCTGCTTTCGGCTAGAGTCCCGCGCCGCAATGGACCTGTTGGAGTACCAAGGCAAGCAGCAATTGAGCTGGGGGAGGGCAGGCCCTCCCCCAGTACCCCCTCCCACTAAAGTACCGCGCCACTGATGGACCTACTCGAGTATCAGGGCAAGCAGCTATTCGCCCGTCACGGCCTGAAGGTGTCCGACGGCAAGGCCGTCACCACCATCGAGGACGCCGTCGCCGCGGCAAATGAAATCGGCTACCCGGTGGTCCTCAAGGCCCAGGTGCTGATCGGCGGCCGCGGCAAGGCTGGCGGGGTGAAGCTCGCCGCGGACGAGGCCGAGACGCGCGAGCACGCGAGCAATATCCTCGGGATGGACATTCACGGGCACACGGTGCGCACGCTGTGGATCGAGCACGCCTCAGACATCGCCACCGAGTACTACGCCTCGGTGCTGCTGGATCGCTCGGCCAAGGCGCCGCTGATCATGTTCAGCGTCGAGGGTGGCGTGGACATCGAAGAGGTCGCCGAGAAGACGCCAGAGAAGCTGATCCGCCATCACGTCGACGCGCTAAATGGCCTCTCCCGCGAGGAGGCGATCAAGATCGCCACCGACGGCAAGGCCGACGCCGACGTGATCGAGGGTGTAGCCGACGCGCTCGTGGCGCTATACGAGGTGTGGCTAACAGAGGATGCGACGCTCGCGGAGATCAACCCGCTGATCGTCACCCCGGAGCGCGAGGTCAAGGCTCTGGACTCCAAGGTGTCACTCGATGACAACGCGCTGTACCGCCACCCCGAGAACCAAGCGCTCTCGGACAGTGAGAACGAAGATCCGATTGAGCGTCGCGCGAAGGAGCAGGGCGTCCAGTACGTAAAGCTCGACGGCGACATCGGGATCCTTGGCAACGGCGCGGGCCTTGTCATGTCCACATTGGATGTCGTCGCCCAGGCCGGCGGCTCTCCGGCGAACTTCCTCGATGCCGGCGGCGGCTCAGACGCCGCCAAGATCAAGCAGGCGGTCGAGCTGATCCTCGCCAACGATGCCGTGAAGGCCGTGCTGTTCAACATCTTCGGCGGCATCACCCGCTGCGACGAGGTCGCCAGAGGCCTGATCGCCGCGTTTGACGAGGTCAAACCGTCCGTTCCGTTCGTGGTGCGCCTCGACGGCACCAACGATGTGGCCGGCCGTGAGCTCTTGCAGGAGGCGGCGCTGCCGAACGTACACGCTGCCAGGACGATGAACGAGGCCGCCGAGAAGGTCGTCGCGCTGGCCGCAGGAGGGCAGGACTGATGTCGGTCCTAGTAGATGAAAACACTCGCCTGGCGGTCGCCGGAATCACCGGTCGCGAGGGCTCGTTCCACACGCTCAACAACCGGCGCTACGGCACGAACGTCGTCGGTGGGGTGACGCCGGGCAAGGGCGGACAGGATGTCGAGGGCATCCCCGTCTTCAACAGCTGGGCGGAGGCGGCCGAGGGCGTCCAGCCCAACACCGCGATGATCTTTGTGCCCCCGCGCTTCGCTGCCGATTCGATCCTCGAGGCCGCCGCCGCAGGTGTAGCGCTCGTGATCGCGATCACCGAGGGGATCCCCGCCCACGACGAGCTCCGGGTTTTCAACACACTGAAGCGCGACTTCCCGGACACTCGCCTGATCGGGCCCAACTGCCCAGGCATTCTGTCGCCCGGCAAGGCCAACGTGGGCATCATTCCGGCGTCGTTCTTCAAGCAGGGAAACGTTGGCGTGGTTTCGCGCTCGGGAACGCTGACCTACCAGATCGGCAACGAGATCGCCCAGGCCGGCTTCGGCTGCTCCTCGATCGTCGGCATCGGCGGAGACCCGGTGCCGGGCAGCTCGTTCGTGGACATCCTCGAGCTCTTCCAGTCCGACGAGCAGACCGAGCTGATCGTGCTCTCCGGCGAGATCGGCGGGTCAGCCGAGGAGGAGGCCGCCGAGTATATCGCCGCGCACGTAACCAAGCCCGTGGTGGCCTACATCGCGGGATTCACCGCCCCTGCAGGTAAGCAGATGGGCCACGCCGGAGCGATCGTGTCGGGCTCCGCAGGCACAGCCGCCGCGAAGGCGCAGGCGCTGGAAGCAAAGGGTGTGCGTGTGGGACGGACCCCAACCGAGGTAGCGCAGATAGCGGTAACGCAGCTACGCTAGGTCCGTGGATCAAGAGGTGTCGAAGACGCTGGGCGAGCTGGAGCGCAAGCTGCAGGAGCTTGAGCGCACCCTGACCTCGATCGATCGCGGCGAGGATCCCAGCGGGGATGTTCCCCCCGCCAGCCCGGAGGAGACGCCCACCCCCTGGCAGGCTCCCAGCCCAACCCGTTTGGTCGATGAAGCGGTTGAACCGATCGCGTACACCGAGCAGGCCAAGCTCCCGCGAGCCCCGCGAGCCCCGCGAGCATCCCAGCCTCCCGAGGCCCGGTCCCCGAGCGCCGAGGAACTGTTGCGCTTCCGCGACCGTCTGGAGCTCACCGCCCGCGAGCTGACCCAGGAATATGACGAGCTGCTTGGACGCATAAGCTTCGCCGCCGTGCCCAGCCCACATGTAGGCCCAACGATCTCATTCGCACGCGGTGCGCCCTCGCTAGACATCATCGATGTAGTAGGTCTGCGCGACGCGGCGATCCGCGCGTTCGAAAGCGACCCCGCGGGTTCGACTGCCTACGGCACCTCGGTCGGTTACCCCCGGTTGCGCGCATGGATCGCGGACCGGCACGGCGTCGAGCCCGAGCGTGTGCTCGTAACCAACGGCTCGATGCAGGCCGATGCGTTCCTGTTCGAGCACCTCGTAGCACCCGGCGACGACGTGATCGTGGAGCGTCCTACCTACGACCGCACGCTGCTCTCGCTACGCGAGCGCGGCGCGCGCCTTCACGCAGTCGAGTTGGAGCTGGATGGGATCGACACGGACGCGCTCGCTGGCCTGCTGCACGGGGATTCGGGCCCGCCCACCCCGCGGCCAAAGCTGGCCCACATCATCCCCAACTTCCAGAATCCCGCCGGGTACACGCTCTCACCGGCCAAGCGCCAGGCGCTGCTCGCGCTGGCCGCCAAGCACGACTTCTGGGTGTTCGAGGACGACCCATACGTTGACCTGCGCTTCAGCGGCGAGACACTGCCGAGCATGCTGTCTATGGATCCGGAGCGCGTCGTGTACGCCTCGTCGTTCTCGAAGACCGTATGTCCTGGCATACGCGTCGGTTACCTGGTCGGGCCCGCCAGCCTGATCGCAGCAGTGGCAGAGCTTGCGACGAACACATACATCTCACCGAGCATGGTCTCGCAGTCGATCGTGTACGAGTTCTGCGCCTCGGGCGCGATCGACAGCTCGATCGAGACCGTTAGAACCGCGCTCGCAAAGCGCGCGCTGACGCTGGATGTGGCGCTGCGGCGCGAGCTGCCAGAGGCCGAGTTCGTGACTCCCGAAGGCGGCTACTTCATGTGGGTGACACTGCCCGCGGGCACCGATGTGCGCGTTCTACACAAGGCCGCCGCCGAGCACGGGGTGTCGTTCGTGAAGGGCACTGACTTCCTGCTGGAGGGCGGCGAGAACACCCTGCGGCTGGCCTACTCGGGGGTCACGCCCGAGCAGATCGACGAGGGCGTGGCCCGCCTCGCCGCCGCATACCGCTCGCTTCAGCGCCCGTAGCGCTGTCCGAGCACGAGCTGCTCCGGCAGCGCGGTGCGCGGGGGCGGTGAGGGGTCGGCGATGACGGACACTGTCTCGGCGACGCTAGGGGTCACCGTGCAGTGACGACCATCGGCGCTCTGCAGCACCACCTGCTCCTCGTCGCGCATTGTCAGAGTACCCTCCAGTCCCGGCTCCAGGCCCGAGCCCTTCAGGTAGTGCAAGAGATCCTCGGCCTCGTTCTCGAAACGCAGCACCTTCACCGACGCGCCCACCGCCACGTCCGCAAGCGGCACACCGGCCAGGCGCTCGCCGGCGGCGATCGGGTGGCCGTGGGGGCAGGTCTTCGCGTCGCCGATCGCCGCGAGCATGCGCTCCTCGAGCACGGGGGACATCGCGTGCTCCAAGCGCTCGGCCTCCTCGTGCACCTCGTCCCAGGGAATACCCAGGACATCGGTGAGGAAGCGCTCGATCAGGCGGTGGCGGCGCACGATTCCCTCGGCATGCTCGGCACCGAGCACGGTGAAGGCGATCGTGCGGTCCTTGTCGCGGGTGATGTAGCCGTCGCGCTCCAGCCGCCCGACCATCTCATGCACAGTGGGCGCCGATAGCTGCATCGCGCGCGCGACGTTCGCGCCGGTCATCCCCAGCCCTGCCTCCTGCAGCCAGAAGAGGGTCTGCAGGTACTCCTCCTCGGCCATCGTCGCCGCCCCACTCGTGCTGGTCATTGGCGCAACTGATCATAGGTGCACTGGAGTGGGTTCTTGTCTTCGCGCCAGCGGCGCAGCTTGGCGCCGTGCCGGATGCGCCCGGCGGAAACGTGGTCGAAGTCGATCTCCACGACCAGCTCAGGGCGCAGCCCGACCCACTCGAGATTCTTGCCCGCGCTCCAACGGCTGGGGTCTGCCGAGCCACGCTCGCCGGACTCGTACTCTGCGAGGAAGCCAACCAGACTGCTCTTGTCGGTGGCCGTCAGCCCGGAACAGTGTCCGACGACGCGCAGCTCTGCACCGTCGTAGAGGCCGAGGATCAGCGCGCCCACCGTCCCCTCCTTCTTGCCGGGTCGCCAACCCACCACAACTGCGTCGATCGTGCGCACGCGCTTGACCTTGAACTGCCCCTTGCGCTCACCGGGAAGGTAGGGTGCCGAGAGCTCCTTGGCGATCGCGCCCTCAGCGTGCTCGAGCCACCGCTGGGCCTCCTGCTCGGTGGCGACAGTCTCCATCAGCTCGACGGGGGCGTTCGCGAACTGCTCGGAGGCGAGCAGGCTCTGAAGCGCAGCGCGCCGCTCGGCGAAGGGGAGATCGAGCAGCGACTGATCTCCGTTCGCGAGCAGGTCGAACGCCACATAGATGGCTGGCGTCTCGGCCGCGAGGCGCTCGATCCGCGAGACCGCCGGGTGGATGCGCTGGCCAAGCGCATCGAAGTCCTCGCGCCCGTCACCGTCACGGACCACGATCTCCCCGTCGAGCACGTAATGGCCGGCAGGCAGGATCAGCTCTGGGAAGTAGCGCCCGAGCGGCTTGCCGTTGCGCGACTGCAGGAAGATCTCCGTATCGTCCACGAATGCCACACAGCGAAACCCGTCGAGCTTGACCTCGTATGTGTAGTCCTCGCCGCTCGGCAGCTCCCTGCGCGAGAGCGCGAGCTGGGGCTTCAGGGGAGGCTCGATCGCCAGCGTCACGGCGAGCGCTCCGCATCGCCACCGTGATCGCCTAATGCGCCAGCGGGCTCCTTGGTCGGGACGTGCTTGCGTGCGCGGCTCGGCTGGACACGCGGAGGCTCTCCGGGCATCTTCGGATAGTCGGGGGGGTAGGGCATGTCCCCCCGGCCCTCAGCAAAGTCGCGTTCATACATCTCGAGCAGTGGCTCGAGTGAATGGGCGGTGTCGTCGATGGCAGCGTGGCGATCGCCCACCTCGGCGAACCTGGCAGGCATCGTCGCCACCGTGAAGTCCTCGGGCACCACCTGCTCGAGCTCCTCCCAGGCCAGGGGCGCGGAAACTGGCGCCCCCGGCTTCGGCCGCACGCTGTAAGCGGACGCAATCGTGCGGTCACGTGCGTTCTGGTTGTAGTCGACGAAGATCCGCTCGCCGCGCTCCTCCTTCCACCAGTTGGTCGTCACCTGGCCCGGCAGGCGTCGCTCGAGCTCACGACCAAAAGCGATCGCGGCGTGGCGCATGTCGGTAAACGTCCAGCGCGGCTCTGTGCGGACGTAGATGTGGACACCCCGACCGCCGGAGGTCTTAGGGAACCCGATATACCCCAACTCCTCAAGCAGCGTGCGCGCCTCCGCGGCAACGCGGACCGCGTCAGCGAAATCGGTGCCCTGCTGTGGGTCGAGGTCGATGCGCAACTCGTCGGGGTGGTTGAGGTCCTCGCGGCGGACCGGCCACGGGTGAAAAGTGATCGTGCCCATCTGCGCGGCCCAGCCGACGACGGCAAGCTCCGTCGGGCAGACCTCGTCGGCGGTGCGGCCCGACGGAAACTCGATCGTCGCGGTCTGCACGTACTCGGGTGCCCCACGCGGGACACGCTTCTGAAAGAAGGCGTCGCCGCCGCCTTTCTCGCGTGTCGAGGGCACAATTCCCGGGTGCACACCCTTCGGCCAGCGCTCAAGCGTCGTCGGCCGCCGCTGCAGTGCCCGCATGATGCCATCCCCGACAGCTAGGTAGTAGTTGACTAGGTCGAGCTTGGTAACGGCGCGTGAGCTCTCGGTCGGTGGGAAGATCACGCGATCAGCGTTGGACACGCGCAAATCGCGCCCGCAGACATCGATGATCGTTTGCTCACCCTTCTTCGGAGCCATTGCTGAAAGGATGCCTGATCGTGATCTCGAAAACGGTGCTCGTCGTCGCGGGCCGCCTCGGCGAGACCCTGAGCGCCGCGGATGTGGCGCACGCGATCGGACGGGGCTTAGTCGCAGGGGGCCTGCCAGAGCCAGACCTCTGCCCGATCGCGCCGTCCGCTAGGCGGACGCCCGATGTGACTGCGCTGCTGAAGGGACTGGACTTCGATGCGCGTATGCACCGGTCCCGCGCAGTGGTGCTCTCCGAACCGCGCCTGCAGGAGCGCACCTTGCGCGGTGGCGCGACGTTTGAGATCGCCACACGCGCGCGCCAGGGAGGCGTGCCCGCCTATGCCATAACCGGCGAGAACGCGCTGAACCTTTTTGATGCGCGTATGCTCGACCTGCAGGTGATCCTGGAGGCGCGCAACGTGCGAGCGCTCACGGCGGCGGGAAGGAAGCTCGCTCAGATCGTCTGAGCTCTGGCGTCAGTGGCGAGCGTTCGCGCCAGCTCGTATACAAGCTGGGTGGCGCTGGCGACCGTGCCGTAGTCCAGGTTCGCGGGTATATCGCTGGGCAGGTGGTAGTTGGCGGGACTGCGCCAATCGGTGATCGACACGAGCGTCGCGATCGGATAGCCGGCGCGGCTGGGGATAACACTGTCGGTCGAGGCCCGCGCGCGGAAGCCGCGCTCGAACGGAATCTCCAGCCGCTGCGCGCACTCATCGACCAGATCCCGCAGCCACGGGCCAGCGTAGCCCTCCATCCACACAGGCCCCTCCGCCTCGAGCATCACCAGGTGGGGCGAGCCGACCGTGTCGAGGTTTACGAACCACGTGCGCCCCTCCGCCAGCTCGTCGCGGTGACGGGCGATGAACGCGCGTACGCCGTCCTGGAGGGTCTCCTCGGCTCCGCAGGAGACCAGCAGCACGCGCATTCCCGGCACCGGGCGCTCCCGCAGCAGCTCGGCCAGAGCGACGAGCACAGCGACGCCGGAGAGGTTGTCGTTCGCGCCCTGCACCGTCTCGTTGCGCCATAGATCCGCCACCGTCGCTGTCCCGAAGGCGCCGATTGCGATGCCCAGGCGAGCGAGCCGGGAGCGGCGGGCAACCGCGGCGGCGATCGTGCACAGCGGCCCGGCGAGGCCGACCCACCACTGTGGCGGCGGCGTCTTGACTCGTTCGAGCAACTGCGGCGCCAGCTCGTGGATGCGACGCTGCAGCGTCTGGTCGAAAATCACTCCTGTCTGTGGCGCATCGTGGTGGGCGAGGACCACCAGCGTGCCATCCCCACTGCCGGCACGGGCAATCAGGTTGACGGTCCTGCGCCGCCGCCGCACCAGCCGCCGCAGGATCCGCGGCCCGTTCTGCGCCTCGTCGACGATGCCCGCGAGTGTTCCCGCCGCGAGCAGCGCCCCAGTGGCGCGCCTGCCGCGCAGCACGAGCGCCGCGCCGGCGATGCCGAGCAGGCCCAGCCCCGTGGCGGTCGGCGGAAATGTGCCCCAGGAAGGCTCATCCTCGAGCGCGACGTCCACTCCAGCGATCGCTTGCAGCCGCGTTGCCAGCCACTCCGCCGCTTTACGCTCGCCGGGCGAGCAGGGGGTCCGGTCGATCGGGGCAAGCGTCTCCACCACCTCGCGCAGGGTTCCCTCGAGCGTATCTCCAGTGGGACTCACAGAAAGCATTGTCCCTCGCCACGGTAAGTCGGCGCCTCCTCGACGATCCGGCCGCCCTCAATGAGGTAGAGACGGTCGAATCGCTCGCAGAGCTCGCCGGCCTTGGCGTGGCGCATCCAGACGCGATCGCCCACCGCAAGCGCGCCGGCGGGTGCACCGAGCAGCGGGGTCTGCACCTCGCCGGCCCCTCCTGGCGATCGAGGCGCAGGCCTGCGGGCAGGTAGGGACTGGGCAGACGCGCGCGGTCTGGGGGCCCAGAGGCGAGGTAGCCACCGCCAAGCGCGGTTGCGACACCAGGCGCAGGTCGGCGCACGACCGGCAGCGCGAACATCGCCGCGGGCCGCGGCGCAAAGGCGCGGTAGGTGTCGAACAGCGCTGGCCCATAGAGCCCTGAGCCGGCGGCGATCTCGGTGACGGCGGCCTCGCGCGCGGTGCTCTCGAGGCTGCCGGTGCCGCCGCCGTTGACAAACTCGAGCGGCGCTAGCGCACTCACCGCGGCGACCGCCTCGCCGCGGCGTGTGGCGAGCTCGCGGGCAGATGCCCTCTGCAGCAGGCGGATCGCGGCCGCTCGCAGGCGGGGACCGATTCCCCGCCCGGGCGGATGGGGACCGATTTCATCGCCGAGCCCTGCGATCTGAGCCTCGTAGGCCATCACCCCAGCCAGCCGCACACCCGGGCGCTCGACGATCGCGCGAGCGAGCACAGCGGCCTGTGCAGGCGTGTGGATAGGGGAGCGCTTGGCGCCGATACGCACGCGCCCGCCCAGCATCCAGAGCCCCGCATCGAGCTCTAGGCACACGCGCACGGGCGTCTGATCCATACCCTCCCTCACGCCGGTGGCGGAGTCGAGCAGGTCGAGCTGGGCGACGTTGTCGACCATGATCGCGATGCGGGTCTCGGGCCGCTCGGCGGTGAGCGTGGCGAGCGCGCGCAGAGCGCGACGATCGACAGTGGGGTAGGCAACGAGGATGTCCTCAAACCCGCGCCCGGCAAGCCACAGGGCCTCCGGAAGGGTGAAGGCGAGCGTGCCCCCAAACCCCTCACGCTCAAGGACCCGTTCCTGTAGGGCGCGGCAGCGAACGGACTTGCTGGCGAGCCGGATCGGCTTGGGCGCAGCGCGTACTTCCATGTCAGCGGCGTTGGCCCAGAGGGCGTCCATGTCGAGGACCGCGAAGGGAGGGTCGAGCTCAGCAGTGGCCTGTTCGAGGCGCTCGCAGGGGTCCTCAGGCATTGATGGGGTGCCGGGCCGGTGGGTGGACGGGTCCTAATACACGCTCGACGTAGGCGTTGGCGAAGCGCCCCTCCGGATCGAGCCGCGCGCGCACCGCCTGGAAGCGGTCCCAGTCGGGATAGCGCCCGCGCAGTGTCGCCGCCGTCTGGAAGTGGCGCTTGCCCCAGTGCGGACGCCCGCCGAGCTCGTCCATGATCTCCTCCACGGCGCGGAAGTATGGCTCCCACTCCATCCCCTCATACATGTGCACGGCCACATACCCGCTGTCGCGACCGGCGGCGGTCGAGAGGAACCCATCATCGCCCGCCACTGTCCGCACCTCGATCGGAAAAGGCACGACGAAGCCCCGTTGCTCGACGAGATCCATAACGCTACGCACCGCATCCGCCGTGTGCTCGCGCGGCAGCGCGTACTCCATCTCGGTGAAGCGCACCAGCCGCGGGCTCGCGAAGATCCGATCGGAGCGGTCGATCCGTTCCGAGCTCCCGGCCAGGCGCGTCACGAGCCGGTTGAGTTGGGGGATCCGGCCGGGAAACCTGCGCCCGGCGCGACAGATCAGACCGAAGGCGTGGTTGGTGAGCAGCACGTCGTTGGCGTACTCACTCACCCGGCCGCGCGGACGTGGCGGCTCCTCGGTGCGGTTGTTCGTGCGCGTGAGCGCCGTCCTTGAATGGGGGAACACGAAGAACTCAAAATGGTCGTTCCCCAGCGCCAGCTCCTCGAAGCGCTCGAGCGTCTCCTCCAGCGGCGCCGGGGCGTCGACGCCGCGCAACGTGAAGGCGGGAACACACTGCAGCGTCACCTCCGCGATCACGCCAAGCGCCCCGATTCCCACGCGCGCCGCCCGGAAAGTCTCGGGGTCGCGGTCTTCCGAGCACTCAAGCGTGGAGCCGTCGGCGAGCACGAGCGCGAGCTCAACCACCTGCGCAGAGATGTTGCGCAGGCGGGCCCCAGTCCCATGCGTGGCGGTGGAGATTGCCCCTGCGGTGCTCTGCACGTCGATGTCTCCGAGGTTTTCCATCGCCAGCCCCTCCCCGGCCAGCCGCCGGCTGAGCTCTCTGATCGTGATACCCGCCTGCACCCGCACCAGCCCCGAGGAGCGATCGATGTCGAGCACGCGATCCAGGCGCTCCAGGCGCAACTGGCTGCCGTCGGTGAGCGCCACATCGCTGAACGAGTGCCCTGAGCCGGCGACCCTTATGCGCCGGTCGTTGGCCGCCGCGCGAGCAATCGCCTCAGATATCTCCTGCACCGAGCGCGGGATCTCTACGGCCGCTGGGCGGCAGCGCTGATCGCCAGCCCAGTTACGCCACTCCACGGCGCTCTTCTGCGGATCGCTAGGCTCGCTCATCAGATGAATGAGTCCGAGCCTACTGCGAGCCCAGCCGTCCGTGCCGCGCGCGCTCGCTCGCTGCCCACCCCGGGCGCCAGGCGCGCGACGGTGATCGGCGCGGGGTCGTTCGGCACCGCGCTCGCGGTGCTGCTGTCCCGCGGCGGGCTGCGCACGACGCTGCAGGCGCGCACCGCCGTCCAGGCCGCGCGCTTGGAAGAGGACCGCGAGAACCGCGCCTACCTCCCTACCGTGGAGCTGCCCGCGTCGCTGCGCATCGAGGCCGCCTCGGCGGGGGTGGCACGCGCCGACTACGTGTTCCTCGCGGTGCCCTCCAACGGACTGGGCGAGGTGATCGCGACGCTCACCGCGGCCGGGCTGGGCCGGCGCACGGCGGTCGTGTCGGTCGCCAAGGGACTCGTTCCGCCGGCCGGGCTGCCGCCGACGATCGTCCTGGCCGAGCACTTCGGCGCCGACCGGGTCGCGTGCATCGGCGGACCGGCGCACGCCCAGGAGATGGTCAACGAGGGCGCGGGCCTGGTGGCCGCTTCGAGCGACGAGGACCTCGCTCGATCGCTGGCCCACGTGTTCACGCGCGCAGGCGTCGTCTGCGAGCTGTCCAACGACCCTTTAGGCGTCGAGCTGGCGGGTGCCGCCAAGAACGCCGCGGCGCTGGCGGCGGGCGCCACCGAGGCGCAGGGCCTGAACGCCGCGGGGGCGGCCGCCGGGCACATCTTCGCCGAGGTGTGGCGCTACGCCGACACTCTCGGCGCCCGCCCTGAGTCGATGATCGGTCTGGCCGGCGCCGGCGACCTCGTCGCCACCGCCCTCGCACGCGACAGCCGCAACCGCCGAGCGGGCGAGCTCTTGGCCGCGGGCGTGCCGGCCACGGAGATCCCCGCGCGCATCGGCCAGGCGGTCGAGGCCCTGGAGTCGGTGCCGCTGCTCGCCCGCGCGCTGGGAGACGCAGGCGTGGGAGCGCCGGTCACGAGCGCCCTCGGACGACTGATCTCCGGCGAGCTGCCTCTGGAGGCGTGGGTGGCTTTGGTGCGAGCCACAGTGCCACCCCCGGCGCTCTGGCGCAGGCGCCCGCAGCCGGGCTTCTGGCGCCGTGCCTGGCGCTTCCCGACGGGAAAATAGGCAAGCCTCGGAGGTGGGGCAAGGAGGCCCCGCCCCAACTCGCATATATGCCCACTGCGACACGTGGACGATCTCAAAAAATCAACCCATCAAAGTTCCGAGCACGGCCTCGTAGACTCCAGCGCCGTGCGCCGCCTCGGTGACGCGCACGTTCTCGTATCGCCCGAGCGCCTCGCGGATCGACGGATCGCGCTCCACCGCGTTCGCCACCAGCCAGAAGACGTTCACCTGCGCCGCACACGCCAGATCCTCGCGCGAGTCCCCCACCGCGAAGCACTCCTCCCGCGCATACCCGCGCGCCTTGCAGTGCCAGGCGACCCCGCCCGCCTTCGAGGCCCCCGCAGGCAGCAGGTGATAGCCACGCACGTGCTCTAGCGCCGCAAGCGCCGGGGAGCGGCGACTGACCACGCCGTTGTCCACCAGCCGCAAATCTCCGTGACCATGCTCGGCCAGCAGGGCGTCAACCTCGAAGGCATCGACCAAGCCACGAAACAGGTGCGAGACCTCGCGCTCGGTATGCCACGGCTCGTGGTACTCCAGACGTCCCTCGTAGCGCTCCAGCAGCAGTTTTGGCGCGCCTGCGCGCTCGATCTGCTCGGCGATGCTCAGCTCGCCCGGTAGCAGCCCCCCGGTCAGCCACTGCGCCTCTCCATCCAGCACCACACACGCCCCCGCCTCATAAATGTAGGAGCTCTGCCCAAGCAGTCGCGCGTCCTCGAACACCTGCGCGCGGCGGCGCCCTGACATCAGCACCACCTCGACATCCGCCCGCAGGCACGCCTGTACGGCGCGTACGCCCTCGATCGACACATTCCCCTCACCGTCGTGCAGCAGCGAAGCGCCGCGCCCGAGCAGCGTGCCGTCGAGATCTACGTACAAACAGCGGGTGCGCGAGTCCATCGCCTCTACTATCGCAAGCAGTGGCCATCCAACGCACGATCGAGCCCTGGAGCGCGCTGCTGAACGAGGCTCGCGAGGATGGACGGCTCGTGCGCGAGGCACGGGAGGGATTCGGACCAACCCACCCGGCAAAGCTCCTCGAGCCCCCCGCCGAGCTTCACCCCGAGGTGCTCTCGACGCTTCAGCGGCTGGAGATCCAGCGCCTCTACTCGCACCAAGTGCAGGCCATCTACTCCGCCTGGGAGGGGCCAACGATCGTCACCACCGGAACCGCCTCGGGCAAGTCGATGTGCTTCAACCTGCCCACGCTCGACGTGCTCTGCCGCGACTCCAAAGCGCGCGCTCTTTACCTGTACCCAACCAAGGCGCTCGCCCAGGACCAGGCCCGAGCGCTGTCCAGCTTCGGCTTGACCAAGCAGGTGCGTCCCGCGATCTACGACGGCGACACCCCGCGCGAGGCGCGCGCGGGCATCCGCCGGCGGGCGAACATCGTGCTCACCAACCCCGACATGCTCCACGTCGGCATCCTCCCCAACCACCCCGCCTGGGCGGAGCTATTCGCGAACCTTGCAATCGTCGTGATCGATGAGGCGCACGTCTACCGAGGCGTGTTCGGCTCACACGTCGCGAACGTGCTGCGCAGGTTGCGCCGGATCGCCCGAGCCTACGGCACCACCCCGCGCTTCCTGCTGACCTCAGCCACGATCGCCAACCCAGTGGAGCTTGCCGAGCGCCTCACGGGTTTGGAGGACGTGCGCCTAATTGACCAGGACGGATCGCCGGCGCAGGGCCGGCAGATCGCGATCTGGAATCCACCACTGACCGATGAGTCTCTCGGCAAGCGCCGCTCCGCGATCGCCGAGGCAGCTGAGCTGCTCGCGCGGCTCATCCGCGACGGGGCGCGCCTGATCTGTTTCATGAAGTCGCGCAAGGGCGTCGAGCATCTCCACAAGCTCGTCGTCGAAAACCTCCAGGGCACCGACCCCGAGCTCGCAAGGCTCGTGTCTCCCTACCGCGCCGGCTACACCCCCCAACAGCGGCGCGAGCTCGAGGGCCGCCTCACCCGAGGAGAGCTCCGAGCGGTGATCGCAACCGACGCTCTGGAGCTCGGCATCGACATCGGCGAGCTCGACGCCGCCGTGGTCGTCACCTTTCCCGGAACCGTCGCCTCATTGCGCCAGATGTGGGGACGCGCCGGGCGCCGCAGGCCGGGCCTCGCGGTGTACGTCGCGGGCGAGGACGCGCTCGACCAGTTCTTCTGCCGTCACCCCGACGATTTTCTGGGGCGGCCGGTCGAGGCGGCGATCCTCGACCATGAGAGCCCCCTGATCTTCCGCAAGCATCTGCTCTGTGCCGCGCACGAGGGTCCCCTCTCCGGTCAGGATGCAGAGTTCCTCGGGCCGCGCTTCCAGGCCAATGCCGAGATCCTGCTCAGCGCCGGTGAGCTGCGCCGCTCCTCTGGCGGCACAGCGGCGTCGTCGCACAGCACCTACGTCCCCCGCCAGCCCGGCGGCTACCCCGCGGGGGAGGTCTCGCTGCGCTCTGTCTCCCCCGAGCACTTCACGATCGTCGATGTCGCCTCCGGCGAGCTGCTCGGCACAACCGAGGCCGCGCGCGCCCACTCGACCGTGCACGAAGGCGCGATCTACCTGCACCTCGGGCGCTCGTATGAGGTACGCGAACTCGACCTCCAGCGCCGCCGCGCGCTCGTCGCACCATTCTCCGGCGACTGGGACACGCAGCCCAAGCGCGAGACCGACACCACAATCGAGCGCCTGCTCGATCGCCGCGACGCGCTCGGGGTCTCCCTCAGCTTCGGAGAGGTCGCCGTCACCGAGACGGTCCTCGCCTACCAGCGCAGGCGCACGGCCGGCCACAAGGCGGGTGGGCATCAAGTCATCGACCTCGTCGCGCTCGACCTGCCCCCCACGAGCTTCTCCACCCAGGCCCTGTGGTTTGAGCTCGACCGCACCGAGCTGGCCGGCACGATTCCGGTGAAGCCCCTCCTCGGCGCGCTCCACGCGACCGAGCACGCCCAGATCGCGGTCCTGCCGCTGATCGCTATGTGCGACCGCTGGGACATCGGCGGGCTGTCCACCAACCGGCACCCGCAGACCGGTGGCCCGACGATCTTCATCTACGACGGCCACCCCGGCGGCATCGGCATCACGCGCACCGCGTTCGCACGGTTCGAGGAGCTGTGCGCGGACGCTCACCGTCTGATCGCCGAGTGCCCCTGCGCATCCGGCTGTCCATCCTGCATCCAGTCGCCGAAGTGCGGCAACCTCAACGAACCGCTCTCCAAGCCTGGAGCACGCTTATTGCTGGAGCGAATGCTCACGGCCGCCCCAGAGCCAGCGCTGCCCGCACCGCTCTGAACGCCCACGGTCGTTGTTGAAGGCCATACACCGTGCCTGGAATCACCCTTCCCGCGAAGACGCTCCTAGCTGTCTTTGCCACATCTCTCTCCCTGCTTGGCCTGGCCTCGGCAGCCCAGGCGCCGGCCGCCACTTTCACCTTCGGCCTCGCCGACTACGAACCAGCCACGTTTTCAGATCCGCGGGTCGCCGCTCTCGGCGTTCACACCGCCCGCGATGTCGTCCCCTGGAACGTCGCCCTGGTGCCGCGAGACCGGGCGGCCGTGACCGCCTGGCTCGCTGCCGTCCGCCGTGCTTCGATCACGCCTCTGATCACCTTCCAGCACGCTGGCAACAACTCTCTCGCGCCGGGGAAGGCCCAGTTCCTGCGCGCCTTCCTGCGGTTCAGGGCCCTGTTTCCCTGGGTCACTGAATTCTGCCCCTGGAACGAGGCCACCCATTCCGGTCAGCCGACCGCTCGCCATCCGCGGCTCGCCGCCCAGTACTACAACGCGATTGCCTCCCACTGCTCCGGCTGCACGGTCACCGCACCAGACACGCTCGACGCGGACGGCAACATCGAGAGCTGGATCGGGACGTTCCTTCAGACCGCCCACCCCTACCCCAAGGTCTGGCCATTCAACCCTTACCTGAGCGTCCACGCCAACAATCCCAGGGCGATCAGAAGGCTCCTCTCATTCGTCCACGGACAGGTCTGGTTCAGCGAGGTCGGCGGCATCGTCTGGTGGCGCTTTCACGGCAGGCTGATCTACCGCGGCGTGGCCGATGCGGGGAGGGTCGCCAAGAACATCTTTAGGCTTGCGGGCCTCAGCCCACGGATCACCCGCATCTATTACTACCACTGGCGCTCGCCTGGGACTCCCCAGGCCGCGAAGAAGTCCACCTGGGACGCGGGGCTCGTCAGCTCGAGCGGCGTCGCGCGCCCTGCCCTGCTTGCCGTCGCGAAAGCCCTCCACCGGCATATCCAGACCGCAACGCCGAGCTCCTTCTAGCCGGTGGGGTCTCGGCGCTCTCGCCAAGTGACCACGCGAAAGTACAAGAGCGCCCACACAGCTCGCAGCCCATCCCTCCAGGTGATCTTCTTACCTTCGGCAAAAGTGCGACCGTAGTAGGCGATCGGCACCTCATAGATACGCAGGTCTGGGATCGAGAGAATGCGGGCGGTGATCTCCGGCTCGATGCGAAAGTCCTCGGAGACGAGCGTCAAGCCACGTGCGATGTCGCCGCGGATCGCCTTGTAACCAACCTCCATGTCCGACAGGGTGGTGTTGAACAGCATCCCGGTCAGCATGCTCAGCAGCCGGTTGCCGGCGTAGTGCCAAAACAGGTGCGCGCGCTGGGGCTGGCCGCCGCGCAGGCGGCTGCCGTACACGGCGTCGGCGGTACCCGCGAGGATCAGGTCGACCAGCCGGGGAATATCGGCCGGGTCATACTCGGCGTCGGCGTCTTGGGTGATGACCACCTCGCCGGTTGAGTTCGACAGCGCGGTGCGGATCGCCGCTCCCTTGCCCCGGTTGCGCTCGTGGGTCAGCAGTTTGATGCGCGAGTCGCGCTCGGCGAGCCGTGAGACGACGGTGGCGGTGTCGTCGTGCGAGCCATCGTCGACGACGATGATCTCCAGCTCGTACTCGAGAGCTTTCAGCGCTCCCAGCACATCGCCGATCGTGGCGGCCTCGTTGTAGGCCGCCATCAGCACGCTCAGCTGGGGCGCGCTCATGCGGTTAGTTTAGTAAGCGCCGATTGGCGGGCCTTCGTACTTCACTCCAGCGGGGCTGGTCCAGCGCACGCGCCAGCTGACTCCCCGCGTGGAGGAGTGCAAGGCCCAGTAGCCCGCACCGTTGGTCCTCAGCGTCTTCAGCGTGCGGAAGCGGTGAGAGCCCTTGAGCTGCACGAGCACCGTGACCTTCGTGGCGCCGGTCGCCGGACGCACGAGCCCCCACAGTGAGTATCCGTGCCCGCGCTTTGTGACCACCAGCGGCACCGGGAAGCCGTAGTAGAGCGGCTTGCGCTTGCCGCTCAAGTATTCCAGACCGGTCTGGAAGCCGACGAAGCCGCCGATCGCGCTGCCGGTTAGACGCCCGCTGGTCGGGTCATCCTTTAGCAGGTACTGCGAGAACGCCGCCACCCGCGGGTTGGAGTAGGCCATGTGCTCGGAGATCGCGTCGTATTCGGCCTGCTTGGCGGCCGACACGCCTTCGTACTTGTTCGGCTTGCTGTTGACCCCGAACTCCGTCAGGTAGATCGGCACGCCCCCCGGGATCGCGTGGGCCCGCGCGGCCAGGTTGAGGGCGTTTGACAGGCGCGAGAGCGAGCCGATCGTCACGCTGTCCTTCTGTGGCCAGACAAAGCGGGGACCGGCCGCCGGGAAGTAGGCGTGGTGGGCGTAGCCGACCGTCTGCAGTTCGCTGCAGGAGCCGGATTTCTTGTACTTGGCGTTCAGGCAGAGTACTTCGCGCATGAACGCCAGCGGCGCCACCGGATGCAGCAGCGCTTTCGATTTTTCCTTGCGAACGTTGACGGTGTCATAGCCGACCGGCGCCGTCTCGCCGAACAGTACGCGTGGATGGGCGATCCCGGCCGCCTGCAGCCCCGCGTAGCCGGCCTGGTAGAGGCCGCGGTAGATGTGTCCGGAGACGGGCTTGCCGCTCGAGCTCCACTGCGGCGTCAGGTAGGCGGCCTCGTTGGGCTCGTTCCAGATCGAGTAGAGCGAGACCTCCGAGCCGTAGTGACGCGCCACGGCGGTCATGAATTCCTGGAAGTTGAGCAGGTCGGGCCGGTAGGTGTAGGGGGCTTTCTTGTTTGCCGTGGCCCATCGCGGCACCGGCGCGGTGACGGTCAGGAGTACCTGCCAGCCCAGCCGCTTGGCTTCGGCGAGCAGGATGTCGTACTGGCCCCAGTTGTAGCTGCCGGGGTTGGTCGCATCGAAGCTTGGCTTCGTCGCGCTGGTGGGCGCGGGCGCGACCGAGTACCAGCTGAGCTCCACGCGCAGCGCTTTCACGCCGAGCGTCTGCAGCGCCACGAGCGCGGCGGGACGCGTGGTTGGGTTGAGCAGATCGGTCGAGCCCTCGAAGTACATCTTTTGAGCGCTCGAGGCCTGCGCCTGGCCGGTGCCGATTACGCCCGACGCAAGCGCCGAGCAAGCGAGCGATGCACAAAGAAGTATGCGGATACGCGACATCGGCCCTCGATTCGGTCGTTGCTTACGGGACGCGCTGGACGTGCTCGCGGAGGAGCAGCCTATGCCGCCATTGCAAAGGCGGGCACATCAGGCGCACATTAGGCTGAGACACCCTAGCGCAGGGGAAGTTGCGCCCTCGAGACTCAGTGCGAGCTGACCTTCACCCTGCAGTGCACCACATGCATGTGTGCGCACACGATCACATAGCCGGGGCGCGGATGGTGACGAGCGTCGGTCAGCCCCGAATCGAAGATCGTCGAGGACGTGCCGCCGGTCCACTGGTAGACATATAGGCGCCTGATCCGCGAGTTTGTGGAGGCAAGGCCGAACATGTAACCGAGCGCCTTCGCCGCGCGCGCCAGGCCCGAGCCGCGGTTGTTGGGAAAGGCGCCGCCGAATTTCACGATCCCGCCGGTCTCGGTCAGCCAGACGTCTCCCGGCACCGCCGCCAGGATCGCGCGCGTGCGGGTGCTCGAGAAGCGGTTGGTGTCCGAGTAGTCGTGCAGCCCCCACAGCGTTGGCGTGGGCACTTGCAGGTGATGGAGCTCAGCTTTGAATTCGGCGATGTAGGTAAGCGTGGGACCCACTTCCGCCTGGTCGAGGATGTCGAGGCCGAGGATCGTGCATTTGCCGCAGACGCGCCTGAGCGCCTGGTAGTACTTCGCCGATTCGGCCGCCGTGGGGCTGTTGAAGCGCTCGTATGTGTAGCGGACGTTGCCCCGGTTGGTCTCGTTCCACGGCTGGTACTGGTGAACTTTCGGGAACAGCTTGATGAATTTCTTTATGTCATGTTCGTACGACGCGACACTCGGCATGCGTGTCGGCGTGTACTCGGAGTGATAGAAGGCCACCAGCACCTGCTGGTGCTGTGCTTCGGCGGCTCCGATCCAAGCTCTTGCGAGCGACAGCGAGTAGGACCGCACGGCCGCGTCATAGGGAACGATGAAGCGAGTGATGTGGGTGTGCAGCCGCTGCCACAGCTGATCGGAGAACATCTCGGTCTTCTCATCCGCAATGCCCACCTTGTATGAGGCTGCGGCGTGGGCCACAGGCTGATGCGTGGAGCGAGCAGAAATCGCGGCGGGGACGGTGGCGCCGGGCGCTAGCGACAGGCCGCAGGCGAGCAGCGCGGCGGCGAGAAGGCGCTGGCGGAGGGTCGTGATCACAGCCACCGAAACAGCCTATCCGCCCGAAAGTCGCGATGCGCCAGGGGCCCGCTGGGCAGCATAGGATGCGGGCGATGCACAACGGGCGATGGCGCTACTGGGGTCCGCTTTCGCTCGTGCTGGTGGTTGCTTTAGCCCTGCGCCTGTGGGGCATCAAGCAGGGGCTTCCGTACGTCTACAACGTGGACGAGTACGGACACTTCGTGCCCGAGGCGGTGGCGATGTTTCACCA
Source organism: uncultured Solirubrobacterales bacterium (assembly GCA_963706395.1). Classification (GTDB taxonomy): domain Bacteria; phylum Actinomycetota; class Thermoleophilia; order Solirubrobacterales; family Solirubrobacteraceae; genus Palsa-744. Next base: position 1,402,858 of record OY970158.1, on the reverse strand, counting down.
CGGCCTGAATCCCCACTACTTCATCAACCCCCCGGCGCTGACCTACCTGCTGCATGTCGTCTTCGCCGTCTGGTTCGGCGGCGGAGCGAGCGTCTCGCACGAGTTTGCGCTGCATCCGGACCACTTCTTCCTCCTGGCAAGGGTGACGGTGGCGTTGCTCGGGACGGCCTCTGTCTGGCTGCTCTATCTCGTGGGCGCCCGCCTTTTCAACCGCGGTGTCGGCCTGTTCGCGGCGGCCTTGATGGCCGTGGCGTTCCTGCCGGTCCTCTACGGGCGCCTCGCGCTCAACGACGTGCCGACGCTCGCCCCGCTGACGCTCTCGCTGCTCGGCACGGCCGGCGTATTGCGCCGGGGGCGCCTGCTCGACTACCTCCTGGCGGGGATCGGCCTGGGTCTCGCCGCCGCGACGAAGTACACGGCCGGCGTGATGGTCCTCCCGTTGCTCGCCGCGGCCGTGGCACAATATCGCGACTCAAAAGCGGACACCCGGCGAGACGTGGCGGGCGGCGTGGGTGTCGCCCTGCTCGTCGCGCTGGGCGCTTTTCTGATCGCCAATCCGTTCTCGGTGCTCGATTTCCACAGCTTCCGCGCGGACCTGGAACGTCAGTCCAGCTACACCGAATCCTCGCATGCCTCTTGGATAGGCGGCCCCGGGCAGGGCAGCTTCTCCTATTATCTGTGGTCGTTCGCCTGGGGGCTCGGGTGGGTTCCCGCGCTGGCGGCCCTCGGGGGAGCAGTGACCATCTGGCTGCGACAACGGCGGCTCGGTTGGGTGCTCGTGCCGGTGGCCGTGCTGTATCTCGCGTTTCTGAGCCTGCAGGGGCGCTACTTCGGCCGCTGGCTGCTACCGATTTTCCCGATCGTCTGTCTGCTGGCGGCGAGCTTCGCACTGGAGGTGACCGGCTGGGCCACACGGCATGCGCCGCGGCTGCGTCTCGGCTTCGTCGCGGTAGCGGTCATTGCGCTGGCGGCGCAGGGTCTCGTGTACAGCATTCACTCGGGTTTGGTTCTGTCGCGTGCGGACACCCGCAACCTCGCTCGCGCCTGGGTGGTGGAACACATACCCGTGGGTGCGCGGATCGTGGTCGAGCCCGTGGTCCCCAACGCCTGGCTCGAACGACACTGGCGGGGTCACTGACGGAGTCCCGCCCACCCGCACGCGCTGGCTGAAGTACCCCACTCTGCGCCTTGTCCTTGACCCCGCGACCGGAATGCCCGAACCCCCGCACAGAACCGTGCTGCTGGAAAACTACGAGCGCACGCTCGGGCCCGCGTTGATCCCCTACTACGAGCAGCACGGCTATTGCTGGGTTATTAGCGGCTCCACCCAATCCGGGCGGGCATTTGCCGATCCCAAGATCGTGCCGGATGCGATCGCTTACTACCGAGCCCTGGCCCAGCAAGCCCAAGTCGTCTACCGAGCCTCTCCATACGCTCCCGGGAAGGGTCCCATCCCATTCAGCTTTGACTGGACGTTCGACTACTACCCGCTCGCGTTCCACCGCCCAGGGCCGGAAATGACCGTCTACCGCCTTCGCGGTGGGCGCTGCTCCTACTGATTTCCCCGTGCGATCTTGCGCAGGTCGATCGTTGCGTCATACAGCTTCGCGTCGACCCCCTCCTCCAGCGCGACCTCGCGCAGCGGGCGCCCGGAGGCGGTTGCCTTCTGCACGATGACCGTCCCCTTGTCGTAGCCGATCGCGCCGTTGAGCGCCGTTGCCACGGCCAGAGTCGCCCCAGCGGAGGCCTTCGTGCCAGCCCTGTTGGCCTCGACGCCGTCGACGCACTTCTCGGCGAACACGCGTGAGGTCGCTGAGAGCAGACGCAGCGATTCGAGCAGGTTGCGCGCGATCAGCGGGATGCGCACGTTCAGCTCGAACTGTCCCTGCATTCCGCCGATCGTGATCGCGGTGTCGTTCCCGATCACTTGGGCAGAGACCTGTAGGACGACCTCCGGGATCACGGGGTTGACCTTGCCCGGCATGATCGAGGAGCCCTTCTGCAACTCCGGCAGCAGGAGCTCGCCGATGCCGGCGCGCGGGCCGGAGCCCATCAGGGCGAGGTCGCCGGCGATCTTGCTCAGCGAGACGGCGAGGACCTTCAGTGCGCCGGACAGCTCGACGAGGGCGTCACGGTTCCCCTGCGCCTCGAACGGGTCCTTTGGCGGGGCAATCTGCTTCAAGCCCGACTCTTTCTTCAGGCGGGCGCGTACCTTCTCAGCGAACTTCGCGTGCGTGTTCAGACCCGTCCCCGTTGCTGTCCCCCCTAGCGGGATCTGACCCACGTGGGTAAGCGCCGCGCTTACCCGCTCTTGGCCCAGCGCCATCTGGGCGGCGTACCCTCCGAACTCCTGACCGAGCGTGACGGGCACCGCATCCATCAGGTGGGTGCGCCCGGACTTGACGACGTTCTGGAAGCTCTTCGCCTTTTTCGCAAAGGAGCGTTCGAGCTCCTTGAGCGCGGGCAGCAGCTCGTTCTGGGCGACATCCAACGCGGCGAGGTGCACGGCCGAGGGAAACACATCATTTGAGCTCTGGCCCATGTTCACGTGGTCGTTGGCGTGCACCTTCTCGCCGGCCAGCCTGGCGATCACCTCATTCGCGTTCGTATTTGTCGATGTCCCCGAGCCCGTCTGGAACACATCGATCGGGAATTGCGCGTCGTGTGAGCCTTCGGCGATTTCGCGCGCCGCCTTCTCGATGCTTCTCGCCCGGCCTTTGTCCAACAGCCCCAGCTCACCGTTGACTGCTGCCGCCGCGCCCTTCAACCGCGCCAACCAGTGGATCACCGACACGGGCATCGTCTCACCCGAGATCGGGAAGTTCTCGACGGCCTTGCTCGTCTCTCCGCCCCACAGCTGCTTCTCAGTCATCGATTCTCCTTGTCAGGTGGCGGCGCGACACGTTATCCGCAAAAGGCGGTCAGCTCGCGTGCGAGACCTACGGGGTCGTCGTAGGCCATCAGGAAACCCGTGCTCTGGAGCACGCGCAGCTGGCCATTGGGCAGCAGGGCCAATGCCTCTTCGGCGCCCACGAGCGGGTGCAGGCGGTCCTGGTCAGCCCACAGCAGCAGTACCGGCATGTCCAGGCGCGGATAGAGCTCCAACAGGTGAGTCTGTGCCCCGCGCGGCCAGCTGCGCGCGCACCGGGCCCATGAGCGCGCGAGGCTCGAGTTGCCGGGAACGCCGGCGAAGGCGTGACGGACGAGATCGGCGGCGGCCGGATTGCCACGCACGGACAGGCGCATACCGCGCTCTGGTGCGAACACAGCTCGCGCCGCATAGGAGAGCAGGCCGTCGAGCCCGGGCACCGCGGCAGCGCGCGCACCGAGCTGCCAGGCGCCGCGCACGCGTTCGTTGGATGGCGTGGTGTGCAGGCGGTTTCCCATCAGCACGAGGCGCGATGGCCTGACATATCCGCGCAGGACGGCGTGCATGAGAATCTCGGCGCCGGCGTCGTGACCGGCCAGCAGGGGTCTGGATCCGAGCACCTCGGCGGAGAAGCCGCCGAGCACCTCGGCGAACCAGTTGAGCGTGTAGGGATGACGAGGACGGTGCTCGGAGTCGCCGTGGAGGGGAAGGTCGGGGAGCACCACGCGAAAGCGATCCGCCAGCTGCTGGGCGGCGGGCTCCCACTCCTTGTGAGAGAGCAGTCCGCTGTGCAGCAGCGCGAGTGGTGGCCCCGCGCCGAACTCCCGGTAGGCAACACGCGCGCCGTCGGGATGGTGATAGAGACGCAGTCTCATAATTGCATCGTAAGGACCCGCGGGAGGCCCCACTTACAATGGGCCGCCCGTGAGCGCCCCTGAAAAACCCCTGCTGATCCCCCGCCATGCGGTCGACCCGCGCCAAGAGCTGCCTGCACTCGAGCTCGAGGTACTCGAGCGCTGGCGCGAGCGCAACGTATTCGCTGAGTCGCTGCGCATACGGGAAGGGGCCAAGCAGTGGGTCTTCTACGAGGGCCCGCCCACCGCCAACGGCCCGCCGGGCTCCCACCACGTCCTCTCACGGGTCTTCAAGGACATCTACCCACGCTTCCAGACGATGCGCGGCCACCAGGTGCAGCGCAAGGGTGGCTGGGACTGTCACGGGCTGCCGGTGGAGATCGCGGTCGAACAAAAGCTCGGCATCTCCTCCAAGGCTGAGATCGAGGAGAAGATTGGCATCGAGCGCTTCAATGCGGAGTGCCGGGCGTCGGTGTTCGAGTTCCTGGAGGAGTGGAACCGGCTAACTGAGCGAATCGGCTTCTGGCTCGACCTCGAGGGCGCCTACCGCACGCTCGATGAGTCCTATATCGAGTCGGTCTGGTGGGCGCTCGCCCAGATTCACGAGCGCGGGCTCCTCTACGAGGGCCACAAGGTGGTCCCGTACTGCCCCCGCTGTCAGACCACGCTCTCTTCTCACGAGGTCGCACTCGGGTATGAGGACGTCGTCGATCCGAGCGTCTTCCTGAAGCTTCGGATAACAGGAGCCCACCCACCCGGCGAGGAGAAGCTGCTGGTGTGGACGACCACGCCCTGGACACTCCCGGGAAACGTGGCGGTAGCGGTTTCGCCCACGGCGAGGTATGCCAAGGTGAGGCTCGGGGATGAGATGTTCGTGCTTGCCGAGGACCGTATTGGGCCGGTGCTGGGTGATGAGATCGAGGTGCTGGATCGCTTCACGGGTAATGAGCTGGTGCAGCGATACGGCTCCTATGAGGGACCGGTCTTCAACCTGAAGGATCGTGAGCCCGGTCCCTTCCCGATCCTCGCCGACTCCTTCGTCACGACCCAGGACGGGACGGGCATCGTCCACCTCGCGCCCGCCTTCGGCGAAGACGACTATCGCGTTGCCGCGGCGTCCCCGGAGGTGCCGTTCGATCCGACGCAGGCGGACACGCTCTATAACCCGGTGCGCCCAGACGGCACCTACGACGGCCGCGTACTGACCGATCGAAGATCGTCCAGCGACGGGGAGTCCTATGAGGGACGCTTCGTCAAGGACCCGGCCCTCACCGAGGAGCTGATCTCCGACCTCGACGCGCGCGGTCTGCTGCTGCGCGCCCAAGACTACGAGCACTCCTACCCGCACTGCTGGCGCTGCGGCACGCCGCTGCTCTACTACGCCAAACCGTCCTGGTACATCGCGACCTCGAAGCTGCGGGCGCAGCTGCTGGCGAGCAACGAGACCGTCAACTGGTATCCGCCGCACGTCAAGCACGGGCGTTTCGGCGACTGGCTGGCGGGCAACGTCGACTGGGCGCTCTCACGCGAGCGCTACTGGGGCACACCGCTGCCGGTGTGGCGCTGCACAAACGGACACTTCCGCGTGATCGGCTCATTCTCCGAACTGGCCGATCTGTCGGGGACGGCGCTCGAGGATCACCATCGCCCTTACGTCGACGATCTCTCGATCGCCTGCGCTGAGCCCGGCTGCGAGCAGCCGATGAGGCGCGTGCCGGAGGTGATCGACGTGTGGTTTGACTCCGGCGCGATGCCGTTCGCCCAGCACCACTTCCCGTTCGAGAACCAGGAGCTCTTCGAGCAGAGCTTCCCGGCGGACTTCATCTGTGAGGCCCAGGACCAGACGCGCGGCTGGTTCTACTCGCTGCTGGCGATCGCCACTCTGCTGGGTAAGCAGGCGCCGTACAGGAACGTCGTATGCCTCGGGCTGATCCTCGACGAGGACGGTCAGAAGATGTCGAAGTCCAAGGGGAACACGGTCGAGCCCTGGCAGGTACTCGACGCCTACGGCGCGGATGCCTTCCGCTGGTACTTCTTCACCTCCAAGCAACCGTGGGACGGATACCGCTTCTCGGCTGAGGCGATCGGCGAGGGCGTACGCCTGTTCCTCAAGCAGCTGTGGTCCACGTACTTCTTCTATGTCCTTTACGCGCAAGCCAACGCCTCCGTCCTCGGCGAGGCCCCAGAGCAAGCCGGGCTCACCGATGATCTCGACCGCTGGGCGCTGTCGCGGACTGCCGGCACGGTGGAGTACGTGACTGAGCGACTGGACGCCTACGACGCCACGTCCGCCGGCCGCGCCATCGCGGCACTCGTCGATGAGCTGTCCAACTGGTATGTCCGCCGCTCGCGCCGGCGCTTCTGGGACGGGGAGCAGGACGCCTTCCGCACGCTGCGTACGTGCCTTTTGACCGTCTCCAAGCTGCTGGCCCCGCTGTGCCCGTTCATGGCCGATGAGATCTACGACAACCTCGACGGCGGCCTGGACAGCGTCCACCTGTGCGACTTCCCCCGGCCAGAGGAGATCGCACCACGCGACGAGGACCTCGAGCAAGCCATGGCCCTCGCGCGCGAAACCGTCCGCCTCGGGCTGGGTGCCCGCGGCAAGGCCAAGATCAAGGTACGCCAGCCACTCGGCGAGGCCGTCATCGTGGCAGACGGGCGCGAGCGCGCCGCGATCGAACGCCTCGCCGACGTCGTGCGCGACGAGCTGAACGTCCGCGCCGTCCGCTTCGTGGCTGCCGCGGAGGAGCTGGGCTCCTATGAGGTGAAGGCCAACTACCGAACCCTGGGACCCCTGTTCGGCAGGGACATGCCGCTGGCGGCAGCGGCGATCGGGGTGCTCGACCCCGCCCACGTGGCGGCCAGTATTCGCGACGGCACCGCGATCGGGATCGGGGTGCAGGGACGCGAGCACACGCTCTCGGCGGAGGATCTGATCCTCACGATGCGCGCCCCCGAGGGCTACTGCGTCGAGCGCGAGGGCACCCACGCGGTCGCCCTGGACCTCGCAATCGACAACGACCTGCTCATCGAGGGCTACGCGCGAGAGATCGTCCACGCCGTGCAGAACGCGCGCAAGACCGCGGGCCTACAGGTCGAGGACCGCATCGAGCTGGCCCTCAAAGGCGACCCCACCCTGATCGAGGCCGCGGAGCGGTTCCGCGACTACCTGGCACGCGAGACGCTTGCCGCCGGGCTCGAGCTCGGCGACGACCCGGCGGAAGCCTCCGCCGGGATGGACTACTCAGAGCAGACCGAGACCGGCGGCCTGCAGCTGAGCATCAGCCTGAGCCGAGCGGCTAGGCCGCGGTGAGCGCTGGCTCCAGCTCCTGCTCGAGCTTCTTCTTCGGGTAGGCGCCGATCACCGTCTTGACCGGCTGACCGCCTTTGAACAGGATCATCGTCGGGATCGACAGCACCTGGAACTGAGCCGCGGTCTGCTGGTTCTCGTCGATGTTCAGCTTGACGACGCGCAGGTCCGGGCGCTCAGAGGCGATCTCCTCGAGCACCGGCGCCACGACGCGGCAGGGACCGCACCAAGGCGCCCAGAAGTCAACGAGCACAGGGCCCTCGGACTCGATCACCTCGGCCTGGAAGTTGGTGTCTGTGACTTCGCTCAGAGTGCCTGCCATGGGGTCTCCTTGATTGCGTTCCTCTTATCTCTCACCACTATACAAAATGTAGTAAGAGCCTCCGGAGCGCGGGGCGAGGACGAGCGTGTGTCAGTGGACGGTCACCATCCAGCCGTCGGAGTTACGCACGATCGGCGGATGGATGCCGGTGAGCACACTGAACAGGTGCGGGGATACGTAGACCTCGATGAAGGCCGCGACCACGAGCACCGGCACGCGCGACCGCGACGGTCACGAGCGTGGCGGCCAGCAGCTGCTCCCACTCGCCACGGCGGCTGGCGATGATCCATGCCGCCAGCGGCAGGAACAGCGCGACCAGCTCGGGGAGCGCGTGCGGGAGCACCCCCAGCAGCAAGAGGCCCGGTGAGACTCTCAGAAAGCCGGAGACACCGGCCAGCGTGTGCCCCAGCACATAGGCCTGCGCGCTCAGCGAGAAGGTCGTCGCGGCCACGACAAAGGCGATCGCGATCCGCCCGCCGTGTTCGTGCACCCAGCGGGAGACACCGTGATGATGCTCCGCCTGCAGCGGCAGCGAGCTGCCCGCGATGAATCCCGCGACGCACGCCATCGCGTGCAGGGCCAGCACGAGCAGATTGCGCCGCAGCACGTTCACCACATCGCCGCCATCGCCGACCGCAAACGGCGGCTGCAGGGTGATCACCTGCTGGTAACCGCCGAACAGCGTCGAGATGAGCCACACCGCGCACAGCAGGCCGGTGGCGGCCACGGCCGAGCCTGCAGCCCAGCGTCCCAGCACGGCACCGGGAGTCCGCTGCCAGGCGCGCAGCGTGGCGCGGGTGTGACGCACGCCGTGGGCCAGCGCGTAGGCCGAGACATCGTCCATCGCCTCTGCATCGGCCGACGAGCGCTTTACCTGAAGCGCAGTAGCGGCACGAGCCACATCGCCTCGGCGGCGATCCGCCAGGACATCTTGCTCTGACCGGCCTGGCGGTCTTTGAAGACGATCGGCACCTCGACCACGCTAAAGCTGGCACGAACGGCGCGGTAGGTCAGCTCGACCTGGAAGGCATAACCCTGGGAGCGCACGGTGTCGAAGTCGATCGCTTCGAGTACCTCGCGGCGAAAGCACTTGAACCCGCCGGTCAGATCGCGCACATGCAGGCCAAGCACGAGGCGCGCATAGGTCGAGCCGCCCTCGCTGACGAAGCGCCGCAACAACCCCCAGTCGGTCACCCCGCCACCGGGCACGTAGCGCGAGCCGAGCGCCAAATCGGCGCCCGCTGTCACGGCTCCAAGCAGCCGGGCGAGGTCGGCGGGATCGTGGGAGAAGTCTGAGTCCATCTCCATCACATACCCCGCGCCGTGATCGAGCGCATGGCGAAAGCCCGCGAGGTAGGCCGGACCGATGCCTTCCTTCTCGCTGCGATGGAGCACTTCCACCCAGTCGTGCTCCCCGGCGAGGCGATCGGCGATCTCTCCCGTGCCGTCGGGCGAGCCGTCATCGACGACGAGCACGCGGAAGCCCTCGGGTCCCGCGCCGGCAAGCACCTCACCGGCGGCGAGGACGATCGCCTCGACGTTCTCGGCCTCGTTGTAGGTCGGGAGGATGAGCCACGCCGCGCCGGTCATAAGTCGCCGTACCCTAGAGCAGTGGCACCTGCCGAACGCTACGATCGCCGATGCCCTCGGGGAGCTGGGCGACCTGTACGAGCTCGACGGGGCAATCGTCCACCGCGTGCAGGCCTACCGCAATGCGGCCAAGGCGGTTCGCGAGGCATCCGTGTCGGTCGCGGCGCTGGCGCGCGCGGGCCGGGCGATCGAGCTGCCGGGGATCGGCAAGACGCTCGAGCAGAAGATCCTCACGCTGCTCGAGACCGGCACAACCCCCTCGACCGAGCGGCTGCGCGCGCAGTTTCCTCCGGGCCTGATCGAGATCACACGGCTACCTGGCCTCGGGGCCAAGCGGGCGCGGCTGCTCTACACAGAGCTGGGGATCGACTCGCCTGAGACGCTGCGCGAGGCCGCGCTGGCGCAGCGCCTGCAAGCCGTACGAGGGTTCGGCGCGAAGTTCGAGACAAGCGTGCTCGCGGCACTCGACCGAATGCCCGCCCACTCCCCGGAGCAGGGGGGCGGGCGCCTGCTGCTGCCGCGAGCGCTCGAGCTGGGCGAGATGCTCACCGCCGGCTTGACCGGGCGGGGAGGCGAGGGCACGCAGGTGCAGATCGCGGGGTCCGCCCGCCGGATGGCGGACAGCGTCAAGGACATCGACCTGATTGCCACTACGACCCGTCCGGCCGCGCTCGCGAAGAGCCTCAACAAGCTCGAGGAGATCGACAACGTCAGCTCTGCTGGCAAGGCTGGAGCCAGAGCCCGTACCCATGCGGGCATCGCGGTCGACCTGCGGATCGCCAAACCCGGTCAGCTCGGCAACCTGCTGGCGCACTTCACCGGCTCGGGTCCTCACAACGCGGCGCTGCGTGAAACGGCCGTCAGGCAGGGCCTGCACGTCTCTGAGTACGGGATCCTTGACGACGCAACCGGCACCATCGAAACGCACGCGACCGAGGAGGAGATCTATCGCCGCCTCGGCCTCGCCTACATCCAGCCGGAGCTGCGCGAACACCGGGGAGAGCTGGAGGCCGCGCGCACCCCCGGCGGGCTGCCGCGGTTGATCGAGCTGGGAGACATCCGCGGCGACCTGCACAGCCACACGATCGCCTCCGACGGCCACAACACGATTGAGGAGATGGGCCTAGCGGCCCGCGAGCGGGGATATGAGTACCTCGCGATCACCGACCACTCTGCCTCACACGGCTTCGGCAATGACGTCTCCCCGGAACAGTTGCGCCGCCAGATCGAGTTCGTGCGCCAGGCGAACGAGCGGGTGGAGGGCATCGAGCTGCTGGCGGGCAGCGAGGTCAACATCCTACCCGATGGCTCGCTCGACTACGACAACGAGCTGCTGGGCGAGCTCGACTGGGTGATCGCCAGTGTGCACACCGCCTTCAGTACTGGCGAGCAACGCATGACCGAGCGTGTGATCGCCGCGATCGAGCATCCGCTCGTGCGCGCCATCGGCCACCCCACCGGCCGCCTGATCGAGCGCCGGGCCCCCTACTCGATCGACCTCGAGGCCATTTTCGCTGCGGCGGCCCGCACTGGAACGATGCTCGAGATAAACGCCAACCCCGAGCGCCGCGACCTCTCCGACGTGCACGCCCGCGCCGCCGCCCGCGCCGGCGTCTCGATCCTGATCGACTCCGACGCCCACCGCACCGCCACCCTGGCCAACATGCGCTGGGGGATCGCCACCGCGCGCCGCGCCTGGCCGACCGCCGCGGATGTCGCCAACACGCGGCCCTGGGCCGAGCTAGCCAAGCAGGCGAGGCAGTAGCTGCTCGGCGACCACCCGGTCTGCCGCCTCTCGGCTGAACGGCTCGAGCGCCTCGCGCGACCGGGCGGCGTAACCCTCTAGGGGATCGTCGAGCGCCGTGCGCAGGGCCGGCGCGAGCTCCTCGCCGACCAGGCGCGCGTCGAGATCCCGCGCGACCGCCAGCGCTGCGTAGGGCCCGGGCGCTTCGGTCGTGACGAGCTGAGCGCCGTCGGCAAGCGCCTCGAGCTGGGCGATCCCGTAGTCCTCGCGGCGCGGGGCGCAGACGAACACGCGGGCACGGCGTAGCAATCCGCGGTACTCCTCGTAGGGGAGCATGCCAACGGCACGTACCCCGGCCCGAAGCTCCTCGGCATCGGCGCCCATCACGAGCAGTTCCTCGCCAGGGCGCCGCGCCTCTCGCCAGGCCTGCAGCACGCGGTCAAGACCCTTCTTCTTGGGGTTAGCCGCATACGTGACCGCGGCGATGTCGCGTACTCCATCGATCGGTCCCGACAGCTCGACGGGGACGGGGAGCACGAGCGCACGTTCGCCGCGCGACGCCACGCCGGGCGCCTCGCGCAGGCCTGCATCGCTCCACGGGAGCAGCAGCGGAGCCTGACCCAGGCGGCGGCGCTCAAGTGGCCGTTGCCACAGGCCATGGCGCCCCCGCCGGTTGCCCCGAGTGCTCGCGTCGAAGCGGATCGCTCCCACACGTGGCCACAGCAGCGCGGCGGTGGTGCTCGAGTAGATCACCGCGCGCGGTGCCAAGCGGTCGAGCTCGCCGCGCGCCGCACGGCGGGCGGCGAGCGCCCACCCCAAATCGGTCAGGGCGAGTGTGCGCATCGGTGGTGGCGGCGAGGTCTCGACGACCGCTGCGCTCGCGCCGGCCCGGCGCAGCGACTGTTCAAGCTCCGCGTCGGCTGCGCGCAGGCCCGCGGTGGAGCCCAGCGAGACGATCAGCACGTCCACCCCGTGTGCCGCTGTCATCTAGGTAACGGCGCCATTCACATGTTCGGGGCGCAGCGTCTTGAAGCCGGGCGCGCGCTCGAGCGCCATCGGGCGCACGGGAGAAGTACGGCGCACGTAGAAGCACACGCCGTCGCGCTCCTCAATCGCTGCCACCGCTGCATCCTGGCGCCGCCATGCCAGCGCCCAGATGATCGCGAAGCCCGCGGCGATGCCAGGGATCTGGGGAGCGAGGAAGGCCAGGCCACCTGCCAGCAGCGTGAACAGCAGCAGCGGCCACAACCGGTTGATGAGGATCGCGCCCGGATGATGCTCGGGCAGCGTGGTCGTGGCCTTGGCACCGGCGAGCAGGCGCGCGATCGGCGGGTTCGTCTCGGCCCGCCTACCCAGACGCAGGCCAACGAGGGCTGCGAGGACCCACCAGCCCACTGCGACCGGCGCCAGCAGCGTGTTGGAGCTTTGCCCAGCCGCGAGGATGGTGACCGCGCCGAGCGCGGTGGCCGCGCCGGCGCTGAGCAGAACGGTGGTCTTGAGGAAGTCGACGAAGCGCACTTGACAACTACAACAGCGCCTCGAGCAGACCGCGCACGCCGTCGGTGCCGTCGAGCAGGAGGTCGGCCTCTACTGCCAGCTCCGGAGGAGCTTCATCAGAGCTGACCGCCGCGCAGATGGCGGTGGTCAAAGCTCCATCCTTTACAAGCGAGCGCAGCCCACGGAAGGCATCGAGGTCGGTCGTGTCGTCGCCGACATACAGCGCGACGGCGACCTCCGTGCCGCGCAGCAGCGCCTCGATACCGAGTCCCTTGTCGAGCATGACCGGCGGGCGCACCTCGAGCACCTTGCGCCCCCAGTGCACCGCGAAGCCCTCCTCTTCGGCTTGCCGCGCGATTTCCTGCACCGCCTGTGCGGCGCCGTCCTCGTCGGGAGCTCCGCGCCAGTGGAAGGCCGCGATCGTGTCCTTGTCCTCGCTTCGCACCCTGATGCGCTGGTGCTCGTTGGTGTAGGCGCGCGCGGCGAACTCCCGCACGCGCGCGGTCCACGCGGCGAGATCGGGGTTGACCTCAGGGCGAGTAGCTCGCGGGCGCAGGAGCTCCCCGCCGTGGTTACCGACGTAGGCGATCGTGCCGATCGCCACAATCTGGCGGGCGGTAGCCGCGCGGCGGCCGCTGACGCAGCCCACGACTCCGTAACGCTTGGCGATCTCGATCAACAGCGCGCGCGTCGCCTCGGGGACGTGTGCGTCCGCGGCATGCCGGACGATCGGCGCGAGGGTACCGTCGATGTCCAGCAAAACGGCACCGTGGTGGGGGTCGGAACGTAGTGGCTCAAGCGCCTCCACGAGCGTGGCAGCGGGCGACACGATGTCTAGTATGGCGCGCATGGTGGCTGATGAGTCCTCTCGCACGCGTGCTTGCTGAGCGGGAGGGGACGAGCAGCGATCGTTCGCGGCAGCGAACGCTCGAGCTGATCGCGATCGGAACGGCCGCGGGGCTGTTCAGCGGGGTCTTCGGGGTCGGCGGCGGCTCCGTGATCGTGCCGCTGCTCGTGCTGTGGCTCGGCTATCACGAGCGCGAGGCGACCGGCACCTCGCTGGCGGCGATCGTGTTCATCGCGGCGTTCGCCAGCGCCGTGCAGGCCGCATACGGCAACCTGCGGCTGCTCGACGCGCTGGCGATCGGCGTGCCCGCCACCGGCGGCGTGCTGATCGGTGCGTGGCTGCAGCAACGGCTTGCCGGCCGCTCGATCATGCTCCTGTTCGCCGCGGTGCTGGTGGCCGCGGCGGTGGAGCTGCTGCTCGAATGACCGGCTCGCTCACAATCGCGCTCGAGCTCGCCGCGCTCGGCCTCGTGGCGGGGGTGCTCGGGGGCCTCTTGGGGGTGGGCGGCGGCGTGCTGTTCGTGCCGGGGCTCGTGGTCATCCTCGGGCTGAGCCAGCACCAGGCGGAGGCCACCTCGCTGCTGGCGATCGTCCCGGTTGCGCTGGTCGGAGCACTCACCCAGGATCGCTATGGAAACGTGCGGCGTTCTGACGCGCTGCAGATCGGCCTGCTCTCGATCGTGGGCGTGGCGGGCGGCGTTGCCCTCGCGAACATCCTCTCGGGAGCCGTGCTCCGGGGAGCGTTCGCGCTGCTGCTGCTCGTGATCGCAGCACAGCTGGTGCGCCGGGCGCTCACCCAGCTCAGAAAAAATGATCCGTACACCCTGTGAAGGGCGTAGACTTGTGGCAATGGGACTCGAGAATCCATCTCATATAGCGATCCTGGTGGTGGTCCTGCTGTTGGTGTTCGGTGCCAAGCGACTTCCCGAGATCGGGCGTTCGCTGGGGAGCGGAATGCGTGAGTTCAAGGACTCGATCAGCGGCGGCTCCGACCGGCCGGAGCCCAGCCAGCAGCAGTCGGCACTGACTCCGGCAGCACAGCAACCGCAGGCGCCTGCCCAGGCTCCGCCGGTGGCTGGGCCAGCCACGCCTCCGGCCACCCCGGCCGAGCCTCAGCCCTAACCGCGGTGGAGGACCGGTCCGGTCTGGACCGCCTCAAACGCAGACCCCGGGACCCGCTTGATCTGTTCCAAATCTTCGTCGTTCCAGCGAGAATCGGGCGCGCCGGTGATGTACCAGCTCGAGCCGTTGTCGGCCACGATCAGCCCGTAGCGCTTCAGCGCCCGCAACACCACCAGCGACTCGCCGTGAAAGCCGGCGAGGCTGTACCCCGCCTTCAAACGCAGCCGCAACCCCATTGGCGGCAGGTTGGGATCGGAGCTGCTGGAGGCGAAGTGCGTCGCCGGGTGGATGTACCCGCGCTGTGTTCGCTCCACGGTCACGCGCAACGCATGGCCGATCTGACCGGCCCTGACCTCCGGATAGCGCACGAGCAGGGGGAAGATTGGCAGGCCAGCCGCGTCGGCCGAGGTCCAGCCTTCGGGGCGCAGCGCGTTTGAGCGCAGGTCGAACACGGCGCCCGAGCCCGCTTCCCAACCGGCTCCGCTGCGGCGCGCGGCGTACAGCTCATACAGCCTGCAGCTGCCCCTGCCCTTCTGCAATACCAGCACATGCCTGTCGCCAGCTTCGCCCGCTCCCTCGACGGGCGCGTTCGGCGGGATCGGATACGGCCCCGGATTTGATTCTTCGCCATATTCGCTGAACTTGATCGGCACCTTCGGCTGGTGGGCACCGACAACCGTGTATGGGATGCCGTAGCTCGGGTTGCTGCCGAAGTCCGGATGCAGGTGCCCACTCAGCCCGATGCTGGCAATGTACGCCGCCGATCTGGGATCCACCGGAGCATGTGAGATATCCCGGTTGAGTGGGTTACTCGCTGGGAAGAGCGGGCAGGAGTACTCGTGCGGGCCGACGAGCGCAAACGCCGGGGCAGAAACGGACCCGGCGATGAGGATCACCCCTGCCGCGGTCGTACAGAGCCACCGACGCAGGGCAGCAAGACGTCGTGGTAGGGACAGGTGCGGCGGCACACCAGGCACGCTATGCGACAGTGAGGTCCTCAGGCGACCCGTCTGGACGAAAATTGCTCCTTGACCCGCCCCCGTTCTATTCCCGATCGGCTGAATGAACCGAGTCGGGGAGCATCGACGGTCGCGCCTCAACCAAGAGGGCGGCACCGCAATGCCAGCAGAAGGCCGCACCGCGGCTGTGCACCGCACCGCAGGAGCGACACTGACCGTGGATACCCGCCTCGGCGGCGCCCAGCAGCCGCTGCACCTCACCGAGCTGGGCGTCGGCCTCCTGCAACTCCGAGGCCCTGCGGGCGAGCACATCCAAGCGGTAATGGTCGCGGACCGCCATCTCGTAGGTGAGGCCGCCGAGATCCCAGGTCAGCGCGGCTACACGCTCAGCGAGCTCGTGGCGACGACGACGTAGCTCGGCCACGGGCTGTAGTGCGAGGAGCGCTCCCATCAGCCACCCGTTTCGATCGGCTGGGCACCCAGCGAGTTGACTTCTTCCTGGTGCTTCTTTCCGGTCGTGCTGCCGAGTTTCCTGAGTTTGGTCGAGTTCACTTTGATCGCTTTCGGAGGCGGTTTCTTTTCGATCGCCTTCGCTTCCTGCACTTCTTTGGCTTCAGTTTTGGCGCTTTCCTTGCTCGATGCGGTGCTCGCGGCGGGCTTCGGGGTCGCGGTTGCCGTGGTAGCGCTTGCGGCGGTCGTGCTTCCTGAGGACGCGAGTGGCGTCGCAACACCGCCGGAGAGACCCTCCACCTTCAGCACCTGCTGACTGGGCGCTTTGCTCTGGGTGACCCAGTGACCAATCAAGAGACCGACGACGATCGCCAGCAACAGCACCGACAACAGTCCGAACAGGCCCGAGTAGCGGCGCATCCATGCATACGCTCCCACGGCTGACTCGCTAACAGGCAAATACGTGGACGGCAACGACCCGACCGAACCCTGACTCCCTGCATATGGCTGGGCCTCGGCCTGCAGCACATCCAGGAATGCAAGCCGCACGGGCGAGGAGGGCTGCCCGCACGCCAGACAGTAGCGCTGGTCGGGCGCGAGCGGCGCTGAGCAGTTCGCGCAGCTCACCCCTCCCTGCTCGGAGGGAACGGGTGCCAGGCTCATCCGAACGCGCCCCTCACGTAGTCGCGTGTGCGGGTGGCGCGTGGTTCATCGAACACCTGCGCCGTGCTGCCGTACTCGATCAGGTCGCCGAGATACATGAAGGCGACCTTGTCCGCGATGCGGTGCGCCTGGGCGAGGTTGTGGGTCACGACGACGACCGCCAGCTCACGCCGCAGCTCGCCGATCAGCTTCTCGATCGTCGCCGTCGAGATCGGGTCCAGAGCGCTGCACGGCTCGTCCATCAGCAGCACCTCCGGGCCGAGAGCGATCGCGCGAGCGATGCACAGCCGCTGCTGCTGACCGCCGGAGAGGCGCAGCGCCGGCTTGTCGAGGTCGTCACGGACCTCCTCGTAGAGGCCCGCACGCTGCAACGCCTCGATCACCTGCGGCTCGATCTCGCGCCTGCGCGGACGCTTGCGCGACTGTTCGCGCAGTGCGAAGGCGACGTTGTCGAAGATCGACATCGGGAACGGGTTGGGCTGCTGGAACACCATCGCCACCCGCGCTCTCAGCATCGTGTCGGGGAGCTCGTGGATGTCCTCGCCGTCCAGCATGATGCGCCCCGCACGAGAGGCGCCCGGTGTCAGCTCGGTGAGGCGGTTGAGCGTGCGTAGCAGCGTCGTCTTGCCGCAACCAGACGGGCCGATCAGCGCGAGCACCTCGCCTTGGTGGATCGACAGCGAGACCGACTTGACGGCGTGCCTGGTGGGAAAGTCAACGCTCAGCTCCTCCAGGCGCAGCCGCTCGGGACCAGCCGCGAACTGCGAGGACTCGCGCAGCGGATTACGCTCGCGCAGCGGAGCGACGGCTACGGGCGGCCGGTCGAGCACGATCGTGCGTACGGGCGGCACCTGCTGCTCGCGGGGCGCGTCGCCATCGTGCATATCGGCTCGGACCCGCCGAGCGCCGGCAGACTCCTCGCGTTTGCTCGCAGCGAAGCTCCTACCCTCGAGCAGCATCTCTTCAGGACTCATTAGACACTTTCTCCATCAGACTAATGATATCGATAGAATCGATGAGGTTCCCCACCATTTCGCCTCCTTGTGGGAAAAGCTTGCGAGATGTGTTTGTGCTCATACGACCCCGCCCGCCACAGAGGTACCGGTGGACTGCGCACTGGAGCGACCGATGCGATCCACGAGCAGGTTCAAGCCCAGCACGAACAACAGCAGTACGAACGCCGCCGCATATGCCTTCTGTGGCGCCGCGCTTTCCCCGGCGGGGGAGTTGTCGTATACGTAGCTGGTCAGCGACGAACCCGTCCCACGCAGTACGCCCAGCACCGGTACCGATCCCTGAGTTTCGATGTGCAGCGTCTCGCCCAGCAGAAGCAGCACAATTGCCGTGTCTCCGATGATGCGGCTGACACCGAGCGTGACACCTGTGGCGATGTTCGAGCGCACGCTCGGCAGCAGCACCCTACGAATCGTCGCGATTCGGGTCTTGCCCAGCGCGAATGCTGCCTCGCGCATGTGCGCGGGAACCGCCCTCAGCCCATCCCGGGTGGCGACGAATAGGGGTGGCAGGGCGATCAACGACATCATCGCCCCTGCCGCTATGAACGATCTGCCGTATACACCTCCCCCTTCCGCGCGAAACGACAACGGCGCGAGCAGCCCGACTTGAAAGATCGCCAGGCCGAACAGCGCGAGCACGATGTCCGGCGTCCCCGCGACGATCTCGATGCTCGACTCGACCACCCGCGCAAGGGATTCACGTCCCGGCCCACCCCGTCCGTACTCGGCGACCCAGATCGCACTGGCCACGGCTAGCGGGAAGGCAAGCGCGATGCCGATCGCGGTCAGCAGCAGCGTGCCGATCATCGGATCGAGGATGCCGCCGCTATGGCTTTGCGATGTGCTGAGAGCGGGCCGGCTGAGCAGGAGGCCGGGACGCAGGTACTGAATCCCGCGATAGCCCATGTAAATCACGATCGCCGCCGTGACGAGGCACAACCCAACCCCCGCAACCCACGCGCAGAGCAGCACCAAACGATCACCCCAGCGCCAAGTCCAGGGCGAGGAGCGCCGGCCGCGCTTGGTTCTCGGTGACGGTCCCGCCTGCAGATCTCCGGCAAAGGTGCTCATGCCCGTACTTGGTACTTGCGCAGGGGCAGCTTTATGAGATACCCGGAGACCGACAGCACGAACGCGGAGAACAGCAGAAGCGCCGCGAACGCATACAGCGTTGAGCGCAGAGCCGGAGCGCCGATACCTTCGTGATAGTCGACGATCGCCGACGCGGCCGTGCGCAACGGCTCGAAGAAGAAAGTGGGTACCCCGTGCGAGAGGTTTGGCGTGAACGAGCGTCCGCCCGAGACCATCTGGATCATCACGGCCTCGCCGAGCGCGCGCGCGGTAGCGAGCACGGCCGCGGCGACGATTGCCGGGCGGATCGCGCGCAGCGTCACCGCGAGCACGGCGCGCAGCGGATTGAGACCGAGTGCGACCGCTCCCTCTCGCCAAGAGGTAGGCGCCGAGGAGAGCGCCTCGCAGATCAGGGCGATCATGATCGGCGTAACCATCAGGGTCAGGATCACGACCACGACAGCCAGACCTTCGCCGGTGAGCTCGACCGAGTTTTGCACCGAGGTCTTCTCTGATGCGGTGATCAGGTGGTTGCCGACGAACGGCACCAGCACGAGGACGCCGATCAGACCGTAGATGACCGACGGCACCGACGCCAGCAGGCGGATCACGGGGATCGCGATCCTGCGCAGCCGTGCGGGCGCCAGCTCGACGATGAAGATCGACGACAGCACCGCGATCACGATGCCCAGCGCAACCGCGATGCCGGTGCTCAGCAACGTTCCGTAGACGAGCGGCCAAGCGCGCAGGTGGTACGCCGCCGCGGGCGCGTTCACGCTCGTGGCCTGCATGTTCGCGAGCTGCGTTTCAAGGCTCCCGCCAGGCCCCAGCCAGCTGAGGCCGTTGTGCTCGAAGATCGGCCACGCGCGAACCCCCACGAACACGATCATCGCGATCACGCACACGCACACGAGTAGAGAAGCCGCGCCGAGCGTACGCTCGGCGCGGCTGTCTGGCCATGGGTTGCGGAGTCGATCTAGCATCGTAGATCTGATTGATTTCGGTCAGCGTCTGTCGTTACTTGGCGATGCCTATTTGATCGGGATCCACTGACTCGAGATGATCTTGCGCGCCGCCTTAGAGGCCTCGATCCAGCCGATGAACGCCGACGCCGCGCCTGTCGCCTTGCCTTTAGTCACCTCGTAGAACCGCGCGGTACCTGCGTACTGTCCTGAGGTCGCGGTCGTCTTGTTGCAGGGCACGCCGTTGTAGCCGACCGAGTTCAGTGAACCGAGAGCGGCCTGGTAGTTGGACAGGAAGCCGATCCCGTTCGGGTCGTTTTCGACCGACTGGCGGAGCAGGCCCTCGGACGACAGTTCGGAGGCAAGGGGCGAGACTTTCTTGCCTTCGAGCAGCAATGTCTGGAAGTTGGTCAGCACGCCCGCCACCGAGGTGCGGCTGATCAGGTCGATCGTGCCGCTCGCGGCAGCCCCAGGCACTCCGCTCCAAGCGCGCGTCTTGCCCGTGAAGATCGAGATCACCTGCGCCGGTGTGAGGTTGCTCAGCGTGTTCGCCTTGTTCGTGACCACGCAGATCCCGTACTTGGCGATCGGGTAAAAGACGAGGCCCGCCGGATCGGCCGGCAGCGGATCGCGCGAGACATCTCCGATCGTGACCCGGCCGGCCGCCACATCGTTGACGCCGATCTGGGCGCCGCCCTGAGCGATCTTGAACTTGACCTTGTGGGGGAAGAGCTTCACGTACTTCTGGGCGAGCAACGAGACGAGCGGGTAGGAGGCGGTGGCACCGCTGATCGTGACCGTGGTCGTCGCTGCAGACGCGGCCGCAGGCGCCGCGACTCCGAGTACGCCCGCCACTAGCAGGATCCCACCCGCCCGGACGGCGAGACGGGGGCGAATTCGATTCATGGACTAGAGCTCCGTTTCAGATGGTTGACGGTGTGTCGCGATCGAATCTACCATAATCCTCAGTAGACTGATCAATATAAGCTAGTTTATGAAGAAGAGGAGCCGAGGCATCGGTTCCCTCGACCCCACGCCCCACCAACCCGACGATGCCCACCAGATCAGATACCTCCTCTCCTGCCGTGAGCGCGCCCCCGCCCGCGCCTGTCGTGAGCATTCGTCGCCTGCCGTCCTCGCGGGTTACAGCGATGCTGGCCGCTGGGATGCTCGCCCTGGGCATAGCCGTGGGCGCGGCGATCGGCCCCGGGGTGGGCGGGGCCGATTCAACGCTTGCGGGCGAGCAGATCCCGCTGTTGCTCCCCGCGATCGCCGCACACGCAGTGAGGAGCGCAGGCAGCGTCGCGAGTACGACGACCATCAAGCCACCACCGATCACGTCCCAGACCACACCGGGCACGACATACACATCCGCTGGCGCCGGCAAATCCAGTGCCGCAACGCCGCAGCCATCGAAGCCGGAAGCATCACCGAGCACCACCGTGTCTCCGGCTTCGACACCGAAGACACCCACCAGGACAACAGACGAAGGCAAGACCAAGCGGCTGGCCACCCTCCCGCCGGTCACGAGCGTGTGGCTGATCACGCTCTCCGGCGCCAGCTTCGCGCAGGCTCTCGCCCAGTCCACAGCCGCCCCCTACATCGATTCCCAGCTCGTGCCCGCCGGCACACTCCTGAGCGGCTGGTCCTCGCTGGCCGGCAGCTCCTTCGCCAACGAGGCAGGGCTGCTCGGGGGAGAACCGCCTCAGACGCTCGACTCGATCGTCCAACCGCCGTGCCCCGAAGGCGTCAGCCGGCACGCAATGTGCGCCCGAAACCGCGGGCGCACTGAGCGCGGCTGACGAATTCTTGAAAGCCACCGTGCCCACGATCACCTCGAGCGCCGCCTACCGTGCGCACGGGCTGATCGTGATCACGTTCGTCACGATCGGTAATGCCACCTCCTCCAGCCTGCCCGCCGGAGCATCGACCGCGACGCTCAGCTCCGAGCCCCCCACGGGCGTCCTTCTCCTCTCGCCGTTCACCCACGCCGGCACACGGCCCACCAAGGCCTTCAACCCGACTTCCCCCACGCAGAGCCTTTCCGGGCTCCTGCACTGATGTCACATCCGCAGTTCCTTCAATCAACCAAGGAGACCCACGTTGCACGCACTACATCCCGCCCACCGCAAGGCCACGTGGTGGCTCGTCGCGACCGTGGGCTCTACCCTCGCCCTGCTGCTCGCCACACCGGCGATCAGCCGCGCGGAAGAATCAAACCCGAACAACTACAACTGCCTTGGCGGCATCGCCGCCGGGACGGCTGAAGTGGGCGGCGAAGAACAGCAGGTGAAGTACGTCTTCTACTGCAACGGCCCAATCACCGGCTACCAGCTACAGGCACAGATTCCGCTGACCGGAGTCCAGAGCCCGCCACTGGTGACCGCCACTGCCACCCCGCTCGGGACCACGGCGGGCACTGCACTGGCCGACAGCTTCTCCTGCTCCGGGGAAATCCCCGGCTACGCGGTCAACTGCGTCGGTCAGACCAAGACTGGATACGAGACGATCACAGGCCGGTTCGCGATCGGCTCAAAGCTCTGCGCTGAGCCCCGCGTAGACCCCCTACTGACAGTCACATACGCATACCTCGAAAAGGGCGTCGTCACTCAGGCGATCTCCGGGCCGTTCGATCTCGGGCGTCCGAACGGCTGCCCACCCAGCGCGCTCTCAGGGGGCACCCGCCTGTCGCCTAAGCCGGTCACGCTTGCTGCCAAGGGCAAACACAAAGGCAAGCACGGCGGGGGCAACGCCAAGAACAAGAAGAGCAAAAAGAAGCACAAGAAGTAAGTCACCGCCAGGCAAGCTGTAGCGGTCCGGCTCAGGGCGGCGTCACGTAGAGGTGACGCCGCCCCACAGCCGGACGCCACCGGCGTTGTGTTTCCCGCCGGGCCGATACACCTTTGGCTGCTGCTTTCAGCCAGCTGAGAGCCCTCGCTCAGAGCAGGCTGGAGGTCATCCGTTCGATCTCGGCGATCGAAGTGAGCCCTTCACGTACCTTCACCAGGCCGTCGTCGCGGAGACGACGCATTCCCTGCCCGACCGCCACCGCGGCGATCGCGTCAACGGAGCCGTGCTCGAGGATCAGCGTACGAATCTCCTCGGTGACCGACATCACCTCATACAGCCCGATACGGCCACGGTAGCCGGAACCGCCGCAGCGCGAGCAACCCACTGCCTCGTAAGGCTCGACGCCCGTCAGGCCGTGCTCGGCGAGCACGGCCTCTGAGAGCGTCATTACTCGCTTGCAGTGCTTACAGAGCATTCTCACCAGGCGCTGGGCGACGATGCAATCAATCGCGGAGGAAACCAGAAACGGCTCGATGCCCATATCCATCAGCCGCCCCAGCGCGCTGGGCGCGTCGCGCGTGTGCAAGGTCGACAGCACGAGGTGGCCGGTGAGCGCCGCCTCGACCGCGATGTGCGCGGTCTCGCGATCGCGGATCTCGCCGACCATGATCACGTCGGGGTCGGCACGCAACATCGAGCGCAACCCGACATCGAAAGTGACTCCCGCCTTGGGGGCGATCTGCATCTGCTTAACGCCTTGCATGCGCTGCTCGACGGGATCCTCGATCGTGAGGATGCTCCGTTCCCCGTCGTTGAGCACATTCAGCGCGGCATACAGCGTCGTCGACTTGCCGGATCCGGTCGGCCCGGTAACGAGCACCGCCCCGTTTGGCTTTGCGATCGCACTCGAGAAGCGCTTCATCTCGTCCTCCGCCATCCCCAGCGAATCGAGCCCCTCGACCGTAACCCCCCTATCCATGATGCGCAGCACAACACCCTCCCCATGGACAAGCGGCAGCGTGACCACGCGGATGTCCACGCGCCGTCCGTCGACCGTCAAGGCGAACCGGCCATCCTGTGGCAGGCGCCGCTCAGAGATGTCCAGGTCGCCCATGATCTTGATGCGGGACACCACGCCCATCGCCATCTTCCGCTTAACGGTGGCGGCCGGGGAGAGCACGCCGTCGACACGGAACAGCACGCGCGTGTCCCCTTCTTCGGGGTTGATGTGGATATCGGAGGCGCCCTGCTGTATCGCCTGAGCGACGATCGAGTGCACGAGCTTGATGACCGGGGCATCGCGGTCGGCCTCCTCGGCCAGCAGGTCTGGTTCGGACTCGTCCTCGGATTCGTCGTCGATGATGTCCTCGATCGAATCGTCCATCTGGGCGAGCCGCGTGAGGAGCAGGTTCAGGTCCTCCACCGATGCCGCCGCGACCTTGATGCGCCGGCCAGTCATCATCGCGACGTCGTCGATCGTCAGCACGTTGGTGGGATCGGCCATCGCCAGCAGCAGCGTCCCATCGTCGGTATAGCCGACGGGAACGGCTTGGTAGCGCTTGGCGGTCTCGGAGCGGATCAGGTTGACCGCGCCCATGTCGAGGTCGTAGACCGACAGGTCGATGTAGTCCAAGCCGAAGCGCTCCGCCACGGCCCGGGCGAGCTGATCGTGGCGCAGGATGCCCCGCTCGACCAGTACTTGGCCCGTGGGCCTGCCCTGGGCACGGGCAGCCCCCACCGCCTCCTCGACCGTATCGCGGTCGGCGAAGCCGAGGTCGACGATCACCTCGCCGATCATCCGCGAGGAGCGTCCCGAGCGCACCGGGGGGTACAGGCCGTCTCCCGAAGGCCCGATTGCGATCTCCTCCTCAGACTCTGCAGGCGACTCGGCTGTGGGCATGGCGGTATCGCTCATCATTGGTTTTATCGGCATCGCGGGGGAGCCGCTTGATTGCTTAGGAAGGCATTCCGTGCTCAAATGCGCCCTTGACCACGGCATCAAGCGCGTTTAGCCGGTAGAGAGCTAGGGCCTCTCCAGAAGCAAAGCGCTGCCCAGCGGCCATGTCGGCTCCGTGGTGGAGCATCACGCAGTGCTCTAGCGCAAGCCGGCGCTCATCCTCGAGCGTCTTTGGGGCATGGAGCGCGAGCAGGCGCAGGCCCAGCTCGATGTGGCCCAGCAACTGTCCTTCCCGGCTGCGCGCAATCTCGGCGCCGTAGGTGAATTCGCGGGTCTTACCCAGGTCGTGGACGATTGCGGCGCTCAGGAGCAGGTCGCGGTCCAGGCGCGGGTGCAGTATGCAGAGCTCGAGCGCCATGCTCGCCACAGCGACGGTGTGCTCGAGCAGGCCGCCGAGATAGGCATGGTGAGACCCTGAACGCCCCTGACCCGCCCGGCCGGAGCCCGGCGAGGCGGGCGATCCAAGCGCTCCAGGCGCCGGCAGCGAACAGGGCGCACGGCGTATCTCCGCGCGCAACGCCTCCTCACCGAGCAGGCGCTCCAGCAGCCCCTTCAATCCAGGGTCATAGACCTCGCGCACGAGGTGCTCCAAGAAGCCTTCGAGCTCGTCGAGATCGCGGTAAGCGACAGGCAGGAAGCGGGCGGGGTCGGGCTGCTCGCCCTCTGCGCGCGCGATCGTGGCAAGCGCGATCTGGAGCTCATCGCGAAAACGCTCGACCCGCCCGTGGATGCGCACCAGCTCACCGCGCTCAAAACGCCCCGCGAGCATGTCGGCATCGCGAAAAGCGCGCGCGATTATCGTCCCTGTGTTGTCGCGCAGCTCAACTGTCAGGTAGGGAGTGCCCGCGCGCGAGATCTGGCGCTCCTTGCGGATGCACGCGAAGACGCCATCCACCTCCTGCTCGCAGCGAAGGGTGGCGATCTGAGCATCTTCGGCTAAGGCTGAGAGCTCACCCGCCGGCTCCATTTGCAGAGTGTCCGCTTGCGAGCCGCTGCCGAGGGTGCTCATCTGCCCATGATGTACGGTGGTCCGGATGCAGCCCCTCATCTGGGACCGCCGTCCGGATGGCCTCAGGGCCCCAGCGATGGTATGCGCCTTCCAGGGCTGGAACGACGCCGGAGACGCCGCCTCGAGCGCCGTCTCCTTCCTGGCCGCTTCGCTGGATGCGCAGCGCTTTGCGCGTATCGACTCGGAGGAGTTCTACGACTTCCAAGCAAACCGTCCCCGTATTCAGCTCACCGAGGCAGGCATGCGGGAGATCGTGTGGCCTACGGTCGAGGTCTTCGAGGCGCTCGCGCCCAGGGCCCCGCGCGACCTCGTGCTCGTTCAGGGCACCGAGCCGTCAATGCGCTGGCGCGCCTTTAGCGCGCACCTGGTCGAGCTCGCCGAAGCACTGGGCGTGCAGATGGTCGTCTCGCTGGGAGCGCTGCTTGCCGACGTGCCCCACACCCGCCCGGTGAGCATGACCGGGTTCGCGTCCGATCCCTCGCTGGTGGAGCGCTTGGGCCTGGCGCCCTCCAGCTACGAGGGGCCCACCGGGATCGTGGGCGTCCTGCACAGCGCCTGCCTGGATGCCGGGCTGCCTTCGGCGAGCCTGTGGGCGGGAGTCCCTCACTACGTCGCCGCCGCGGCCAATCCCAAGGCTGCGCTGGCTTTGGTACGCAGGGTGGAAGGCCTGATCGGCGTCTCCGTGGACGTCTCCGGCTTGGAGGTGGCAGCCACCGATTATGAGCGTCAGGTGGGGCTTGCGGTGCAGAGCGATCCTGACATCCAGGCGTTCGTCGAACGCCTCGAACGGGCCGCGGAGAGCGAAGAGGAGGAGATCGCGCCCGAGGACGTTCCCTCGGGCGACATGCTCGCGCGTGAATTCCAGCGCTTCCTGCGCCAGCGCGGGGCCGACGAGAAGTAGGGGGGTTGGCTGGTTCCTTTCCCTTGGTTCCTTTCTCGGCCCGGTTTTCGGCTTGGCTGCTGAGGATTGCGGCCCCCTGGGCTCGCCCGCCGCAGTGATGTGAAGGGCTCCTGCCGTTCGCTGAGGGCCGGATTCTGGGCCGAAAAAACCGAAAATCAGTCGCTGCGAGGAAGCGCGGGCGTCTGCCCACCAGGGGAGCAGGCTCTCAGACAGAAACTCATCATGGCCCGCCCGGCGACTAGCTGAAAACGCCGCCCGCGCGCCACCCGTCTCGGTCTATGCTCGTTGGTTCGAGGAGAGTGCCCGGCGAGGGCTGACTGGCGGCGCAGAGCGTCAAAGGCCAGCCCACCGACCTCTCAGACAACCATGTCTCCAGGCGCCCGACGAACCAACCCGCGCACCGGGAGGTTCGTCTTCACCCTCATTTCTTCCGCGCGTCCCTCGCCTCGCGTCCCTCGCTCCGGCGCGGAGCGCTTGGCCCGAGGGCTCAGGCTGCTATCGCCTGGCTGCCCTCATCTGCCTGGTCATCGTCAGCTTCCGTCGGCTCGCCCATGCGCCGCCACCTCTCCAGGCTGAGGGCGTGCGTGATCGTCACTACCGCCGCCACCTCAAGATTGACCTGCGTCTGCCGGTAGAACCACCTCTTGCTTTTCAGGAGCTTCCAGCGTTGCGTGAATTGGCTCCCGAAGGCGCCCTCCTGCCCGTTGAAGCGCTGGCACCCGTACTCCTTCGCCAGTGTGTCATTGAAGGTCAGGGGGTTGCCGAAGTCGAACTCACCTTTGCTGCGCTCGTCCGGCATGCACCTGACGAACTTCTCGTTTCCAGAGAGGCGCCACAGCCCGGAGGTGATGAGGATGCTCTTGCACTTCGCGCACTCCCCTTTCACCCGCGTCACTGCTCGCCCGTGCGAGTCGAGCACGGCCACGCGGGTCGTCTTGCCTTGCTCGCACCGGCACACAAGCTCCCTATGCCCCGTGGCAAACCAGTCAGGGTGGCCGTCGATCGCGTAGCGCTTCTTCTTCCGTTCCGTGGCTTTGCGCTTGCTGCTCGGGCGCCGCGCGTGGCTTGAGAGATGCGTGTTCTCCACGATGCCCACGTCTCGCAGGGCGCGCCTCGTCTCTTGGGAGTGGAAGGCGCCGTCTGTCGTGAGCACCCGGACCTCCGGCTCTCCCAAGGTGTCGAGCACCTGCCCGACCTCGGGCGCCATCTCAGCCAGCGTGCCGCTCTCGGAGGCGTGGAGGGGTTCGTTGTGATGAGCGAGCACCGTCCCCTTGCTGCTCATCACCATGATGATGTTCCAGCCGGCGCCGGAGTGGTCAGCGTTCTTGCCATCGTTCGGCACGAACCCGGCCTCGGGGGCGGTGATGCCGGGCACTAGCTCGCCGTTGCGCCCCTTCTTCCATTCGTTGACCACTTCGATGACGTTGCCGTCCTTGTCCTTCTTCAAGTGGGGCGGCGTGGCGTGGGTCTCCAGCTTGGAGCCGTCCGCGTGGAGGATGCGACACTCCTCGCGCATCCCGGGGAGCGTCGCCATCTTCTCGGCGAGCGCCGCGCGCTCCAACTGCTCCATCAGGTCGGCCAGCTCGGACTCCGGCATCCATTTGGTGCGGAAGTCGCTCATCCAGCCATCGGAGGGGACGCCATCCATCCACCTTTTCGGCTTGCCGCCGTAGTGCGTGCGCGCCTTGTCGAAGCCAAGAAGCTCGCGGGTCCGCTCAGCCTTGTCGGTGGTCAGCCAGTCGCGCGTGTGCTGCGTGGAGTGGGAGGCGAGGACGCGGCGCAGCATCTCCAGGCGCCAGTAGTCGAGGGCGTGGAAGGAGGGCTGGCGACCGCGGCGCTTCTTCTCACCCTCCCTCGGCGCGAGGCGAGCGGCGTCAGCGGCTTCTAGCGCGGGACGGACCACCTCGCGGAAGCCCTCAAGGCGCTCGACGGCGAGGACGACCTCGCCAGGCTCGATGTCGCGCAGCTCCTCGCGCGAGGCGGCGTAGTCGAGCGTGCGGTCTTGGGGCGCGGAAGGGAGGGTCGTGCTCCGGCTGGCGCGGCGCTTGCGCTCCTTCTTGCCGGCGGGGACCTCGCACAGCGCAGGGACGCGGGCGCCTTGGATGGTGCTCCCGCCGCCCTGGCTCTCGCCCTTGCTCGCCCGCTTGCCGCTCACTTCGATAGCACAGGGCCTGCGGAGATCCTGACCGGACGGGGCCAGATCAGAGCGCCCTCAAAGTGCCTCCTCCCTCGCCAAACCTCGCCATCCACCGTGCAGGATCGACGGCACCTGCAAGGAAACTTGCATCCCGCCATCTACGCCGTGAGCACTGGCAGCCCAGCCCTGCATCCCGCGCCATGTCCTGGTCCCTGCCAGCCTGGAGCGCCAGAAGCTCATCGCTTCGTCCGTCCGCTGGTCCAAACTTGTCGGCGCGGTCATAGCGCTTGACGCGGTAAATGTGCGTGGCTCTCAACACAGCGAAGATGCGAGGGACGGTGAATGACCCAGGCCCTGAAAGCAGGCGGCATGGCCCAGCAGGTAGAGCTATCGTGGCGATGCGCCTCCTGACGCTGGTTATCGCAGGAGCGATGTGCGACCTATCTGCACAAGGGAAACAGGAAACGGCGAAGTTCGGCCTTACACTCGTGACCGTAGGGACGCTCCTCTTGACCCCGGACGCGCTCAAGGTTCTCGTGAAGCTCGGGTCTATTCGGCTGCCTCGTTGGCTGACATGGGGCAGCCTCAGCCGCCTCTATCGAGGCGTCCTCATTGGGCTCGGGGTCGTCGGGGTCGCAGGCATAGCGTTTGGTGTCACGCGGCAGGTGACAGACGGCTGTCTGGACGAAGCGAGCACGATCATTTACCTCGTCGGCGTCGCGGCGCTATCTGCCCTAGTGGTCATCGGCTTGGTGCCGTGGTGGCTTGTTACATCCGCGCAGGACATCGCGGGCGGCCCTGATGAGCTGCGCGAGGGGTCCAAGAAACTGGGCATGAGATTGCGCATGTGGTTCGGATGCATCGAGGCGCGAGGCTGGCCGACCATTCTGGGCGGACTGCTATTTCTCGGAGGCACGGGTTTGCAGTTCGCCGCCATTACCCTCTCCTGAACTATCCTCGCCTGCGGCGAGGAGGGCCAAGAAGTATGCGACTGGGATGGCGACGAGGACGAACCCCACAAGCATATCCTTGAGCATGGCTCGACGGTAGTACGCGCACGCCTTTGCAGCGGGTGCTTCGAGCAGCTGGCACACAATCATGCTGGCCTGGCCGTACTGGGCGGATTCCAACGCTCATTACAGGCTTACGTCGCTATGGCGGGTGGAGCCACCACCCAGGCTCTAATCCAGCTCATCATCGGCATCGTCGTATTCCCACTCCCGGTAGCCCCAGTCGCCGCCTGGGTCGCAAGCAGGGCACGCCAGCAGCTCGGCATCCACCTCTTCATAAGTGGCTTGTTCGTACTTCGTGTCCCTGGAGCCATGCTCGCCAATGAGGAAGGCTCCGCCGCACACCGGGCAACGGTCAGCCCGCGGCTCGCACCCTGAGCACAAGAAGCTGACCCGCAGAAAGGACTCGGCGAAGGGTTTGATGGCGCCATACACCATCGCCTCGATGAGGTCTTGCTTCCGGTAGGGCTTGGAGCACTGCCCGCAGATGGCAGTCCCCGGATCGGACGGTTGGGAGCCGACAGCCGCCATAGGTCCCCATCGGCCTGGCTCGGCCGTCGCTTGAGGCGACGCCAGCGCCCTGCGCCGGGATCGGTCCTGGGCCGCGTGAGCGACGAGGTGCCGTTCGTGGAGCGCGAGCAGGCAAGCATCTAAAGGCCGCTGACGGGCGTCGGGACATCGTATTGATTGGTAGTGCCGTCTCCGATCTCTCCTAGCTCTCCTAGGCCCCAGCAGAAGAAACCTTCGCTAGATGCCGCGCAGGTGTGATCGAGCCCCGCGGCGATCACAGAGAACGGAGCGAATTCGAGTCCGACCGGGGTATCGCTGAAGCCAGGATAGGTGCCGTCTCCTAGCTGGCCGAAGCCGTCGTATCCCCAGCACGCGGTGCCACCACCGCTCAGCCTCGCGCAGACATGCGCGCCACCGACCACGACTTCGACGGCGGTCGCGATCCCTTTGACTTCAGTTGGCCTCGGGCTGCAGGTTTCGTGGCCGCCGACGCCACACGTGTTGCTCGACCCGGTGTTGGAGCCGTTGCCGAGCTGCCCGCTGCCAGCGGCGCCCCAGCAGTCGACCGCGTGGTCGGCGAGGAGCGCGCAGGTCTCTTCGCCTCCCGCGGCGATCTGGATGGCTTCGGATATGCCAGGGACGGGGACGGGGCTAGGGCTGCACGGTTCGTTGCTGTCGTAGCCGCAGGTGCTGCTCGGGCCAGTGTTCGTGCCGTCGCCGAGTTGGCCCGAGCGGTTGAGACCCCAGCAGTCCACGGCGCCGCCGGAAAGCAGAGCGCAAGTGTGCTCGTCACCGGCGGCAATCTGCACGGCGTTCGTGATCCCGGCGACTTCGACGGGGGTCCTGCTGCAAACCACGCCGGCCGCCGGGCACTCGTTTTCCGGCCCCGTATATGTGCCGTCGCCGAGCTGCCCTAACCCGTTCCAACCCCAGCACTCCACGTGACCGGTGGCGAGGAGTGTGCAGCTGTGATCCGCGCCGAGCGCGACCTGCGTGGCGTTGGTAAGGCCGTGGACAGCGACGGGCGTCGGGCTGCACGGCGATCCGAAGAGACATTGCGAGGGGCCGGATTCCGTTCCGATGCCGAGCTGCCCCTGACTGTTGAGGCCCCAACAATCCACGCTGCCGCCTTCAAGCACCGCGCACGCGTGCCCTTCCTGTTCGTCCACGCCGGCGCCGAGGGCGATCTGAGTTGCGTTGCTGACGCCAACGACCGTCACCGGCGTTGTCGCGCATGGCCGTTTGCCGCCGAGTTCGCATTCATCCGGGCCAGCGGTCGAGCCGTCGCCGAGCTGCCCCGCCTCGTTGCTTCCCCAGCATTTGATCGTCCCGTGTAGCAAGGCACAAGAGTCGTGTCCGCTCGCGGCGAGCGTGCGTCCGACAGGCACCGGCGGACCGCCCCCACCTTCTTTGGTCCCTCCTCCGCCGCCACCGCTACCACCGCCGCCTCCGCCCGAGCCACCGCCCCCGCCCGTCGGCTTGCAACCACTCCACAGCGGGATCTTGAACGGCGTGAAGGCGGGCGTGTTGAGCGATTGGCCGAAGACCTCCGTCCCAGCGCTCAGCGACCCGAGGTCAATATGCAGGTTGCAACCCTGTCCCGTGCTCGCGTCAAACTCGGGGCCGAAGGCAGCTTCCACATGGAGGTTGCCTACTTTGGCGATCCCGATCCCGGCCTGGACTCCGATGGTCGCGGCGAGCGACGCGCTCCCGGAGATGGAGGGTCCGGTGGACCAGACATTGGTGCCTTGCTCGCTCAGCGACGCCGCGTTTTCGTCAAAGCCAGCGGCGACATGCGCGACTGTCGTGCTGGCCACGTTGATCGAGCCAGCCTGCACGGACCCGTTGAGGGAGAGCTTGACTGTGAGAGGCAGCGTCGCATAGACGGGGATGAGGAGTGGCCCGACCGGGATCGCCTCATCAAATGGCCCGATTTCTGCCAGGGTCCAGCTGCAATTGAGGCCGACTGAGAGCAGGCCGAGCCCGAGCGTCTCGCTAGTGCGGACGGCCAGCGTCAGCTTCAGCTGGGGAGGCCAGGCGCCGAGGTGCGCTTCGCGTAGTTCGACGGAGTCAAGGTGAGCGCCGAAGCGCAGCAGGCTGGAGCTTGCCGAGATGCCACAGGCGCTCGCGGAATGAGCGCGGGGCACGGACGCTGCTTGAGCAGGGACGGCACTACCGGCTTCCTGAGCAGCTCCATGTGCGGGCTTCAGCTGGAGCGAGCCTTGAAACGACAGCTCGGGCACGGCGTCAGTGATGGGCACGGACGTGAGCGAGACGACGTGCCGCCCGTGCTGATGCGCGGTCCTCGTCACCTTGGAGATGAGTCCTACCGGGAGGAGCGCCGTGGGGCCACTCGTCAGGATCGTGCCGACACCAGGGGGCCTGCTGCGGCCCGAGAACACGAGCGCGCTCGGATCGTCCGCGTTGCCGCTGACCCCCACGAGGCCACCCGGCACTGACCGCACGCCCGGATTGACGACTGACCCATACGAAGCGACCACTCGTGCGGTCCGGCCAGCTATGACCGTCACGCTGACGCTCCGCTTGGCCGGGAGCGCCGTGGCGCCCGAGCGCACAGACCGGCTGGCATGCTTGACGATGATTGGCCTCACCGTCAGCACGTAGTGGCCGGGCCGAAGGCCACGCAACGCGACCTGCTGCGACGTGATGACCCGACGAAGGCTCGGGCCGCGCAGGACGATGGACGGCTGCTGGCCACTCGGCAAGCCTGTCGCGGCAATTGTCAATGAGCCGCCCGGCGAAGCGGCGGCACCCGCAGGTGCCGCGACGACCAGGACGGACGCCAAGGTCGCAAGGCACAACAAACGCCACGCGAGACTGATCACGCCCCTGCTCATGTCTGCCTCCGCGAGCACTTGGCGCTCGTTCGCTTGCTTACAGGACTTGCGGTAACTGGGGTCTCAAGCATAGCAATATCAGGACTTTTATGCTCTAACTATCCCGGATGTTCTCTAGGAGGCTTGGCGCGTGCCGCCCCGCCGCAAGAGCATCCCACGCTCTCCCGAGCACGCCGCTCTTGGGGAGTCCATACGCCGCTCCCGCGAGGAGCGGGGATTGTCGCAGGAGGAGCTAGCTGACGCCGCCGACATGCACATCACCCATCTCGGCGGCCTGGAGCGCGGGGTGCGCAACCCCAGCTACACGACGCTGCTCAAGCTCGCCAAGGCGCTTCGCCTCGAACCAGGGGCACTCGTCAGCCTCGGCGATGAGCTAAGGAAGCGCACGTAGCGGCGAAGCGAAAAGCTAGTCATGTCCGGGAGCGTCGTGGCAATGTCAGCTCATGGAGTGCGATTACGGCTCAACCCGAGTGCAGACGGCCTGCTCACGGCCCGCCGTCTTATCGCCTCTCGCCGCTCTCGGTAGGCGCCTCGGGCTGCTACCTATCATCAACGCCCTTCTCCTGTGCAGCTACGTGTGGGCATGGGGACACTTTACCGACGGGTCGGGGGTCATCGGTGTCATCCTCGCTGTCCTGTTTGTGCCCTATGCGGCAGCAACATGTGTCCTTGTGGCAGCGTACATCGCGGCGAAGGAAGCGTTGGGCGTGAAGCGCCGCGATGATGGCTAGGATCGCGACGGCGAGGTTCGCGACTGCAACGATACTCACAGAGGCATCAGTCTTGCCGAGCGAGAGGATCGTCCCTACCACGACAAGCGCAGCGCCGAGGTACGCAACCACGACCGCGACCCCGGTGAAGTCCGCATCAATCCCAGCTTTGATATTGCGCTGAAAGTTTGCAGCCATCAAACACACCGCCGCGATAAGCGCAAACCCCACGCCTGTGACTAGAAGCTCAGTGGCAAAGTCAGACGGCTTGGTTACGTATTCAACGGTCGCAAACACCTATCCCCAGCCTTCCCCGGAGAGCTGATTACAGGCTTCTTTTCCGTATGACTGGCCCCCGCCATCGGTGACCGCTGCTTTTTCGTTGTGCAGATTCGTGACTTCGCAGACGACGCTCGCGGATTCGGCTGCGATCTGAGGTGAGGTCGTCCATTCCGTATTCCCAGCCTTCTGAACAAAGCTCGCGCACTCTTCAGCGGCGTTACTTCCCGTGAAGCTCACACGCACTTCATGCCCCGCAACGTACAAAGAGCACGGGGACGAGTACTGGCCAACCACAAGCTGCTTCGTGGCTTCGTTATAACCCGAGACTTCGCCGGGTTCAAAAGCAACGGTGATGAGGCTGCTGCCCTGGCCCGGCAGGGTAAGCGTGAAGCCGGGTTCCTTAACTTCTCCGACAAGCGAGTGGCTTTCCCCGAGAGCGGCTTGGAGAGTTAAGGTAAGGCCCTTCCCGTCAATCACGCCTGTGAAAGATTTGTCCGAGCTTTCAAGCCCGAGCGAACCAGCCTTTTTGATCGCCTCGCGCAAGGAGCCAGTCACGTTCTGGCCCGAGCGCGTCCATTGAATAAACATGACCGCGTTAGAGGCATGGCCGATGAAGCTCGCTGGACCGTTCGTTTCTTCCGCACCTTTCGCGGTTGATGTCGGAACGCTGATGATAGAGGGCGATGGAGTGCTGTTTCTGAGCGCTCCTGCTGCATAGACAGCGATGAGAGCCAGCACGAAGACCCCGAGATACAAGAAGATGCGGCCTTTGCGGGAGCCAAATGGATTCATACTTCCGACCCTAAATCTTGGCCTTGAAACTCAGCGAGCCGGAGCACACGCCAACGTGCCTGTTCTTGGAGTGGATACGGACCCGCAACCGTCCTTCAAGCGAACCAGCACTGTTGAATAGCAAGTAGATCCCGATGTGCCCGGCCCGCATATATTGATCGGCTTCGGTATCAAGCGTCAGCGCCGCGACGTGATTAGTGATGAGGGCGTTATCGGCGTAGGAGAGTGCCGATTCAGCTACTTCATACGTGTAGCCGTGCTGACATTGAATCGTCGTCTTGATCCCGATCCCCACGAGATGTGCTCCGTCGCCGGAGACCCGAGCGGTGATGCGCCGGCCCACCTTGCTATGTGGCGTGACATACAGACCCGGAGTGTTCGGCGGCACCCAGGGTGCGACCGGCGCGGGTGGTGGTTTGGTGATCACTGGTGGGGGCGACGGCGCTGGCGCTTTTGGAGTCGGTGTTGGTGTTGGCGGCGTCGGAGGCGGAGGTTTCACAGCTTCGGACCATTCGTGGACCCAGGTGTGAATCAGGTCCGTGCGGGTGAACACTGAAGGTTCGGCCGTTGAGCATTCAGCGTAGCCATGGCTGGTTATGCCGATCTCGATGAGGCCGCTTGGGCTCGATGCCAGCAGCGGGCCTCCGCTGTCGCCGTGACAAACACCGGTGCTGTAGCTAGGCGGGTTGATCGCACAGAGCTCGTCGTGTTCGTAGAAGGGCGGGGCGTGGAGGGCGCACCATTCAGGGCCTTGTACAACGGTGTTCGCCCAGCGCAGCCTTTCGGTCAAGGTTTCTCGTTCGAAGTATGTTTGTCCCCACCCGGCGATCAGGGCTGCCGTGCCAGCGTTCACCGTGCCCGTTGCCCACAGGGAGATTACTGGCGCGATCGTTGGTGTTGCCAAGACGAGCAGCGCAGCGTCGCGGTCCAGCACGCCGGGAGCAAAGCCGGGGTATACGATGATCCTTGACACGGCCGAGACCTGTCGGGGAGCCGATTCCCAATCGATGTTGCCCGTAACAATCCTGTAGTTGGCCGGTTCGTTGAGTACGCCGGTTTCGACGTCCTCGGCGCAGTGAGCTGCGGTCAGGATCACGTTCGACGCAACGACAGTGCCGGTACATAGACCGATTTCTTCTTCGTTCTTGAAATCGGCGATGTATGCCAGCCACGGAAACGTGCCGTTTTCGGCAATGGTGCCACCAATTATGGAAGCGTGAGCACGCGGGCCTCTATGGACAGGCTGCGTGTGATGACGCGAGCTGGACAGTGCCCGATGCGCTGGGAGCCTGATGGCGGGAGCGGCTGAAGCTGGCAGCGCCCCAGCAAGAAGAGCGAGGCTGAGCGCGAAGCAGGGCATAGCGACTCGGCCAGGGCGAGCACTCCTCAACACGCCGATCCGCAACGGTCGCATCACGCAACCGCTTTATCGACGGTTAGAAGAGTTCTCATGAGCGTGGCGTCGCCTCATCCATCGCTCACCCTCGTAATTCGTCAGCGCTGAGCGCAGCTACTTGGAGGCGGGGCGTCTCAGTCGCTTCGGCTTCCTCTCCGGCGGCGGCCTGCGCTCCTTGGGCACGGGCAGGCCAGCGACGAGATCGTCGAGCTTGACCCCCAGGGCGTTGGCGATAATGACCAGGGTCATCAGCCGTGGCTCCGCGTCGCCGCCCTCCATCCTGCCGACCTGCGTCCGATGCAGGTCGGCCAGCTCCTGAAGGTCGGCCTGCGACATCTCGCGCTCCTCGCGCAGGCGCCGGACGTTCGCGGAGAACGCCTCCAGGTACGCCTTCCGCTCCGCCGTGTACTCGGCCATCGTGCTCAGCGCCATTGCCCGAGGCACACTGACTGCTGGCAGCTGAAGAAGCGACTGACAGAATGCTGGCAGACATTATGCAGGCAGCATACTGTCTGCTACCCTGCTGCGCCAATGGGACCTGCCAGCCGGGCGAGCACGTCTTGACAGGGATGTCGAGAGGGCACTCGATGGATCGAGGGGCGCGCCCTCGGGGAGCGCGGCGTCCCCGCTCCATGCCCTGGCGCCTCGGAGAGCTCCTCGCAGCCTGCGCCTCGGGAGCCTTGCTGCTCACCGCGCCCTGCGCGGAAGCGGCACCTGTCAACACCTCCCTGCCTGTCATCAGCGGCACGCTCGAACCCGGCCAGACGCTCACGGCGACGCCCGGCTCTTGGAGTGACAGCGGGGCCACTGTGACCTCCTACTGGTACCAGTGGTTCATCTGCCTGGAGAGCGAGTGCACGGGCATCGAAAACGCCAACTCCTCCACTTACACGATCACTGCGGCTGACTATGGGGAGGCGTTGGAGGTGGGCGTGATCGCCTACGACTCCGCAGGGGACTTCACTAGCGTCCTCTCCAACATGACCTCCGAGGTCGGGCCGGACTACACCCACAACAGCCCGAGCTACACCCTGAGCGAGAGCACCGGCGGAGCTGGCTCCTTGACGGGATTGGAGACCAGCCCGGAAGCGGCAGGCAGGACCGCCGACGCCAACCTGACATGCCCTGGCCCCTGCGGCGCGCTCGACCCCTACCCGCTGGGCACGGAGATCGAACTCATCGCCACGCCCGCAACAGGCTCCGCCTTCCTCGGCTGGAGCGGCGCCTGCTCAGGCAGCGCTCCAGCGTGCTCGCTCACGATGAGCGGGAACGAGTCCGTCACCGCTCGCTTCACGGCGTTGCCAGCGCCCACGTCACTGCTGGAAGGCAAGGAAACGGACGCGCCGCCTGGGGGCGCGGCTGCCGGGGCGGGAGCGCTCGGCGAGGGCGAAGAAGTGCCCACCTCGTCAGTCGCGCATCTGCCGGCACGGCTCCTTGGCCTGCGCGCTCTTCACGGACATCACCTCCAGGCCACAGTTGCATGTCAGCAGGCGAGGCCCTGTCACCTGACCCTCGCCGTCTCCTCAGATGCTCCGCGCGCCCGGCTTGTAGCCTCGCGCACACTCACGCTTGCCGCTGGGGGCCGCACGCATATCGGTCTCGCGCTCAACCATGAAGGCGCACGCCTCCTCGGACGGCGGCACCGATTGCCCGTGACAGCTCATCTCATGCTCCGCAATGGCAGGCGCTCAGTCGCCGTCGGCACAGGGCGCCTGACACTGACGACGTAGGCTGCTGGCGCAGAGTTCGTTTTGCAGGAGCGTGCGGGGACGCATCCTTGAGCTATGAAGGGCATCTTCAAGCGCGCTCTCCACGACCTGCGCCGAGGGTGGGAAGCGCCGGTCATGCTCACCGTCATCTTCCTGGTCATCCACTACACCATCGAGCCGCCGAACAAGATGACGATCCCTGACTTCTTGGTTGCTCTCATCGGTGGCACTGCTCTCGGGCTCGTATTCCTGCAGGTCTGGCCACCCGAGCTGGTGCGCGAGATGCACGCGCAACGCTCAAGTGCTCGGCGCCGCAGCCGATGCGTTGAGCATGAGCGCACGCGCCGCTGGCCTTCTCATTCTCGGCATCGTTGATGTCGCTTCGGTCCTCTTCGCCATCTACGGCTCGCCGTTGTTCAACTCGGTCTATATCGTCCTCTTCGCTGGGTCCGTGACGCTCTTTGCGGTCGCATTCACGAAAGACAGCAACTAACGCTTAACGAGAGCGAGCCATGAGCACCGGCACTGTTGATCGGCTATGGGCAGCACAAAGGCGCGCCTTGCGCACGCGGCGCGGCATCGCCACCTCTAGCATCACCGTCCTCTTCATCATCACTGCGACGGCAGCCGCTACCGAACCAGGCAGCATCTTCGTGGCGCTCCTGGTCATCTCGCCGGCTCTGTGGTGGCTGATGTGGGCACTCGCCGGGGTGCTTGGTGGTACGTGGGAGAGCCTGGTTGATGGCCGGCAGCCGGAGGTGCGGGTCGGGCGCGAGTGGCAATCAAGTGGCTCGACCCGTCAGCAGCTTCGCCAAGACAACAACGCCCGCTTCTTCTTCGACCGGGGCGGCATCCTCATGCGAAAGCGCACGTGGTTCGTCGCCTCCGGGACGCCGCCCTTTGAGATTGACGAGGCGCGTTGGCGCGAGATAGCCGATGAGCAGCTTGAGACGCCGCAGTATCTCGCCATCCATCGTGACCGCACCTTCTGGTGGTACGACGAAGCCTTCTACTGGACCAACGCCGAGTACGACTCAGGCGACGTGAAGGCCCTCCTTTTCGCCCGCCAGCGCCAACGTGAGCGTGAGCTGGAGCACGCCCATGCGCTCATGGCCGCATCAGAGTCACCGGCGCAGCGTAAGCGCGAGCCGATCCCCAAGGACGTAAAGCGCGTCGTCTTTGAGCGGGACGGTGGCCGCTGCGTCGAGTGCGGGAGCGACTTCGACATCCAATACGACCACATCATCCCCTTCACGATGGGCGGCGCCTCGACAGTCGAGAACCTTCAACTTCTCTGCGCTCGCTGCAACCAGTCGAAGGGCGGGCGGCTGTGAGCCGCTGACCTTCGCCTCGGAATTAGGCTTGGCGCTCGTCACGCCTCATTAGTCCCGTCCGAGGCATCTTGCAGGCCGAGCGTGGTGCCGCTCGTCTCTGTCGTCTGCCCCTCCGCCGCAGGGGACTCAAGCTCTTCGTGCTTGATCATCGAGGTCGGGCACATCGTCGTTCGGCGCACGGCTCATGCTCCGCGGCGCGGGGCGCACGTCCTTGGTCGAGCAGGGCCGCTTCACGCTCAAGGGGTAGGCGCTCCGGCGCGGAGTCCCAGCATCATCTGCTCAGCCTGGGTCGCCTGTCTCTCATCGGAGAGCAGACGCCTGATCATCTCATGCACGCCCCACGCGAAGGCGGGCACGTTGATGAGGACGAGTTGGTCAGCAAGCCAGACTGTCTCCTTGAGCCAGCTCGGGCGCGTTCGTGAGGTGGCGACCTCCTCAATCTGCTGCGCCGTCAGGTCTTCCTTGCCAAAGATGAGAGTCACAGGCGTTCCTTGCACCCGAGGGGCGCCCGGCAGAGGTATCCGCCTAGTAGGACCAAGCCTAAGCTGATGCATGAGCGGGTTCTGAGCACCGTCCCATAGGACGTCAGTGGCATCCTCCCGACGCAGGTCATCCTCCGACCACGGGTAGTACTCATGCAGCAGACCCTTGAACCTCTGCCTGTGATTCCGCTGGTCCGTAAAGCCTTTCAGAGACGCCTTGTAGAAGAGCACCGATGCCCCTGAGACGAGGTTGAAGAGCAGGAGGGCCAAGGCGAGGCTGCAGCCACTATGAACCTTGCGCTCGGGCAGGAGCAAGAGGGTGCGAATATCAGCGAACTCAATGTCCATCTGACGCTCGAACAGCTCCCGCAATGCCGGGTAGGGCTCAAGCTCGGGCCAGGCGGACGGATTCATTGCCCCACAGCATGATCCCGTTTGCGGACCGATCCTCGGAGGAGCCTGTGGGGCTCAGCTTGGCTGCGGCTGGGGCTCGCGCCAGCATGGGGGTTCGCGCCCTCCCCGGTCGTGCCCGCAAGCGACCCTAGCTTGTAGCCAGCGTCAGGTAACCCGGCTCAAGGAAAGGCGTGTGGGTCAGCGACGGACATCAGGCAGAGGCCAGCCGACTCCAGGAGAGCGGCTGCTCTACGCCCTTGGGCAGCTATATAAGCAGTGGCATGTCCGAGCCACGCTGACGCCGCCCGATGAGGTCGATGTCGTGGCCGTGGCGAAGATGCTCGACGTCTGGCGTGACGTGGAGTTCGTCCAGGACGACGAGGACGAGCCAGCGCAGCATGTGCACTTCGCGCGCGAGGTCTTGGTCATCGACCGTCGCCAGAAGTTCCCTTGGCAGTTGCTCAGCGACTCCGAGTGGGCGCACGAGCAAGAGACAAGGGACTTCTGGCGGTACTTCCATTGACCAGCGGCGTCCAAGCCCTCCTCGTCGTCTTCGCCACGCTCACGCCAGAGGAGCAAGAGGAGGCGCACTCGCGGCTGCGCACGCTGCGCGTCGAGGCGCAGGACGAGGCCGAGCGCGAGATGGACACGTACCTGCGCTCGCTGCGTCGCGTCGCCGAGGCCATCGGGCACACGCCAGGCGTCCTCGAATACAAGGAGGTGTCGGCGGCGCTGCGTGCGCAGGGCGAGGACATCGAGCCTTTCACGCGGTTGTACCGCTACTTCGGAACGTCATGGGCGCGAGCGCAGGAGGCACTTGAACTCTCTGGGGAGACGCGGACCAAGGCCATCGAAGCGCGCTTCGCGCATCGACGTCTCGGCAAGCCCCGGCGCTACTCCGAGGACGAACTGCGAGAAGCGCTGGCCGCTTGCGTCGAGCACTTCGGCAGGGTCCCCAACACCGCAGACTATTCCTGGTGGAGGGAGCGGCAGCTCGAACTTGCGCGAGCGCAGCGCAGGGATCGTCTGCACCTCCCGACGGATGGACCCTATCGCGAGCGGTGGGGAGGCTGGGAGCCGGCGCTCCTGCACTTCGGCTACACGCCGGACGCCCGCTCTCATCAGCTCGCGCGGAGAGAGAGCGTCCTCTTCGCGGAAGATGAGCCGCGCCTACCCGACGGCTTGCCGGTGGCGAAACTGGCGCCCGTAGCGCGCTGCGCAGTGCCGCTGAGCGACAAGGAAGCCATGGCCGTGTGGGAGGCGTACGAAGCCTTCCCCGCGCGCACGCGCCATGTGCTCACCGTTCGCCTGGGCCTGGGCGGCGAGCGCAGACGCATCCTGCGCGACGTGGCCGACGCGCTCGGCCTGCACCTCAGCCGCGTGCAACAGATCCACGCATATGCCCTAGACCTCCTGGTGGAAGCAGTGGGCGAACCGAAGCACGCACGAGCAGGGCTGCGCGCCGACGTGATCGAGAGCCTGCGGCAGATGGCGGCTCTTCTGCGAGATGAGCCGTGACGCGTGTCACGGGACTTGAATTGGGATGCTGCGGCGGCGGCGACCACCGGAGCCATGACACGTGTCCAGATGGGGGCAAGAGCCGTTTTCTTGAGCCGGGATGAAGTAGGCGAAGGACAGGAGGGCGTTCATGCCCACGTGTACGACATCCGTTGACTCGCGGAGTCACAGTGAATGAATCCCCGGTAGGGGCACGGGCGGGATCTACCTTGCCCCCATGCTCGATGACGCTGTGCCCGATGACGCTCCGTTCGATGACCACCGCGCAAGGCGTAGGGCACGCCAAGACGTGCTCCTGCACTTCCGCGCGCTGTCATCGTGGCAGGACCAGCACAAGGTCTTCAAGGTCATCCAGGGCTTCTTCATCCCGAGCCGCGAAGGCTTGAGGCTCGCGGAGGAGCTGGAGAGGAGGGCTGAGTGCGTGGAGGCAGTGAGGCAGGTCGCCGCGCACCTGGGCCTGCCCGAGGGCGAAGCGCCCGGCGTCACGCAGTACGAGGCCGCGAGGAAAGAACTTGGACTCACGCTCAGCGTCTGGACCATCGAGCGCCGTTGGCACTCATGGCACGAGGTTCGCAAGGCACTCCGGGGCCAGGCCGTGAGGAAGACGGCGCGCGAGCGCTCCCGGTTCCAGGCCGCCGTCAGGCACAGGCCACGAGGAGAAGAGTGGTTGGCTTCAGTGAGGGAGTGGCTGGAGGGTCGGCCACCCTCGCTGCTCGCGCTCGACTACGACGCCTGGGCCGTTGAGCGCAACCAGGCGAG
Source organism: uncultured Solirubrobacterales bacterium (assembly GCA_963706395.1). Taxonomy (GTDB): domain Bacteria; phylum Actinomycetota; class Thermoleophilia; order Solirubrobacterales; family Solirubrobacteraceae; genus Palsa-744. Next base: position 1,361,033 of record OY970158.1, on the reverse strand, counting down.
GCCGGACTTGCCCCCTGCGAGCACCGAGCACTCCATCCACGATGCGCTGTGTCTGTTCTGGCGGGAGACGCTGAAGGTGGCACGAGGCGACCTCTCCCTGGCGCAGGCCCAGGCCAAACAGAAGAGGCAACTGAGGCGCGAGAGCGGAGGCTTCGTGAGCGTGCATGGCGTGGCGCTCATCTGCGGCTTCACAATGGGGCAAGCACGCCACCGCATGCACGCCGACCCCACGTTCCCGCCCTATGCCTTCAAGCTGTCGGGCGCTCGCGTTTGGCGCTGGGAGGATGTGGAGGCTCACCACAAGGGCGGGCCGATCCCCAAGCGCAAGCGAGGCGAGATGCAGGGCGAGGTCTTCGACGCCAACCAAGTCGTGCGGCTGTGTGGGGTCAGGAGGCAGGACCTGCAAGACGCTCTCCGCCGTCGCGCTGTTCCGCGCCCAGCGGGGCGCGTCTCGAAGCGGCTCTACTGGCTCCGCGCCGAGGTCGAGGCGTGGCTGGATGAGCGGCGCGGCGCGGACTGAGCGAAGCGGGTCGGCTGCGGGCTCAGCGTCGTAGGCTCGCCGGACGGGCGCGGCTCTGGCGATGCCGAAGGCGAGCGGTCTGGCGAAGGCGAGCGGTCTGCCGATGCCGAAGGCGAGCGGTCGGCGGCGGTTCGCCGGTTTCGCTAAGCGCAGACGACTAGCAGCGCAAAAATCGCAAAAGTTTCGCTAGCAGACTTTTGTCTGCACCGGGCCGCCCGCCCCGCCGGGCCGAGAAAGGAACCAGCGAACCCAGGGGGCAGGCGTGCGGGTGCTGGGAGCGCGGACTACTTCTCGGCCGCGGGGCAGGCGATGCGGTAGTCGCAGATCGAGCAGGCCGCATGAGAGGGGGTCGGCTCGAACTGCTGGCCAAGGATGCCCTCGCCCACAGCGAGCACGGTGTCCTTGACCCACTCCGTGCCGGCGTCGTCCCTCGGAACGGGGACCTTCAGGTCGTCGAGCACGTAGTAGTAGGCCTGCCGCGAAGCTTGCAGTTGCCAGGACTCGCGCGCGGCGAGCGCGTAAAGGGACAGCTGGATGTCACCTTTCAGCTGGGCGACGCTCTTTGGGCGGGAGGTCTTGTAGTCGATCAGCTCGTACTCATCTCCGGTCCCCTCCGTCAGGCGGTCGACACGGTCAACGCGACCGCGCAAGTGGTGAGGCCCAAGACGGAAGGCGAATGGGCGCTCAAACCACACTGGCTCGGAGTCCTGACCATGCAGCCGCTCGTGATAGCGCGTAAGCGCAGCGCGGGCCTTCGCACGCAGGCGGCGGTCCTGCTCGCTAGCGCCGAAGCCGCTTTTCCGCCAGCTTGTCTCGAGCACCTCCAGCAGCTGCGCAAGCGTCTCCCCGGAAGCGGAGTGATAGCGCTCGAGTACGTGATGGACGACGATTCCGAAGCGCTGGTTGCGCGTCTGATCGGTGGGGATGCGCAAAACGCGCGCAAACTTGTATCGCAGCGGGCAACTGCGGTAGGTCTCGATGTCTGAAGCCGAAAGCGCCAAACCCTTCCCCTTGCGTGGCAGGAAGGGCTCGAGCGAGGGCTCCCCGCGCGGGGCGATCGCCTGCGCGCGAGTGCTCTGGTGCAGTGGGCCGATCTCCGGACGGTCGGCAAGCAGCGCCTCATCGAGCGACGAGGTCTGGAAGATCTCGCGCTGCAGTGGGGTCGTGGCGGCAAGCAGGCGGGCGTTCACATCTGCAAGCGCCTCCGCCATGCCCTGGCCGGCAGGGCGCTGGAGCAGCGCCGCGAGCTTGAGCAGCTCCAAGTAGCGAACCACCCCGTGAGAGATGTCCAGGTCGGTGTCCAAGCGCAGCTCGCCGAGACGCCCACCGATACGTGCGACGCTTCCGAGCACCTCCTCGCGCATCATCTGCAGCGTCGCCTCGAGCTCGCCCAGCGCAGGCTCCGCTGGCCCCAACAACGGGCGACCGGAGGGCCCATGGGCAGCACCTCCAGCGGCGGTGACCCCGATCTCCGGGCGATTCTCCTCTTCGGCCCGCAGCGCCACCGCAGTGAGATGACGCACTAGATCGCGCGGACTCGAGCGCGGCTTGCGCCGCACGAAATCGACGGCCAGCTCGCGCAGCTCTACGAGGCTGGCCCGCTGCTCCGCCGCGTCCTCGGGAGCAAGCAGCCGCCGGTGACGCATGCCGACACGCTCGATCAGGCGTCCCATGAACAGGTCAGGCCGGACCGTGTCGAGGCCAGTAGCGACGTTCCGGTGCAGTTCGACGAACCGCTGAATGCGCTCGCGCGCCTCGGGCGGGACCTGCGGCGCCTCGGTGGCGACAGCGAGCGCCGAGACCAAGTCCAGCTTGCGCCGGCGTGCGAGCTGAATCACACGCGCCAGGTCGACTTGGCGTAGCTCGATCGGCGGCCGGGCGAGCGCACGGACGACTGCCGCGGCGTCCGTCGGATCGACGAGCAGGCGCATCCATGCGAGCACGTCGCGCACCTCAGCCCGCTCGAGGAAAGTTGCCGCTCGAAGCTGGGCGCCCTGTGTGTCCTGGAGCGGAGGCTTAGCGGGCGCGATCCTAGAAGTAGGCATCTATGAAGGATACGAGCGTCCCCCGAGAGGATGCACATTCCGGTCAAGTACACGAGAGGCCCTACGCTCTTGGTGTGGACGCTATCGATTGGGACGCCGCCCAGCGAATCGGCGAGCGGATTGGCGGATCGCCACCGGGCGGGGGTGTGAGCACGGCGTCCCTGGAGCCGCTCGTGCAGGACTTCGCCCGTCGCGTAAGCGACTACACGGGCCTGGAACTGCCAGCGGAGTTGCCTGCTTTGGAGGCCGTCGACCGGCCGGCCTGGATCGCAGCCAACCTAAAGACCATGCGGCCGATGCTGGACCCCCTAACCGCGCGCCTGCACAGCACGGGCAACGGGACTCAGGGCCTGCTTTCCGGACCGCTGCGCTCGGCATCGGGTTTCCTGCTCGGGGCGCAGGTCGGAGCGCTGACCGGGGTGCTCTCCCAGCGGGTACTCGGCCAGTACGACTTGGCGCTGCTCGACGACACGGTCGCGCCCCGCTTGCTGCTGCTTGCACCCAACTTGGCGATCGCAGCGCGCAACCTGTCAGTCGATCGCGACGAGCTCGTGGAGTGGGTAACGATCCACGAGATCACACATGCAGTCCAGTTCGCCGGCGCGCCGTGGCTGCGCAGCTACCTCGGCGGACTGCTGAAAGAGCTGCTCGACGGGCTGCAGGTGTCGATCACGCCCAGCTCCAGAGATGACGCCGGTGCCAGCGGCGGTGGCTGGCACCGCCCCAAGCTTCCGGATCCCGCAGACCTTCGCGACATTGTGGACCGTGCACGGCGGGGGGAGTTGTTGCGTATGACCCTCGGCGAGGAACGCTGGCAGCTGGTCGAGCGCATGCAGGCGGCAATGTCGCTCATCGAGGGTCATGCCGAGCACACGATGGACGCGGTCGGTGCCGAGGTGCTGCCCTCATTGGCGCGCCTGCGTGCGGCGATGAACCGCCGGCGCGAGACGCGCGGGTTGCCGTGGCAAGTGCTTGAGCGACTGCTCGGCCTGGAGATGAAGCTGCGCCAGTACGAGGTCGGACGGCGCTTCTGCGACGCCGTCGTCGAGCAAGGCGGCCGGGAGGCGCTGGCCCGCGTATGGACCGGCCCCGAGCAGCTGCCGAGCGACGACGAGCTGAAGTATCCGGCGCACTGGCTGGCGCGGACAGCCAGCGTTTCATAGCGTTTTTGGCTCGAACACACGTTCCATCTGTTACAAGCTAACCCGCTCCAGACGCATTGTTCACAGGGTCTTTACGTGCCGCAAAGGTATCGGTGTAACGATCTCGAGCAAGCGGGTTACAAACATGTGTTCGATGATTGGTTCCGCCGAACCGACGAACGAGAACGAACAAAACGTCCCGGTCCTCCCGGGGGACAGAACAGGAGACCCGCTCTAATGGCAACCGCCGATACCACTACACCCCGCAGCGCCAAAGCCGGCAAACCGGCCGCTAAAAAGACCTCTGCCACCCGCCGTGGTGGCTCATCCGCCAGCACTCGCAGCCAGAGCACTAAAGCCAAGACCACCAAGGCCAAGGCCGCGCGCACACGCTCGATCCACCAGACCCAGTCGGCCATCCGTCAGACCGAGACCGCGACGCGTAACACCGTCGGCGTGTTCGGCGACTACACCGAGCGCGCGGTCCTGATCCCCGTCGGTGCCGCCCTGATCGCCCGTGAACGGGTCCTCGCGGGCGTGAACGACGTGATCTCGAGCTACGGATCAACGACCAAGGCTCAGGCCCAGCTGCGCCGGTTCGAGCGCCGCGGCAACACTGCCCGCAACCGGCTCGAGCGCGAGGTTCGCAAAGCTCGCGTCCGCTTCGAGCGCGAACTGCGCCAGCGCCGGCGCGAGCTGGAGAAGACGGTGAGCAACCTGGAGGAGCGGCGCGACGCCGTCGCAAAGAACGTCACCGACCTGCCGAACCGCGTTCAGGAGCGCATCCAGAGCCTCGTCTGAGAACACACCCTTCCCCCGCCGCCCCCGGACCTGGAGAGGCCGGTGAAAGGCGGGAGAGTCTGCCGGCCTCATATCCCGCCGGCAGTAGCAGCAACCTCTCCTCCCTCGACTCCGGGGCGGTCCCCACCGCCCCGGAGCCATTTAATCGCCGAGGCGAGGAAGGTTTGCCACAATGGGCCACGTGACCACAGAAGCGGAGATCCGTAAGGCCCTCGAGGTCGTGATCGACCCCGAGCTGCACCGCTCGATCGTCGAGCTCGACATGGTGCGCTCAATTGAGATCGGCGGCAATGGGGTCGTCGAGGTCACCGTCTCGCTGACCACGCCAGGCTGCCCGATCAAGGGCCATTTCCAGACGGCCGTCGCGCAGGCCGTCTCGGCGCTGGAGGGGGTGACGCACGTAAACGTGTACTTCGACGTGCTCGACGACACCCAGAAGGCGGCGCTCCAGCAGAAGTTAGGGCGCGGCAGCTTGCCCGACGGGGCGCTCGCGCAAGTTGCGAACGTGTTGTGTATCGGCTCGGGCAAGGGCGGCGTCGGCAAGTCGACACTGACCGCAAATCTCGCGGCGGCGCTCGCGGGCGCGGGCAAGCGTGTGGGCGTGCTCGATGCCGATGTGTGGGGCTACTCGATCCCGCGCATGTACGGGCTCGGCTCAACGCGGCCACCAGTTTCCGCGGAGCGCAAAATCCTCCCCCTGGACGCACATGGGGTGAAGGTGATGTCGATCGGCTTCTTCCTGGAGGAGGATGCCGCCGTCGTCTGGCGCGGGCCGATGCTGCACAAGGCGCTGACCCAGTTCCTGCAGGATGTCGACTGGGGCATGCTCGACTTCCTGCTGATCGATCTGCCTCCGGGTACGGGCGACGTGTCGATGACGCTCGCGCAGCTGCTGCCGCAGGCCAAGTTCGTGATCGTCACCACCCCGCAGGCGACCGCGCAGAAGGTCGCGCGCCGCTCCGCCGAGATGGCCCACAAGGTCTCTCTGGAGATCGGCGGGGTGATCGAGAACATGTCCGGTTTCACGACACCGGGCGGCGAGCGCTTTGCGATCTTTGGCGAGGGCGGTGGCAAGGAGCTGGCGGATGAGCTCGATGTGCCCCTGTTGGGCAAGGTTCCGCTGACGATGCCCTTGCGCGAACACGCCGACAGCGGAACCCCACTCGTGATCGAGGATCCCGGTGACCCGGCATCCCAGGCGATTCACCGAGCTGCGCGTGGGCTGATTGCGATGGGCCGCCCGCCCGCGCCAGAAGCGCTGCCCATGGCCGGGATCGCCGTGGGCGGGCAGGCTCCGGATCCTCCGGCAGAGAGCCGAAAACCGGCGGGTATGTCGCTACCGATGGCTTAGTCGGGCGTTCGCAGGGTGCTTGTAGACATCCCGCCGGATCGCTTGACAGGCGTAACCCACCTGAGAGGATCGTCTTATGCCCGTGCAGGAACAAGAGGAGGAGCAGGAGCCCCGCGAGGGCATCGTTGAATTCGACGAACGCCGCGTCAAGCTCAAGCGGCTGCGCGCGGAAGGGATCGACCCGTATCCGCACGTCAGCCTGCTGGGAGAGCGCACGCTGATCAAGGACGTGCTGGTGGCGCACAGCGCTGGGGAGCTGGACGAGGGCTCCCACCCCGAGCTGCGCTACACGGTGGCCGGCCGTGTGATCTCGCGGCGCGAGCACCCGAAGACGTCGTTCATCGACCTACGCGACTTCTCGGGAGCGCTGCAGCTCGTCGTGCGCCTGGCCGACCTCGGCGAGGAGACCTACGACCGCGTGATGGGCCTGGACATCGGCGACATCGCCGGCGTGCAAGGACACATCTACAAGACCAAGCGCGGGCAGCTGGTGCTGGCGGTGGAGGAGTGCACGCTGCTGACCAAGACGCTGCGCCCGCCGCCGGACAAGCGCCACGGCCTCGGCGACACGGGCACGCGCTACCGCTACCGCGAGCTGGACCTGATCGCCAACGAGGACACGCGCGAGCTGTTCGTCAAGCGCGCGCGCATCGTCGCGGCGATCCGCACGTGGCTTGACGAACGCAACTTCGTCGAGGTGGAAACGCCGGCGCTGCAGTCGCTGGCTGGTGGCGCGGGGTCGCGCCCGTTCACGACACACCACAACGCGCTCGACCGCGACCTGTACCTGCGTATCTCCGTGGAGCTGTTCCTCAACCGCTGCATCGTCGGCGGCCTGGAGAACGTCTACGACATGGGCAAGGTCTTTCGCAACGAGGGCATCTCGCCGAAGCACAGCCCGGAGTTCACGATCATCGAGTTCATGTTCGCCTACGCGGACTACTACGACGTGGCTACGGCGACCGAAGAGATGTTCCGCGACGTCGCCCAGCGCGTGCTCGGCCGCACCACCGTCCAGCGCGGCGGCGAGACGATCGACCTCGCCAAGCCCTGGCGGCGCACGACGATGCGCGAGGAGATGCTGAGCGTCGTCGGCATCGACTTCCTCGCCGAGGATCGCGAGGCCACGACCATGCGGATGATGGAGGCCCTCGAGGAGCGCGTCCACCCGGCGACCACCTGGGCCGAGCTCGTGCTCGCCGTCTACAGCAAGCTGATCGAGCCGCACATCATCCAGCCGACGCACGTCTTCGACTTCCCGCTCGAGCCCTTCCCGATCACCAAGCGCCACGCCGAGAACCCCGAGCTCGCCGAGCACTTCGACGCGGTGATCGGCGGCATCGAGCTCGTCTCAGGCGACACAGAGCTCAACGACCCCGTCGATCAGTGGCAGCGCTTCGTGGACCAGCGCCAGCGGCGGATGGCCGGCGACGAGGACGTGCCTCACCCGAACGACGAGGAGTACGCGCGGGCGATCGAGTACGGCTACTCGCCGACGGCCGGCGGCGGCATGGGCGTCGACCGCCTGATCATGATCCTCACCGAACGCGATTCATTGCGCGAGGTGATTCCCTTCCCGATCGTGCGGGAGCTCAAATGAGCTCTACCCACGGGGCACAAGGCAAGCTCGATCTTGACCCGGCGGTGATCGCCGAGTGCCGGCAGGCCGCCTCGCAGATCGCCGCGCAGGTCGGCGAGACGATCGCCTGCAAGACGACCGTCTCGGTCGAGCGCACGCTCGCGCGGCTGCTCGGCGTCGACGGCGCGAACGAGCTCGAAGCGCCGCTGCCGAATGTGCTCGTCGACCACGTGCGCGACCGCGGCGAGCTGAGCAAGGGCATCGCCTACTGGATCGGTAATGCGCTGCTCGCCGACGCCGAGGCGACGCCACAGTCGATCGCGATCGACGTCGATCGCGGCGAGCTCGACCTGATCGCGCTGGCGCGCGCGAGCGACGAGGCGATCCGCGCGCGCATCGCCGGCGAGTACGAGCGGCGGATCGGCGAGATCTCCGCGCGGATGAGCGAGCGCCACGAACAGCGCGAGCGCCTCGGCGAGAGCCCGCCGCCGCTGCGCTACGTGCTGACCGCCACGGGCAACGTCTACGAGGACGTCATCCACGGGCTCGCCGTCGCGCAGGCCGGCGGCGACATCGTCGCCGTGATCCGCTCGACCGCGCAGAGCCTGCTCGACTACGTCCCCTACGGCCCGACCACCGAGGGCTACGGCGGCACGTTCGCGACGCAGGCGAACTTCCGCATCATGCGCGAGGCGCTGGACGAGTGGTCTCTGAAGAACGGGCGCTACGTGCGGCTGTCGAGCTTCTGCTCGGGCCTCTGCATGCCGGAGATCGCCGCGATGGGCGCGATCGAGGGCTTCGACAACATGGTCAACGACGCGCTCTACGGGATCCTCTACCGCGACATCAACCCGATCCGCGGCCTCATCGACCAGCGCGTCTCGCGCATGATCAACGGCTACTTCGGCGTCGTCATCAACACCGGCGAGGACAACTACCTGCGCACCGCCGACGCGATCGACGCCGCGCCGTCGGTGACCGCCTCGCAGTTCATCAACCGCCAGCTCGCGCTCGACTCAGGGGTCCCCGACTCCCAGATCGCGCTCGGCGACGCCTACGAGATCGACACGCCCGTGCCCAACAGCCTGCTGCTGGAGTGGGCGCAGGCCCAATTGACCCGCGAGCTGTTCCCGGAGTGCCCGGTCAAGTACATGCCCCCGACGCGCCACATGGACGGCAACCTCTACCGCACGCACGCGACCGACTCGCTGTTCAACCTCGTCACGATCGCCACCGGCCAGGGCATCCAGACGATCGGCGTGCCCACCGAGGGCATCTTCACGCCGCACATACACGACCGTGTGATCGGCCTGGAAAACGTCAACTACACCTTCAACGCCGCGCGCGACCTCGGCGAGGAGATCGAGTTCAAGGCGGGCGGGATCATCCAGACGCGCGCGCAACAGGTGCTCGCCGGTGCGCACGAGCTGCTGCAGCGGATCGCCGAGCGGGGCCTGTTCGCGGCGCTCGGCGAGGGCGTCTTCGGCGACGTGCCGCGCCAGATCGACGAGGGCCGCGGCAGCGAGGGAATCATCGAGACGCGCGAGGGCTACTTCAACCCGGTCACCGAGCTGATGCGGGGAGCGTCGAGCCTTGCCTGACAGCCCGCAGCCCGAGGCAAGCGCCACACGCCAGGTCGACCTCGCGCGCGTGAAGCCCTACGCCGATCACCTCGGCGACGGCATCGTGCAGCTGAGCTTCACGCTGCCCGTGCCCTACGGCCTCCCGGCGCGCAAGGCGGCGCAGGAGCTCGCCACGAAGATAGGCTTCGAGCACCCAGAGGTCGTCCACTACCAGGAGCTGACCGGCGGCTACACCTACTTCGTGATGTTCGGCCAGGCGACGCAGACGGTCGACTATGCGTCGCTGAGCGACGAGGGCTTCTCGATCGAGTACATGACCGAGGACGAGATCGAAGCGTTCGCAGGCGAGCACATCGGGCGGCCAATCGTGATCGTGGGAGCAGCCACGGGCACCGACACGCACAGCGTCGGGATCGACGCGATGCTCAACCTCAAGGGCTTCCACGGCCACCACGGCCTGGAGGGCTACAAGGCCTTCGAGACGCACAACCTCGGCAGCCAGGTGCCCAACAGCGTGCTCGTCTCGAGAGCCATCGACCTGCACGCCGACGCGATCCTCGTCTCGCAGACCGTCACTCAGCAGAACCTGCATGTCTCAAACCTCACCGAGCTCGTCGAGATCGTCGAAGCAGAGGGCGCTCGCAAGCAGCTGATCCTCACCTGTGGCGGGCCGCGGGTCTCCAACGAGCTCGCCAAGGAGCTCGGCTACGACGCCGGCTTCTCCAAGGGCACCTACCCGCACCACGTGGCGAGCTTCATCGTGCGAGAGCTGGCCCTGCGCGTGTCAGCAACGTGACGGCCCACCTGTCGCAGCTCACCGCCTCGGCGCGCAGGCTGGCGCTGGTTGGACTGGCGAAGAACACCGGCAAGACCGTGGCGCTGGCGGCGCTGCTGCGCGAGCTGCAGGCAGAGGACCGATGCGTGGGCGTTACCTCGATCGGCCGCGACGGCGAGGAGCACGACGTGATCGATGCGCGCATCGACAAGCCGCGGATCTTCCTTGCAGCAGGCAACCTCGTGGCGAGCACCGGCGCGCTTCTGCGGGCAAGTGGTGTCGCGCACGAACGGCTGATGCAGACCGGCGTGAGGACTCCGCTCGGTGAAGTCATCATCGCCAGGCTCGCAGAACAGGGCGCCATCGAAGTCGCCGGCCCGAGCGCCGCCGAAGATGCGCGCGAGGTGGGCGACGCCATGATCGGATTCGGCGCAGAGCTTGTACTGATCGACGGCTCGATCGATCGTCGTGCGGCGTCGTCTCCGGCGATCGCCGACGGGCTGGTGCTGTCGACCGGGGCGATCCTCAGCACGGATCTCGAGGAGGTCGTGGCCCGCACGAGAGATGCGGTCGAGCTCCTCAGGCTACCCGTAGCCAGCGAGAACGCCGCCGAACAACGGATCACGGTCGCGCGGCGCCTGGCTCTAGATGCCAGGCCCACAGAGATCGCGACGCTTCTGCGCGAGCATCCGCAGGCGATGACATTGCAATTCGAGGGGGCACTCGGCGAGTGCTTCCTGGAGGGTCTCCTGGCGGCGCGCAAAGATCTGAGCCCGCCCACCCGGCGCGAGCTGCGGATCGTGGCGGGCGATCCCACGAAGGTGTTCTTGTCCCGCCGGGGCCCGGGCTGGTATCGCCGTCAGGGTCTTTCCATCGAGGTTTTGCAGGTGGTTGGATTGAAGGCCATCACAATCAACCCCATCGCGCCACAATCACACCGCTTCGACTCCCAGCAGTTGCGCGAGCTGATCGAAGAGGCCGTTCCGGACGTCCCCGTCCTCGACGTCCTCGATAAGTCCTACTTGGCGTTGGCGAAGTAGTCGGCGTTGATCTGCGTGTACTTGCCCCACTCATCAGGAAGCTGATCCTCGGCAAAGCAAGCGTCCACCGGGCAGGCCTCCACGCAGGCGTCGCAGTCGATGCACTCCTCGGGGTCGATGTAGAGCATCTCGGCGGCGTCGTAGCCGGGCTCGTCGGGCGTCGGGTGGATGCAGTCCACGGGGCACACCTCGACACAGGAATTGTCCTTTGTGCCAATGCACGGCTCGGCGATCACGTAGGCCATTCGCTTCTTTCTGGGTTGGTTTGCGGTGGTTCTTCTCGGGGAGACGCATATTGTACGAACGATGCTGCTGCTTACCGGCGCGACCGGCCTGGTGGGCTCCGCGCTGCTGCGTCGCCTGGTGGCCGAGGGAACCCAGGTGCGCTGTCTCGTGCGCGACCCCCGGCGGCTGGGCGCCCAGCGTGTACGTGTACAGATCGCGCTGGGCGACCTGGCTGACCCGCCGTCGTTTCGCAACGCGCTGCGCGGCGTGCAAACGGTCGTGCACCTCGCCGCCTCGATTCGTGACCAGCCGCGCTCCTCGATCGAGGAGCTCAATGGCATCGCCACCTGGCGCATGGTGCAGGCGGCGCAGCGCGCGGGCGTGGAGCACTTCGTGTTCTTTTCCGTGCTCGGCGCCTCAACGCATCATCGCGCGCGCCTGCACCGCGCAAAGGCACTCGCCGAGCAGGCGGTTACAGAGGCGAGCCTACGCACAACGGTGTTCGCTCCCTCGATCGTCTACGCCCCAGGAGACCGGTGGCTAGGACTGCTGGAGCGGATGGCGCTGCTCCCGGCGATGCCGGTCTCCGGGCGAGGCCTGGCAACCTATGAACCGATCTGGGCCGAGGACGTGGCCGGCTGCGTGATAGCCGCCCTGCGCACGGAGGGCGGGGAGCATCACCGGCGCTATGAGCTCGCCGGTCCTGAGACGCTCAGCCACAACGACATCGTGCGTACCGTGCTGCGCTCGCTGCACCGCAGCCGGCCACTCGTGCACGTCCCCACGCCGGTCGTATCGCGCACCCTGCGCCTGCTGGAGGCGGCGATGGGCCCAAGCGCATTCGCCACCTGGGATGAGGCCGAGTTGATGGAGGTCCCGATGCTCTCTGCTCGCGGTTGCGCTGATGCCGTGGGCCTCGGTGTCTCGCCCGCGCCGATGCACGCCGTGCTCGGCGCCGGATGACTACGCGTTAGCAGCCACAGGCGGCCGCCGGCCAGCCCAAGGCCGCGCCTCTTCCAGCTGGGCGGCGAGCGAGAGCAGCCCCGCCTCTCCCGCCGGCCGGCCGACGAGCTGAACGCCGAGCGGCAGGCCGTCCTCGCCGTGGAACAAAGGCAGAGAGATGCCGGGCTGGCCGCCTGCGTTGAAGCTGGCGGTGAACGGAGTGAAGTAGCTCGAGCGCGTGAACGTCGACATCGGATCGGGGGCGGCGGTGTCGAGCGTGCCGATCGGCAGCGGGCGCTCGGCCAGCGCGGGGGTGAGCAGGGCGTCGTAGGGATCCAGAAAGGCCGCCAGGCGCCGCGAGAACCTCTGCAACTGCGTGGCCGCGCCGGCGCCCTGCACGGCGTTCAGCCCCCGAGCGAGCGAGAAGATGGCCCAGCTCATCGGCTCCATGTCCTCAGGCACCGGCTCGCGGCCGGCGACGATGCCGGAGGCGGCCATCGAAAGCGCGAGCTGGATCCCGAAGACGACGCCGAACAGCTCCCTGACCCCGTCTTTCCGCCACGGCAGCTCGACCTCCTCCACCTCGTGCCCGAGCGAGCGCAGGAGCTCCGCGGCGTCTGCCACGGCGCGTACGGCCAGCGGGTCGACGGTCGCGTCGGGGATCGGCGGCAGCGTCGTCATCGCGATCCGGAATGGACGCCCGCCCGGGCCTCCGGTCATTGCCGCAGCCGCCGCGAATGGCTCCGAAGGCGGCGGCGCCCAGTTGGCGTCGCCAACCTCATAGCCCGCGAGCACGTCGAGGATCGCCGCCGTGTCGCCGACCGTGTGCGTGAGCACGCCGTCGATGTCGAGCGGCCCTTCGCCGCGGTCGGGCGCCGGGGAGACGCGCCCGCGCGCGGGCTTCAGCCCCACGAGGCCGCAACAGGCGGCGGGAATGCGCAGCGAGCCGCCGCCATCGTTGCCGTGGGCGACCGGCACCATGCCCGCGGCCACTGCCGCCGCCGAGCCCCCGGAGGAGCCGCCGGGGGTGCGCTCGAGGTCCCAGGGATTGCGGGTGGGACCGAACAGGCGCGCCTCGGTGACCGGCAGGATGCCGTACTCGGGCAGCGTGGTTGTGCCGACGATCACGAACCCGGCCGCGCGCAACCGGCGCGTGACGTTGTGGTCGTAACGGGCCACGTTGTCCTTCATCAGCGAGCAGCCGAGCGTCAGCCGCAGGCCCTGTACCGCGCGGTTGTTCTTGATCGCGACTGGGACGCCGGCGAACGGGCGCTCATCGGCAGAGCTCACCTGGTCCGCTGCGGCCAGTGCCCGCTCGGCGTCGATCTCGACGAATGCGTTCAGCTGCGGGTTGAGCTCCTCGATCCGCTCAAGCGAGATCTCGACCAGCTCGCGTGCCGATACCTCCCCCGAGCGCACCATCTCCGCGAGCTCGCTCGCTCCGCGGAACATCAGATCGCTATCGGGCACGTCTCCTCCTCTGGATGAGAAACGCGGGTGACTGCCCGCTCGCGGCAGCCTACCTGCGACGATATGGGCCTGCCCACAAGGCAGCGTCCCTCGTCAAGCATCAAGCCCAGAAAGCGAGTGCCATGAGCGCGGTTCAGTCAACAGCACCGGAGGTCCAGTCGGGCCTCGAAGGCGTCGTCGCCTTCGCCACAGAGATCGCCGAGCCCGACAAAGAGGGTGGCGCGCTGCGCTACCGCGGCGTCGATATCGAAGACCTAGTCGGCGCCGTCCCCTACGAGCAGGTCTGGGGCCTGCTGGTGGACGGTCACTTCAAACCCGGCCTGCCGCCGGCCGAACCGCACGCGCTGACCGTGCGCTCGGGCGACCATCGCGTGGACGTGCAGTCGGCGCTGGCGATGCTGGCGCCCGAGTGGGGCTTCTCCCAGCTGATCGACATCACCGACGAGGAGGCTCGCGACAACCTCGCCCGGGCCTCCGTGATGGCCCTCTCGTTCGTGGCCCAGTCGGCCCGCGAGCCCGGCCAGCCGCCGGTGCCACAGTCGGAGATCGACGAGGGGCGCACGATCCCCGAGCGTTTCCTGATCCGCTGGCGCGGCGAGGCCAACCCCGACCACGTCAAGGCGATCGACGCCTACTGGGTCTCGGCGGCCGAGCACGGTATGAACGCCTCGACGTTCACGGCCCGTGTGATTGCCTCGACCGGTGCCGATGTCGCGGCGGCGCTCTCAGGCGCCGTGGGAGCTCTGTCTGGCCCGCTACACGGCGGGGCGCCCTCGCGCGTGTTGAAGATGCTCGACGAAGTCGAAGAGAGCGGCGACCCCGAGGGCTGGGTATCGGCCGCGCTCGACCGCGGCGAGCGGCTGATGGGCTTCGGCCACCGCATCTACCGCGCCGAAGACCCGCGCGCGCGGGTGCTGCGACGGACCTCGAGCCAACTCGGATCGCCCCGCTTCCAGGCCGCCGAGGCGCTCGAGAAGGCCGCCCTAGCAGAGCTGCACGCGCGCCAGCCCGACCGCGTGCTGGCCACCAACGTCGAGTTCTGGTCGGCGGTTATCCTGGACTTGGCCGAAGTGCCGCCGGAGCTGTTCACGCCGATGTTCACCTGCGCGCGCGTGGCCGGCTGGTCAGCGCACATCCTCGAGCAGAAGCGCGAGGCCAAGCTGATCCGGCCGACCGCGAAGTACGTGGGGCATGGCCCGCGGGGAGTCTCAGCCGTGGAATAAAAGACAGAGGGCCCAGCATCCTGCCAGGCCCTCTGCTCATCTATCGACTGCCCGCACGCGCGGCTGAAGCGCCGCGCGTGCGATGGGACGATCTGGCTACATCATCCCCGACATGTCAGGCATCCCGCCGCCACCGGCGCCGGCGCCTTCCTTTTCGGGAAGCTCGGCGACGATCGCCTCGGTCGTCAGGATGTTCTTGGCGATCGACGCCGCGTTCTGCAACGCAGAGCGCGTGACCATCGCCGGGTCGATCACGCCAGCGGCCACGAGATCGACGATCTCGTTGGTCGAGGCGTTCAGGCCGAAGCCTTTCTTGGCCTTGCGCACGTCGTTGACCACGACCGAGCCCTCGAGGCCCGCGTTCTCGGCCAGCTGACGTAGCGGCTCCTCCAGAGCACGCAGCACGATGCGCGCACCCGTGCGCTGGTCATCCGATCCGTCGGCCGAAGCACCGGCCTCGCCGATCGTCACCGCCGAGGTGGCTTCCAGCAATGCGACGCCACCGCCTGGCACGATGCCCTCCTCGAGGGCGGCCCGGGTTGCCTGCAACGCGTCCTCGACGCGGTGCTTCTTCTCCTTCATCTCCGTCTCGGTCGCGGCGCCGACCTTCACCACGGCGACGCCGCCGGAGAGCTTTGCCAGGCGCTCCTGGAGCTTCTCGCGGTCGAAGTCCGAGTCGGTGTTCTCGATTTCGGCTTTGATCTGGTTGATGCGGCCTTTGATCGCGGCCTTGTCACCGGCGCCGTCGACGATCGTGGTCGTGTCTTTCGTAACCACCACGCGACGAGCCCGCCCGAGCTGTTTGATCTCGGTGTTCTCGAGCTTCAGACCGAGCTCCTCGGTGATCACCTCGGCCTTCGTCAGGATCGCGATGTCCTCGAGCATCCGCTTGCGGCGGTCACCGAAGCCAGGCGCCTTGACGGCCACGCCCGTGAACGTTCCACGGAGCTTGTTGACAACAAGGGTCGCGAGCGACTCGCCCTCGACGTCCTCGGCGATGATCAGGATCGGCTTGCCCGACTGGATCACTGCCTCGAGCACCGGCAGCACGTCGCGCACCGAGCCGATCTTCTGGTTGGCGATCAGGATGTACGGGTCCTCGAGCACCGCCTCCATGCGGTCCTGGTCGGTGACCATGTAGGGCGAGATGTAGCCCTTGTCGAACTGCATGCCCTCGGTGAACTCCAGGTCCATGCCG
Organism: uncultured Solirubrobacterales bacterium; assembly: GCA_963706395.1. Lineage (GTDB taxonomy): Bacteria > Actinomycetota > Thermoleophilia > Solirubrobacterales > Solirubrobacteraceae > Palsa-744. The sequence continues at coordinate 1,345,139 of OY970158.1, read as the reverse complement.
AACGTCTGGCCCTCCTCGACGTTGACCACGCCGTCCTTGCCGACCTTCTCGATCGCGTCCGCGATCACGTCACCGATCTCCTCGTCGCCGGCCGAGATCGTCGCCACGCGGGCGATCTGGTCCTTGCCGGAGACCTCCTTGGACTGCGAGGCGATGTTCGCCACGACCTCATCGACGGCCTTCTCGATGCCGCGCTTGAGCGCCAGCGGGTTGGCGCCCGCGGCCACGTTCTTCAGGCCCTGGCGAACGATCGCCTGGGCCAGCACGGTCGCCGTCGTTGTGCCGTCGCCGGCGACGTCGTTGGTCGCCGTGGCGACCTCGCGCACGAGCTGCGCGCCCTGGTTCTCGAAGACGTCCTCGACCTCGATCTCACGAGCGATGGTGACACCGTCGTTGGTGATCGTGGGCGCGCCGAACTTCTTGTCGAGCACGACGTAGCGGCCCTTGGGGCCGAGCGTGACCTTGACCGCATTCGCGACCGCGTCGACACCCGCCTCAAGCGCCGAACGCGCCTCTGAGCTGTACTTGATCTCCTTGTGAGCCATGTGTTCTCAGTTCTCCTTATGCCTCGACGAGGGCCAGGATGTCTGACTCGCGCAACACGAGCAGATCCTCCCCGTCGATCTTGATCTCGGTCCCGCCGTACTTGCTGTAGAGGACTTCGTCGCCCTTCTTGACATCCAGCGGGATGCGCTTGCCGTTGTCGTCGAGCTTGCCGTCGCCAGCAGCGACGATCTTGCCCTTCTGTGGCTTCTCCTTGGCTGTATCGGGGAGGACGAGACCGCTAGCGGTCGTCTCCTCCTCCTCGATCGCCCGCACGATCAAACGATCGCCCAGGGGCTTGAGCTTCATCTTGAAAACCTCCGCTATAGGAATACGACCGCGGCTCGCAACGCTCCAATGGAGGTTCGGCCGCCTACTGGCACTCTCTCGGGGAGAGTGCCAACGACTCCCCAATATATAGACGATTTCTCGCGAGAATCAAGCTTCCTCGGCACTTGTTCACGTCGAGTGCCGGTCGCGCGCCGTCGCGCGCCGCAGCGAAAAGCCCTAGTTTTGGGCTCCGCCGAAGCCTTTCATCGCCTCGGTCATGCCGGTGGGGTTCTCGAGGATCTGGGAGAAGCGCACGACGGTGACCGTGTCCTCGGGCGACACTTCGCGGCCGTAGATCTGTTCGAGGAAGTTGATCAGCTCCTCGTGGCGGCGGAACTCGGGGTTGTCGTGCTTGATGTCCCGCGGCGAAAGGTCTGCGAGTTTCATCACCTCGACCTGGTCGATGACCGCTTCGAAGATGCGTTCGCGCGGCGAGTACTGGTAGCCGATCGTGACCAGCACGGCCTGGTTCTTGCGGTACTTGCCGGACTTGTCGCCGAGGCGGATCGTCGCGGTCTTGCGGCCCCGCTTGAGCTCATCGGCGAAGATCGTCGAGTAGAAGTTGAGCACCTGCACGGAGCGCAGGCTACCGTTCTTCCTGCAAATAGGCCAGCGCGCGTTCCACCATCTCGCGCTCGGCCGTATGGGTGAGCTCCCTCTGAGCCTCCTGCAGTCCGATCCAGCGGGCTTCCTCGACCTCGTCATCATGGTCGGCGGTGTCGCCCCCGGCGTAGCGGAAAAGGAAGAACGACACCGACTTTCCGATCGTCTGCCCGTCGCGGCGGTACCAGTAGCGCACCTCGCCCAGCTCGCGTACGAGCTCCACCACCACCCCTGTCTCCTCACGCACCTCGCGCTCGGCGGCCTGCAGCGCAGTCTCGCCCGGGTCGACGTGCCCCTTCGGCAGTGCCAGCACCCGCGAGCCGTCGGGCGCACGGCGCGTGGGCACAATCACGACGACCTCTTCGCCGCGCACCACGACGCCACCGGCCGAGATCTCCTGTGCGGGCGGACGTGATCCAGATCGGCGGGCGGGATTCGGATCCCCCGGCGGGCGGGCAGCGGATTTAGAAGACATACTGCTTCAGCGCCTGGGGATCGTGCACCGTCAGGCGACCCCTCCCCTGTGAGATCACTCCGGCCCGCTCCAGCACCGCGAGAAAGCGGCTGGCCGACTCGCGCGAGGATCCCGCCAGCTGGGCCAGGTCAGCCTGGGTTGCCGTGAGGAGCACGTCCTGCTGCGGTCCATCCGGCTGCTCTTGGGCGACAAGCTCGCTCAGCACCACCGCCACACGACTCTGCACGGTCTGAAAGGACTGGCGCGAGAGGCGCTCATTGGTCTCGCGCAGGCGTCTGCCAAGGGCGATCACCAGGCGTGCCGAGATCCCGGGGTGCTCCACCATCAACCTGCGCATGTCCGGGCCGAGCACGGCCACCACGCTCGTTTGCTCGATCGCCTCCACAGTGGCTGAGCGGCGCTCATCCTCGAACATCGCCAGCTCGCCAAAGAACTCGCCCGGGCCAAAACTCGCGAGCGTGATCGTGCGGCCACCGGCGTGCTCGCGCACCGCACGAGCACGCCCGGAGCGAACGATGTAGCAAGTGTCGCTCTCATCGCCCTCGCGGAATACGACCTGGCCCGGCTCGAACTGGCGCGGCACCGCGAGAGCGGCGATCCGCTCCAGGTCGGCGCGCTCGAGCGTGGAGAGCACCGGAACGCGCGCGAGCAGCTCCACCACCTCCGCTGAACGCATGCCCGCCATCACCCAGGCATATCACAGGCCACTCCACCGGCGCCACCGGAGGACCGGCGGCGCTATCTTCAGATGCATGATGGTCTCCCGTAAGCCGATCGCATTGCTGGCGGCGCTCCTCGTGCTCTCGTTTACCTCCGTCTCTGAGGCGAGCGCCGCGACCGGCCACTCGCTCTTCCACTCGCGCCAGCTGTGGGCGACGATCGATGTCTGCACCCCCAAAGACCAGCCAAACACCCTGGGTATCCGCGGCTCGATGCCCAGCGACGGCTTCGCCAGCGAGACGATGTACATGCGCTTTCGCCTCCAGTATCAGAACCCCACCAGCAAACAATGGATCGACGATCCAGCGCGTGGCGCGGACTCGGGCTTCCTCACCGTCGGCCCGGCCTCCTCCGCGCGCCAGAACGGGCTCAGCTTCCAGCTGACACCCGTCCCCGGCAAGCCAGCGTTCACGCTGCGCGGCGTCGTGAGCTTTCAATGGCGCAAGGGCGTCCATGTCGTGCACTCGGCCTCCCGCCCGACCACGGCCGGGCATCAGAGCCTCGCCGGAGCCGATCCGGCGGGATTCAGCGCGGCCACGTGCGTCATTGGCTGAACAGGCGCGGATCGTTCGTGATGATCGCGTCCACGCCCATCGCGCTCAGCCTGGCGATCTGCGCGGCGTCGTCCACTGTCCACACGTAGAGCTGGCCCCCACCTTCGGCCACAGCGCGGACGAGCGCTCTAGTGACTACGCGCCAGTGGGCCATGATCGCATCGAAGCGGCCGTCGCGCGAGCGCTTCACGAGCGCGCCGGGGCAGAAGCGCGCGGTAGCCGCTGAGTATCACAAGGGCGGGAATCGCTGTGAGCATGTCGGTCGTGTAGTCGCGCCGCAGGCGCGGCACCGACCAACCGAGGCGCAGCCCAGGCTCCAGAGCCCGGATCGCGTCGAGCTCAGAGGTGTACATGCCGCTGACGAGCGAGCGCTCGATAAGCCCCTTCTCGCGCAGCGCTCCGACGACGCGTCCGCCGTAGCCGGGGATCTTGATGTCGACATCCAGCTCGATCTCCGCGAACGCCTCACCGGCGAGGTGCTCGAGCGCCTCCTCGAAGCTCAGCGGCGTGCGTGCGCGCATGTCCTCGAAGTCGTGGGCGACCAGCAGCCTCCCGCTGCCGTCGACGTGCTCGCTCAGCACGTCCAGCTCGATCATGTCCACGCCGTGGCGCAGAGCCGCGTCGAAGCTCGCCAGGGTGTTCCCGGGCTCGATGTGAGCGGCGCCCTTGTGGCCGACGCGGCGAGGGGAGCGAGCGTTCATGCGCTGAGCGTGAGCTTGCGCGGACCAGAGTGGAAGCCGAGCTCGATCAGCGCTCCGACCAGGTCCGAGCTGATCGCCGGCCCGCCGTCGATCCGCTCCAAGGCGAGCTTGCCCACCCGTCCGGCCCGCACCGCCTCCGCGAGCGCCCGCAGAGCCTCTTCCACCGGAGCGTCTGCGAGCGTCACCAACCCGCGGCCGCCGCGCTCGACATACAGCACGGGCTCATCCTCGACCAACACCACATGAGCCCCGGCCACCCGCGACGGGCGGCGGGGTGGGTGGGCTCCAATACTCGCGCTTTTCGGCCACGCAAGCGCCGCGCCGTAGGGCTGGGCCGGGTCGGCCGCCGCGAGCACGAGCGTGCGGCCGTGCTCCCGGTGAGGCGCGCAACCGCTCGACGGCGCCCGGCAGCGCGAACTGCGCGCCGCCCATTCCCTCGATGAAGTAGCCGCGGCGGCAGATCCCGAGCGTCTCGAGGTTGCAGAACGTGTCGTACAGCATCGCAAAGCCGCCCTTGATCCCCTCGGCCAGCACCTGCTCGCGGGTGACGATCCCGTAGCGCTCCAACAGCAGTTCGGCGAGCGCCCGCCGGTGCTCGGGTCCGTCCAGCGCGCCGCGGAAGACCGGCTCGGTCAGCGACCAGCGGCCCTGGACCTGAGACTGCGCGCCTGAGCGGCGAGAGGCAAAGCGCGAGCGCCCGGCCATCGAGCGGCCATTGCGAGTGCCGGCAGCCACAGCGCCGCGTCGCCCCCCACGCGCGAGCGTCAGATGAGGCGCCCGCAGCGGCGCCCAAGCGTCGTTCGTCGCCTCGCCCGCCCACACGAGATCCCACAGCGCCTCGCGCAGCGCCTCCGCCGGGACGTCGAGCTCGGCGAGCAGATCGGTGAAGAAACACGGCCCCCTCGCGAGCCGCTCGCGCAGGAGCTCGTGCTCTGGATTACCCGGCGGCTCATACCCGCTGCGAGCCGAGGGGCGTGAGGAGGGAGGGCCGATCGCGGCGGCGTCCTCGCGAAAGTACAACGCCACGCGTCCTCCGCCCCGCCCGATCGCCCCCGCGCCCACCCACACCACCTCGCCGCTCGCGCAGAGGGCGTCCATCCACGCCTGCGAGTACGCGCCAATCCGTCGCGGCAGCACATCGCGCTCCCAGATCTCCGCGGGCAGCGCCAACCCCTGCAGCGCCACGAGCACCTCGCGCAACCGATCGACTCCCGCCCCCGCGCCGGAGTGCCTATCCACGCCCTGCCACGAGGGCAGGAAAGCGGCGAGGCTCCGCTGGCCGGCCGGCTCGATCTCCTTGCGCAGCGCGGCCAGCGAGGCGCGCCTGAGGCGGCGCAGAACCTCCACATCGCACCACTCGCGGCTGCTACCTCCGGGTCTCAACTCCCCGTGAACGATGTCGCCCGCCCGCTCCAGCTCGCGCAGCACTGCGCTCGCGTCGACGCCGTAGCGGGTGCGAACCTCCTCGGTCGTGAACGGCCCGTGCGTGCTCGCGTAGCGCGCGATCAGCACGCGCAACGCGTCGTCCACGTCCTCCAGGAACGCCTCCGGCAATCCGCCGGGCGGCACCGCGCCGAGCGCGTCGCGATACAGCCCCGCCTCGTCGGCCGCGATATACCGCTCCTCGCCCCCCACGCGCACGCGGATCGCGCGCCGCTCGTGCTCCAGCTCGAGTAGCAGTTCCTCAGATTGAATCCCCTCAAACACGCGCCCCGAGACCTCACCGGCGGTGAGGTCACCAACACGACGCAGCACGTCGTGAAGCCCATCGCGGCCGGTTGCCCGCGTGATCTCCAAGCGGCGCTGGAGGTCATCTTCGACGCGCTCCAGCGCCCCTGGGTCGATCAGCTCACGCAGCTCCTCCTGGCCCAACAGCTCGCGCAGCAGATCCCTGTCGAGCGACAGCGCGGCGGCCTTGCGCTCGGCGTTCGGCGTGTCGCCCTCGTACATGTAGGTCGCCACGTAGTCGAACAGCAGCGAAGAAGCGAACGGCGAGGCGGTCTGTGTCTCGACCTCCACGAGCGAGATCTCACGGCTGTGCAGCCCCCTCAGCAGCCCTTCCAACCCCGGCACGTCGAGCACGTCCTTCAGGCACTCCCTGTAGGTCTCGAGCACGATCGGGAAGTCCGCATACCGGTGTGCCACCTCGAGCAGATTCTGGGCCTTCAGCCGCTGCTGCCACAGCGGCGTGCGTTTGCCGGGATAGGCCCTGGGGATCAGCAACGCCCGCCCCGCGTTCTCGCGAAAGCGCGCCCCGAACAGCGCCGAGCCGCCCAGCTCAGCCGTGACCGCCGCCTCGACCTCCTCGGGCTCGAGCAGCAGCAGCTCGATAGCGGAGGGCAGCGCCTCGGACTCATCGGCGTCGAGGTCTGGGAGGTGTAGGACGATGCCGTCGTCGGACCAGATGACGTCTGCCTCCAGGTCGAAGCGCTCGCGGATGCGTGCGGAGATGGCAAGGCCCCAGGCGGCGTGGACGCGCCCGCCAAAGGGGGAGAGCACGCACAGGCGCCAGTCGCCGATCTCATCGCGAAAGCGCTCGACCACGATCGTGCGCTCGCTCGGGAGAACCCGCGTGGCGTCCTGTTGCTCGCGCAGGTAGGCGAGCAGGTTGCGGGCGGCGCGCGCGTCGAGGTCGTAGTCGCGCTCGAGGACCTCCACCGGCTGCTCGACGGCCCAACGAGCAAACGCGCCGATCGCCTCGCCGAGCTCCTTCGGGCGCCCGATGGTGTCGCCCTTCCAGAAGGGCACCGCGCCGGGAGCGCCCGGAGCGGGGGTGACGATCACGCGATCGCGGCCGATCTCCTCGATTCGCCAGGTGGAGGCGCCGAGCATGAAGGCCTGGCCGGGGCGGGCCTCATAGACCATCTCCTCGTCGAGCTCGCCCACGCGCCTGCCGTCGGGCAGCGTGACCGCGTACAGCCCGCGGTCGGGGATCGTGCCGGCGTTCGCGATCGCCAGCTGGCGCGATCCCTTGCGCGCCCGGATCGTGCCGGCAACGCGATCCCACACAATCCGCGCACGCAGCTCCCCGAACTCTTTGGACGGATATCGCCCATCCAGCATGTCGAGCACGTTCTCCAACAGCTCACGGGAGAGCTCGGAGTAGGAGTAGGTGCGCCTGATGAGCGCGTGCAGGTCATCGACACAGACACCAGCGGCCGTTTCCTTGTCCTTCTCGCCCGCCGGCTCGGCCGCGACGGCGATCGCGACGATCTGCTGGGCCAGCACATCCAGAGCGTTGCGGGGGACAACCGTCGGCTCGATCAGGCCTTCGTGCATGCGACGGGCGACGACCGCGCACTCGAGCAAATCGCCCCTGAACTTCGGAAAGATCCGCCCGCGGCTCACCTCCCCCACGCGGTGGCCGGCGCGCCCGATCCGCTGCAACCCCCTCGCGACCGACTTCGGCGACTCGATTTGCAGCACCAAGTCGACCGCCCCCATGTCGATCCCCAGCTCGAGCGAGCTGGTCGCCACCAGGCACGGCAGCTCGCCGGCCTTCAGCATCTCCTCTACCTTCGTCCGCTCCTCGCGCGCCAGCGACCCGTGGTGGGCGCGCGCGATCTCCTCCTGCGCGAGCTCGTTCAGCCGCAGCGCCACGCGCTCGGCCGAGCGGCGGTTGTTCACGAACACGATCGTTGAGTTGTGATCCTTCACGAGCTTCAGCAGCTCCGGGTAGATCGCCGGCCAGATCGAGTTACGGGTCGACTCCCCTCCATTCACCGGCTCGAGGGGATCGCGCTCTTGATCCGGGGGAGCAGCATCAGGTTCGGACATCGAGTCGACCGGCACCTCGATCCGCAGGTCGAGTTGCTTGCGGGCGCCCACATCGACGATCGTCGCTTCACGCCCTGGACCGACGAGAAAGCGGCCGATCTCCTCGAGAGGGTTCTGGGTCGCGCTCAGCCCAATCCGCTGCACCTCCCTGCCGGCCTGCTCCTCCAACCGCTCGAGCGTGAGCGCGAGGTGGGAGCCGCGCTTGGAGTGGGCGACGGCGTGGATCTCATCGACGATCACGGCTTCAACGCCGCTCAGCATCGCTCGCGCCTGCGAGGTCAGGATCAGATACAGCGACTCCGGCGTCGTGATCAGGATGTCAGGCGGTTTGCGCATCATCGCCGCGCGCTCGCGCTGGGGCGTGTCGCCGGTGCGAATCCCCACGCGTATGTCCTCCGCGCCGATCCCGCGCAGGGGCACTCGGAGGTTGCGCTCGATGTCGTAGGCAAGGGCCTTCAGCGGGCTCACGTAGACGACACGTGTGCCTCGTGACGGCGCCTGCGCGCCCGCTGCGCCGTCCGCGCTCAGCCGATCCAGGGCCCACAGAAACGCGGCCAGCGTCTTGCCCGACCCCGTCGGCGCCGACAGCAGTACGTGCTCGCCCCGCGCGATCGCCGGCCACGCTTTCGCCTGCGCCTCGGTGGGCGCGGCGAAGGCCTGATCGAACCACTCGCCCACGCGGGGACTGAAGCTGGAAAGGGGCATCTGCTGAGGCTAGCGGGCCACTCCCAGTTCGCTTGCGGCCGCCAGGGCCCAGCTTGGATTGGCCAGCAGCGCTCGTCCGACGCTCAGCAGCGCCGCGCCGCTACAGCGCAACAGCTCCTCGGCCGCGAGGGCATCCGTGACTCCGCCCAGCGCGAACGGAATCGGTGGGTTGTTCGCGCGCAGCATCCTCGCGAAGGCAAGCATCTCCTCAAAGCTCACACGCTCGCCTTCGAAGACCGGCGTGCCGCCAGCGATATCGATCAAATCAGCGCCACGCTCCGCGCACCATCCCGCCACCTCGGCCATCTCCGCGACGGTAGAGCCCGCGCTCCCACCATCGCCAGCGGGCAGGCGTACCAACAGCGGACGCTCCTGCGGCCACTGCAGGCGCACCCCCTCGACCACCTCCAGCAGCAGCCTCGCCCTGCCGTGGAGGTCGCCCCCGTAGCCGTCGCTTCGCAGGTTTGTCAGCGGTGAGAGGAACTGCTGGAGCAGATAGCCGTGCGCGGCGTGGACCTCGACGAAGTCAAACCCAGCCCGAAGCGCCAGGGCCGCGGCAGCAGCAAACGAGGCGACTATGTCCTCGAGCGTTCTTACATCGGCTGGGAGGGGTATAGACCAGCGCTGCGCAAACGCCAGCGCCGAGGCCGACAGCGAGCCCTCTGCACCGCGCGTGTCACGAAACGCCTTGCGCCCCGCGTGTGCGAGCTGAACCCCCACCGACGCGCCCTGTTCATGGCAGAACTCCACCACGCGGCGAAACGCTCCAAGCCCCTCCTCGTCGTATAACCCGAGCGCCGCATGACTCGTGCGCGCCGCGGGCGCCACCGCGGTGTCCTCCAGCAGAATCGCCCCGCAGCCCCCGGCCGCGCGGGAGCCGTAATGAGCCAGATGCCAGTCCGTCGGCAGCCCGTTCTCGCCCGCCTGATGCTGGCTCATCGGCGACATCAAGATCCGGTTTCGCATCTCACAATCGCGCAATCGCAGGGGGTCGAACAACATCGGTGCGAGAAGTATGATGGCCGACCCGATATGGATCCGGGAATGGAAATAGTCACCGGCTCAAGACAGGAAACACCAACAATGCCCAAAGCAAGATCGAGTACTTCTAAGCAGAGGAACGCTGCGGCGGAACCCGCATGGTCAGTTCCCGGCCTGCGTGAGCCACGCTACTCACAGTCGCTCGAGCGAGGGCTGGCGATCCTCGGCTGCTTCACGCCAGAGCGTCCGGTGCTCGGGATCGCAGACATTGCCGATGAACTCGGGATGAGCCGCTCCACCACCCACCGCTATGTAATCACGCTCGTGGCACTGGGCTACCTCGAGCAGGGCGCCTCGCGCAAGTACCGACTCGGCCTGCGCGTCACCGACCTGGGCATGTCGGCGCTCAACTCGACCGGGCTTCGCGAGCACGCCCATCCCTACCTGGAAGAGCTTCGCCAGCGCACCTCCTACACGTCAAGTCTCGCCGTCCTCGACGGGACGGAGATCGTCTATGTCGACCGCGCGCGCAGCTTTCGCCGCGGGCAGGCCAAGATCGACCTCGGCCTGCAGCCCGGATCGCGCCTGCCGGCGTACTGCACCGCGATGGGCAAGCTGCTTTTGGCCTACCTGCCCGAGGATCAGCAACGCGAGCTGATCGGGACCATGCAACTGACCAAACACACTTCCAACACGATCACCTCAAAGAAAGCGCTGCGCTCCGAGCTGGACAAGGTCAAGGACGAAGGCTTCGCGGTCAACGACGAAGAGCTAGCGCCCGAACTGCACTCGATCGCCGCTCCCGTGCGCAACGAGGCCCGCGAGGTCCTTGCCGCCGTCAACCTTGCGGCGCACAGCACGATGATCTCGCCGTCTGAGCTCTCAGACGCGCTCAGCCCCCACCTCGTCTCCACGGCCGACCGCATCTCCGCACGGCTCGGATACCGCCGCGACGACGAGTTGTAGAGCTGTCGCGTAGCCTCTGCGGCCGATGAAGGCCCGACGACCCCTTGCCTTGCTGTGCGTCCCGCTGCTCGCCTTCGGTGTTAGCGCTTGCGCGAGCACAACGGCGTCGGACTCCTTCAAGGGCGAACAGCACACGGTCGCGCAGGTGATCTCCAACCTCCAGTCCGACGTAGTAGCGAGCGATCAGAAGAAGATCTGCGCCAACGACCTGGCGAGCGCCGTGGTGAGCAGTCTCGGCGGCGCCAAGCGCTGTGAAGCGGCGATCAAAAATCAGCTCACCGAGGTCGACACCCCCGAAGTGACGGTCCAGTCCATCCAGCTAAATGGCGCTAGCGCTAGCGCTCAGGTGCAGAGCACCTACGCTGGCAAGAAGCGGATCGGGACGCTCACGCTCGTCAAGGAAGCCGGCAAGTGGAAGGTTTCGAAGCTGGGGTGACTCAGCTCAGTGCCTTGCCGTACTGGCGTTCGTAGTACTCGCGATAATCGCCCGAGCGGACAGGCTCCCACCACCAGGCGTTCTCGCGGTACCAGGCGACTGTCTGGCTGAGGCCGTCCTCGAAACGCACCTTGGGCTCCCAACCCAACGCGCGCACCTTCTCCGAGGACAGGGAGTAGCGGACGTCATGTCCAGGCCGGTCTGTCACGTGCTCGATCTGGGACTCGCTCGCGCCGGTCAGCTCGATGATGCGCCGCACGACGGTCATGTTGGGCTCCTCGTCGGGGCCACCCGCGTTATAGACCCCGCCGGGCTGCCCATGCTCGAGCACGTGTCCGATAGCGGCAGCGAAATCGGTTGAGTGGATCCAGTTGCGCACCTGCATCCCGTCCCCATATACCGGCAGCCGGTCGCCGTGCAGCGCGTTGAGGATCATCAGCGGGATCAGCTTCTCCGGGTATTGGTAGGGCCCGTAGTTGTTCGAACCGCGGCAGATCACAGCCGGCAGCTCGTAGGTATGGAAGTAGCTCTGCACGAGCAGATCCGCGCCCGTCTTCGTCGCCGAATACGGCGAGGACGGGCGCAGCGGCGAGGACTCGGTGAACGTCCCCTCCTCGATCGAGCCATACACCTCATCGGTCGACACCTGCAGATAGCGCAAACCCCATTCGCGCGCAGCCTCCAGCAGCACATGCGTGCCCAACGCATGCGTCTTCACAAACGCATCCGGCTCAGCGATCGAACGGTCGACATGGGTCTCCGCGGCGAAGTTGACGATCGCCTCAGGACGGCACGCCGCGATCGCCCCGCCAACCGCCTCAGGATCCTCGATCGCACCGCGCACGAAGGCAAACGCCTCCTCACCGGCAAAATCATGAAAGTTCTCCTCACGCCCCGCATACGTGAGCTTGTCCAGCACTGTCACCTCATCACCATGCTCACGCAGGCGCTGACGCACAAACGTCGAGCCGATGAACCCAGCACCGCCACACACGAGCAGCTTCATGCGCGCATCATCCCACCCCTCGCCGCCAGATACCCCGCAAGGCCATCCTGCCAGGGCGGCATCGGCAACACGTCGTCGCGCTCGGTCTCGAGCGCCGACCACGCGGGCCGCGGTGCGGGCCGGACGAACTGCTCGCTGGTCGTTGCCTGCACCCGGCAATCGAGCTCGGCCTGCCGGAATATCTCCTGGGTGAAGCCGTGCCAGGAGACCTGGCCGGCACCGGTCAGGTGCACGAGACCAGCGACCCCGCGCTCCAGCAGCCCCAACAGCGCCGGAGCGAGGTGCCCGGACCAGGTGGGCGAGCCGACCTGGTCAGTGACCACCTGGACCGAGTCCCTTTCGCCGGCCAGGCGCAGCATCGTGGCGACAAAGTTCTTGCCATCCACCCCATAAAGCCACGCCGTACGCAGAACCGTGTGCCTGGGGGAGGCGGCCAGCACCTGCTGCTCGCCCTCGAGCTTGGTCTTGCCGTACACCGACTTCGGGCCCGTCGGATCGGACTCCACATACGGCCTCGGCCTGCCATCCCCATCCAACGGCGCCGTGCCGTCGAACACATAATCGGTCGAGATGTGCAGCATCGGCGTGCCTATCGCTGCACAGGCGCGCGCGAGGACACCGGCACCGTCCACGTTGACCGCCTTCGCCGCCTGCTCGTTGCTCTCCGCGCCGTCCACATCCGTCCAGGCCGCGCAGTTGATCACACCGCCCAGCCCCTGCTTCTCGCTCGCCAACCCTTGGAGCAGCTCCTGCACCTGCTTGCAGTCGGTGATGTCGAGCTCGGGCAGGTCCACACCCACCGGCTCGTGTCCCGCCGTCTTCGCTGCGCGCATCACGTCGTGGCCGAGCATCCCCTCAGCGCCTGTGACGAGCAGCCTCACAGGATCGAGATGTCGGAGTTATCGCCGACCATGAACCGGTACGCGCGGGGCTGCTTATCGGAGCGGCGCACGCTCACGTTGCGCCCCAAGAGCGATGACTCCATGCGCCCGTCCAGATCGCACACCGAGGAGCCCATCAGCAGGATCGAGTGCTCGACCTCTGCCCCAGTAATCGTGCAGTCCTCGCCAATCGCCGTGTACGGGCCGATGTAGCAATCACGCAACTGCGCCCCGGCGCCGATCACCGCTGGCCCGCGAACTGTCGTTTTCTCCAACCGCGCGCCCGCCTCGATCACGACGCGCCCGTCCACCTGGGAGTCGATCAGCTCGCCCTCGATGCGCTCGACGAGGTTGTCGAGGATCAGACGGTTTGCCTCGAGCATGTCCTCCAGCCGGCCCGTGTCCTTCCACCAGCCCCGCACGATGTGCGGCTCCACACGCTTCCCCGCATCAACCAGGTGCTGGATCGCGTCGGTGATCTCGAGCTCGCCCCGCGGTGAGGGGTCAATCGCACGCGCAGCGTCATGGATACCCGCCGTGAACATGTAAACCCCAACCAAGGCCAGATCAGTCGCCGGCTCACCAGGCTTCTCGACAAGCCTGGTGACATGCCCGACCTTGCCCGCCGGTGCGGCGGCGAGCTCGGCCACCCCATAATTCTCGGGATCCGCGACCGGGGTCAGCAGGATCAGAGCATCGGGCTGATGCTCGCGAAACGCGTCTACCAACTCAGAGATCCCGCCCTGCAACAAGTTATCCCCCAGATACATCACAAACGGGCTGGACCCCAAGAACGGCTCGGCCGTCAGCACCGCATGAGCCAACCCCAAAGGCTCGTCCTGCACGATGTAAGTGATCTGAATGCCAAAGCGCGAGCCGTCGCCGGCGGCTTCTTCGATCTCCCCACCGGTCTCCGGAGCGATGATGATCCCGACCTCTTCGATCCCCGCCTGGGCCATCGCCTCGATCCCGTAGAACAGCACCGGCTTGTTCGCCACAGGCACGAGCTGCTTGGCGCTCGTGTGCGTGATCGGGCGCAGGCGCGTGCCCTTGCCCCCGGAGAGAATCAGTCCCTTGAGTGACTCCATTGGCGCTGGAGCCTAGTAGACCCCGCCCAGCTTGCGATGGTCCCAGCTCGCACGACAGACCTCGACGAACTCCAAGCCCACGCGCTTGGCCGCCTGGGCATCCACCGCTGCGCGCGCCTCAGGCGCCATCTCAGCCGGTGGATCTGTGCCGCGCGGCACCGAGTTGCGCAACAGGATTTCCGCGCCCAGGGGCGCGACCGTCTTGAGCTCGCGATGGACAACCACCTCGCACTCGAGCATCACGCCCCGCAGCTCGTGATAGGCCTCGGCCGCCTCGACCTGCAGAGTCGCCCGGGGGTCGCGCTCGAGGTTGCGGACCTTCTGTGAGGACCCGTACGTCCACGCCCACAGACGCGGGCCGGGCTCACCCGCGGGGACGTCACGCAAGACATACCACAGCGGCATCAGGTGTGGCCACCCACGTGGGCCCGCCGTGGCGCAGGTCACGGTCCGCTCCTGCACCAGAAACGCGGCGACCTCCGCGTCGGACATCTTGATCTGATCGCGGCGGCTCAAGAGACGCCGGCCGGCACTGCACTGGCCTCACGCAGCTTCGCCACCGCCTTACGCACGGCCTCACGAGCCTCCTTCGGCTCGAGCACAGCGGCATCGCCGGCTTCCTTGAGGATCTCGCGCACAAGCCAGTCGGTGCCCGCGAAGCTCAACTCGACCACGACCGAGCCGTCGCTTCGCTCCTCCACCACCCGTCGCGCCTCGCGCGCCCAGCGGGCACGCTCGGGCGAGACCCACACGCGCGCGCTGCGCGATGCCTGCACCTCGCCGGTGCGCAGCCAGCCGTCGACTTCCGCCGCCGGATCGACCTCCGGCCGCGGCTCGAAGCACTCACCGGTCACCGTCACGCTCTTGATCCGATCCAGGCGAAAGTGGCGCATATCGTCGCGTGCCGGGTCAAATGAAGCCACGTACCAGCCCTCGCGGCCGTTCGTCAGCGCGTACGGCTCGACCTTGCGGTGCACAAGGTCGTCCTCGTTCTCCTTGTAGTACTCCAGCTCGATGATCCGCCGTGCAACGATCGCTGCGGAGACCACCCGCGCCACCCCGGAGTCATCTCCCCCGGCATGGGCGACCTGCAGGCCCTGCTCCATCGGGTCCTCGCCGAGCGCTGCGACGATCTTCTCCCGGGCGGAGGTGAGCGACCCCTCGGGGATGTGCTCCCCAATCAAATCGATCGCCGCCACCAGCGCCTTGCCCTCGACCGGCAAGAGGCGCGCGGGCCGGTCGAAGTTGTCGCTGTAGGGCTCCGGGTCGACCTCGATCTCGCCCTCCTCCTCCTTGATCTCCGCATACAGCACATACGAGCCCCCGCCGAAGTTCACGACATTCAGGACGTTCACGTCCTCGCGCAGCTCCTCGTCTGAGAGCTGCAGCCGCTCGCACACCTCGGCGATCTTCACGCGGCCCAACCCTCCGGGCTCATCGCCCCCGGCGCGCCCCGCCTCGATCAGGATGCTCGCGAGCGTCACCAGCCGCGCGAAGCGCTCCGGGCGGATCGCGGTCTCGCTGCGCCCAGCGGGAGCCTCCTCGCCCTGCGCTGAGGCGGTCCGCTGCCCACTGCCGCGACCGCGGGCCGCGCTCGCGCGCACGGGCGTGGCTTTCGCTGAAGCCCCCGGCAGCGTCCTTCCGTGGCGGTCCTTCAGCAGCTTCAGCCGCCTGGCGAACTCATTCCTCAGCTCCTCGGGCCCCTGCAGGCTCGCATGGGCCCCGAGTCCGAACACCCAGGAGATGAGTCCCCGCGGGCTTGAGTAGCCGGTGAGGAAGACCCTGTCCTGACCCTCGGCCTCGCGCAGCTCGCCGTAGCGGCCGAAGTGGCGCTCTATCTGCCACACGATCCGCTCGGAGATCAACACTTCGGCCACACCCCGCTCCTCGCCCAGCTGCCAGTCCGCACGGTTGGCGTAGGAGCGCGGGTCGAAGTCCGCCGGGCGGCGGAAGTCGTGCTCGGCCTTGGTCGCGTAGGACACCTTGCCGCGGATACGCGTCAGGCGGAAGACGCGGATCGCCTTGCGCTCGTGTGAGTAGCCGAGCAGATAGAACTGGCCGCCCTGGAAAAGCAGGTGATACGGGTCGACGCGGCGTGCTTCGGTGACGTCGCGCTCCATCGTGTAGTAGTCGAAGGTGATCGTCTTGTTGCGGAAGATCGCCGTCTCGACCTTCGCCAGGCGTGCCGAGAGCTCGTGGCCGCCCGCCGAGGCCGTGATCCCGAGCGCCACCGACTGCTGCTCGGGCGCCCGCAGCGGGCTGGGCCGCCCCCAGGTGATCTGCTGCAGCGCGAGGCGCAACGGCTCGGCATAGGCGAATTCGCCGTCCAGCAGGCTGAGCGCGGTCTGCAGCGCCGCGAGCTCCTTGTCCGTGAACGCGATCGCCGGCAGGTGGAAGTTCTCCGGGCGCAACGAGTAGTTCTCCTGCTCGGCCGCCCCGTCGGCGGGACGGTCGACCGTCAGCTGGATGCGCAGCGATTCGAGCTCCGAGCGGTCCGCGTAGAAGCGGCGCGCGAACGCGTCCTCGTTCATGCCGCTGTAGCCCTCCACGTCGCGCCTTATCTCCAGTGCCGTCACCGGCCTGCGCTCGGCCATCAGGTAGGAGATCAGCGACAGCTGGCGGATCAGCTTCTCGGTGTCCTTTGCCATCGTCGCCCCAACCATAGAACCCGATGGCGAGACGATTGTGGCGCCCGGCGGCCGCGCTCGCTATTTGCGGAGTTTCACGCGGCTTCGCGCTCTTGCGCTGGAGGCTCTTGGCCCTCTGTGCCATGCCCGGGGAAGAACGCGCTCCCGTCGATCGCGCGGTCGAAGCCCGACCAGTGCCTGCCGGGGGTGAGCTCCTTCTCCAAACGGTCGAAGCTGCCGAGCCGCCCGCCGAGGTTGTCGATCATGTGCACGAGCGTCGCCTCGCGCGTGCACGGCACCACCGGGCTGCCGTGCACGAGCGCCCCGTGATGGGAGAGGATGATGTGCCCGACCGCCTGCGCCAGCCCTGCGGGGAAGCCCTCGATGTCCTCGATCTCACGCCGGATGCGGTAGTAGCCGAGCGGGATCTCTCCGAGCAGCCTGCCCGCGTCCGTCAGGTCGATGTTCTGAGGATCGTCGGTGTAGGCCTCAAGCTTGCCGATGTCGTGCAGCAGCGCACCCGTGACCGCCACATCGCGGTCGATGCCCGGAAAGGTGGCACTGATCGCGCTCACCGCCTGGGCAACACCCAGACAGTGCTCGAGCAAGCCGTGCGGATATGCCTGGTGGTAGTACTTCGCGGCCGGCGCCACCCGGAAGCCCGCCCACAGCTCTGAGTCCTCGCCGAACACGCGCGCAAGCAGGATCTGCAGGTGCGGCTCCTGAATCGTGTCCAGCAGCTCGCGCACCTCCACTTCCATCTGCTTCACCCCGCGTATGGGGCCGTCGAGCAGGTCCTCGGGCGAGAAGCTGCCGGGGACGGCCTGCTCGAGACCGCGCAGGTTTATCTGCGGGCCGAAGCGCGGGTGGATGGTATAGCGGCCGCTCACCTGCACCGGGGCGCCGGTGCGAGCCAAATGCTCGATCCGCTCCAGGCCCTCCCACACCATCGAGACCACGGTGCCCGTGCGGTCGCCCAAGTGCAAACGCAGGTACTCGCCGCCATCGCGCCGCTGCCGGCGCTCGGCTTCGCGGACCAGCAGCACCTGGTCGATATCCACACCATCGCTGAACTCGTTTACGAGCACAACTGGAGAAAGTAGAGATGGCTGCGGACGGCTCGTTGCGCCGGCTATGGCTCGAGGCGGTTGGGCCCGCGGTAGAGAAACGTCACCTCTCTGACGTTCTCCTGGCCCAGCATTTGCATCAACAACCGGGTCAAACCAAACCCAAATCCCCCGTGCGGCGGGGTGCCATAGCGGAAGAAATCCAGGTAATACTGGATCGGCTCCGTCTCCACTCCCTTCTGCGCTGCCTGCGCGAGCAGCTGCTCATAGCGGTGCTCGCGCTGAGCCCCGGTCGTGATCTCGATGCCCTTCCACAGCAGGTCATAGCTGCGTGTCAGAGTCTGATCCTCGGGGTGGCGCATGTGGTAGAAGGGCCGCACCGAGGAGGGGTAATCGGTGACGAACACGAACTCGTGGCCGTGCTCGGCCGCGATCAGCCCGGACAGGGCGCGCTCTGACGCCGGGTCGAGGTCGTGGCCGGGGCCCGGAACCGAGTCGTGGCCGCTCTCGCTGAGCAGCTCCTTCGCGTGTGCGAGTGTGACCCGTGGGAACGGGACCTCCGGGACGAGCACCTCGGTCTGGAACGTGTGCGCGATCGCCTCCCCGTGCTCCGCGGAGACCGCACCGAACGTGTGCGCGAGCCACCGCTCCTCAAAGGACATCACGTCCTCGTGCGAATCGATCCAAGAGATCTCCACGTCCACGCTCGTGAACTCGGTGTCGTGGCGTGAGGTGAACGACGGGTTCGCCCTGAACACCGGCCCGATCTCGAACACCTTGCCGAAGCCCGCCGCCATCGCCATCTGCTTGTAGAACTGCGGTGACTGCGCCAGATAGGCCTGGGTCTCGAAGTACTCGACCTTGAACAGCTCCGCCCCACTCTCGCTCGCTGAGCCCATCAGCTTCGGTGTATGGATCTCGACGAACCCTTCTTGGCGCCAGAACTCGCGCATCGCGTGCTCCACGGTGCTCTGTACCTCGAAGATCAGCTTCCGCTCCGGCCTGCGCAAATCCAAATAACGCCAGTCGATCCGCTTGTCCAGCGCTGAGTCCTCCGCGATCGGCAGCTCTGCCTGCGCGGGGGAATCGACTTTGAATCCATCCAACTGCAACTCCAGCCCACTCAGCTTCACCCGCTCGTCGGCGACCACCGTCCCCGTCAGCGTCACGGCCGACTCCGCGGTCAGACTCGAGACAGCCTCGTTCAGCTCGCTCGACGGATCGTCCTTGCCGAGCACGACCTGCGCCATGCCCGTTTCGTCACGGATCACGACGAACTGCACCTTCTTCTGGTCGCGGATCGCGTTCACCCAGCCGCGGATCGTGACCTGCTCGCCGATCTTCCCGGACAGTTCCTTTATCAGCGTACGCTCCACGCCCGGGACCCTATCCGAGACCTACTGACCGGACTCGTCAGCAAGCTCAACTTCGGCGCTGAACTCGCCGGCCTCACGCTGCTCCAGCTTCTCGATCGAGCCTGCGTGGCACAGGTCGCCTTCGCCGAGCTCGAGCGCCGCCAGCCGCTCGGCCGTGTCGCGCACGACCACTCGCCGCACCGGCGCGCGCATCTTGACCTGCGCCTGCGACTTGGCCTTGCGCACCTCTCGCAGCACGTCGGCCGTGATCCCCAGAGCCACATTCTCGCGTTCGCGCTCGTTTGAATCGAGGCCCACCCTGCCCGTCGCGGCCACCGCGAGCAGCTTGCCGGCCTCGGGCCACACCGCGCGGTGCACCGAGCCCTCCTGCCACCACGACCACACCTCCTCGGTGACGAACGGCAAGAACGGGGCGAACAGCCGCTGGAAGACCGACAGCGACAGCGACAGCGCGAGGCTGACCGAGGCGCTGGCCTCGGGGTCGGGGTCATAGCGCCGTCCCTTGACGAGCTCGAGGTAGTAGTCGCAGTACCACCAGAACAGCTCCTCTACGCGCGCCAGCGCACGCGCGTAGTCGTAGTCCTCGAAGCTCTGCGTGGCATCCTCCACGACCGCCGCCAGGCGCGCGATCAGCGCGCGGTCGAGCGGATGGGTGAGCTCACGGCCGGGCTCAGGCAGGTCGGCGAGGGCGAACTTGGAGGCGTTTAAGAGCTTCACCGCCAGGCGCCGCCCGACCTTCATCTGCTGGGGGTCGAACGCGGTGTCGGTGCCAGGACGCCCGCTCGCCGCCCAGTAGCGGGCGGCGTCGGCGCCGTGCTCCTCGAGCAGGTGCATCGGCGTGAGGGCGTTGCCCTTGGACTTCGACATCTTCTTGCGGTCCGGGTCCAGTACCCATCCCGAGATCGCCGCGTTTCGCCACGGCAGCTCGCCGTAGTCCAGCTGCGAGCGTAGGATCGTCGTGAACAGCCAAGTGCGGATGATGTCGTGGGCCTGCGGGCGCACGTCCATCGGGAACACCTTTTGGAAGAGCTCCTCATCCTCACCGGCATGGCCGGCGATCTGCGGCGTCAGTGACGAGGTCGCCCACGTGTCCATCACGTCGGGATCGCCGGTGAACCCGTTCGGCTGACCGCGCTGAGAGGCCTCATACCCGTCCGGCACGTCCGTCGAGGGGTCGACCGGCAGCGCTCCTCGCTGGCGCAGCGAGCGGCCGCTCGTAGAGCACCGTCCCGATCGTCGTCCAGCGGATACCAGATCGGGAACGGCACGCCGAAGAAGCGCTGGCGGCTGATGTACCAGTCGCCGTTCAGCCCGTTGACCCAGTCCTCGAAGCGCGCGCGCATGTAAGGGGGGTGCCAGGCCAGCTCGCGCCCGCGTGCGATCAGCTTCTCGCGGTGCTCGACCGTGCGGATGAACCACTGCCGGCTCGTGATGATCTCCACGGGCCGCTCGCCCTTCTCGAAGAACTTCACCGCCCGCGTCACCGGCGCCGGCTCGCCGATCAGATCGCCCGACTCCTCGAGCAGCTCGACGATCCGCTTGCGCGCCTGGTTGATCGTGCACCCCTGAAGCTCGCCATAGCTCGCCGCGCGCACCCTCGAGATCCACCGACTCCCACCCGGGCTCCCCCCAGGCGACCTCGGTGAGGCGCCCGTCGGGGCCGAGCACCGAGCGCACCGGCAGCGACAGCTCGCGCCACCACGTCACGTCGGTGAGGTCGCCGAACGTGCACACCATCACGAGGCCTGTGCCCTTGTCCTGCTCGACCAGTGGGTGCGCCAACACTGGCACGCTGGTGCCGAACAGAGGGGTGAGCGCCTCGCCGCCCACGAGCTCGCGGTGGCGGTCGTCCTCAGGGTGGGCCAGCAGCGCCACACAGGCGGGGATCAGCTCCGGGCGCGTCGTCTCGATCAGTGCCGGCTCGGCGCGGGCGGGATTCCCATCGACGGGGTAAAACCGCACGCGGTGCATCGCACCCGGGCGCTCGCGGTCCTCGAGCTCCGCCTGGGCCACGGCCGTCTGGAAGTCGACGTCCCACAGTGTCGGCGCCTGCGAGCTGGTAGGCGGCGCCCCGCTCTAGCAGACCGAGGAACGAGCGCTGGGAGATGCGCTGGGCGAGCGCCCCGATAGTGGTGTACGTCATCGACCAGTCGACCGACAGCCCGAGCCTGCGCCACAGCGCCTCGAACGCCTGCTCGTCTGACTCGGTCAGTGTCAGGCACAGCTCCACGAAGTTCGGCCGCGAGATCGCCACCGGCTGATCAGATCCCCGCCCGCCCTGGTCAGGCGCCTCGAAGTCGGGGTCGTATGGCGACCGAGGGGTCACAGCGCACGCCGAAGTGGTTCTGCACGCGCCGCTCGGTTGGCAGGCCGTTGTCGTCCCAGCCCATCGGATAGAAGACCTCTTTGCCGCGCATCCGCTGGTAGCGGGCGATCGCGTCGGTGTGCGTGTAGGAGAACACGTGCCCGACGTGCAGCGACCCGCGACACTGTGGGTGGCGGCGTGTCGATCGCAGAACACCCGCTCGCGGGCCGCCGCCCGGTCGAAGCGATAGGTACCCTCGCGCTCCCACTCAGCGCTCCACTTTGCCTCCAGGCCGTCGAGCGCGGGACGCTCGGGGACGTTCGCGCTGCTGTCGGTCTCGGGTGCTGACGGCGGCAAGCCGTGGATCGTATCCGCCCGCGAGCGGCCTCAGGCACTCAGGGCGATCTCAGCAGGCGGGGCGATCTCTGAAGTGCCGGTAGCGAACGAACGCTGGTCGCGCTGCGAGCTGTGCCTGGGACAGTAGACGCCGCGAATCCGCCCGTCTTCCAGACCGTAACCGAGCCACACGCCACCGCGCCAGGCGAAGTGGAAGAACCCGGCCTGCCTGCGCCCAAGCTCGCGCTCACGACCCCAGGCGGCGGCGACCGCCCGGATGGGAATGCTCTGATCACACGAGCAGCCGCCGGAGAGGTAACCGTTCGACACGCACCGTAGCGGCAACTCGATTGCCGTGATCTCCTGCACTTTGACTGTGTCTGCCCGATTGGGACGATCCATGTCGTTCTTTTCGGACGACACGGGCAAGATGGCCCGATCTTTCACCGTGACCTGGACAATTGTCCTATTCGCATGATCTCCAAATCACAGGCAAATGACTTGCAATTGATTCACCTCTCGAGCGGCGTAACGGTCTTCCAGCGCTGAGGAGAGGCGCAACTAGCCAACTTCCAGGGGGTTTTGGGGGTGATGCTGGTGTATGGCAACCGCCTTCATTCCCTGGCCGGCGATGACGCGCTCGTGCGTGCGGTGCATGCGGGCGACGAGCGGGCCTTCGAGGCGATCTTCAAGCGCCACCACGCACCTCTGCTCGCCTACTGCCGGCACATGCTCGGAAACCAGTGCGAGGGCGAGGACGCCCTCCAGCAGGCGTTTATCAAAGCCCATCAGGCGCTGCTCGGCGGGAAGGCGCCGCGCGAGTTGCGCCCGTGGCTGTACGCGATCGCGCGCAACTGCTGTCTGTCGGCGATCGCGGCGCGGCGGCCCACAACGTCACTGGAGGATCGCACGCCGGCGCTCAAGGGATTGTCCGAGGAGGTGCGCCAGCGCGAGGACCTGCGTGAGCTCCTCTCAGGCATCGGCCGTTTGCCCGAGGACCAGCGCTCAGCGCTGCTGCTGGCCGAGATCGACGACCTCTCCCACCAGGCGATCGCCACGATCCTTCAGTGCCCGGTGAACAGGGTCAAGGCGCTCATCTATCAGGCGCGCAGCGCCTTGATCGCTGAGCGCGACGCGCGTAACGCATCCTGCCAAGACATCCGCGAGCAGATCTCGGTGGCCCGCGGCGGCGAACTTCGCCGTGGCCCGCTGCGCCGGCACCTGAAGCTGTGTGCCGGCTGCCGTGACTTCCAGCTCGCCGTCAGCGCCCAGCGCCAGTCGCTCGCTGCCGTGCTGCCGGTGCTTCCCAGCGCGGGGCTCGCGGCGGCGATCCTCGGCCACGGCGCGGCGCACGCCGCGGGCGGAGCGGGAACAGCCGCGACCGGGAGCGCAGCGGCAACCACAGGCGCTGGACTCGTGCCCGCCGGCAGCACGAGCGCCGGCGCGCTGCTCGGCGGCGGAGCGCTCTCAAAGCTCGCTGCCACCGGGGCGATAGTGGCCCTAGCTGCCGGCGGCACGGTGACGGTTCACAACCAGCTGGCACACGCAACCCCTCAGCGAACCGCCCACGCGCTGGCCAATCACCGGCCGGCCGACACCCTCTCCCATCCTGGGCACAGAAATGCGATCGCGTCTATCGCCAGCCCAAGCGGCCCGTCCAGCTCTCTGCAGGCAGAATCGCCGGCGGCCCTCACCATCCCCAGCGCTACCAGCACCATGAGTCCCGTGCCACCGGCAGAACTGCCAGTCACCAGCGCGGCGGGACCGCTCCTCACCACCGCAACTGCGCCCGCAACGGGCCTCGTCTTGACAGCAATCTCAGCCCCGCCAGCGACTAAGGCACCTCTTGCAATTGCACGCGCAAAGCACCGGCGCGCGGCGCGCCATCGCCGCCACCTGCACCGCGCCCGCCGGCACCGCCACCACCTGCGCGCCATACACCGTCGTCCCCGCCTGCGTAAGGCCCTCCTTCACCCCCACGTGGCCAAGCCCCAGCCGCCACAGCCTCCCGTGACGCCGGTCCCGGCCCGCACCCCTCGCCGGAAAGCTCGCCCCACCCCCCTCGCCGGCACGGTTGGCGCACAGGCCGGGACTCCCACCACTACGGGTACCAGCAATGCAGCAAACGGGCAGCACCATCACCCGCCCCCTCCCACCGGCATGGAAAAAACCGCTTCGGGCACTGGTGCTTCAGAAAAAGCCGGTCCGGGCAAAATGGGCGGTGAGGGTTCGGGCAAGGCAGGTGGTGGGACTGAAAGCACTCCTACCCCTGTCGAAACCACGAGCCCAACTGCAAATCCCAGCGAACAGAGCGCCACCGGCACACCGAGCAGCCCGTCCTCCAAAGCCCACCCGAAAAAACATCTCCTCTCCGAGGTGCAACTACCCAACTTTTGAGTGTGGATTGCAGTTGTGGGGGTTAAACATGCACTCAGAACCAACGGGAGGAACGTGTCATGCGTCTTGGAAAACTGGCTCCGGCCCTGATCGCCGCAACCTCACTGCTCGCGCTGGCTCCGGCTAGCGCATCGGCCGGTCACAGATCTGCCAACAAGCACCCAAGTCCTTTCGGGCGCTGTGAGATCAACATCAGTCTCTCCCCGCGCCTGATCACCGCTTCCGAACCGACCGAAGTATCCGGTGCTCTGGCGTGCCGTAAGCACCACGCAAACGCCGGCGGTCAGCTGGTCACGCTGTTCGCGCACGCTGCCGGAAGCGCGGGCTTCATCCCGGTCCAAACCACGACGACAGAAGCGAACGGCTCCTATAAGTTCACGACCGCCCCCGAGAACGCGAACACCAGCTTTTACGTTCGCTCACACGGTGCACAGAGCGGGCGCAGGCGGCTGCGGGTCGCGGCTTTAGTGACGCTCAGCGGACCGCCAGAAGGCACACAGCTGCTCACAGGCCGCCCCAACAAGGTGACGTTCACCGGCACGGTCAACCCGGCTACCGACGCTGGCGCGCGCGTGATCCTGCAGCGCCAGAACGCGCTGACGGGCAACGAATGGCACCGGATCGGCATCGGTCAGGTGCAAGCGGGCGGCACCTTTTCGATCACGCATACCTTCCGCGTGCCCGGCGACGCGAACATTCGCGTGCTCGTGCGCAGCGACGGGCTCAACATCCCGAGCCCGTCGAACGTCCTCGAGTACGAGATCTCTCAGGCACAGAACCCGAACCTGACGATCAACGCCTCCGCCGACCCGATCACCTTCGGGCAGACGGTGACGATCTCGGGCGTCCTCGCTGGCGGCAATAGCAGGCCCGTCACGCTGCTGGCGCGCACCGATGGGACCCGCTTCTCACCGGTCGCCCAGGTCAACACGGACGCTCAGGGCAACTACAGCTTCCCGGCGCAGATGCCGGTGAACAGCACGCTGTACAGGGTGCAGGGCGCGAGCAAGAAGTCCGCTGTGCTGTATGAGGGCGTGAAAGACCTCCTCACCGCAGAAGCCTCACCGGCCACGGTAGAGGCCGGACAGGCGGTGACGTTCAAAGGCACGGTCGCTCCCGATCACACCGGGCACGTGATCTATCTCGAGCGCCAGAACGCATCGGGCACGGGCTTCCACGTCGTGCAGGTGTCCTTCGTGCAGGCGGGCTCGGTCTACGCGATCATCCACCAGGTCTACGTTCCAGGCACGAAGGTCTTCCGGGTCGAGATCCCCGGCGGGCCGGAGAACGGGCGTGCGGTCAGCCAGCCGTTCACGATCACGGTGACACCGGCACCGACATCCTCGCTTGCACCGGAGGCGCCTGGCAACTCCACGCTGCCGCCCGAAGGCCAGACCACGGGCTCAGAAGCGGAAAAGCCACTCACCGAATAAGCGCCGGGTCTCGAAGGCTGTGGCCGTCCCCACGGGGGCGGCCACAGTACTTCCTAAGCAGCCCCTGGTCCCGGCGCGAGGGTCAGGGCCGCACGAACGTATCCGGGTCGGGCCCGATGCGCTTGCCCGCGTCGAGCGCCGCGATCGCATCCATCTCGGCCTCGCTCAGCTCGAAGCCGAACACTTCGAAGTTCTCCTGGATGCGTGACGGGGTGACGGACTTGGGGATCACGACGTTTCCGAGTTGCAGATGCCAGCGGATGATCGTCTGCGCCGCGGTCTTGCCGTGCTTCTGAGCGATCTGCACGATCACCGGGTCCTGGAGCTCGAGCCCCTGCCCGAGCGGGCTCCACGCCTCGGTCAGGATCCCCAGCCGCTCGTGCTCGCGGCGCAGGCCGGCCTGCTGGAAGTAGGGGTGCAGCTCGACCTGGTTGATCGCCGGCTTCACACCGGTCTCGGCGATCACGCGCTCCAGGTGCGCCGGCTGGAAGTTGGAGACCCCGATCGAGCGGACCAGCCCCTCGGACTGCAGCTCGATGAATGCCTCCCACGTCTCCACGTAGAGATCGTGCGCCGGAACCGGCCAGTGGATCAGGTACAGGTCGAGATGGGAGAGCTCGAGGCGCTCGAGGCTGGCCTTGCATGCCCGCTTGGCCCGCTCGTAGCTCTGGTCGTCGTTCCAGCACTTGGTCGTGATGAAGATCTCGCTGCGATCGATCCCCGACGCGTGCACTGCTTCTCCGACGGCCCCCTCGTTGCGGTAGGCGGCAGCCGTGTCCAGATGGCGGTAGCCGGCTGACAGCGCCTGCGCGACTGCCACCTCGGTCTCCCGGGGCGGCACCTGAAATACGCCGAAGCCGAGCTGCGGGATCTGCTCGCCCGGCGGCAGCGGGATGCGGGGAACCTGATCGGTTGAGGTGGTCATGGTCCTGCTAATGCCCCGCTTGCCCCGAAGCTAAACGCCGCGGCCCTGCTGGTTGTAGTGGCCCGGCCAGTCCTCATACGGGATGCGGGTGATCTCGCGCAGCGGCCCGAGCTCGCTCCATTGATTGCTCCCCAGGCGCGCGAGCGGAGCCAGCCGCTCGATCGCCGGGAGGCCGTCCCGCATCACCGTCTCATCGATCGCCGCGTTCACCACGCGGCCGAGAACGACGGTCGAGATGCCGATCGCCGAAGTTGCGTGCAGGACACACTCGAGCGCCACCGGTGAGCGCGCCACGCGTGCCGGCGCGACAAGCAGGCTCGGCTCGCGCTGCACACCGACCACGTCGAACTCGCTCTGATCCGGCGGAAACGCCGTGCCAGTCGCGTTGATCTGCTCGAACAGCCAGGCTGGCGCCAGGTTGACGACGAACTCCCCGGTCGCCTTGACGTTCCTCAGCGAGTCCTTGCTTCCGACGGAGGTGAACTGCACGACCGGCGGGTCGATCGCGGCGACGGTGAAGAACGAGTGCGGCGCGAGATTTTCGACTCCCTCCGCCGAGCGCGAGGATACCCAAGCGATCGGCCGGGGCACCACCACTGACGTCAACAGCTTGTAGAAAGCCGGCTCACCTATCCCGGCGGGAGTGACGTCGAGGCGAGCCATTCCTGCAGTATGCCCGCCGGCCGGGCCCTCTTTCTCAGTCGCTGGCGGGCCGAGCGGCTAGCTCGGCCCGGGCGCAGCGCTCTCGCGCCAGGCCTGCAACGCGGCGAGCGCCCCATCGATCACACGCCCAACAAACGTTTCGCGGTCGTTGGCGTGCGGCAGCGGCTCGCCGGGCACAGGGACTTCGAGAAACTCACACAGCGGCGCCCAGCCTTCGCTGACCTCCCACACGAGCAGACGCTCGTGCGGGACTGCGGCCTTTACGCTCTCGTTGTAGGCGAGCATCTGCTGCTTCATTTCCTGCTCTCCCCACCCGCCCACGAATGGCGAATGCTCATCCCAGAGCATGCGGTCCACCAGTTCGAGATAGCGCCGCCAGCGGGGGTCGATTTCGCGACGGGCCTTCGACAGATGGCCGATCAGCGTGTCTCCTTGACAGAAGCTGCCGATCGTTTCGCGATAGCTCGGCTCCCAGGTGTCGGGGTCACGAACGCTGAGCAGCACCTTGGCGTCGGGGTGGCGCTCTGCAAGCTGACGGTAGACGAAGCCGCCGGGCCAGTCCACCGTCGAGTCATAGCCAGCGAAGATCTCTCCCAGGAGGTCCTCCCCGTCCAGTGCCCTGTGCCACAGCTCGACCTCATCGAGATCCGCGATTATGTTCACCCAGTGGTAGCAGGGGCCCAGCCCCAGCATCTCGAGCGCTTCCTTCTGCGTCAGCGTGCCCGTGCGCGGGAGACCAGCGCCAATGATCTTCATCGCGGGCACTCTAACCCAGTTCTGCTCAGCTTCGTGAATAAAGTGGGCGCCGCGGGTGAACGGAATCCCGTCCACCTCGCGGCGCCCAGTGGGTAGGAACTTGGCGCGGAGAGGGGTGCTGGCGCCATTGGTTCCTCTCGAACGCCGCCCGGGGAGGTCGTGGGGCGACGCTCGAGATGAAACCGCTTGCTTGGGACGGTTTCTTCGTTCGTTTGTTTTTCCTGGTCTTGGCGCAGCCTGTAGGGGTGACTCACGCCTGATCGGCTGCGGACTTATAGATCAGGATGGCGATGCCCTCACCAACTGTTTTTGAGCTGCTGAGCCGCAGCGTCTTCTTCTCCTCACCGGCGGCGAACAGGCGCTTACCGCTGCCGAGCACGACCGGGAACACCATCAGGCGCAGCTCGTCGACGAGTCCGTGCTCGAGCAGCGTCTGGGCGAGTTGGGCGCTGCCATGGACGGAGATCTCACCCGCGAGGCTGTCCTTGAGCTTGGCGACCTCCGCGACGATGTCGCCGCCGAGCACGGTCGAGTTCTTCCAGGCTGGCGCGGAGAGGGTCGAGGAGACGACATACTTCGGCATGCTGTTGAACTTGTCCGCGAACTCGCCCTGCATCGACGGCCACGCCGCTGCGAACCCTTCGTAGGTCACACGTCCCAGCAGCAGCGCCTCGGCGTTCATCGCCTCGTCGAGCTTGAACTTGTCGCCATCTGGGCCGCGGTCGAACTTGAACGTCCAGCCGCCGTGCCGGTAGTCCTCTGCCCCGCCGGGGTCCTCCATCACGCCGTCGAGCGAGACGAACTCTGTTACCACGATCTTTCCCATCTCGATCCTCCTTTTCGTGTTGTGGGCTTACACCACCTAGGACCGTTTCGCTGAAGCGGTCTCATCGGTCATGCCGTGCGGTGCTAGGCAGGCTGGGGGGCCGGCTGAGAGTCGGTGTCCTGCGCCTGCGCCTGCAACACGGGCATGGCGACCGGCCGCACGACTGCCAGAGCGACGAGGATCGCGCAGCCGATGAGCGCCGCGCCAATCCCGAAAGCGAGGTGATAGCCACTGGTCAATGCCGCCGCGGTGGAGTGCCCGCTCTTGATCAGCTTGTCGCTGTGTGAAGCCGACAGGGTCGCGAGCACCGCCAGCCCGAGCGCGCCGCCGACCTGAGCGGTCGTATTCACCAAGCCGGATGCCAGGCCGGCATCGCTCGGTGTGGCGCCGGACATCGCGAGCCCCATCAGCGCCGGAAAGCAGATGCCCGCACCGAGGCCGAACACCACCATTGTCGGGAAGATGTCGGTGATGTAGTTGCCGTTGACCGGGGCGCGCATGAACCACAGCAACCCCATCGCGATCAAACCGAGGCCGGGGAACATCAGGTTGCGCGCGCCGAAGCGCATCGCCAGCGGCTGGGCGTAGCGCACCGACAACGTGCCCATGATCAGCGTCACCGGCAGGAACGCGAGGCCGATCTCCAGCGCGTCGTAGTGCAGGATCCGCTGCATGTACAGCGCGCCGAGGAAGAACATGCCGAACATCCCCGCGACGGAGAACACCTGAATCAAGTTGGCGCCAGTGACATTGCGCGAGCGGAAGATCCGCAGCGCCATCAAAGGCTTTGCGGCGGTGGACTCGCGTAGCACGAAGACCGCCAGCAGCAGGAGCGAGAGAGCGCCGAGCAAAAGCGTGCGGCTCGCGCCCCAGCCGTTCTCGGCGGCTGGCTTGACGATCGTATAGACGCCGAGCATCAGCGCACTGGTGATCAGGACCGCACCGGGAACGTCGGCGCCCTCGCTGAGCCCGATGCCCTCATCGCGCTCCAGCAGCCGCACGATCGCCATTGCGGTGGCGATCCCAACCGGCACGTTGATGAAAAAGATCCAGTGCCAGTTGATCGCCTGAGTGATCACGCCGCCAGCCAGCAGGCCAACCGCGCCGCCGGCCGAGGCGACGAAGGCGTAGACACCGATCGCCTTGGCCTGCTCATGCGGCTCGGGGAACATCGTGACGATCATCCCGAGGATCACCGCCGAGGTCATCGCACCGCCAGCACCCTGCAAGAAGCGAGCGCCTACGAGCATCTCCTGCGATTGCGCCAGACCGCACAGCATCGAGGCCGCGGTGAAGATAAACAGGCCGGTCAAAAGAACGCTGCGCCGGCCGATGAGATCGCCGAATCTTCCTGCCAGCAACAGCAGGCCGCCGAACGCGATCAGATAGGCGTTGACCACCCACGCGAGGCTCTGAGTGGAGAAACCCAGATCGGTCTGGATCGACGGCAGTGCGACGTTCACGACGGTGACATCGAGCACGATCATCAGCACCCCGGCGCACAGGACATAGAGCGCGATCCAGCGGGAATCCTGGTTGCTATGGCTGGTGCTCACGATCTCATCTCCTTGCATTGTGGTGTTAGGTCACTTCGGTGTCATCACTAAAGACCGATTGACCTCGCAGAACTAATCGCTCAGCGCGCCCACGACATGCGTCGATTAGTTTCCGCGGCGGGGACGGTCTCTTTTACAGGATGGCCACGCCACGGAGAAGAACGATCACATGCGACGTCGCGGCGCTCGCTGCACATCCCGATGCGGCTACGATCGACGCCCTCGCGCGGCTTGCGCTCCTCATGCGCCGGGATGGGATCGAGATCGTGCTGCGCGGCGCCTCGATCGAGCTCGTGGAGCTGATCGCGTTTGTGGGCCTGACCGACGTCCTAAGCGTCGAGTCGCACCGGCAACCCGAACAGCGGAAACAGGGTCTCGGTGTCGAGGAAGAACGTGAACTCCACGATCCTCCCCCCTGAGAGCTCCAGCACCTGCAGCGCCCAAGGGTCATAGCCACCCCCGGGGCTCGGCTTGTACTGCCCGAACGCTGGCGATCCGTTCGCCGCCGGGGCCACTAGCACGCGCGATCCGCGACATTCGATCCCCGGACCGGCCCACCACTCGAGGATGTCCTCACGGCCCTCGAGCCACATGTCAAATGGCGGCATCGACTGCGTCGCATCCTCCCGCATCATGGCGCCGAGCTCATCCATGTCATAGCGCTCAAACGCTCCCACCCAGCGCGCCAGCAGCGCACGATCCTCCTCCCCCGGTGGCGTCGAGGGGAGATCGGTCGCGCTCAAATTGCGCTCCTCGAGCGTCGCGCGAGCGCGCTGCAGCGCGCTGTTGACGGACGCCACACTCGTCTCGAGCAGCTCCGCGACCTCGCTCGCCTGCCAGTGCAGCACCTCCCGCAGGATCAACACCGCACGCTGGCGCGGCGGCAAATGCTGCAAGGCCGCGACAAACGCCAGCCGCACGGTCTCGCGCGCCACGGCCACCTCCGCCGGGTCGCCCTCCGCCGCTATCAGACCACCGGTGGGGACCGGCTGGATCCATGTCGCCTCCGAGCGCGTGTTCAGGTTCTCGGCCACGGGTGCCTGGGCGGGCCCCAGATCCATCGGGCGTGCACGGCGCTCGGATCTCCCCAGCATGTCGAGGCACACATTCGTCGCGATGCGGTAGAGCCACGAGCGCAGGGCTGAGCGGCCCTCGAAGCGACCGAAGCCGCGCCAGGCACGGATGAACGTCTCCTGAACCGCATCCTCGGCCTCGAACGGCGAGGCGAGCATCCGGTAGCAGTGGGCGGTCAGCTCCGCGCGATGGGTCTCGAACCGGTCCTCGAACTCGCCGGCTGCGGGCTTCGTCTGCACAGAAGACTGCGGCACTGCGCCCATAGTAGGGATTCGGGCCAGCGTCTCAACCATCGGTTGCGCGCCCCGTCTCGGGAGCTCCACCTCTACCGGTCATGCTCATAAGACCGCACCGGCGCCCCACACTCATCGCTGCCGGAAAGTTTTCTCAGAAGCTGCTGCTGGGGCTGGAGCTCAGCCCTCGAGCATCCAGCAGTTTTCAGTCCACAGGAAGTGGTTGGGACCGCTGATCAAAGGGCTGGACAGCGCGATGCGCGCCACGTTGCCGTGCACGATCACTGCCGCCGAGGCGATCTCGTGCAGCTGTGCGCGCAGGTGTACGCGCTCGCCGTGCTTGCGCAGCATCGTCGCCAGCTTCGCGTTCCAGCGCCGTTCGCAGCTCGTGCCGTGCCGCACGGCTCGCATCGGCGCGTTCAGCACCGCGCACGCTTCCGCCCCGTTGCGAGTCAGCTCCGCGTTCACGAACCTGGTGGCCGCGCGGCGCACCCAGGCGACCTGTTCGCGGCTAGGAACCGAGTGGGCCCCGAAGGCGCTCGCCGGTGAGACGAGCGCACTGGCGCACACGAGCACGGCGAGCGTGCGGCGAAGGCTCATAGGAATGTGTCGGCGGTGGAGATTCGTTGCATGAGCTTTCGGCTACAGAGGCGCCAGCTACGGACACATATCGTAGGTGCGCCCGCGGACTATCCGGCCACGGAGCCGCCCGCGGCCGCTTCCGGAGCCCCTGCTGGTCCTTGCGCCCCGCCACCCGCGCCGGCTGGCGCGCCGCTGGCAGGCACTGGGCTACTCGCGGCGGACTGTCCGCTGCGGTCGGGCTCGGGGCTCTCGCTAGCGCCGTGCTTGACGCTGAAGTAAGCCCAGGTGTCATACAGGCCGAGGCGCGAAGCCAGTTCGCCGCCTGAAATCGAAACCCGCCCGCCCGAGCAGAGGATGCTGGCGGAGAGGATGCGCGGCGAGACGCCGCGGCGAAGCACTTCGATGCCGCGGAAGTCACCGCGCAGCAGGCCGCTCAGGTCCTTCGCGACCGCGGCGAAGGAGAGGCTCAGCGTCCAGGTGTGTAGCGGGCCTTGGTCGTAAGGGTCGGCGACTCCCACGAGCCAGGGCTGGGGGGCCGCGCCGAGAAAGGCGTTCTGGATGTTCTCGGTGTGCCCGCCGGAGTTGGCGAAGAAGTAGGTGATCGCCGGCGCGCCGTTGTAGGTGACGATCTGCCCGGCGGTGGCGCTCGTGGCGGCGTTGGTGCTCGCGGTTTCGGCAGCGGGGCCACGATAGACCTGGGAGCGGGTGTCGGAGTAGACGTCAAAGCGCGAGCCACCGGCGTGGGCGGTGAGCGCGTAGGTGCGCACGGCGACGGCTTGGGCCTCGAGCGCCGCGAGCGGCCACGATGCGGGCATCTCGGCGGAGATCACGCCGCGCACATAGGTTTCCAAGGGGAGCGTGCGGATGGCGCTGCCGATCAGCACGCGCACCTTCGCACCCGCTGGCGCTTGACCGAGCGCTGTGTGGGTGTAGTAGTGGGCGAGGATCGCGGAGTAGGACCAACCGTGGTCGGCGTAACCGAGGGCGCCCTCCTGGCTCATGCCGACGCCGTGCCCGTCACCGGCGCCTGCGACCACGAGCGTGGAGGCGCGCGCGCAGGCGACACTCAGCCAAAGAGCAGCAAGCAACGAAGCGAGTAGAGGCGATATACGGGTGAGCATCCGTGCTCTGGAAAACACAATCGATCAGCAGAGGACGCGGTCGAGGAGATGGGATTGCATGGGGTATGGGTCGGGTAGGTGAGGGGAGTGGGTTAGCGTTGCAGGATGTTTGGCAGGAAGAGGATTTCAAAAATAGACATCGATGGACCGAGAGACTGACGGGATGCCCGACCGAGACGACTGACTGAGATGACCGATACGGACGACGAGCAGGACACGTTGGAGCGGGTCCCGAAGGACCTGTTCATCGGTGGCGCGTGGCGCCCCGCGTCCGCCGGTGGGACCCTGGCGGTCGAGGATCCCGCCACCGGCGAGCCGCTCGTCGAGGTCGCAGACGCCCAGCCGCAGGACGCGATGGCGGCGCTGGGCGCAGCCGCCGGCGCGCAGGCAGAGTGGGCGGCCAGTCCGCCGCGCGAGCGGGGCGAGATCCTGCGCCGCGCCTATGAGGCGATCGTCGCCAAGACCGACGAGTTGGCGCTTTTGATGACGCTCGAGATGGGCAAGTCGCTGGCCGAGTCGCGCGCCGAGATCTCCTACGCGGCCGAGTTCTTCCGCTGGTTCTCCGAGGAGGCCGTGCGCATACACGGCCGCTACATGGTCAACACAACCGGGAAAGGGCGCATTCTCACGATGCGCCAGCCGGTCGGGCCGTGTGTGTTCGTCACGCCGTGGAACTTCCCCACGGCGATGGGCACGCGCAAGATCGCCCCCGCGATAGCCGCCGGCTGCACGATGGTCGTCAAGCCCGCGCAGCAGACGCCGCTGTCGATGCTCGCGCTCGCCCAGATCCTCGAGCAGGCAGGGCTGCCCGGCGGCGTGCTCAACGTGATCACCGCCAAGCATTCCGGCGCGGTGATCGAACCGCTGCTGAAGGACCCGCGCACGCGCAAGCTGTCCTTCACCGGCTCGACCGAGGTCGGCCGCGGCTGATCGAACAGTCGGCCGAGCAGATCTTGCGGGTCTCGATGGAGCTCGGCGGCAACGCCCCCTTCCTCGTGTTCGAGGACGCCGACCTCGACGCAGCCGTCGAGGGCGCCATGCTCGCCAAGATGCGCAACGTCGGCGAGGCCTGCACCGCCGCCAACCGCTTCCACGTGCACGAGTCCCTCGCCGAGGAGTTCGCGGGGCGCATGGCGGAGCGGATGGGCGCGCTGAAGGTCGGGCGCGGCACCGATCCCGACACCGACGTCGGTCCGCTGATCGACGAAGCCCAGCGGGCGAAGGTCGCCGAGCTGGTCGCCGATGCCTCAGAGCGCGGCGCGCGCGTGCTGCTCGGCGGTGAGCCCGTCGGCGAGCGCGGCTACTTCTACGCGCCGACCGTGCTCACCGGCGTGCCGCAGGACGCTCGGCTGCTTGCCGAGGAGATCTTCGGCCCCGTCGCGCCGATCACGACCTTCTCCACCGACGAGCAGGCAGTCGAAGCCGCCAATCGCACCGAGTATGGGCTGGTCGCCTACGTCTACACCCGTGACCTGGCGCGAGCGTTCCGCGCCTGCGAGGGAATCGAAACCGGCATGGTCGGCCTGAACCAGGGGGTCGTCTCCAACCCCGCGGC
Organism: uncultured Solirubrobacterales bacterium; assembly: GCA_963706395.1. GTDB lineage: Bacteria > Actinomycetota > Thermoleophilia > Solirubrobacterales > Solirubrobacteraceae > Palsa-744. Next base: position 1,310,541 of record OY970158.1, on the reverse strand, counting down.
CCCGTTTGGCGGGGTGAAGCAGTCAGGCTTCGGCCGCGAGGGCGGGTTTGAGGGAATCAGCGAGTACCTGGAGACAAAGTACGTGGCGGTTAGCTTGTAGGGCATGATCAGAGGACGTCCGCTCGCACTTGCGCGCTTAGCCTTCGGGCTGTTGACAATCGTTGCGATCGTGGCCCAATACGCGCACCGCGAGAACCCGTCGGCCTTCTATACGACGAACTTCTTCAGCTTCTTCACCAACGAGAGCAACCTCCTCGCCGCGGGGTTGCTGTTCTACGGCGCCTACCGAGGTTGGCGGTGGGGTGCGCAGGAGAGCTCCTCGGCGTATGAGTTGCTGCGGGGCGCCGCCGTCATCTATATGGCGATAACCGGCGTAGTGTTCGTGCTGTTGCTGTCGGGCTCCAGCGAGTCGGTGCCGTGGGCGAATGCGGTGGTCCACTACGTGATGCCCGTGGTGATCGTGCTCGACTGGTTGATCGCCCCACCGCGCATGCGGGTGACGTGGAGGAAGGCCTTGCGCTGGCTGATCTTTCCGGTGGTGTACTTCGGCTATACGCTGATCCGCGGAGCGATCACGGGTTGGTATCCCTATCCATTCCTGAACGTGGCGGCGAAAGGCTATGGGCAGGTGTTGGCCGACGGCGCCGGCATCCTGATCGGGATGATCGCGGTGGGCTCGGCGACGCTGCTGGCCGGCAACCGGCTGCGCGAGCGTCGCGTGGCTCCGACGGGGTAGCGGCGGGCCTGCAGCCGCTACAGGTCAGGTCCAGGTCCAAGACCTACGCTTATTTCGACCATGCGCTTACCGCGCCGGAGCATGCTCAAGACGCCAGCACCACGCGCCGAACGCGAGAGTGACGCACGAAGGAATGTGAGATGTGCCAGTGAGCGCAGTGAACCAAGCCAGCTCTCGGTTGCCCGTCCGGCGCGGGGTAGCACAGCTATGGCTGAAGAGGAGAGGGGGCGCGAAGACGGTGGGCGCCCACGCGACTGAAAAGATGCCCCGCCCGCCCGGGATGGCTAAGCTCGTAGGCATGGGGAGCGAACCCCCGAAGCAGTCGGCTCGTAATGGGCCACCCCAGCGCAACACCCAGGGCCCGCGCTCGCCGCTGGGATGGGTTGCGTGGGCGGTGCTGGCCGGCGCTGCGGCCGTGGGCGCGGTGGCAGCCGGCAGCTCTGTTTTTACAGCCGCCTGTGTGGTCGTGCTCGCGGGCGCAGCGACGGTGCTCGGCTGGCGCATCGGCGAGGGCCGGCGGGGAGCACTCGAGCAGCAGATCGACAGTCACTCCAGCGAGCTGCAGCGGGCCTTCTCAGAGCTCGAGATCGCGCAGGCTGAGACCGTGCGCAGACTGTCGATGGCAGTCGAGTTCCGCGATGAGGACACCGGCGCACACATCGAGCGGATCGGGCGCTTCTCGACGCTGCTGGCCGAACAGGTCGGTATGGAGCCAGACTTCTGCACGACGCTCAGTCACGCGGCGCCGCTGCACGACGTGGGCAAGGTTGCGATTCCCGACGCGATCCTGCTGAAGCCGGGCAAGCTGACGGCCGAGGAGCGCACGATCGTGGAGACCCATGCCGAGGAGGGCCACAGGCTATTGCGCGGCTCGTCATCGTCGATTCTCGACCTGGCGGCGACGATCGCTCTCAGCCACCACGAGAAGTGGGACGGGAGCGGCTATCCGCGGGGTGTGGTGGGAGAAGCGATCCCGATGGAGGGGCGGATCGTGGCGGTGGCCGACGTCTTCGACGCGCTGACGAGCGATCGTGTGTACCGCAAGGCGTTCACGGTCGAGGAAGCCGTCGAGATAATGCTCGAGCAGCGCGGCCTGCACTTCGACCCAGTGCTGCTGGACGCGTTCATGGAAGTGCTCGGCCGCTCAGGCCCTGACGCGCGTGAGCAGGCACCGGACCCGCTGGCGCTTGCCGAGAACGCGCTGGAAACTTTTGCGAGGGCGCTGGAACGCGGGGAAGGAGAGGCCGCCGAGGGCATCATCGCCACCGCGCTCGACGACGGAATCCCCCTCGCCACTGTGCACGACGAGGTGATCGAACCGGCGCTACGGCGAGTCATCGCGCTGCGCGAGCAGGGAGAGATCGACGCGGGCGGTGAGCAGCTTGCGATGGGGATCGCGCGGAGAGTGCTCGCGACGCTACGCAGGTACATGCTCAGCGGCGAGGAGCAGCCCGAGGTACTGAAGCGCATCGAGCAGACGGTGCAAGTGGTAGACGGCCGGCTGGCGGCACCCGAGCACGCAGTCGGCTGAACTCGAGTCCTCGCGCTTGCAGCTCGTCCCAGCGTCCCCACGCAGCGTCGCTGTAGATTACGCGCCGTGAAGCGCGCGATCGTAACCGGCGGGGCCGGGTTCATTGGCTCGCATGTCGTCGACGCGCTGCTCGGCGAGGGCTGTGCCGTGACCGTTGTCGACGATCTCTCCGCCGGCGATGAGCGGCGCGTGGCCGAGCAGGCCGAGCTGCGCGTGCTCGACATCACTGACCTGCAGGGCCTCGAGGCGCTCGCCGGGGAGGTCAAGCCGAGCGCGATCTTCCACCTCGCCGCGCAGGCGAGCGTCGTCGCCTCCGTCGAGAACCCCGGTCGCGACTGCGAGGTCAACGTGCAGGGGACGCTCAACGTCGTCGAGGTCGCCGGACGCCACGGGGCGCCGGTCGTGTTCACCTCGACCGGCGGCGCGCTGTACGGCGACGACGCGCCGATGCCGACCGCCGAGGACCGGATCCCGGCGCCGCTGTCGCCCTACGGCGCTTCGAAGTGGGCCGGCGAGGCGTACGTGAAGACGTGGTCGCTGTCGTCGGGCGTCCCGCACGCCGTGTGCCGTCTGGGCAACGTCTATGGGCCCCGCCAGAACCCGCACGGCGAGGCCGGCGTCGTGGCGATCTTCTCTGAGCACCTGTACACGGGCAAAGCTCCCAAGCTGTTCGGGCATGGCAAGCCCACCCGTGACTATGTGTACGTGGCCGACGTTGTGCGAGCGCTACTGACAGCGTCGGGAAAGAGCGGCACGTTCAACATCGCCACGGGCGTCGAGACCGACGTCATGACGGTCTGGAACGAACTGTGCGCGATCGCCGGCTCGGAGGTGGAGCCCGAGCTGGCTGACTTGCGCCCGGGTGAGTTGCAGCACAGCTGTCTCGACGGCACGCTGGCCAGCCGCGAGCTGGGATGGCGTGCCGAGGTGCCAGTCAGCGAGGGCTTGGCGAAAACGTATGAGGCGCTGGTGGAGGAGTTCCACCGCGCCGGGCAGTAGCGAGCGCTCGCGGGCGAGAACGCAATCGCCAGTGCAGCGGTTGCAAGGCCCGCCGCGAATGTCGAGAAATATGATGTGACCGCAAGGGCTGAGCGAGCGTTTGTACCCGCCACTTTGGCTGTGATCGCATTGCTCGCCCCCACAGCGGTGGCGCACGCAGATCTGGTGGGCGGCGCGGCGGCCCCGTCGGTGCCGCGATCAGGAGGAAGTGAGTACGGGGTCTCCACGCGGGCCGTAGCTCAGGGCCCAGTTCTCAGCTCGCTCACGGCGCCAAGCACGGCCGTACCCGGCCGGCCGCCGCGCGTGACGCTGCGGATCGACGAGGCACACGTGGGGACCGTCAACGTGCAGGTGGCCATCCACGACCTCGCTACGCGCAAAGCCGCGGTTATCGCGAACATGGGTTGGGTGCACACGGCGCGCACGCTGGCCGTCAGCTGGCCGCACGGCTCAAGGCTGAAGGTGGGCACCTACCACGTGAGCGTGAGCGCACACGACCACCACTCCGGAAACCTCAAGCGCACGGCGCATAGCTCCGGGGTGGCGACACTAACCGTCCAGGCACCTGTCAAAGCGCCGCCGCCACCGGCCGCGCCCGCTCCCCTGCAAGCGGGTGTGCCGACACCGGCGCAGACGGTGGCCGACGGGGCGGTCTTCCCCGTGGCCGGGCCCCATAGCTTCGGCGGTCCGGAAAACCGCTACGGCGCGCCGCGCAGCAACCACATCCACGAAGGCCAGGACATCCTCGCGGCCGAAGGCACGCCCGACGTGGCGCCGCTGGCGGGTACGATCACATGGACGAGCTACCAGGCGGGCGGCGCCGGCTACTACGCGGTCGAGCACACGCTGATCGGGTTCGACTTCATGTTCGCTCACTGCAAGGCTGGCACGCTCCTCGTCAGCGCCGAACAGGCCGTCGCCGCGGGACAGCAGCTCTGTCAGGCCGGTCAGACCGGTGACGCGACCGGCCCGCACCTGCACTTCGAGATGTGGGTCGGCGGCTGGCAGGCCAAAGGCGGGCACTCGATCGACCCGCTGGCGTACTTGCAGGCTTGGGAAGGCGCTTGAGCCATGCTTATGTGCTGGGCGCCGGGAGACGGGCTGGCGTAGGGACTGCCCTCAAGGTTGCTTTCAATTGTCGTCGTCGAGCTGAAACTCGCCGTCGCGATAGATCACGCGCTGCTCTCCGGAACGCAGCGTGGCGGTGACGACGCGGTCGGTCGTCGAGACGATGTCGGTGTGGACGCTCGAGTCGTTGAAGCCGAGCTCGCGCCCAGCGCTCGGCGGAGACCTCTGCGGGGTCGCCGTCGTAGGCGTCCTGGTAGGAGCGCCCGAGCGCGATGTGGGTGTTGCCGAAGCGCCCGCCGACGTTCTCGTCGTAGAGCGTGTGCGCCATGAAGCGCGTGATCCGCGAGAAGCGCCGGTCGGTCAGCGAGAACTCGCCGACCCGGTCGGCGCCCTCGGTGGCGATCATCTCGGTCAGGACGGGCTCGTTCTCCTCGGCGCTCGCGTTCACCACGCGCCCGCCGGCGAACTGCAGGCGGATGCCCTTGACGAGGTTGCCGTAGCGGTAGAGCGGCTGGTTGCAGTAGATCCAGCCCTCCGTGCCGCGCCAGTCGGGGCTCGTGAAGATCTCGAAGCTGGGGATGTTGCGCCCGCGCCCGCCGAGCCATTTGCGCTGCTCTCCGAGCGAGATCCGCAGGTCGACGTCCTCGCCCTGCACGTGCACGCGCTCGATCTCCAGCGAGTCGAGCCACTCGCGGCTGGCACTGACACGCTCGCCGACCTCGCGCCAGCGGGCGATCGGGTCCTCGGCGTCGAGGAAGCAGGCGTGGATGATCTGCTCCCAGTACTCCTCGATGCTCATCTGAGCCTCGGCGGCCATCGCCGGCGTCCCGTAGAGGCCGAGCGTCCAGCTGAAGCGCCCGGCGTTCTCCTTCTCGCCGCGCCAGTCCAGCAGCGGGCGCATGGCCGCGCCCTGGCGCATGATCCGGGCGGGGTCGACGGAGTCGAGCGCGTGCGGGTCGGCGTCGGCCAGCACGCCGATCTGGTGGTCCATCTCGTCGACCAGCCCGCGCATGTAGCGCGCGGGGAAGTGGTCGAGCTGGGCGTCGCTGGCGAGCTCGAAGAAGTCGCGTGAGAGGTTGATGCGATCGTCATCGTCTGGCCGGTAGGCGCCGATCACGTGACCGCCGGCGCGCCACACGGCCTTGGCGAGCTCCGCATACAGGGGCTTGGCGCTCTCGGCCGCCGCGATCCGCACGACCTCGCCCGGTTGTAGCCCGCGCCCGCCGCCGAGTGCGAAGTCGACGAGCACCGAGGCGTAGCGCTCGAGCACTTCCTGCGGCGGCGTGTAAAGCATCCGCGAAGGCTACCCGCGATCGACCCGCGGATCACCGTGCGCAGGAAAGATGTTTAGACCACGGCGTACGGGGAAAAGGACTTCTGGAGTTGTCCTCCCTCAGGCGGTGACCACACCCCCGTGGTCACCGCCTCTTTTTTCCCTCACGCCTGGAGACACCTGAACCGCCGCTCAAAAAGACGTGTCTACTGAGGAGCGTCGATTAACGCCCCGCTAGCGGAATCGCCGTCCCCAGCCGTCCGGGGCACAGTCGGACATCGCTCCGAACAGTGGCTGTTTGACCGGCGTTTGATGCTGGCCGGCTTGGAGTGGCAGCCCGGGGTCGAGCTCGTAGGAATCGGCCCGCTCTAGGTAGTCGTCTCGATAAGTGAAGATGGCCGATTCGCTCTGCCGGTGCCGATGCGTCCAGAGCGCTCCGGCGGGGACATCTCGCCCGGCGATCTGCACGTCGACTTGGATCGGCTGCTCAACCATCGTCCGTCAGCCTCCTCGGTCGCACGCGACGGGGGAGCTCTTGGTCTGAGCGCAGCCGGCCGACGTCGCTGGCGAGCGGGTCCAATGCCTCGGTCAGAAGGTCCTGAATGCCGAGCGCCCTCAAGATCCGGAGCAGGTTCTCGACGCTGACGCCGCCATCGGCTGCCTCAGTGCGCCGGACTACTCCTCGCGAGAGGTCGGCGCGCTCGGCCAGCTGAGCCTGGGTGAGGCCGCGCAGCTTACGCCAGGTAGCGATGCTTTCTGCCAGGCTCCGTTGAGCGCGGCGAACCGGGACCGGCGTGGTTCGGTGGGATGCTTTATGCTCCATATATGGTGCAGTATAGGACATACTGCACCATATATCGATCATTATGCACGCGACCTAAACTAGTGCTTGTTCCTAGGTCGGCGTGGATCTCGGGCGCTCACGGGTCGGCGGTAGGTCCTAGCTGGGCAGCCGCTGGAGCGCTCCTGGCAGGTCGCTGAGCGTGGCAATTTCGACCAGCAGCGCCCGCTTCATGGCTCAGCTTGGCTGCAGGAGACGGACTCTGAGCCGACACGCGACTCCGCAGATCGTGTAGAGGACGGCGATGCTGATGAGCGTGAACTTGATGGTCGAGCAGATGGCCGCGAACGTCGGGGCGAAGCTGCCACCGTTCCCGGCGAGTGTGACCAGCAAGGCGACGTTTTCGGTCGCGTCGAACGTCGCCGCGGCGAGGGCGAAGAACGGGACGACAACGCCGATGGCCGCGAGGCGCCGCCAGCCGCGTGCTCGCGCGGTGTCGCGGACGGCGAAGCCGGCGAGGGCGAAGAACATGCCGTAGGAGAGCATGTAGCCGTAGTCGAGCAGAAGCGAGAGGTGCGCGGCGCTGCGGCCTTTCACCCCCCATTCGGAGACGATCTGCGCCGCGCGCGACTGGCTGCCCGCGAACTCGAAATTGAGGATCGTCGGCCCGTGCGAAACGTGCGACGGGTCCATCAGTTCGAGGATCACCGTAAACCCAACGGTGGCTATGCCGAACACGATCAATGCGTACTTGCGATCGAGCTTCAAGAGTGCGCTCCGTTGGGACCGGTGAAGTGGTCCTGTCGAAGCTGACTAATCGTGAACAGCGAGCGCAGGTCAAGTCCCTCGGCGGCAAGGTTCTCCCTGCCGCCGGCCTCGCGATCGATCACGCACATCACCGCCGAGATGTCGGCCTCTCGCGCAACATGGGCGGGTCTGACTCGAGTAGGTACTTGTCGAAGTATTCGTCGCTCACCGCGCCTGAGCGCAGCCGAAACTCGCCCGTGAGACGGGCGAGCTCGTAGATGCGGGCGCCAAGCACCGCCGGAGGCTCAAGCATTGCGCCGCAGCTTATTCGCCCGCCCGCTGTCGATATCGAGCGAGCGGCGCCAGGTATCGCGTCCGCGACTGGCCTCTTGACTAAGCGAGTAGTCCGAAGCCACGTGCCCCGCTTCGCCTCTACACGAGGGTCTCGCCTCGCGCTCAACGGGAATCCTTTGCGGATAAGCTTGGCGGGATGTCCTTGCTGGCCAGTTGTATCGATGACTCCTATGCCGCGAAGGGTGGGCCCAAAGCTGGCCGCCGCATGCCCCCCGCGACAGAGGGTGGGCCCAAAGGTGGGCCCAAAAGCCATTTTGGCCGCCTCTCGGGAGTCGCAAAATAGGCTGATTAGCAGGGGATTCGGCGAGATAGCTCAGCTGGTAGAGCACACGACTGAAAATCGTGGTGTCGGCGGTTCGAGTCCGCCTCTCGCCATACCGTCTTTTGCCTGCTCAGGGGCACTTTCTGGAGTCCTCTGATTGGCTTCTCGGGCTCGGGATCTTCGCTTTTTTGGTTCCGGTGCCTCTTCAGTGCCTTTTGGGGAACCTTTGCTGATGGATCTGGTGGATTTCCAAGCCGTTTTGGGCTTCAAACAGACTCGGCATGAAGAAAAACCATCTCCACGATCAGCGGCTGCGTACTGTGCTGTTGCTCGGGACGGAAGGAGGCGTCTGTGGCGACGCCGTCATCGTCCTCAAGCCGTACAAGCACTACACCCAAAGAAGCACCGCCGCCTTGCGCGACGTCCAGCAACATGCAGCGCACGGACTACGGCTACCCACACACGGGACACCCCGTAAGGCTCGTACTCACCCCGACAAAGTCGGCTACAGGTCACTGGTGTCGTGATGCGGCTACATCGGCGGGGGGAGGCGATAGCAGAGCCAAAGGAGATGCTCGGCGCGCTCACGCAGATCGGCGAGTAGACCCTCATCATCGAGCCATAGACAACGAACTACTACGAAAATGATCCACTAGTCGGTGCGCGACCGTGGCTCGTTGCGAGTCTCGAGCTCCTGTGCTTGCTTTGCCAGCTCCCACAGCTCCCAGTCGAGGGCTTTGGCGATCCGCTCAACGAGGCCGTAGCTGGGGTTGTCCCCGGCGTTCTCGATCCTGGAAATGCGGGCTTGGTCGGTCCCGACAGCCAGTGCCAGCTGCTCCTGCTTGAGTCCGAGTTCCTGGCGACGGCCGGCAATGGCTCGTCCGAGAGCGACTTGGGGTTCCGCGTGGCGTGCCATCGCGCGGAAGCCTCAATGCAGAGAGCCTTGATTACCATGCGTCTATGACATAGGGTAGCCCCCGTGGTTTCTAAGACGGTGCAACGTGGGTGTTGGTACGGTATTTCGCGGGTCGAAGGCATATGGAGCGCGATTTGAGACTGATAGTCGTTCGTAAGGCCACATCGAGGGTGTCCTCTTTTGCGGGGTTTGTCAGCCTGCCCCACAGCAGCATGTGCGCTGGCGGACGCCCCACCAGCGTTGGCGTCCCCCTCCGTCGCGTCGGCCTAGGCAAAGCCGGGCAGATTGGCCGGACCGCGCCGGTTGGCCCCCATCGCTTGCTCTTGCGTCCGCATCGTCGAAGCCGGCGCAATGTTGATTATCCATCATGCCTCACCCGGTTGGGGCTCATTCGGGGGGTCTCGTAGTGTCAAGTAGAGCCGCTGTCTCGCGTCGTCCTGTCCTTGTCATGCTCGCGTCGCTGTGCGCGGCGCTGGCCGTGTCGGCGTCGGTAACACCGAGCGCATTCGCCTCGCCCGCGACCTACCTCGGCAGCTTCGGTCACTTCGAAAGGCCGACCGGCCTAGCGGTCGAAGAATCGACCGGGAACGTGTTCGTCCCTGAGAGCGGTGAAGACTTCGACACGGTCAACGTGTACGGCGAAAGAGGAGGCTCGCCTGCCGGTGGTGCTCCGGTGACGTTCTCTGGCATACAAACGCCTGCGGAAAGCTTTGCCTTCGACCGGGAGTGGGTCGGCGTCGCGGTGGACAACTCGACCAGCGCCGCCGCGGGCTCCGTCTACGTGGTCGATCGGGGGCATAAAGTCGTCGATCGCTTCAAGCTGAGCGGGGGCGAATTCAAATACGAATCGCAGGTCGGCGAATCGGCCACGCCCTTCACGGAACCTGAAGGCGTTGCCACCGATGCGAACGGCGACGTCTACGTGAGCGATCCGGGCGCCAAAATGGTCCGTGAGTTCTCGCCCGGGGGCATCGCAGAAATCGCCAGCTTCAACGTCGAAGGGTCCGAGCGCAGCGTCGTGGTCGATTCCAAAGGCGACATCTTCCTGTACGGCAATCCGGAACATGCGCTCCTGGGCGCACGTCCGGCCGAGATCTGGCGCAGCTCCGATGCGGCGGCAAGCGCCGAAAAAGTGACGGAAATCCCCGAAGTCGAAGGGGCGGGCGCGGATGGGATCGACCGCGCGACCGACATCGGTTACGTGGCGATCAGCGGGCGAGTGGTCGAAGGGTTCGCGATGCCCACCCCGGTGAGGACCGGGGGCGAATTCGGCTCGGGGACCTTCTCGGACGCGATCGAAAACATCGCGGTCAACGAAAAGACCGGCGCGATCTACGTGGCCGACGCAGGCAAGGAAAAGGAAAAGGTCTTCATCTACCAGGGCGCACCATCTCGTTCCCCGCTGACCGTGTTCATCACGGGCGAAGGCGAAGTCACCTCGACGCCCGCGGGGCTTGCGTGTTCGACCGGGCAGTGCACGCACGAATTCGAAGGCGAACCGACCCTGACAGCAAAAGCCGGCACGGGCTACGAATTCGCCGGTTGGATCGGGTGCACGCCAATATCGGCGACGACCTGCAAGGTTGACAGGACTGCGACCACTGAAGTCACCGCAGTGTTCTTGAAAGCGGGCACGCAAGGCCCGACGGGCACCGGCTCCGCCGGCGAAAAAGGCACGGGCGGCGCCGCGGGCGCTCAAGGCCCGCCCGGTCCCACCGGCACCCAGGGTCCCGCGGGACCAGCGGGCCAAGTCGAGCTCGTGACGTGCAAAAAAGTCAAAGGAAAGCAGCACTGCACGACCAAGCTTGTCTCCGGCACGGTCAAGTTCACGACCGCGGGCCTAGCCGCGCGGGCGACGCTCTCTCGTCACGGCGTCGTGTACGCGACAGGGACAGCTCGCACCTCGCGTGGGCGTATGAGCCTGCGGCTGACGCCGCTGCGCAAGCTCCAGCTAGGCAAGTACACGCTCACGCTGATCAGCGGGGCCGGAAAGCACAAGAGGATCACTAGCGAGTCGTTCACGCTTCACTAGTACACGCGGGCCGAAGTTCAGTGGAATTGGCGCGTGGCAGAGCGCGCGTCGCGAACACGGACGCAACTTCGACCGGCTAATCGCCGCAGGGCGCGACGACGCCGCTGGCTTGGGGGCCAAGGCGCTTCGTGAACTCTGCCACGTAGAAGTCTTATTGGAGGTTGAATACTAAACTCCAACAAGAGGATTTCATGTCGGGCCAGCGGCAAACAAAAGGGCAAGAGTAAGAAGAAGTAGGCCGCCGGGCGATAGCCTCGTAGTTGTATGGATTCGAGGGCAGCGCGACGCTTTCGCAATCGGGCTGAAGCCGGCTCTTGGCGGAGCGCCTGCGCGAATATGGCGGCCGGGAGGACGTCGTGGTCCTGGGCCTTCCGCGCGGTGGCGTGCCGGTTGCATTCGAGATAGCGCGTGCGCTTGCAGCCCCGCTGGATGTCTTCCCCGTACGTAAGCTCGGCGTTCCCGGTCAGGAGGAGCTGGCGTTCGGTGCCATCGCAGCGGGTGGTACGCGCGTGCTGAACAAGCGACTGATCGCCTCGCTCGGCATATCGCCTGAATGGATTGAGGCGATCGATGCCGCGGAGCGTCTCGAGCTCGAACGTCGCGAGCGCGCCTACCGCGCCGAGCGGCCGCACCTGGAACTTGCCGGCAAGACGGTCATCCTCGTCGACGACGGCCTGGCGACGGGATTGACGATGTTGGCGGCCATAGATGCGGTACGTCAAAATGACCCGGAGCGAATCGTCGTCGCGGTCCCGGTCTCTGACCCCGGCGTGTGTGCGGGCCTTTGTGAGGGCGCTGAGGAGGTGATGTGCTTGAGCACCCCCCAGCCGCTGCGGGCGGTTGGGGCCTGGTACGAGGACTTCTCACAGACAACCGATGAGGAGGTTCGCGAGCTGCTCTGGCGCGCTGCGCACTTCGCGAGCTGCCCCTAGCCGATCCTCGCCAAGAACACCTCACAAACGTCACGCAGGCGCTCCCAGCCGCGCACGGCGCCGCGCGGCCTGAACTGTCTGCGTGAGCGTGCCAACATCGTAGGCACCGTAGTGACGGCGGCCATTGATGAAGAACGTGGGGGTGCCGGAGACACCGCTCTCGTCTGCGCTGGCCACGTCCTCGCTAACCCGAGGGGCATACTCGCGACGGCGCAGCTCCTCGGAGATGCGATTCCCGTCCAGCCCGAGTTGCCTGGCGTACTCCCGGATGTCGCTTGGCCCCAGATCGCCTTGATGGCCGAGCAGTGTGTCGTGCATCTCCCAAAAGCCGCCCTGAGCGGCGGCTGCCTCCGAGGCCTCGGCGGCGAGTTGCGCGTTTGGATGCACGTCGTTGAGCGGGAGGTGACGCCAGACATAGCGAATGTCGTCGCCGAAAGAGGAAACGAGCTCGCGTATAACCGACTCTGCCTGCCCGCAATAGGGACACTCGAAGTCGCCGTACTCCACGAGCGTAACCGGTGCGTCATCGGGCCCGCGGATGTGATCGCGCTCAGCGTCCACATCGTCAGAGAGATCGAGGATGTCCACTGCCGTGGCCCCGATCTGACGTGCGCGCACCCTGCCCGGCAGTCGTTTGACGACTCCGAACACGCCCGCTGCCAGCAGTGTCGCGAAGAGAATCGAGCCCAGTGCACCGAGCTTCGCCTCGTCGAGCTGCTCGCCATGGAAGGCGAGGCTCGAGACGAGCAGCGAAACGGTGAAGCCGATGCCCGCGACCGATGCCCCGCCTGCGAGCACCGGCCAGCTGATGACAGGCCGGGGCCCGTGGAGGACCGGCCGTGAGGCCAGCCAGGAGGCACCGAGGATCCCGACGGGCTTGCCGATCAAGTAGCTGATGAGGATGCCGAGCGTGACCGGCGAGGTGATCGCGTCTTCGAGCAGTCCGTTCCTCACGTGAATGCCCGCGTTCGCGAGCGCAAACAGCGGCACGATCACATAGCTCGTCCAAGGGTGAAGGCCATGCTGGAGGCGCTCGTTGAGCGAGATCGCGGACCGGACACCGACCTGTGCCGATCGCGCCATCTCCGGTGTGGGCTGCTCGCGGAACGAGCGTGCGAGCGCGGTCGCGCGCTCCAGGTCCTCGCGCGATGGCTGATAGGCGCTCGTCACCAAGCCGGCTGCGAGTCCTGCCACGACTGGATCGATCCCGGACTTGAACATCGCCACCCACAGCGCTGCGCCGACGATGACCGCCAGCTGGCGCATCAGCGAAAGCCGACCCTGCAACAGCGGTATGTAGCGCAGCGCGAACAAGAGCGCGAACAGCGCAAGGGCGACGGCAAGTGCGATGAGCGAGACGTGACGGGTGTAGACGGTGGCGATCACTACGAGCGCACCGAGGTCATCGACGACCGCGAGCGTCAGCAGAAACACACGCAGCCGCGTGGCGGCGCGCGGCGTGAGCAGCGCGAGGGCGCCGAGCGCCAAGGCAGTGTCGGTGGACATCGCGGCGCCCCAGCCGCGCGCACCAGAACCGCCGGCGTTGAACGCCAGGTAGATCGCGACAGGCACCGCCATGCCGCCGATCGCCGCGAGCACCGGGATCGCGAGACGGCGCCGCTCGCGCAGCTCGCCCAGATCGAGCTCGCGCTTTGCCTCCAGGCCAACGACGAGGAAGAAAAACGTCATCAGCCCTTCGTTGACCCAGTGGCGCAGGCTGGTTGAGATGGAGCCGCCGCCGAGCGTAATCGAGAGGTTTGTCCTCCACAACGATTCGTAGGAGTGCCACCAGGGTGAGTTGGCCCACAGCAGAGCCGCGGCCGTGGCCGCCAGCAGTACGCTGGCGCTGCCTGTCTCCGTGCTGAGGAAGTCGCGAACGGGTGCCGCGAGGTTCCGTGCCCACGCCGTACGGTCGGTATAGGAAGAGGCCTGCGCGTCGGGCGATGCGGGTTCGGCGTCTGCCATCTGCGGCGATTATCGCGAGCTGCCGCGCGCGTAGGCCGCTGGTAGGAATCTGTCCGAAACGCCTCAGATCTCTCAACGCCAGCTGAGGGGATAGTCCTTAGGGCTGCTTGCGCCGCTGCGGATGGATCGTCTCACCGCGGGCCAACATCGCGACGAACTGCTCGATACGCCGCGCACGCGTGTCGGCCCGCTTGGCGCTCGTTGTCCGGTAGAGGATGGCGTAGCGGTTCTGGCTCGAGAGGATCTCGAACATCGCACGGGCCTTCGGCTCGGCGGCGAGGGCCGTGGCGAGATCCTCGGGCACCTCGATGCCAGCCGGACCCGCATAGGCGGCCTCCCAGCGGCCGTCGGCCTTGGCCGCGGCGACCGCAGCCAGCGCCGGCCGCATGCATCAGCCCTTCGCTGCTCAGCCGCTCGACGATCCCCACGTTGCGCTTCGACCATGCGCTGCGCGTCCGGCGAGGGGTGAAGCGCTGGCGGTAGGTGCCCTCGTCGCGACGGGCGGTCTGCCCGTCGATCCAGCCGTGGCAGAGCGCCTCCTCGAGTGCCTGGTCATAGGAGAGGCTGGTTGGCTCTGTGGTGCCCTTCTTAGCGAGAACCAGCCACACTCCGGCCGCATCTCCGTGATTGGCGGCCAGCCACTTTCGCCATGCCGAGGCACCGGCGACGGTGAGCTGCGGCAGTTCGTTGCCCATAATCCTCAGCGTCGCAGAGAACGAAATATTTCGTTCCCGCGTAACCTCGGCCGGTGTCCTCACCGCTCCTGATCGCCGACGTCCCCTGGCTGCTCTACCGCTCCTACTTCGCGCTTCCAAAATCCATAACGGACTCCGAGGGCCAGCCGGTCAATGCCCTGCTGGGGACTGTCAACGCCCTGCTCACTCTCGTCGAGCCGCAGAGCGGCGTTGAACCGCGCGGCGTCGTGGCCTGCATGGGAGCGGAGGAGGCCGCCTACCGGATCGAGCTCTATCCGCCCTACCACGCCCACCGCGACCCGATGCCGCCGGAGCTGCGGCGGCAATGGGCACAGGCGCCCGCGCTGCTCGACGCCCTCAGCTGGAACTACACCACCAGCGAGGACCTGGAGGCCGACGACGTGATGTTCTCCCTGGCCCGCATCGAGGCTGCCGGCGGCGGCTCGGCCCTGCTGCTGACCGGCGACCGTGACCTCTACGGCGCTGTCGATGAGCGAGTCTCGGTGGTCGAGCTGCTGAAGGGGGGCTCGCACGGGCTGATCGGTCCGGCCGGCGTGGAGGACCGCTACGGAGTACGCCCAGATCAAGTCGCGGACTTCATCGCCCTGCGCGGCGATCCCTCCGATGGGCTGCCCGGCGCCCCTGGGATCGGCGCCAAGACGGCCGCCGAGCTGTTGTGCGAGCACGACACCCTCGAGGGCGCGATTGCGGCCGCCAGAACCGGGACGGCGATGCGCCCGCGCACGGCCGGCGCCCTGATCGACAACGAGCAGCTGCTGCTTTCATTCCGGCGAATCGCCACCCTGCAGCTGATCGACGTCGAGCTCCCGCCGGATGGCCCAACCGACTTCGCTGGCGGCGGCGCTTGTGCTCGCGAGCTCGGCATGCGAGCACTCGCCGAGCGGCTGGACAAGCTGGCTACGGGGTGAACTTGACGGTGATCACGTCGCCGTCGGCCATCTCGTAGTCGCGGCCCTCTAGCCGCAGCGTGCCGCGGTCACGGGCGCCGCTGTAGCCGCCGGCCTCGACTAGCTGCTGCCAGCCGATCACCTCCGCCCGCACGAAGCCCTTCTGGATGTCAGTGTGGATCTGCCCGGCCGCATGCCAGGCAGTCAGGCCTCGGCGCAGATGCCAGGACTGCGCAATCGTCGCCTCACCGGCCGTGAAGAAGGCGTTCAGCGCCAGCAACTCAAAGGCCTCGCGCACCACACGCGCGAGGCCGGACTCGCTGACTTCGAGCCCGGCGCGCATCTCTGCCGCTTCCTCGTCTCCGAGCTCCGAGAGCTCCGCCTCGATCCGCGAGCTGACGGCGACGGCGCGCGCCCCGTGCGAGGCGGCGTGCTCGGTGACCGCTGCGGGCACCTCCTCGCACCCCTCGTCGACGTTCGCCACGAACAGCACCGGCTTGCTCGTCAGCGAGCCCAGGTCGCGAGCGGCATTCGGCGCCTGCACCGGCAGCGGTACGCCGCGCGCCGGGCGTCCCGCCTGCAGCTCCGCGATCACGCTGATCAGCCACGCCTCTTCCGCCACCGCCACCCGATCGCCACCACGGGCCTGTTTGCCGACACGCTCGACGCGCCGTTCGGCCTGCTCGAGATCGGCGAGCACGAGCTCGGTCTCGATCGTTTCAATGTCGGCGAGCGGATCGACGCGACCATCGGGATGGATCACGTTCTCGTCGTGGTGGGCGCGCACGACGTGCACGATCGCGTCCGTCTCGCGGATGTTGCCGAGGAACTTGTTTCCAAGCCCCTCACCCTCATGCGCGCCGGCCACCAGTCCGGCGATGTCGTGGAAGTCGATCGTGTCCCACACGATCGATGACGCCTTCACGGTGCGTGCGACCTCCTCCATGCGCTCGTCGCGTACCGGCACCACGGCGACGTTCGGCTCGATCGTCGTGAACGGGTAGTTGGCGGCCTCGGCCCCGGCTTTTGTCAGCGCGTTGAACAGCGAGGACTTGCCCGCGTTCGGCATCCCCACGATGCCGATCTTCGTGCTCACCGCCGCGCCGCCGCCACACCGAGCAGCGCGCCGGCCAGCACGTCTGACGGATAGTGAACTCCCAGATACAACCGCGACACCGACAGCCCCGTCGCCAGCGCGTACAGAGCCGGCGCGGGCAGCCCGAGCCGTGAGTAGCAGCGCGCCCCGGCGAAGGATGTACTCGCGTGGGCACTGGGAAAGCTCAGCCGCGTAGGTGTGCCCGTCAGCGGCGGCAGGCCGGGAAGGCGCGGACGGGGACGGCGGACGATTCGCTTGATGAGCATGTTCAGCGCGTACGTGCCCGCGACCGTGCTCGTTGCCCGGCGCCAGTCCGCGCTGTGCTGGCGATCGAGTGCCCAGCCGGCCACGCCGATCGCCAGCCAGACCCCGCCGTGCTCGCCAAGCCGGGAGAAGCCGGCCACCACACGCTCGGCTCGTGGGCTGTGTCCATGAGTGCGCGCCAATACCAACAGCCGCTCGTCCAGGTTGAGACCCATCTGGACCCTGGAGTGAGTCCTAGGCGCCAAAGCCGACGCGGGAATCCTCATCCTCGGCGCGTACGTACACGACCTGGCCGAGATACAGCCGCACCGGGCCGTCCTCGCTCTCGAGCTCGTGCCAGCCGCCGCCACCCAGCGCCTTGTACAGCCCCTTCAGCTGCTCCTCTGAGACCCGCAGCGCGAGCACCTGCCCGCCGTGAAAGCCGATGCTTATTTGCCGTGCCCTTCCTGCCATCAGTGTGCTCCCACTCCCGCCGCCGGCTCGACTATCTCGGTCAGCACGCCCTCCGTCGCCCGCGGGTGCAAAAACGCGACGCGCGAGCCCCTGATGCCGACCCGGGCGTGCTCGTCGATCAGCGCCATCCCCGCCTGCCTCAACGCCGCAAGCGTCGCATCTATATCCGCCACCTGGTAGGCCACGTGGTGCAGCCCCGGCCCTCTCTTTGCCAAGAACTTCCCCACCGGTGTGTCCTCGCCCAGCGGTGCCAGCAGCTCCACGTGGTTCTCGCCAACATCCAGCAACACCGCCTCCACGCCCTGCTCCTGCACGACCTCGCGGTGGGCCACCTCCATCTGAAAACTGTCTCGCCACAGCCCGAGCGATGCGTCGATCTCCTGCACCGCCACGCCGATATGGTCGATCCGCCTGAACACGCTCGGCAGTCTATAGACCGGCCTTGCCCTCGCTCGCGGTCCCGTCCACCGCCGTCGCCGCGGCCACCACACGCAGCCCCACGCCCGGCTCGCGCTCCAGGCGGGGCACGCCCTTCATGATCTCCTCGATCGCAGCGCGCTCGAGCACCTCGTGCTTCAGCAGCTCCTCCGCCAGCGCATCCAACTGGCGGCGGTGGATGACGATCGTCCTCTGCGCCGCGCGCCGCGCTTCCTCGATCAGGTCCTGGCGCTCCTCATCGCGAATCCGCAGCGTCGTCTCCGACAGCCGCACATCCCCATCGGGCGCGCGCCCCATGCCCGCAGTCCCCATCGCGTAGTCGTGCACCATCGAATGTGAGATGTCGGCCACGCGCTTGAGGTCGTCCGAAGCACCTGTGGTGATCGCGCCGAACACGATCTGCTCGGCAACCCGCCCTCCGAGCAGCACCGTCATGTAGTCCAACAGCTCCTCGCGCGTCTTCAGGTAGCGGTCCTCCGCCGGCAGGTTCAGCGTGTAGCCGAGCGACCGCCCGCGCGGCACAATCGAGATCCTGTGCACGCGGTCGACCGAGGGCAGCAGCTCGCCGCACAGCGCGTGCCCCGCCTCGTGGTAGGCGACGACCCTCTTCTCGTGCTCGTTCAGCACGCGACGCGACTGCACCCCCGCGATCACCCGCTCGAGCGCCCCGTCGAAGTCCTGATCGTCGATCAGCTTTGAGCCGCGCCGTACCGCGAAGATCGCCGCCTCGTTGCAGATGTTCGCCAGGTCCGCGCCGGTCAGGCCGCTCGTCTGCTGGGCCACCAGCCCGAGATCCACTTTCCCCAGCGGCTTACCCCGCGTGTGTACCGACAGCACGCCCTGGCGCCCCTTCACGTCCGGCGGCGCCACGAACACCTGCCGGTCAAAGCGCCCCGGGCGAAGCAGCGCCGGGTCGAGCTTCTCCAGCAGGTTGCTCGCCGCGATCACGACCACGCGCCCTGACCCGGCGAACCCGTCCATCTCCACGAGCAGCTGGTTCAACGTCTGGTCCTTCTCCCCGGAGATGTCCATCCCGCGCCGGCCCCCGACGGCGTCGAGCTCGTCGATGAAGATGATCGCGGGCTCGTGCTTGCGCGCGATCGCGAACAGCCGGCGAATGCGCGCGGCCCCCAGGCCCGCGAACATCTCCACGAACGCCGCCGCTGACTGCGCGAAGAACTGCGCCCCGGACTCGTGCGCGACCGCCTTCGCCAGCAGTGTCTTGCCCGTGCCCGGCGGCCCGTGCAACAGGATCCCCTTCGGCACCTTCGCCCCCAGCTCATGAAACGGCTTGGGGTCGCGCAGGAACTCCACGATCTCCTGCAGCTCGCCCTTCGCCTCGTCGACGCCGGCGATGTCTTTCCACGCGATCGACTGATTCGAGGCCGGCTTGATCTGCTGCGGCTTGACCCGCGGCATCATCTTCAGCATGCGCCACATCAGGTAGATCAGCGCGGCGAAGAACAGGATCATCACGACGGCCGACCACTGGTAGGCCCATTCCTGGATGTTCCCGACAAGCGACGCGCTGGTCACGCCGATCCCTCCCGGCATCTGGCCACCATCCTTGGCTCCATCGCCAACAGTATGGGCCCTCAGCCCAAAATACGCAAAGCCAAGTCTCTGAAGAACTCCGTCGCGTATGCCAGATCGCGCACGTCGATCCGCTCGTCGGCGCCGTGAATCAGCGGCGCTGTCTCTCCCAGTGATTGGTAGCGCTGAGGAAAGAAGCCGTAGGCGATGCACTCTGGAAACGCGGCGCGGAAGTGGCGCGAGTCGGTGAAGCCGGGCAAGATCGTCGGCACGGTGTGCGCACCGGGATCGTGCGCTTGGACCCACTCCGAGATCGCGTCCATCAACGAGGACTGCATCGGCGAGCGGTTGCCGGCGATGCGCTCGGTGAACTCGATGCGCAAGCCGTCCTCGGGGTGGTCGGGGGATGGGTGGAGGGGTGGGTGGGGACCTAAAACTTCCTGGGGACCTAAAACTTCCGCGATCGCGCGGCGCGTCTCGTCCTCGCCCAGACCGGGAGGCACACGGCAGTCCACCTTCAGAACGGCCTTTGAGGGGATCACGTTGAGCTTCTCCGAAGCGCTGATCATCGTCGGCGCAAACGTGATGCCGAGCATTGGCTCGAACATCGTCGCCAAGCGCGCATCGGCGGCGCGCAGGCGTGCGACCGCTCCCGTCGGGTCACCAGGGTTCTCACCGAGCGCGCGCAAAAACGCACTCGGCTCGGCCGTCAGCTCATAGGCCGGCTGGCGAGCGCCGAGCCGCTCCAGCACCGGCGCCAGCTTCAGCAGCGCGTTCTCGCCCATGTCTGGCATCGAGGCGTGCCCCGCCACCCCGCTGGCTGTGACCGTGAAGCGAAACCTGCCCTTCTCCGCGCAGCACACCCCATAGCGACGAACCCCGCCGTACTCGAACACGCAGCCCGCGCCCTCGTTCACGAGCATGTCGCAGCGCACCTTCTCGGGGTGCGTACTGGTGAGCCATTGCGCGCCGATCTCACCCCCGGTCTCCTCGTCGGTGACCGCGACGATCAGCAGCTCGCCTCTCGCCGGGCGCCAGCCCGAGCGCGCCAGCGCCGCCGCGGCGGCGATCTCCGCCGCGACCTGCGACTTCATATCCAGCGCGCCCCGCCCCCATATATAGCCCTCCGCCTGCTCTCCCGACCAGGGGTCGCGCGTCCACTCCGCGGGGTCGGCCAGCACGGTGTCGACATGGCCGAGGTAGCAGAGCGTCGGGGCCCCGCCCGGGGATCCATCAACACCCCGAAGTCTCCCGATCAGATTGGGACGTCCGGGATCCGCACCAAGCAGCTCGCATTCGAACCCAGCAGCGGACAGGTGTTGCTCCAAGTATTCCTGCGCCGGGCGCTCATTCCCCGGGGGGTTGACCGTGTCGAAGCGGATCAGCTTCTGCAGCAGAGCCTGAGCCTCGGCGGCCAGATCGGTGCTCGTCACCCTGGGATCGTACGCCGATCGGACCTGCGCGCCCCGGGCACGGCAGCGAGCAGCTCCTTCGTATAGGGATGCGCCGGCGAGCTGTACAGCGTCTCGTTGTCCTCGAGCTCGACGATCTTCCCCTTCAGCATTACCGCCACCCGGTCACACATGTGCCGCACCACAGACAGGTCGTGGCTGATCAGCACGAGCGTCAGCCCCATCTCCCGTTGCAGCTCGCGCAGCAGGTTCAGCACCTGCGCCTGGATCGAGACGTCGAGCGCCGACACCGGCTCGTCGGCGATCAGCAGCTTCGGTCCCAGCGCCAAGGCGCGCGCCACGCCGATCCGCTGGCGCTGGCCGCCGGAGAACTCGTGCGGGTAACGGTTGTAGTGCTCGGGATTCAACCCGACCGTGTCCAACAGCTTCCTCACCCTCTGCCTGCGCTCCGTCCGGTCGCGATGCAGACCATGGATCACGAACGGCTCGGCCACGATCGAGCCGACCGTCTTACGCGGGTTCAGCGAGGAATAGGGGTCCTGGAAGACCATCTGCAGCTCGCGTCTGATCGCCTTCAGCTCGGCGCCCTTGGAGTGGGTGATGTCCTCACCGTCGAAATGCACGGTGCCGGCGGTCGGTTCGAGCAGCCGCATCATCAGCCGTGCCGTCGTGGTCTTCCCGCTGCCACTCTCGCCGACAATCCCCAGCGTCTCGCCCTTCATCACCTCAAAGCTCACGCCGTCGACCGCCTTCTCCGCGCCGGTCTCCCGCTTCCACACGATTCCCCTGGAGATCGGGAAGTGCTTCACCAGATCCCGCACCTCGACGAGCGGCTCAGCGGGGCTCATCTGAGACCCTCCCAGATGCGCCTGCGCTCCCCGGCCGCGAGCAGGCAGGCGACGCGATGAGAGGATTCGCCCTTTACCGGTTCAAGGCCCGGGTCGATGCGGGCGTGCTCGGGTTGCGCATATGGGCAGCGCGGGTGGAAGTGACAGCCAGTCGGCGGCTCGATCAGGCTCGGGGGGCTGCCCGGGATCGGCGCCAGTTGCTCCACGCGCGGACCAGCCAGCGTCGGGATCGAGCGCAACAGGCCCCACGAATATGGATGCTCGGGACTGCTCAGCAGCGCCTCGGTGGCTGCGATCTCGACGATCCGCCCGGCGTACATCACGGCGATCTCATCGGCCATCTCCGCGACCACACCCATGTCATGCGTGACGATCACGATTGCCATTCCCAGTTGCACCCGTAGCCGTTCCAGCAGCGCCAGGATCTGCGCCTGCACAGTCACGTCCAACGCCGTCGTCGGCTCGTCCGCGATCAGCAGCTTCGGCTCATTCGCGAGTGCCATCGCGATCATCGCGCGCTGGCGCATCCCGCCGGAGAACTCGTGCGGGTAATCGTCCACGCGCCTGCCTGGATCGGGGATTCCCACCAGCCCCAGCAGCTCGATCGTGCGCTCCCGGGCCTGCGCCTTCGATACGTCCTGGTGCGCGCGCACCGCCTCCACGATCTGCGCGCCGACCCTATACAGCGGGTGCAGCGACGAGGACGGGTCCTGAAAGATCATCGCGATCTCGTTGCCCCTGATCTTTTGCAGCTCCGGGTCGGGTAGGCCCAACAGGTCGCGCCCCTCGAACAGGATCCGTCCAGTGATCTTTGCCCCCTGCGCGCGCGTCAAGCCCAGGATCGTCATCGCCCCTACCGTCTTGCCCGACCCGGACTCGCCGACGATCCCGAGCGTGCATCCGCGCCCCACCTCGTAGTCGATCCCGTCGACCGCTTTCACGACCCCGTCTTCGGTCGGGAACTCGACATGCAGGTTCTCGACGCGCAACAGTGGCTCTCCGGCAGCGCTCATGAGTAGCGCACCCTGGGATCGAGGTACGCATAGGCGATGTCCACGAGGATGTTCGCCACGACGATGAACAGAGCGCCCAGCAGCACCGTGCCCTGCACGATCGGAAAGTCCGAATGGGTGATCGCGTCATAGTTCAGCCGCCCGATACCCGGGATGTCGAACACGGTTTCGACCAGCACAGCGCTGCCGAGCAGCGTCGCGATATCGAGCGCTAGGATCGTCACGATCGGGTTGATCGCGGCCCTCACCCCGTGACGCATAACCACACGGCGCTCGCTCAAGCCCTTCGCGCGGGCGGTGCGGATGTAGTCCTCCTCCATCGTCTCGCTCAGGCTGCCGCGCATCAGCCGCGCGTAGATCGCGGCGGAGCCCGCGGCGAGCACCAGCCACGGCAGCAGCAGCGAGCTGAACCATTTCCACGGGCCGCTCGTCAAGCCCACGTAGCTGCCGGCGCCGGGGAACACCTTCACCTTGCCGATGTCAGCGGCGAATAGGTACAGGGCGATCAGCCCGAGCCAGTATTCGGGCGCCGAGACGAACACCAGCGCGGTGCCCATGCTCACGCGATCGGAAAGCGTACGGCGGCGCAGCGCCGAGACGATCCCGACCGGCAGCCCGACCGCCAGCCATACGATGCTCGCCCCCAGCACCAGCGACAGCGTGGCCGGAAGACGGTTGGCGATCAGGCCCCGCACGGGCGCTGAGCTGTAGTAGCTGAAGCCCAAGTTGAAGTGCAGGAAGACTTCCTTCATGTAGATCCAGAACTGCGCAAACAGCGATTTGTCCAGCCCGAGGTCGTGGCGGATCGAGGCGACCACCTGGGGGCTCGCGCTGCGGCCCGCCCGCAGCCGCGCCGGGTCGCCCGTCGGCAGGATCCGGAACAGCACAAACGTCAGCGCCGTCACTGCGATCAGCAGCAGCACACCCCAAAGGATGCGGCGGATGATGTACTGCGTCACGGGCCTCGAGCTACTTCAGCGAGGTGTAGCTGTAGTCCCACTCGCCGGTGTCCCACAGGTCGCCGACGCCCGCGACGTTGCTGGCCTCTATGTTCGGCTGCTTGTCCCAGTCGAACGGAATCGCAGCGGCCTGGGCGACCAGTTTACGATCGATGGCCGCCCACGCCGTGGCCCGCGCCTGGGTGCCGAGCACCGACTCCGCGGCGTCCATCGCCTTGTTGATTTCAGGGTCGTTCACCAACCCCCAATTGTTGTTTCCGCTGGGGATGATGTTCTTGCCGTTGAACGGCACGTCGAGCACCGCTTGGGGATCACCGAAGTCGGCGCCCCACCCGACGCTTGGGCAGACATCGATAGCTTCGGCGGGAACCCCGCAGTACTTCGAGTACATCACCGACGAGTCGACCAGGTTGAACCTCGTCTTGAAGCCTAGGTTCTTCAGCGTCTGGTTGACGATTTCAGCGTCTTCGGCACTTGGGCTGCCGGTCGAGCCGACGACCTGCAGTGTCTTCGAGCCCGTGTACTTGCCGCTCGCATAGCCCGCTAGCTTCATGTACTTCGCGGCGAGCGTCAGGTTGCCCTGGGGGTAGGCGTTGTAGTCGGCTTGCGGGCCCTTCAGGCCACCGGCTGCTTCGAAGCCGGGGATTTCCGGATAGATGAAATGCGTCATGACGTTCGTCACGAGCTCGCCTCCGCGTGCCTTGTCCATCGCTTCACGGTCGAGTGCCGCCCACAACGCCTTGCGCACATTCACGTTGGAGAACGGGCCCTGCTTGTTGTCCACCGCGATGTAGTGGTCGCCGGCGCCCGGTGAGATCTCCAGCTGTGTGCGGAACTTTTCATACGCGAGCTTGACGATCGACTGCGCGGGCGTGTCGTTCTGCACCATGCCCGACCCTTCCAGGACCTGCCGCCCGATCACCGTCGTGTCTCCGCCGATCTCGACGTTGATCTGATCCAGGTAGGCGGGCCTGGAGTCGGTGCTCGCATTCCAGTTGGGGTTGCGCACGAGCGTCGCCGACTTGCCCTGCTGATAGCCGACCCCGAGCACCTTGCCGGCACCGTCGGACTTGAGCATGTACGGGCCTGTGGCGACCAGATAGTTGCCGTATTCGGTCGGTTTCTTGGCGTCGAATTTCGCCGCGAACTCCTTCGGGACCGGCGCGCTCAGCGGCAGCGCGAGCGCATCGAGGACGATCTGGGCCCTTGGTTCGGTCAGGTGGAGGACGATCGTGTACTTGTCCGGTGTCGTAATACCCGGAAACGGTCCGCCGGTGGCCTTCCCGGCGCCCGCGAGCGAGCTGAAGTACGATTCGAAGTAGGGGTTGTTGACGTTCGGGTTCTTGCCGCGCTCGATCGCGTAGGCGACATCGGCCGAGGTCACTTCGCGGTTGACCGGCGGGCTGAAGCGCACGCCGTGGCGAATGTGGATCGTGATCGTCTTGCCGTCAGCGGAGATCTGCGCAGGTTCGGAGGCCATGTCCGGGCTCGGAGCCGCGAATGTGTTCGGCTTATACGAGTACAGCGGACGCTGGGTGGCCGAGGTGAGCTCGTAGTCGAGGTTGAAGTAGGCCTGCCCTGGATCGAGGTGTTCGAAGTCAGCGTGGTCGAGCACGGTCAGCGTCCCGCCCCTCTTGCCCCCACTCCGCGCCTGGGTGAGCGGCGTCTGGATCCCGCTGGCAACCTTGATCCCGCTGCCGCCGGAGACCGAGCTGCTGCTAGAGCCGCACGCGGCGAGCCCTAGCATGAGCACTCCGGCGAGCCCGGCCGATGCGGACATTCTGAGCCGACTAATCACAGCGTCTCCTCTTGTTTGTACTTGGGACTTAGAAACCTCACGCGTCA
This sequence comes from uncultured Solirubrobacterales bacterium, assembly GCA_963706395.1. GTDB lineage: Bacteria > Actinomycetota > Thermoleophilia > Solirubrobacterales > Solirubrobacteraceae > Palsa-744. The sequence continues at coordinate 1,285,481 of OY970158.1, read as the reverse complement.
TCGCGCAGTCCTTGGGTTGAGAGCATCCTGCAGGCCGTCGCCGAGCAGGTTGAAGGCCAGCACGGTCAGCAGCAGCGCGATGCCCGGGAAGGTCATGTACCACCAGGCGGTGTTGAAGATCGGGGTGGCCGCGGCGATCATCTGACCCCAGCTGGCCGTCGGTGGCCGGATCCCGACGCCGAGATACGACAGGGCCGCCTCGAGCAGGATGTTCAGCGGGATCAACAGCGTCGCGTAGACGATGACCGGCGCAACGAGGTTGGGGAGAATCTCTCCGAACATGATCCGCGCGTCCGAGGCGCCGAGCGCGCGGGCGGCCTGCACGAACTCGCGCTCTCGCAGGCTCAGCACTAGCCCCCGCACGATCCGCGCGACGTAGGTCCAGTTGGCCAGCGCGATCAGGAAGATGATCACGCCCAAACCGGGCTGAATCGTCCCTCCCACACAGCCCCGAACGGCACAGGCAGCGCCGATGCCGAGGCCGAGCAGCAGGATCGGGATCGACAGCACGACGTCGATCAGGCGCGAGAGGAGCATGTCCACCCAGCCGCGGTAGAAGCCCGCCAGCACGCCCACGACCACCCCGATCAGCGTCGCGACGGCCGTGCCGAGGAGGCCAACCTCGAGCGAGACTCGCGTCCCGTAGATGACGCGCGAGGCCACGTCCTGGCCGAGCTGGTCGACGCCAAATGGATGCGCCAGGCTGGGGCCCAACGGGCTGCCGAACTGGTCGGTCAGATTGGGGTTCTGCACCGATGGCCCTGGCAGGCCCAGCAGCGCCACGATCAGCGGGGCCGCGAGCGCAACAAGGACGAGGAAAACAATGAAGGCAAGCGAGGCCAGCGCCACGCGGTCCCGGCGAAAGCGACGCCAGAACAGCTGCAGGGGAGAGCGCGCGGCGATCTCCCCACCCATGTCCAAGAATCCCAGACCCCCCGGAGCGCCCGGAAGGATCTCGGCAGCACCAACGCTCATCTATGGGTCCCTTCTCGTCCGAGAAGTGGATGTGCTCCTAATGTAGATCATCACTAGGTCTAGGAGTTCGACGTTCTCTGGCCGGTGACCTCCCGTGAAAGACCTCTGAAAGATGGACATAGACACGCTGTTCGGACCCGACGCAGACAGCGAGCGAGAGCCCCGTGGCGTCCCGGCCGTGGACGACCGCCCGCTGGCAGCGCGCATGCGACCAGACACGCTCGCTGGTTTCATCGGCCAGACGCACCTGCTCGGCGACGGCTCGGCCCTGCGCACCGCGATCGAACAGGGGCACCCTCACTCGATGGTCCTATACGGGCCGCCCGGCACCGGCAAGACCACGCTCGCCCGCATCCTCGCCGGGCATTCACAAGCGGCCTTCGAGGAGCTCAGCGCCGTAGCGGCCGGCCGTGCCGAGGTGCGCGCGGTGCTCGAGCGCGCTGCCCATCGCCAAGCGGCGAACGGCACACCAACCGTGTTCTTCCTGGACGAGATCCATCGCTTCAACAAGGCCCAGCAGGACGCGTTGCTGCCGGCCGTCGAGGACGGCCTCGTCACGCTGATCGGCGCCACCACAGAGAACCCCGCCTTCGAGGTCAATGGCGCCCTGCTCTCGCGCATGCGTGTGTATGCCCTGGAGGCCTTGAGCACAGAGGAGGTCAGCGAGGTGCTGCGGCGAGCCGTGGCGCACTCACCGCCACAGGTGGGCGAGGAGGCGATCGCGTTCCTGGCCGTGCGCAGCGAAGGCGACGCGCGTACGGCGCTGAACGCTCTGGAGCTGGCGAGCACGACCGCAGCGGAGCTGGGCGAGGAGCAAATCAGCATCGCGCGGGCCGAGGACGCGCTGCAGCGCAGGGCGGTGCTCTACGACAAAGGCGGAGATCGCCACTACGACTACATCTCCGCCTGGATAAAGGCCACCCGCGGCTCAGACCCCGACGCCTCCCTGTACTACCTGGCGGTGATGCTCGAGGGTGGGGAGGACCCGCGCTTCATCGTCCGGCGGATGGTGATCTTCGCCTCCGAGGACATCGGCAACGCCGACCCACAGGCGCTGTCCGTGGCTACGGCAGCTGCTCAGGCCGTCGAGCACGTGGGCCTGCCAGAGGCCAAATTCGCGCTCGCACAGGCCGCCATCTACCTGTCTGTAGCGCCGAAGTCAAACGCCGCAGGACGGGCGCTGGCGGCAGCCCAGCAACACGTGCGCGAGCACGGCGCGGCGGCGGTCCCCGGGTGGCTGCGGTCGGGCCCACGGCCGGGGCAGGAGGTCGGCGGGTATGACTATCCGCACGATCATCCTGGCCACGTTTCGCCGCAGGAGCTGCTGCCGGAAGGTGTGGAGGGTGCGCACTTCTACGAGCCTGAGGAGGCGGAGGCGCAACTGGCGCAGCGGCTGGCGCAGATTCGCAAGGCACGCGGGCGATAATGAAGGTCGTGGAGGCACATGCGACGATCGAGTCACACAACCCCGCGACGGGAGAGCTGCTGGGGAGCGTGGAGGCGACGCCGCCCGATCGGATCAACGAGGTGGTGGCGGCGGTAGGGCAGGTGCAGCCGCTGTGGGCGCTGCTGCGGGTGGAGGACCGCGCTCGGTACATGCGCAGGATGGCGCAGGCGATCATCGACGAGTTCGACGAGCTGGTGGAGGTAATCAGCCGCGAGCAGGGCCGGCCGGGCGCGGAGATCGCGACACTCGAGCTGCTGCCGGCAATCGACGCGCTGATCTGGATCGCTGACGACGGAGCCAAGGTTCTGGGCGGCCGGCGGGTGGGGATCCACCGCTCAATGTCGCTCGCACGGCGTGCGCGGATCGCCTATGAGCCTTACGGCGTAATCGGAGTGATCGGCGCGGGGAGCGCACCGTTCGCGCAGCCGCTCGGCCAGATCGCCGGCGCGTTGCTGGCGGGTAACGGCGTTACTTTCAAACCCGCGGCGCGCGCTGCCCTGACCGGTGAGCGGATCGCGCGGGTGCTGGGGCGTGCTGAGGTGCCGGAGGGCCTCGTGACGCTCGCGCACGGCGACGCCGGAGTCGGCGTGGCGCTCGCGGAGGCCCCGGTTGCGAAGGTCCTGTTCACGGGCTCGCCTGCCGTCGGGCGGGCGGTGGCGCGGGCGTGCGTGTCCCACGAGAAGGAGGTGACGGTCGAGCTGGGCGGCAAGGACGCGATGCTCGTGCTCGCAGACTGCAATCTCGCGCGCGCGGCCGAAGGCGCTTTGTGGGCCGGTTACGCCGGTGCGGGGCAGGCACGAGGATCAATCGAGCGTATCTACGTCGCCCGCGAGATCTCCGAGCGGTTTCTCGCGCGGCTGGTGAGCGGTGCGGTGGCACTCACCGTCGGTGACCCCGCCCTGCCGGGCACGCAGGTTGGCCCGCTCGCTTCCCAGCGGCGGTTGGAGCACGTGCGCGAGCTGGTGGACGACGCCGTGGCCCGTGGCGCGCAACTGCACTGTGGCGGTCCGACCTCGCCCGCGGGGTGCTCCGGAGCGTTCTACGCGCCGGCGGTGATCACCGGCGCGAGCAGCGAGATGCGGCTGATGCGCGAGCCCATCGATGGACCGGTGCTGTCACTCGTAGTGGTCGACTCCGACGACGAGGCGATCGCGCTGGCGAACGACAGCGACTACGGGCTCGGAGCGTCGGTGTGGACCAATGATCGCTATCGGGGCTCGCGGATCGCACGCGAGTTGCACGCGGGCATGGTGTGGTGCAACGACCATCTTCCCGGCCCGAGCGTGTCACGTGGCCCGTGGGGGGCGGCGGCCGGAGGCGGGCTGGGTAAGACACTCGGCGAGGCGGGTCTGCGCGCATGCGCACAGGAGAAGCTGATCGCCTGGAGCCAGCCGGGGATGCGCGGGCTGTGGTGGGGGCCATATGACCAGGTGCTTGCAGGCGGGGCGCGGGCGGTGGCGCAACTGCGATCGGGGCGCGACTCAGACCGTGAGCGCGCGTGGCGCCATGGTGCGCTGGCGATGGCGCGGGTGGGCGCCCGAGCGCTGCTGGGCCGCGGCGTGCCGCGGTAGGAGACTACCCTGTAGATATGCCCGCCCAGGCCTACGCAGGCAAGGAGTGCGTCTGTCAGCTGCGCAAGGGAATCTGCGACCAGAGCTGCGTGCAGGGGATGCTCGACACCCCTTTCTACATCGCCTGCCTGAAGCTCACAGGCCGGCGCTGCGTGGTAGTCGGCGGCGGTGAGATAGGGCTAGAGAAGGTCGAGGGTCTGCTCGCGTGTGACGGCCAGGTCACCCTGATCGCGCCCGACGCGGTCGCCGCGCTGCAGGAGCACGCGCGCGAGGGTTCGATCCGCTGGGAGCAGCGCGCGTATGCAGGTCCAGAGGATCTCGAGGGCGTGTTTATGGCGATCGCCGCGACCGACGACACCGACGTGAACATCGCGGTCTACGAGGACGCCGAGCGGCGGGCGATGCTCGTGAACGTCGTCGACGTGCCGCCGCTGTGCAACTTCATCCTGCCGGCGATCGTGCGCACCGGGCCGCTGGCGATCGCAATCTCGACGGCGGGCGCATCCCCGGCGCTGGCCAAGCGCATGAAGCGCGAGATCGAAGGCCAGTTCGGCGAGCCATACGCGCGCCTGGCGGTACTGCTCAACGAGGTCCGCGGCTGGGCGAAGAGCACCTTGCCGACTTACCAGGACCGCAAGGAGTTCTTCGAGGGCATCGTCAGCGGGGCGGGCGGGAACCCTGATCCAATCGAACTGCTGCGGAGTGGCGAGGAGCAGGCGGTGCGCGATCTGATCGCGCAGTCCCAACACCGGCACGAGCCGCAGAGAACGCGCGTGTGATCGAGCTGGAGGGGCTCGTCCGCCGCTACGGCGAACGCGAGGCCCTGAGCGATGTGTCGTTGTCGGTGGCCAGCGGACAGACCTTAGTCGTGTTCGGGCCGAACGGCGCCGGCAAGACAACTCTGCTGAGAGTGCTCTCGACGCTGCTGCGAGCTCATGCGGGGAGCGTGAGCGTGCTCGGCAAGAGCCTCCCAGAGGAGGCCTGGGCGGTGCGTGGACGCGTCGGGCTGCTCGGCCACGAGCCCCTGCTCTACAGAGAGCTGACCGCCCGCGAGAACCTGCGCTTCCATGCCCGACTGCACGACCTCAGCGCGGAGCGTGTCGAGGAGCGCCTTGCAGCCGTTGCGCTCACAGACCGAGCCGATGAGCCGATGAAGACGCTGTCCCGCGGCATGGTGGCGCGTGTAGCCGTTGCCAGGGCGACGCTTCACGACCCCGAGCTGCTGCTGCTCGACGAGCCGTGGGCGAACCTCGATCCGGCGGCGCGGGAGCTGATCGAGCCACTGATCGGCGCGAGCGCGAGACGTACGCGGGTGATCTCCAGCCACGATCCGAGCGGGGGGCTGAGCGAGGCCGATCTGGTGCTCGGCCTGCGCGCGGGACGACCGGTGCTGCTGCGCGACGCCGAGCGCGTCGATCCGAGCGAGATCGCGGAGCTCTACCGATGAGGCGCACCGTCGCAGCGCTGCTGCGCAAGGAGCTGCTGGTGGAGCTGCGCACGCTGGAGTCCGTCCCGGGGATGTCGCTGTTCGCGGTAACGACGTTCGTGGTGTTCCACTTCGCGCTGAACCAGAACAGCGTGAGCGGCGACGAGGCGGCGGGCATCCTGTGGGTGACGCTGCTGTTTGCCGCGATGCTCGGCATCAACCGCCTGTTCGTCGCCGATCAGGACCAGGGCGGCTTCGACGCGTTTCTGCTCGCGCCGGTCGACCGCTCGGCGATGCTCCTCGCCAAGGCGCTCGCGCTGCTCGCCTATCTCGTCGTGCTCGAGCTCGTCGCGGTGCCGGCCTTCGCCCTACTGCTGCTCGGCCCGTCGCTCGGCCAAGCGCTGCCGGACCTGCTGGTCGTACTGCTGCTCGCGGATTTCGGCGTCGCGATCATCGGCACGCTCGTCGCGGCGCTGGTCGTGCGCAGTCGCGCGCGCGACCTGCTCGGGCCCGTGCTGGCGCTACCACTGCTCGTGCCGGTCGTGATCGGCGGCGCGCGAGCCACCTCGCCCCTGCTCGGGCTGACCCATGCGGCAGGGGTGGGCGGGCCTCCAATCCGCTGGCTGCTCACGCTGGGGCTCTATGATCTGGTGTTCGGGCTGATCGCCTACGCCGTCTTCGACTTCCTCCTGGAGGACTGATTTCTTCCCCCATGTACGGACGGGGCCTTCGCACACTGAGCATCGCCACGGTCGCCGTGATGGCCATCGCCCTCGGCCTCGTCTTCTTCTACGCGCCGCTCGAAGCCGAACAAGGCTTCCTGCAGAAGATCTTCTACGTGCACGTGCCACTGGCGATCGTCTCTCTGTGCGGGTTCGTAGCCGGCGGTTTGATGGCGATCCAGCATTTGCGCACACGCGATCCACGCTGGGACATGCGCTCATATGTGACGATTCACATGAGCCTGATCTTCGCCGTCGCGACGCTGATCACCGGCTCGATCTGGGCGAAGGGGTCCTGGGGGCACTGGTGGGTGTGGAGCGAGCCGACGCTCGTGTCGTTCTTGATCGTGTTCCTGCTGTATGCCACCTACCAGCCGCTGCGCTTCGCGATCGAGGACCCCGAGCTCCAGTCGCGCTACGCATCGGTGTTCGCGATCGTCGCCGGTGCGTTCGTGCCGCTGAACTTCCTCGCGGTACGACTGTCAACCGAATACCTGCACCCGCGCGTGCTCGGCAGCTCCTCCAACCTGCCGGCAAAGATGCAGCTCACGTTCCTCGTCTCGCTGCTCGGGATCGCGCTGCTGTACCTCACGCTGTGCAAGTACGAGCTGACCGCCAAGCACACGCGCGCGCAACTGCGCGCGCTGCGGCGGACACTGGTGGGCGAAGGGGATCCTTCCTACCGACGAAGCCGCAGCGCGGTACCGAGCCTGTGATGCTTGCCTTCGTACTCGCAGACACGCCCGCCCTGCCGCTGCACACGGCGGGCAAGTACGTCGCCGGCGCCTACGTGGTGCTGTTCGCGATCGTGCTGATCTACGTCGCGATCATGGCCGTGCGCCTGAGCCGGATCGAGCGTGAGCTGGGCGATCTGCTGAAGCGCTCCGAGCGCTCCGCTGAGGCTCAGTCGCCCCCTCCCGAGCGGGAGTCGACACTGGCATGAGCGAGCTGCTGGCACTCGGCATCTCCCACAAGACGGCGCCCGTCGCGTTGCGCGAGCGCCTGGCGTTCACCGAGCCGCAGGCCAGCGAGTTCGCCAGGGCACTGACGGCGAGCGCCGAGGTGCGCGAGGCGGTCGTGATCTCCACCTGCAACCGCACCGAGGTCTATCTCGTGGTGGGCGAGGCGGGTGGGGCTCTTGTCAAGGCCGAGGGCGACGTGCTCGGCCTGCTCGCCCGCCGTGCAGGGATCCGCCCAACCGAGCTGGCGGAGGCGATCTACTCGCCGCGCAACTGCGACGCCGCGCGCCATCTCTACCGGGTGACCGCGGGCCTGGAGTCGATGATCGTCGGCGAGGCGGAGATCCAGGGACAGGTTAAGCGCGCCTTCGAGGCGGCGATGGCGGCCGGGGTGACAGGCCCGCTCTCGAACCGGCTGTTCGCGGCAGCGCTCACGACCGGCAAGCGCGTCCGCTCGGAGACGGAGATCGGCGCCAGCCGCGTGAGCGTCCCGTCGGTAGCCGTCGATCTCGCGCTGAGCGTGCTCGGCGGCCTGGAGGAGCGCCACGTAGTGATCCTCGGCGCGGGCGAGACCAGCGAGCTGACCGCGCGCGCGCTCGCCGACCAAGGCGCCGGCACGATCTTCGTGGCCAACCGCCACGCCGACCGCGCGCTCAGCCTCGCCCAGCGCTTCGGCGGATCGGTCGTCGGACTCGACGGCCTCCCCGACCAGCTGCTGCTCGCCGACATCGTCCTGTCCTCGACCTCCTCCCCCCATCCGATCGTCGGGCGCGAGGAGCTCGAGCTGGTGATGAGCGAGCGCGAAGGGCGTCCGTTGCTGCTGATCGACATCGCGGTGCCGCGCGACATCGATCCCGGCTGCGCGGAACTGGAGGGCGTGAGCCTGTACGACATCGACGACCTGCAGGCCGCCGCAGCACGCAACCTCTCGACGCGCGCCAGCGAGGCGCCCCGCGCGCAGGAGATCGTCGAGGAGGAGATCCATCGCTTCGCGCGCTGGCTCGGTCAGCTCGAGACGCTGCCCACGGTGAGCGCGCTGCGCGAGCACGGCAATGCCCTGGTCGAGCAGGTGCTCGCCGAGAACGCCGGGCGCTGGGAGTCGGCCTCGCCTGGCGATCTCGCCCGCGTCCAGGAGATCGCGCGGGCGGTGATGAGCCGCCTGCTGCACGAGCCGACGATCCGCCTGCGCAGCCTCTCCCACGAGCGCGGGCACGCAAGCCTCGAGCTCGTGCGTGAGCTGTTCGGGCTGCGAGACGAGCAGAATGGGATCCCACCCGCCCAGAAGGATCGGATCCCACCCGCCCAGCTCGCCGAGGTCCACGACCTCCAGCGCCGCCGCAAGGGCTGATGCGAATCGGAACCCGCGGCAGCGCGCTCGCACTTGCGCAGGCGGGTCATGTCGCCGGATTATTGGAGGCCCACCCACCCGTCGAGATCATCACGATCTCCACTAGCGGCGATTCGGACGGGCGGGCATCCGGATCGCCACCCAGTGACAAGTCGCGCTGGGTGGACACGATCGAGCAGGCGCTGCTGGCCGGTGAGATCGACCTCGCCGTGCACTCGGCCAAGGACGTCCCGAGCGAGCTGGCCGAGGGCCTTGAGCTGCTGGGCGCGCCCGCGCGAGCCGCCGCCGAGGACGTGCTGTGCGGGGCGGCTGGCTTGGACGCACTCGCAGAACGCGCCCGGGTGGGCACCTCGAGCGTCCGCCGCGCCGCCCAGCTGCTCGCCGCACGGGAGGACCTGGAGATCGTCACGCTCGCTGGCAACGTCGACACACGCCTGCGTAAGCTCACCAGCCCGGAAGGCGGAGAATTGCATGCGATCGTGCTCGCGCACGCCGGACTGCAACGGCTGGGCAGAGGGTCAGATATCGGTGCGGTGCTCGACCCTGAGCGCTTCGTGCCAGCTCCCGGCCAGGGCGTGCTCGCGCTGGAGGGTCGCGCGCAGGACGTGCGCGTGCGTGAGGCGGTTCAGGAGATCACCGACGCGGATGCGTTCGCGTGCCTACTGGCCGAGCGCGCGCTGGCGCGCGAACTGGGCGCCAGCTGCAACACGCCACTTGGCGCTCACGCCGCGCCCGCGGGTTGCGGCTGCCTTCTGCTGCGCGCCTGGGTCGGTCTGCCCGACGGGTCGGCCTGGGTCGCGGACGAGCTGCTGGGCGGGTTCTACGACCCGGCCGCGCTCGGGCAGCGAGTGGCGGAGCGCATGCTCGCGGCGGGCGCCGGAGAGCTGCTGCGCCGGGCAGAGGAGATGGCCATTGAGCACGCCTGAGGCCGGCCGTGTCTACCTCGCCGGCGCGGGGCCCGGCGACCCCGGCCTGCTGACCGCGCGTGCGCTCGAGCTGATCGCCACGGCCGATGTGATCCTCTACGACCGCCTGATCGGAGCGTCCGTGCTGGATGGCGCGCGGGCGGACGCCGAGCTGCTGTTCGTGGGCAAGGAGGGCGGCGGCGAATCGGTCCCGCAGGAGCAGACGCAGGAGCTGATGACCGGCCGCGCCCGGGCCGGAAAGACGGTCCTGCGCCTGAAGGGTGGCGACCCGTTCGTGTTCGGGCGCGGCGGGGAGGAGGCGCTCGCGCTGCGCGCCGCCGGTATCCCCTTCGAGATCGTGCCCGGCGTGACGGCGGGCGTGGCGGCGCTGGCCTACGCGGGGATACCGGTCACCCACCGCGGCCTCGCGCGCGCGGTCGCCTTCGTGACGGGGCGCACGGGCGATGAGTCAGAGCTCGACTGGGCGGCGCTCGCGGCGTTTCCAGGCACGCTCGTCTTCTACATGGGCGTCGGGCGCCTGGCGCAGATCGCGGCCTCGCTGATCGAGGCGGGCCGCGCGCCACAGGAACCGGCGGGCGTCATCGAAGCGGGCACGATGCCCGCGCAGCGCACCGTGCACGGCACGCTTGCGACGATCGCCGAGCGGGTGGCCAGCGAGCGGGTCGGCTCCCCCTCGATCACGGTCGTCGGGCCCGTGGCGGAGCTGGCAGAGCAGCTCGCGTGGGTGGCTCAGGGGCCGCTGGCCGGGCTGACTGTGGCGGTCACGCGCGCGCGCGCTCAGGCCAGTGGCCTGGCGCTAGCACTGGAAGATCTGGGGGCGAGGATCGTGCAGGCGCCGGTGATCGGAATCGAGCCGATTCCAGGCCCATCGCTGAACCCGGCGCCGTATGACCTCGTGTGCCTGACGAGCCCCAATGGCGTGAGCGGACTGTTCGAACGCCTCGATGACGGGACCCACCCAGCCGGCGACGCCCGCGCACTGGCGGGCACCCGTGTCGCGGCCATCGGCCCCGGCACCGCCGCCGCCCTTGCCGAGCATGGCGTCACCGCGGACATCATTCCCAAGCACTTCGTAGCGGAGTCGCTCGTGCAAGCCCTCGCCGGCGTCCCGGTCGAGCGCGCCCTCGTCGCCCAAGCGCGCCATGCACGCGACGTGTTTGCAGATGCCTTGCGTGCGCGGGGCGTACAGGTGGAGGTGCTGGCCCTATATGAGACTGTCGCCGAGCCGCTTTCGCCCGGGGCGCTCGCGGCCGCGCAGACGGCCGACTACATCACCTTCACCTCGTCCTCGACCGTCCGCTTCTTCCTCGACGCGGCGGGTGGCAACGCCGGGCTATCGGAGGAGACACGCATCGTCTCGATCGGCCCGATCACGAGCGAGGAACTGCGCAGGCACGGCCTGCAGCCACACATCGAGGCCGCGCCGCATAGCGTCGAGGGGATCATTCAGGCGCTGCTCGCGGACGCGGGGACTACTGCACGGTGAGGGTGCCCTGCATGCCCGCCTGGCGGTGGCCTGGAACCGAGCAGAAGAACGCGTAGGTGCCGGCTTTGAGATTTAGGGTGAGCGACTTCGTAGCACCGGAGAAAGTCGGGGTCGCCCCCAGCGTCGCGCCGCCACCGGGCTCCTGCACGGTCACGTTGTGGGATAGCGGCGAGGCGTTGGCGAACTCGATCGTGACCTTTCCAGGTTTAGCGGTGAGCGTCGTGGTGTTGTAGGCCAGCTGTCCGCCGGGGTCGGCGGAGAGCTTGAGGACCTGAGCCGCGCCACCGGCGGCCGAAGGAGCTGGGGTGCTACTCGCCGGAGTGGAGCTCGAAGGTGTAGGGGCGGATGGCGTCGAGGCGGGCGTGGAAGAGCTCGTGGCGCTCGAGCCGGCGGTCGTACTCGAGCTGGAGGAGCCACACCCGGCGATGAGCGCTCCTAAAATGACGATCGCGGTCAGCCCTGCCGCGCGAGGGATATGAAGCTTGCTCATCTGAGGCCTCCAGGCGGTCGCGTATTCCCGCACGGCGGTGTGTCGCACGGCTCTGGCAAAGACTCTACTTGCCATTTGGAACCTCGATCCGGATAGCCTGTGCTACCACCGTTGCCTGGCGAGGCCACCTCGCCGGGCGAGCGTTCTTTTCAAGCTAGGGGGACCGATGATCCGTAAGCTCTCCGCATGGCTCCTAATCGCACTCGCCGCCGCCGTGATCCTCGCGGGCTGCGGTAGCAGCAGCTCCACATCCAGCAGCCAGAGCACCTCGGTGGCCGCGCCGAGCAGCGCTGGCGGTGCGAGCACAAGCTCCTCAGGAGCGACAACATCAACGTCTGCCTCCACTCCATCCACCGCCACGCCCACTCCATCCACCGCGGCGGGCGTGGCGGAGGCCGTGGCGGTGTGCAAGTCGATCATCCAAAGAGAGCCGACGCTGCAAGCGAGCGTGAAGGCCAAAGTCGAATCGATCTGCAACAAAGCCGCCGGTGGCGACCTTGCCGGGGCGCGTGCGGCTGCCAAAGAAGTATGCGCCGAAGTCATCAACGCCGCACCGATCCCCTCTCAGGCCAAGGCACAGGCGCTCGCAGCCTGCACCAAAGCTAAGTAGCGCCAGGGCAAACGGAGGACCGTCTCCCAAGGAGAAGCGAGAGGGCTGCGGCTATTCCGCCGCGGCCCCTCGCTGCTCCTCCCCGTCTTCCTCGTCCTGATCCTCAGCCGCGTACAGCGACTCCCGCGCCAGCTCCTGGCCTTTCACGCCAAACAGCTTGATCTCGAGCAGGTCGTGGCGGTAATCGTCGGGGGCGATCAGCGTGAAGCGCTCCTGGAGCAGCTCACACTGGTCGACGGCCAGCCCGGCCAGCTCGGCTGTCGCGACCCGGCCGCCGGAGAGCAGCGGATGACCCCACACGAGCGTCATCGCGGCGACGGCGCCGAGGTGCCCGCGCCAGGAGCCGATCACCTCGTCGCAGAGGTCGAGCTTCCAGTCCGGGTTGTGCTCGGCCGTATCGCCGGTGAAGTCGGCGTAAGCAACGAAGTCGCCCGGCTCACCGTTCTCGGGGGCGGGGACGAAGCGCACGTAGCCGAACAGTTCGTAGCCGCCCGAGGTGACCGATGTTCCGGGCACATAGGTGCGTCCATGCCATGTGCGGTCCGGGTACCAGCGGATCTCGCCTGGCTCGCCGAGATCCTCAGAGCCGGTGTCGAGCCGCTCGACGCTCTCCAGGAACGCTGCGCTCAGCCGCTCTGCCCAACGGCCGTAGGGCAGATCCTCCTGCGGCGGCTCGGCGGCGAAGCGGGGGAGGAAGCGTTCCTCGGGAGGCATACCTCGGCAGACTATGCGTCGCGTAAGAGAGTTGCGGCGTGCTCAGGCGCGACGATGTTCAGGTTCACCTCGGTGGACAGCTCCAGTCCGGCGATGTGGGTGAGGCGGGGCATCACGTCGATGCGCCAGCAGAACTGCTCGGCGCCTTGGGGGGCGGTGCGAACCCACAGGTTCAGTGGCGGGCTGCACCCGAAGTGGCGCGCGAGGCGGCACAGGCCATCGTGCAGCAGCGCTGCGCCTGTCGGCCCGTCGTCCTCAAAGCGCGCGCGGGGGCGGCGAGGAGCGAGCATCAGCTGGAACGGCAGTTGCGAGGCGTAGGGAGCGATCAGCACGGCGTCCTCGTCGATCGCGACGACCCGCTCGCGCAGGCGCACCTCCTCGGCTACTAGGTCGCCGAGCAGGTTCTGGCCCATCGTCCGTGTGGTGTAGGCGCCGGCGCGCTCACGCTCACGCGCCACGACGGCCGGCACGAAGTCAAACGCGTACAGCTGGGCGTGCGTGTGCGGCAGCGAAGCGCCCGCCTCGCGGCGCTCGTTGACGATCAGCTGGGTGTAGGCGCTCTGGGAATGAACGCGCATGCGCTCGCGCCACACGTCCACCGCGGCGATCGCCTGCTCGAGGGGCAGCTCAGCTAGCGACAGAACTGACTGAGGGCCATTGATGATCACCTCGTGTGCGCCGGAGGCAGGCCGCGAGACGAATAGCTCCGGCTGTGCGCGTCCCTCTACGCCCCGCTCGGGGGTGCCGCCCTCGCCGGCCGGAGTGAGCGCCGGATACAGGTTGGGCACCACTCGTACCCTCCAGCCGGGGGAATTAGGAACCCCACCCACCCCCGTCCCACCCGCCTCTCCGCCGGGACGCAGCGCGTAGAGCTCCGGCGGTGTGCGGTCCTCGTGACCCTCGGCGAACGGGTCGCGCTCGGGGTCGATCTGCTCGGCAGGTTCACAGACCGGCGCTCCACCGGGCCGTAGCGAGCGCTCTCCGGCGATGATCGTCTTGTGCCCGCTCAACGGGTCGATCCTGATCTCAGGCATTCCTCACGCGCCCAGCGCGTAGCGCCGGATGTCTCCTTCGAGCTTGGCGACGCTCGGGTAGGGACCCTGGCGGATGTATCGTCCGCCAGCGCGGTTGTAGAAGACCGTGACGGGTGTGAACGAGGAGTCAGTGATCGCGACTCCGAGGTCGCCGCTCTGGTCGTAGTAGCTCGGATAGCTCTGCGGGAAGCTGCGAAGAAAATACTCCGCTTCAGCGCGGCTGGCCTCGCCGGAGTCCAGGCCGATGAACGCCACCTCCCGCCCCAGGCTCACCGCCGCGCGTTGGAACACACCCGACTCCGCGCGGCACGGTTCACACGTCGAGGCCCACTTGTTGATTACGAGCGGGTACCCGTGCAGCGCTGTCAGGCGCGCGTTCAGGGCGCGCGCGTTGCCGGGCAGGAGCTCTGAGGCCTGGGCGTGCAGCGCCATCAGCGGCGCCGGCGAGCCGGCGAGCCGGGCCTGCATCTGGCCGACGGTCAGACCCGATGGCTTCAGCGCGGCCTGCGAGGAGCGCAACAGCTGAACGAGGCCGATGGCGAGCAGCACGAGTAGGCCGAGGCCTGCGAGCACCATCGGCAAGCGTTTGGAGAACCACCTCATGGACATCGCCGCTAAGGGTTGCAGATGATAGGAAGCCGACCCTCCCTTCAATCGCACCTGGACCTGCTATATCCTGAAGCGCACTTAGGAGCCGGGTCGCTCTCAGCGCCCGGCAAACGTCGCCGGTTGAGTGCCGGCCTTTCCGAGCCACGCTGAAAGCATTTTCTGCGGCGGCTCGTCTCGAAGCCCAGAGCCTTTATGGCCGAGCCCACTTCAGTGGCCCTCGCGGCCGCGTCCATTCCCAATCCCGCCGGTATTGCCCGCGCGGAGAAGTTCGTGCGCGAGCGTTTCCTGCACGACGGTGAGGATCCCGCGGTTGCGCTGGCCACGGGATCGCCGCGCAGGCGGGCGCTCGACCAGGCGCTGGCCGAGCTCTCCGAGCAGGCCAAGCACCCCTCGACCGCCTGGCGGCGTGAGTTCTCACTGCTGCTCGGCCTGGAACGTGTGCTCTCCGAGGATGAGCCGAAGCTGGCGGATGGGACCGTGCTGAGCGCTCACCAGGTCGATGCCCTCTCGGGCACCCTCACGGCCCTGCTGGCCGAGGCCATGCGCAGTTCCGAGAACGGCAACGGCCGTGCGATGGCCTCCCCCGAGCTGCTGGCCTCCGCGGCGATCCTCGGTCCCGACGATCTGGCGCTGGGAGAGGAGCTCTCCGCGGAGGGGGATCGGGATCCAGCCCATCCCAGCCCGGCTGAGACCTCCGCGTTTGCAGGCGTAGAGGACGACGATGCCGAGGAGGATCCAGAGGACGAGCCTGAGGACGAGGATGATGAGGAGGACGATGACGATCTGGGTCCCGTCCAGCGCGCCGCGCCCGACGAGGACGACGACGAGGACGAGCTCGAGGACGAGCTCGATCCGATCGCCGAAGAGGAGGAACAGGAGCCCGAGCTGCAGTCAGACTCCGATGAGGAGCCCCGCGACTGGGTAGAGGAGGGCGATGACGAGGAGTCGCTGGCCGAGCAGCCCGAGGATCCCAATGCGGCCAAGCGCTTCTGGTTCGAGCACGCGACCGGCGCGGGGAAGACCGTCGCGGCACTCGGGTTTGTGGAGGCGTCGCAGACCGGCGGGGTGCTGATCCTCACCCACCGGCGCAACCTCGTCGACCAGTTCAACGGCGAGCTGCGCCAGCGCGGCTACTCCAAGCGCATCTCAAAACCGCTGCTCAAGGGCGAGGACTCGCCCAAGGTGGCTGGGGGCGGCGGGTGGGGTCCGGTCACGGTTGAGACCTACCAGTGGTTCGTGCGCAACGCGGGCAAGATCTCGAGCGCCTACACGATCGTCATCTGCGACGAGGCGCACACCGCCCTGGGCGAGAAGACGAGCGGCGCAATCCGCAACTGGACGGGACCGATCTTCATCGGCATGACCGCCACGGGCGCGCTGATCGCCAGGCACGTCACCGACCTGTTCCCGACACAGACCTCGCGCTTTGACCTCGCGCAGGCGGCGCGACGCGGCGTGATCTCGCCACTGCGCTGCGTGCGGATCTCACCCGGCACGGGGGTGCGCACGATCGCCAAGGTGCCGCTGCGCAGAGGCGAGGTGGATACCGAGTTCGACCAGGAGGAGCTCGCCGAGCTGCTCGACCAGCAGCCGTTCAACATGGCCGCCGCTAACCTCTACAAAACGCGCTTCAACGGCGTGCCCGGCGTCGTGTATGCCGCAGGCGTACGCCACGCTTACAACCTCGCCGAGGCATTCCGCGCCGAGGGAATAAAGGCCCAGGCGGTCTCCGGCGAGACACCCAAGCGCGAGCTGGCGGGGATCCTCGCCCGGTATGAGCGCGGCGACATCGATGTGCTGATCAACGCGCAGCTGCTCGCGGAGGGCTGGAACAGCCCGCGGGCCACCGTCTGCGTGCACCTGGCCCCCACCGCGTCCAAGCGCATCTACCAGCAGCGGGTGGGACGCGTGACGCGCCGGCATCCCGGCAAGGAGGCGGGGCTGGTCGTCGACTTCGTGCACCCGGCGACCAAGCACGACGACCCTGTGGTGACGCTGCATTCGCTGCTCGACCGCGACGTATACCGCGGAGGGGCGATCGTCGTCGGGCCGGTGCGCCGTGGCCGCGGCCGGCGGATGCGGGTGGAGCGGCGCGTGCTGCCGGTGTGCGCCGAGGAGGAGCGCCGCTTTGAGGTGTTCGAGCGCGAGCTGTGGCGGATCGCCGTCGAGCATCTCGACTATGGCGAGCAGCACGTGTGGGCAGCGCTGGCCGGAGCGCGCGTGGCGCCAAACGGCTGGCGCAGGGCGCGAGCGATGCTCCACTTCGACCGCTCTGGCGAGCTCAAGAGCCGCTTTCTGATCACCGCGGTGCAGCGCAACAAGAACGCACAGCTGCGGTTGCGGGCACTGAGCGACATCCCCGCGCTGGCTGACCCCGATGCTTTCGATACGGCGATCGACATCATCGGTGGCTGGCCGCGCGAGGAGCGCAGGGAGGCGTCGAAGATCATGCTGCGCGCGCTGGTAGAGCGTCGCATCGGGCGCCGCGATCAGGCCAACGCCTGGATCTGGCGCCTGGCCGAGTACACGCGCGATGTGCACGAGGAGTATGCGGTACAGCGCTGGCCGGAGACTAAGCGGCTGCTCGGCCTGCTCGTCAACTCCGCGGGCGGGGCACACGCGCGCAATGCCCGGCGGCTGATCCACGCCTCGCGTAAGCAGGACCGCCGGCTGGCGGCGGCACTGCTGGCCGCGGCGCTCGCGCATACGCCCGAGGCCGAGGAGGCGCTGCGCGGGGCTCGCACGCGGATGGCACGCAAGCCTCAGGCGCTTGCCCGCGAGCTGCTGCGCAACTTCCCCAAGCGCCGCGCCCGTAACGCACGGCGACGGCGCAAGGGAGGAAAGGGCGCCGCCAACGGCTCGGGCGGAGCAGGCGCTCCCAGAGCGTCAGGGGCCGGGAGGTCTCCTAAGAGGACCCGGGCGCCAGGCGATGCGGTGCTGAGCAGGGCGCTGTCGAACCGGGCAGCCAGCGCCGAGGGCAACGGTGGCGAGCTGGCACCGGGCGTGGGCGAGAAGCTGCAGCGGAATGTCGATGAAGCGCTTCATCACGCCGAGGAGTGAGCACCGGGCTGCGCTGCTACTGACCGGGGAGCTCCAGGTGAACCTCCCCCCCGTCAAGCGTCTCATACCCGCCTGCGGCCAGGGCGACGATCAGCCGCCCCCCGCCATCTATCCCCTCTGCGCGCCCCCGGCCCGCGGCCCACGTGACCACGCGCCCGCGCAACGCGTCACGGGCACCCCAGGCCTCGAGCGTCGCCTGCGCGGGTTCCTGCAGGCGACGCTCCAGGGCCTCCAGCAGGCGCTCCAGCGCCGGCTCGATCTCCGCTTCACTCTGACCCATGCTCGCGGCTCCAGCTCGCAGCCCGGCGGGGAGCTCCTCCAGCCGCACGGCCACGTTGAGGCCGATGCCCAACACCGCCCAGCCCTCCTGCGGCCGTCCCTCAATGAGGATCCCGGCGAGCTTGGTCAGGCGATTTTCTCCCACGAGCACGACATCGTTCGGCCATTTGATCTGAGCGTCATCCCCGGCGATGTCGCAGACAGCGACCGCGGCGATCAGGGGCAACAGCGGCGGCGGCGAGCGCAGGAGGAGCGAGGCCAAAAGAGAGCTGCCCGCAGGCGCCGTCCAGTGCCGGCCCTGGCGCCCGCGCCCGGCGGTCTGCTCGGAGGCCGTGACGAGTGTCCCGTGTGGCGCTCCGGAAATCGCCAGCTGGCGGGCGCAATCGTTGGTCGAGCCGGTCTGGCGCAGGTGCACGCGTGGCCGGCCAAGGACGATTTCCCCGCCAGTGTCCGTCAAAGCTAGAGGAGGATCTCCTCGGGGGAATCGATGATCTTCAGGTGCTCGTCCACGCGGGTCATGTTCATCAGCCGCTGGACCTGCTGCGAGCCACGGACCAGCGCGAAGGCCTGTCCGCTCTCTGTGCAGCGCTTGTCCAGCGAGAGAATCGCCCGCAGACCTGTGGAATCGATGAACTCCAGCCCGCGGAGGTCGAGCACGACCGTCGCCGGGTTATCCAGCGTCGCGCTTTCGACCTCGCTCTCGAGCAGAGGCACGCTGGCCAGGTCGAGCTCGCCGTCGAGGCGCAATACCACTCGCTCCTCGTTGCGACTCACGTCAATCAAGAGGTTGCTCCCGACTGCCATCGGCGAAACACTAGCGCACCGGTTTGGCGCTGAGAAACTTCCTTTGCCTTGGAGTGCGTCAACCTTCAATGCGGAGCGCCAGCAGCGCGATGTCGTCGCGGAGCCGTCCTTGAGCGCGTGTCAGGGCCGCGAGCTCGATGTGCTCGAGGAATCCCTCCAGCGGAAGGTTGGGCGCGGCCGTGCATAGCTCGAGCAGACCCTCCTCTCCGAGCAGGTGGTCCGGCCTGCCCGCCTCGATGACGCCATCGGTGTACAGCAGGAGCGTCTCGGAGGCTGAAAGCGTGATCTCACTCTCCTCGATGCTGACCGGATCGACGACGCCGAGGACCGTGCCGCTGAGACCGGCCTGCTCGACTTCTGCGCCTGCGCTGATCAGCAGCGGCGGCGGATGCCCGGCGAGCGCGATCGTCAGGCGCGCGCCGTCCTGCACGCGGGTCAGCATGACCAAGCAGACAGTGCACAGATCCGCACCCGGTGGCTGGCGCAAGAGTGCCTCATGGAGCGTCGAGAGCATGCCGGCGGGAGACTGCCCGCTGATCGCGGCGGCGCGCAGCGTGTGGCGGGCCAAGGCCGTTACCCCGGCTGCCCGCGGCCCTTTGCCGCAGACGTCGCCGATCACGAGCATCCAGCGGTCCACGTCGTATGGGAAGACGTCGTAGAAGTCGCCGCCGACCTCGTTCAGCTCGCCGGCCGCGGAGTACAGCGCCTGTATCTCGGCCCCGGGGATCTCGGGCAGGGACTCCGGCAAGAGTGCTCGCTGGAGGGTATGGGCGATACGTGTGCGCTCGGTATACAGGCGGGCGCTTTCGATGGTGGTGCCGGCGCGCCGCCCGAGCCTCTCGGCCAGCGCCAGATCGGCGTGTGAGAGCCTGCGCGTGGACCCGGTGCAGACCAGCGTGATCGCCCCAATCGTTCGCGCCGGGGCGGCCAGCGGGACGATGATCACGTCGATCGCCCCGATCGCCTCCAGCAGCGCCAAGTGCTCGCTGTCGCGGGCATAGGTGGCGAGCGCTGCGGCGTCGATGTCCGTGTAGATGCGCGCTTCTCCGCTGCGGATCACCTCGGGCACGCCCAGCGGCTCGTCCAGCGCGGGACGATAGCTCTGGTCTAGTCGTTGCGCCAGCGTCAGCATGCTCGGATCGCTGTGATGGACCGCCACGCGTTCGATCTCACCGCTCTCGCTCAGCACGTCGACCGCGCACCAGTCCGCGATCTGCGGGACGGCCAGGCGCGCGACACGTTGCAGGGTCTCTGCATAGTCCATCGAGGAGGCCAGCACGCGGCTGGCCTCGGCCATGAAGCTCTCCGCCAGCTGCGCACGCTTGACCTCGGTGATGTTCTCGAAGACATTGACCGCGTAGAGGATGCGTCCGGTCTCGTGGTCGGCGATTGCTGAGGCACGCACGATCAGCCAGCGCTCCTCTCCGGTGGCGCGGACTACGTTCCTCACGAGCAGTGGCTCGGGCTGCTGCTCGCCGGCGAACAGCCGCCGTCCGGGCATGCGCTCCAGATCGAGCTCTTCTCCCTGCTCGTCTGAGACGAGGAAGCGCGGCATGATCGTCCCCGGCCGCGCGCTCGTCAGCTCCTCGGGAGTGTCGGCGCCAAGGAGATCGGCGGCGGCCTGGTTGGCGAAGACGGTCTGCCCGTGCTCGTCGACCACGGTGATCGCCTCGGCTAGATTGACGAGGATCGCCTCCAAGCGCTGCTCGGCACCGTGGAGGTCGGAGAACAGGCGAGCGTTGTCGATCGCGAGCGCTGCCCGTCGCGCCAGCTCGCAGACGAGGTCCAGGTCCTCGCTTCCGTAGGGATCGCCGTCGCCGAGCCGTAGCACGGACAGCGCGCCGAGCGTGCGCTCCCGCGCGAGCAGCGGGGCAACGACCGCCGAACGGTAGCCGTTGTCGATCATGAACCTCGCGTGCTCAGAGCCTTGTGCGAACGACTTCAACAACATGTTCGTCATCTCCGCCAGCAGCACAGGCTCCCCGCTGCGGATGACCTGCGCGACCGGATGCTGGCCGACGGGGTCGAGCGGGTTGCAGGCGCGCAGCTCCTCCAGCCGATGAGCGATCTCCTCGTCGTCCGCGGCGACCGCCACGTCGCGGATCGTTCCCTGCTCATCCCGCAGATCGATCACGCAGAGATCCGCGAGTCGCGGGACGGTGAGCCGCGCGACCTGCCCCATCGTCGTCGTCAAGTCCAAGGACGTGGCCAACACAGCGCCGGCCTCGACCAGCAGATCAATGCCAGGCGCGCGCCGTGCAGTCCCCCTTACGTCGCTCACGACGGTCAGTATCACAGCCTCAATTGCCCAGCCCGTGCTCCCGGCCGTAAGAATGGGGGAGGCGGAGCTACCGTCGATCGATCAGCTGCAGGGCGAGCACTGCGACGGGACCAGCGGGCGCGAGGCTGTGGTCGTCGGCCAGCCGTCCGACCACGGGCGCGAGCTCGCCGAGCACCGAAGAAATGGCGACGGCGCCGGCAGCATGCCCGGGGGGCAGCGGTCCGACGCGCAGCTCGACGCGGCGTGGCTCGACGGCGATCCCCACCCCGAGGTGACTGCCGGTGATCGAGCGGAAGGCTTGGGCCGCGATAACGTCTGCGAGCAGCTGGGCGTCGTAGATGCGATCGGTCGAGAAATTGGCGCGGGCGGCGAGGGCGCAGACGAGGCGAGGCAAGACTGCGCGCGCGAGGCGATCGGGCGTGATTGCGATCGTTGCGGTGGTGATGAGCTCGGGCTGCTCGAACAGAGGAAAATCGATCTGATCGTGTGCAGTGGCCTGCAGGGAAGATGTCTCCGGGGTGACGAACTCCATGCGAACCTCGGTCCCACCGCTCGCCCGGTTATGAAACTCGACACTATCGGCAAGCGCCTGGATCACTGGAAGCCCGAGCTCGAGGTTCTGCTCACCGGTCTCACCTGCCTCCTCCAGGACGTAATCGGGCGTGTGATGCAAGCCGACGCCCTCGTCGCGCACCACTACCTCGATGCAGCCTGCAGCGACGTGGACGTCGACCTCGAGGGGGCCACTGTCTCCGCGGTAGGCATGGAGGACGACGTTGTTGGCGGCCTCGGTAACCGCCGTGGCGATGTCATCGAGTACTTCGGGGAGCAGATCGATCGCTTCCGCGACGCCAGTGAGGGTCGTGCGGACGAGCGAGATGTTCTCGGGCTGGCTGCGCAAGTGCAGGCGAACGTTTGGCGGCGCGTGGGTTGGCATTCGCTCAATACGCCTGCAAGCGCCTTGCTCGATGAGCGTACCCAGAGCTTCCCCGCCCGCCATCAAGACGTCTGCACATGCGCGTGGGCGAGGACTCGCAGCTGTTGCAGAGACCGGCGCAACAGGCGCGAGACCTGCATCTGGGAGATACCGGCGCGACGGCCGATCTCAGCCTGGCTGAGCTCCTCGACGAAACGCATGCGAAGGATGGCCCGTTCGCGCGCCGGGAGCTGCCGCAGCGCGGCGACGAGGGTGGCGTCCAGCTCGATGAGCTCGTAGCGCTCGTCCTCGCTGCCCACCGCATCCAGGTGGGTGAGGAGATCCTCGCCCTCGTGGCTGGTACGGACGGGCGCTTCGAGGGGGAGCGCTTCGTAGGCTTGCCCGGCGAGCAGGCCGTCGAGGACCTCCTCGTATCCGAGCTCGAGATACTCCGCGAGCTCAGAGACGGTGGGCGCGCGACCGAGACCGCTCGAGAGCTGCTCCTGGGCGTTGCCCACTGCAAGCGCCCGCTCCTGCAGTTCGCGCGGCACATGCAGGCCCCAGGTAGAGTCACGAAAGTAGCGCCGCAGCTCGCCGAGGATCGTGGGGACCGCAAACGAGGCGAACGCTCTCTGGCGCTCCGGGTCAAAGCGGGCGAGCGCCTTGAGCAGGCCGAGCGAGGCGACCTGGAACAGATCCTCAAACGGCTCAGAGGTGTGCGCGTAGCGACGGGCGAGGCTGCGCGCGAGCGGCGTGAATCGCCTAATCAGCTGCTCGTGCGCAGTGCGATCACCGTCGCCGAGCCAGCGTGCGAACAGCTCACTGCAGTCGTCCTGCTCGGTGCAAAGACCGGGGCGGCGTGCGGCCGACGCTACAGAGGCCATGGCCATCACTTCCTCCTTCCATGAAATGAAGAGGGCTTGTCCCTCAGCGAATCACCTATGAAGCGCTTCCTACCCATCCTCTGAGCAACGCAAACAGCTGTGCTCGGGCGTGCTTGGAGCAGTCAAGCCGGGATAGCATCCTCTTCTGACTGGCCCGAGAGATCCGGCAGGGCCTGCGTGAGGCTGAGAAAAGGCGCGAATACGTCGCCGTGCTGATCGATGCGCCGAAGGAGCTCACCGGGCTCGGCGCTGAGGTTGAGATCCCTCTTGCGGCTAACAGCACCCGCCTGCACCTCCTCCCACGTCAAGGGCGTGGAGATCGTGGGCCGCTCGCGGGCGCGCAGTGAGTAGACACAGATCGTCGTCTTGTGCTGGTCGTTCTGGCTCCAGTCGATGAACACCTTGCCGCGGCGCAGCTGCTTTGTCATGCGCGAGGTGACCAGCTTGGGGTGATCCTTCTCGATCAGCCCGGCGACGGCGCGGGCGAACGGCTTGGTCTGCTCGTAGGTGACCGAAGTGTTGAGCGGTACATAGGCCTGCAGCCCCTTTGCGCCCGAGGTCTTGACGATCGTCTCCAGGCCAAATGCCGCGAACAGCTCTCTCAGCCACAACGCCACCTGGCAGCACTGCTTCAGTCCGGCGGGTGCCCCCGGGTCGAGGTCGAACACGATCGCAGTGGGAGTGGCGATGTCCTCTGCGCGGGACAGGCTTGGGTGCAACTCGAGGCTGGCGAGGTTCGCGACCCAGATCAGTGTCGGTAGGTCGTCCACCACGCAGTAGTCGAGCACTCCCTCGCGCTCGCTCTGCACTGCCGCGGTATGGACCCACTCGGGCCTGTGGGAGGGGCATCGCTTCTCGTAGAAGTACTTGCCCTGCACGCCGTCGGGATAGCGCTTGAGCGTCAGCGGCCGGCCGGCGAGGTGTCCGAGCAGCACCGGCCCCACCGCAGCGTAGTAATCGATCACCTGCCCCTTGGTGAACCCGGCCTCTGGGTAGAGGACCTTGCCGCGGTTTGACAGTTTCAGCGTGCGCCCGCCGGCCTCGATCTCGGCGCTGTTCTTACTTTCATTGAGGATCTCGTACGGCCGAGGATCCTCTTCAGCGCGGAGGTCCCGCTCGATCACCACTTCGGCTGCGGGCTTGTCGTCGCGCAGTCCCTTGTAGACGGAGTGACGCAGGATGCGCTCTTTGGTCCAATGGGAGAACTCGACCTCCGCGACGAGCTCGGGCTCGGAGAAGCGCGCACCTGCAGGCGGTTGGGTGCCAACCGGGGCAAATGGACTGTCGGGCCTCGAGCGGTCCTCGAGCTCCTTGGTCAGGCGCTCGAGCTCACGCTCATCAAAGCCGGTGCCAACGCCACCGGCGTAGCGCAGGACTTGCCTGCCGTCATGCTCTGAGTAATAGCCCACGAGCAGCGATCCGAGCAGCCCGGCACGACGCCCCTTGCCTGCCTGCCAGCCGCCGATCACGAACTCCTGGCGGTTTACGTTCTTGATCTTCAGCCACTCTCCAGTGCGCTGACCCGGTCGGTAGGGAGAATCGAGCCGCTTGGCCACCACGCCCTCCAGGCCGTGCTCGGCGCTGACCGCGAGGAAGTCCCGGCCCGAACCGGAGTGATAGGCGGGGGTCTGCCAGGTGGTCCCCTCCAGGTGCAGCTGCTCGAACAGCGAACGGCGCTCACGGTAGGAAAGCGCCATCGTGGAATGACCATCGAGATACAGCAGGTCAAAGATCACATAGGTGACGGGCGCCTCGTGCGCGCGCCTGCGAATGACGCTCTCGCTGCTGAGATGCATCCGGTGCTGCAGCTGCTCGAAGCTGGGGTGGCCGTGCTCGTCGAAACAGACGATCTCCCCGTCGAAGATCACTGGTAAGGCGCCGAGCGCCTTACCGAGCTCGCGCAGCTCGGGGTATTGCCGTGTGATATCGCGCCCGTTGCGGTTTTCCAGGCGGATCCGCCCGCCGTCGATGAAGGCCAGCGCGCGAATCCCGTCCCACTTGATCTCATAGCCGTAGTCCTGTTCGCTGGCCGGGAGCTTCGACGGCTTGGCCAGCATCGGTGAGAGCTCCTCGGGCATCGGCTCCCGCGGGTGGGCGGGATCCGATTCCACCGGGTCCATGCGGTGGATCATCCAGTTCTTGCCGTTGGTCTGAAAGAGGGCGTACTTGCCCTGCAGGCGCTCGCCATGGAAGGTCACGATCACCTCGTCTGAGCGGAACTTGTGAGTCTCATAAGCGCCGCTGTCCCAGATCTTCACGCTGCCTGCGCCGTAGCTCCCTTTGGGGATCTCGCCGGCGAAGTCGATGTAGTTGATCGGGTGGTCCTCGACGTGCACCGCGAGGTGGTTGGTCTTGGGGTCCTGAGGAATGCCCTTGGGAATCGCGAAGGACACAAGCACCCCATCTCGCTCTAGCCGCAGATCCCAGTGCAGGCTGCGGGCGTGATGCTCTTGGACGACAAAGCGCTCACGCTCGCCGCCAGCATCATGCTCACCGGCGGGCTCAGGGGTGCTGGCGAAGTCCCGTTTCGCTGTGTACTCGCGCAGCGGGCGCTTCGCGGCAGTCGTACTCCGCTTCACTTGCCTGTGATCCTACCCAGGAGAGAACGCCGGTCAATCCGATGGGCCACCACCACGGACGGGACTAGATTAAGGGCATGAACGAGGATCGGCCGGCGAGCAGTGAGCGCGCGCAAGTGCGTACGTTCCACCACTCCGCATACACGGCCGCTCAGATCGCCGCGGCGCGCGCGCAGCAAGAGCTGAGCGTGTCGGTGTGCCTGCCCGCGCGCGAATGCGCGGGCACGGTGGGAGAGATCGTGACGGCGCTCGGCGCCCTGCGCCAGGCCGGCGCGCTCGACCGGATCGTGGTCATCGACGCGGCCTCGCCGGACGGCACGGCCGGGCTGGCGGCGCAGGCGGGCGCGGAGGTGCTCCAGCAGGACGACCTCTTGCCATCGTTCGGAGCAGTGCTGGGCAAGGGCGACGCGATGTGGCGCGCGACCTCGGCGCTTGATAGCGACGTAGTGTGCTTCATCGACGCCGACAGCGAGCGCTTCTCAGCACACTTCGCGACGGGCCTGCTCGGCGCGCTGCTATGCGAGCCGGACGTGTCGTTCGTCAAGGCCTTCTACCGCCGCCCTCTCACCGGCGATACACCGGGCGGCGAGGAAGGCGGGCGCGTGAACCACCTGATGGCGCGGCCGGCGCTGGCGCTGTTCTACCCGCAGCTCGCTGGCGTGCGCCAGCCCTTGGCGGGGGAGGTGGCAGCGCGCAGGGATTTGCTGGAACGGCTGCCGTTTGCGACGGGCTACGGCGTGGAGATAGCGATGCTGATCGACGCCTGGCGAGCGGTCGGTGAGGCGGGGATCGCACAGGTGGACCTGGACGAGCACCACAACCGCCACCAGCCGCTTTCGGCGCTGTCGCCGATGGCGCTGACGGTGCTGGCGAGCATCGCTGTGCGTCTGGAGCAGGAAGGGCGCCTGGCGGGTGAGGGCGTGGCGGCGAACGCCCCGGCTGAGCGTCCGCCGCTTCAGAGCCTCGCGGGGCTTTCGCAGAGCGGCGTATGAGGACCGGCCGGAGAACCTGACGTGCAGCAGCTCGACGGCAAGCTGATCTTCTCGGCGACGGACCTCATCAACTACCTCGAGTGCCCGCACCTCACCCATCTCGACATCGAGATCGCGCTCGGGCGGCTGAACCTCACAGAGACCAGGTCGGACACCACCGAGCTCGTCGCGCGTAAGGGCGATGAGCACGAGCAGAGCCACCTGGCCCAGTTGCGCTCCGAAGGGCGCGAAATCGTCGAAATCGAGAGCCCTCCGGGTCTCCACAGCACCCCCGAGGGCGCGCAGCGCACGGCCGCAGCGATGCGAGCAGGGGCCGAGGTGATCTACCAGGGCGTCCTGTTCGGCGGCATCCGCTGGCGCGGGCACAGCGACTTCCTCCAGCGCGTCGAGTCCCCCTCGGAGCTTGGGGCGTTCAGCTACGAGGTCTCAGACGCCAAGCTCGCCCACCGCGTCAAGCCCTACTTCCTGCTGCAGCTCTGCTTCTACTCCGAGCTCCTCGCTTCGATCCAAGGCACCGCGCCCGCGAGGATGCACGTCGTGCTCGGGACCCGCGAGGTCCAAGCGTTTGCAGTGGCGGACTTCGCCGCCTACTACCGCGCCGTCAAGCATCGCTTCGAGGCCGTCCTCGACGCTCCTCTTGCTACCACCTACCCGGAGCCGGTCGAGCACTGCGGGCTGTGTCGCTGGGAGGATCACTGCATCGCGACGCGCGAGGCTGACGAGCACCTGAGCCTGGTCGCCAACATCCGGCGCTCCCAGCGCACCCGGCTGGTCGAGCAGGGAATCACGACCGTCCCCCAACTCGCCGCCGCGGAGCCCGCGGACCGGCCACAGCGGATCGCCTCCGCCACGTTCGAGCGCCTGCGCACACAGGCGAAACTGCAGCTCGCCCAGCGCACTACGGGCGAGCCCCGCTACGAGCTGCTCACAGCCGCAGATGATCGCGGCTTCGCCCGCCTGCCGCAGCCCTCTGAGGGGGACGTTTTCTTTGACATGGAGGGCGACCCGTTCTTCGACGACGGGCTGGAGTACCTGTTCGGCGTCGTTCTGCTGGAGCCCAGCGGACCTCGCTTCCAAGCGTTCTGGGCCACCGATAGAGCGACCGAGAAGCAGGCGTTTTCGCAGTTCGTCGGATTAATGATCAAACGGCTACAGCGCCACCCCGACATGCACATCTACCACTACGCCTCCTATGAGGCCACAGCGATCAAGCGTCTGATGGGTCTGCACGCGACGTGCGAGGACGAGGTCGACCATCTGCTGCGCGGCAAGGTCCTGGTCGATCTGCACACCGTCGTGCGTCAGGCTCTGCTGGCCGGTCAGCCCAACTACTCGATCAAGAGCATCGAGGCGTTCTACATGGAGGAGCGGGACACGGAGGTGACCGCGGGGGGCGACTCGATCGTCGCCTTCGAGCGGTTCCTGGAGACCGGCGATCGCTCGCTGCTGGAGTCGATCGAGCGCTACAACGAGGACGACTGCCGCTCCACCCACCTCCTGCGCGAATGGCTGCTCGACCGTCGAATCGAGGCGATCGAGACGTTCGGCCGGGAGATCCAGTGGAAGCCTCCCCCCGATCCCTACGAGCCAGACCCTGATGTTGAGGATCAACTCGACGAACTGCAAACCGCACTTCTCGACGGAGTCCCCGAGGACACGGCCGGTCAGGACTCCGACCAGCACGCGCGCTGGACTGCAGCGCAACTGCTCGACTATCACCGGCGCGAGGCCAAGCCCGCGTGGTGGGCGTACTTCGAACGGCTCGAAGCCGACGATCAGCAGCTCATCGAGGCCGACACTGAAGCGCTTGGCGGGCTCTCCGGCACGGGCGATCCGCCGGCTCCGCTTCCGCCACCCTCACGCTCGGTGACTCACACGCTGCGCTTCCCCGCGCAGGAGCACAAGATCAGCAAGGGCAGCTTTACCGACCCATCCACAGAGAAGAGCGTGACCGTCCTCTCGGTGGAGGACGCCGGGATCGTCCAGATCAGCCGCGGGGCCGGACGTCTGCACGAGCCACTCCCCCGCGCGCTGATCCCTTCCGGTCCGTATGACACCCGACTGCAGCGCTCAGCCCTGCGCGATTTCGCAAACGACATCACCGCCCGCGGGCTCGATGCCCAAGAGGAGCCCTTTACCGCGCTGCGTCAGATCCTGCGCCGGGATGTCCCGGAGACCTCGGCACGCCCCCATGGCGCATCGCTGCAGACGGGCGCGTTTGACCTCGATGACGCAAAGTCGATCACGGAGGGCCTGCGCGACAGCTACCTGTTCATCCAGGGTCCGCCCGGCTCGGGCAAGACCTACACCGGCGCCCAGCTGATCCTCCACCTGATCGAGAGGGGCCACCGGGTCGGGGTCGCCGCCGGTAGCCACTCAGCGATTCACACGCTCCTTCACCAGGTGGAGCAGTACGCCGTTGCAGAGTCGCAGTTCTCAGGACTAAACAAGTACAGCGAGGACGACAATCGCTACTCCTCCGGGCGAGGGCTAATCGAGAACTCCAAGGACCCAGCCCGCTTCACCGCCGGCAGCTACAACCTCATGGCGGGAACCGCCTGGCTCTGGTGCCGGGTGCAGATGCGCCAGTCTGTCGACTACCTATTTATTGACGAGGCGGGCCAGATCTCCCTCGCCGATGCGCTGGCGATGGGCACCTGCGCGCGCAACCTCCTCCTCCTTGGAGATCCTCAGCAGCTCGCCCAGGTCTCCCAGGCGATTCACCCTCCCGGAGCCGGCGCATCGGTACTCGAGCACCTCTTGCGACAGGACACGACGATCCCGCGCGAGCGGGGCCTGTTCATCGACCAGACCCGCCGCATGCACCCGGACATCTGCCGGTTCATCTCGCAGGCGATGTACGAGGGCCGGCTCGAGTCCGCCCCAGAATGCGCCGCGCAGCGCATCGACGCCCCCGGCCTGCTCACCGGCACGGGGGTGCGCTACGTGCCGGTGATACACGAGGGAAACACGCGCTCCTCAGTCGAGGAGGCCGAGACAATAGCGGCGCTGACCGCGGACCTGCTGCAGGGACGCTACCTGCGGGCGGATGGAACCGATACTCGCCTGCAGCCAGAGGACATCATGGTCGTGGCCCCCTACAACGCGCAGGTGCGCTGCCTGCGCGAGCACCTCCCCGACGGCGTCAGGATCGGCACCGTCGACAAGTTCCAGGGCCAGGAGGCGGCGGTCTGCTTCTTCTCGATGGCGACCTCGAGCGGCGAGGAGATCCCTCGCCACCTCGAGTTCCTATTCAGCCGCAACCGCCTGAACGTCGCCGTTTCGCGCGCGCGCGCTCAGGCGGTGCTCGTGTGCAGCCCGGAGCTGCTGCACATTCGCTGCCGAAATGCCGATCAGATGCGGCTCCTCAACGCGCTTTGCCTGCTGGTGGAGAGCGCCAGCGCCAGTGCTGCCAGCACCGCGGAAGGCATGGCGTAACTTGGCGGCTTCTTTTTGGCGCTTGCGAGCCAATGCCTGCTCCTCTGCTTCTTCTCGAGAGCGTTGCTGTGCGTGCTCAGCCAGCGCCGAGGAGGCATCGCGCAGGGCGTCGTCGACCAGCTGCTTGACAACCGAGACCTCAGGGGTCTCCTCCAACAAAATCGATAGGTGACACTCGCCGCGGTCCAGCCTCAGCCTTCTCCACGGCGGCGGGTCCTGACCTGGAGGGAGATCCTCGTCTGCAGAGGGGGTGAGCTCGCGCAGAATCTGCGCGATGATCTTGTCGTCTGCGGGATCGACCGCTTTCAGAGCAGGCAGCGGCACGACGACCTCGGTCTGCTCGCCCTTGACAGTGGTCTCCGTGTGCTCCCAGTCGGCTGTGATGATCATGCTTGGCATGTAACCACGCACCCCCGACACTTTTCGCCCATGGAAATCCTGAACGAACGCGTGTAGGCGATTCGGCCTGCCGCATGTTCTGCGAAATTCTTCGCAACGAGCGTTCTCGCGCGCGCCACGCGCAGGCGCGCGAGGGCACACTGAGCGCCGTGGCCGACCACCTCAGCCGCGCGGGCCGGAGCCGCAACATGGCGGCGATCCGCGCCAAGAACACGAAGCCCGAGCTGGCGATCCGCCGCGCTCTGCACGCGGCGGGGCTCCGCGGCTGGCGCTGCCACACCCGCGGCATCCTCGGCAAGCCCGATCTCGCCTTCACCCGCTGGAAGGTCGCCGTCTTCATCGACGGGGCGTTCTGGCACGGGCACCCGGACTTCTTTACGTTCGGCAAATCAGGGAGCTACTGGGACGCGAAGATCGCCCGGACCCAGGAGCGCGACCGGCTCGCGAACAAGACGCTCCGTGCCTCTGGCTGGACCGTGGTGCGCTTCTGGGACTTCGAAGTCGAAGAGGACGTTGGGCGCTGTGCGCAAGACGTGCTGGCTGCGTTGTGCCAGGTTGGCCGCCCGGCGCCCATCCCGCTCGCCCGCTGAGGGCTACTCGTCCTCACTCGTCTCTCCCGTGCGCCGGGGAAGCCGTGGCGCAGGTCTAATCGGATCGGAGTCTGTGGCGACCCGGTAGCGCGCTCCGGCGATCTCGGCTGTCTTCGAGGGATAGCCGTCCTGCGCCTCGATCACCCGTACGCTGATGAAGCTGCCCTTGGGCGGCCGCTGCAGGCCAAGGTCCTTGGCAACGAGCGGGTCGTGTTCCTGATGCCCGAGCACGAGGATGCCCTCTTTGCCGAGATGCTTGGCTTTGCGTGCATCGCGCGGGCGCTTGAGACTGTCCTTCTGCTGGGCCACGGTCAAGACCGACGCGCGATTTACGAGCCGGCCCTGCACCAGCCGAAAGAGCATGTTGATCTTGCGCTGGCCACTGGGCCGGCGCGGTGAGGAGGGGTCTGGGTTGAAGATCTTCTCGCGTATCTGCAGCGGGATGTGCAGCAGGAGGTTCTCGGGCAGTGTTGGCCTGCTGTAGAGCCAGCGGATCGTGCTCTCGCCCGCAGGGGTCAGCTTCCGCTTGCGATCGCGATTCTCCGGGCCCAAAAGCCGAGGGTCATCGGTGACACGTATGACGCCCGCCTCCCATCGGCTCTCCTGGTCACTGGCCCAGACGACGAGGCACACGTGTTTGCCTTCGTAGGCCTCAGGCGGTATCTCCCAGCCCCCGAGTTTCTGCGAGAACTTGCAGTCCGTGTCGACACCGTCGATCAGATAGTCCATCTTCACACCGTCCGCGAACTTGAACGCGCGGTGCAGGTTGATCTCGACCAGTGTCCCCATGTAGGTCTTCTCGGTCTTGCGCAGCTGCTCCCACGAGTAGCGTCCCGTTCGCTGGCCGTCATACAGCTGGTCGTAGGTCTCCCGGAGAACGCCGGCAAACATCTCGCCCTCCTGGTCAGCGCTCTGAACGGCATTGCTCACGGCATCGAGCTCGGGGTCGGCCCCTCCAGGCGGCGGGTCAAAGCCCAGCAGCCGGTGAGGCTCAGTGGGACTGGCTCGCCGCACCGGCGGGCGGCGGGGCTGTGAGGGAGTTGGCAACCTGTCCGCCTGGCGCATCCAAGCGCCTATGCAGCCCTGCGAGCAGGGTCAACCCCTGCATCCTCGCCTGTACCGGCGCTCCGCAGCGCCGCTGCGATGGCCACACCCACCGTGCGCGCCACGGGCGGCGGGAAGGCGTTGCCAACCTGGCGGTAGCTGGCCGTCTTGCGCCCGGTGAAGGCCCATTCGTCGGGAAATCCCTGGATGCGCGCGGCCATCCTGACGGTCAAGCGCGGGCTCCCGCTGAAGCCCGGCGAAGGCGCCTCAGAGGCGATGCCACGGCCGTCCACGCCGAGCTTTGCCCATTCCCGCCTGGCCCGCGTCGGGCCGAGGTCCGGCCCACCGTGCTTCTTTGAGCCACCGACGAGCGTCGGTGCGATGCTGCCGGCTCCTGCGCTCCACGCCTGCGCACCCTCCCAGCCGTTTGCTCCCATCAGGTCCGCCAGCGTCTCGCCCACGCCCGGCGGAGCGCCCGGATGATGCTCTGGCCAATCGAAGACATCGGCCGGCCCGGGGGCAAGGGCAACGAGGACCGCACGCGCGCGATTCTGAGGCACCCCGTACAACGACGCTTGCAGCAGCTTCCAGCGAGGGACATAGCCCAGCTCACGCAGGCGCTTGGCCAAGGCGGCACGATAGGAATCAAACTTCGGGCTCAGCAGCCCGCGCACGTTCTCGAGCATCACGGCCCGCGGAGCGCACTGCGCTATGAGCCTGAGCGCCTGCGGGAAGAGGTCGCGCTCGTCGCTGGCGCCGAGCTGCTTGCCGGCAATCGAGAACGGTGGGCAGGGTACGCCACCGGCGAGCAGGTCAACCTGCCCGTTGAAGGCCGTCGCGTCGAAGGCGTGAACATCACCAGACCCGCCCTCTGACGGTCCCCGGTCAGCCAGGCGGGGACCGACGATGTTCCATTGGGGGCGGTTGGT
This sequence comes from uncultured Solirubrobacterales bacterium, assembly GCA_963706395.1. Taxonomy (GTDB): domain Bacteria; phylum Actinomycetota; class Thermoleophilia; order Solirubrobacterales; family Solirubrobacteraceae; genus Palsa-744. The sequence goes on along the minus strand of OY970158.1, from coordinate 1,252,969 downwards.
GCGCAACGTCTCCGCGGCCCAGGGATCGATCTCCACGGCCGCCAGGTGCTCGAATCCGGCCTGCTCGAGGCCCAGCGCCTGGCCTCCTGCTCCCGCACAGATCTCGATCGAGGTAAGGGGGGTCATGCTCTCTATGGCCGTGGCATAGCTGTGGCACGAAAGCTCGCCCCGGAGCGCTCGAAGATGGCTGTTGGCAGAAGCGGCACGGAGGCCGATCCTACGTCCTCGCCCCGACGCAATAGCCGGGCTCTGTCAGTCGCGCTCAGGGTCCAGGTCGCGCAGGTGTTCGTGCTCGGGTGCCCGTGAGCCGGCGAGAGGCTTCTGCGCCAGCCGCGCGCGCAAATCGAAGTACAAGAGCGCCACGGTCAGTGCTGAGAAGGAGGCCGTGATCGTTCGCGCGGCGATCCCCGCAGCCACAGAAGCAACGCCTGAGGTGCTCCCAAGCGGGATCGCCCTGACACCGAAGAGGATGCCCGAGTTCAGCAGCCCCGTGATCAGCAGCAGGCCGAAGATGTGCCCGTAGTTCCCGCGGGTGAGCTCCCGGCTGCGGCGCAGCGAGGGGATCCAGCCCTCGTTCTCCAGCGCCGCAACCTGCGCGACGACTGCCCAGCGCAGGGCGAGCAGGACACCGGGAACGATCAGCGCGAGGAAGCCGAGGGCGATGCCCGCGGTGGAGACGATCACCGCCGCCACCACGACCGGCAGCACCCGCAGGGCGCGCAGGACCACCGCCTGAAAACGAGGCCTGCCCCCGCGGCCGATGTCTAGGACCGCGTGCACGTGCAGGGCGGACACCAAGGGCCCGATCATCGCGGTGTCCAGCAGCAGCAACAGGTATGTCACCCCCACGTTCTGGTGCGCAGTGCTCACCAGCGGCCCATCGCCTGTAATAGCCAGGACGATGAGCTCATACGGCGCGATCACGCCAATCGCCAGTATCAGGAACAGCAGCGGATAGGCCTGGTAAATGTCGAGCGCCTCACCGATTATCTCAGCGACCGAGCGCTGGCGCTCGATCTGTTTCGGCTCTGGCAACTCGGACGGTGGAAGCTCCATAGGAGCCGCTCAGCCTAAAGCCCACGCCGGCGCGTGCGTGCATCAGCTCGAGAGCTGAAAGGATGCGGGCATGACTGAATTCGAGCAGATCACCACCGAGGTCGCAGAGCGCGTTCTCACGATCACCCTGAACCGCCCCGATCGCCTCAACGCGTGGACGGCGCAGATGTGCCAGGAGCTGATGGCGGCCTTCGATCGCGCCGACGCGGACGACGATGTGCGGGCGATCATCGTCACCGGCGCCGGACGCGGCTTCTGCGCCGGGGCCGACCTCGGCAGCGGCGGCGACACCTTCGACTACCGCAAGCGAGGCTTGGACTCGGCGGTGGCTCGCGACAACGGGGGCGAGTTCACGCTGCGGGTGTTTGCATGCAAGAAGCCGGTGATCGCCGCCATCAACGGTCCCGCCGTCGGCGTGGGGGCGACGATGACCCTGCCGATGGACGTGCGCCTGGCGGCCGATGACGCCCGCATCGGCTTCGTGTTCGCGCGCCGGGGAATCATCCCCGAGGCGTGCTCGAGCTGGTTCCTGCCGCGCATCGTCGGCATCAGCCGCGCGATGGAGTGGGTCGCCACCGGGCGGGTGTTCTCCGCACAGGAGGCGCTCGACGGTGGGCTGGTGCGGAGCCTGCATCCACAGGGCGAGCTGCTCGACGCGGCCCGCGCCCTGGCACGCGAGATCGCTGAGAACGCGGCGCCCGTGTCCGTGGCGCTGGCGCGGGCGCTGATGTGGAGGATGCTCGGCGCCGAGCACCCGATGCTCGCCCACCGCGCGGACTCGCGCGGCATGGTCGCTCGCGGGCAATCCGCCGACGCCGTGGAGGGAATCACCGCGTTCCTCCAGAAGCGCCTCGCGCACTTCCCCGACCGTGTCAGCGACGGCCTGCCCGAGACCATGCCCGGGTGGAGCGCACCGGAGTTCGAGTACGCCGGCTAGCGGTATCGCCTCCTCTACAGGCGCGACTTCAGTGATGGGAATGGGTTCTTCTCAGTAGAGCCGTAAAACGAGGGAAGGGGTCATCCCATGCGCAGAATATCCGCCTATCTGGCCGTGCTCGGCCTTGCCGTTCTTGGTCTTTCGGCGAGCGCGTCGGCAGCACCGACGGTCACGCTGAAAGCAAAGGCCGTTCCGATTCCAGGCTTCCCTCACACGGGCAACATCCTCGGCGCCGGTGCCGCGGTGCAGGCCGAATACAGAATCTCAGGGACCGAATACGGTGGCCACCCCGCCCCGTTGACGGGGGTCACGTTCTATCTGCCCTCCGGTGTAAAGCTGCACCCGCAGGGGTTTCCCTCCTGCGCAGAAAGCGTGCTCAAGATCACCGGACCCGCAGGATGTCCTAGGAAATCGAAGGCTGGCCCGGTGGGCAGCGCGCGTGGTGTCGTGAGCTTCGGCAACGAACGCGTGCAAGAGACGGTGTCGGTGCAGCCGTTCTTCGCTCCCGGCGGCAACCTGCAGTTCTATGTACAGGGCACCTCGCCCGTCTCGATCGAAATCATTTCCAAAGGCAGTCTCACGAAGGCGCCTGCGCCCTTCGGTCCGAAGCTCGTCGCCGAAGTGCCGCTGATCGAATCGGTGCCCGGTGCGCTGGATGCGTCGGCCGAATACATCAACGTGAGGGTCGGCGCCGCCTACAAGAAGGGTAAGAAAACGATCTACTACGGCATGATGCCGAAGAAGTGCCCGAAGGGTGGCTTCCCGGTGAAGTCGGAACTGTCGTTCCTCGGCGGCGCAGTCGTGCCTGCCACATACAAGGCACCTTGCCCACGCAGACGCCACTAGCCTGACACGACACGCCGGGTCCCGGGCCCCACGCCCGGGACCGCGGGTCAGGTCCTGGCCACGACCAGCACGACGCACTCCTGAACATCCAGGTCAACGAATGGTCGGTCCTCGAACCGCCGCGCTAGCTTGACCTCAGTGATCAGCGCCAGCTTGGCCGCGCGGGTCAGCATCTTGATCCTTGCCTCCTCCCGGCGCGCCGCCGTGCGATCCGCCATTGGCAACGCAAAGGCCAGCTCCACCGGCAGCCGGCTCGCGGTATAGCGGCTGGCCTTGCCAGCCCGGTGACAGGCCATCCGCCTGTCGAGGTCGCTCGTCCACCCCGTATACAGGGACCCGTCGCAGCAGCGCAGCATGTAGACCCAGGCGTTTGACATGGAGAGTTGTTTGGGGTGAAGGAGTGGATACCTGCTCGGCGCGGTGTAATCACCTGGACGATTGCGCCAGGTGGTGATTACGTCAGGTGGTAGTTGCCGCGGTGGCTCTATGTAGGCGCGTACGAGTTTGGTGCCCCTCAGGCGGTGATTGACTCTATTGCGCACTCATGTTGCTCGTGCGGCAGGCCATCGCGAGAGCCACAACCCAGCCGACGAAGGTCCAGCCGAGGAACAAGTTGATCACCAAGACGCTGCCCTGGTTGGTGACCTTTCGCGCAACCGCAACGATAGTCGGCAAAAAGTAAAGGCCGATCCCGACGATAACAACAAGGAGCGCGGCGGCACCGCCACCACTTGAGCTGGCAAGCACGATGTCCCTTCTTCCCTCGGTTGATCTGTGTGCGTATCGTATCGGCAGCTGAAATCTCCGAGCTCAAGTACTTCACAGTTTGGAAGAGAGGCCGGATCAAGCTTCCCGTCGCGGTTCGTGCGTAGCGTTCTTGACATGTCCACGAAAGCGATCACGCCGAGGTTCGCCGACAATCTGCGCTTGCTCGCTGCGAGCCAGCTGCAAACGCAGGCGGCGCGGTCGGTGGCGCTCGACGGCGGCGCGCTTGGCGTGATGGCCGTAGACGCGGGTGTAGCTGCGATCGTCATCGGCGCCAGAGGAGCGTATGACCTGTGGATCGTCGCGTTGGTCCTGCTCGGCCTGTCGTTCGGCGTGGGCGTACGGGCTTTGCGTCGGCAGGGCGCCGATGAAACCGGTCCTTCCGTCGCTGACATGCGCGAGGCTCGCGAGACTAAAGACGATCGCAGGCTCGAAGAGTGGCTTCTCAACGACCTCGAGGAAGATCTCCAGACCAACGACCAGGCCCTGGCCCGAAAGGGGCCACTGTTCGACCGGGCGCTGACATTCCTGGTGCTGGCAATCCTTGTGGAGCTCGCCGGGCGGGTAGTACAATGAGCGCCATGGAGTCCACCACCGGCCAGTCGGCCGTGTCCGAACCCCCAGGCATGGACACCGACGAGACCTTCTTCAAAACCCCAAACGCTCCCCCCGGACGCCACTTCAAACAAGTCGTTACACCAGGCCTCGGCGGACGCCCGCTCGTTCCTGAGTGGCTGAGTAAGTACTTCCGGCGCAAAGACACATCCGCCGCGCGCTAGACGCGCCACGCGGCGCCGACGTGTGTTACATCCGTGGGTCTATTTGGTCCAGGTGTACTTGATGGGGTTCGCCGCGCCCTTCTTGCGGTACTCGTCCGGGACGCGCCTCCCGACGTAGAGCTCTCGGATGTCGGCTGGTGCCTCCTCCCCGATAAACGCGAGACGCCCCGGAGCGTCGGGGTGACCGGGGAAGTCCTCGGCTGTGGCAGGGAGCCAGTCAGCCGCTACATAGGCACCGATGATCAGGCCTCGCTGAGTGGCGAGAATTACGTCGGCCTGCATCGCCTTCTTGCGACTGATCTTCCAGGCGTATCGCGTGGCCTCGTAGAGCGATGTCTCGGTAGCGCTTCTGTTCACGCTGATGAGGATCGCCTTGTGCCTGAAGACCGCTGGCTTTGCTGAGTAGCGCTGGATGATCTCGCGGGCGTGCATCGCGCCATATTCGCTGGACCCGTGCCCGCCCGCGATGGTGGCAAGCCCTGGATAAGCGTCCATGAGCGCGGCCTCTACCTCAAAGGCGGTCTGCTCGTCCATTCCGTGCCGGTGGATGACATGAGCGACCTCGAATCCGGCAAGCCGTATTTCGCGGATTCGCTTCAGCTTGTCGCTCAGCTCGTCGCCATCGAGACTCTGCTCCTCATGGATGTGGGCGAAGACGCGGTTGCCTTGTCCCTTACCGACGTAAAACGTCTCGCCGTTACGCGGGTCAATGAGCCGGTATACGTAGGTCTTGAGCTTGGACGCTACGCCCGGCGGGAACGAGTCGACATCGGGCACGAACACCGACAATACGGGCGTGCACGGACGCTGAAGGGGTAGCCCGCGTCGGCGATCGCAGGCGTGTACATCTCGTCAATCAGCCGCTCGGCTGTGGCGGGTCTTTCGTGGTAACGCGATATTGCTGTTCCGATGGATTTCCTTGCCGTTTTTGTCTTTGAACTTCGTCGGGCATCGTCAAAATTCCGCCCCGTAAGTCGTCCCTTTGAGCGCTTTGACAGGTTGGGCTTTTAGCGCATGCCTTCAGCGGCCGCGAGCTGTGCCTTCATCGCTTCTGCGAGGGCCACCGCTGCTGACAGCGGCCTGACCATCACAACGAATTCGTCGATCAGCCCATCCTCGCCCGTGTGCAAAAAGTCGCACCCCTCGATCTCCCTATCGCCTATCCGTGCCGTAAACACAAGGGCGTGGTCACTGCCGTCAGGCGCACCGATCTCGCGAACGTAGCGGAAGTCCTCAAACACGCGCGCCACCGCGAACAGCAGCGCCGCGACCGCATCCCGTCCCTCATAGGGCTTGAACACGACCGGACTGCGGAAGCGGACATCCTCAGCGAGCAACGCGACGCCAGCCTCGAAATCCCGGGCCTCGACTGCAGCGCGAAACGGAACCATCGCCCTACCTCCCGACGCTAATAGTTGACCTGCTCAGCTTCTCACAGCCAGCGCCATTGGCGTAATTTGAGAACTCTACCCAGTCCTCCACTGCCATCTAGTGGCTTAAAGAATCCTTTCCCCGGCGGCAGACCTCTCATGTACGTGCCGGCACCCGGCCGGCCCGAACGGGAGGCTCCATCAAGATGCCGTGTCCCAGACACTAGCCTCATCATGACCGAGACTCCTACCTTTTCCTGGCCGGCTGAGCAGGTCGTAAGCGCCGCCCAGCAGGGTGATCAGCGCGCGATCGCGGCACTCCTCTCAGGCTCTCACGCACACGTGCGGCGCTTTGCCCGGACTCTCTGCTCGACGCCCGAGGATGCGGAGGACGCTGCCCAGGAGGCGCTGATCGTCCTGTACCGAAAGATCGGGACGCTGCGTGTCGCCGCGGCACTCGCATCGTGGATGTTTCAAATCGTGCGCAACGAGTGCATCCGCAGATCGCGACTGGCACTGCACAGACCCATCCCCGCCGCCGGGACCGAGCCCTCCGCCGAAGAGATCGCGCTCGCACGCCTGGAGATCGAGCGGATCGTCGACTGCATTGCCGCACTCCCGGCCGAGCAGCGTGCTGTCCTCGTGCTGCGAGACATCCAGGGTCAGTCTACAGCCGCGAGCGCTCAGGCGCTCGGTATCAGCCGTGCGGCGATGAAGTCACGCCTGCATCGCGGGCGCGAAACGCTCCGCGCACAACTCACGGCTGCAAATGACACAGCCAGCTGACCAGCCCGGACGCTGAAAGAAAGCTAGAAGATGCCGATGCGGTCGATCGGCCAGTACGTCGCGACGGCATCCCCGATGATCCACCCTGTGGGTACCGGTCCCCAAAAGCGGCTGTCGTCGGATTCGCCGCGGTTATCGCCCATCATGAACCAGTGACCGGGTGGGATCTTGATCGGAACCGGGAAATTACATTCTGGACTCGAGCTGGGTTCGCACGGTTTGATGTATGCGTCCTTCTCACGCATACCGTTGCGATAGGCGTGACCTTCCTTGATGTAGAGCTCATCGCCCGGCCCTGCTACCACGCGCTTGATGAAGTTCACGCTGGCCTCATGCGGCACCGGCTCCGCACAGGCAGGACCCCCAGCTTTGACGGGCAGCCCAGTGACCTCGCAGATCGGCCTTTCGCCGGTTTCATTCTCGCTGGCTCCCTGGGGCGGGTGGAAGACCACGATCTCGCCGACGCGCGGCCCGCTGATATTCATCCCGATGCGGTTCGCAATTACGCGCTGGCCGACCGCAAGCGTCGGTTCCATCGAACCGCTCGGAATGCGGTACGGCTTGACGATCCACGCCTGGATCGCGAGCGCCAGGCCGAGTGCGACAAGGATGATCGCGACCAGCTCGACGATCGAGGCCAGGGTCGATTTCGAGCGCTTCTCACCGGTCTGCGTTCCGGGCTCGGCGGGTTTGCCTGGCTTCTCGGGACTGGGCGAGACGGAAGACGAGCTTGGTCGCGAGCTCTTGCCTGACCACGAGCTGCTGAGCGACCGGGCGCTTCCCGTTGGGGTACGAGCGCGCTTTGATCCCGCGCGCCGTTTGTTCTGAAAGATGCTCACACCTCGCTCTGGGCTGGCGCGGGGGAGGCTGAGACTACTTGCACAGCGGCGTGAGCAAAGCTCGGCTTGACCTTCCCCTCATTCCTGGGTGAACCTAATCATGCTGCCTAAAGCAAAGCGAAATCTTGCGTGACCGTTCTGGGCTTTGAACGAGGTAGGCATCGAGAGACACCCGCTTGGCGAACCCTTTCGCGACGGTAGACCTCTTATCTGGGCACCTACGCTCATCTGGACCTTTCTACGGAGGCTCATCATGACCATCTATCTCATTGCCGCCGCGGTCGTCCTCTGCGGTTGCCTGTTCTTCTTCATGAGAGCCCGCTCTCGTGACTAATCACGGGGCTTTCGCCAGTACTTCCGTCGCTGCCCACCTCACGCGCGGGGTCATAGGCTTTGGGCTAACCGGCTCGGCGGTTGCATTAATTCCGCGCATCGGGCCAGCCGCACTGCTGCTCGCAGCACCGGGACTCATCGCGCTCCGCGGCTGCCCCACGTGCTGGATCGCCTGGCCTGATCCAGACCATTTCTGCCGGCCGGCTGAAGCGCACCTGCAACGGGAACAGTTGCGCCCTGCGCCAAACCGCAACCAACGGCGCCACGGAGAGCTAAAGCTGGGAGTTCTCGCTCAAGGCCTCACAGCCAGTGGCGGGTCCCAGCGCGCAGGTCCAGGTACAGTGCTCGTGTCGTGGCCGGTACTGAGACGATGACCTACGCGGTGACGGGGCGTGTCGCGCGGATCACCCTGAACCGGCCACAGCGAGGGAACGGCATCACCCGGCGTTTGGTGTCAGAGCTCGAGCAGTGTGTCGAGCAGGCCGATCTCGACCCGGCCGTGCGCGTGATCCTGCTGGCGGGTAACGGCAAGGGTTTCTGCGGCGGCTATGACCTCGTCGAGTCCGCCGAGGGGCAAGGGCGCATGGGCGACGAGGGGATCGCACCGCCGCCGGGCTCGCCGCTCGATCCGGTCGTGATGGCCGTCAATCACGACCCCGCCGGCACATGGGACCCGCTGGTCGACCACGCGATGATGAGCCGCAACGTCCGCGCGTTCATGTCGCTGTTTCATTGCTCAAAGCCCGTCCTCTGCAAGGTGCACGGCTTCTGCGTGGCGGGCGGCACGGACATGGCGCTGTGCAGCGACCTGTTGGTGATCGCCGCCGATGCGAAGATCGGCTACCCGCCCGCCCGGGTGTGGGGAACGCCAACGACCTCGATGTGGGCCTACCGTCTGGGGGCACAGCGCGCCAAGCGGCTGCTGTTCACCGGCGACTGCCTGTCCGGTGAAGAGGCGCTGGAGTGGGGACTGGCGATCGAGGCGCCCGCCGCAGAGGACCTCGACGAGCGCACCGAGATTCTGCTCGAGCGGATCGCGCGCAACCCGCTGAATCAGCTGCAGATGATGAAGCTGCTGGTCAACCAGTCCCTGTACGCCCAGGGCCTTCACCAAACCCAGGTTCTGGGCACCGTCTTTGACGGCATCGCCCGGCACACCAAGGAGGGCTACTCCTTCCAGCAACGGGCCGCCGAGGCAGGCTTCAAGCAGGCGGTCCGCGAGCGCGACGAGCCCTTCGGCGACTTCGGCGCCTCCACCTTCAAGGGTTGAGAGAAGGCGGAGCGGACCGTCTCTCTCGTGGCGGTGCAGATCATGCTGAATCGCACAAGCTGTGGCTGATGACTGTAGAGTCGCGCCTGAAAGGGTCGCTCAATCCATGGGGAGGTTGGAATGTCTGATCGTTGGAGTCGTCTGGCGCCGCTGACGGGCGTGCTGTTCGGCGTGCTTGTGGTGGCCGCAGTGATCACGAACAGCTCAGAAACGCCGAAAGTGAGTGCGAGCACCGCGAAGGTGGTCTCCTACTACACCGAACACCGCTCGGAAATCGAGACGTCCAGCATCCTGTTCGCGCTCGCGTTCCTGGTGTTGGTGCTGTTCGCCGGGGCGCTGCGCTCCTACCTGCGGCGCACGGCCGCGGGCGATGGCCTGGGCACGCTCGTGCTGGCCGGTGCGGTGCTGATGGCGACAGGTACGCTCCCCGGCACCGGGTTGGAATACGGGGTCGCGCACAACCTCCACGACCTGAGCCCGGAAACGGTCAAGACGTTGAGCTTCATCGGCCAGGAACTGTTCTTGGCAGTACTCGCCGGAGGGTTCATATTTGGAGTCTGCAGCGGCCTGGCGATCCTGCGCGGTGCGGCGCTGCCGAAGTGGCTGGGCTGGGTCGCGATCGTGATCGGGATCGCCGTGCTGATTCCGCCGGCGAGCTTCCCCGCGCTGCTCGCGTTCCTGATCTGGTCGATCATCGTCAGCATCCTGATGTACCTGCGCAGCGGCGGGTCAGTAGGCGCACCCGCTGCGCAACCCGCATAGCGAACACGAGCCCTGGCGCGCGAGCTAGCTTAGGCTCGCGCGCCTGCGCGCGCTGGTGGGAGAGAGCATCAGCGAGCGGCGTGCCACCTCCACGGCCTGCACGAACTCCTCGAGGCCATCGCGGCGCACCGGCTGTGCCAGCGGCTGATTGCCCAGCCGGGCGCACAGCTTCTTCGCATCACGCCAAGCGGGCAAGACCGAACAGAGCTCCTGCGCGGGAAGCTCGAGCAAAGCCCGCAGCCCCTCATTCGCGCTGTTCTCGCTGCGCGGTATCGGACAGAACAGCGGTCTTCCCTGGGCGGCCGCGAAGCGAGCCGTGTACATAGTGCCGTCTCTCACACCACTCTGAGCAACGACCACGGCAACCGAGAGGCCACTCTGCAGGCGATCTCGCGCGATCAGGTAATACGGCCGGGATCGCTCACCGAAGGGCTGCTCGGAGAGCAGCGCCCCGCCACTGTCGAGGATTTGCTGGGCCAGATCCGTGTTCTCCGCCGGATAGATGTGGTCCAGCCCACCGCCCATCACGGCAATCGTGGGGGCACCGCGCGCCACCGCAGTGCGGTGGGCGACCGTGTCGATGCCCTTGGCCAAGCCGCTGACGATGCCCCACCCACGATCGGAAAGGGCGCCTGTCAAGCTCTCCGCCGCCGAGGTTCCAAAGAGCGTGGGCTCGCGTGTGCCCGCCACCGCCACCAGCTCATCGCGAGCGAGCAGCTCCACGTCGCCTCGCACGTAGAGCAAGGGCGGTGGGTCCGACAGGTCGCGGAGGCGATCGGGGTAGCGCTCATCGAAGAAGGTGACGAGGTCCACTTCGGCGCTTGCGTAGTCATCTAGGCTCGCTTGCGCTCGCTCAAACGCCTCGTCGAGCTCGGGGCCATGGCGTTCGAGCAGCTGCTCCTTTCCAGTGGCGTGCAGCGCCGCCCGCAGCGCCGTGGCCGGACCGACTCCCGGCAAGGACTGCAGCGCCAGGAATCCAGCAGCAGAGCGGAAGTCACCCTCGACGAGAGTGCTCATCGCCGGTGCCCGCCCGCGGCGGTGCCCAGGGTGGGAGATATGAGTTCAGTCGAGTACATCTCGTCAACTCTAGAGAGCAGTTGCGACGGCCTGCGACGGCGCTGAGGAAAGCCAGCTGGCGAGCGTTTACGCGCCAACTTCGCCCCCAAACCTTGATCGGCGCTGGGTGCTTGCCTACGCTTGTAGTCCCTGCGGGCCGAAAGGAATCCGATCATGCACAGTGTTCGTAGACTTCGTCCATCTCCCGCCCTGATAGTCGCGTCGCTGGCGCTGATCGTGGCCGTGGGAGGAGTCGCATATGCGCACGAAGCCGAGTTCACCCCATTCAATCCCAACGAGATTGCCGGATGTGAGTCGATGCCCTCGCGCGTAATCTATGTTCCCCCGCACGGCAAGCAGTGTCACAGCGCAGACATACCGATCTCGTGGAGTGTGAAAGGCCGCCAGGGCGCAAGGGGACCTGCGGGCGCTACGGGACACACGGGACCAGCCGGGCGGGCGGGAGCCCAAGGACCGGGCGGTGAAACGGGCGCTCCGGGACCCAAAGGCGCAGACGGCGCCCCAGGCCCGCGGGGTGAAGCAGGACTGCAGGGGATAAAAGGTGAACCAGGCTCAGGGATCTCCGGTTACGAAGTCGTCAAACAGTCAAAGTCCGTGTCTGTTCCAGCAGGAGCCACGACCGAGTTGTTCACCGGCCCCGCGAGATGCGCTTCGGGCAAGCAACTGCTCGGCGGTGGCGTCGATGACAATGCAGGCACCGTCCTCGCCGACGGCCCTGTCCTCGAAGGAGGCTTGCCGGGGAACAGCTGGGAAGGTGGAGTCGTTTTCCACAACGAATCCGGCACACCGGCCGCACTCGACGTGACCACCGTCGCGTACTGCGCACACATGTCCTCCTGAGCCTTGAGCACCGGTGTCGCGAGGGGCGTAGTGAGGGCTGGTGGTTTAGGCCTCTCCGTTATGGGCTTTGAACGGCGTCGGCATCTCAGAACTCCAACTCGGACTCGAGATCCTCGCTTGGCTCTATCCATTCCGGCATGTGGGATCTTCACCTCAGCTTTATTGAGTCGTTTTATTCCTTACCAGGGAAGAGACGGCCTGTCATACGAATCGAAATGGGCAGAAGCTGAATGGATCCCGATGAAACCGGGGACGCTGACTGCATCGAGCTCTCCTCCGAGCCCGAGTGCTCTGCGCTAGCCAAAGCGATCCTAGACCCCGAGCGTGACTACCCGATCGTGTGCCTGACGGCACGCCCCGGAGAGCATTATCCGGCGCTCTCTGCGGCTGCGGTACGCGAGATAGCCGGGCCTGAGGTCCCGATCTACTTCGTTCCAACCCGCCGACTCACGAAGTACCTGGGTGGCTTGTTGCCGACGCGCTTTGACGCGTGGGACGGCGCGACCCGCGTGTGGTGGCCGGGCGTGCGCGAGTCCAGCGACCCTCTCGAGCATCCGCGTATCTATGACCCGAGCGGGAGTTATGGCGAGGACAGCCTGCAAAGGCTCGCCGCAGAGCTCAGCGTGCCGGAGCATCCAGAGCTGACTGTCAAGCAACAACTGGTGCTCTCAGAACGCCAGCGCTCAACGCTTGCCGAGCGCGCGGAAGGCCTCGAACGCACGCTTGCCGAAACGCGTCGCGAACGAGACGAGGCGCTGCGGGGCATATCGCCCGCCTCCGTGCAAACCGCGCAGGAGAGCCCTGCCAAAGGCGCGGTGGCTGAGGCGGATGCCCGCCTCACTGGAGATCTGAGCGAACAGGAGACCGGGCAACCGGCGCGAGCTGAGAGCGACGTGGAAGGCGCCCTCTACAAGCTGATCTTCTCGGAATGGGTCGATATCTGCCCACCAGATGAGCGCAGCGAGCGCCCGCCGCGCCGTTTCCTATTGCACCGTGACCTGGTTCGTACAATCGCTCAGCGTCGCGTGGATGTACCTATCGAGCGCATCGCCTGGGTCTGCGCGATGGTGATCGGCGACCGCGCGACCGGCCACGCCAGTATCGACGCTCACATCTACCGCGGCAGCGAAGAAACAGAACGAGACGACGGCGCCAAAGCGATGCGTGCGGCCTTGAAGCGCTCAGCGGGAGGCCCGCGCCTGCACTATTTCTCGCTCCCGAACGGCACGATCGAGTTCGTGCAAATCGGCTACCACGACATGTCGCTGGGTTGAGGGAACGTTTTGCCGTCTCGATGAGGCAGCCAGCCTGGGGCTGCTACTGCGAAGGTCGTTCCTCTGAGCTCATCAGCGCCACCGGCACTGCGAGCTCAGCCGAGCGCTTCACGGTGGCGATCCGCCGCCCTGGCTGAACCGCATCGCGCGCCTGCACGGCGTGCTCGCCGAGCGTGGCGACGGTACGGTCGAGATCGGTGGCGAGCAGGGCGAGCCCCCACAGCCGAGCCGGACGCGTGGCGCCGTCGTCGCGAGCGGCCACGACGTGTTCGGGTTCCTGCACGACCTCGAGGACCTCGGCGCCGAGGCGGAAGAAGGCCTGACGCGGCGCGCCCGCCGGCGTTGGCTCCTCGCGGATCCGCCGCAGGTCGAGCCCTGCGTTGCTCAGCGCCTGCACGGTGCGGTCGAGTGCGGGCGTCATCGCGACGACGTGGTCGATCGCTCCGATCCCGTTTGGGTGCGGTGCGGCTGGCGCGGGCACGGCCGAGTCAGAACGCGTGGTCGGCAGCCCGTCGAGCTCGGTACTCCAGATCGCCCGCAACGACCAGCCGAGGATGCCCCGCCCAGCGCCGGCGCCGGCCAGGCGCAGGCGCACCGTGCCGAGCTGGATGCAATCGTCGAGCACGGTGAAGCCGAGTGCTGACCAATGAGCCGGCTCGTCAGCAAGCGTGAGCTCCTCAATCGTCGCTGCGGACATGGCTTTCGACTGCTCGTCCTGATCCAGTTCTAGCGATGCAGGGCAGCGACCTGCGACAGGCGGTCGTGGACGAAGCCAACGACCGCCGCGCCCTCACCGACTGCGATTGCACAGCGCTTGATCGACCCCGCACGGACATCGCCAGCCGCGTACACCCCGGGCGCGCTGGTCTCGAGCAGGCCGTCCGCGCCGGCGGCGGACCCGGTCAGGATGAATCCGTCGGAGTCCCGCGCGACCGCGTCACCGAGCCACTCGGTACAGGGCCGCGCCCCGAGAAAGAAGAACAGGAACGAGAACTCAAGCTTGGCTCCGCCGGCGAGGGTGACCGACCGCAGGCGTCCATCCTGCCCCTCCAGGCTGGCGATTTCGCTGCGATCCCGAACCGCGACGCCGTACTTGTCAAGCTCGCCGATCAGATATTGCGACATCGTCTCGTGCAGGTCCGCGCGGCGATGCAGCAACGTGACAAGCGCGCCCCCGCGCGCCAGCCAGACGGCCGCCTGTCCCGCCGAGTTCCCGCCTCCGAGGACCCCGACGCGCTGTCCGGCGCACAGCTGGCCCTCGGGTGCCCCCGCCGCGTAGAAGACGCTGAGCCCCTCATAGCGCTCGAGGTCGTCCACCGGCAGGCGCCGGTATTCGGCCCCGGTGGCGAGCAGCACGGCACGCGCTGCGATTTCGTTGCCGCCATCGAGCTTTACGACGTGACGCTCGGAACCTGGCTCCAGCGTCTGTGCCTGGTAGGGCGATGCCAGCCTCGCATGGAACTTGCGCGCCTGGGTGGCCGCGCGACTGGTCAGTTCGGACCCGCTGATGCCCGCGGGGAAGCCGAGGTAGTTCTCGATCCTGCGCGACGTGCCCGCCTGACCACCGACGACGGTGTTCTCTATCACTAACGTGTCCAAGCCCTCCGAGGCACCGTACACAGCCGCGCCGAGGCCCGCTGGACCGCCACCCACGATCAGCAGGTCGACTTCCTCGCGCTGCTCGAGCTCAAGACCAATCCCGAGCGCGCGCGAGACTTCTCCGTTGCTGGGGTTGTGCAACTCGACCCCGCCCGGCAGCCGCACGAGCGGTATGGCCGACGGCTCGCTCGCTTCGGCCTGACCGTCCGCGCCCTCGCCGCTCGCCGGATCGACCCACGAGTGGGGAAGTTTCAGACTCCGTGCGAAATCGAGCAGCCGGCGAGTGTCAGGAGAGTCGCGCGGGCCCACGATCTGGGGCCCTACGCCCTGACGCTGCTGGAGCAGTTCGCGGCGCTCGACGAAGGCACTCAGAATCAGGTCCGACAGCGACGGATCCTCGAACAGGAGCTGCCTGAGCACTTCCCGATCGACCGCGATGTAGCGCATCGGCTCGGTCACGACGGCGGTGAGAAAGACGGTCTGCCCGGTAAGGAGATTCATCTCGCCGAGGAAGCCCGATACACCGTGCCGGACGATCTCCCCGCCAGCGCCGTCGAGCACCACGGCCTCGCCCTCGATGATCGCGATGAACGGATAGCTCTCGTCGCCGAGCTGGAACAGCTTCTCGCCCACCTCGGCGGTCCGCTCCTCGCCGTGTTCGGCGAGTGTCGCGAGCTGCGAGCTCGATAGCACTCGGCTTACCGGAACCGCCACTCACTCACCCCAACGGGGAGGGCGGGATGCGCGTCTCGCCCTCGATCGCGGGAATCAGCAGCGCGAGATCATCAACGAAGCACCAAGACCACTCCTCGCCGGGCTCGAGTGAGCGGATCAAGGGATGACCGCTGCTGTGAGCGTGGGCGCTGGCGTGGCGGTTGGGGGAGTCATCGCAGCATCCCACCTTCCCGCACTCCAGGCAGATGCGCAGGTGCAGCCACTTTCCCCCGGTGGCCAGGCACTCCTCGCAGCCCTCGACCGAGTCTGGAAGCCGAGTGATCCGAACGTGATCGAGGTGGCTGCAGGCGCTCATCTCCCCACGCAGCCTAGAAGGTCGGCCCAAGGCGAGTCACCTGAGACATCCCGGCCGGACACAGCTTGCAGCAGAACCCGCGGCATAGCAGGGCTTTTCGACCAGTGCCCCCGCCGGGAGTCGAACCTGGATCTACCGCTTGGAGGCCGGGCGGATAAGGCGCAACCACTGCTACACTCCAGAGACGGATCGGAGAAACCATGGCAGAGACATTGCGCAAGACCGTGACCATCGCCAAGCAGCGTTTCGAGCTGCGACCGGACCGCATCGAGCGTGCCCTGAGGCAAACCCTGCCCGAGCCGATCACGAGCCACTACGTGGTGATCGGCCGTCGGCGCTACCCGCCAAAGCAGGCCATCAGCCTCGTCACCGGACTCGACCGAGCTGACTTCACCACTCATCAGGCGCGACGGATCTTGACCGGATTGGGTTTCCCCGCCGGCCGGCGCCCCGGCCAAGCCAAGTCGAAGGCGCCCGGGAGCTCCCGGGGGGCTCGGTCACGGGGCATGCGAGCCCGGCCGAGCGCCGAGACCCTCGAGCCGTTCATCGGACAGTGGGTCGCCACCAAGAACGCGGAGGTGCTCGTCGCCGCGCCCGAGCCGCGCACGGTCGTCAGCTGGCTGGCTGAGCATCGTCAGCAAGCCGACAGCATGTTCCGCGTGCCGAGCGATGAGCTGCAGGCCAGCGGCGCGGCGCCCTGGTGAGACACTCCTTTCAGGCCCTCCCTCCTCACACCGGCCGCCCACGCCCCGTCGTCGACCTCGTCGTCGAAGGACTCGAGCTGGCGCCACAAGCCTGCCTGCTCGACACCGGCGCCACCGACATCCGCATGGGCCACCATGTCGCCGAGCTCGCGGGCATCGACCTCAGAGACGCCACCGAGGATGAGATCGTCGTGGGCGGCTTGCGAACGACCAGCCGGCCGACGAGCGTCCAGCTCGAGCTGCGCCAAGGCAAGGAGAGCCATATGTGGGCTCCCACCGTCTACTTCTGCGACCCGTGGCCCTGGGCTTTCGGCCTGCTGGGGCTCGGTGGCCTCGACCCTTTCCTGGTGAGCATCAACGCCTACGAGGAATGGGTCGAGCTCCACCCGCTCCACCGCTGAGCCATCTCCGCCACCCACTCCGCCGACTTTCATGACAATGCCCCCGCCGGGAGTCGAACCTGGATCTACCGCTTAGGAGGCGGTCGTCTTATCCATTGGACTACGAGGGCGCGGGCCCCTCGTCACTGCAGGGCCCGATGGGAAGGCTACTGGCGCTCCTCCCCGGCTGGAGGGGCGCCGCCGGCGAGCGCGAGCCGCGCCAGCCCTTCGCCGTCGAGGCGGTGTGTGATCCACTCGCCCATCGTCTCAGCGCCGAGACGGCGGTAGAAGCCGAGCGCGAGCTCGTTCCAGTCAAGCGCCGCCCATTCCAGCCGTTCACCGCCGCGCTCATGCACGCGGGATGCAACCGCGGCGAGCAGCGCCCTGCCGACACCGGCGCGGCGGTGGGAAGGCCGCACGAACAGGTCCTCGAGCCACACCCCCTCACTCGCGAGGAAGCTCGAGAAGGTCGGGAAGAACAGGGCATAGCCGAGCACCTCCGGGCTGCCGGAGTGAGCCGGGCGCTCGGCGATCAGCGCCTGCGCCGCGGGACGTTCGCCGAACAGCGCCTCACTCAGCTGCTCCTCGGTGGCCTTCAGCTCGTGCTCCAGGTGCTCGTACTCGGCCAGCTCACCGAACAGGCTGAGCAGCACGGGCACATCGCCGCGCTCGGCTACGCGGACGATTGCGTCAGCCACGATCTGGGCGGTCAGGGTAGACATCGTCGATCGTGCTCAGCGCCGTATATGAGGCCTGATCGCCGATCGCCGCTGCGATCGCCTCACCCCCGCCCGCCAGCCGGTCGAGCACACTGACCACGCCCGCGACCGTCAAGCCCTCGCTGCGCATGCGCTGCAGCGCCTCGATCGTCGAGCCGCCGGTGGTAACCACGTCCTCGACGAGCAGGCAGCGCTCGCCGGGGTCCAGCGGCGGCCCCTCGATCCAGCGCTGCAGGCCGTGCTCCTTGCGCTCTTTGCGCACGATGAACCCCTTCGCGGGCGGGTCGGGCGCGGCCAGCGGCGCGCAGGCCACGGGTATCGCACTAACGGGCACGCCACCCACGGCGCTTGCGCCGCACGAGCGCGCGCGCTCTGCGACCAGCAGGCCGATCGCCATAAACGCCTCGGGCAGGAGGATCGCCCGCTTGGCGTCGACGTAATAGGACGCCTTACGCCCGCTCGTCAGCGTCACCTCGCCGATTACGAGTGCGTGCTTGCGCAGTGCTTGGACCAAGCGCTCATGGGCCGCCACGAGATCGCTACTACTTTTGGCCACGGTGTCCACAGGGGGATCTAATCTAGCGATGTGCTCTCCTCGTTCGCCGGGTTGCTGCGCTTGGCCTCCCTGGTCATCTGCTTAATCGTGATCGCGTCATTCACGATCTTCGTCGTCGACCAGACGAGCAGCGCATCCACCCACCAGCAGGAAGAACTGGGCGGCACCCCAACAACCACAACCGTCACCCCGGGCAGCCCGCCCCCCAAGACCCAACCCCCGCACAAGAGCACTGTGCACAAAACGATCGACGAAGCCTCCGATGGGCTCACCTCGCCGTTCTCGGGCATCACCTCGGGATTCAGCAGCCAATGGGCGATCCGCGGCATCAAGCTGCTGCTCGCTCTGGTGCTCTACGGCTTCGGCCTCGGGTTCCTCGCGCGCGTGATCCGGGTCAGGGTTTAGCCGCTAGGGACCGGCGTTGCCGCGCACCCTGTGGCTACCGCCGCCACTCTCGTTGTAGACGTCCACCGGTGTGCCTTCCCGCACCCATCCGTAGATCGCAGCGGCATCTGGGACCGGAACCCGCAGGCAGCCATGACTAGCGGCGTAGGTGGGTACTTCGGCATAGCCGTGAATCGCATAACCGCGGATGAAGTAGTTGGAGTCGACCATTCCGTGGGAGTTGGTACCGGGCGTCTTGGAGTAGACCTGGAAGTGGCCGATGACCGTGGGCGTGGAGGGCTTGCCCGAGCTCATCTCATAGATGCTCCGCACACGGCCGCCCGGTTCGATCTCGGCAAGCACCTGTTTGGTCAGATCCGCCTCGACGTGGCGGCCATCGCTGCGATAACGCACCTGGAAGCTGCCTGCCCCCTGCTCGAGCCGGTGAAAGACCTGGGAATCGGCGCTCGGGATACGGGCCAAGCCGGTCATCTTGCGAAAGGCGATCAGCGCGCGCCCGGTTCCTTCATCGAGCACACCGCTCAGCGGCACCGCGTAGTGGAGCACGTTTAGCTCGGATTGCAGCAGGCGTACCGATTGGCCCCGCGCACCTGCCGAGAGGTTCGTATGTACGAACTGCACGCCCACCGAGCGGCCGCTGAAGGCACCCTGCTGAGGTGTGGCGTAGTGTGCGGCGCGCGCCTGAACGAGCCCCGCATCTGCGCTCGAGAAGTTGATGTGGAACTGTCCCGAGCCGTTGCCCATCACGAGCACGCTCAGCTTCCGCACCTGCACCTTGCGCCCTTCGCGGTAGAAGCTCACCTTCACGCTCTGCCCGGCGACATACGGGGTGACGACGCCGCGCACTACGATCCGCCCGCCGGCAAGCGCGAACAGCGGACTGCCATACGCGTGCTGAACAACCAGCCTGATGTGAGCACTGGGCGGCAGTGGTGCCGGTACCGGCACGGGAGCTGGGGCAATCATGAATAGCGATCCTATGCGCTCGGGACGACGGTGGGGGAGCCGGGCGGCGGGAGCTCTGAAGAGATCACACCCACACGCTTGGCCACCAGCACGAGTGCGACGATTGCCATCAGCGCACAGGCGACCAGCAGGAGCCCCTGCGGAAAATTCCAGTTCTCGAGGCTGGCAAACGCTACCGAGTTGTTCAGCGCATGCGCCACGATGCCCGGGTACAACGAGCCCGTATAGCGGTACAGCAGGCACAGCCCAAAGCCGAGCGCCGCGAGCGGCACGAGGTCGAGCGCGGGCGCCGACCCTATGTGCACCGCGCCGAACGCAAGGCCGGTGATTACCGCCGCCGGAAACATCCCGCACCAATTGCGCAGCGCGGTGAAGGCAAACCCGCGGAACAGGAGCTCCTCGCAGACCGGCGCCACGACGCACGTGAGCCCCGCGCTGAGCAGCAGCAGCACTGTGCCTTCGTTGGCCCCGAGCGATTCGAGCACCTTCTCCCTGCTCGGGTGAACCACTTCTGTCCAGATCACGCTGAGCAGCAGGAACGTAACCAGCAGCGCGACGATCATCCAACCAGCCCGCCACCAGCCCACATCCGGGTGGCGCAACCCGAACTGCCACGCGCGCACCTTGCGCATCCGCATCTGCGCAAAGATCACCGCAACAAAGACGAACGCGAGGTCCTGCACGAAAGTGTCCGCGATCACCAGGCCAGCAGGAATGTGAGAGGAGGTGATGTTGACTCCGAATGCGGCGGCGGGGAGATCGACCAGCAGCCCCGCTGCCGCGGCCAGGAAGAGCCCGCCGAGGAGGGCCGCGGGTGCCATCCACGCGGGCCAGTCGGTCACCACTCCACGATCCCTCGCCGGCGGAAAGGGAGCGGCGGGCGGGGAGGAGGCGATCAGATCGTCCATCCGGCTAAGCAACCCAATGCCAGGTTGCGAACTGGGCGGTGAAGGCCGCCATCAGCAAACCCGAGGCCACGAGCACCGGCGTTCGCGCGCGCGGGTGCCCGGCCAGCCACGCCGCCAGCCAGATGCCCAGCGGGAACAGGACCACGAGAAAACGCGGCAACGACATCAGCGGCTGGGCGCTCACCGGGTAGGACAGCGGCAGCGCGAGTGCGACGATCACATAAACGCCATAGGCCAGCGGCAACAGGCGCAACACGCCCACGATCGCCACAGCAGCGGCAATCATGAAGGCGAGCAGCAGCAGGTTGTGCTCGGAGTTGATGAAGGCGCTGTCGCCGGTGATCGGGTAGTACAGATGAGTCTGCTGGCCGGACAGCAGCTGGCGGGCGCCCTCGAAGGCGGCGCGGATCCCATCCCACATGCCCAGGTATGGCCCCGCGAAGTGCCTGCCCCACACGTCCTGCGCGTGAAAAGGCAAGAGCGCATCCCCGCCAGAGAGCGCAAGGTAGGCCAAGTACAGTCCCAGGCCGGCCGGCACCAAGCCCAGCCACAGAACATCCCTGCGCAGCTTGTATCGGCGCCCACCCACCCGGGGCCCACCCACCGCCCCGCGCGCGTGTGTGAGGAAGTCAGGCGCACGGTCCTCCCGCGGCCCGTACAGGTAGAGCATCGCCGCGGGCACCAGCAGCACCACCCCCGCGCTGCGCGTCGTGGCGGCCAGCGCGCCGAGCACTCCCACCCACGCCCAGCGCCCCTTGCGGGCGCACCAGAAGACCCCCACCGACAGCGCCAGGTAGAGCGACTCGGAGTAGACCGCCGAGAAGTAGAAGGCCATCGGGGTAAACGCCGTCACGATCACCGCAAGCCGGGCCACCTCACCGCGGCGGGTGGGATCCTGATGCGGGCGGGCGGGATCCGCATCCTTCCCTTCGAGCTCGAGCGTGGTCAGGCGGTGGATGCCGTACAGGGCGAGGGCGAGCGCGCCTACCGACAGCAGCACACCGGCGAGCACCGGCGGTGCACCGACGTGAGAGATCGCGCTCAGGCCCAGGGGATACAGCGGAAAGAACGCGGTCCGCGAGGCCGTGAACGCCCCCAGATCGGGACGGTACCCGTAGTGGGCGATCACCAGGTACCACGCTCCATCCCAGCGCGCGGCCGGCGCCGCCAGCAGGTCGCCCAGCCAGCCGAATCCCCTCGTCACGCGCGGCGGGTCAAACGCACCACGCGCCGGGCCAAACCCAAACGCCAGCACAGTTCCCGCCCCGGCCGCCCACACCAAAAGGCGCGAGCCCCATAGCGCCCGCCAGACCTCGCGCACCGCGATCCGCTGCGCGGGATCGAGCGACCGCGCAGCGCTCTGGAGTGCTGCCCAGGATCCCGCCAGACCGGCCGCAGGGGGCTCAAACGGTGGGACGAGCTCGCTCGTGGCATCCACGACAGCCCTATCGGCGGTATCCGGGTTCATATGCAAAGGGAGCGCCGGGCGTGAGATACGCAGCGCAAATGGCAGGAAATCACAATCCGAGCGGTAATCTCGGCTAGCGAAGGATGTCTCGACAAGCTCGACAGCGCCGGCACCGGCACAACCGCGCCGGACCCACACGCATCCTCCTCGTCGGCGGCGGCGTGTTTGCCGCCGCGCTCGTCCTCGGCGCGATTGCGGCGGTCGCCTACGTATTGTCGGTGGCGCAGTCTGCTCCCGCGATCAGCTCGCTGCGCCCGCTCGTGGGCGGCGGCTCCTCACAGGTGTTCGCCTCAGATGGCACGCGCCTCGGCTTCATCCAGTCTGATGAGCTGCGCAGCCCGGTTTCCTGGAGTGAGATCCCCACGAGCCTGAAGGACGCGACGATCGCGATCGAGGACCAGCGCTTCTACAAGAACAACGGCGTCGACCTCACCGGGATCTTCCGCTCGGCCGTGAAGGACATCACTCACGGCGCCGCTCTGCAGGGAGGCTCGACGATCACGATGCAACTCGTGCGCAACCTCTATCTCGGCGGCGACCAGCACACGCTCCGCCAGAAGATCATCGAGGCCAAGCTGGCGATCGACTACGCCAAACTTCACAGCAAGCACTCGATCCTCACCAGCTACCTCAACAGCGTTCCCTACGGCACCCTCGGCGGGCAGACCGCGGTCGGCGTGCAGGCAGCCGCGCGCATCTTCTTCGATAAGCCGGCCTCCCAGCTGGATCTCGAGCAGGCTGCGCTGCTTGCCGGCCTGCCCCAGGCGCCCTCGCAGTACAACCCCTTCCTGGACTCCTCCGCTGCCAGGCTCAGGCGCAACGAGGTGCTCACCAAGATGGCCGAACTGAGCTACATCTCAGGCGCGCAAGCCGCCGCCGCCAAGGCCGCGCCGCTGGAGGTCAAACGTGGGCACTACTACTCCCAGCGCAGCGAACCCTTCTTCTTCGAATACGTCCGCGAGCAGCTGGTCCACCGGTACGGCAAGAAGATGGTCGAGCAGGGCGGCCTGAAGGTCTACACGACGATCAATCTGAAGCTGCAGCGACTCGCGCGCAAGGCAATCAGGGAAGTTCTCAACCAGCCCGAAGACCCCGCTTCGGCGATCGTCACGATCAACCCCGCCAACGGCGAGATCGATGCGATGGCGGAGTCGGAGGACTACAAGCAGTCCCAGTACAACCTCGCCGCCGACGGCCACCGTCAGCCCGGCTCGACGATGAAGGCGATCGACCTAGCCGACGCGCTCTCGCGCGGGATCGATCCGAACAGCACCTACTACCTCTCCCACACGCTCCAGCCGGGGTGGCTGACCGGCTACCCCACCTACGAAGTCAAGACCTTCGAGGGGACCTCCCTGAACAAGTCGATCAGCCTCGTGCAGGCGACGCTCGCCTCGGACAACACCGTCTACGCCCAGCTCGCCGCCGACCTCGGCGAGGAAACGATCACTCAGATGGCCTACAAGATGGGCGTCAAAACCCATCTCTCGAGCTACCCCGCCGAAGCGTTGGGCGGTTTGACCCTCGGCGTGACGCCTCTCGAAATGGCCGTCGTCTACGCCACCCTCGCCGACGGCGGGTGGCGCAACGCGCCGATCGCCATCACGAAGGTCGTCTTCCCCGACGGCCACGTCGACAGCAACTGGGGCCAGCCTCACCGCGTGAAGGTGCTAAGTGAAGCCATCACCGGCGAGGAGACGAGCATCCTTCACCAGAACGTGCTCGGCGGCACCGCGGTACGCTCAGCGATCGGCTGCACAACGGCCGCGAAGACCGGCACGACAAGCGAACTGGTGGACGCCTGGCTCGACGGCTACAACTCCGAATACTCAACCGTCGTGTGGATGGGCTACCCCAACAAGCGTGTGTCGATGACCTCCGTGCACGGAGAACCGCAACAAGGAGGCGCCCTTCCAGCGCAGATCTGGCACGACTACATGTCGGCCGTCACGGAAGGCAAACCCTGTGCGCCGCTGCACGAATCGAGCACCGGCATCTCATACCAGGCGTTCTTTGGCAAGTTCGCGAGTACCGGGCAGTCAGCACAAGCAAGCGAAAACAGCGAAGAAAACGCGAATAAGAAAGAAAGGAAGCACGGCAAGCAAGGCAAACCCCAGCGCGCCGCGAGTCCCGGAGGCGGGAACTCTCCCGGTGGGAGCGGCTCCGGACCAAACAAAGGCGGCGGGGAACCCACTCCGAACAGCGGCGGGCCGCGCCAACCCGCCTCGCCCGCGCCCGGTGGCGGCGGCGGAAAGACCGGCGGCGCCGCCCCCCACTAGCCCCGCGGCGAGCTGGATTGAGCGCGCGCTGGTAGGTTTAGCGCTGTGGCAAAGGAAGACAAGGTCGAATTCGAGGGCGAGGTGATCGAGGCCCTGCCAAACGCGATGTTCCGCGTAAAGCTCGACAACGACCACGTAGTCCTCGGCCACGTGGCCGGCAAGATGCGCCGCTTTCGGATCCGCATCCTGCCCGGCGATCGCGTCCGCTGTGAGCTCTCCCCCTACGATCTGGATCGCGCGCGGATCGTCTACCGGCATCGCTGAGCGCTCCCTGATCGCGGCCATCGCGGCCGAGCTGGCGCGAGACGCGCCCGGGAGCAGAGTCGTGCGTGGGGTCGGTGACGACGCTGCTGTCGTACACGCCCGGCCTGTGTGCGTGGTCTCGGTGGACACGATGGTCGATGGCGTCCACTTCCACCTGAGACCAGGCGACGCGAGCCCCGCAGAGGTCGGCCACCGCGCACTGGCGAGCGCGCTGTCAGATCTCGCCGCGATGGGCGCCGATCCCGGCGAGGCCTATCTCGCGCTGGGCCTACCCGACGGCCTTACCGAGCAACAGGCGCTCGAGCTGGTGCGCGGCGCCCGGGCGCTCGCCGTTCAGACCGACACGACGATCGCCGGGGGAGACATCGTCAGCGCCCCGGCTTTGACCGTCTCATTCACAGTCGTCGGCTGGGCGGAGGAGGAGCGTGAACTGGTTGGGCGCGACGGGGTGCGGATAGGGGACCTAGTCGGCGTGACAGGCACGCTCGGTTCCAGGCCCAGCCATCCGGTCCCGCGCCTGCATGAGGGCAGAGCGCTAGCGCAGGCCGGCGCGCACGCGATGATCGACATATCCGACGGGCTCGCGACAGACGCACGGCACATCGGCGAGCGCAGCGGCGTACGGCTGGAGATCGAGCTGGAGGAGCTGCCCCTTGGCGAGGGCGTGCAGGGCTTCCAGTCGGCGGCAACGGCCGGCGAAGACTACGAGCTCTGCTTCTGCGTCTCGCCGGAGGACCGCGGGGCCGTGGAAGACGCCCTGCGCGCCGCGGGCGGGGCGCAGGTCACGTGGATCGGACACGCAAGCGCGGGCGCGCCGGGCGTGTCGTTCCTGGACGCGAGCGGCGACGAACAACACCTGGAGGGGTTCGAACACCGCTGGTGAGCGCCACCGTTCCGGTCAGGCGCGCGAACACGAGCAACCGTTTGGCGGCGCTGAACAGCGGCGTACAGGCCGACAGCACCAGCCGGCTGTAGCCGACGTTGCCAACGGCTGCACGCACGTCGGTCGGCGCGACCACACGCTCACCGGTCACCGTGTATGTGAAGTGGGCGTAGGGCATGTTCAGCAGGATGCGGTTGCCCCGCTGCAGCGCGTCGACGTGGCGGAAGGGCGCCAGATAGGTGGTCCTGTGCCCGGCGATCGCCGTCGTGCCGCCCACCCCTGGGAACCTCGTTTCGGAGTAGATCCCGGGACCGCTCTCCAGGGCCGAGGTGCTCGTGCCCTTCACCACCACGAAGCTCGCGCCGATGCGCGGGATCACGATGCGCCCCACCGCGCTGCCCTCGCCTGAGTGACGCTCCAGCTCGCGGGCGAGGAAGGCGACCCGCCGGCGTTCGTCGGGCAGGCGTGCTAGCGCGCGGCGCTCCAGCGGCGTCGGCGCCGCCCGTTCGACCGCGCGCAGTGTCCCGCTCAGATGGTCTTGGCGCAGCTTCGCGTACAGCGCCGAGAACGGCTCCTGCCACACCAGCGTCACGCCGGCGTCGAGGAGCGCCAATACGCCAGCGAGAACTAGCACCACCGATAGCGCGCGCCACGCACGCCGCGAGGCCTTCCCACGCCGCCCGCCGCGCTGCGGGCGCGATCTAGTGGTGTAGAGGATGTCGGACATTGCCTTACTATCGTCGCAGAGCCGACTCGGTACCACCAAGCGATCCAGGACCAGCGTAAGACAGCGGGCCGCGAATTGTGACCGGCGCGCCGGTGCCGTTCCCGGAGCCTGCCGAAGGCGCCAGAGGCGCTAGCGCGAGCAGCATGGCCGCCACCCCGCAGCCGCAGGCGACGCTCCACAACGCCGCCGCCGCGACACCGACGTGCCCGCCCGCGAGCAGCAGTACCGCCTCCCAGGCGAACACAGCGGGCCCCGCGCCGAGCTCGTGTGAGTAAAAGACGATCAAAAGCCCCAGCGGCACCAGCGCCAGTGCCACCAGCGCGAGCGCCGCGGCCCGCCGCGGGCGAAGCTCCGGATCGGCGAGTGCCGCCCACAAATGCAGAGCTCCCACCAGCAGCAGCGTCGCATAGGGATTGAGCACCCACACCAGCACCCCCAAGCCGAGTACCGCCACGAGCAGTGCCAGCCCGGCTCCCTCCGGGTCCCCCCACACCCCGTACCCAAGCCGCGCCATTAGCCTGGGCCACGCCAGCCAGCCGAGCCCCAGCACCAGCGCGAGGGCGAGCAGCGCCCTGTAGGCCGCACCGTCGAGCGTCAGCCCGCTCGCCGGCACGGGCATCGCCGGCGCCCCCCGCAGGACTCCCAGCCACCCCAGCAACCGGGCGAACGCCGCCGCCACGAAGAATGGCAGCGCACAACTCAGCACCCACCCAAGCCCCCGCCGCAGCGACTTCTCGCCAGCTCTCCCCTGGCGCCGGCGCAGGCGCGCATACCCGTCGGCGGCGAGCATCAGCGGTCCCAGCAGCAGCGCGCCTATCAGCAGCCGCAGCGCCCATTGCGGAATCACCTTCGGCGTAACCAGAACGCCCGCCTGCGGCGCGGAGGAGATGTCCGGCGCCACGTCCAGTGCATCCACGGCGTTCAGCACCGCCCTCCCCAAGCCTTCCATCCGCTCCTCGCTGACCTTCTCCCGGGGAGAGGGTGGGCCCCCTTCTCCAGATACCTGCACGAGCACCGCCGGTAGCCCGGAGGCGTTCAGCGCGCCCTGCTCACCCACCGCAAACGGGAACGCCAGGTGCGCGAGCTGCGCAATCGCGCCCGGAGCTCCCGCATCGGAGCCCAGCTCCTGCGTGATCGCGCCCGCAACCGTGCGCTGCAGCTGTTCCGGAGCGCTGCCGAAACCATCCGAGTAAGGCACCACGAACGGCTTGCGCTGACTCATGCCCGCGACGTCACCCAGCACAATTGCCGCGTCTGCTTTGAGCCCACCGACCCCGGGCGAGCCCCGGTCACTTGCGGCGAAGTCCGCGGCACCGCCGTCACCGCCGCTGCCACCGCTCGTCGAGACCAGCACGATCGTGCGCTGCGTCTCGCGCGAACCGAACACGCGCGCCAGCTCCAGCAGCGCCGCCGTCCCGGACAGCTCTGCTTCAGAGCCCCGCGCCGCGGCGTCGCGGTGAGCCATGATCACGACCGGCCTGCCGCCGCTCGAGCCCGGGCGCTGCGCGATCACCGTCTCGAGCGTCTTCTCACCGTCGATCGTCTGCGCCTGCGAACGGCGGGTTCGCACCTGAAAGCCCCCGTGCCCAGCGCCGCCCAGTCCTTCCAGCGTCTGTGCGACCCGCGCGGCCAGCCGCTGATCGCCTGCGCTACCCGGCCGGCGGTCCGGGAATTCAGCCGCCAGGCTCTTCAGTTCAGCGAACGCGCTTGCACCATCAAACGCGTCAGGGGCCAGCGTCGATGTCAGCGGCTGCGGGCGCGCGCCCAGCGAGAACGCCGCCACGCCCAAGGCAACCAGGAACGGCACGAAAGTCGCGCGGTAGAGGCGCCAGTTCAGCATCTGGCAGAGACCTTAGTCCCGTCTGCGGTCCTCGGGCCCACAGGCAGGCTCAGTTCATTGGGCCCCGGGGCTTTATTGAATGCTGTTGCAGTTAGTCGGGTTGAAAATGAAATCTCCGTATCCGCTTATCCGTACAGGCCTTTAGGTATCGTGCTGCCGCGTGCTCCAACCCGTAGCCGTCGGCCACAAGACCCTTTCCGACTACACCCACATCTGCGGCAAGGAGCTGATCGCCGAAATCCACGAGCTCGCCGGGCCGCTAAAGGGCCAGCGCGTCGTGCACATCTCGGCGACCGCCTTTGGTGGAGGGGTCTCGGAGATCCTCTACACGCTCGTGGGCCTGATGCGCGACGTGGGCCTTGACTGCGAGTGGCAGGTCATCTACGGCCGGGAGGAGTTCTTCAACGCCACCAAGCTGATGCACAACGCCCTCCAGGGCGCTCCCCAGGACCTCGACGAGGAACAGTGGGAGACCTGGCGGCGCTACAACGAGATGAACGCCCGCGAGCTGTCAGGCGGCTGGGACGTCTGCCTCGTCCACGACCCGCAGCCCGCCGCGCTGCACAAGCTCGTGCCGGAGAAGGCAAATGGCTGGGTGTGGCGCTGCCACATCGACCTCTCTACCCCCAACCCCCAGACGATCGCCCAACTGCTCCCCTACATCGCCGACTACCCGCAGTCCCTCTTTCACATGTCTGACTATGTCCCTGCGGGCATGCGTGGCAACGTCAACGTCGTGCCCCCCGCAATCGACCCCCTTACACCTAAGAACATGGCACTGCTCCCCGAGGACGCCTCCTTCGTCTGCGAGCAGTTCGGCATCGACATCGACCGGCCCCTGATGTGCCAGGTCTCGCGTTTTGACCCCTGGAAGGATCCCCTCGGCGTGATCGACTCCTACCGCACGGTCAAGGCCGCGGTCCCCAACATGCAGCTCGCGCTGGTCGGGTCGATGGCCTCGGATGACCCCGAGGGCTGGGACTTCTTCAACGCCACGATCGCCCACGCGGATGGCGACCCCGACATTCACATCCTTAACAACTTCAACAATGTCGGCGCGATCGAGGTCAACGCGTTTCAGTCCCACGCCGACGTCCTGATCCAGAAGTCCACGCGCGAGGGCTTCGGCCTGACCGTCTCAGAGGCGATCTGGAAGGCCCGTCCCTTCATCGGCGGCAACGTCGGCGGCATTCCCCTGCAGATCGAGGACGGCGTGACCGGCTTTCTCGTCTCGAGCGCCGAGCAGTGCGCCGAGCGTACCTTGGAGATCCTCAAAGACCCGGCGCTCGGCAAGTTCCTCGGCCGCCGCGGCAAGGAGCACGTACGCGCCCACTTCCTGATGCCGCGCTACCTGCGCGACTATCTGAAGATCTTCAATGAGCTAAAGGAAGCATGAGCGCCGGGCGGGCTCCGCTGGTGCTGGTGTCCAACCGGGGACCAGTCACGTTCCATTCTCACGGCGAGATCCAGCGCGGCTCCGGCGGGCTGGTCACGGCGCTCACGGGCCTGGCCTCGCACCGCGAAGCGATCTGGATCGCATCCGCGATGAACGAGCACGATGCCGAGGTCTCGCGCGCCAACGCTGGACGGTCCTTTCCGGTGCGCTCCCCCGCCGGAGGCGAGTTCCAGGTAAGGCTGGTCGTGAGCGATCCGGAAGCCTACGACCGCTTCTACAACGTCTTCGCCAACCCGATGCTGTGGTTCATCCAGCACTACCTCTGGGATCTCTCCAACGCCCCCGACATCCGCCGCGAGGAGATCGAGGCCTTCGAGTTTGGCTACAACGCCGTCAACGAGGACCTCGCGCGAGCCGTCGTGGAGGAGCTCGACGACGTCCCTGAGCCGGTCGTGATGGTCCACGACTACCACCTCTACACACTCCCGGATCTGGTGCGCAAAGCGCGACCGGACGTGTTCCTGCATCACTTCATCCACATCCCCTGGACACAGTCCGACGCTTGGCGGGTGCTGCCCTCCCGCATCCGCGAGGAGATCTATACGGGCCTCTTGGCCAACGACATCATCGGCTTCCACACCCGTTCCTACCGGCGCAACTTCCTGCAGTGCTGCCAGGACCTGATGGATCTCGAGGTCGACTTCGAGCGCGGCGTCGTGCGCTTCGGCGAGCGGGAGGTCTGGGTGCGCGCCTATCCCCTGCCGATCGACCACCGCGCCACCCGGCAGGTAGCCCAGAGCGAGCGCGTCGGCGAGTTCGAGGACGAGCTGCTGCGCCGCCGCCGCGACTTCCTGATCCTGCGCGTCGACCGCGCCGATCTCTCCAAGAACGTGCTCCGCGGCTTCTCCGCGTTCGACCTGTTCCTCGAGCAGCACCCCGAGTTCTCAGAGCGCGTCACGTTCATCGCACAGATGATGCCCTCACGCACCGATGTGCCCCAGTACGCCGAGTACCTCGAGAGCATCGAGGCGCTCGTCGCCGTTGTCAACCACCGCCACGGCACACCCGACTGGATGCCGATCCAGCTGAAGCTCCGCGACGACCTGGAGGAGGCGATGGCGGCCTACAAGCACTACGACGTGCTGCTCGTCAACGCGATGTTCGACGGCATGAACCTGGTCGCCAAGGAGGGACCGATCGTCAACGAGCGCGACGGCGTCTCGATCCTCTCCGAGAACACCGGCGCGCACGAGGAGCTCGGCGAGTTCGCGCTTTCAGTCAACCCGTTCGACATCCAGGAGACGGCCGACTCGATCCACGCCGCGCTGACGATGGATGGAGCTGAGCGCCAGCGGCGGGCGAGAGGGCTGGCGGAGATCGTCACCTCCCGCGACCCGGGCGACTGGATCGACGAGCAGCTGGCGGACATCCGCGCGAAGGGCCTCTCCTGAGCGCAGCGTGCCGGACGGTCTGCGGTCGGCGGGATCGCCCATAGGGACAGGCCCGCAGGCGCAGACGCGCTAACCTTCGTCGCCGTTCGATGACGCTGCCCGCCCCCACATACGACCTCGTGCTGATGCTCGACCTCCAAGCCGGGGAGCCCACGCGCGCGAAAGTCGTCGCGGGCGCCCGCACGGCGATCGAGTCTCAGGGGCAGCTGCTGCGCCATGACGAGTGGGGCGAGCGGACGCTGGCCTACCAAATCGATCACAAGACCAGCGCCGAGTACCACCTCTTGCAGTTTCACGCCACACCGGAGCTGCTCAGCACCTTGAATCGTACTCTGGGGATCACCGACGAGGTCATCCGTTTCCGCATCATCAAGCTCGCGCCGGGCACACCCGAGGCGCCGGAGATGCCGCCAGCCGGAGCGGCCCCGCGAGCGCAGGCGGCGCCTGCGGCGGAGGCTGAGGCAGCACCCGTCCCCGAGGCTGATGAAGTAGCGCCCGCGGCTGAGGCGGAGAGCCTCCCAGCGGAGCCCACGGCTGAGACCGTCGCAGCAGAGCCCACCGCTGAGGCCCTCGCAACCCCGGCCGTGCTCAGCGAGCCGGCTTAGTATTTCGCCGCGTCGCGCTTACACAAACTCCGAACGGGTAATAAAATTGCTCACATGGCCTGGGCCGAAGACATGAGCGATTCCCCGGCGAGCAGGACCGATGTGCTGCGGGCCTCCCCGCCTATGTTTGATTCGCGGCTGCTCGATGTCCTCTCGCGCGTACATCCCGTGGTCCCGGTGCTGATCTTCACGCCCGCAGTACTCCTCCTGACAGCGTGGGAGCTCTCCAAGACGACCGCTCTAGGCACCATCCTGCTGGCGATCAGCGGCTACGCGATATGGACGCTGTTCGAGTACTGGCTGCACCGGATCGTGTTCCACTTCGAACCGCAGGAGGGCGTTGGCGCGCGGCTGCACTGGATCATCCACGGCATCCATCACGATCACCCCAACGATCCGCTGCGCCTGGTGATGCCACCCGCGGTGAGCGTGCCCCTGGGAGCGGCTGTGTTCGGGGTCCTGTACCTGCTCTTCGGCTCCACCTACGCGCCAGGGCTGGGAGCTGGGTTCTTCGCCGGCTACCTCGCGTACGACATGACCCACTACTACATCCACCACTTCCGCCCCCGCGGCCCGCTCGGCAGGATGCTGCGCGAACGGCACATGCGCCATCACTTCCAGGATGACACGCGCGGCTTCGGGATCAGCGCCCCCTACTGGGACGAGATCTTCAGAACCTCCTCCCGCGGGCGTACTGAACAGTCCTCGTCCGGCCCGCACGAGCCAGCAGAGCGCTGAACGCAGCGCTGCATTCCTCGCAACTAGCGGGTGGTGGCACCTCCGATCGAGAGTTGTAACCGAAGGCGCCTCTAGACTCGAAGCTCAAACGCAAGCAAGACCAAACACAAGAAGAGCGACGAGCCCTCGCGAGCGGGGGGGAGAACATCCGAAAGGAAGAAGACCGTGGGAGCCACCAACATCAACCGGGTCGTGATGACCGGAAACCTGACCGCAGATCCCGAGCTGCGCTCGCTGCCGAGCGGCAACTCGGTATGCAGCCTGCGCATTGCGTGCAACACGCGCCGCAAGAATGGGAGCACAGGCGAGTGGGAGGACAAGCCGAACTACTTCAACGTCACCGTGTGGGGTGCGCAGGGCGAAAACGCCGCTAAGTACCTCTCCAAGGGACGGCCCGTCGCGATCGATGGGCGCCTGGAGTGGCGTGAGTGGGAAGCACAGGACGGGGCAAAGCGCCAGGCAACCGATATCATTGCCGACTCGGTGCAGTTCCTGGGCTCGCGCGATGATGCCCCCAGCGGAGGCGGTCCGATTTCAGACCGGCCAGCCGTCAACGGGGCGGGTAGCGATATCCCAGTAAACGAGGGTGATTTCCAGCCCGCACCTGTTGCCGGCGGGGCCGGCGACGACGACATTCCGTTCTAGTAAGCACAAGGAGTAGCCAGTGGCAAAAGCGCGCGGTCGCGGCAAGCCTGTTCGCCGCAGAGATAGGAAGGGTCCAGCCGGAAGCGGCCGGCGCAAGTCATGCCAGCACTGCAAGGACAAGGTCGAGCAGGTCGACTACAAGGACGTGTCGATGCTGCAGAAGTTCATCTCCGAGAAGGGCAAGATCCGCTCACGGAGGATCACCGGATCCTGCCGTCGTCATCAAAGCCAGATCGCCACCGCGGTAAAGCGAGCCCGCGAGCTGGCGCTGCTGCCGTACGTGAACGAGGGCGGCCGCGAGGACAGCCCTCGCGGTGGGCGCGACCGCGGCGACCGGGAACGCTAGGGGTGGGTGGGGACCTATTCCGGAAGCAATTCTTCTGCAGGATGTCGAGACGCTCGGCGAGCAGGGCAACGTCGTCGACGTTTCCAAGGGCTACCTGCGCAACTTCCTGATTCCGCGCAAGCTGGCCCAGCCTGCCACCAAAGGCGCGATCGAAGTAATCCGCGAGCGCCAGCAGGCGGCCGAGCGAGCGGCACAGAACGCGGTCGAAAAAGCCCAGGAGAACGTCAACCTGCTGAACCGCACGGTGCTCACGATTCCCCAGCAGGCCAGCGCCGACGGCCGGCTGTTCGGGTCGGTTAACGCCCAGGACATTGCCACCGCAGTGCGCGAAGCACGCGGGCTGAAAATCGACAAACGCGGCGTTCACATGCCCGAGCCGATCAAGAGTGTCGGCACCTACATGGTCGAGGTCGAGGTCGTCGAGGGAGTGACCGCGACGATCAAGACGATGATCGTCGCGAAGAAGTGATCAGGGAGCGTTTCTCGCCGGCGGACGTGACGAAACGTGGGAGGGGTTTGAATGGCCCGCCCTCCGGGCCTGGGCGGGCGCCTGTTGGGTGATGATCGTCGCCAAGAAGTAGCTGGCCGCCAGCCGGTCCTGCGCTCAGACGCGCAGACCCGTCTGAGCGCTTTGAGAACATGTGTTCGTGGGGGGCAATTTCTCAGCCAGCAATTTCGTCCGAGATAGCGGGGAGACCCGCTCGGCGGAAGTGGGCACCGGCCTACACTCGCGCAAGGCATGAGCGCGGTCTCGGTAACCAACGGTAAGGCAGGCGCTCCAGCGGGGGTGCTTGCACCTCCCCACAATCTCGAGGCAGAGCAGTCGGTGCTGGGCTCGATCTTGCTCTCGGACCGCTCGCTGTACGCGCTGGTGATCGAAGAGGGCCTGCGCGCTGATGACTTCTATCGCGAGCGGCACGGGACGATCTACGAAGCTATGCTCGCTCTCTACAACGAGTCCGAGCCGGTCGACGTGCTCACCGTCGCCGACCGCCTGCGCCAGAGCGGCAAGCTCGAAGAAGCCGGCGGGATCGCCACAGTCGATGGCCTGACCGGCGTCGTACCGGCCGCCGGGCACGCCCGCCGCTACGCGCAGATCGTGCGCGAGAACGCACTGTTGCGGCGCTTGCTGGGGGCATCGTATGAGATCCAGGAGAGCGTGCTCGGTCACCGGGCCGCCCCGCGCGAGCTCGTCGAGCAGGCCGAGAAGGCGATGCTCGAGGTCGCCCGTGACGATCGCCAGCAGGACTTTCGCGCGATCGAAGAGGTGCTCGATGAGGAGCTCGACAAGCTGCACCGGCTCTCGATCGAGGGCACCTCCCTAACGGGCACGCCCTCCGGATTCAAAGACCTCGACGAGATCACCGGCGGCTTTCAGCCCGGCAACCTGATCATCATCGCCGCCCGCCCGGCGATGGGCAAGTCAGCGCTCGTGTGCAACATCGCGGAGAACGCCGCAGTAGAGCACAACAAGCCGGTGGCGCTGTTCAGCCTGGAGATGGCCGAGGCCGAGCTCGCCCAGCGGTTCGTCGCCTCCCAAGCGCGCATCAAGGGCGAGGAGCTGCGCAAGGGGCGGGTGGCGGAGAAGCGCTGGCCGAAGATCCTCGACGCCAGCCAGCGGCTGGCAAGAGCGCCACTGTGGGTGGACGACTCCTCAGACGTCGGCATGCTCGAGATCCGCGCAAAGGCCCGCCGCCTGCACAGCCAATGCGAGGGCGGCCTCGGGCTGATCATCATCGACTACCTGCAGCTGATGCGCACCGACAGCCGCTACGACAGCCGCGTCACAGCGGTCGGCGAGCTAAGCCGCGGCCTGAAGATCCTCGCCCGTGAGCTCGGCGTGCCGGTGATCGCCCTCTCCCAGCTGAGCCGCGCGGTCGAGTCGCGCCCGGACAAGAAACCGCAGCTCTCAGACCTGCGCGAGTCAGGAAACCTCGAGCAGGACTCCGACCTGGTGATGTTCATCTACCGCGACGAGTACTACGACGAGGACTCCGAGCGCCCGGGCGAGGCCGACCTGATCATCGCCAAGCACCGTAACGGGGCCGTCGGCAAAGTCACGCTCACCTTCCAGAAGGAATACCCGAAGTTCCTGAACTACGCCGGCGAGCGCTACGCGCAGTAGGCCCTCCGTAAACTTCACTGGCGATGCCCGGAATAGTCATTGTCGGCGCCCAATGGGGCGACGAGGGGAAGGGAAAGATCACCGACCTGCTCGCCGAGCGAGCAGGCGCGGTCGTGCGCTTCCAGGGCGGCAACAACGCCGGCCACACGATCGTGCGTGGGGACGTGGAGTGGAAGCTGCACCTGATCCCCTCCGGCATCCTCTACCCGGGCAAGCGCTGCGTGATCGGCAACGGCGTCGTGATCGACCCCAAGGTCCTGATCGAGGAGCTCGACGGGCTGCGCGCGCGGCGGATCGACGTGAGCGGGCTGCGAATCTCCTCAAACGCGCATCTGATCATGCCCTACCACCTGCTCCTGGATTCGGCCGGCGAGGCCAAACTGGGCAGCCGCCAGATCGGTACGACCCGCCGGGGTATCGGCCCCTGCTACGCCGATAAGGCGGCGCGGCTGGGAATTCGCGTGCAGGATCTGCTCGACGAGAAGATCCTCAAGAAGAAGATCGTCGCGGCGATGGAGCCCAAGCGCCTTTCGCTCAGGCCCTTCGAGAAGGACCCGACGCTCGACTTGCACGCGATGACCGAGGAGTACCTGACCTACGGACACCGCCTGGAGCAGCACATCGCCGACACCGCCAAACTGATGTGGGAGCTGCTCGATAACGAGGAGCTCGTGATCTTCGAGGGTGCGCAGGGAGCGATGCTCGACATCGATCACGGCACCTATCCGTTCGTCACCTCCTCCAACCCGCTCTCAGGCGCCGCCTGCGTGGGGACCGGGGTCGGGCCGAAGGACATCGATGAGATCTGGGGGGTCTCGAAGGCATACACGACGCGCGTCGGCGCTGGGCCCTTCCCGAGCGAATTGCACGACGAGATGGGTGAGCTGATCCGCAAGCGCGGAGGCGAGTTCGGCACGACGACCGGGCGCCCACGCAGGAACTGGCTGGCTGGACCTCGTCGCCCTGCGCTACGCCGCTCGCTTGAACACGCTCACGGCGCTCGTGATCACCAAGCTCGATGTGCTCTCTGGCCTGGACCGGATCCAGGTGTGCACGAGCTACCGCGGCGCCGAGGGTGCCGAGTTCAAGGACTTCCCCTACCACCAGACGGTCCTCCACCACACGACCGCCGAGCTGACCGAGCTGCGCGGATGGCAGGAGGATCTCGGCGAGTGCCGCACGTTCTCCGACCTGCCCGGCGCGGCGCGGGAGTACCTGCAGTTCGTCTCAGAGCACACAGGGGCGCCTGTCACGCTCGTGGGAGTGGGCCCCGGGCGCGAGCAGGTGATCTGGACCGACGCTGGCATGCAAACGACCCTCGGCGCCGGCGATCCATCAATCGCCGGCCTGTCGCCGGGGTGAGCCTTTCATGCGGATGGGCCGTGCAGGAATCGAACCTGCAACCTTGGGCTTAAGAGGCCCCTGCTCTGCCGGTTGAGCTAACGGCCCGTGAGGGCGCCGGCGAGGTCTGCACCGGCTCGGACTGCGATTCTAGCCAAGCAGGCGCTGCACACGCTGCCCACGGCCTATTTTTTCGTGCCCGGCTTGATGGGATATGTCTTGCCGCCCACGGTGATGGTCCCGCCCGAGCCTGAGCCAACCGCCGGGGCGCTCGCTTTTGTGGGGGCGCTCGCTTCTTTCTTGATCTGCGCCAGCTGGGTTTTCAGCTGGGGGCGCTGCGCCGCCGGTGCGAGGCTGACCGCCTTTTCGGCGGCCAGATCGCCGAGACGGACATTCTTCGCTTTGTAGGCGTACTCGGCGAGTTCGGCATAGCGCGAAGCGCTATTTGGTTTGGCGGCAATCACGATCTGCAGCGCCTGTACGGCTTCGCTGGGCTGGTTGAGGCCTGCCGCCGCGTAGATCGGCAGCACCAGCTGGGCGAGCTTTGCGCTGGGCTTGGGCGGGTTCAGCGCCAGGTAGCCGCTCCACGACCGGGCGGCCTTGGAGAAGAGTTCCTTGCCCCTGCTAGTGACGGCACCCGTGCTCGTCACATACGCTTCGCCACCAGCTTCGTGCAACAGGGCTTCGGTCAGTTTTTCCCACGTGCTGATGTTCGCCGGCTGCTGCTTAGTCTGCTTTTCGTACTTCTTGATCTGGCTGGCGAAGCTCGCGCTGTTAGCGCCTTCGTTTTCGGTCGCCGCGTTTAGCAGCCCGCCGCCCCCAAAGCCTCCCCCGATCCCAAAGCCGACCAGGCCGACGCCCATCAACAGGGCTAGGCCCGTGTAGATCACCCGAACCATCCGACGACGGCCACGTCCTCTTAGATCGAACAGCATCAGGTGGTCGATTCTACGGACGTACCCGCGCGGGTGGGCGAAGGGTGGCCATCTAGTCCGAGAGATCTCTGTCAACGTGGTCGATTATCTCCTGCACAGTTGGCTCCGCGGCGGCGTTCGGTGCTGGCGGGTGCTCCTGTGGGGGATGTTCAGCAGCCTGCGCTCTCGCGCGGGCAGCATCGCGCCGCTCAAATACCGAGGCAAGCAGAATACTCGCCTCATAGAGCACATACAGAGGCACGGTCTCGAGCACCAGCGTAACCGCGTCCCCGGGCAGGAAAGCAGCCACCACGGCGCAGGCTACGATCGCGTAGCTGCGGTTCTTGCGCAGCTGCCTGGGGGTGACGATCCCAACGCGGGTGGCGCCAAGGATCGCCACAGGTACCTGGAAGACCAAGCCCATCGCCAGCAGCACGGTCGCCGCGAACTTGTAGTACTGGTTGGCCTGCACCAGGACGTTGAACTCACCGCTGTTGAAGTTCTGGAAGAACCTCACCGCGGCCGGCAGGACGACGAAGTAACCGAACGCCGCACCGATCACGAACAGGAACGGGATCGCGGCGAGCAACGGTAGGGCGATGCGCCTCTCTCTCGGGCTGAATGCCGGCAGGACGAAGCCGTAGAGCTCGAACAGGATCACCGGCAACGCGATGATCAGCGCGAAGAACAGCGTCACGGTGATGGTGGTCGTGAACGGCTCACCGATGCCCAGTGTCACCGGCTTGTTGCCTTCCGGAACCCGGGGGACCTTCCCGACATCGGCGCGCAGGGTGGGAAGCTCGCCCGCGAGCTGCGCGCGCGTAGCGGAGGACAGGCCGCTCCCCGGTGCGCTCAGCACACGCACGATCGCCTGCGTGTCGTGTGCGACTTTCAGCACCGCCTGCTGAGCGAGCGCTGTCTGGCCGAGTGGCCCGTGACCCTTCGCGACCTGTTTTTCGGTCTGCTTGCTCAGCGGTTCGTTGATCACCTGCAGCAGCGCATGGTTCTGCCACAGGCAGAACCCAAACGCGATCGCCAGCGCGACCGCGCTGACGATCAAGCGGGTGCGCAGCTCATCGAGATGGTCCACGAGGCTGAGCCGCTCATCGTGGCCGATCGCGCGGATCGTGGTGGCCATGGCTCATATGAACCTACCACCGCGATCGCTGCTTTATCCCCGGCGCATGGGTCTTTCCTCCGCGCCTGAAGCCGACCGTTGAGGGCCGGTTGAGCAGCGCTACGCAAACCTCCGAACTACGAGCAGCATGCTAAAGGCGCCCCGCGCAAGAGTCGATGAAGCTCGCAGATCAGGCATGGAACCCAACAGAAGCCATCACACCCGTCATCGCGTGCGGCTGCCCAGCGGCAAGCAGATTGATGTCGTCTACCGCAACCAGAACCAGGCAGCGGCGCCAGCTGGTGCTGGCGCTCCTGCGGCTCCCACCGCCCCGGATAGCGCCTGTGTGCCCGATCCCCTGCACGTCTGCTTCCACTGCGCCGGGGATCTTGTGTACCCGCTGGACTGGATCGAGGAAGGGCCGCGGCACTGGCGAATCGTCCTGCGCTGCCCCGAGTGCGAGTCCCGCCGCGAAGGCGTGTTCGAGCAGGAGGCCGTAGAGCAGCTCGACGAGCAGCTCGACCGCGCCGCCGGTGCGTTGCTCGGCGACCTGCAACAGCTAACCCAGGCCAACATGAAGGACGAAGTCGAGTTCTTCGTCCGCGCGCTCGACGCCGACCTGATCGTCCCCTCAGACTTCTAGCTGTAGCGTTCGACGACTGCGTCGGCGACGAGCTCCAGCAGCGCAGAGCGCCCGCCCGGGAGGATCGCGGGCAGTTCCGCCTTGGCCTCTGCGACGAGCTGAAGGGCCTGTTCACGGGCCTGCCCGAGCGCGCCCGTGGCCGCGATCCGCTCGCACAGTTCCTCCGCCTTTTGGTGCCCGCTCGCCCCGTCCAGCGTCGCCAGGTCGAAGGAGGCGAGCTGCGGCTCGTGCGCGCGGGCGAGGATCAACGGCAGCGTGACCGTGCCATCGAGCAGGTCGGTGCCGCGCGCCTTGCCGGTGCGCTCCACTTCTCCCGACACGTCGAGCACGTCATCGAGGATCTGGAAGGCCAGCCCGATCCGCCGGGCAAATCCCCCAAGTGCGCCCGCGAGGGCGGACGGGTCCCCTGCGGGCGCCATCAGCGCCCCGAGACGGCAGGCGGCCTCGAATAGCGCGGCGGTCTTCAGCTCGCAACGCTTCATATAGCGCTCCACCGTGACGTGCGGGGCGTAGGCGTCCTCGCGCTGGAGCAGCTCGCCTTCGGCGAGTGCGGAGCTGGCGGCGGACAGGGCGCTCAGCTGGGCGCTCGAGCCGTTCTTGGCGAGCTCGCCGAACGCGCGTGAGAACAGCAGGTCGCCAGTGGCGAGCGCAACGTCACGGCCGGCGAGCGCCGCCACCGTCGGATGCCCCCGCCGCAGCCTCGCGCCGTCGATCAAATCGTCGTGCACGAGCGTCGCCGAGTGCACCAGCTCGACCGCCACCGCTGCCCGTATGAGCTGCTCCTCCCCCTCCCTCATGTCCTGTGGGCAGCCGGCGGATTCGGCGGCGAGCACGACCAGCAGCGGGCGCAGCCGCTTGCCGCCCGCCATGATCGTCGCGCTCGCGTGCCCCGCCAGCGGCACGCCGGCCTGCGCCGTCACCCGCTCCAGGTGCAGCTCCGTGCTCTCCATCCGCTCACGCAGCCTCGCCCCGCCGCGGCGCATGATCGCCTCGACTCTGTCCACTTCCTCACCGCGCTCCCCGCTGGCCGTGCTTGGAACCGTGCTCATCGCTGTTGCTGTCCCGGTGAGGGGGGAACCGTACCGCTGTGGATCGCGATGATGCCTCCGGCGGTGAGCAGATAGTGGATCTCCTGCAGGCCCGCGCGTTCCATCTCCGCTGCCAGCCCAGCGGGCTCGGGGAAGCGCCTGACTGAGTTCGGTAGGTAGCTATACGCGTCGCTGTTCCCGGACAGCCGCCCGAGAGCGGGCACGACACGCTCGAACCACAGCCCGAAGAACAGCGACAGCGGCTGTTTCCTCGGCGTGGTGATCTCGAGGATCACCACCCTTCCTCCGGGGCGCACGACGCGGGCCAGCTCGCGCAGCCCGCGCCCGAGATCAGCGAAGTTGCGGGCGCCAAATCCGACTGTCGCGGCGTCGAAGTACTCGTTCTCATAGGGCAGATCCAAAGCATCACCCCACTCGAAGCGCAGCCCCGCGCCCGTGGGCTTGGGCTTCCCGCGGGCGCGGTCGAGCATCGTCTCGGAGAAGTCGCTGCCCACCACCTCCCCTCCGGGAGCCACCCGCCGCGCGAGCTCGATCGCCAAATCGCCTGTGCCGGTCGCGGCATCGAGCACGCGGTCACCCGGACCCAAGCTGGCGAGATCGGCCGCCCGTTCCCGCCAGCGGTGGTGCAGCCCTGCCGTCATAACGCTGTTCAGCAGGTCATACACACCCGCGATACCGTCGAACATCGCCCGCACCTGTTTCGCCTCAAGCGTTCCCGCTGGCGGATTGGAGGGGGAAGTCTGATCATCGTCCTCCGGCGAGGACCCGTTTACGCCACTCGGTCCGGTGCTCGGAGGCGCTGGCATGGCTTGCCTCAGCTACTTCAGCTGCGACAGGAAGGCGACAACCGCATTGAACTTCTGCGGCGGCAGGTTCTTGAACGAGGGCATCGGCGCCGTGGGGTTCACCAGCGTGCGCGCAATCCCCTGCGCAGGCAGCCGCGAGGCGATGTGCGTCAGGTCAGGGCCCGGCCCGGCGTTGCCGTTCTCGCCGATCTTGTGGCATGCCTCACACCCCGACTGGGCAACGACCGCCTTGCCAGCTTCGTATTCGGCGAGCGTCTTGCCACCAGCCTGAAGGGTGGCCTTCGGCGTGGCCATTTCAATCGCGGTCGGTGAGCCGGCGCTCGCGCCCTGGTAGGTGAGCAGTGCCATCGCCCCGATCACGAAGATGCCCGTGATCGTGGCGATTGGGCGGTGCTCGGGGCGACGCTCGGGGCCGCGGTCATAGAACGGCAGCAGGAACAGCAGGATCATGCCCAGCGTAGGGATGCCGATCCCGGCCAGCCCCACGAGGCTGGGCACCTTGAGCACGCGAAAGACCTCGAACAGGAAGAAGAAATACCACTCGGGACGTGGCACATAGGTCGTGGTGGTGGGGTTCGCCTTGGAGCCGAGCTCCGCGCCGAGCACCAGCGACATCGTGATGATGACCGCCATCACGACAACCGCCATCGCCCCGTCCTTGGCGACCGCATAGGGGAAGAACGGCTTGCCCTGCGCCTTCAGGATGCCGTACTCGCGGAGGTACTCCTCCTTCTCGCGCTGGTTCATGCGTCAGCCTTGCGCAACTCGGGGTTCTGCTCGGCTTTGATCCACGGCGGCGCGGTTGTGCCTAGCTTTGCAACCAGGTACAGGTGCGCACCGATCAACGCGACCAGTGCGCCAGGGATCAGCAGCATGTGGATCGCATAGAAGCGCGACAGCGTCGTCGCCCCGAATTCAGGGCCCGCTCTGAGGAAGTCGCTCAGGTACGGGCCGACCAGGGGACCGAGACCATTGATGTTGACGCCCACGATCGTCGCCCAGTAGGCGCGCTGGTCAAAGGGCAGCAAATAGCCCGTGAAGGACATCACCATCGTCAGGATCAGCAGCACGACGCCGATCACCCAGTTCAGCTCGCGCGGATACTTGTAGGCGCCGAAGAAGAACGTCCTGCCCATGTGAAGGAATACGAGGACCACCATCACGCTCGATCCCCACTTATGCATGCCGCGCACGAACTGGCCGAGGAACACATCGTTGGTGACGTACCTGATCGATTCATACGCCCCGCCCGAGGGATCCGGGCGGTAGTACATAGCCAGGAATACGCCGGTCACGGCTTGGGAGAGGAACGCGAACATCGTCGCCGAGCCGAGCGTGTAGAACCAGTTGGTCCCCTTCGGCACCTTGCGGAACATCAGCCAGCGCCCGGCGCCGCTCAGCGAGGTGCGCTCGTCGACCCAGTCGACGACCGTGGTCCCGGCCTCCTTGGCGCTTTCTAGCGGGCCGGCCGTGCCGTTACCCTCGCCCGGGCGCGGGGGCGGCTCCTGCAGCGCGGCTGGGAGCGGGGGGGCGGGGAGCTTTGGGAGCTTGGGCACGGTGGCGGTCGGCTCTACTTCTGTGCGCTCGGTCGCGACGGGTAGAGGTACTGCCCGATGCCGTCCAGCGGCTCTCCCGGGTCGCGCGGGGAGAAGCGTTTGAGCTCACTGTTGACGCTGAAACGCCCGCTGTATAGCTGCACCCGATCGCCGGTGAGTCTTGTGGGGAAGCGGTCCAGGGGCCGCACCGGGGGCCCGCCAACGGGCTGGCCCAGCAGGTTGTAGACGCCGCCGTGGCATGGGCAGATGAAGCGCTCCGCGGCATCCACCCAGCGCACCGGGCAGCCCAGGTGGGCGCAACGCGTCGAGATCGCAATGTACGGCGTGTTGCGGTCGTAGGGGTCGGTGTCGATCGCCGGATTGAACTTGCGCACATACGCCGTCGACTTGCCAGCCTCGCCGATCCCCTGGGTGATCGTGATCACCACCGGCGTGTAGTTCTCCGCGGTGAAGTCAGTGGTAGAGCCGATGTCCTCCCAGAAATGCGGTGGCTCTTTGAAGATCGGCCCAATCGCAAAGCCGAGCGCCGGGAGCGTGAAGGCACCGGCCGCGATCGCGCCCGCCGTGTGTGCCGTGCCGGTCATGAACCGCCGCCGCGTGACTGTCT
This sequence comes from uncultured Solirubrobacterales bacterium, assembly GCA_963706395.1. Lineage (GTDB taxonomy): Bacteria > Actinomycetota > Thermoleophilia > Solirubrobacterales > Solirubrobacteraceae > Palsa-744. The sequence goes on along the minus strand of OY970158.1, from coordinate 1,209,968 downwards.
CGCCCTCGAAGGCGCCGGGGATCCCCCGGTCGGCGGTGTACTTGGACTTGTGCTGGGTGTGCTTGTCTGGCACCGCCACGAACAATATCGAGGCGCGATTCAGGGCGAGGCCGGGGCGCGGGTGGGTGGGCCCCCATAACTTGTGCGCATCGCCTCGATCGCCTCCGGGGCGCCCGCGAGCGCGAGGTCCTTGGCGCGCCTGTGGGCCTCGCTCGATCCCCAGCCGACGGCGCGGGCGCCCGCTGCCCATACCGCGCCGGCCAGCTCCGGCTTGTTCGCAGCATGGGCGAGCGCGCTGAGCGTGATCGTGTCCGCCAGCTCCGCCACGGCCGCCGTGTCGCCGAGCGCGACCAGGCGGGCCAGCCCGAGCGCATACAGCCGGTCGCCCGCCAGCAGGCTGAGGTCCGCTTCGGATGTGCGCGCCACGCGCGGCGTTCCGTAGTGCAGCAGGTAGCCCTCGTAGATTGCCTGCATCAGCAGCTCATAGTCCTCGCGGGCACCCTCGGCGCGCGGGCCCGAGGCGGCGAGCTGCGCGGGGCTCTCGAGCCCGTGATCCTCGCCAGCCGGCACCTGCGGAACGGCGCCTGCGGGGTCCACCAGGCTCGCCATCAGGCCACCCTCATCGAGCAGGAGCGCTCGCAGCCGCTCTAGCGAGGAGCTCGGGGCGGGGGGCGTGGACGAGCCGCTCATTCAAGCTCCGCAAAGGCGGCTGTGGCGGCGGCGACGGTGCGTTCGATGTGCTCCGGGGTGTGCGCCAGGGACGGGAACCAGGCCTCGAACTGCGAGGGGGGTGCGTAGACGCCGCGCGAAAGCAGCTCCCGGCACCACGCCGCATGGGCCTGCAGGTCGCATTTGCGCGCGTCCTCGAAGCTCCTGATGGGACTGTCCGAAAAGAAGACCGTCAGCAAACCGGGGACGCTTGCAACCTGGATCGGATACCCCACCGCCGCTTCGTACAGGCCCTCGGCGAGCCGCCGTGTGACCGCGGCCAGGCGCAGGTAGGCGGGCTCGTCGAGCAGGGCGAGCGTAGCGAGGCCCGCGGCAATCGCCAGCGGGTTGCCCGACAGGGTGCCAGCTTGGTAGACCTCACCGGCGGGTGCCAGCAGGCGCATCAGCTCAGCCCGGCCACCGACCGCAGCCGCGGGCAGGCCGCCACCGAGGATCTTGCCCATGATCGTGAGATCGGCCCCCACGCCTGTCAATTCCTGTGCACCACCGCGCGCCACGCGGAAGCCTGAGATCACCTCGTCGAGCACGAGTAGCGCCCCATTCGTGTCGGCCTGCTCGCGCAGCAGCTCGAGGAAACCAGCCTGCGCCGGGACCAGGCCCATGTTGGCGGGCAGCGGCTCGGCGAGGATCGCCGCGAACTCGTATCGCGCGGTGGCGGCCCTCAGCGCCTCGGGGTCATTCCATGGCACGATCACCGTGCGGGCCGCTGTGCTTGCGGGAACGCCCGGGCTCGCGGGGAGTGCCTGAGTGGCCAAGCCCGATCCCGCCTGTGCGAGCAGACCGTCGGCGTGGCCGTGGTAGGCACCGGCGAACTTGAGCAGCATCTCTCGACCGGTCGCTGCGCGGGCCAAACGGATGGCCGTCATCGCCGCCTCGGTTCCCGAGGAGGTCATGCGCAGCATCTCGACCCCCTCGATCCTGCGCGTCACCTCCACCGCCAGCTCCACCTCAGCGGTCGTTGGCGCGCCAAAGCTGGTGCCCTTCGCTGCGGCCGTGGCGAGGGCGTCGAGCACTTGTGGGTGGGCGTGGCCGTGGATCAGCGGGCCCCAGGAGCAGACGTAGTCGATGTAGCGGTTGCCGTCGACGTCGATCACCTCGGCGCCCTCGCCGCGGTCGATGAAGATCGGGTCGCGCCCGATCGCGCTCATCGAGCGCACAGGTGAGTTGACCCCGCCCGGAAGGACCTCGAGCGCCTGGCGATAGAGCTCGCTCGAGCGAGTGTCGGTGAGCGAGGTCGTCACGAAGCCACGCTCAGGCGTGCTGGCTCTCCCAGTTCTTGAAGTCCTCGGTGAAGTACAGCAAGCGGATCTTCTTGAACTCGGTCGAGGAGTACAGCGTGGCGCGCTCGTGGATGCCCGTCTGCTCGGCGATCGCATCCAGCACCGCGTCGCACTCCTCCTTGGAGCGGCCGTGCGCCATCGTGAACACCGAGTACGGCCAATCCTCATAGATCGGGCGCTCGTAGCAATGAGAGATGCCGCGGAAGGACGCCATCCGCGGTCCAAGCTCGGCGATCTGCTCAGGAGAGACCTTCCAGACACCCATACCGTTCGCGGAGAAGCCGGCGCGGCGGTGGTAGAGAATCGCGGCCACACGGCGCAGGAGGCCGCGCTCGCGCATGCCCCGCATGTGCTCGAGCAGCGCGCCGGTATCGATGCCCAAGCGCGCGGCGGCCAGGGCGTAGGGCTCGGAGATCACCGGCATGTCGCCCTGAGTGGCGCGAATCACATCCTTGTCGAGCTCGTCATAGGCAACGGGCTCGAGGTCGACAGGCTCCACGGCGACACCCTCGCTGGTGAGCGCCTTGGTACCGCCCTCCATTTCGAGGTCCATACGGATCTTGAACAATTTGAGCGTCGGCAGCTGGCGAATCGACTCGGCACCGGTCAGCCGCTGCAGCACGTCGAGCGTCCCCTCGAGACCCAGGCGCGAGTCGGGCTCGACCGCGAGCGTGAACCACATGTTGAAGTCGTGGTTGCGCAGATAATTGTGGGAAACGCCGGGATGGGAGTTGACGATCTTGGCCGCCTGCCACGGGTTCTCGGGATCGACCTTGGCGGCCACGAGCATCGATCCGTAGCCCAGGGCACGAGTGTCATAGATCGGCGTGACCTGGCGGATGATGCGCTTGTCCAGCAGGTGCTGCACGCGGTCCATCACCTCGCGCTCGCTCACCTCGCCCTTCTCGGCCACGTGGCGGTAGGGTCGCGGCGCGATCGGGAAGCTGCCCTGCATCAGGTTGAGCAGCTTGCGGTCGACCTCGTCGAGCGCAATCGCGGCGCCGTCCTTGCGACTGCGGATCTTCGGCGGCGCCGTCGTCGGGCTCATCGGATCCGCCACGTCAGCGAGCGGCGGTGCGCCAGCCGGCTCGGGCTCGGTGCTCATGTCTGCTCTGCTAACCATCCGGCCGCATCCTTTGCGTGGTAGGTGATGATCGTCTCAGCGCCCGCGCGGCGCAGCGATGCGAGGATCTCCAAGACCGTGGCCCGCTCGTCCACGTAGCCCGCCGCCGCCGCGGCCTTGACCATCGCGTACTCGCCGCTGACGTTGTACGCCGCCACCGGCAGGCGCGTCGCGCGCTTGACCGACGCGATCACGTCGCCGTAGGCCAGCGCCGGCTTGACCATCACCATGTCCGCCCCCTCCTGCACGTCGAGCAGTGCCTCGCGCACCGCCTCCTCGCCGTTGGCCGGGTCCAGCTGGTAGGCGCGCCGGTCGCCGAAGGACGGTGTAGAGCCCGCCGCCTCGCGAAACGGCCCGTAGAAGGCCGAGGCGAACTTCGCCGAGTAGGCGAGGATCGGCACCTCGGCAAAGCCCTCGCCGTCGAGCTCCTGGCGAATCTCGCGCACACGCCCGTCCATCATGTCCGACGGAGCCACCAGATCGGCACCCGCGCGCGCCTGGCTGACCGCCACCCGCGCGAGCAACTCGACCGTCGCGTCGTTGTCCACCGCGCCGGGTGGGTGGGATTCCATATCAAGCACGCCACAGTGGCCGTGGTCGGTGTACTCGCACAGGCACACGTCCGTGATCACCAGCACGTCCGGCAGCGCCCGCTTGATTGCCGCCGTCGCCAGCTGCACGACGCCCTCCTCGTCCCATGCCCCCGAGCCCTGCTCGTCCTTCTCCGCCGGCACGCCGAACAGCATCACCGCGGCTATCCCCAGCGCCGCCGCCTCGCGCGCCTCCTCGACGGCGGCCGCCACCGACAGGCGCTCGACGCCGGGCATCGTCGCGATCGGCTCGCTGTTCGCTGCGGTCTCTGAAACGAACATCGGCAGTACAAGCTGGTGAGAGCGGAGCTCCGTCTCGCGCACGAGCCCGCGCAGGGAAGCCGTTGCGCGCAGCCTGCGCATGCGCGTTTGGGGAAAGGCCATCGCCCTGCAGGATACCCCCGCTCAGTCCAATCGCCGCGGCCCCACGCGCGCGAGCGCGCCGAACAGCACGACCAGGCCGGCGAGGTGCGCGAGGGAGACCCCGATGCCGGGGGCGGACTGATTGACGGCCGCGTCGAGCGCTTGCAGCGCCGCCTTGAAGGGGAACACGAACGAGATCACGCCGATCGCGTCGTACAGGCCGCTTGCCACCGCCCCCGCCGGGACTAGCGCGAGGAAGGCCAGCGGCAGCGACGTCAGGAAGGCCAGCAGCGACGCCGCACGCACCTCCCGGGCGAGCACGCCGATCGCCACGCCGAGCGTTCCGAACGCGAGCGCGCCGAGGGCGAGCGCCGCCAGCCACAGCCCGGCACGGCTCCAGTCGAGGCTCACAAACGCACCGATACCCGCGAGCATCGCGAAGGCGAGCAAGAACGAGCAGCCCGCGCCGAGCAGCGCCTTCTCGGCCAGCAGCCCCTCGCGCGAGGCCAGCCCGCGCACGAGCCGCTGCAGCGTGTTCTCCTCGCGCTCGAGGGCGACGCCGCCCGAGGCGAGCAGGACGGCGACGAACATCAGCGAGATGCTCACCGCGACGACGACCGCGAACGTGTTCAGCGGCGTGCGCCGGCCGGCGATCAACGTCGTCTTGATCTGGATCGGCTGTCCGATCGTCGACAGCACGTTCTTGGCGAGGCCGAGGTTCTGCGCGGCGAACTGCGCGAACGCATCCATCCGTTCCAGCTGCCTGCGGTCCGGACCAGGCGGCTGGCGCGCGATGATGCCCTTCAGCCCAGAGGGGATCTGGTGCAGGCCGATCAGGTCCGGCGGCGCGCCGAGCACGCCGAGGTTGCCGCCCTTCAACAGCAGGCCAATCGCCTGAGCAGCGGCGCGTTGGATCTGTTCGGAGAACCCCAGGTTCGCCTGAGCGAGCGCAGAGCTCAGCTGTGACTGCACGAGGGACTGCTCCAGAGCGTTGCCGTTGTACAGCACTTCCAAACTCGCTTGGCTCAGGCCGGAGGAGACACGTGCGGCGATGTTTCGTGGGATCACCACCGCAGCCAGCACGCGACCGGACTGGATCTCGGCGATCGCCTGTGCTCGCGAGGAGGCCTGGACGGACTGGACCTGGCTGAACAGCTCCTCCGCGTACCGTCCCACGGCGACGTGTTCGCTGCCGACCGCGATCGTCTGCCCCGGCGGAGTTTCGTTGACGATCGCCACGCGCGGCTTGGTGGGGCCGCGTGAGAGAGCCAGCCCGATCAACAACGCGATCGCCACGGGGTAGATCACGAGCAGCGCCACCGTCAAGCGCGAACGGCGCAGGATCAGCAGATCCTTTCGCAACAGCCACCTCACCTGTGACCACGCCCACGCAGAAATGACACGAACGCGCCCTCGAAGTCTCCATTCTCCTCGCCGGCCGCGGCGAGGAGAGCCTCTGGGGAGCCGTCGAACAGCAGCTCCCCGCCAGCGAGCACCAGCGCGCGCTTGGCATAGCGCTGCACCTCATTCACATCGTGCGTCGAGAACACCACGCTCGTGCCGGCGGCCGCCAGGCTTCCGACGAAGTCCCACAGCCGCGCGCGCTGGGCCGGATCGAGGGCCGAAGAGGGCTCGTCGAGCGCGAGCACGGGAGGATTCGAGAGCAGGCCGATCGCGACGTTGACGCGCTGACGGTTGCCGCCCGAGAGGCGTCCCACCTGCTCGTCGGCTCGCTCGCCCAGGCCCGTCTGCTCGAGCATCCGCTCCACCGCCCGTGCCGGGTCGGCGACCTTCTCCAGGCGGGCGAACAACTCGAGGTTCTCCGCGACCGACAACTTCGCATAGACCGCGGAGGATTGAGGCACCCACCCGACTTCGCGGGGAGCCCTGCTCACGCTGCCCGCGCTCGGGCGCTGGATGCCCGCGAGGATCGACAGGAGCGTCGTCTTGCCCGCGCCGTTGGGCCCGACGACCGCCACCAGCTCACCCGCGCCAGCATCGAAGCTGACGCCGCGCAGCGCCTGGCGCTCGCCGTAGCGCATCGCGAGGTCCCGGACACTCAGAACAGGCCCGGCCCCGGCCAGCGGCCCGCTCACAGAACTCCGTCTTGTGAGTGCTCCCACGACTCGAGCGTCAGGTGGCGGCTCAGGTAGACGGCCGTCTCGCGCAGCACCGAGAGGATCGGCAGCGCCACCAGCGCGCCCACGATCCCGTAGAGCTGGAGGCCGAGCAGCAGCGCGAAGATGACCAGCAGCGGGTTGATGCGCAGCGTGTGTCCGAAGATCTGCGGCGCCACGATGTGGCCCTCGAGCTGCTGGAGACCGACGAACAGCAGCGCCACCCACAGGGCAGCAATTGGGTCGGTGAAGAGCGCCACCAGGATAGGCAGCAGGGCTCCCAGGATCGGCCCGAGGTAGGGGATCAGCTCCATGAACCCAACCCAGATGCCAAATACGACCGCGTACCTGCTGCCATCCGGGAAGATGCCGAGCACGCCGAACAAGTAGAGCGACACGCCGGCGGTCGTGCCCATGATCAGGCTGAACAGGAGCTGTCCCCCGACGTAGCGCGAGATCGCGTGCTGGACGAGCGTGGGGTAGTCATCCGCAGGCGTCCCGTCGCCTGGGGGCATGCCCCGGCGCACGAGCGCCCCGATTCGCTCGCCGTAGACGAGCATATACACGGACAGCACGAACACGAGGATCAGGTCGAAGATCGCGTTGGCTGCTTCGGTGGCCAACGCGCCCCCGAACGACGCCAGTTTGCCGGCGCTCTTGGCCACTTTGTCCTGGATGCTCTGCAGCGCCGTTTTGCCCTGCTTGACGAGTTCCACGTGCAGGCCGTGCTGGTTCAGTTCGCCCTGAAACGTGGCGATCTTCTTGTTTGCTTCGTCGACGATGTGCGGGAGGTTGTTCGTGAACGTGCGCACCTGATCGGAGATAGGGTTGGCGAGCAAGAAGCCGATACCGGCCAGCGTCAGGAAGAATGCGAGGTATACGGCGAGCACCGCCAGGCCGCGAGGAAACCGCGAGCGCTGGAGGAAGGCCACAGCCGGGTTGAGGATCAACGCGATGACTCCTGCGACGATGAAGATCACCAGCACTTTCCCAGCGGCTTTCGCCAGCGCCCAGCACCCGAGCAGCGCGACCGGCAGCAGCACCAGCTGGACCCAGCGGGGCACGACCACGCGGGGTGGATTGGATCCCTGCCCACCCGGCGGGCCGGCCAGCTCCCGCTCTTGCGCGCTTGGCGAGGCTGCCTGCCGCTCGCTCTCGGGGACGCCGCTCATCTGCCTCCCACCACCATGGGTGGAGTATGGCTGAGTCGCAGGCGGCGAGGACCGGGCACGCGCCGGTGAGCATCCTGTTCGTCGGCGACCTCGTCGGGGGCATCGGCCGGCGCACGCTGCTCAGCTGCCTGCCCATCCTGCGCGAGCGTTTTGACCCGACCTTCGTGGTGATCAACGGCGAGAACGTCGCGGGCGGGCTGGGAATCACACCGAAGGCCGCCGATGAGCTATTCGGTGCCGGCGTCGATGCGATCACGCTAGGCAACCACACCTATCACCGGCGCGAGATCTACCCCTATCTGGAATCCGAGCCGCGGATCGTGCGCCCAGCAAACTTCCTGCGCAGCCAGCCGGGGCACGGAACCTGCGTGGTCGAGCAGGGCGGCGTGCGCCTCGGCGTGGTCAACCTGAGCGGCAACCTGCACCTGCGGGCAGGGCGCTCGGCGTTCACCGAGATCGAGGTGGCACTCCGGGAGCTCGGCGCCGTCGACCACATCCTCGTAGATGTGCACGCAGAAGCAACCTCGGAGAAGGTCGCGATGGGCTGGCACCTCGACGGGCGCGTGACGGCCGTCGTCGGTACGCACACGCACGTGCCCACCGCGGACGGGCGCGTGCTGCCAGGAGGGACCGCCTACATCACCGACGTCGGTATGACCGGCCCGCGCGGCGGCGTGATCGGAGTAAAGCGCGAGCAGGCGATCGAGTCGCTGCTCACGCAGATGCCAGTGCGCTTTGAGACCTCCGAGGAGGACCCGTGGCTCATGGGAGTGCTGATCCGCTGTGAGGCGCGCTTGCGAGCGGACTCCATCGAGCAGGTGCTGATGCCTGCGCCTGACTCGCCTGTAGCGCAGTAGGGCCATCAACGCCTGCGCGGGACGGTGGGGTTCCGAGCAGCGCGATCATCACGAGCCCAAAGAACCAGGGGATATAGAGGTAGAACCAGTGTTCTACCCCGAGCTGTGTGGCGATCATCACCGCGGCGCTCCCCGCAGCCAGGCCAACGAGATCGTCCCGGCGCGGGACGATCGCCAGCGCGATGGCAAGCGCGATCGCGGCGAGCGCCACCACCCGCTGGAGCCCTGGCAGGCCATACAGGCCCCAGACTGAGAACGGCGAGTTGCGGTTGGCCTGGTAGTCGATCGTGCGCTGCAAAATTGTGTGCAGCGAGTCGTGGCTCAGCGCGGGGACCGACACCAGCGCGGCGGTGGCGGCGAAGGCGAGCAGGAACTGGGCAAGCGCGCGTGGACGGCGCGCGCGCGCTAAATCCCGCAGGCCGTGGGTTGCGAGCAGCGGCGCGAGCGCGAGCGGGGCGAACTTGCTCAGGCCGGCCAGCGCCGCGAACGCCCCCCGTGCGGGCGCTGAGCTGGCGAGCAGGAGCGCCGCGAGGATCAGCACGGCCACGAGCGTGTCGTTGGAGTTGCTCTCCAGCGCAAACAGCGTAAAGGGATAGGAAACCCACGCGTACGCGAGGGCGATACCCAGCGACGGCCCGCGGATGCGACGGCCGAGCAGGAACATCAGCGCCACAGCGAGCAGGTCGAACGCGACCGCGGCGGCGTGGGCGGCGGGCAGGTCGTCCCACTTGCCGCTCCAGCCAAAGATCTGCTCGAACGGAACATAGGCCTCGTAGTTGACGGGGCCATAGGTGTCACCGTGTTCGTTGTCCGCCGGGTAGTGGCCGTAGAGAGCCCCACCCGCCCCGCCGTGGACGATCTTGCTGGCTCCGATCACCCCGGCGTAGCCGACATCGATCACGTTCGAGTCGGTCACGTTCAGCGCGATGCGAAAGCCGAGCAGAAAAACCACGCCGAGCGCCAGCCAGGAGATGCGACGCCCGCCCGCCCAATGCCAGCCCGCCCCTCGCTGGCGGCTGCGGCGCCGTGTCAGCGCGAGCATCCGTGCGAGCAAATAGAGCAGCGGCGGATAGGCCAGCGGCACCGAGGCGTAGATGTGCGCGTGGTTGAAGAAGGCGAGCGAGACCGAGAACGAGAGCAGCACGAGCAGATCGAGATGCAGCAGCGCAAGCGGCCTGCGCCAGTCGATAAACGGCAGCAAGAAGAGCACGCACAGTGGCAGCCAGATATACAACGCATTGACGTGCTCGCCGAACGCACCGCGATAGCCGCGCGCCATCGACCAGGCGACCTGAAAGCCCGTCCATTGTTCGAGGACGCGGCCGGACAGGTCATCGATGATCACCTGTCCGATCTCCTTCTTGCCGTTCTTGGAGAAGTAGCTGACCTGCCAGTGGAACGCGGGCTTCAAATAGGCACCGCCGTAGGAGCCGGGGTATTCCCGCCGGACGGACTTCATCTTCGCCAAGCGCCCGGCAATCGCGAGCACCTGGCTGGCCGATAGCCTGCGCCCGGCCGGCGGCTCCTCTGAGGCCGGCACCGGGACCGGGGCTTCGGGATTCGCCGCGGAAACGGCTGATGAGGAGGACGACGAGGAAGCGCCTGTCGCGGTCCTCACGGACAGAGCGCCCGCACCGGCCCTGGCGGGCTGCGGAGCGCTCCCGAGCGAGCCCGCCGCGGCATGCGCGGTGGCGGGCAACGCGCAAGCGAGCGCGCAGGCGATGAGGGTCAGGGAGCGCCGCACCACGCGAGCGTAACGGGAGCGTTCGCGAACGGCTTACAGCGCCACCGGCGGCTGCTCGCCGCCGGCTGTCAGGCCGAAGTGCCGCAATACGAGCGGGGCGACGTCGCCGATCGCCCACTGGGCGGGCAAGGGACTGGACGCCCGCCCGGGCGACTCATCCACCCCGCAGAGGACGAGCGCCCCGAGCGAGTCCGATACGTGCAGCGAGCCGTGGCTGCCGCCGCCGACGTGCGCGGCGCCACCCCAGTCCACGAACTCATAACCGGGGGCAGCGCTCAGCAACACCTCACCGGAGGTGGGGCACGTGAGTGCCGGCCACAGGCGCGCCAGGGCGTTGGGGTAGGCGGGCGTCGTGAGCGCGTTATCGCCGCCGCGCACGGCCGCATCGAGCACTCCCAGCGCGCCGTCCACGTGCCAGCTCCCGCCGCGCGCGTCGAGCAGCTCGCCGCCGGGGGCGAAGCGCAGCTCGCCGCGACCGGGGCTGCGCACGACCCCCTCGGAAGGCCGCTCGTGCGCGTCATAGGAGAGCCAGGCGACGAGGTCCACGCCCTCGATCGCCAGCGCGCGGGCCACGACCGAAGCGCGCATCGCGTCACGCTCGGCCTCATTCAGCGCGTACACCATCGCCGCGCGTTGGGAGGGACAAACGGCGATTCGGGGTTCCTGATCATCCGCGCCCCGGGTACGGGACTGGGTGCGCGTGCCGGTCAGCGCGCCGAGGAGGTTGGCGCCTTCCGGCTGGAGCACCCCCAACCCGGCGAGCTCCTCCTGGAGATCGATCGTGCTCTCCACGGGCGCCTGCGAGTGGTCGGCCATCACGATCACCGCGTGCTCCTCCAGGAAGCTGTCGATCCCCCCGCCGGCGTCGAACACGCGGGCGAGCTGCAGATCGGCCTGGGCGATCGAGCGCAGCTGGCCCTCGGGCCCGTGCTTGTGGGAGTACCAGTCGTTGTCCGGCAGCGACAGCAGCAAAAAGTCGAACAGGTCGTGCTCGACCATGTAGGCGCTGACGCAGCCGGAGTGGCGGTCGCGCACCCCCGGCATGCCCAGGCCAGAGCGGCAGCCGGTGGCACGCGAGGCGAAGATGTCGGCGTAGAACAGCTCGCGCGGGCCCATCACCGGATGGCGCATCAAGCGCGAGGCAAAACGCGTCAGGGTGGTGTCGCGCTGGGGCTCGTGGCGGTGACGGCCCCTGTACATCAGATAGGTGGTCCCAGCCGTGCGCTGGCCAGCGTCATCAAGCGTCTCGAAGACCGTTGGTGTCTGCTGGGACAGGTGTGCGCGGTTCATGTTGTAGACGAGGTCCGTCAGCTGGCGGGTGATCCCGAAACGCTGGCCCGCGCGGAAGCTCGAGCCATACTCGACGTAGCGTTCCTCCTCGCGGTGAAACCAGTTCATGCCCGGTATGTGGTGCTCGTCCTGGGCGGTGCCGGTGACAATCGATGCAGCGCACACCGGCGTCACAGACGGAAACGCGGCCACGCAGTCGTTCACGTAGCTGCCTCGCGCCATCAGCGCCGCGAGCACAGGCGCAACCCCCTCGGCCACCGCGCGCTCGAGCATCGCGGGCGCCATCGCGTCGATCACACAGAGGACGAGCTTTCCCGGGGAGCTCACTAGCGCCCGAGGATTCTCAGGCCGGCGTACTTCTCTGCAGAGCGGCCGCGACCGCGCCAAGCGAACCACGCGAGCAGTGCGACCACGACATAGCCAAGCGGGTGAAGCAACGCGACCAGCGCGGCGAGCAGCAGCGCAACGGCGTCGAGGTACACGGTCAACGCCTCGCGCGCGGCGCGGTCGGGCAGGCGCTCGCGGGCTCGGGCGATCACCGGTCCGGACGCGCGCAGGGCGAGCGCGGCGGCCGCGGCGCCGCCGATCAGCCCCGGCCACCACGCGTCACCGTGCGCGGCAAGCGTCCCGGCGAACAGCAGCGCACCGGCTGCCACTGCCTGCGCGGCGATCGCAGGCGCCACGACGGCCTGAAAGCGCTCCTGGCCCAGGCGCAACTGCAGAAGGTAGGAGTTGACGAACACGAGCGCGACCGCGATCAGCCACCAGCCGGCCTGCAGGAAGTGGAAGTGCTGCGTGAAGCCGACCCCCAGCGCCCCGGCGGAGCCGAGCGCCCCCGCGAGCAGGGCCGGCAGGTAGGGGCGCAGCCCGCAGGCAAGCGCAAGGCCGAGGCCGAGGCCGAGATAGAAGAAGGTGCCGTTCATGCAAATTGCCGGTTGCCGGTGCGCTACCGTGCCAGGATGCGAGGCCCGGACGATAGACGACGCGCCCGGCCGGCAGCGCACGAGCTGGCGCGTTACGAGGCGCTGTTCGCAGCCCGCACGCGCGGGATGAAAAGCTCGGCGATGCGCGAGATGATGGCGCTCACCGAGCGCTCCGACGTGATCTCGCTCGCAGGCGGACTGCCCGACACTTCGACGTTCGCGCCGGAGCTGTACGCCAAGCTGATGGCCCAAGTCGCCGCCGAGTCCACCGCGCGCGCGCTCCAGTACGGACCCACCGAGGGGATGGCGGTCACGGTCGACTGCATCGTCGAGGTGATGGCCGCCGAGGACACCGCGGTCGACCCGGCGGACGTGATCGTGACGACCGGCGGCCAGCAGGTGATCGACCTCGTCTGCAAGGCACTGATCGATCCGGGCGACGTGATCGTCGCCGAGGCGCCCACCTACCCGGGGGCGGTGCCGACGTTCGGCGCCTACCAGGCCAACGTCGTGCAGATCGAGATGGACGCCGACGGGATGCCGATCGACGAGCTCGAGATCACGCTCGACCGCCTGCACGCCGAAGGCCGCCGCCCGAAGTTCATCTACACGATCCCCAACTTCCAGAACCCCGGCGGCGTGACGATGTCGCTGCCCCGCAGACAGCGGCTCGTCGAGGTGGCACGCGAGCGCGAGCTGCTCGTGCTCGAGGACAACCCGTACGGACTGCTGCGCTACGAAGGCGGGCCGCTGCCGACGCTGTACTCGCTAGACGCCGAACACAGCCAAGGCGGCAGCAGCGACCTCGTGATCTACCTGGGCACGTTCTCGAAGATCCTCTCGCCAGGGCTACGCCTCGGCTGGGCGGTCTCCCCGCGTCCGGTGCTCGAAAAGCTCAACCTCGGCAAACAGGGCGCCGACCTGTGCAGCTCGCCGATGACCCAGTTGTTCGTCGCCGCCTACTTCGCCGAGCGTGATGCCGCAGGACGGCCGGCTTGGATCGACTACGTGGAGCGCCTGAAGAACCTCTACCGGGCGCGCCGGGACGCGATGCTCGAAGCGCTCGAGGCCCACTTCGGCGACGGTGCGAGTTGGACCCGGCCGCAGGGCGGGCTGTTCATCTGGGCGACGCTGGACGAGCGCATCGACACCACCGACCTGCTGGCCCTGGCCACCAGCGAGCGCGTCGCGTTCGTGCCCGGGCGCGCCGCATACGTGGACGGCCGGCGCGGCTCCTCCTCGATGCGCCTGAACTTCGCTGGCATCCCCGAGCACAATATCCACGAGGGCATCCGGCGAATCGGCAAGGCGATCCGTGAGCAGCTCGGCCTGCTCGGCTCGCTGACGGGCATTCCGGGGCCGCCCTCGCCCCCGGCAGAGCCGAGGCCCCACAGCAGCGGTCCACTGGCCGATGTGGTCGAGCTGCCGCGTCGAGAGGAGACCGACGCGGCTCGCCGGCACGGCGATCGATGAGGGTCGCCGTCCTGAAGGGAGGCCGTTCCCTGGAGCGTGCCGTGTCGCTACGATCGGCGGCCCAGGTCGAGGATGGCCTGCAGCGACTGGGTCACGAGGTGCTCCCGATCGACGCCGGCCCGAATCTCGTGGCGCAGCTGCTGGAGGCGCAGCCCGACGTAGCATTTGTCGCGCTGCACGGCAGCGACGGCGAGGACGGGACCGTCCAGGGGCTGCTGGAGACGATCAGCATCCCCTACACGGGCTCGGCCCCCGCGGCCTGCATGCGCGCCACCGACAAGGCACTGGCGAAGTATCTGATGCGCGAGGCGGGCATCCCCACGCCGCGATTCGCGGCGTTCAAGGAGAGCGCGATCAAAGACCTCGGTGTCTCGGCCGCGCTACCGGGACTGGAGCAGAGCATCGGTTTCCCGATGGTCGTCAAGCCAGCCCGGGGAGGCTCCGCGCTCGGCGTCAAGTTCGCGAGCGATAGCGCCGGGCTGCCCGGGGCAATGGTCGGCGCCTTCTCCTATGACGGAGCGGTCCTGCTGGAACGGCACGTGAAGGGAAAGGACCTGGCTGTCTCGATCCTCGACGGCGAGGCCCTGCCGATCGTGGAGGCGGTGCCGCGCGAGGAGGACTTCTACGACTACGAGTCGCGCTACAAAATCGGCATGACGACGTTCGTCTGCCCCGCTGATCTGCCCGAGGAGGCGACCGCGCGGGCGCAGTCGCTGGCCCTCGAGGTCTACCGTCTGCTCGGCTGCCATGGCTTTGCGCGGGTCGATCTGATGCTCGACGAGGACACCGGTGAGTTGTGGGTGCTGGAGGTCAACGTCGTCCCCGGTCTCACCGAGACGAGCCTCCTCCCCCAGGCCGCCGACGCCGCCAGGATCGGCTTCGACGAGTTGACCGGGCGGATCCTCGCAAGCGCCTTCACCCGCGGCTGAGCGCTACGGATTGTTCGGGGAGTGGAGTTCTTGGGGTTTGCAGTTGGTCGGATTGAAGATGAAAATCCCCATCATGAATCGCCCGCGGCAAAGTCCTCCGGGGAAACGTGATCGAGGAACTCCTTGAACTTCTCGACGACGTCCTCTGACTCCTCCACGTTGTGCTCGAACTCGATGGCGGACTCTGAGATGACCTCCTCCGCGGCGTAGATCGGCGCACCGGAGCGCACCGCCAAGGCAATCGCGTCGCTCGGCCGGGAGTCGATCTCGAGCTCGCGGCCGCCCACGCTGAGGGTGATCGAGGCGAAAAAGGTGTTCTCGCGCAGCTCCGTCACCGCGACCTGCGTGCACTTGACGTCCAGCTCGCCAAGGATGTCGCACAGCAAGTCGTGGGTCATCGGCCGCGGGGTACCGGCGCCCTGGAGCTTCATCAAGATCGAGGCAGCCTCGGGATGTCCTATCCAGATCGGCAGGAACTTGTTGCCCTCGGCCGTCTTCAAGAGCACGATCGGCTGCTTGCCAACCATGTCGAAGCTGACGCCGTAGATGACCATCTCCTGCACGCAAGTCCTCCGTAAGGGGGAAAGGCCAGAGTATAGGTACCCGCTGAGCGCCCTCCGACGGCCCAGGCGGCCCCGATCAGCGCCTGGCGGCGGCCCTGGTAGGTGGGATCTCCTCCTCGGCCCGGAAGCTCCAGAGCTTGTTGCCGAGGAAGTTCAGCGGCATCGACGCCGCCACGGCCAGCGCCTGCGCCGGAATCTTGGCCAGGCCCACGCCCTCCACGAACAGCGTGAGCAGCAGCAAGCTGCAACCCTCGGCCACGAGACTGACCACGAGGAAGCGCAGCGCCTGGAAGTGCGCCCTCCCGGCGCGCGCGTCGAACGTCCAGTGGCGGTTGAGCACGAAGTTGTTGATCACCGCCACCAGCCATGCGGCAACCGAGGCGACCCGGTAGTCGACCCCCACGGGGTGCACGAACAGCGAATAGACCGCGAGGTTGACGGCGAAGCCGACGCCTCCCACGAGCCCGAAGCGGACGAGCTGGAGCCAGTTGGCCGGCCGGCGCATGCCATGCAGGAGGCGAATGTGCGTGCGCACCTCCACGGCGGTGGCCTCGTCACGCATCTGCCCAGGTTAGCGGCACGTCGTGGCGGATGCTCCCGCTAGCCTTCGGTGGATGCGCTCGTGGCGAAAGGCGATCGGCGGGTGGGGCTGCGTGCTCCTCGTGGCAGCGCTCAGCGGGTGCGGAGGAGGGGTTTCCGCTCCGCACTCCTCCAAGGCGAGCGCCAAAGCAGGGTCCCCGGTCGAGGTGGCGGCCGTGGCGGGCTCATCCGCCGTGCCGTCCACAGCGGGCGCGGGAGGCACCGCCAGGGAGGTACGCGATCCGGAAGAAGCCAAGAGCTTTCCCCTGCCGGCGTCGGTGCATCACCGGTCCGCCAGCGCACCGCGGGTGGCCGGCGAAGCCGCAGTGGCGGCGGGCGCGCCATCTGATGCCGAAGTGCGCCGCGAGCTCAACCAGATGCACGCGGTGGAACAGACCGCGCAACGGGCCCAGCGCCAGCAGCTGATCCCCGTCGCCGGTGGCGAGTCGGTCGGCGGCAACGGCACGATCACCCCACCCCCCGGCATCCCCGCGGTCGTCGCCAAGGTGATCGCGGGAGGCAACGCGATCGCCGACTTTCCTTACATCTGGGGCGGTGGACACGCTTCGTTCATCGCCAACGGCTATGACTGCTCGGGCTCTGTGAGCTATGCCTTGGCGGCCGGCGGCCTGCTCGGCGCTCCCCTCGTCTCAGGCGATCTCGCCAACTGGGGCGAACCTGGCCCTGGCCACTGGATCACGATCTACGCAAACGCCGGCCACACGTTCATGGACGTCGCCGGCATGTGGTTTGACACCGCAGGCCGTTCCGGCCCCTACGCATCCCGCTGGCTCGTCGCCACGCCCCCGCTCGCCGGCTACGCCGTCCGCCACCCACAGGGGCTGTAGGCCCACGCTGCTCCCGAGAGCTCGGAGAACCGTATGAGCCTGGCCTTGAGCCTGCTGGTGCCAGTCGCCCTAGATGGAGAATCAGTCAATAACAGCAACACAGCCATCGCCGCCGTCTCGCTGGCCTCGATCGCCGGCGGCTTCCTGCTATTGGGCGCGCTGTGGTACTTCGTCTTCCGCCCCAAGGCCTGGAACAAAGACAAGGACGACCCGCCGCCGCGGGGCTGAGACACCTGCGCTCCGCGGAGCGCGCGGCGCGGGCCTCAGCCGGCGAGGTTGACGGTGCTGAGCACCGTCGTTGAGAGCGGGCTGTGGGAGGCGTTGCGAACAACGAGCCTGACCATCAGCGTCACCCTGTGCAATTTGCGCAGTTTCGCTGCGGTCTTCTTGCCAAACAGGATCTTTACAGTATTCCTGCCGCCCTTTGTCGTAATCAAAATCGCTTTCGCAATCACGATCTGGGGAGGCGTGCCCGCGGCGAGGCCGGTCGCGGGTGCACCATGAAGGCCGATCCGCTTGGCAATCGAGGCCGCGAGCAAGACCTGGAACTGGCCAGCGACCTGCTCATTGACCGAATAGCCGACCACCAGACCGTTGCGCAAAACCTTCCGCAGCGATTTCGAGGTGACTGCGGCACTGGCCACCGGGCCGGGGATCACGGGTTTGGTGGGGGGGAGCCCGAGCCGGAGGAACCGGTGCTACCAGCGACGGCCGGGCCCGCTGCCGGGGAGCCGCCGGAACCGGGAGTACTCGACCCAGGTTCTTCCACCGGTTTGGCCGGGCCGTTGACCGTGATCGGGTGGGTCACGCTGGCTTCGTTGCCGCCGACATCAAGCACGGTCAGCGTCACCTCGTAGATGCCGCCGTAGGTGTAGGAGTGAAACACGCTCGCCGCGCACGGGGTGAGCCACGGTACTTCAGAGCAGGGCGGGGCGCCGGGCGCGAAGCCTGACACCGTCGGGCTACCGTCGCCGAAATTCCAGGTGTAGGTCGCGTACGTGGGCTTTTCGACACCACCGACAAAGCTGGCTGCGGCGTTCAGCGCGATGTTCGACTCCAGGCCGTTGAAACCGACGCTTTCTTCGTGGTTGACCGGTGTGGGCGCGGTGAATGACGGTACGAGGTTCACGTGATGCAGGCATGCACCGCCCGGCTGGTAAATCCGGAGAGCGGCGGCGTTGAACGCGTCGTTGAGGTAGTAGTTACCCACTCCGAAAGTCTGGTTAGAGAGGGTGCCAGCGATGCTTTCTTCGTTCGCCGTCACGGACCCCCCGGTCACGAGCCCAAACAGGTTGCGGCACTCATCGACAACCTCGTTGCCTTTTTTGTCCTGCCAGGCATTGAGGAGCGGATCGGTGACGATGTCCTGCTGCTCGGACGCGATCTGGGTGATGATGACGTCGGCCAGACCAACATCACAACCGCCGTCATAAGCGTTCGGGCAACTGGTTTGATTGGGGGAACTGGCCTGGTTGGGCTCCTGTAGGTGAGGGCCTTCGAGCTTTTCCTTCTTTTCCCGCGCCACAATTTCGTTTGCCTTAGCTTTTTCTTCTTCTGCTTTTTCTTTTACTATGCGTGCTTCCTTTTCTTCCCTGAGTTTTTCTTCTTTTTCTTCAAGTTCTGCCTGCGAAATTAGACCTTTGGTGTGAGCTTCTTCGTAGGTTGTCTGCTTTTTGGTTTCTTCCGCTTCCGCGGCGGCCCGCTTCTTTGCTTCTTCTTCATGCCGCTTAGCTTCTTCTGCGCTGGCGTTGACTTTTGCGGTCTCCTTTTCCTCAGCAATCGGTTTGCTGCTGGGATCGAAGCCGCCGTCCTGACACTCGTAGGCGGGCGCCTGGTTGCTGGCGCTCAGGAGCGGATCGCCGGCGCTGCCCGCGACCCATGGGATCACTCCATAGAGGATCGTGTTCTTGTCGCCGGTGCCCGGATTGGTCGGGGTGATCGCCGCGTGATAGCTGCAGAAGCTGTTCGCGGTGGCGTTGCTCGAGCAGTGCGACGCGGACAGGACTTCGTCGGTGCAGACGGTCACACCGGGAGGCGTGAGCACGTAGTAGATCGTTTCCATTCCCTTCGGCAATTTTTCGCGGGTGATAAACGCTTCGAGCTGTTCGCGAACCTGCTTGTCGCTCAGGCAGGTGATCGCAGATGGAGCTCCCCACGGATTGGGGTCTGTGCAACCGGCCGGCGACGGATATGGGACTTTGTCCGCATATGAGCCGTGGAAGAATGAGCGGTAGTAAACTGGCTTGTCGGTCTTGTCCGTGTATTGCGTGTCGACCGCAAACACACTCGCCAGCGAGCCGCTCGCCGACCCCATGTTCTGGAAGAACTGGTCGATCACTTCCGTCCACGGGTCGAGGTAGTGATATTCGGGGTCCCAGAAGATCGCGTAGGTGGAGTTCTGGTGTACGACCGGAGCGCCACTCGCGTTGGCGAACGTCCGCGGTTCCTCTCCCGATTCGAGCAGCGTTTCGTTATGCCTTTGCACCCCAAATTCTGTGCTGCCGACCTTGACGACATGCGCGCCTGCCGGCGCGGCGGAGAGCAGAACCGCAACGGACAGAGCCGCAGTCGAGGCGAGGGCGAGCGCCAACCGGCGCGTGAGGACCGATCGAAGCCCGGCCAGCTGGGAGAACGAGCGAATAAAGGTGGACACGAGCCCATCATCGGCAGCACATGCTCGATCCCTTAGCCCCGGCTGGCGCTGCTCGCCGGACGGGCTTGGACAGCCCAATGGCGAAGGAGGTTCATCCTGATATGTGGAATAACGCCGAAGGCTGCCCTGCCGAAATGGGCGATCCAGGACTCGAACCTGGGACCTCCTCCTTATCAGAGAGGCGCTCTAACCAACTGAGCTAATCGCCCGCGGGCGCCGGATTCTAGCGGCGTCTATACCTCCGCCCGCACCCGCAGCCGCCGGGCTAGTTCGAGTGCCTCCTCTGGGGTGGTGAACTCCAGCTCCGCGCGATATCTCCCGTCGCGGACCATCTTCACCTGCACCTCCGCGGCGAGCGCCTCACTGAGCGCCTCTGCAATCTCCCTCGCCGCCTGCACCTGATCGGGATGCGCCGCGCCTATTGGCTCTCCCTGGCGGCCACCCTTGCCTCCAGCCGCGCTCGCTGCCTCGTTGCTTTCCCGGGCGCGTGCTTCCGCGGTCCTCACCGACCATCCCTGCTCGACGGCGGCGCGTGCGAGGCTCCTGCGTGCGCCGTGATCCTCAGCCAGCAGCAACGCCCTCCCGTGGCCCTCGCTCAGCGCCCCCTCCTCCAGCAATTCGATCGTCTCATCGGGCAGGTCCAGCAGCCGTATCAGGTTGCTCACCGCCACGCGGCTGCGCCCCACGCGGCGTCCCACCTCCTTGCGCGTCAGCCCCAGCTCCTCCACGAGCGCCGCGCACGCGCGAGCCTCCTCGATCGGGCTCAGGTCCTCCCGCGCCATGTTCTCGATCAGCGCCAGTTCCAGAGTCTCGGCATCCCCGCTCGGGCGCACCAGTGCCGGAATCTTCTCAAGGCCCGCCATCTGTGCCGCACGCCAGCGCCGCTCGCCAGCGACGAGCTCATACGTCCCGCCTGGCTTGGCCCGCACGAGGACCGGCTGTAGCACGCCTCGCTCCCCCAGCGAACCCGCCAAGGCCTGCAGCGTGTCCTCGTCAAACCGCCGGCGCGGCTGCTTTGGGTTCGCCACGATCAACTCGACTGGCAGCTCGCGCAGCTCGCCCGCGCGGGCCTTTGCCCCTTCGCCCGACACCGACAGAATCGCCTCGAGACCCCTTCCCATGCCGGGCCTTGGCTTAGCCACGTGCCGCCACCTCCTTTGCCAACTCGAAGTACGCCGCCGCCCCCGCACTGTGCGGATCGTGGTGAGTCACTGGTAATCCGTAGCTCGGCGCCTCACCAACCCGCACATTACGCGGAATCACTGTGTTAAACACAAGCTCCGGGAAGTGCTCGCGCACCTCGCGTTCCACGTCGCGCCCCATGCGAGTGCGCGAGTCGTGCATCGTCAGCAGCATCCCAGCCACCGTCAACTGTGGGTTCAGCTCACGCTGGACGAGCTCCAGTGTCTCAAGCAGCCCAGCCAAGCCCTCCAGTGCAAAGTACTCCGTCTGCACCGGCACGATCACCCTGTCAGCCGCCACCAGCGCGCTCACCGTCAGTGGGCCAAGCGATGGCGGGCAGTCCATCAGGATGAACTCGAACATGTCCCTAACCGGCTCCAGGCGCTCGCGTAGGCGCTGCTCGAAGCCCTCGATCCGGGGCAGCTCCACGTTTGCGCCCGCTAGCCCCGGCCCGGCCGGCAACACGCGCAAGCCCCCGATCACCGTGTCCACTAGTGCCTGCACGGCCGTTGCGCTGCCTGTCAACACCTCGTACAACCCAGGCACCTGCGAGCGGGGAAACCCCAATCCGACGGTGGCGTTGGCCTGCGGGTCCACGTCCACCAGCAGCGTCTCGCGTCCAGCCTCAGCGATGCACGCGGCGACGTTCACCGCTGTCGTCGTCTTGCCGACCCCCCCCTTCTGGTTGGCGATCGCATACACCGTGCCCATTCCCCGGCAAGCTAGCGCCGATCACTACTGCCGTGCGTCGCGGTACCCCAAGGGACGCTTGCGCGCCATCCCCGGCCGCCTCGGAAAGCGTTCTGGCGTCTCGCGCACCTTCACATAGAGGTGCAGATGGCGATCTCTGACTCCCGGCCACGGCTGCACCCTGTGTACGTCCACCCTTTCCAGGCCAAGCTCCCCTGCCGCAATCTCGGCCATACCCTCTTGCAGGCGCTCGCGCCGTCCGCGCCAATCCACCAGCGTGCCCCCCAACCGCAGCACCGGCGCCGCGTACTCCAGCACCACCGCCTGAGCCGCCACCGCACGCGCCACCACGAGATCGTTGCAACCGGCCCCATCGTGCCACTCCTCTACGCGAGTACACACCGCAAGTGCGTTATCCACGCGTGCCTGGGCGAGCAGGTCCGTCAAGAACTTGCACTTCCGGCCCTGACTCTCAATCAAGCTCACCCGGGCCCCAGCCACCGACACCGCCAGTGGCACCCCCGGAAAGCCTGCCCCCGCGCCCAGATCGGCGATCATCTGTGCCTTCCTCACCACCTCGAGCTCCAGCGCCACCAATGAGTCGGCTATATGCACATCCACCGCCTGCTGCGGGCTGCGCACAGCCGTCGGGGCCAGCTCCTCTCGTGCTAGCACCTCCAGCAGGGCCGCGAGCTGCGCGTACTGGCGCTCGTGCAGGCCATACCGCTCGGCCAGCTCACGCAAGCGTGAAGGCGCACTGACACCAGTCATACTGGGCAAAACAGCGCTGGCCAGCGGTTCACGTGAAACGCTTTTGCTGACGTTCAGCCGGGCAGCGGGGAGACCACGAGATGGCGCTCCGGCTCGTTGCCCTCGCTGTGCGTCTCCACCCCGCCGCGCTCACGCAAGTACTCGTGGACGATCCTCCGCTCCGAGGCCGGCATCGGGGCGAGCTCCACCGGCTGGCCCGAGCTGAGCGCGTCGTCTGCCGCGTCGTCTGCTTCACCCCGCAGCGTCTCGGCACGGCGCTCGCGATAGCCGTTCGCGTCGATCACCACGCGAACTGGCGAGGGGCCCTCGGGGAATACGATCCGCTGTGCCAGGTGCTGGACGGCGTCGATGGTCTGCCCATGGCGCCCGATGAACAGACCGGCGTCACTGGCCTCGACGCGTCCGGTCAAGACGCCATCGCGCTCGTCGATCTCGATGCCGACATCCAAGCCCAAACCGGCGGTGACCTCCTCCAGCAGATCTTCCAGTGCCTCGGCCGGGCTGAGCTCCTCGTCTCCCGCATCCCCGGCGTACTGCTCTTGGTTGTTCATCGCCGCCTGCCAGAGCGTTTCTTCTTTTTCCGCGGGGGCCGTGGAGGCGCAGAGGCGGAGCCCCCGTTAGGCCCCCCATCGGAGGCCGGTGTGGGGGCGCCCGCGGCGCCAGAAAGAGCAGCCCTCAATGCACTCAGTGGTTTCCCATTCGCAGCACCCGGCGCCGGAACGGGCCTGGGCGGCGGCGGCATACGCCGCTTAATCAGATACTGCTGGCCAATAGTCCACATATTGGTCGTAATCCAATAGACGAGCAGGCCGGCCGGATATCTGTAGAGGATCACGACGAACACGACCGGCAGCAGGAGCATGAGGCGTCGCTGGTTCGGATCGGCGCTCGCCGTGGCTATCAGCGTCGAGGCAAGCTGGGAGCCCACGTAGAGCACGATCAGCACGATCAGCGCCGCGCCGGTCGCCTTTTCGGTTATGTCTGGCAGGAACAGGAACTTGGCCGAGTGGTGGGCGACGACGTCGCAGCCGATTTCTGAGAGGCCCTTCACCTTCCCGGCCGCGGTATGGATCGCGTTCGCCGGGATCTGGCTGTTGTGCAGGATCGGGTGGCCGAGCACCGCCGTGTAGTGCTCGCGTAGCTGGCGCCCGCAGATGTCGAGCTTGAGGTCGGTGCGGAGCATGTAGAAGAGCGAGACGAACACGGGCAGTTGCAGCAGCAGCGGCAGGCAGGAGGCGAGCGGGTTGATCTTGTGCTCGCGGTAGAAATTCATGATCTCCTGCTGCTGGCGCTGTTTGTCCTCCTTGTACTTCTCTTTCAGCGCCGCGATCTGTGGGGACAGGCGCTGCATCTCCTGCATCCCCTTCAGCTGCTTGAAGGTCAACGGCACCAGCACCGCGCGGATCAGCACCGTCAAGCCGATGATCGCCAGCCCCCAGCTACCGCCCACCACATCGTTGTGTATGAACACCAAGATCGCCTCGAACGCTCTGATCAGCGGCGAGAAGGCGTCCTCGATGATGTTGGTGGCGAAGATGGGCATGCGCTCTGGTGGTCTAGCTCATTGTGCTGGTGTTGCTTTTGGTGAGGCTTGCGGCTGCAAGCTCGGGGCTGCTGACTGGTGGGTGGACTGCTGCCCACTCAGCTCAGGATCGGGACCCACCCTCCCCGGTCCTGAATACGCGCTGTGACTCCACGGGATCGTACCCGCCATGGCTCCACGGGTTGCACCTGAGCAACCGCCACACCCCCAGCACCGAGCCCCTCAGTATGCCGAACTCACTGATCGCATCGACCGCGTAGCGCGAGCATGTCGGCTCGTACTTGCAGCGTCTCGGCAATGCAGGTGAGATCACTCGCTGGTAGATGACTACCGGCGCGAGCACCACGGCCCGGGCCAGACGCACCGGGCCAGATGCGGGCGGCGGATGGCCTGCGCCGCTCACGTCTGCTTCTCCTTGGGCCCGTCCCGGCCGGGACGGAGCCCCGCGCGGGCGAGCAACTCGGCGAGTGATACATCGATCCCCGTGAGGCCCTCGCGCTCGGTGAGCTCGCGCGCCTCTGGGCGAGCAACCACAACGATGTCCTGTCCCGGGCTCAGCTCAGCCTCCGCGCCCGCGAACGCCTCGCGCAGCAGCCTCTTCACGCGGTTGCGCTCGACCGCGCCACCAACCTTGCGAGATACCGACAGCCCCAGCCGCGGGCGGCCCACCGCTGGGTTGGGAAAGACGTAGAGCACGAGGTAGCGGTTGGCCGTCGAGCGCCCCTGGCGATACACACGCTCGAACTCGGCACTGCGCGAGAGCCGGCCACGGCTTAGGGATCGCGGCTTCATCGCGCGGGGCGAGTCAAGTAGACAGGCGCTTGCGTCCCTTGTCGCGGCGGCGCTTTAGCGTAAGGCGCCCTGCGCGCGTGCGCATGCGGCCGCGAAACCCGTGAGCACGGGCTCGCTTGCGCTTCTTGGGCTGGTAGGTGCGCTTCATGGTCTTAGTTCTTCGCCCTAGGCTCTGCTCCTGCCCAAGATGGCGGGTTGCTCATGCTGAAGTATAGGCCCGCGGGCCCGTTCGGGAATTTTCCCGCCAATTGCGGCCAGGCGCCGTGAGGGGCCCAAGAGCGTGGGCTATAGTCGCCGGACCGGGCCGTTCGCGGCCCTCCTTGAATAGATGCCATCACTTTCTCCTTGGAGGAGCGGGTTGACGCTGCCGTGAGCGACGAGCTGGAGCACATATGGTCACGCGTGCAAGCCGAGCTCACCTTGGCTGTCGACGAGCCCACCTACCGCATCTGGCTCGAGAGTCTCCGCGTGCGCGATCTCTGCAGCCAGCGCCTGGTGGTGGAAGCGCCTCCCCAGGCTTGCGGCTGGATCCGCGACCGTTTCGGTCGCGTGCTGCAGGCCTGCACCGCCGCCGTCCTCGGCCCGGAGGTTGTGTTCGAGCTCATCAGTAGCCAAGACCCCAGTAACCAAGGCACTGGAGCCCCAGCTCTCGCAGGTCCCTCCAGGCCAACTGGTGGCGGCGGGGGTCAGCACCGGCGCCCCTCGCGGGCATGGGCGGGTTCGCCGGGCGGCGCTGGCGAAGGGCCTGCAGAGCCCGAGAATGGGCCTCGGGGCGGCCCGCTGGGCAACCCCAAGCTCAACTTCGACCAGTTCGTGATCGGCGACTCAAACCGGCTTGCCCATGCGGCAGCGCTGACCGTCGCCGAGATGCCCGCGCAGGCCTACAACCCCCTTTTTATCTGCGGGCCACCCGGCGTCGGCAAGACCCATCTGCTGAGCTCCATCGCAAGCCTGCTGGTCTCTCACAATCCCTCACTCGCAGTACGCTGCACCACCGGCGAGGCCTTCACCAACGAGTTTCTCGGTGCTCTCTCCGGCGGGCGGACAGACAGCTTCAAGAAGAGCTTCCGCCAGCTCGACGTGCTGCTCGTCGACGACGTCCAGTTTCTCGAGCGCAAGGTCAAGACAGAGGAGGAGTTCTTCCACACCTTCAACGCTCTATACGACGGCGGGCAGCAGGTCGTGCTGACCTCCGACCGGCCACCTAGGGATCTACAGGCCCTGGAGGACCGGCTGCGTGAGCGCTTCGAGGCGGGCCTAGTCGCCGACATCAAACCGCCAGAGCTCGCCACTCGCCTGGCGATTCTTCGCAAGCGAGCCGATCACGACGGTATTGAGCTAGCCGATGAGCTGGTGCTACAGGCGATTGCCGAACGTGTGACGCTGAATGTCCGCGCGCTCGAGGGTGCATTGATCAGGGCTGTGGCCTTCAGCTCGCTCACCGGAAGGCCATTGACGATCGCGCTGGCAAGAGAGGTTCTAGATGGTCTGTATCCGGTCACTGCACAGCAAGAACGTCAAGGCCCCTGGTCGGTGAACGAGATCCAAACCGCAGCATGTGAGCACTTCGGCCTCTCCGCTGAGGAGCTCCTCTCCGCTTCGCGTACGCCGCGCATCAGCTGGGCGCGGCAGGTAGCTATGTATCTCACACGTGAGCTAACGGACGAGTCTCTTCCTGCCATTGGCCGCCACTTCGGTGGGCGCGATCACACTACAGTCCTCCATGCTTGCAGGCGCACCAACGCTCGCATTGCTTCTGATGAGCTCTCCAGAGAAGCTGTGGAGAAGCTGTGGAGCCAGCTCTGTCCTGACCGTCACAAACCACAACTCCACAGCCCCGACCGGTCAGCCTGAGAGACTTCTCTGGATCCATCCACAGCTCATCCACCGCCAACCTCAGCGATTTCTCAGCCTGCTAGCCAAGTCCACAAGTCCACAGCCCCAACTACTTTCTACTGTTCTATGAAGATATGTCTATGAAGCTATCTCTCTCGACCGCAGAGTTGCTCAACCAACTGCAAACCGTCACTCGTGTCGCTTCGACCCGGAGTGCGGTCCAGGCCCTCTCTGGCGTGATGATCTCAGCGCAGGGGGACTCAACAGCGGAGCTGCTTGCAACCGATATGGAGATCGGCCTGCGAGTACCGCTGAGCGCTGAGACAGCCAGCCCTGGCGCGGTGGTCCTTCCGGCTAGGTTGCTGCTCGATGTGGTCAGGTCGCTGCCTGCCAGTCAGCTAACGCTGGAGCTACGGGCTGCAGAGCAGGATGTCGAGTTGATATCTGGCTCAGCCACCTTCCACCTGCGCACTCTGCGCGCCGAGGACTTCCCCACGCTGCCAGCCCCCACCCCCGAGAGCCGTATCACGCTGCCCGCTAAGGCTTTCGTGCAGACCGTCTCCCGTGTCGCCCGGTCCGCCTCCCGCGATGAGACCCGCCCTGTCCTCACAGGCATATTGATGTCTGCGTCCGGTCAGGAGTTGCGGATGGTAGCGACGGACTCCTATCGCCTGAGCGTCAAGCAGACAGCGCTCGAGGAGCCACTCGAGGGGAGCCTCGATGCGAACGTCCCAGCTCGTGCACTGCAGGAGCTGGCGCGTATCGCGCAGCAAGCCGCGAGTGAGTCGCTCGCCGTCAGTGTTGGGCAGAACCAGGTGGTCTTCGAGCTTGGCGAGATAGTCCTCTCCTCCCGGCTGATCGACGGCCAGTTTCCCAATTACCGCCAGCTGCTTCCGGAGTCGGTCGAGCACGAGCTGCGTCTTGCGAGCGCAGAGATAACCGGTGTGGCGCAGCGCATCAGCCTGCTAGCCCAGAAGAATGCCCCTCTGCGTCTCAGCTTTCGCGAGGGCGAGCTCACGGTCTCAGCCCAAACCCCTGACGTGGGCGAGGCCTCAGAGACGATCCCCGTGGCCTTTCACGGCGAGCCCTTTGAGATCGGCTTCAACCCTGAGTTTCTGCGTGACGGACTGGAGAGCGTCGAGTCGGACGAGCTCGTACTGAAGCTGATCAGCCCCCTCCGCCCAGGGCTGATCGAGTCTCCGGATTCTGGCGATTTCGTGTACC
The DNA here is from genome assembly GCA_963706395.1 of uncultured Solirubrobacterales bacterium. Lineage (GTDB taxonomy): Bacteria > Actinomycetota > Thermoleophilia > Solirubrobacterales > Solirubrobacteraceae > Palsa-744. The sequence continues at coordinate 1,182,697 of OY970158.1, read as the reverse complement.
TGATAATGCCTATCAGGCTAAACGCGTGAGCTAAGGAGGTTTTGTGCGTGTCGTCAGCGTGCAGCTGCGCGACTTCCGCACCTATACCCGCGCCGAAGCCAGCCTCGGTGAGGGCCTCACGGTGGTTCACGGTCCCAACGGGGTGGGCAAGTCGAACCTGCTCGAGGCGCTCTACTTTGGCTGCGCCGGGCGCTCGCCGCGGACCCGTAACGAGCGCGAGCTGGTGCGCTTCGGCGCCCAAGCCACTCGGGTTGTCGTGCAACTCGCCGAAGGCTCACGCGCGCACGAGCTGAGCGTTGGCTTTGAACCCGGCACGCCCAAGCACATGAGCGCTGACGGAGCTCCTGTTGAGCGCCTGCTCGATGTCGAAACACGCCCGTTGCTGAGCGTCTTCCTCCCCGATCGCCTCGAGCTGCTCAAGGGCCCGCCCGCCCTGCGCCGTGCTCACCTGGACCAGTTCGTGGCGGCCGTCTGGCCCGCCCGCGCAGCCGGCCGCCACGCCTACTCGAAGGTCCTTTCCCAACGCAACGCCCTCCTCTCGGGCATCCGCGCTGGTCGCTCCTCGCGCGCGAGCATCTCCACCTGGGACCGTCAGCTGGCCCGTCACGCGCTACTGCTGCGCGGGCACCGTGAGGATGCGGTCGCCCTGCTCGCCGCGTCGTTTACCGAGCGCGCCTCCCAGCTCGGCCTGACCGGCTCGGCGAGCCTCGACTACCGTCCCCGCTCGCGGGCCGCAGACGAAGGCGAGTTCCTCGCGGAGCTGGGAACGCGTCTGCCTGGGGATCTCGAACGCGGCTTCTCTACCCATGGGCCCCACCGCGATGAGCTCGCCCTGTTGCGCGACGGTCGCGAGCTCCGCCTCTATGGTTCCCAGGGCGAGCAGCGCCTTGCCCTGCTCGCCCTGTTGCTAGCTGAGCGCACGGTTCTCGCCCGCGAACGCCGCCGTACGCCATTGATGTTGCTGGATGACGTTATGAGCGAGCTCGACTCCGAGCGTCGCGAGCTGCTCGCCCGCGAGCTCTCCTGCGGTGGGCAGAGCGTGATCGCTACCACCGACCTCGCTCACGTCCCGGGCGCCAGCGCCAGCGGCGTCACACGGCTGCGCGTCTCTCCGGGTGCGATCCTTCAGGAGGCGCTGGCGGCGTGAGGACTGCTCCGCGAAAACTCTCCACGGTTCTCGAGACGCTCACGGCCACCCTCGCTCCGGCCACGACCCTCGCCCGCGTGCAGGAAATCTGGGAGGGCGCGGCGGGTCCCGCGATTGCCTGCGCGGCCCAGCCTACGGCCGAGCGCGAGGGCATTCTCACGGTGACCTGCGCCGCCGCGGTTTGGGCTCAGGAGCTCGACCTGATGGCCGCGGAGGTGATCCTGAGCCTGAACGCGGCGCTCGGCGATGAGGCGATTCGCGAGCTGCGCTGCCGGACCGGCTGAGCTGCCAAAAGACCGGGTCTCCACGCCCGCCCTGCGAATTAGACGGCTGGGTCCCGAACACAGACCATTTTTATGGCTATTTGCAGGTATTTATGGCGCCCGTGGAGGCCGGATAAGAGCCCCCTTTGTGCTATTGTTTCCTAAACACTTCTCCCGCCCCGGCCCGTGGTCTTCGGACCCGGGATTCCGGGGCGTTCTCACGTAAATCGGAGGCCGATTGGCTACAGGCGTCGACAGCTCTGATCAGAGCTCCAGGAAAGCAAAGAAGGGCGGCGTCAACGACCCGTCGATGACCGACGGTCCGGGCACCTACGACGCACAGGACATCACTGTCCTCGAAGGCCTCGAGGCGGTGCGCAAGCGCCCCGGCATGTACATCGGATCGACCGGCGTGATGGGCCTGCACCATCTCGTCTACGAGGTGGTCGACAACTCCGTTGACGAGGCACTCGCGGGCTACTGCACAAAAGTCTCGGTGATCGTGCACCCGGACAACTCGGTGACGGTCGTTGACGACGGGCGCGGGATCCCCGTCGCGATCATGGAGAAGGAGGGCCTGCCGGCCGTCCAGGTCGTGCTCACTGTCCTTCACTCCGGCGGAAAGTTCGGCGACGGTGGCGGCTACAAGGTCTCCGGCGGCCTGCATGGCGTCGGCGTCTCGGTCGTAAACGCCCTCTCCGAGCGCCTTCAGGTAGAGATCCGCCGTGACGGGCACGTCTTCTCTCAGGAGTACGCGCGGGGCATACCCCAGTCCGAGCTTGTCCAGGGGGAGGCGATCCTGGCGGGTTCGCCCACCGGCACCTCCGTCACGTTCCACCCCGACGCCGACATCTTCGAGACGCTTGACTTCGACTTCCTGACGCTGGAGGAGCGCCTGCGCGAGACCGCCTTCCTGACGCGCGGCCTTGAGATCTCGATAGTCGATGAGCGCGGCGAGGGCCACTCGGCGACGTTCCAGTACGAGGGTGGGATCGAGGACTTCGTCGCCTACCTCAACGAGAACAAGGACACCGTCCACCGCAAGGTCGTGTTCTTCGCCGGCGAGTCCGAGGAGGGCGCAGCCGAGGTGGCGATGCAGTGGAACTCCTCCTATCAGGAGTCGATCCACTCCTTCGCCAACAACATCTCAACGCGCGAGGGCGGATCGCACATGTCGGGCTTTCGCTCGGCGCTTACGCGGACGCTCAACAAGTACGCCCGGGACCACAGCCTGCTCAAGGAGAAAGAGGACAACCTCTCCGGCGAGGACGTGCGCGAGGGCCTCACGGCGGTGATCTCCGTCAAGCTGCGCGATCCGCAGTTCGAGGGTCAGACCAAGACCAAGCTCGGCAACCCCGGGATGGCCGGGTTCGTCGAGTCGATCGTCAACACGGGCCTCGGCGAGTTCCTCGAGGAGAACCCGAGCGAGGCACGCGCGGTGATCATGAAGTCGGTGCAGGCGCAGCGTGCCCGCGAGGCGGCGCGCAAGGCGCGCGACCTCACGCGGCGCAAGTCGGCCTTGGAGAACTCCACGCTGCCGGGGAAGCTTGCCGATTGCTCGGTCAAGGACCCATCGCTGGCCGAGCTATTCGTCGTCGAGGGTGATTCCGCGGGCGGCTCGGCCAAGCAGGGGCGCGACCGCGAAACCCAGGCGGTCCTGCCGCTGCGCGGAAAGATCCTCAATGTCGAGAAGTCCCGCATCGACAAGGTCCTGCAGAACACCGAGGTGCAGGCGCTGATCACGGCGATCGGCACTGGTGTGCGCGACGAGTTCAACATCGAGAACGCCCGCTACCACAAGATCGTCCTGATGACCGACGCCGACGTCGACGGCGCGCACATCCGTACGCTCGTGCTCACCCTGCTCTTCCGCGAGATGCAGGAGCTGATCGAAGCGGGCTACGTCTATATCGCAAAGCCGCCGCTCTACAAGCTCAAGCAGGGCGCCCGCGAGCGCTACATCGAGAAGGACTCCGAGCTGGAGGAGATCCTGCTCGCGGACAAGTGGGACAAGATCGAGGTCTTCGACCGGCATGGCACGCAGTTCAAGCTGACGGAGGCCCGCTGGCAGCGCTTCACCCGGCTGCTCAAGCAGTACGAGGGGTGGTCCTCCTCGCTGCGCGCCGTCCACGGCCACGACGTCGTCCAGTTCCTCGAGGAGTCCTCGCTCCTCGGCGAGCAGGCGCTCACCGTCGAGGCCGCCATAGAGCTGCTCGAGCGTGCGGGACTCAAAGGCGAGACCCACGCCACCGAGCTGCAGCAGTCCGACGACGAGGAGCTGCGCGTCAAGGCGATCGAAGCCAAGACGGGGTTCGCTCGCGTGCACCGGATCAAACGCACCCTGTTTGAGTCCCAGGAGTACCGCCAGCTCGCCCGTGTACACGCGCAGCTGATCGAGCTCGCCGGCGTCCCCGCGTTCGAGGTCCGGCTCGGGGACGCCCACGAGGACGCGCCGTCCTTCGAGGCGCTGCACCCAGCCGTGATGGCAGTCACGCAGAAGGGCAGCAAACTCCAGCGCTTCAAGGGCCTCGGCGAGATGAACGCCGAGCAGCTCGGTGAAACCACGATGTCCCCAACGACGCGCACGCTCGCGCAGGTGACGCTCGAGGACGCCTTCGCCGCCGACCGCACCTTCTCGATGCTGATGGGCGACCAGGTCGAGCCGCGCCGCGCGTTCATCGAGGACAACGCACGCGCCGTCGTCAACCTGGACGTGTAAGGCATGGCTTCCGCGGATGTCATAAGCGGCGGGAACATCGAACCGCGCGCGCTCGAGGAGGAGATGCGCACGGCGTACCTCGACTATGCGATGTCGGTCATCGTCGGCCGCGCGCTGCCCGACGTGCGGGACGGCCTGAAGCCCGTCCACCGCCGCGTGCTCTACGCGATGAGCGAGCTCGGCCTCGGACCGACCCGCTCCTACGCCAAGTGCGCCAAGATCGTCGGCGAGGTGATGGGCAACTATCACCCCCACGGCGACTCGGCGATCTACGACACGCTCGTGCGCATGGCGCAGGAGTTCTCGATGCGCTACGAGCTCGTCGACGGTCAGGGCAACTTCGGCTCCGTCGACGACGACCCCGCAGCCGCCATGCGCTACACCGAGGCTCGCCTGGAGCGGATCGCGACGGAGATGCTGCGCGACCTCGACATGGACACCGTCGACTTCGCCGCCAACTACGATGGCTCCCGGCGCGAACCGCTCGTCCTGCCGGCCCGCTTCCCGAACCTCCTCGTCAACGGCTCATCGGGCATCGCCGTTGGCATGGCAACGAACATCCCGCCGCACAACCTCCGCGAGGTAATCGACGCGACCGTCGCCTACATCGATGATCCCGACATCGACACCGCGGACCTGATGCGCCACGTCAAAGGCCCGGACTTCCCCACCGGCGGCATCATCCTCGGCCACGCTGGGATCAAAGACGCGTATGAGACGGGGCGCGGCCGCGTCCGCGTCCAGGCCCGCGCCCACATCGAGCCGCTCACCCACGGCAAGGAGGCGATCGTCGTCACCGAGCTCCCCTTCATGGTCAAGAAGGGCGGCGAAGGAAACCTCATGACGAAGATCGCCGAACTGGTCAACGACAAACGAATCCCCGAGATCTCCGATCTGATCGACCAGTCGGACAAGCGCGGCATGCGCCTGGTGATCGAGCTCAAGCGCGACGCCCTCCCGAAGGTGGTGCTCAACAAGCTCTACAAGCACACGCCCATGCAGACCACCTTCGGCGTGAACATGGTCGCGCTCGTGGACAACGTCCCGCGCACGCTCAACTTGCGCGAAGTGATCCACCACTATGTGGCTCACCAGCGCGAGGTCATCGTGCGCCGCACCAAGCACGAGCTCTCCGAGAAGGAGGCGCGCGCGCACATCCTCGAGGGGCTGCTCACCGCGCTCGAGCACCTCGACGCGATCATCGAGCTGATCCGCGGATCTCGTGACCGCGACGCCGCGCGCGAGCAGCTCGTTGAGCGCTTTGACCTAAGTGTCATTCAGGCCACCGCGATCCTCGACCTTCGGCTCTCCCAGCTGACTGCCCTCGAGGCCGACGGAATCAAACAGGAGCATGCCGACGTCACCGAGCGGATCGCCGAGCTGCGCGAGATCCTCGGCGATGAGAACCGTGTGCTGGCCGTGATCAAGGAGGAGCTCTCCGAGCTGAGGGAGCGTTTCGGAGACGAGCGCCGCACGGAGATCAGCCACTCCGAGGACGAGATCGACATCGAGGACCTGATCGCCGATCAGCAGATGGTGATCACGATCACCCAGAGCGGCTACATCAAGTCGTTGCCGCTGGCCACCTACCGCCAGCAGCAGCGTGGCGGGCGCGGAGTGACAGGGATGGACATGAAGGACGGCGACTTCATCGAGCACCTGTTCGTCTGCTCCTCCCACGACTACCTGCTGTTCTTCTCAAACCGCGGCAAGGTCTACCGCTCGAAGGTCTATGAGCTCCCGGAGGCCCAGCGCACGGCGAAGGGGCGAGCGCTGGTCAACATCCTGCCGCTGCGCGAGGGCGAGCGCATCCAGGCGGTCGTCTCCACACGCGACTTCTCAGAGACGCAGTACGTCGTCTTCGCCACGCGCAACGGAACGGTCAAGAAGACCGATCTGCAGGCCTACAACACGCCGATCAAAGCCGACGGAATCATCGCCATCAACATCCGCGACGACGACGAGCTCCTGGCGGTGCGCGCCGTCGACCCGAACGACGAGATCATCATGGTCTCCAAGGCCGGTCTTACCGTGCGGTTCGCCGAGTCCGACGCCCGCGCGATGGGCCGAGACACCACGGGGGTGCGCGGCATGGACGTCGGCAAGGCTGGCAGGGTCATCGCGATGGACGTCGCGCGCGACGACATGGATCTGCTGGTGGTGACCGAAAACGGCTACGGCAAGCGCTCGCAGATCAGCCAGTACCGCAAGACCAACCGCGGCGCAAAAGGCGTCAAGACGATCGGGCTCACCGAGAAAAAGGGCGGCCTGGCGGGTGCATTGGTGGTACGCGACCACCACGAGCTCGTCTTCATCAGCGTCGGCGGGATGGTCCAGCGAATCACCGCGGCGGGGATCTCCCAGCAGGGTCGCTCGGCCACCGGCGTGCGCGTGATGAACCTCAAGGACGACGACCTCGTCAGCGCCGTTGCGCTGGTCGTGGATGCCGTCGAGCAGGGCGACGAGCTCACGGCCTCATCTGAGGCGGACGGGCCTTCAAGCGAAGCGCCTGTCGTGGATGAGAATGACACTGGCGTCACCGAAGAGGATTAGTGCTCCCAAGCACTTGCTGAGCGTCACCCCCGTCCGCTACTCTGGCCAGACCAGAGAAAGGAGGTGGTCCTAACGTTGGCTGACAGTTTTTGCGGGACTCTGGAGGTGACCGGCCGCTAGGTCGGAGCAAGGGTCTAGCCCTTGAGGACAGCACGTCCTTTCGGGATAGACCAAAGGCTGGACCGCTTAGCGGAATCCAACCGGGACACCCCGAGACGGTCGCCGGTTCTGGTCCCCCCGGCAGACGTTTTTGGCCGTCTCGGCCGTCCAGTCAGGGCAGTTGTGCGGAGGGCGCCTGGGGTCCAGGCGCCCTCCGCTGCTTATGCGGCCTGCGGCAGGTAGGCCAGCCACGCCGTCGGGATCGTCGGGCTGGCAACGTGGATGAAGATCTCCGCGCGGGGCGTGCGCGGGGCGTGGCGCGGGTGCATCCCCGCCTGCTTGGGAAGCCGGTCGCCCTTGCGCCGGTTGCAAGGGGCGCAGGAGGCGACGATGTTCTCCCAGCTCGAGGATCCGCCCTTGGAGCGGGGAATCACGTGATCCACCGTGAGGTTCGAGTGCGAGCCGCAGTACTGGCATGTCCAGCCATCCCGGGCAAACACCGCCCGGCGGGTGATCTTGCGCCGGTGGGCGTCGCGGGGGACATGGACATAGCTGATGAGGCGGATCACGACCGGTCGCGCGAGCGTCGCGTTCTCGGAGTGCAGCTCCCAGCCGCCTCGCTCGAGCAGCTCGGCCTTGTCCTTCAGCAACAGCACCACCGCGCGCCGGACTGTGCACACGTTGATCGGCTCATACGTCGCGTTGAGGACGAGCACCCGGCCACTGGCAGGACCGCGTCGCCGGTATTCGGGTGCCGACACGGGTCTACGCGTTAGAAGTGGAACGGTGGCATCCACTGCGTGGCGGAGTGTATCGACCCGCCCACCCTAGGCCGCGGGGTAGGACCCGAGCACGCGTACCTCCTCGCAGATCTCGCGCATGCCTGCAACGGCGTCGGTAACCCCCGGCTCGGCTGGCAGGCTGCCCTCAAGGTCCACGAAGAACATGTAGTGCCCGAGGCGTTCGCGGCGGGGGCGGGACTCGATCTTGGTCAGGTTGATCTCCCGCCGGGCGAGCTCGTTCAGGCAGCGCACCAGCCAGCCGGGACTGTCCGCTCCGGCGCCCCAGAAGACGAGCGATGTCTTCCATTGCCCGCTCGCGCTCGCGTGCAGCGGTGGCTGGGAGGGGTGGCCTGAGCGCGAGAGCCAGACGAAGCGTGTCTCGTTGTCGTCCCGGTCCTGCACGCCATCGCGGATGACCGTGGCGCCGTAAATGTCTGCCGCGAGCCTCGTGCCCAGCGCGGCAAGCCCCTGCCCGGTGCTCGCCACCACTTCTCTGACCGCCTGGGCGGTCGAGCTGGCGGGACGGATGTCCGCGTATGCGAGCTCGTTGCGCAGGAAGCGCATGCATTGTCCTGGGACCTGTGGGTGGGAAATGACCGTATTTATGTCTTTCAATCCGACCAACTGCGATGCAATCAACGAGTGCCTAACAGTGAGCAGGGTCTCCCCTACGATCTGCAAGCCAGGCGCCTCATCGGCGAGCAGATCGAGCGTGACGCTGATGGAGCCGTCGAGCGAGTTCTCGATCGGGACGATTGCGAACTCGACGTCTCCGTGGCGCAGCGCCATGATCGTGTCGTAGATGCTCGCCTGCGGTACGGGCTCGACGGAGTCCGGGACGGCGCTGGAGAGCAGCGCCTCCTCGCTGAAAGTCCCCTCGGGGCCGAGGTAGCCGCCTAGAAACCATCCGAGAACCCCGAGATACCTCCTCAGCGGCCCGTGGGACGCGAGCTGAGGGGTTCTCGGATAGATCCTCAGACGCCATCGCCGCCCGCGGGCGGAGAGAGCGCTGCGAGGCGCACGGCCTCGGCCTCCTCGGGGGAGAGCTCGAGCTCTCCCTGCCCGCCATGTACCTGCTTGGCGTACACGCGTGCCTGGTCGCGGTGGTGAATGCAGGAGAGGACGATCCCCGACTGCTGATCGTCGAGCAGGGCGATCGACATCGACTGCTTCCCGGACAGCTCGTTGTAGGCGTCGTAGCGCACGAGTGCCCGGTGGGCGATCGCGCCGCGCAGGGCGAGCTCGGCTCCGGCGAGGCGCCCGTCCAGGCGCGAGGCGGCATCCTCGACGTACTCGCGCAGTGTCTCGAACGCTTCCTGCATCGCGGCCGAGTGGGCCACGAGGTCACGCTGAGGATGCTCCCCGAGCACAAGCCGCTGGGCCCGGCGCAGGCGCCGCATCGCGAGCATCAGGGCTACGCAGGCCAGCAGCGCCAGCACCGCCACCGCCGCGGCGGCGATTGCGATGATGCCCTGTGTGTTGGTGAGCGTGCTGGCCACCGGCACAACTTAGCCGCTCTTATGTATGGAAACCCCGCCCACCCGCTGACCGCGGGGGTCCTACGCTCCAAAGATCGCCAGGAACGTGCCCTTGTTGTTTTCGAGGTCGTTCTCCCCCGGCACTCCCTCGATGTTGACTTCGATCTTCGAGGCTACAGCGAGCGGTACACCGGTGACGGGGATGTCGACGGGGACCGTCTTGCCGGGTTCGGTCTGGGTGATGGCCTTGGAGGCCTTGAACTGTTTGCCCCCGGCGGTGATCGTTATGTCGACCTTGACGTTCGTCTCGGGGGATTCGCCGGAGTTTTCGACCTGGACGGTGAAGGCCGGACTACCGCCGCCTGAGACGTGATTGAGGGTGGGTTCCGGGGCGAGCGTGTTCGTACCCACGGCCACGCCCTTCAGCGCGCTGCCATGGTTGCCGGTGACGGCCTGGGAGCTCTGGCTGGCTGCCTGGCCGGTGAGGCGCGCGAGGACTGTCGTCCCGTCGAGCCACCCAGTGTTGGGAAGGAAGCGGCTGGAGGCGGTGCTCAGGCTATGGATGCCGTTGGCCGCAAGCGTCTGTCCGATCAGCGGCACGACACGCTGGGAGTAGATCACGTCAGAGGCTAGGAAGATCTCCATATCGCCTGCGATCGGCGTGTTCGCCTGCTTGGCCTGACCGCCGAGCGCGGTGCGCACGAGGCTCGCCACCTTGGCGAGACCTTCGGTGCGCAGGTCGAGCACCAGCAGCAGGTCGCGCTGGGCTGCGGTCATCGCGCCGGGCACGCTCAGGCTCTTCGCGCTGGCCGCCTGGCCTTGAGCCTGGATATGCAACTGGTCGAGCTGAACCTCAACGTCTAGCGCTGACTTCGAGCTGGCGCTGGCGAGCGCCGTAAAGAACGGCTGGGAGACCTGCTGTTCGGATTCCTGCGCGATCCGGCTCACGCCCCGGTTGTAGCTTTCCAGGGCCTGTTTTTGCTGGCTTTTCAAGCAGCCGTTCACGATCAGCACGATCACGATCAGCAGCACGACGCCGGCGCCGGCCGCCACGCGCCGGCGGATCATCAGCGTGTGCTGGTCGAGCGGGAGCGATCCCTCGCTGTGCTGGGCACGGCGCGGCCGGGGTTGCTGCGGCGTACGCGGCACTCGAGCCTTTGGCCGCGCTGCTGTCTCCTCGCCATCGTCGAAGAACGACAAAGCCAACCGCTCCTTTGCAGGGGATTCCCGGAAGGACCCAAGTATGACTGCCCGCCACCTGCGTCGTGATCCTGCAACTTCTCGGTCAGTGCGGTTTTTCCTGCCGTGGTAGGCAGGGACGGAGCCTCAGGACGGCGAATGCGGGAGTTGGTGGACTCGCTCGACACCCTCGTCCACGCCCGGCCAGGGGGCGATTCTCCCCCGCGCAAGCGCATACGCCGGCGTATCGTTTCCTCTGGCGCAGGCCCTGGCGCTGCGCAGTCCGGTGCCGATGAGCTAGTGCTCGGTCGTTACCGCCTGATCGAGCGTCTCGGCTCGGGCGGCTTCGGAGTGGTGTGGCGAGCGCACGACGAGCAGCTCCACCGTGAGGTCGCGCTCAAGCGGGTGTTGCTCGGGGCGGGTGGAGGTCCGATCGACAGCGAGCGGGCGACCCGCGAGGCGCTCGCAGCCGCGAGGCTCGCGCACCCGGCGATCGTTGCCCTGTATGAGGCGTGCGCGGCGGACGATGCGTTCTACCTGATCACCGAGCTGGTTGACGGGCAGACCCTCGCGCAGCTGATCGCTGCCCGCGCGCTCACAGATGAGGAGCTGCTCGAGATCGGCCTCGCGCTGACCGACGCGCTCGCCCATGCACATGCGCGCGGTGTGATCCATCGCGACGTCAAGCCGCAGAACGTGCTCGTGCCCCATAGCCCCAGCGAGCGCGGCGGGGTGGCGAAGCTGACCGATTTCGGTGGCGCGAGGCTGGCCGGCGAAGACGCGCTCACGCGCACAGGGGACGTGCTCGGCACGCTCGCCTACATGGCGCCCGAGCAGAGCGAGGGAAAGCAGGCCGGCGAGCCAGCTGACCTGTACGCGCTTGCGCTCGTTATGTATGAGGCGCTCGCTGGTGTAAATCCCGTGCGGGGATCGACGCCAGCGGACACGGCGCGGCGGATCGGTGCTCCGATCGAGCCGCTCGAGCGCCGTCGCGGCGATCTTCCCCGCGAGTTGACTCGTGCCCTAGATGCGGCACTGGATCCGGATCCGCGCCGTCGTGGCACCCTGGCTGAACTCCACGACGAGTTCGAATACACCCTCGAACAGGGCTTGGGGCGCCGGCTTCCCGCACGGCGAGGAAAGACGACGGTAGGACCGGACCCGATACCCGAGGCGAGCCCGGAGGTTGAGCAAGCGCTGGCCCGGAGTCATATCGCGCTGCCGCGTGCGGTATGGGTTGCAGGCGCGCTGGCGGCAGTCGTTTGGCAGGTTTGGGCCGGACGTCCCGGCGCAGCGTTGTTGTTGCTGGCCGGCGCCGTTCCGCTGGCGCTGCTGCCACGCCGCGCCGGACTGGGCTGGCTGGCAGGCGGGCTTGCGCCGGTGCTCGGTTTGGCGGGCCTTGCCGCGGCGTTTCCCGCCGTTGCCGGGCAGGCATCGCGCTGGCGCGCGCGCGCCGCCCTCGGTGCGCTGGGCTACTGGTGGATGACACTGGCTGAGCCGCTGGCCGGCAGGCATCTATGGCTCGGTCCGTCGCCGGGTACGCCTGCGCGCGCCGTGTGGGAGGGGTCGCTGAGCAGCGCAGCCGTGCACGTGATTGGGCCCATGCTGAGCCTTGGCCTGCTGCTCGGAGCGACGTTGTGGGCGGCCGGCGCCGCGCTGTTGCCCTGGATCGTGCGTGGCCGTAGCGCGGCGCTCGACGTGGTGGCGGCCACGACCTGGTCCGCCGCGATCGCCGCCGCTGCGCCTGCGCTTGACAGCGGCCTGTCCGCTCACGGCGCCGAGGCTGGCGGGTATCCCGATCCCCGCGGCGCCGTACTCGGAGCGGTCCTCGGGGGCCTGTTGGCCGTGGCTGCCCGGGCCCTGCGCGGCCCAGTCTGACCGCGGCCCCTTAAAGTGGGGGACCACGACCGCTGCGAGCGCCGGTCGTTCTTGCCATGAGCCTCCTGAAGAACGTCGAGACCACGATCGCCAACCTCGTCGAGGGCTCTTTCGGGCGCCTGTTCCGCTCCGAGGTGCGCCCGATGGAGCTCGCGCGCAAGCTCGCGCGCGAGATGGACGAGCACCGCACGACGTCGGTGTCGCGGGTGTACGCGCCGAACGAGTACTCGGTGTGGCTCTCGCCGCAGGACCGCGCTCGTTATGAGGGTGTCGAGCACGAGGTGATCGACGAGCTCTGCGGCTACCTGCTCGAGCATGCACGCCGCGAGGAGCTGATTCTCGCCTCACCGCCACTGGTCTCTTTTCACACCGACGAGCAACTGGCGCTCGGAGAATTCGGTATCCAGGCGCAGCTGACCCGCCACGAGGAGCAAAGCGACGAGCGCGCCCACCCACCCGCACCGGTGCCGGCTGATGTTCTCCAAGATGAAGAACATGGGCAGACGATGATCTACAGCACATCGGCGCGCACCCGCGAAGCCTTGGAGCCAGTCCATGCGCGGCGCACTGCTCGCGCGCTGCTCGCGGTCGGGGGAAGGCGCTTGATTGTTCCGCCTCAGGGTGCCACGATCGGGCGCAGCCGTGCCTGTGACGTCGTCCTGGAGGATGCCGGCGCTTCCCGCCGGCACGCCGAGATCCGCCCACACGACGAAGGCTGGACGCTCCAGGACCTCGGCTCCACCAATGGCGTGCTCGTCAACGGGCGCCCGGTTACACCTCTGCAGCCTCTGCGCCCGGGGGATCGCATCGAGATCGGCTCCACAGAGATCGTGTTCGAGCTCGGATGACCACGCTCGAACCCGTATCCGTGGCGCTGAAGTTCGGCTTCCTCACCGTGCTTTACCTGTTCTTGCTGTGGGTGGCGCGCAGTGCGCTGAAGGACCTGCGCGGCGCAGCTCCCACAGCTCCGGGCGCAATTCCGGCCGATGCGACCGGGCTGTACTCGGCTTCGAGCATCTCGAGCGCCGATGTCGCCCACAGGGCCCCCAGGCTGGTGGTGGAGCGTGCGCCCGGGCACGACCCGGGGATGATCTACGACCTCGACGGCGACATCGTGCTCGGCCGCGGCGAGCGCGCGGAGATACGCCTGGAGGACCCATTCGCCTCCTCGCGCCACGCACGGGTGTACGAGCAGGGCAACATAGTGGCCATCGAGGATCTTCACTCCACCAACGGCACCTACCTCAACGAGGAGCTGCTGCAGAGCACCCGGCCGCTGCATCCGGGGGACCGCGTGCGCATCGGCGACAGCGAATTCACATTCGAGGTGGACTGATGCTGCGCGTGGCCGAGCAGTACACCGGGACCGACACGGGGCGCCAGCGGCGGGCAAACGAGGACTCGATGCTCGCCCGCCCGCCGCTGTTCGTGGTGGCGGACGGCATGGGCGGTGCACAGGCCGGAGAGGTCGCTTCCCGGCTCGCTGTCGAGTCCTTCCAGGGTGGCTTGCCCGATACCTCGGACGCCGAGGGCAGTCTCGCCGCTTATGCGCGTCAGGCCAACGTCAGCATCCACGAGCTCTCCCAGGCAAACGCCGAGCACGCCGGTATGGGTACGACGCTCACGGCCGTGTATGTGGGCACCGAGGAGGTGGCGATAGCGCACGTCGGCGACAGCCGTGCATACTGCCTGCGCGGCGGGGAGCTGCTGCGCCTGACCGATGACCATTCGCTCGTCGACGAGCTCATACGCCAGGGTAAGCTCACCGCAGAGGAGGCCGTCGAGCATCCCCAGCGCTCGGTCATCACGCGTGCCCTTGGGCCAGAGCCCGAGGTCGAGATCGATACTCGCTCCTACCGCGCTCGCGATGGCGACGTGTACCTGCTGTGCAGCGATGGCCTTACGACGATGGTCCCCGACGAGCGCCTCGCCGGGATCCTGCTCGCCCACCCGCGCCTGCGTGACGCTGGCGAGGCTCTGATCACGGCGGCGAACGAGGCGGGAGGCCGGGACAACATCACGGTCGTGCTGCTGCGTGTCGAGGAAGTGCAGATGGCCGGGGCGGGCGGCGGGGCGGGCGGCGGGGCGGGCGGGTCTGCGTTACCGGACGGGCCAGCCACGCTGACGGGCATCCCGGCCCTGCCGGCAGACGCCTCCGTGACCGAGACGCCCAGAGCGACCAGTCCCTTGGAGCCACGCCGCCCGCCGCTGGGTACTCCGCCTGCCGCCCGGCGCTCCAGACGCCTGTGGCGCGCCGGCACTGCGGCGGTCGTGGCCGGGGTGCTGGCTGTCCTTGGCGTGGGGGCCTATGTGGCCTCGCAGTCGGTCTACTTCATCGGCACGAACAGCCGCGGCCTGGTGACGCTGTTCAATGGCTTTCCCTATGAACTCCCCGGCGGGGTGAAGCTTTACAGCAAGAGTTTCGTCTCCGGGGTGAGCGCCTCGACGCTGAGTCCCGCGCGGCGACGGACGCTGCTCGATCAAACGCTGCGCTCAGAAGGCGACGCGAGAGGCCTGATACACAGCCTCGAACTGGGACAGCTCGAATGAGGTGGCCGCGGTGAACCGCCCGATCGTCCGCCTGTATGGGCTCGTCGTCCTGCTGTTCGCACTGCTCGTCGCGTTCACCTCGCGCTGGACGATCTTCGAAGCCTCCTCGTTACGCAGCAACCCGCTCAACAAGCGTGCGCTGCTCCAGCAGGAACGCATTGCCCGGGGGAGGATCCTCGCCGCGGATGGCACGGTGCTTGCACGCAGTGTGCAAGGCCCGGGGAGGACCTATCAGCGGTCATATCCAAAGGGCGAAGAGTTTGCCCACGCAATCGGCTTCTCCTTCATCAGCCCCGACCTGGGCCAGACCGGGCTCGAGAGCTCCCGCAACGCCGCGCTGAACGGCCAGACCGGCACGAACCTGCAGAGCATCCTCGACCAGCTGCAGGGCAAGCGCCCGCAGGGCGACGAAGTCCTGACCACGCTCGACCCAAAAGCCCAGCAGGCTGCGATCACCGCACTGGGAGAACATCACGGGGCGGTGGTCGCTCTGGACCCGCGCAACGGTGCGGTCAAGGTGATGGCCTCGACGCCCAGCTTTGACCCGAACAAGCTGCCTTTACGGGGCGCGTATGAAAAGCTCACCACCGATACGCAGGGCAGGCCGCTGGTCAACCGCGCCACCCAGTTCGGCTATGCACCGGGCTCGACCTTCAAGGTGGTGACGGCCACCGCGGCGATCGATACGGGACAGTTCACCGCGCAGTCGACGCTGAGCGGGCGCAACGGCGTGATCGTCTCCGGCGTCCCTCTGGGCAATGACAACGGTGAGAGTCTCGGCCAGCTCAGCCTCACCGAAGCGCTCGCGAAATCGGTCAACACGGTGTGGGCGCAGGTGGCCGAGAAGCTGGGCAAGCAGACGATGGCCCGCTATATGAACCGCTTCGGCTTCGGCCACAAGCCGCAGCTCGATTACCCGGCCACTCAAATGTCCTCGAGCGGCGAGTACCGCCAAGGGAAGATCCTGCCCCCCACCAGCCAGCGCGTGGATGTCGGGCGCCTGGGGATCGGTCAGGACAAACTGGAGGTGATTCCGCTGCAGATGGCGGAGATCGCGGCTGCCGTGGCCAATCATGGGCGGTTGATGGTGCCGCACCTGACGCAGCGCATCATCGATCCCGACGGGCGCACCGTCCAGCAGATCTCCGCGCGTGTGCAGTCGGTCGTGATGAAGCCCTCGACCGCGGCTGCCGTGACGAGCATGATGGAGGCGGTGGTAAGTGAAGGCACAGGTACCCAGGCACAGATCCCCGGCGTACAGGTGGCGGGCAAGACCGGCACCGCCGAGACACAGGTCGGTGCAGCGATCAACAACGTGTGGTTCATCGCGTTCGCCCCCGCAACGAATCCGCGAGTGGCGATTGCCGTGACCCTCGAACATGTCCCGGGTCAGGGCGCGTCGTTTGCCGCACCGGTCGCCAGGCAGGTGATGGAAGTGCTGTTGAGGTCCGCGCCATGACTATCTTGCGGTCTGAGGCGCCCGTTCCGCGGCGTCATACGCCACCTACGATGCTCGACGTGCCACCAGCACGCCTGCGCTCGCATTCGGCGTCTGCCATCCACGGCCCGACCACCTCAACCCACAATCTATTCATGGCGCGGGCCTTCCATGATTGAGCCAGAGACGATCATCGACGGGCGCTATCGGGTGATCTCGCGCCTGGGCTCGGGGGGCATGGCCGACGTGTACCTCGCCGAGGACCAGCTGCTCGGCAGGCAGCTGGCGGTGAAGGTTCTGCATCATCATTTTGCCGAAGACCAGGAGTTCGTCGAGCGCTTTCGCCGCGAGGCCTCGAGCGCCGCCGGGCTGTCGCACCCAAATATCGTCGGAATCTTCGACCGCGGCGAGTGGAACGGGACGTATTACATCGCGATGGAGTACGTCGCTGGGCGCTCACTGAAGACTGTCGTGCGCGAGCAGGGGGCGCTAGACCCGGCCACGGCAATCGACATCGTCACGCAGATCCTGCGCGCCGCGCGCTTTGCGCACAAGCGCGGGGTCATTCACCGCGATCTCAAGCCCCACAACGTGATCCTCGACGAGGAGGGACGCGCGCGCGTGACGGACTTTGGCATCGCCCGGGCGGGCGCCTCGGACATGACGCTGACGGGTTCGATCATGGGCACCGCGCAGTACCTCTCGCCGGAGCAGGCGCAGGGCCACATCGTCAGCGGCGCATCAGACCTCTACTCGATCGGTGTGATCCTTTACGAGTTGCTGACGGGCGCCGTTCCGTTTGACGGCGAGACGGCGGTGGCGATCGCCTTCAAGCAGGTCTCCGCGCAGCCGCACCCGCCAAGCGAGCTCAACCCGGCCGTGCCGCCAGCGTTGGACGCGGTCGTGTTGCGCGCGCTCGCCAAGGACCCGGCACGGCGTTTCGCCGATGCCGAGGAGTTCATCGTGGCGCTCCAGCAGGCACGCCAGGGACTCCCTGCCGGCGCTGGTAGCGTCGTCGCGGGCGCCACTGCCGACACGGTCCTCGCCACCGGCGGGCCGTATGGCGCTCCGCCAGCCATGAGCCCCAGCGTGGGCGTGACGCTGCCGGAGTCGGGTGCGCTGCTGCTGCCACCGGCCGGAGATTTCGGCGCTGAGAACGGTAGGGGTGGGCGGCGCTCCGAGCAGCGTGATCGCCTTCGGCGCTGGCTGTTGTGGGCGAGCGGCGCGCTGCTGCTCGCTGCGCTGGTGGCGCTCGGACTGCTGCTCTCCTCTCCAGGCCGCGTGAAGGTGCCGAACGTAGCCGGTCAGACTGAAGCGGCCGCACTCACACGGCTGAGACGCGCGAACCTGAACCCCACCGCCGCGAGTATCGCGAGCACCAGCGTCGCAAGCGGTTTGGTGGTCAGCCAGACGCCGCCGGGCGGGCGCGAAGTGGGGAAGGGGACCCGCGTGAGCATCTTGGTCTCCGCTGGTCCCGGCACCGCGAAGCTGCCAGCCGTTGAAGGTCTCACTGCCGCGAAGGCCTTGAGCAAGCTGCGAGCGGCTGGCTTCAAGCCGGCCACGCAGGAACAGTCAAGCGCCAAGATCGCGCAGGGCCACGTGATCTCGACCGACCCGTCCGCCGGGCTCGTGCTGGGAGTCGGCAGTCCCGTCACCGTGTTCGTCTCCAGCGGCCCCGCCCAGGTGCATGTGCCGAACGTGACCGGCCAGTCGCTCCCGGCTGCCGAAGCGGCGCTCACGAGTGCGGGACTGACGGCCGGGACGGTTACCCATCAGGTCTCGGCCTCTCAGACCGCGGGCACCGTGCTGTCACAGTCGCCGGCGGCGCCCGGCACATTGCCCACAGGCGGGAAGGTGAACCTGGTGGTGGCACAGGCGCCAAAGGAAGTAGCCGTCCCGCACGTCGAAGGCAAGACCGAAGTGGCCGCCACGGCCGCGCTTGAAAAAGCGGGCTTCACCGTCAATACGGTTACCGAACCGGTGAGCGAGGCGGGGAAAGTCGGGCACGTCCTGAAGCAGAGCCCGCCAGCTGGCTCCAACGCCCGCAAGGGCGCCACGGTGACGATTACGATCGGCATGACGGCCGAAGCGACGCCAACCACCCCGACCACGCCCACGACGACCCCGAGCACCACTGCGCCAGCGACACCCCCCGCCACACCGCCCCTTACACCGGCCCCCACCCCCCACCCGTGAGCGAGACACAGCCGCTGAGAGTGGCGGTGCTCGCCGGAGGGCGCTCATCCGAGCACGAGGTATCGCTGTCCTCGGGGTGTGCGGTGTGCGAGGGCTTGCGGACGGCCGGGCATGAGGTGCTGTGGGTACAGATCGAACGCGACGGCGCCTGGCACAGCGAGGGAGAGCGGTTGAGCCTGTGCCCGGGCGAGGGCTTGCTCGGGGCGGACGTTGTGTTCGGCGCGTTGCACGGACCGTTCGGCGAGGACGGCACGGTGCAGGGGCTGCTCGAGATGCTCGACGTCCCCTATGTGGGGGCTGGCGTGGCCGCGTCCGCGGTGTGCCTCGACAAGGTGCTCTTCAAGCAGCTGATGTCTAGCACCAACACGCCCCAGGTTGACTATCTGGGGGTGCGAGTGCAGCGCTGGCACAGCGCCAAGGAGGAGGTCCTGCGGGAAACCGGCTCGCTGGGGCTGCCGGTATTTGTAAAGCCTGCGCATCTTGGCTCCTCGGTCGGGATCGCGAAGATGACCGCACGCGACGAGCTCATCCCAGCAATCGAGGTCGCGTTTACACACGACCCGTTGGTGATCGTCGAGGCACTGGCCCGGGGTGTGGAGGTCGAGTGCGGCGTCCTTGGCCACTCGCATGCTGAACAGGCTTCGGGCACCGGGCTGGCGCTGGCCTCAGAGCCCGGCGAGATCACGTTCGCTGGGGAGTTCTATGACTACGCGGCGAAGTACACGCCGGGGGAAATGGAGCTGAAGATACCCGCGCGCATTACCGCGAGCGCACGCGCGCGGGTGATGGAGCTGGCCGTCGAGGCGTTTGAACACGCCGGCTGCGAGGGGTTGGCGCGGGTGGACTTCTTCGTCGACGGCGAGGAGGTGCTGGTGAACGAGCTGAATACGATGCCCGGCTTCACCCCGACGAGTGTTTACCCAAAGCTGATGGCTGCTTCGGGGATCTCCTACCCAGAGCTGCTGGACCGCCTCTGCCGGCTGGCGCTAGAGCGTCACGAGCAGCGCCAGCTCAGCGGAACAGCGTGACTTCGGAGAGCGAGGCGGATTGCATGCCTGCGGGCAGCGTGGTGATCCAGACGAGGTAGTAGCGATAGCGGCCCCCGCTGGGGGTGATCTTGATGCGAGCACCGTCACGAACGTTGGAGTCTTCCCCGGAGGGTCCCTGCCAGCCGCGCGCGGCGAGTGGGGTGGAGTTCCCGTAGGGCAGCGACAGATCGATGTGGTTGGCGAGGTAGATCTGTGCGGAGAAGCCGGGGGTGGGCGTTTGGATTTCGATCTGCTTGCCCACCACGTTCGGGGCGGCGTCGACGTACAGTCCCACCCCGGTGCCGCCTGGCTTCTTCAGGGTGCCGTCGTAGTACTGCTCTGTGCTCCAAGTGGTGTTCGGGTCACCGTCGACGACGTTCTGGACCTTTTCGCGGTTTTCCGGGCCGGTACCGAACGGGTTGTAGTCGTGGGCGGCCGTTTGCGCAAGGGGCACCGCGGTCAGCCCTGCTCGTGGCGCGGCGTCGGGTGCGAGGCCGCGATGGGTGTGGTTGGCGAGGAGTACGAGCACGAGCGCAACGAGTGCCCCGAGTAGTGCCAGCGAGAGAACCCAGCGCACGGGATGACGCATGCGCCACGGCAAGCGCCGCCGGGTGCTCCCGGGGAGGGTGCGCAGCACGGTTGTCACCTCACCCGTCGCCTGTCCCGTGCGGGAAGCCTCGATCGCAAGCACCTCCTCGAGGTCGGCGAGCATGCTCGCGGCGTCCGGGTAGCGCTGAGTCACGTCCTTGGCGGTCGCACGATCGATGACCGAGGCGGTCGCGGCGGAGGCCTCGGGGCGTGCCAGCTGCACGTCGGGCACGTTCTCGCGCACGTGCTTCATTGCCACGGAGACCGGGGTCTCGCCGCTGAAGGGGACCGAGCCGGTGAGCATCTCGTAGAAGACGATCCCGAGCGAATAGAGGTCGGACTGGCCCGTGACAGACTGCCCGAGCGCCTGCTCGGGAGAGACGTAGTCGGTCGTGCCCAGTACGCGCCCATCCATCGTCAGCGCCTCCTCGGTAAGCGTGCGGGCGATCCCGAAGTCAGTGATCTTGGCGCTGCCTTCGACCCCGATGAGCACGTTTTGGGGCTTGACGTCGCGATGTACGATCAGGCGCTCGTGAGCGGCGCCGAGTGCACGCGTGAGCTCGATTGCATAAGCGATCGCGCGAGGAATCTCGAGTGGGCCCTCGCGACGGATCAATGCCTTGAGCGTCTCGCCTTCGACGTACTCGAGCACGATGTATGGAGTCCCCACCCCTCCTTCGCCGGCCTCGCTCTCGGGCGATGGCTCCTCGCCCGCGTCGATCACGGTAACGATGTGAGGATGGCTGAGCCGCGCGACCGACCGCGCCTCGCGGCGAAAGCGCTCGAGCTGATCGGAGTCCGAGGCGATCTCGCGGTGCATCAGCTTGATCGCGACCGGGCGTTCGAGCACCGTGTCAAAGGCGCGATACACAGTAGACATGCCGCCGCGCCCGATCTGAGCATCGAGGCGGTAGCGCCCGCCGAGCACGGTTCCGAGCATCGTCATGTGCTCCTATTGTGCGCCCGGCGCAGGCGTCTGATCACGAGCGCCGCGAGCAGGCCCCGGTAGATCGAGTAGGGCAACAGCGATCCGGTGTGCCGGGTATTTCCGTCTGCTCTCAGCAGCCGGGTGGCGGCCAGCGTGGAGATGAACGACGCGGTCCCACCGAGCGCGAGTGTTCGCCCGGCGGAGATCGGGGTCCCACCCGTCCCGCCGTTCTGGAATAGGCGGGCGGTCTTGAGCGCACCGGCACCGAGGATCACCGGGAGTCCGGTGCGGCGCGCGAGCGTGTCTGAATCGATGCGGCTGAAGCCGCGCGCCCGCGCCATGGAGAGCACGGCGCCGCTGCGCGAAACGCCCGGGACCAGCGCACATGTTTGGGCAAGCCCCAGCAGCAGCCCGTCGAACCAGTCGGCCTGCGCCAAGGCCCGCGCTCCGTCGCCCGGGCGGCTGTCGGCGAGCGCCATGGCCACCCCTCCGAAGAGCAGGCCGGCGGCGATTGTGTGCAGGCCGCTGAGGCGGCGTTGCAGCGGTTGCTCGAAGGTGTATCCGACGACGGCTGGCGGAATGAAAGAGAGCGCGACGAGCAGGGCTTGGCTGGCTGGAAAGCCCTGAGTCCCCGTAGCCCGGCGCAGAACGGCGGCCAGGCCCGAGTGAGACTCGATCGCGCGCAGATCGGCGAGCAGCGCGGCGGCGGTTCCCGCATGGAGCGCGACCTCGAAGGACTTTCGCAGCTCTGGGTCGAGCTCGTCATAGGGCCAGCCGGCCAGCCACGGGATCAGAATCGTGTGGGCCGAGGAGGAGATCGGCAGCAGCTCGGTCGGACCGTGTGCCAGCCCGAGCACGATGGCGTGGCGAAGTGGAAGCGGCGCCCTATCCCGCAGCATCGGGTGCGGGATCGCCTGGGTCGCGTCGCCTTCGCCTCTGGCGTATGACCGCATTGACGATCGCGACAATCACGAGGACGACCACCGCATAGTCGATGTACTCGAAGGCACTACGCGCATCTTTCCATTCGCTGCCGAGCGCTTCTCCGGCAAGCGCCAGCCCGAGCACCCAGGGGACGCAGCCGGCCAGCGTGAGCACGGTGAACTTCGCGAACGGCATCTTCGCCACGCCCGCCGGGAGTGAGATGAACGTGCGAATGATCGGCAGCATGCGGCTGAAGAAGATGGCCGGGGCGCCGTAGCGCTCAAACCAGCGGTCTGCCCACTGGATGTGACTGGGCTTCAGATGCAACCAGTGGCCGTGGCGTTCGATCAGCTCGATACGCCCGAAGCGCCCTACGGCGTAGGCGATCCACGAACCCACGAGGTTGCCGATAACCCCGGCGAGGACGATCCCGATGAGCGTCAGGTGGTGATTGTGTGCCGCTCCGGGGTTTGTCACAGCGAAGCCAGCGAAGAGCATCGTCGCCTCGGAGGGGATGGGAATGCAGGCGCTCTCGGCGACCATCAGCACGAACACAGCTGCCAGCCCCGTTTCGCCGACGAATTCGGAGGCCAGATTGAAGAGCGATTCTGAGACCGACGCAAGGACGAGCATCGCGACGCAACGATACCTGGGGGGCGAGCGGACGGCTAACGGCCCGGACGGCTCCGGGCCGTTACCGTGCTCCAGCATGCGCGTTTGGATCGATCTGACGAACAGCCCGCACGTGCTTGTGATGCGGCCGGTGATCGAGTGCCTGCGTGCGGATGGTCACGAGGTTCGGGTGACCGCGCGCGACTTCGCCCAGACGATCGCTCTGTGTGAGCGCTTCGGGATCGAGCACACGGCGATTGGGCGCCATCGCGGCGGCGGCCTTGCGGCGAAGGCGGGCGGGTTGGCGGCTCGCTCGCTCGCGCTCACTCGTTGGGCCAGGCGCCAGCGCTTCGACCTGGCGCTTGGGCATGGCTCGAACGACGTCAGCGTGGCGGCCGCGCTGCTGAGGGTGCCGAGCGCGACGATGTTCGACTATGAGTGGGCAACGGTGCAGCACAACGTCAACTGCCGTTTGGCACGCGCGGTAGTGGTGCCCGATGCGATCCCGGCGGAGCGGTTGGAGCGGTACGGCGCCGCAGGCAAGATCCGCGCGTACGAGGGCCTCAAGGAGGAGTACTACTTGGCGGGCTTCGAGCCCGACCCGGCCGTTCCGGCGGAGCTGGGCCTCGACCGCGAGCGCCCTATCGTCGTGGTGCGCACCCCTCCCGACGTGTCGCTATACCACCGCTTCGAGAACGATCTGTTTGCGCGGGTGCTCGAGCGCCTGCGCTCGGCCGCGGCGGCGGACGGTGTGCAGGCAGTGGTACTGCCGCGCGTGGACTCTCAGCGCAACGAGCTCGCCGGGATACCGGGCTTTGTAGTTCCCGATCGCGCGATCGACGCGCAGTCGCTGATCGCGTATGCCGACCTCGTGATCTCCGCTGGCGGCACGATGAACCGCGAGGCGGTTGCGCTGGGGACGCCGGTGTACACCACGTTTGAGGGGCGCCTGGGCGCGGTCGACGAACGCTTGATCGAGGAAGGCCGTCTGAGCAAACTCCACGAGCCTGAGCTGCTGGACCTGGGTAAGCGCACCGAGGGCACTGGTGGGAGGGCGGGTGGGATTCTGATCCGGCGCGACCCTCGCGTTCTGGTGGACCTGTTGCTGTCCGGACTGCATGGCTGAGTAGCCCGTACAATCTGAGCCAATGCGCCGACGGATCCGCGCGGCGGCCCTTCCCCTCCACCGGCACTCTCTACCCCAGCTCGCGGTGGACGGGGCGCTGGTCGCGCTCGCGTACTACCTAGCCTTCCAGCTGCGCTTCGAGCACGGCCCGACCGGCTACTACGCGGTCCTGCGCGAACGCACGATCTGGTGGGTGCTCGCCGGCAGCCTGCCCGTGCTGGTGCTGGCGCGTGTATATCAGCGACGCTGGCGCTACGCCGGCCAGCGCGACTACGAGGCTGTAGCGCGGGCGGTGCTTACGGTCGTGCTGCTGAGCGTCGTCGGAGTGGAGGTGTTCCGTCCGGTTCACCACTACCGCAGCACGGCGGCGGTGGCCTTGCCGAACGGGGTGATCGTGCTGTTCACGCTGCTTGCGCTGGTGTTGCTCGTGGGCGTGCGCGCGCTGGCGCACTCGATCTACGAGCGTCGCCCACTGGCCGCGTTCGGCGGCGCGCGCAAGAACCAGCGCAGCGTGCTGATCGCTGGTGCGGGCGACGGTGGCAGGCTCGTGCTGCGCGAGATCCTGCGCAACCGCGGGCTGGGACTGACGCCGGTGGGCTTTCTCGACGACGATCCACACAAGCGGCGCTTGCGTATCGATGGAGTGCGGGTGCGCGGCAACACTGAAGGCGACCTGACACGCGTGCTCGATAAGGTCGAGCCGGATGAAGTGATCATCGCGATTCCCTCGGCCCCGGGGTCGACGCGGTCGCGGATCGTGCGCGAGTGTCGCCCGCGGGGGATCCCCGTGCGCACGCTGCCGACCGTGTTCGAGCTCCTGCAGACGCGCGGCGCGCTCGCGCGTCAGATGCGCGAGGTGCGCGTCGAGGATGTGCTCGGGCGTGAGCCGGTGCAGATGGAGCTGGAGCGCGTTGGTGCCTATCTCGCGGGACAGGTGGTGCTGGTCACGGGCGCGGGCGGCTCGATCGGTGCCGAGCTGTGCCGTCAGATCGCCCGCGTCGAGCCTCGCCGGATCGTGCTGCTCGACCACGCCGAGGACAACCTCTTCTCGATTCAGCGCGAGCTGGAGGACGAGCGCCACGTGTCGCCCTCGATGCTCTCGGCGGTGCTCGCCGACTGCAAGGAGGAGGAGCGCATGCGTGAGGTTTTCTCAGAGCACCGCCCGGCCGTCGTATTCCATGCCGCCGCGTACAAGCACGTGGGGCTGATGGAGGCCAATCCGGTCGAGGCGGTGCGCAACAACGCGATCGCCACGCGCGTCGTTGCGCATATCGCCGGCGAGGTGGGTGTGAGCCGCTTCGTGCTCGTTTCCACGGACAAGGCGGTCGCCCCGGCGACCGTGATGGGCGCCTCGAAGGCGCTCGCGGAGTTCGCGCTGGAGGCCGCTACGGCGCGCTTTCGCGACACCCGCTACGCGGCGGTTCGGTTCGGCAACGTGCTCGGCTCCTCCGGCAGCGTGGTGCCGATCTTCCGCCGCCAGATCGAGCGTGGCGGTCCGGTCACGGTGACCGACGAGCGCATGACGCGCTATTTCATGACGATCCCAGAGGCCGTGCAACTGATCATCCGCACCGGCACGCTCGCCCGCGCGGAGGCGGAGGAGCGCGCGGTTGCCCGTGGCACCGGCGGCCAGATACCGGCCGAAGGCGCTCCAGCGGTCGCGGAGGTGTTCGTACTCGATATGGGCGAGCCGGTGCGCATCGTCGAGCTCGCCCGCGAGATGATCGAGCTTTCGGGGCTGGACCCAGACCGGGACATCGAGATCGAGATCGTCGGCCGGCGCCCGGGGGAGAAGCTCCACGAGGAGCTGTTCAACAGATACGAGCGCCCGCGGCAGACGAGCGCCGAGAAGATCCTGCTGGCCGAGCGCGAGCCGCTCGGAGCGGCGGCGGTGGAGTCGATGTTCGCCGAGATCAGTCTGCTCGTGCTCGAGGGCGACGCGGCAGGCTTGGCGGCGAAGGTATCTGAGCTGTCAGCCGCACGCGGCTCAGGCGAAGTCCCTATAGCTAACCGCGCTGGGAAGAACTCCTCCGCGCCTGAGGATCTCCCCCCGTCCATGGTTGTGAGGGGTATACCTGCGCCGGAGGAGCCGGAGGACCGGCAGTCAAGCGGCGCTGAGGAGCACGGTGCGCCTGCGCCCCTCATACACTCCCGAGATTCATGACACCTTTGCCACTTGCATTTTCGCTCTCGAATTCGTTCACCCAGGCTGGGGCGGTCGCGGCATTCGCCGCGCTGCTGGCCATCGCGATCCTTTCGCTGCTCGTCTTCTCCCAGGCTCGCGAGCTGAAGCGTTTGCGCGAGTGGGCGGGCCGCGCCCCGGAGCGAGCCGCTGAGTTGGAGCAGCGTGTGAGCGCTGGAGCGGCTGCTCGCGTGCAACAGGCCGCGCCCCAGGTCCCGCGCACTACCCCCGTCGTCGCCCGCCCGGCGGCCGCTGCCACCGCAGTTGCAACACGAGTCCTCCCCGGCGAGGCTGTCCCTCAAGGAGCCCCCGGGCAAGTTGCGCCTGGAACAGGAGGCGGTGAGGCTGACCCTGCCACCGGCGTCCCTGCCCCGGCTAACCCCGCCGGGCCAGACAGCACTCCTTCGGCTGGAGGAACCGGTGCCGTCGCTGCGGCGAGGACCGCTGGGAGTGTGGCTTCCGCTACGCCACCGGCTGGTGGGACGGGAGCTCCTGCAACCGAGGGAACCCCTGCCCAGGCGCCGCCGGTAACGACTGGCCTCCCCGCAACAGCGGCCGCCGCCGCGTCCGCTGGCACTTCGCCCCCGGACGCTACTGCTCCGGTGAAGGGCGGAGTGCCGGACGCCCCGGCTGGCTCTCCAGGCGCTGGCACTTCTCCGGCCGGTGCCCCGCAAGCACCAGCAGGGCCGGCGCCGGCGGTCTCCGCTTCGGGTGTTCCCTCCACTGCGGCCGCCGCTGCGCGGGCGGCGGGCGGCTCAGCGCCCCAGCCCCCGCGTGCTCCCACGCCCCCAGTCGTCTCCCCCCCGCCTCCTCTCCCCAATCTGCAGATCGCGCGGCCTCGGCGCCTTCCCCGCGCCGCGCCTCGTTCTCGCGCCCGCCCGCTCCCACTGGCCCACGGCGAAGTTCGGAGGGGACCACGGCCCGCACTGCCGCGGCAGCCCGGCAGGCAGAGCGCTTGAGCGCCGAGTCGCGTACCCGGCGCGGGGACGCGAAGATCTACTCCGCGGGCAACGGGCGCTCTCCAGCCCGCGCCACCGCCCTGATCGTAGGTGCGGTGATTGCCGTCGTGGTGGTGCTCGTGCTGGTTCTCTCCTCGGGGGGCGGTGGAAAAACGGGCAGCCAGGGAGCGGCCGCCGGGCAGGGCACTGAAAAACCCGCTGCACACACCACGGCTAGCTCCCACACCCACAAGCAGGCAAGCTCGCACCACAGCGAAAGCCCGGCGGCTGCGACGAGCCCGGCGGCCACATCGGTGGTGGTGCTGAACAGCACGAACACGACTGGCCTTGCCCGTAGGTTGTCTGAAAATCTCCGCCAGAGCGGTTATTCGCAGGCGACGGCGCTTAGCGGAAGACCGCC
The DNA here is from genome assembly GCA_963706395.1 of uncultured Solirubrobacterales bacterium. Classification (GTDB taxonomy): domain Bacteria; phylum Actinomycetota; class Thermoleophilia; order Solirubrobacterales; family Solirubrobacteraceae; genus Palsa-744. The sequence continues at coordinate 1,155,668 of OY970158.1, read as the reverse complement.
CGAAGCTCATGCCACGACGCTCGTCGAGTACGCGAGCGGACACCGGGCCGAAGCGCAGGGTGCGGCGAGTGCGCTTGGCGTGACGCAGGTGCAGCCGATGGAAGCGGCTGTGGCGTCGCTCACCGGTACTGCGGTGGTGGTGGTGATCGCTGGCGCCGACAAGGCCGCGGCGGTGAGTGAAACACCGGGAGGCGGCGGTGCGAGCAGTGCCACTAGCGGGTGATCGCCACATAGCCTCCCTCCCGGCTCGCTGGCGCCGCGAAACCCTAGAAAACCCTCGCCGCACGTGCCGATAGCCCACTTCCTGGACATCCCTGAGCGCTCTGAGAAGCCGCGCGAGCGAGGTATTACGCACGTGATCGACCGGGGGCTCTCGCTCGCGGAGGTGGACGGTTTGATGGAGGTCGCGGGGAACTGCATTGACGTGGTCAAGCTCGGCTGGGGCACCGCCCTGGTGAGTGCCAACCTACGGCCGAAGCTCGAGCGCTACGGCGCCCACGGGGTCCCGGTGGTGCTGGGGGGAACGCTCACCGAGCTGGCGATCCGCCAGGGCCGGGTGGAGGGCCTCGTGACCTGGCTGCGCGAGCTGGGGCTGCGCCATGTTGAGATCTCCGACGGTACGGTCACGATTGAGCCAAAGGTCAAGCACGAGCTGATTCGCAGGCTGGCGGGCGAGTTCACGGTGTTCTCCGAGGTGGGGAGCAAGGACGCTGAGTTCATCATGGCCCCGTACGTGTGGGTGGAGCAGATCGAAGGCGACCTGGAGGCGGGCGCGTGGAAGGTGATCGCCGAGGCGCGGGAGTCCGGGACAGCCGGCATTTACCGCGCCGACGGCGAGGTGAGGACTGGGTTGATTGAGGAGATCGCCCACAGCGTCGACACGGACCGGCTGATCTTTGATGCCCCGCTCAAACAGCAGCAGGTGTGGCAGCTGGAACGCTTTGGTACAGAGTGCAACCTCGGCAACATCGCGCCTGAGGATGTGCTCTCGCTGGAGACGCTGCGCTTGGGACTGCGCTCGGACACGGTCGAGCGCTTCGCACTGGGCGACGGCGATTGACCGCAGCCGCCGCGGGGGAGGTTCGGGGTCCTCGTGAGAACGACGGTGGCGATCCGCTGGGACGGATCGTCTTCGGGGCCCTCGTCGTGGCCTGCTTTCTCGCCTTCTTTTTGACCCAGCGCCTGAAGCACACCCCGACCACCGTCCAGAGGTTTCAGCTGACCTCGAACTTCTCGCCGGCGCTGGGCGGGCGCCACAAAGAAGAGTCGATCTCCTTCAAGCTCTCCCACGCCGAACGGGTGACGGCGGCCGTGATCGACTCGCGGGGAAACGTCGTGGCGACCCTGCTGCGCGAACATCCCGTGCCGCGCTACAAACAGTTCTCGCTGCGCTGGAACGGACGTCGCGGCACGGCGTCCGCCTACCGGACCGGCACCACCCCCGGCGGGCACCCGTTCCTGGTGGCAGAGACCGAGGGGCCCGCAGCCCCGGCCGGGGAATACAGGGTGCGCCTGACCCTCAGCGGCCAGTCCAGCCCGGTGCTCTCGCCGCGCAGCTTCGCGCTGGTGCGCAGATGACCCCGGTGCCCACCGCGACCAGTCTGCCCTCGGCCGGCACGCTCGTGCCACTGGCCGTGGCGGGACTGCTCGCCATCGTGCTGCTCGCCATGCTGATCCATCGCCGGCCCGAAGCGCTGCCGCTGCTCGTGACCGCCGCGCTGCCCTTCCGTCTGCCGGTCTCCGCCGACGGGCGGACCGTCAACCTGCTGATACCCCTGTACGTGGTCGTCGCCGCGGGCATCGTCGTTCGCCTGCTTGCGATCCTCCGCGGTCGCGGCGGCGATCCCGCCGCCCGGAGCGTAGCCGCGCGCGATGGGGCGGACCCGGCGATCCGCCGGCTGCAGTGGGTGCTGCTGGGGGCGGTCATGCTCTACGTGCTGCAGATCTCCTACTCCCCCGACCGCGCGAAGGCGGCCGAGAACCTGGCGTTCTTCTACGTGCCCTTCGGGCTGCTGTTCGTGCTGCTGCGCGATGTGCCCTGGACGAGCCGCTTGCTGCTGCGCTGCCTCGGCCTGCTCGTGGCGATCGCGATCGTGCTGGCGGGAGTCGGGTTCGTGGAGTACGCGCGCAAGAGCCTGTTCCTGAACCCGAAGCTGGTCGCCGCCAACCAGTACGACAACTACTTCCGGGTCAACTCGGTGTTCTTCGACCCCAGCATCTACGGCCGCTTCCTGATCCTGGTGATGATCGCCGTCACCACCGCCGTGCTGTGGGGAGGACGCCGCGAGGTGCAGGTCGGGGCGCTCGCGCTGGCGTGGCTTTTGGCGGGACTGGTGACGAGCTTCTCGCAGTCGAGCATCGCCGCGCTGCTGCTGGGGCTGGCGGTGCTCGCCGCCTGGCGATGGGATCTGCGCCGGACGGTTTACGCCTCGGCGGCGGTGCTGGTGCTCGGCGTAGCGGTGCTGGTGCTCGCCCCCAGCTCGCTGCACTTCGGCCTGAAAGGCAAAGGCGGCTCGGCCGAGAACGCCTCGAACGGCCGCACGAGCCTGATCGAAGGGGGCCTCGAACTGTTCGCGCAGCGACCGCTCGAGGGATTCGGCGCGGGCTCCTTCGAAACTGAGTACAAGCGCCACAGCAAGGCCAGCCAGGCGACCGAGCAGAACGCAACCTCCGCCTCCCACACGATCCCGGTCACGGTGGCCGCCGAGCAGGGCCTGCTTGGCCTCGCCGTCTACCTAGCGCTGCTCGTGCTCGCCTTCCTGGTGCTGTTCAGGGGCGCCGGGCGTTCTCCGCCCCGGATCGCCCTGGCGGCCTGCTTCGCGGCGCTGGTCCTGCACACCTGGACCTACGCGGACTTCCTCGAGGACCCGTTTACGTGGGCACTGCTGGCGATCGGCGTGGCGCTGGCGCGCGGGGGTGGGGCGGAGGAGCCGCCGGGCGAGCCGGCGCCCCGCGGGCAGCCCCTCGCCACCAGTAGCGTCTGAGCCGTGCGCGACTACCTGAAGCGCCTCGTCAGCACCGGCGCGGCGTATCAGTTCGGGGACATCCTCGCGAAGGCCCTGGCGCTGATCACGCTGCCGCTGTACACGCGCCATCTGGGCACGGCGGCCTACGGTGCGGCCGAAACGCTGCTGACCACGGTAATCCTGTCGAGCATTCTGCTTCGCGCCGGCGTGGGCGAGGCGTTCATCCGCTTCTACTTCAACGACGCCGATGAGGCCAGGCGCGAGCGGATCGCGCGCACGGCTACGGCCACGGTGGCATGGACCACGACCGTGGCCGCGGTCGTGGCGCTGGTGTTCGCGGGCGAGCTGTCGAAGTTGCTGCTGGGCTTCAGGGATCCCCTGCTGCTGGACTGCGCGGTGCTCGGGCTATGGGCGTTCACGAACCTGGAGATGGCCTACGCGCAGTTGCGCGTCGACGAACGCACGCGCACGTATATCTACGCCTCGGGCGCGAACGTGGCGATGACGGTCACCTTCACGGTGGTGCTGGTGGTGTTCGCGGGCCAGGGGGCGCGCGGGCTGTTGCTCGGCAACTTCGGGGCCTCTGCGCTGGTCGTGCTGGGGCTGTGGTTCCTGCTGCGCGAGCGCTTCTCGCTGCGCGTGCGCCGTGCTGACCTCGGTGCGATGCTGCGCTTCGGGCTACCCACTGTGCCGGCCGATGCAAGCGTGTACGCGCTGCAGTTCGCCGACCGTTTCTACATCTTCCGCGGTTACTCCCATCACGCGGCCGGGCTGTACGCCGTGGCGATCAAGCTCGCCACGGTCGTGTTCGTGGCGGTGCGCGGCTTCCAGTACGCGTGGCCCCCACTGGCATATTCGATCGAGTCAGACGAGCAGGCAGGGCGGCTGTACTCGCTCGTCACTACCTACTACGCGCTCGCCACCGGCGTGGTCGTCTGTGGTGTGGCGCTGCTCGGACGCTGGGTGGTGCGGCTGCTGGCGGCCCCGGAGTTCTTCGCTGCTTACAAAGCGCTGCCGTGGCTGGCGCTCGGCTGGGCGCTGTATGGGCTCTACCCGGTGCTGATGGTGATCGCCGGCCGAGCGGGCGTAATGACACGCAACTTCCCAGCCACCGCACTTGGCCTGGCGGCCAACGTCGTGCTGTTGCTGGTGCTGGTCCCGGGCAGCGGAGCGGGACTGGGAATAGCCGGCGCTGGTATCGCCCTGTGCGGCGCCTACCTGGTGATGCTGATCGTGCTCTACATGCTCACACGCTCACTTTTTGCGGTCGGCTTTCAGTGGCGGCGGCTGGCCCAGCTGACGGCGATCTTCGCGGGCGTGGCCGTATCGGGCGAGCTGCTGCTGCCCACCCACGGGCTGGTCGGCCTCCTGCTGCGCGCCGCCTGGCTGGCGCTGGCCCCGGTGCTGCTCCTCGGCACCCGCTTCTTCGCGCCCGAAGAGTTCCGCCAAGCGCGCGCTCTCCTGAAAGAGGCCCGGCGCCGCGTGACCTCTTTCCGTGCCCGCGGGGGCGATGTCGAGGCGTACGCCGAGGACCCCTTGAAGGATCTGTAGTTCTGTTCGCCGCATGCGCCGGGGTTTTACCCCTGACCCACATGGTGTCGATCCCGATCCCGTAAGGCTCAAGCAGAACACCGAGTGGGCCGATTACGCCAGGGAGATGCCCGAGCTGTCCGTCAAGCCCGCACGCCCGCCTGGCAACCGTGAGCGCGAGCGGCGCGCCGAGGCCCTGCGTCGCCACCTGCAGGACAGTCGCGCACGCGGCATCGGCGCGGTGGGGGAGCTCAGCTACCTGCGTGCCCAGCTACGCCTCGCCAGCCGCCTGACGGCGCGCCTCGCGGCGACCAACGAGATCGAGGAGATGGTCGAGCTGGTCGTCGAGGAGCTCCATGGAACCTTCACCTTCTATCTCGCCGCGGTTCAGCGCCTGGACCCCGACGGCGTGCTGCGCCTGATCGCCGGCCGCGGCGCCCTGGCCGAGGTGATGACCGAGTTTCTGCTGCTCGAGCAGTCCCAGGACCACGGCATCAACGGCCGTGTCGCCCGCTCGGGAGCCACAGCGCTGGTCGCCGACACGCGCGCCGACGGCGACTACATCGTGCGCGACCCCGACACTGACCCGCGCTCCGAGCTGAGCGTTCCGATCCTGCTCGACGGTTCGGTCTGGGGAGTGCTCAACATCGAGTCACCGGAGCCCGGCGCCTTCAGCGAGGCCGACGCCGTGCTCGTCGAGGCGATCGCGGCGAGCCTGGGCTCCTCCCTGCACCGCGCGATGCTCGTCGCCGACCTCGAGCAGACCTTCACGACCACCCTGACCGCGTTGATGAGCACCGTCGAGGCGAAGGACGAGTACACGGCCTCCCACGAGCAGCAGGTCGCCGAGCTGGCTGAGCGGGTCGCCGTGCGCCTCGGAGCGCCGGGCTCGCGCGCCCGCGACGTGCGCTACGCGGCACTACTGCACGATGTCGGCAAGGTCGCGGTGCCCAGCGAGATCCTGCTCAAGGCGGGGCCGCTGAATGACGCCGAGTGGATCACGATGAAGACCCACGCGGCTGTTGGCGGTGAGCTTGTGGCACGCATCGATGCCTTCGCCCACCTCGCTCCTGCCGTGCGCGCCAGCCACGAGCGCTGGGATGGCGCCGGCTACCCCGACGGACTAGCCGGCGAGGAGATCCCGCTCGCGGCGCGCATCATCGCCGCCTGTGACACCTACGAGGCGATGGTCACAGACCGTCCCTACCGCAAAGCGCTCAGCGTGGCAGAGGCGCTCGCCGAGCTGCAGCGCGTCTCTGGCTCTCAGCTCGACGGGGCTGTCGTGAAGGCGCTGCTGGAGGAGCTCGATCTCACGCGCCGCGGTTGTAGCGCTCAGCCGCCTCGCGCAGTCCCTCTCCGCGCTGCGGTCGCAGCGTAGCCGTGACGTGGCGCCAGTAGCGTCGCGACGAGTGTCCCGGTAGCAGCGGCGAAGCCAGCGCACGTAGCGCGTAGGCCCATGCCGTCAACAGCCGCACCGCCAGCGCCGCGGCAGCGCCGTGGTGCTTGCGCATGTACAGATCACGGTTGCGTGCCATTTCGATGATCCGGCGCTCGGGGATCAGATCGGTCGAGAGCTGCTCGTGGTGCACTGCCACGGCCGCCGGCACCCACAGGCTGCGCCATCCGGCGTCGCGCAGGCGGCGGGCGAAGTCGACCTCGTCTGAGTAGACGAAGAAGTCGGGATCCAGATAGCCGACCGCGACAGCCGCCTCGCTGCGCACGAGCAGCGCTGCGGACTGACACCAGTCGACTTCGCGGGTTTGCTCGCCGGTGCTCTGTACGACGAGTCGGCGGTGCACAAAAAACGCGCCGGCCAAGGCCGTAAGCGGCGTGGGAAAGCGCCACGCTGAGGCTTGCTCGCGACCATCGGGACGCAATAGGCGCGCGCCGGCACAGGCGGCGTCTGGGCGCTCATCGAGCGCCCGGTGCAGCGCCCGGCTCGCGCCCGGCTGCAGCTCGGAATCCTCGTTGAGCAGCAGCGCAAAGCGCCCGCGTGCCCGCTGCAGCAGCTCGGTGTCGTTGGCGCCCTTGCCGCGTCTGTGCTCGAGCGCGATCACCTCATCCACGGCGGGATGGATCCGCGCAGCCTCGGCGGAGCCATCGCGTGAGCCGTTGTCGAGCACCAGTACCTCGCAGGCGAAGGGCAGCGTCGCGCGCTCTCGGGCGACCGCATCCAACCCCCGCAGGAGCAGCTCGCGCTGGGAGGTGTTGACCACGCAGTAGCTCAGCTCGACATCGGACACGCGCCTATTGTCTCCTGCGATGCGCGTCCACGTCGTCGATCCCTCCGCCTATACGCCTCCGTACGACCATGCGCTATGTAGCGCGCTGGGGGCGGCAGGGGCGGAGGTCGAGCTCTTCACGAGCCGCTTCGCCTATGGGCCTGTGGCGCTGGCGGACGGATACGAACGGCGTGAGTTCTTCTACCGAGCTGCCCGCGGCGCGCCGCGCTCGCGCCTGCGGACCGTGACCAAGCTGGCCGGGCACGTACCCGGCATGCTCCGCTACCGCAGGGCCGCGCGGACGGCGGACGTCGCGCACTTTCAGTGGCTGACGGTCCAGCACCTCGACGGTCACCTGCTGCCGCGCGGCCGGGGTGGGTTGGGTCCAAAGCTCGTTCTCACAGCCCACGACGTGATGCCACGTGAGCCCCGCAGAGGCCAGCGGTCGGCCCAGCGGCGCCTATACGAGCGCTTCGATGCGATCGTCGTGCACACCGAGCATGGCCGCCGCAGGCTGACAGGCGAGTTGGGAATCGACCCGGTGCGGGTCCACGTGATTCCCCACGGTGTATTCACGCACCTCGCCGACGTCCCCCAGTCCACCGCAGCGGGTGGGCGGGCTCCATTCCATAGCGAGAAGCCGGTGGTGTTGTGCTTCGGGCTGATGCGCCCGTACAAGGGGATCGACGTACTGGTGGAGGCGTGGAAGGGAATCGAGAACGCGGAGTTGTGGATCGCGGGGATGCCGAGGATGGACATCTCCGCCCTGCGCGCCGCGGCCCCGCCGAACGTCCGCTTCGTGCCGCGCTTCATTGGAGATGATGAGCTTCCAGCGTACTTCCAGCGCGCCGACCTGGTCGTGTTGCCCTATCGCGAGATCGACCAGTCGGGCGTGCTTTTCACGGCGCTGGCCTTCGGCAAGCCGCTGCTGCTCAGCGACGCTGGGGGGTTCCCCGAGCTTGCCGGGAGCGGCGCCGCACGCTCGTTTCCCACCGGTGACGCTGGCGCCCTTGGCAAGGCCCTACGCGAGCTGCTTGGCGACCCGGCCGCGCGCGCGGAGATGTCGCTGCGCGCAGGGATGGCCTCAGAAAGTGAGTACTCGTGGGAGAACGTGGCCCGGCGGCACCTCGAGCTCTACAGCTCGCTCTTGGATGAGAGGGTGGGTGGGGACCCCATCAAATGAACACGGTCCTTGAGGTCTTCTTCTGGCTGTCCATCGCGCTGATCGTGTGGACCCAGCTCGGCTACGCGCTGGCGCTAGCAGCGCTAGCGGCCCTGTTGGGTGCTCGTAAGTCATCGCCTGTGGATGCCGGCGTGCAGCCGAGCGTGTCCTTGATCGTCGCGGCGCACGACGAGCAGGAGGTGATCGCTGCCAAGGTGGCAAACGCGCTCGCGCTCGACTATCCACGTGAGCTGATCGAGCTGATCGTCGCGTGTGACGGCTGCTCTGACGCGACCGCGCAACGTGCGCGTGAGGCCGGTGCCGGCGTCGTGCTGGATTTACCCCGTGGCGGCAAGATCCGTGCCCAGGACGCCGCGGTGCGGAGCGCTGGTGGCGAGATCGTCGCGTTCTCGGATGCCAATGCCCTGTGGGAGCCCGACGCCCTGCATGCCTTGGTCGGCGCATTTGCCGATCCCGGTGTCGGCTACGCCTGCGGACAGGTGCGGTTCGTGCAGAGCGCCCACGGGTCAAACGCCACCAACCAGGAGGGTCTGTATTGGCGTTACGAGGTGGCGATCCGCGCGTTGGAGTCACGGCTGGGGTCGATCACCGCTGGCAACGGCGCGATCTACGCGACCCGGCGTGAGGCCTACATCGAGGTCGATCCGATCATGGGGCACGACCTGTCGTTCCCCTTCAACATGGTCAAGCGCGGCTGGCGCGCCGTGTACGTTCCCGCCGCACGCGCCACCGAGAAGATGGTGCCTTCGATCGAGGGGGAGTTCGCGCGCAAGCGGCGCATGATGAGCCACACCTGGCCGATCGTCCTGCGTGGTGGCATGCTTTCCCCCCGCGGCTACGGCCTCGGCTACGGCTTGATGATCCTCTCCCATCGCATCCTCCGCTACGCCACCCCGGCCTTGCACGCAGTCGCGCTGGTCGCGAACCTGCTGCTCGTGACCGGCGGCGCGGGCACGCTCTACACGGTCACGCTGACGCTGCAATGGGCACTGCTGGTTGCCGCGGGCGTGGGGGGCGTGGTGCGGACCCGCCCGCTGCTGCTGGCCCGCTACTACGTCCTGACGACCGCTTCACCCGCGCTGGGGTTGTGGGATTGGCTGCGCCACGGCACGGAGGCATCGTGGGATGTGGCGGAGGGAACAAGGTGATCAGGCGTGTGGTTGACATCCTCGTCTCTGCAGCAGTCCTCCTGCTCACCTCGCCGCTGCTCGCCGTGGCGGTGATCGCGATCCGCTTCGAGTCCGCTGGGCATCCGATCTACCGGCAGCGGCGCGTGGGGCGCGACGGGCGGCCCTTCGATGTCCTGAAGCTGCGCACGATGGTGGACGGCGCCGAGCACATTGGAGCGGGGCTGGCGGTCAACGAGAACGATGCGCGCATCACGCGTGTGGGCGCGTGGCTGCGCAGGACATCGCTCGACGAGCTGCCGAACCTGCTCAACGTGCTGCGGGGAGAGATGTCGCTGATCGGTCCGCGGCCGACCGTCCCGGTGCAGGTAGAGCAGTACACCGCTCGCCAGCGCGGGCGCCTGCTGCTGAAGCCGGGGATCACCGGCTGGGCGCAGGTCAACGGCCGCACCTCGTTGCCGTGGCCAGAGCGCATCGAGCTCGACCTCTACTACGTCGAGCATCGCTCGCTCGCGCTGGACTTGAAGATCCTGGCGCGCACCGTCGCGATCGTCCTGCACGGCGGCGGGCTCTACAAGGGCCAGAGCGGCGGCTGGGATACCGGCGAGCGAGACGGGTCGTGAGCGAGAACCCCGCGATCATGATCACCGGCGTTGGGCGGCGCTATGACATCGTCGCCTCCTTCGCCCAGCACACCAAGGTGATCGCGACCGAGACCTCGCCGCTGGCGCCGGCCCAGTACGCAGCCCATGTGCGCGCGCTGGTGCCCAGTCTGGACGACCCCGGATACGTACCCGAGTTGATCCGCCTCTGCGAGCAGCACAACGCTGGCGCGGTGATCCCATTGATCGACCCCGACATCGAGGTGCTGGCCAGAGCCAGAGCCGATGGATTGCTGCCGGCGCTGGTACCGGATCCCGAGATGGCGGCGGCGACATTCGACAAGTACGAGACCCACCTGCTGCTCGAGCGCCTCGGGTTGCCATCGCCGCCGACGGTGCTCTCAGACTCCCAGCCAGAGCACTATCCGGTCATCGTCAAGCCCCGCCGGGGCTCCAATTCGCGCGCGGTCTTCCTGGCCAAAGACCCTGAGCAGGCACGCTTCTTCGCCGGCTACGTATCCGAGCCGGTCATCCTGCAGCGCGCCATGAACGGGCCGGAGTTCTCGATCGACTGCCTGTGTGATCTGGACGGGCGTTGCCTGAACGCGATCCCGCGCACGATGATCGAGTCGCGTGGGGGGGAGTCGGTCAAGGGCACGGTGATCGCCGACGCCGGGCTGATCGAGCTCGGACGAGCCGTCGCGGAGGGGGTGGGTGCGCGCGGGCCCTGCATGGTGCAGGCCTTCCGCGATCCCGAGCTGGGTTTGCGCGTGACCGACGTCAACGTTCGCTTCGGCGGTGGCTATCCCTCACACATGTATGGGGCACTGCCTGGACAGACCTATCCGGAGCTCATCGTGCGGATGGCGCGCGGTGAGCTCATCGTGCCCCATGTCGGGCAGATGCGTGCGGGAATCACCTTCGCGCGCTACTACTGGCAGATGGAGCTCGACGGGGCGGGCGGGGGCCAATTCACTCCAACCGGCCGTGAGATCGCCCCCGGCGGGCCACCTGCGCCAAGGTAGCTGGCGCCGGAGCTAGAATTAGACGCCTGTGAACACATTGCTCGCCGATCCGCCGGCTGTTGCGAGCCCCGAGCAGCCGTCCACCGAGACTCCAGGTGCTACACCGCCCTCCTCTGCGCCCGGTTCCTCGTCCGCGCCCTCCGCGCCGCAGCCGAGGTGCGCAAACTGCTCGGCACCGATGGCCGGTGCCCAGGATTGGTGCCTGCAGTGTGGCGCTGGTGCGCCCGGCAGCCTCGACGCGGACGCCCCCGGCTGGCGCTCTGCTGCAGCGATCCTCGCTGTCACGGGGATCCTCGTGCTCGGCGCCGGCGCCGCGGCCTATGCGGCGCTCACTAAGGAAGGCCCCCATAAGCCCCGCCCGGTGACCGTCGCGGTCGCGCAGGCCCCCGTCCCGGCGACTCCTCCCGTCCCCGCGACGCCGGGAACGCCCACACCTACGCCGGCGACACCGGGAGCGCTCCCGCCGGCGGCGAAAACGCCCGCGACACCCTCTGCGAACCCGCTGTTCACAGGCTCGGCCAAACCCCCGAAAATTCCGCTCACGACGCCGGCACCGAAATCCTCTCCCACGACCACCGCGCCTGAACCGAAATCCAGCGGCGGCACGAGCACCGAAAAGACACCCGCCGCGATTCAGCCCGACACCAACGCGGCCACCACCTACAACCCCTACGGCTACCCGGCGAGCGAATTCGGCGATCCCAGCCTGGCAATCGACGGCGAAACCTCGACGGCATGGACCGCGCAGGTCAACCCGGCCGTGGCCCCGAAGATGGCGGAGGGGCTCGTGATCGACCTGAAGACGGCACGGCGATTGTCCGCGGTTGGGCTCATCACATCCACCCCCGGGATGAGCGTGCAGGTATACGGCGCGAACGGCCATACCTTGCCCACATCGATTACCAACCCGGCTTGGGTTCAGCTGAGCTCGTATGTGGTCACGAAGAAGCGCAGCTCGCACATCAAGCTGCGCGACTCGGCTAAAGCGTTTCGCTTCGTGACGCTGTGGATCAGCAAGGCGCCGGCTGCATCGGTCGGCACTGCCACAGCGCCCGGACATGTCTCTGTGAACGAATTCGAACTGTTCCCCGCCAAATAGGTCCGGTCAGCCCGCGCGCTTTGCCGGGCCTTTGCGTGCCGCACGTTTAGCTGGCGCACGTTTGACCGCACGTTTCGCCGCAGGGCGTCGTTTGGCGACTGCACGCGGCGTGCCCCAGACCTCGTCGAGGAATGAGGCGATCTCGTCTGTGAGCCGCTCTGGCTGCAGGCGCAGCTCGACGAGCGAATTCGCCTCCAGCAGGCGCCCGTTTGGTAGCTCCTTTGCAAGCATGCCCGCGTCGGAGAAGGGGTGGACGGGATCGCGGTGGTGGCCGAGGATGAGCGCGGGCATCTGGAAGGTGTGTCGCTTTGAGCGGTGCGGGGCGATGCGGCCGAAGAACAGGCCCTGCAGCAAGGCGCCGCCGGGGCCGGGCTCTTGGCGGATCAGGTCGAGCAGGACGTTGCCGTAATGGGGAAGCAGTCGCCGCGGCACGGCCCGTGCTCCGCGCGCGAGCAACTTCATCAGCGGCTCACCGAACGTGAGCGCGACGAGCGGCGGAGTGAAGGCGAGCGCACTCCACAGCAGCGCGTTGTCGAGCACCGGCATCTCGATCACCATCCCGCGCAGGCGCTCGGGCGCCGCCGAGGCGACCTCGAGCGCGGTGTTGGCGCCCAATGAGGTCCCCATCACGACTGCCTGCTCGATCTCCAGATGGTCCATCAAGCCGAGCAGCTGCTCACCAAAGATGCTCATCGAATAGCGCCACATGTCGCGTGGGCGATCGGATTCGCCGTGGCCGAGCAGGTCGACGGTGATCACGCGGTTGCCGCGCGCCGCGAGGTCTTCGGCGAGCGGCCGGTGCATTTCCTGGGAGAGCAGCAGGCCGTGGACGAGGATCACCGGGCGGCCCTGAGCCGGCGAGCTCTTTGCCGTCCGTCCGCGCCCCCCCGCAGCGGTGATCGCGGCCGGGCCGCCGCCATATTCGGTGTAGGCGATGCGCTGGTTCTGGAAGCGAAAGGCCGGCACGGGCTCTTACTTTACCCCTCGCGATGGGGGTCCCACACACGCGAGCCCGGGCGGTGCCGTGGATCGCCCGGGCTCGGTGGTGCCCTCCCCTGTCCCTCTCCTAGTGGCCTTCTGAGGATGGTTGGCAGTAACCGTCCAGCAGCTGACCCGTCCATATAACCCGCGAGCGGTGCGGAAGGTGCGCTGGCCGGACGGTCGCGCTAGTGTCCCGGCTGATGGCCAAGCAGCCGCGCATCCTCGCCGGTCAGACCGCTGCGATCACCGGTGGTGCACGCGGCATCGGCCGGGCCACCGCGCAGGCGTTCCTGCGCCAGGGGATGAAGGTGGCGATCGGCGACGTGGACCTCGGCGCCGCTGAGAAGGCCGCCGAGGAGATTGGGAGCCCCACCCACACGGTGGCCCTCCCGCTGGACGTGACCGACCGGGAGTCGTTTGCGGCGTTCCTGGACGGCGCCGAGGAGCAGCTCGGCCCCCTGGATGTGCTCGTCAACAACGCCGGGATCATGCCGCTCGGCCGGTTCGTCGACGAGGACGATCTGACGACGCAGCGGATGATCGATATCAACCTCCATGGCGTTATCTTTGGGATGAAGCTGGCGCTCGCGCGAATGGTCCCGCGCGACCGGGGACACATCGTCAACATCGCCTCCCAGGCCGGCAAGTTCGGGGCGCCCGGAGGGGCGACATACTCGGCGACCAAGCACGCCGTGGTCGGCCTAACCGAGGCGGTGCGCGGCGAGATACGCCTGATGGGGGCCCACATCGATCTCAGCTACGTCATGCCCTATGTGGTCAACACAGAACTGGGCAGCGGGCTCGGTTCAGCACGCGGCTTTCACAACCTCGAGCCTTCCGAAGTCGCTGACGCGATTGTGCAGGCGCTCCAGGACCAGATCGTCGAAGTGTGGGTGCCCAAATCGGCCAAGCGCACCTACCAGGTGGGTACGTTGCTGCCGCGAACGCTCTCCGAGGGCCTCGGTCGCGTGATGAAAGCCGATCGCGTGCTGGCCGACGCCGACGCCACGGTGCGCCGCGACTATGAGCTGCGCGCGGCGCACTCCGAGCCGGGGTTGCCGCCGGCGTCCGAGCAGGAGCAGCCGCAGATCACCCAGGCCGCGGGGGACTGATCGTCCCGTCGCCCTACCGGCCTGTTCGGTAGGCTCGCGCTCGATGCACGCCGCAGTCCTTCATCTCGCGCCTATTTTGGGCGCCGAGAAGAGCAAAGTCCCGTTCTACGTGGCGGGCGGTGCGCTGGTGGTTTGGGCGCTGGTCGTTTCGTTGGGTATGGGCATGCGGATACCCGGCTTTCCGCGCAGCACGGCGGCTCAGCGCGGCGTCATCGCGGTGACCGCTGTGCTCGTGCTGGCAGCAGTTAGCGCTGCGGTGCTCACCTCGGGCGGGAGTACGCCGAAGGCCGCGGCATCCGCGACTGGCGGGGCTGGGCCCTCCGCGCAGGCGACGGTGAGCGAAGGCACGCCCACCGCCCCGGCTGCTGCTGGCACCAAAGCACCCATAGCCACGACTGGGACTCCTACGCCACCTTCATCGCCCGCGGCAGTTGCGCCGCTGAAGCTCGCGGCGAACCCAGAAGGCCAACTGAGCTACGAACCCAAGCAGCTGAGCGCGAAGGCTGGGAAGGTAACGATCACCATGGCGAATTCCTCTCCGGTGGAACACAACGTGACGGTCGCGCAGGGCAGCACCGTCCTGGGGGCGACCCCGACGTTCAAAGGGGGATCGAAGACGCTCACGCTGAACCTGAAGCCCGGGAAGTACACCTTTTACTGTTCCGTCCCCGGCCACCGGCAAGCTGGGATGGAAGGCACGCTCACCATCTCCTAGACGGACAATCAAGAGGAAGGAAGCTAAATGGACATCCTTGCCAGGCTCGACGAGGCCAGAAGTCAGTGCAACGTGCTGGAGCACCCCTTCTACCAGCGCTGGAGCGCGGGCGAGCTGAGCGCCTCCGAGCTGGGGCTCTACGCCGGCGAGTATCGCCACGCCGTCCTCGCCCTCGCTGATGCTTCGGCGAGGGCTGCCGCGAAGGCCGGGCCCGCTCACGAGCTGGGCTTGCGCACTCACGCCGAAGAGGAGACGGCGCACGTGGAGCTATGGGAGGACTTTGCCCGGGCGGCTGGCGCCCGCCCGCCCGCTGGCGTGCAGGCGCTGGCGCAGACCGAGGAGTGCGTGCAGGCGTGGACGGCCGGGGAGGACGTGCTGGAGCATCTGGCGGTGCTGTATGCGATCGAGGCGGGACAGCCGGAGATCTCCAAGACCAAGCTGGAGGGGCTGACGGAGCATTACGGCTACAGCGAGGAAGGCCCGGCGGTCGAGTACTTCAGGGTGCACGAGCTACGCGATGTTGCGCATGCGCGTGAGGCGGGGGAGCTGATCGAGGAGCTCCTGAGCGGGTGCGAGGACCCAGAGGCGCACGCCGAGCGGATGGTGCAGCGTGCCAGCGCAGCGCTGCGCGGGAACTGGCAGCTGCTCAGCGGCGTGGAAGCGGCCTAGAGGGTGGCGCAGCCGGCCGCAGGCCGGCGAGCGGGGCCCCTCTTTCTCCAGTCAAAGCCCCTCTTTTCCCAGTCAGTCAGATAACCGCCAGGCGAACAGGACGGCGGCCACGGAGGTCGCCAGGTTGAGGCTCGAGATTCCGGGTGCCATGGGGATGCTGATCCGTGCATCCGCCTGCGCGGTGAGCTCATCTGAGAGGCCGTAGCGCTCGGTGCCGAACGCGAGCAGTGCGCGCGGCGGCAGCTCCCCCGGTGCTAGCTGCTCGCCCTCGGGGTCGAGGGCGAGCAGGGGGCGCTCGCTCCCCTGCAGCGCCTCCAGCCGCTCCAGGCGCGCGACGGGTAGCGCGTAGTGCAGCCCGGCAGCGCCGCGGAGTGCATCTGGATGCCAGGGATCGTGGCTGCCGGTGGTGAGCACGCCGGCGATGCCGGCGGCGGCGGCGACGCGGACGCAGGCGCCCATGTTGCCGAGGTCGCGCGGGTCCTCGAGCAGGATTACAGGCTCCGGATCCGCGCCGGCGAGTATTGAGGCCGGATCGCCGGGGCGCCGCTGCGCCAGCGCGATCACACCGGTGGATGGAGGGAGTGGTGCGAGCTCGGCAAAGACGGAGGGCTCTACGGGCTGGGCGAGCGCGAGCAGGCGCGCGGACAGGTCGGGGGCTAGCGTCACGGCAAGCCGCTCCAGGGTGGCGGCGTCTGAGGTGACGACCTCGAGCAGCGGAGCATCGAAGCGCAGCGCGTGCTTGAGGGCGTGGAACCCTTCGAGCACGGCCAGGTCGGGATCGCGCCGCGCGCGGCGAAAGCGCGGGATCAGCGATCCGTCCGCGCTCATGCCGAGTGAAGGCTTCGAAGCACCGATCGGGCGGCGTTGTAGCCGTTCATCCCGTGCGCGCCTGCGCCTGGGGGGGTCGCCGCGGAGCAGATGAAGACGCCGGGTATGCCAGTGCTGTAAGGGTCGAGTGCGAGCCGCGGGCGGATCACGGTCTGCCAGGGCGTGTTGGCGCCGTTGATGATGTCGCCGCCAACGTAGTTGCTGTTGTAGCCCTCGAGCTCGCTCGGGGAGCGCACGGCTTTGGCGAGGATCCGCTCGCGCAGGCCGGGAGCGAAGCGTTCGATCTGGTCCAGCAGGGCCTCGCTCACGTCGCCGGTGTAGCCGTTCGGTACGTGGGCGTAGGCCCAAACCGGGTGGACGCCGTCCTTGGCCCGCGACGGGTCGGCGAGTGATTGCTGGCAGACGAGCACGTACGGGCTATCTGGCATCTGACCGCGATTGATCGCGCGCTCACCGGCGGCGATCTCCGCGAAGGAGCCGCTCGCGTGCACGGTGCCCGCCCGGCGGGCGGGCTCGTTGCACCACGGCACGCCCTCTGCGACCGCGAGGTCGACCTTGAAAGCGCCCGGACCATGCTTGTAGCGACGGTAGGCACGCACGACGCGCGCGGGCAGCCGGTCGCCGGCGACCTCGGCGACTGCGCCGGGTGCCAGGTCGAGCACGACCGCATCGGCGGATCCGAGCTCGGACAGCGAAGTCACCCGCCGCCCGGTCTCGATCTTCCCGTCGTGTTCGCGGATGACCGCGGCGAGGGCGTCGCTGATGGCTTGGGAGCCACCCCGCGCGACCGGCCACCCGTAGCTGTGTCCCGCGCAGATCAGCGCCATCCCCACCGAGGAGCTCATCGGACGGGACAGGGGGCTGAAGGCGTGTGCGGCACAGCCGCCCCACAGCGCCTTCGCCTCCTCGGTCCGGAACTTGCGGGCGAGCAGGGTCGCGGGCGTCGCCGCGGCCACTCCGAAGCGGGCCAGCCGGAGCGGGTGCCGCGGCACGTGCAGGAGCGGGCGCATGATGTCCTCGCTGAGCGCGGCGAACCCCCGCGACGGCGAGGAGAAGACGCGCTCCCACGTACGCCCGTCCCTGCCGAGCCCGGCTGCTGTATTGGCGATCGAGCGCACCATCACCCCAGCGCTCCCATCGTCGAGCGGATGCGCCAGGTCCACCTCCGGCCAGCACCACTGAAGCCCGTGGCGCTCGAGGGAGAGCTCGTTCAGCGACGGCGCTCCGACTGCCATCGCGTGGACGGCGGAGCAGTCGTCGTGCAGCAGTCCCGGGAGCGTCAGTTCGCTCGTCCGGGCACCGCCGCCAATCCTCGCCTGCGCCTCCAGCACCGTCACCTTCACGCCTGCGCGGGCCAGCCACGCGGCGCACACCAGACCGTTCGGCCCAGATCCGACGATGATCGCCTCGCTCAACTGGACACCGGATCACCGGCTGGCGCCGCCGTTCTTCCGCCGGTCACTTCGACCGGGAACGCGGTGGTCTCGTCGAGCCATGGCTGGCTCCTGACCATGTCCGCGACCCGGACGTAGCCTTCCTCGACCAGTCCGGAAGCGGCGTCGTAGATGCGGTAGTGCTGGCGCTGGACGTGGGCGGGCTGGGACTCGATCATGATCACCCGCAGATCACCCTCGGCGAAGTTGCAGCGCTCTTGCACCGCCTGCAGCAGCTGCTCGTTGTGGAAGTGGCCATCGCCGAAGTTGTAGCCCAGCACGACGCCCGCGACCACCTCACCCTCGCGCACGTCGTAGGACTCGACATCATCGACTGCGTGCGAGAGCAGGCCGTTCAGCGCACGGCCATGTGCGTGCATCGAGCGGAACGCGAGGCCCCTGTAGAGCAGGAGCTCGACGGTGTCAGGATCGTAGAGTTTCTCGAGCTGCTTGCCGACGATCGGCGCCGCCTTGACGATCGCGCGGTCGAGCTTCTCCTCGGCGGCGGTCTCCTTTGAGAACAGCCACTGGCTGGTTGCCCAGTTGCCCGCGTAGTAGCGCATCGAGGGCAGGAACGAGATCAAATCCGGGCGGAAGTTGCCGAGCACCGGGATCCCTACGCACGTGACCGCCAGGATCGCGATCAGCAGTGGTTCGTCGAGTGTCGAGAACGGCACCGTGCCGTAGTGGCCGAACAGGAACAGGATCCCGAAGATCATGAAGAGGTTCCACTCCAGCGGCACGCCGAGCGGGAACGTCGAGGTTATGTGGATGTGAAAGATGATCATGCCCACCACCGCGATCGTCAGCAGCGTCCCGCCCCGGGATACGAGCAGCAGCAAGGGCAGCGTGAACTCGATGACGGTGCCCATGTGTGCCGCCAGGGCGCCGGCGGAGGAGGGCAGGAGGTCCTCGGGGTGCTTGCGCCAGAGCCTGCGCTTCGCGCCGCGCGCGCGGTTCCACGGCGTGTTCGAGATCATCACTGTCACGACGAACGGGAAGTGACGGTTCAGCTTCGAGGAGGCGGCGCCCCACCAGATGCACACGAACACGATCTGGGCGGCGAGGATCATGTTGGAGAGTCCGAAGAGGAAGATGACCATCAGGTTCCCGTAGACCTCCGCGCGAGCGGCCAGGAACGGCACCTTGTCACGCAGCCCGAGCAGGATCCCGAACGCCAAAAGCACCGCCACCGCAGTCGGATCCAGACGACCGGCCAGCGTGCCCGCAGCGGCGGCGGTGCCGGCGAGGAGCAGATACACAGCGGACGCGAGCAGGCCTGCGTATAGCGCCACGTCGAGCAGCGTGCGCGTGGTTCCGCGTGTGAGCGCCAGCCGCTCAGGCCACGGCGGCAGGCGGATCGTGCCCGGGCGCAGCCAGTAGAGAACCCCGCCGATCATCGGCGAGAATCGCAGCGTCAGTGGCATCGAGCCGGCGCCCAGGCCGAGGACCTCCCACAACATCGTCCAGACGACCGCCTTTTGGAAGACGACCGGTTCGGTCCACCAGCTGCCGAGGTTCCCAAGCCCGCCTAGGCCCTTCGTCGTAGCGGAGATCAGCAGCAGGCCGCCGACCGCATAGACGACGAGCTTGGCGATGTAGAGCAGGTAGACGAAGTGGGGCGTCCCCAGCCCGTTGAGGGCCCAGTCCTGGGCGAGCGGCTTGATCCGCTGCAGGTGCGGCAGCCGCTTCCACTCCTCGATGTCGACCGGCGGATCGGCTGGAGTGATGAATCCCATGGCGTTCCCCCTTCTCCTCGGTGCCGTGGCGAGGATGCGAGCAAGCGGCCGCAAGTTCCCCAAAACTGTTCCGGTGCAGAGAGTAAACGCTGCCGTGCTCCAAACGCGGTTTCAAAAGCATCACCGGGACGGCAGACCTATACGGCTAAATCTTCAGATGCCGACGCCCTTTACCGCCCAAAACGGCCTGGAAATCCACCTGAACAGAAATGATGGGGTGTCATCGTTCCCGGCCGTCATTCGCTACGCACCAGGCTGACGAGCGTGCCGAGCCCGTCGATCTCGACCTCGACCGTGTCCCCGTCGCGCAGGAAGCGTCCCTGCGCGACGCCCACGCCTGCCGGTGTGCCGGTGGCGATGATGTCGCCGGGCAGCAATGTCATCGTCCGCGAGAGCCAGGCCACCAGCTCAGCCGGAGGAAAGATCAGGTTGGCGGTCGTTCCCTGCTGCAGTAAGTCGCCGTTGATGCGGGTGCGCAGCCCCAGGTTTTGCAGGTCCTCGATCTCGTCGAGCGTCACCAGTGCGGGGCCGCAGGGCGCGAACATGTCGATCGCCTTGCCGCTCGTCCACAGAGGATTCTGCATCTGCAGGTCGCGGGCGCTGACGTCGTTGAACGGCATCGCACCAGCTATATGGGAGAGCGCGTCCCCAGCGCTGATGTTCCTCGCCACGCGCCCGATCACCAGCGCAAGCTCGGCCTCGTAGTCGACGTACTCGGCGTGTGCGCTCGGGAGCACGATGTCCTGACCTGAGCCGGTCAGCGAGTTGGCAAACTTGGCGAACCACATCGGGTTAGCCGGAATGTCCTGGCCGGTCTCTTCGGCGTGGTCGCGGTAGTTGAGGCCTATGCAGATGATCTTCTGCGGGTCGGTGATGGGCGCATGCAGGGTCACGCCGGCGAGCGCGATGCGCTCATCCTCCTGTTCGGCGCGCATTTGCAGCTCGCGCAGACCTGCGGCATCCAACGCCGCCAGCAGTCCCCGGACAGTCTGGGCGGGCGCGTCCAGGGTGGAGACTGGCACGAGGTCATCCCCGAGTTGGACGGCGGCGGCGGGGCCGTCGCCGGTTTGGAAGCTCACTAGTCGCACTGCGGTGAGCCTACTCGCCACGAACCCTGAACTATGATGGCGGGAGTGTCCGAGCGGGTCGTGTCGGTGACGTTCGACAACCTCGGCGAGGCTGCTCAGCTGGAGCTCGGCATGTGGCCTGGCGACGTGCCGATGGGGCGGCATTTCACTGTCGTGGAAGTCCTTCCGCGGCTGCTCGAGCTCCTCGCGACGCGGAAGCTGAAGGCGACATTCTTCGTCGAGGGGATGAACGCGGAGATGTATCCGCAGGCGCTGCACACGATCATCGCCGCCGGCCACGAGATAGCGGTGCATGCATGGCGCCACGAGGAATGGGCAGCGCTCGACGCCGAGTCCGAGCGTGCCCTGCTCGAACGTGCCACGAACGCGATGCGAAGCATCGGTATCGAGCCGAGCGGCTTCCGGCCGCCCGGGGGCGGCTTGACCAAGCGCACGCTTGGGCTGCTCGGCGAGCATGGCTATGACTACGTATCGCCTGCGGGCGAGCGGGAGGGCGTGCTCGAGGGTTTGGCGGTGCTGCCATTCCGCTGGCCGCTCGTGGACGCCTATTCCTATTTGCCTACGTTCGCTGGCCTGCGCGAACGCTATGGCGGCGGACCCGATCCCCATACGCCGGTCCAGATGCGGGAGGCGATGATCGCCGCTCTGCGTGCACGGGCAAAGAGCGACGGTCACCTGACGTTGCTGTTCCATCCGTTCTCCGCCGCCTTCACCGGCGATCCCGGCTGGGAAGCCCTCGACGATGTGCTGAGTGAGACGGTGCGGCTCGCACAAGCCGGTAGCGTCAGGACGATGCGCATGGACGAGGCTGCCACCTGGATGCTGGAAGGCCCCGCGGAGCTCAGCCACCCGCCACAGCTCGACGAGGCCACCTGGATGACACCGTGAGCTTGCTGCCGCGCCGGCCCTTCAGCGTTCTGTGCGCGCTCGGCACCGCCGCCCATCACGCTTTTGAGGTGCGCGCGGGTGTCGGCTTGGTGTTTGAGCCATTCATCGGCAGGCGCACAGCCGTTGCGTTGTGGGCCGCTGGGCTGCCCGCGTGGGCGTTCACCAGCTGGACGGCCGGGGGCGAGCCGATGGAGAAGTCGATCGCCTTGCAAAACGGGGCCGGGCTGGCGGGCGGCATCGTCCACTTCGTCGCCTGGCCCTGGGAGATCCGTAACGGCATCCCGTATCTGACCGAAGCCGAGGGTATGACGAGCGAGCAGCTCGCCCCCTACAACAGGGTGCTCCATCTGTGGACGCTCGCGGGGTTGCTGGCCGTCGCGCTCGAGACTCCGCGCCACGCTCGCAAGTGGGCGCTTCTCGGCCTCCTGCTCGGTGAGCCCCTGCGCCGCTCCGCCGCCCACCATTTCCGCTGGGCGCGGGAGCAGGCAGAGCTCGACCCCGAGAACTGGAGCCCGGTGCTGCGCTCTTAGGCCAGGCCCTTCTGCTCTGCTGCAATCGTCGCTGCTTAGTGGCTGCACGCGTCGCTTTGCGCTAAAAACTCTTCTATGCCACGCCCGATTTGGAGCGGCACGATCTCCTTTGGCCTGGTCAGCGTGCCCGTCAAGCTCTACAGCGCGCTCGACCGCAAGACGGTGCGCTTTCATCAGCTCTCTGCGAAGACGGGCACGCGCATAGCCCAGAAGCGCGTCGATCCGCAGACCGGCGAGGAGGTCCCGTACGAGGAAATCGTCAAGGGCTATGAGATCGCCCCTGACCGCTATGTCGTGATCGAGCCCGGAGAGCTGGATGCGCTGGCGCCGGAGAAGACCAAGACGATCGAGATCGAGGATTTCGTCGAGCTGTCTGAGATAGACCCGATCCTCTTCGACCATCCCTACTACCTGGCTCCCGGCCCCGGAGGCGCAAAGCCCTACCGGCTGCTGCTGGAGGCGATGACACAGACGGGAAAGGTCGCGATCGCGCGCGTCGTGATCCGCTCCAAGGAGCAACTCGTCGCGATCCGTCCGGTCGGCGACGTGCTGCTGATGGAGACGATGCTGTTCTCAGATGAAGTCCGCATTCCCGACCGCCTTGAGGAGCTCTCCGATACCACCGCGGTGGAGACGACAGAGCGCGAGCGCGAGATCGCCAAGCAGCTCGTCGACTCGCTCACCGGCGGCTTCGAGGCCGGCCGCTATCGCGACAGCTACCGCGAGCAGGTGCTCGGGCTGATCGAGCGCAAGGCCCAGGGCGAGGAGATCACCGCACAGGCACCTAAAGACAAGCCGCAAACGAGCGCACCCGACCTGATGAGCGCGCTCCAGGCCAGCCTGGACGAGGTGCGTAAGCAAGGCAAAGCCGCAACCGGCAAAAAACCGCGCTCCTCGGCAAAGCCCAAGACCAGCACCCCCCGCGCCAAGAACACCTCGCGCTAGCGTGTAGCCATGTCCTCTGTATCGCCCACGCTTTCCTATGAGCAGTGGATGCAGACGTGCGACACGCTCCATGCGCACACCCAGGTCCTCGGCAAGCTGGCGGTTGCGCTAGCTCCGCCCGAGCCCCAGCTCCAGCACGCCGCGCTGCGGCTGAGCGCGCGCGGCTGGGAAACGCTGCCGCTGCCGGCACCCGATGGCTCGGGGGCGGTCGTCGTCGCGCTCGACCTGCGAACCCACGAGGCGCTCGCCGAGCACAACGACGGCCGCGTGCGACGGGTTGCGCTCACCCCAGACCGGCCCGTGGGCGAGGTTACGCGCGAGCTGTTGCAGGCAGTCCGCGGTCTCGCGGGCGCTGTCGTGATCGACCCCACCCCGCAGGAGGTGTCTTGGAGTGTGCCGCTCGACCAGGATGAGGAGCACCACAGCTATGACCCTGAGCAAGTTGCGTCCTACTTCGCCGCTGCGACACGCGCGGCGCTTGTCCTGGCCGCCTTCCGCGCGCCCTATCGCGGCCGTTCTACACCGGTCAACGCGTGGTGGGGCTCGTTCGACCTCGCGGTGAGCCTGTTCTCCGGTCTCCCGGCCGACCCACCCTCAGATGATTTCATCATGCGCAACGCGATGGACTCACAGGAGGTCGCGATCGGTTGGTGGCCCGGCGACGCGCGTTACGGCAAGGCGGCGTTCTACGCCTACGCATACCCGGCGCCGGACGGGTTCGCCGGCGCGACGCTGGCACCCGCGGTGGCACGCTGGGATAGCACACTGGGCGAGTATGTCTTGGACTGGGAGGACGTGTGCTCGAGTCCCGATCCGCATGCGGCAGCGCTCGGCTTTGCCCGCTCGGCCTTCAGCCACGCCTGTCTGGTGTGCGACTGGGACCCCGCGCTTGCCTCGAGCGCCGAAGGGACGCCGCCGCCCGTGGCGTAGGACCGGCGCCGGCGCCAGTGCCCTGGGATGATGCGCGTGATGACCGAGGGCCTCCTAGCTACGAACGGGATCGAGCTGAACGTGCTCGACGAGGGCGTCGGCCCACTGGTCGTGCTCTGCCACGGCTTTCCCGAGCTGGCATTCTCCTGGCGCCACCAGATACCGGCGCTTGCCGGTGCGGGCTTCCGCGTGGTGGCGCCAGACATGCGCGGGTACGGGCGCAGCTCAGCCCCGCAGGCGGTGGAGGCCTACGACGTGGTGACGCTGTGCGGCGACATGACGGGGCTGCTCGATGCTCTGGGCGAGGAGCAGGCGATCTTCATCGGCCACGACTGGGGTGCGAACCTGGCGTGGCAGCTCGCTGTCCTGCATCCAGAGCGCGTGCGCGCGGTGGCCGGGCTGAGTGTCCCATTCGTGCCGCGCGCGCCGGCACCGCCGATGCCGATCATGCGCAGGCACCTCGGTGAGGACTTCTACATGGCGTGGTTCCAAGAGCCGGGAGTGGCCGATGAGGCGCTCGCGCGCGACGTTCGGCGCACGCTGACCACCAAACGCCAGTGGACGGCGCAGTGGGCCGAGAAGGACGATGCGCCCGCCGAGCCTCCGCCGTGGCTCTCAGAGCAAGAGCTGGGGGTGTACGTCGAGGCCTTCCAGCGGACGGGATTCACGGGCGGCCTGAACTGGTATCGCAACATCGACCGCAACTGGGAGCTCACGGCAGACGTGGCCGGGCGGCGCTTGGAGCAACCGGCCCTGTTCCTCACCGGCGAGCGCGACCCGGTGCGCCTGTTCATGCCCGCCGCGGCGATGCACGGCTCGGTCACCGGCCTGCGCGCCGAGATCGTCGTCCCGGGCGCGGGTCACTGGGTCCAGCAGCAGGAGCCCGCGGCCGTCAACGAAGCGCTGCTGGGCTTCCTCGCTGAACTGTGACACCCGGCGGCACGAGGTGGAATCCCGCTTGCTTGCAGGGATTCTGCGAATGGACCCAG
Organism: uncultured Solirubrobacterales bacterium; assembly: GCA_963706395.1. Taxonomy (GTDB): domain Bacteria; phylum Actinomycetota; class Thermoleophilia; order Solirubrobacterales; family Solirubrobacteraceae; genus Palsa-744. The sequence continues at coordinate 1,131,067 of OY970158.1, read as the reverse complement.
ACGGGATCGAACCGTCGACCTCCTGCTTGCAAAGCAGGCGCTCTCCCAGCTGAGCTATGGGCCCTGGAGTCCTCAAATATACGCTCGCCTGCGCAGGAAGTCCGGTGTCCCTGAACGGCTAGCTGTGTGCGGAGCGAACCGATCGGGTAACACACTCTCCAGGCCGATGTGCCACGATCGTGATTGTCCTCATCCGCGAAAGGAAAACCATGCCCGAGTATGCACCAGGAACCCCGTCCTGGGTCGAACTTTCCTCACCGAACACCGATGCCGCCACGGAGTTCTACGGCCAGCTCATGGGCTGGAGCGCGACAGAGCCGGGACCAGAGGACGAGACCGGCGGGTACCGCATGTTCCAGCAGGACGGCAAGAACATCGCCGGCCTGATGGGTCACATGCAGGAGGGTCAGCCCACCGCATGGGTTACCTATATAAGCGTCGCCGACGCTGAGGAGACGGCGGCCAAGGTCAAGGCGGCTGGTGGCACCGTGATGATGGAGCCCATGGATGTGATGGACATCGGACGGATGGCGCTGTTCGCCGATCCCACCGGTGCGGTGTTCGGAGTCTGGCAGCCGAAGAGCTTCACCGGCGCCGATCTCGTCAACGAGCCGGGCTCGCTTTGCTGGAACGAGGTGCTCACCCGCGACGCCGGCGCCGGCAAGGCGTTCTACCCGGCCGTCTTCGGCTGGGTCGCGGGCCGCCCATCCTTTGAGGGCGCGCCCGAGAGCTACACGGTCTGGGAGCTGGACGGGAAACAGGTCGGGGCATGATGCAGATGACCGACGAGTATTTCCCGGCCGAGATCCCGCCGCACTGGGGGGTGCTGTTCGCGGTCGCCGACTGCGATGACACCGTCGCCAAAGCCCGCGCGCTCGGGGCAACCGTCACGAATGAGCCGATGGATATGCCGATCGGGCGCTTCGCCGGCCTGATCGATCCCCAGGGAGCCTCATTCACGGTGATGCAAGCGGCCGCTGACTGACCGCCTGCCGGTTCAGCCGCGTTCACAACCTACGTGGGCAGGACAGCCACCCCGCTACTTGTCGAAGTCGAAGTCGCGGGGTGGCTGCTGCTCGAACCACAGGCGCTCCTGCTCGGGCGTGTCTCGCAGGAAGTCCGGTGTCTCCTCTAGTACGTCCGCGGCCGGCTCGGCAGGGTCGCCCGTCTCGCTGGTTGCCTGGGCGGGGTCGGTGTGACTCCCGGGACTCTCGTCGTCTAGCCAAATTTCGCCGTCCTGCTTGTCCTCGTCATCAAGGACGGTCCGCATGTCGAGCTCCGCGGTCTCTTGGCCGGTGTTCGCGAAGTCCGGGGCGGGTGCGGCCTGCGGATCCTCTGCAGGCGCCGCTGCATCCTCGGGTGCGATCCCCTCGGGCCCGGGGGGATCCTCCACAGCCACCTGCGAGGCGGGGTTCTCCTCGCGGGGAACGGGGCTGAGGGCGTCCTGCTCCTGCCGGGCGACCTCGCCCGGATCGGCGCCATGCAGGCGCTTGAGCTCCATGTGCTCGCGGATGGCGTCGTCGAGCAATCCCATGCGCCAGCAAACCATACTGGGCCTTGCCGTCCGGGCCCGGCGTCTACACTTCCATGATCTCGTGCCGTCCCCGCGGCGCGAGCGTAAGGGGCTATAGCTCAGTTGGGAGAGCGCCTGGATCGCACCCAGGAGGTCGGGGGTTCGAGTCCCCCTAGCTCCACTGAATGTGTGGGTTCGGGACATATGTCTCTGGTGATAGGTCTCTGGTGAGTCGGGACATAGGTCATGGGTGCCGCCGCTGGTCGTGGAGGGGCAGCCCGGAGGGCTGAGCCGGAACGACCAGCGCGGGCGCGCCGCCGGGGTGGGGGTGATCTTGGCGGGCATGTCTAGAGCCCGTGTTGCTGTTCTCAAGGTCGTTTCTGACCAGCTGTCCGTCACTGCTGCCGCTGCCGAGTACGGGTTCTCCCGCCGGCACCTACACCGCCTTCTGGCCCGCTATCGAGCCAGTGGCCTTGACGCTGTCGAGCCGCGTTCGCGACGGCCGAACGGGTCCTCCAGAGCGACCCCTCCAGAGATCCGTCAAAGAGTGCTTGAGCTGCGATTGCAACTGACCGCCGACGGGCTCGATGCTGGCCCGGAGACGATCCGCTGGCACCTCGAGCAGGAGCAGCTTCGGGTCCTGTCAACCTCGACGATCCGACGGATCCTGCATGACGCCGGGCTGATCGTTCCGGAGCCCCGCAAGCGCCCGCGCAGCTCCTACATCCGTTTCCAGGCCGCCCAACCCAACGAGATGTGGCAGTCGGACTTCATCCACTGGCGGTTGGCTGACGAAACCGACGTGGAGATCCTCAACTGGCTCGATGACCACAGCCGGTTCCTGCTGTCCTGCAGCGCTCATGGGCCGGTGACCGGCGATGTGGTGGTGAGCGTTTTCCTAGAACTGGTCGAGGAATACGGCCCGCCGGCGAGCACGCTCACGGACAACGGGAGCGTTTACACGTCCCGGTTCACCGGCGGGCGCAACGCGTTCGAGTATCTGCTTCCGATCCTCGGTGTCCGGCAGAAGAACGGCTCCCCCGGCCATCCCCAGACACAAGGCAAGACCGAGCGGTTCCACCAGACCCTGCAGCGCTGGCTACGCGCCAGAGCACCCGCCGCCAGCATCGCGCAGCTGCAGCGCCAGCTCGACGAGTTCCGTCAGCATTACAACGAGCAGCGCCCGCACCGCGCGCTCGGGCGCCGCACACCGGGCGCTGCCTACAACGCGACCACAAAGGCCCTGCCGGCCGGATCTCGGCCTCAAGGGCACTATCGCCTTCGCTATGACCGCCTCGACCCCCAAGGTCGGATGACACTGCGCCGCGCGGGCCGCATGCACCACCTAGGCACCGGGATCGCGAACGCCCGCAAGCGTGTCCTCGCGCTCGCCGACGACCACCAAGTCCTGGTAACCGACCTCACCACGGGCGAGGTCCTCAGCCGCCACCTCATCGAGTCCACCAAGAGCTACTGGCGCAACCAAAACAAAGAACCAGGCCGCTGGCCTGGCTCCTCGAGATGAGACACATGTCCCGACTCAGGTGAGACACATGTCCCGACTCATGACACCCCTAGCTCCACTGAAGAACCGCCTGCAAGAGGGCGGTTCTTCGGCTTTCGCGAGGCGCTGATGGCCGTTCGAGGTTGAGACCCCTCGACGACTAAGTGACTGTCCGAAAACTCTTGTAGGCAGGGTTATGTAGTCCTGGATTGAAGCGGCAAGGCACGCCAAACCTCGCGAAAGGAGCGTGCCTTGCCAGCTGCTGAGATTACCCCTGCCTGCCCGCTGCCGACGATCTGGGAGTTGCCTGACGATCTCTGGGAGGAGGTCGAGGCGATCCTCGACTGCTTCTATCCACCAGCGCCGACTGGTCGTCCCAGAGCCGATTTGCGGCTGGTGCTGGACGGGATCATCCACCGGTTGCGCTCGGGCTGTCAGTGGAGTCAGCTGCCGGAGCGCTTTGGTGCCTCTTCGACTGTTCATGGCTGGTTTCAGCGCTTCGCCGCGGATGGTGTGCTGGAGGAGATCTGGGCGTATCTGGTCAGGGAGTGCGAGGAGCTCGACGGTGTGCGCTGGGAGTGGCAGGCCGCGGATGGCGTGATGGGCAAGAGCCGCCACGACGGTGACGCGAGAGGCCCAAACCCCACTGATAGAGCCAAGATGGGTACCAAGAAGAGCGTGCTCGTCGAGCAGCACGGCGGACCGCTCGGCGTTGTGATCGCCGGCGCCAACGTCAACGACACGAAGCTCTTGGCGCAAACGATCGACGCGGTCGTGATTGCACGCCCGGACCCCGAGAAGCATGTCCAGAACCTCTGCCTGGACAAGGGCTATGACAATCCAACCGGACGAGCCGCCTGCGCCGCCGGCGGGTATGTCGCGCATATCCGCAGGATTGGCGAGGAGAAGCTCGACGGCTGGGGCCGCAAGATCCACCCCGCTCGCCGGTGGGTGGTCGAGCGGACCATCGCCTGGCTGCAGAAGTGCCGCGCGCTGCTGATCCGCTACGACAAGAATCCCGTCAACTACCTCGGCCTCATCCAACTCGCCTGCGCCCTGCTCTGGTACCGACGCCGCCACCAACTCCAACACCCCTAACAAGTTTTCGGACGGTTACTAAGGACTACCCTCTCTACTGCGATGTCATGGTATGGGGTTGCTAGATGTTCGCAAAGTGTGGGGATATGTTTTCGGGAGTGCGGGATTCTTCTATTTTTCCTGGTTAGGATCTCGCGGCTGGGCTGGACGAAAGCGCAACGGGGTCTACGGAAAGGTGTTTATGCTCGGGTCGGCCAGTGTTTCGCAGGCGACGGATGTTCCGGTGGCTGGCCGGTTGGCGTTGCGCGTGAGGGCTGTAGTCCGTTTGGTAGAGGCGTGCGTGTGTGTTGTGGTGTTGGTGGTGGGAGGAGTGCTTGTTCTCGGCGCAGGTGCGGGTGGGGGTCGGGCATCGGGTCATGCTGCCCGTAGGCCGGGTGCTGCAGTACGTCTTGAACGGCCGTCGCCGGTTGAAGCCCGGCGTTTGCTGGCTGAGGTGGCACAGCGGAAGGCTTGGCTGGCGAGTCCTGTTGAGCGCTCGCGGCGGCTTGCATCGCGTTTGGCGTTTCACGACCTTCCTGCTGCTGCGGCGCGGTCGCTGCTTGTCCGTGATTATGGGCCGGTTCTTGCGGGAGCGAGCGCGAATCCTGCGGTCTCGGTTGCGCGTGCTGGTCGTGTGGTGCGTTATGAGGGCGGTCGTCGTGCGGTCGTGCGGGGTGCTCATGGCCTTCGTGTTGTCGCGTCGACGACGCCGCTGGTCACTGGTGGTGGGCGGCCGGTTGATCTGCGTCTGCGGGCCGGTGCGGGTGGGTTTGCGCCGGTTGCTCCTGTGGTGGGTGTATCGATCGCGCGGCACTCGGCGGGGGGCGTGCTCCTCGGTAGTAGTGGGCTCCGTATGGCGCTTGAGGGGTCTGATGTCGCTGGTGGTTTGGCTGGTAGGCAGAGTGTGTTCTTTCCGGGTGTTGGTGTGGACACGGATGCTTCGGTGGTACCAACAGTGGGCGGCGCGGAGTTCTTTGCGCTGTTGCGGTCCCGTGAGAGTCCCGAGGTGTTGCGTTACCGGGTGTCGTTGCCTGCGGGGGCTGTGCTTCGCACGGGCGCTGACGGCACCGTTGTGTCGCGTGCGGGGAGTGTTCTCGCTCGTATTTTGCCTGTGAGCGCGCGGGATGCTCAGGGCTCGGCTGTTCCTGTTTCGATGCGGGCGGTTGGTGATGAGTTGCTGTTGAGCATTCCGCACCGTAATCGCGATGTTGCTTACCCGGTCCTGGTTGATCCTACTGTCGAACTTACTGGTGCTGAAAGCCAGGGGTGGGTCTTTGGGGGTGCCGCACACATGACTTGGACGACGAGCGCGCTCTCGATCTCCTCGTCGGCTAATTTCCCGATCAAATTTGAAGGCGGTGAACGCACTAGCGGTGAAGGTGAGTGGTCGCTGATTGTCCCTGAAACGCTGAAAGCGACAACTGTCGAATTTCTTGGTAACAAAGGGTCCACTAGCGCGACGGGTGAAGGCGCAACGTTCTGGCGGCTGTTCGCGTGCGGCGGTGGCACAGGCTTTAGCTCCGGTACGCCGCCCGCGACTCTCACGCTGAGCAGCGGCGAACTTGGCTGTATTGGACCCGAACATCCGTGGCTTACGCTCAATCTTCAGCTTCTCGGGCACTTCAAAGAAGAAATCACCGATAGCGGGAGTATCTCGTCAAGCTCGATCCTGCTCATCTTTACGCCCTCTCTTGGAGAACAAGAAGAAATGGAGTTCGGGGGCTGGGGCGAAGGCAGCCAAGGCGCCCCGCACAATAAGCCTTGCCTTCTCGGGCGGCCTGTCAATTGCGCTACGGGAAATCAGGTGGAGACTCAGGCTGATCTTTCGGTTGGTGGGCGTGGGCCGGGGCTGAATGTTACGCGAACGTATAATTCGCAGCGCGCGGCGCTTCAGGCGTCGATGGGGACACCGGGACTGTTTGGGTATGGCTGGACGGGGACGGGTAGCGCGTATCTGACGTTCCCGGAAGCGTGCTGGCGTGCTGGCGGCGGGTTTGGTTTCTGCGAAAAACGCGGTGCGGTCGTTCACGAAGACAACGGTCACGGCATCTACTTCGATGGCAAAACCGGCGGGCCGTATACGGCGCCTGCGCTTGTTCAGGCGACGCTCGTCAAAGAAGGCAGCAACTACATCTACACCCTGCCCAGCCAGACTAAGCTGGAATTCAACAGCGAAGGCAAGCTGGTGAAGGAAACGGACCGTAACGGCAACACCGTCACGCTTGCGTACAACGCTGAAACGAAACGTCTGGAAACGATCACTGACAGTGCTGGCCGGAAACTGACGTATGCGTATAACGGTGAAGGCCAGGTAGAAACCGTCAAAGACCCAATGGGGCATACCGTCAAATACGCTTACGAATCCAAAAACTTGGCGAGCGTGACGTTGCCCGGTGAAACGGAACCGCGCTGGAAATTCAAATACAACACTAGCCACGAACTAACGGAAATGACTGACGGCCGGAAAAACACCGTCACCACGACCTACGAAGCTGGCCGCGTGGTCTCCCAGAAAGATGCGCTCGGCCGGGAACGCAAATGGAAATACACCGGGACCGAAGCCGCACCGGAAACGACGATCACAGAACCGAACGGCTCCAGCACTGTCGAGAAGTTCAACGCGCTCGGCCTGCCAACTAGCGTGACGCGCGCTTCGGGGACCGGTATCGCGGCAACCACGGAATACGAATACGACGGATCGTACAACCTGATCGCCGTCACCGACCCGAACAAACACACCACCAAATACGGCTACAACGCGGCAGGTGATAAGACCAGCGAAACGGACCCCAACAGCGACGAAACGAAATGGACGTACAACACCACCCACGACGTAGAAACGGTCACGACGCCGAAGGGTGAGACGACGACCATCAAACGCGACACGCACGGTAACCCGGAAGTCATCGAACAGCCCGCGCCGGAATCGAAAACTCAGATAACGAAAAACAAATTTGCGGCGAACGGTGACCTTGAAAGCATGGAAAATCCGCTCAAAAACGTGTGGAAATACGAATACGACACCAAGGGTGACCGAACCGCGGAAATAGACCCGCTGACGAACAAGCGGACGTGGGAATACAACGAAGACTCCCAAGAAACAGCGACGGTCAGCCCAAGGGGGAACGTTACGGGCGGTAAACCAGCTGAATACACGACCAAAACAGAACGCGATGAACAGGGCCGTCCCCTGAAGATCGAAGACCCGCTGAAACACACCACCAAATACAAATATGACGGCAACGGGAACACCGAAACGCTGACCGACGGCAACTCCCACACCCAAAAATACACCTATGACGCGGACAACGAGCGGACCAAAACCGAAGAACCCACCAAAACCCTCACGGAAACAGAATTCGATTCGATGGGGCAGGTCAAGAGCCAAACCGACGGCAACAAAAACACCACGAAATACGAACGCAACCTGCTAGAGGAGGTCACAGAAGTCACCGACCCCCTCGCACGGATAACCAAGAAGACATACGACGCTGCCGGGAACCTGAAAACACTGGAAGACCCTGCGAAACGCACGACCACCTTCACCCATGATCCTGGGAACCGGCTCACTGAAGTCAGCTATTCGAGCGGCAAACCGGCGACCGTCAAATACGAATACGACAAAGACGGCGACCGCACAAAGATCGAAGACGGGACGGGCACCACCAAAAACACCTTCGATCAGCTCGACCGGCTCACCGAAACCGAAAACGGCCACAAAGAAATCAGCAAATACGAATGGGATCTCGCTAACGAGCAGACCAAGATCACCTACCCCAATGGCAAAGCGGTGACCCGCGCCTTCGATAAAGACGGACGGCTGGAAAAAGTCACCGACTGGCTGACGCATATCACCAAATTCGGCTACAACCCAGACTCCGAGCTCAATCTGACGACGTTCCCCAGCGAAACCAAAAACGAAGACAAAGGCGCCTACAACAACGCGGATCAGATGACCGAAGTCAAAATGCTCAAAACCACAGAACTGGCGTCGCTCGTCTACACCCGCGACAACGACGGACAGGTCAAAAAGACCACCAGCAAAAAACTGCCCGGCGCGGAAATCACGGAAAACACATACGACGAAAACAACCGTCTCACGAAATCAGGCAGCGAATACAAATACGACGCCGCCAACAACGCCACCACGATCGGCACTGGCACCTACAAATACGACAAAGCCAGCGAGCTGGAAACCGGCCCAAGCCTGACCTACACCTACGAACTCGGGGAGCGCACCAAAACCAAACCCACCACCGGCCCCGCCACGACATACGGCTACGACCAGGCGCAGAACCTGACCAGCGCCGAACGGCCCGAAGGCGAAAGCAAACCCAAGATCGAAGACACCTACGCCTACAACGGCGAAGGACTGCGCACCTCCCAAACAATCAACGGGACCACGACCAACCTCGCCTGGGACATGACCGAAAGCCTCCCCCTGATCCTCAGCGACGAAACCAACAGCTACATCTACGGCCCAGGCGGCATCCCCGTCGAGCAAATCAGCGCGGCAGAAACACCCACATACCTCCACCACGACCAGCAAGGCTCAACACGCCTGCTAACCGGATCAGCAGGCACCGTCACCGGCAAATGCACCTACACCGCCTACGGCACCCCCACATGCGAAGGCACCACCACCACACCACTCGGCTACGACGGCCAATACACCAACAGCGACACCGGACTCATCTACCTCCGAGCCCGAACCTACGACCCAGCAACAGCACAGTTTCTAAGCGCTGATCCGATCGCGGCGGTCACACGGGCACCGTACAACTACGTGAGCGACAACCCGCTCAACTACATGGATCGGACCGGCCTATGCAACTTTAACCCCATGTCGTCAGAAAACTGCTTCTCTGAAGCACCGGGCGCGATCGGCTCAGGGGTCGAATCGGTTGCCCATAACCCAGTCGGGGCCGGAATCGCACTGGGTGTACTCGCGGTCGCCACCGGCGGAGCCGCAGTAGCTGTTGAGGGAAGTGCGGCGACCGTGGGCTTGGGTGCTACGTCAGCAGCAGCTGGCGCTGGGGCAGCCACCCTTGATACAAGAGCATGCGTAGGTGGCGACGCCGCGGCATGTGCTGGCGCGGGGCTTGGCTCTGCAAGTGTGCTACTCAGCGCACCTGAGAGTCTCGCCGCGGGAGGACTCATCGAGGATACGAGTGCGTTCCGAGCGCTTGCGGGAGGGGGCCTGGTGTTGGGGGGATATGCGACGCTTTCGGATCTCGTTGCTGGCGACCCGGCATTTCTTTCTGCTCTGCTCGGATGTTGAGTGGTGATCCTGTTGCCTACTAGTGCTGATGAGAGAGGCGCGGCGAGGGCCGACGTGAAGCGGTTTATAGAGATGCCCCCTGCTGAGCTCGCGGCAACACTTATGCCGGTCTTTGGACCGGGTGGGCCTCCAGTCCGAAAACCCTGGTGGGGAGCGCAAGGAATCGAAGTACTTCAGGTCTGCGATTGGCTTATGCGGGATCACAAGCAGGGATACCGTGAACGGCCGCATGTGCGGGACGCCGTTACGCGAGCCCTTCATTTGCTCGACAACGCTGGTCTAATCGAAAACACCCGCCGATGGGCGCGTCTCGGAGCACTGGGCGCGACGTTGCGACCGACCGCGCTGGGTGAGGCGGTAATCGCAGAAGGTACTGTACGAGAGCATCTCGGCATCTCGTGAAACCGGGCCGACGGTGGTATAGGCCCTGGGCGACCCGACTATCAGCGGTGGCACTGGCGCAATAGGTATGGGTCCGTCCGTGCCGCACGCAAGCTCAAGGTCGTGCTTGGCAGGGCGCAAGGTTCCGGGCGCCGTCACCGGCAAATGCACCTACACCGCCTACGGAACCCCCACCTGCGAAGGCACCACGACCACCCCACTCGGCTACGACGCCCAATACACCAACACAGACACCGGACTCATCTACCTCAGAGCACGCACCTACGACCCCGCTACGGCACAATTCCTCACCGTTGACCCGCTGAATAAACTGACGCGGGCGCCATACGCCTACGCCAACGACAACCCGGCGAACGAGCAAGACCGCACGGGTCTCAAAGAAGAAACTGTGTACTGCTACCCGTGGGGCTGCTTCCCGCTCCCAGGAGGGAATGGTGGAGGATCAGGACAGGGCGTCGAAGAAATCATCGACAAAAACTGGCACGAATTCGAAGGCGGCGCCGAACGTATTGGCAACGGACTCGGGAGTATCTGGAATGAAGCCACTGGCGGCGGCGCGGAACGGAACCCAGCGCAAGACAAGAAACTGACTGATCAAGAAATCGAAGCCTTGAAGGAAGGCGGGGAGCATCCGCATCAACTCAAGCCCGGAGGTTCGTCGGAAGATCTCTACCGTGATCGGGAAGGCAATGTGTACACCAAGCCACAGGATGGCTCGGGCCCGGGGGAAGAAACCGGCCTGAATATGAAAGATTTTGGGTGTTAGTGTAGATGAATGATGAAGCTCTACCGGAGGTCTGGGTTTCGTTCGATCTCGTTGCCTTGGAGCGGGGCGGAGCCTCGTTTGATCCTGATTACGTCACACAACAGCTTGGTGTCCAGCCAACGCAGCAGAATCGAATTGGCGATCCGATCCATGAGGGGAAAGGGCGGCGAACATTCACGAGATGGCGGATCTCGGTAGGCCCTGTATACACGATTAAAATAGACGGGATGCTCGACGAGGTGATATCCCGTCTGCGCCCGGTCAGCGACAAGCTACGCGCGGTCTGTGACGAGATTGGCGTGGAGCCGATGCTTATTTGTGCGGTGGAACCGAGATCAGCGCAAACGCCGGCCATCACGTTTCCGGTTGAGATTGTTCGCTGGGCTGCTGATAACAGGGTCGCACTAGACGTTGACATCATGCTATGGCGGCGCGATGACGACAGCCGCGACTGATCGAAACGGTGACAAAAGCATACATCTACGGACTCATCTACGGACTCATCTACGGGCTGATCTGCGGACAGCCTTGAGTTGGCTGCTTCCTACTCCGAAGTTGGAGCCGGGCGAGTTCATGCTTTGGTGCCGAAGCGGTGGCTTTTCTCGGCCAAGGGGTTGGGTTGGAGGAACGCTCTGCGTCACGTCGTCCCGAGTAATGTTCGTTCCAGCGCGGCTAGCGGCTGTTTCGTTTGCTCCGCTGAAGTTACAGCAGCTCCCGCTTGATGATCTCCAATCCGTCGCGGTGCAAGACCGGGACTTCACGCCGTATACAGGAGGGATGCGGAAGCGACTGTGCCTTACGTTCCGAAACGGAGACACCATGCTCGTTGCTGTGAAGGACTTGGATCAGGCCGTAAATGAATTGCAGGACATCATCAAGAAGTCTGCGATAGCAAAGCACTAAACCATTGTTGTCCGGTGGACCTCTATAGTTGACTTGTCTTGTCCTGTGATGCCCATCGTGGACAACAAACCCCTAGGCGCGATCTTCAACACGAATTCCAGGGGCCGCTTTGACCTATTGGTCTACGACGACGGTCTGCTGGCAATCCGGGGAACGTATGTCGGCGTAGCGCTGCGCGGAGGAGGCGCTGGAATGGCTGGAGTAGGCGGTGGGGCTGGCGCAGCCGGTGGGCTTACTGGTGCCGCTGTTGCCGGTGCCGGTAGTGCGGCAGGATGGTCGGGCGCCACGGGTTACGAGGGCAAACGCATTGCGAAGATCCTGCCGCGCTCTCCGCATCCGGTGCCGCGAAGCGCTGTAGCCCGTCGCGTACCCAGTCGGGGATCGGGGTCTTGCCCCAGGTGGCGGTCTCGACGCACACGTGCTGGAGCTGTCCGGCGACGAGCAGCTCCCCGTCGCGCATGACGTCGATCTCGGTCAGCATGCTCGTGGTCCCCAGCCGCGCGACGTGGGCGTGCAGTGCAAGCACATCGTCGAAGCGCGCCGGTGCGCGGAAGCGGATGTTTGCCTCCGCCACGACCGCGTCGATCCCGCGCGCAACCATGTCCTGCCACGGTCCGACGGCGGCTCGCCACAGCTCGGTGAACGCGACGTCGAAGTAGACGAGGTAATTGGCGTTGAAGACGATGTTCTGCGGGTCGCACTCGGCGTAGCGCACGCGCAGCTCGTGTACGAAGGTCTCGGGCACGGCGGGGACGTTATCCGCGGGCGCCGGGGAAGGCGCCGCGGTCAGTTACAAAGACCGCAGCGCTGCTGCGGGCATGGGACCAGCCCGCCCACGTGTAGAGCTCTTGGAGAGAGCCGAGCTGTTGCTGCTGCTCGCGCTCCAAGGCGCACTCGTTACGCTTGCGGGCGATGAGGGTGGAGACCCATGTTCCGGTCAGGGCTATTGGTCAGGATGCGCCTGTGCTCGCGGGGGTGTTGGCGCGGGCGTTTTGGGAAGATCCTGTGGCGAGGTGGTCGTGCCGGCCCGATGGGCTGCGCTTGGGGATGCTCGAGCGTTTCAATGGCGCGCGTCTGCGTCAGTTGCTCGTGCACGATGAGGTGTGGACTACTTCAGAGCGAAGCTGCGTGGCGTTGTGGGCGCCACCAAAGCGCTGGAAGACCACCGGGCGGGAGGACATGCAGCTCGCTCGCTGTCTGCTTCACCCTCGCCTGATCGTACGCATGCCCCTGATCGCGACCGGCCTGCTCGGAATGGAGCGCAGGCACCCCCGCGAGAAACCCCACTGGTATCTGGCTGTGCTCGGTACCGATCCAAGCGCGCAGGGGCAGGGTCTCGGCTCAGCTGTCATACAGCCTGTGCTCGAGCGCTGTGACGCGGATGGGATCGGCGCGTACCTGGAGTCCTCCAAGGAGCGCAACATCGACTTCTATGCCCGTCACGGATTCCGTGTGACGGGCGAGATCGACCTTCCCCGTGGTCCGAGGATGTGGCCGATGTGGCGCGACCCCCGCACCTAGCAAGGGAGCCGTGACGCCTGTGCGCGGCCACATCCCAAGGGGCGGCAAGAAGCTTGTACTGCAGGCCCGTCAGGCTGAGCTCGTGGCGGCGAATCTTCGCGCCAAGTTTCCCTAGACCCGAAGGGCGAGCAACCTTTGCGCACGGTGCGAGTCCTGACCGTCCAACTCCTGGATCTGGGCCGCGGTCTTCTCGAGGTCGATCGAGTCTCCCTCCACCATCGCCTCGATGTCCGCCCAGTCCTTGGTCCGATCGAACATTGCCTTGAAGATGGCGAGGGCGCCGCAGTCGAGGACGGGGATCGTGCGATCCATAAACGGCACATATCGCACGCCCGCTGCCACCTCGTCGTGGAACGGAAGAACGTTGAGAAAGATGTCGATCGGAGTGTCCTCCCACCAGACCCGTGTCTGACCGTCTCGCTGCGCCTGTTCGAGGTTGGCGGTAGTAACGGTGACGGGGCCGGGAAGGGCGGCAGAGACCTCCGCAACGTGCTCCCGAGTGACGAAGATGTTGAAGTCGAGGTCCCGTGTCCCTCTGGGCTCCAGAGTGCAATAGCCAAGTGCGATCGCGCCTCCGACGGCGTGGGGGAGACCGGCCTTGGTGAGGGCATCGTGAACCGCGATCAGGCGTTCGGCGAGAAGGCTCACTTGGCCAAGCGGATCAATGGCGGATAGGCGAGCTGGCTGCGCGGACGGTACGGAATCTGCTCGGCGAGATCCAGCACCTGCACAAGGATGTTGCCGGCCCGGATGAGCTGCATCTCATCTGATCGGGACCCCACCCGCCCCACTCGAACTTGGAGGCCGGCCGCCCCCGCGATGCGCGCGAGTGCGGCAACGGCCGGCTGACGGTGACCGTGCTCGTAGGCGCTCAGCACCGAGCTCGGGATCCCGCTCCGGCGCGCGAGCTCGATCTGCCTGAGCCCGCTCTCATGGCGAATCTGGCGGATCAACTTCCCAGCTACCTGGTCATTGGCATGGTGCATAAGCAGATCTTAGCGGATCCGCTAAGATCGCTTCGTCAAGCGCTCGCGGCCTGACCGCACATCGACCTCGTTGCGCTCAGATTGCCGGCACCCAGCCGGCGGGAAACGCGCCTGCTGGAATCTCTCCGGGATACTCAGCAAACAGGTCGCGCGCGATCCGCTCGCCAGCACTGCCCTGGAGCAGCGGACGCAGGTCGCCGAGGTTGAGCAGCATGCGCAGCGTGGCACCGATCTGCAGGTCGGCCGCATTCGGCTGCTCACCGCCGATCACACCGTCAGCGGCGAGCTGCTCGACATGCCCGAGCTTCTCCGGCAGCCCGGCGAGGTCCTCGTGAAGGCGCTCCGCCGTGATCTTGTGGTACTTCCAAGTGCCGCGGACGAAGCGAATCGCGAAGTCGGTGCCGGGCCCATCCAAAGGCTCAGCGCCCGCGAAGGTGCCCATCGCCTCGGGACGGAAGTAGAGCGCTCCCCAGGGCATCCGCCGCCCGAGATCCTGGAACTCCTCGTCGCCCCAGCGCTCGGCCTCCCGGACCTCCTCGGAGGGGTAGAGAACCGGCTCGGGTACCAGTGCCTCCAAGCGCTCGAGGATCGCGCGCGAACCGTGCACGGGCTCGCCGTCGATGAGCATCCCGGGCACGGTGTAGTTGCCCTCACCGTAGATCTCCTGCATCGGCTCGACGTGCTGACCTGGGACGAACTCGACCCGCTCGTACTCGAGGCCCTTCAAGCGTAGGGCCGCGGCGGCAGTCATGCACGGGTGCGATGGTGGCAGGACGTGGAGGACGAGCTCGGGAGCCACGGTGGCCATAGCCTATCTGGCCGCGCGCGGTGTGTCAGCGCCTATCGGCTGCCTGGATGGGCCCGTCGTCCGCGACCCAGCCGCCTCTTGGGTTAGTCAGGCTCGCCGAATTCCTCAACGAGCTGGTAGAGGTGAGCGTGGGCGTGCGCGATCGCTCGAAGTTCGCGGAGCACTTTGTGGGCTTCAGGCGAGTCCATGAGATGCTGGCGCTCTGCGCCCGGGCTAGGGTCACTGCCTCGTTTCGCCCGACGACGGCGAATGTGATCTGTGCTCCTCGTTCTCGTGTAAAGCACGGCAGGCAGGACGAACAGGGGAGGACCTGCTGGATGGATGAGCTCATGCCCCCAGTCGGTCAATTCGCCAGCGAGACACCCCCCTCTGTTCGAGCCAGAGAGCTCACCCAAAGAGCTTCAGGGAGACCAGCGGAGACGGAAAAAGCACTTCCGGTGCCTACTGTGTTCAAAGCCCAAAATGGACGACCATCACTGAGCGCTACTTCACGATTGTGAAGCTGTGCGACTTAGCGTTCGCGTTCCGTCGCTCGCTGGGGGCACGCCGTCCAGCCGCGCCCGTTCGCGCTCGGGCGTGATCCTGACGACATCCCAGGCGAGCCCGGCCTTGGCCAGCCCCAGGATGATCCAGCCCGAGGGGTCGAGCTCGTACCAGCGCAGGCCGTGGAAGGCGGAGCGGGGGAAGGCGTGGTGGTTGTGATGCCAGGCCTCGCCGAGCGAGGGGAGGGCGAGCCAGAAGACGTTGGTCGATTTGTCATCGGTGGGGAAGCGGCGGGCGCCGAAGAAGTGGCAGATCGAGTTGATCGACCACGTCACGTGGTGGACGAGGAAGATGCGCACGAGGCCCGCCCAGATGTAGGCCGTGAGGGCGGCCAGCCATGAGCCGCCGCTGAGCACGAAGCCGAGCAGCGCGGGCAGCGCCAGGCTTGCCAGAGCGATCCACGGGAAGGAGCGGTTGATGCGGCGCATCTTTGGGTCCTCGACGAGGTCGCGGGCGAAGCGCCGCGAGGAGGCCTGGCCGTGCACCGTGAACAGCCAGCCCACGTGCGCGTGCCACAGGCCGCGCAGCATCCCTGAGATGCCCGAGCCGTGCTCGGTGTGCGGGCTGTGGGGGTCGCCCTCCTCGTCGGTGAACGTGTGATGCTTGCGGTGGTCGGCGACCCAGTCGATCACTGAGCCCTGCACGGCCGCGGAGCCGCAGACCGCCAAGGTGTAGCGAAGCCACGGGTGCGTCTGAAACGCGCGGTGCGTCAGCAGACGGTGGAAGCCGACGGTGATGCCTATTGCCGTTGTCAAGTACAGGACCGCAAAGATCGCCAGGTCCAAGGGGCCGAGCAGGCTCCTCCACAGCAGCACCGCGGCGGCGATCAGCCCCAGGAACGGCAGGAGGACCGCGGCGATGTTGGCGTTGCGCTCCAGCCGGCTCACTTCCCTGGACTACCCCGCGCGGGGTAGCGGTTACGCCATCATTGGCTTTCTTTAGGACCACGCGAAGCCCTCGGGGCCGGTCTCGAACGCGTGGAGGCAGTGCTGGCTACAGAAGTAGAACGTCTCGCCGGCGAAGTCCATACGGATCGCCTTGGCTTTATCGACCTTCATGCCGCATACAGGGTCGGTGACGCCGCGTCGCATTGTCAGCGCAAAGAGCGCGGCGAATACGGCTACTCCGAGGATGTTGGTGAACAGCTTGTAGTCGATCTTGACCTGACTGAAGATGTCCGCTCGGGTTGGCCTGGCCTGGGGGATGAGCCCGGCGGCGCTGAACAGGCCATCTACGATCAGAGCCGCGATGACCATCGTCACGAACATCAGCGCGACGATCCGCTTTGCGTAGGCGTTGCCGTAGTACTTACGGTAGATCAAGACGATCGGCACCACGATCAGGTCGGCGAAGATAAAAGCGATCACCCCGGCGAAGCTGATCCCGCCTGACCACAACACCGCGGCGAGCGGCACGTTGCCGACCGAGCAGACGAACGACAGGACGGCGATGATCGGGCCGATGATCGCGTTCTCGATCAGCTTCAGTCCGGCCGGGGCTTCCGTGATGAACAAAGCGTTGAAGAAGCTGTTGGGGAGCTGACCGATGAACCCGGCGAGCAGGAAGCCAATCAGGATCTCCTTCCACACCATTGACCAGTCGTTGCGGAAGTTGTGCGCCACATCCGACCAGGCGCTCGCACTGGTAAGGCGTTGGCGGATCGTCATGTGCTCCCCGGCGCTGTGGTGCTGATGGCCGCTGTCGGCCTCCTGGGCGTGCTCGCGGGCCTGCTCCTCAAGACGCTTTGACACGAACAGGCGTAGGAGGACCGTCATGATCGCGATCAGCACAAGGCCGCCGACGAACTCGGCGAGCGTGAACTGCCAACCGATCAGGACCCACATCACGATCCCAAGCTCGACCACAAGGTTCGTCGAGCTGAACTGGAAGGCGAGCGCCGAGGCCGCGCTCGCGCCCTTCTGGAAGAGGCTCTTGGCGATCGCGATCGCCGCGTAGGAGCACGAGGACGACGCGGCGCCCAGCCCGGTGGCGAGGGCGATCGGCTTCGGTCCAGACCCCGAGAGCGCCTTCTCGATCCGCTCGCGCGGGACCCAGGCCTGCACGATCGCTGAGATTGCGAAGCCGAACACCAGCGCCCACCACACCTCCCAGGCCATCAGGAAGGCGTCCTTGAACCCATCACCGATCGTGTGGAGCACGCTGCTCACGGGACGGTGCTCATACCGTTCTCTGCAAGCTCATTCTCTCGAACCTAGCGGCTAATCCTCTCCTTACAGGCTAGTCGCCGGTACTTCGATCTTCGGGGTTTTCACGCCGGGGACCGTCACGCTGGGGATCGTCACGCTGGGGATCGTGACGGTTGGGGTACTCACGGTAGGGGGCGTCACCGGAGGGGTTGACGGGACCGGGAGCTGTGGGATCCCGACGGGTGGCGCGGGTGCGGAAGGGGTTGGCAGGGGTGAGGTAGGCGCTGGCGGTGCAGTGGGCGTGGCCGCGATGGGTTCGGAGGGGTGAGGGCTTGCGCCTGCACTTGTGCCCGGGCTGGTGGGCGAAGCTCCGGGCGCGGGCACGGTGGAGGAGCCTGGCTGCGCTACTGGGCCGCGCGATGAGTGGCGCGAAGTTCGTCGTGCGGTCCCTATCCGTGTTCTGCCCTGCGTACTCGTTCCCGTTGGCGGCGCTGGCGTGGCGGTCAGCTTCGCTGGCTGCTTCACGGGCCGCGTGAGCGCTGCAGGCGTGGCTTTCAGAGGCGTGACGGGCGTCCTCAGAGGAGCGCTATGCGAGAAAGTGAACAGGCCCGCCGCGCCGATGGCCGGCAGGATCGTGGCGGCGCCAGAGTTGATCCCGATGGCCGGCGGCACGGCTCGCAGCCCTTCCAGGATGCGCTGCGGGACCGATGCAGCGAGCGCCCACCATGCGACCGAGCGGCGGGAGGAGTAGCAGCCAAGGAAAGCGGCTACGGCCGCTGCGTCGAGTTGGGAGCCGGCCTCCTCGGTGAGGACGTCCAGCGCCTTCTTGTGCGGGCATGCCGCGCGGTAGGGACGGCTCGATGTCATCGCGTCGAATGTGTCGGCGACGGCGATGATGCGGGCGCCGATGGGGATCTCGGAGCCGACGAGCCCGTCGGGGTAGCCGTGACCGTCCATGCGCTCGTGATGGTGGCGGACCATGGCCGTGATCTTCTCGTCCCCCACGGCTGAGAGCATGCGCGCGCCCCACGGCGCATGGCGCTTGGCCACCTCGTATTCCGCGTCGCTGAGGCGGTTTGGGTTGTTGAGGATCTCCCTCGGGGTATAGAGCTTGCCGACGTCGTGGACCGCCGCGGCCGTGCGTATCTCGGCGATCTCGACCGGCGAGAGGTGCATCGCGCGGGCTATCTGCCCGGCGTAGCGCGCGACCCGCTGGCTGTGTCCATGAGTGTAGGTGTCGCGCGCTTCGAGCAAACGGCTGAGGCCTGTCACCAGCTCGATGCTCACCGCTGGGCCGGCCTTCCTGGCGCAGTCAAAAAGCTCACGCGCCTGGGAGAGACGGCGCTCGGTCCAGCAGCGGCGCAACCAGCCCCACAACAGCAACTCGGAGAAGACGACATCGCGGGATCGCGGGTGTCGCTTCCACAACGCCGCCCCGGCCGTCGCGATCGAGATCGAGAGCGCCATGACCGCAAGCGAAGAGACTGCCATCTGCACGAGACCTCCGCGTGGCACGATCGCGGAGATCAGCGCCGCCGGCAGGACGATCACGAGAACGGTCGTGACGATGGCCAGCGCCAGATAGCGTCGCATGCGCAGCGGTGCAGGACGGGGCTTGCCAGCAACGCCGGGCGTACTCGTACGCCACGTCGTTGCGCCACCGTGACTCAGTGTGGACGGTGCCAATAGTGACGACATGTCACATATGACACTACGCTGCTCGCCGCGAGGAAACGAAAGGGCGGACGCATGTTCTATTGGTGCGAATCCCCGTTTTTTTGCATCACCTAACCCCCTCGCCGGCAACAAACACGAGCCAGATTTGGGCGCGTGGCCCGCTACGTCTCGAGGCTCATTAACCTGAGCGGTCATGGCGTACACCACCGCACAGGCGAGAGAGCAATTGCTGGAAAGCGTCGCGCAGGCGATCGAGGAGATCGCTTTCGCGCTCGCGTCTTTGGGCGAGGCCTATGAGCAGCTCGACGAACAGAGCGCAGACAGGCTCAAGGGAGAGCTGTTCCGGCCCGTGCAGGTTGCCTACGGCCGGGCGAAGCGCACTTATGCCGAGTTTGCCGCCCGCCACGACCTGCCGAGCCGGACGTTCGAGCCGGCATCCCCGGGTGCCCCATCGCACGGGGTGAAGGGCTTCCTCGACAGCGCTGTGGACGCGGCCGGCAGGGCGGACGGCACGCTCGCGACCTTGCAGGATTCGATGCTGCCGGTCGAGGTTGGCGACCCGGAGCTGAGGGCGGGCCTCGAGGAGGTGCGCACGCTCCTCAGCGACCTTCCCGGACGAGCCCGTCAGTTCGTGCGCACTTTGGGGCGCTAGAAGACTCGGCTCACCGGCTCCTGCTCGCTACGGCTGAGCCCACTGCGTGCTTAGATACCCCCAGCGCGCGCCCGTAGCTCAGTGGTCAACGGTTCTCTTCGGGGAGCCAAAGAGCAGCGGTCTTTCAAGCCGCAGGCCGCGGGTTCGATTCCCGCCGGGCGCACTATGTGATGTGTCGCTACATCGGAGACCGATGTAGCGGGTGATAGTAGACGGCTCAGGCTTGCTGGAGCGCTGAACGGCTCTCGGCGCGCGCGTCCGCCTCGGCGGCGTGTGTGGCGAAGGCATCGATCAGACGCGGCCAGAGCACGCGCGGCAGATCGTGGCCCATGCCCTCGATCATCATCAGCTTGGCGCCTGGGATCGCCCGAGCCGTGGCCCGGCCGCCGGAGGGCGATACGAGGGTATCGGCTGTGCCGTGAATCACGAGCGTTGGCGCGGTAATGCGCCGTAGCTCTGCGGTGCGGTCGCCGGAGGCGATGATCGCGGCGAGCTGGCGCCCCGATCCCGTGCGGTCGAGCTCGCGGTCGAAGGAGAGTGCGGCGATCGCGCGTACCCCGTCGGTGTCCTGGGGTATGCCGCGTGAGCCCACTTTTGCGAACATGCGCACGGCGTACTCGATAAACGCAGCGCGCTCACGCGGAGCTTTGCGGATGAAGAGTGGATAGCTGCTCAGCGCCGGTCGTCCGACCCAGCGCCCGCCGGTGTTCGACATCATCGACACCAGCGAGCGTACCTGCTCGGGTGCTCTCGCCGCGAGCGTCTGCGCGATCATCCCGCCCTGGGAGGCGCCGATCACATGCGCCGGGACAAGACCTAGCTGGCTCAAGAGGCCCGCTGCGTCCTCTGCCATGTCAGCCAGCGTGTAGCGAGCGGCGCTGCCGGAGCCTCGCAGAAGCTGGGCGAACGACGGCGGCGGTCCCTGCAGATGGGTCGAGCGCCCGATGTCGCGATTGTCGAAGCGCACCACATACAGCCCCTTGGAGGCGAGCTGGGCGCAGAAGTCATCCTGCCAGGCGATCATCTGGGTTCCCAGGCCCATGATCAGCAGTGCTGGCGGGTCGGAGTGCTCGCCAAACGTCTCGTAGCAGAGGGTGATCCCCCGGCCGACATCACAGAACTGCTCGGGCATAATCCTGTGACTGTAGCGCCCGCGTAAGGACCTCCGTTCGCTGCATGGCCTGCGCCGCTAGGATCGGTTCGGTGGAGCGGCCAGAGATCAGCAAGCTGTCGATCGACACGATCCGCGCTCTGTCGATGGACGCTGTGCAGAAGGCCAACGCCGGGCATCCCGGCACCGCGATGGCGCTGGCTCCCCTGGCCTACACGATCTTCAAGCGCTTTTTGCGCGCGAACCCGCGCGATCCGGGCTGGCGCGAGCGCGACCGCTTCGTGCTCAGCTCCGGACACGCCTGCGTGCTGCAGTACTCGCTGCTGCATCTCACCGGCTACGACCTCTCGCTCGAGGACCTGCAGCAGTTCCGGCAATGGGGCTCGCGCACCCCAGGTCACCCCGAGCGCGGTCACACGGCGGGCATCGAGGTCACAACCGGGCCGCTCGGGCAGGGCGTGGGCAACGCCGTCGGCATGGCGATGGCCGAGCGCTTCCTGGCCGGCCGCTTCAACCGCCCCGGACAGGAGATCGTCGATCACCACGTCTACACGATCTGCTCCGACGGCGACATGATGGAGGGCATCAGCCAGGAGGCCGCCTCGATCGCCGGTCACTTCGGGCTCGGCAAGCTGATCGTGTGTTACGACGACAACCACATCACGATCGACGGCACGACATCGATCTCCTTCGACGGCGAGAACCACGCCGCGCGAATGGCCGCTGAGGACTGGCACGTGCAGCGGGTCGAGGACTCCGAGGATCTCGACGCGATCGAGGCGGCACTCACGGCTGCTCGCGAGGAAACCGAGCGCCCCTCGTTCATCGCGGTGCGCTCGCACATCGCCTACCCGGCGCCGAACGCGATCGACACCGCCAAGTCGCACGGCTCCGCGCTGGGCGAGGAGGAGGTCCGTCTGACCAAGGAAGCGATGGGCTTCGACCCAGAGCGCCACTTCTGGGTCAAGGAGAGCGTCTACGAGCACATGTCGCTGGCCGGGCAGGGCTCCGCGCAGCAGTCCGAGTGGGAGGGCCGCTTCGATGCCTGGCGCGAGGCGCTACCGGTAGAGGCCGCCGAATGGGACCGGGCTTGGTCGGGCCAGCTGCGTGACGGCTGGCGCGAGTCCCTGCCCAGCTTCGGTCCCGCCGAAGAGATCGCCACCCGCTCCGCGGGCCAGAAGGCCATGGCGGCCTTCGCGGAGTACGCGCCCACGATGATCGGCGGGGCAGCTGACCTGGTGGAGTCGACGAAGACCGTATTCGAGGGTGCTGGCGAGTTCTCGAGGGTGCATGCGGGACGCAACGTGCCGTTTGGGATCCGCGAGCATGCGATGGGGGCGATCGTCAACGGCGCGGCGGCACATGGCGGAATCGTGAAGCCCTATGGCTCGACGTTTTTGATGTTCTCCGACTACATGCGCCCGTCGGTGCGGCTGTCTGCCTTGATGGAGTTGCCGGTCGTGTGGGTGTGGACGCACGACTCGGTGGGCTTGGGCGAGGACGGGCCGACGCACCAGCCGGTCGAGCACTATGCCGCGCTGCGCGTGATCCCCCACCTGTGGGTGATCCGCCCGGGCGACGCGAACGAGACGGCCGAGGCCTGGCGCGTGGCGCTCGAGCGCGAGGATGGTCCCGTGGCGCTGCTGCTCTCCCGCCAGAACGTACCCACCTTGGATCGCGCCGGCCTGGGTGCAGCGAGCGAGCTGGAGCGCGGCGGCTATGTCCTGTGGGACTCGGGTGAGTCCCACGCGCCGGAGCTGGTCCTGATCGCGACGGGCGCGGAGGTGCCTTTGACGCTGCAGGCGGCACGCCAGCTCGCCGGGGAGGGCACGGGCGTGCGTGTGGTCTCGATGCCCTGCGTCGAGCTGTTCGAAGCTCAGTCCCAGGAGTACCGCGACGGTGTGCTCCCGCCCGCGGTCACCGCCCGGCTGGCCGTCGAGCCCGGCGCGAGCATGAGCTGGTGGAAGTGGGTGGGCACTGAGGGCGACGTGCTCGGGATAGATCGTTTTGGCGCTTCCGCACCGGGTAGCAAGGTATTGGAAGAGCTCGGCTTCAGCGTGGATAACATCGTCGCGCGCGCCAGGGCGCTGCTCGAGAAATGACACCTTTACCCGAGAGGTTCGAATGTCCGTAAATGCTGGGTCGCCGTTGCACCGCCTCTCCGCGCTCGGGCAGAGCGTGTGGATCGACTTCCTCTCGCGCGAGTCGATCCGCGGCGGTCACTTGCAGCGTCTGATCGACGACGACGTTGTGGTCGGAGCGACGTCAAATCCGACGATCTTCCAGAAGGCGATGGCCGCGGGTAACGCTTATGACGAGCAGTTGCGCAAAGAGATCGGACGGGGCAGCACTGTAAGGGAGGCGTTCTGGGCGCTGGCTGAGCGCGACATCAAAGATGCCTGCGACCTGTTCGCACCGGTTTTTACCGCCGGCAACGGGCGCGACGGGTTCGTCTCGCTGGAGGTCGACCCGGGCCTGGCCTACGACACGCTGGCCACCTTCCGCGAAGCCATACGCCTGCACGAATCGGTCGATAAGCCCAACCTGATGGTCAAGATCCCCGCGACCAAGCCCGGCCTCGCCGCGATCGAGGACGTGATCGCCAAGGGCAAATCGATCAACGTCACGCTGATCTTCTCGCTGCGCCGCTACGCCGAGGTCGCCGAGTCCTACATCCGCGGGATCGAGCGCTTGGTGGCCGGTGGCGGCGACCCGACCAAGGTGTTCTCCGTGGCCAGCTTTTTCGTCTCGCGGATCGACACCGAGGCCGACAGGCGCCTCGACGAGGTCGGCGGGCACGACGAGCTGCGGGGCAAGCTCGCCATCGCCAACGCAAAGCTCGCCTATCAGCACTACAAGGAGGCGTTTGCCGGCGAGCGCTGGGAGTTCCTCGCTGGCAAGGGCGCCACGCCGCAGCGCGTCCTGTGGGCGTCGACCTCCACCAAGAACCCCGCTTACCCCGACACGATGTACGTGGAGGAGCTGATCGGGGCAGACACCGTGAACACGATGCCGGAGGAGACGATCAGGGCCTATCAGGATCACGGTCAGCCCGAGCCTCGCCTCGAGCAGGGAGTGCAGCAGGCGCGCCAGCTCCTGGAGGAGCTCGCTGCGGCGGGCGTGGATTACGACGATCTGACGGACACGCTGGAGCGCGAGGGGGTCGAGAAATTCTCGGCCTCGTTCGATGAGTTGCTCGCGGCGCTTGCCGCCAAGCAGGCGGAGCTCGTACCTGCGTGAACTACCCGTCCTAGCGGGGGTTTCAGGAGTAGGGGATCGGGATCAGGACGTGGATCGTCAGCGGTCCCGAGGGGAACGCTTGGGCGTTGAGCGTGAACACCTGGAACGTGCGCCCCCGATACTGGTAGCGCCCACTGGCGGGAACGGTTCCCGGCGCCGGCCCGAGGCTGTTCTTGACCAGTTCGGAGCCCCGCATATACATCAGTACGCGCAGGCCGGCCAGGCGCTTGGTCAGTCGCAGGTAACCCTCGTCGTCCTGGATCGAGAGCACGAAGTTGCCAATCTGCCTGCCGCTCAGGCGCAGGGCCGCGCGCACGGGTGCGAGCACATAAGGACCGCCGACATCCCCCAGCAGGCGCCCGCCGGCGCTAACGCGCAGGCGCACGATGTGCTGGTTGAGCAATGCTTCGATCGCTGCCCGGGTGGCGGCGGGGTTGCGACGCGCGACCGCGCTCAGCAACGCCGGATCGTGCTGGACACGGTGAACCTGGATGAGTGCGCGCCTGCCGGCCTCGCCCGCGTAGATGAGTCGTGCGATGCGGCTGATCGTGTTGATGAGCGTGTCGGCAGGCGTGCGCCCACAGAGTCCGGTGGTTGAGCTGACCGGTCTCATCAGGTAAACGCGCAGCGAGCCGGAGGGATAGACCGCGGCTGGAAACGAGGTGTATTGCATGGACACCCCGTGCTCGGTGAACGTGCCGGCTGGCGGCAGTTCTCCCGCCGGTAGCGTGAACGAGCCCGGGATGCTGTGAGCGCCCTCGCGCAGGGCAACGTCGCCCTCGGCGACACCCTGCATCTCGGCGATGAAACCCGCATCGCTCCACACGCTCGTCACGAAGCTCCCGACAGGGGCGCCCTTGGTGGAGAGGACCGGCCCGCTCAGTGGCGCTAGCGCGTCTGCAGAGCCGGCTTCGGCGAGGGTCTCCCCGCCGCGGAGCACAGTCAGGCTCGTCAGGTGTCCGGTTTCGACCAGAGCCTGTGCGGCGGAGCGCGCAGCCCCTGAGTCGCCACGTTCGGTGGCTTCGCGCAGAACGGCCGAACGCGCGATCACTCGCTTTGCGACTTCGGTGCGTTCGCTGGAAATACCCTCGTTGTAGACGTGGATCGCGACATGGCGAAGTGCGTCGAGCACCACCACGGGACAGGCGCCCGAGGCCCCGCTCGCCGTTAGGTCGCCGTCGGCGCTCGCTGGAGAGCTTCCGCTAACGCTCGATCCACAGCCAGTGGCCAGGAAGGAGAGGATCGCGAGCACGATCAGCACGCGCGTGGCGTCAACGACCCTCAAAGGTATGCCCACGCGGTAACCATCTGCCGACATGCTAAGCGAGCGCTAAGGACCCGGTGAGACTCCTCACACGCCAAACCCCAGCGGAGCTCAAGGCGAGGAGCGCGACCGTCGAGAGGATGAGTGCGAGCTTTCCCATGTAGATACGGTGTTGAGAGCAATGATGAACGATGACTAGCTCCGCTACACCCGCTGGGTCTGACGCCCAGTTGCCGTCCCCGCCTTCTGAACGAGGGCCCTGGCTGCTCGCGCTCGCGCTCGCCGCGCTCGGTGTAGGGGTGCTCCTCGCCGTGTTGACGGGCATGCTTGGCAGTACGACGCACGCGGTGCCCACGGCAGCGCGGCCGCCGGTGCTGGTGGCGGCCGCGACACCGGTTCCTGGGGCAGCTGCATCTGCGAGCGTGCTCGCGGGCGCCACGGGTGCTCAGGCGTCCCCGGGCGTGTCTCGTGCGAGCTTGCGCGCCGGCCGGGGCAGAGGGCGCGGCCGGCGCTCACACGGCGCGGTGATCGTGGCGCAACCGCCGGGCGCGCAACAGAGCCTGGCCGCGAGGCGACTGGTCGATCAGACCGAAGTGGAAATACCGACGCGCTGGATGGAAGGCTTCTATCCGATCTACGCCACGGCGCAGAGAACGTTCGGTGTCAACTGGCTGTTGATCGCCTCGATCCATAAGCAAGAGTCGGCCTTCTCCACGGCACCGGGCACATACCACGGGCTGAACTTCGCTGGGTGCTGCGGCGGGCCTATGCAATTCAACGTGATGAATGGGTCCCGCCGCCCGGGCACCGGATCCGGATCCACGTGGGACCTTGTGAGCAGCTCCTACATCTACGGCCGGCGCCCGGCGTCCTATGACCACGTGGCCGCCAAGCACCCGTCGATCTACGACGATTTCGACGCGATCATGGCCGCGGCTCATCTGCTGTCTGCGGATGGCGCGGAATACGCGCTCGACGGCGCGGCGTGGGCCGCGGCGTATGACTACTACGGGCACGACGCGACCGGCGTGAGCTACGCCGATCAGGTGCTGGCCCGCGCGATCGGCTGGTCACAGCACGGGTTCTGCATCAACTGCGGTGTGGACCAGGCGTTGGCAGCTGCGGTGCACGCAGCCTACGGAGCGCCTGTGCTCGCGCTGCTCACCACAGCGACGACCGCCCGCGTTAAGCCTAAGCCTGGGAAATAAGCTCGCCCGCGACCCGGTCGGTGGCACCGGCTGTCCCCCCGAGCAGGCGACGGGAGAGCTGGGCACGGCGGAAGTACAGGGGCGCGTCGTGCTCCCAGGTGGCGCCGATGCCTCCGTGCACGGAGATCATCGTGCGCGCGGCTTGGTCGAGCGCGCGGCCGGACACCGAGCGCGCGGCGCTCGCCGCCAGCGGGAACTCCCCTGGTGCGCCATGGCGCGACCAGCCGGCGTAGTAGAGCAGAGAACGGCCGTTCTCCAGCTGGCGCAGTACCTCCGTCAAGGAGTGCTTGACCGCCTGATAGGAGCCGATCGCGCGGCCAAACGTGTGGCGCTCCTTGGCATAGGCCACAGAGACCTCCAGTGCAGTTTCGACGCTGCCGAGCGACTCGGCCGCGAGCAGTGCTTGGGCGAGGTGCCAGGCGCTAGCGAGGGACTCGACGGTCGCGTCGAGCACGATCGCGGGTGCGTCATTCAGCGTGATATGTCCCAGCGAGCGTGTCGCGTCATAGCCTTGCACCGCCTCGATCGAGACCTCGGGTGCGGAGGAGTCGATCACGATGCCGGTTGGCTGGCCGTCGAGCAGCGCCACACCGGCCAGCACCCCGGCGCCGGGGGCGTCTGGCACGAACGACAGTTGCCCGCTGACGCGCGCCTTGGCGGCAGGACTCCCGCCGTTGGCGCTCCCGTCGCGGATGGCGCTGAGAGCAGATGGACGCCCAAGGCCGTGCGCCGGGTCGAGCGTCCACAGCTCAGAGAGATCGTCAGGCGGGCGGACCGGAAGGTAGGCGGCGCGGCGCTCACCGGAGGCGAGCGCGTCCAGCAAGTCCTTCGCCACGCCAGAGGAATCATTGAGGATCGCCGTTGCGGGCAGGTGGCCGAGCAGCGCCACTGAAGCCAGCACGCGGCCGCACTCGCCGAGCACGAGCATCGCATCGAAGGCGTCCAGCCCGGCGCCGCCGTGTGCCTCATCGATCAAGAGGCCCGGCCAGCCGGCCTCCTTGGCCATCGGCCACAGGTCGGGCAGTGGCGCTCCTCCGTCGAGCGCTTCGCGGGCGGCCTCGAGGGTCTTGACACGCGACAGCGCCCCGCGCGCGGCCTCACGCAGGAATTCCTGCTCGTCTGAGAGTGAGAGGTTCATGCCGGCGCTCCTTCCTTGGAGCGGAGCTCCGAGAACGGGATGCCCTTGTCCAGGCGCGGCTCGGGGGGTAGCCCGAGCACGCGCTCGCCGATCGTGTTGCGCAGGATCTCTTCGGTTCCGCCAGCGGACTTCAGGCCGGGGAGGAAGGAGATCATGTAGGCCCATTCGCTGTCCTTGGCCAATGCGTCGGGGCCGATCACGTCGCTGATCAGATCGCCAGCCTTGATCGCGCCGTTGACGATCGTGACCTTCGCGAGGCCCGCCTCGGGACCGGGGATCTGGCCTTTCTGCAGTGCTGTGAGCGTGCGGTAGCCGGTGAAGCGCACAGCGAGCAGCTCGCTTGCGATCTCGCCGAGCTGGTGGCGCACCTCGGGGTCGCGGCGGGCGTGCTCGTCTGAGGCGATCGCCTTGGCGAAGCGGTTCGAGTTGTAGCCGAGGCCCTCGCCGCCTAGGCCGATCGTTACGCGCTCGAACATCAGCGTGGTCAGCGCCGTGCCCCAGCCGTTGCCGACGCCTCCCACCACTGCGTCTGCGTCGAGTGCGACGTCATCGAAGAACACCTCGTTGAACTCGGCCTCGCCGGAGATCTGGCGCAGGCCGCGCACCGTCACACCGGTGGCGTCCATCGGCACGATGAACATGGTCAGGCCCTTGTGCTTGGGCACGTCGGAGTCGGTGCGCGCGAGCAGCAGCCCGTAGGAGGCGAACTGGGCGTTTGTCGTCCACACCTTCTGGCCGCTCAACCGCCAGCTGCCGTCCTCTTGCAGGCGTGCGCGAGCCTGCACGGCCGCCAGGTCAGACCCGGCGGCGGGCTCGGAGAACAGCTGGCACCAGACCTCGTCGCCGTGGAGCATCGGTCCGAGGTAGCGAGCCTTCTGCTCGTCGGCGCCGTGGGCGATGATCGTCGGGCCGAGCATGCCCACACCAATCGCGTCGAGGATGCCCGGAACTTTTGCCTTGGCGATCTCCTGGTTGCAGATCAGCTGCTCGATCGGGCCGAGGCCCTGGCCGCCGTACTCGGCCGGCGAAGTCACGCCCGCGAGGCCGGCCTCGGCGAGCTTGCCCTGCCAGGCGCGCCGCGCGGCGATGATCTCCGCCTCGTCTTTGATGGAGTCGGGCCCCTCGAGGACCGGTGCCTCTGAGGAGTGCTCCTCTAGCCAGGTCTGTACCCGGCCGCGGTAGGCGGCCTGCTCTGGGGTGTCGTCGAGATCCACGTCTGCGTCCTCTCCTTTGGCTGACTGACCAGTCAATCGCTTTAGGAACGGTACTCCCTCGCGCAAGTGTCCGTCGCGTGCGGGGTCAGGCCCCTGCGGGGATTGGCGGCTGCGGTATGGGCGCCTGGTGGTAGACGCCCTCGAAACCGCGGTTCAGGAGCTGGCTGGCCTGAGTCCCCAAGGCGGTGGAGTGCAGCAGTACCACCCCGAGGCGCACCCCATGGCGCTCGGCGGTTGCCACTAAACAGTCGCCGGCCCCCACCGTGTAGCCGGTCTTCAGGCCCGTCACTCCGGGATAGGCGTAGCGCAGCAGGGGATTGTTGTTGTAGAGGTAGAGCTTGCCGCCCTTGATTGGAAATGGGAGGGCCGCAGTAAAGGTGTGGACGATACGCGCCAGCCGCGGCTGGGCGAGGTCGGCGCGGGCGAGCACGGCGAGATCGGCCGCGCAGGAGTAGTTGTCCTGGTCGTAATAGCCCGAGGGAGAGGAGTAGCGCGTACAGCCCATCCCCAGCTTCGCCGCCTCGGCGTTCATCTTTGTGACGAACACGTTTGCGTTGCCGGCGACGTGCTGGGCGAGGGCCATCGCGGCGTCATTGCCCGAGGGAAGCATCAGGCCGTAGAGCATGCTCTCCAGCCGCACGCGCTTGCCGAGCGGGAGCACGCCGACCTTCGAGCCACCCTCGTGGACCGCCTGGCGGGTCACCAGCACCAGCGCGTTCGCTGGCGCGGAGGAGACGGTGAGAAGTGCGGTCATCATCTTCGTCAGGCTCGCGATCGGCAGGCGTGTCAAGGCGTTGCGCTGCCACAGGACGCGGCCGGTATCGAGGTTGAACAACAGCCCCGCGCGCGGCGGCTTGCGGAAGGCCAGGTGCACCGGGTCTGTATCCGGACTCCCCAGCCCGAGCGTGAGCGCAGGGATGCCGAGCGGCAGGCCGGTGACCGAACGCGCCGGGCGAGCGTTGCTCGCCGTGGGGGTGTGTCTCTTGGGGTGAGGGTGCCCTGCCGCCGTGGTTGATCCATGGGTGGCCCCCGGCTTGGCGAAAGCGATCACGACAACCCCCGCCCCGAGCACCAGCGCACCGGCGAAGATCGCGCGCCATTTGCGCCGCCGGCGCAAGTACGCCTCGCGCCGGCGCCGGTGGCGATGACTGGGGGTCATGAACGGGGAGGTGCTCATCGAGCCTGAGGAAGTCTTACCGGCGAGGAGGATTGAACAGCGCCCCGACGATCCCGACACCGAGTAGCACGAGGATGAAGGCCGACAGGATGGTGGCGATCGTGATCCCTTGATTGAGCGCGGCGCTGATCGTGAGGAAGGTGAAGCCGGCGATGAAGATCAGCGCCAAGAAGAGCACTACGGTGCGTGTCATTCAGTCGCGAGCGGACCGAGCGGACCCACGCCAGCGCGGGGCTGCGGGACATGCTCATCAGCGTGATAGCTGGAGCGAACCAACGGACCCGCGGCGACATGGTCGAAGCCGAGCGCGTAGGCGGCTGCCTCGAGCGCCGCGAACTCGTCGGGGTGCCAGTAGCGCACGACCGGCAAATGGCGCTCGGAGGGGCGCAGATACTGCCCGACGGTCAGCACCCGCACGCGGTTCTCGCGCAGCGCGGCGAAGGCGTCAACCATCTCGTCGTGGGTCTCGCCGAGGCCGACCATCAGGCCGGACTTGGTCACGACCTCGCCTTCGCCGAGCTCGCAGGCGTTGCGCAGAACACGACAGGAGCGCTTGAACTCCGAGCCGCGGCGGGCGATCGGATACAGGCGCGGAACGACCTCGACGTTGTGGTTGAAGACGTCGGGCCGCTCGGCGATGACCTTTGCCAGCGGCATCTCCTGGCCCTGGAAATCTGGGGTCAGGACCTCGATTTGACATCCGGGAGCCTGACGGCGCACCTGGCGGATGACGCCGACGAAGGCCGAGGCTCCCTTGTCGGGCAGGTCGTCGCGGTCGACGGAGGTGATGACGGCGTGGCGCAGGCCCATGCGCGCGATCGAGCGGGCCACACGGGCGGGCTCGAGCGGGTCGTTCCAGGTCGGCTTGCCGGTCTTTACGTTGCAGAAGCCACAGCGCCGGGTGCAGGTATCCCCCAGGATCATGAACGTGGCGGTGCCCCGCTCCCAGCACTCGCCGACGTTCGGGCAGGCGGCCTCCTGGCAGACCGTGTGCAGGTTTTCTGAGCGGATCAGCTCGGTCAGCGCGCGATAGCGCTCGCCGCCCGGCGGGGGCACCTTGAACCATGGGGGCTTGCGCTCGCGCAGGGGGCGTACGTCGTGCCCAAGGACTTCGAGCACGTCCATCCCACCGGGGTTTGCGCGGGACCGGGTACCGCCCAACCCGTTCATGCGGGCACCAGCAACGGACCGGTCTCGAGTTCGCTCTGTGCCACCAGTCGCTGGCGCCGGCCATGGGCCAGGCAGAAGTGATGGCCCACGCGCGTCCTGAACCGGTCCAGGTCCGCCGTCCCGTGCTCCAGCTCGTGGGCGATCGAGGTCATCGCCACGCCGGGCAGGCCGCAGGCGATGACCCCCGAGAAGGGCGTGAGGTCGTTTGTGACGTTGACCGCGAAGCCGTGCGTCGTGACGCCACGTGAGACGTGCACGCCAATCGAGGCGATCTTGCGCTCATCCACCCATACGCCGGTGTAGTCGATGCCCTCCTCGTGACGTGAGCGTGCGCTGATGCTTTCAGCGGCGAGCGCGGAGACGATCGAGGCTTCCATCGTGCGCAGGTGGCGCCCGACATCGTTGGTCGCCATGATCGGATAGCCGACGAGCTGGCCGGGCCCGTGGTAGGTGAGCTTGCCGCCACGATCGGTAGCTACCACGTCGGTGCCTTTGGTGCGGTAGAAGTCCTCACCAAACGGAAGATCCTCGGAACCAGAGCGCCGTCCCCGTGTGTAGACGGGCGGGTGCTCGAGCAGCAGCAGCGTGTCGGGCAGCTCGCCGTCCTGGCGGCGGGTGCGGATCTGTTCCTGGAGGGCGACGGCGTCGAGGTAGGGGATCGTGCCGAGGTGGCACACCCAAAGCTCCTCACGCGTCATGTGCTCAGGTTAGCGTTGGACTCTCGCTCAGAGCGTGAGCGCGGCTGGCGCTTCCAGGAGTTCACGGATGAGGGCGAGGAAGCGGGCCGCGTCGGCACCGTAGAGAATGCGGTGGTCGCAGGCGAGGGTGACGGTCATCGTGTTGCGGCTGACGATCTCGCCGTCGCGGATCACTGCGCGTGGTCCGAGGGAGCCGACCGACAGGATCGCCGCCTGTGGCGGGTTGATGATCGCGGTGAAGCTGGCGACGGCGAACATGCCGAGATTGGAGACCGTGAAGGTGCCCCCGCCCAGCTCTGGAGGGGTGATCGTTCCCTCACGCACGCGCGCGGCCAGCGCGCGCGTCTCGCGGGCGATCTCGCCGAGCGACTTCTCGTCGGCGTCGAACACGGTCGGCACGACGAGCGCCTCTTGGGCGGCGACCGCCACGCCGACGTTGATCCGCGAGTACAGCTGCAGTTGCCCGTCGCGGTAGCTGCCGTTGGCCTTCGGGTGCTCGCGCAGCGCCAGCGCGCATGCCTTGACGACCATGTCGTTATAGGTGGGCGCTGGGTGGGTGGGGATCGCATCCTTCAGCTCGGAGCGCAGCGCGACGCACGCCTCCATGTCGACGTCGGACTGGAGTGCGAAGTGGGGGATCGTGGCCTTCGACTCGGCCATTCGCCGCGCGATCGTCTGCTGCGTGCGCGAGAGCTCCACCACGGTGCTCTCGCCCTTCGCCGTCGTCACGCCTGCGGGCGGCTGTGCGGGCTGTTGGCCGGTGGTGCTCTGGAGTACATCGTCCTTGACGATCCGTCCGCCGGGACCGCTGCCCCTCACCGCGTGCAGGTCCACTCCGCGCTCGCTCGCGATCCTTCTGGCCAGCGGCGATGCCTTCACGCGCTCGCCCGCGGGATCCTCCGCCGGGGAGACCTCAGGCGAAGACGCGGCGCCGTTACCTACCTCGCGCTCCGGGGCCTCTTCCACCGCGTGCGCACCGGCATCATCGCTGCTGCCGATCTGCGCGATCACGGCCCCGACCGGCAGCGTGTCGCCCTCGGCGGCGATCCTCTGAAGGACGCCTTCGAGGTCTGACTCGTAGGTCATGTTCGCCTTGTCGGTCTCTATCTCCACCAGCTCCTGGCCGCGTTTCACGAGCTCCCCGTCGGCGATCAGCCAGCTGAGGATTGTGCCCTCCTCCATCGTGTCCGACAGCCTGGGCATGACGATCTCGGCCATCTAGCGTGCCTCCGTGATCGTCGCAGGGCGCTGTCCGACGGCCGCGAGCGCGGCCTGCACGATCTGCGGCTCGTGCGGGAAGGCGATCTCCTCTAGCGGCTTTGAGTAGGGCATCGGCACGTCGGCGCCGGACACGCGCGCGACGGGCGCGTCGAGATCGTCGAAGGCGTGCTCTGAGATCAGCGCGGCGAAATTCGCGCCCACCCCGCCATGGGGCCATCCCTCCTCGACGACAACACAGCGGTTGGTCTTGTGCACGGACTCGAGGATCGTGTCGAGGTCGAGCGGGCGCAGCGTGCGGGGATCGATCACCTCAGCCTCCACGCCGTGCTCTTGCGCGAGCGTCTCCGCGGCCCGTTCGGCCGTCAGCGCCATGCGGGAGATGCCCACGATCGTCACGTCCGAGCCCGCGCGCGCGATCCGCGCATGGCCGAAGTCGACCGTCACCTCATCGTCCTCGGGCACCTCCCCACGGATCCCGTACAGCGACTCGTGCTCGATGAAGATGACGGGGTTCTCGTCCCTGATCGCGGTCTTCAACAGGCCCTTGGCGTCGGCGGGCGTGGCGGGAACGGCGACGAGCAGGCCGGGGACGTGCAGGAACATCGCCTCCAGGCAGTGCGAATGGGTTGGGCCGAGCTGATGGCCTGCGCCCTGGGGCATGCGGATCACCAGCGGCACCGTCACCTGGCCGCCGAACATGTAGCGAATGTGCGCCGCGCTGTTGACGATCTGGTCGAACGCCAGCAGCGCGAAGTTGACCGTCATCAGCTCGACCACCGGCCGCAGCCCGCTCATCGCCGCGCCCACGCCGACTCCGACGATCGTGTTCTCCGAGATCGGCGTGTCGCGCACCCGCCGCTCGCCGAACTCCTCCAGCAGACCGTCGGTGACCTTGAACGCGCCGCCGAACACGCCGATGTCCTCGCCCATCAACAGCACGCGCTCGTCGCGCTTCAGCTCCTCGCGCAGCGCCGCGTTCAGCGCCTCGCGGTAGCGCAGCTCAGCCATCAGTGGTAGGCCCCCCGGACCTGCTCGTCGATCACGTACACGTCCTCGTACAGCGACTCTGCTGGCGGGAACGGCGATGCGTCCGCGAACTCCACCGCCGCATCGACCTGGGCGATCGCCGCTCGGTCGAGCTCCTCGCGTTCCTGGGAGTCGAGGATTCCCTCGCCTTCGAGCAGCGCGCCAAATACGGGGAGCGGGTCGCGCTCGCGCCACTGCGCTACCTCCTCCTTGGTGCGGTACTCCTCCGGGTCGGCCATCGAATGGCCGCGAAAGCGGTAGGTGACCGCCTCGACGAGCACCGGCCGGCGGTCTCTTCTGACGCGCTCGACTGCCTCTGTGAGCACCGCGTGCGTGTCGAGCACGTCCATCCCGTCGCAGCGCGTCCCAGGCACGCCGAGCGACTCGCCCTTGCGCTGCAGGTCGGTCACGGCCGAATGGCGCTCGAGCGAGGTGCCCATGCCGAACTGGTTGTTGATCACGACGAACACAATCGGCAGCCGCCACAGCGCCGCGAGGTTCAGCGTTTCGCCGAACGTGCCCTGGTTGGACGCGCCGTCGCCGAACGTGCACAGGGTCACGTCGTCGGTCTTCGTGTAGTCACTAGCCAGCCCAATCCCGGTCGCGATCGGCAGGTTGCCGCCGACGATCCCGTAGCCGCCCATGAAGCGGCGTGACAGGTCGAACATGTGCATCGAGCCGCCGTGTCCGCCGCAGCAGCCGCCGGTACGCCCGAACAGCTCGGCCATCACCTGCTCGGGTGAGGTGCCACGCGCCAGCGCGTAACCGTGCGAGCGGTAGGTGGAGACGAGATAGTCGGTCTCTTTCAGCGCCCGCGTGCTGCCCACGATCGTCGCCTCCTCGCCGATCGAGAGGTGCAGGAAGCCCCCGACCTTCGCCCGCGCGTACATCTCGCCCGCGCGCTCCTCGAAGCGGCGGATCAGCGTCATCGTCTGCAACCACTCGCGCGCGACATCGGGCTCAGGCAGGGTTGGCATCGCCGTCAACGGTAGTCCAGCGTGCGAGGAACTCCTGCGCCTCTAGTTGAGATAGGTCGGCGCGCAGCGCGCGGGCGAGCCGCGAGGCGGCGTGGGGCGGCAGGTCCCAGAAGAGGACGACTTCCCCAGCGTCGATCTCGACCACCTCGATGTGGTCGACCCGCGTTGTGTCCGCCAGCAGCGCGGGCGCGCGCCCGCCGCGCGTGAGGATCAGCCGGTAGGCGCGGTTGGCCTTCACAGCAGCGCTCCCCCGACTCGATCGGTGCGCATGTGCGCCGCGGCGTCCTCGACGGCGCGCTCGCCGGTCCACACGCGCTCGCCGACACGCACGGCGGGCACGCCGGTCACCCCGGCCTGTGCCGCGAGCGCGGTCGTGGTGGCCAGCTGCTCTGCAACCGACCGCAGTTCTGCTGCATTACTCACTGCGGCCGGGTGCATCTCACAAGCCGCGGCGGCGATCAGCACATTGTCCATCTCAGCGAGGTTGCGGCCACCGGCGAACGCCTGGCGGAAGGCCGCCTGGGCGAAGGGGACGGTGCGCCCGATCGACTTGGCGTAGGTCGCGATGCGCATCGCCAGCGCGCTGTCGAACGGAAAGGGGCTTGGCCACTTCAGTGGCTGCAGATCCTGGGCATGGGCGCGGCGCTCGATCTCCCCGCGGAAGATCTCCTCCTCCTTCTGATCGAAGAAGAGGGGCCCGGCTCGGCGGCCTGCGGCCGACTGCGCCACCCTCTCAGAGCGGGAAGCCTCGAATGACTCTGCACCGGAGAGCTCGCGTGCGAGCACCGGCTGCCACTCGGCTGGTGCGCCGAGCACGTGCAGGATGCGCTCGGCCGCGAGGTAGGCCTCAGGGCTTGCGAGGTCAAAGTAGAAGGCGGCGTCCGGCGCGGGCATCTCGCCGAGGTTAATGCTCTCGCCTCAGCCGTGGATCAGCCAGCCGTCGGCGGCGCGTCCAGCCTCCATCACGGCCTCCGACAGTGTGGGGTGACCGTGGATCGTGCGCGCCACCTCGGCGTAGCCACCCTCCAGCGCGCGTACGTTGACGAGCTCCTGGATCAGCTCGGTCGCGCGCGCGCCGACGATGTGTCCGCCGAGCAACTCGCCGTATTTGGACTCGCCCACGAGCTTCACGAGACCGGTGCGGTCGCCATAGACGGTGCCGCCACCGACCGCGCCGTAGGGCACCTTGCCGACGACCACGTCGTAGCCTTGCTCGCGTGCTTGCGCCTCGGTCAGGCCGAAGGAGCCGACGTTGGGCGTGCAGAACGTGGCACGCGGGATGTCCACGTAGGAGATCGGATGGGTCTGAAGGCCCGCGGAATCCTCGGCGGCGATGATGCCCTCGTCAGAGGCCTTGTGCGCGAGCGCGGGGCCCGCGACTAGGTCGCCGATCGCATAGACGCCCGCGCGGGTGCTGCGCAGTGCCCCGTCGACCTTCACCAGTCCATGCTCATCCAGCTCGACGCCGGCCTCTGTGAGGCCGAGTCCCTCGACGTCCGCCCCGCGCCCCGCGCAGATCACGAGGTAGTCGACCTCGGCCGACTCCGATCCGTAGGAGAAGCTCACGCTGCTCTCGCTCGCCTCGACGTCTGCGAGCGGCGTGCCGGTGTGCACGGAGATGCCCTGGCGCTTGAGCCCGCGCTCCACGAGGCGTGAGATGTCGGCGTCCTCCGATGGGAGTAGACGCTCGACTGCCTCGAGCAGCAGCACCTCGCTGCCGAGGCGGGCAAAGCCCGAGGCGATCTCCGCGCCCGACGCCCCCGCGCCGACGACAGCCAGACGGGCGGGCAGCTCGGCCAGCGCCCACGCTTGCTCGGTGCCGATCACGCGTCCGCCGAACTCGACGCCCGGTATCGCTCGCGGAACCGAGCCGGTAGCGAGGATCACCGTCTCCGCGGCGATCGTCTGCTCACCGACGCGAACCTCGCCATCGGCCGTCAATGCGCCATCGCCCTCGATCAGGTCAATCCCGTTTTTCTTGAACAGCCCAGCGACGCCGCTGGTGAGCGTCGAGACGACCTTCTCGCGGCGAGCCTGCACCCCGGCGTAGTCGACCTCGACTCCGCTCACCTTCAGCCCGTACTCCTCCGCCTCGCGAATCTCGGTGAGCAGGTCGGCCGAGCGCAGCACGGCCTTGGCAGGGATGCACGCGTAGTTGAGACAGCGCCCGCCCACCTTGTCACACTCGATCACCGCGGTCTTTTTCCCGAGTTGTGCAGCGCGGATCGCGGCGACATATCCGCCGGGGCCGGAGCCGATCACGATGCAGTCATATGAGGTCTCTGCCATGGAGGGTGAGCCTATCGAAGCGTCTCTTGTGGCCCCTGCTCGTCGGCTTGTATGCGTCCCATGACCCTAATGAGCTTCCAGAACAGCCAGCCCCCGAGCCCGACGCCCACCATGCAGATGGCCGCGGCGGCGATCGTGGACGCCACGACGAGCGCCAGCGACGTGACGATGATCTGGAAGGCGAGCAGGGCCTCGAAGCCGAGCACCGACCAGTAGCGCCGCCGGTACATGCCCAGGCCGAGCAGCAGCAGAACGATCGCCAGGAAGACCCCGCCGGGCAGCGAGCCGCCGCGGCGGCTGAGGTTGTGAACGGTCGTCGCGCCGAGGATCACGGCGAGCGCAAGCAGGATGCAGACGGCGATCGCGACTAGCAGCGCGGGCGGGCGCTCGTCCTTGCGTAGTGGCTCCAGGGTGGCGCGGAGCAGATCTTCGCGCTGACCACGCTGGGGGCGCTCGGGCGACGAGGCCAACTCAGGCCTCCAGGGGATGCGCATCGAGCAGCTCGCGCAGCTCACGCGCGGCGTGCTCGGGGTTCTCGGCGCAGGAGATCGCCCGCAGGACGCATAACCGCTGCGCCCCGGCGGCGATCACCTCGGGCGCGCGCTCGGTGTCGATCCCGCCGATCGCGAAGAACGGGACGGGCGCGTGGGCGGCGGCGTAGCGGATGAGCTCCAACCCCACTCCGGGGCGACCGGGCTTGGTGGGGGTGGCGTGGACGGGGCCGACGCCGATGTAGTCCGCGATGCGTGGGTCCACCGCGTCGATCTCGCCGGGCGCATGGGTGGAGAGTCCGATCAGCATGTCGGGGCCGAGGAGATCGCGGACCTCAGCTACCGGCATGTCGTCCTGTCCGATGTGCACTCCGTCCGCGCCGGCCTCGCGCGCGATGAGCGGACGGTCGTTGATGATCAGCAGCGCGCCAAGCCGCTCGCAGAGGGCTTGCGCGGCGCGTGAGAGGACGAGCAGCTCATCGTCAGGAAGGTTCTTCTCGCGCAACTGCACGACCTCGACGCCGCCGGCAACCGCGGCGTGTAGGAGGTCCGGCAGCTCGCGATCACCCGGAGCCCGCCCACCCGAGCCACACACGAGGTACAGCCGCGCGGCAGCCAGGCGCGTGCGGCGGTCTGCGGAGAGGTCTTGGGTGGGCATCGCTCAAGTCTGACACCGGGCTAGCATCAACATCATGTCCAATGGCATTCGATCCGCCGACGTGGTGGTCGTTGGCGGCGGCATCATCGGCCTGGCCATTGCTTGGCGCGCGCGCCAGCGTGGAATGTCGGTGATGGTGCTCGAGCGCGAGGAGGTCGGACGGGGCACGTCGTATGTGGCGGCGGGGATGCTCGCGCCCGTGGCCGAGGTGGAGTTCGGCGAGGCGGCGAGGCACGTGCTGGAACTGGGGTTGCGCTCGGCGGGCATCTGGCCGGCGTTCGCCTCGGACCTTGAGGCGGCAAGCGGCATGGAGGTCGGGTTGAGGAGGACCGGAACGCTTGTGGTCGCCCGCGACGATGACGAGGCGCGCGAGCTGGAGCGCCAGCTTGCGTTCCGCCAGTCGCTGGAATTGCGAACCGAGCGCTTGCGCGCGAGCGCTGCACGCGAGCGCGAGCCGGGGCTTGCGCCGACGGTGCGATTGGCGATCGAAGCGCCCGACGATCACTCAGTCGATCCGCGGCAGGTGCTGCAGGCGCTGCGCCGCGCGTGCGAGATCGCCGGGGTCGATATCCGCGAGCGGGCCGCGGTGGAGTCGATCGAGCTGGACGGCGCCGGTGGCCAGGTGACGGGTCTGCACCTGCATGGATCTGGGCGTGTGAGCGCCGGCAGGGTGGTGCTCGCCGCAGGGGCATGGACTGGGCAGATCGCCGGACTGCCCCGCGCCGCGCAGGTTCCGGTGCGCCCGGTGAAGGGTCAGATCCTGCGCCTGCGCGATCCGGCTGGCGCGGGACTGCTCGGCCGGGTGGTGCGCTTCGAGGGCGGTTATCTGGTGCCGCGCGCTGACGGCAGATACGTGCTCGGGGCAACGGTCGAGGAGAAGGGATTCGAGCTGAGCCCGACCGCGGGCGGCACCTACAAGCTGCTGCGCGATGCGAGCGAGCTCGTGCCGGGAGTGAGCGAGCTACAGATCGAGGAGCTGTGTGTTGGGTTGCGCCCGGGCACGCCCGACAACGCACCCGTGATCGGTCCTGGCGCCGTCGAGGGGTTGACGTGGGCGACGGGTCACCACCGCAACGGGATCCTGCTCGCCCCGCTCACCGCCGGACTGGTCGTGGAGACGCTGCTCGGAAAGACTGAGGATCCGCTGCTCTGTGCCTGTGACCCTGGGCGTTTCATGGGGGTCTCGGGTTGGGATCTTCAATCCGGCGAACTGCAATCCTCGATCGCAGTGCAGCGATGATCGTCAACGGTGAGAGCTCAGAGATCCGGGCGGGCGAGACCATCGCCGCCGTGCTGGACAGCCTGGGCCTCGACCCCGGCGCGCGTGGGGTCGCCGTGGCCGTCGACGGCGAGGTGGTGCCGCGGGTGTGCTGGGAGATGTTCGCGCTCGCCGAGGATGCACGCGTGGAGGTGCTGACGGCGATGCAGGGAGGATGATGTGAGCAATGGCCGAGACGATCAGCACCCCTTCGCCAGCGCCGCCAAACGTGGCGGCGCCCGATGACCCGCTGGTGATCGCGGGCAGGACGGTTCACTCGCGGCTGCTGCTCGGCACCGGCGGCTTTCCCTCTCTGGAGCTGCTTTCGGCAGCAGTCGCGGCGAGCGGGAGCGAGCTCGTGACCGTTGCGCTGAGGCGGATCGATCCGACCGCGCGCGGCTCGCTGATCGATGTGCTCACGGCCGCAAAAGTCGAGCTGCTGCCGAACACCGCCGGCTGCTACACGGCGCGCGACGCGGTCCTGACCGCGAAGCTCGCGCGCGAGGCGTTTGCGACCGACTGGGTGAAGTTGGAGGTGATCGGCGACGAGGACACGCTGTTGCCCGACGCCACCGAGCTGCTGCGCGCCGCCGAGGAGCTCGTTGACGAGGGTTTCGTCGTGCTGCCCTACACGACCGATGATCCGATCCTCGCGCGGCGTTTGGTCGACGTGGGTTGTGCCGCGGTGATGCCGCTGGGCTCGCCGATCGGCAGTGGGATGGGCATCCGCAACCCGTACAACATCAGCCTGATTCGCGAAGCCGTCGATGTGCCGGTGGTGCTCGACGCGGGAATTGGCACGGCCTCCGACGCAGCGATCGCGATGGAGCTGGGCTGCGACGCGGTGATGGCGGCGTCAGCCATCTCCCGGGCGCAGGATCCCGCGCGGATGGCCAGCGCGATGCGCCATGCCGTGGAGGCGGGGCGCATCGCGCGGATGGCGGGGCGCATCCCCCGTCGTTTGTACGCCACAGCCTCCACCTCTGACGAGGGCCTACCCGACCTCTCTACTTGACGACTTCGATTGTTCCGTTCATCGTGGTCGGGTGGATCGTGCACAGGTAGTGGATGACCCCTGGCTTGGTCGCCTTCACTGTGAAGGTGGCCCCTTCGCCGAAGTTCTTGGAGGCGAACTTGACCGGCCCGCCCCTGCTCGTGACGTTGTGTTCGACCGAGTCGTAGTTTGTCCACTCGATCGTGCTTCCCACCTTGACCTTGAGCGTGTCCGGAGCGATCGCGATGTTGCGGTAGGCGATCTTGACGGTCCCGCTCTGCACCGGCGCTGAGGTCGCCGGAGCGGCGTACTTGGGCGTCGTGGCCGGTTTTAGCCCGCCGGAGGGCGATGTGCTCGAGGTGGTCGTCGCAGTACTCGTGCTGCTGCTCGATTCACTCGATCCGCAACCCGCCGCGAACACGAGCGCAGAGCAGGCGATCACGACGACGGGTAGGCCTCTTCTCATCGAGACGATCCTTTCTCGGCGGACATTGCGCCCAGCCTAACCTAGACTGGCCGGTCCATGACACGCCATTTTCTTACAGGGGCGGAGCTCACGGCCATGGAGCTGGACGCGCTGCTCGATCGCGCCATGGAGCTGAAAGCTGCGCCGCGCTCATCGGGCGCGCTAGCCGGACGGAGCGTTGCATTGGTCTTTGAGAAGCCCTCGACCCGTACCCGGCTGTCGTTCGAGGTGGGTGTCGACGAGCTCGGCGGCCATCCGGTGATCCTCCGCGCAGACGAGCTGCAGCTCTCACGCGGTGAGGCGGTGCGCGATACGGCGCTCGTCCTCTCCCGGCATGTCTGCGCCGTGGGTGTGCGCACGGGACCGCATGAGATGCTCGAGGAGCTGGCTGAGCACAGCTCGATCTCGGTGATCAACATGCTTACGGGCCTTCACCATCCCTGCCAGGCGCTGGCGGATCTGTTGACGCTGCGCGAGGCATACGGCGCGCTCGACGGCCTGCGGTTGGCCTACGTGGGCGACGGCAACAACGTCGCACGCTCGCTCGCCCTGCTCGGATCGCTGGCCGGGCTGGAGGTTGCCGTCGCCGCCCCCGAGGGCTATCAGTTGGAGGCCGATCTGCAGCTCCCGGCAGGCGCCAGCGGCTCGCT
The DNA here is from genome assembly GCA_963706395.1 of uncultured Solirubrobacterales bacterium. Lineage (GTDB taxonomy): Bacteria > Actinomycetota > Thermoleophilia > Solirubrobacterales > Solirubrobacteraceae > Palsa-744. The sequence goes on along the minus strand of OY970158.1, from coordinate 1,089,037 downwards.
CAGCCTGCACACCGATCCGCGCGCGGCGGTCGCGGGAGCCTGCGCGGTGTACACCGACGTGTGGGTCAGCATGGGCGACGAGCACGCGGAGGAGCACCGGCGGCGCGCCCTGGCCGATTATCGCGTCGATGACGCCCTGCTCGACCTGGCTGCGCCCGGTGCCTTCGCGATGCACGACCTGCCTGCGCACCCGGGCGAGGAGATCACGGCAGAGGTCCTCTACGGATCCCGCCAGCGCATCTGGGACCAGGCCGAGAACCGGCGTCACGCGCAGAAGGCGCTGCTCGAGCTGCTTGTGGCACCTGTATGAGCCTTGCGAGCACCGAGCCGCGTCCCCAACGAGGAGATGAGCTGGAGCTGAGCATCGATTCGCTTGCCTTCGGCGGGGAGGGTGTGGCACGGCTGGGCGACGGCGGCTATGTGGTGTTCGTCGCGGGCGCCATCCCGGGCGATCGCGTGCGCGCGGTCGTGCACAAGCGCAAGCGTTCCTATGCCCACGCGCGCACGCTCGAGGTGCTCGAGCCCAGTCCTGAGCGAATCGCGCCAATGGCCGATCACCCCGGGGTCGCCTGGCAGGTCATGCCCTATGAACGACAGCTCGAGGTCAAGGCGGCGCAGGTCGAGGAGGCGCTGCGCCGGATCGGCAAGCTCGACGGCTTCGCACTCGAGCCGATCGTGCCCGCCCTGGAACAGTGGCGCTACCGCAACAAGCTCGAGTACTCATTCGGAAATGGAGATCCCACCCACCCTTTGGATCCGGCGGGGACGGGTCTGGTCTGCGGCTTTCACGCGCCCGCGGGCGGCAACCGGGTGACCTCGATGGAGGACTGCCTGCTGGCCTCCGAGCGCGGCAACCTCGCCCGCCGCGTCGCGCTGGAGTGGTGCCGTGGGCAGGGACTGAGCGCCTGGGAGCGCTCCGGGCGGGTGGGCCCCGATCAGAACGGCCGCGCTGGGCAGGGGCGGGAGGAGCGCGTGGGCGCTGCCCCCGATGGGCGCGCGCGCCTGCGCAACTTGGTCGTGCGCGAAGGCCGGCGCACGGGCCTGCTGCAGGTCCGGATCGTGACGACCGACGGCGAGCTAGAGGCCGGGGGGCTCGCGGGTGCGCTCAGCGAGGCGCTCGGCGAGAGCCTGTCGGGGGTGCTGTGGACACGCACCCGCAGCCTCGCCGAGACCACCGCTGGCGGGGAGACGGAGCTCGTTTGGGGTCAGGCGGAGCTACCCGAGCGCCTCGGCGAGCTCGACCTGCGGATCTCCTCGGAGGCGTTCTTCCAGACCAACACCGAGATGGCCGAGCTGCTGTACGAGATCGTCATCGAGTACGCCGCCCTGGAGGGCTGGGAGCGCGTCTATGACCTCTACTCGGGCATCGGCACGATCGCCTTGACGCTCACCCCGCGAGCCGGCGAGCTATGGGGGATCGAGCTGATTGAGCAAGCCGTGGCCGGCGCGATCGCGGGCGCCCGGCGCAACGAGATTACGAACGTCCACTTCTTCGCCGGCGACACCCGCCTGGCCCTGCCGGAGTTGCTCGAGCGCGCCGGCCGTCCCGACGTGCTCGTCGTCGATCCGCCGCGGGCAGGGCTCTCCAAGAAAGTCGTACGCCGCATCATCGAGGTCTCGCCCAAGCGCATCGTCTACGTCTCCTGCAACCCCACCACCCTCGCCCCCAACGCCGCCGAACTGGTGCAGGCCGGGTGGGCTCTGCGCCGCGTGCGCCCAGTGGACATGTTCCCTCAGACCCACCACATCGAGTGCGTCGCGTTGCTGGAACGCGGGTAGGCTCCAACTCATGCGCGCCGCCACCATCCGCGACCAGGAGATAGTGCTCGAGGAGCATCCCGATCCCATCCCGGGCACGGGAGAGGTGCTCGTCCGCGTGCACGCGGCGGGACTGAACGGCGGGGACATGATGCAGCGGCGCGGTCTCTATCCGGCCCCGCCCGGCTCACCGCAGGACATCCCTGGGATGGAGTTTGCGGGAGAGGTGGCGATGCTCGGCCCCGGCGCCGAACGCTTCCCCGAGGGCGAGCGGGTGATGGGGATCGTTGGCGGCGGCGCCCAGGCGGAGCTCGTCGTCGCTCACGAGCGGGTACTGATGCCCGTCCCCGAGTCGCTGGACTGGCCCGCGGCTGGCGGGTTGCCGGAGGTCTTCACCACCGCGCACGACGCGCTCTTCAGCCAGGCGCAGCTGCGCCCCGGCGAGCGGCTGCTCGTACACGGCGGCGCCGGTGGTGTCGGCACCGCCGCGATTCAGCTCGCCCGGGCCACCGGCGCGAGCGTCACCGCCACCGTCCGCAACGAGGCGCTGCGCGAGCAGGTCAGCAAGCTCGGCGCGAGCGTGATTGCGCCGGAGGGCTTTGCCGGGCACGGGCCCTTCGACGTGATCCTCGAGCTGGTTGGCGCGCCCAATATGCCCGAGAACATGAACGCGCTCGCCACCGGCGGGCGGGTTACCGTGATCGGCGTCTCAGCCGGGGTGATGGCAGAGGTCAACCTGCTCGCGCTGATGGGTAAGCGCGCCCGCATCCATGGCTCCACGCTGCGCGCGCGGCCGCTGGAGGAGAAAGCGATCACCGCGCGCCTGCTCGAGCACGAGGTGCTTCCCCTGTTCGATACGGGCGCCCTGCGCGTACCGGTCGCCGAGACCTTCCCGCTCGATCAGGCCGCTGCCGCTTACGAGCACTTCGCTGCTGGCGGCAAGCTCGGCAAGATCGTCCTTACGCTCTAGCCCGGCAAGGGCGCCCCCCAACGCCCGCCGGCCGTCAATAAGGCGGCTGTGCGCCATACCAATCGCCGAGTGTGCGGAACGCCGCCCAGAACGCGCGCTTGGCTTCTTGCTCATCCAATGAATCATCGATGTTCGGCACGTACAGCGCGTCGATCGTAGGGGTCAGATGTTGCACCTCGCCCAGCGCCTCGGAATCGAGCCCGCCCGCCCGTGCGAGCGGAATGTCCAGGTCGTTCAGCGCGCTGAGCGCCTCGGCGCCCATAACGACGATCATCTTCGGTTGCACGATCGCGATCTCCTCGGCTACGCGCGCGACACAAGCGCCATCAGCCAGCGAAGAGTCGCTCAGGGGACACTTCACGCAGAGCGTGCCATATACCGCGAGCGGGTCGATCGACAGCCGCTTGAGCGACTTCATCAGCGCGCTTCCGGCGCGCCCGTAAAAGGCAACGCCCTCCTCGATCTCCGAGGGCAGCGGGGCGTGCTTGAGCAGCATGATGTCCGCCTGGGGGTGCCCCGAACCGAGTACCGGCATCAGGTTGCCGCGCGGACAGTGCGGGCACGCCTGCAGCTCGCGCGTGAGCGAGTTCAGCTCACGGATGGCGCGCTCCAGGTACTTCTCGCGGATCTCATCATCGGTAATCGGCATCGACCCCGAGGGATTAGACGGCCACGGGACTTGTCCTTGGGGCTGCACCACTACTTGCGTCCGCCGCCCGTCGCGCGCTTGACACGCCGGGCCGCCCGCGCCCGCTGCGCGGAAGCGGGTGTGGCCCTGGTCTGCAGAAACTTCAGCGCCTGTACGTACAGCAGGCTGGTGGGGCGTGTGAGGATGTCAGCGTCTCTGAGCGACTGCAGGAACTCCTGCGGCCCGTCGAAGTCCCGCATCCGGATTCGCACTGAGCCAAGACCTTGGGCGACGTGCGAATCGGAGCCCGCGCCCGCGAGGATCCGGTACTTGGCAGCGAACCGTGCGGCCTCCTCGTTGAACGCTCCGATAGCCACGCGTGGGTTGAAGACCTCGATTGCATCGACATCGTCGAGGATCGTGAGGAGATGCTCGTAGTCGGGGACCGAGTGCATGCGGTCGAACGGGTGGGGCACATATACGAGGCCGCCTTGATGCTTGATCTCGGCGACGGTCTCCTGGAGGCTCAGGCCGCGGGGGATCTTCTCCTCCATGAACAGTCCGATCACCTCGCCCTGACCGGCGGTCTTGACCTCCTCGGCGACGATCACCTTCACATCGGCTGCCTCGGCTTGCTTGCGGGCTTCCAGGGCGCCAGAGATCTCGTTGTGATCGGTCACCGCGATCGCACCCAGCCCTCGTTCGCGAGCGGTGGCCAATAGCACCTCCACGGGCGTGGCGCAGTCGTGCGAGTGATCGGTGTGCATGTGCAGGTCGACGTCGATCAGCTTCCTGCGGGCCAGTCGCCGGTGCAACGCCGGATCGCCATCAAGGCTGTGCCTGCGCGCCGCAAGGCCGTGGTAGATGTCCTCGAGCTCCGTGGTGGCGTGCTCGTCGTCGGGCACGAGGCGGTAGTCGCCCGGGAAGTGGCGGGCCATCAGCTCGGCGGTGGCGGAGAAGCTCGCTGTGCGCGCGTCGAGCCGCCCGAGGAAGGTCTCGACGAAGCGCCGGGCCACGAGCGTCGAGAGCAACCGTTCGGTGGGCGAATGGAAGGAGCCCACGTTGAGCGAGCGCGAGTGACGCAGCGCCGCGTTGGAAGTGCTCGGCGCGAACGGCTCGTGCACGTGAACGAAGTCGAGTGCCACCGTGCTCAGCAGTTCCTCGAGGGTCCTCGCCACGTCGATCGGTGGTGCCGGGATCCGCCGGCGAGACCGGTCCGAGCTCGCCCGTGCCTGAAGATCGAGCACCTCGCCGACGGCGAAGACCCGCGGGGTGCCCTGATCGGTTCCGTCGAGCAGGGATTGTGGATCTGATCGTCCGGCACGCAGCGTCCGGCGTGACTCGCGCACGCGCTCCTGCGAGTGCGATGGTGCGAGCACGATCGCACGGTGCCCGCGGCGCGACAGCTCCGTGCAGACGCGCAGCACGTGCGCGTTGACGTCGTTCTGGAGATCCTCCCACGGATACGGGGTGACGTGGGCGATTGAGAACCGCGCGGATGCCATCGGCTCCGCCATTATGTCGCTGCTACTTGGCCTTGACCTTCGCTGCGGGTGCAGCCGCCCGCTTGCTGGGCGCTCCGGGCCGGCTCGAGTACTTCGCGATGAACTTCTCGGTGTCCAGCCGGGCCTGGTTGTCGGGGCGCTGGTGCTGCGGCGACTTCATCAGGTAGGAGGATGGCCCGTCGAGCTGGCCGCCAACACCGTGGTTGAGTGCGAGCTTGCAGCAGCGCACGGCGTCGATCACGATCCCAGCTGAGTTCGGGGAGTCCCACACCTCGAGCTTCATCTCGAGATTGAGCGGCACATCGCCAAAGGCCTGACCCTCGAGGCGAATGTGTGCCCACTTGCGGTCGGTCAGCCAGGGCACGTAGTCCGAGGGACCGACATGCACGTTCTCGGGGGCCATCTCGTGGTCGATGATCGAGGTGACAGCGTTCGTCTTTGAGATCTTCTTGGACTCCAAGCGCTCACGCTCGAGCATGTTGTAGAAGTCCATGTTGCCGCCGACGTTCAGCTGGGAGGTGCGCTGGATGCGCACGCCGCGCTCCTCGAACAGACGCGCGAGGGTGCGGTGCACGATCGTCGCCCCGACCTGCGACTTGATGTCATCGCCCACGATCGGCAGTTTGGCCGCTTTGAAGCGCTTGTCCCAATAGTTCTCGCGCGCGATGAACACCGGGATGCAGTTGACGAAGCCACAGCCGGCCTCCAGCACCTGCTCGACGTACCACTTGGTCGCTTGCTCGGAGCCGACCGGCAGGTAGGAGACGACCACGTCGGTGTGGGTGTCCTTCAGGATCTTGATGATGTCGGCGGTCTCGCCAGGAGCCTTTACGATCTTCTCTTTGAGGTACTTGCCGAGGCCGTCGTGGGTCATGCCACGGTAGACGGGCACGCCCATTTTTTTGGGAACCGCGCGCGTCCCTTGGGCGAACTTCATCGTGTTGTTCTGCCCGGCCCAGATTGCCTGGCCGAGATCCTTGCCGACCTTCGTGGAGTCGATGTCGAAGGCGGCCGTGAATTCGATGTCGCGCACGTGATAGCCGCCGAGGTCGACGTGCATCAGGCCGGGGACATCCTCACCGGGGTTCGCCTCGCGGTAGTAGTTGACGCCCTGGACGAACGCCGAGGCGCAGTTGCCGACGCCGACGATCGCGACGCGGACCTTGTCGCGCTGGTAGCGCGCGGCGCCGTTGCTTGCGGCGCGGCCGTTTGAGTGCTGCTTGATCACGAGAAAAATTTCCTTCCTCAGGGCTCGGCGCTGGAGGCGCAGGCGCGGTTCGGGGAGCTTGTGAGCTTTGCGGAGACTACCCCGCCGCTCGCGCTATGTCACACCGGCGAGCTCGCGCCGCACGTGTGAGATGCGCTGTGCGACCGTGATCAGGCTGAGCGCCGCCAGTACGTAGACGGCCGGCTCCAGCAGTTGAAAGTCGCCCAGCGATGCGCCGCGCGCGAAGATGAGCCCAATCGAGAGGATCACCACGCGCACCGGCCGTGTGGCGATGCCGACCTTGCACTCGACGCCGAGCGCCTCCGCGCGGGCGCGGGTGTAGCTGACCATCAGCGACGCCAGCACGGCGACGACCACCGCGGCCGCCGCGACGCGGTTGTCGTGCATCGCGAAGTAGCCCGCGACCGCGCTCAGCACGATTCCCTCCTCGATGCGGTCGAGCGTCGAGTCCAGGAAGGCGCCGAACGGCGTGCCCTTGCCGGACATGCGCGAGTAGCGGCCATCGAGCGTATCCATGACCGAGCCGGTGATGAAGGCGACGCCACCGAGGAAGAAGAGGCGTTCCCAGACGAGCACCGCGGCGAGCAGGTTCAGCGCGAAGCCGGTGAGTGAGATCGCGTTTGGGGTCAGCCGGGACTCGATCAGCCGGTTGCGCACGAGCTCGCGCCGTTCACCCGCACCGATCGGAGCGCGCACCCGCGGCCGGCCGGAGCGGTATGTGCCGCGCCGCGTGCGGCGGGGAGGAGCTTGATGTCGCGGTGCCATCCCTAGCTCGCTTGCAGGCGTGAGGGAACGGCGGCGGAGAAGCGCCACACGCCCGGGCGCGCACGAGCGAGACAGCGAGCGCCGTAGGCGGCGACACCGGCGGTGAACGCCCCGAGTAGCGCGTCGACGATGAAGTGGTTGGCTGTCACAACGATCACGAAGGCCATCAGGAAGGGATAGAGGAACCACGCCACGCGCAGTGCCCGCCGGCGCACGAGCCGTGCCAGTGGCCAGCCGACCATCAGTGCGAACGCAACGTGCATCGAGGGCACGGCTGCGTACGGGTTGAATAGCGCGGTCATCGAGGCGCTCGCGTGCGATACGCGGACGCCGGTGAGGTCCGAGACGGAGTCGATGAAGCCCCACTCGGGCATGAACCGCGGTGGCGCTGTCGGGAACACGACGTAGCCGACGAGGGCGATCGCCATCGCGATCATGAACATGTTGCGGACAAAGTAGAAGGAGCGGTTGTGGCACACGTAGAGGTAGACGAGCGCCCCCAGCGTGACCGTTACTTGCGCGTTGACGTACAGCCAGCTCGAGCACTCCATGAGCAGATGCGAGCCCGACGCCCACGCCTGCACGCTGGGCTCCACGAACAGGTGCAGTGCGCGCTCGGCTGAGATCAATTCACGCGCGTGCTGGAAAGCCGCTGCGCCCCTGCCCTCGACCAAGCCCCGCACGAGGCGATAGGCAAGGTAGGCCGCCGCGAACAGCGAGACTTGGCGCAGCACGTCCAGCCACCCACTGGGCAGGACGCGCGCCTGCAGGAGACGAGCGCGAGCGACCACGCCGGGAAGCCTAGTGGATGGCCCCTACCGGATGGCTCGATACAGCCGCCAGTGTCGCGAGTGCCAGACTTCACGCAAGTAGGGCAGGCCGTGGGCCACGAGCGCTCCCTCGGCCCGGGCGGCGTAATCCAGGCGCGCATCGGGCAGCGCGATGTAGGCGACGCGGTTTTCTGAAAGCCATGCATGGTAGGCGGATGCGGTGAGACCCGGCCGGTAGAACAGGTCGCCGTAGCGCGTGTCGAGCTGGCGCTCCCAGCCGCGCGCGAGTGAGATGCGATCGTGGCCCGCCAGGTAGGCGGCCTCCGCGTGGGTGGCGGTCAGGGGCACCTCGACGATTGCCGGGGTGCCGTGGTCCAGGCGGCCCAGCTCGGACAGCAGCGGGGCGAAGTAGGAGGCGTTCGCCGAGCGATCACCGGCGATCAGCGACAGGTCGCCGATCGGAGTGTTCAGCTGCCAGTACAGGAGCACCGGGGCGAGCAGGCACAGCGCCGGGCGGCGGCGCTCCCACAGCACCCCGGCCAGCAGCGGCGCGGCGAGCGGCGGGCCGAGGCGGGCGGCGTTGCCGCCTACCGGGGTCGTGATCGCGAACGAGCCGATCAGCGCGAGCGCATACAGCGCCGCTCCCAACCGCACGACGCGGCGCGCCTGTGGGGTGAACGGCCCTTGGGGCAGCAGCAGTGCGATCGCAAGGACGCCGCCGAGCGTCGGCCAGAAGGCGGATGGCGCAAACGGCTCGTATCCGCCCTCAGGAAAGGCGAGGGTGAGCGCGAGGACCGGCGCGAGCGCGGCGAGGATCAGCGCGAACGCTCGGGTCCGCGGGGCATCCGTAAGTGTCCAGGCGAGGAAGGCGAGCGCGAGGAACAGTCCGGCGATCGGACTGGCGATGCTCGTGAACACCGCCAGGACGAGCGCGAGCGCGAACCGCCCGCGCATCAGCGCGAGCACCGAGCCGAGACCTATTGCAAAGCCGAGGTCATAGGGGACGCGCCCGGAGAGCAGCTCGGCGCAGATGCCGAAGGCGAACACCACAGCAGCTACGCGCCCGGCAATGAGGCCGAAGGCGCGCTCTGCGATCAGGCCGAACAGGACGCTCGCCGCGAGCGCCGAGGCCGTGAGCACGACGCGCACCCCGAGCAGCGCCCCCAGCCCGGGGGAGAGCAGTGAGTAGCCGAGCAGATAATGGCCGTGGGCGGCATACCAGCCGTTGTCGCGCAGCGCGAAGCCCACGCGGGCGAACAGGTCGCTGCGGTAGATGGCCGCGGAGAGGTCCGCGGCGGGGGGCGCCCAGACCAGGTAGATGATCGTCAGCGCCACCGCGATAGCGAGCGCGAGCACCCACGGACGCCCCCACTCGACCCTCGACCGCCCCACGAGCACGGTTATCCGGGTGGGGCAGCTGCAGTCAGGAAGTTGACCACCCGGTCGACCACGTCTGGCCGGTCAAACCACGGCCAGTGGCCCGCGTCCGGCAGCTCGATCAGCTCGGATGGGTAGGCGGGGCCTCCGATCGCCTCGGCGTATGCGCGGCCAAAGCGGGCGGGTATGTACGGGTCGGCCATTCCCCACACCACGAGCGCGGGCATCGACAACTCGCCCAGTTGCGCGCCGGCCGCGGCGAGCACGTCCGGCGGCGAGCTTCGGTACAGGCGCAGGATCGCGCGCTGGGTCCCCTGGTCGAAGTGGCCGAAGACCGTATCCAGCCACCCATCGGGCATCGGCTTGCGTGACGGTCGCGCCTCGCGCGTGGAGAAGCGCATGACCGGGCGCACGGTGGCGCCCATCACGAGCTCACCGAGCAGTGGAGCGCGCCACAGGCGCGCGGTGCGGTGCCAGCGGTAGCCGGGCAGGAACGGGATGGCGTTGATGACGACCAAGCGCGCGATCCGCTCGGGATGGCGCTGTGCGAACGCGAGCCCGACGGCGCCCCAGTCGTGCACGACGAGGCTGACTCGCTCAATCTCGAGGAGATCCAGGAATTCCTCGAGGAATTCCGCGTACTCCGCGATCGTGTACTGCAGGTTGCCGGGCTTGCCCGAGCGTCCAAAGCCCGGCAGGTCGACGGCCAGCCCACCGCTGCGCTCCAAAAATCCGACGCTGTACTGGGGGAGCTCCATCCATTCCTCAGAGCGCCGCATCGGCCTCCACCACCGCCTCCACCATGGCCGGGTCATGTAGCGCTCGGGGAGCCCGACCCAGTCATCCGAGTTGGTGGGCACGCCGTGCAGATAGAGCGGCGTCGCTCCGCCAGCCGAGGCTGGCGGAGCGCTCCGCCAGAAGACCGGGAGCCCGGCGAGCTCGCCGGTGTGGTCGCTCACCTCGGGCACCGGGCGAGGATATCCGGCTACCGTGGCGCAGTGCCCCCTTGGACCCCGCCGGCCAGCAGGCGCGTACGCGCTATCCGTGACCGCCTGCGGGAGGTGTACGGGATTCCGCTGATGCGCCCACACGGCGACCCGATCGCCGAGCTGGTGCTGACGGTGCTGTCACAGAACACGAACGATCGCAACCGCGACGTCGCCTACCTGCGGTTGCGCGAAAGGCTGCCGGCATGGGAGGCGGTGATGGAGGCGGATGCCGGGGTCCTCGAGGAGGCGATCAGGCCAGGGGGGATCTCAAAGGTGAAGTCGGTGCGGATCAAGGCGATCCTCCAGGCGATTGCCGCCGGGGCCGGGCGGCCGGCAAATCACCCGGAGCACGATCTCTCACTTGACTGGCTGCCAGATGTCCCGTTGGACGAAGCCCGCGACTACCTGACTGCTCTGCCGGGAGTTGGGAGGAAGACCGCGGCGTGCGTGCTGCTGTTTGCCTACGGTCTGCACGACGTGCCGGTCGACACGCACGTCTCCCGGGTGGGAACCCGCCTGGGCCTGCTGCGGGCAGGGGCGCCGTTCGAGGAGCTGCACGACCAGATGCTCGCGCTCACTCCGTCGGGTGAGGAGCTGGAGCTGCATGTGAACTTGCTGCGCCACGGCCGGCGGACCTGCCACGCGCGCAAACCGGCCTGCAAAGACTGTGCCCTGGCAAGGATGTGCCCGAGCCGTAAGGACTTTCCGGAGTCCTAACCCCGCGGCAGCACCGCGAAGGCGATCACCGCATACTGCAGTGCGGCGGCTGCGAGCACCAGCGCGTGGAACACCTCGTGGTAGCCGAACACCTTCGGCCAGGGGTTTGGTTTGCCGCTCGCATAGATCACCGCGCCCGCGAGGTACAGCGCGCCGCCGGTCGCCAGGCCCGCGACGCCGAGCCAGCCGATCGCCGCCGGCAGCTCGCCGAAGACCGCGGCGGAGACCAGGCCGAGCAGCACGTAGACGGCCGCGAGAAGCCACTTCGGCGCGTCGATCCAGGCGAGCTTGAAGATCACGCCGCCGAGCGCCCCGGCCCACAGGACGATCAAGACCACGTCCGCGAGCGTCCCCTTCAGCGCGAGTAGCGCTACCGGCGTATACGTGCCCGCGATCAGCACGAAGATCATCGAGTGGTCCAGCCGCCTCATCCAGCGCCGCGGCCCCGGGCGCCAGGTCACGCGGTGATACAGCGCGCTCGTGCCGAGCAGGCCCGATACCGCAACCGCGTAGATCACGGCCGCCAAGCGCGCGCGCCCGTCAGATGCCGCCAGGATCAAGCCCACGCCGCAGGCCAGCGAAACGAAGAACGCGTACTGGTGCGATACCCCCCTTAACCGGGGCTTGACCGGCGCCATCACACTGCCGAGCGCCGTGTGTATCGAACCCCGGCTCATGCAGCAAATGCTACCGCGTGTGTTGCAGGTAGTTGCAATTCGTTGGATTGAGCCAGCAAATTTGACAGCCCTCAGAAAATCTGCCACACTAGGACTCAGATTTAGACAGCAGTCCGAACCCCTAGATTCCTCCGGGAACTGCATTTGGGGCGCGATCTGGGAGTTTCGGGCAGATACTCATCCCCGTCTTTGAAGGAGCATCACATGGGCAAGACAATAGGCATCGACCTCGGCACGACGAACTCGTGCATGGCCGTGCTCGAGGGCGGTGAGCCCACCGTCATCGAGAACTCCGAGGGTGGTCGCACGACCCCCTCTGTCGTGGCCTTTACGGCCTCCGGTGAGCGGCTCGTGGGCACCGTCGCCAAGCGCCAGGCCGTCACCAACCCGCAGAACACCGTCTTCTCGATCAAGCGCTTCATGGGCCGCAAGGAGGCCGAGGTGCGCGAGGAGGAGTCGATCGTCCCCTACAAGGTCGTCTCCGGCCCCAACGGCGACGCCCGCGTCGAGGCCGGCGGCGAGCAGCATTCTCCGCCTGAGATCTCCGCGATGATCCTGCAGAAGCTGAAGACCGACGCCGAAGCGTATTTGGGCGAGACGGTCGACGGCGCGGTGATCACCGTCCCCGCGTACTTCAACGACGACCAGCGCCAGGCCACGAAGGACGCCGGCAAGATCGCCGGGCTGGACGTCAAGCGGATCATCAATGAGCCCACCGCCGCGTCGCTCGCCTATGGGTTGGACAAGGAGTCCGACCAGACGATCCTCGTGTTCGACCTCGGCGGCGGCACCTTCGACGTGTCGGTACTGGAGATCGGCGACGGCGTGTTCGAGGTCAAGTCCACCGCCGGCGACAACCACCTCGGTGGCGACAACTTCGACAAGGCGATCGTCGACTGGCTCGTGTCTGAGTTCAAGAAGTCCCAGGCGATTGACCTCTCGACCGACCCGATGGCCCTCCAGCGTCTGTATGAGGCGGCCGAGAAGGCGAAGATCGAGCTGTCGACCACCCAGGAGACGCAGATCAACCTGCCGTTCATCACCGCCGATGCGTCGGGGCCCAAGCACCTCGACACGCGCCTCACGCGCGCCAAGCTCTCCGAGCTGACCTCGGACCTGCTGTCGAAGATCGTCGCGCCGGTGCGCCAGGCGATCGACGACGCCAAAGACAAGGGCGTCAAGGAGATCGAACACGTCGTGCTCGTCGGCGGCATGACGCGGATGCCGGCCGTGCAAGAGAAGGTCAAGGAGCTGACCGGCAAGGAGCCCCACCGTGGGGTCAACCCCGACGAGGTGGTCGCGGTCGGTGCCGCCATCCAGGCTGGCGTGCTGGCCGGTGACGTCAAGGACGTGCTGTTGCTGGACGTGACTCCTCTGACGCTCGGGATCGAGACGAAGGGCGGCGTGATGACGAAGCTGATCGAGCGCAACACGACGATCCCGACGCGTAAGGGCGAGGTGTTCTCGACCGCCGAGGACAACCAGCCCTCGGTTGAAATCCACGTGCTGCAGGGCGAGCGCGAGATGGCCGCCTACAACAAGTCGCTGGGCAAGTTCCAATTGACAGGAATCCCACCCGCCCCGAGAGGTATCCCCCAGATCGAGGTCGCATTCGACATCGACGCGAACGGCATCCTGAACGTCTCAGCCAAGGACCTCGGCACCGGCAAGGAGCAGAAGATCGAGATCAAGTCCGGCTCCGGCCTCTCCGAGGAGGAGATCAAGAACATGGTTTCCGACGCGGAGTCCCACGCCGAGGAGGACGCGAAGGCACGCGAGCTCGCCGAGGCGCGCAACAACGGCGAGAACGCCGCCTACCAGGCCGAGAAACAGCTCTCAGAGCTGGGCGACCAGGTCGACGCCGACTCCAAGGGTCGTATCGAGGAGGCGATCAAGGAGGTGCGCGAGTCGCTCGAGTCCGAGGACCCCGCGGCGATCAACACCAAGACCGAGACGCTCCAGACCGCGTTCCACGCGGTCTCCGAGGCGATGTACCAGCGCGCCCAGGAGCAGGCGGCTGCCTCCGGCAACGGCGCTGCAGCCGAGGACGGCGACACCGCGTCCTCCTCAGCCGATGAGGAGGATGTCGTCGATGCCGAGGTCGTGGACGAGCCGAAGGCGTAACGGTGATGGCCGATTCCAAGCAGACGATCGACGAGCAGGTCGAGGACCAGCAATCCGAGGAGCAACAGCCCGAGTCCCCCGGCGCCGCCGCGCCGGGGGCTCAGCCGTGCGAGCGCGTGGAGGCCTCCCACTCCGACGGCGACGCGTCCGCGATCGAGGGCGACCTCGACGAGCTGGTCGCGGTCGGCGCGCAGCGCGACGAGTACCTCGCGCTCGCGCAGCGCACACAGGCGGATTTCGAGAACTACCGTAAGCGCGTCGCCCGCGAGTCCGCCGCCGCCCTGGAGCGTGGTGTGGCGAAGCTCTGCAAGGAGCTGTTGCCGGCGCTGGACAATCTCGACCGCGCGCTCGAGGCAGCCGCCCAGGATGACCCCCTGCTCGATGGCGTGCGTCTCGTGCGCTCAGAGCTGAGCGCTGCGCTCGCGCGCGCCGGCGTCGAGTCCTTCTCACCCGCCGGTGAGTGCTTCGACCCGGCCTTGCACGAGGCGATGGCGCACCGGCCCGTCGACGGCGCCGCGAGTGGCACGGTCGTCGAGGTCTACCAGCCCGGCTACCGGCTTGGCGCGAACGTGATCCGCCCCGCTCGGGTGCTCGTCGCCGCATAGCCCAGGAGTTGCACATGGCATCGCGTCCCGACTACTACAAGACGCTCGGGGTTGACCGCAAAGCGACCCCCGAGGAGATCAAGAAGGCCTACCGCAAGCTCGCGCGTAAGTATCACCCCGATACCAACCCCGGTGACAAGCAGGCCGAGGAGCGTTTCAAGGAGATCTCCCAGGCCAATGATGTACTAGGCGATCCCGAGAAGCGCAAGCTTTACGACAGCGGCTCAGGGCCCTTCGCCACTGGCGGCGGGCCAGGGGGAGGCTTCGGCGGCTTCGGGAATTTTGACTTCGATGCCTCCTCGATGGGGGACATCCTCTCCAATTTGTTCGGGGGATCGGGTCCCGCCCGCCCGGGGGGTGGCCGTGCCGGGCGCAGCGCGCGCCAGCAGCGCGGCGCCGACCTGGAGGCGCAGGCCTCGATCTCTTTCGACCAGGCGATCACGGGCGTCCAGATACCGCTTCAGGTGCCGATGCGCACGACCTGCGACACCTGCCACGGCACAGGCGCCAAGCCCGGCACCACCCCCACGGTCTGTCCCCGCTGTGAAGGCCGCGGGATCGAGACTCAGGGACAGGGCATGTTCTCGATCTCCCAGCCGTGCTCGCGCTGTGGCGGCTCGGGGACGGTGATCGAAGACCCGTGCCCGACCTGCAAGGGCTCAGGCGCAGTGCGCACCGTCAAGCGGATGCGCGTGAACATCCCCGCCGGCGTGCGCGACGGCAGTCGCATCAGACTGCCTGGCAAGGGCGAGCCTGGTCCGGCCGGCGGGCCTGCGGGCGACCTGTACCTGATCATGCACGTCGCCCCCTCCCCAGTGTTCGCGCGCAAGGGCAACAACCTCGAGGTCGAGGTTCCCCTCAGCATCCCTGAGGCGTTGCGCGGCGCTGAGGTGCAGGTGCCGACGCTGAACGGCGCAAAGACGCTGCGCGTACCGGCAGGCACCAAGCACGGCACGGTGCAGCGATTGCGCGGCGAGGGGCCGCCGAAGCCCGGGAGCGGCGGAAGACCGGGTGGGCGGGGAGCCGAAAAAGGCGACATTCACTACCGCTTCCTAATCGACGTGCCGGAGCAGCTGAATGAGGAGCAGCAGGGCGCCGTGGAGGCGCTCGCGAAGACGCTGGACGGCAATCCCCGTGCGCGGCTGTTCCAGGACGCGCAGGCGGGACACGGCAACGCGGAGGACTCGTGATGGCGCCGCGTGAGATCAAACGGATGGCGATAACTTCTCCTGCGGGACGCATTGAAGTCGAGACCGACCGCGGCGTGTTCATGATCTCCGTCGCCGCCGAGCTGGCGAGGATGCACCCGCAGACGCTGCGCACCTACGAGGCGCGCGGCCTGATCGAGCCCAAGCGCTCGCCCAAGGGCACGCGGCTGTACTCCCAGGAGGATGTCGAGCAGCTGCGCCGCATCCAGGAGCTGACGGCAGACCTCGGGCTGAACCTCGCTGGCGTCGAGCGCGTGCTCGAGCAGGAGGCGGAGATCGAGCGGATGCATGCACGCATCGAGGAGCTCGAGCTGCAGGCGCTGAACGCGCAGGTGCAGCTGGCGGAGGAGCTCGAGGAGGTGCGCCGCTCCTTCCGCGCCGAGCTCGTAGTCCCCTATCGCGGTGGCCAGGAGTTGGTGCGCGCCGCCGATGTCCTTTCTGCATTCCCGCCGCCGTCGGAGAGGAGAACCGATGTCTCCTAACGGAGCCAACCCGGCCGCGGCCGCACAAGCCCCCGAAGAGGAGCAGAGCCCGCTGCAGCGCTTCGGCCGCGACCTGACCGAGATGGCAGAGCTTGGCAAGCTCGACCCGGTGATCGGCCGCGACGAGGAGATCCGCCGCGTGATCCAGGTGCTCAGCCGGCGCACCAAGAACAACCCGGTGCTGATCGGCGAGCCGGGCGTCGGCAAGACGGCGATCGTCGAGGGCCTCGCCCAGCGGATCGTCTCCAAGGACGTGCCCGAGTCGCTGCGCGACCGGCGTGTGATCGCCCTCGACATGGGCGCGTTGATCGCCGGCGCCGCCTACCGGGGCGAGTTCGAGGAACGCCTTAAGAGCGTGCTCAAAGAGGTCTCGGACGCGCAGGGCGCGATTATCCTGTTCCTCGATGAGCTGCACACGATCGTCGGCGCCGGTGCGGCCCAGGGCTCCGTCGACGCCTCGAACCTGCTCAAGCCGATGCTCGCCCGCGGCGAACTGCGCGCCGTCGGCGCGACGACGCTCGACGAGTACACCAAGTACATCGAGAAGGACGCCGCGCTGGAGCGCCGCTTCCAGCCGGTGACGGTCGGTGAGCCGACGGTCCAGGACACGATCGCGATCCTGCGCGGGCTGAAGGAGCGCTACGAGGTACACCACGGCGTGTCAATCCAGGACAGCGCGCTGATCGCCGCCGCGACGCTTTCCAATCGCTACATCGCCGACCGCTTCCTGCCCGACAAGGCAATCGACCTGGTCGATGAGGCCGCGTCCAAGATCCGCATCGAGATCGACTCCCTGCCGACCGAGATCGACGAGGTCAAACGGCGGGTCATGCAGCTCAAGATCGAGCTCGAGTCGCTGCGCAAGGAGAAAGACGCCGCCACCAAGGAGCGGCGCAAGACGATCGAGGCGGAAGTCGCCGAGCTGCAAGCGCGCGAGCGTGAGATGACCGAGCAGTGGGAAGCCGAGAAGCAGGCGATCGCCGGTATCTCGGAGACCAAGGAGCGCCTCGACGCCGCGCGCGTGGAGATGGAGCGCGCCGAACGCGACGCCGATCTTCAGCGCGCCGCCGAGCTGCGCTACGGAGAGATCCCCGAGCTGGAACGCGCCGTGGCCGAATACGAATCCCAAGAGCGCGAGCGCGCTGGCGACGCGCCGATCTTTCTCAAAGAGGAGGTCGACGCCGACGACATCGCTGAGATCGTCGCGCGTTGGACCGGCATTCCCGTCAGCCGCCTGCTCGAGGGCGAAACCGAGAAGCTGATTCACATGGAGGACCGCCTGCACGAACGGGTCGTCGGCCAGGACGAGGCGATCGAGGCCGTTGCCACCGCGCTGCGCCGCTCGCGCGCCGGGTTGCAGGACCCCGACCGTCCGATCGGCAGCTTCCTGTTCCTCGGCCCGACCGGCGTCGGCAAGACCGAGCTCGCTCGCGCGCTGGCGGAGTTCATGTTCGACTCACAGGACGCGATGATCCGCATCGACATGTCCGAGTACATGGAGAAACACTCCGTCTCGCGCCTCGTCGGCGCGCCGCCCGGCTACGTCGGCTACGAAGAGGGTGGCCAGCTGACCGAGGCCGTCCGCCGCCGGCCCTATGCGGTCGTGCTGCTCGATGAGATCGAGAAGGCACACTCCGACGTCTTCAACACGCTCCTGCAGGTGATGGACGATGGGCGCCTGACCGACGGTCAGGGCCGCACCGTGGACTTCAAGAACACGGTCCTGATCATGACCTCCAACCTGCCGGTGACTGGGGACGCCGGCGACCGCGGCGACGCGCACGGCGGCGCCTCCGCCGACGCGCGCCTGCGCAACGAACTGCTGCAGTACTTCAAGCCCGAGTTCATCAACCGCCTCGACGACATCGTCCGCTTCCGCTCGCTCACCCGCGAGCAGATCTCGGAGATCGTCGACCTGCAGGTCTCACTCGTGATAGCCCGCGTGGCCGAGCGCGGCGTGGATGTGACGCTCACCGACGAGGCCAAGCAGCTGCTCGGCGACATGGGCTATGACCCCACCTACGGCGCCCGCCCGCTGCGGCGGGTCATACAGAAGCAGCTGACCGACCGGCTTGCGCTCGCGCTGCTGGACGGCACGATCCGTCAGGACGACGAGGTCCACGTGACCGCGCGCGACGGGGCGCTCGTGGTGGAGAAGGCTCGCCCGGGGAGCTCCGACCAAGAGGCCCCCGAGCGCGAAACCGCGACCGCCTGAACGGGCGGCCCCCGCCGATCAGATGCCGGTGTTCGTCACAGACGACACCTGCACGGCGGTGATCTTCGTGTTGTCGATGGAGATTTTCCCAATCCCGAAGCCGTTGCATTCCAGGACGATTGAGTTCGACGCGCCGCTGAAGCGGTGGACGAGCTGCATCGCCACGGTGAGTGCCGAGGTTTCCGGATTCGTGTTGTCGCCGAGTTTGAAGTGTTTGGTGTCGGTGGTGCCTTCGGCCTTCAGTACGCATGCCATCGTGACCTCGTTCACGCCGCTTGCGTTGCCGTTGAAAGCGTCGAACGTTGCCGTCACCCAGTAGCTACCCGCAGGCACGTTGGCCAGCGTGACGAGCGGTTTGAACGCATTCACCGCTTCCAGTTCGATCAATTCATCGTGGAAGCCGCTGAACGCCGGGCCGACTCCGGCCACACCTTCTTTGCCGGAAGTGCCTTCTTTGCCAGGTGCGCCTTCTTTGCCGGCGGAGCCTTCTTTCCCGCTGGGACCTTCCTTGCCCGGCGCGCCGGCGTTGCCCTTCAGCTTCTTGAGGACCTTCGGGTTGATCTGCTTGGTCGAGTTGATCAGGTAATGGTTTGCGGCCAGCGCGCCGCCGCTCATCGCGAACACGAGTGCGAGCGTGGCAGTGACGTTTGCGTAGCTGAGACGTCTGCGCATCGGTACCCCCCCGTAGGTCGAGCGTGCAAGATAGGAGCAACCACCCTACGTGCCCTGGCGGCGGCTATCACAGCCCTGGACGGAAGAACGATCGCTCACGCTTGCCCCCGATCCGCTACAAACAACCCTGAGCGCGCTTCCGGTCGAGGCCGGCCGGGAGCACCATCGGCAAACGGAGGAGCCACAATGCCCACGTACATCATGCTCTCAACGCTCACCCCGGAGGGCGTGCAGACCGTCAAGAACAACCCCAAGCGGATCCAGGAGGTCAACAAGGAGGTCGAGCAGCTCGGCGCCACCGTCAAGGCGCAGTGGGCGACACTAGGTCACGTTGACTTCATCTCGGTCATCGAGGCGCCCGACGAGGGCACGATGGCGCGCGTGTCACTGGAGCTCGGGTCGCGCGGCACCGGCCGCTACGAGACGCTCTCGGCGATACCCATTGAAGAGTTCATCGCCAGCCTGTGAGCGGCGCCTGCACACGCCTGGCTTCCTCGCCGCTCGCGCTCCTTGCCAGTCACGACGATCCGCGGCTCACAGCCGTCTGGTGATATGAAGGTCCTCGTCGTCGGCGCGGGGGGGCGCGAGCACGCGATCGTGCGGGCGCTTGCGCACTCTCAGCAGTTGCCGGAACTGCTGTGCACGCCGGGCAACGCGGGCATCGCGCAGGATGCACGCGCGCTCGACGTCGCCGCTCAGGACATCGAGGGGCTGCTGGCGGCGGTCGAGCGGGAGGGAGTCGACTTCACCGTCGTGGGGCCCGAGGCGCCGCTCGTGGCGGGACTCATCGACGCGCTTGCCGCACGTGGTCACGCCGCATTCGGCCCGAGCGCGGCCGCGGCCAGGCTGGAGGGGTCGAAGGCATTCGCCAAGCAGATCATGATGCAGGCCGGTGTGCCCACGGCGCGCTGGCGCATGGTCGGCACGCTGGATGAGGGCCTCGCGGCGGTCTGTGATCTCGCGCTGGGCCCGGGAGAGGGCGTCGTCGTAAAGGCGGACGGGCTTGCTGGCGGAAAGGGTGTGGTCGTGGCCGACTCCGCCTGGCAGGCCGAGGTCGCCTTGGCCGAGATCTTCCTGAATGACCGCTTCGGCACTGGCGCGCACGCGGTGGTCGAGGAACGCCTGGCAGGGGAGGAGTGCTCGCTGCTGGCGCTGTGCGACGGCGAGCGCGCCGTGCCGCTTGCGCCCGCGCGCGACTTCAAGCGCATCGGCGACGGCGATCGTGGTCCAAACACCGGTGGTATGGGCTCCTACTCGCCGGTGGCCGGCTTCGATGAGGAACGCGTGCGTGAGATCGCTGCCGCCGTCCATCAGCCGGTCGTCGATTTGATGCGCGAGCGCGGGACGCCCTTTCACGGTGTCCTCTACGCGGGCCTGATGCTCACGCCTGAGGGTTTGCGCGTGCTGGAGTTCAACGTGCGCTTCGGAGACCCCGAGACGCAGGCGGTGCTGCCGCGGCTGCGCTCGGACCTACTCGAGTTGCTGCTCGCCGCCGCCCGCCCGGGCGGCCTGGCCGGGGCCGAGCTCGAGTGGTCCCCCAACTGGGCGGTCACCGTCGTCCTCGCGAGCGCCGGCTATCCCGAATCCTCCTCAGAGGGCGATCTGATCACTGGGCTGGAGCAGGTGAAGGGTGCGATCGAGGTGACGCACGCCGGCACGGTGCGTACCCCTGAAGGCGTGGTCACGGCGGGCGGGCGCGTGTTGAACGTGACCGCGCTCGGCGCCGACCCTGGCTCCGCCCGTGACGCGGCGTATGCTGCGGCCGGGATGATCTCCTTTGACGGCATGCAGCTCAGGCGCGACATCGCCGCGGGCGCCGCGGTGCTGGCACCATGAGCCGCCCGGAGCCTGGAACGGGTCTATCGCTGGCGCCGGAGCCGATGCAGGAGGCTGAAGTGCAGGCGCAGCTCGACGACATCGATGTCGACTCGCCGCAAGTCGGCATCGTGATGGGCTCCAAGAGCGACATGGAGACGATGGAGAAGGCGGCCCACGAGCTGCAAGAGCGCGGCATCCTGCACGAGCTTCGGGTGATGTCCGCGCACCGCGAAGCAGATGTGGTTGCCGACTACGCCAAGAACGCGCGCATGCGTGGCCTGCGCGTGATCATCGCCGGGGCGGGTATATCCGCCGCGCTGCCCGGGGCCGTCGCCGCACATACCGACCTGCCCGTGATCGGTGTGCCGCTGTCCGGTCGCCTGACCGCCGCCGGGGGTCTCGACGCGATCCTCTCGATCGTGCAGATGCCCCCGGGTGTGCCCGTTGCGTGTGTGGGGCTGGACAACCCGCGCAACGCGGCGATCCTCGCCGCGCAGATCCTCGGCGCGTAAGGATGATCGTGCGGTACACCCGCCCTGAGCTGGGGCGCCTGTGGACCGACGAGGCCCGCATGGAGAGCTGGCGGCGGGTGGAGGTGGCGGCGTGCGAGGAGCTGCCAGGTCTGCTGGGGACGTTGACCGGATCCCAGCCCGGGCGGGAGGGGCGAGAGGGTGGGGTTGGGGGACCCAATCAACAGGAGCTGGAGGCGATTCGCGCCGCCACGTTCACCGTCGCGGCGGTGAACGAGCGCGAGCTGGTGACCGACCACGACATGGCCGCGTTCGTCGACGTGCTCTCCTCCTCGGCGGGCGAGGCGGGACGCTGGATCCACTTCGGATTGACCTCCTCGGACGTGCTCGACACCGCACTCGCGTTGCAGCTGCGCGCTGTCGGGGAGGTGATCGTGCCCGGCGCCCGCGAGCTTGCCAGCGCCTTGGCTACGCGCGCGCGCGAGCACGCGGGAACGCTTTGCGTGGGCAGAACCCACGGGGTGCACGCCGAGCCGACGACCTTCGGGGTGAAGCTCGCTGGCTTTGCGTTCGAGGCGCATCGCAACGCAGTGCGGCTGGAGCGCGCGTTTGCGCAGGTAGCCGTCGGGGCGATCTCCGGCGCGGTGGGCACGTACGCCGCGACGAGCCCCGAGTTCGAGGCGCGTGTGCTGGAGCGTTTGGATATCAAGCGCGAGAACGTCTCCACGCAGGTGGTGGCGCGCGACCGGCACGCCGAGCTGCTTGGAGCGATCGCGCTGGCGGGTGCGGGCCTGGAGCGATTTGCGACCGAGATCAGACAGTTGCAGCGCACCGAGGTGCGCGAGGTGCAGGAGCCTTTTCGCGCCGGCCAGAAGGGCTCGAGCGCGATGCCCCATAAGCGCAACCCGATCAAGAGCGAGCAGATCTCCGGGCTGGCGCGCGTGCTGCGCGGGAATGCCCAGGCGGCGCTCGAGAACGTCGCGCTGTGGCACGAGCGCGACATCTCGCACTCCTCTGTGGAGCGGGTGATCCTGCCCGACTCGACGATCCTGCTCGATTACCTCCAGCACCGGACGATCGCGCTGGTGCGGGACATGACCGTTGATGGCGAGCGGATGCGCGAGAACCTCGAGCTCACCCATGGCGCGCTGTTCTCTCAGCGGGTGCTGCTCGCGCTAATAGAAGGGGATCCCGCCCACCCGAATCCCGCCCGTCCCGGGATGGGCCGCGACGAGGCCTATCGGATCGTGCAGGAGCTGGCGCAGCGCGCCTGGGATGACGGCACTTCCCTGCGCGAGTTGCTCGCGACGGATGATCGCGCGAAGGGGCTGGACCTGGAGGCCATTTTCGACTACGGGCATTACGTGCGCTACGCGGACGAGATCATCCGGCGTCTCGACGGGATATCTTCCGCCTCGTGACGACGCTCGCCGGCCTGCCTCTCATCGCCAAAGGGAAGGTCCGCGAGATGTACGGCCTCTCCGACGACGACGGCGGCGAGCGGCTGCTGATGGTCGCGAGCGACAGGATCTCGACGTACGACGCGGTCCACCCGACGCGGATCCCGGACAAGGGCAAGGTGCTCACAGGGCTGTCGGTGTTCTGGTTTCAGATAACCAGCCAGATCGTCGCCAATCACCTGATCTCGGCGACAGACGGCGTTCCCGAAGAAGTGCGTGGCCGTGCGCTGGCCGTGCGCAAGCTCGAGATGCTCCCGGTCGAGTGTGTCGTGCGCGGCTACATCACCGGGTCGGGCTGGAAGGATTATCAGGCGAGTGGCAAGGTCTCGGGCATCGAGTTGCCGGCGGGATTGCGCGAGTCAGAGCAACTGGGAGAGCCGATCTTCACGCCGAGCACGAAGGCCGATATTGGCCATGACGAGACGATCGACCTCGGCACAGCAGCTGAGCTGGTGGGCGACAGCGCGCTGATGCAAAGGGTGCGCGATGTGTCGATCGAGCTGTACTCGTTCGCCGCAGAGCACGCGCGCGAGCGCGGAGTGATCCTGGCCGACACGAAGTTCGAGTTCGGGCTCGATGAGAACGATGAGCTGGTCGTGGGTGACGAGGTGCTGACGCCGGACTCGAGCCGCTACTGGCCGGCGGGCTCCTATGAGATCGGGAGGGGCCAGCCGAGCTTCGACAAGCAGTACGTGAGAGATTGGGCCTCTCAGAGCGGCTGGGACAAGCGCCCGCCAGCTCCGGAGATCCCGCAGGACGTCGTGGCTGGCACACGCGCGCGGTACGTGCAGGCGTATGAGCTGATCACAGGCGAGCCGTACTCCGCGTGGCTCGAGCGGTCGGCATGAGAGCTCGCGTATTGATCCGCCCGAAGGCGGGCATTCTCGACCCGCAGGGAGAGGCCGTCGAGCGCGCTTTGCCCGCGCTGGGCTTTGCGGGCGTGGCAAATGTTCATATAGGCAGGCTGGTCGAACTCGATGTCGAGGACCCCAGCCAGATCAAAGAGATGTGCGAGAAGCTGCTGGCGAACCCGTTGGTCGAGGATTACGAGATCGTCATCGTGGAGTGACTGGCATGGATCAGGGGTGCCGGGACCAAGCAGATCAAGGAAGCAGGCCCGAAGCTTTGGTGGGTCAAGGCGAGGGCCGATGACGCAGAGATGCGTAGTGTCCCGGCGTTCCTGATGAAGTTCGGCGTCCTTCAATTTCCGGGAAGTTGCGATGAGCGCGACGCGCTTCAGGCCGCCCGCAAGGTGGGCGACGCGGAGCTGATCTGGCATGGCGATCGCGACCTGAAGGGCGCCGATGCGATCGTCGTGCCGGGTGGCTTCTCCTATGGTGACTACCTGCGCGCGGGGGCGATCGCGCGGTTTGCGCCGGCCATGGAGTCCGTGATTTCCTTCGCGAACGGCGGCGGGCTGGTGCTCGGGATCTGCAACGGGTTCCAGGTGCTGTGCGAGGCACGGTTGCTGCCGGGTGCGCTGCTGGGAAACACCAACCGGCGTTTTACCTTCCGCCAGGTGGAGCTGGAGGTGGCCGATCACAACACTCATTTCACCCGCGCGTGCGAGGCGGCTGCCCGGGGAGGAGCTGACGAGCGGCTGAGCATCCCCGCAAAGCACTCCTGGGGCCGCTATTACTCAAGCGAGGAGACGCTGAAGGGAATCGAGGAGAACGGCCAGGTGGTGCTGCGCTATGCGCAAGGGCAGAACTTCAACGGTTCGGTTGCAGACATCGCGGGAGTGCGCAACGAGGCTGGCAACGTGTTCGGCCTGATGCCCCACCCCGAGCACGCCGTCGAGGTGCTGATCGGTGGTTCGGCCGATGGGCTTCAGATCTTCGAGTCGATGCGCCTCTCGGTGGAAGGTGCTTATGTCTGAGAGCGCGCAGCGCCCGGAGCGGCCGGGCCTGCAGGATGCGCTTGCCCTGGGGTTGACGGTGGCCGAGTACGAGCTGGTGTGTGAGAAGCAGGGGGGGGCGCCAAACCAAGTCGAGCTGGCGATGTACTCGCTGCTGTGGAGCGAGCACTGTGCGTATAAGCACTCGAAGAAGCTGCTGCGCACGCTGCCGACAGAGGGTCCGCATGTCGTGATGGGTCCCGGCGAGAACGCGGGCGCTGTCGACGTGGGCGGGGGACTGGTGTGTGCGTTCAAGGTCGAGTCGCACAACCACCCGAGCGCGGTCGAGCCATTTCAGGGGGCGGCCACGGGCGTGGGGGGCATACTGCGCGACATCTTCGCGATCGGCGCGCGTCCGATCGCGGTGCTCGACTCGCTGCGCTTCGGCGAGGTGGGTGAAATGACCGGGACCCACCCACCCGCGCGCTCGCGCTATCTGCTCGACGGCGCCGTGCGCGGCATCGGGCACTACGGCAACTCGATTGGTGTGCCGACTGTCGGCGGGGAGGTCTACTTCGAGGGTCCGTATGAGCAGAACTGTCTGGTCAACGCGATGGCTCTGGGGCTCGCTGAGCGCGAGAAGCTGGTGCGCAGCGCGGCGGCGGGTGTTGGCAACGCGCTCGTGCTGTTCGGCGCGCGCACCGGCCGTGACGGGATCGGTGGCGCCTCGGTGCTCGCCTCGGCCGAGCTGGGCGAAGGCGTGCAGGACAAGCGCCCGACCGTACAGGTGGGCGATCCGTTCGAGGAGAAGAAGCTGCTGGAGTGCTCGCTCGAGCTGCTCGAGCGGGGGCTGCTCGTCTCATTGCAGGATCTCGGCGCGGCCGGCCTGACTTCCTCGGCCGCGGAGATGGCCTCGAAGGGGGACGTGGGGATCGACCTCGACGTCGCGAAGGTCCCTTTGCGTGAGGCTGACATGGAGCCCTTTGAGATCATGGTGAGCGAGTCTCAGGAGCGGATGCTGTGTGTGGTGGAGCCTGCGAACGTGGCCGCCGTGGAGGCGCTGTGCGAGAAGTGGGAGGTCAACAGCGCAGCGATCGGGAGGGTCACCGATACGAACCGGATGAGGGTGTTCGCTGGGGAGGAGCTCGCCGGGGACATGCCAGTGAGGGCGCTCGTGGACGAGTGCCCGCTGTATGACCTTGAGCCCGTGAAGCCCACCGAGCCGGTCTATGCGCCGCCAGAGGCAACGCTCGCCGCCGAAACCTCACCGCGTGAGGCGCTGCTGGCGCTGCTGGCCTCGCCGAACATCGCCTCGCGCAGGCCGCTGTTCGAGCAGTACGACGCGATCGTGCAGTCGCGGACGGTGCGCCGGCCCGAGCAGGCCGATGCCGCGGTGCTGGCGCTGGGAGACGGAAGCGCACTGGCGGTGAGCATCGACTGCAACGGGCGGCGGGTCGCCGCGGACCCGTACACGGGCACGGTGGAGGCCGTGCTGGAGTGTGCGGCGAACCTCGCGTGCGTGGGGGCGGAGCCGCTGGGGACGACGAACAACCTCAACTTCGGAAACCCCGAGAAGGGACACATCGCCTGGCAGCTGACCGAGTCGGTGCGTGGCCTGGGTGATGCCTGCCGGGCGCTGGGAGCCCCGATCGTGGGTGGGAACGTGTCGCTTTACAACGAGAGCCCACCCACCCGCACCTCCGGCGGGCCGGTCTACCCAACGCCGGTGATCGGCATGGTCGGCCGTCTGCCCGACGCCTCTCATGCTGGCCGGCTCGGGTTTTCAAGGGTTGGAGACACGGTCGCGCTGGTCGGCCCGTTCGCCCCGTCGCTGGCCGCGAGCGAGCTGGCCAAGCTGCGCGGCAAAGAGCTGCCGGACGGCCTGCCGGAGATCGACATCGGGGCGGTTCACGCCGCACAGTTCGCCATCCGCGGCGCCGTGTGCGTTGGCGCGCTGTCCAGCGCCCACGACATCGCCGAGGGGGGTCTCGCCACCGCGCTCGCCGAGTGCTGTCTGGCGGGGGGCATGGGGGCGGACGTGCGGCTAGAGCAAGCCGCCGGGGGCGATCCATTCGTTGCCCTCTTCGGCGAGGGGCCCGGTGGCTTCCTGGTCAGCGGCACGCCCAACGGTGTCAGTTCGCTGGGCCGGCGCACCCCCACGCGCGTCATCGGCACTGTCGGCGGCTCCTCGCTGCAGATCACGACCGGCGACTTGACGCTCTCCGCGACGCTTACGGAGCTGGCGGAGGCTCACTGCGCGCTCGCGGAGCTGTTCGGGTGAGGGGGGCCTGCTAGCGTGAAAACAGCGATGGCGTCTTTAGAAGGGCCCTTTAGACCGGGGCCCACCCGCCCCGCCCATCCCACGGGGCCCGAGTACGGTGACCGCGACGGACCGCGCGACGAGTGCGGCGTGTTCGGCATGTACGCACCGGGCCATGAGGTCTCGCGGTTGTCGTTCTTCGCGCTGTATGCGCTGCAGCACCGCGGGCAGGAGTCGGCTGGGATCGCCGCGGCCGATCGCGGCGGTCAAATCATCACGCGCCGCGAGCTGGGGCTGGTCAACCAGGTGTTCACCGAAAACGATCTGAGCACGCTCGCCGGGGAGCTGGCGATCGGGCACGTGCGCTACTCCACGACGGGCTCGAACGCCTGGGAGAACTCACAGCCCGTGCAGCGCTCGGTGGGCACGCGCGGCTCCCAGCGCGAGGTGGCGCTGGCCCACAACGGCAACCTGATCAACGCCGTGGAGCTGCACAACGAGCTGCTGGCGAAGGGGGTCACGTTCAGCTCGACCTCGGACTCGGAGATCATCGCGGCGCTGATCGCTACCCATCCGGCCGAGCGCGTGGAGGACGCGATCGCCGAGGTGCTGCCGCGGCTGAAGGGCGCGTTCTCGACGGTGGTGATGACGAAGGACCGCGTGGTCGCCTTCCGCGACCCGCACGGGTTGCGCCCGCTCGCGCTGGGTACTTTGGAGCCCACGGCAAAAGCGCAGGACGACACCGTGCGCTATTGCGTGGCGAGCGAGTCGTGCGCGTTGGACATCATCGGCGCGAAGTTCCTGCGCGATGTGCAGCCGGGCGAGGTGGTGACGCTGAGCGAGGAGGGCTGCTCCAGCAAACAGGTGGTGGAGGGTGCGCGTAAGGCGTTCTGTGTGTTCGAGTACATCTACTTCGCGCGCCCGGACTCGCGTATGAACGATCAGGTGCTGCAGGTGGCGCGCGGGCGCATGGGCGAGATCCTGTGGCGCGAGGCGCCGGTGGAGGCCGACGTGGTGATCGCGGTGCCGGACTCGGGCAATCCGGCGGCGCGCGGTCTGGCGCGGGCGAGTGGGATTCCCCAGGACGATGGCTTCGTGAAGAACCGCTACGTCGCGCGGACTTTCATCCAGCCCGGGCAGGAGCTGCGCAAGCATGGTCTGCGGCTGAAGTTCAACCCGCTGCCGGCGGTAGTCGCGGGCAAGCGGCTGGTGGTCGTCGACGATTCGATCGTGCGGGGGAACACGACCAGGCAGATCGTGCAGATGCTGCGCGACTCGGGCGCGAAGGAGGTCCACCTGAGGATCTCGGCGCCGCCGATCAAGCACCCGTGCCACTACGGGATCGACATGAGCACACGCGAGGAGATGATCGCCCACGGCCGCAGCACCGGGGAGGTCGCACAGGAGCTGGGCTGCGACTCGCTGCACTACCTGTCGCTGGAGGGCGTGTATGAGGCGATCCGTGGTAGTCGCGAGACCCACTGCGACGCGTGCTTCACCGGCGAGTACCCGCTTGAGCGCACCGAGGAGGCGAACGGCAAGTACGCCTTGGAGGAGGAGCCGACAGGCCCCTCCCTCCCCCTAGCTCAGGTCGCGGGCGCCTGAGGCGTCGTTGTATCGATTGTTGTAGGGACGGCTGGTGATGATGTCTCGAGAACCCGGCCGGAAGGCGTTCGCCAAAGCGGCGAGGATGACGAGGGCGACGATGATGGATGCAAGCATGGGAGAACCTCGATTCGGTTTGTTGTTCTCCACCCTCGAGATCCATTGAACCGCAGGCAGGCGCATTCCTCTGTGAGTTGAGTCACAGCGATTGATCTTTAATCCGAGGAACTGCAATCCGCTGGACTATCGTGCGGTTCGTGGGAGAGGAGGAGCCGCTGGACATCGCCGTGCTCGTGTCCGGGACGGGCACGAACCTGCAGGCGCTGCTCGACAGTGTGCACGGGAGAGAGGCGCAGATCGTGGGGGTGGCGTCGAGTGTCGCTGGCGCGCCTGCACTGCAGCGCGCCGCCGAGCGAAGTGTGCCTACTGAGGTGTTCCCCGCGCCGGCTATCCCGACCGCGCAGCTCGCGACGGCGCGATGGCGGATTGGCTGGAGGAGCGCCGTGTGCGTTTGGTCGTGCTCGCCGGATACATGGAGCTGCTGGGCGAGGTGTTCCTGGAGCGCTGGCCTGGGGCGGTGATCAACGTGCACCCCTCGCTGCTGCCCGACTTCCCTGGCCTGCATGCGATCGAGCAGGCGATCGAGCATGGAGCCGAGACATTTGGCGTGACCGTGCACTTCGTCGATAAGGGCATCGACACCGGCCCAGTCATCCTGCAGGAGGCGGTGCAGCTGCCGGGCGTGAGCGATCCCGGTGAGGTGCTGAAGGCCCTGCGTCCGCTCGAGCATTCGCTGCTGGCAGCGGCTGTCCGTCTGTTCGCGCGGGGAGCCCTGAGCATCGATCCCGAGAACCCGCGCCGGGTCGTCATCGATAGATAGGGTGGCAAGGCATGGCGGTCGAAAGAGCTGCGCCCGGTGAGGTGCGCGTGAAGAGGGCGCTGCTGTCGGTGTCCGAGAAGCAGGGGATCGTGGACTTCGCACGCGGGCTGAGCGGGCTGGGGGTGGAGATCGTCTCCACGGGGGGCACGGCCCGCGAGCTGATGGAGGCTGGGGTGCAAGTGCGAACGATCGAGGACTTCACCGGCTTTCCGGAGATGATGGATGGGCGCGTGAAGACGCTGCACCCGCGGCTATACGCGGGGCTGCTGGCCAGACGCGACGACGAGGAGCATTTGCGCGCGGCAGAGGAGCAGGGGATCGAGCAGGTGGACCTGGTGTGTGTGAACCTGTATCCGTTCGAGCAGACGGTCGCACGCGGCGATGCGAGCGATGAGGAGGTGATCGAGAACATCGATATTGGCGGCCCGACGATGATCAGGGCGGCTGCGAAGAACAGCGCATTCGCGGCGGTGGTGGTCGATCCCGCCGACTACGAGGGCGTGCTGGGCGAGCTGCGCGAGTCCGAGGGGAGGCTGTCGCTGGCGCGCCGCAAAGAGCTCGCGGCGAAGGCGTTCGCGTGCACGGCGCGTTACGACGCGGCGATCTCGACATGGTTTGCGAGTCGCACGTACGAGGGCTTCCCTCCCACGTGGAACGAGGCGTACGAGAAGGTGATGGACCTGCGCTACGGCGAGAACCCGCACCAGCAGGCTGCCTTCTACGCGCGCGTGGGGGCGCCAGCGCATTTGCTCGACGGGGTGGAGCAGCTGCACGGCAAGGAGCTGTCGTTCAACAACCTGCTCGATCTGAGCTCCGCGCGCGAGCTGGTAGAGGAGTTCACCGATTCGGGTACAGGCGACCAGCCGGCATGCGCGATCGTCAAGCACAACAACCCGTGTGGGTGCGCGGTGGGCGAGACGATCCAGCAGGCCTACGAACGCGCTTTTGCGTGCGATCCGCAGAGCGCGTATGGCGGCGTGATCGTAGTCAACCGGAGGGTCGATCGGGATTGCGCCGAGGAGCTCGGCAAGCAGTTCATCGAGGTGCTGCTCGCCCCTGGGTATGACGTCGGCGCGATCGAGGTGCTGGCGCAGAAGAAGAACGTGAGGTTGCTGGAGTTGGCCAACTGGCCGGCGGAGAGCCACGAGGTCGAAGCAAAGCCGGTGACCGGCGGGGAGCTCGTGCAGACCCGCGACGTCGTGACGGAGACCCGCGAGCAGATGCGCGTGATCAGCGAGAAGGAGCCGAGCGAGGAGCAGTGGAGGGATCTGTTGTTCGCCTGGAAGGTGTGCCGGCACGTGCGGTCGAACGCGATCGTGATCGCCGCGGGCGGGGCGAGCATCGGGATCGGAGCGGGGCAGACGAGCAGGGTTGACGCCGTCCGCCTCGCGGTAGAGAAAGCTCGCGCCACCCAGCCGGAGCTGCTGGCAGGTGCTGCGCTGGCGTCAGACGCGTTCTTCCCCTTCGCCGACGGTCCGCAGGCGGCGATCGAGGCGGGCGTGAGCGCGATCATCCAGCCGGGGGGATCGGTGCGCGACGAGGAGGTCGTGGCCGCCGCAGACGCGTCGGGGGTCGCGATGGTGGCGACAGACAAGCGCCACTTCCGCCACTAGCCTGGCCCAGTCCTCTTTCTTCTTTTCGAGGTCTTGACAGCGAGTAGATAACGATATATCGTGAGTGTACTTTGATAGTTCACGATAGGAGTTAGTTATGCATAGATGTTCAGAAGAAAACCAACCTGGACAGGGCCGTCACGGCCACCACCGCCACCGCCATCACGGCTTCGGGCCAGGCCCGTTCGGGGGATTCGGCTCGGGCGGCGGCCCGCGAGGACGCGGTCGTAAGGCGCGGCGCGGGGACATCCGTACGGCGGCGCTGCTGCTGCTAAACGAGGAGCCGCGCAACGGCTACGAAATCATGCAGGAGGTAGAGGAGCGCAGCGACGGCGTGTGGCGTCCTAGTCCCGGTTCGGTGTATCCGGCGCTGGCGCAGCTCGAGGACGAGGGATTGATCCGCTCACAGGAGCTCGACGGCCGCAAGCTGTTCGCGCTGACTGACGAGGGCCGGGCTTACGTGAAGGAGCGTGGTGAGGACAAGCAGGCCCCGTGGGAGCAGATGAGCGGCGACGTGAGTAATCAGGCGCACGAGCTCGGCAAGCTCATGCGCGAGGTTGCGTCTGCCTTCGTGCAGGTGATGAAGACAGGCAGCGAGGCGCAGATGGGCGAGGCCCGCAAGATTCTCGCGGCTGCGAGGAAAGACCTATACCGGATCCTCGCCGACGGAGATCCGGAGACCGCCTCCGGCCCAGAGGCGCAGTAGAAGCTAGGGCTTTGGTTCGTGAGCCCGGGCGGAGACCCCGAGGATGGCATCCTGGCCGGCTGACTCGTTCGTGTCGGTGGCGAGCTGCATGGCCTCGGCCAGGCTCGCCTCCTCGCGCTGCGCGCCACGTTCGAGGAGTGGCTGCAGGATGCCGCGCAGCACCAGCATCGGCCCGAGCCAGCGCGGCGCCCACACGCGCGCGGAGCGCCGTTCGATGCCGCGCTCGATCGCGTCGATCGCCTTGCTCAGCGGAGCGGGATTGCGGATGAAGCCGGGCATGCTTCCAGTTATCGCTTCCGCTGAAGGCTCGGCGAAGGCCGCTTTGACGAGGTCGGTGTCTAGAAAACCGAAGTAGGCGCAACCCACGGCGGCGCCGCTCGGCCTGCTCTCCATGCGCAAAGAGTCCGACAGCGCCTCCACGCCTGCCTTAGCCGTCGTGTAGGGACCGAGCATCGCCCCGTGCAGGATCGCCGTCATCGAGGAGATGTTCAGCAGATAGCCGCGGCGCTGCTGGATCTGCTCGATCACGGCGCGGTCCGTCCGCCACACGCCGAGCAGGTTGACGGCGAGCGTGCGCTCCACCTGCTCGATTGGCGCAGTCGCCAGCGGGCCGGTGAAGGCGATGCCGGCGTTGGCGATCGCCACGTCGATCCCGCCGAAGCGCGTCACTGTCGCTTTGACCACGCGCGCAAGCGCGTCGAAGTCGGTCACGTCCACCTCGAAGCTCGCCGCGCGATCACCCAGCTTCGCCGCGTTCTCCTCCAGGCGCTCCGGCTCCAGCCCGGCCAGCGCGACGTTCGCGCCTTTTGCATAAAGGCGCTCAGCCGTCGCCTTGCCGATCCCGCGGGCGGCGCCGGTGATGAAGACGGTGCGGCCGTTGACGTCAAATGGTGTGGTCATTGCAATGCGGTAGCGCAAAGATGCCCCGTGCGGGACTCGAACCCGCCCCACCGGATTAAAAGTCCGGCGCTCTACCAGATGAGCTAACGGGGCTAGCGGGGCGACAGTCTACGGCTCTTCTGCGGCCGCGACGCGGAGCATGTCCTCGATCGTCGTGAGCTTGACGCGCGGTCGTCTCGCCGCCTCGCCGAGCGCCTTCTCGTGCCGGTCGATGGCTTCCCAGCCCTCGTAGGTGACGAGCTCGGGCTGGCGCTCACGCAGCAGCTCTTCCACCGCGGCGCCGTCTGGCTCGGTGGGCTCGTGATGGGCCCCCCCGTCGCCGTTGCTGGCAAGGTCGGCGAGGATCGCGTCGACGGTCTCCTGGGCGTCCTTCTTGTTGGTCCCGATCACCCCTGATGGGCCGCGCTTGATCCAGCCGACGACATACTCGCCGCACTGCGGAGATCCGCTTGCGGGATCGAGGACGCGCCCGCCATCGTTGGGGATGGTGCCCGAGCGCTCGTCGTAGGGGACGCCGGGGAGGGGGATGCCCCGGTAGCCGATCGCGCGGAAGGCGAGGCCCGCGTGAATCGTCTCGCGCTCGCCGGTTGCCTGGGCCCGCAACCGGCCGTCGCCGGCGTCCACCAGCTCGTTGCGCACGAGCTCGACCGAGCCCAGGCGACCCTGCTCACCGGGGAGGAAGGCGGCCGGTGAGAGCAGGAAGCGCAGGACGATGCGCTTGGGATGCCCAGCTGGAGCTCGCTCGGCGTAGGAGCGCAGGATCTCGACGTTGCGCCGGCTCGTGATGTTTTCCCCGGCGCCAGGATCGGCGACTGCGAGCGCACGGTCGAGCTCTGCGTCCTCGACGATGACATCGGCGCCGGAGAGCTCGCCGAGCTCCAGGAGCTCGGGGTTGGTGAAGGCCGCTTGCGCGGGTCCGCGGCGGCCGAGGATCACGACCTCTGATACGCGGCTGCGAGCGAGCACCTCCAGGGCGTGGTCGGCTGTATCGGTCGGGGCGAGCTCGGCCGGAGCGAGCACGAGCATGCGGGCGACATCGATCGCCACGTTGCCGTTGCCGATCACGACGGCACGCTCTGCCGAGAGCAGATCGACCTCGAGGTCGGTGTGGTCGGGATGGCCGTTGTACCAGCCGACGAACTCGGTCGCGGCGTGCGAGCCGGGGAGGTCTTCGCCGGGGATGCTCAAGGGACGGTCCGCGGGCGATCCGGTGGCGTAGACGATCGCGTGATAGTGGGCGAGCAGGTCATCGCGCGAGATGTGCTCGCCGAAGGCGACGTTGCCGAAGAAGCGAAAGCGCGGGTGGGCGGCGGTCTTCTCGTAGACCCGCGTGACGGACTTGATCTTCGGGTGGTCGGGAGCCACGCCGGAGCGTACGAGCCCCCAGGGTGTGGGCAGGCGCTCGAACATGTCCACCTCGAAATTGATGGAATGCCCGCCCGCCCCGTCCTTGAGCAGGTGCCCCGCGGCGTAGAAGCCGGCCGGGCCGGAGCCGATGACGGCGATGCGGATGGGTTGGTCGGTCATAGGCTGTCTGATGGGCGCGGCCCGACTCGAACGGGCGACCCCCTCGTTGTAAGCGAGGTGCTCTGACCAACTGAGCTACGCGCCCCTGCTGAGGGAACCTCAAGGCTAGCGGCCGCGAGGGCACGATTCGGTGTTCGCCTGCGAAGCTTGCGGCGTGAAGCAAGCGCGCGCGGGTAGAGGCAGGAGGGCCGTGCGGATCGCGCTTGGCGTGCTGGTGGCGATCGTGCTGGTGCTGGTGTTGGCCCAGCTCCTGCTGCCTGGAATCGCGGCCGAACGGGTACGCGCGCGCGTCGGCAAGTACGGAACGGTAGAGAGCGTGAGCGTGAAGGCATGGCCGGCTGTGAAGCTGCTGTGGGGCAGCGCGGACTCGGTGACCGTGCGCGCGAAGAGCCTGCGGATGAGCCCACAGCAGACGGTGAAGCTGCTAGGTGAAGCACGTGGGGTGAAGCGCATGAGTCTGACTGCCGAAAGCGTGAAGGAGGGTCCGCTGCAGTTGCAGGAAGCGAGCTACCAGAAGCACGGCGACGCGCTGCGGGGACAGGCAAAGACCACACGCGCGGATGTGGGGAAAGCGCTGGGGGAAGGGATCGAAGTGCGCCTAAAGAGCAGCCACGACGGCCAGGTGCAGGTAAGCGCGAGCGGTGGCCTGTTCGGCGTGCAGACATCGATCGAGGCGGTGGCGCGGGCCCAGGAAGGCAAGTTGGTTGTGCACCCATTGGGCTTCCTGCTGGAAGGGCTGAAACTGACCCTCATTGATAATCCACGCGTGTACGTCGAAGGTGTGGGCGCGAGCGCCGTGGCAGGGCCCTCAGGCGAAGTGGCGGGCTACAGGCTGTCGATCTGGGCGAGCTTGCGCTGAGTGGTGCTAAGGCGCCTATGCCACCGCTGCAAGATCTGATCGAGGTGTGGTTGCCCTGGGTGAAACGTTCATCGGCAGACCGTCCTTGGGGCTGATCGTCGGCATCTGGCGAATGGTGAGCTCGAAGTCCTCGGGGAGCGAGAGCGTGAAGCGGGCGAGCAGGAGCGTGGCGATCGTGCGGATCTCGAGCTGGCCGAAGCGCATGCCGATGCAGGTGCGCGAGCCGCCGCCGAAGGGGACGTAGGCGCCCTTGGGGAGGGCGGCCTTGGCCTCTTGCGTGAAGCGCTCGGGACGGAAGGAGCCGGGTTCTGAAAAGACACCGGGCAGGTGGTGCGAAGCCCAGGAGCAATAGTTGACAAAGACGCCGCCGGGAACTGACTGTCCGGCGAGCTCGAACGGCTCGACGGAGCGGCGAGGGCCGATCCAGGCGGGCGGGTAGAGGCGGAGGGTCTCGTCGAGGACCGTCTCCAGGCAGGGGAGGCCGTCGCCCATCAGCTGGGATGAATTGGGAACCCCACCCACCTGGCCGCCTGAGAGGTGGGCGTCCTGCTCGGCGAGCATGCGGGCGACGACGCCGGGATGGCGGGCGAGCTCGTAGAACATGAAAGCGACGGTCGAGGTGGTCGTGTCGTGGCCGGCGAACAGGAGCGTCATGACCTCGTCGCGAATCTGGGTGTCGGTGAGGGCGCCGCCGTCCTCGTCGGAGGCGTCGATGAGCAGCGAGAGGATGTCCTCGCCACGCTCGCCGGTGGAGCGCCGCCGGGTGATCTCGGAGTAGATGAGGCCGTTCAGCGAGCGGGTGGCTTTCTGCTGACGGTCCCAGGGCGTGAAAGGTCCGCGAAGCATGCGCAGGGAGTAGTCGCGGGCGTAGAAGGAGAGGGTCTGCTCGAACAGGGCGGCGGCGTCGACCGCGCGCGCGGCGGGGCCATCGGGGTCGAGGCCGAAAAGGGCTCGCATCGCGATACGCAGGGCGAGGCGACGGGTCCACGCGTACAGGTCGATGCGCTCTCCCGGAACGAGCATCGCCAGTGCGCGGTTGGTCTCTGCGACCATCACGTCAACCGATGCGGCGATCCGCTCACGGTGAAAGCCGGGGAGCATGGCCAAGCGTGAGCGGCGGTGAAAATCGCCGTCAGTGGTGAGCAGGCCGTCGCCGGCAAAGCCCATCAGGTCGCGGAAGTAGGAGGTGCGGTAGAGGAAGTTGGAGGCATGGGAGACGGTGATGTAGTGGTTGGCGTCGGGTCCGAGCGCGAACACGGCGTTGGAGTGGAAGAGCCGCAGCGTGAAGACCGGCCCGAAACGCTCGTAGGACTCGAGCAGCAGAGGAAGGGGTTCGTCGGCGAAGCGCTTGGTGCGGGCCATCGAGAAGCGGGTTTCCCCAGGCGGGAACGGAACGGTGGCGGCGCGCTCGTCTAACAGATCCTGGACGAGCACGACGAACGGGTTGTAGGAGCGAAGCGGAGGAGGGCTGGCGAGCGGCATGTGGGTGGAAGCCTAGACGAAACTGGCCAGATAGCCAGTTTTGACGCCGAAGGCTCGCCTGCCCCCGCCGTGCGGGGAGCCTTGGCATACTGGGGAGGCATGGAGTGCTGGAGAGCGCTCAGGTGCAACATCGCGGGGGCGTAGCTCAGTTGGTTAGAGCGCTGCCCTGTCACGGCAGAGGTCGCGGGTTCGAGTCCCGTCGCTCCCGTTTCCCCCGCAATGGCCGCTCTCGTTTTGCCTGCAAATGAGCGGTTGTGGAATCGTGGAGATGGGTTTTTGTCCATGCCGAGTCTGTTGAAAGCCCAAAACGGCTCGGAAATCCAGTAGAAGCAAGCCAGATCGCCCTCTGTATGGCTAGCGCGCGACGAGCTGAATGATGGGGATCTCACGTCCGGCCTCCCCAGCCCAGTCGCGATAGACCGCGAACTGGGGGAAGACACGATCGGCGAGATCCCAAAGCCGCTTTAGCTCGGCCTCGTCCTCCACAACCTCAGCGCGGAACGGCAGGCCGGCGAAAACAACGTCGGGGTGCTCGCGGAGGTTGTAGTACCAGGCTGGGTTCTTCGGCCACCCACGCTTTGAGGCGATGATCGTCACGCGGTCGCCGTCGTGGAAGTAGAGCGTGGCATTCCGGCGCGGACGGCCCGTCCGCGCGCCGAGCGACTCGAGCACCGCACTGGCAACCGGGCCCGTTGAGCCAAGCCGGCCTCGGGTGAGCTTGAGCATGTGCGGGTCGAGCTTCCAGGCGACCTTTTCAGACAGCCACATGCCCAGCTTCGTCGTGGACAGGCGGGCCACCGTTAGATATAGGCGACCTCGCCGCTTATACGGATCCACATAGCGCAGTTTGGGAGTGTGGGCCATGGTCAGAGCAGCGATCCTACCTCCCGCATGCCCACTCCCGGCGCGGTGTGTCACGCTATGTGCATGAGCGCGCTCCCTCCCGGTCCGGCTGCGCCCCCGACCGTGCAGATACTGCGCTGGCTGGTGCGTCCGATTGCGTTCATGGAGTCCTGCCGGCGTCGCTACGGCGACACGTTCAGCGTGAGCTTCCCGGGGTTTGAGCGACCGATGGTGTTGCTGTCGGATCCCGAGGCGATCAGGGCTCTGTACACCGCGCACGAGCATGGGCTGCCCGCGGGGCGCAAGCTCACACTGTTGCCGGTGATGGGGCCCAACTCGGTGCTGCTGCTCGAGGGCAGCGAGCATCTGGACCGGCGCAAGCTGATGCTGCCCCAGTTTCACGGCGAGCGGATGCGCTCGTATGAGTCGATTATGCGCGAGGCCACCGAGCAGGCGATCGACAGCTGGCCTGAAGGACAGCCGTTTGCGATGCATCCCCACATGCAGGCGATCACGCTCGAGGTGATCCTCAGGGCGGTCTTCGGGGTTAGCGACACCGAGCGCGCCGGGCAGTTGCGTGAGCGCCTGCCGCTGCTGCTCGGCGAGAGCGCCTCGGCGGCGCTCCAGTTTCGCTTCATGCTCTCCCGCCGCCTGCACTGCGGCGATCCGTTGGCCCGCCTGCGCGAGATCACGGCGAGCGTTGATGAGCTCCTGTTCGCCGAGATCGCCCACCGTCGCTCAGATCCCGCGCTAGGAGAGCGCGAGGACATCCTCTCGCTGCTGATCGCGGCGCGCTTCCAGGACGGCGGTGAGATGAGCGATCGGGATCTGCGCGATCAGCTCGTCACGTTGCTGCTAGCCGGTCACGAGACGACGGCGACGGGACTGGCTTGGACGTTCGATCTGCTGCTTCGCCATCCAGCCACGCTCGCGCGCCTGACCGCCGAGGTCGATGCGGGCGAGGATGCATATCTGCGCGCGGTGGTCTGCGAGTCGCTGCGGCTGCGCCCAGTCGTGCCGCTCGCGGGACGATGCCTTGCGTCCGACCTCGATGCCGGTGATCTGCACCTCCCCGCCGGCACCGATGTAACGCCTGCGATCTGGCTCACGCACACCCGCGCCGATCTCTACCCAGAGCCGTTCGCGTTCAGACCCGAGCGCTTCCTGGATTCCGCGCCCAGTGGCTACGGATGGATCCCCTTCGGCGGTGGCATCAGGCGCTGCCTGGGGGCGAGCTTCGCCGAAATGGAGATGCGGGTGGTGCTCGAGACAGTCTTGCGCCGCAGCGTTTTGGAGGCGGTCAGCCCGCGCGCGGAACGGGTCACCCGCCGCAACGTCACGTTCTCGCCGCGCAACGGAACGCTCGTGCGCAGCAGGCCGCGCAGCACTGGAGTGCTCGCCCCCGAGCCCGATCGCATGCTGGTCGCATAGGGGGGTTATCCCCCGGGTGGGAGGGCCCAGATCAGGGGGCAGGCCAGTGGCCGCCGGTGGCCGGCTGCAGCGACAACGACCTCTCGCTCCGTCAAAATCCACGTATGAGCGCCACCGCCGGGCCAATCGAGCAGAGCCCCAGCCCCGAGGCCGAGATCCTCGGGCAGGATCCAGTACCCAACGCGCAGGGCCCCACTCCGGAGGAGATCCAGGAGCCTGTGCTCGAGAACCTCGACCGGTTCGTCACTGGCCTGATCACGGTGGTGCCGCCGGCGCTGGTGGTGCTCGCCGGGTGGCAGCTGTGGAACAGGGGGCTGCACCTGCGCGACATCGTGCTGCTGATCGTTCTCTACATCCCGATCGGCCTCGGCGTGACGGTCGGCTTTCACCGGCTGCTCACCCACCGCAGCTTCAAGACCTCGCCCGCGCTGCGCGGGCTGCTCGCGGTCCTCGGCACGATGTCGATCGAGGGCCCTGTGATCTCGTGGGTCGCCGACCACCGCAAGCACCACGCCTACTCCGACCGCCTCGGCGATCCGCACAGTCCCCATGTCGATCACGGCGGCGGCTGGAAGGGCGCGCTGCGCGGACTCGGCCACGCGCACGTCGGCTGGCTGTTCGATCACCAGCAGCGCGGCGCCCGCGAGCGCTTCGCTCCGGACCTGATCGCCGACCCAGTCGTCAACTTCGTCGACAAGACGTTCATCTTCTGGTCGCTGCTCGGCCTGGCGATCCCGTTCGGGCTCGGCTGGCTGATCGCCGGGACCGTGGCGGCAGGGCTCGAGGCGATGCTGTGGGCCGGCGCCGTGCGGATCTTCATCCTGCACCACGTCACCTACTCGATCAACTCGCTCTGCCACTTCTTCGGCCGCCGGCGCTTCGCCACCGATGACGAATCGCACAACCTGTCATGGCTCGCGCCGTTCTCCTTCGGCGAGGCGTGGCACAACAACCACCACGCGTTCCCCACGTCGGCCTTTCACGGCATGGCCAAACGCGAGGTCGACCTGTCGGGCCTGACGATCTCGGGCCTGGAGCGGCTTGGCCTCGTGTGGGACGTGCAGCGGATCAGTCCGGACCGCCAGGCCGCCAAGGCCCTCACGAGCTGAGCTCCGTCTCTGCCGCCGGCCCGAAGTGAGACCATTGCCGGGTGAGCCAGCAACCCGCTCCACCGGCGTCTCACCCGCTTGATCCGCCCCTACCCGCGAGCACCCCGCAGCGACGCTGGATGCCGAGGCCGGCCGCGGGGCTGTCGTGGGGCCAGTACGGCCGTTCGCTCCTGCGCCGCCTGGCGGCCCTCGCGGCAGTTCTGCTGGTCGCGATCTGGGCGCTGACCGGGCAGGGGTACTTCTGGCCCGCGTGGGCCTGGCTGGGGCTGGTGGTGGTCGTGCTGTGCGACTACTCGGCGGGCTGGGTCTGGCGGCGCCGTCCAGGCGCCCCGCGCCGGGTCGCGTTTCTATGGGCGGTGATCGGCGTCGCGGCGGTGATCCTGGTGATGACCTGGCTGCTCACGTGGTTGCTCGCGGGCGTGCATACATTCTGGCCGGCGTGGGCGCTGTTCGGCCTCGCGACCGCCGGCAGCGCCTACTCGCTGATCGCGCTGCACGACCGTGTGCTGATCGCAAACGGGGGCCGGGCGCTGCGCCGGCGGACGGCCGCAGGGAAGGCTCGCATTGGCGCTCTGCGCGCTTTCCTGAGCGCGCAGCGCCGTCTCGCCTCAGATGGTGTGGTGCTCGACCGCGAGGCCGTGACGCGGCTGCTCGCGCCGGGCGCGGGGGCGCCGTCGCCGGACACGGGACGGTGGGAGGCCTTGCCCGGGCTGCCCGAGGGCACACCGGCCCTACTCGAGCGACTGACCGTCCGCGAGCGCGCGGTGCTCGAGCTGATGGCCGAGGGCCGCTCGAACACGGCGATCGCCGAGAGCCTCGTGGTCACACCCGGCGCGGTGGAGAAGCACATCACGAACATCTTTGGGAAGCTCGAGTTGCCTGTCTGTGACGAGGACCACCGGCGCGTGCTCGCCGTGCTTGCCTACCTGCGGGTCTCGCGCTGAGCGCCTGTCGAGCCGCTCAGGTGGTCAGGCAGGTGCGGTTGCGTCCCGCGGTCTTGGCTTCATAGAGCGCGGTGTCGGCGCGGCTCATCAGCGTCTCGGTGGGCATTCCGGGGCCATGGGTGGCGATCCCAGCTGAGCAGGTCTCCTCGCCAGGGATGCGACGGCGCAGGCGTTCGACAACCTCGAGGGCGTTCGCCGCGTTGCAGTCGGGGAGCAGCAGGGCGAACTCGTCTCCGCCGAGGCGCGCGACGAAATCTCCGGCGCGGAGCTCCTCGCGCCAGGCGGCGGCCGTCTCCCTCAGCAGGCGGTCTCCGGCCGGGTGTCCCAGCGTGTCGTTGAACTCCTTGAAGTGGTCGAAGTCGAGCATCGCCAGCGTGATCTTCTGATCTTCGGCAAGCGCTCGCTCGAGGCTCATCTCCCACGCGCGGCGGTTGGGCAGGCCCGTCAGCGCGTCGGTGCTCGCCATGTCGGTCAGTTGGCTGAGCATGTCGGCGCGTTCGATCACGGTGGCGACCTCATGCGCCAGCAGCGCGATCGCGGTTGCGCGCGACTCGCCCACCCTGACCGCCTGGGGCCAGCCCACGACGAGCACGCCGACCGGCTCTCCTCCCCTGAGCACGGGCTCGAACAGGACGGATGCGGGCCGGCCGGAGAGCTCCCATATCTTGCTGTTGAAGAGCGGCGATTCACAGTTCTCTGCAAACATCAGCGAGCGTCCTGAACGAAACGCCTCGTGCACGCCAGAGTGCTCGTCGGGACTGATCTCGAGCGGATCAGTCTCGATGCCCGCCATCGACGCCGCGCGCAGCTGGCGTGAAGCATCGGGCTCGTACAGGATCGCCATGCTGGCGTTGCTGATCGTCCTGGCCGCGTCGCATACCTCCTCGCGGGCGCGCGGGCTGCTGGAGAGCCCGCGTATGACCTCGGCGATCTGCTCCAGCATGTGCTTGCGGTATTGGGCCTCGCTGGCTTGGAGGCGCGCCTGCCCGACCAGCCGCTGGGTGGTCAGGCCGACGATCGTGCTCACGAGAACGAACAGCAGCCCGGCGCGGTACTGGGTGTGAGGGTAAGCGGGTGGACCCACGAGCAGGCTCTGTGCCAGGAACAGCGTCGCCATCCCGAGCACGACCGTGCACAGCTGAGCGCGATCGCTGTAGAGAGCCGTATAGAACACCGGCAGCAGCGCCAGCGCACCCACAGCCGAGTTGATGCCCCCCGCCGAGTCGCGCAGCAGCGCGACCGCGACCATAAAGACCAGCCCTGGGATTGCCTCTCGCGCTTTCGCCAGAGCGCCCGGCAACGGTGCAATGCACCACACGCCCGCGAGCACCGCCAGTCCCCCGGCCAGCGCGTATGTCCCCCAGTGCATGGAGGAGCCGACGGGCACAAGGGCCCACGCCAGTACCGTCACGGCCACGAACGGCCTCAGGTGGCGACGCGGCAGCACGGAGGACCCAGAGATCGGATGCATGGTTCTTCCATCGGCAGCCCGGCGGCGAAACTGGACCCCGCCCGCGCGAGCCGTAGGATCCCCGTCATGAAAGCAATCCAGATCGTGAGCCTGACCGGTCCCGACAGCGCCCTCGAGCTCGTCGATCTCCCCGAGCCTGAGCCCACGCACATGCTGAGTCAAGGCGCAGGCGTAGTGGTCGACGTGCACTGTGCCGGGGTTGCGTTCCCCGAGCTGCTGCAGACCCGCGGCTCCTATCAGGTCAAACCGCCGCTGCCGTTTGTGCCCGGCAGCGAGGTCTCCGGTGTTGTTCGCAGCGCCCCGCCTCAGAGCGCGGTAAAGGCTGGCGAGCGCGTGGCCGCGTTCTGTGCGCTCGGCGGTTTCGCGCAGACAGCGGTGGCGCCCCCGTTCCTCACGTTCGCACTACCCGAGGAGCTGGACTTTGCCCAGGGCGCCAGCCTGATCCTCAACTACCACACCGCATACTTCTCGCTCCTTATGCGCGGGCGCTTGCGCGAGGGTGAGACGGTGCTGGTCCATGGGGCCGCTGGCGGGGTGGGCACCGCCGCGCTGCAGGTCGCCAAGGGCCTGGGCGCGCGCACGATCGCGGTCGTCTCGAGTGAGGCCAAGCAACAGGTCGCGCTGCAGGCCGGCGCGGATGAGGTGGTGCGCTCCGACGGCCCCTGGAAGGACGAAGCGAAGGAGCTATCCGGAGGCGGTGTGGAGCTAGTGTTCGATCCCGTCGGCTCCGAGCGCTTCACCGACAGCCTGCGCTC
The DNA here is from genome assembly GCA_963706395.1 of uncultured Solirubrobacterales bacterium. GTDB lineage: Bacteria > Actinomycetota > Thermoleophilia > Solirubrobacterales > Solirubrobacteraceae > Palsa-744. The sequence continues at coordinate 1,046,377 of OY970158.1, read as the reverse complement.
GCTGCGCGAGGGCGGCCGTCTGGTCGTCGTGGGGTTCGCCGGCGGATCGATCCCCGAGGTCAAGGTCAACCGGCTGCTGCTTGGAAACACCGAGGTCATCGGCGCTGGCTGGGGTGGCTACGTGATGAGCCGCCCGCAGGTATGTGAAGAGATCGGCGCCGCCATCAACCAGCTAATCGGGCAGGGGTTCGTGCGCCCGGTCGTCGGCGAGCGTTTTCCCCTGGAGCGCGCCGCGGAGGCGCTGCGTGTGCTCGACGAGCGCCGTGCGACCGGCAAGATCGTGCTCGACGTGCGCTGAGCACCCGTCCTGAGCTCCTGAGCGTTACTGCTGCGCCACCTTGGCCGCGTCCTTTGCTCCCAAGAACGGGGTGAGTGCCGCGTAGATCAACTGCGGGGCGAGAATTGGCAGCTCGCCGGTGCGCTCGTCCCCGGCGTAGTGGTGCAGGACCTGCCAGATCCCGCCGGCGATCGCCTCGGGCGCGATGCCGGGCACCGGGCGCTCCTTGGCGGCGTATTGGTAGCCCGGTTGCAGGTAGGAGGCGAATGCGTGCAGGCTCTCCTCACGGGTCGCGGTCGCCTCGGGGCTGGCGGCGAAGGTGTCTACGAGGATCAGGTGAGAGTGAGCGGGCTCGGAAGCGAGGTAATGCAGTAGCGCGCGCAGGCCGGCCGCGACACCCTGGGGCCAGTCGTCCTTGTGTGTGTCATAGGCCTGCCCCACCACGAGCAGCGCCTGGTGCATGCCGACCTTCAGGGCACCGAGGAAGGCATCGTGCTTGCTGGGGTACATTTCATAGAAGGTGTGGTGAGAGACGTTCGCACGCTTGGCGATCTCTGGGATCGTGAGGTTTGAAAGACCCTTTTCGGCGACGATCGAAGCGGTCGCATTGACGATCCGCTCGCGCTGGTTTTTGACGATGAACTCGCGTGACAGGTCGTGGCGCCCGCTCGGCAGGCGCCCTTCGGCGCGCAGTGCCCGCTCGGATATCTCGGGCGGGCGGGCGCGAGTCTCAGCGGCGGGCGCGCACTGCAGCCCCGCCGGGAGCTCTACCGGATAGCAGCCGGCCCAGGCGGCGAGCTCACCGGCGAGCTCGGGCAGTTCGGCCGCGCGCCCCTGGCGCAGGCGTGCCGCGGTCACCTCGCGGATGCCGCCGAGGATCGCCTTCACGGTGAGGTCGGCTATCGCCGCGGCCTTCGCCTGTGATCTCGCCGGGTGCTCGCCTGCGGCGGTGCGCTCGCGGCTCGCGCGAATGCTCTGCTCGAGCATCTCGAGCGTGCGGTTGCGACGCTCGAGCGCCTTCGGTCCTGCCCCGAACGCGCCCAGCACCATCAGCGACACCGCTTCGGGCTCGGCCGCTGCCAGCTCGGCGAAGGCGCGCATCGCGGCACGCAGCCGCTCCCCCGGCGACCCGTCGCTGCGGTAGGCGCCGGTCACGGTCTTCGCCGTGCGCGCGGCGATCTCATCGTAGGTGGACAAGAACAGCTCTTCCTTGTCGGCGTACAGGCTGTAGAAGGTCGGACGCGAGACGCGCGCCAGCTTTGTGAGGTCGAGAATGCGTACGGCCTGGTAGCCGCGCTGCGCGATCAGCTCGATGAGCGCGCTGCGCAGGCGTTCGCGCTGGTCGCGCTGCACCTCCTCCGGATCAAGGCCGTGAGCGCCCGTCGGCAGGCGCCGGTAACGCTCAACGGGCTTCGGTGACGATCTGGGTTTGGCGCCGGACACGGAAGCTTCAGAAACCCCTAAATGACATCAAGCCAGCATAGGGTATCGCGCTATGCGAGGAGCGACCGTCCTAGCCCTTGATTGTGGGGGAGGTGCCGAGCACGGCGCCGGTCTATAGCCGCGATTGTCCGATTGGCTTGCTCTACAATGGGGGTATGGGGAGTCACGCCTCCACGTCTAACGGTGCCGGGCCAGCTGCGATCAAAGTGAGCCGCAAGCAGGCGGCCGCGAACGCACTGGGGCTGCTGCGAGCTGAGGGCTTGGAGCCCAGTCCGGAGCACGAGGCGCTCGCTGCCCGTTGGGTGGCGGGCGAGATCGATAACGAGGAGCTCGAGCGGCTCGGCACGGATTTGGTGCGCGAACGTCTGGCTTCTACCGCCGTGGCCAGCTCGACTTCACCGTCCCACTATTCGCCGAGTACCTAACAGAAAACCATCCCCTCGAGACATTCGAAGAGAACGCGTGAGGAGAAGCTCCGCGCGAGTCGCACCTGCGACTCGCGTGACCGTCAGCGCTGGGTGGTTTGAGCAGACCTTTGTCGAGGCCGCCGCCACAGTGCGCCTCCGGCGAAGACGGTATCTTGATGCTCGCTATCACGCGTAGGGAGCTGAGGCTCGTGCTATCCCTACGGGTGCTGCCAGCGCAGGTGGCGCGCTTTTCGTGGCATGTACGCCACGCCGACAACTTCAGTGTGAACTCGGCCGCTTTGGCACCCCAAGACAACACACCCCACATCGAGGGCGCGGGCACCACTTCGTTGGTGGACGAGCCTCAGTTCGCGGTCACTGAGCAGGTGGAGCTGTCGGTCGTGATGCCGTGCCTCAACGAGGCCGAGACGCTCGGGGTCTGTGTGGAGAAGGCCCGAAGCGCGTTGCAGGAACACGGCATCTCCGGCGAGATCATCGTCGCGGATAACGGAAGCACGGATGGGTCGCAGGAGATCGCGCTGTCGCGGGGGGCGCGCGTAGTCAACGTTCCGAACCGCGGATATGGCAACGCGCTGATGGGTGGCATCGCCGCGGCCCGTGGGCGTTATGTACTCATGGGCGACGCCGACGACAGTTACGATTTCCTACAACTGCCCCGTTTCATCGAGAAGCTTCGTCAGGGTTATGACCTTGTGCAGGGATGCCGGCTCGAGCGCGGTGGCGGGACGGTCCTACCCGGCGCCATGCCGCCCCTTCACCGCCGGATCGGAAACCCGATGTTCTCGTGGATCGCCCGGACTTGGTTTCGAGCACCGATCAATGACGTCTACTGCGGATTGCGGGCGTTCTCTAAGCAGCACTACGAGCGACTCGGCCAGCAGTGCGTCGGCATGGAGTTCGCGACGGAGATGATCGTTAAGTCAGCGATGGTCGACGCTCGCATCGCTGAGGTGCCGATCACGCTTCATCCCGACGGCCGGACCCTGCGCACGCCCCATCTGAGGACCGTGCGCGACGGCTGGCGCACGCTTCGCTTCTTCCTCCTGTACAGCCCGCGCTGGCTGTTCCTTCTGCCGGGAATGTTCCTGATCCTTGCAGGGCTGGTCGGCTACGCACTAGCGTTGCCCGCCGTGCATGCCTTCGGCGTGACGTTCGACGCGCACACGCTCTTGGTTGCAACGCTTGCCATGATCTGTGGGTACCAGGCCATCCTGTTCGCGGTCTTCACAAAGGTGTTCGCCACCAGCCAGGGATTGATGCCGCCTGACCCGAGACTCGACCGCGCGGTCGACGTGATCACACTAGAGCGGGCCCTGCTCATCGCGGCCGGCGCAGTGCTGGCGGGCTGCGTGTTGCTCGCGCTCGCCGTCAACCAGTGGAGACTCCACCAGTTCGGTCATCTCAACTATGCGAGCACCATGCGGCTGGTCGTCCCGGGCGTGCTGCTCGTGGCGCTGGGCTTTCAGACACTGCTCTCGAGCTTCTTCATTAGCATTCTGGGCATGAAGAGGCTATGAGCGGTCGGGTGCCGAGCGCGGCATTCGAAGCTGCGGCAGAGTTCGACGCTCACGCCGAGGAGTACGAGAAGGAGCTTCGACAAGGACTGCGGTATTCGGGTGAGGAGAGCACCTACTTCGCTCGCGGCCGTGTTGACGCGCTGGGACTGCGACTGCAGGATTCACGTACCGAGCCGCGCGTCGCTCTAGATTTCGGATGCGGGCGAGGGTCAGCGACGCCGCTCCTGCTCGACCTCGCTGGCATCGAGCGCGTCATCGGAGTGGATGTGTCCGAGCGGCTCCTGGCGTTGGCAGCGCGGGAGTTTGGGAGCGGAAGGATCGAGTTCCGCCAGCCCGGAGAGTCGCTCGACGTTGCCGTCGACGTCGCGTACTGCAACGGCGTCTTTCACCACATTCCCCGGGCCGCGCGAGCGAGCGCAGCCCGGTATGGGTTCGAGGCGCTACGACCGGGCGGCCTGTTCGCGTTGTGTGAGAACAATCCCTGGAATCCCGGGACTCGCCTGGTGATGCGATCCATCCCGTTTGACCGTGACGCCGAGACCTTGACGTCCCACGCCACGCGACGCTTGCTTCGCGGCGTGGGCTTCGAAGTGATTCACACCGATTTCCTGTTCTTCTTTCCACGTGTGCTGCGACGGCTACGAGGCGTGGAGCTGCACCTGAGGCGGCTGCCGCTAGGCGCGCAGTACATGGTCGTGGCGCGCAAGCCGCGGTGATGGCAACCGGCGTGGCGATGCGCCTGCGGCCCGGGCGGGTGGCGGCGTCCGCACGGCTATGGATTTTGGGCCTAGGGGCGGCTGGCCCCGTCCTCGGCGTGCTCTTGCTGCTCGGGGCGCTGCTGCGAGTCCTGGCGATGGTCGCTTGGTGGCCCGTCGCGACGACGCTCGCAGACTCCGGCGCCTATGCGGTTTACGCGGCGTCGGATCCGCTGGCGGACCCGCAGCACCCAGCCGGTTACGCGGCGTCTCTGGCGGTGCTCGGGGTCATCACGCACAAGGTGGTGGTGCTGATCGCTCTGCAGCACATCCTGGGCCTGGTCGCACCGGTGGTCATGTTCGCGGCGGTCCGCCGGCTGACCGGCTCTGCTTGGCCGGCGCTGGTTCCGGCCGCGGTGATCCTGCTCGACGGCGACCAGATTTTCCTCGAGCACAATGTGATGTCCGAGGGTCCGTTCGTGGCGCTATTCGCCTGCGTGCTCTACGCCGCCGTCCGGAGCCTCGAGGAGCCGACGCCATCGTTTCGATGGCCCGCGCTTGCCGCGGTCTTAGCTGTCGCCGCGACTGTCGTGCGCTCGGCCGCACTGGTGTTCATTCCGGTGTTCGCGGTTGCGATGCTTGCCTCCCGCGGTGACCGGCGCCAGCGATGGCTGGCGAGCGGCGTGATCGTGGCCACCGCGATCGTCCTGCTCGCTGGTTACGCGGTCGCATCAAAGGTCGACAATGGCCGGCTCGAGATCGGGCCGGCCACCGGCTGGCATCTTTACGGCCGTGCCGCTCCGTTTGCCGACTGCCGCCGCTTCACGCCACCCGCTGGGACTCGGGGCTTGTGCGAGACGACACCGCCCGCGCAACGGCCGGGACCGGAGTTCTATCTGTACGATTCGCAGTCGCCAGCGGTGCGCATGTTCGGCAGTATCGGCCAGCACGACGAAAAGCTGGGCGCGTTCGCTCGCGCCGCGATCCGTCATCAGCCAGGCGACTTCCTGTCCGCCGTTTGGGACGACATCCGATCCTACTACGTGCCGTCGTCGCATCGAGCTCAACCGTTTGGAGGTGTTCCGCTCAGCCCAGAGCTCGACTGGAACCGCGATCCCGGTCATACCTTTACGCGAACAGAGATCCTCAGGATGGAGCGCTTCTTCAGCGGGTTTACGCAGCGTAAGTCCACGGGCCTGCTCGGCTTCCTGAACGGTTATTCGCGTATCTTCCGCTTCGGCGCGACGCTCCTGTTCATCACTACGTTGCTGACGCTGATCGGCCTTTTCGTCGTGAGGGGTCGCATCAGGGCCGGCATTCTCATCTTCGGTATCGCAGCAATCCTGCAACTCGTCGTTCCCTCCGTCGCGGCCCTCTACGTGGGGCGTTACACCGTTCCGCTCGCGGGATCACTGTCCGCTGCTGCAGCTGTTAGTTGCTGGTCGCTGTGGCGGCGCAGGCTCCAGGAGCCGAGGTCTGCCGGAGCCTGAGGCCGTCGCGACCGGCCTCCGTATAGGGTCTGCTCTCACACCCAACTCGAGACCCGCATCCATCCGTCAGGCCGTCCCACAGCAGCCGCGATCCCGGGGACTCAGGCTGGACTCGCTCGACGAGCGTGATCAGCGGCTTGCCTTTTCGACGACATACGTGGCGAGCTCCGCAGCGCCAACGACGACTAAGTCACCTCCGAAGCTCTCCGCAGTGGGGCTGACCAAACAAGCGCGTCTGCACCGCGATCACGGCTAGAAAGACCCCCCGCCTGGGACGAGCTTCCACTTCACGCTGTCTGCTGCCGCGAAGCTGGAGATATCGCAATCACGCGCACCGAATCAGGGCGCCAAGCGAGAGTAATCTTCTAAGGTGTTCTAAAGAGTGGCTTAGAAAATATTTCTGGGTCGCTAGACGCTGGCCCTACCTCCCTCTACGGTTTACTAAGGCCAGACTTGCCTCCTTAGAAATGCCTAGAGAGGAGCGAAGTCTCGGTCCGCCGCAAGGCACTCATCCAAAAGAGCCTCATCTGGAGGCCCCGCTGCGGACAGCACGAGATTACACTTCCAAAGAGCCGATCTCATGTCGCGTAGCCCACGAATGCCACGTACCCGGGCACATCCAGGCAAACCTCTAGCTCGCTCGACGGCGATGGGATTTCGATCGTCGTATATCGCGTATCTCCCGGTGATCGCCAGGTCGGCACAGTCGAAGACATCCTCCCGACCGGTGTCGCGACGTCGACCGTGACCTCCTTAACGCCGGCGATAACTCCAATAAGAAAGCGCTGGCTAGGCGTGGGAAGCGACAAGTGCAGCACTGCATCGGCTGGCATCTCTACGACACCAGAACCAAGCCTGACTATTCCCTGTCCGGCTGCAAGCTCGAGTGATAGGGGACGAATGAATTGCGGCACTGAGCTCAACGGAGTGGCGCTCAAGATACCGTCCTGCCAGTAGCGGCTCCATACCGGCGCGAGGTCCGCCCGGTACTGCTCTAGGAGATGAGCCAATGCCAGCTCCTCTCCACTCACCGTCCGCACGGGCATAAGAAGCCCATCGTAGTTTGATGCAACAACGTGCTTGCACAGATCGCCAAACACCAGCTCAAACTCGTGGAAGCTCATACCTCGTCCCCAGCGGGCGAGACTCTCTCGAGCATTATCGGGACCACGTTCGCAGGCGGCGTCCATTGACGACACGAAATCCTCACGCTGTGAAAATCGATAATAATCGATGGCAAGCTCATCTGGAAGCTGGGCAAAGAAAGGCAGCTGGCTTGTGTGCCCATCGTAAGGTATAAGTCGGTTTGGTAACTCGATGACGACAATTATCCCGTCTGGGTGAACAACTTGACGAGCAAGCTCAAGCACCTTGAGCCGCTCGGCGATTGTCATGTGCTCGAGCACGGCGTAAAACAGAAACACATCGACGCCCGCTGCAAGCCTTGCTGTTTCACCAAATATCTTGTCTACTGATGCATAGACGAGGTCAACGTTATCTAGGTGCCGAGCAGAAATCTGACGGCGCCCGAGCTCGATCTCAGCACGATCAATATCGATACCGACGTGATGGCCTGCTTGAGCCGCGAATGCACAGCTCACTGGACCGCTTCCGCATCCGTACTCAAAGACGCTGCGGCCCGCGAGTGGAAAATATTGCTCGATCCAGGGGATTAGGCACATCTCCGCCTTCAACCTTCTCGTGTCCCACTCGTTACCCTCGGGTGGAAGGCGCGGGTAGTCAATTTCGTTCATGATGGGGTCGTCGGAGAGCGTTTCAACAGCAGATCTTCCTCGACCGTGAACCATTTGTGCGGGGTTACGCCCGCGTGCGTTGTTTGATACGCGCCAGAAAGCCGGATTGAACTACGGATGTCGCTGTAGTCAGCAGTTGCTGGCGCAGCTCAAGTATCTCGTGGCGCTGAGCAAGAACTAACTCCTCCCGCTGAGCCAGATCCGCCTCTAGAGTCGCGATGCGATCCTTGAATGCGGCTACAAAGGCTACGGCCGCCGAGTCAACCTTGGACGTTGTGGGCGACCGCCCGGCCATCATCTTCCTGGCCAGCTCGTTATTCCGTCGTAACAGTTCACGATTGCCGATCTCCAAGCTGCGCATGTATCGATTGTGGGTCGGAGCCTCTAGAATCTGTGCGCGCGCAGAGAGGCGGACCGCTAAGTCGTGGTCAAGGTTGGTCACCAAGATGAAGTGGTTGGCATACTCGATCTCGGCTTGCTCCAGATTCTCCAATGTCGCGTCGAGATCGTCGGCGGCTTGCTCAGCACAGATCAGCGACCCCTCGGTCAGATACTGATTTACCATGACAGTGTTCGGAATCGAATCTGCCAGCGCGACAGCCTCCAAATACCCAAATTGTGACCTATGAAACTCATTCTCCTCTTCAAAGGCTCGGCTGTTCGGCACCGACAAAATCAATCCAAGACCACCTTTAGCCTGCTTCCGTAGTCCGGCTATGGCTATCTCTGGGTCGTCAAAATGCTCTAACGCCTCAAAGCAGACCACCACGTCAAAGCGATCCGTCAACTCCTCTTGTATATATGCCACCGCGTCTGCCACCTCGAACGTCGCAAATGTCCGCGCACCTATAGTTCTCGCGGCTATGTCGATAGTGGCAACATCGCTGTCCACGCCGTGAACACTCGCGGCGAGACCAGCCATAATCTCCGACCCGTATCCGACGCCGCAGCCCAGATCCAAGACTCGCAAACCACCCACCAACTCGGCTGCCAGCCGATACCGGTGGGTGTGCGTACATGCGATCAGCGTGTGCTCGCTGACAGCCTCAAGACTCAATCTCTCTTGTACACCCATTGGGTCCCCTTCTCACGTTGATGCGACAGCAGCTCGCCGCCAAGCCTCGCGAGCCTTGGGGACCCGACTTGGCGCATCATCGAGTCCGCTCTAACACGATAACTTGCTAAGCGCTCCGGCATGACGATGCCGAAATGTCCAGCAGTGTGTAGTTCTTGATATAGCTGCCAATCCTCGTAGCTCGTAAGGTCTTGGCTGTACGCAAATCCCGCGTCAAATAACCATCTCCGTAGTAGCGCAATCGCAGTTCCAGCGACATTGTTGCGCAACACCTCTCGAGACGCATTTCCCAAGGGCTGATACCCGATGTCAGGCACAGCTAACGGGACACCATCCTCGCGGACATATCGTGTCCACGGCGTAACGTAGGCCACACTAGGATTGTCGGTCATAACTTCGACAGCCCGCTGCACGAAGCTTGGTTGCAGCATGTCGTCGGGGTCTACCGGCAGAACAAATCGGCCACGTGCCTGACTGATGCCAAAGTTGCGCGCAGCTCCCAGCCCAGAATTTTAGTTGGGCGATGACTTTGACTGGTAGACGTGTGGCGATTTCGGCAAGCACCCAATCGTCCTCAGTAACCGACCCATCGTTGACGATGATGATCTCCATCCGCGGGTAGGTCTGGTCAATGATGGACTCGACGGTTTCTGTCACGTACTGTGCCATTTTGTAATATGGGATGATTACGGATACGAGCGGTGGCCTTCGGCTTGACGGCTTCACTGGACTGGGTGCCGCAAGCGACTCCTGCTGGACACTGGCGTCTCCGAGGAGATGCCCAGTGTTTGCCGCCGCACCTCGTATGCTCCACCGTCCGCCACGCTCAAGCATCGACCTATAGGACTCGCAGATCTCATCTGGATCGGTTAGTTCTTGGAATACCTTGTGCGGTCGCCCCTCACTAGACAGCTCTCTCAATTTTGAGGGCTCAAGCACGAGGTCAGATAGCAAGTCGGCAAGCGCACCAGCGCTCGTGTCGCGGGTCAACCATCCGCTTGCCCCCGGTCGCACCATCTCCGTGAAGCCACCCACCGGTGTCGCAATTATTGGCGTATTGAGCCTCAATGTCTCAAGCCCAACGTAGGGCCACGCCTCCCAAAGTGACGGTAGTACGACCGCGTCAGCTCCGCTCACGAGATCTGCGAGCTGGTCGCGCGGCACAGGATCGAGGAATCTGATCCGTCCGTCATTTGCTGCCATGAGATGTAGCTGCTCACGCATCGACCCTCCGAGCGGCGCTGTCTCTGTATCTCCACCGAGCACCCATAGGCGCAGATGCTCGCTGTCCACAAAGCTCACAGCTCGAATTAGGTTCTGCACTCCCTTCCGACGCTCTAGGCGACCCAGATAGAGCATCCTCACTTCCCACGGCTGACGCTCTGACGGACTACCGGAAATCTTAACGGATGCGTCATCAATCGGGTTTCTAACTTGCCAGCCCGGCGCTATTTCGTGCTCACCATAGAATCGCTGATACAGCCCAAAAGTGTCCCCTCCGGGCCACAGCAGATAGTCCGCTTCGCGCATGGCCACTCGCTCGAGCTCGTAAAGGATCCGGGACTCGAAATTGTCATCAAGATGGCCGTCAAGTACCGCGCACAGCTCTGAAGTCGTGTGGAGACGAATGGCAACAATAGATTCCCTGAGTACGGGCTCACCGGCACGCCTGGCCTGCGCAGTTACCGCACCCTCTCCAAGATAATCCGAGAACTCCACAAGATCAGGACCCGAACCACCATAATGCTCCCGAAGCGCGTCCAGTATGCGGCTACTGTAGAGATGGGAGGTGGAATAGAACCCGCCTATTTCATCCGGCAGAGCCGCAGGCACGAACACCACCTCGACATGGTCTGGGAGCAGACGCGGATCATTGCTTGCGCGCAGCCGCAAGTACTCGACTTCGTGAGCCGAAGTAGTGAACACAGTCACCTGGCACCATTTCGAGTGAAGCCGGCTGCTAGCGACTATGTACTCGCCGATGCCGCCGCCGTCAAACGGATACAGCTCACGAGAGACAAGTGCAACACGCCGAGTCGTCTTGCTCACTTGCTAGCGAGCCTCCGTGCGAGACTAGCCAGCCAGCGAAGTGGTCCAGTGATGCGCCAACTGACGGATGCCATCATCTCTCGCCACAATTTCTCGTGATGGACGGAAACGCTGGTGATCCGCAGTATCTCACTCTCGAGTTCACCTATGTGGCCGAGGAGCCTGTGCTCTTGAGATACATCACGGTCCTCGTGCTTATCGTTTTCGTCAGACTCATCTGCAGGCTCTCTTTGCACGACCCGATCACGGGCGTCGGCAAAAAGTGGTGCCGCCGGATAACGTTGGTCTTGCATTACTGGTCCAGCGGTGTATGCCAATCGAGTGGAGTCGACGACAACCAAACCTAGACCACCCCACAGCTCGTGACGAAGGTCTCCCTCGCGAAATAAATAGCCAGGAACGATGTCTAGATCGACGTGAGCAACCTTTGGCCAAGCGGCGTAGTGAACAGCATCGAGACCAGCACGAACTGCCTCGTTAGTCGTGTCATGGACCATGATAATCGTGCTGCCCAACGCAGGAGAATTGAGGAGATCCTCCATGTCCTGGCGCATCCCCTTAGAGAAATGGTCTCCGTGTATTAGCACAAAATCAACGTTCCGTTTAGCTTCAGCCAATCGTTTGAGCTCCTCCGGAAGGAGTGCATGCGAGTCGCCTGTATGGGCTGTAATGCTCTCAGCGTTGGCAGCCGCTAGCTCCGGAGTGACCAGTCCGAAGGAGTGCACTTCACCAGAGTGGGCGGCGATTTGCTTCAGACTCTCAGCCCCAGCAGCGCCGATCTCGATGGAAAGGGATGGTCCTAACTGGGCGAGTACCACCTCCAACACTGCGCGCTCGCCGAAGGACATTCGTCGGACGGAGTCGGAGGTAAAGCTCTCTAAATCTAATTCTTTGGATTTGGTTATCGGCATGGATACCTATGGTAATGCAGAGTTCGGGCGTGAGCACCCTCGCTGGGCCTACGGTACACTTGTCTTGTGCCCGTGGTCCGTACATTGCCTATAACCTGCATCAGAGTTAGGATCATCACATAACTCGGTGTCTGATCGTTGGTGGTGGCTTCATCGGAGCGCCCTTGGCCGAGCGATTGGCCCGAGTGGGTCACTTCGTGACGGTCTATAGCCGATCCTTCAATGGGCCGCTTGCTCTTCGGAAAGAAAGCGGTATCGACCTGATCAGGCTGGTTGAGGGCGAGGTGCCTCCGGGCGACGACTTGCTGAAGCTGGTCGCAGAGGCCGATATCGTCTTCTATCTCGCTGGGACCAGCACTCCTGCCGCGGCCAACACCGATCCCGGCGGATCGATGGCGCGACACGTCGTGCCAGCGGCTGCCGTCTTGGAGCTGATGCGCGAGACATCAACTCGTCGCATCGTCGTCGCATCGTCCGGTGGAACCGTCTACGGCCAAGCTAAGCAGTTGCCCACACCCGAGGACTACCCGACGCGGCCGATCAGTCTCCACGGCCATCATTCGTTGACGATCGAGCGCTATGCGCAATTCTTTGCCGAGCGGTATGGATTTGAGACTATTATTCTCCGTTACTCCAATCCCTACGGACCCCACCAGATCGCTCGGCGTGGACAGGCAGTCGTCGCGGCTTGGATGGAGGCCCTCGCGCAAGACAAACCGCTGCTCATGTTCGGGGATCCGCAAACACGTCGGGACTTCGTTTTTATCGACGATCTCGTTGAGGCGACGGCACTCGCCGGACTACACGTGGCGCCTGGCACCTACAACGTTGGGTCTGGTCAGGCGACGCCTTTGCAAGAGGTCGTCGATCTGCTGGTGGCAGCCGCGCGGCGACAACCCGAGATCGTGCACACCGATGCGCGCCCGGTTGATGTTCCGGTAACGCAGTTGGACTGTTCCCGTCTTCAATCGGCTACTGGGTGGCACCCCACGGTCTCTTTGCCCGATGGAATCCAAGCGAGTTGGGAATGGGTAGCCGAAACGGACCATGTGGATAGTCCGGATGGTCTGCCCGCAGTCTGACCGCTGACCGAAGTCTCAACCCCGCCCGGATGTTCCGTCAACCCTCATAGCCGCCTGGTAAGTTCCCCGGCCATGACACCGCTCCGGGATCATAAGCGGCTCGCCCGGTTGATCGAATGGGCGGCCCAGCGAGCGCTGGTCACGGTCAGTGAGTCTCCAGAATCTGAACCGATCGCCGCGGCGGAGCGGCAGCCTGGAGCACCGGCGCGATTTGCCCGCGGGATGGGATTGCCCCCGCTGGCTCGAGAGGATGGGCAGGCCAGCCGAATCCTCTACGAGCGGCTGAGCGAGCAGGATCTCGCGAAGATCGAGGCACTGCTTCACACCGACCCAGAGGCCGATGCCTATCTGCAGCAGGCAATCACCGAGGAGGGCAGGCGCTACGTCACCCTAGCTTTCGGTGTGTGGCTGAGGGCACCCGCAATCCTCGAGAAGACAGGCCTGAGCATCGAGCAGCCGCCGGAGGGAGTGCACGCCATGGCTCACGGACCGCTGGCAGCGGCAGGTGGAACATACGAGGCGGATCTCATTACTAGCGCGCTTGAGAGCGTGGGCGCGGATATCAAGTCTCTCAAGTCAGGAATGGACTTCGGTTGCTCCTCCGGGCGTGTAGTCCGAGTCATGGCGGCGGCCTATCCTCACATGCAGTGGCATGGTTGCGATCCCAATGCTCCAGCAATCGAGTGGGCTGGAGAGAACCTCCCCGGGATCGGCTTCTTCGTAAATGGCGACGCCCCGCCGCTGCCGCTGGCCGACGGCTCACTCGACATGGCTTATGCGATCTCGATCTGGTCGCACTTCGCACCCGGGCTGGGGCTGAGCTGGTTTGAGGAGATGCACCGGCTCATCCGCCCCGGTGGCTATCTGGTGTGCACAACCCACGGCCTCACAGCGGTCGACTTCTATGTTACCCGCAGCTTACGCACGCCCCAACAGTCAGACGAGATCATCGGCGCCCTCTATCGTGACGGGTGGTGGTACGCCCCCGAGTTCGGTGAGTCGGGGGACTGGGGTGTGATCAATTCCGATTGGGGAACCGCCTTCCTCAGCCCGGAATGGCTGCTTACCCATCTCTGTCCCAGTTGGCGGGTGCTGGAGTTCGCCCCGGGGCGCAACTCTGAGAACCAGGATGTGTATGTGTTGCAGCGGGTCTGAGCGACCGCCAAGCAGTAGATCCGCTCGCGCGCGAAGGCTGGAGTACCCCTTGAGCCGGATCCCGGGCCACGATTGCTAGCTTTCACTGACCTTGCCGATCACCACAACACGACCGGCGGCCACGCTGGGGGCAGCCCTGTCCACAGCGCCCGCAGCCGTCTCGGTCGAGAGTGTCAGCAAGACCTTTCGGCTGCCCCACCGGCAGTACTCGACGCTCAAGGAGCGCGTGCTGCACCCGCTGCGCAGCACCACCTATGACGAGCTGCACGCCGTGCAGGACATCTCGCTCGAGATTGCTGAGGGAGAATTCTTTGGGATCGTCGGGCGCAACGGCAGCGGCAAGAGCACGCTGCTGAAGTGCATCGCCGGCATCTACGGCGTCGACACCGGGCGTATCTCGATCGCTGGTCGGCTGTCGCCGTTTATCGAGCTCGGCGTCGGCTTCAACCCCGACCTGAACGCACGCGACAACGTCGTCATCAATGCGATCATGCTCGGGCTCAGCCGCAAGCAGGCGATGGAGCGTTTCGAGCATGTCGTCGCCTTCGCCGAGCTCGAGGGGTTCATGGACCTACGGCTGAAGAACTACTCCTCGGGGATGCTCGTGCGCCTCGCGTTCGCCACCGCGATCCAGGTCGACGCTGAGATCTTGTTGATCGACGAGGTGCTGGCAGTCGGCGACGCTGCTTTCCAGCAGAAGTGCTTCGAGGAGTTCTTCCGCCTCAAGCGCGAAAGACGAACGATCGTGTTCGTCTCCCACGACATGTACTCAGTCGAGCGCTTCTGCAACCGCGCGATGCTGATGGAGCGCGGCGTCATGACCAAGATTGGCGACCCACGGGAGATCGGGCGCGCCTACCACGAGCTCAACTTCGGTCAGCTCGCCCACGACGCCCCTGAGGAGAGCCACTCCACCAGCGGCACCGCGATCATCGACGCCTGGTTCGAAAAGGCCGACGGCGAGCGAGTGACGAGCGCCAGCCAGGAAGACAGCTTGAACATGTGCTTCGAGGCGCGACTCGCCGAGGATCTCTCAGAGCCTGTGTTCGCGGTGACGCTGCGCACCGAGCTCGGACATACGATCATCGTCGCGCGCTCAGACCAGCACGGTCATTCCAGCGGCTCGTTCAAAGCCGGGGAAAGCGTCGTGGCGAGGTTCGCGATACCCAACTGGCTGACCGCCAGTCGCTACCTGCTGACACCCTCGCTCGCCCACGAGGGGACCGGCGAGAGCGCGCTGGCCCTCGTCGAGGACATGGCCTCGATCGTGATCCACGGCACCACCAGCGGCGGGATACTCGAGCTGCCCGTCGACGTCAGGCTGGAACGACTGTGAGCACTCCTGGAGACGTGGGCCTTCCCGTCGCCCACCCATCGCCGGCAAGCCACCGCGTGCACGCTCCCTCGGCGATGGGTGGTGGCTTACATCGCTTCTGGTCGCTGACGTTCATGCTGGCCCGCACCGAATTCAAGCTGCGCTTCTTCGGATCGATCCTGGGCTACGTGTGGACGCTGATGCGCCCGCTGATGCTGTTCGGGGTGATGCTGTTCGTGTTTACGGTGATCCTCAACATCAACAAGGGCAACCCGGTTCCCCACTATCCCGAGTACTTGCTGATGGGCATCATCCTGTTCACCTACTTCCAGGAAACGACCGCAGGCTCCGTACCAAGCCTAGTTGCGCGTGAGAACCTGCTGCGCAGGGTGCGATTCCCGCGCCTCGTCGTACCGCTGTCGGTGGCACTCTTCTGCCTGTTCAACCTCGGCATGAACCTGATCGTCGTGTTCGTCTTCATCCTCGCCAGCGGCATCTCCCCGATGTGGAGCTGGCTTGAGCTGATCCCCATGATCGCCCTACTCGTGATCTTCTCGTCCGGCGTCGGCATGCTGATGTCGGCGCTATACGTGCGCTTTCGCGACGTTCAGCCGATCTGGGAAGTCTTCCTGCAGCTTCTGTACTACGGATCGCCGATCCTCTACACCGTCCAGACAGCCGCAAAGCATCATTTTCTCAATATCCCCTTTTCCCGCATCCTCGTGCTCAACCCGCTCGGCGCGATCATCACACAGGCCCGCAAGGCGCTGCTGCAGCCTAGCGCGCCCTCAGCCGTCCAGGCGCTCGGTGGTGTTTCGCGCCTGTTGATCCCGCTCGGCATCATCGCCGGACTGTTCGCGCTCGGACTGTGGTATTTCAACCGCGAGGCACCGCTGATCTCGGAGAAGCTGTAGCAATGGATGCCGCCGACACATCTAACGATCAGCAACTTCAAGCGGAGGCCGAGCGGCTCCGGGCCCGCGTGAGCTCGCTAGAGGCTGAGCTGGTGGAGACGCAAGAGCGTGCCAACACGGCCGTCGCGGAATGGCAGGAGCGCGTCTACTGGCTCGACCGCTGGCACGTCGACCTCAACGCACTGATGCGCAAGCCGGGCGCCGCGCAGTTCCGGGGCGTTCTGCGCGCGATCCGCTCCGTCGCGTGGCAACTCAAGAGGATCAAGCGCCGCCTGACGGAATCGTGACCACCGTCTCCGCCGTGATCCCCGTCAAGGATGGGGAGCGATATCTGGAGGAGCTGCTGGACGC
Organism: uncultured Solirubrobacterales bacterium; assembly: GCA_963706395.1. Lineage (GTDB taxonomy): Bacteria > Actinomycetota > Thermoleophilia > Solirubrobacterales > Solirubrobacteraceae > Palsa-744. The sequence continues at coordinate 1,029,921 of OY970158.1, read as the reverse complement.
GCTCGCGCGCGAGGGGGTCGATGAGACGCTCGTGATCGACTCCGGCTCGCATGACCGCTCGCTCCAGATCGCCCGCGCCGCGGGGGTTGAGCTGCTAGAGATCGAGCCCGGGGAGTTCGGCCATGGGCGCACCCGCAACCTGGGCGCCCAGCGCACGAGCGGCGAGCTGATCTGCTTCCTCACTCAGGACTCCACCCCGCGCCCGGGCTGGTTGGGCGCCTACCGCGAGGCGTTCGCACTCGACGAGCGTGCAGGCGCCGCCTATGGGCCGCACCTGCCACGGCCCGATACGAGCCCGATGATCGCCCGCGAGCTGACCGAGTTCTTCGCCGGCTTCTCACCCGACGGGCAGCCCACACTGCAGCGCCCCGGTGACCCGGCGTTCCTGTCGAACGTAAACGCCTGCTACGCGCGCGCCTGCTGGGAGGAGATTCGCTTTCGCGACGTCGCCTACTCCGAGGACCAAGCGTTTGGCAGCGACCTGCTCGACGCTGGCTGGAGCAAGGTCTACCACCCTGGCGCCGCCGTGTTGCACGCGCACGACTACGGGGCTCTGGAGTTCATGCGCCGCTACTTCGACGAGTACCGCGGCCTGCACGAGAGCACCGGTCACGTCGAGCCCTTTGCGATCACTGACTCGATCCGCCAGACCGCCAGCGCGGTGGCAGCCGACCGGCGCTGGATGTCCGAGCACAATCTCGGAGACGCACAAAAGGCCCGCTGGACCGCCCGTGCCGCGGTCCACCACGGCAGCCGGCGTGTGTTCTCGGCGCTTGGATCCCGCGCCGAGCAGGTGCCCGCGCCGCTGCGACGGAGACTGTCGCTCGAGGGACGCGGTGAGGCCCGCTCGGGTGCGGAGGAGACGGCGAGCACAAGCGGCAGCGCAAGCACCGTGAGACCACTCGGCGGCTCCGGCTCGAGCGTCCCGGTGGGCATCCCCGTGCCCGTGCGGGCACTTAACGACGACTACAAAGATGCCGCCCTGGTCTGGCGTGAGGGAACTGTGCCACTGCTGGAGCCCGTACCCGGCATGGCCGAGCGCGAGCGCCTGCGGATCGCGCTCGTGATCCCGCCGTTCAATCGCGGCAGCGGCGGACACAACACGCTGTTCCAGATCCTCTCCCGTCTCGAGCGCCGCGGACACGTGTGCAGCGTTTGGTTACACGACTATCTTGGTCAGGCGCGCGCAGTGTGGCCAGCCGTGCTGCGAGCGGACATCAACGAGTTCTTCGCGCCGCTAAACGGACCGGTCTACAAGGAGTTCGACCAATGGCAGGGAGCAGACGTCGCGATCGCCACCGGCTGGCAGACAGTGCACGCCACACTGCGCCAGGATCAGTGCCGCGCACGCGTCTACCTTGTAAACGACCACGAGCCCGAGTTCTCTCCGACGTCTACTGAGCGCCTGCTGGCCGAAGACACCTACCGCCACGGCATACATTGCGTCGCCGCCAGCCCCTGGCTGCGCGACCTGATCGCGAATCGCTATGGCGCGAGCGCCGACGCCTTCCAGCTCGGCGTCGATCACGAGACCTACCAGCCCCGGCCGGTGCAGCGCAGGCGCGACACAATCGTCTACTACGCGCGACACACGACTCCTAGGCGAGCCGTACCGATCGGGCTGATGGCACTGGCGGAGTTACACAAGCGCCGCCCCGATGTGCGCATCGCGCTGTTCGGCTTCAACGAGGGGCTCGACACCCTCTTCCCTTATGAGCGCCTGGGTGTGCTCAGTCCTGAGCAACTCTCGTGGCTGTATTCGGAGGCGACAGTAGGACTGTGCCTATCGTTGACCAACTTCTCGCTGATGCCCAAGGAGATGCTTGCCTGCGGGCTGCCCTGCGTCGAGCTCGCAGGTGTGAGCGCCGAGTCGATCTTCGGCGCCAACGGTCCGCTCGAGCTGGCAGCGCTCGATCCGCAGGCGATCGCTGATGCGCTCGAGCGGCTGCTGGAGGACCCCGAGCGCTGGGAGCGCCGCTCGCGTGAGGGCATCGAGTTCGTCGCCTCGCACACCTGGGAGCACGCGACAGACGAGGTCGAAGCCGGTCTGCGCCACGCGCTGCGCGAGCGCGAAGGCTCGAAGTGATCGAAGAAGAGGGGCCCGGCCAGCCAGCCTGCGGCCGGCTGCGCCACCCTCTTTAGCCGTAGTAGCGCGAGATCGTGAGCGTCTCGGCGAACAGGCCGTGGGCCATCGCCAGCACCACCAGCAGCGCCCCGAGCACTGGCGCCCAGCGCCGGCCGACCCCGCGCGCCGCGAAGACCAGGAACAGCGCATAGAAGGCCGCGAGCGGGAATAGGTAGCGAGCCTGCTCGAAGGGGAAGCCAGTGCTCAGGCGGTAGCGGATTCCGGCGTAGCCGATCGCCCCCAGCAGGCCGACGGCCATGACCGCGAAGCAGGCGAAGATCGGCAGCATCGGCCCGATCGCCCGGCGCACTCGCACCAGCCCCACCAGCGCGAGCACGGTGAGCGCCTCGACGAGGTAGCGGCCGTCGGAGTAGACCCACGAGGGGAACGTGTAGTCGAGCCAGCCGAAGTGGCCGATGGAACCGTTGACCCAGATTGCCCAGATAGGGTCCGATGTGAAGTAGGTGTGGTGCATGAACCACAGCCGCGGCAGGTAGAGCTGCCAGACGTAGTCGAGCGTCTGCGGCAGGGTCACCACCCCTCCACCCGGCAGTGCGCTGTTGGTGGCGCCCGCGACGCCCCCCGCGGTGGGGCTGCCGCGGTGCCAGACGGTCACGTTCAGCAAGGCGTAGAGCAGCACCGGCGCCGCGGCGACGAGGACCGCTGCGGCGAGCGCCCGCAGGGCCGCGCCGCGACCATCGTGGCGGGCGCGCCAGGCGAGCAGCACCAGCGCGAGGGCGATCCCGGGGAGCAGGGCGATGAACGTGAGCTTGGCGAGCACGCCCGCGGCGACGACGGCTCCGATCCAGATCGCGCGCCGCATCGTCAGCCCACGCCGGTAGGCGCGCAGGAGCAGCAGGATGGTCAGGCTGGAGGTGAGGAACAGCAGGTTGTCACCCTGGACGCCCGCAGCGATGAAGTCAAACGTCGGCTGGAAGGCGACCGCGAGCGCCCCGACCGTCCAGGCCCACGGCGTTTGCGGCATGAGCTCGCGCAGGAAGAGGAAGATTGTAAGTACCGTGCCCGCCGCCATCAGCGCGGAGAGCAGGCGCATGAGCGCGAGCCTGGCGAGGATGTCGTGCGACGGGGAGAGCCAGTAGGGGATCGCCTCGAGCGCGTAATAGAGCGGCGGCTGGTTGGTGACCGTGCTGACACCGCCCTGACCGACCGGGCTGGGATGGGTCGCGAGCGCCGTACGCAGGGCATGGTCGTCTTCCGGCGTGAGGATCCCCCGCAGCTGCGAACGGCCGATCACGCTGTAGAAGAAGAGGCGTTCCAGCGCCACCTCCTCCTGGGGGGAGTATTGGGCGCCCGATCCCTGTGGCGGCGGCTTGCCTGTCTCGGCGAGGTATTGGGCATAGCCGAAGTGAGCGATCTCATCGGGTACCTGGAATGGCGGGACGACGACACCCCAGATGGCTGCATTCACAAATGCGATCAGAAAGCACATACGCCCGGCGCGAGGGATGCGACGCCACCGATGTGCGATCCCAGCGACGGCCCGGCGCCCAACCCGCCGCGTAGCCCCGCCCCGTCCCCGCGCAAGCGCGGTGCTCACGTCAGCTCTCTCGAGAGCAGGCGTACCGCGCCGGCCCAGACACCAAGCAGCAGAGCCGCAAGGACAGGTAGCGTCCAGTCGCCGAAGAGGGACGCCTTGCCCAAGCCGAACCTGCGGGTGAGCGTCGGCAGCAGCTGCCACCACGATTCTTCTCCGCGCCGCAGGTAGTACAGGCCGATCCTCCCAGGTTGCAGCTTTCCGTCGACGGACTCCGAGCCGGGATTGACCGGACCACTTTCGCCCCCGAGCACCACATTGGAGGAGCCGCCGACGCGTAGGCAGACGCTCGTCGGAGCAGGCGCTCTGCGCACGCGGCTGATCGGGATTGTGACGTAGCCCTCTCGCGCACCAGCCCGTAAGTGACCGGCGGCGGTCTCGGCGCCCGCGGAATCGAGGAAGCGAATCAGCAAATCGGGCACCGGGCGGCCATAGGTACCGATCAAGACCTGCACGCGTGCCGCATCGCCGGACAGGATCGGGGACGGCTGACAGAGCACTCCGCCTCCAGGCACGGTGGCGGCGAATACTGGGGAACTGCTGTGGTCGCTGCCCGCCGTCCGTGGGGCGCGACCGGACATGTCGAGAATCAGCGTCCCCGCCACCAACACGAGCGCGACGCCAAGCGCTACGCGCACGCGCATGTCAGTTCCGGCGCAACCCGAGAATCGAAAGCAAGAACGATGAGAAGAAGACCTGCAAACCAACGATCACGAGGGTCGCGGCGACGATCGCCATGCGCTCTTCGGCGAGCGCGCCAAAGCCGCGGTTGATCCAGTGCACGATGACCACAGCGCCGACCACGGCTCCCGCGAACATGGTCGCGCCACCAAGGGCAAGCCCGTGCTCGAGACGAAAACGTGCCCGCATGCTGTCGAACCACGCGTCCTTCTCACCCATGAAGTACGTGCCATACGCGTGCGCGCAGAGTCCCATCGCCAGAACCTCGCTACCCACGATCAGCAGCAGCGAACCGCCGATCAGCGTGTGCAGGTCCCAGCGCCGGCCGAGCACGCTGATGTTGGAAAGGACGGTCGCCGACACGAGCGTCCCAAGACCCATCATCAGCAGGCCGGGGATGATGAACAGGTGGGTCGGGCTGTGCACGAGCAAAAAGCGCAGGTGCCGCCAGCCATCCCGAAACGATGAGAGCTTGGATTCACCGCCTCGCGGGTGATATTCGATCGGCACCTCGCTGATCGCGAGCTTCTGCTTGGAAGCCCGGATCACCATCTCCGAGGCAAACTCCATGCCCGTGGTCCGCAGGTCGAGAAGCGGGAGCACATCGCGCCTGAGCGCGCGCATGCCACAGTGGGCATCGCCCACGCCGGTCCGGAAGAAGAGGTTGAGGATCCCCGTCAGCACGGGATTGCCGACGTAGCGGTGCAGCCATGGCATCGCGCCGGGCTTGATGTTGTCCATGCGGTCGCCCATGACCAGCTGGGCGCCTGCCTGCAACTCCGCGACGAAGCGAGAGATCTCGCCGAAGTCGTAGGTGAGATCGGCGTCGGCCATCACGATGTAGTCGCCCCGGGCGGCGGCGAAGCCCGCCAGATAGGCGCTTCCGTAGCCCCGTCTGGGCTCGAGGATGACACGTGCGCCGGCCGCCTGCGCGACCTCGGCACTGTGATCCTCAGAGTCGTTGTCGACCACGAGCACCTCACCGTCGAGTCCGCCTGCCTGCAGCGCGTCACGCGCGTCGCGGACGCACTGCTCGATGTTCTCCTCCTCGTTCAGGCAGGGGATCACCACGGACACCATGGGAATGGGTCCGGCAGCCTGTACGTCCGCGGGCGCGGGAGTTGAGTGCTCGACAGTGCTCATGCGAATTCGTTGATGGAGCGCTGCTGCACGCGTCCGATCGCACAGCATGAAACACGCGCCGGGATGAAAAGTGGCGCGCCGAAGGAGCCGACTCTACCGCACCTTCCAGCGGATTCGAGAGAGCGCTCGCGGCGCGTTCATGCCCAAAAGTCCGGCAGCGCGCTGAGGCGGCGCTTGGCGGCCAGGGGCAGGCGCTTGTGGTTGGCGCCTAGCAGCAGGCCGATCATCTTCGTCGTCTCATACACCACCGTGTAGGGAATCCAGCGCCGCTGCCCGGTGCGCCACATCCACTGCAGCTCACCGCGGGCGTAGCGGGTCGCGGCGGCGCGCAGCGCACGTGCCGACTCACGCTCGCCCGCGAGGTAGGCGCGATCGGCCGAGACGCCCGAGTCGAAGAAACGCCTGAACGCCGCACCGAGCGTGTAGTTGTGGGAATGGCGCACCGCCGCCGTGGGCTCGTAGGCCACGGTGAAGCCGTCGAGCAGAACCCGTCGGCTCCAGTCCTGATCCTCGCTCATGATGATGTCCTCGACGAACGGGAAGCGCTCCCAGAGCGAGCGGGGCATCGCGGCGTTGACGTTGGAGAAAAGCGTCGTCTCCATCGTCAGCTCGTGCGTGCCCGCAGCCGATTGCCGGCGCGCCTGGGCGCCATAGAGGAAGTCCAGAAAGTAGCGCTCCGGCGGTCTCGCCCCGGGATGGGGCAACTGGCGCCCATAGACGCCGCCCACCAGGGACTCCTGCTCGCGCAGGGGACCAGTCAGACGCTCGAGCCACCGCTCATCGACCGGATGGGCATCCTGGCTGATGAAGACTAGCCACTCACCGCTCGCCAGGCTCGCCCCGAGGTTGCGGGCTGAGCCGTGGCTGAACTCACGCGCCGGAATCTCGCGCACGAATGCGCCACGCTCGCGTGCCTGCACGACGCTTCCGTCCGTGGAGCCAGAGTCGATGACGACTATCTCAACCTCGTCGTCGATGACCTGAGCGCTAATGCCCTGCAGGCAACGCACAAGGTCGCTTCCACCGTCCTTCACCGGGATCACGATCGAGATCACGCGGCGACACGATACGGACTGCCGTTAGGCTGGCGCCGCCATGGCCGGGCCCACCATCTCGGTAGTCGTCGTCGCTTACCGCCAGCGTGAGGCGCTGGCCGAGTGCCTCACGGCGTGCTTAGACGCAGCCGCAGCGGTGCCCGGCGGGGCCGAGCTGATCGTCGTCGACAACGGTGGCCTTGCGCCCTTCATACGCCGGCACTGGCCGGACGTCCGGCTGATCGAGTCCGGCAGCAACGTCGGTTTCGCGGGCGGTGTCCAACGCGGCGTGGCCGCGTCCAGCGGCGACTGGGTGGCGCTGGTCAACGACGATGCACGCATCGAGCCCGACGCGCTTGCTCGGTTGCTTGCCGCCGGCGCGCAGGATGAGCGCATCGGCTCGGTCGCCGCGCAGGTTCGCTTCAAATCCAATCCGAGCCTGATCAACTCGGCCGGAATCGAGGTCGACTCGCTGGGCATCGCCACGGAGCGGCTCTCAGGGCGCCCGTCGACAGAGGCACAGCATGCATGCGAGGTCTTTGGTGCCAGCGGTTGCTTCGCGCTTTACCGGGCGGCCATGTTCAATACGGTCGGCGGCCTGGACGAGCGCTTCTTCGCCTACCTCGAGGACGTCGACCTCGCCTGGCGCGCTCGCGCCGCGGGCTGGATCGCGGTATATGAGCCTGCGGGCGTTGCCTATCACCACGGCTCGGCGAGCTCGGGAGAGGGTTCCGCGGGCAAGTACTTTCTGGTGGGTCGCAACCGCGTCAGGCTGCTCGTCCGCAACGCTACGACCGGCCAGCTGGCGCGCGCACTACCGGGGATCCTGCTGTATGACCTGGCTTACATTGCCTATGTCGCGGTCAGCGACCGTACATTGGCGCCGTTGCGGGGCCGCATTGCGGGACTGCGCGAGTGGCGTTCATTTCGATCGGGGGCTCGTGAGCAGAGGACAAAGGTGAAGCTGGGCTCGGCAAGTGAGGGGTGGCTCATGGCGCTACGCCAACATCGCTCCTATCAGCGGATTGGCTCGTAGGTCTCAAGCGTCAGCTGTCAGGCGCTATACGTGGATTGAAGGTTCGGCGGCCGCCCCCCACGCGTAGCGCGACAGAGCCACGCGCAGTTGGGCGTTGCCATGCGCGTAGACCTCGGTCTGGTTGTCGGCGATCAGCAGATTCTGCTGATCCGCCTGCCAGAAAGTGCAGCTCGAAGGCCACTGCCCGGGGGCGTAAGTGCCGTCACGGCCAACGACCACGGTATGGAGGTCCAGCGCCTGCACCTGGCGCGTGATGCTTGCCCGTCCGCTCTCGAGCAGATGCGCATCGAGCTTGCTTCGCAGCCGACCAAAGCGTATGCGCATCCACACCTCACGCGAGACGGCGAACGCATTCGTGCGCAGGTGATGTGCCGGGAAGCCCGGAAAGCCGCGCAATGTCCGTGGGATCGCCGTCGCCGTCTCGACCCTTCGCGTCAACCTGGTGCGTGCGTCGTCATCGCCGTCGGAGAGCGCACGAAACAAGCGGCTGTTGTTCGCGCGATCACCGAGCAGCTGGGCATAGGGCCCGCCGAGGTGCAGGCCGAATCGCAGGTGCGAGGAACGACTCGCCCACGAGCCAGACGCGCCTGCGAGACCCACGTTTGGGTTGTCCAGCGCAGTCATGAACGGCGTCAGCCAATCGTCAACGAGCAGCACGCAATAGGAGTTCACGAAGCAATACCGCTCCGCCGGCGCGTGATCGGCGGCATACCGATAGGCGTCGATGTCCTGCACCGCCGTGGGAATATGAACGGCCTCGTGGGCGATGCCGCTCAGCTCGGCTTCCCAGGAAGCGATGTCGTGATCCCGCTGAAAGCCGTTGTAGATGATGAGCAGACGATGCTCTGCGCCGCTCGGGTGACGTCTGTAGGAGGCAAGGAAACGTCGCAGGGGCGCAATGCCAAGCGGCGCCCAAACGAGGTGAGCTAGATAGATCTCCTCGCTCATGGCTTTGGCGAGCCCACCGCCAGCGCACGACTGAACTCGTGCGCGCTCAGCGTTCTGGAGCCCGCAAGTTCCCGGCGCGAACGCAGCCATCGTGGAAGCTTCGCGAGAGCAAGTCTAAGACCGTGCAGGTGGGCGCCCAGCATGCCGGCACGCGTGCTCCGCACGAGTCCCCCGACCTGGTGGGCCACGACCCACGGGATGTGGGACACGATCCAGCCCATCGGCACGTTCTTGACCATTACCCCGATGGTGTTGCAGGACTGAAACGCGTAGTAGGTGCGGTTCGCCTTACCGCCGGTTGTGCGTCCCTCCATGTGGTAGCCGACCGCCGCCGGGTTGTAGACACACCGCAAGCCTGCCGCCTGCGCGCGCAGACCCCAGTCGACATCCTCGAAATAAGCGAAGAACGACTCGTCAAACGGTCCTATCTCGTCAAGCGCCGTGCGGCGATATAGCCCGGCACCGCCTGTCGGTGCGAGAACCTCGTCCTCACTGTCGTACTGACCCCGATCGGGCTCACCGTTGCCCCGCTTGACACCGCCACCAGCGCGTGTAAAGACGTCTCCGGCTCCATCGAGCTCACCACGGCGGTAGAAGTTACGCAGCTTGCAGGCTGCCGAGCCTGCCTGTGGATTGCGATCCAGAGAAGCGACGAGCTCGCCCAGCCAGCTCGGCTCAAGCTCCAGATCGTTGTTCAGCAGGGCGATCAGCTCGCCGCGTGCCGCACCGACACCCACATTGAGCGCGGCCGCCACACCGACGTTAGACTCACCAGTTCGTACGACCCGCACCTGCGGCCAATGCTCCTGCAGATGCTCCGCAGAGCCATCGCTGGAAGCATCGTCGACGACGATCGCCTCGAAGTCTCGATAGCGCTGAGCAGAGAGTGACCCGAGGATCACATCGAGGAGCTCGGGGTCACGGTGGTGAAGCACCACGGCGCTGACGCGAGGCGTGGACGACTCACTCACTGCTCACCAGCGAGTACCGATCACTGCGTTCAGATCGTCCGCCGTCGCCCGGCGCATGCCCTGCACCCCCCGACGCTTACGAAGTATCTCGGGCAATCCGCGCAGCGCATCTCGCCACACCCGCAGCCACAGCCTGATCCGACCGTTGAACAGCGCATAGCCGAGATGCAGGATTTGGCGGCCGAGCAGCCTATGGCAGTTCCTGAGCAGCGCGGACGGCGGATAGTCCTTGGCGATAACCCAGATTCCATTGCGCCAGTTGTGGTACAGGGTGAAGTCGTTCAGCTCACGGCCGAGTGTGGCCGATCCCATGTGGTAGGCAACGGCGGTTGGCACGTAGCGGCACGACAACCCGGCGAGCTGCGCACGAAACGACCAGTCGACATCCTCATAGATGGCGAAGAACTGCTCATCGAAGCCACCAACCAGATCAAGTACCGAGCCACGGTACAGAGCCGCTCCTCCGCAGGCGCCAAAGATTGCCTGTGGCTGGTCGTATTGCCCGTCGTCCCGTTCACCCTGACCACGCCGATTGGCGGCGCCGTTCCAGATGTAAATGTCGCCAGTACCGTCGAGAACGGCCCGGTCGTAGTAATCGATGAGCTTCGGACACGCCGAGCTCGCGAGCGGATACTCCTGCAGGGTCCTGACCAACTCCGCCAGGCAGTCGGGCTCAAGCTCCATATCGTTGTTGAGGAGCAGGACGAAGTCACTCTCGGCCGCGCCAAGGCAGACATTCAGCGCCGGTGTGACACCGACGTTCTGCGGCAGCGCAACGATCTCCACAGTCGGCCAAGTGGCCCGCAGCCAGCTTACGCTGTCGTCACGCGAGCCGTTGTCCACGACAACCGTCCTGAAATCAGTGAAGGTCTGCGCAGCCAGCGACGGTAGCACGACCTCAAGCAGATGCCTGCCATCGTAGTTGAGAATCGCGGCGGTCACTGTGGGATTAGGGGTTTGGTTCATGGTTCGCGGGCGCGTTTACGCAATGGCTGAGAGCCCCGCCGCGGTTGGGTCCGCCTGCGATCCCCACGCATAACCGGACAGCACAGCCCGTACCTCTGGATCACCGTATTGATAGACGCGCGTCTGGTTGTCCTCGACCAGCAGGTTCTCCTGGTTGCCTTGCCAGAAGGTCCTGCTCGCCGGCCATTCCGAGGTCTCATAGCTGCGCCCATCGCGCCCGACCACGAGCGCACGCAGGCCCATCGCCTTCAGGCGAGGGGTGATGCCGCGCCGCCCACTCTCGAGGCGATAGGCACCGAACTTGTCCGACGGAGCCTGACGACATACGCGCATCCAGACGTCTCGATCGATCATCAAGCAGTTGCTGCGCAGGTGTGGCGAGGGGAAGGCCGGGAACGCAACCGAGTGGGCGATAAGCTCGCGCGCCGCGGCGAACGCGAGCCTGAGCCGACTCGAGAGCAGAGACGCGGTTGGTGTATCGTCGAGGGACATTCCGGCGAACACGCGATTCGTCGCCCCACGGTCTGCGAACACAGGCCGGTACGGGCCACCAAGGCCAAGGTTGTAGCGCGTGTGGGAGAATTGACTCCCCCACGATCCGCTCGCGCCGACTGCGCCGACGCCGGGACGACTTGCGATCGACGTCATCAGCTCGAGCCAGCCGTCAGCGCGCACCACGCTGTAGGAGTTAAGAAAGCAGTAACGCGCGGCAGGGACGAGCTCGACAGCCTGTCGGTAGGCGGCGAGGTCGAGTACCGGGTCGGCGATGCGGAGCTCCTCGTGCTGCAGATGCTTAAGCGCTCGCCGCCAGGGCGCGAGGTCCTGGTCGGCCCGAAAACCATTGAGCAGGATGAGCAGCCGGTGCTCCACCCCCGCTACGTGCCGCCTATAGGACTCGGCGAAGCGTGTTAACGCCTCCGGTCCGAGCGGCGCCCACACGAGATGAACGACGACGGTGTCCGCGCCATCTGCACGCACGTCAGGCGTCAGGCTTGCGCAGGAACAGGGTGAGAGCAGCGCCAAGAGTCCCCCGCCGCTCGACTGGCGCGAGCGCGTCGGCGACGTGTGCGCCGGCCCACATCACGATTCCAGGTGCGGGGCCGCGCGAGAAGTTCCAGAGTGCAGCGACCCATCCGTGCAGGGTGCATGCGACGCCCGAAGGATCGATGGTCGTCCCCCCGATCGGCTCCAGACCGACCTCGCGCGCGCGCCGGACGATCGCATCGCCGGGCATCAGGCATAGATGCCGGGGAGCGTCGAGATGCGCCCAGCGAGTGCGCAGCAGCTTGAACTGGAGCGAATTGGGGTTCGGCACGGCGATCGCGAGCACTCCGCCGGGTTCCAAGGATTCGGCCGCGACTCCTATCATCTCCGCGGGCTCCCGTAGATGCTCGAGTACATGCCAGAGGGTGACCACGCGCGCAGCAGGAAGAGCACGCAAGCTAGTCAGCGGGTCGTCGGTGCTGATCGCCTCAGCGCCGAGGCGAGTCCGTATGTAATTGCAGCACTCGCTATCCATCTCAAGGGCGGTCACCTGGAAGCCGCCGTCTTGGGCTGCGGCTACAAATCCACCCGTCCCGGCCCCCACGTCGATCAGCCGGCCTGTATCAACCATCCTGCGCAAGGCGTCCACCCGCCACGCCTCGGCGGCCGACAACCCCCGGTTACTACGCCAGAGTGGCTCGCCAGCAGCGTCAAACGGGTAGTAGTCGCCCTCGTAGTAAGGCGCAAGGTCACCAGGGACATCGACCACGAAGATCGTCGAGCAAACCTCGCAGCGGCGATAGGAGAAGCTCTCCCTGCTCGTGCGCCGATTGCGATCCTCGGCAACAAAGGCGAAGACCGAGTGGCCGCCGCACAGCGGGCATGATTTCGAGCTCGCCGGTCGGGACGTCGGCTCGTCTCGCTCGCTTACCGAGACCACGCTCACCCCCTTGGCCCTTGCCGGGCATATCGCTCACGTAGGCGGCGAACCTCCTGAAGCAGCTCCTCGGGGATCGCGCGCACTGCGAGCAGTATCACAAAGTAGGCAACCGTCGCCGAGGCGACTGCGGCGATCGCGGTGATGTTTGGTATCAAGACGACGAGGGCGGCCACGCCACCCGCGAGGGCCACGCGTGGCACCATCGTCATCGCAGGCACAATTTGGGGGTCTGAGCGCATGAGCAGGAATGGAATGGCCACGGCGCCAGCCACCTCGGTGATTGCAGTCCCCAGCGCGGCACCCTGAGCTCCATGTGTCGTGGAGAGCACCACGACAAGGGCGGCCCCAACCACGAGGGTCCCGAGGGCGAACAGCACCAGTGTCCGATAGCGTCGGAGACTGATCAGGGTCATACCCCAGACGGAGGCTACAAAGGTTCCGCCGAGTCCGATTGCCTGAATTCGTAGCACCCCGGTCGCCTTGGAGAATGCAGCGCCGCCGATGACTTTTAATCGCAACTGGGGCGCCGATCGCAAGCGCCAGCGTGAACCAAACGCCCACGATCAGCGCCACGATAAACACGCGTGAGACGGCATATGCTAGACGCTCCCGATCGTGGAGCGCCGACCGCGCAAAGATCGGAAACACACCGCTGACCATCACGCCGGGGATCACGATCAGCACTTCGAGGATCCGGAACGATAGGCCGAAGTAACTGAGCTGCGTTGCGCTGGCGGTCAGCGACACCACGATCACCGACAGACGGAAGTAGATCAGCCCGAGCGCAATCGCAGCCGCAAACGGAAGAACCTCGCCGGCAAGCAACCGCCATTCGGCGCGATCGAAGCGCGGCCGCAGAGGTACCTCGCTGCGGACCAGCCATGCCGTGATCGCCATGAACAGCAGGCCAACCGGTATTAACAGGCTGATGAACGACAGGACTCCGGTCCCGATCGCGACAAGCGCGATCGTGAGCCCGGTCATGAGCGCTTGGCGGGCGGTTTCGGTAGCGGTAATGAGGCCCAACCGCAATCGGCTCATTAGCGACAGAGCGAGCGTGGCCTGAACGCTATTCACGAGCAGTCCGGCGCCTGCCAGCGCCACGCCAGCGACAAGCACCGGCCGGTAGCCCACCGCGACCGCGAAGATAACTGAACCCCCGATGCCCACGAGCGTAAGGCCGATACGCAGGCCGAGCAGATTGCTCATCAGGCGAGCGCGGCCCGTAGGATCCCGCACCGACAGTTCCCTCAAGCCAAGCGTGGTCAAACCGAGGTCCGAGAGTCCCGCGACGATGGCAGCAATCGACAGCGCGGTCACATAGGTGCCAACATCTTTGGTGCCGAGATGGCGAAACAGGAAGGCCGCAGCGACAGCACCGAGTGCGGCATTGAACACGTAGCCAGCAACTCGCATCGCTCCACCCCGCGTGGCGATTCCACCGGCCTCGCGGCTCGTGAGCACGGCCGCGACAGCATCTCCCTCGACCGGCCCCTCCGGTGGGAGCGCCGGGTCGTGGTTGGTCAGCTCAACTGCTCGGGCGGCGAGGATCTCCTCGCCTTCGGACCCGCTCACGCACGCTCCGAGGGCCGGTGGGGATCAGGCTTCTGCTTACGACCATCCATGGCCGCCAGGTTACCCTCCTTTCCCGAGGCTCCCGACACGTGAGCCGTCCCCGCCCCAGAACGCCACCAGGCCACCGTCTCCGCGAGCCCCTGCTCCAATCCGATGGTGGGGCGGAAGCTGAGCTCCTCGCGCATGCGCTGCGCATCTCCGGCGATCACGTCCGGCTCGTCGGGGCGGGTCGGCAAAGCACCAAAGCGCACCCGTTCGTGCACGCCCGCCGCCTGCTCGATCAACTCCACGATGTCGCGCACCGGAACGGCCTTGCCGGAGGCTATGTTTAGCGCGCCGGTGAGGTGACTGTCGAGCAGCGTTACGAACGCACCCGCGACGTCAGCGACATGCAGGAAGTCTCGTCGCTGATGCCCATCGGTCGTCGCAACCTCCTCGCCGGCCAGCAGGCTGCGGACCACGCTCGAGACGAGCCGACCGGTGGGCTCCCCGGGGCCGTACAGAAAGAAGATGCGCCCCCACGCGAGAGACACGTCGAGCTGCCCGGCGACTGCCGACGCCGCGACGTGCGTGGCGTGCTTGCAGGCCCCGTAGAGTGTGGCCGGTTCAAGCGCAGTAGCCGGACCGAGCGGCGTGTCCTGCTCACGCAGCATGTCCACACCCCACCGATACTCGGCGCAGGTGCCGGCCATAACGGCTCGGCGGCCGCCAGCCTCCCCGAAGGCGCGCAGCAGACGCAGGCTCGCATCGATCCAACGCTCGTTCTCGCGCGCGGTCCAGAAGCTGCCCGGAACTGCATACCACGCCAGATGCAGCAGGCAGCTCGCTTGCGAATCGCCGCTCAGCCGCTCAGCCGCTCCCGGCTCAAGCAGGTCCGCCTCGTGCCAGACCACGCCATCGCGAGGTTTGCCTCCCCGGCGCGCCACGGCGTGAACCTCGTGGCCGCCGGCGACCAGCGCATCGACGGCGTGCGCGCCGATGAAGCCCGTAGCGCCTGTGAGCAGTACGCGCGTCACGACTCGAAATCCGCGTAGGAGGCGTCGCGCTCGGAAATAATCCGCTCGCCGCCCGGCGACGGCCACTCGATCGCAAACGCGGGGTCATCCCACCGGACACCCCGGGCGGCATCAGGGACGTAGCGGTGACCCATCTGGTAGAGAACGTCGCAGTCGTCGGTGAGCGTCTGAAAGCCGTGGGCGAGCCCCGCGGGGATATAAAACGCACGGCCGCTATCAGCGTTTAACTCGGTGCCGTGCCAGCGGCAGCGCGTCGGAGAGTTGGGACGCAGGTCGACCGCGACATCAAAGATCGCGCCGCGCACGCAGCGTACGAGCTTTGACTCGCCGTGGGGTTCGGCCTGATAGTGCAGGCCGCGCAGCGTGCCGCTGCGAGCATTGAAGGATGCGTTGCACTGCACAACTGTGGAGTTCAGACCACGCGCCTCGAACTCTTCAGCGTCGAACGTGCGGGCGAACCAGCCGCGCTCGTCGCCCAGCCGGTCGAGGTCGATGACCCACACACCCGGCAGCGGCGTCGCCTCAAACCTCATCACGCGGGGACGGCGCTCGCCTCGTTCAGCTTGTAGAGCGCCTCGAAGAACTCAACCTGCACCGGGTGTGTCCGGTCGAACACCACCTGCCAACCGGGGGGCACGGGGTAGTCGTCATGAGAGACGACCAGGTCGTCGAATTCGTTGATCGACCGCTGCCACTGCTTCGTGTAGAAGCGCCCCGCGCAATGCGTCCCAATCGCGTCGAAGTAGTGCTCGATCTGGTCAGGGCGCATCTCGTGCAACGAGCTGACGTTGACGAACAAGTCCACTTGTTGAGGGGGCAGGAGATCGAGTTGGTTGGGGGTGAGAAACACGAGCTGTGCAGCCTGCAACTCGTCTGCGACGTCCGCATAGCTGTCAAAGTGCCTAAAACCGAACACGCGCCGATCCGCGAAGAGAGTCGAGAGATACTGCTCGGCAATCGCCAGCGCGGGAGGGATGTCGACAACGAGATAGCGGACGTCGTGCAACACCGTCAGGAACACCCACGCGAGGCGACCGTACCCTGCGCCGAGCTCGATCACACTGCCGATCGGCTCATCGGCAGGTATCGCCTCGGTGATCGCCGTGAACTCGAGCACTGAGTTGCAGAGATCCTCGCTTACTCGGCGACCGCGATAGTCAATGTAGACCGGGTGTCCGAGCAGTGGCTCCTCGAGCTGCAGCAGTAACCGACGGCGGTCGCGACGATGCACGTACTCCCACAAGAGCGCCAGGTAGAACGCGTAGGTCTTGTCCATCCGAGCGATGGGCCCCGATGAGTCAACGAGTCGCTCAGCAAGCCGCGCACCAAACACAGCTACGCGCGGGTGCCGAAGCCACGCGCGTGTCACCGCCCGGTACTGCGGAGAACGCAGGGCGACAATCTGGAACTGGAAGTAGTTGGTGTTGATCGTGCGCTTGAACTCGTCGAAGCCGTCCTCGGCGAGCTGGCCTAGGTTTAGTTCGTTGAGATACTCCCAGTAGCGCGAGGGCCGCACGATCGGAGGCGCCTCACGAATCTCGTCGAGCATCGTCGGCAGCTTGGCGAGCCCCATTTGATCAGTCTTCATAACTATCGGTGACCAACGTTAGGGATGAGCTGAAGCTCTGGCGTGCGCGCCGCGAAGCGCCCGCCCCACTCGCGGATGAAGGCCAGCTGCTCGACGATCTCGTCCTTGAGGTTCCACGGCAGGATCAGCACCACGTCTGGCCGCTCCTCGCGGATCGCCTCGGGCGAGCGGATCGGGATGTGGCTGCCGGGCAGAAAGTGCCCCTGCTTGTGGGGGTTCAGATCGCACGTGTACTCGACGAAATCGCGCCCCACGCCGCAGTAGTTCAGCAGCGTGTTGCCCTTGGCCGGCGCGCCGTAGCCGACGACGCTGAGACCCTGTTCCTTGAGGTCGATCAGGAAGCTGAGGATCTGGCGCTTGTCCTGTTCGACCCGGCGACCGTAGCCGAGGTAGGTGTCGAGGTCCTCCAAGCCGGCTGCTCGCTCGCGCTCGCGCAGCTCGCGCGCGGCGTCGGTTTCGGGCTTCTCGCGGTCCTCGGCGTGAGCGCCGTAGATGCGCAGCGAGCCGCCGTGGGTGGGTAGCTCCTCGACGTCAAACAGGCGCAGGCCATGGGCTTCGAAGACGCGGCTGACGGTCAAGAACGAGAAGTAGGAGAAGTGCTCGTGGTAGATCGTGTCCCACTGGTTGTCCTCGATCAGGCGCATCAGGTGTGGGAACTCCATCGTGATGACACCGTCCTCCGCCAGCAGGATCTTCATGCCGGCGACGAAGTCGTTGAGGTCGGGGACGTGGGCCAGCACGTTGTTGCCGAGTAGTAGGTCTGCCGAGGACTCGTCGGCCAGCGAGCGGGCGGTGTCACGACCGAAGAACTCGACCAGCGTCGGTATGCCCTTCTGAAGCGCCACCTTGGCCACGTTGGCCGCCGGCTCGATGCCGAGCACTGGTATCTGGCGCTCGTGGAAGAACTGCAGCAGATAGCCGTCGTTGGAGGCGATCTCGACGACGTGGCTGGAGTCGCCGAGGCCGAAACGGGCGATCATCTGCTCGGAGTAGCGGCGGCTGTGATCGAGCCAGCTGGAGGAGTACGAGGAGAAGTAGGCGTAGTCGGAGAAGATCCGCTCGGGCGTCTGGAACTCCTCGAGCTGGACGAGGAAGCACTCGCCGCAGACCAGCGCACGCAGCGGGTAGAACGGCTCCATGCTGTTGGCCGCCTCAGGCGGCAGGTAGGAGTTCGCCAACGGCGACATGCCGAGATCGGCGAAGACGGCCTCCACGGCGGCGGCGCAGAATCGGCAGGAGGTCTGGGTCATGGCAAGGGGGCAGCGTATTGAAAGGACTCGATCTGGCCGAACGTCAGGGCACGCATGTCGCCGCCGTCGCGCAGCTCGCGATACCAGTCGACGATGCTCTGCAGGGTCTCCTCCATCCCCACGAGCGGGCGCCAGCCGAGGCGCAGCCGCGCGCGGGAGGAGTCGAGCTTGAGGAAGCGCGCCTCATGGGGATGGGGACCGTCGTCCAGGGCCCAGCGGAGCCCCTGCGGCCACAGTTCGCTCATCCGCTCGACGATCCACCCCACCGGACGGGCGTCCTCGTCGGCGGGGCCGAAGTTCCAGCCGGTGGCGTGCTCGGGTGAGTCCCACAGCGCCTGGGCGAGCACGAGGTAGCCGCTGAGCGGGTTGAGCACGTGCTGCCAGGGACGGATGGAGTTGGGGTTGCGCACCCGCGCCTGCTCGTCGGCGAGTGCCGCGCGCATGATGTCCGGCACGAGCCTGTCCTCGCCCCAGTCCCCACCCCCGATGACGTTGCCAGCACGTGCCGAGGCGAGGCGTGTGCCGTCGGGATCGGAGAAGAACGAGCTGCGGAACGCGGCCGTAACCAGCTCAGCGCAGCCCTTGGAGTTGGAGTAGGGATCGTGGCCGCCCATCGGCTCGTCCTCGCGGTAGCCCCACTCCCACTCGCGATTCTCATAGCACTTGTCCGAGGTCACGTTCACGAGGGCCCGTACGCCATCCCCGTTCAGGCGCACGGCGTCGAGCAGGTTGACCGTGCCCATCACGTTCGTCTCATACGTCTCGCGCGGCTCGGCGAACGAGCGGCGCACGAGCGACTGCGCCGCCATGTGCACGACGACCTCCGGGCGGGCCGCCGCTACCGCCGTGGCGATCGCCGCGTGGTCGCGGATGTCGCCCTCGATGCTCTCCATGCCCCCTCCGACGCGCGCCAGCTCATACAGCGAGGGCTCCGTCGGCACGCCCTTGGAGAAGCCCGTCACGCGAGCGCCGAGCGACTGCAGCCACAGCGCCAGCCAGGCTCCCTTGAAGCCGGTGTGCCCGGTCAGCAGAACACGGCGCTCGCGCCAGAAGCCGGGATCGACGGTACCGCTGCCAGGTGAGGGGGAGGTACCCGGAGCCTTACCCGCGGTGTCGCTCACAGCATCACTCCCACGTTCGCCATGGGGCAAGGCCTGAATCCCACAGCTCCTCGAGCTGGTTGCGGTCACGCAGCGTGTCCATCGGTTGCCAGAAGCCCTCGTGGCGAAAGGCTGAAAGCTCACCGTCGGCCGCGAGCGCACGCATCGGCTGCTGCTCCCACACGAGGCGGTCATCGCCGTCCAAGTACCGGGCGACACCGGGGGAGAGCACGAAGAAGCCGCCGTTGGTCCACGCGCGATCGCCGCGCGGCTTCTCCTCGAAGCCGCTCACTCGCTCGCCGTCGACATCTATCGCCCCGAACCGCCCCGCGGGCTGCACTGCCGTGACGGTCGCCTTCGTTCCCTGCTCACGATGGAAGGTGATCGCCGCGGTGATATCCACGTCGGAGAGCCCATCGCCGTAGGTGAAACAGAAGTCCTGATCCTCCACGTAGCTCAGCACGCGCTTGAGCCGCCCGCCCGTCATCGTCTGCTCTCCGGTGTCCACAAGCGTGACCTTCCACGGCTCGGTCGCTGAGCGATGGACCTCCATGTCGCCTTTCGCCAAGTCAAACGAAACGTCGCACGTATGCAGGTAGTAGTTGGCGAAGTACTCCTTGATCAGGTAGCCCTTGTACCCAAGGCAGATCACGAACTCCTCGATCCCGTGGGCGGCGTAGATCTTCATGATGTGCCAGAGCATCGGCTTGCCACCGATCTCGACCATCGGCTTGGGACGCACGGCGGTCTCCTCGCTGAGTCGCGAGCCGAAGCCACCGGCAAGAATCACGGCCTTCACGAGAATGACATTATTGGACGCCGCCGTCGAGGCCCGTGATGGCCTCGAGCTCCCTCAGGCCGATCCTCCTTCTCGCCTGCACTTCGCGGCGACTTCGCAGCACGCGCGGGAGCCCGCGCAGGGCGTCGCGCCATGCGCGCCACAGGATCTTGAGCTTTCTGTGCCCTGCCGCATAGATGAGGTTGTCCCGTTGGCCCATGAGGAGCGCCGGCGCGTGGCGAAGGAGAGCGCTCGTGGGCAAATCCTTGGCGATGATCCACAGCACGTTGCGCCACAGGTGGTAGCAAGTGAAGTCGGTGAGCCCGCTTCCGATGGTGGCGCTCCCCATGTGGTAGGCGACTGCCGCCGGCACGTACCGGCAGCTGTAGCCGCGGAGCTGGGCGCGCAGGTTCCAGTCGACGTCCTCGTAGAAGGCGAAGAAAGCCTCATCGAATGCTCCGACGTCCCCAAACACATCGCGACGGTATAAAGCAGCCCCTCCGCAAGCCCCGAAGATGGCGCGGGATGCGTCGTACTGACCATGGTCACGCTGGCCGTGGCCTCGGCGCTCGCCCTTGGCGGTCCACATGAAGATGTCACCGGCACCGTCGATGACCTCGCGGTCGTAGAAGTCCATGAGCTTGGGGCCCGCCCAACCCGCCGCTGGGTTGTCGCCCAACGCGGCCACCAGCTCGGCCAGAAAGTCGGGATCGAGCTCGACGTCGTTGTTGAACAGTCCAACGAGCTCACCGCGACCAGAGCCCGCGCATACGTTGAGCGCGGCGGTCACGCCAATGTTGATCGGCAATGACACGACCTCGACGTCGGGCCAGTGCTCCCGAAGCCATGGAACAGTGTCGTCACGCGAGCCGTTGTCCACCACCACGACCTCGAAGTCACGAAAGCGTTGGTGGGCCAGCGAGGGCAGGATCACCTCCAGCAGATGACGGCCGTCATAAGAGAGCACGGCTACCGTCAGCAGCGGGACATGGCCGTCGGCCTGTCTCGGCAACGATCCATTCATTGAGGCCGACAACATAGCTGTCCGCACAGCTTGGCCAGGTTCTTCTGTCCGTGGCTACGAGCCCCACGGCGCGCACGCAACGCGATGCGGAGGAGAGGATTGCACAGTGGATCATGGCCACGGCATGCTTTGACAGTGTTGCCGAAATGAGTGGCGTTGGCCCGCTATCGGATTCGCCCGGTCCGAGGCGCCGCTAGCATGCCCGCGATGAGCGACCCTCTCCGCGTCGGTGTTGTCGGTCTTGGCTACTGGGGTCCGAACCTGGCCCGCAACTTCCACGGTTTGCCGGACGCCGAGCTCGTCTGGTGCTGCGACGCCTCCGAGACCGCCCGCGAGCGGGTTGCGCCGATGATGCCGGGCGCGAAGATGACCGGCCGCTTCGAGGACCTGCTCGAGGATCAGACGCTCGATGCGATCGTGCTCGCAACGCCCGTGCCCACGCACGCCGAGCTCGCCGTGCGGGTGCTGGAGGCCGGCAAGCACTGCTTTGTGGAGAAGCCCCTCGCCCAGTCGGTGGCCGGCGCCAAGCGCGCCGTCGATGCGGCTGAGCGGACGGGACGAACCCTGATGGTGGGCCACCTTCTCGAGTACCACCCTGGGGTGCAGAAGCTCAAGGAGCTCGCCGATGGGGGCGAGCTCGGCGACATCCACTACGTGTACGGCAACCGCCTGAACCTGGGCAAGATACGCGCCGACGAGAACGCCCTCTGGAGCCTCGGCGCCCACGACATCTCGGTTCTGCTGCACCTGGTGGGCGAGGAGCCGGTCGAGGTCAGCGCCCGTGGCGAGTCCTACCTGCAGCCGGGGATCGAGGATGTCGTCTTCTGCTTCCTGCGCTTCCCCTCGGGCATATCCGCCCACCTGCACCTCTCGTGGCTGGACCCCCACAAGGAGCGACGCTTCACGGTGGTCGGCTCCAAGCGGATGGCGACGTTCGACGACATGGCGGTAGCGGGGAAGCTGACCGTCTATGACAAGGGCTTCGACGAGAACACCCGCTCCTACGGCGAGTACATCACCCGCAGTGGCGACATGTTCTCGCCACGAATCTCAAACGACGAGCCACTACGGTTGGAGTGCGAGCACTTCGTCGCGTCGATCAAAGACGGCACCACGCCACGCTCGGATGGCCACAGCGGGCTGCGCGTCGTGCGCGTGCTCGAGCGCCTGCAGGAGGAGCTCGAACGCAGCCGCCGCGCGTGAGCGGTCCTAGCGCTCTCTCACCCGCACGACATTCGATGCTCCTTCCAGAAACGGGAAGTCGGCTTCGTGCTTGCACAGGACGCGGAACTGGTAGGTGATCGGGCCGGGGAATTTGAAACGGTAGCTGGAGTGGTAGTGGCCCTTCGCGTTCGTGCTGACCGTGTCGAACTGGATCCATTCCCCGCCTGAGGAGGCCTCCAGTACGAGCTGCTTGCCAGCTTCGGGGATCGGCGCACCATGCAAAGTACCGCTGAAGAAGATCTTCCGCCCAACGCTCGCCGTGTGAGGCACAACGCTCAACGCGATCGCCGCGTGCACCCGCAGCCTGAGGGCCGCTGTCGCGACCGGGATGGTGTCGTTGGCATGGCTGCGATAGCGAAAGCTCAGCGTGCCAGAAGCCACGCTCGCAGCGAGCGTAAACGACCACTGGCCAGTAGGCCCAGTAGAGACACCGCCGATCCGCCGTGCCGGGGCGCCCTGGTAGGCCGGGGTCTCGTACACATCGATCATTGCATCGGAGACCGGCTGGCCAGCGAGGGTGGTGAGGGTCCCCGAGATCCGGTTGCGCACCCCGTAGCTGCTCGTCAGGGCCACCTTGCGAGTCCGTATCCAGTGAGCGGTGAGCTTGGCCTGATCAGAGGCATTCGTGCCATTGAGCGCCCCTCGTGTCACGGCGGGACTGCCTGGCCCGATGCTCGTGATCGTGCCGTCATAGGCAGTCGCCTCGTCGCCGGCGGCATCCTTGACCATCACCTGCAGGTGATGCTGCCCTGCCGAGAGCTGCGTCGTGTCGAGCGGGACGCTGATGTTCTCGGTGGTCCTGCAAGGCTGGGGCGCCGCGAAGGCCATCGTGGCGCTGGAGGGCTGCGCGAGGTTCGCGCACAGCCCACCGTTGATGTCGGGTACCTCCTGGAGGGCTTGATGACCGTCGATGAGCGCGATCGCGCTGTAGATGCCGCCACCGCTGTCCGAGGCGGTGAAGCTGATCGTGTCGGTCCCTGTGAGAGCGCCGCCCGCGATGAGCGAGCCCGAGACGTTCGCCACCGAGGGGACCGTTGAGTCCAGGAGCGTGAAGGTCCCGCCGCTCACCAGGGCCTGCGCCTCGGGGTTCGCCGAGCCAGGGCACGGGTAGTTGAGGTCCTGTCCGGGGTCGCAGCTGACGCCAACGTTCACGTAGTTCACGCCGCTCAGTCCGCTGGCGCCCACGGTCACCGTGGCGGCGCCATTCCCAAGGTTGCGATAGTCATAGTTCGGGTCGCTCTGGCCGGTGTGATTGACCCATACCTGACCGAGCCCGTTGGCGCACTGTCCGCTTTGGATCGCGCACGGGCCGCCAAAGGCGTACAGGTGCAAGATGTAGCTGAGGATCGTAAGTCCCGAAGGCACGGCGTAGCTCATCGTGTCGCCGTTGCCGTTGAAGTAATTGCCGGTCGGGTCAGGACCCATTGTCAGCCCAAATGATCCCTGGCCGCCATTCGCACAGCTCGCGGCGTAGGTGATGTACTGGCCGTTCGCCGGCGCCACCCCCCATCCCCGGGTTCCGGCCGCGTTTCCGGCCGGGTCGTGGCAGGTCACGGCCGTGAAAGTACCCGCGACCGCCGGTGAGAAAGACAGGATGAGAAAGCAGACAGCACCAGCCAGGAGACCAACGGCCACCCGGGCGCACCGGCCTGCTCGGGCTCGCCGGCCCCTCACCGCTCCCTCACCCCCACCACATTCGACGCCGCTTCCAGAAACGGGAAGTCGGCCTCTTGCTTGCACAGGACCCGAAACTGGTAGGAGACTGGGCCGGGGAACTTGAAGCGATAGCTCGCGCGGAAGCGGCCGTGAGCTTTGGTCCGAATCACATCGAACTCGATCCATTCCTCCCCCGCGGAGCGTGCCTCGAGTACCAGCTGCTTGCCGCCCGCGGGTGGCGGCCCACCCTTCAGCACGCCTTTGAAGAAGATGCTCTTCCCCACGCTCGCCGTCCGCGGGGCGACGCGCAGGCTCACACCCGCCCTCACGCCCAGTCTCAGCGTGCGCGTCGCGACCGGCAGCGCATCGCCGATGTGCGCGCGGTAGGCAAAGACCAGCGTCCGCGAGGACTCCCCGCGGGCCACACGCACCTCGAAGCGCCCATCCGGACCGGTTCTCGGGCTGGCCATCGCCAGCGGCTTGGCACCGGCGTATTCCGGGGTCGCCGTCTCGTCGATCAGCGCACC
This sequence comes from uncultured Solirubrobacterales bacterium, assembly GCA_963706395.1. Taxonomy (GTDB): domain Bacteria; phylum Actinomycetota; class Thermoleophilia; order Solirubrobacterales; family Solirubrobacteraceae; genus Palsa-744. Next base: position 1,005,800 of record OY970158.1, on the reverse strand, counting down.
GCCGATCGGCACGCCTCCGGGCCCCGTCAGCCGGCCGAGCACAGTCTGCGCGCGGCCGTAGGAGCTCGTCAGCCGCTCCTTCCCTGTTCCCTTCCAGCTCGCCGCCAGCGTCGCCTGCCCTGAGGCGTTCGTCCCATTCGGTGGTCCTGGGACCCCGGTGTTGGCAACCGTGATGTTCCTGTCGAGCACCGGCGCCGAGTTGCCCGCGGCGTCGATCACGCTCACAACCAGGTGATGGAGCCCGTTGCTCACCTTCGTCGTGTCGAAGCCCACGTCCGCGCTCACCGACGCTAGGCACGGCTGCACGTATAGGAAAGCCGCCGTTCCGTCCCTCGTCTGGCCCACGTTCCTGCAGCGTCCCCCGTTTTCGTTCACGACAGTGCTCTGAACGATCTGGCCGTCGACATTGAAGATCGCCTCGTACACGCCAGCCCCTTCCTCCTTCGCGCTGAACGTCAGATCGCTCGTGCCGGCTACCGTTCCCGCGCTCGCCAGTTCGCCGCCCACATTGCTCGCGGTCGGCCCCCCGCCCTGTTCGAGTACGAGGTCAGCCGCATACAAGTAGATGACCGACGCGTACCCGTGTTCGTCGCCTTTGCCGACTGGGCATTTGTATTCGTTAATGCCTCCACATGACGTCTTCATGTACAGGTGCGCACCCAGATTTGCGCTCGGCATTGGCAAGCGATTTTCGGCGGCCAGCGGCTGCGTCCGGTTGCCCTTAACTGCACAACCCAGAACCGCCAAGCATTCATCAAAGATGCTCGTTTCGGTCGACCCAGCAAACCAGAACTGATAGGTGGCGTTGATTGCCGCGCCGCCGGCGGTATCACCGGCACGCCACAGCGTCGCCCCGGCGAGCGTCTCCGGGCTGGGGACTGCGAAGGCCCAGGTGGCTACGTCCGTGTTGGCCGTGCGTTGCGGCTCATCGCCAAGAGCAGCGATCAGTGCGCCGCCCTGCTGACACGTGTTTTCCGCGTATGTATACGTCCCGGCCTTCGACCCGCTCCATCCGTCCGCCGGTGCGCTTCCGCCCGACGGTGTCCTGCACGAATACACGTGGTACTCACCGGCCTGCGTATTCCCCGCCACCGCGAGGCTCGCGAGGGCCGCCACCAACAACGCCTTGCACCCCTTCAACATCATCTCAACCTATGTCGCTCCTTTTCGCCTCACGACCCCCCTCCAACCTTCAGGGTCACCTCTCGAAGCGCACGGGCAGCCTGTCCAGCCCGTAGATCCCCGAGATGGTGCCGAACTCGGGATCGCCATCGAGCTCGAGCTCCTTCAGATGCGTTGCCAGGAACGCGAGCCCCTCCTGCAACTCCAGGCGGGCCAGATTGGCACCGAGGCAGTAGTGCACGCCGGCGCCGAACGTCAGCGCCCGCCCGCGGCCCCCCTCCGGCGCGGCGGCGATGTCGAAGCGCTCCGCGTCCTGCCGGCCATCGTCGCCGAGGTCGCGGTTGCCGGTGAACGCGCAGATCATCATGATCGTGTCTTGCGGGAAGGTCACGTCACGGTATGAGATCTCCTCGGTGAGGATCCTCGCCGTGAAGGGCGTGATGGGCTCGTACCTCAGCGCCTCCTCCACCGCTCCCTCGGCCTGCGAGGGATCTTCCTGCAGGCGCTGCCATTGGTCCGGATGTTCGGCAAGGAGCCTAATCGCATGGGCGAGCTGGCTCTGGGTCGTGTCGACGCCGCCGGCGAGGATGTTGAAGACGAGGTTGATGCACTCCACGTCCGACAGACGATCGCCTTCCTCTTCGGTGGCGATCAGCATCGACATCAGGTCGTCCCCGGGGTTCGCCCGGCGCTCGACCAAAAGCGCTTCGGCGTACTCGTAGAACTCCTCGACGGCCTGCTCGATCAGCTCCTTCTCGCTCGCCATCGAACCCGCGTCGAATTGCTTCTGGATCCAATTGGACCAGTGATGCAGCCGCGGCGCGTCAGCAAGCGGAGCGCCCATCACCGATGCGATCACCTGCGAGGGATAGGGCTTGGCGAAAGCCTCGACGAAGTCGCAACGGACGAGATCCTCATCCCGTGCCGACTCCACGGCATCCGCCAGCAGGCCTTCCAAAAAGCCCCGCATCCGAGGCCTGTAGCGCTCCACCGCCCTCGGTGAGAGCGACGGGTTGACGAGGCTCCGCAGCCGCGAGTGGTCGGGGCCGTTGACGTGGAGGATGTTGCGGACCATCTGCTCATACAGAGGCCCCTCCGTCACGCCGAAGATCTCCGCGATCTTCATCCCCGGGAAGATCGCGGAACGGGTGCGCAGGAAGAACTCGGCCGACTCGCGGTCCAGCGCTATGTAGCCGTACGGGCCCTCGGCGAGCCAGCCCTTCGCGCGCGCCGCCGCCATCTCCTCGTGGAAGCGCTCCCCGCGCAGCGACGGGTCCATGTAGTCAAAGGCGGGGAGCTCGAGCTCAGCGACGAGCGTCATCGCCGCCGGACGCTACCAGCGTCCGTACCACCTGCGTCGTCCTCCACCCTCGGGCAGGCCGCCCACGAAGAACCCGATCAGCCACAGGATGACTGCGATCACCAGCACGTACCACAACACGTGCACGGCGAAGCCGAGGCCCCCAAGCAGGGCGAGTATCAGCACGAGTGCGATCAGAGCAACCATGTCGATTTCCTCCTTCGTCTCTTTGCCTGCGCTTGATTGCGCCTGCTCGCTCAGAGACCTACCCGCTCCTCGCCGCCGTGAATCCCCCAACCGCGATAAGCGGCACGGCGCCCGATACCCGGCCGGTAGGATCCCGGGGGTAATGGCGGTGAGCGCGAAGCCTTCTTTGGAGGCAACCAAGGACGCGGAGGCGAGCAAGACGGCGGGTGGGGATTCGTTCCGGACCCTATCCGGCGAGCCCGTCCGCGAGCTGTACACCGAGGCCGACATAGATGCCCACCCACCCGCCGGCGATCCGATCGGGCGCCCCGGCGAGTACCCGTTCACACGCGGCATCTACCCGACTATGTACCGCGGCCGGCTGTGGACGATGCGTCAGTTCGCCGGCTTCGGCACGTCCGAGGAGACCAACGAGCGCTTCCGCTACCTGCTCGATCACGGCCAAACCGGGCTCTCCACGGCGTTTGACATGCCTTCGCTGATGGGTCACGACTCCGATCATCCCCGCTCATTCGGCGAGGTCGGGCGCGAGGGCGTGGCGATCGACACGCTCGACGACATGCAGACGCTGTTCTCCGGCATCGACCTCGGCGAGGTCTCCGTCTCGATGACGATCAACGCGCCGGCCGCAATCATGCTCGCCTTCTATGTAGCCGCCGCGGAGGGCCAGGGCGTTGGCACAGAGCAACTGGCAGGCACGATCCAGGCGGACATCCTCAAGGAGTACATCGCACAGAAGGAGTGGTGCTTCCCGATCGACCCCGCGATGCGCCTGTGCGGGGACATGATCGAGTGGTGCACCCAGAAGATGCCGCGCTGGCACCCGATCTCGATCTCCGGCTACCACATCCGAGAGGCCGGCTCCACGGCCCAGCAGGAGCTCGCGTTCACGCTCAAGGACGGTCTCACCTACGTCGAGCAGGCCATCGCTCGAGGCCTCGACGTCGATGAGTTCGCGCCGCGCCTGTCGTTCTTCTTCAACGCCCAGATCGACTTCTTCGAGGAGATCGCAAAGTATCGCGCCGCCCGGCGCATCTGGGCGAAAGAGATGCGCGACACATTCGGCGCGAAGAACCCTCGCTCGTGGCAGATGCGCTTCCATTCCCAGACCGCCGGCGTCAGCCTCACCGCCCAGCAACCGCTCAACAACATCGTGCGAACCGCGATCGAGGCGCTGGCTGGCGTGCTCGGCGGCACGCAGTCGCTGCACACCAACTCCTACGACGAGGCGCTGGCGCTGCCCACCGAGGAGGCGGTCACGATCGCGCTGCGCACCCAGCAAGTGATCGCGCATGAGACCGGGGTGACCAACACGGTCGACCCGCTCGGCGGCAGCTACTTCGTGGAGGCGCTGACCGACGAAATGGAACAGCGCGCGTATGAGTACTTCGGCAAGATCGACGAGCTCGGGGGGATGGTCGAGGCGGTCAAGCGCAACTACCCCCAGCGCGAGATCGCCGACGCCGCATTCACCCTTCAGCAGGAGATCGACGCAGGGGAACGCGTCGTGGTCGGGGTCAACAGGCACGTCGCTCAGGACGAGGAGCCGATTCCCACGCTGCGCGTCGACCCGGCGCTCGAAGGCAAGCAGACCGGCCGGCTGCAGAGCGCTCGCGCCAAGCGCGACGGCGCCGCGGTCGAGCGCACCCTTCAGGCGCTGCGCGAGGACGCGGCGCACCCTCGGCGCAACCTGATGGAGGCGCTCCTGCACTGCGCCCGCGCCCACGCCTCCGAGGGGGAGATCGTGGAGTCTCTGCAGCAGGTCTTCGGCCGCTACACCGAGTCCCCGGTCTTCTGAAGCGCTTGCGTAGAGCTCTCATTTGCGGCGGTGCGATCGCGACGCTCTCCAGCACCGCCACGCTTGCCCTCGCCTCCAAGCAGGCCGCGTTCGTTGCGCCGCCGGCGCCGCGCTGCGTGCCGAGCACGCTGAACCGCTCCGCGGTGCTGCCCGGGTCAAGCCTCGCGGTATCTCCGCTGCCCGATTCCTACGACGCCTCGCCGCGCACGCAGATCAGCCTGCTGGGGGCGCCTGCAGGAGTGCTCAGCGCCATCGGCGTCTCAGGCTCACAGACGGGCAAGCACAGCGGGCGCCTGATTGCTTACTCCCAGGGGGACGGTGCGAGCTTCGTGCCGTCCAGACCGTTCCGCTCCGGCGAGACGGTGAGCGTGCGCGGCAAGCTTCAGAGCTCTGGTGAGACGTTCTTGATCGCCTTTCACTTCGTCGTCGCCCAGGCGGACACCCATACGTATAAGCCCACGGCACACATCGCGTCCAGCCCGGGCCAGGTGCAGCGCTTTCACTCGCGAGCGGACCTGCAGCCGCCAGCGCTCGTGATCACGGCGCGCTCGCCCCAGACTGCCCCGGGAGAGCTCTTCTCGACCCCCTACTCAGGGCCGGGCCAGTCCGGGCCGATGATCTTCGACGAAGCCGGCAACGTGGTCTGGTTCGACCCGCTGCCAGCGGGCCTCGACGCAAGCAACCTGCAGGTGCAGCAGCTCTACGGAAAGCCTGTGCTGAGCTGGTGGCAGGGCCACATCCCGCCGCAGGGATTCGGGGAAGGCGAAGAGGTGATCGCCAACAGCGCCTACCAGCAGATCGGGCGCGTCTACGCGGGCAACGGCTTCAAGGCCGACCTCCACGACTTCCACCTCACGCCGCTGGACACCGCGGTGCTGACCGTGTTTGACCCGATCAACTGCGACCTCTCGGCGGTGGGCGGTCCCAGCCACGGCGCGGCCACCGACAGCATCTTCCAGGAAATCGACCTGCGCACGGGGCTGGTCAGACGCGAGTGGCACAGCCTCGACCACGTTCCGCTCAGCGACTCTTACAGCCCGGCGCACAGCACGAGCAGCGAATGGCCGTTTGACTTCTTCCACATCAACTCGGTCGACCAGCTCGCCGGCGAAAGGACATTGATCTCGGCGCGCAACACCTCAGCGCTGTACGAACTGAACACGCTCACCGGCCAGGTGCTGCTGCGCGTGGGGGGCAAGCACTCGGACATCACGCTCGCGCCCGGCGCGGCCGTCGCCTACCAGCACGACGCGACCCTGCTGGAAAACGGGACGATCAGCATTTTCGACAACGGAGCGGTCCCCAAGGTCCATCCCCAGTCGCGCGGGCTCGTGGTGGCGATCAACGCGCAGGCAAAAACCGGCACGGTCGTGGCGCAGTACGAGCACCCCGGAGCGGTGCTCTCCTCAGGCAGCCAGGGCAACATCCAGCAGCTCCCGGGCGGCGACATGTTCGTGGGCTGGGGCTCGGAGCCGTACTTCTCGGAGTTCAGCCCTACCGGTCAGCTCCTCTTCGACGGCCACATGCACGGCTCCTACCAGTCCTACCGCACCTACCGCTTCCCCTGGACCGCGACGCCCGCCGGCGCACCCGCTATCGCGGTCGGCGTACCTAGCGCTGGTGCGGGCGGGCGGGGACCGGTCACCGTCTACGCGAGCTGGAACGGGGCAACTACAGTCGTGAGCTGGCGCGTGCTCACGGGCCCCTCGCCGCAGCAGCTCGCGCCGGTGGCCACGGCCGCCCGCGCTGGTTTCGAGACGGCGATCGGAACCCCCGGCGCCGCGCCCTACGTGGCGGTGCAGGCGCTCGACGCATCCGGTGCCGTGCTCGGCACCTCCCCCACAATCAAGGGATAGGACGATCGTGAGCGCTTCTCGGACGGTCAACCATCTCGCAGCGACCCCATACTTTCTAAAGCACTCTTTAGAAAATCTTAGAGGTGTTTGATGGGGTGGCGCGAGTTGTGGTGCAGCAGGAATGCGCCAACGAGCACGAACGGCACGAAGTTCACGAGGTGCAGGACGAGCGCGTAAGGCAGCGCGGTGGAATGGGGTACGCCGAAAGCTTTCAGTGCGATCAGGGCGGCCCCCTCGAACACGCCGACCGCAGCCGGCGGCGAGGGCAGGATCATCGCCAGGCCGATGGCGATCTGTACCAGGATGGCGGCTCCAAAGGGCTGACCGAGGTGGAAGGCGAGCATCACGAAGAAGGCGCACACGCTGGAGAGCATCCAGGCCGCGATCGTCCAGACGAGAGCCTCGAATGCCACGCGCCTGTAGTGGAGGCCGCTGAGCCCGTGCACGAGCTCGGCGACGGTTCGCTCCAAGCGCTTCTCGGTGAACGGTGAGAACCGTCGCAGCGGGCGCAGCAGCACGCGCACCGGTCGAGCCCCGTAGATCACCAGCACTGTGGCGGCGACCGCGATTGCCACTGCGAGCCCGACCGCCACGACCGCAGCAGTCCCAAACCAGCTCACCTGCGGCAACCACGGCTCGGCCACGAAGAAGATCGCCAGGATCGCGAGTACGTCGTACATGCGCTCCAGAACCACGGTTCCGGTGATCTCGACGTAGGCGTTGAGCACGGCCGAGTGATCACCGGTGACGACCATCGTGCGGTTCGCGTCGCGGGGCTCGGTTGATTCGAAGGCGCTTCTCCATTCGGCCGGGTCGAGGGTGCCACCGAAGTCCTCCTTGATCGCCAGGTCGAGCGCCTTGCGGTGCTTGTTGATGCTCTGGAAGAAGCGCGCTAGCCGAGCCTGCTCGGCCATGAACGTGTTGGGATCGATTCTCGGAGGCGAGGAATCGCTCACCGGGTCAGCTCTTCGATCGCGCGCCGGTTTAGAGGCCGGCGAGAAACTGGTGGATGTGTAACTACGTTCCGTATTCCGCTAGCCGCCATCGCGGCGGCGCTGGTCATCTCCACAGGGTGTCGATTGGAACGGCCCAGATGCGATCGCCCAGCGGCGTGGTCTGGCGTGCCGTGCACAGCACGAGGCCCGCAACGAATCGATCGCCGGCGAGCGTGCGAAACCTCTCGAGCCAGCGAATGTCCTCACGCCCGACCGTTGCGCCGGCCTTGACCTCGATTGCGATCACTCGCCCTCCGCGCTGTTCGAGCACGATGTCGACCTCTTCTCCGTGTGGACCGCGCCAGTGGCGCATCGCCGGCGCGATCCCGGTGTGCGGCAGTAGGCGCGCCAGCTCCATCGCCACGAACGTCTCGTACGTGCGTCCGGTGACGGCTGCGTCGCTGCCGATGCGCGTGGTCTCGACATCGAGCAGATGCGCGAGCAGGGCCGTGTCCTCGATGAAGATGCGTGGCGCGCGGACGGCGCGCGCGGCGATCCCCGGGGTCCAGGCCGGCACGCTGACCACCAGGTGCAGCAGCTCGAGCAGACGCACGTATGTCCTGATCGTCTTCTCGTCGACTGCGAGCACCTGGGCGATAGGCCGCATCGATATCAGGGAGCCCGATCCGCCGGCAAGGTGTCGAAGGAGCGCGGGCAGCAGATCGGGGCGACGAATGCTCACGAGATCGGGCACATCGCGGGTCACGAGCGCTGCGAGATAGTCCTCCAGCCAGGCCCGGCGGCGAGCCGCCGCGCGAGCGATCACGGCCGGAAAGCCGCCGGTGAGGATCCGGTCGGCATATGCCCCAGCGCCGACCGCATCGGACTCGGCGTAGGGCGCCCCATCGCCATTCCACAACCCGTCGAGCCAGGGCGGCACCCCTACGCGCGCGATCTCCGCCTGCGTGAACGGGCGCAGCGGGATGCGCTCCACGCGTCCTGCCAGCGAGTCGCCGATCCGGGGAGCGAGCAGTAGGTTGGCCGAGCCGCTCACCAGATAGCGGCCGGGGGCCGTGTCGCGATCGACCTCGGCCTTCAAGGCGAGAACGAGATCCGGCGCGCGCTGGAGCTCGTCGATGAACGCACGCTCGCCCAAGCCGGCGATGAATCCGGTCGGGTCGTCCGTCGCGGCCCGGCGAACATTGGGATCGTCAAGCGTCACCATCCGCATTCCACGCGAGGAGGCGATCTCGGCGCAGAGCGTGGACTTGCCGGCCTGCCTCGGGCCCTCGACCGTCACGATGCGCGTGTCCGACAGGGCTTCGTTTACACGCACGACGGCGTGGCGCGGGATATTAAGAGTAGTACCCATCCGGTGAGCTTAGCGGACAATCCGGAATAGGAAGAAGGACGATCCGGAATATAATCTCGGGCAGATCGGAAGTCCGATGATGAGGTAGCCAGAGATTCGTACAGCTCCGAGTTGCGCGCCGGTTTAGAGGCCGGCGAGAAACTGGTGAGCTTGTAGCTGCCTCTGGCGAACCTCGCGGGTGCCGGTATGCAGACCGGTATCGGCGACCCCGTGGTCGCAGATAATAGCCATTTCACGCAGCAGATAGCGACCTTCTCACGCGAACTGGCGTAAACGTGTGCGGTGGCCGGTCGTTCCGGAGTCCCGTGGCCTGCTTAGCCGGAACTGCAAGAAGAGGAGTGTTATCTCCTTCGGAAGTGAGGCCGTTTTGAGCTTTGAACAGGGTCGGCATGAAGAAGAATCCACCGGGATGCTGGGCGTAAGCGGTTGTCTACCGGGCCTCGGCTTTCCCGAACACTTCGCCTCGCCAGATACCCTCTACCGCCCATGCCCGTAGCGATCGTCACCGGATCTGGAGGTCTGATCGGCTCGGAGTCCGTTAAGCACTTCGTCGAGGCTGGCTTCGAGGTGGTGGGGTTCGAGAACGACATGCGTGCGAGCTTCTTCGGGCCCGATGCCTCCACTGCTCACACGACCGAGGCGCTGGCACAGCGCTATCGCGACGAGTTCCAAACGCTGGAGGTCGACATAAGGGACGCCGAGGGCGTCGAGCGGATCTTTTCCGAGCGCGCCGCGGAGATCGAGCTGGTCATCCATGCCGCGGCGCAGCCTTCCCACGACTGGGCGGCTTCCGACCCGCAGACGGACTTCGCGATCAACGCGAACGGGACGCTCAACCTGCTGGAGGCGACGCGCAAGCACGTCCCGGGTGCGACGTTCGTGTTCTGCTCGACGAACAAGGTCTACGGGGACCTGCCCAATGAGCTGCCACTCGTGGAACTCGATCAGCGCTTGGAGCTGCCCGAGGATCACCGCTACTACGAGGGCATCGACACGACGATGCCGATCGATCAGAGCACCCATTCACTGTTCGGGGTCTCAAAGGCCGCCGCGGACCTGCTCGTGCAGGAGTACGGACGCTACTTCGACATGCCCACCGTCAGCTTTCGCGGGGGCTGTCTGACAGGTCCCAATCACGCCGGGACGCAGCTGCACGGGTTTTTGTCCTATCTGATGCGGTGCACGATGACGGGTGAGAAGTACACGGTGTTCGGCTACGGCGGTAAGCAGGTGCGCGACAACATCCATTCCGCGGACCTGGTGGCGGCGTTCGAGGCTTTCCACCGCGCTCCGCGGGCTGCCGCTGTTTACAACATCGGCGGGGGCAGGCAGAGCAACTGCTCGATGCTCGAGGCGATCGATCTGTGTCAGGAGATTGCTGGCCGTGAGCTCGATTGGAGCCTCGGCGAGGAGAACAGGGTCGGGGACCACCGCTGGTGGATCAGTGACCTGGAGCCGTTCAAGCGCGACTACCCTGGTTGGGACATTAGTCACGACGTGCGGGACATCTTGCGCGAGATCCACGACCGCAACGCCGAGCGATGGGTCGCGCCTGAGTCCTCACGATCTTAGGCTGTCAGCACCTGATCCCCTCGGGCCGGTTCCTCCCGGTGTTTGATGGGGTGGCGCGAATTGTGGTGCAGCAGGAATGCGCCAACGAGCACGAACGGAACGAAGTTGACCGCGTGCAGGACGAGCGCGTAGGGCAGCGCTAGAGAGTGGGATACGCCGAAAGCTTTCAGGGCGATCAGGGCGGCCCCCTCGAACACTCCGACTGCACCGGGTGGCGAGGGCAGGATCATGCCAAGCCCGACCGCCACGACCACGAGCACCCCGCAGGCGAAGGACAGGTGCAGGTGGAAGGATAGGCTCACGATGTAGGCGCACAGCGCCGAGAGCATCCAGGCGAGGACGGTCCAGACGAAAGCCTCCAGGGCGACCGTTCCGTGGCGCAGGCCGCTGAGGCCGTGCGTGAGCTCGTCGACTGTCCGGTCCAGGCGCGTGCCCGAGAACCACGCGAACCTGCGCAGCGGACGCAGCAGCAGGCGCAGAGACCGGTCGCCATACACCGCAAGAATCGTCGCGGCTGAAGCGATCAGTCCCGCCAGCACGATTGCGGCGAGCGCCGCCGCGCCGAACCAGCTCACGTGGGGCAGCCACGGCTCGGCCGCGAAGAAGATCACGAGGATCGCGATCACGTCGTACATCCGCTCGAGCACGACGGTCCCGACGATCTCCACAGGGGGAGCGGAGCTTCGCTGGGTGAGCACCAGTACGCGGGCCGCTTCGCCGGCGCGAGCAGGCAGGATGCTGTTGTAGAAGTAGCCGACCATCATCGCGTCCAAGACAACCCCCCTCGGGGGACGGCGGCCGGGAGCGAACAGCGAGCGCCAGCGCAGCCCCCGCGCCACGTTTCCCAGCCCGAAGGCGATCAGGGCTCCTATCAGCCAGAGGTAGTCGCTCGTTCGCAGCGCATGCCAGGCCTGCCCCAGTTTGATGCCGCTGAGAGCCACGTAAGAGAAGACCACGGTGACTGCGATCGTCACCACATTGATCAGCAGGCGCGACCGGCTGGCCGCGGGCCAGCGCGGTAGGCGACGCCGCCCGCGGCCGCTGGCTCGGTCCTCTCGGTCTTCCGCGAGCACCGCGTCAAGGTAGTGGATATGCCAGATCCCCTCGCTCGCCGCCCGCCCTCTCCTCTGACAGCTACCCTCTGGCGCCCATGCGCGCCCTCACCGTACGCCTAGCCGGCCTGGTCGTGATCCAGCCCTCCGTCCACGGCGACGAGCGGGGCTTCTTCACCGAGACCTACCGGCACAAGTGGCATGCCGAGCTCGGGATTCCGCCGCAGATGCAGTTCGTGCAGGACAACCATTCGCGTTCCGCGCGTGGCGTTGTGCGGGGCATGCACTTCCACATTGGCGACGGTGTCGCCAAGCTGGTGCGCTGCGCGCGCGGGCGGATCATCGACGTCGCGGTCGATCTGCGCAGGGGCTCGCCCACCTACGCCCAATGGGAGGCCGTCGAACTCGACGACGAGAGCATGCGCGAGCTGTTTGTGCCCGTCGGCTTCGCCCACGGCTTCTGCGTGCTCTCAGACGTCGCCGACGTGCTCTACAAGCAGACCGCTTACTACGACCCCGCCGTCGAGCGAGGGATCGCCTGGGACGACCCCGATATTGGGATCGAGTGGCCGCTGCCGGAGGACGAGCTGATCGTCTCCGAGCGCGACCGGCAGGCCCCCAAGCTGGCCGAGGTCGCCGGCGAGCTGCCGTTCCGCTACTGAATCCTCGGTCATTGGGCCAGGTTACGGCCCCGCAGACACGTGGCGCTCCCGCTGTGCCGATGCTCCAAGCATCGTGCGATTCCCTGTTTCATTGCGTGCTGGCGCGCGCCTGGTTCTCGCCGTCGTCGTGCTCGCGGGCGCCGCGCTCAGCGGCCTGGCCGGGACGGCGCTGGTTACGAACGCCTCCGCGGCTGAAGCCGGCGTAAACCTGAATACCCTCGAACCGGCGGCCATAGCCCAGGCCTCGGCGCTCGGAGCCCACTGGGTTCGCGTGTTCGTGACCTGGCCCGATGTCGAACCTGCCCGGGGCGTTCATTCGGCGTTCTGGCTCGGTCAGTACGACCGGCTGCTCGGCTCGCTACCGAAAGGCACCCAGGCGATCCTCGACTTCGTCGACACGCCCGCCTGGGAGAGCGGCGCGGCCGCGCCCAACACTCCGCCCAGCGACCCCGCCGGTTACGCGAGCATCCTGCACTTCCTCGCCCAGCGCTGGGCCGGGAAAGTGGGGGCGTATGAGATCTGGAACGAGGAGGACACGCCGTTGTGGTGGGCCGGCGGTCCCGACCCTGCTGCTTACACCCGCCTGTTGCAGGCGGCATATCCGGCGGTAAAGTCGGCCGATCCAGCCGCCGAGGTCGTGCTCGGAGGGATGACCGGCAACGACTACAACTTCCTGCAGGGGGTCTACCAGGCCGGCGGCAAGGGCTACTTCGATGCGGTCGGCGTGCACACCGATACCGCCTGCAATATCAACTCGCCTTATGTCTTCCTGCGCGACGCGAATGGGCGATTGGATCAGGACTCGTTCATCGGCTACCGCGAGGTGCACGCCACCGAGCTGGCCAATGGCGATCAGGTGCCGATCTGGATGACGGAGATGAGCTGGCGGACCACGAGCACCACCTGTCCGGAAGGCGCATGGGCCGGCCTGAAGCCCGAGGGGGTGACAGACGAACAACAGGCCACCTATTTGTCACAGGCCTATCACTGCCTCGCCTCAGCTCCGTATGTGCAGGTCGGCCTGTGGTACCCGATCGCCGACGAAGGTCTGGTCAATTCTGGCCTGCTCCGCGCTAACCACTCGCACAAGCCGTCCTACGCGGCGATGCGTTCCTACATCCAGCACGGCGATCTGCTCAAAGGCGCCTGCGGTGACTTCTCCGGACCGAAGATCCAGGTGTATGACCCCACTCGCAGCGCGCACTACAGCGGCATTTTGCGGATCAAGGTCAGGGCCACTGACAGCCAGGGCATTCAGCGGATCCGCCTGCTCGACGACGGCCACCTGATTCGCAACTTCGATCCCGGTGTGCACACGCACCTCTACCCGCATGCGCTGGTCGCGGAAATGCATTGGTTCGGGGCGAGGCACATCTCGATCGGCCGCCACCGCTTGACGATTATCGCCTACAACAAGCTGCGCAGCGTCTCGCGCGTTTACGTTTCGATCGTGCATCTCCCCGCAGCGCCGCCGCATCACCGTCGCCACGGCTAGACTGAGGCTGTTCGCCGGATCATCAGCATCTGCCTCGCGGCGCTCAGCCTGAACCTCGTCCTCAGCGCGCATGCACCGGCGGCATACGTCGATGGGATCTCAGACCAGAGCCTTCCGGCCTGGGACGGTGGTTTTTCCGGCAGCTATTTCGCCGAGCGCTTCCACGACATGTGGGTCGGCAGCCCTCCGTCGCACATCACGCTTGCGCGCTACGTGGTGCAGTGGAATGTGATGGACGGCGACTACCCCAGATACCGTGGCGAATTCGAAGCGTGGCTGGCAGACATCAACAGCCTGGGTCTCACTGCCGATGTCGCGCTGAGTAGCTACGACGGTTCCTATCCATCCTCTTCAGCGGAATACCAGGCAAGCCTGGAGCAGATCCTCAGCCGGGCGAAGGAATTGGGCCACCCCGTGCGCTATCTGGAGGCGTGGAACGAGCCGAACAGCCAGGGCAGCGAGAGCGCCGTAAAAGCTGCCGAATTTACGAACGGCGCCTACGCCGCTTGCGAACATGGATACGGCTGCACGATTATTGCTGGGAATTTTGAAGACAATCCCAAACTGCCTGCATACCAAGAAGAATATGTAAAGGATCTCCATCCCGTTCCTGGGATCTGGGGGGTTCATCCTTACTATTCCGTCGAAGAGGAGAGCGAAGAACCGTTCCTGACGTTCCGGGAGCACCTTCCCAACAAAGGTATCGGTGAGCAGATCTGGTTCACCGAGATCGCTGCCCGCAGGTGCGTGGACTCGGGCGGCCAGATTGTGGAAAACGGCGAAGTTGGGCAAGCCGAACGAGCGAGCTGGCTGGTGAATACGCTGATGCGCAACGCCAGGCCGGAGCACGTCTTTTACTACGAGTTCTTGCTGAAGGACCGCAGGCAGCCTTCGTGTCAGGGAGAAGGAGTCGACGGGGCGCTGTATATGCCGAGCAGCGACCCGAACGCGCCGGATCGGGCACGGGCAGCGGCGAGCTATATCTGGGATGGGGAAGGCGCGTCGCAGGGATATATCGACGGCGCCTTCATGGCCAACGCCGCCCAGCGGACTCTCACGGGCGCCGTGGGTCTCTAGCCGCGCCACTCCCTGAAGGCAAGCTCGGGCCGCCCGCCCGCGGCCGCCACGGCCACGGCAGCGGTCGCGGCCGGTCCGGCAGGCAGCCCGGTGCTCCACAGACCGCCGAACGGATTGGCAGGCGCCAAGGCAAGCCCGGTTCCAAGGCACTTGACGGCGGCCTCGCGCAGGGTCCACGCGCGCAGGAGCTCGGGGGTGTAGCGCGGGCGTGTGCACTCGATATCCACCCCGACCTCCCGCCCGGCGGTCACTGCCAGGAGGAGGATCTCACCCGAGTGCGACAGGTTGAAGCGCAGATCCGTCGTCCACCCTCCCTCCTCGCGATGCAGCGCGGGCTTGCCGTGGGGGTTGAGGACGAAGCGCAGCGTGCGTGGATCGCAGTCGAGATAGCGGCCGAGGAGCGCTCGCAGGATGCCCCGTGAACGAGCCCACCGGACGCGGTTGCGCTCGCTGAGTATCTGCCGCGCACGCTCGTGCTCTTGTGCGCAGAGCAGGTTCTCGAGTCCGTCCCCGGCCACGGCCAAGTCGGCGTGCCACACGTGGACGATGCCCTCTGCTGCCCGCAACTGGCTCACATCTTGGCATCCTATGCCGATGCGCCACCGCCTCGAGCTCCTGCGGGATCGCACCAACGGCTACACCGTCACGCCGGTGCAGTACCTGCGTGTGGCGTACGTCGCGCTGGGCGCGCTGACGCTGATCGTGCTGAGCGGCGCCGCCGTGAGGCTGACCGGCTCTGGTCTCGGCTGTCCGGACTGGCCGAAGTGCTACGGCAACGCCTACCCGCCGCTGAATGCCCACGCGTTGATCGAGTTCTCCAACCGCGTGCTGACCGGCCCGGTGTCGCTCGCCGCCGGGGCGGCGTGGCTGCTGGCGCTCCGCCGCCGCCCCTACCGGCGCGACTTGGTGTGGCTGGGGGCGCTGCTGCCGCTGGGGGTTGTGAGCCAGGCCGTGCTCGGCGGCTTCACCGTCAGAGGCGCGCTCGACTACGGCTGGGTCATGGGCCACTTCGCGCTTTCGATGCTGATTCTCGTCGCCGCCGTGGTGCTGGCCTGGCGGGCGAGGGAGGAGCCCGGCGAGCGTCAGCGTGGCGGGCCGCCGCCCGACCGGATGCTGATCTGGTCGCTGCGTGCGCTCGTGGCGCTCGGCGCGCTGACGATCTTCGCGGGGACAGCCGCGACTGCCGCGGGCCCGCACGCGGGCGGCTCGCCCGGCCAGAAGATCAACCGCCTGGACTTCGACGGGCGCGGGACGATGGATTTCGTCATCCACCGCCACGCCGAGATCGCGCTCGTATTCAGCTTGGCGGCCGTCGGTGTGTGGTGGCTGGCGCGGGTGCGCGCCGCCGGTCCGCTGGTGCGGCGTGCGCTGAGCATCCTCTGCGTGCTGCTCGCTCTGCAGGGCGCGGTGGGACTGGACCAGTACGAGACGCATCTCCCCACGGAGCTGGTCTGGGTGCACGTCGGCCTGGCCTGCCTGACCTGGCTGTCGGCCCTCTGGGCGGCTTGCGCGGCGGGCCCTCTGGCGCCACGCACGGCTCCCTCTGGGGAGCGGCGCGTAGCCCCTTCGGCAGGGATTTCAGCCTGAACTTGGAATAGTTCCCCGGAAATTAGGGCTTCTATCGGGCCGAAATGGGGCGGTTTGGAACGCCACCGTCCTAACCAGCGGTTAGCCTGCGGGAAGCAACGACACTCGAGAAGGGATGCCATGACCAAGAACGAGCTAGCTGAGAAGGTCGCAGGACGCACCGGGTTGGCTGCCAGCCAGGCCCGCGAGGCGCTGGAGGCGGCGATCGACGTGGTCTCCAGCGAGTTGGCCGCCGGGGGTGAGGTCGCGCTTGCCGGCTTCGGCAAGTTCAGCGTCAGCCAGCGCGCTGCACGGCTGGGCCGTAACCCATCCACGGGCGAGACGATCAACATCGCAGCCAGCAAAGCCGCGAAGTTCTCAGCGGCGAGCGCGCTGAAGAAGCGTCTCAACTGAACCCTGCCCGCGCTGTATATCCCTAGTGTCACCGGCCCTGCGTGGGCCGGTGAGCACTGGGCGGGGTAGCGCGGGACACCGGGTAGGGCAGCTCCTGCGGGCGCCGCGTTCCTGTGGCGGACCGGTAGGATGCCGCCAGCATGACCGTCGCTTCACTCACCCACCGTTGCAGCACCCGCGCAGGCGCTGAGAGGAGAACCGGATGAGCTCCGCTCCAGGCTGGGGTTCATGGAACTTCAACCCGATCGTGATCCTCGCGCTGCTGGGTGCGGGTGTCCTCTATACGCGCATGTACCGCCGCGCTGGTGAGCGATCCGCAGCTTCTCCTCCTGGGGCCGGTCATTGGCTGCCCTATGCGGCCGGGCTGCTGATACTGGTCGTGGCGCTGATCTCGCCGCTGGACAGCATCGGCGATCGCTGGCCTGCTGTCGGCGCACATGATGCAGCACGTGCTGTTGTCTGACATTGCGCCGGCGCTGCTCGTGCTCGGCCTGCGCTCGCCCGTGCTGCCGCTGGGCCTCTCGCGCAGGGCGTTGGTTGCGGTGGCCCCGGGGGGCCGCTCCGGTCGTGTGCTGGCGCGGCTCACCTCGCCGTGGCTGGCGATTCCGCTGTGGGCGCTGGCGACGTGGGTATGGGCGATCCCGAGCGTGTTCGATTACACCGCCCAGCATTCGGCGGTTCATGCCTTCGAGCACGCGACGCTCTTCTACACGGGCCTTGCAATCTGGTGGCTGATCATCGACCCGCTCCCCCGCGCGCGGCTGCGCCCCAACGGCGAGCGGCTGGCGCTGCTGGGCTTCACCCGTGTGGCCAGCGCGTGCGTATGCCTGCCCTTGACATGGCTGTCGGCCACCCAGTATTCGCTCTACGCGCGCGCCCCCCGCGCCTTTGGCCTGTCGGCCATAGGCGATCAGCAGCTTGCTGGCGCGAGTATGTGCTTCGTCGAGTTCCTTGTGTTTGGCATCGCTTTTGCGGCCGTCTTCATCAGCATGCTCGGCCGCGACGAGTCGCGCATAACGCTCGGCGAGCACGCCGCCGCTGGCTCGCCCAATCTGCGCTCTTAGCCGCAGCCGGTGTTGTTGCCGCAGCTGCTGCACGTGTAGCAGGACCCGGTTCGCTGCATCATGCCGCCGCACTGGCTGCACGCCGGTCCGAGGTCCAGGCCTTTCAGCGTCGCCGGTATGACCGGGGGCGAATCTGTGAGCGATGCCGTCGGGGCGCTCGAGCCGCCATTACCGCTCGAGGCCTTGGGGGTGCTCGCGGGCTGCTGATCGTCGTTGCTGGGCCCGGCGGTGTCGGAGGAGATGACCGACTGGGCGACCTCCTGCGCGGATTTACGGGCGCGCACCTCCGGCGTGAGGATCCCTAGCTCCTCCTGGGCGTCGGTGTCGAGGAAGCGCGAGGCGAGCCAGCGCATGATGTAGTCGGGCATCGACTTCGCGAATGGGATCTCCGGGTTTCCTGTGACCCCCTCGGGGTCGAAGCGCATGTAGCTGAACTTTTGTACGAGGGTTTCCAGCGGCACTCCGTATTGCAGCGCGATCGAGATCGCGGTCGCGAACGAGTTCATCATGCCGCGCAGCGTCGAGCCCTCCTTGCCGATGTCGGTCAGGAAGATCTCCCCGACAGAGCCGTCCTCGTACATGCCTGCGGTGATGTAGCCCTCGTGGCCGGCGATCGAGAACTTGTGTGTGATCGACTGGCGCGTGCGCGGCATCCGCTTGCGCCGCGGGCCGGCCTCCTCGAGGGCCTTGCTCACCGCCGCCTCGACGATTGTGTCCACGTCCACCTTCGCCGGCGCATCCTTTTGGGCGTCGGTGCGCAGCGCCTGCGCGGTCTTGGAGCCGTCGCGGTAGATCGCCAGCGCCTTGACTCCCAGGTGCCACGCCTGGGTGTAGGCATCGGCGATGTCCTCGACCGTTGACTCCTGTGGCAGGTTGACCGTCTTTGAGATCGCGCCCGAGATGAAGGGCTGTACGGCGCCCATCATCTTCAGGTGACCCATGTGCGAGATTGCGCGCTCGCCCACGGCGACATCGAACACCGGCGTGTGCTCCTCCGAGAGGCCAGGTGCGCCGACGATCGTGCCGTGCTCGGCCAGGTGCGCCTCGATCTGCTCGACCTGCTGCTCGGAGTAGCCGAGCGTTTGCAGCGCCAGCGGGACGGTGCGGTTGACGATCGTCATCTGCCCGCCGCCCACGAGCTCCTTGAACTTGACCAGCGAGAAGTCGGGCTCCACGCCGGTGGTGTCGCAGTCCATCAGGAAGGAGATCGTGCCTGTCGGCGCGAGCACCGTGGCCTGTGCGTTGCGGTAGCCGTGACGCTCGCCAAGCGCCACCGCCTCATCCCACGAGCGCCTTGCCGCCGCGAGCAGCTGCTCATCGGCGCAGGTGGGGCCGGGAATCGCATGGGACGCATCGCGGTGCATGCTCATCACGCCGTTGTGCGCCTCGCGATTGACCTCGTAGTGCTCGTAAGGGCCGAGCTCCGCTGCGACCTCAGCCGAGCGGCGGTAGGCGCGGCCTGTCATCAGCGCGGTGATCGCCGCCGCGGTGCCTCGCCCGGCATCGGAGTCATACGGCATGCCGTTGCTCATCAGGTAGGCCCCGAGGTTGGCATAGCCCAGCCCTAGCTGGCGGAAGGCTCGCGCGTTGACGGCGATCTCTTCGGTCGGGTAGGAGGAGGGTGAGACGAGGATCTCCTGAGCCAGCAGCATCACGTCGACGACGTGCTCGAAAGACTCGGTGTCGAGCGTGCCGTCGGCGCGGCGGAACTTCATCAGGTTCAGCGAAGCGAGGTTGCAGGCGGAGTTGTCCACGTGCATGTACTCCGAGCAGGGATTGGATGCGTTGATACGCCCGCTGTTGGGCGAGGTGTGCCACTGGTTGATCGTCGTGTCGTACTGCACGCCCGGGTCGGCGCAGCGCCAGGCAGCCTCGGCGATTTCGCGCATCAGCTCACGTGCTGGCATCGGCTCGCCGACCGGCTTGCCGGTGGCGCGGGCGGTCAGGCGCCACTCGCGGTCGTCCTCGACGGCGCGCATGAACTCGTCAGTGATGCGCACCGAGTTGTTCGCGTTCTGGTACTGGATCGACTTGAAGCCCTCGCCGTCGATCGACATGTCAAAGCCCGCGTCGCGCAAAGCCTCGGCCTTGTCCTCCTCCTTGGCCTTGCACCAGATGAACTCGCGGATGTCCGGATGGTCGATGTCGAGCACCACCATCTTCGCCGCACGGCGGGTCTTGCCACCGGACTTGATCGTCCCGGCCCAGGAGTCCGCGCCGCGCATGAAGGAGACGGGCCCTGAGGCGGTGCCGCCCTTGGCCAGGGGCTCCATCGAGCCGCGGATGTTCGACAGGTTGATCCCCGAGCCCGAGCCGCCGCGGAAGATCATCCCCTCCTTGGTGTTCCAGTCGAGGATCGACTCCATCGTGTCCTCCACGGAGAGGATGAAGCAGGCCGAGCACTGGGGGCTCTCCTCGAAGCCGACGTTGAACCACACGGGCGAGTTGAAGGCCGCCATCTGGTGCAGCAAGATGTGAGTCAGCTCGGCCTCGAAGGTGCGCGCGTCCTCGTCGCTTGCGAAGTAGCCGCGCGTGGTGCCCCAGCCCGCGATCGTGCCAGCCACACGCGAGATCATCTGCTTGACCGAGTGCTCGCGCGCGGGATTGCCGATCTGCCCGCGGAAGTACTTCTGGGACACGATGTTGGTGGCGTTTTGCGACCAGCTCTTGGGGAACTCCACACCCTCCTGCTCGAAGGCGATGCGATCGCCGTGGCCGATGCGCGCGTCGCGCGTCTCCCACTCCACAGCGTCGAACGGATGCTCCTCCGCAGAGGTGAACAGGCGCCTGAGTTCAAGCCCGGCTCCGGGCGTCCTCTTCTGGGCGGTCGTGGGGTGCGTGGTGGGGTTCATCGGCCTTCCTCCTCTGCGCTATGCCGGCGTTGCGCGACGCCCACTCGAAGCTGTTTGTCGGGGCCGCGCATTGTCTCTCCCCGAGCGGCGGAAAAAATCGCAGAGTCGCCTTCGATTTTAGGACGCCTCAGTGCCCCAACCGGACCCAATCTGCGAATTCCGCCCAGGTGGCGGAAGCGCGGAAACCTGCCTCCGCCATCGCGTGGCGCAGCGACAGCATCCAGTGGGGCTCGAACGCCCGCCGTCGCGCGAGCGCCCATCCCAGGCACGCCAATAGGAGTACCGCGGCGGCTACGGCGATCACGATTGCGCCCGTGGAGAGCGTGGTGGAGTGGTGTGTGGGACGCGTGTGTGTGCTCAGCGCCGGTTTGAAAGGCGTGGCGGGAGGAGTCGCAGCGGATCCGGCGGAGGTGGTGCTGGGCAGAGGGGTGCCGCCGGAGGGGACATAGGTGGTGGTCGGGGTGCTCGCCGTGGGCGGGATGGCCGCTTTGGCCGGAGCGGTGGTGGCGGCGGAGGAGGGGCTTGCCGTACTCGTCGTCGTAGTCCTCGGATGCACTCCGGCCGACGCTGGCAGCGGGAAGGTTGGGGTGGAGCTGGTGTGAGTGGACATTCCTCCTATCAATGCTAACCGGCCACGGGCGGGGAAAGCAGCAGATCCCCGGTCTCCGCGAGCGCGTCGCGTAGTACGTCGTGCGGCGGCTGAGTGGCGTCGATTACGCGAATCCGCTCAGGGGAGGCGCTGGCAAGCTCATCGTAGGCGGCGGCGATGAGAGCGAAGAACTCCTCGTTTTCTGCTTCTAAGCGATCTGGCTGATCTGCACGGTCGCGCTGGCGAGAGCGCCCGATGGCAGGTGATATGCGCAAGAACAACGTGCGATCAGGCGTCAGGCCACCGGTCGCGAATTGATTGATCGCGCGTACCTCCTCGACGCCGAGGGCGCGCCCGGCGCCCTGGTAGGCAAGCGAGGAGTCGACGAAGCGGTCGAGTAGCACCCAAACGCCTCCGGCCAGCAGTGGCTCCACCTTCTCCGCTACGAGCTGCGCCCGGGCGGCCGCATACAGGAGCGCCTCTGCCCGCGGGGATATCGATAGGGCCGGGTCCTTGACGAGCGCGCGAAGGCGCTCGGAGATGTCCACCCCACCGGGCTCGCGTAGCAGCTCCACGCGGCGTCCTTCCCCCGTGAGCTCGCGGATGAGCCCTGAGGCGAGCGTCGACTTGCCGGCGCCGTCGAGTCCCTCGATCGTAATCAGCCTGCCGCGGGTCACCCCGGGCACCGTAGCGTCTCTACGATGGGCGGCGTGAGCACCACTGCAACGACGACGCTGCCGGGCATCGATGCGCACCCGCACGCACGTGCGGTACTGATGCCCGCGATTGCACCTGCAGGCAGGGCTTCGCATGCGTATCTGTTCCACGGCCCGGCGGGGACGGGCAAACGGACGGTGGCACGCGCCTTCGCGGCCGCCCTGCTCGCCGGCGGTGCACGCAATCCCGCAACCGTCGTTGAGCGGGTCGCGCGGGGGGTGCATCCAGATCTGACGTGGGTGACGCCAAGCGGAGCAGCGGAAATGCTCGTGGGTGACATCGAGGAGGCAGTCGTGGCCGCTGCTGCGCGTACGCCGTTTGAATCCGCGCGGCGCGTATTCGTGATCGAGGGGGCAGATACGATGAACGACCAGGCCGCGAACAGGATGCTGAAGACGCTCGAGGAGCCGCCTTCGTTCGTCCACTTGGTGCTGATTACAGACCGTCGCGAGGACGTTCTGGCGACGATCGCCTCGCGCTGTCAGGGGGTGCGCTTTGACCCGCTTGCACCCGCGCGGATCGCCGCGAGGCTGGAGGGCTTAGAGCCCGCGCGCTCACAAGCGTGCGCGCGCCTGGCGCTGGGCGATGCGCGCTTAGCTGCGCGGCTGGCGAGCGAGGAAGGGCATGCGCTGCGGGCGTGTGCTGAGAGCTTTGTGCGCTCTGCCATGAACGGGGAAAGCAGCGAGCGGCGCTGGATCGGGCTGCTCGACCTCGGAAAGACCGCTGGAGTGGCCGCTGGCGAGCAAGCTCACGCCCGGCTGGAAGAGGAGCTCGAGCTGGTTGCAAGCAAGGAGCGCAAACGGTATGAGCGGGAAGGCGCAGACGCGTCTCGCCGCATCGAGCGCCGGGCACGCACGCAGGCGCTCGATCTGACGTTGCGCTTGGCGGAGCTGTGGCTGCGCGACGTGCTGTGCGTCTCAGAAGGCGCTCCTGAGCTCGTTTACGCTGTGGACCGCAAAGCAGAGCTCGAGCACGACGCACAAGGGCGCGAGGGCCCACGCCTGCGTGAGGTGGTCGAGCTGGTGGCAGACACACGCTTGCGGCTGGGACTGAATGTGTCCGAGGAGCTTGCCCTGGAGGCGCTGGCTTACCGCTTGGAAGCGGCAATTGGACCGAGGTTGGGCTCAAGGCCATAAGTCTCGAACGCGAGAAAGCGCGAGAACAGCCGGTTCTCTGGCCCGTGGAAGTCGGCTGAGCCGGTGCTGAGCAGGCCGAGTTCTGAGCAGCGCCCGGCGAGCAGCCGCGTCTGCGGCTCTGTGTGCGTGATGTAGAAGGCCTCGATGCCATCGATCCCGAGCGCGCGGAAGCGGTCGATGCTGGAGAGCACTTCGGCCTCGTCCTCGATGTCCCAGAAGGGGTGCGCCCAGACAGCTACGCCGCCGGCATCGTGGATCGCTTCGATCGCCTCGGAGGCCGTTGGCGTCTCGCGCAGGCGAAAAGCGGGCTTGCCCTCGATCAGGTAGCCGCGAATCAGCGAGCCGATGTCGTCGATCTGCTCGTCCTTCAGCCGCTGCGCGTTGGCCGCAGCGCCCAGCACGGCCCCCGCCAAGTGCGGCCGGCCGATTGGTTTGCCTTCTGCGATGCGCCGCTCGATCTCCGCTTCGTCCAGCTCAAAGCCGGCCTCACGCAGGCCGTCGCGCATGCGCAGCGTGCGTTTCTCGCGATCTGCCAAAAAGGCGGCGAGCCGATCGGTCACCGGCGGGCCCGTGTGGTCGATGTTGTAGCCGAGGATGTGCAGTTCGCGAGGCTCCTTCGAGCCGGTGTCGATCGCGGAGATCTCGACCGCGGGTACCACGCGCACCCCGTGGCGCTCGCCGGCGCGCAGCGCCTCGGCGACGCCGGAGACGGTGTCGTGGTCGGTGAGCGCCAGCAGCGTCACGCCGGCGCGGGCGGCACGGTCGACCACCTCCGCGGCCTCGAGCGAGCCGTCGGAGTGAGTGGAGTGAGACTGCAGGTCGAAGCGCAGCGACGACATTCCGGGAGCGTACGCGACTGGCCTAGGAGTTCGAGTGCTCCCGGGCGGAGATGTCGCTGGGCGCGGCGAGCAGCATGGCGATGTGGCGCGCGAAAGTATCGCGGAGCGTCCGTACGGCGGCGTGGTAACGGCGAGCGATGCCGGGCAGCGTGCGGTCCTCGACGGCGTGCTTGCAGGCCTCGAGCTGAGCATGGGCCGCGTCGGTCTCCGCGGCGCGCATGGCGGCCTCGATCGAGAGGACCTCGAGGTAGGCGAGCGCCGCACCGAGCTGCTCCTCGGGAATGGAGCCGGGTTGCTGCAGCTGGCGCAGGACGGGGCTTACCTCGAGGATCAGCCAGCGCTGCTCAGCGTGGGCACGCAGGAGCAGGCAGACGTCAGATGGGAGAGATAGATCGGAATCGTGGGTCATACAAGCATCCGTGCTCGACGAGGGCCGGCGGTAGACCGGCGACCTGTTGTTGGCTTCGGCGCGCGTACGCCCTGGCTTTAGGGGATCGGACGAGTTTCCACGCTTCTTGGGAGATTTAGAGCTAGCCTCGATAGGTCGATGCAAAGGGAGAGGCGCAGATAGCCGGCTATGACCCGACGGCCCGCGCGGCGGGCCAGCACGAGCGCACGACCGTGCGGCGGTTGCGCATGCGCACGCTGGTGGTGCTGGGGGTGCTGGCCGTGGCGACCGCGCTGCTAGGCCGGACGTTCGGGCTACGCGACTGGCGTTTCCTGGTCTCGGAGATCGCGTTGCTGGTGAGCATGTTTGTGATCTCGCGTTACGTGCTGCCGCTCGTGGAGCGCCACGATCGTGGGGCTACAGGGGAGGAGCAGGTGGGGGGGCTGCTGGATGGGCTGGCAGGGGATGGATGGCACGTGATTCACGACGCCAGCCTCGGCCGGGGAAACGTGGACCACATCTTGATCGGGGCGGCGGGCGTTTTCACGGTCGAGACAAAGAGCCACCCCGGCCCAGTGAAGGTGGGGCGGGTGCACGGCGCGACGCTGAGCCAGGCCCAAGCCCAGCGCAAGGCGATCGAACGCGTGACGGGCGAGCGGGTGGAGGCGCTGATCGTGTTCAGCCGGGCGTGGGTCGACAAGCCGCTCGCGCGCCGTAAGGGGGTGCGCGTGACGCCCGCGAGGATGCTCGCGGGATATCTGGAGCGCCTGGCCGGCGACGCTCTCCCAAGAGCAGGTGCAAGCCGCACGCGAACGGGTGGCGGTGGCGCTGCGGGAGTATCGCGCGCAGTCGCCTCGTGCGGCGCGCTCGACGCGCCCGGTCTACCGCCGCTGGCTGGCTCTAAAGACCCGTTTGCTTCGGTAAGCATAAATTGGCTGCAGAGAACTGGCCGCAGCGGCGGGTAGCTTCTAGGGATGGAGGTTACGCCGACAGAGAGAGCTCTGCCGACCCCCGAGGCGCTGCTCGCGCGCTTCGGGCTGGAGGAGTTCAGGCCGGGTCAGCGCGATGCGGTGCAGGCGGCGCTGGAAGGCCGCGACAGCCTGGTCGTGATGCCGACCGGCGGCGGCAAGTCGCTGTGCTACCAGCTCCCAGCGCTGGCAATAGATAGTGACCCCGCCCGGGCGGGCGGGGGTCTAGTGGTCGTCGTTAGCCCGCTGATCGCGCTGATGACCGACCAGTGGCAGAGACTGAAGAACGCGGGCGTAAACGCGACGATGCTGGCCTCGGGAATGGAGGAAGGGCACAACGCACAGGCGCTGAGGGATATCGAAGCGGGTGTGACGCAGCTGGTGCTGGCGGCGCCGGAGCGGTTTGCCTCAGGCGCGTTCCGCGCGGCGCTGGCGCAGCGCAGGGTAAAGCTCTTCGTTGTCGACGAGGCGCACTGCGTGACCGAGTGGGGTCACGACTTCCGTCCCGATTACCTGCGCCTGGGAGAGGCGATCGCATCGCTGGGCCGTCCACCGGTGATGGCGGCGACGGCGACGGCGACGCCAAAGGTGGCAACGGAGATCGCTGCGCGGTTGGGGTTGCGCGATTGGGTGTCGATTCGCTCCGGGTTTGACCGGCCGAATTTGACATTCGACGTGGTGAGTGTGGAAGGTAAGGGTGCCCTTGCACGCAAGCGAGTCGCGCTGCTGCACGTTCTTGAAGGGGGGGCGGGCACAGGGGGAGCGGGCACCCCATCTCTGCCGGCGATCGTGTATTGCGGCTCGCGCAAAGACACCGACGAGGTATCAGCGTTGATCGGGGAGCGAGGAATCGCGACCGTGGCCTACCACGCGGGCATGGATCCGCGGGCCCGCAGAGATAGCCAGGCGGCGTTTATGGAGGGCCGGGCGGAGGTGGTGGTGGCCACGAACGCGTTCGGGATGGGTGTGGATAAGGCGAACGTGCGTACGGTGGCGCACTGGGCGCTGCCGACGAGCTTGGAGGCTTACTACCAGGAGGCCGGTAGGGGCGGGCGCGACGGGAAGCCGGCGAGGGCGCTGTTGCTCGGCGCGCGGATGGATTTGGGCAGGCTGATCTGGTTCATCAATGCTCGCGAGACTAACGTCGAGTACGTGAAGCGCTATGTCTCCGGGCTGCGGCGCGGCGCCCAGGACGGGGTGCTGACGATCGGGCCCAGTGAGCTGAGTGAGCGCGAACGGATATTGCTATCGATTGCAGAGCGCGCGGGCGCGGTCGAACTACAGCCGGGCATGGGGGGCGGGCTGCGGGTGAGGCTCACCGGCAAGGGCTCCCCGCGCGCGGCACGTGGGGCAATCGAGTCGGCGAAGAACCGTGGATGGGAATCCTACAGGTCGATCGAGCGATACATGACAAGCGGGGAGAGGTGCCGCAGGCGCCAGATTTTGGATCACTTCGGCGACTCGCAGGTGGGAGCGCCAAGCGGCAGGTGCTGCGATGTGTGCGATCCGGATCCGGTTCTGGAGCAAGCGATGCAGGTGCCTGTGGTCAAGGCGCGCAGCCGGCGAGACCGCAGCGCGGGGACTGGCTCGCCGGTGGGCGAACCAGTGGACGACCTGCAGTTCGAAGGATTGAAGGAATGGCGGGCAGAGTGCGCCGAAGGCAAACCGGCATATCTGGTGGCCACCAACGCGGTGCTCGAAGAGGTGCTGCGAAGACGCCCTAGAAGCGCCAACGATCTGATCGAGATTGACGGTATCGGGCCCGTCTTCTGTGAGCGCTATGGACTGTCTCTGCTGGCGGTGCTGGACACACTCGAGGCGCTACTGCAGGGTGAGCAGAGTGAGGATCCCCGCACCGAGATGGTGGCGCTAGCATCAGAGCCCGCGCCGACGTAGCTCAGCTGGTAGAGCACTTCACTCGTAATGAAGGGGTCCGGGGTTCGAGTCCCCGCGTCGGCTCTGAAAAGCCCAGCAAATCCACCCTTTTTGTATTTGAGCTTTCTTCCGTAAGCGTCAAATATGTCCCGAATATGTCCCGAGAAGTTGCTACAATCGGGCCATGGCGCGAGTTCGACACGCCCCCAAACAAGCCCCCTCCGGGACACGTCGGGACATGGTTCGCGCCCCGACCCAGCCCCCCAGCGGGCACGTGTTTCGCGTCGATCGTAAGCGCGGCCCGGTTTGGTACGCGAAGTACCGCCTTCCGGATGGTCGTCAGCTCCAGCGCAAGCTCGGCCCGGCGTGGTCTGAGCGTGGGCGTCCTCCCGCGGGCTACTTTACAAAGCGGTTGGCGGAGGACTGGTTGCGCGACGTGTTCGACCAGGCTCGCCGCGGAACGCTGCCGGGCCTGGTGCGGACGGGCGCGACGGTGGCAGACGCGACGGCGGAGTACCTGCGCTACATCGAGCACGATCGCGAACGCAAGCCCTCGACTGTGCAGGGCTACCGCTGGATCATCAACGCGCAGATCCTGCCCACGTTCAAAGAGATGCGGCTGGAGGACGTGACGAGCGAACACGTGGAGCGATGGCTCGCCGGGATCGACCGCAAGGCGAGCACGCGCACGAAGGCGCTCGTGGTCCTGCACGGCGTCTTCCAGCGCGCGCGCAAGGTCTACAAGCTGCCGGCCAACCCGGTGACCGACGTGGAGAAGCCGCCGCAGAGCCGCAGCGGCGACATCGACGTGTTCAGCCCCGAGGAGGTGTGGGCGCTCGTGCGGGCCGCTGAGTCCGAGCAGGATGGGGCGATCTTTCTGATGGCCGCATTCACGGGGTTGCGCCAGGGCGAGCTGATCGCATTGCACTGGCGCGACGTGGACTTCACGGGGTCGTTGGTTCGCGTACGCGCGAGCTACGCGGGCGGAGCACTGACGACCCCGAAGTCGGGCAAGGTGCGCTCGGTGCCGATGGCTCCGGAGGTCGCCAAGGCCTTGGCGAAGCTCTCACAGCGTGAGCTGTTCACGGGCGATGATGACTTGGTGTTCCCCGGCGAGGCCGGCGGGTTCCTGGATGGCTCGGCACTGCGCCGCCGCTATAAGGCAGCGTTGAAAGAGGCCCAGTTGCGGTCGCTGCGCTTCCACGACCTACGCCACACGTTCGGTACGCGGATGATCGCCAAGGCTGATATCCGGCGAGTGCAGGAGTGGATGGGCCACGCCGACATTCAGACGACCATGCGCTATCTGCACTACGCGCCCCGCGAGGAGGACGCACAGCTGGTCGCGGAGGCGTTTCGAGTGGAGGGTGCGGACAGATCGAATGCCAGCACAGCTGCACGCGACGCGGTCTGACCTACTGGGGTCTTCCATCCGCAGGCGCATGCTCGGGGTTCAGTCGCTGGAGGATAGAGTCGAGGACTCGGTCTATCTCAGCCGGCGCCTGCTCAGCGGTGACCTTTTGGCGCACCTCGATACCTGCGAAGGCCAAGTCGCCGCTGATCAGCGCCAGCAGCTGGCGTGTGCCACTTTGCCTCATGTATTCAGAGGCTCTTATTTGCTCTTGCTCCGCGCGCCAGCGCAGAATCAGCCTTAGCGCGCCGAGCAACTGCGGCCAGTCACGATGGATGGGTAGCGCAGTTGCGGCGCGTTGGAGAAGCGCAGCCCAGATCTCGTAGTTGATGGCGTAGCGCTGCTCTCCGTCGATCGCAAACGAGCTGAGCACCTGTGCTGAGGTAAGGGCGCTAAGTGCGTCGTGGACGTTTCGCTTGGAGTAGCCCACAGCGCGCGCCAGCATCTGTGCGGTAGCCGGAGAGGGGCGACTGGTCAACATGACACGTACGACCTCGGCACGGATGCCCACGCCGAGGATCGCGCGTAGCCGGAAAGCGAAGTTGATAGGCATCGCAAGATCGGGTGAGACTGACTTCCGGGAGGGGATGAGTATGGACCGCAGTAGGCCAGCGGCCGCGAAGTCGGGGTCGGGTTCTCCGAACGGGCCGCCTCCGTAAAAGAGGGGTTCGAGATCCGGTGGCCCGGGCGCTGTGTCGTCACGGTGAGGCCTTAGTCGTGCTCGTGGTCCCTGACGTGCGAGCCATCCGATCGTGGCCGCCACAAGTTGCCGATCGGTCTGATCGATGCACATAGCGCGTAGTCGTCTAACGCTGAACAGTGTCTCGTTAGTGAGCATCCAGTCCAGGACCTCATCGAACAGCCGCGGCTCTCTGCGGGCAATCTCAAGCGTAAAGACGATCAGCGCCTCGGGATCCTGCGCCCATGGGCTGATCCGGGTGGGCGCGGTGAGCAGTCCCATCTGCGCCCACTCGTTCCACGCAAACGAGACGAGCCGCTCCGTAAGCTGTCCGCTACTGGTCAGCTCGGTCACGTCGGACTCCGAAATGAGCAAGGACCTTGTCGAGAACTTCGCGATAGCCAACTGAGTTGTCGTGGGTTTCGCTCCACGCCGCCGCCTCAAGCAGCTCTGCGTCCGTCGGCGACAGCGCCTGGAGATCGTCCAAGTGCCTGCCGCCGCCCTGGTCGACGACGGCATAGAGCTTGAAGTGGACTTGGTCGAGGCGCGAAGCAAAGATGACCTCAAGCGCGGGCTCATAGTTGCGCCGCTCGCCACGGTCGAGGAAGCCTAGAGGCAGCCCGAAGTCGAGCAGCGTGGTGGGTCCGGAATTCAGCCAGCGCTCGGGCAGTCCGAAGTCCTCCGCCACGAGCTTGACGGCTGCCAGCAGGCCGACCGGCAGCGGATTTGCCGAGATGAGCTCCTCGTCCCGCAGCAGAGCGACCACGTCGACGTCTCGAGTAGGCCGAGACACGAATCCAAGCGCGATTAGAGCCGAGCCACCGACGACGACGATCGTGTGCGACTCGCCACGTGCAGCGAGCTGCTCGGAAAGCGCAGCAAGAAGCTGCTCAGCATGGTGGGCATCTTTAATCGAGACCTCAGACATCACAGATCAAGATGTTAGACATCCCACCAGCGGCGCGCCCGGCTACGGTCGCGCGGGTGGTCTGCTCACAGCAGGATCTCCAGTAATTTGCGTAGTGCGGGCTCCGCTCTGGTGAAGTGCTTTGCGAGCTCGATCAGTTGCGCGGGGTTTCTGCCCGGTTGGCGTGACCATCGCCGCAGCGCTTCCCATGCAATGTCGCTGCCTTGAACGTGGCGCGTGCGGACGATGTCGATGAGTGAGCGCTCCGGCGAATAGATGCCGAGCGGGATGCGAGCACCGACCTCCAGTGTTTCCCGCCCGAGGTCGAAGGTGGCGCGGTCGAACTGGTGCAGGCGGTATGGCGCCTTCAGAACCGGCCGCGTATTGCCGCGCGGGATCGCGACGTCGATCGCGGCCGGGATGGAGTCGATCAGCCCGTGGCGGGCGAGCGCGGTCTCCAGACACAGCGTCGCGCTGCGTACACGTTCGGCGATCTCGATCAGGTCGATGTCGGCGGGCGGGGCGTCGGCCCACCGGTAGACGCCGCCACCGATCGCGATGATCGCTCCCGCATCCCGCAGCCCGTATAGGCGACCGTCGCTCAAGCCGGCCGCTCTAGCGTCGCGATATCTGAACGTGTCGCCGAGAAGCTCTCGTGGGTCTGCCGTCTTCATAAAGAGGAAATCATACCCACTAATCACGGATATGAGTAGGATTGCCTCTGGATCCATGTGACTGTCGTTACTATCGTTACCACATGCGCTCGCCCCCGCGGCACGGCATCGCGCCGTCTCGCACTCAGCCGTCTTCCTCGAGCTCGGCGACGATTTGGTTGGCGCGCAAACGTCCATGGCTCCCAGTCAAGGGGATCCGCCGTAGAGGACCCCTATATATGGATCCACTTGACAGGATCCATTGAAATATCTATAATTCGGTGTGCCTCAGTTTTGAGGCTTCCGTTTCGAGAGGGCCTTACCGCCTGAGCCCAGCCGGAACGAGTTACCGATCAGGCGAGTAAGGAAGTGTCGTATGAGCGCAACAACGCAGGAGCCGGAGGATGTCGTGCTGTTCCCCATCGAAGGTACGGCCATCATCGACCAGGAGTTTCCGGTCGCTGTCACCAAGATCCGGCGAAAGAACACACCGCTGGCGGTAGGGATCATCTCCGCTGGGGCGTTGACGGCGAACTACAAGGTCGCCGTTCGTGATCACAAGGGCGGTAACGGCTACCAGCGCCCGGTCTCCACAAGTCGTGTCAACAAGTTGATGGAGGACCTCAAGAACCACCGAGTGGATCTCCCCACGGCGGTTCTACTCAACCTACGAAACTTCGACCCCGAGAAGCACCTAGTAAACACCGAGCACGGGTCAGTATTCGCGCCCCATGGGGCGGAGCTATCCGTCGTCGATGGGCAACACCGTATCGAGGCGCTCGCGCGGCTGATCAAAAGCAAGGGTGGCGAACAGTGGGCCGACTACGAGATCCCGTTCGCGTGCATGATGGGCGCAAGCGAGCTCGAGGAGTTGGAGCAGTTTTTCATCGTCAACTCCACTGCGAAGTCGGTACGCACAGACCTCGCGTTCGACCTGCTCAAGCAGCGCGCCGAGGCTGACCCCGAGGCGATGAAGGGAATCATCGAGAGCGGCCAAGACTGGAAGGTCAGTGGGGAGAAGCTGGCGGAGGCGCTCGCCCAGACCGACGTATGGCGAGACCGCATCCGCTTCCCCGGTATGGACAAGGACTCCACAACCATCAACAACTCCGGGATGGTCAACTCCATCAAGCCCTTGCTCGGTACCCCATACTTCGGCGCGTTGGACGAGGGTAACCAGGTGAAGATCCTCGACGCCTACTGGCGCGGAATCCGCTTGGCCATACCCGAGGCATTCCACGACGCGGGCGATTACACAATCCAGAAGGCCACGGGCGTACAGGTTCTCCACCTCGTGCTGGTACCGGTCATCGAGTACATCAGGTCCATCGGTGCTTCGGTGCTGGACCCGACCTCGTATGAGGAGGTGCTGCGAGAGCCACTTACCCGTCTACAGGAGACGACAGCCAACGAGTCCATCGTGAGCGGGGCAGAATTCTGGCGCGCCGGCTCCGACGGAGCAGCCGGCTCGTTCTCCAGCAACGCCGGACGCCGTGTCCTCACTGCCCGAATTCGCGGCATGCTCCCTCAGCCCGAGATTTCGTAGGTGATCAGCGATGAGATTCCACTCATTCCGAGTAAGTAATCTCCGTGCCGTTAGGCAATTTGAGATCGACGGGCTGGGCGCCTTTGTGGTCGTTGCCGGACAGAACGGATGCGGTAAGTCGTGCCTTTTTGACGCCATCCGCTTGCTCAAGTCATTTTACGGTGGTTACCAGCAAGACGAATACATGCAGTGGTTTAGCGAGTTGGCTATCAACGTCCAGGATCGACGTGAGCTAAGGAAGATGTTTAGAGATCCGTCTGTCCCAGTGGAGATCGAGGCAGTCCTCGAGTTCTCGCCATCAGAGCAGCAGTTTATGCTCGACCAGGCAGCTGACCTGGTTTGGCCAATCGCGTGGCAGCGAGTGACTGGACAACGCATGGATCATTGGAGTTTCAATCGCATGGCAATAGCTATGCAGCTTGCGCAGCACCAAACACAAGTCAACGCAATGGTTACAGCCTTGAGTGAACAGCTTACAAACGACCTGGCCCAGCCTAAGTACACGATCTCACTAGTCATTACACCCGATGGGAGTATTCACAAGGAGGAGTGTCTCCCAGTCGAGGTTTCGTTTCAAGCCGATCAGCCGGACCATCTGGGAATCATTGAGTATCACAGTGCTTCGCGTACCTACCCGCGCCAGCCGTTGCAAGGCATCAATCTTGACGCTAGGTCATTTCAAGATCAGCGACGACAGCAAAGGCTTTACAATTGGCAGGCGAAGTATCAAAACGTAAAGACAGAGCTTGCAACAGGCTACCTGCGTGCGCTTATTGCCGAGCAATCGGGTGAGGCTCACACAGACGAGGATCTCAATGAGACACTCAAGGAACTGTTCAAGACATTCTTTCCTGACAAGGTATATGAGGGGGTGAAGCCGCTGCCACAAGGTGGTCTCGAATTTCCGGTGAGACTGCCTGGTGGTGAGGTCCACGACATCGACGATCTGAGTTCTGGCGAGAAGGAGATTCTCTACGGTTATCTCCGGCTCCGCAATTCCATACCGAAGGGCTCGGTGATCCTGCTCGATGAGCCAGAGCTACATCTCAATCCCAGCTTGCTGCAAGGCTTTCCTGACTTCTATTATCGGCACCTCGGCGTGGCACAAGGCAACCAGCTTTGGTTGGTAACCCATTCTGACACGCTACTCCGTCAGGCAATCGGAATCTCTAACTATCGCGTATACCATATGGTGAGCGCTACCTCCAGTACCGGGAATCAGGCTACAGAGGTTCTTCTGGACGACGACGTCGACCGCGCGGTAGTCGACTTGGTAGGTGATCTCGCGGCCTATCGGCCCCATGCCAAGGTGGTCATCCTGGAGGGCAAGGGCGACGATAGCTTTGACGTCACCCTTGTGCAGAGGCTCTTTCCGGAGTTCGCGAAGCGAGTCAACCTCGTCAGCGTCGGCTATAAGCGACGGGTGCGTGACCTCTATGACGTGTTGGAGGCTTCAACTAGTGCGGCTGGGGAGAATCGCTTCTTTGCGATTGTGGATCGGGACTCTGAGAGTGCCGATGCAATCGATGGGGCGCCCAGAATCTTTCGATGGGACAGATACCACATAGAGAATTATCTACTTGAGCCGGAGGTCATTCGAGATGTGAGTGCGTCCCTGGCGGGCAAGGCGCTCTTTGCTTCAGATCAAGCAGTTATGACCGCGCTGAAGCAGTGCGCTAAAAAGCTAATTAATAAGCTAGTTCTTGAGCGGATTCAGGCTGAGGTCAACGCGGAAATTGTCGGCTCCATCGCGATCGGGGGCGACGCGAAAAAGGATATTGCGAAAGCGCTACGGCCTTCGATAGAAGGATCGGTGGATAGGGTTATAGGAAAGCGCGATGAGTTGACGGTTGATCACCTAAGCGCCCGGGTGGAGGCCATCCGACAAGAATTGAACGAGGCGATCACGACAGGTGCCTGGCGGGAGGAGTTCCCAGGGCGGTCGATTTTGACACAGTTTGTTACGGCGCACTTGTCGGGTGTGTCCTATACGGCGTTTAGGAACCTGATCGCCGACAAGATGGTGGCTCTCGAGCAACGTCCCAGCGGGATGTTTGAGGTTCTTGAGGAGATCGAGCCCACCGGCATCCGTGGAGCCCCGGATCTACCCCTGCTTTCTTGGAGTCGGTGGTTTGGAGTCAGGCAGTGGTGGTTGTTGATTGGTAGTGGTTCTCGTATTCGGTTGGTGTGAGCATGTCCAGGGCGCTATGGCGTCTCGTGGTGTTGTGGAACAGCTCGATGTAGTCGTGGATCGCTGTGGCGAGCTCGATCCTCGTCTTCCATGTTTTGCGGTTGAGCAGCTCGACCTGCATGCGTCCCCAGAACGACTCGACCATGGCATTGTCGCCTGGAGCCCCGACGGCTCCCATCGATGGCGCGAGACCGGCGTCTTGGAGCTTGCGGCTGAAGGCCCAAGAGGTGAATTGAACCCCGCGATCGCTATGTAGCACGAGCCCGCTGTCGGGATTTCGCGTGGTGGTCGCCATTCCCAGCGCTGTCGTGACGAGCCCTGTCGTCTGAGTGCTGTCGATCGCCCAGCCGACAACCTTGCGTGAGAACGCATCGAGGACAACACAGCAATAGACCTTGCCCTCCTTTGTGGGGTGCTCGGTAATGTCGGTCATCCAAAGCTCGTTTGGAGCGCGGCGCGTGAAGTCGCGACGAACCAGGTCGAGCGATCGATGCGCACCGACACGTGCACCCCTTGGGAGCCGGCGATTCGGGACACCCTTGAGCCCGAGGCGACGCATGATGTCCGATACCGCGTTATGCCCGACGTGGATCTCGCGGCCGTAGCGCAGCTCTGCCGTCACGCGCTCAGCACCGTAGATGCCACCGGAGGCGCGGTGCACGTCGGTGATCTCACCAGCGAGCCATAGCCGCCTGAGCGCTGTCGCTGACGGTGGTCGATCCTTCCAGTCGTAATAACCTGATTCGGACACGCCGAGCACAAGGCAGGCATATTTGACGTTGATTCCCTGCCCGGTCAGAGACTTGATCACCGGGTAGAGGCTTTTGGGGCGAGATCCTGATCGAGAAATATCTCGTTGACCTTCCTCGAGACAGCCAGCTCCGTCTCAAGCTCTCGGATGCGGCGCTTCGCCGCCGCGAGTTCCAGCGCTTGATCAGTCGTCTGGCCGACTCTCTCACCACGATCAACCTTCTCCTGATTGACCCAGATGTAAATCGTCGCCTCCGCCATCCCAAACGTCGCAGACAGCTGCGCGACACGCGTCCCCGCACGAGCAAGCTCAACGACCTGCTGACGAACTTCCGCTGGATACCTCCGAGGCATTCTTCCTCCTAGCCGATGATATGGCTTTCTAGAGCCAATATCACGGCTTACTAGGCGACTCGTAATGAAGGGGTCCGGGGTTCGAGTCCCCGCGTCGGCTTCGCGTGTGGGGGGTCCATGGGGGGAGCCTGCTCCCCCATGCTCAATGTTGGGGTCCGGGGTTCGAGTCCCCGCGTCGGCTTGCGAAACCGCGTTCGTCGTCTTGGTCTTCGCGATGGAGCTGACGCATCGGGACCGCTGTGCCGTCAGCGACGATTACTACCATAGCCAGCACGATGTCTCCGCGCCCCGTTGTCTGGACCATAGGCCATTCGAACCACGGGTTCGATGCTTTTTCGCATCTCGTTTTGGGACAGCAGATCGAGTCCCTCGTCGATGTGCGGTCCTTTCCATACTCGCGCTTTGCGCCGCACTTCAACCGCGATGAGCTTGAGGCGGCGATGACTGAGCGCGGCGTTCGCTATCTATTCTTAGGAGAGGAGCTAGGGGGTCGCCCGACGCACGAGGAGCACTACGATGCCCAAGGTCATGCGTTGTACGGACCGATGTCCGAAGAGGAGCCGTTTAAGGCGGCTATCGAGCGCCTGATCGATGGCGCGCATCGCCACCGCATCGCCTTGGTGTGCAGCGAGGGGAATCCGCACGATTGCCACCGTCGGCTTCTCGTTGGCAAGGTTCTGTCTGACCGAGGAGTCGAACTTCGGCATATCCTTCCGGATGGGACGATCCGGACCGAGCTCTCTGTGGCGCTGTCCGACGATGACGAGCAGTGCTCGTTCTTGGAGGAGGATCACATGCCGTGGCGATCTACACAATCGGTTTCGCACAGACGACGGCTGAGCGTTTCTTCAAGCGTTTAGTTGACGCAGGCGTCGAGCGGCTGCTCGAAACGTCCTGCGGCCCTTCATAGTCATTGCTGGGGAGTATGTTCGGGCTCATGATCATCCGTGACGCTGATCCGCAGCGCGACGCGGCCGCGTGTGCCGCGATCTATGGGCCGTATGTGTCCGGCTCGGTCATCTCCTTTGAGGCGCTACCGCCGAGCGTGGAAGGGATGGCGGATCGGATCGGTGCGGCGTATGCGTGGGTCGTCGCTGAGCAGCAGGGTGCGACGGTGGGCTATGCCTATGGCTCGCCCCATCGCGAGCGCGCTGCCTATCGCTGGGCGGCAGATGTCGCGGTTTACATCGACGCAGACCACCACCGATCGGGCATCGGCCGCGCGTTGTACGCAGCCCTTTTTGAGCAACTGGGCGCGATCGGCTGGTGGACGCTGTGCGCGGGGATCACCCAGCCGAACGATGCGAGCAACGGCCTGCACCGCGCGATGGGATTCGTCCCGGTTGGGACCTACCGGCGCATCGGCTGGAAGGCTGGCGCTTGGCACGACGTCCAGTGGTGGCAACTGGACCTCCACCCCGGCGAGCCAGGACCACCACGCGAGCTTGAGACCATGTCATCGAAATGAAGGGGTCATGTCCCGACATGTTCGAGCCGCACGTTGCGTGTGGAACTATTTACGGTGCCGGTTCGCTTGGCTAAAGCGTCGCGCTGTGAGTGATCCCGGCGTCGACCCACTGAACGGTGTGACCTTTGAGCTGCAAAGAAGCGGGTGGCAGTTGAGATGCCGGTCCCGAGTCCAGCACGCGCCGTCTACCGCTCGGCTCGATGCCAACTATTCGGCACTTGCCTTCTTCGATCTGCGCCAACGCGAGTTGGCCGAACCGATTCAGCACAAAGCTCCCGAGCACAGCGGTAGCGGGGATGCCTTCAAAGCCCGGCCCTTCGGGGACGGCCTCTTCGAAAAAACGATATGACCTGCCGCTCTTCGCGTCGAACACTTCATCGGATATTTCGCTGCCGTGGAAGTCAATGACGCTTGTGAACTCCAACGCCACCCAGGTGCCGGCGAGAGCGATCACTTTGATTGAGTAAAGCCCTTGGATGGTGGCGTCGTATGCAGAACCGGCAAGCCGTACGCGACCATTCGGCGGGACGCAAACGTCGACGAAGCCCTTACTTTCATTGCCATGCTCGACGACCTTGACCATACGGTTGCTCACGAGGCGCCTGCCTTTGACGCTCGCGCAACGCGGTCGCGGCGCTGCGTCGGCTCGGCCACCGAACGCGGTCGCACAGGCGAGAACAGCGCCCACCGTCAGCGTCGCCGCGATCCACCTCGAGCGCCACGCACATGCTGTGATACCTCTGCGAAGCCCTGCTGGCGAAGCTGAGACATCCACGCTAGTACGGTACCGGCAGTCGTCGCAGTGCACCGCCGAAGTCGCTACCGCCGAGGCTGGCCGCCAGCTCCCCTGAGGCGAGAGGCTATGCCCCATGCGCCCAACGCGGCGCCGGCGGCGAGTGGTCCGAAGGCGGGGTAGCCGTAGCGCGCGTCATAGCTGTTGCCTGCCGCGGC
This sequence comes from uncultured Solirubrobacterales bacterium, assembly GCA_963706395.1. Classification (GTDB taxonomy): domain Bacteria; phylum Actinomycetota; class Thermoleophilia; order Solirubrobacterales; family Solirubrobacteraceae; genus Palsa-744. The sequence goes on along the minus strand of OY970158.1, from coordinate 968,034 downwards.
GAGCGTGACCGAGCCGATGGCGGTGAGCGTGAACAGGAAGGCTGCCGCACGCACGCGAGCCGGTAGCAGCGGCGCCCCGATCACGGCGAGGAGCAATATCAGCACCAGCGGGAGTCCCTGGATAGGCGTGTGACGCTCGTAGAAGTCCAGCGCGCTGGTGGATCCCACGTAGCCACGGTCGTGGGGGTAGTAGGTAGAGATGGCAGGTTGGATGGAATGCACTCCTTTGGCTTCGAGTAGCGCCTGGCGAATGCTTTGCGGCGTGTAGCCCTCGCCAGCTCGCGGGGAGATGTAGAAGCTCAGGCTGCGCAGGATCGCGCCGGCGTATCGCAGCGGCTCGTGTGTGATCGCCGCGACGCTGAACTTTTCGAGCAGAGCGTTGGCGGAGGAGGGCGCGTGTGCGGGGCCACCGAAGCGCATGACTGCGGGAGCGGCTCTGGCATATTGGTAGTAGCCCTCGGACTGACGGTGAGCGAGCGGTTCGGCAGGACAGAGAAAGCCCGTGCCTGACGGTGGCGTGAAATGTGAGCAGTCGACGAAGGTGGCGACACGTCCGTAGAGGTTCCAGGCTCCCTGGCGCTCGTATCCTCGGTAGCTAGTGACCTGGCTCTGCACCAACGAGTAGCCGAGGACCAGCACCAGCGCCACGCCAGCCGCGCTTGCTGAGCGGAGCATCCGGCGACGGCCCTTGCCCGAAGCGCCCAGCAGAAGCACAAATGCAATCAGGACCACGCTCGACAGGCCCACCGTCTTCACCCAGAACGAGGCGCCGCTCGCGAGGCCCGCCACGAGTGCCCAACGCAGTCCAGGCTCCCACAGCGCACGAATCGCCGCATATATACCGAGCGCCTGTATGAAGGCGAACAGCGAGTCGCCGAGCAGTGAGTGCTCGAGCAGTAGTCCCGTGCCTCCGAAGAAGACGACCGCTGATGCAATCAGCCCCAGCCAGGCGGGCCCCCCGGTGAGCCGTACCGCCTTGTACAGCAGCAGCCCAGTGGCCAAGCCTAGGGTGTGTTGCACGACGATCGTGAACGTCAGCCTGTCGCTGAAGATGTGCATTAGCACCAGGAAGATCGGATATCCGGCGGGTTTCTGGACATCGTGAAAGACGCCCACGGTGGCCGCCGTCACATACTCATGGGAGTCGCCGAATCCCAGGAAGGCTGGCGGATAGCCGACGATAAGCCACGCACGCACCGCAATCGCGCAGGCGACGAGGATAGTGATCCCCACTAATGCGATCTTGGCATCGCGCTCGAGCGCGCGCCAACGTCCCGCCAAGCCCTGAGATGCCCTCACTGCGTAAGCCGGGAGCGCTGCCAATCCACAGAGATCTGTTTGCCCGTCCCCGACCAAGACGCACAAGCTATCCGCCAGCCCCCACCTCGCGGGTGCGATCTGGGTTGGTGAGACGCTACCGGTGCTCGACCGCGCGTCGCAGCACGTCGCGTAGCATGCGCTGGTCGGCGGAGGCGAGACGCCTGAACGCCTCAGGTGCCTCGGCCATGCGCTTGCGTACACGTTCACGCGCCTTGACGCCGAGTGCTGTCAGGACGATGTGCTTCACGCGACGATCCTGCTCATAGGGGCGACGCTCCACCAGGCCACGCGCCTGCAGCCGGTCGATGATTCCTGTGACATTTGAGTTGTCGCAGTGCAGAAGCGTCGCGAGTTCGTTCATCGGCACCGGCCTGCCGGGCTCCATCTGCGCGAGCGCACCCATCTGCGCGGGATGCAGATCGAGCTCGGACGCGAGCGTCAGAAATCGCCGGCGCTCGCCCATCATCAGCTGATGCAGTAGCGCCCATGCCTCCTCGGCCGGAGAGGCCTTAGGCAGCTCGGGGGCGACTGTCGTCATGACGCCTTCAAGTATACCTTAGATGCTCGATATTTGACAAGCTCAATTTTTGAGCTACCCTACCGCTTCGTGCACGATTCCTCAGCAGCGATCGAGGTCGAACAGCTCGTGCGTGAGTTCCGCAAGGGACCGCGTGCGGTTGACGGCATCGACCTCGCCGTCCAGCCAGGCGAAATCTACGGCTTCCTCGGGCCCAACGGCGCCGGCAAGTCGACGACCGTGCTGATGCTGACGACGCTCCTGCCGCCGACGAGCGGCCGCGCGAGCGTTGGTGGCTACGACATCGTGCGCGACGGCGCACATGTGCGCGCCTCGATCGGCGCGGCGCTGCAGGAGGCCGCGCTCGACGCGATCCTCACCGGGCGCGAGCACCTGAAGCTGCAGGCGACGCTGCAGGGAATGCCGAAGGCCGACCGCGACCGCCGCGGACAGGAACTGCTCGAGCGCGTCGGGCTGACCGAAGCGGCCGACCGCCGCGTCGGCGGGTACTCGGGGGGAATGAAGCGACGGCTCGACCTCGCGCTCGCGCTCGTGCACAGCCCGCGCATTCTGTTCCTCGACGAGCCGACGACCGGCCTTGACCTGCAGAGCCGAAGCGCCCTGTGGGAGGAGGTCGCGCGCCTAGCCCACGACGAGGGCATGACCGTCTTCCTGACGACGCAGTACCTCGAGGAGGCCGACGCGCTGGCCGACCGCGTTGGCATCATCGACCACGGCCACATTGTCGCCGAGGGTACGCCGGCGCAGCTCAAGGAGGAGATCGGCAGCCCGACCGTGGAAGTCGTCCCGGCCGACCCGAGCGAGAGCGACATGCTCGCTGAGCAGCTTTCCCGCTTCGGCGAGCCCGCGCGCAACGGCCGCGGGACGGTCACTGTGCAGCTCCCCGGCGGCGAGTCTCAGCTCGCCGAGATCGTCCGCGTGCTCGACCAGGCGCGGCTGAAGGTCGCCTCGCTGCAGCTGCACCAGCCCTCGCTCGACGACGTCTTCCTGGCCAAGACCGGGCGCAAGCTCGAGGGCGCCGGCGAGGAAGAGGATGAGCAGCAGCGCTAGCGGGCAGCCGGCATTCGCGGCGGCAGGCACCGTTCCCGCGGTCCGCCTGGCTGCGCCGAGCTTGTTCGAACAGGTCGGCGCGATTGCGCGGCGCTCGGTCGTGCGTACGTTCCGCCAGCGTGCTCTGCTCGTGTTCCCGCTCGTCTTCCCATTGATCCTCTTCGCGATCAATGGCTCGGCGCTCGGGGCGGCGAGGAAGATCCACGGCTTCCCGCCGGTCAGCTATCGCGACTTCGCGCTCGCCGTGCCGTTCATCCAAGGCGCGCTGTTCGTCGCGGTGAGCGCCGGGACTGACCTCGCCCGCGATATCCAGTCTGGCTTCTTTGACCGCCTCGCGCTGACGCCGCTGCGCGGCTCGGCGCTGCTTGCCGGACAGCTCGGCGGCGCCGTTGTAGTCGCCTGCGTGCAGTCGCTCGTCTACCTGCTCGTTGGCATCGCCACCGGCGTCGGCATCGCAAGTGGCTTTGGCGGGGCGCTTGTGCTGCTCGCGCTGTCGATCCTGATCGCGTTCGGCTTCGCAGGGCTCGGTGCGCTGCTCGCGCTGCGTCTCGGCACCGGCGAAGCCGTCCAGGGCTTCTTCCCGCTGCTGTTCGTGACCGTCTTCCTGAGCTCCTCGAGCCTGCCGCGCAACCTGATCAAGACCGACTGGTTCCGCGAAGTAGCGACGTACAACCCTGTCTCGTACCTGATCGAGGGCGTCCGCAGCCTGATCATCACCGGCTGGGACGGAGAGGCGCTCGCGCTTGGCTTCGGCTTCGCGCTGGCGCTCAGTGTGCTCACGCTCGGCTTCGCCGGCGCGGCGATGAAGAACCGGCTGGTGCGCACGTGAGGCGCTTCGTCTTCGTCGCGCGCGCCGTCGCCTGGCGCTCGGTGCACAATGCCCTCGCTAACCCGGCGATTCTGCTGCCGTCGCTGATCTTCCCGCTGTTCTTCCTGGCCGCGTTCGCCGGCGGCCTGTCGAAGATCGGCGAAGTCCCGAACTTCGACTACAAGCCCGGCTACACGGCCTTTCAGTTCGCCTTCGTCTTCCTGCAGTCCGCCGCCTTCGGCGGCGTCTTCACGGGCTTTGCGATCGCGCGCGACTTCGACTCTGGCTTTGCGCGGCGGCTATTGCTGACCGCGCCACGGCGCAGCGGGATCATCGCCGGCTACGCCCTCGGCGCACTCGTGCGCTGGCTGCTCACGGCGGTCGTGATCACTGTCGCCGCGCTGATCGCTGGGATGGACGTTGCCGGCAACGGCGTCGAATTGATCGGGATCGTTGGGATCGGTATCGGGATGAACCTCGTCTCTGCGCTCTGGGCGTGCGGCGTGGCGATGTTCCTGCGCACAGAACAGGCTGGCGCCTTGATACAGATGCCGGTCTTCGTCGTCCTCTTCCTCGCGCCTGTGTATGTGCCGCTGAAGCTGCTGAGCGGCTGGATCCACTCTGTCGCGCGGTTCAACCCGGCAACGGCTGCGCTTGAGGCTGCGCGCGGGTTGCTCGCCGGCTCACCGGTCAAGGTGCTGCTCGCCTTCGGCCTGCTCGCGGCGGGCGCCGCCGTGATGTCGCTGTGGGCCCGGCGCGGGCTCGCCTCCGCCGAGCGTGCTGGCTAGAACAACAGCCAGTTAGCCGGCCGGCTAATTCACGGCTGAAGAGATGTCTGCCCATTCTCGAGGTCGAGCAGCAGCCGCTTGCGCTCCAACCCGCCGCCATAGCCGGTGAGCGTTCCGTCAGCGCCGATCACACGGTGGCACGGGACAATCACAGCGATCGGATTGCGCCCGTTGGCGAGACCTACCGCGCGTGCCGCCGAGGGTTGGCCGACGCGGCGTGCAATCTCGCCGTAGCTGACCGTCTGTCCATAGGGAATGCCTCGCAGCGCCTGCCAGACCTGGCGCTCGAACTCGGCGCCTTTCATAAGGAGAGACACTTCGAAGGTGGTGCGCTCACCCGCGAAGTACTCCTGGAGCTCGCTCCGAGCTAACGCAAATGACTGCGCGGACCGCTTCCATCTCGCAGAGATTTTCACGGGCTTGCGTCCCTCCTGCATGTAGAGGCCGTGGAGGGCTTGACCGTCGCCGAGCAGCAGCAGTTCACCGATCGGGCTCTCAACGGTCGTGTAGAGCAACGGGCGAGTGCGAGCGGGGCTCGGCAGAGGATCCATCGTGCTCCTCACGCAGCCAGCCTGCCAGCGCTGGCGGTGCGCGGAGCGTTCTTAGCTCGTGCGGGCGGGCCGAGCGAGGCCCACAGGTGCTGGACGGCATATGCGCGGTACGGGCGCCAGCTCTCTGCTTTGCTCTCGGCGGCTGCAGGCCGCCCGTCGTGCCCGAACCGTTCGAGCGCGTGACGGACGCCAAGATCGGTAGGCAGGAACGCGTCGGGATCGCGGAGCGCGCGCATCGCTATGTATTCGGCGGTCCACGGCCCGATCCCCGAGAGTGCCAGCAGGCGATGCCGGGCCTCCGCGCGATCTGAGCCCGCGTCGAGGACGATCTCACCGCGCGCGAGTGCTCTCGCCAGAGCAATTAGGCCACGCCGTCGCGCGCTGGGCATCGCCAGCTGATCTGGGTCTGCTGCGGCAAGTACCTCCATGGATGGAAACACGTGTGTGACCGTCCCGAGCGGCCGCTCGAGCTGCTCGCCATAAGAAGACGCCAGACGGCCGGCGAGCGTGGTGGCGCCTCGCAGAGAGACCTGCTGGCCGAGCACTGCCCGGATGGCGAGCTCGTGAGGATCGACGTGTCCAGGCACCCGGCGTCCCGGCGCTTGGCGCACGAGCGGGCCGAGCAGTGCGTCCTTGCTGAGAGCCTCCGCCACGCTGTAGGGATCAGAATCGAGATCGAGCAGCACCCGCGAGCGCTGCATCGCCGCTGCCAGGTCTCGCAGGTCTGCAAGCCAATAGCGGGCGTGCACGTACCCGCCGGCCGGACGCAGCTCGACGGCACCGGTGCCGTGCGGCAAGCGCAGGCTTCGCCGGTAGGCGTCATCGCGAACCTCCTCCACGCCGGGCACGGCACGAAGTCCCAAGAACTGGGTCAAGCCTTTCGCGTCCAGTGGAGACCGATAGGGAAGGCGCAGCGACAGCGCCCCGCTCTCCTCGGAGAGATCTCCTCGCCGTGCCTGCCTGCGCAGATCGCCCGGCGTCATCGCGAAGACCTCCTGGATGCTCGCGTTGAACTGCCGGACGCTCTGGAAGCCTGCGGCGAATGCGACTCCGGCGATCGGCACGGCCGTCGTCTCGAGCAAGATCCGGGCAGTCTGGGCACGCTGGGCGCGTGCGAGTGCAAGCGGTCCCGCGCCTACCACGGCCATGAGCTGACGGTATACGTGGCGCTCGGTGTAGCCGAGCTGGCCGGCGAGACCGCCGACGCCCTCGCGGTCGACCACGCCATCGGCGATCAGGCGCATTGCCCGCCCGACGAGATCCGCGCGAAGATCCCAATCCGGAGAGCCCGGCGTTGCGTCCGGGCGACAGCGCTTGCATGCGCGAAAGCCGGCGGACTGCGCCGCGGCGGCTGTTGGGAAGAAGCGCACGTTCTCGCGCTTGGGTGTGCGCGCGGGACAGCTCGGGCGGCAGTAGATCCCGGTGCTCTTCACGCCGCAGAAGACCCAGCCGTCAAAGCGTGGATCACCAAGCTCGAGTACCTGCCAGAAACGTTCCGAATCGAAGATCACACCGACACACTGGCACACGCGCATGGTTATGTCTGGCGGAAATCGGACCTGACTAAAGCCGGCGAGTAGCGCCGGCCTCAGCGCGAGTCAGGCCGGCTGGGCTACGGCTGCAGAGCGAGCGCGTCGAGGATCTTCGACCACGGTTCGACAGCCCGGGCTTCCGCATCGACGAGTTCGTTTTCGAACTTAGTGGTGTGCCCCAGTATGACCCGCTCGCCGTGGTCCTCGTAAGGGGCGAGCAGACGTGCCGGCACCTCTCCGATTCCCACGTCCTCGGCGCTAAACCGCTGGTCGAACTGCGTGGTGCTCGCGGGGAGCGTTTGATAGCCACTGGCTGCCCACGCTTTCACATCGCCGCACACATTCGGCATCTGCAGCACAGTCAGCGCCTGCAGTTTGGCTGCGTAGGAGGAGACCTTGTGCGTGAGCTTCCGGTTGCTCCAGTGCAGGTGACCGGCCGTGCTGGCGAAGCTGGCGACCGCTTGGATGTCGGCACGAATGAAGACGGTCGACATCGCACCGATCACCTCATTGCTGAGTTTTTCGGCGGCTTCGTTCTCGGGCGATGCCGCGGCTGCCATCGGGCATTCGGCGCCGAGCTTGCTCCGTAGTTCTTCAAGCGCCGCTTCGCCGGTCTTCATGTTGATCCTCGCCGTGTGCACCAGCGCGTAGTCGGCCTGGATGTACACCTTCGTCGCGGCGATGTCGCTCTTCTTCGGCTTCGTCCTCGACTTCGCGAGCGCCGGTGTGGGCGCCAGCGCTAGGGCCAGCCCAGCGGCGAGGATCGAGATCGTTGATTTGCTCATGCCGAGAGTATGTACCGTTCATCGAGCCTGAGCGCCGCTCTCCAGTTGCGCGGAGTTACGCGGGCGTACAGCATCTAGACCCCAAACGAAGGGCAGCCCATGGATCTCGTCAATCATCAGTTCCGGCTTGCCGCCCGCCCAGTCGGCTTGCCAAAGCCCGGCGACTGGCAATACACAGAGGAGCCCATCCCCGAGCCGGGCGAGGGCGAGGTGCTCGTCAAGATCCGCTACATCGGCCTCGAGCCGGCGATGCGCGGGTGGATGAACGACGGTCGCTCATACATCCCCCCGGTCCAAATTGGGGACGTCATGCGCGGGTTCGCGGCTGGCGAGGTGATCGCGTCCAACCACCCCAACATGGCTGTAGGCGATCACGTGAGCGGTCTCCTCGGTGTCCAGGAGTACGCTGTGGCCAACGGCGACGGGGTCTTCAAGCTGGACACCGGACTCGCCCCGCTCGAGACCTACCTCGGCACGTTGGGCATGCCGGGGATGACCGCGTACTTCGGTCTCATCGACATCGGCCGCCCTGCCGAGGGCGAGACGGTCGTGGTGTCGGGCGCCGGCGGTGCCGTCGGCGGAGCCGTGGGGCAGATCGCGAAGATCAAGGGCTGCCGGGTCGTGGGAATCGCCGGCGGCAGCGAGAAGTGCAGCTACGTGCAGGAGCTGGGTTTCGACGCCGCCATCGACTACAAGTCCGACGATGTCATGAAGGCCCTAGGTGAGCAGTGTCCGAAGGGCATCGACGTGTACTTCGACAACGTCGGCGGAGAGATACTCGACGCCGCCCTCGCGCACCTCGCCCGCCACGCTCGTGTCGTGATCTGCGGGGCCATTTCCCAGTACAACGTCAACGGCGCGATGAGAGGCCCAGCCAACTACATGTCGCTGCTCATCAACCATGCGAGCATGACCGGCTTCGTGTTCTCGGACTACCTCGACCGCCTCCCGGAGGCCGCCCAGGCGCTGGGCGGTTGGGTCGCCTCCGGGGAGCTGTCCTCGCGCGAGGACATCGCCGAGGGCGGCATCGAGAAGTTCCCCGACACCCTGCTGCGGCTGTTCAGCGGTGAGAACACGGGCAAGTTGGTGCTCGAGGTCGCTTAGGTCGAAGAAGTTGGTAAGGATCGTGCTTGCTGGCGCACCCACTGCGGGAGCGCCCGGTTTCCCTCGGTATCGTCCGCACCCGACTCGATGGTCTGCTCCGTCCGGAGCCGGGGGGTCGACTCTGAATGAAACGGAACGGCTTCATCGTCCTGCTGCTCGCCGTGCTCGCTTGGGCGGTGTTGGCGCTCGTGCTCGGCTCGCCGAGCCTGAAGCTGGGCTCCGGCACGAGCGCCAAAGCGTCGCCCGCGTGCCTGCCGGCGACGGCTGAACACAGCGCCGCGCTCGCCGGCACCGGCCTGGACGTCTCTCCTGCGCCGAATACCGGCACCGCCAACCCCGCCACCCAGATCAGTTTCCTCGGCGCGCCCGCCGTCACGATTCAGGGGGTCTCGGTCGTGGGCTCGCGCAGCGGCGCCCACCCCGGCAGCCTGCGCGGCTACTCCCAGGGCGACGGCGCCAGCTTCACGCCACGGACACCCTTCAAGCAGGGTGAGCGGGTGTCGGTCGCCGCCACGGTCGGCGCCGGACAGTCGGCCCGCCGCGTGGCCTTCCGGTTCCGCGTCGACAGCCCCTATCCGACGGCACAGATCAAGGAGTTTCCAGCGCCGCCGGCCTCGCCTGCGGACTCCCAGAGCTTCTACAGTCAGCCGGGCATGTGGGCCCCGATCATGGCCGTGACCACACCCGATCGCGACCCCGCCGCAGGCGACATCTTCACGACCAACGGCCCCGGCCCCGGCCAGTACGGCCCGCTGATCTACGCGCCCGACGGCCGGCTGATCTGGTTCGACAGGCTGTCGGGTGGCGCGACGGCCGAGGACCTGAAGGTGCAGTCATACGGTGACCAGCGCGTTCTGACCTGGTGGAAGGGCCGCGTGCTGTCGCTCGGTTTCGGCCAAGGGGAAGACCTGATCATGAACTCCCGCTACCAGACGATCGCCGCCGTCCACGGTGGCAACGGCCTGCCGGCGGACCTGCACGACTTCCAGCTCGCCCCCCACGGAGTCGCCTACATCACGGCCTACAATCCGATCCTCTGCGACCTCAGCCCGGTCGAGGGCTCTAAGGGTGGGGCGATCGTCGACAACGCGATCCAGGCGATCGACATCGGCACGGGACTCGTGCGCTGGGAATGGCACAGCCTCGATCACATCGGCGCCGCGGAGTCCGAAGTCGAGGTGCCAAAAGGCTCCACGCCGTGGGACTACTTCCACCTCAACTCGATCGACGTGGAGGGCGGGGGCCTCAATCGACCCGGCAACGTGCTGATCTCGGCGCGCAGCACCTGGGCCGGCTACCAGCTAGAAGGCGGCGCCGGAAAGGTGCTCTGGCGCCTCGGCGGCAACAGGAGCTCCTTCAAGATGGGCCCCGGTACGACGATGGCCTGGCAGCACGACGCCCGCCTACTCTCCAACGGAGAGGTGGCGATCTTCGACGACGGCTCGAACCCGCCGATCCACAGCCAGTCCCGGGCGATACGGATCAGGCTGGACCTGAAGAGCCACCGGGCGAGCCTCGCCGCGTCGTACACCCACCGCAACCCCCCCTTGCTGGCCGCCAGCCAGGGCAACGCGCAGACGCTGCCCGGCGGCAACACGCTGGTCGGCTACGGCGGGGTGCCCGCGATCAGCGAGTACGGCCAAGACGGCTCACTGCTGTTCGATGCCCACCAGCCCTACGACACGTCCTTCTACCGCGCCTTCCGCTTTCCCTGGAACGGGCGCCCGCTGAACCCGCCGTCGCTCCTGGCGAGCTACAACAACACCGAAGAAGAGACGGTCGTGCATGCAAGTTGGAACGGCGCGACGGGCGTGGCCTCGTGGCGGGTGCTGGCCGGCAAGGCGCCGGGGTCGCTGACGCCGCAGGCGACGATCGCTGTCCGCGGCTTCGAGAGCGCGACCACGCTCCCGCGCAAGTACGCATACGCGGCCGTGCAGGCGCTCGACGCCGCCGGCCACGTGCTGGGCAGCTCGCCGGCGACGCGCGCGATCGGCTTCTACGCCTCGCTCACCACGACGGGGGGTCGCCGTGAGGGCTAGTAGGCCGGTTTCGATTTGTGCTTGTGGGGGGTCGTCGTCGTGGTGGTGGTCGTGCTCGCCGGCGATTTTGAGGAGGAGCTCCCCGATTTCCCCCCGCAACCTGCCACCGCGATGGTGGTCGCCAGCGTGGCGACTAGCATTAGCATGGCGGTCAGTGGCGCTTTTCTCATGGGCCGGGCTCCAATCCTCGCTCGGGTGCTCGGCGGCCCAGCCTACCAGCCGCCTTTCCGGGAGATCGCAGCGGGTGGGGGCATCGTGAGCGTCGAGGCAACCCCCAGGCCCGAGGTGACCGAACCGCCGGTCGCGGGGCGCGGGCGGGGCTCGCGCTCGGGTCTGCTGCTGGCCGTGTGCTGCGTGGCGCAGTTCATGGTCATCCTCGACCTGAGCATCGTCAACGTCGCGCTGCCTTCGATCCAGTCGAGCCTCGGCTTCACGGCACCCGAACTGCAGTGGGTGGTGGACGCATACGCGATCTCGTTCGCGGGCTTCCTGATGCTCGGCGGACGGATGGCCGACCACTTCGGGCAGCGCCGCATGTTCGTGCTCGCGCTGGTGATGTTCGGCGTGACCTCGCTGATCGGCGGGCTCGCGCCCGAACAGCTGACGCTGATCGGCGCGCGCGCGGTGCAGGGCGTCGCCGGTGCCGTGATGGCCGCCTGTTCGCTGGCTATCATCACGGCGTCCTTCCCACCAGGGCCTAAGCTCCACCGCGCGATCGGGACGTGGGCGGCGATGAACGGGCTGGGTGGCTCGGCGGGCGTGCTGCTGGGCGGCATCATCACCGAAGTCCTCAGCTGGCGCTGGGTGCTGCTCATCAACCCACCGATCGCGATCGCCGCGGCGTTCGTCGCCTACAGGGTCATCGCCGAGCGCCGCACCGCCGGCCCCGAGAAGAGCTTCGACATCGCGGGCGCGGCGACGCTCACACTCGGCCAGGTCGTGCTCGTCTTCGGCATCGTGGAAGCGGGGTTGAAGGGATGGAGTACGCCGCAGGCCCTCGGACCGATCATCGGGGGCATCCTCCTGCTCGCCGCCTTCGGCCTCGTCGAGACCCGCGTCGCCTCCGAACCGCTGATCCCGTTCAAGGAGCTGACCAAGCCGCTTCAGATCGCGAACAACATCGTGCTGCTGTTCAGCGCGGCGCTCTTCCCGATGTGGATCATCAGCTCGCTCTACCTGCAGCAGGTGCTGGGACTCTCGCCGCTGCATACCGGGCTGATATTCCTGCCTATGACCGTCGTGATCGCGATCGTCGCCCCCCGTGCCGGCAAGCTGGTGGGCCAGTTCGGTGTGCGCCCGGTGCTCGGCAGCGGGCTGATCATGCTCACCGCCGGCATGGTGCTGCTGACGAGGATCGGCCCAAGCGGCAGCGGGATCGTGTACATCATGATCCCCGGCCTGCTGACGGCAGCGGGGATCGCGATGGCGATCGTCCCCTCGACGATCGCCGCCACGCAGGGCGCCAAGGAGGGGCAGGCCGGCCTCGCGTCAGGTCTCGTGAACACCTCGCGCCAGGTCGGAGGCGGCCTCGGGCTCGCGGTCCTGATCACGCTCGCAACCCAGCACAGCACGGACCTGATCGGCCATGGCCAGCAGGTTGCCGCTGCGCTCACGCACGGCTTTCGGCTCGCATTCCTGATCGGTGCGTGTCTGGCGGGCGTGGCAGCGGTGATGACGTTCCTCGCGGTACCCCGCGCCGAGAAGCGCAACCGCCGTGCCGAGCGGGGCCTGGCGCTAGTGGTCGCGATTGTGCTCGCCTGTTTCGTGGGGCTGACCGCAGCCTTCGCCGGCAACCGCGCCGCGCCGGTCGGCCGCTACACGACCGCCCATACCTACAGTTACCTCACCGCCCCTTCGCTGCACCCACCCAAGTACCGCGTGCGCCACCGCGAGCCGGGCGCGAGGCTCGCGGGCGGCTACATTTTCGCCACCAACTTCTATGACCTCAACGAACCGCCGATCGCCGGCCAGAGCGGGCCCGAGATCCTCGACCGCAACCTGCAGCCGGTCTGGTTCCAGCCGGTGCGCGAAAAGCTCGTCGCCGCCAACCTGTCGCCGCAGACGTGGCAGGGAAAGCCGGCACTGTCCTGGTGGCAGGGGATCGTGACCAACACCGGCGCGACCGAATACGGGGAATACGTCGTCGTCGACCAGCACTACCGGCAGGTGGCGAGGCTGAAAGCGACCGGTGGCTGGGTCCTGACCCTGCACGAGTTCCTGATCGACGGCGAAAACGCCTGGGTGACAGCCAACAAGAACATCCCCAGAAACCTGTCCAGGTACGGCGGCGCCTTCAACGGCGCGCTGATCGACGCGGCCGTGCAGGAGTACAACCTGCGGAGCGGCAAGCTGGTGCGCAGCTGGGATGCGCTCGACCACATCCCCCTCGACGACGCGCAGTCGACGCTCCCCACGAACGGCTTCCCCTGGGACGCCTACCACGTCAACTCGGTCCAGCTGACACCGGATGGCAAGAGCTTCCTGGTCTCGATGCGCGACACCTGGGCCGTCTACCTCGTCGACATCGCCAGCGGCAGGATCGAGTGGACGCTCGGTGGGCGCCGGTCGAGCTTCAGGTTCGGGGCGAACGCCGGCTTCGAGTGGCAGCACGACGCGCGCCTGAACACCGACTCGACGATCAGCGTCTTCGACGACCACTGCTGCCAGCTGACGGGCGGTGGGACCTCGGTGCATCCGACCGCGCCCTCGCGGGGCCTGGTCCTCAAGCTCGACCAGCGGAGCCACGCGGCGACACTGGCGAGTCAGTTCGGAGACACCGAAGGCTTCAAGTCCGAATACATGGGCGACACCCAGCGGCTGCCGGGTGGCAACGTGTTCGTCGGCTGGGGCTCGGCGCCGTACTTCTCCGAGTACGACAGCTCGGGGCACCTGCTCTACGAAGCCGAACTCCCCGGCCCAGACCTCAGCTACCGTGCGACGGTGCAGCAGTGGGTGGGCCGGCCGCTGTCCTCGCCGGTCGGCCTCGCGCGGCCCAACGGCGGCGGGGCCACCGTGTACGCAAGCTGGAACGGCGCCACCAAGGTTGTGTCCTGGAAGGTCCTGGCCGGCCCCAGCGCCAGCCTCCTGAGCGTCGTGGCGATCCACGCGAAGTCCGGGTTCGAGACGGCGATCGAAGTTCCGCAGACGCAGGGGTACAGGAGCTTCAGGGTGCAGGCGCTCGGTAGCGACGGGCGGGTGATAGGAGCTTCCCGGCTATTCTCAGGAGCAGCTCGATGACGCTCCGGTTCGCTACTAATGATCTCCGAGAGGGGCGGGTGCGCCGGTGAGCGTACGAGGCTTGACTGGCGCTCTGCTCACAGTGCTCCTGACAGCGCTGACGCTGAGCGGGTGTGGTGGAACATCACCGGCCACCTCCGGTGTATTCGAGGCCAGCTCATATGCGCGCGCGGCCGCTGCCAACCCCGTTTCGGTCTCGCCGCAGACGGGCACGCCCGACGCGTCGCCCAGCACCCAGATCAGCTTCCTCGGCGGCCCGGGCACAAAGGTCTCGGCGGTCCGCGCGGTCGGCTCGCGCAGCGGTGCCCATAGCGGCGTCCTGCGGGCGTTCTCGACGTCCACCGGCGAAAGCTTCGTGCCCCGTCACCCGTTCGCGGCAGGCGAGCACGTGAGCGTGACCGCCACGATCACGGCGGGTCCGGCGACAGGTGCCGTCCGGACAAGCTTCACGGTCGCCGATCAGTATGTGGTCAGCCAGAAGGAGTTCCCGAACAACCCTGGCGATGCGCGCGCCGTTCAGCACTACAGCACCGCTCCGGCGCTGACCCCCTCGACGGTTCGCATCACGACGCCCGCCAAGCCGGGCGCGGCGCCCGGCTACCTGTTCCTGGCGCCCTACCAGGGAACCGGCTCAGCGGGCCCGATGATGACCGACCAGAGCGGGAACCTGGTCTGGTTCCATCCACTCCCCGCCGGCGATTCCGCGACGAACTTCGGCGTTCAGCAATACGGCGGTAAGCCGGTCCTGACGTGGTGGCAGGGTCGCATCCTGCAGGTCGGCTTCGGGCAGGGCGAAGACGTCATCTACGACGAGCACTACAGGCCGCTGGCGCGCGTGCGCGCGGGCAACGGCTACAGCGCCGACCTCCACGAGATCCGGATCACTCCCCAGGGCACGGCGTGGATCGACATGTTCGACCCGATCAAGATGAATCTGTCCGCAGTCCACGGTTCGAGCAATGGCGTACTGACCGACTCGGTCGTCCAGGAGATCGACATCAAGACCGGGCTCGTCATGTGGGAGTGGCACACGCTCGGTCACATACCGCTCGGCGAATCCAAAAACCCGGTCCCGCGCAGCTATCCGTGGGACTACGCGCATCTGAACTCGGCCGATCCGGGCGGCGAAGCCGACGTCCTCGTGTCGGTCCGCAACACGTGGACGCTGTACGACATCGACCTCCACAGCGGCGCAATCCGCTGGCGCCTGGGCGGCTCGCACAGCAGCTTCGCGGCCGGTGCAGGCACACACTTCTTCTGGCAGCACGACGCCGAGTTCCAACCGGGCGGGCTGATCTCGCTGTTCGACAACGGCTCGGACCCGCCGAAGGAGAAGCAGTCCCGCGGCCTGCTCCTCAAAGCCGACACGGCCGCTCACCGCGTCAGCCTCGTCAAGCAGTTCACGAACCCCAATAGGACGCTGCTCGCCGAAAGCCAGGGCAACACGCTCAGCCTGCCGGGCGCAACCTGGCTGCTCGGCTACGGGCGCCTGCCGAACTTCACGGAGTTCGACGCTGCCGGACACGTGCTGCTCGACGGGACGCTGGGCAAGCAGGTCCAGAACTTCAAGACCTTCCTATCGCCGTGGGTGGGGCAGCCGGCGAGCGCGCCGTCCGTCCTGGCCAGGCCGAGCGGCTCAAACGCGCTCGCCGTGTCGGTCAGCTGGAACGGAGCCACGCAGGTCGCCTCCTGGCGGGTCCTCGCCGGATCCTCGCCGGGCACGCTCGTGCCCGTCGCGAGTGGGCCCAAGACCGGTTTCCAGACGACGCTGTCCGTGCCCGGCGCCGCACCATACGTGGCCGTACAGGCGCTCGACACCTCAGGCGCTGTCATAGGTGTCTCCGCCCCCGCGAAAGCTTAGGGCGCAGGACATCTCCGGTATCGGGACCGCCGGCCGGCCCGGTCGGGCTGCCTTCCTGTTCCTCGCGGAGCCTGCGCCGTTCGGTGGCCTTCTCGGCGGCGACGCGCGCCGTTGAGAAGTAGTCGGCATAGCCGCGAGCATGAGCTTCGGTCAGCCGGGGCGGAAGGGGCCCGCGCAGCTCCTCGCTGAAGGCACGCTGCAGCTGTTCGCGAAGCGCTTCCTCCTGTGAGCTTTCGCCGGCGCTGTTGTGCAGCTCCATCCGCCCCGTCTGGGTCCTGTAGTCATACAGCTCGTTTTCCTCTCCCTGCGACTGAGGCGCGATTCCTTCGACCGGCCAGTTGGAGTAGGTCGCGTACTTGGCTCCCTGTGTGCGCATCGCGACGACGTGCAAGGGCGCCTGGTAGGTCTCGGTGGCGAACTCGGTCACCACCTCGTCGGTGGCGTGCAGGACGAAAGGGCGACCCGGTGCTTCAGGATCGGCGAGGATGCGCGCCAGGTCGAGACGCGGCGCCAGATGCGAGTAATGGCCCTCATTGCGCCACGCCGAGGAGCCCGTGGCGATCGTGAGAAGCAGGGGGGCGACGTCGATGCTCGAGCTGAGCTGCATGCGCGGCTGGGCCGTGGCGCTGGTGATCAGACCGCGATGGTCCTTCACGATTAGGGGCACGCGGATGGCCTCCTCGTAGGCGCTCGCGCCCTTGCCGCGGAGGCCGTGCGAGGCGCCGTACTCGCCGTGGTCGGAGGTGAATACGACAACCGTGTTGGCGGCCACCTTGGGATCGCTGGCGAGGGTCCGCATGACGTGCCCGACGTGCTTGTCGACCTCGCGCTGGAGCTTGAAATAGAGATCGAGGAAGGAGAGCCACTCCGATTCGGATTCGGGACCGCTGAACGGCACTGGCCCAAATGAGGCGGCCGCGGTTTCCTGCAGCGAGCGCTGCAGGCGTGGCTTGTGGCGCTCATCCAGCAGTTCGGGTGTCTCGTAGTTCGGCGGCAGTCCCCGAACGGTGCGTCGCGCCGTGGTCTCGGTCAGAACGCGGTCGCTCCAGCTATACCACCACGCGATGTCGTGTGGGTTGACGAAGGACACCGTGGTGCACCAGGGCTCACCGCGGCCCTCCTGCTTGAACCAGTCCGCGAACGTGGCGGCGATCTTCGGGTCGGTGTGCCAGCCCTGACCGGGCCCGCCGTCGGGCGAGGGGTAGACGCCGCCGGCGAACCCGTAGCGCTCGAGCGCCCGTTCTCCGGAGAAGCCGTTCCAGTGGTTATCACGGTGGGTCAGATGCCACTTGCCGAACCAGCGGGTGTGGTAGC
The DNA here is from genome assembly GCA_963706395.1 of uncultured Solirubrobacterales bacterium. Taxonomy (GTDB): domain Bacteria; phylum Actinomycetota; class Thermoleophilia; order Solirubrobacterales; family Solirubrobacteraceae; genus Palsa-744. The sequence continues at coordinate 951,107 of OY970158.1, read as the reverse complement.
CGTGCTCGCGCAGCAGCGTCCCCCACGTCGGGAAGCCCGGATCGAGCGTGCTGCCGCCCGTGATCATGCAGCCGGTCTGGTGGGTGTAGAGGCCCGTCAGCAGTGTGGCGCGGGCCGGTGTGCAGTCGTTCGAGGCGGTGTAGTGGCGGGCGAAGGACACGGCTCCGCGACGCAGGCGCGCGATGTTGGGAGGTAGGGCGAGCCCAAGGGGGGTCGCTGAGAACCACTGCGGGAAGCGCAGCTGGTCGACGACGATCACCAGGATGTTCGGTTTATCACTGCTCGTCGCCGCGACCTGCACGGGCGCCGCCGCCTTGGGGGCCGAGGCGGACTTGGAGCTCTGATCGCTCGTGGTGTCAGCCACGGCCTTGATCCCGATACCGGCGCCGGCGATGGCGCCGCCGGCGATCAGCCCCGTCTTCAGGAACGTGCGTCGGTCGACTCTCTTATGCTCTTTTGGATCGATGCTCTCCATGCGCGCTCTCATCCTAGGGCCGGGGGTGGCCTTGGGCTTGGGACTCGTCGCGGCCACCGCCGCAGCCGGGCGGCCGGGCCCGGCCTGTACTCCGGCAAGCTTGAACAACTCTGCCATCCAGGGCGGATCGGTGACCATGTCGCCGCTGCTGGGCAGCCGCGACGCCTCACCGCAGACGCAGATTAGCTTCCTCGGTCCTCCCGCGGGCGAGCTGAGCAAGATCAGCGTGGTTGGCTCGCGCACAGGAGTACACACGGGGCGCTTGCTGGCCTACTCACAGGGCAACGGCGCTAGCTTTGTGCCGGCCAAGCCCTTTGCACAGGGCGAGACGGTCACGGTCAACGCGCAGCTGCGAACGGGCGGCGCCGTCCAGCCGCTGGTGGATAGCTTCACGGTCGCCTATCAGGACACGATTACCACCACACCCGAGGCGATCCATCCCGGCGGTCCCGGGGATGTCCAGGGCTTTCGCTCGCGACCCGACCTGCGCCCACCTACGGTTACCGTGACCGCACGGTCTGCCGCCGTGGCGAGCGGCGATGAGTTTCTCGCGCCGTATTCGGGACCGGGTCAGAGCGGGCCGATGATCCTCGACCAGAATGGCGGGCTGATCTGGTTCAAATCGCTGGCCAGGAACATCTCGGCAGCCAACCTGCGGGTGCAGGATTATCAGGGCAAACCGGTGCTGACCTGGTGGCAGGGTGACATCTCGGTGCATGGGTTTGGGTTGGGCGAAGACGTGATCGCCGGCAGCGCATATTCGGAGATCGCCCGCGTGAAGGCCGGGAATGGCCTGCGGGCAGACCTGCATGACTTCCAGCTGACTCCTCAGGGCACGGCGCTGATCACGGCTTATGACCCGATCTACTGCAACTCATCTTCGGCCGGAGGCCCGTCAGGGGGTGCCGTGACGGACGGGGTCTTCCAGGAGATCGACGTGAGGACTGGGTTGGTGATGTTCCAGTGGACGAGCATCGATCACGTCGCACTGAGCGAATCTTACGAACTGGCGAGCTCCAGCAACACTGCTTTCCCATTCGATTTCTTTCACATCAACTCGATCGGCCTCAACCAGGACGGCAGTCTGCTCATCTCCGCGCGCAACACCTGGACGGTCTATGACATCGCCGCAGCAACCGGGCAGATCGCCTGGCAGCTCGGCGGCAAGCACTCGAGCTTCGCGATGGGCCCCGGCACTGGCACGGCTTGGCAGCACGACCCGCGTGAACTCTCGAGCGGCACGTTTAGCATCTTTGACAACGGCGCCTCTCCGAATGTGCACGGCCAGTCGCGCGGCATCGTGGTCAGCCTCGAACCTCAGGGCAAGACCGCAACGCTCCTCGGCCAGCTCACCCACCCCCCGCCACTTGTGGCCGACAGTCAGGGCAACATGCAGGCGCTGGCAAACGGCGACTGGTTCATCGGCTGGGGACAGGTGCCTGACTTCTCCGAGTTCAGCGCCACCGGCCAGCTGCTGTTCGACGCGCATTTCCCGGCGGGCGAGCAGTCCTACCGGGGCTTGCGCTATCCCTGGGCTGGCACTCCTGCTACCCGGCCGGCGTTCGCGGTGCTGGGCACCCACGCCGCGAGAACCGTCTACGCGAGCTGGAACGGCGCCACGCTTCTCGCGAGCTGGAGAGTTCTGGTGGGCGCCACCACCAGGAGCCTGAAGCCGGTCGCTGGGGCTGCACGGAGTGGCTTTGAGAGCACGATCCCGTTGCCTTCCAGGACGGCCGGGCGATATATCACAGTGCAGGCGCTCGGCGCCAACGGACGGGTGCTTGGCACCGCCACGCCGCTCGCTTTCTCAGCACACTGACCCGCTGTCAAGCACCTCTGCGCGCGCTTGCGGGCGGACGGCGCTGGGGAGGAGCTCCTCGTTGCTTGCGGTCAGGGACACGGCGCCGGGAACCTCGCCGCTCGAGTACGACGGAGACGATGCACGCAGCCAGCCCAACCAGTGCGGCGAGCGCGACGATCGCAAGGCCGGGAGCAAGCACGATCGTCACGACCGCGACGAGTCCTCCGAAGCCCACGTCCATGCGCGCGAGGCGACGGCGCCGACGCGCCCGCAGGCGGCGCGCACGCAGCTGCGACATGTCCCGCGGCGGCACGTTGGCGCTCATTGCCGCATACGGCGAAAGAGGGGACGGGGTAGGTTCCTCATGACCAGCATTAGCCAGCGTAGAGCGCCCGGCACCCAGATCGTCTGCGAACCGCCGTCAAGGCCCTCCCTGACCGCGCGTGCGACGAGCTCCGGAGTGCTCGCCAATGGCGCCGGTGCAAGGCCCTGAGTCATGCGGGTGTGCACGAACCCGGGGCGCACGACCAGCACGCGCACGCCTGCGTCCTGGAGGTCATCGCCGAGGCCTCTCGCAAGCGCGTCCAGGCCCGCCTTGGATGCTCCGTAGACGGCGTTCGCCCGGCGGGGCCGCTCGGCCGCCACCGAGGAGAGCACCACGATTGCCCCTCCTCCGCCATCTCGCAGCGCTCTCGCGCAGTGCATTAGCAGCGAGCCGGCGCCCACGGCGTTCACCTGCAGGATCTCCACTGCCGCGGCGATGTCGGACGGCAGTCCACCGCGCTCCCCGAGCAGGCCTACCGCGAGGACGACGATGTCGGCGCCGCCCAGCTGGGCGAACGCCCGCTCGAGGGTCTCCGCGTGCCGGTCGCTCGCCAGCGCATCGAGCTCGAAGGTGATCACACGCTGGCACCCCGCCTCGCCCAGCTCCGCGGCGGCCCTCGCCAAGCCTTCAAGGTTGCGCCCGAGCAGTGCGACCTCGCGGGGGGCCTGGGACTGCAGCTCGCGCACGATTGCCAATGCGATCTCCGAGGTGCCCCCAAGCACCATCACGCGCCGTCCCGTCGAGAAAACGTGTCCTGCGCTCACCGCGGGTCCCCGCACAGTCCCAGGCGTCGCGCCAGATCCGAACGGAGTACCCCGCCGGGGTCCACCCGCGAGCGCAGCTCCTCGAACTCCCGCAGCCGGGGATACATACCCAGTAGCGCAGCGCGGCTCAGGCGGGAGTCCTTGGTCAGGTAGACGCGCCCTCCGCAGCCGGCGACCAGTTCGTCGAGCTCGTCCATCGCCGAGCGCAGACCCGGGGCCGCGGCGGGCATATCGATCGCGAGTGTCCACCCCTCGAGCGGGAAGGAGAGCGGGCCGCCGAATGCGGCCCCGAAGCGCTTGAATACCGCGAGGTAAACCGGCAGCCTCCGCATCCGCATCAGCTCGAAGCTGCGCTCGAGCGCAGCCTCCTGGCCGGAAGGGATCACGAACTGGTACTGGATCAGTCCCTCCGGGCCGTAGAGCCGGTTCCATTGGCCGAGCGCGTCCAGCGGGAAGAAGTAGGGAGCTAGAGCCAGTGGGCGCCCACGCTCGCGGCGAGGGCTCTTGCGCCAGTTGACCGCGTTGAACGCGCGCACGCTCGCCGGGCGCAGCAGCGTGGCCGGGAAGGCCTGCGGGACATCGATTGCCGCGGGCCGCGAGAGCGTCGCCGGATAGGTCTTGCCGCGGGGCCATGACCGTGTCCCGGAAGGAGCATCCTGCGCGGGCAGCTCCTCTGCGCGGCTGATCACACCCCGTCCCATCTTCGGTCCATCGGCCAGCATGTCCAGCCAGGCGACCGAGTAGCGATGGCGCTCGGGATCGCCCAGCAGCTCGAGCGTCTGCTGAAGGCCGTCGGTGCGGTCGACGTCCGCACAGACCCACGGCGAGGGCAGCTCCTCCGCGCGCAGCGTCGCATCGACGATCACGCCGGTCAGGCCCATGCCGCCGAGCGTCGCATAGAAGAGGTCCGCGTCGGTCTCCGGTGAGACCGCCACCAGACCCGTCGCGGGAGTGCACAGCGAGATCGATGTGACGTGCCGGGCGAATGCACCATCGCGGTGGTGGTTCTTACCGTGGATATCGCTGGCGATTGCGCCCGCGAGCGTCACGTGCCGTGTGCCGGGCACCACGGGAAGCGTGAGCTTGTGCTCCGCCAGTCCGCCCAGCAGAGCGGCGATCGTCGCTCCGGCCTGTGCGCTCACCAGCCGCCGCTTGGGATCGATTGCGATGATCCTGTTACACGCGGACATGTCGAGCACGGTGCCACCCACGTTCTGGGCGGCGTCGCCGTAGCTGCACCCCGCGCCGCGTGCGATCACGCCGGAGCCCGGCTGTGCCTCGGAGAGCACACCGAGAACGTCCTCCACGTCGCGCGGCTGGGAGACACGACAGAGGCCAGGGGCGGTCCTCCCCCATCCGCTGAGGGACCGCTCGACGCTTCGGATGCTCGCGCGCTCCTTCAGCTCAGTGACCGGCATAGACGCCGCCGAGGAAGAGCAGGCCCCACGCCACGCTCAGCGCCAGCAGCATCCGGTCGCGCAGGATCAATTCCTCGGGCGCCTGGCCAGCTCCCGCCGCGAGCAGCGCCGCGTAACGGCCCAGCCAGAGGACAAAGGGAACGATCGAGAGCCCATACAACAGCACGTGTTCGGGGCGCGTGAATGCCCACAATGCGTACGCCAGCCCGGAGATCCCGGCGGTGGCGGCCATCGTGAGGCGCAGGCGATGAGTCGAGTAGCGCCGCAGGGTTGCGCGTGAGCCCGGACCGGAAGCGTGATCGCGTAACTCTGCATAGCGCTTGCCTGCCACGAGGAAGATCGCACAGCTTCCAGTGACGATGACAAACCAGCGCGACAGATAGATGTCGGTAGCCACGCCGCCCGCCAGCGCGCGCAGCACGAACCCCGCGGCGACCGCCAAGATGTCCACTAGGACGACGCGTCGCAACCACAGCGAGTAGCTGGCGGTCAGGGCCAGGTAGCCAGCCCCGATGGCCCCAAGCCCGGGGGCAATCGCGATCGCCAGCGCCAGGCCCAGCACAGCCAGCGCCACGGCACACCGGATCGCTGTGCGGGGGGCCAACTCGCCCGCGGCCACAGGCCGTAAGCGCTTGCGTGGATGCAGGCGGTCCTGCTCGCGATCACGTACGTCGTTGATCAGATAGGTGGCGCTCGACAGCAGGCACAGCACTACGAACGCACCGATGACTTGCATGGCGACTTCGGGCCGGTCGATCATCCCGGCCGCACAGGGAGCCGCTGCGACGAGCACGTTCTTGCTCCACTGCCGGGGACGGCAGGCGCGCAGCAGCGTCCTTGCCAAGGACCGGTGCCCGGCAGCTGCATGCTGGTGGAGTCGCAGTGCCGGGGGTACGGGTTGGATGCGATCTTCTGTACTGCTTGCTATCGCTTCAACTGAGCTGATGTTAAATTTCCCTTAAATCGATTGCAGAGAAACGCTCGTCGAGCGCGGCCACCAACATGTCATATCAGGTTCGGCTTTCCCTCCGATCAGCCTCTTTTGCAGGTGAGAATCTTCTTAGAGGGTTGGGGTTAACGCTTGCGGTCTTACAGTTCGAGCATGGAGCTCGGCGCCACGACAAGCCACGGACCCGACGCGGGCGAGCGACTGCTGCGTCCGCGTGCCGATCATGGAGTCGAGGTTCTGCATCGGGTGCGCCGGATCGTGCTCGTGGCCGTCATGGTCACGCTCGTCCCCGTCGTCTTCTCCTACGTGGGCACGATGGCCGAACCGTCCAACTCGAGCCTCGGCGTCCGTACGGTGGAGTGGTTGCGCGACCATGGGGCGGCGGGGCTCGTCTCCCAGGTGGAGTCGACCTACTACAGCTTGACTGCGCCCGGCAAGGGAGGACCGGCATTGCGAGCGCTACCGAAAGTCGGCTACAACGCCGCTGGCCCGGCGGTGGGGAGGGCCGGTCTGTCTGCAGTCCTCCCCTATCAGCCGCCGAGAGTGGCTCCGCTGGTTCACCCCGAACTCCCGGGCGAGGGCTCATGGCGGAGCACCCGGTCCGGGCTGGGCGCCCAACCGCCGCTTCTCGTCACCACGCTGCGCAACCAGCCGGAATATCCGCGCGTGGTGGCGGGTCTGGCTTGGATCGACACCAAACGCACCAGCCTGACGCTCAACCCGGGCCGGATGGAGCCCTCGGTGTCGATCCCCCGCGGCAGCATGGATGTACCCTACGCCAAGCGGGGCCGTCTGCTGGCGACGTTCAACAGCGGCTTCAAGCTCGGCGACTCGCACGGCGGGTTCGTCCTTAATGGCCATACCTACGCGAAGATGCGCGACGGTCAGGCAACGCTTGTGGGCTACACCGACGGACAGGTGGATGTAGTCAATTGGAGTTACGGGCAGACCGCGCCGGGCACGGTCTCTTTCGCCCGCCAGAACCTGCCGCTGCTCGTCAACGAAGGAAGAGCGAGTCCCAATCTCGACAGCAGCGAATGGGGTGTGACGGTCGGCAACGCGGTCCTCGTGTGGCGCTCTGGAATCGGTGTCGATGCCCATGGCAACCTGATCTATGCCGCCGGCGACAATCAGACGGTGGGCAGCCTGGCTCACACCCTGATTCATGCCGGTGCGATTCGCGCGATGGAGCTCGACATCAACTCCTATTGGGTGAGCTTCATCACTTACGGAGCTCCCGGTGCGGGCGAACCGCTGAACCTGTTGCCCAACATGAGCCGTTCGGCCGAAAGGTATCTCACGCCCGATGACCGTGATTTCTTCGCAGTCTACGCTCACTGAGCGGAAGGGGGGAGATTCGAACTCCCGAGACGGGGGTTACCCGCCTGCCGGTTTTCAAGACCGGTGCATTCAACCGCTCTGCCACCCTTCCGGGGTAACTACAGGCTCTAGATTTCTGCGTAGTGGTGCTCCAAGAGCCTAACGACCGGGGATGATCGTTCTTCCTGTGCTCCGCGCAGCGTCCAGAGCTAGCGTGCAGCACGCCATCCACCGGCCTTTGGGGAGTCTTTAAGCCTGCGGGCGGTAGCGAAGGCCGTCGAGCGCGATGCGCACGACGTGTTCCACCTGATCCGGGTCGTTGGCGGACATCCGCGAGATGCCCGCCAACATCTGGAGCACGTCAGAGAACTCGACGTCCGGCCGCACTACGCCGGCCTCCTGGGCGCACTCCAGCAGCGGAACGCCTGCGGCGTAGACCGTACGCCGACACTCCTGGAATAGGGCGGCGTCCTCGTCGAGGTACTTCAGGAGTTCCTGGGCGAGCGCCCGCTTCGTGGTCAGGTAGCCGATCAGCCCCTGGCACCAGACGCTGAGGGCCTTCCACGGATCGTCGTCGCGCTGCGAAGCGGAGCGACAGACCTCGTGGACCTCGTTGACGTAGAGAGTCTCGAGCAATACCTGCCTGCTCGGAAAGTGGCGGTAGAGGGTGCCGATTCCTACGCCGGCCCGGCGGGCGATCTCCTCGAGGGACGTCGATTCTCCACCCTCCGCAAACGCTTGGCGCGCGGCCTTGAGGATTCGCCCGTAGTTGCGCCTAGCGTCGGCTCGCTTCGGAGCGGTGGGCGCTGGCTGCGTGGAGGTTTGTGTTGAATTCATGTGACTCGCCCTTGAAAACCGGAGGTAGCCTCCGTATAGTTACGGAGAGTGCCTCCAAAGATTCCGGAGGTGGCCTCCATTTTAGCCGTGATGGCAGATATCGACAAGGTAATCCGCATGAACCCAGCTGCCGCCCGCTTCCTCGATCTGACCGCTTTCGGACTGGGGGGCAGCTGATGCGACAGGGCTGGTTGGCAGGCCGCTATCCCGCCGCGGCCGCGATGGTGATCTTCGCCCTAGTGCCCTACCTAGGGCTGTCGGCGGCGCTGGCGCCGCTCACGCCGATGATCGGCCGGCAGCTGCACATGAGCATGCAGACGATGAGCCTGGGATTGGGCATGGCGAATGCCGGCTACGCCGTGGGGACCATCCTGGCCGTGCAGTTCGCCCAGCTTCTGCCGCAGCGGCGGATGATGGTGCTCTACGCGGTGCTGCTGGTGATCGGATCGATCCTGGCAGCAGCGGCGCAGGATCCCGCGATGTTCATCGCCGGGCACGTGCTGCAGGGCCTCTGCACGAGCCTCCTGTTGATCGCCGCCGTGCCGCCGTTGGCGCTCGGCTTCGGCTTGGAGAAGTTCCGCTGGACAGCGATGATCATGAACGTCTGCATCTTCGGGGCAGTCGCGCTTGGACCCGTGATCGGCGGGATCCAGGCAAGTGCCCACGCGTGGCGGCCACTGTTCTGGATCGTCGCCGGGATCTCGCTCGCGGCGCTCCTGCTTTCGCTGTTGACGTTCGAGGACGCTCCGCCTGCCGACCGCGACGCACCCCGAGCCCCGCTCGCGATCGGCCTGGCCGCCTCCGGATGCGTGGCCGCGTTCTACGGCGCCTCCGAGCTTCTGACCCACCGCTTCGTCGGCCCCCAGACTCTGCTGCCGCTCCTCGCCGGCCTGGCGCTGATCGTCGTCCTCGTCGTCAACCAGTACCGCAGCCGCCGCCCCCTCTTGACGATCCGCACCATGCTGACCAGCACGATTCCGGTCGCGGGCATCGTCGTCGCGCTGTCGGCCGCGGCTGCGTCGGTCTCGGCGACAGTCCTCACCGCCGGCGAGCTGGCTCCCCACTACACGCCCCTGCACCTTGGGCTGCTCTACCTGCCTGAGTTGGGTGGCGCCCTGCTCACGGCGGTGGCGCTCGGCTTGGTTTTCAACAAGCGCCAAATGCACTACCTCCCGCTGGCCGGCATGGCATTCCTGGCTGCTGGAATCGCAGTGTTCCGGATCCAGGCCCCGCCCACCGAAGCGCTCACCCTGATCGGTTCCGGGCTCACCGGAATCGGTCTCGGCGCGGCAGTCGCCCCGGCGCTGTTCGTCGCGGGGTTCTCGCTTGCAGCCGCGAGCCTGCAGCGGGTATTCGCGATCGTCGAGCTCTTCCGGGCGGTCGCCGCATTCATGATCGCTCCGGTGTTCGTGCACTTCGCCGCCACAGTCGGCGGTAACGCCAGAGCCGGCACCGGCATCGCGCTGTGGATCGGCTTTGGCCTCGCGGTCGCCGGCGCCTTTGCTGCCGTCGGCCTCTATGCGCTCGGCCGCGCGCGCCCGCAAACACCCGACCTCGAGCGCTTCATGAACGGCGAGGGCCCAGCCTGGTACTCGCCGCCGCTGCTCGCGGGCATCCGCAGCCACCCCCACCGTCAAACGCTCGCGGACGAGGCGGCATGACCATGACAAAGGACATCGAAAGCGGTGCGAACCCCCCACGCGGCCCCGTCGTCTTCGCCTACGACGGCTCCGAGCTGGCCAAGCTCGCCATCGAGGAGGCCGGCCGGCAGCTCGGCCCGGGACGCGACGCGCTCGTCCTCACCGTCTGGCAACCGTTCGACGTCGGGTTCGTGCCAGCCGTCGCGCTTGCAGTCAACGCTGCCGAGATTGCCGACGTCAGAGAAGCCGCCGAGCAGACAGCCGCCGGCGGAGCGTCACTGGCGAAAGCAGCGGGCTTCAATGCTCGCGGTCTGGAGGCCGAGGCCGCTCCCACCTGGAAGGGCATCGTCCATGCCGCCGAGGAGCACGACGCGAGCATGATCGTGCTCGGCTCCCACGGCCGCACCGGGCTCGCCGGAGTACTGCTCGGAAGCGTTGCCGAGGCGGTCGCAGCGCACTCCCGACGCTCGGTGCTGATCGTCCACCGCCACGGCTAACCCTACATTGCGCTCAGTAGAGCTCAGGCCCAAGGCCCTGTCAAACATCCTCAGCGCCGCGGGGCATGCGCCTGACTCGGTGCACACGAACGCATTGGTCCACTTGCGCAACATCGACGGGCAGCCGACGCTGGCGCGCGTCGACCTGGATACAGAGGGACGCGTCACCGGCATCGACGAGGAGCAATTCCAACGCTACGCCGAGGAAGCCAAGGCGAACTGTCCGGTCTCGCGCGCGCTTGCCGGGATCTCCGAGATCGTCTTGTCGGCCAAGCTGGTCCCGGCCTAAAGGGTTGTGGAATGACCACGGTCGGCCAACTCGACGACTTCAAGGCGCTGGAGCCGTTCTTTCGGATCATCGAGGAGGCACTCGCTGGGCTCACCGACGGGGGGCACTTCTTCGACCTCCTGGCCGAGGACGTCGAGTTCGACTACATCATCACCGTGCCCGGCTACCCACGGCACGTCGTCGGCTGCGCCGCAGTTGCGGAGCTCTACCGCCCATACGGAGACGCACTCACGCTGAATCGGTGCTTCGACCTCGCTGTCCATCATGACGCCAAGACCGGCGTTGTCGTGCTCGAGTACGCCTCACAAGGTCGGGTCGTTGCGACCGGAACTCCCTACGCCAACCGGTACATCTCGGTGCTCACGAGGATCGCAAGGTCACTCGCTGGCGTGACTACCTCGACCCTGTCGCGGTCTTCGACGCTCTTGGGTGGCCTTCGCAGTAGTGTCGTGAGTCGTTAGTTCTCCGGCTGTCAGGCCGCTACGGTCCTGGGACATGCGTGTGTGAGACCATGTGTGGATGAGCACCTCGGAGGGGTCTGCTGTCTGCCTTGTCGCTGTTGATGACCTCGGTGATTCGCAGGTCACCGTCGTGGAGGAGACACCGCATGGTGCCCTAGCGGTTGGAATGAGCGGGGGCAAGCCGTTCGCGGTATCCAATCGCTGCCGCCATCTCTTTGCGGCGCTGGGCAACGGGCATGTGACGGATGATGGATGTCTCCAGTGCCCGTGGCACGCGGCGCTCTACGATGTCGGCACCGGCAAGATGGTGCGTGGTCCGCAGGGCGCATTCAGACCGCTGGCCGGCGCGATCAAGGCAACGGCCGGTGCCCGCCCGCTGAAGACGTTCCCGGTCGAGATGCGCGACGGCGCAATCTGGCTCCTCTGAGCTATCTCCTGGCTGCGACCGAGCTGGTTGGTGTCAGGAAATAGCCGCCGCGCGGCGGTGGAGCGGCCATCGTGAGACTTGGCGACTGCTGCCTCGAGGACTCCGCGTTCCCGAGTTCCTTCCAGCTAAGGCTCGGTGTGAACGACGACATCGGCGATGTCTGGCAGTTGCTGGCGTAGCTGCTCCTCGAGTTCGCTGGCAAGTTGGTGAGCCTCGACCAACGAGGCAGCGGAGCCGACGCCGACCGTGAGGAAGACGACGCGACCAGTCTCAGTGGACAGAAGCCTCACCGAACGCGGCTCGACACCGGTCCGCTCTCCGGTGAGGCGCTGGATCTCCTCGATGACCTGCAGGCCGGCGAGATCATCGGCCGGCCGGGCAATGAGAGGACGCTCGAGTGGCTCCAGGTGGGTCTGCACATCGGCCACGCCCGACCTGGCACGGATGGCTTGCTCAACGCGGTCAGCGACCGCATTCGCCTCCGGGAGGCCGAGTTCGGCGGAGAACTTCAGGTGTAGGGAGACGCTGTCTGACCCAGCCTGCTCAAAGATTCTGACGTCGTGAGTTTCCCTCACCAACGGCTCGGCCAATGCGACAGCCAGAACGCGGTCGCGGAGCTCCAGCCCGCTGCGGCGAGGCTCGACGTGAACGACGACATCACTGCCGGGGAGCGCGCCCTCGACGGCCGCCTCGACCAGACTGGCGGCTTGATGGCCCTCGACGACGGCCTGCCCGGGCGCTACGGCGACGATCACATCGGCGAAGTAACGTCCCGCGGACTCGCGCAGTCGCAGTCGCTTGAGCTCGATGTCTGCATCCAGGTCGGCAATCGCCTCCTCGGCTGCCTCCCTGGCCTCCGCCGGTGTGCGGTCCATCAGCACGTTGGCGTTCTCGGCGACCAGCCGCGTGGCGGCGGCGAAGATGATCGCCGCTATCGCCAACGCGGCGAGGGCATCGCCCTGGGCAAACCCGGCGCGCACGAGCAGCAATCCGATGAGCACCGCCACGGAGCCCGCCATGTCGCCCGCGAAATGGAAAGCGTTGGAGCGCAGCGCCGCGCTTCCAAATCGCCGGGCGGTGCGCAGCGAGACGACCGTGCGGGTGAGATCGACGATCAGCGCGATCGCGATGACCAGGAACAGATACCAGTGGGTGTTAGGCGCCTGTTCGGTGTCGAGCAGATGACTGATCGCTTCGACGCTGACGATCACTCCACCAGCCAGCAGGATCGCCGCCTCACCGAGTGCGCCCAGGTTCTCGGCGCGGCGGTGACCGTAGGGATGTTCAGGATCGGCTGGCCGGCCACCGAGCCGCACGGCAAAGAACGTCAGCGTCGCGGCCACGACATCGCCGCTCGACTCGATACCGGCAGAGATCAATCCGAGACTGCCAGTCGCCAGGCCAACTCCCAGCTTGAGGAGCACCAGCAGGCCGGCCGCTGCAATCGAGACGAGTGTCGTACGTCGTTGCTCAGTTATCTGCTCGCTATGAACGGCGCGCGACATCATCGGACTGTAATCGCATGTTGCTGGGAGCAGGAGTCTGGATCGTCACTCCCCACACAGCGGCCGGGCAGGCTCTACACTGGCCCCCCGATCCCAGGGAGAGGTGGCCGAGAGGCTGAAGGCACTCGCCTGCTAAGCGAGTATGGGGGTTAAACTCCATCGCGGGTTCGAATCCCGCCCTCTCCGTCCAGCTCTCCCGGCTGGCGCCGCGACCCTACCCCGAAGCGCTCGCCACAGCCGCTTCTCCTCCGCGCGCTGCTTCGGCATGCTCGCGGCTGTCGCGCGAGGAGATCAGGACCGCTGTGAGTATTGCCCCTGCGATCGCGAAGCCCGCGCCGACGAGGAAGGCACGGTCGAATCCTTTGGTCAAGGCGACCGGTGTGTTGTGTACGCCGGAGTGCAGCAGGCTCTGGGTGCGGCTGTTGGCGACCGTGGCGAGGATCGCGAGGCCGAGGGCGCCGCCGACCTGTTGTGAGGTGTTAATCAACCCCGAGGCGAGACCGGCCTCGTGCGGCTTGGTGCCGGTCACCGCGGCAATCGTTACGGGGACGAAGGAGAAGCCGAGCCCGAACGCCGCGAACAGCGACGGCCCGAGGACGTCGGCGGCGAAGGAGCCGCCCGGCGCGCGTACCCGCGAGAACCACAGCAGGCCGATCGCAATCAGCAGGAGTCCTCCAATCAGCGTCGGCTTGAAGCCAATCCGAGTGACGAGCTGCGAGGCGACTCCGGCCGAGATGATGATCCCGACCGCGAGCGGCAGATAGGAGAGCCCCGCCTTGATCGGTGAGTAATGCAGGACGTACTGCATGTAGAGCGAGATGAAGAAGAACATCGAGAACAGCGACATCCCGATCAACAGGCCGACGATGTCTGCTCCCCGAAGCGTCCGCAGGCGAAAGATCGAGAACGGCATCAGCGGGTGGCGCTGACGACGCTCGATCGTGATGAACGCCACCAGCAAAACGGCCGACCCGGCGAGCCGCAGCAGCGTGCCGGTGGATCCCCACCCGACATTGACGGCGTCTACTACTGCGTAGACGAGCAGCGCGAGGCCGGCCGTGACGGTCACCGCGCCCGGCACGTCGAAGCCTTCGGTTCCATCTTCGGCGCGACTCTCGAACAGCAGGCGCGGGGCGAGTGCGGCCGCGGCGATCCCGATCGGGACGTTGACGAACAGCACCCAGCGCCAGCTCAGACCGCTCGTGAGGATTCCGCCGAGCAGCACGCCGGCCGCGCCGCCCGCACCGGCGACCGCACCCCAGACACCGAGCGCGCGGTTACGCTCGGCGCCTTCGGCGAACGTGGTGGTGATGATCGAGAGCGCCGCCGGTGAGACGATCGCGGCGCCTAGGCCCTGGGTCGCACGCGCGATGATCAGCCAAGCCTCCGACTGAGCCTCACCGCCGGCCAGTGAGGCGAGCGAGAACAGGATCAGGCCGAGCATGAACATGCGCCGGCGGCCGAGCAGATCGGCGAGACGCCCGCCGAGCAGCAGGAATCCGCCGAACGTGAGCGTGTAGGCGTTCACGACCCACGAGAGGTCGTCTCGCGAGAAGTGCAGCGCGCGGCCAATCGACGGCAGCGCAACGTTGACGATCGAGGCGTCGATCACGATCACGAACTGCGTCATCGCAAGCAGCGCAAGGGCCATGTTCTTCGCTTGCGGTGTATAGAGGCTCATGGTCGGAAGTCAGGATAGCCACGGCGCGCGCCCATGCCGGGCAACGCCGGCCAGGACACCGAGGGCGAGCAGGACATAGGCGTCGGCGTATATAAGTCCCAGCGGATCGAGATGCAGCTCGGAGTGCCGGGGATGGTTGACCGGCACCCACCAGATCATGTGGGAGTAGCCGACCGCTGCGGCGAGGACCGCTGCGGCGATGCCCGCTAGCCACCGCCGCCGGAGCACTTCCAGCGTGAACAGCAGGAGTGCCGGGACCGCCAGCACCCAGTGATGTGACCATGAGACCGGCGAGATCAAAAGTCCGGTGAGTGCACACAGCGAGAAGCCACGGACGTCGTCACCACGACGTCCTGCACGGACAGCGAGCAGCATCCCGACGACGCCGACGACCGCCACCGTGGCCAGCCACCAGCCCTCGACGTTCGTCGTATGCAGCAGGCGCGCATAGGCTCCCCGCAACGTCTGGTTGGCTGTGTTCTCGATTCGCCCGACACGCTTCGGGTCGATGAATGCCCCGCTCCAGAATTCGCTCGAGTCACCAGGTATGACCGCGAATCCGAGGACGACGGTTCCGGCGAACACGGTGAGCGAGACCGCCGCCGCGCGGTATCTTCGGCTCAGCAGCAGGTATACGGCAAAGATCGCTGGTGTGAGCTTCAGGCCACTCGCCAGTCCGATGCCTGCCCCCTTCCAGCGGGAGGCATCTGGCCGGCTGAGGTCATAGAGAATGAGCGTGGCGATCAGGATGTCGATCTGTCCGTAGCGAAGCGTCGTCCACACCGGCTCGAGCCACAGTGCGGCGGCGGCTGCGAGCAGCGCCAGCCGGACGGCTTGATCGGTGCTCAATCGTGCGGACACCGGCGCCAGCCGAAGCGCGAAGCCCAGCATCAGCGGCAGAAGCACGAGGCTCGCCGCGGTGAGGAGCGGCTCCAGCAACGCCAGCCGCAAGGAAGCCAGGAGCGTGAAGGCCAGTGCGGAGAACGGCGGATAGGTGAACGCGAGAGCGCCGGGAAAGCGCAGGGCATAGAGGTGGGCGCCGTGCAGAGCTCCCTGGCCAGCCGCCCGGTAGACCGACAGATCGACAAACCCCCAGTGCTGCCCGAGGGGACTTAGGAAAAGCACCGCCACCGAGAGGGCGTAGAGCGCTATGCAGACGCCACGCTCGGGCAGTCGCCGGGTGATCTCTCCTCCTCTCAGCTTCGCCGGAGGCGCGTTATCCGACGTCCGGGTCTTCTGAGGCGGCGACCGCGAACACGATGTGCCGCCGCGCGAGGGTGAGGAACGGGTGGAGCTCGACTGGGCCTCCGGCGAGCGGCTCGACGGTGACTTCGGTAAGCGTCAGGAAGTCGCGCTCGGAGGCGTTGAGTACGTCGGAGACGCGGCTGCGGTAGCCGTCACGGGCAAGCGTGAGGGAGCCCTCGATCCGGTAGCGCTCGGTCTCGATCCGCACGCGCTCCTGGCGGTGGTCCATGCTCGACTGGTCATCTTCGGCCTGAGGATCGACGGTGCCCATCAGGTCATTATCGCTCCCTGGGTGCGCGACAGTCCCCATCCTCAGCGCGTGACCGTGTAGGTCCGGTATGCCGTGGTCCGCCGGCCGGTGGGTCCGGCCGCGACGATCTCCACGCGCGCGAGCATCCTCGAGTGGTGCCCGAGCGCGCGGCGCAGGGTGCGCAGCGCGGTGGCGGCGACGCGCAGGCGCAGGTGCCCGGCGCGGGCGGCGGGAGCGGGCGGGCAACGGTGATTAGGCGCACGGCGCGATGCGGATGGGCAGTGGTGAGGGTTGCGCTGAGGAGGACCTTGCAGCCCCGTTTACAGCTGACGCTCAGCGTGAGCGCGCCCCGCGCGAGCACTCCAGAGCGTCGCGGGAGGCTGATGTGGAGCACCGGCGCCACATCGAGCGGCGGTGGCCACGCACCGGGCGTCAGACATCCGTTGCCGAAGGGGGAGACGGGATCGAAGCGCTCGACGCGGTTGTTGTTGGTGTCAGCCACGTAGACGTCCCCGCTGCAGTCCACGGCCACGGCGGTCGGCTGAGAGAATTCACCGGGGCCGATCCCGCGCTCGCCCCACTTCTCCAGAAAGCGCCCATCGGGGGTGAGCACCTCGACCCGGTTGTTTTTGCTGTCGACGACGTACACGTTGCCGGCGGCGTCGAGGGCAACGCCGGTCGGTGAGTGAAAGCGCCCATCGCCAGCGCCAAGCGAGCCCCACTCGGCGAGCACTGCGCCGGTGGGGGAGAGCTTGACGATCCGGTTGTTGTTGGTGTCGGCGACGTACATATCTCCCGCCCCATCGACCGCCACTGCCGCCGGATGGTCGAACTTGCCTGGGCTTTCGCCCGATGATCCGTCGCCGCCGTTCGCGCCGAAGCGTGCGCGGAGCTTCCCTTCGGGTCCGTAGAGGAGCACCCGGTTGTGGTTGGTGTCGGCCACATACAGCGCCCCTGTGGGGGCTGCCACGGCCACCGAGCCCGTGCCGGCGAGCTGCGCACCGCCGATATCGGCCGGGCCGCCGAGCTCGGACAGGAAGGTGCCGTCGCCCCAGAAGCGCTCGATCCGTTCGTCGGCAGGGTCGGAGATATAGACCGAGCCACGCGGGTCGACGGCGATGCCTGCGGGTCGGTTGAAACCATCCGCGTGTTCGACGGTGCTCGCGAACGTGCCGGTGAACGCGTCGGTGTGAGGCGCGAACAGCTCGACGCGGCTGTCGACCGTGTCGGACACCAGCAGCCCGCCGGTGGGGTCAGTCGCGAGACCCTGCGGCCCGACGAGCACGCCGGGGGCACGGGCGGAGGCGCCGAGCGTATGGAGGTAGCGCCCTTCAGGGTTGAACACCTGGATGCGGTCGTTGGCGGTGTCGGCGACGTAGGTGTCGCCCGCGGGGTCTGACGCGAGCCCGCGGGGGAAGGCGAGCTGACCGGGCGCTGAGCCGAATCCGCCCCATTCGGTCACGAAGGCGAGCGCTGGGTTGAGCTTGACGATCCGGTGGTTGATGTCGTCGGCGACGTACACGTCGCCCGCGGCGTCGAGCGCGATCCCGTAGGGGAAGCCGAACTGGCCGCCGGTTGTTCCTTCTGTGCCGACGGCGCTTTCAAACTGCCCGTTGGGGTTGAATTTCTCGATACGGTGGTTGTCGTCGTCGGTGACGAGCACCTCGGTCGCGTTCGCGGCGACCCCGCGCGGGTAGGAGAACTGTCCGCCGCCGGTTCCATAGGAGCCCCATTCGAGCGGTTCGCCGCCTTCGAGGTTGAAGCGCTCGATCCGGTCGTTGCCGCTGTCGGCGACGTACACATAGCCGCCGTAGACGGCGATTCCCCCACCCGGAGGCTTGGTGGGATCCTGAGAGGAGCCGAAGTTGAACTGGCCGGGTTCGTTTCCGGAGTGGCCCCAGGAAGTGATGAACGTCCCGGAGGGATCGAACTTCTCGATCCGGTTGTGGGAGGAGTCGACGACGTAGACGTTCCCGGCGGCGTCGGTTGCAAGGCCGCCGATCGGCCCGAACTGACCGTGGCCGCCGCCAAAGGAGCCCCACTGGCCAAGGTAAACGCCGGCGGCGCTGAACTTCTGCACGACATAGGAGAGCTGGTCGGCGACATAGACGTTGCCGGCTGTGTCGACCGCGACGGCCTCGGGGAAGCGGAGCACGCTTTCGGCGCGCTGCCCGATGATCGAGACGGCGGCATATGGGCAAACCCCTGACCCGGCGCCTGGGCAGGGCGCGGCGAGCGCCGGAGCCACCCCCGCTAGCGCGGCGGCGCAGGCGAGGGTGGCAGTCAGCCAGAGAGCCGGTCGGCGCATCGGCCGAATGTTGTCAAGCCTCAGGGGGTGAGGATGTGAACGGGCCTTGAATCAGGGAACGACGATCGTGAACGCGTAGTTGCTGGACAGCGTCGTACCGGCCGGAGTGTAAGTGTCCACCTCGAACTGACCCGCCGGGCAGCCGTTAGTGCGCTGCATGTTCAGGGCGATCAGGCCGGGCGCTTTGGCGGGGCTGTAGCTGATCTCCGCCGAGACGGCTGCCGGCTCAGCGGCCGCGTTGATGGGGCTCGCGGGGACGACGCAGTAGACGCCTTCTTTGATCTCGCTCACGCCGGCGAGGCCGGAGGCCGCGACGAGGTTGGCCGCGGACGGCGAGGTGGGCTGCACGACCGCATACGCGCGGGCCGTGCCGTTTGTGCCGTTTGTGCCGTTTTTCCCGGCTGGGCCCGTTTTCCCGGTGGCGCCAGTTTTCCCGCCATTTTTCCCGGTCGCGCCAGTTTTGCCCGTCGCCCCGCGCGGACCTGGGAAGCCGGTGAAGCCACGTGGTCCCCGGAGCAGGCAGGCGCGGATGCGCCGGCCGTGGCTGATGACGATCACGGCGCTGCAGTGGCGCGCGCGGGCGGCATGGGCGCTGGGGCCAGCCCCGGTAGCGGCGAGCGATGGGACGGCGATCGCCATCGCGCCGGCGGTGGCGGGGATGGCGATCAGAGACAGAGTTCGAAGTTGCATGGAGTCGTGCCTTTCGATCGTGGGTGCCAGCCCTGAGAACACTCGGAGGGCCTCGGCGGAGCGGTGCGGTGCGCTAGAGGACGCGCTCTGGTGTGCGGGCGGAGAGCCCAGCGCGTGAAGGGGTTGCCAGGGGACCGTATGAACCCGCAGGCCGGTTGCGCTCCTCGCGGACAATGTAGAGGGGGCGGTGCTTGACCTCGTCGTATATGCGCCCGACGTACTCGCCGATCACGCCGAGGGCGATCAGCTGGATGCCGCCGAGCAGGAGGATCGCGATCGTGATCGAGCTGAAGCCGGGAAGGTAGGAGTCGAAGATGCGCAGGAGGATGACGACGGGGATCGCGATGAATGCCACGCCTGCGGAGAGCAGCCCGGCGTAGGTGGCGACTTGGAGAGGGATGTGGGAGAAGGAGGCGATCGCGTCGAGCGAGAAGCGGAGCATCTTGCGGAGCGTGTACTTGGTCTCGCCGGCGTGGCGAGCGTCGCGCTCGTAAGGAACGGCGGTCTGGGTGAAACCGACCCAGACGGTCATGCCGCGGAGGAAGCGCGAGCGCTCGGTCATCGCCAGCAGCGCGTCCAGCGCGCGGCGGTCGAGCAGGCGGAAGTCGCCGGAGTTTGGCTCGAGATCGACCTGGGCGAGCTTGTCGAATAGCTTGTAGAACCAGGAGGCGGTGGCAAGCTTGAAGGCGGTCTCGCCTTCGCGCTGCTTACGCACGGCGTAGACGACATCGGCGCCCTCGCCCCAGCGGGCGATCATCTCTTCGATCAGCTCGGGAGGATCTTGGAGGTCGGCGTCGATCATCGCGACGACATCGCCGGCGGCGTGCTCGAGCCCGGCGGTGAGCGCCGCCTGATGGCCGAAGTTCCGGGACAGGTGGATGACGCGCACGCGTGAATCGGACGCGGCGATCCGGTCGAGCAGCTCGGGCGTGCGGTCCGAAGAGCCATCGTTGACGATGACGAGCTCGAAGTCATAGGCGGCGACGGCCGCGAGGGTGCGCGCGATGAACTCCTCGACGAGCTCCTCCTCGTCGTAGACGGGGGCTACGACGCTGAGCAGGGTGGGGGTGCGAGGTGATGTTGCCGACATTTGTTGCCTTCCGGGAGCGCCGTCGCGACCGGCGCCTCACCCTATCTTTACGAGCTTGATAAGCCTCTGATGAATCTATCGTTCATCCTGTCTGTGAATGTCTCCGGCGCCTACAGCACCTCAGAGGCCATCGAGGGGGAGCGTACCGGAGCCTGCCCGCCGGCCGGCGATCGTCCAGTTCGTGAAGTTCGGGATCGTCGGTGTGTCGAACACGCTGCTGACATTCGCCGTTTACACACTGCTGCTGAAGGCCTTCGGCGTCTGGTATGTGGCGGCTTCGGGGATCGGCTTCACGGTGGGGGCGGTAAACGGCTTTCTGCTCAACCGCCGCTGGACCTTCCGCGGTCACGTCGGTGATGCGCTGACGCCGGTGCGCTGGTTCGTGGTGCAGGGCTGCGGGCTCGGGCTCAACCTCGGCCTGGTCTATATGTTCGTAGACGGCTTCGGCATTGACAAGCTCGTGGGCCAGGTTCCAGCGACGGCGACCGTTACGGTGCTGACGTTCTTCGCCAACCGTGCCTGGACCTTCAAAATGCACCCGAAAAGCTCAGCGGAGTACGACGAGCAGTGAGAGGCCCGCGGGGATGCGCCCGCGGTGGCCGATCAGTGCGGCCTCGAGCGCGAGGGGCCGTTCGAGCAGCCAGTTGAGCGGGGGCGGCGGGACCCACAGGTCAAGGCTCGACTCAGTCGTCTTTGAGCTGAATCGCTCGAGCACGCGGAGCGCGATCGCGACGGGGAGCAGAAGCGAGTTGAAGTAGGTCGTGCGCACGGGCTCCCAGCCTGCCTGTTGGGCGACGCGCTCGAGCGTTCGGCGCGTGTAGCGGCGATGGTGGTGGTTGATCTCGTCGTGGCCCGACCACAGCCACTGGTAGGCGGGAACCGTGATGAGCAGAGCGCCGCCGGGCGCGACGACGCGGCGCAGCTCGCGCAGGGCGGCGAGGTCGTCCTCGAGATGCTCGATCACGTCGAGCGAGGCGGCCAGCTCGAAGCTGTCAGCGGCGAACGGCATCTCGAGCACCGAGCCTTCGATCACCTCACCCGCCCCCCGCTCGCGCGCGAGGCGGACGCTCGGCTCTGACAGCTCGACCCCCGTGACAGTGCCGTGGCGCGCGAGCTCAACCATGTTGCGCCCGCTGCCACAGCCGGCGTCGAGGATCCGTGCGCGCGCGGGCAGGCGCAGCTCCGCGATCAAGCGCTCGAGTACACGCCGGCGCCCCCGGTACCACCAGTGGCGATCCTCCGCGCGATGCGTCTGCAGCTCAAAGTCCCTCTCCATCCGCTCCATCTTTTCCTAAAGCACCCGCCGGCGCTTCTCCCGGTATACCTTGAAAAAAGATTTGGTATCCAATAAATTGACACCGGCACCGGAGCGGCTCGGATCCGGGTCACCCGGCGAAGTACTTGGCTGCGAGTTGCTCGACCGTGCCCTTGGTTCGTGTTGTCATCGGGCCGAGCAGCTTCCCGATCACCTTGAAGTCAAGCGCGGAGTCGAGGATGCCTCCGCTGGGGAGCCAGTGCAGCTCACGATTGCTAAAGGCGAGCCTGTCCTCATCCGTGGCCAGAGCCAGCACCTCTTTGCGCACTCGCCCGGTGGGCCGCCCGGAGAGCATCGCGATCTGGAGCTTGCCCTTAGAGGCTGCTGTCAAGGGCTGCGGGAAGGGCTCGCAGGCGGCGAGCGCGCGGACCTCGGTGGCGGTGCGCAGGAAGACGGGCACCTCATAACCCAGCGAGGCTGCCAGTCCGGCCTCGATACGCGCCGTCATTCCGGCGAGCGGCTCGGGGCTAGTGGCGGCGAAGACGACGTTGCCGCTCGCGCGGAATGTGCTCACCTCGCCGAAGCCCAGCTGCACAAACCGCGCGCGCAGCTCACCGCTTGCGATCCGGTGGCCCCCGACGTTGATCCCACGCAGAAACGCCGCGTACTCGGACATGCGGGAGACCTTATCCGTGGGCCGGCCTACTGCCCCGACGCGATCATCACCACGCCGGCGAGGGCGAGCAGGATCCCCGCCACGTGCCACGGTCTGAGCTGCTCTTTGAGCAACGTCACGCCGAGGGCGATCGTGACGAGTGGATAGAGGTTGCCGAGCACAGATGCGATCGTGAGAGGCCCGCGCTGGAGCGCGGTCGTGAGGGCCACGTCGGCGAGACCCAACGCCACGCCGCCAGCGATGGCGAGTCGCGGCAGGGAGGCGACTGTGGGCATCACGCCCCCACGAGCGGCGATCGGAACGAGAACCGCTATTGCCACTACGAGGCTCGCGACCGTCGGCCACAGGCCTGAGCTGCGGTGGGTGTGTCCCACGCAGATGAAGTAGATCCCGAAGCCGGCCCCGCAGAGAATCGCCACGAGAACCTGCCGGGTTGCTGAGAAGCCGTCGCCGGCGGTGAGCACGCCGTCGCCGGTCTCATAGGCGACGAGCGGGATCGCCACGAGCGCGCATAGGATTCCGGCCAGCGCGAGGGTCGAGAGCACGTTGCCCTCGGCGATCCCGGTGATCGCGGGCATCAGTGCGGTGACTGCCGCCGAGATTGGCACAACGATGCTCATTCGCCCGCGGCCGATCGCCGTGAAGAAGCCTACGTAGGCGATGCTGGTAGGGAGACCGCTGATGGCCCCCAGTGCCAGGTCGTGGACTGTGAGATCGCTCGCGCCCAGCAGGACGGCGATCGGGACGAGTGTCAGCAGCGTTGTGAGGAACACCACGACGCTCGTTTCCAGCGGACTGCGTGTGCGGCTGGCGGTGCCGCCGAGGAAGTCCGAGACTCCGATGAAGAGGGATGCGAGGAGGGCGAGGAGAACGGTCATTTCGGCTCCTACGATCGCAGCACTCGGGGCGGGGATTGAGCGCGAGCGAAAGCGTTGGCGGCGGCGGGAGTTTCTTCACATGCCGACGGTGTTTGTTGAGCAGAACGGGTAGGAAATCCACCAGAAACATCCACATCGCCGTACAGCCCGGGTCCTGTGTCGCTCCATTTTGGGCTTTCAAGAGGGCCGGCATCTCAACCCTGTCCACAGAACTCCGTGAGATTGGCTTATTTGCAGGGGAAACGGATGATGGACGCGGCAGGACTCGAACCTGCGACCTCTCGCGTGTGAAGCGAGCACTCTAGCCAGCTGAGCTACGCGTCCTTGAGGAGCGATTCTATTGGGCCGCTGTGCCTCACCGCGGGTAAACGATGCTCGCTAGGACCCCAGCTTCACCTTCGGATGGGGATACAGGCGCTCGGTGGCCGGGGAGTACGCGCTCGCGAGCGCATCGGCTTCCGCTTGGCTGAGCGTTCCGCCGAAGGCCTTTTCGCCACCGAGCAGGCGGTAGCCCGCGAGCAGGCTCTTGCCGATCAGGGCAGCATCGAAGTGGCCGTCGTAGGTGCTGTCGATGTATAGCGCCACGTTTTCGCGCGCGAACCGTGCGGCCGCGGGCGAGCCGCTGGTGATCTGGACGGCGGCCGCGCTGGTCAGCGTCCAGCCGCGCTCGGTCAGCCTGCTGAATACTGCAAAGAGGCCGGCGATGCCCGCGGCGGGTCCGGTCAGCAGGCGCGCCTGCGTTTCACTCATCGGCGCCGGCACGACAATCGCGCGCGCCATCCGGCTCGCCGTGGAGACCGCCGGGCGGGTTGCCGGCGGAATGGGCGCCGGCAGGCCGTCGGCCACCAGCGGCCAGGCGATCCTCGCGGCGGCCATCTCCCTCTGGGCCGAGCCGGCGGCTTGGCGCAGGGCGCGACTTACGGCGACGAGGTCTTCGCGCTGCAGCTGAATCGCGGCTGGGCTCGCCGCGCCGGCGCTCGTCCCTCCGCAGCCAGCAAGCGTGGCGCTCGCGCTCGCGACGCCGCTCAACGTGAGCAACAGCGCCGCGACGCGGAGCGCTTTCACGCGCGTGTTCTAAGCCGCGAGCAGGTCGATCACGAACACCAGCGGCGAGTTCGGCGGTATCCCGGGTGTGCCTTTGGGGCCGTATGCGAGCGCCGCGGGAATGATCAGCTCGCGCCGTCCGCCGATTTTCATGCCCGGGATGCCCTGGGTCCATCCGGGGATGACGCCGGAAAGCGGGAACGTCGACGTTTCGCCGCGCTTCCACGAGGAGTCGAATTCCTTGCCGCCCTTGTATAGGACGCCGACGTAGTTGACGGTGACGGAGGCTGACGGTGACGTCACTGCCTTGCCGGTGCCCTTGACCAGGTCCTTGATCACGAGTTTCGTTGGCGCCGCGCCCGCGGGCGGTGTCACCGCCGGCTTTTTCGAGAGCGGTCCGGTTGCGGGCGTTTTTACCGTCGCTGCCGGGGGAGTCGTCGGAGTCGCGGGGGTGCTCGACGTGGCTTTTGCCAGAGCCGAGTCGCCGCTGTTCTCGTTGCCGACGCCGATCGTGCTGCTCGAGCCGCTGGAGCCGCAGCCGGCGATCAGGATTGCGGCGCCAAAGGCGGCGAGAACGGTGATGGGGCGAGTTGGAATGCTCTTGAAGTAGGTCACGGTCGCGCAGCCTAACGCAAAGCGGTACTCCCGCGCTACGATTGAGCCGGACCGTGCTAGGCGGGGAGGTAGCGGCGCCCTGTATCCGCAATCCGCTCTAGCGGGGCTGAACTCCCTTCCGAGGGGTTGCGCCCCGGTCGCTCCGCTGTCCGGGGCGTCGATGGTTCGGGTCCCGCGCGGTGTCGGCTTGTGAACCAGGTCAGGTCCGGAAGGAAGCAGCCTTAAGCGATCCCCGGCAGGCGCAGCGGGAACACCCGAGCCGGAGTCGCGGGCAGCGATCGGTGACCGGTGGCGAGGATCTCGACGATGGGTGCACGGTCCATCAATCTCAGGCTTGGCTTTCCAGTCTCGCGCGGCGGTACTCGTTGACGACGATCTCCGTCAGCTCCTGCACCGAGGTTTCGGCAGTCGGCTTGTCGAGCGCGATCACGCCGTCCTGGATCATGCTCACGCGGTCGCACGCCTGCA
Source organism: uncultured Solirubrobacterales bacterium (assembly GCA_963706395.1). Taxonomy (GTDB): domain Bacteria; phylum Actinomycetota; class Thermoleophilia; order Solirubrobacterales; family Solirubrobacteraceae; genus Palsa-744. Next base: position 926,199 of record OY970158.1, on the reverse strand, counting down.
GGACGTGGACGTAGTTGTGCAGGATCATGATGATCGAGACGTTGCCTTCCGCTTTCAGGCGCGCCACCAGGTCGAGGATCTGCGCTCCCTCTTTCGCGCCCATCGCCGCGAGCGGCTCGTCGAGCAGGATGATGCCGGCGTCGGAGTTGACCGTGCGCGCGACGGCGATCGCCTGGCGCTGCCCGCCCGACAGGCGCGCGACGGCGACGCCGATCTGCGGGATGTTGATGCCGATCTCGTCGAGCGCGGTGCGCGCCTCGCGCTTCATCTGCCGGTTGTTCAGCAGCGGCAGCGGTTTGAACACGCGCTCGCGGCGCAGGAACAGGTTGTGGAAGACGGACAGTTCGTCGATCAGCGCGAGATCCTGGTAGACGGTGTCGATGCCTTTGGCGCGCGCGTCATCGACGCTTTTCGGCGCGTAGGGCTGACCGTGCAGCAGCATGTTGCCCGAGTCCTGCTTCTGAAAGCCTGAGATGATCTTGATCAGCGTCGACTTGCCGGCCCCGTTGTCGCCGAGCAGCCCTAGCACCTCGCCCTTTTTCAGGTGCAGGTTGACGTCGCGCAGAGCCGTCACCGGGCCGAAGCGCTTGGCGATGTGTTCGACGCGCAGCACGTCGTCCGGCGCGCTCGCGGGCGCGACGACATCGGGCGCTTCCGCCGCAGGGACGGCTCCTTTGGGCCCGGCCGGGTCAACCACTGCCGCTGTGCCCCCTGCGGGCGCGGCCCACGTAGACGTTCGCGCTCATCGCCACGATCACGGCGAGGCCCGTGTAGAACAGCAGGTAGTTGGCGTTGACGCCCTGCAGGATCAGCCCGTCCTTGAGGATGCCCAGAAACAGAGCGCCGATCAGCGCGCCGGCGACCGTGCCCGAGCCGCCCGTCAGCAGCGTGCCGCCGATCACGCCCGCAGCGACCGCCAGGAACAGGATTTCGTTGGCGCCTGCCGGGTCGGGCTGCACGGTGGCCGAGCGCACGGCCTCGAAGATCCCCACGAGCGCCGCGGTCAGGCTGCAGAGCATGAAGTTGCGGATCATCACCAGCTTCACCTGCACGCCGGCCTCGGCGGCGCCGAGCTTGTTCGAGCCGATCGCGACCGTGTACAGCCCCCACCGCGTGAACGTCAGCACGACCTGCAGGATCACCACGATCGCGCCCGCCCAGATGATCTCCGAATAGGTTCCCCCGCCGAAGACCTTTCCGAACGTGCCGAGCGGAGGCTGACCGCCCGGCGTCGCCACGGGCGTTCCTTTGGAGATGATCAGCGCGAGCCCCTCGAACGTGAACAGCATCGCCAGCGTGGCGACGAACGAGTTGATGCCGACGACGGCGACGAAGAACCCGTTCAGGGCCCCCACGCACATGCACAGCAGCAGCGTGACGATTACGCCCGGAACGAGCCCCAGGCCGATGCTCGTGTTGAGCTTGTAGAAGAGGATCGGCGCGAACAGGTACATCGCGCCGATCGACAGGTCGATCTCGCCGAGGATCATCACGAACACCTCGCCCGCCGCGAGGATCGCGAACGGGGCGAAGTACGGCAGCAGCGTTTCGAAGTTCGCCCCCGTGAAGAAGCTGCTCGTGTTCGCCGAGAAGTAGATCGCCGTGACGATCGTGACAACGATGATGCTGCCCTCGCGCAGGGAGATCACGCGCTCGAGCAGTTGCCGGCGCGATGGGACCCGGAGCGCGCGCTCCGGGCCCGCCGGCGCCGCCGGCGGCGTCTCGGCGGCCGATCCTCCCGCCACGCTCGCCATGCCCGCTCCTCGCCGTCCCTCAGTCGCCTAGGCGATTACCTTGGCGGCCGTCGAGGTGCCCTCGTAGCGCGACTTCGTGCTCACGTACGGCGTGATCGTTTCTTTGTCCAGGAACTTCAGGCCGGTGTCCGTTTCCGCCAGGCCCGACAGCGTCCCGGAGACCTTGTACATGAACAGCTGCAGTACCGGCAGGAAACCCTGCAGGTACGGCTGCTGGTCGATCGTGAATTCGATGTCGCCGGCCTTCAGCAGGCTCTGCGTCTGTTCGGTCAGGTCGAAGCCGCCCGCCTTCACCTTCCCGCCGAGCGAGTACTTCTGCATCACTTTCGCGAGGCTTTCCGTGCTGCCCCCGTCGACGGCGTACATGCCCTTCGTGTTTTTGTGGCCGACCCAGTAGGCGTCGATCGTCGAGAGCTCGCCCGGGACGGCGGCGCCTGTGGCGACCGTGTGCAGCGTGATCGGCTTGCCCGAGGACTTGACGGCCGCTTCCGCGCCTTCGATACGCGGCTGCAGATTGGCCGATCCGGGCGTCGCGATGAACAGCGCGACGTCGCCCGAGCCGACGTCGGCGACGATCCGTTCGCCCATCTTTTCGCCGGCCTTTCTCAGGTCCTGGCCGATGTAGGCCAGGCGCGCGTTGCCGGCCGCGTCGGCGTTGTAGGCGACGACTGGGATGCCCGCCTTGATCGCCGCTTCGACGGGCGCGTTGAACGCGTGCAGGTCGATCAGCGCGACGGCGATCCCGTCCGCTTTGGCCGTGACGGCGCTGCTCATCGCGTTGACCATCTGGTTGACGTTGCTGCTTTCCGAGCCCGTCCACTGGTAGGAGCAGCCGAGCAGGCTGCTGGCGTCCGCCGCGCCGTACTGAGTTGGGGTGAAGAACGGGTTGGTCGTCACGTGGTTGATGAACACGAATTTGTAGCCCGGGTGCGAACCGAACACGCTGTTCGAGGCGCCGCCCCCGCTGGAGGCACTCGAACCACATGCGGCGAGCAGCGTGCTCACCGAGCCGACGCCGGCGCCGGTCAGCGCTGTGCGGCGCAGGAACGCGCGTCTGTCGAACTCGGGCCAGCTGATCCATGACCGCTCGCCATGATCAAGGCGCTCTGGGACCTCGTGTGCCTGGTCGGTCTCTGACATCTTCATCCTCCTCCTCGAGGCTTGCTCGTGAGCTTTCACACTGGGTATACCCTCGAACGATGGCTTTATCCCACAAAGGTTCTCCACCTCCTCACCGCCCGCAGACCGGCAGCTCTGGACAGCCCAAGGAGCATCGGGCGCGGGGCGAGAGCTACGGGCCCGTCATGCTTGTGCGAAACGTCAAACGCGACGGCCGGGCGCTCATCCTCTACACGCGCGAGGGGCCGCGGCAGCGTGAGTGAGCAGCGCCGCAATGAGTTGCGCGACGAGCAGGTCGTCTACGCGATCCACCGTCAGGAACGCACCTTCCTGCCTTCGCGCGAGCATTGTCCGCTGTGTCCCACCCGCCAGGGGCAAGCGGAGACGGAGATTCCCTTCCCGGCGTTTGAGATCGCCGTGTTCGAGAATCGCTTTCCCGCCTTCGAGGCGCCGCACGGCGCGGCTGAGGTCGTCGTCTACACCGACCGCCACGACGACTCGTTCGCGACGCTCGATCCCCAGCGTGCGCAGGCGCTGATGTGGGTCTGGCGCCAGCGCTTCCAGGAGCTCGGCGCGCGTGAGGACGTCGACTACGTGCTGATCTTCGAGAACCGCGGCGTGGAGGTGGGGGTGACGTTGCATCATCCCCATGGGCAGATCTACGGCTACCCGTTTCTGCCGCCGGTGCCCGCGCTCGAGCTCGCCGCCGATCAGCGCCTGGGCGGCTGCGCTCTCTGCGCGTTGCTGCGAGCCGAGCTCGAGGACGATCAGCGGGTCGTCTTTCAGAACGACGATGTGGTGGCCTACGTCCCCTATGCCGCCCGCTGGCCTCATGAAGTACACGTCGTGATGCGTGCGCACCGGCCCAGCCTGCTCGAGTGCGAGGCCGAGGAGCTGCGCCTGCTCGCCGAGGCCCTCCAGGGAGTGGTGCGCGGCTTCGACGCCCTCTGGGACCGGCCGTTTCCCTACGTGATGGTCGTCCATCAGGCGCCGACCACACGGGCGCCCGTGGATGGGCACCTGCACGTCGAGTTCTACCCGCCGCTGCGCACGGCCGGGAAGCTCAAGTACCTGGCGGGATCCGAGCAGGGCGCGGGCACGTTCATCTCCGATGTGCTGCCCGAGGAGTCCGCCGCCAGGCTGCGTGAGGCGATCGCACGTGCCACGTGAGCGTGCGGTGGCGTTCGCGCCCGGGCGCGTGAACCTGATCGGCGAGCACACTGACTACAACCAGGGATTGGCGTTGCCGTTCGCGATCGCCGAGGGGGTCACGGTCCGCGCCGAGGCGAAGCGGCCGCAATCAGGCGGCGAAGCGCGCATCGCGGCATACGCGAGCGATCTCGGCGAGCAGGACGAGTTCCCGCTTGCCGAGCCTCCGGGCGCGGACGGATGGCGAGCCTTCGTGCGCGGGATCGTGGCCGAGCTTCAGAGGGCCGGCTTGGAGCTCACCGGTGCGAATTTGCAGATCACTGGCGACGTGGATCGAGGGTCGGGGATGTCCTCCTCGGCCGCCCTGGAGGTGGCGCTGTGCTTGGCGCTGCTCAGTCTCGCCGGCGAGACCTGCGACCGGATCGAGCTCGCCCGGCTGTGCGCGCGTGTGGAGAACGAGTGGGTGGGTGCGCGGACCGGGCTGCTCGACCAGCTGGCCTGCCTCTACGGGCAACCGGACAGGGCATTGCTGATCGACTTCGCGACGCTGCAGATCGAGCCCGTCCCATTGCGACTGCGTGGCTGGCGGCTCGCCGTACTCGACTCCGGTGAGCGCCACTCGCACGCGAGCTCCGGCTACAACGAGCGTCGCGAGGAGTGCGCGGAGGCGTGCCGGATCCTGAGGATCGAGTCGCTGCGGGAGGCCGGCCCGGATGCCGCGGCCCGCCTACCCGAGCCCCTCAGCCGGCGCGTCGCCCATGTCACCGGCGAGAACCGGCGCGTGCGCGAAGCGGTGGCGGCCCTGCAGGCGGAGGACCTGGTCGCGCTCGGAGCGCTGTTGAACGCTTCGCACGAGAGCCTGCGTGAGAACTACGAGGTAAGCACGCCGGCGGTCGAGGGCACAGTGGAGCGGCTGCTGCATGATGGCGCCGCTGGTGCGCGGCTGACCGGCGGTGGCTTTGGCGGCAGCGTGCTCGGCCTGTTCGCGCCGGGCATCGCTCTTCCCGCTGATGCCCGCGAGGTGCGTCCTGGCGCGGGCGCACACCTGCTGGCCGGCGACTGCTAGGAGCAGTGCTTGAAGATGAGCCAGGAGCGGTTGGCGCCCGCGGCGGTGAAGCCCGGCGGCACCGTCACAGCCTCATGCGGGTCGTGGTTGTCCAGGATGTATTCCCGTTCGACCTCGAGGCTGGCCGGGTCGGCGTAGACGCCCCGGTCGATATGCCCGGACTCGGCGCTGCGGATTCGCGCCGGGCTGGTCCGCAGATACAGGGCCAGCAGCGGGACCGGCGCGTGGTTGGGCACGCCCACCGGTCCGCAGCGCAGGTTGATCGCGTGGCTTGCGACGAGCGCCTCGAGGTCGCCTTCGATCCGCTCCTGGTTGGCCAGTTTGTCGAGTTCCCGCTCGGCCGTCCGGTATTGCGACGGCGCGCTCGCGAGCAGCGCCACAACGATCAGCCCGCCGAGCGCGAGCCACACCCGACGGTGGCGGTCACCCGCCGGCAGTGCCAGCCAGCCGAACGCCCCTGCGCCGCAGAAGATGCACAGGAAGGCTGCTGCCAGGAAGGCGTAGCGGGTGTTGATCGGCAGGCCGACGATCGCGAAGGCGGCGAAGATCGCCACTGCCGCGACGCCCGCGAGCGCGCCGGGCAGCGCCCGCCTCCGCAGCCAGAGCAGCGACAGCACACCGCCGGTCGCAGCCCCGGCCAGCCCGGCCGCTTGCAGCACCTCGCCGATCCGTTTGGGGACGTACAGGGGCACGTTGCCGATCCCGGTCTTGCGGTCGAGCGTCGAGGCGGTATGGCGGGTGTTCGTCAGCGACCACAGCGGGTTGCCGGTGATCGCCAGGTCGCTGCCCAGCCAGATCAGCGGCGCAGCGGCCGCCAGCAGCGTCAGCCGCAGCACACGGCCGCGCTCGCGGATCGGCTCGCCGGGCGGCAGCAGTGCGCGCAGCCGCGCCGGCAGCAGCCCCATCAGGTACAGCCAGTACAAGCCCGAGAAGACCCACGCCTCGGGCCGCAGCAGACCGGCCAGAGCAAGCAGCCCGAGCACGGGCGCGCCCGTGCTCGGGCGGCGTGAGACGAGCAGCAGCGCACCGAGCACGAACGTCAGGTAGGGGATGTCGAGGTACGCCCGCACGCCATCGGAGATGACCGGCACGCGTGTCAGGAAGACGACCGCCGCGAGCGCTCCCGCCGCGCGCCCGAACCAGCGCGCGCCGAGCTCGTAGATCAGCCAGGCACACGTCGCCAGCGCGAGGAAGGCCAGCGCGACGACGAGCTCGATCTCCAGGTGCGGGGAGAGCGGTCGCAGGATCACGCCGGCGATCTCCAGCAGCGGGTGCGGCGTGGGCGCGATCGGCACGCCGTAGGCCGGCGTTTCGCCCTGGGCGAGCTGTCCTCCCCATGCGAGGGCGTAGAGCGTGTCGTAGTTCGCGAACGCCACCCCGTAGATCAGCCGCAGCAGAATCGCCCCGGCGGTGATCGCGAAGGCGGCTGTGAGAGGCGCCGAATGGCGCCTGGTCCAGGCTGTCACGAGCGCAGACGGTATCCGGGTTGATGGAGTTCCGCCCGCCCCGCGAGCGTGGGTAGACTCAGCCGAAGTGCCGATCGACCAGTCCTCCGAGCAAGCTCAGTCTCTGTATCGCAGGCACCGGCCCCATACGTTCGCCGATGTGGTGGGGCAGGAGCCGGTGGTGCGTACGCTGCGCAATGCGGTGGAGCGCGGGAAGGTGCATCACGCCTACCTGTTCGTTGGCTCGCGGGGGACGGGGAAGACCTCGATGGCGAAGATCCTGGCGGCATGCCTGAACTGCCAAGGTAATGACCCCGCCCACCCGAGCGGGGTGGGCGGGGTCACAACAGAGCCGTGCGGGGCGTGCGAGTCGTGCTTGTCGATCAGAAGGGCGAGCTCACTGGACGTGATCGAGATGGATGCGGCGTCGAACAACTCGGTCGACGATATTCGCGCCTTGCGGGAGAGTGTCGCCTACTCGCCAGTATCGGGGGGTTGCAAGGTCTACATTCTCGACGAGGCACACATGCTCACGACGGCGGCGTGGAACGCGTTTCTGAAGACGCTGGAGGAGCCGCCCCCGAACACGGTGTTCGTGCTCGCCACCACCGAGGCGCAGAAGGTGCCGGCCACGGTGGTGGATCGCTGCCATCGCTTTGACTTCCACCGCCCGACGGTCGAGCAGCTCGCGAGTGTCGTGCGCCGCGCCGCGCAGGCCGAGTCGATTGAGATTCCTCCGGCGGCGGTCGCCGCCATCGCCCGTTCGGCGACGGGTTCCTTCCGCGACGCGCTCGGCACGCTCGAGCAGCTGCTTACCTACGGCGGTCGCGAGATCGTGCTCGAGGACGTGCTGGCGGTGCTGGGTGTGGCGGACGCGCGCTTGCTGGAAGAGACGGTCGACGCGGTCGGCGCCGGTGATGCGCGGCGGGCATTGAAGACGCTCCAGGAGTGTGTGGAGCAGGGCCGCGACGCGGGGTCGTTCGCGACTGACCTCGAGGTGCGGGCACGCGAGCTGCTCGTCGTGCAAACGCTTGGCGAGCTGCCCGCCGAACTGGCGCTCACCGAGGAGGCCGACGCGCACCTGCTAGCTCAAGCCGAGCGCGTCGACCGCGGGGTGGTCGTGCGCTTGCTGGAGCTGCTTGGGGAGGCGATGGAGGGTGTGCGCGCGGGGGCCGACGCGCGCACACGGCTGGAGCTGGCGCTGGTGAAGGCGGCCAAGCCTGAGGTCGACTCCTCGACGCCGGCCCTGCTCGGTCGCATCGAGAGACTCGAGCGCGAGCGCGCCGTCTCCGCAGTCGCGGTGGATCGGACGGTGCCTGTGCCGGCTGCCACGGCGCCGCCGGAGGCGGTTGCGGATGTAGCGGTCCAGCCCACGCCGGTCGTGGACGTAGCGCCCGAGCCTGCGCCGGTTGTGGACGTCACGCCCCAGCCCGCGCCGGTCGTCGACGTCATGCCCGAGACAGCGCCCGAGGTGGTCCCCGCGACGGATCTCGAGTCCCTGCTCGCCCTCTGGCCGGTAGTGGTGGATGCCGTGGGCGCGTCGAACGCGATGATCGCTGCGGCGATTGCCGACGCGCGGCCGGTGGCGGTGGCGGGCGAGGACCTGACTGTGGCGTTCGCCTCCTCGGCGGCCTTCCTGAAGAAGAAGGCCGAGCATCCCGACAACCGCGCAATCGTCTCCGACGCGCTTCTCGAGGTCACGGGCGGGCGCTGGCGCCTGTCCTACGAACTGCTCGAGGCCGACCTGAGCGCCGCATCTGAGCAGAGCCCCCCCACCGAGGAGGAGTGGGTGCAACGCTTCATGGAGGAGTTCGACGCCGAGGAGCTCTCCGGCGAGCACACCCCGGCGGACGCTGCCGGGGTCAAAGCCGGCGAGCAGGGGCGGGCGAACAGCGAACAGAAAGAGGCCTGATGGCAAAGCAGCAGCGCATGCCGAACATGGCGCAGATGATGCAGCAGGTCCAGAAGATGCAGCAGGACATGGAGGTAGCCCAGGAGCAGCTGAAGAACGAGGTCGTCGAGGCCTCGGCCGGAGGCGGCATGGTCACGGTGAAGGTCTCGGGCGACCTCGAGGTCAAGTCGATCCAGATCGACCCGCAGGCGGTCGACCCGGAGGACCTGGAGATGCTCTCCGACATGGTGCTGGCGGCCGTCAACGAGGGGTTGCGCATGGCCCAGGACCTCGCCACAAAGAAGCTCGGCGGAGCCTCCGGCGGGCTCGACCTGGGCAACCTCGGCGGGCTCGGCGGATTAGGACCCCGCCCGCCCCTGTAAGCGTGAGCAGTTACGCGTGAGCAGTTACGCCCCTCCTGTCCAGCGGCTCGTGACGGAGCTGTCGAAGTTGCCAGGCATCGGCAACCGCACCGCTCAGCGGCTGGCCTTTCACATATTGCGCTCGTCCGGCGAGGATGCCGGCGCGCTGGCGGAGGCGATTGTGGAGGTCAAGGAGCGGATCGGGCTGTGCGAGGTGTGCTTTAACCTGACTGACCAGACGCGCTGTCTCATCTGCACGGACCCGCGACGCGATCACGGGCTGATCTGCGTCGTCGAGGAGCCGAGCGACGTGATCCCGATGGAGCGCACGCACGAGTATCACGGCGTCTATCACGTGCTTGGGGGCGCGCTCTCGCCGATCGACGGGATCGACCCCGAGGATCTGAAGATCGCTGAGCTCTTCGCACGCGTCGCGCCCGCAGAGCAACCGGCCGGCGAGCAAACGCCGCCGGTGCGCGAGGTGGTGCTCGCCACCAACCCGACCACGACCGGCGAAACTACCGCCCTGCACATTGCCGAGGAGCTTCACCTGCGGGGTGGGCGGGACTCTCATCTCATCGTCACCCGCCTGGCCAGCGGCCTGCCGGTGGGCTCGGATCTGGAGTACGCCGACGAGGTCACACTCGGCAAGGCTTTCGCTGGCCGGTCGCCGGTCGGCCGCCGCGCTGTGTAATCCTCGGCCCATGCCCGACCTTGTCGTGATGAAGTTTGGTGGCACTTCGGTCGCCGATGCGCAGCGCATCAAGCGCGCCGCGCAGCGCATCGTCGACAAGCGCGAGGCGGGCTTCAGTGTGGTCGCGGTGCTTTCCGCGCGCGGCTCCACGACTGATGAGTTGATCGCGATGGCCGAGGAGGTCTCTGCTGCACCGGACCCGCGGGAGATGGACATGCTGCTCTCCTCCGGCGAGCGCATCTCCTGTGCGCTGTGTGCGATCGCGATCAACGACCTCGGCCACCGCGCGATCTCGCTGACTGGCTCCCAGGCGGGGATCGTGACCGATGAGTCGCACACGAAGGCGCGGATCATCGATGTGCGCGCGGACCGCGTGAGAGAGGCGCTCGACGAGGACTCGATTGTGCTCGTGGCGGGCTTCCAAGGCGTCTCGACCACTGCCAAGAACGTCACCACGCTCGGTCGCGGCGGCTCAGACACGACGGCCGTCGCCGTCGCCGCGGCGCTCGGCGCGGAGGAGTGCGAGATCTACACCGACGTCGCCGGCGTCTACACTGCCGACCCGCGGATCGTGCCGCAGGCGCGCAAGCTCGCCACGATCTCCTTCGAGGAGATGCTCGAGATGGCGGCCTCCGGCGCGGGCGTGCTGCAGCTGCGCGCGGTCGAGTACGCGCGCAACCACGGCGTGCGCATCCACTGCCGTTCGTCCTTCGATGACTGTCCCGGTACCGTGGTGGTGCCGGAAGCAGAGAACATGGACCCTGTGGAGAAGCCTCTCATCACCGCCGTCACTCACTCGACGTCCGAGGCGCGGGTCACGCTCGTCGGCGTCCCCGACGAGCCGGGCGCGGCCGCGCGCATCTTTCAGGCGCTGGCCGAGGCGAACGTGGACGTGGACATGATCGATCAGAACGTGCCCACCTCGGCAGGTGGGCGGGCCGAGATCTCCTTCACGGTCCCGCGCGAGGACCTGCGCGCGGCGCGCGCGGCGCTTGAGCCGCTCGCGGGCAAGGCGTTCTCAGAGCTGATCGCGCAGGAGGAGATGGGCAAGGTTTCGATCATCGGCGCCGGCATGCGCTCACACCCGGGCGTAGCGGCGAGGGTATTCGGGGTGCTGGCCAAGGAGGGCGTGAATATCGAGATGATCTCCACCTCGCCGATCAAGATCTCCTGCGTGATCGACCGAGCGTGCGTGCCCCGCGTAGTGCAGGCGCTGCACTCGGCGTTCGAGCTGTCCGGACCCGGCACCTCGATCCCGGAGTAGCTCAGCGGAGGATCACGCCGAACTCCTGCGTGTACACGGCGCCGGACTGGCCGCCGGCGAGCGAGGGGGGCGCCGCGGGGGCGACGCCGATCGCGGTGTCGCGGTAGGGGCTGTAGAGGATGTTCGCGAGGTGCTCCGGCGAGGCGATCCAGGCGGCGACGATCGCGCTCGGAGTGGCCAGGGACATGGTGCCCCAGGCGAGGTTCTCGCCGAGCGCATAGCCGACCTGTGGGTTAGGTACATAGCCTGTGGATTCGACACGAGCAACCGGTGTCAGGCCGCTCGGCGCGATGTGGGCGAAGTAGTCCTCGCTGGCCATTTCGTCGCTGTGCCCCTGCGCGGCTTCTTCGAGCTGAGCGCTCACCCGCAGGGGAAGCTCTCCGTTGCGTGCGCGCTCCTGATTGACCAGGCACAGGGTCGCGGCGTCGATCTCCCCGAGGTTGTCCGGCGTGGGCGTCAGTTCGGTGTTCTGACAAGGCGTGGGGAGCGTGATCGTCTCGGTGACCGCGTACGATCGCCGGCCGACGTGCGAGCGGCGGGCGGAGCGGTGGTGTGCCGCGTGGGCGCGGTGGGCGCGGTGGGCGGAGTGGTGGCGTGCCTTGTGGGCGCGGTGATGTGCCCTGTGGGCACGACCGTGGTGGCCCCGGTGGGAAGGCGATTGGGCCGCGGCGGTGTCGAGGACAGCGCCGGAGCAGGCGCATGCGAGGATCGCGGTCGTGGTCGCCAGCAGTGTGCGAAGGTTGCTCACGCGCTCCTATCGGCCGCTGGGCATGCTTTTTTGAGCGGGATCGCTTCCTTTGGACGAACCCCTATCCTCAAGCGGAGATGAGAGGCAAGCACGCGTGAGACGGCCGGGGATGCTCGTCGCGCTGATCCTGGCGGTGGGGATCGGAGGGACCGTGGTGGCGCTCGAGAGCCGCGAAGGAAACGCCCAGTTCGTCCTTCAGCAGCAGTCCCTGGCGCCGGTGGGCCCGTCGGCGCTGCAGGCGCTGCTCCTGACCACGAGGGACTCTCGCCCGGGGTATGGAAGCCCGCCCGCCCGTGCGCTGCAGGTGCGCTGCAGCTCGCCCTCCCATGGTGCGCTCGGGAATCCCTGGACCTGCGTCGTGCGCTACCCGCGCCCCCCGCGTGTGCGCTTCCGGGTGACCGTCCACGCCGACCGCTCGATCTCCGGGTCGGGCCAGCCCGAAGGCCATCCGCTGCGGCCACCGCTGACCGTCAGCGGGTGTTGCGTGGAAGCCCCGTAGGGAGTCCTGATCAGTCGAGGTTCTCGCGCAGCCTGCCGAGGGCGCGATATATGCGGCCCTCAACGGCGCTCTCGCTCTCGCCGAGCACCTTTGCCACGTCGCGCAGCTTCAGGTCAGAGCCGAAGCGCAGGGCGAGGGCCTCGCGCTCGGAGTCGTTGAGCACGGCGAGGGCCCGGTAGAGCTCGTCACGGTGCTCCACCGCAGCCAGTCCAGGATCGGATACCTCGGGCGTTGATCCTGCGTTTGCGTCGCGCAGCACCCGCTCTTCGTTGGTCTGGCGGCGGGCGTGATCGCGCAGCAGGTTCAGGGCGATCGTGTACAGCCAGCGGCGCTCTGAGCCCCGCCGCGGATCGAAGCGATGGCGCGAGCGCAGCACCCGCTCCCAGGTGTCCGCGAGCAGGTCTTCGGCCAGCGCCTGGTTGCCGGTGCGGTAGAGCAGGAAGGAGGACAGCCGCTTGGCGTGTTCCTCGTGCAGCCGCTCGAAGGTGTCGCTGCGCATGCGACCCGACATTCTGGCGTCTCTGTGCGAAGTGGCCCGGCTGGGCGGACGCGTCAGTTCGTGAGCCATGGGTTCCTAATGATGGGCATCGGTGGGGATCGGATGTGAAGAAATGGAAGCATGGCCCCGGGGAGAGGTTTCCCCAGGGCCATGCGACCGCTGTATCAGACTGCCTGTCCGGGCTCTATGCCTGGCACAGGTGGTAGGTGTGGCTCTCCGTGATGGTCTTCCCGCTGCTTGTGACCGCGGTGATCGTGACCGTCGTGGTGCCGTTGCTGCAAGGCAGGTTGACCAGGTTGATGTTGGCCGATGCCTGCTTGCCCTTCAGCACCTTGAGGACTTTGCCGTTGACCTTCAGGGTCACCTTCCGCAGGTGCGACTTATGCGAGACGTTGATGTGGAATTTGATGTGACGTTTGCTCGTCGTCGCCTTGGTCGTTTTCGCGCCCTGCACGCCGCTGCCGGCAGGAGCAGGGTTGTTGATGACCGTGACCGGCTGGGTGGTGCTGTTGGTGATGGTGATAGTGGTCGTGTTGGTCGTGTTGTTGGTGGTGGTGTTGAAGCTGTTTTCGTTGCAGTTGAAGTTTTCGGCGCCGGCACCGTTCTGGTTACCGTTGTTGCCATTGCCGTTGTTGATGTTGCATTCGCCGCCGTACTGAGTGTTGGCGGCATTGCCGCCGTGGTTGCCGTGGTTCTCGCCGGCGATGACGCCGCCCGTACCGGCGGCCAGCAGGCCGACGGTCAGACCTGCCGTGGCGAGGCGGCGAGCACCTGCGCGGCCGCGGCTGCTCTTGGCCTTGGCGCGCGACATCGCAGTGGTCTTGATCCGGTCGAGCTCCAGCGGGCTCAACTCGGGGCGCTCATTGCGCAGGCGCTGAGCGACGCCCTCCAGCTCGTCCTTGTGTGCGTCGTGCTTGCGCCTCATGTTCGTCTCCTGGCCTCCTGAATGGGTTGGCGAAAAAATGCCTTTGACCACCGATACGAACGGGTGAGACGTTTTCCGACAGCCGTGGCTCAAAGATTCGTGATCGCGAACTTGCCCGAGGTAAGGGCTTCGCGGCGCAGGCGGGGGGCTGCGAGTTCCCAGGTGCGGCGATCGGCCGTGCTCAGCTGTTCCTCGGCGTTGCGCAGGCCGTGCTCGAGCGGGTTGAGCGCGATCGCGCGGCGGATCGCCACGTGAGGGTCAAGCCCGGCGGCAGCGCGGGCGACGGCCAGCCAGTAGGCGTTTTCCCAGCTCTGCGGTGTAAGCGTGGCCGCCTCGGCCATCGCTGGCACCGCCGCCTGAGCGAAGCCCTGCTGCAGGTCGCAGAGGCCGGCGATCACATACGCCTGTGGGCGCTTGGCCGACAGCGACAGCGAGGACAGTGCCTCCCGCTTGGCGCTTGTGCAGTTGCCGCTCTTGAGCTCCGCTCCGCTCTGCTGCAGGCGCGCGTAGGAGATGCTCACCAGCAGCGGCGCGACGGCGAGCACGAGCCATCCGAGCCCGACGAGCGTGCGTCCGGCGGGCAGCCCGAAGCGACCCGGCTTGCCGTCAGCGGGGCGCGCGAGCGCGAGCCCCGCGAGCATGAACACGCCGAGCGTGACCGCCGGCATCTGCCAGTCCCAGTCGAACGCCTGGTGGATCGCCCAGGCGAGCGTCGCCGCGAACAGCGCCGCGTACAGCGCCCGGTCGGGCCCGCGGATCCGTGCCGCCAGCCCACCGAGGATGCCGAGCACGACGAGCAGGATCAGCACGAAGCCGACAACGCCCAGCTCGGCCAGGCTCTGCAGATAGAGCGAGTGAGTGTCGACGACGTAGAGCCGTTCTGTGCGATAGCGGGGGTAGTAGAGCTGGTAGGTGCCAGCGCCGGTGCCGTGCAGCTTCTGCGTGTCGTAGATGTGCACCGCTGCCTTCCACAGCGACAGCCGGCCGTTGTTCGCGGGGTCGGAGAGCCGGTCGCGGGTCTGCGCTATGGGGGCCTCGTTGTTGTGGTGGACGAATTTGTCGTACTCGCGGTGCGCAAAGCCCCAAGCCCCGAGCGCGAGAGCAATCGCGAGGACGATCACGGTGGCCGCCCCGCCCGCTCCGGCGCGCACAGCCAGGCGCGGGGGGGTAAGGACCAGCGGCACCTCACCGAGCCGGCGGTCGACGAGGAGCAGAGCTCCGCGCAGCAGGCCTGCACCCAGCATGCATGCTCCTACCACGACCGCCACGTGGCGGCCTTGGGCGACGGCCGCGGCGCTCGTGGGCTTGCTGCTCGCCAGCAGTGTGGCGTCCCAGGCCGAGCGCAGCGCGATCGCGGTGGACGGCACCGTCGCGAGCAGTGTGGCGGGAAGGGTGTGCAGGCGTGTCAGCAGGCAGTAAGCGAGCAGGCCGACGATGGCGACCCCCATCGCGCCGCGCGAGAAGGTGAGCAACAGGGTCGCCGCGATCGCCGGTAGCAGCGCGGCGGCCAGGACCCGCACGCTCCAGTGCTCGTCGCGATCGGCGCTGAGGTGGAAGCCGAGGATCAGCGCCGTGGTCGCGAGCATGCCCTCCGCGTTCCAGTACGTGAGTGGATAGTTCAGCCGGTCGTTGAAGAAGCTGCTCGCGGTGGGCCACGCGTGCGGGAGGACGCGAGAGATCAGGCCGATTAGGCACACCGCGGCCATTCCAGCGACCAGCGCCCTGAGCAGCCAGCGCATGCGCTGTGGGGTGTAGCGCAGCGAGCCGAACAGCGCGAAAGCGAGCACATAGAGCAGCGTGCGGTCATAGCTGTCCAGGCTGGCCGAGGTGGCATGAGACCAGAGCGTCGAGGCCAGCTGCCAGGCGGCATAGAGAACGAGGGCCGTCAGGGGGATGGCCAGCGTCCGGCTGAAGCCCTCGAACGGGCGTCCGGCGAGCGTCGAGCGCAGGATCAGCGCTTGGGCGAAGACAATCGCCACAAAGCCGGGGGCGCTGGGGAAGTAGCCACCCGCGTTGAAGGACAGGTAGATCAGCGCCGCCGGCGCGAGCAGCATGAGCGCCCCCAGCCCGAGCAGCGGCAACTGCTCGCGCTCGAGCGTTGCGACGGCGTGCTCCCCTCGTGGCGCCGAGCCGGCCTGCATCGCTTCGCTCGACATAGGTTGCGAAGCCTAGTGGCGGCGGCGCCACCACGCTCGCCGCGCCGGCTCGATGCCCGGCAGCTCCACCGCGGGCCGGGGCGGGATCTCAGCGCCGCTGAGGATCGCGGCGGGCACCTGCTCGGTGAGCCACTCGGCTAGCGGCTCGAGGCCCGCTTGCCTCAGCTCTGCGGCGGTGCCCGGCGGGCGGCGAACGTCATCGTGGGCATCGGAGGCGACGTTGTGGATCAGTCCCTCGCGTGCGAGGCCCAGCGCGAAGCGGCGCACCTCCCCGCCGAAGCGTCCCACGAGTGAGCCAGCGGTAATCGAGGTGAGTACACCCGCACGAACGAGCGAGGAGAGCATTTGGGGATCGCGGTGGAAGGCTTGGCAGCGCTCGGGGTGGGCGAGCAGGACACTGTGTCCATGGCGCTGGAGGTCGAGCAGGATCGAGTCGAGGCCGGCGAAGGTTGGGGCGAAGGGGGGCTCCACCAGCAGCCAGGGACCTGCGCCGAGGCGCAGGCTCCTGAGCTCCGCAGGGGCGATGTCGATCAGCCGCGTCATCGCGATCTCGGCGCCTGCGCGGATCTCCAGGACAATCTCCTCCGCGGCTAGGCGCGCGTTGAGCTCGTCCACCAGCGGGGCGATCGTGCTGGCGTCATTGGGGTAGTGCCAGCTGACATGGGGCGTGGCCACGAGTACGCGTGTGCCAGCGGCTGCGGCGGCCCGAGCGAGCGTGAGCGAGCCCTCGATCGTCTCGGGACCGTCGTCGATGCCCGGCAGCACGTGAGAGTGAAGGTCGATCATTCCCGGCCAAACAGTAGGGCTCGGCGTGGCCCGGGGAGTTGGTCGCGGTGTTACCGGTCTTGGTGGTCGCGGTGTTACCGGTCTTGGCGATGAAGGCGGGTGGCCGACGTCCTCGCGGGCCGGTCCGGATCATCGCTGCGCTGGAGATCTCCGAGCTGCGCGGCCAGGCACAGTCCGATGGCAAGCAGGACGAGGATGATCCAGATCGTCAGGATGATGATCAGAAGAATCATTTGGTATTGGTCGATCGCAGGCAAGCCGAGACCCCCCCGCTAATTCACCTAGGCGGCAACCGGCGTCTTAAGGGCGGATCTCTAGCAACTGAGCCAAGTCCCGGGGCGTTTTTTTAGACACCGGGCCCCTTGCTAACGGATGCCAGATGTGCAAGATTCCTCCTTGACTGAGTTTGATAGCGGGATCTCAACATCTGTTTGAGACGCGTGTGCCCATCATGCGAGGATCGATGATGACAAGCAAGGAGGCTGGGGGTGGCGCTATGAGTGGCGAGATGCAGGGTGAGGTTGGGACGCAAGCTCGTCTCGAGCTCGCGCCGGTGCCGAGTAGTAATCGCGGCTTCGTGGGGCTCGGGATCAGGCGCCCGATGCTGCAGCGGATCACTGAGGCGCGTGGCCCAGCGGCGAGCATGCAGCGAGACGCGCTGTTCCGCCGCATGTTGCTCGCGGCCGATGTGGTTGCGATCGTTGGGGCGTTTGCGCTCACGGTCGGGCTCTCCTCGAGATCGCTGCAGCTCACGTGGGCGGGTATCGCCGGTGTGCCGGTCCTGCTGCTCGGGGCGAAGGTGCTCGGCCTATATGACCGCGACGAGACGTTGCTGCGCAAGACGACGCTCGATGAGGCGCCCAAGCTCTTCCAACTCGCCACACTGTGCGCCCTGGTTGCCTGGTTGAGCGGTGGCCTGATCGTTGCGGGTGAACTCGACCGTCACGAGGCGCTGTTTCTATGGCTGGTGCTCGGGGCGCTGTTGATGCTGGCGCGCACAGTGGCACGGGCGATCGCGCTGTGGATGGCGCCCACCGAGCGCTGTCTGTTCATCGGCGACGGGGCGCTGGCGAACACGATCCGCTCCAAGCTGAGCGGGCACGGCGGGATCAAGGCGAAGATGGTCGCGAACCTCGATCTCGACATGGCAGGTCCCTGGTCGACCGACGCCATCTCCTCCCCCCGCCTGGGGGAAATCCGCGACCTGGCCTGCGATCTCGACGTTCACCGCGCAATCGTCGCTCCGCGCGCAGGCGATTCAGGGGAGATGCTCAACCTGGTGCGTACGCTGAAGGCAGTCGGCGTACGGGTGAGCGTGCTCCCGCGCCTTCTGGAGGTGGTGGGGTCTTCGGTCGAGTTCGATGACCTGCACGGCGTGACGGTGATGGGCGTTAGGCGCTTTGATCTGACGCGCTCCTCGGCGGCGGTCAAGCGCACCTTCGACCTGCTCGGCGCCTCGCTGGGCCTGCTGGTGACCTCGCCGCTGCTGCTCGTGATCGCGGTGGCGATCAAGCGCGAGGACCGCGGCCCGGTTTTCTTTCGCCAGCTGCGTGTCGGTCAGCACGGCGAACGCTTCCACATGCTCAAGTTCCGCACGATGGTCCCCGATGCGGAGGCGCTGAAGGACTCGCTGCGCCATCGCAACGAGGCGAAGGACGGTCTCTTCAAGATCGCCGACGATCCGCGCGTGACGCGTGTGGGCGGGTTTCTGCGCAAGAGCGCACTGGATGAGTTGCCACAGCTCTTCAACATCCTCAAAGGCCAGATGAGCCTCGTCGGCCCGCGCCCACTGGTTATCGAGGAGGACCAGCGTGTGGAGGGCTGGCACCGCCGGCGCCTGGAGTTGATGCCGGGGATGACCGGCCACTGGCAGATCCTCGGTCCATCGCGCGTGCCACTGGGCGAGATGGTTGCGATCGACTACCTGTATGTCGCGAACTGGTCGCTGTGGAAGGACATCAAGATCCTGCTGCGTACCGTCCCGCACGTTCTCGGGCGCCGCGGGCTCTAGCCCGCTCCTCCGCCAGCACCAGCGAAGGCTGCTCATCGCAGATGACGAGCCCGGCGGCGAAGCCGCTGGGCCTCCGAGTGGAGGCGGAGGGGTAGCGATGAGCAAGAGCGGCGTCTCTGGCGTCCGCAGCTGCCGCGACGCGGCAGAGGGTCACAAACGAGATGACCAGGATGAACCAGATGATGAGGGCTGCGAGCAGCATCATTGAGACAGATGTGACGAAGTACGCACGAGCATCTTTACCCAATCGCCAGACGGAATACACATGCAGGCGACGCACAACGCCGTCTTTCCGAACTAATGTCCGCTTTGTCTTCGACCCTTGCCATGGTTCTCCTTGGCGAGCCGAAGTACGAACGGTTTCCTAGTCCATCGCCTCGCGCAGCTTGCCTAGCGCCCGGTATACGCGGCCCTCGATCGTCGTGAACGGCTCGCCGGTCAGCTTGGCGATCTCCGCGATGCTCAGGTCGGCTCCGAAGTGCAGGGCGATCGCCTGGCGCTCGGGCCCGCGCAGGAGGGCAAGGTTCCTGTTCAGGAGATCACCCTCGTCAACCCCGGTGCCTGCGACCTCGTCGATCAGCTCGGTTTCGTCGACCCCCCAGGACTCGCCGAGCGGTCCCGGGGTGCTCGCGATGTGCTCCAGCGCCCTGCTCTCGGTGGCGCGCCGCCGGGAGTGGTCGGTCAGGCAGTTGAGCGCGATCGTGTAGAGCCATGTCTTCTCGCTCGCCTTGCGCGGATCGAATCGCCGGCGGGCGCGCAGAACCCGCTCGTAGGTGTCCGCGAGCAGATCCTCGGCCAGTACCGGGTCGTTGGTGCGGTAGCGGAGAAACCCGAACAGTGCCTGGGCGTGCTCGGCATACAGCCTCTCGAATGCATCGTTGCGGAGTCCTTCCACCCCGCCGGTATCGGCCATACGTCCAGACCAGCGAGCTTCCGTCTGGAATCTGGCCGGTCGTACGTATCAGTCGACATGAGCCACTCAAGCAAAGACAAGGAAAGCCGTTTCTCGGATGACCTCCAAGAGGTTGCCGACATGCTCCGCGACGGGCGTCCCACATTGGATCCACTTGCACTGGATGCAGTCAAGGTGCGGGCGATGAGCAGGGCGCGCCGGTCCACCTCTCAACGACGCAAAGGATTCTTTATGCGATCACGCCTGACCACGGCAGTAACAATCGGATTCCTGACCCTTGGCACAGGTGGCGCGATGGCGTTGGCCGGTGGCGGTCAGTTCGCAGGGTTCGGAGGGGGTGGTGGCGGGAGCGCAAGCTTCAACCAGTACCGTGAATGTGACCACGGCAAGGGCCGCGGCAAGGACCACGAATGTCACGGCCATGAGGGAGAACACGGCGACGGCGGTGGCCACGGCGGCGGTGGTGACCACGGCGGCGGCAAAGGCGGCGGTGGTGATGGCGGCCATGGCAGCGGCAAAGGTGATGGCGGCCACGGCGGGCATCATCACGGCTAATGCCCGGCTAGCAGATTGATGTGCACGCAAAGAGGGCCCACGATCGTTGTGGGCCCTCTTCAGCGTTCAGCGTCCCCTCTCTAGACGCTGGCGCCGTCACCGCCGGGCGGTTGCGCGTTCTCCCAAACGGCCTGCCCGTCCCTCAGAAATGATTGGCTCGTTCCCAAGCGAGCGTGAGATGATCGGCTCGTTTCCCAGTGAGCCCTCAGGCCAGCCGGTCATCGAATGATCGACGGTGGCCGGGAACGCACAATCTCCGCGCGTGGCCATCTGGCAGACGGCCACGAAGACGAGCATGACCGCAAGCCACAGGACGACGAGGATCGCTCCCAAGAGCATCGTTATCGCCTGGTGTTGAGATGAAGGGTCATGCGGTCCTATTCGGGCAAAACCGTGTCGTCCTTTAGGGGCAGCCTCAGCGCTAGACAGACAGGCCCCTTGATATGTGACCATTAGGCTCGCTGCGCTGGCAGATCCCGGACGATCACTCGCAAGCCTCGGCATGGGCTGGTTGAGACCCTGGGCAGAAGAAACGGTCCAGGCGCCGCCGGGTTGCCGCGGCGCCTGGAGGGGCAGCTGGGTCTACCAGGCGCGACGGGCGCGAACAGCCTCGAGCAGGTAGCCAGCGAGAGAGATCGGCGACATCATGAACTGGTAGCAGAAGAAGTAGAACAGCAACCCGCGCTTGTTCTTGCGCACGCGCAGATTCACGCTCTGAAAGACGTGGCGCTGATGAAAGAACATGACGCTGCCTAGCACGGCGTTGAGCGGCATCACCATCACGGTCATCGGCCCGACGATCGCGAAGTTGCCCGTCGCGGCCAGCACGACGCCGGGGATGAACGCGAGCGTGAAGGTCGCGTCCAGGAACGGGAACAGGAAGTTGCCGGCGACCGAGTGGGAGTAAAAGTTCAGCTGCTTGAGCATGCCGAAGCCGTGGTCGCGCAGGCCCTCGATCATCCCGCGCGCCCAGCGTCGGCGCTGACGCGCGAACGCGCGCCAGTCCGCGGGCGCCTCAGTGAACGCGACCGCGGTCGGCTCGAACGCGCTGCGCCCGCCCTGTAGCAGCATCCGCCAGGTGAGCACGATGTCCTCGCCGATCCGGTTCGGCCAGCCACCGACGAGTTTTAGTGCGGTCGTGTCATAGACGCTGAAGGCACCCTGCGCGACGAGCGTCCCCTGCAGCAGCGACTGGGCGCGCTTGACGGAGGCGATGCCCAGGAAGTAATCCCACTCCTGTGCGCGTGTCAGCATGTTCTCGCGCGAGTTGCGCACGAGCACCGCCCCCGCGACGGCCACGGTGTCGGGCGGCGAGACGAGCAGCCGCGCGACAGCGTGCTTGAGTGAATAGGGCATCAGCAGTGTGTCGGCGTCGATCGTCGCGGTCAGCGGCGTGCTCACGCTCTCCAGGGCAGCGTTGAGCGTGTTGGCCTTGCCGCCGTGCTCAGCCGCGAGCAGCCGCACGCACGGGTAGCGCGCGGCGTATTCGGCGACGATCTCGCGCGTGCGGTCGGTCGAGCCGTCGTCTGCGACCACGAGCTCGAAGTGGCCGGGGTAGTCGGCTCGCAACGCGTAGTCGAGCGTCTCCGCGATCGACCCCTCCTCGTTGTAGGCCGCGATGAGCAACGTGACCTGCGGAAACTCGACGTCGAAGCGCAAAGGCCGCGGGACGTCGAGCAGGATCGCGCTGATCAGCTGGATGTTCAAGTAGCCCGGGATCAGCGCGATGCCAGTGATGATGAGGATCGCAAGCGGCGTGGAGATGTCGTGCCCGAGCGTTCTGATCCAGCTGCGCGACAGCCACAGCGAGAAGCAGACCCACACCAGGCCCGCGACGAAGGTAAGGACGACCCGTAGCTTCAGTGGGATATAGATGCTGTGCCGTCGTTTTACGCCAGGTGGGCGGCGCCGGCGCTCGCTGATACGCGCACGCGCACGCGCTGGCGCCGGGGCGTGCCCTGGCGTTGGCGGCGCGGAGACGGTGGATTGCTTCTCGGGAGATCTCATCGGCGTGGGCGATGCATTCGCCCAGCACGGTTATCGACACGGCTCGATCACCCCTGAAGCTGCACCTCGCGCTAGGCTCGTGCGACTACCCTGGAGGAGGTGGTGCTCGAGATCGCCGCCACCCAGGTCACCGAGCGGGGACAGACGCGGGCCGACGATCGCGTCACCGAGGCGGCGATGGAGGACCGCAAGCGCAAGGGCTACTTCTGATGGCTATCTCCGATTCTTCATTGCGCGCACAGGCGGCCGATGTCTTTGAGCGGCTGTCTGAGCGCCCGTCTGAGCTGTTGCGCTTTGCCACCGCCGGCTCGGTCGATGACGGCAAGAGCACGCTGATCGGGCGCCTGCTGTACGACTCCAAGCAGGTGCTCGCCGATCAGCTGGAGCATGTCGAGCAGACCTCGAAGCGGATGGGCTCAGACTTCCTCGACCTGTCGCTCTTCACGGATGGTTTGCGGGCCGAGCGCGAGCAGGGCATCACGATCGACGTTGCCTACCGCTACTTCGCCACGGCGCAGCGCCGGTTCATCATCGCCGACACACCCGGACACGAGCAGTACACCCGCAACATGGTCACCGGGGCGTCGACCGCGGATCTGGCGATCGTGCTGATCGACGCGCGCAAGGGCGTTGTCGCTCAGTCAAAGCGTCATGCGTTCATCAGCTCGCTGCTGCGCATCCCCCACATGGTGGTATGCGTGAACAAGATGGACCTCGTGGACTTCAACCAAGAGGTCTTCGATGAGATCGTCGATGAGTTCGAGGGGTTCGCGTCCCGCCTGGACATCTCGGATGTGACGTTCATCCCGATCTCGGCTCTGCATGGCGACAACGTTGTGGAGCGCGCCGCAACGATGCCCTGGTACGAGGGTTCGCCGCTGCTCTACCACCTCGAGCACGTCCACATAGCCTCCGATCGCAACCTGATCGATGTTCGCTTCCCCGTCCAGTGGGTTATCAGGCAGCGAAATAGCGACTACCGGGCATATGCCGGGCAGCTCGCTGGCGGAATCCTCAGGGAGGGGGACGACGTAGTTGTTCTTCCCTCTGGCCAGCGATCCAAGGTCGCAGGGATCGACACGTTCGACGGGCCGGTGGACGAGGCGTTCCCACCGATGTCTGTGGCGCTGCGGCTCACCGGTGACATCGACGTGAGCAGGGGGAGCACGATTGCGCGTACCCAGAACCAGCCATCGGTGTCGAACAGCTTCGAGTGTTTGCTCTGCTGGATGTCCGAGCAGCCTTTGGACGCCAAGCGCCGGTATCTTGTGAAGCACACCACCCGCACCGCGATGGTCGGCGCGGTGGATGTGCGTTACAAGCTCGACGTTGAGGATCTGCACCGTGACGAGAGCGCGAGCACCCTGGGCTTGAATGATCTCGGGAGGGTTCGTCTAGAGCTGAGCTCGCCGCTCGTTTACGACTCCTACCGCCGTAACCGGATCACCGGCAGCCTGATTGTGATCGACGAGGCGACCAACGAGACTGTCGCCGCCGGGACGATCCTCGACACCGGCGCCGAGGTCGAGGATCTAGCAACGCCGCAGACCAAGACTGAGCGCAGCCCGAACGTGCAGTGGCAGGGGTCACGGTTGACCCGCCGCGATCGTTGGGATGCGCTCGGGCACGCTGGGGCAACCGTGTGGTTCACCGGATTGCCGGGGTCGGGGAAGTCGACGATCGCGACCGCGGTGGAGGAGCGTCTGGTGAAGGCCGGTCGCCCAGCATTTCTCTTGGACGGAGACAACCTGCGTCACGGTCTGAACGGGGACCTCGGCTTCGACGAGCAGGCCCGCTGCGAGAACGTCAGGCGTACCGCTCACGTCGCACGACTGCTGGCCGAGTCCGGGACGATAGCTCTGGTCAGCCTCGTGAGCCCGTATCTGTGCGACCGGGAACACGCCGCGGATCTGCACGCCGCCGACGACCTGCACTTCATCGAAATCCACGTCGACACGCCGCTCGAGGTCTGTGAAGCGCGAGACCCCAAGGGCCTATATGCACGCGCGCGTGCTGGCGAACTGCAGGGAATGACCGGAGTCGACGCCCCCTACCAACCTCCCACCCAGCCGGACCTCGTGCTGCGCACCGGCCACGAGACGACCGGCCAGGCGGTCGAGCAAGTGATGCAGGCGCTCGCCGGCCGGCTGCTGCACCCTCCTGCGCTGGATAGATAGCCCACTGGGCGATTGACGGCCTGGTTGCCCATCCTGGGCGCCTGTTCTACGCAGCAGTGGCTTCGCCGCCGGGCGCAGAGGCCGTGACGATCCACGTCGACGCCGGGCCCATCACGCTCCCGTCCGGCCCGGCCCATTCGGCCATGTCCTCGCGCAGTGCCGCCGCGACCGGCTCGTGCAGGTGCGCCGCCCGCTCACCCGCCAGCCGCAGAATCTCGCCGGCAGGCCCGATGCTCATTACGAACTCCACCGCCTCGTCGAGATCGGTCCCGATCAAGATCGGCTCCTCGCAACGAAGCAGCGAGATGTTCTCGAAGCCCGCGCTCAACAGGATGCCGCTGGTCGTGTCGGCGTTGCCCATCGAGAAGGGACCTGGACCGCAGGTCGGCTCGTCGTACTCCTCCGGCTTCCTGACGAACCGCTCAGTGATCAGCTGGCTGCGGTAGAAGCCCTCGTTCTCGACCTTCGAGCGCCATACGACCATCGCCAACCGCCCACCGGGCGCGAGCGCCTTGCGCACGTTGCGAAGGGCCGCTACGGGGTTGGCGAAGAACATCGTGCCCATGCGCGAGAACGCCACGTCGAACTGCTCCTCGAAGCAATGCGCCTGCACGTCGACGACCTCGAAGCGAGCGTTGCCAGCGCCGGCCTGTGCCGCCTCCGCGCGGGCGGTCTCGATGAAGCGCGGAGCCGCGTCGACGCCGAGCGCGCTGCCATCGGGGCCGACCAGCCCGGCGAGCTGGCGTGTGGTGTCGCCGAAGCCGCAGCCGATGTCCAGCGCACGCTCGCCCGGCGCCGGTGCGAGGACGCGCAGACCTTCGTCGCCATGCACGCCAAGGCTGCCCACCAGCAGATGGCGAAACTGCACGAAGCGGTCAAACAGCGGACCGTCCCACGCTTCGATCGCCTCGGTATTGACGCCCGTGCCCCACTTGCTCTGCACAGTGTTCATTGCTCGTCCCCTTCCTCGATCAAGGCCGCCTCATACGATACGCCGCTTGCCCGCCACGGCTTTGCGTGCGCCAGCCAGGCGATTGCGGCCGTGAGCAGAATGCCGCACAGGATCCAGCCGAGAGCCGTTGTGCCCACGCCGACGTACTTCAGCCCCGAGGCAGCCACGACAAAGGTGATCATCGGCCGGATGTAGCGGTCGGGCGCGCTCGAGGACAGCAGCGAGCCGATCAGCACGGCGGGAACGCTGCCGATGATGAGCGATGTCGTGATGCCGAATTCCACATGACCGAAGGCCAGAGCTCCGAGGGCGGCGGCGACCGTGAGCGGCACGGCCTGGGTCAGATCGGTGCCCACCAGCTGCTTGGCGCCCAGCATCGGGTAGAGGAACAGCAGAAAGATGATCATCAGCGAGCCCGAGCCGACCGACGTGATCCCGACGACGATCCCCCCGAGCATCCCAATCGCGATCGTGGGCAGCGGTCGCGGCAGCACTGTGTGGATCGCGCCTGTCCTTCTCTCACCGGAGCGGCGGTCGAGGATGTAGCGCAGCACCATCGCGCAGGCGCCTATCAGCAGGGCGATTCCAAGCGCGAGCTTGATGTTCGCCTGCGCTGACTTGGCGTTGCCCATCAGATGCAGCACATAGGCGCCGAGGAACGCCATCGGGACCGAGCCGAGGACCATCCAGCGAACCAGCTTCAGGTTGACCGTTCCTTTGCGCAGGTGCACGGCGGCGCCAAAGGGGCGCATCACCACGGCGGCGACGAGATCGCTCGAGATCGCAGCGGCCGGCTGCACTCCGAACAGGAGGATCAGCATGGGCGTCATCAACGCTCCTCCGCCGGCGCCCGTCATGCCGACCAGGAACCCGATGATGGCACTCCCGAGAACGATGAATGGGTCGACGTGCATGGTTGGTCCCGGCGGGCTGGGAGATGTTATTCGTCGTTGTGATCGAATGTGGTGGTGCCCGTGAGAGATAGATAGTGGCTGCCGGGACTCGAGTCATGACGGTGTTGCTCGCGGGACTGCTCCTCGCGGGCTGCGCCTCGGGGCACTCACCGAAGACCGCCCCGGTCGCTGGGTCCAGCACTCAGGGGCACCCAGTTCGCCCCGCCGCGTCCCGGTCCTCGCCGCTGTCTCGCCCGCCGGCTGTGCCCGCGGCGAAGGACGTTTCGGGCAAGATCGGCTCACGCCCAGACCCGCTGCCGGCTGCGAGCAACAGCTCCTATGTCGCTCGTGGGGCGCCGTCTGATGCAGAAATACGCAAGGAGATAGCTCAGGCGCGCGCGGCCGGGATCGTGCTGCCCAAGGGAGACACTGCCCAGTCCTTCGCACAGGGAGCCACCTACTCGCTAGCAGCGAGTGGTAACTGGGCTTTCCCTATCCAACCCCTCTCGGCGGTCCTGGGTCCATCAACCTGGACCGAAGACCAGGGAGTCGATATTTCCACGACCGGGGCGGCGTGTGGCAACGCGGCGGTAGAGGTGGCGATTACCAGTGGGACGGTCGTGCAGGAGGGCATCTCTGGGTTTGGCTCCTACGCGCCGGTCATCCACATCGATCAAGGCTCCTACGCCGGGTGGTTCGTCTACTACGGGCACGCCGCGCCCGCGCTGGTTGCGGTCGGTGCACACGTGTCCGCCGGTGAGCCGGTCGCGGAGGTGGGCTGCGGAATCGTAGGTATTTCCGGTGGCCCGCATCTCGAGATCGGCCTGAGTCCTCCAGGGGGACCGCCGTGTTGCCCGGGCTGGGGGGAGACAGCACCCGCCACCTTTGCGCTCATCTCACAGCTCTACAGCCGCTCTCACTAGCAGCGGCTTTGCCCGGCCCAGCAGGGCCTCAGGTAAAGATTTGAGCGCAGCGGTCGGAGTTCACCCCCGCTGCTCGTAGTAGTTAGTAAGAGCCTCGTAAGACCGGCTCCGAGGGCCGGCCACCGGTATATCGAAGCAGAAGGCGAGAAAGGGGAACGGATGCGTTCAGTGCCACGGCCACGCCGCTACGTTGCCCGGCGCTGGCTCTTGCTCCTCAGGCCGGTGCTGCGCTACAGCCCCACTCGCGACGCCTTTGTGCTGCGCGGGGCCGGGAGCTCCATCGGTCCCGTTCTGTGCCCGGACCGCCGCGCCCGCAGGCACAGCCCATTTGAGGGAGTGGACCGCCGCTCCAGCCCTGCGTAGGCTGCCGCGCCTGCGTAGCGCGCGAACACAGCGCAGATCCGGCAAGTGGGCCCCCACGAGCGCCGCTAAAGGTTTGTCTTTAGTAACCGATGACTCACCCCATGAGCGATCGCCGCCAGGCAATCAACGCCATCGATCACCGCACCAGGGACTATCGCAAGATCGCTCTATCGGTCGTGCTGCTGCTTGCGGCGGCCGCGGCGCTCATCGGCGGAGCGTTCGCGACCTTTACAGACTCCGTGACCGCGGGTCCCCAGGCGATCACCTCGGGCTCGATCAAAATTGCCGTCGGCCCGGCAAACGACGCGGGGACCGGTGCGACCAACATCGCCGCCGGGGACACGATTGCACGTGAGGCTGATCTGAACTCGACCGGGGCGACCATCGCGAACAAAGAAATCACGCTGAAGTTCTCGGCCTCACCGACGTCGTTGCTCGACACCGATCCAACCAATGGACTGCAGGTCAGCATCCAGGCATGCTCGGAAGCGTGGAAACGAGTGAAACCCGGGTCGCCGCCTCCGGCCTTCGAATACACATGCACCCCTGGCGCCACCGTGGTCAAAATCAACGGAGCTGCCACGACATCGGTCAGCGCGCTCGAGACGACAGCCCAGCCACTGACGCCGCTGAACTCACTGGCGACGGGCGGGCAGGACTACTTGGTGTTCACCCTCACGCTCCCCGCGGCCGCACCCGGTAACTTCGGCGAAGTGGCCGGCGTGTGCTCGGGTGTCTCGGGCGGTACCGAAAAAACCGAGAATCTCGAGGGTTGCAAATCGACCCTGACATACATCTTCCAGGCGACGCAACGGGCCGCGATCGCCCAGTAGCGATGGCTGCCGCGGCGCGTGGGCTGGCCCGTGCTCTGTACCGCTCGGTACGGGTCCATGCCCCCCGGTCTGTAGGCGTCCTCTGCATCGCCGTTGCCCTGCAGCTCACCTTGCTGGGCACGGCACTGGCGAGCTTTGTGTTCACTCCGAAAACCGTGAAAGCGGGGGCACTGGCGACGGCATCGCTTGTGAAGCCGACCGGGCTCGAAACCGCGAACGGGGGATGCGCGGGCGGCAGCGGACAGACCAACGTATCTGTGACGTGGACCGCCTCCGCGGAAAAACCAGACGCCAACGGAAACGCCATGATCAACGGCTACAAGCTCTGGCGGTCCACGAGCTCCAAAGGCGTCTACTCCGAAGTTGGCAGTACGGGAGTTGCCACGAGCTTCACCGACGTCAACCCGTCCGGAGCGGAAGCGCCGCAGGTCTTCGTCGGCAACGGTAGCGCGACCAAAACGGTGCACGCCGTCAACACGTCCACCAACGCTGGTACGTCGATCACAACCGGGACGATCGGGTCAGAGCCCAACAGCATGGCCGTCACTCCTGAAGGAACCAGCGTCGTCCTGGCCGAGGGCGCCTCGAGTCAGGTGCAGATCGTCACCGTTGCCTCAGACACAGTCGCCAAAACGGTTGCGATCCCAAAAGTGGGCGTCACCGTCGCGCGGCCCGACGCGGTTGCCATCTCTCCTAATGGGAAAACGGCGTACATAGTCGACGGCGCCAACGATCTCGTCTACCCGATCACGATCCCCTCGGGCGCGCGCGGTACTGGGATCGCTGTCGGCGCGCAGGGTGACCCAGGTGCGATCGTCGTGACGCCGAATGAAGAACAGGTGTACGTCGCCAACTACGGCTCGCACAACGTGTCGGTTATCACCACCTCGTCCAAAACGGTGACCGCCACCGTCCCAATCGGAGCCGGCGAAACGGGTAAGCCGATCGCGCTCGCCGTGACCCCGAGCTCGGCCGACGTGTACGTCGCCGATCAGGTGAACGGGCAGGTTGACGACATCGCAACCTCGAGCGACACCGTTTCCAAAACGATCACGGTCGGCAGCATGGCCGACGCCAACGTCGCCGGCGGCGGGGACCCCAACATCCTGGCCATAACACCGGAAGGGTCAAAGCTCTACGTGGCGAGCTACACCGGTGGCCAAGTGGCAGACATCGCCACCTCCACTGACGCGGTGATGAGCACTATCGCGCTCGCGGGCACCACCCCCAACCCGAACGCGCTCGCGCTGACGCCGAACGGCTGTCAGCTCTACGTTCACGACCACGCCAGCAACCAGGTGGACGCGGTCACGGTCTCAAGCGACGAAGTCGCTGCTTCTCCGGCGGTTGGGACCACGGGGGACCCGACCGGCATGTCGGTGACGCCCGACGGCACGCATGTGTACGTCGCCAACCACAACGGCAATTCCGTGTCGGTGATCGCGACCGCGACGAACACCGTTTCCGCCACGCTGGCCGAAGGGACGGTTGGCAAAGAAACCTACGCCGTGCTCGCGACGCCTTCTGTGTACTACTACGAGCTGCAGGCGGGGCATGGCGGCTGGCAGAGCGCCCTCAGCGCGGCGGTCCTCTACGAACTCGGCTGGGATCAGGGAGGGTGGCAGTAGATGCCCCTGCAAATAACGGCATACACCGACACACGGCCGATCAGAACAGCACTCGCGCCGCGCGATCGGACTCGGCAACGTGCAAGCGCGATGAGGGTGCTCGCCTCGATCATGCTTGGAGGCGTCATTCTCCTGATCCTGACGGTGGTGGTGGGAATGTTGCTCGGCCTCTGGCGGTTCGCCGTGATCGACACCGGATCGATGCGCCCCACGCTCAACCCTGGGGACGTCGCAGTCCTCACATCAGAGCCGGCCGCCAATCTCCATCGCGGCCAGATCGTCGCCTTTCACCCGCCCGGCGAACCGCACCTGACCGTGACGCACCGCGCCGTCTCCGTCGAGCACACCAAGCACGGGGTTACTTTTCAGACGCAGGGCGACGCGAACAACGCCAGGGATCGGTGGCGTGCCCACATCGTCGGCAACACCGTCTGGCACGAGGCCTTCAAGTTGCCAAAATTCGGGTATCTGGCGGTGTGGAGTCAGCAGCGCCTCGCTCGCTTCGGCCTACTGAGCATTATCGTGATCCTGATCGTGAGCATGCAGCTGGGCTGGATCTGGCGTCCCTCCTCCGCTTAGAAGCCCGTTCCTCAGGCGTCCTCGATCAGTGCCCGGAACGGCGCTGAGGGCTCGACCGTGGCGCCTGCGGCGTGCACCCGGTCGGCGAGCCACAGATCCGAGGTGACGACCCGGATTGCCCCCGGTTCCGCGTCAGCAACCAGCAGGCGCACGATCTCGTGATCGGCCGAATCCCGGCGTGGCCGCGGAGCGTGCGTGACCTCGATCACGGTCGAGCGGATCGGCGGCGACGGTGGCTGCTCGAAGACCACGGTGATGTCCTCGCCGCTCACCGCCGCCCACCGCTCGAGCATGTCCACGAGCCTCACCATCGCTCCGTGCCGGTCCTTCCACCACGCATCCGGACGAGTGCCGATCACGTTCATCCCGTCTATCAGCCAGCGCATTTGAGAGCAAGCCTACGTCGTTGCACGCCTGTAGCGATGGCCGTACGTTTTGGGCTTTGAAATAGGGTGGGCATCGCATGTCAAGCGCACCCACTTAAGAAACCGTTCGCCTCACAGCTCCCTGCTCGCCAGCATGGAGAATCCTCACGCCGGCCGCGACGGGCGTGTGATGGCACTGGGCGGGGCGCTGCTCGCCGGAGTGGTGCTGGGCATCGCTCGATATCTCAATTCGCGCCCTGGCTGCACACCCACTTCCTCCACCACTGAGCGCCCGCTCCTCGCTCCTCAGCCCTCGAGCGTCCCGATCGCCTGCACGCAGCGCCCGGCGGCGTGCCCGTCACCGTAAAGCTCTGGATGCTCGTGAGGCGGGGTGGAGTCCAGTGCGGCCAGCGCCGCCGCCACGTCGAGATCCACGAGCTTGTTCCAACCGGTGCTCACCGTCTCGACCCACTCGGTGTTCGATCGCAGCGTCACGCACGGCACACTGGCAAGGTATGCCTCCTTCTGGACGCCCCCAGAGTCAGTGAGGGCCGCCCGCGACTGGCACAGCAACGCGCTGAACTCCACATAGCCCAGCGGCTCGGTCAGGTGCAGCCCATCGAGCTGCTCCAGCTCCTCCAACAGGCCTGCGTCCCGCAGTCGCGCGCGTGTGCGGGGATGCAGCGGGAACAGGATCGGCCGGGGCAGCGCCTTCACCAACTCCACCAAGGCGCGCAGGCGGTCGGGATCGTCCACGTTGCCCGCGCGGTGGGCGGTGAGCAGGAGGTAGGAGCCGGCCTCCACCCCGTATGCGCCGGGGGCCTCGGCGTTGGTGCGTGCGGCCGGCTGCCAGCGCAGAGCGACGTCCACCATCACGTCCCCCACGACCTCCACCCTGCCGGAGATCGACTCGGCCCGGAGGTTGGCCGCGGCGGTCTCCGAGGGGCACAGCAACAAATCGCTCAGATGGTCGGTGAGCACGCGATTGAGCTCCTCCGGCATGCTCCTGTCGAACGAGCGCATGCCCGCCTCGATGTGCGCGACCGGGATGCCGGCCTGGGCTGCGGCGAGCCCGCCGGCGAGCGTCGAGTTGGTGTCGCCGTAGACAAGGACCGCGTCGGGCTGCTCGTCGCCCAGCAGCGGCTCCAGAGCGGCGAGCATCCGCGCCGTCTGCCCCGTGTTCGAGCCGCCCCCGATGCCCAGCTCGCGGTCGGGACGGGCGAGGCCGAGCTCGGTGAAGAACACCGTCGAGAGCGAGTCGTCGTAGTGCTGGCCGGTATGCACCAGCACCTCCTCATGCTCTTTCCGCAGCAGCCCAGAGACGGCCGCAGCCTTGATGAATTGCGGACGGTTCCCTACGACGGTGAGGATTCGCACGGGCGCAGCCTATGCGCTCGGGAGCGCGCTACCAGCCGCCCGCGGGTGCCGCGGCGCCCACTACGGATGTCGACCAGTCGATCACCGGCGTGGGCCGTACCACGTGGCGGCTGAGGCCGAGCTCCTTGGGCTCGAGGCCCAGCGCGAGACCGACGAGCTGGGGCAGGTGCAGGACCGGCATGTCGAGACTGCGGCCCACGACTTTCTCGGCGATCGGCTGCTGCATGTCGAGGTTCAGGTGGCACAGTGGGCAGGGGGTCACGAGGCAATCGGCTTCCGCGTCGACCGCGTCGCCCAGATGCCGTCCGGCCTGCTTGAGTGAGGCCTCCTTATTCATGGTGATGATCGGGAAGCCGCAGCACTTGCGCATCCCCGCGTACTCGATCACCGTGCCGCCGAGCACCTCGATGACCTGCTCGAGGTAGTGGTCGCGGGGGTGCTCCTCATCGATGCCCAGGCGCGGGCGGGGACGCACTATGTAGCAGCCGTAGAAGGGGCCCACCTTGAGGTTCGTCAAGGGACGCCTCACTTTCGAGCGCAGATCCTCCAGACCGATCTCCTCCACGAGCAGCCACAGGAAGTTCTTGTTGGTGAAGGGCCCGCCCGGATCCTTTTCATAGGAGAGGCCCTCAGCTGCGAGCGTGGAGTTGACGTGGTCGCGGTACTCCGCATTTGCGTCCAGGCGCTCCTGGCACTCGCTCTGGGCGCCCTGGCACGTGGAGCAGATGTTCATCATCATCGCCGCACCGTCGACCTGCTGGGCGAGCGCGAACGTGCGCGCGTTGAGCGTGTCGGCGAGCTCCTGGTTGTGCTCGGCGATCACGCCCGCGCCGGTGCAGCAGGCCCGGTCCAGTTCGACCAGCTCGATATCCAGGAGCGGCGCGACCTTTGCCATCGAGCCGTGCAGCTCTGGAGTGAAGCCGCGGCTCACGCAGCCGGGCCAGTAGGCGACCTTCATTGCGCGCTCCCTTCGCTGGCCGGCGTGGCCACCCCGGCGGGCGGCTCGTCCTCGTCGTAGCCGGTGATGTACAGGTTCAGCTCATAGCGCTCTGGGCGCGACTCGATCTTGTCGTAGATCTTCTTGACGGCATCGAGGTCCTGCTTGGGAATCTTGTGGCCGAACAGTACGAGCTTTGGTGTCATCTTCCGGCGCATGATCGCCCGGATGGCGACGGGCAGCGAGGCGAGCAGCTCCTTGCCGGCGGCCGGGTGGAACTTGGCAAACCACGAGTAGCCGCCGTAGGAGCGGGGCAGCATCTCGGCCTCGTGCAGCAGGCCGTAGTCGCGGATCAGGCCGGCCATCGTGGCCTCGTGGCGCTCACCGTTGTTCTGGTCGACGATGCCGAAGTCGTTGCCCGCGATCCGCCGCAGGCGCATGATCTGGCCCATCGGGTTGACGTCCTTGGGGCAGGCCTCAACGCACTTGAAGCAGTGCGTGCAGTCGTAGATCCCCTGCGGGTCTTCGGCCAGGTCGCGCAACCGGACCTCGTGTTCGTCGTCGCGCGGGTCGCCCACGAAGCGGTAGGCCTTCGCGAGCGCGGCAGGCCCGATGAAGCCGGGGTCCACCTCCATCGCCAGGCAGTCCGACACGCACGCGCCGCACTGGATGCAGCCCATTGTCTGGGTCACGTCGACCATCGACTCTTTCGAGACGATGTACTCGCGCTCGGGCACCGGCTGCTTGGCGAGCAGCCACGGCGTGACGCGCTGGATCTTCTTCCAGTGAACTGCGTCCATGTCGACGATCAGGTCCTTCAGCACGGGCATGTTGCCCATCGGCTCGATCTCGATCACGCCGTCCTTCGCGCTCCGCTTGGCGGCGTCGAGGTGCGTGTGGCACGCGAGCGCGGGTTCGCCGTTGACGCGGATGCCGCAGGATCCGCAGATCGCCTGGCGGCAGGAGCAACGCACGCCGATCGAGCCGTCAAAACGGTCTTTCGCCTGCAGGATCGCCTCCAACACCGAGCGGTGCGGCGCGAGCTCGATCGTGTGCTCGTCCCAGTAGGGGGCCTCGCCGGCCTCGGGGTCATAACGGCGCAGCCGCAGCGTGAACTTCTCCGGCGGCTTGTGTGTTTCGGCCATCAGTCGCAGTTGGTTGGATTGAAGATCATCAGTACTTCCTCTCCTCGGGCTGCCACTGGGTGATGGTGACCGGCGAGTAGGAGACCTGGGGTTCTCCATTTTCATCGAGCGCGATGTCGATGTGCTTGAGCCACTCCTCGTCGTTGCGCTCGGGGAAGTCCGTGCGGAACTGCGCGCCGCGGGACTCCTTGCGCTCGATCGCCGCGACGACGGTCGCCTCGGCGCAGTCGACCATGTAGCCGAGCTCGATCGCTCCGAGCACATCCTGGTTGAAGACCGTGCCGCGGTCGTCGATCCACGCGCTGGCGGCCTGCACTTTGAGGCGGCCGATCGTCTCGAGCGCGCCCTGCAGCCCGGCCTCGTCGCGGAACACGGCGGCGTGCTTGTTCATCACTTCGCCGAGCTCGTTCTTGATCTCCGACACGCGCCTGCTTGATCCATTCCCACCCTCCCGGGCGATGATCGCGTCGATCTCAGCGGCATCCTCGCGCAGGTGCGGGCAGGTGTCCACGCTCGGCATGCCCATCGTCGCCGCGCGATGAGCGGCGTGTTCGCCCGCGCGACGTCCGAAGATCAAAGTGTCCAGCAGCGAGTTCGCGCCCAGGCGGTTGCCGCCGTGCACGGACACGCACGCGACCTCGCCCGCCGCGTACAGCCCCTCGATCGGCGTGCGCCCGTCGACGTCGGTCTTCACGCCGCCCATGATGTAGTGCTGGCCGGGGCGGATCATGATCGGTTCGCGCGTGATGTCCACGCCCGCAAAGTCGCGCCCCAGGTTGACGATCTCGCGCAGCGCCTCGAGCGTGCGCTTGCGCGGCACGACCGTCACGTCGAGGTAGATGCCCGCGCCGTCCGGGCCGGCGCCGCGGCCCTCGTTGATCTCGATCTGCTCCGCGCGCGAGACCACATCGCGCGAGGCGAGCTCCATCTTGTTG
Organism: uncultured Solirubrobacterales bacterium; assembly: GCA_963706395.1. GTDB lineage: Bacteria > Actinomycetota > Thermoleophilia > Solirubrobacterales > Solirubrobacteraceae > Palsa-744. The sequence goes on along the minus strand of OY970158.1, from coordinate 891,249 downwards.
GGCGCCGATTTCTCCATGAAGCGTTCGCCATTGGCGTTCAGCAGGTGCGCGCCCTCGCCGCGCGCGCCCTCGGTGATGAGGATGCCCGTCTCGAGGAGGCACGTGGGGTGGTACTGGACCATCTCCATGTCCATCAGCGGCGCGCCCGCTCGGTAGGCCATCGCGATTCCGTCGCCGGTGACGATCAGGCCGTTGGTCGTCGGCTTGTACGCCTGGCCGGCGCCGCCGCACGCGAGAATCACGTTCTTGGCCGTGAACGCCTCCATCCGCCCGCTGCGGATGTCGCGCGCGATCACCCCGCAGCAGCAGCCGGAGTCGTCCTTCAGCAGCGAGGTGGTGAACCACTCCTCGTAGCGTTCGACCGTCTCGTGGTGGCGCATCAGCTGCTCGTAGAGCACGTGCAGCAGCGCCTGCCCGGTGATGTCGGCCACGTAGGCGGTGCGCTTCATCGACGCGCCGCCGAACGCGCGCAGGTCCATCTCGCCCGCCTCGTTGCGGTGGAAGGTCACGCCCATGTGCTCCAGGTCCATGACCTCCTTCGGCGCCTCTGAGCACATGATTTCGATCGCGTCCTGGTCGCCAAGGAAATCCGAGCCCTTGACAGTGTCATAGGCATGGGAGTGCCAGTCATCATCGACGCTGATCGCCGCATTGATGCCGCCCGCGGCCGCGACCGAGTGTGAGCGCACCGGGTGGACCTTGCTCATGATCGCCACACTGGCGCCGGTTTGTGCGGCCGCGAGGGCGGCACGCTGGCCCGCAAGGCCGGCTCCAATGATCAATACGTCGTGTGCTGGCATGGCTTTCTGAGGTCGGCTGGGAGGGGAAGGAGGGTCGCTGCGGGCAGGACTCTATAACGCTCGGGTGCCCGGACCGTCTTAGGGCACGTTCTTACGCTCAGATTGCCACTCGCAGCGCTTTACGGACCTCGGCCAGCGTGACCACGCCTTGCAGCACGCCGTCGTGATCGACTGCGACCATCGCGCCGAGACGCCCGAGGCCGTCTGACCCGAGCAGCGATTCGAGCGGTTCGGCTTCGTTGATGCGCACGTGCATGTCGTCCTCGAGCACGTCCACCACCGGCAGCGCAGGGCGCCCGGCGGAGATCTCCGCGTCGACGCGCGCAGCCGCGACTACGCCGAGGAAATGGCGCGCCGGGTCGACCACTACGAACCATGGCCAGCGGTAGCGCAGGAAGAACTGCTCGTGCGCGTCGAGCAGTGTCGCGCTGGCTGGGATCGTCACGGGCTCGCGATCCATGATGTCCGCCACCGTGAGGCTCTGGATACGCCGGCCGAGCGCCCCCTGCACGACGGCCGCCCCAGCGGACTGGTAGAGGAAGTAGGCCAGCATCATCGTGAGCAGGCCGGTGAAGGCGGAGCCGGTGGCGAACGCCCACGACCCCAACAGGCCGACCACGAGCGCGAAGGCCTGTCCGGAGCGTCCCGTGGCCCGCGTGGCGAGATTGCGATCGCCGCTCCTCCACCAGATCAGCGCGCGGGCGATGCGGCCGCCGTCGAGCGGGAACGCGGGCACGATGTTGAACACGAACAGCATCGAGTTGACGAACCCCAGCCAGCCGATCAGCGCAAGCGCCGGCGTGGTGGTGAAGCCGCGGCGCGGCAGGGCTACGTCGGTGAAGCTGCCCCCGCTGGACACCACGGCCCAGGCGGCCACGCAGAGGCCGATGAGGGCGAGGGTCACGGCCGGACCGGACGCCGAGATCTTCAGCTCCTCAGCGGCGCTCTGCGGCTCGCGGCGCATCTGGGAGAGGCCGCCAAAGAACCACAAATCGATGTCGGCGATCCCGATGCCCACGCGCCGCGCGGCGAGGGCGTGCCCGAGCTCGTGCAGGATCAGCGAGGCGAAGTAGCCGAGCGCACCGGCCACCGCGACGAAGTAGTCGGTCGTCTGTGAGCCGCCGAGCAGTTCAGGGAAGTAGCTGTTCGAGAGCCAGTAGATGAGGAAGAAGAGCACGAAGAACCAGCTGGCACTCACGCCGATGCGGATGCCGAAGACGCGCGCAAGCTGGAAGTTCGTGCGGGGCCCCATGTCTCAATGTTAGGCCCAGTCTGGGCTGGGCCCGGAGCTAGAGGTGCGGCCGGCTCCGCTCGAGGATCGCCTCGAAGTCCACGCCCGCGGGCAGCGTGCCGTACTCGAGACCTCCGTCTCCTGAGAGGCGGGAGGCGCAGAAGGCATCGGCCACGGCGGGCGGAGTGTGGCGCACGAGCAGCGAGCCCTGCAGGCAGAGGGCCATGCTTTCGACAACGCGCCGCGCGCGGAACTCGAGCGTGGTGGGGTCGGTGAATTGACCCTTGAGCGCCGCGATGTGAGCGTCCAGCCGCGCGTCGGCGCCCTGGGCCTGTTCCACCTCGGCGAGGAACACCTCGAGCGATCGCGGTGAGCGCGAGAGAGCGCGCAAAACGTCGAGGCTGATCACGTTGCCCGAGCCCTCCCAGATCGAGGCCAGCGGCGCCTCGCGATAGAGGCGCGGCATCCCGGACTCCTCGACATAGCCGTTGCCCCCGAGGCACTCCATCGCCTCGAAGGAGTGGTTGGGGGCGCGCTTGCAGGCCCAGTACTTGCCGACTGCGGTTGCCACACGCTTGAACAGCTGCGCGTCGCTGTCGTCGTTGGATGGGTGGGCACCGATTTCTACATCGTTCGAGGCTTCGTCGTAGGCACGGGCGAGGCGCATCGCGAGCGCCGTCGTGGCCTCCGACTCCAAGCAGAGGTCGGCGAGCACATTGCGCATCAATGGCTGGTCGATCAGCGTGTTGCCGAACGCCGAGCGGTGCGCCGCATGGTGGGTGGCGTTGACAACTGCCACGCGCATGCCCGCGGCGGCGCCGATCACGCAGTCAAGGCGCGTGTGGCCGACCATCTCAATGATCGTCGGCACGCCGCGGCCGGGGTCTCCCACCATCTGCGCCCAGGCGCCGTGCAGCTCGATCTCCGAGGAGGCGTTTGAGTGGTTGCCGAGCTTGTCCTTGAGGCGTTGGATGTGGAAGGCGTTGCGCCCGCCGTCGGGGAGGATCCGCGGCAAGAGGAAGCAGGAGAGGCCGTCGGGGGTCTGGGCGAGCACGAGGAAGATGTCGGACATCGGCGCTGAGCAGAACCACTTGTGGCCAACGATCTCGTACTCGCCCCCCGCGCCGCCGCCGTTTATGGGTGTTGCGATGGTGGTGTTGGCGCGGACGTCGGAGCCGCCCTGCTTCTCGGTCATCGCCATGCCGGCGATCGCTGAGCCCTTCTCGGCGGCTGGAACTGGGCGTGGGTCATATGTGGTGGCGGTGACCAGCGGCTCCCACTCCGCCGCCAGCTCGGGCTGGGCGCGCAGGGCGGGCACTACCGCGAAGGTCATCGTGATCGGGCAGCAGAAGCCCGCCTCGGCCTGCATCGCGGTCATGTACATCGCCGCGCGTGCGGTGTGCGGCGAGGACTCGTCGCTCGTCCACGGCAGCGAGTGGAGCTCGTGCTCTACACCCATCCGCATAAGCTGATGCCAGGCTGGGTGGAACTCGACCTCGTCGATGCGGTTGCCGTAGCGGTCGTGGGTACGCAGCACCGGCTTGTTCTCGTTCGCAAGCCTTCCCCATAGCTGCTGCGGCTCACCCCCTACGACGCGGCCAAGCGCCGAGGCCCGCTCGCGCACCCAGCCTGCTCCCTCACGCCCGGTCGCCTCGACGAGCGGGAGGTTGCTGGAGAACACGTCCAGTCCTTCGAGCGGCGGGGCCTGGTTTGCGACCTCGTGGGTCCGCCACGGCGCGCTGCCCTCCCCCGTCACTGTCCTCGGCATGGTTGCCATTAGGTAAGGATACCTGCCCGCTCTGCCCATCCCACCAGGCCGCCGGCTCGCCCGCGATAGCATCGCCCGCTCGGCGAGCACTCCCAGACCCCAAGGACGAACATGGCCAAGATCAAGGTGCAGAACCCAGTAGTCGAGCTCGATGGCGACGAGATGACGCGGATCATCTGGTCGTTCATCAAGGAGCAGCTGATCCTGCCGTATCTGGATGTGGACCTGAAGTACTACGACCTGAGCATTGAGAGGCGCGACGCCACGAACGATCTCATCACCGTCGAAGCGGCCGAAGCGATCAAGCGCTATGGGGTGGGGGTGAAGTGCGCCACGATCACACCGGACGAGGCGCGTGTGGAGGAGTTTCACTTGAAGGAGATGTATCGCTCGCCGAATGGGACGATCCGCAACATCCTCGGCGGGGTGATCTTTCGCGAGCCGATCGTGATCGCGAACATCCCGCGCCTGGTGCCGAGCTGGACGAAGCCGATCGTGATTGGCCGTCACGCGTTCGGTGACCAGTACCGAGCGACCGATCTCGTTGTCCCCGGCGAGGGCAAGTTGACGCTGACATACACGCCGAAGGACGGCTCAGAGCCGGTCGAGCTCGACGTGTACGACTTCCCGGGTCCGGGGATTGCGATGGCGATGTACAACCTCGACTCCTCGATCCGCGACTTTGCACGGGCCTCGCTGCGCTATGGGCTGGATCACGGGCTGCCGGTGTATTTGTCGACGAAGAACACGATCCTGAAGCGCTATGACGGCCGCTTCAAGGATCTCTTTGCAGAGATCTACGAGAACGAGTTCAAGGCGGACTTCGAGGCCGCGGGTATCTCATATGAACACCGGTTGATCGACGACATGGTCGCGGCGGCGCTGAAGTGGGAGGGCGGGTATGTGTGGGCCTGCAAGAACTACGACGGGGATGTGCAGTCCGACACGGTGGCGCAGGGGTTCGGCTCGCTGGGGTTGATGACGAGCGTGCTGATGAGCGCCGACGGAAAGACGGTGGAGGCGGAGGCCGCGCACGGCACCGTCACGCGCCACTATCGCCTGCACCAGCAGGGCAAGGCGACCTCGACGAACCCGATCGCCTCGGTCTTCGCCTGGACGCGGGGGCTGCAGGCCCGCGGGCGGATGGATGGCACGCCCGAGGTGAGCGCCTTCGCCGAGACTCTCGAGCGGGTCTGCGTACAGACTGTTGAAAGCGGGAAGATGACCAAGGACTTGGCCCTGCTCGTCGGCCCCAGCCAGGAGTGGCAGACGACGCAGGAGTTCCTCGGTTCGATCGACGACAACCTCAGCCAGGAGATGAATCAATGAGCAAACCCAGCGCGAGCAAGACCCCCATACGCGTCACCGTAACGGGGGCCGCCGGTCAGATCGGATACAGCCTCGTGTTTCGCATCGCCTCCGGGCAGCTGCTCGGTCCTGAGCGCCCTGTCGATCTGCGCCTGCTCGAGATTCCGCAGGCGATGGGGGCGCTGGAGGGTGTGGCGATGGAGCTGGTCGACTGCGCCTTTCCGCTGCTGGCGGGGCTCGATCTGCACGACGACCCGAACGACGCCTTCGATGGTGTGAACATCGCGCTGCTGGTCGGCTCGCGTCCGCGCACGAAGGGCATGGAGCGCGCGGAGCTGCTCTCAGAGAACGGCAAGATCTTCACCGTCCAGGGCAAGGCGCTGAACGATCGCGCGGCGGCGGACTTGAAGGTGCTCGTTGTGGGCAACCCGGCGAACACGAACTGCTTGATCGCGATGAACAACGCGCCGGACATTCCGAAGAAGCGGTTCACGTCGATGATGCGCCTCGATCACAACCGCGCGGTGGGTCAGCTCGCCAATAAGGTGGCTGTACCGGTGAGCGACATCACCCAGATGGGGGTGTGGGGAAACCACTCACCAACGATGTACCCCGATCTGTTCCACGCGCAGGTGCGTGGCGAGCAGGCGGCGAAGGTGGTGGATGACCAGGCATGGATCGAAAACGATTTCCTGCCGAACGTCGGTAAACGCGGCGCGGCGATCATCGAGGCGCGCGGCTCCTCGAGCGCCGCGTCGGCGGCCAGTGCGGCGATCGACCACGTCAACGACTGGGCCGGTGGCAACATCGACTGGGTGTCGATGGGGGTTCCGTCCGATGGCTCCTACGGCATACCCGAGGGGCTGATCTGCGGCTTTCCCTGCATCTGCACGGACGGTGAGTGGGAGATCGTGCAGGGGTTGGACCTCGATGATTTCTCTCATGCCAAGATCGACGCCTCGGTAGCCGAGCTGGTGAGCGAGCGCGACACGGTCAAAGATCTCGGCTTGATCTAGCCAGAGGGCGCCTCGGCGCCCCTGGACGGTGTCCTCGGTCGCTCGCGTACCGATCGTCGATCAGATGCGCTCGACTGATCGGCCAGCACGCCACGCTTCCTGCGTCCTTGCCAGGAACGTCGATCCATCTGTCTGGTGGCACACAGATAAAAGAAAGGGCGCGGCATCCATGCCGCGCCCTTTTCATCGCCAGTGGCTAAAAGTCATCAGCCCTTAGGGTGCCAGCCACGTCCCTGCTTGGCTACCTTGTTTTCCTGCTCGAGCCCGGGCAGCACGCGGTAGAGGTAGTTCTGCTTGATGCCCATCTTCGCGGCCAGCTCGGGAATTGTGATGCCGGGCTGGCCCTGCACGAATGACAGCGCCTCAGCCCCGCGCGTGCCGCTGCCTTTGCGCCGCCCGGCACGCCGTTTACCGGCGGGGCGCCCCGGGGCGCGGGAAGTTTTTTTGCGTCCTGCTTTGGCTGGAGCGGCTTTGCCTGTACCGCGCGGGCGTCCCGGCCCGCGGCGGGTGGCGGGGGCCGTTGCGGAGGGGGCAGCCGATCCACCCACACCGGCCAGGGCTGAAGCGGCGGCCTCGAGGCGGTTGTACTCGTCAACCTGCGGCTTTAGCTCCTTCAGCCGGTCGGTGATCTCTTTGCGCTTCTCGTCAAGGAAGTCGGTCACGGAATACATCCTCTTCAATAGTGTAAATGTGAGGTATGGAACATTATTTCCTGCATGACACTACACGATTTATTTCTAAAGACTTCACGATGTTCTGGACACATATTCCCTCCATACCGGCCGGGAGTGCCAATTGCGCCTATCCCTCGAGATAGGCGCGCAGGCGATCGAGCGTGCGCTTTGCCTCTCGTTCCGGCATGCCGCCGACGAGGGCGCGGCTGACGATCGCCCCTATCGGCCCGAGCGGGGGACGAAACTCGTTGTGATAGTCAAAGCGTGTGCCGTCGCCGCTCGTGCGCAGGACGTATTCCGTGCGAGCGTGTGAACGCGCCGGCCCGCGACCCTCCCACACGGCTCGCTCGCAGGGACGGCAGTCGACGAGCTTCCAGTGAACCTCGAGGTTGACTCCACGCAGGTGGATCTGCTGGTCCATCTGGAAGCCCACGCGGGGTGGCCCGTCGTCGGCGTGGTCGAGCCGGCGGTGAATGCTCACCCAGTCGCCCAGGCGATCCGGATCCATGATCGTCTTCCACACATCCGCGGGTGTGGCGGCGATCTGGATCGAGGCGGTTACGAGGCTCATCAGCGGGCGGCCAGTGGCTCGGACTGCTCCCACACTCGCAGGGCGTGTTCTACCGCGGAGTCGAAGGAGTGCAGCTCCACGCCGAGCAGCCCGGCTGCGTGATCATCGCTCATCAGCAGGTCGCCCTGCAGGCTCTCCATCAGTGCAACGATCAGCTCGGGATCCTCGGCGGTGATCGCGGCGGCGATGCGCGAGGCGACGGGCGTGATGTTCACGGCGAGCCCAAGCACGGGACGATGGATGAGCATCAGACCGGCGATCCGGGAGATCATCTCTTCGTAGGTGAGGATGTCTGGTCCACCCACGTCGAGGGAGCGACCGGCCACCGCCGTGACGGTGGCCGCGGCGGTGAGCAGCTCGATGACGTCGCGCTCGTCGATCGGCTGGGTGCGGAAGGAGCGCCAGGCGGGCAGCGTGAGCACACGCATGCGCTCGACGAGGCGGACGAGGAAGCGGAACGAGCGCGAGCGGGCGCCGATCACGATCGATGCGCGCAGGGCGACTGAGCCGGGGACGGCCTCGAGCAGTATCCGCTCCACCTCCTGACGGCTCTTCAGGTGAGCGGATCGCGCGCTTCCCTCACCGGTGACTCCGCCCAGGTAGACGATGCGCTTGACGTTCGCACGGGTGGCCGCTGAGGCGAAGTTCTCAGCCGCGATCCGCTCCCGCTCGGCGAAGGAGCCCTGAGTGGGGGACCCTGCCGGGGAGCGCTCCATCGAGTGGATCAGGTAGTAGGCCACCTCCACGCCCGCAAGCGCGCGGTCCAGGCCGTCGCCGCTCAGGACGTCGCCGCGCAGCACCTCGACATCCCCGGCGCCCTCCGCAGTGCTGTCTTGCAGTGCCGTGATGACCCGCGCCTGATTGCGCGCCAGGGCACATACCTCGTGCCCGCCGGATAGGAGCCGGGGAACGAGCAGCGAGCCGGCGAAGCCAGAGGCGCCGGTGACGAGGATGCGCATCGCGAGCAATGATGACGCGCCGCCGGCCGCAGAGTCCCGGAAAGTGCACGAAAAACCGTCTGCTCGTCACGAGATAGTGACTGATTAAGGGCTCTTTGCGGGTAGGAATCATTTTCTCTGCGATTTGCGGGAAGGCCCTTCGCTGCGCCTTGTGCGGGCTGGCGAGCGGTGCTTTGATGGCTCCCGTGCCGCCGACCAAGCAGAGCAAACGACCGGCGAAGCGAGCGGCAAAGAAGGTTAGCTGCGAGGACTGCTTCTTTCACGCCAATCTGCTTTGTGCACTGGAGCTGAACGAGCCCTGCTCGACCTTCCGGCCGAACGAGGCTCAGCTGCGCCCGCCGCAGCAACTGCGGTTCGTGTTTCGCCAGGAGCGCCGCTCGCGGGCGGCGTGGGCATTTCCCTCGGCGCAGGAGCAGGCAGCGCTTCACGCCTAGGAGTTCACCTCTGCCGCCCGGGCGTGCCGGGCGATCCAGTTCGCTCCGGGGGTGTCGCTCAGGCCGTGGAGGATGATCGAGGCGAAGACGACGAGCGCGGTGAGATCGAAGATGCGCTGGCCGGAGGCGATTCCCTGGTCGAGGACGATCAGCGAGAAGGTCATGGTGGCGACGCCCTTGGGTCCGAACCAGCCCATGAAGAGACGGGTGGGACGGTCGGTGGAGGTGCCCAAGAGGGCGAGCCAGACCGCCAGGGGGCGGGCGATGAGGAAGGTGACGAGCACGAGCGCCACGGCCGCCCAGCCGTCGTTGAAGAGCGCGTGGAGGGTGAGCAGTGAGCCGAAGACGAGGAAGATGCCGAGCTTGACGATCTCCACGATCTCATCGGCGCGCTGCTCGAAGTGCTTGCGCAGGTCGGGACGGCGGATGCCGAGTACGATGGCGGCGACGAACACGGCGATGAAGCCGTTGCCGCTCGGCGAAAGAACCGTCACGCCGTAGGTGGCGAAGGCGACGCCGAGCGCGTAGAGGGACTTCTGGTGCGAGGGGATCGATCTCTCGAGATCCCGCTCGCCGCGCCGGCCCTCGCGTGGCATCAGCAGAGAGGCGATCCAGCCGCAGGCCAGACCGTAGAGGAAGCCGAGGCCGATGTCCTGCAGGACGAAGCGCCACCAGACGAAGTGTTCAGAGCCGACCGTGAGCACGGCGAGGAAGGCCAGCACAGCGGGCAGCGCGAGCCCGTCGTTGAGCCCGGACTCGAGATTCAGCGAATGCCGGATCAGCCGCGGCACACGCGGATTGGTGACGATGCTCGACGTGAGGATCGGGTCGGTCGGCGATAGCAGCGCACCGAGCAGGAACGCCTCGGTCCAGCTGAGCCCGACGATCGCCCGCCCGGCGAGCGCGACGAGGAGCGCGGTGATGGGCATCGCGACGAGGAGCTTGCGCAGCGGCAGGTGCCACTCGCGCTGGAGCATCTCGCGCTCGACCTCCAGGCCGTCGCGGAAGAGGATCACAATTAGCGCCGCATACGCCAGGTCCCGCACGAACCCCGACTGCGCGCTGAAGGAAATCCAGCGAAAGCCCCCGTCCCCGACGGCAAAGCCGGCCAGCACGAACAGAGCCGTCAGCGACATGAAGCTGCGACGCGCCAGTCCTGACAGCAGCGCGCCCAGGATCAACAGTCCGCCGAGCACGGCCACGGTCGCCTGGAAGGTGGGCATCAGCCTAGATTGTCAGTTGTCGCTCAGCGGCGACTGAAGAATTCCTCATGAACCCATCCTCCGCGGGGTATATTGGATGAAACCCCAGCAATCTTTCGGTATAGGTGGTGGCCAAATGGCGGCAAAGGACAGCATCGGTAGAGCAGGTGAAGCGGCGCGCAAGGCGCAGCGCAACCGGTACCTGCAGCGTTTGATCGAGGACGAGGATTTGCGCGGCAGCCTGTTGACGGCCTACGGCGCGGCACGCAGCGCGTACGGGCGCATGAGCAACGGCAAGCCGGCGAGCAAGGCGATCTTCGAGGACAAGAAGCTCCAGCGCGAGCTGCGCGAGGCGGCGAACGCCCTCCGGGACGCGTCGAGCTCGCTCAAGGAGGGCCCCAAGCGCCGCCGCCGCGGCGGACTGGGACGATCGCTCATGCTGCTGATGATCGCGGGCGCGCTCGCGATGGTTCTCAGCGAGGGGTTGCGCTCGAAGGTGCTCGACCTGCTGTTCGGGGCCGAGGAGGAGTTCGACTACAGCTCGACCACTGCTCCCGCGGAGCCTGCTCCGGTCGGCGCAGCGGCCTCCTGAAGGCGGAAGCCCGCCTTCCCGCAGGCGAGAAGGCGCAACGCATCGTCGAGGCCATGCGCTCAAGCGTCGCGCAGCGCGGCGCTGCGGCCTCGACCTTCGAGCACGTCTCACGCGAGGCGGGCGTCTCGCGGGGACTGCTGCACTATTACTTCTCCACCAAGGAGCAGTTGCTCGTCGAGGCGGTGCGCCGCGATTGCGAGCTGCGTTTGGAGCGGCTCGAGCACCAGCTCTCCACCGCGACGACGGCCGATGACTTCATCGACCTGATGGCCCAGAGCCTGCAGGAGACGGTCCGCGAGGATCCGGACTTCCTGACGCTCGTCTTCGAGCTGTTCACCCTCTCACGGCGCAACGCGGACATCGCTGTCGAGTACGCGAGGCTCGTGAGCCTCACCAGAGAGCGGCTGGCGAGCATGCTGGCCGTCGCGCAGAAGGACGGAGTATTGCGACTGCACGCCGAGCCGGAGGCCGTCGCGGACATCCTCTTCTCGCTCGGCGATGGGTTCGCGTTGCGAATGCTCGCCGAGCCCGAGCGTGACTTCACTCAGACGATCCACGCGGGCATCGTCTGCGCGCGCGCTCTCTTGGCCGACTAGATTCTCTCTATGCCAATCTACGAGTACAGGCGCCCCGACGGGACGACGTTCGAGATTCAGCAGTCGTTCTCTGACGACGCGCTTACAGTCGACCCCGATACGGGAGTGCCGGTCGAGCGCGTGCTGCACGCGCCGGCTGTGCACTTCAAGGGCAAAGGCTTCTACAACACCGACTACGGCACCCGCAACCGCCAGCGTGAGACGGCCGCAGCGGCGGAGAAGTCCTCCTCAGAGAGCAGCTCCACGCCGGATGGCTCCTCCACCGAGAAGTCCACATCCACGGACTCCGCTTCTTCCTCCTCTGAGGGCAAGAGCGAGAAGGGCACGGCGAAGAAGGCAGAGAAGCCGAAAGACGCAAAACCGGTCGCGGCCAAGAGCTGAAGATCGTCTCAGCCGGCTAGAAAGCGCGCTACCGCCGCGTGGCGTTCTGATTCGGAGACGGTCAGGCCTTCCCCGCCGCCCGGCAGCGTCGCTGAGCCCGACGGTTTGAGTACACGTGTTGGCGGCGTGCCGGAGATCGCAAGCGAGGCGAACAGGCCCACGAGCGTCGGGCCGCTCATGTCGGAGATGATTGCGGGCGGGGCATTCCAGGCGATCCATGGCAGGCGGAAGAAGCTCGAGGGCGAGAGCAGCCGGCTCTTCATCGCGTTGAACAGGGCCTGCTGGTGTTCTGAGCGCTGCAGGTCGGTCTGGCTGGGCGCGCAGAGGTTCTCGCGCGTTCGCGCGAGCGCGAGCGCGGCCTTGCCATCGAGGTGATGGGTGCCCGCGGGCAGCCGCAGCGTGTAGCCACCGCGGCTGAAGCCGCCGTCGATGCGCGAGATGATGCAGCCCCCGGTGTAGTCCACCCCGCCCATCGCGTCGATCAGCTGGGGGAAGTCTTCGAAGTTCACTTCCACCACGTGGTTGACCGGCACGCCCAGCCAGTGCTTGATCACCGAGACCGACTCCGCTGGACCTCCGAAGGCGTGAGCGGCGTTGATCTTCTGCTCACCGTGGCCGGGGATTTCGACGATCGTGTCGCGGGGGATGGACAGGCGCGCGGCGTGTCCGCCGCCGGTGCGGATCAGCATGATCGAGTCCGAGCGGCCAGGACCTGTGGTTTCGGCGCCAGGTTCCTTTGAGTTCTTCTGGCGGCGGTCGGAGCCGAGCACGAGGATGTTGTTGGCGCTGCTCAGCGGATAGCCCGCGGGGTCGAGCACGGCGGCGACGTCCGCAGGTGGGGAGGTGCGGTTGAAGTGGGAGCTGATCAGGAACAGCACGAGCGACAGCACCAGCCAGCCGAGCACAAACGCCAGCAGGCCGAGCAGGATGCGTTTGCGCGTCGCCCACCGGCGCCAGCCTGTCAGCCCCGGACCGGTGCTGCGGCGGGCCTGCCCTGCGCCCCGCCCCGCCCCGAGATTCTCCTCGCGCCGCGGGAGTAGCCCGCGGCGCGCGCGATAACGGGTGTACTGCGGTGGCTGATCCTGTCCGGCGGGCATGAGTGCAACCTATATTTGCGTGATGGACGCCGAGAAACCTGCGGTTGCACTGGCGGCGCACGGACGCTTGCTCGTGTGTGCGACGCCGATCGGCAACCTCGAGGACGTGACCATACGCGTCCTTACGGCGCTGCGAGACGCCGGCATCGTGGCGTGTGAGGACACGCGACACACGAAAGTGCTGCTCGACCGCCACGGAATCCGCGCGCGGCTGATCAGCTACCACGAGCACAACGAACGCGCGCGTTCGGCGGAACTGGTGGCGCGGATGCAGGCGGGTGCGGTGGTCGCACTGGTCTCTGACGCGGGCATGCCGCTGGTCTCAGACCCCGGCTTTGCGCTTGTGCGGGCGTGCCTGGAGGTGGGGCTGGCGGTCGAGGTGTTGCCGGGGCCCAGTGCGGTCGTGACCGCGATTGTCGCCTCGGGATTGCCGGCAGAGCGGTGGCGGTTCGCCGGGTTCCTGCCGCGCAAACGCTCAGAGCTGGAGCGCATGGTGGCGCACACGCCGGAGACGCTCGTCGCGTTCGAGTCGCCACGGCGCGTGGCGGCCACACTGAGGCTGCTGGCCGAGAGCGACCCGGAGCGTCCGGTGGCGGTGTGTCGCGAGCTGACCAAGCGCCACGAGGAAGTCCGCCGCGGGAGCGCCGCTGAGCTGGCGAGCCACTATGGCGAGCTCGCCCCGAAGGGCGAGGTGGTGCTGGTGGTGGGCGCCGCTTCGGCGCAAGCGGCTCAGCTACCCGCCGCGCTCGCCGCGCTGCGGGAGCTCGTCGGCGCGGGCGCGAAGGCACGGTCTGCCGCGACAGTCGTGGCGAGGTTGACGGGGGTGGGCGCGAACGAGCTCTACAGAGAGCTGATGCGCTCCGGACAGTAGCCTGGGGCGGGCATGTCCTCCTTCTATGTGACCACGCCGATTTACTACGTCAACGCGGCGCCGCATTTGGGGCATGCGTATACGACGATCGCGGCGGATGTGATGGCCCGTCACCATCGTCAGCGGGGCGAGGATGTGTTCTTTTTGACGGGGACCGATGAGCACGGCGAGCCGGTCGCCGACGCCGCGCATGCGCTGGGGGTCGAGCCGCAAGAGCTGGCCGACAGAAACGCAGAGCGCTTCAAGGCGCTTGCGCCACAGCTAGGGGCGAGCAACGACTTCTTCATCCGCACGACCGACCCCCAGCACGAAGCGAAGGTCCAGGAGGTGCTGGCCAGAGTGCGGGAGAACGGGTTTGTGTACGAAGGTATGTATGAGGGCTGGTACTGCCCCCGGTGCGCGGATTTCAAGGCGGAGAACGAAGTCGACGAGGGTAACCGCTGCCCAATCCACCACATCGAGCTGACGCGGGAGCAGGAGGAGAATTACTTCTTCAGGCTGTCCGCGTTTCAGGAGCCGTTGGAGCGGCTGTATGCGCAGCGCGAGGATTTCGTCGCGCCGCGCACTCGCTACAACGAGGCGCTGTCGTTTCTTCGCTCGGGGCTGCGCGATGTGCCGCTGACACGGCACAAGCTGACGTGGGGGGTGAAGGTGCCGTGGGACTCCGAGCACGTGTTCTACGTGTGGTTCGACGCGCTGCTGAACTACTACTCGGCGCTCTCCTACGCGGGTGCAGAGGACTTGACACGCAGGTTCTGGCCGGCGAGCTGCCACGTGATCGCGAAGGACATCTTGCGCTTCCACGCGGTGTACTGGCCGGCGCTCTTGATGGCCGCTGAGATCGAGCTGCCGGAGCGGGTGTTCGTGCACGGGTATCTACTGATGGACGGCGAGAAGATGTCAAAGTCGCTGGGCAACGTGCTCGACCCGTTCGCGGTTATCGAGCGATTTGGCGCCGACGCGCTGCGCTTCTATTTGTTGCGTGACGTGCCCTTCGGCCAGGACGGCTCAGTCTCGACGGCGGCCTTCGAGCAGCGGTATGAAAGTGAGCTGGCGAACGAGCTGGGCAACCTCGCGAGCCGTGTAATAGCGATGGTTGGGCGTTACCGGGACGGGGTGGTTTTGGGGGTTCAATCCGACGAACTGCTATCCGCGGATTTCGACGGTTTGGCCGAGCGCGTGAGCGAGCTGATCGATGGGGCCGGGCTGACGGTGGCGCTCGATGAGATTTGGCAGCGGGTGCGGCGCTTGAACCGTTTTGTCGAGGAGCAGGCGCCGTGGCAGCTCGCCAAGGATCCTGCGCGCGCGCAGGAGCTAGACCGGGTGCTCGCAACCCTCGCCGAGGGCTTGCGCGTGGTGTCGGTGCTTTTGCATCCCTATCTGCCCGAGGCCACGACCAAGTTGCTGGCAGCGCTGGGCGCGCCTGATCTCTCCCTGGCGGGTGCCACATTTGGGGCCGGAAAGATTGAGCGCGTGAGCGCGATCGAGTCGCTGTTTCCGAAGAGCGCATGATCGACAGCCACACCCATCTGCACCTGTGCGAGGGGGAGGACGCCGAGCTCGTGGCAGCGGCCGAGGAGGCGGGCGTGGTGAAGATGCTCACCGTCGGCACCGACGGCGCGTCCTCGCGGATGGCGCTGGCGGCGGCCGAGGCGTTTCCGCAGGTGTATGCGGCAGTTGGCGCTCACCCAAACGAGGCGAAAGGTTTCGATGCGGCAGAGGAGGCCGAGCTGAGGGCGCTGATGGCGCACGAGCGCTGCGTGGCGATCGGCGAGACCGGGCTCGACTTCTACCGCGATCTCGCGCCGCGGGCCGATCAGGAGCGCGCGTTCAGGGCACAGATCGGACTCGCGCGCGAGACGGGGAAGCCACTTGTGATCCACTCCAGGGCCGCTGAGAAGGAGACGCTCGATCAGCTGCGCAGCGAAGCGCAGGAGTGCAGCGTGGTGATCCACTGCTTCTCGATGCCCGACCGGCTGGAGGAGTGTTTGGAGCGGGGCTATGCGATCTCGTTCGCCGGCAACGTCACGTACAAGAACGCTGCAGACCTCGCGGAGGCGGCGCTGCGGGTCCCCGAGGACCGGCTGCTGGTCGAGACGGACGCGCCCTATCTGAGTCCGCAGGCGGTGCGGGGGGAGCGCAACCAGCCGGCTTTCGTGGCTCACACCGTCGCCTTTCTCGCGGAGCTGCGGGGGGTCTCCGTGGGCGAGCTGGGGGCGACGTTGGAGCGCAACGCGGCGCGGGTGTTTGGTTGGTGAAGAGCACCGAGAGCGACGTCGTTCCCGTCCAGCCGAGCCTGCGGCGGCTGAAGCAGTTCGGCGTGCGTCCGGACCGCGAGCTGGGACAGAACTTCCTTATCGACTCGAACATCCTCGGCGTGATCGGTCGCGCCGCGGAGCTGGGCGAGCAGGACGTGGTCTTGGAGATCGGCGGAGGGCTGGGCGTGCTGTCGGAGTACCTGGCCGGGCGCGTGAGGCATGTGCACGTGGTGGAGATCGACGAGCGCCTGCGCGACGCGCTCGGCGACGCGACCGATCGATTCGCGAACGTGAGCGTGCACTGGGGTGACGCGATTAAGATCGACCTCGGCGGGCTGGAGCCGGAGCCGGGCAAGGTGGTCGCGAACCTGCCCTACGGAGTGGCGGCGGGGGTGTTGCTGAGGACGATCGAGGAGCTCCCGGGAGTAGAGCGGTGGGTGGCGATGGTCCAGCGTGAGGTCGGCGAGCGCCTGGCGGCTGGGTCGGGCAGCGGCGCTTACGGCGTGCCGTCGGTGATCGCACAGCTTGCCTGTGAGGTGCAGTTGCTACGGGTTGTTCCACGGACGGTTTTCCATCCGGTCCCGAACGTTGATTCCGTACTGCTGGAACTGCGCCGGAAGGCGCCGGCAGCCGGTGTGTCGCTGCGGAGCCTTGTAAACGGAGCGTTCGCGCACCGGCGCAAGACGCTGGCGGGCTCGCTCGTGCTGTCGGGCCGGTTGCCAGGTCACTCCAGGGATCGCATCCGCGGCGCGCTCGTAGAGCTCGGCCTACCCCTGGACGTGCGCGCGGAGCGTCTGGGACCCGAGGACTTCCGGGCGCTGGCGCGGGCGCTGGAGTTATGAGTAGTCCCGCCCACCCCGATCTCCCCGCGCGGGCGCTCGCCCCCGCGAAGATCAACCTCGGTCTGTTCCTCGGCCCCACCCGCGAAGATGGGAAGCACGAGCTGGTGACGGTCATGCAGTCGATCTCGCTGGCTGACGAGCTGACGCTGGAGTGGGCGCCGGCGGGCGTGGAGGAGGACGAGGTGCTGTGCCCGGGAGTGTCCGGGCCGCCGGGAGAGAACCTGGCGGCGGCGGCGTTGAGAGCGTTCCGCGAGGCCACCAGCTGGGGAGGGGCGCCGCTGCGGCTGAAGATCGACAAGCGGATCCCGGTCGCCGCTGGGCTGGGAGGCGGCTCGGCCGACGCGGCGGGGGCGCTGCGCCTGGCCAGGCACGCCTCAGGTCTGGGCTCAGACGAGCTGCTGCGCGAGCTGGGAATGGAGCTGGGCGCAGACGTGCCCGCTCAGATCGCGCCGGGGCGCTGGCTGGCCGCGGGTGCGGGGGAGCGGCTGGAGCGGCTGCCGGACCCCAACCCGGAGTGGTTCGGGCTGCTGATCCTGCCGTTCGGCGCGGAGCTTTCCACGGCGGCGGTGTACGCGGAGGCGGACAGGCTGGGTGTGGGCCGCCCGGCCGCGGAGCTGGAGGATCGCCGCGGCGCTCTGAGGGCGGCGCTCGAGCTGAGCGCTCCGGTGCCGCCGGCGAGCGAGCTGCTGGAGAACGACCTCACGCAAGCGGCGGTCTCGCTGCGCCCGGAGATCGCCGCTGCGCTCGAAGAGGTGCGTGAGGCGGGAGCGGAGATTGCGCTGGTGAGCGGCTCGGGGCCGACGGTCGTGGGGTTGTTCCCGCACGCCAACGGGTTGGGCCGGGCACAGCGCGCGGCAGCCGGCCTGCAAGACCGGCTGCCGGCGCCGGTCTGCGCGACGCCGGTGGACGCGTCCTACGCGGGTGTGACCTCAACGTGAGTCACAATGAGGCCGAGCAAATGAGCCGGACAGCGATCAACGACCTTGTGGCCGTGTGTGCGGGTGTGTTTGGGCTGGCGCTGTATGCCGGCTTGATCCTCGTGCCGGCGTGGAGCGCCTACTCGCGGTTGTGGGAGCGGGTGGCCGCGAGCATCCTGTCGCTGTATGTGCTCGCGGTGCTCGTCGGCACCGGCGTGGCCGGGGCGCTCGCCGTCGTCTATTTCTGGGGCTGAGGGCGATGTCAGATCTCGCGGCTTTGGACGCGATCACCGAGGCGGTCGAGTCAGGGGCGGGCCTGCCCGAGGTGGTGCGCGCGGCGGGCAAGGCGCTGGAGGCAAGCCTCGCGGTGTGCGACGCCTGGGGGGCGACGCTCGCGGTGGCGGCGAGATCGCCGGCGGAGGAGCGTGCGCTGCTCTCTCAGGGAGAGGGTGTGAGCAGTATCCCCCTGCGGGTGGCCGACGCGGTCGTCGGGACGCTGCACATGCGCGCGAAAACAGAGGTGAGCGCATCGATGCGCAGGCTGCTGGTGACGATGATTGCCTCGGAGGTCGAGCGCGTGCGAGCGCCGGAGCGCCTGTCGCAGACAGCTGCGGCGGGCTTCCTGGGCGGGTTGTTGCGCCGCGAGCCGGCCGAGCGCGAGGAGCTGATCGCAAGCGCGCGCGGGCTGTCGCTCGAGCTGCAGGACGGCGCGAGCATTATCGTCGCGCGCGCCCTCCCGCAGGCGCCCACCGACGAGGGCTGGCGTGGCCGCGTGCGCGCGGTCGCCGAGCGCGGCGCGCGAGCCGTGGTTAGCAGGTCCATCGCCGCCCTGTCCGAGCGTGACGGGACGGCGGGCGCCGAGGTGCTGCTGCTGGTGCCCGGCGCTGAGGAGCCGGCGGCCGCGCGCGCGGCCGAGGCGGTCCTGCGCGAGATGGAGGCGGGGCTTCAGGGGTACACGTTCGCGATCGGCCGCAGCCGGATTGCAGAGGATCCCCTCGATCTCTCGCGCGCTGTCTCAGAGGCACTGCTCGCGGCGAACGTCGCGCAGGGTAGCCCCGATGGGCAGGCGCTTGCCTTCGAGCAGACGGGCGCCTACCGGCTGTTGCTCAGCGCGATGAGCGAGAACCCGGCCGAGCTGCAGCGTTTCTACTCAGAGACGGTCGAGCCGCTGGTCGCCTACGACGAGCAGTATGAGACCGATCTGGTGCGCACGCTCGAGACCTTTCTCGAGGCGGACGGGAATGTCAAGAGCACGGCCCAGCGGCTGTTCACCCACCGCCACACGATCTACTACCGCCTGGAGCGCGTGCGCGAGCTCTCAGGACTGGACGTCAGCTCCAGCGACGGGCGCGAGAAGCTGAGCCTCGGGCTGAAGTCGATGCGAGTGCTGGGGATCTCCTCCGCGGGTGGTCCAGCATTGGAGGCCGGAGCGGAGGGCGGACGCGTCCCGCGTGGCTCCGGCAGGCGCTCTTGAAGAGGCTCTCTCAGCCCCGCACGCCGAACTCGATGGCGTAGGTGGCTCCGGGCGCGCCGGGAGCAATGACCGATGGCACGGCCGGCACGACGCCCGCGCCGGCGTCGCGGAATGCGGCGGTCAGGATGATTTCGCGGTGCGGGGGCGAGTGCATCCACGCCGTGACGATGCCCACCGGGGTGGCATCGGTGAGCGTGCCCCAGCCGAGATCCTGGGCGGTTGAGAGGCTCGCCGCCCGTGCTCCGTAGGGGATGGCCGCGATCAGCGCTCCCGGCGACTGTCCGGAAGGGCTGTTGTCGCTGTAGTAGTTGCGGTTCACCATGCCCCTGACCAGCGTTGTGGCCACAGCCTGCAGTTCTTGGTTGGCGCGCAGCGGGCGCAGGTGGTAAGCCGCGCGCACCTGATTGATCAGACACAGTGCCGCCCTGTCGATGGCCGCCGTGTTGGTGGGAGTGGGCCGCAGGCTGGCGTGCGCGCAGAAAGAGGACGTTTTGCGCTTCGCGCTGTAGCCCAGCGCGCTCGCGGCCATCAGCAGCACGCAGGCGGACAGAGCCAGCAGAGCGAGGAGTAGCGGCGGTGTCGCGCCGCGCACACCGATGTTCATCCCCGATGTCTGCGCTCCCCGAGACAGAGTGCAGGCATCCTTGCAGAGGAAGGAGATCGAAGCGTCGCGCCGGCGTGAAAGCCCGCCCCGCGTGGCTGTGTCGCCGTCACGATGCTCCGAGACCCGGTCTCATGCGAGCATGTGTGATCCCTTGGGGGGTCGTCCAATGGCAGGACATCAGGTTTTGGTCCTGAGAATCGGGGTTCGAATCCCTGCCCCCCAGTTGCGACAGCGCGCTGATATTGCCTGCGCAGTGGTGGCGCACTACAGTCCCAGGGGTGACGCTGGCTCCCACCGTCCTGATCCTCGCCGCGGGCCAGGGGACGCGCATGCGCTCGCAGACGCCGAAGGTGCTGCACGAGCTGTGTGGCAGGCCGATGTTGCTGTGGCCGGTGCACGCGGCCCTGGAAGCGGGAGCCCGCCAAGTCGTGGTCGTCGATTCCCCGGATAGGGCACTGGAGGAGGTGCTGCCTGCGGGCGTCGAGCTCGCCATCCAGCCTCAGTCAGACGGGACGGGCGGCGCGGTGGTGGCGGCGATGTCACAGATCGACTCCCACGCGCCGGTGGTGGTCCTCAGCGGGGACGTGCCGCTCGTGAGCGCGGATGTGATCTCCGGGCTGATGCGGGCGCACGCGCAGAGCGGGGCGCCGGCCACCATGGTGAGCACGGTGCTCGACGATCCGAGCGGCTATGGGCGGGTGGTGCGCGGTGCGGGCGGAGCGGTGGAGCGGGTGGTGGAGACCAAGCAGGACGGGGACGCCACCCCGGAGGAGCTCGAGATCCGAGAGGTGAATACGGGCATTTATGCCTTCGAGGCGGGCGCGCTGAGGGGGGCGTTGGGAAGCCTCACCGCGGAGAACGCCCAGGGCGAGCTGTATCTGCCGCAGGTGCTGGACATTCTCAGAGCCGGCGGTGAGCCGGTGGCCGTCCATCAGCTCCAGGAGGTGAGCCTGGTGCTCGGGGTCAACGACCGGGTGGCGCTGGCGCAGGTGGGAAAGCTCGCGCAGCGGGCGATCCACGAGCGGCACATGCGCGCGGGAGTGAGCATCGTCGATCCTGAGGCGACGGTGATCGACGTCGATGTGCAGATCGGCAAGGACACCGTGATCGAGCCGTTCACGACGATCAGGGGCAAGACGAAGATCGGCGCGGACTGCACTGTCAGGCACTCATACATCGTTGACAGCGTGATCGAGGACGGGGTGAGCGTGGGGCCGTTCGCCTATCTGCGCCCGGGGACGCGCCTGCGTAAGGGCTCGAAGATCGGCACGTTCGTGGAGGTGAAGAACTCCGACATCGGTCCGGGTGCGAAGGTTCCGCACCTGTCCTACATCGGCGATGCGGATGTGGGCGAGGGGACCAATCTGGGCGCGAGCACGATCACCGCCAACTATGACGGCCAAAGCAAGCACCGCACGACGATCGGCAAGCACGTGCGCTCGAGCGTGCATGTGTCGTTCGTGGCGCCGGTGACGGTTGGCGACGAGGCGTATACGGGCGCTGGCTCGGTGATCGCCGATGACGTGCCTGCAGGCGCGCTGGGCATGGCGCGCGCGCGCCAGACCAACAAAGAGGGCTACGCGGAGCGACGCAAGGATGAATCTCTAGACTCCGAGCGCAGATGAGCAGCGCGATGGACCCGAGTACGCAGTCCTCGCGGGCGAGCCTGGCGATTGACTACAACAAGCGGCTGATGCTCTTCAGCGGGCGCGCGAACCCGCAGCTGGCGGTGGACATCGCGGACAAGCTGGGGGTCGATCTCGGCCCGGTCGAGCTGCGGACCTTCTCCAACGGTGAGGTGTATTGCCGCTATGACGAGTCGATTCGCGGAGCGGATGTGTTCATCGTGCAGCCCACGTGCGGCAACCCGCAGACGGGGGTGACGGCGAACGATTCGCTGATGGAGCTGCTGTTCATGATCGATGCGGCGGTGGGCGCCTCAGCGCACCGGGTGATCGCCGTGACGCCGTGGTTCGGGTATTCGCGCCAGGACAAGAAGTCCGCGCCGCGCGAGCCGATCTCGGCACGGCTTGTTGCGCGCATGCTCGAGGCGGCCGGGGCGGATCGGGTACTCACCATGGACCTGCATGCGGGCCAGATCCAGGGCTTCTTCCAGAAACCGGTGGATCACATGACTGCGTTGTTCATGCTCACGCGCTACTTCGGCGACCTCGGCCTGTCAGACCTCGTCGTCGTCGCTCCGGACGCCGGCCGAGTCAAGCTGAACAAGAAGTTCGCTTCGAAGATCGGCGCGGAGCTGGCGATCCTCGACAAGGAGCGCCCGGCGCAGCAGGTGGCGGAGATCGGGTATGTGATCGGCGATGTGAAGGGTAAGACGGCGGTGATCGTGGATGACATGATCGACACGGCGGGGACGCTGAAGGCGGCGGCTCGGACGGTGCTGGAGGAGGGCGCGTCGAGGGTCTATGCGGCGGCCACGCACGGAGTCTTCTCGGGGGATGCGTTCGAGAACCTGAGCGCTTCGGGGATCGAGGAGATCGTCGTGACGGACACGATCCCCGTGAGCCCCGATCGTCCTGAGAACATCAGGGTGTTGCCGTGCGCGGAGCTGCTGACCGATTCGATCCGGCGCATCTTCATCGACGACTCGGTGAGCGAAGTGTTCGGCGGCGAGAACCAGCTGTTCTGAAACGCCGCCTCCTGATCGCGGTGGGCGTGGTGTTGTTCGTGGCGATCAGCGGCGTGCTGGCCAGGTTCCTCTCGACGGAGAACGCTGAACGCGACGACGTGGTGGCGCTGCTGAAGGCGCAGGCGTCGGGGAACGCCGAAGGCATGCTCGACCACACGCCGGGCTGCCGGCGCAACCCGGCGTGTGTGGCGCAGGCGCGCGCGAACGCGATCAGCCTGCGCAGGCCGGGGGCGGTGAAGATCTTGACGCTGAAGTCGGCGACGGCTTACAGCTTGACTGGCGCTAGCGGGAAGACCAGGGTGGCGTGGACGGTGCTTGGGAGGCTGCCGGTCGTGCAGTGCGTGCAGGTGCGGCGGAGGGGGAACTTCGTGGCGGGCATCTCGGTCGCGCTTGTGTCGATCGGTGCGCCGATCTCAAACGAAGGAGATTGCTAGAGTCACGCTCCGATCATGGCCGAGACTGCAACCAAGCTGGATGTGACTAGTCGCGTGGCGGGGGGGTCGCGCGCGGTGCGGCGCCTGCGTCGCTCAGGCCGCGTGCCCGGGGTGCTCTACGGACACGGCGGGGAGGCGGTGGGTTTCGACGCCGATGCGCGCGAGCTGCGCCTCGCCCTGGCGCGCTCGGGCGCGGTGCTCGATCTGAGCGTCGACGGCGGGAAAGCGACGCCGGTGGTGCTGAAGGAGACCCAGCGCGACCCGGTGCGGGGCGAGACGATCCATGTCGATCTGCTGCGGGTGCGTTTGGATGAGGCGATCCACGCGGTTGTGCCGCTGGAGCTGACGGGCACGGAGGACGCGCCGGGCGTCAAGGAGGGCGGCGTGCTCGAGCAGATCACCCGCGAGCTCAACGTGGAGGCTCTGCCGACGGCGATCCCCGAGTCGATCGTGCACGACGTCTCAGAGATGGTGATCGGTGACACGCTGCTGCTCTCGGTGGTGGCGGTGCCCGAGGGAGTGACGCTGCTGGATGACCTCGAGGAGACGGTGCTCGTGACCCTGTCCCCACCCCGGCTGCAGGCCGAAGTGGAGGAGGAAATCGAGGCCGAGACGGAGCTCGTCGGCGAGGGCGAGGCAGCCGAGGGCGAGGCTGCCGAGAGCTCCGAGGGCGCCGGCTCCGAGGGCTCCTCCAGCGAGGAGTAGGCCTCTGCGACGCCCCTTCGGTGGCGGTGGCGGAGCCATCGACTGGCTGATCGTCGGGCTCGGCAACCCTGGTCGCGAGTACGCGGGGACACCTCACAACGTGGGGTTTGCGGTGGCGGATGCGCTTGCGGAGCGTTGGGGGTTGGGGAGAGCGAGGGAGCGTTTTCGGGGGCGCATCGCTGAGGGACGCGCGGGTGAGCACCACCCCACCCAGCGCGTGGCGGTGCTGTGGCCGCAGACCTACATGAACGATGCCGGGCGCTCCGTCGGGCCAGCGCGCGGCTCGCTGAAACTGCCGTTGGACCGTGTCCTGGTTGTTCACGACGAGATCGATCTCCCGTTCGGCGATGTGCGCGCTCGCCTCGGCGGTGGACTGGCGGGACACAACGGCCTGAAGTCGATCAAGCAGGAGTTGGGCTCTACGGAGTTCATGCGCGTGCGAGTCGGCGTGGGCCGGCCCGGCAGTACCGATCCCGAGGTCGTCTCGGGACATGTGCTGGGGCGCTTTCGCGAGCCCGCGGAGGACGTCGCGGAGCTGGTGGAGCGCGCTCGTGAGCAGGCCGAACGCGTCGTCTTGGGCGAGGAGCACTCCTAGATGGCGCTGCGCTCCCTGTTGGGGCTGATCGCAGAGGACGCATCGGCGCAGCGATTGGCGAAGGAGGGCGGTCATGCGTTCGTGTCGGCGTCGCTGCGGCCATATGCGGTCGCGGCGCTGGCGGACACCGGGCCGGTGGAGCGGGCGCGGCCGGTGCTGGTGGTCGTGGGCGATGATCGCGCGGCGCGCGATATGGCCGCCGACCTGCGTGCGTGGCTCGCGCCGCGACGGGTCCGCTACTACCCCTCGCGGGGTGTGGCCTATGAGTCGCACCTGACGCCGCCGGCGCATCTCGTGGGTCTGCGCGTGGCGGCGCTCGACGCACTGCTCGAGGCGGCCGGTGAGAGCCCGCCCGCCCTCGAGCCGCCAGTGGTTGTGGTTTCGGCGGTGGCGCTCTCGGAGAAGGTGCCCGACCCGGCGCTGCGCCCGCACTCGTTCAAGCTGCGGGTGGGCGAGCTGCTCGACCTCGACGAATGCGCCGCGGAGCTCGTCGCGGCAGGGTACGAACGCGTTGAGCAGGTGGAGGAGCGCGGGCAGTTCGCGCTGCGTGGGGGTCTCTTGGATGTCTTCCCCGCGACCGAGGAGCGCGCGGTGCGGGTGGACATGTTCGATGTGGAGATCGAGTCGCTGCGCTGGTTCTCGACGTTCACGCAGCGCTCGCTCGGGGACGTCGATGAGGTCGAGATCGCTCCCGCGGCCGAGCTCGCGGCCGAGCACCGCGAGCTGGCGGAGATCGCCGCCCTGGAGGACGAGGCGAACCGCCCGGACATCGCCGAGCTCTTGCCGGTCGAGCGCTTCGGCGCCCTGCTCGACCTGCTCGGCGCGGATACGCAGCTGCTGGTGGCCGCCGAGGAGGAGCTTGCACCGGCCTTGACCGATCACTGGACCGACGTAACCACTGCCTTCAAAGACGAGGACGCCCACCACCTGTACGTGAGCCCCGAGCAGATCGAAGCGGCATTGAAAGAACGCGCGCGGATCTGGCTGTCGTCGCTGGCGAGCGGCCAGGAGATCGAGCTGCGCGCGCAGAGCGCGGACACCGCGGCGCGTTCGCTGGGCGAGGCCGAGCCGGAGCTCGAGAAGCTCGTGCGAAGCGGCTACCGCACGGTCGTGGCCTTCCCCCAGCGCGGCGAGGGCGAGCGCGCGGCCTACAACCTCGGTCGCCTGCAGGCGACGTGGCTGGGCGAGGGCTCCTCCCAGGACGTCGAACGATTGATGCCCACCCACCCGCTGGAGCCGTCGTTGCGCTTTGCGAGGGCGTCCCTGCGCGAGGGCTTCGTCGCCCCCCAGCTGAAGCTCGCGGTCTACCCCGAGCACCGCCTGCTGCGCCGCCGCCCCGCCGCGCGCAAGGATCGCCCTGGCGGGGGCGGGAGGGGTCCGGCTCACCGGGGGGCGCTGCGCTCCTTCACCGAGCTGCGCACGGGCGACATCGTCGTGCACGAGGACCACGGCGTGGCGCGCTTCGCGGGCTTCCAGACGCGCACCGTCGCCGGCGTCACACGCGACTACCTGTACCTCGAATATCAGGGCGACGACAAGGTATTCGTCCCCACCGACCAACTCGCCAAGATCTCGCGCTACGTCGGTGCCGGTGCCGAGCATCCACCACTGAGCAAGCTCGGGGGCACTCGCTGGGACACCATGAAGGCCCGGGCACGGCGCGCCGCACAGGAGCTGGCGGGCGAGCTGTTGAGCCTGTACGCCGAGCGCCGCCGGCGGACCGGGCACGCGTTCGAGCCGGACTCCGACTGGCAGCGAGAGTTCGAGGAGCGCTTCCCGTTCACCGAGACGCCCGATCAGCGCGAGGCGATCGAGCTGGTGAAGACGGACATGGAAGAGCCGCGCCCGATGGACCGGCTGATCTGCGGCGACGTGGGCTATGGCAAGACCGAGGTGGCTCTGCGCGCCGCGTTCAAGGCGGCGAACGAGGGCAAGCAGGTGCTGATGCTGGTGCCGACGACGATCCTTGCCCAGCAACACTACGGCACGTTCGCCGAGCGGCTCGCCGACTACCCGTTTACGCTCGAGCACGTCTCGCGGTTTCGCTCTCAGGCCGAGCAGAAAGCGGCGATCAAGGGCTTCGCGGATGGAGGAGTCGACATCCTGATCGGCACCCACCGGGTGCTCTCGCGCGACGTTCGCGCCAAGGATCTGGGGTTGTTGATTGTCGATGAGGAGCAGCGCTTCGGGGTCAAGCAGAAGGAGCTGTTGCGCCAGCTGAAGCTGAAGGTCGACGTGATCTCGATGTCGGCCACGCCGATCCCGCGCACGCTGCAGATGTCGCTGGCGGGGCTGCGGAACATCTCCGTGATCGAGACGCCCCCGGAGGGCAGGCGGCCGGTGAAGACTTACGTGGGGGAGTACGAGGAGGAGCTGGTCAGGAAAGCGATCATGCGCGAGCACGAGCGTGATGGGCAGGCGTTCTTCCTGCACAACCGTGTCGAGACGATCGACGAGACGGCCGAGCGGCTGCGGGCGCTGTGCCCGGGCGTGCGCTTCGCCGTCGCCCACGGCCAGATGGGTGAGGGGGAGCTCGAGGAGGTGATGATGGACTACCTACGCGGCGGCGCCGACGTGCTGGTGTGCACGTCGATCATCGAGTCGGGGATCGATATCCCCCAAGCGAACA
The DNA here is from genome assembly GCA_963706395.1 of uncultured Solirubrobacterales bacterium. Lineage (GTDB taxonomy): Bacteria > Actinomycetota > Thermoleophilia > Solirubrobacterales > Solirubrobacteraceae > Palsa-744. The sequence continues at coordinate 864,641 of OY970158.1, read as the reverse complement.
CGCTGATCGTGGAGCACGCAGACGCGTTTGGGCTGGCGCAGCTGTACCAAATCCGCGGACGCGTGGGGCGCAGCCGCGAGCGCGCGTACGCCTACCTGCTCTACGACTCGGCGGCGGCGCTCACGCTCGAGGCAGCGCAGCGCCTGGCGGCGCTGTCGGACTACACCGAGCTCGGCGCGGGCTTCAAGATCGCGATGCGCGACCTGGAGATCCGCGGTGCGGGCAACCTGCTCGGAGATGAGCAGTCCGGGCACGTGGCGGCGCTGGGGTTCGAGCTGTACATGCAGATGCTCGACGAAGCGGTGGCGTCCGCGGATGGGGACCGGTCCGCCGTCGAGGAGCTGGCGGAGCCTGTGCGCCTGGATGTAAACGTCGACGCCTATGTGCCCAGCGATTACGTTCCATACGAGCAGGCAAAGATCGAGGTGCACCGCCGCGTGGCGGGGGCGTTTGAGGTGGCGGACGTGGAGGGGCTGCGGGAGGAGCTCGAGGATCGCTTCGGGCCGGTGCCAGAGCCGCTTGGAAACCTGCTGGCTTTGCAGCGCGCGCGCATTAAGTTCGGCCAGGCGGGTGTGCGGACTGTCAGCTTTCGAGGGGACCGTCTGGCGGTGACGCCCGTCGAGCTCGACTCGGTGCGCGCGAAGCGACTGCGCAATGAGTTGCCTGAGGCACTGTACGAATCCGGACGCTCACAGGTCTCGGTGAGGGTGCCGAAGGAGGGCAAGGAGCGGTTCCCGGCCGTGGTCAGAGCTGCTGAGGTACTGCTGGCGATCAGCCGCGAGGCCGCTTAGGCTGTCTTTAGGGATTCGTTAAGCACGGCTTCGGACGTTTCCGCTAGAGTGCCCGCGTCGTGTCCAAGGCCTTTCGAATCATCCCGGCGCTAGGCGCCGTTTTGTTTGCCCTCGTGGGTATGTCTGCGTGCGGCGGTGGCATACCCGGCGACTCCGTCGTTGCGGTCGATGGCAAGGGAGTCACCAAGACCGCGTTCAACCACTGGATGAGCGTCGCCGGGGCCTCGAGCGCGACGACCCCGGGTTCCAAGCCGGTCATCCCGGACCCACCGAAGTACACCGCCTGCATTGCGCACGAGAAATCCGTCGCGCCCAAGCCGGCCAAGGGTCAGGCGGCGCCCACCGAAGCAACGCTGAAGTCCCAGTGCGAACAGCAGTACAAATCGCTGCAGCAGGAGGTGCTCGGTTTCCTTGTCTCCTCCGAATGGGTGCTCGGCGAAGCGAACTCGCTGGGCGTGAAGATCTCTGACGCGGAAGTCAAGAAGCAGTTCGAAAAAATCAAGAGCCAGCAGTTCCCGAAGGCCGCGGAATTCGAAAAATTCCTGGCGACTTCCGGCCAGTCTGTCTCCGACCTGCTGCTGCGCGTGAAGCTGAATCTGCTGTCCTCGAAAATCCAGCAGAAGATCGCGAAAGGCAAAGGTACCGTCACCAAGGCCGAAATCGCAAAGTACTACAAAGAAAATCCATCGCGCTTTGGTACGCCGGAAAAGCGCAACCTGCTGATCATCCTCACGAAGACCGAAGCCCAGGCGAAGAAGGCCAAGCAGGAAGTCGCATCGGGCAAGAGCTTTGCAAGCGTCGCCAAGAAGTCCTCGATCGACCCGACGAGCAAGTCAAACGGCGGCAAGCTTCCGGGTGTCGTCAAGGGCCAGGAGGAGAAGGCGCTCGACGAAGCGATCTTCGCGGCCAAGCAGAACGTCCTGGGCGGGCCGGTCAAGACGCCTTTCGGCTACTACGTCTTCGAGGTGCAGACGATCACGCCGGGAAGCCAGCAGACGCTCAAGCAGGCCGAAGCGTCGATCAAGCCGCAGCTGACCGCTACCCAGCAGCAGACGGCGCTGACCAAATTCGTCAAGAACTTCAAAAAGAAGTGGAAGGCGAAAACGGACTGCCGCTCGGGCTACGTAGTGGCCGACTGCAAGCAGTACAAAGCACCGAAGACGCCGGCGGGGCTCTCCACTGGTGCTGGTACGGCAACACCGCAGACGAGTACACCGCCGCAGACGACCAAAGTACCCGTCACGCCGGCCAAAAAATAGGTCGGGTCCGGGTCGTGCCGGTGACTGAAGGGCCGGTCGCATGAGCCAGATCGAGCGGATCCACGCGCGCCAGATCCTCGACAGCCGCGGCAACCCGACGGTCGAGGTCGAGATCGGCCTGCGCTCTGGTGCCCACGGCCGCGCGGCGGTGCCCTCGGGCGCCTCGACGGGCGAGTTCGAGGCGACGGAGCTGCGCGACGGCGGCGAGCGCTGGGAGGGCAAGGGCGTCACCCGCGCGGTGGCGAACGTCGAACGGCGAGATCGCGCGGGCGGTCACCGGCATGGACGCCGTCGACCAGCATGGCCTCGACGAGGCGCTGATCGAGCTCGACGGCACCCCGAACAAGTCGCGGCTGGGCGCCAACGCGATCCTCGGCGTGTCGCTGGCCGCGGCGCACGCGCAGGCCGCCGAGGAGGGCCTGGCGCTGTGGCGCTACCTCGGGCGGCGAGTCGGCGCGGGTGCTGCCGGTGCCGATGATGAACGTGCTCAACGGCGGCGCGCACGCCGACAACAAAGTCGACTTCCAGGAGTTCATGGTCGTGCCGCTGCGGCGCTCAGAGCTTCTCGGAGTGCCTGCGGATGGGCGCCGAGGTCTTCCACGCGCTGAAGGGCACCCTGCACGAGCGCGGGCTGGCCACGGCGGTCGGCGACGAGGGCGGCTTCGCGCCCGACCTGGCCTCCAACGAGGAGGCGCTGAAGATGCTCGTGGCGGGCATCGAGGCGGCCGGCTACACGCCCGGGCGAGGATGTCGCGATCGCGCTCGACCCGGCGGCCAGCGAGCTCTATCGCGACGGCGCGTACGTGCTCGAGCACGAGGGCCGCACGCTGAGCGCCGGCCGAGCTGGCCGACTACTGGGCCGATCTCGCCGCGCGCTACCCGATCGTCTCGATCGAGGACGGCATGGACGAGGAGGACTGGGACGGCTGGAAGACGCTCACCGAGCGCCTGGGCGGCTCGGTGCAGCTCGTGGGCGACGACCTGTTCGTGACCAACACCGAGCGCCTGCGGCGCGGCATCGAGGACGGGTGTGGCGAACTCGATCCTGATCAAGGTCAACCAGATCGGCACGCTGACGCGAGACGCTGCAGGCGATCGCGATGGCGCGCGAGGCCGGCTACACGGCCGTCATGAGCCACCGCTCGGGCGAGACCGAGGACGTGACGATCGCCGACCTGGCGGTGGCGACCGGCTGCGGACAGATCAAGACCGGCGCGCCCTCGCGCTCGGACCGGGTGGCGAAGTACAACCAGCTGCTGCGGATCGAGGAGCAGCTGGGCGTCGATGCGCAGTTCCCCGGGCGCGCGCGTTTCGCGCCGCTGAGCGAAAGACGAGGCAGCGAGCGCACCGAGGGCGAATGCGAAAGGGATGCCCGCCGCGTCGCACTGCGGCTCGCCGCTCTTCGGCCCGCCGTGCCGCACGGCCCGCTCCGCGCGCGCGTCCGCTGGGACCGGATGGGGCGCGTGGCGATGCTGTGCGTGCTCGTGGTCCTCGCCTACCTGTACCTGAGCGCCGGGGTGCACATGCTTCTCGAGCACTGGCGCCAGGCGCGCCACGACAAGCGCGACGGTGGCGGCGATGGAACGCGAACACACGCCAGCTTCGTGCGCCAGCACGAAGCGCTCGGCAGGCCGCGACGCTCGAAGCGCGAGGCGCGCCAGCTGGGCATGATGAAGCACGGCGAGCAGCCCTACGTGGTCAGCGGCCTGCCCAACAACTGAGCCTCTGCGTCCGCGCTGCTAGCCTCGGCGGAGTGTCGTTCGAGAACGCGATCTACCAGTGGCAGCAGGGCGAGCGCCGGCTGCGCGCCGCGCCGGCGGAGCGCGGGGCACTGCTCGAGCGCGTCATCGACGCGCTGGTCGCGGAGCTGCGCCGGCGCCTGGGCGGGCGCTTCTCGGCGGAGGAGCTGGTCGACCTCTACGAGGCGCGGCACCGCTGGTGCCTGCAGGTGGCGATGAAGGCGGCCCCCGAGGATCCGTGGGCGTGGGAGGCGGGCATCGTCGTCGACGCGGCCTTCGGCCGCTACCTGCGCGAGGCCGCCGACTATCGCGGGCGGAGGCCGCAGAGCGAGGTAGACGACAGCCTAGTCGTCGCTCGCCGGCAGCCGATGCGGCGGATCACGATCCGGTCCTCCTCGACGTCGACCTCGACGGGCCGGTGCCCGGCCCAGTGCTCGGCGTAGATGGGGTTGTCCTGGATGGCGGGGTCGAGCCACAGGCCGTAGCCCTCCTCGCCGTGGTCGAAGGTGCCCTCGAGCGGACCGGCGTTGCTGCGCGCCGCGTGCGCCGCGCCGCGGCCGCCGCGGCGGCTGCGGCGGCGCGCGGCGGGGCGTCTTGCTCGCCGGTCCTCGGCTCCTCCTCGGCGTCATCCTCGCTCGCTGCTCGCGGCGGCGCTTCGGCCTCGAGCGCGGCGGCCTCGGCTTCGGCGGCTTCGAGCTCGGCGGCGATCAGCGCGTCGTCCTCGGCCCGCAGGTCGATCTCCTCGGGGTAGTCGCCGCGCCGGCGCCCTCGCGGCGGCCTCCTCGTCGCCTGACGAGCTCGTTCTGGCGCTTGAACTGCTCGATGTCCCGGACGGTGACCTCGAGCTGGTGGGCGACCCAGGCGTCGGTTCGGCCTTGGCGCACCCAGGCGCGGATCTGGTTGAGGTGCGGGCGCAGAGATTTCCGGGGCATGGACGGTCCGGGAGACTAGCGCAAAGCGCCGCGTGGCGCGGCAGGCGCGTCCGCGGAGCCCGTGGATCCCGGCCGTTCGTTCACGGCCGGCAGTCGAGGGATCGGCATCGCGTTCCCCCGGTCCTGGACTATGCTTGCGCTCCGGCGGCTGGGGTCGCGCCGGGTCGCCAGTCGGCAAAAGAGGAAGGTGCACCGAATGCTGGTTCTGACGCGCAAGTCCAACCAGAGCATCATGATCGGGGACGACATCGAGGTGTCGGTGCTGTCCGTGATGGGCGAGAAGGTGCGCATCGGCATCCAGGCGCCGCAGAAGGTTCCGGTGTTCCGCAAGGAGATCTACCTGGAGATCCACCGCGAAGCGACCGGCGGAGGCGCGCCGGCGCGAGGCCACGCGAGCGCTCGCAGTGGCGACGCGCTCGAGCGAGCTGCGCGCGCGGCGCTGAGATGCCTGGTGAGCGACGGCGGCGTCTCAGCCAGAGCAGCAGGTAGAGCGTGCGGAACATGATCGACGGTGACGATCGACCGCGGTCAGGATCAGCGTGAGCACGAGCAGCACGAAGCGCACCGAGCCGCGCTTGTGGCGCCGCTCGACCTCGCGCTTGAGCGCGCGCTGCTCGGCGGTGCGCCGCAGCGAGTCGCGCCGGCGGCGGTCGAGCGAGATCTCTTTGACGAACGCCCGCTCCCAGCTCGGCGAGGCTCTGTCGCATCTTCATCGTCGCGCTCGAGCGACGGGCGCCTTGGCGCGCTCGTAGACGGCGACGAAGCGCAGGTAGTTCTCGGCGATCTTGCGCGCGCCGGCGGAGCGCTCGATCTTGCCGTCGACGTAGGCCTTCAGCGGGTCCCACCAGATCGAGCGGCCGATCGCGAAGCCGACGAAGCCGTCGACGGGGGCGGCCTGCGTGAGCCAGTGGTCGACCTTGGCGTCGTCGGCGCCGCGGCCGAGGACGACGCAGACGACGCCGTCGCGGCCGCCGGCGCGGGCCTGGGCGACGAGCATCTCGCAGTCCGAGCGCTCATCGACGCCCTCGATCTTCCAGATGTCGACCTCGATGCCCGCGTCCTGGATCTCGGCGATCGTCCGGCGCATCAGCTCGGGGCGCAGCTCGGCGTCGTAGCGGTCGCTGTCGCCGCCGACGGCCTGCAGCTGGGTCGTCCTCGGCGGGCACGAGCAGCTCGAACAGGAACTTGCGCTCGTGCTCTGTGAGCCAGTCGCTGAGCCGCTTCAGCTTGGCGAGCTGCTCGCGGTTGGCGGCGGCGTCGCCGTCGGGGTTGTAGCGGACGAGCACCTTCGTGAAGTCGGGGTCGAAGCGTTCGATGTGCTCGCCGAAGTCCTCGCCGTACTGGAAGTCGAACATGTTCTGGCCGGAGCGCTCGGCGGGCATCGCCAGCTTCAGGCCCTGCTCGCGCGCCTCCGCGGGCACGGTGCGAGCCGAACTGCTCGTCGACGAGCACGCCGGTGACTGCGGGGTCGGCGCCGGCGCTGACCGCCTGCAGCAGTGCCCTCGAAGATGAGGTGCTTGGCGTCGGCGATGATCGCCGTCTGCTCGGGGTCGGGCTCGCCCTCGATGCCGAAGAACTTCTTCTGGAAGGAGCCGCGGTGGTCGAACGCGAGGATGTAGAGCTTCTGGTCGTATCCGAGGTTCATGCGCCTGAGTATTCCAGAGGTGTGCGGGCCGGGACTTGATGGGTCCTTAGAATGAGTGACGATGACCTCCGGCGCCGATCTGTTCGTGGTGTGCAAGCAGTGCGGATCGGAGGTCAGCCCGTACATCACCGAGTGCCCCTACTGCGGCCACCGCCTGCGCCGGCGGGCGCCGAAGCTGCCGCGCGTGAACGCCGACGCGGGCCGCTCAGCGGGCGCTTGCGACGGACTGCGCCTGCCGCGCGCTGCAATCGTCGCCCGCGACGCCGCGAGGCGAGCCCGCGGGCCGAGGCTCGCGCGCCGTATGCGACGATCACGCTGGTGGCGATCAGCTGCGCGGCGTGGGTGGTGTGCCACGCCAAACCGGACCTCTACTTCAACATGGCGATCGTCGGCCCGCTGCAACGGCGATTGGTGGAAGCTGTTCACCAACCAGTTCGCCTACCTGAACGGGCTCTATGCGTTCATCACGCTGCTGGCGGTGGCGATCTTCGGCTGGCTGCTCGAGCGCCGTCACGGGCCGGCCGTCGTGCTGGCGCTGTTCCTCGGCGCCGGAGCGGCCGGGGCGCTGGTGGCGCAGCGCCGTGTACGCCGATGCCGATCGTGAGCGGCGGCAACGCAGCGGCGCTGGCGCTGCTGGCGCGCCTGGGCGGTCCCGGACCTGCAGGCGGCGCGCGTGCGGGCGCACTACTACGAGGGCGACCTGCTCGGCCGCCGCGGCGATCGCCGCCCTGCTGCTGGCGATCCCGTTCGCGCGCCCGGAGGCGAGCTGGCTGGCGGGCGTGGCGGGCGGGGCGATCGGGCTGGTGCTGGGGCTCGGCATGTACCGCTCAGATCCCGCGGAGACCTAGGACGGAACGCTCCTATGATGGGGGCTCACGGAAACAGCGAAGAAGAGGAGCAGCGAAGATGGATATCCGCTTCCTGGGCCACGCGGCCTTCGAGCTGACCGACGGAGATACGACCGTGCTGATCGACCCATTTCTCACGGGCAATCCGAAGGCGCCGCTCAGCGCCGATGAGGTGAGCGCGGACGCGATCCTGTTGACGCACGGCCACGCCGACCACCTCGGAGATACGGTGGCGATTGCCAAGCGCACCGGCGCGGAGGTGGTTGCGATCGTGGAGATCGCCAACGAGCTCCGTGAGGAGGGCTTGGAGGTCCACGACCCCAATCTCGGGGGAACCGTCGAGCGCGGCTGGGGCTCGGTGAAGCTGGTGCCGGCTGGCACACCTCGACGACTCCCAAGGGTGCCGTGAACACCCCGGCCGGCCTGATCGTGAACTTCGCCGGCAAGACCATCTATCACTTGGGTGACACCGCTCTGTTCTCCGACCTGGAGCTGATCGCCGGGCGCGCAGGTGAGATCGACCTTGCGCTGATCTGCGTGGGCGGCCACTACACGATGGACCGCTTCGATGCGGTGCAGGCGGCGAAGCTGATCGGTGCGCGCGAGGTGATCCCGTGCCACTACGGCACCTTCCCGGCGATCGAGACCGACGTGCAGGCGTTCAAGGCCGATGTGCAGGCAGACTCCTCCTCGCATGTGGTGGTGCTTGAGCCGGGCGAGAGTCACTCGCCATGACGATGACCAACGCCGTCGTACTGATCGAGGCCGAGCGCGACGCGCTCTCGAGCTTGGGAAGCGCGCTAGCGGACGTGGAGGGCGTGGCGGAGGCCTATTCGGTGACGGGTGAGTGGGATTTCGTCGCGATCGTGCGCGTTGCCGACCACGAGCAGCTGGCGAATGTGGTGACCGCAGAGATTGGCGGTCTGGCGGGTGTCACGCGCACCCAGACGATGGTCGCGTTCGCGGCTTTCTCGCGGCACGATCTCGAGTCGCTGTTCTCCATCGGCGAATAGGTCGGCGTAGTGACGAGCGTGCCTTTGAAGCCGCAGTACGGGCCGACCCTTGGGCAGCTGCTGGCGCCGCGCTGGCATGCGGCGGGGAGGATGGCGCGAGGAACGGTGATCGCGGCGGGCAGCGGTCTTGCGTTACTGGCGGTGGCGGTCGTTCTCACGCTCTTGCCCGCCACGTTTTCTCACGGCGGTGCGGCGCCGTTTGGCTTTAGCTACCGGGGCCTCTACCGGACAGCCGCGGCGCCCGGGGAGCTCGTGCGGATCGAGCGCCGCTCGCCGGGCGGTGAGCTGGAGGACTCCTTCGCGGTGGCGCCACTGCGGCTGCCGCCCTACGTGGGTAGCGTGAGCGGCGAGCTGCCCCTGTATGCGAGCGCCTACATCAATCGGCTGAGCAGGAAGTACAGCGGCTTCTTACTGCGTGGTGAAGGCAAGACGCGTGTGAATACGGTCCCTGGGTACAACGTGCTCTACACCGTGCTGATTGCGGGCCGCAGGTTGTACGGGCGCGACGTGCTGCTGCTGCCAGAACGCCCGGGGGCGCGCGATGGGGTGGCGATCGAGATGCTGAGTACGACGACGAGCTCGAAGGTCTCCTCGCCGCTTGAAGTTGGGGTCTACTGGCGTGCTGGAAAAGCCGCTGAAGACCTTTACCTTCGGCTAACCGCCGCTTGTCGGGGGAGCCGGAGTGCCGCCGGTCTGTTCATTCGGGCTTGGCGCTGGCGCCGGAGCGGGCGCTTCGCTGGTGGGCGCAGGTGGGTTGGGACCCGGTGCCGGTTCTTGGGGCGCGGCAGGCTGGGGGGCTGCTTCGCTTGGGGCCGGCGGGGTGCTCACCGGCACCGCAGACGTACTGGGCTGTGGCTGCTCGGTGGCCGCAGCGGGAAGTTCGGTGGTCTCGGTCGTGACCTGCGTGACAGGTGTCGCGACCGGTTTGGCGGGCGCCGGCGTGACCGGCGGGGGCGCCACCTCTGCGATGGGCGTGGCGCGTGGGGTCACGGCGGCGGTGATGGTCTTGGCCTTCGCGCTGGGGTGGCGCTTGCGGTGAATGACGGCGACGACCGACACGACCGCGGCGGGGGTGGGCCGCTGGGGCGTATACCGCACGACAACCGGCACCTTGGCGGAGCTTGCCGCGGAGACGCTGGCGGTGCCCTGTGAGGAGCTTTGATGGTGGCGGGTTACGTGGCTGGGGTGGTTGACCGCGACGGCGCCGGCAGTGACGATCGCGGCGGCGGCGAGTCCGGCAACCGCCTTGGCGCCGAGCGCGCCGGCCCGGCCGTCAGAATGCCGCCGGCGCTGACCCCCCCGGCCGCGCCGGCGCCGGTGGCCGCGGTTGCCCCCGCCGTGGCCCCAGCCGTTGCCCCTGCGCCCGAAGCCACGTGCGCGCTGCCAGCCGAGGCGGTTGAGCCGAGCTTGGTGAGAAGCAGGTGCTTGACCAGCAGCAGCGGGCCGACAGGGAAGATCGCGGCGAGTGCGTGGTTGTTGTCCTTGAGGTGCTTTTTGAAGGCGTGGCAGCGTTCGCAGTCGCGCACGTGCCGGCGGGCGGGAGCACCCAGCTTGATCAGCCCCTCGGCCACTTCTCCGAGCTCCAGACGAACCTCCGCACAGCTGAGCTTGCGCGCCTCGGTGGCCTCGGCCAGGGAGATGCGGGCGCGTACGAGCAGCGACTTGACAGACGGCACTGTCGTCTCCATCGCGAGGGCGATCTGCTCGTAGGAGAGCGCGTCTATCTCGCGCAGCAGAAGCGCGGTGCGCTGAGTCTCGGGCAGCTGCCGGACGTCAGCGATTAGCTGACGGAAGCTCTCGCGGCGGAGCACCTTATCGCCGGTCGAGATGCCCTGCTCGGCGAAGTGGATGTCCATCGAATCGACACCAACCGCGGTCGCGCGGCGCAGGTGGTTGAGTGAGCGGTTGCGCGCGATCCGGTAGAGCCACGGACGCACGTTGATCTCGCGCTCGTCGGCGAGGATCGCGTTGAAGGCCGCGGTGAAGACCTCCTGCAGCACATCCTCAGCATCCTCCCGTGAGGAGAGCATGTGCCGGCAGAAGGAGAGCAGGCGCGATTGGTAGCGTGAGAAGAGCGTCTCGAAGGCCGCATGCTGGCCCCGGCGAGTGAGCGCGACCAGCCGCTCGTCGGACTGGAGGCGCAGCAGTGGCGTGGGCCTGGAGAGACCCGGCACGCTGCTGTGTGTTAGTGCGGAGACCTCCACGGGCGGTCCAGTCCTTTCTACCCTTTCCTACACGGTAGCAAGCTGGAAGTTGCGGGTTTGCAGGCTCCCGTACACTGGCGTGTTCGTAGGCCCGGGTGGCGGAATCGGTATACGCAGCGGATTTAAAATCCGCGGCTCGCGAAAGGGTATGTGGGTTCGAGTCCCACCCCGGGCATCGCGCGCGCAGCGAGCTTGGATAGAGTCGCGGTATGTCTACCCAGGAGAGCGCGGAGAAGGCCGCCGAGACCGAGACCTTCCACGGTGGGCGGCTGATCGCCCGGCGCTTGAAGGCGCATGGAGTGAGCAAGCTGTTCACGCTGTCAGGCGGGCACCTGTTCTCGATCTACGACGGGTGCAATGAGGAGGGCATCGAGATCGTGGACGTGCGCCACGAGTCGACGGCGGCATTCGCCGCGGAGGGCTGGGCGAAGGTGACACGTGAACCCGGCGTGTGTGCGCTGACCGCGGGACCGGGGGTCACGAATGGGATGAGCGCGATGGCGAGCGCGCAGGCGAATCATTCGCCGATGGTCGTGCTCGGGGGGCGCGCGCCCGCAATGCGCTGGGGGATGGGCTCGCTTCAGGAGATCGATCATGTGCCGTTTGTGCGGCCGCTAAGCAAGCTGGCGGCGACTCCGGAGAGCACCGCGGAGATCCCGGGCTTGGTCGACGAGGCGTTCAGCACGGCGCTCGAGGGGCATGGGGGACCGGCGTTCGTGGACTTCCCGATGGACTACGTGTTCATGGAGGCCGCGGAGCCGGAGGGAGTCCTGGAGGAGTCACCCGCGCGCGCGAGCAAAGGCGCCGATGGCGATCAGGTGCAACGCGCGTCCGAGCTGCTGAGGGGCGCGGAGCGCCCTGTGATCATGGCGGGCACCGATCTGTACTGGGGGCACGGCGAGCAGGCCCTCCTCGAGCTAGCGCAGACGCTGCGGATTCCGGTGTTCTTGAACGGTTTGGCGCGGGGATGTGTCCCGGCGGACCACGAGCTGTTCTTCTCTCGCGCGCGCGGGCAGGCGCTGAAGGGTGCGGACGTGGCGCTGGTGGTGGGCGTGCCGATGGACTTCAGGCTGGGCTTTGGGGGATCGTTTGGGGATGACACGGAGATCGTGGTGGTCGACTCGGCAGAGCCCGAGCGCCCTCATCCAAGGGCGGTGGCGGCGGAGTGCTATGGGGCGTTGGCGACGACACTGAGCGACCTGCGGGGAGCGGCGGGGGCGAAGGCCCTGAACAGCGAGGATTGGATCACGAGGCTGCGGGAGAGCGAGGCCGAGCGCCGCGAGGCAGAGCGGGCTGAGCTCGATGACGAGCGGATGCCGCTGCATCCGATGCGCCTTTATCGGGAGCTCGGAGAGGTGCTCGACCGCGACGCGATCGTGATCGGGGATGGCGGGGACTTCGTGTCCTACGCGGGACGGGTGATCGACAGCTTCGAGCCCGGCTGTTGGCTTGACCCAGGACCGTTTGGCTGTCTGGGTGCGGGGGCGGGATATGCGCTGGCGGCGAAGCTAGCGAAGCCGGACAGGCAAGTGGTGCTGCTGCAGGGGGACGGCGCGTTCGGGTTCTCCGGGATGGAGTGGGACACGCTGGCCAGGCACGGGGTGAACGTGGTGGGAGTGATGGGGAACAACGGGATCTGGGCGCTTGAGAAGCACCCGATGGAGTTCCTCTACGGCTACTCCGTCGCGGCGGACCTGAGGCCGGGGACGAGGTATGACCAGGTCGTGCAGGCGCTGGGGGGATATGGCGAGCTGGTAGAGCGCCCGGGGGACCTGCGGGGAGCGTTGGAGCGTGCGTTCAGCGCGGGCAAGCCTGCGCTCGTGAACGTGCTGACCGATCCGACGGTCGTTTATCCGCGCAAATCGAACCTCGCCTGAGCGTCAGGCGAGGCCGGCGAGGCGCAGCGCGCCGCCGAACAGGATGTCGTGGTCGGAGACCTCGACGCAGTCGAGCTCGAACGCGCGGAGGGCCTCGGAGAGGAGGATCATGCCGGCGACGATCGTAGGGGCGCGGTCGGGGTGCAGGCCGGCGACGGCTCGGCGCTGGGCTTCGGTCATGTCGGCCAGGCGGGCGAGCAGGAGCTCGGTGGTGGCGAGCAGGAGAGGGTAGCCGTGGACCCGGGAAGGGTCGTAGGGATCGAGCTCTTGGTCGATCGCGGCGGCAGAGGTGGCGGTGCCGGCGACGGCGATCCCTTCAGTGACTGGGGAGCGCTCCTCGGGGGGCAGGCCCTCTAGGAAGATTGTGCGGACGTCTAAGGCGAGGCTTTGAAGCTCAGATGGCGCGGGTGGATCGCTTTTGATGTGGCGCTCGCTCATACGGACGACGCCGGCGGGGAGGGAGACGTGGAAGGTGGCGGTGGAGTTATGGCCGACGATGAACTCGGTAGAACCCCCGCCGATGTCGATCACTACACAGGGCTCCTCGGAGGGCTCGCGGTCATGCATCGCGCCGAGGAAGGTGAGCTGGGCCTCTTCGTCGCCGGAGAGGGTGCGGGCGTCGAGTGAGAAGTCCTCGCGGACGCGCTCGGTGAAGGCGGCGCCGTTGGAAGCGTCGCGGACAGCAGAGGTGAGCACTGCGAGGTTGGCGGCACAGTCATAGGCGGTGATTTCGGTGCAGTAGCCGTCGAGCGTACGCAGCACGCGGGAAATCGCCTCCTCGGAGAGCGACCCGGAGGCGTCGACGCCGTCGCCGAGCCGGGTGACGGTGGACCGCCGAACCAGTGGGGAGACGGCGCCCGAGGAATCGACGCCGGCGATGAGCAGGCGGGTGGAGTTGGTGCCGATGTCGATTACCGCGATGCGGGTCATGCGGGCGGATGGTAGATCGGAACGTTCTCGAGTAGGTTCGCCGGTGACTGCGAGCGGAAGGAGCGAGGAAGCAGATGGGCGACAGCGAGCAGAGCGGGAGTGCGGGCGTGGCGTTGGTGACCGGCGCGAATCGTGGAATCGGACGGGAGGTGGCGCGGCAGCTGGCTGAGCGCGATTACGAAGTGATCCTCAGCGCACGCGATCAGGCAAAGGCGAGCGCGGCCGCGGATGAGCTGAGCAGGGAGACCGGCGGGAAGGTGACTCCGCTGAGGCTTGACGTGGCCGACCCGGTGAGCATCGCGCAGGCTGCCGAGCGGGTGCGCAGTGATCCGGGCAGCTTGGATGTGCTCGTGAACAACGCGGGGATTGGCAGCGACTTCGGCGTGGCGGGCGCCGGCCCAGACTTTGAGAAGGTGCAGGCGGCGTTGGATACGAACTTCTTCGGGGCGTACAGGTTGACGATCGCGCTGCTCCAGTTGCTGCGGCAGAGTGAGCACCCGCGGATCGTGAACGTGTCGAGCGGTATGGGCGGGGTGGCGGAGATGGGTGGGTGGTCGCCGGGGTACAGGGTGTCGAAGGCGGCGCTGAACGCGATGACGAGAATCCTGTCGACTGAGCTGAAGGGCGAGGGAATCCTGGTCAACTCTGCGTGTCCGGGCTTCGTGAACACGGATATGGGCGGCCCGATGGGCGCGAAGAAGCCGGTGGAGGATGGCGCCGGCGGAATCGTGTGGCTGGCGACGCTCCCGGATGACGGGCCTTCCGGTGGGTTCTTCCGGGATGGCGAGCCGGTCGCGTTCTGAGGCTGATTCGACCCTCATAGGTCTATCCTCCCGAGCGCCGCAAGAGGGCGCCCAATCCCCGCCCCAGAGCCACTGAGAGAGCGATTTCTGCTAGAACCTTTAGAAGCGACGCGGGGTGGAGCAGTCTGGTAGCTCGTCGGGCTCATAACCCGAAGGTCGCAGGTTCGAATCCTGCCCCCGCTATGCCGCTGACGGGGACCTTCGTGGTCCCCGTCAGTATTTCCGGGGCCTAAGCACGGGTCTACATTGGTGCTTCTGTCGCCGCTCTTACTGCGGGTCTGATTCTCTGCTGGGCACGTAACCCTCCCGCTCGGCGCAGTCCGGGCAGAGCGTCTTGTACCAGGGGGCGCGTGCGGGTGTCCGGTGCAGCCGGCCGGCCGCACCGCAGAGCTCGCAGGTGACGCCCGCGCGCCCCTCGGCGGTGTCGACGAGCTTCTCGGCGAGCTCCATGCGCCGCTCCAGGCCGGCGGTGCGCTTCTGCCCCTCGGGGGTCTCCTTGTAGGCGTCTAGGCGCGCCCATCAGGCGTCGTGCGCCTGTTCCCACTGCGCCGATTCAGCGTCGCTGCACCCTGGGCCGGGTATTGACGGTTCGGGGTCATTGGGGTCGCGGATCTCCTCGCCGGGCTCAAAGTAGTAGCGAAGGCCACCGTACTTCTCCTTCACCTGATGAAGTTCGTAGTTGGGCAGCAGTTTGCGCAGCTGCTCGTCGAGCTCGACCAGCAGCGGATACCAGCCGCGGTCGCAGGAGATCCAGCGCCCCCAGCCGTCAGGGATGCGGACGAGCATCTCGCGCAGCGCCTCCGTGTGCTCGCCGGCGTCCTTCGGTACGTGCATGGCGTTGAGGATCTGCTGGTGGTCGATGCCGCGTCCTACATGTGTCATCGCGTTGAACGCGGCTTGGAAGCCTTCGGCGTCGCCGGTCGCCGAGGCCATCTGCCTCACCGCGTCCGCGAGCGTGTCCCAGCGCGCCTGCACATCGCTCGGCAGGGTGGCCCGGTCTGTTTCGGGGTCGTCTGTGCGGCCGTCCTCGTTCATGATGAGCAGACAATACGCTTCAGGCGCGACACATCGGTGGGCGTCGGACAGCAGCTCGGGCGTGATCGTGGCCGCGAGGTGGAGGCGTTGTCCCGGCTTGTCGTAGCTGGGCTGTCGTGTCGCTACAGTCGAGCGCGTGACGATCCAACGCATGGACCATGTGGGCATCGTGGTCGACGACCTTGCGGCCACGACGGCGTTCTTCCTCGAGCTCGGACTCGAGCTGCAGGGCGAGAGACAGGTCGAGGGCGGCTGGGTGGACCGCGTGGTGGGGCTCGAGGGCGTCCGGGCGGAGATCGCGATGGTCGAGACCCCGGACGGCCACGGACGGCTCGAGCTGACGAAGTTTCACGCCCCATCGGCCCGGGGCGGCGAGGAGCACGCTCCGGCGAACACCCCGGGCATCCGCCACATCACATTTGCGGTCGACGACATCGACGACGTCGTCGCCAGGTTGCAAGCCCGCGGCGCCGAGCTCGTCGGCGAGGTGGAGCGCTACGGAGACAGCTATCGGCTCTGCTACGTCCGCGGCCCGGAGGGGATCATCGTCGAGCTGGCGGAGCGGATCGGCTGAGGGCTCCGGCCTGTCGCCCGCAGGCGAGATGGAGCGGCAGCTGTCGCTGGGTCAGCCGGTGGCGTGTCCGTTCGCCGTGAGAGCGACCTCGATGTTGTTGCGGGTGGCGTTGGAGTAGGGGCAGACCTCGTGCGCGGCGCGGACGATCTGGACGGCGGTTGCGGAGTCGGTTACGGAGGGAAGGGTGACGTCGAGCTGCACGCCGAGCAGGAAACCACCCTTGCCGTCCGGCGAGAGGGAGACCTTTGAGTCGATGGCGACGTCGCCGGTGTTGGCCTTGTGGCGGCGGGCGACCACGCCGAGGGCGCTCTCGAAGCAGGCGGCGTAGCCGACGGCGAACAGCTGCTCTGGGTTGGTGCCGCCACCGGGACCGCCCATCTCCGTGGGGATGCGCAGATCGACTTCGAGCGCGCCGTCATTGGTGCGTCCGTGTCCCTCGGCGCGTCCTCCGGTTACGTGAGCCTCTGTTGTATAGAGAGTCTTGGTCATCCTGCACCTCCGGGTTGGCGTTACGCTTCGTTTTGTTGGCTAGGACTGTTTTATCCGGCTCGGGGGCATGCGCTCCTCGCATCTCGCCGACCCAGTCGTCGAGCTCCTGCCAGCGGTCATACAACCACACGATTAGCGCGTCGCGCCCGCGGGGAACCTCGGCGGCTCCAAAACGCCAGAACCGCAGATGGACCGTGGTGCCGACGAGGCCGCCGGACCAAATGTCGCTGATGTACTCAAAGCCGTCGAGGCCTACGTGGCCGAAGATCACGATGTCGGCGTTGCGCGCCGATTCGAGCAGCTCGAGGGTGCCGCCGAGGCGCGGCGGGAGCACGTTTTGCAGCCGGTCTGCCAGCGGTGCGAGCTCGGGTTGGCGCTCGGCGATGATCGCCTTGGCACGAGCGAGCTTCTCCATCGTGCAGCGCGTGCCCTCGGGATAGATCAGCAGACCGTCGTTACAGGACATGTTGACGGTGAGGGCGCGCATCCGTTCGAGTTCGGATGCAGTGTCGCCCGAGGCGCGGCGCACGAACAGCGTTGGCACCCAGCGGCCACCAATGTCGATCGTGGGAAGCATCTGCAGCTCGCGCTTGATGATGAAGCGGAAGTTGAGCCCGTGGGCACGTCCCAGGATCGCGTCGGGGAGTGCGTTGTCGATGATGCTGGCATGGCGGATCATGACGAGGACTGGGCCTGGAGCTGCTTCTTTAATCCCACTAACTGCGAAGCGCAAACCGAATAGTGCGCGGATGCCTGCGAGATGGCTGCGCAGCCAACGGCGCTTGAGGCGATACACGCGATCGCGCCGGCGAGCGCTGTCACGGCCGCCCGACAGCGCCCAGATCGTCAGCAGTCCGAGGAGGCCGTAGAGCTCGCCGATGAGAAACCACCACAGCATCGCGAGCAGGCGGACCGCCATCCAGGGCTTGCGGCGGCGCAGCCAAAGTGCGAGGTCGACCGCAGCCGCGAGCACCAGAAGCACAGGCGAGAGCAGGGTGATCAGGAGCAGCGCGATGATCAAGACGGTGATGCCGCGTATGCGGCGCCACGCTCGGGAAGCGGCCGGGCCGTCGTCGGGGATCAGCGGACCCAGCGCCTCCATTCGAAGGCCATCCTACTCACGGCGGGCACGCAGCACTTATCGCCGATCAACCAATCACCATCTCCCTGACCACCCGTTCCGCCTCCTCCCGCTCAAGGCCCATATCGACACGCAGAAGTTTCCAAATCAGCAGGTCGGTTGAAATCACGATCGCGTTCAGGCGCCGCTCGCGTTTGTCGCCTCGTAGGCCGCGCAGGAGCGCCGCGAAGGTCGTTTCTGCCCAGTGCCGGTGGTAGGCGCGGCCGGCGTCTGTCATCTGTCGGACGGCGGGGATCCGCTCCTCTTGGGAGAGCATCCGAAGGATCGCCGGCCCGTGTGTCTCATAGCGATCAAAGAGCAGGGCGATCGTCTCTTGCACATCTCCAGTGGGGGCGGCGGGACGATCTGACATCTCTTGCTGGCCGAACCACGCATATGCGGCGAGGAACAGTTCGTCCTTGGAGCCGAAGCGCGTGTGCAGTGTCTGCGCGGTGACGCCGGCCTCAGTGGCGATCTCGCGCAGCAGGACGTCCTCGTAGGGACGTGTCGCGAAGTGTCGCCATGCCGCGGCGAGCAGGCGCTCGCCGGTAGCCGCGGCCGCCTCGGCGCGAGCGGCCATCCGATAGGGACGTTTTTGTGGAGAGCTCGACATGTTCACTTGATTTAGACTAAGATTAATATTACCGATGGCCCGCATCCTCGCCTATACCTCGCCCGGGCGCAGTCATCTCTTCCCGCTCACCCCGATCCTCGACGAGCTCCACGGGCGCGGGCACGAGGTCGTGTTGCGCACGCTCGCCTCACAGATCGAGCTGATGCAGGCTCGTGGCTTCGCGGTAGCCCCGATCGACCCGCGGATCGAAGCGATCGAGCACGAGGACTGGCGTACGAGCAACCCGCGCGAGTCGCTGCGGCTGAACGTGAAGGTCTTCTGTGCCCGCGCCGGGCACGACGCCCCGGATCTGACCCAGGCGATTGCGGATACGGACCCGGACGCGGTGCTGGTGGACTTCAACTGCTGGGGAAGCCTGATGGCCGCGGAGGCCTGGGGCGGGCCATGGGCTGCGTTCTGCCCGTATCCGCTGCCGCTGCCCTCCAAAGACGCTCCGCCTTACGGCCCGGGGCTCGCTCCTGCGCGGGGGCCGCTCGGCCATGTGCGCGACCGGCTCATCCGGCGGGTCGTGCTGAGCGCGATGGAAGGGCAGATGCGCCCGGCCATCAATGGCATCCGTGCGCGCAGCGGCCTCGCGCCGGTCAGCACGGCGGAGGAGTGGATCGCAGGCGCGCCGCTTTTGCTCTCGATGACAGCCGAGCCGTTTGAGTATCCCCGGCGTGACTGGCCCGAGAACGTCGTGATGATCGGTCCCTGTGCTTGGGACCCACCCGCCGGTCCGCCGCCATGGCTCGAGCAGACGACTGGGCCGATCGTGCTCGTGAATACCTCGACGGAGTTCCAGGACGATGGCCGGCTTGTCCAGGTCGCGTTGGAGGCGCTCGCCGGCGAGCCGGTCACTGTCGTCGCGACGCTGCCCTCTGGCGACCCCACCCAGTTCGAGGCGCCAGCGAACGCCCACGTCGAGCGCTTCATCCCGCACGGGGCGATCCTCGAGCGCGCCGCCTGCGCCATCACGCACGGCGGCATGGGCTCGACCCAGAAGGCGCTCTCACACGGCGTCCCGGTGTGCGCGGTCCCGTTCGGGCGCGACCAGCTGGAGGTCGCCCGTCGCGTCGAAGTCGCGCACGCTGGAACACGACTGCCCGCCAGCCGTCTGAACCCCGAGCGGCTTCGCAAGAAGGTGAGAGACGCGATGGCCATGACGGAGGGGGCGCAGCGCATCGCCGCCGCGTACACCGCCACCGGTGGGGCTCGCACTGCGGTCGACGCCTTCGAGACACGCCTGCTGCGTCAAGCTGCGGCGAGGGATAATGCTGATTGATGGCTCAGCGTTACAACATCCTCTACCGGCTCGGTATCACCCCGTAGGAGCATGAGGAACGAGTCCAGGGGACGGACTATCTCCGCTGTTTACTCGTTCAGCCCGAGAGTCCCGAGCACCTGGATCCAGTCGGTCTGTCCGGTCATGAATTCGTTTTCCGAGAGCTTTGTTTCCAGACGCTTCGTGCGTGCCAGGATGCTGGCGTCGGCGCCGCGCTCATACGGGGCGAGCAGTCGCGGCGGAATCATCTTTGGTTCGATCCCCTCCACCCGTGTGACGAGGCTGAGGACAGCCGGGGAGATGACCTGGAAGCCGGTTGCCTTCCACGAGCGCACGTCTGCGCAGAGAGCGGGAAGAGGCACGGTCGCCAGTTCGTGCAGGTTGCGGGCGTAGCTCTTGGCGATGCGCGTGATTGCTTGGTTGCTCCAGTGCAGCCGCCCTGTGGCGCTTACGAAGGAGCGGATCGGCCCGGCGGCGGCTCCGTAGGAAATCGACCACAGCGCCACGGTGACCTCGTGGCTGACCGGCTGCGATGCTTCGTTCTCAGGGGAGCCGGTGCCTATGAGAGGGCATTCGTGCGCGAGGACACCGTTCAGCTGCTCGATCTTCCTCTGCACCGGAGCGATCAGGGCCACGTCGGCGCGAGCAAGCGCATAATCGGCACGGATGTAGGCGTGCGTGGAGGCGATGTCTGCAGGTGTGGCGATCGCGGTTGCGGGCGCCAGGGCGAGGGTTAGCAGGATGATGACGATGAGCGTGCAGCGCGAGCGCATAGCCGTTTACAGTATCGCTGCGTTCATCCAAAGGCGGCAGTGCAGCAGGCCCGACGTCTCCCCCTGCAGGGCAGAGGTCAACCAAACCCAGCTAACCCAGCACAAATCACAGTGTGTTTTTTGGGAGACGGTCACGCCGGTAGGCCGGGCGAAAGCGCAGTATCACCGGTCATCAAGCCAGTAGGACGAGGCCAAGGATTAGCGGACGGACCCAGGAGTCCCCTGAGATCTCGCAACCGCTGTCGAACTGACCCTGTTCAGCCCTTTACGGTCCCAGCCTGTCTCTAAAGCTTTGCCACGTTTGCTTTAGAGCGCCTAACAGAAAGAGGGTTTGGGATGCTGTTGTCGTAGATGGGGTCTATGGCGAAACCTTTGGTCAGTGATGGGTTGTGGGAGCGTGTCGAGCCGTTGCTTCCCGTGGTCGAGCGACGGTTCAGGTATCCGGGTCGCAAGCGTGTGGCCGATCGGGAGGTGCTGACGGGCATCTTGTTCGTTTTGAAGACCGGTATCCCGTGGGAGGATCTGCCGCAGGAGATGGGGTGCGGGTCGGGAATGACGTGCTGGCGCCGGCTTCGGGACTGGAACGAAGCGGGGGTCTGGGAACGCTTGCACCAGACGCTCTTGGACGAGCTGCAGGACGCCGGTCAGCTCGACTGGTCCCGCGCGGTCGTTGACAGCTCGCATGTGCGGGCAAAAGGGGGGGCGAAAAGACAGGCCCCTCGCCCGTCGACAGGCGCCGGCCGGGCTCAAAGCACCACCTGATCTGCGACGGGCAGGGCATCCCCCTGGCCGTGACCCTGACCGCCGGGAACCGCAACGACATCACCGAGCTGCTGGCGCTCGTGGACAGAGTCCCGCCGGCCGGACGCTACGGCAAGTTCCGCCCCAACACGCTGCTCGCCGACCGCGCATACGACAGCCGCCGCCACCGCCAGGCTCTCAAAGAGCGCGGCATCACGCCCAGGATCGCCAAACGCAACACTGAAAACGGCTCCGGGCTCGGCAAAGAACGGTGGGTCGTCGAGCGCACCATCTCCTGGCTACACCGCCAACGCCGCCTGGACCGCCGCTACGACCGGCGCGCCGACATCCACGAAGCGTTCCTCACCATCGGTGCCGCCCTCATCTGCCACCAACAACTCCAACACTCATTTTGATAGGCGCTCTTAGAGACGATTCCTAGGTCCGTCACTTGAGATCGCAGATTGCGATCTCAAAGCGGTGGCCTCGTCTGGACCTGACCCGCGAAAGCGGTGAAGATCCGCTACGGCTACTGTTTCAGACGGTATGGAAAGAGCGAAGTCAAAGAGAGACGTCGAGCGCGATCGCGAGCGGGCGGTGTACTACATGTCCTTGGCCGCGGCGGTCCGCAACAACGCCAACTGCTGGGGCAGCGAGGTCGGGGCGGTGCTCGTTTGCAATGACCGGGTCATCAGCACCGGCTACAACGGGACGCCCGCCAGGTTTCTCAACTGTCGGGAGGGTGGCTGCCTGCGGTGCCAGGAGCGCCACCGGCTCGACGAGGATCCTACGTACAAGTCGCCGCATCCAGAGGTCATGGAAGGCAAGGCGCTCGACATCTGCCTTTGCGTTCATGCCGAGCAGAACGCACTGCTGAGTGCTGCACGACACGGAATCGAAGTCAACGGCTCCGTTCTCTATGTGACCGACCAGCCCTGCTTCTCATGTCTGAAGGAGTCCGTTCAGGCCGGTGTGCGTCAGGTCATATATTTGAGGCCTTGGTACGGGGCGAAGGGTCAGGGACTCCGAGACCAGTACGATCAGCTCAGCGATCAGCTTCACGCCAGCGACGCATTCCTGGGGTTCCATCAGCTCGATAAGAAGACCTTCCAAGCGTTTACGCCCAGCGTCACTCCCCTTTTTGAGGACGAAGACGAGAGCCAGCCGACAGTGCCCGGCGTTTGAACTGTCAGTAGTCGCTCAGGTGACGGCGCGCTCGGGGTATACCCAGACCATCCAGTCACCCAGGTCCAACGGCGTCCAGGATGTTTGCCACTGCTCGGCGGGGAAGCCGGCGATGTCCGCGAGTGCCTCTTGGGCACGATGCCGCGCCTCTTCGTCGCGTGCGATGACGGCTACGAGCGGCTCGGGGCCGATGCCGTTTCGATGCCAGGACGAGCGGAAAACGTAGGCGTCCTCGATCGAGGCGAGACGGTCGCGCACGAGCGCCTCGGCTCGGTTGCGACGACGCATACTCGTGGTTGTCGGCGGGGTGCTCGACTCTATCGTCGGGGTTCCTGGGTGCATCGAGGAAACCATACGACGAGATTCGGACGCTGCGCTGGTTCTCTCGAAGCTCATCCCGCAATTTCCGAGCGCGCGAGTGTCTCGAACTCCAGCAACAGGACCGTCTTGCCGACCCCGCGAAGCCCAGAATAGATCAGGCTTCGCTCGGGTTGGCCCCCCGCCAGACGCTCCAGCAGCACCCGAAAAGCCTCGAGGTCGCGGTCTCGGCCCGCGAGCTTGAGCGGCTTGATGCCCGACCCCGGCGTGTATGGATTTAGACGCTGGTCCATCTTCTATCTGCAAACGCAAACAAAAGCAGATATTGCGGCGGCTGGCCCCCCAAAGCGGGTGCTGATGACCTCGGTTTTGCTGCTGAGCCGAGATTGCCAGCGAGGCGCTGTGGGTGTTTTTTGGGAGACGGTCACGGTCGGTGGTCCGGGCGAAAGCGCAGTATCACCGGTCAGAGAGCCAGTAGGAACGAGGCCAAGCATGAGGGGACAGCTGAGCAGGAGGAACTGTAGGGATTGGCGAACAGGCAGGTATGAAGCAGGCTGACGCTGATCTTGCGCTGTTTGCTCATCTCAGTGCAGAGGTTGCGTTGGGTTTCGAGGATGCAGCTGCAGATGAATGGGAGACAAGCCCATTTGGATGGATACGCCGTGAGCCTTCACGGCGTAAGGGAGCAATCGGCGAGGCGCTTGTCAGGGACTGGGCGACACAAGCGGGAATGAAGGTTGAGTCTGCGCTCGATAGCGGGCACGACTGTCAGCTTGACGATCTGCGAGTCGAGGTCAAGCTCAGCCTCCTGTGGGGCGGAGGAGAGTTTGTGTTTCAGCAGATACGCGACCAGAACTACGAGGTCGCGTGCCTTCTCGGACTTGAACCTCAGGGAGTGCACCTTTGGGTTGTCCCAAAGAAGGTACTGTGGAAACACGCCACAGGCCAACACACAGGCGCAGCAGCACAAGACACCAAGTGGCTTCGATTCCCAGCCACTACATCGCCCACATGGCTGAACTCCTACGGCGGCACGCTCCGCGCTGCTCGGAAGGCCCTAGAAAAGGCTCGCCGCGAACTCCGGGACTGACTCCGCCTCGACCGCCGTCTCTTCAAAGTCTGGAGTGTGGCTTTCTTGGCCATCGAGGCGAGCACGGATCACCTCGATCGCTTCTGGGTTGGAATCGATCAGGACATAGTGACGATCTAGGCTAGCTGCGACTGCTCCGACCGTGCCGCTACCAGCGAAGAAGTCAAGACACCAGTCCCCCGGCTTTGTTGAGGCGTGGACCATGCGTCTGATGATGCCTTCCGGCTTCTGCGTGGGGTATCCGGTCTTCTCACGTCCGTTAGTCGGCACGATTGTGTGCCACCACACGTCGGTAGGTAGCTTCCCCTTCGCCGCCTTCTCAGGTGTCACGAGCCCTGGCGCCATATAGGGCTCCCGGTCAACGGTCTGCGCGTCGTAGTAGTAGCCGGTCGGATCCTTGACATAGACCAGGATCGTGTCGTGCTTGGCGGGCCAGCGACTCTTAGAGCGCGCACCATAGTCATACGCCCAGATGATCTCGTTGAGGAAGCAGTCACGGCCGAAGATCTCATCGAGCAGGAGCTTGCAGTAGTGGGCCTCGCGATAGTCGATGTGGAAATAGAAGGTGCCTGTGGGCGCCAATAGCCGGTGAGCCTCCTGAGACGCGGGGCGAGAAACCCGAGATAGTCGTCAAACAAGTCGCGATAGGAGGACTCCGCGAGCAGCCGCGTCTTATAACGGCGGCCACCGAAACCCGTGCGATCACCCGCAGCATCGGGCACGGTCTCAAGCGTCTTACGCGCCTGCACCCTGCCCGTATTGAACGGTGGGTCGATATAGACCAGATCAAACGCGCCGTTATCGAGAGATGGGAGAACCTCCGCATTGTCGGCTTGGATGACAAGGTCGTCGTCCAAGTGGAGCCGATTGAGCGAGTCGGTCCCTTCGAGAAATCTCATGCCAAAGACGATATGCGCCTGCCCGGACGCCCTAGCTCAGAGCATGTACCAACGCGATCGCACCGACCGCCAGCGCCAACACCATCATTCGGCCACGCCAGGAACCCCACCAGCCTCCGTGCGCGGCCCTTCACCGACCTCCAGAGGCGTTACCGACCCAAGCTCCTAGTGCTTTTCCAGCGTCGAGCTGCAGAAGCTAGAGACCTGGTTGTGCTGAGAGAGGAACACGCTTCCCCCCGTCACTTCGGCTGTGAGGCCGTTGATCTCGCCCGTGAGTTCGGGAAGGCAGGTCGTGATCTTCGAGATCGTTGCGGACTCCTTCGAGAGCGCCGCGCTGTTGCTCGTGGCTTCGCTCCGGGCGGTTGAGAGTTCGGACTTCAACGACCGGACTTCACTGGAGAGTGCGACGTTCTGCGTTGTAGCTGAACGGGGACGGTTCACGGCGACGATCGCCACGCCCAGAGCCCCGACCGCCAGCACGATCGCGACTATCGTTGCTGCTTGCCAAGCTCCTCCTGGCCGTTCCTTCGCCGAGGTGTCGGTCATGCGCTCCCATCGGTCGGGAGGCCCAGATACTTGAGATCATCTATTCGGCCTCGACTACTTCGGCGGGGCCAGATCCGCTGGGGGAATAGTCGTAACGAGAGGCGTGACCGCGACCCAAGACAGGGGTTAGCCGCCGGGCACTCCGATCGAGATGTCGCCAGGAAAGGGTCACGGGCCGATATCCGGAATCCTAGCTACCAGTCGAGTCCCGGCTCCCAGCCGTTCTCCTTGTAGAACTCAAGTTCCCATCCTGGCACACCATCGCAGACCAAAGCCTACGCGCCGCTTTGGGACGGTTCTCTCGATCGTTCGATGGGAGTCGGGAGAGGTCTGATCCGTCGGCGATCTCCCTCAATCATCTGAGCCATTTGTAGAGTCGCGTTTTTAGAGCGCCTAACAGAAAGAGGTTTTGGGGTGCTGTTGTCGTAGACGGTGTCTATGGCGAAACCTTTGGTCAGTGATGGGTTGTGGGAGCGGATCGAGCCGCTTTTGCCTGTTGTGCAGCGGCGGTATCGGTATCCGGGTCGCAAGCGGGTGCCCGATCGGGCGGCGTTGACGGGCATCCTGTTCGTCTTGAAAACGGGGATCCCGTGGGAGCATCTGCCCCAAGAGATGGGGTGTGGGTCGGGGATGACCTGTTGGCGGCGGTTGCACGACTGGAACGAAGCTGGCGTGTGGGAACGCCTGCACCAGGTGCTCTTGGACGAGTTGCAGGACGCGGAGCAGCTCGACTGGTCCAGAGCGGCGGTGGACAGCTCGCATGTTCGGGCCAAAGGGGGGGCGCAAAGACCGGTCCCTCGCCGGTCGACCGTCGCCGGGCGGGCTCCAAGCACCACGTGATCTGCGAGGGCCAGGGCATTCCCCTGGCGGTGACGTTGACGGCCGGCAACCGCAACGACATCACCGAGCTGATCCCGCTGGTCGATCGCGTGCCGCCGACCGGCCGCTACGGCAAGTTCAGGCCGAAGGCACTGCTCGCCGATCGTGCCTACGACAGCCGTGCTCACCGCAACGCGCTGCGAGAGCGTGGCATCACACCCCGAATCGCCAAACGCGGCACTGGCCACGGCTCCGGGCTCGGCAAAGAACGCTGGGTGGTGGAGCGAACGATCTCCTGGCTACACGCCAACCGGCGCCTCGAGCGCCGCTACGACCGCCGCGACGACATCCACGAAGCCTTCCTCACCATCGGCTGCGCCCTCATCTGCCACAAACACCTACAAAGTTCATTTTGATAGGCACTCTTAGGAGACGAGATCTGTCTTTATGAAGAAAGCGTCTCCTTAGTTGAGTAAGTTTAGTCTGCCAGTGCGACTGTATTGTCGAGAGAGGATAAATTGAACTATCTAAGTTGGCCCGCGCTGCTGCAACAGCCGGGTCCGGCAACGGAAAGGAACTTCCGTATGCGTGAGTTGAGCACAGGACCTCGACGACAGGGCGCTTCGTCCCTATGCCAACCGTCCCATATTCGATATACCAGGCAGCCGTGATCCTAGAAACCTGCCAGCATTGCACCGCCGATTTGAGTCGTCTCCAAGCCCAAGAGCCTCCTAAGTTCGCTTCGCGTTGGCCGAAGCTGACTGTGGTCGATCTTTTTTCTGGGTTTGGAGGGATGACAGTTGGGCTCAACGAGGCTGCGGCAGATGCCAAACGTCGTCTCCATGTCGCTCTTGCTGTTGACGATGACCGACGTGCTGCCGACGCCTTCTTGCTGAACTTTGATAAGGCCAGGGTCGAGATTGCCAAGGTCGAGGACTTGATCGATGGTGAGCTGGGTGCCCTGCTGAGTTCAAAGGAGCGGAGATTGCGCAAGGAGCTCGGTCAAGTCTCGATCTTGGTAGGAGGCCCCCCGTGCCAGGGACACTCGGATCTAAACAATCACACCAGGCGTGAAGACGGCAGGAACCAACTGTACGCGCGGATGGCGCGCGCGGCCGTTGTGCTGCGTCCTCAGGCTGTGATCATCGAGAATGTTCCGCAGGTCGCACATGACCGCGGGCGGGTGGTCGACGTCACAGAAAATGCTCTGCTTAAAGCAGGATATGCGGTGTCAACGAGGGTGATCAATTTACAGCGGGTCGGAGTGCCCCAGAAACGCAGACGGCACGTGATGCTTGCCTTGCGCAAGACGCTACCGACACCCGAAGATCTGCTGGATCAGGTCGAAATGACCTGTGTCGAGCATGCTCGAACCGTGGCATGGGCGATCAAGGACCTCGAGCGGGTCAAGCCGATCTCCGCTTTTGATCGCGCCAGCGTCCCCAGCCACCTGAACCGAGAACGAATTGACACCCTCTTCCGCGAACGCGCCCACGATCTCGACAACAGAGACCGACCGCCATGCCACCGCGACAAGGATCACAGCTACAAGGCCATGTATGGGAGGCTACATTGGGACCGGCCCGCACAGACCATAACCACGGGTTTTGGATCGATGGGCCAAGGTCGCTATGTACACCCGAGTCGCCACCGCACACTCACCCCCCACGAGGCTGCCCGCCTCCAGACCATCCCAGACTACGTCAAGCTCAGCCTCGACGAGCGGCGCGGTGCCTGGGCACAAATGATCGGCAATGCTGTGCCTCCATTTCTGACTCGAGCACTGGGGAAAATGTTGTTACCGCACCTCAAGCCGGTGCCTAGTGCCGGAATTCGTAGATGAGTGAACGCGGAACTCCTTCCGCTTCTTCACCGGCTGCGCTACGGCGCATGCAAACCTCTCGCCAGAGGGATACGAAGCCTGAGCTCGCACTCAGGTCGGCGCTCCACCGAAGAGGGTTGCGGTTCTTCGTAGACCGTGCCCCTTTGCCTACCATGCGCCGACGAGCTGATGTTGTTTTCCCGCGTCTTCGCGTGGCCGTCTATGTCGATGGGTGCTTCTGGCACAGTTGTCCGCTCCACGGCACATGGCCTAAGGCAAGTGCACGGTGGTGGCGCGAAAAGCTCGATCGCAATCGGCAGCGGGACGAGGACACCGACCGTGTGCTGCGTGCAGCTGGCTGGACGGTCGTGCGTGTGTGGGAGCATGAGGACGCCAATGAAGCGGCGACACGGGTCCCCTATGCCGTCAACGACTGAGGGGACCAATGAGCGACCGCGCATACACGATGAAGATCAACCTGAGCGTCCTGGATCACCTAGGGCTCAACCTGTACTCGTCGATGCCCGCCGTCCTCTCGGAGACGGTCGCGAACTCGTGGGATGCGGACGCCGAACACGTGACGATCCACATCGAAAAAGAAGAGGTCACGATCGCCGACGACGGGTCTGGCATGAACTTCGACGAGGTCAACAACAAGTTCCTCACAGTTGGCTATCAGCGACGTAGCCAGCCGGGCGGCACGAAGACGCCACGACTCGAGCGGGACGTCATGGGTCGTAAGGGCATCGGTAAGCTGTCGCTCTTTGCGGTCGCGGACGAAATCGAAGTCTGGACAGTGAGGTGCGACAACTCGGGCGCGATCACTGACCGCAACGCGCTCGTGCTGGAGGCTGAGGAGATCCGCAAGAACGCCCAGGCGTCGGGTGAATACGAGCCGAAGCCGTTGGATCCCAAAGTCGTGACGATCCAAAAGGGAACACGCATCATCCTGCGCAAACTCAAGATGAAACCAACGCAGGCAACCATTGATGGCCTCCGCCGCCGGGTCGCCCGCCGCTTCAGCGTGATCGGCACCGACCACAACTTCGCCGTCACCGTCAACGGTACCGAAATCGGACCGGGTGACCGCGATTATCTCGACAAGATCGAGTTCCTCTGGTCCATCGCGGACGACGACCGGTACGAGAAGCCCGCAACGAATGCCACCCAGATGGCCCATCTTTCTGAGGTCGTCAACGCTGACAAAGGTTGGCGCGTCAAAGGTTGGCTGGGAACGCTTCTCGATCGCGAATCCGTCGAAGAGGCGAACAACGTCGTAGTGCTCATGGCCCGCGGCAAGCTCGTACAAGAGGACCTCATCACTACCGTCGATGCCGGTGGACTCTTCACCAAGTACGTCATCGGCGAACTCGAGGCCGAATTTCTCGACGACGACAACCTTCCCGACATCGTCACCTCCGATCGACAACACCTCAAGGAGAACGATGAGCGCTACGAAGCGATCACGGCGTGGTTCGAGAAGGCCCTCCGCGAGATCGGCAACCGATGGACCGACTGGCGCCGAGAGAAGGCACTCGACAAGGCTCTTGCGATTACCGTAGTCAAGGATTGGTACGACGCACTGACTCCGGAAAATCAACGCGCGGCCAAGAAGCTGTTCGGAAGGATCGGCACGGTGATGAAGGAGCGACCCGACGACGAGCGGGAGATGTATCGCCACGTGATCATGGCCTTTGAGCGATTGCGCCTGGGCGACGCACTCGACGAAATTGACAACCTTCCCGATGACGCCGACATTGTCGGCTACGAGAAGGTTTTTGGCGGCCTCGATGAGATCGAGAAGGTGGAGTACGGCCAAATCGCACGAGGCCGACTCGCAATTATAAAGAAGTTCAAGGACCTGGTGCCCACGGCGCAAGAGAAGGTCATCCAGACATTTCTCTTCAAATACCTGTGGCTGCTCCACCCATCCTGGGAGCGCCCGACCACGTCCGGTCACATGGAGGAGACAGTCACCAAGGATCTGAAGAAGGTCAAGCTCACACAGGAGGAGAAGAAAGGGCGCGTTGACATCAGGTACGCGACCGCAGCGGGCAAGCACATTGTGGTCGAGCTCAAGAAGGCCGACGTGAAAGTCAATGTCTTCACCCTAGCTGCACAATTGAGCAAGT
Source organism: uncultured Solirubrobacterales bacterium (assembly GCA_963706395.1). GTDB lineage: Bacteria > Actinomycetota > Thermoleophilia > Solirubrobacterales > Solirubrobacteraceae > Palsa-744. The sequence continues at coordinate 835,159 of OY970158.1, read as the reverse complement.
ACCGCGAGGCGATGACGAAGACATTGCGTCAGCAGTTCTCGATCGAGAATCCAGAGATCGAGCTGATCGCGGTGTTGGGAACACGTCCGTCGGGCCCAACAGATCCGGCGACGCTCGAGGGCGTGCTGCGGCCACTCAACGCACGATCGGTCACCTACAACCAGCTCATCGACGAAGCGCTCGGGAGCTATAAAGACTATCTCGATGCTAACGAGCGTGTGTCCAAGCTGCAGGCCATCCTCGACAAGCTCGACGAGCCGCTCGTTGCTCCAAATGGGGCGTGACTAGTAAACGCCGCGTTATATATCTAGGCAACAGCCGCGGAGTTTGTCACCGCGTCTCGTCGCATCGGCCCAATCTGGCGCTTCACCTCGCGGATCGTGTGGTAGCGGTCGGCCATGAACGCAGCCGTGAGCGCTACGGGGCTCAGGGCATCGTCGTACGCGATCACCGTCCAGGTCGAGCCGTTGTTGAGCTGACGCAGGCCGGTGACGGCCTCGACCATCTTCTGCTCGATCCACTCCTGCGCGAACTGCTCGATTGCCGTTGCGACCGTCTCGTCACCGTCGGCATTGCCCCACTCGTTGAGGTACTGGAGGATCATTTTGTATCCACGGAACTCCAGGTTCAGCAGCAGCTCGGGCGCTGAGAGGCCATCCACGCCTGCGAGGGCAGCCGCACGGTCGCGGAGACCCTTTCCATTAGCGTTGACGATGGTCATGCCCTCCGCCTCCGCCTCACTGACCCAGCGGGGGTTCAGGCTGAGGATCGAGAACACCTCGCTGGCAGGCTCGCCGTTCTCCGTATCGACCTGGGGCAGCAGCGAGCCGATGCCCTGCTGCCGGTTGCTGTTCGACCTGCGACCCCCGGTGCTGCGGCCCGTGCTGCGCTCGTACGCGGTTCCCTGGTCATCGTTCCCGGCGCCAGTAACCTCGTCGCCGTCAGCGGTTGTGGACCCCTTTGGAGTACCCCGCGCACGCTTGGGCCGTAGCATCGCGACCACTTCCTTCAAGCGATCGCGAATACGCTTGGCGCGCTCGGGGTCCTCATCGTGGAGACGCTGCTGCTCCTCGACAATGGTCTGCTTGATCATGTCGGGCATCCGCTCGCGGAACGCGTCGGCCCACCACGCCCAAGCCTCGCCCTCGAACGCCGGCCTGCTGCCAATCAGGACGTGTGCGCGGGCGAAGTCGGACGAGATTCCGTTACCCACCGGCTCGAGCACGAACGCGATGCGCTGCTTCCCGAAGATGATCCCGAGGCGAGCGAAGAACGGGTTCGCCTGCCCACCGGCTCGCCAGTCGTGGAGCTCGTTCTGGTAGAGCACTCCGAGACTCCCGCCACCGTACGTGCGACTTGTCAAATCGTTGCCAGTACCGGGCGCGGGTAGCACCCACCAGTGCATGCGGGCGGCTGGGATATCGGCCGAAGACAACCCCGGCAAGTCGACGATGCCGCGTCTTCCCTCGCCCTGGCGGTCAGCGTACTTGTCCCACTGTCCCCCCGTGCCAATCACCTCAGCGCGGTTGAAGTATTGCGCGGCGTCGGCCTGGTCGCGCGAGTGAGGCCACTCTGTCACATCGCGCGCTGGTTGTCTGACCATCAGTGTAAAATCCCCATCGCCCACACGAAACAGACGCTGATGCAGGTACTTGAAGAGCCAGACGCGGGGGTGTTCCTCGGGGACGACCGTGTTCGCCTTCGGCGCGCTGCCGAGGTAGGTCACGATCGTGCCCGAGCCCTGCTTGAGGATGAAGTCCGGAAACAGCTCCTCCGGGACCTCGACGACCACATCCCCATTGTCGTTGAGCGGCACCAGGTCGTACTCCAGACCCGTCCAGCCGATCTGCACCATCGTGCGCTGTCCGTCCTTGAGCGAGCGCAAGAGAATGCCGGCCTTGTGCCGGGTCGGACCCGAGATCTTCAACCCCATGCCCTGGTTGCCGGTGATCGACTGGTTCTGGTTGGCGCCGGTCACAGCGAGCGTTGTCATGTACTTCTCTAGCTCGGCTCGCGTCATCCCGTCGCCGTTGTCCGCGACCGAGAGGTACCAAAGCGCGTTGTCTTGTGCGTGGAGCGCCCAGTCCACGTCGAACTCGATCGCGCCAGGTACGGGCTCCAGCCCAGCGGTGCGCTCGACTTTGATCCGCCTCTCGACGGCCTCCTCGGCGTTCTTGTAGCCCTCCCGGTACTCCTGGTTCGGCAGGAGCTCGGCGGCGAGCTTCTCGGCAATAAAATCTGCGTTCTCTACCTTGAACATCTACGTATCTCCCTTCGCGTGCGGCCATCGGCCGGTGTCGATTGGTTTGAGCTTCTGCTTCGGGAGGAGGACTCGCGTCGTGCTCCCTCCGCTTCGGCTCGCGTAAACCGTACCGCGATCACGCGCAATACGACACATGCTCTCCGCAAATTGCGGGAAATCCCACAACAGTCGCCTCCTCGGCTCCGTAGCGAGCAATGACGTTCTCAAGCGCCGCCCGGACCGAGAGGGTGCCCCCGAGGGGTGTGTAGGCGTGAGACCAGCGAGCCGTCAACGCCCAGCGTTGCCCGAACGTCAGGCCGACTACTCCCAGCAGGTATCCACTCCCTCATCCCAAACAACTCCTCATGTCCGACGCCTGGGTCTACGTGCTGCGCTGCCGCGATGGGTCTCTATACGGGTGGACGAGCGATCTCGACAGGCGGATGGCTCGTCACGATCTCGGTCATGTGCAGACCAGAGAGCTCCGCGAGGCGCTCTTGGGTCAAGCCACGCTCCTTGCGTAAGCGCCGGCAGATGATGCTCTCGCACGGCCTATAGAGTTCCGCCCGAATGTCGGTACCCGACTTCCAGACCCTGATGCGCCCGCTCTTGGTGGTCCTTGATGACGGTCAGGATCACGTCATCAAGTCGGTACGTGCAGACCTTGCGGAGCACTTCGCCCTCAGCCAGACGGACATAGATGAATTAATCCCAAGTGGGCGGGTCACGACCTTTCAGAACCGGGTTGGTTGGGCGGCCACCTATCTCTACCGGACGAAGCTGATCGAGCGACCGAGGCGGGCGGTTTACCGCATCAGTGAGCGAGGCCGACAGGTACTTGAACAGAACCCGGAGCGCGTCGATCTTGGGGTTCTCTCGCAGTTCGAGGAGTTCGGGGAGTTTCGTCAAGCCAAGACACCTTCTAGCGACGACGAGGTCTCAGCGCCGGCTGGTGGTGACGAGCAGACACCTGAGGAACGGATCGACAGCGCTTACCGCGAGCTACGCTCGGCATTGGCCGCTGAGCTTCTCGATCAAGTATTCGACCAATCGCCCGAGTTCTTCGAGCAGCTGGTGATCGACGTTCTACACGCGATGGGCTACGGCGGGAGTCGGCATGACGCCGCCGAACGGCTGGGACAGAGTGGTGACGAGGGCGTCGATGGAGTTATTCGTGAGGATCGACTCGGCTTGGATCTTATCTACGTTCAGGCAAAGCGATGGAAGAACGTCGTGGGTCGTCCCGAGATTCAGAAGTTCTTTGGAGCACTCCACGGACAGCGCGCAACGAAGGGCGTTTTCATTACGACCTCCAGCTTCACCAAAGAGGCGATCGAGTTCGCCGATGGCGTTACGCCCAGGATTATCCTCGTCGATGGTCAAGAACTCGCTCAGCTGATGATCGAGCACGCCGTCGGAGTGACGGTTTCACGTGCGTACGAGCTTAAGCGTCTCGATCTCGACTACTTCTCGACCGAGGATGAGGAAGTTTCGGTTCAGCCAATGGTCTCGGGCTAGGGAGGTTACGCCCCCGGGAGCGGACGCGGCCGGCTTCAGCCCGTCCGACTGTCCCGTTTGCCGGGAATGGTCGGTATAGGAGGTATGCCTCTATCCCAAGAGTTGCGAAAGCTGCCGGTTGCCGTGATCGAGCCGAATCCCTCTCAGCCGCGTCGCTACTTCGATGAAGGGACGCTCCAGGAGCTGGCGGACTCCGTGAGCGAGCGGGGTGTTCTGCAGCCGGTGCTTGTTCGTCCCCGGGATGACGACAGATATGAGCTGGTCGCGGGTGAGCGGCGCTGACTGAGATCGATATTGCCTGCATCTGGCCATCGAGGTGATCGGTGAAACCTACGGACCCGGCGTTTGGGCCACGTATTTGATCGTTCTGTAGCGCTGTCGAACGTAGGCGGGTGTTCCTGGCGGCGGATTTATGACACGCACCCAGCGGTATTGCCATGGTCCTTGGACGGCTACGTACGCGCCTGGGAGTGTGCTGTGATGCGCGCCGATCCCGACAGTGCCTTGAGCACCGAGCTGCTGGGCTAACGCGACGGCAGCCAGCAGGAGGCAAACACCGGCGGCCGCGCGCGTTCTTCCTGGTTGCCTCGAACCCGAGAACGAGCGTCCGCGATACCGCTGAAATCTCCAGCTTCGCTTGGGCCGGTGCCTCTTGGCAGGCACCAATGCCGGAAGGCCGAGCTTCTTCGCGGCTGCGGCTGACCATACGGGCTCTTCGTTATTCGCCGGCCTACCAGATCCAGAGGAAGCAGGCGGACGCTTCTTGGCTGCCCGCTGGTCGCGCTCCCAGGGATAGTCTTTATGCGTTGGCATGCCGTGACATCTTGCACGCCAACGTGTGTCCCATGCGAGCTTTGGACAACAGTTCGAGACGGAGCGCCTAGCACTCAAGCGGCCGTCACCGGGGCGATCTGTCCTGACTGCCGTTTAGGGCGACGTTTGCGCGCAGCCATCCCAAGCGCGGCGTAGTCTGCCGATCATGGTTCGCTCACATGCTCTGTCTCGTCGGCTGATCGTGGAAGCCCGCGATCTAGATACGGACGTGCGCGTACGCAGGGCCTCCTCGTGCGGCCCGCCGGGCTCGCGGTCGGTAGCCGCGGCGCCTCCGTGGTTACGTGCGTCCCGCCCGCCATCCCCTCCCGTCCCAAGCGATGCTTAGCGTGCTCTACATGCATCAATCCGAGTCGGCAAACGACGATCTCTTGAACGCGACGCTGGACGTCGCTCAGACGCAGCTTCTGGCTCAAATCACCGACGAGACCAGCCTCGATGGCCGAACGATGGGCATCCTGGCCTTCAATGGTGGATTGCTCGCTGCGGATGTAGCCGCAAAGGAACTGCTCGGTAAGTGGTGGTGGATACCGCTCGTGGCGTTGGGCCTGCCCACACTCATTTGCTTGCGGTCGGCTCTAGCGAAGGAAACCAATCTTGGTCCGCTCGCGATTACGTTCTACGCCAGTTACGGAGGTCAACCTTCAGTCCCATCTCGAGAACAACTGCTGGCCGACCTCGGCGACGCCTTCGATGAGAACGCAGAACGAGTCAAGAGCAAGACGAAACGCCTCCGATGGGCACTTGGTATTCTTGTTGTTGGCCTAGTCGCGGCAGCACTGATGATCACCCTGACAGGCCGTGTGTGAGAGGAACCCATGCCTACCAGCCCGCAGCAACCACCTCCCGCCCCGCTTCCGCCGGCCCCAGTACCGGTGCCAGGTCCCTCCACGCTTCCGCGCGTGGGACCAGGCGGCATCCGTAAATAGCGAGCAGAACAAGAAGCCCTCAGCCGCGCGCCATCGAGAGCGGACGCAGGGCCGGTTCCGGCCCGTCTGATTGTCCCGTTGGCCGGGAATGGTCGGTATAGGAGGTATGCCTCTATCCCAGGAGTTGCGAAAGCTGCCGGTTGCCGTGATCGAGCCGAATCTCTCTCAGCCGCGTCGCTACTTCGATGAGGGGACACTGAAGGAGCTAGCGGATTCTGTGAGCGAGCGGGGTGTTCTGCAGCCGGTGCTTGTTCGTCCCCGGGATGATGGCAGCGTTGATCATCTGAGACAGGAGGATTCCGTATGCCACGTCGTCCATCTCCCGCTACCGCAGTAGCGCTTCTCGCGCTGTTCTTCGCGCTTGGCGGGACCGCGATCGCTGCTAAGCACTATCTCGTTACCAGCACGAGTCAGATCAAGCCGAGCGTTCTGAAGCAGCTGCATGGGAAGGCTGGTCAGACTGGGCCAGCAGGCGCAGCGGGTCCAGCAGGTCCACAGGGACCTGGGGGGGCGCAAGGACCGGCTGGGCCGAGCAGCTTGAGTGCGCTCACTACTGTCACGGGTCCCACCGAAGAAGTGCCCGCGGGCAAAGTGGGGGGTGCGGAAGCAATTTGCCCCGCAGGATCCCGTGCGGTCAGCGGTGGCGGGTTCGGCAGCATCGCCGGCATCGCCGCGAGCGAGATGGAAACCAGTCACACAAGCTGGTTCATCGTCATCAGCAATAGCACAGGGATCACCCTCAAAATCCACGCCACCGTTGAGTGTGCCGGTGCAGGTCAGGCCGTTGCTGCGAGCGTGCGACGGCCGACTCACGCACGACTTGACCGGCGAGTCGCAGAACTAACCGCAGAACTCCAGGCGGCCAAGACCACTACGCCGTAGGCCGCGCGCTGGCGAAAGAGCAGGCAAACCGGGACCTACAGTCGACCCCCGGTTTGCCTGCTCCAGCGCTACCGGCCGGGACGAACGTCCGGGATCTGCGCGGCTCTCAGCGACCCTGCGCGACCAGTGCGCTCGCGTCCACCTCATCGAGTTCGTCATGCCCGCGTCGGCAGGCCCCGCGTCTGACCGCGCCCGAGGCGTCCTCGGGGACCGTCGCCGCACTCCCGGCAGACGGGGTCCCGTCGGGGACCGTCGAAGGCGACCTCTGCTTCGCGCGGCAGGAATCGCAGCCAGTGGCGTGGGCTGTCGGGCTCCAGAAGACCGGTCACCGAGAAGAGGTAGTCGTCAGCCGCGTGGGCGGCGGCCACTGCGTTGAGCGTGATCACGCTGGGCGCGGCGACGGTGACCTCGTCCACGTATTTCTGGCGCTCGCGCGTCGCGGGGTCGAGCGCCTCTTCTTGCAAAGCCGCGCTTGAGATGAGTCCGTTGCACCAAAGGCAGCCGAAGCCGGGAATGATCGGTCGAATGACGCTGAAGACGTCGACGATCTCGCCGGCGGTCTTGTCGACCTGCACCTTCGCGCCTACCTGGACGCCGGGAATCAAGTACTGGTGCATGACGGCGTTGACGACCAATCTCGCCTGCATCGAGTCCGCGGCAAGGAAGATGTAGTCGCAGTCGGTCAGCAGCTGCGCCGTCGCCTCATCGACAACGTCGCCAACGACGGCGTGGTAACCGCGTGAGGGACCTCAGTAGGGAGGCGCCTGTTGGTCCTACACTGTGTGACTGGAGCTAAACACGATGCCGGAGCCTGCCGCCAACCACGACCTGATCGAGCAAGCGAGTTCGCTGTTTTGGAATCCATTGCCGCTCGAGGAGCTGATGGCTGACGTGGCGCCACTTGACCCTGACGAGCACTTCGACATCCCCGACCTGACCGAGGAGGAATGGGAAGCGTTCGTAGCGGCGCTGGAGCAGTGACCGGTACTGTCCTGGCCGATACCAACGTCTTCACGGCCCGTTTGCGGGAGGATCGCCGCTCGCCACCCAGTACGCGAAGCACCTCTTCGGACAGCGGATCGCTCTTGCTCCGCAGACCTTGGCCGAGGCACGCTACGGAGCGCTGAAGGCAGAGTGGGGCACCGCTCGACTGCAGCGCCTCGCACGGCTCGTGGCGCGAGCACGCATCCTCCCGATGGACATCGACACTATCGAGGCCGTCGCCGAGCTTCGCAATCAGTGCCGGATGATCGGTCACCCATTGCACCAGAGCCACCACAACGCCGACCTCTGGATCGCAGCCACCGCGATCCGCTGGTCCATCCCACTCGTGGCGCACGACACGGTCTTCACCGGCTGCCCCGGCGTGCACCTCCTGACCGAGCTCGCCGGCTGATCGCCTTGTTCGCCTGGTTGAGCCAGCGGCAGGGCGTCGGCGAAGGATCGACCATCCCGTCCAATGCGGGTGGTATCGCGCGCGTGTAACCATAAGCGTCGGCGGCAGACGACCAGCCGTCTTCCCGGCCGAGCGGTTGCAAAACATGCGCAAGCCCTGGCTCACCCTCAACGTGAAGCGCCCCACGAATCGTGCTAACAGGCCGCGTTATCGTGCTAAAAATGGCTGCGATTAGCATAATTATGCGATAATTAGCACGATGCAGAGCTTCTTGGACATCACGCGAACCTTCGGCCACCAGCCGCCCGAGCTCGGCGCGACACTGGCCCAGATCGACACCGCACGCGGCCAGGAGCAGATGTTCGCCGATCAGATGCCCGAGCTGCTCCACCAGCTCTCAGAACACGCCCGGATTGCCTCGATCACCGCATCCAACGCGATCGAGGGCGTCGTCCTGCCCACCGAGCGAGCGCAGCGCATCGCCGAGGGCTCGCCGAGCTTTCGCAATCGCAACGAGAAGGAGTTCGCCGGCTACCGCGACGCTATTGATTGGCTTCTGCGCCAGCCGACCCAGGAGCCGGTCAGCATCCCGTTCGTCCTGCACCTGCACCGCATGCTGTTCCACCACGCCGACGGGCGCGGCGGCTACCTGAAGACCGAGGACAACCTCATCGCCTCCCGCGAATCCGGCACCCGCGAGATCGTCTTCACGCCTCCACCATGGCAGAAAACCGAGTTCCTCCTGACCGAGCTGATCGACCGCTACAAGACAGCCAAGGCGAGCCAAGCGGCCCACCCCATGGTGCTGATCAGCGCACTGGTCCTGGACTTCCTCGCGATCCACCCGGTGATCGACGGAAACGGCCGTCTCGCGCGACTGCTCACCACACACGAGCTGCTCTCCCAGGGCTACGGTGTCGCCAGGTACGTGAGCGTCGAGCAGCGGATCTTCGAATCGAAGAACACCTACTATGCGACGCTCTACGAATCGCAGCGCGAGTGGCATGAGGCCGCGCATAGCATCTGGCCGTGGACGACCTATCTGGCTCGCATCCTCGCGGACTCCTACGAGGACTTCGAGCAGCGTGTCCTGGCCGCTGGCAGCGCGAGCGGGGGCAAGCAGGGCCGGGTCCGCGACTACATCCTCGGGCAGTCCCCGCCCGAGTTCCGCCGCCGCGATATCGAACGCGCCCTGCCCGGCGTCAGTACCGCGACGATCCGGCTCGTCCTCAACGAGCTCCGCGACACGGGGCAGATCGCCCTCCAGGGCTCCGGCCCGGGAGCCCGCTGGCAGCGACGCCCGTGAACATCTCGGAGGCGGACGACCGATTCATCCTCGTCGTCGTTCCTGCTCGTCGCAGTTCGTGGGGTTGAACCCCGCCTCAGGTGTCGCTCGCTGGCCGAGCGCCGACGACGCTGCGCGCGCTTCCTCACTGCTCTAGAGGCCACCAACCACGAGCTCGCGGGCCAGCTAGGGCGCCGAGGGGCGCGCGCTGCCGGTTGCCGTGATCGAGCCGAATCTCTCTCAGCCGCGTCGCTACTTCGATGAGGGGACACTGAAGGAGCTAGCGGATTCTGTGAGCGAGCGGGGTGTTCTGCAGCCGGTGCTTGTTCGTCCCCGGGATGACGACAGATACGAGCTGGTCGCGGGGGAGCGGCGGAGTTGCAGGGGCATCGCGCGAAGCTGATTTCCGAGTTGCGCCGGCGCAGCGCGGCTCTCAGCGATCTTGCGCGACCAGTGCGCTTGTGTCTACTTCATCGATGTTCGCGTACCCGCTCAATGCCATCGCCAAATCGAGGTCCGCGAGGAAGCTGCGGAGCACCTCCGCCACTCCCTCGGCGCCGCCGAGCGCTAGCCCCCAGATGTAGGGGCGTCCCAGCAGCACCGCGCGTGCTCCCAGTGCCAGCGCCTTGAGCGCGTCCGCGCCGCTGCGAATCCCGCTGTCGAACAGCACCTCACAGCGCCCATCCACGGCCTCCACCACCCCTGGCAGGGCATCGAGTGCGCCGATCGCCCCATCCACCTGCCGCCCCCCGTGATTGGACACCAGCACTCCCTCGATCCCGTGCTCCACCGCCAGCCGCGCGTCGTCGGGGTGGACGATTCCCTTCAGCACGATCGGCAGCTTCGTGCACTCGCGCAGCCATGCCAGGTCCTCCCACGTCACCGATGGGTTGGCGAACTGCCAAGCCCACTGCCCAATCGCGGCCTGCATGTTCTCCTCTGGTGTCACCTCCAACAACCCCCGGAAGACCGGGTCCTCCAGGTAATTCTTGTTCCCTTCACCCCATAGGAACGGCAGGAACGCCTCGCTCAGATCCGCCGGTCGCCACCCCAAGAGCCAGGTGTCGAGCGTCACCACGATCGCGCTATATCCCGCTCGCTCCGCGCGCGCCACGAAGCTGCGAGCCAGCTCCCGGTCTCGCGGCCAGTACAGCTGATACCAGCGCGCGAGCTCCCCGGCCTCCTCTGCGATCTGCTCGATCGTGTGCGACGCCGCCGTGCTGGCCACGAACGGCACCCCTACCTGCGCCGCGCCCCGAGCCATCGCCAGCTCCCCCTCTGGATGCGCCAGCGTCTGCACCCCGACCGGCGCCAGCAGCACCGGGGCGGGCAGCTCCGTTCCCAGCACCGTGCGCTCGAGGCTCCGCTCTGAGACATCGCGCAGCATCCGTGGCCGCAAGCGCCAGTGGTCAAACGCCTCGCGATTCGCGCGCATCGTCTCGCCCAGCCCCGCGCCCCCCGCGATATATCCCCGCGGTCCGCGCTGCAGCAAATGCAGCGCGTCCTGCTCCAACTGGCGCCAGTCAAACGACCGCGCGGGACGCTGTCCCGCCATACCGCGCAGGTATATCTCGTACTGGTAGTTGGCGTATGGAACCGCGTCGCTCATCGCGTTGTCTGATCTATTACTAATCGCTGCGCGTTTTGCGTAGCCAGTCGCTGAGCTGCTGACCGGTGTCCTCAATCGACTCGCCGAGCTCCTTGAACGTGTCGCGGAAGCGTTCGGCGTAGTGAGCGACCGCATCGCCCGCCTCGGCCCGCGGGCTCTGCGGCTCGTCGCGCGAGATGTAGGCGCCTGCAACGATGCGGTCATAGTCACCGGACTTGACCCACTCCATCAGCTCGTGCACCCGCTGAACTGACATTGGGTGCGTGAGGTTGAGGTCGCTAAGCAGCCGGGAGAAGCGGTCGAAGGGGGAGGTCTTCTCGCGGTAGTCCTGGCCCTGCTTCATGAACACGTCGAGATCGAGGTTGGCGCCCTCGGCGCCTGCGGCGATCACCATCAGCGTGCGGCACACAGCCAGCGGATCGCGGATGACGAGCGCGGCCGCGCGGTCGCAGCTCAGCTCGGCCGCGCGAAACCACTCCATCAGCGCGGCTCGCAGCGGGAATAGCGGCACCGGTATGCCGGGCAGCGCCGACAGTCTGAGCAGGATGACCAGGGCTGTGCGATAGAGGACGTGGTCGGACAGCACGTGCCCCGCCTCATGGCCAAACACCCCCCGCAGCTGTTCGGCGTCCAGCAGCTGTACGAGCTCAGAGTTGATGACGACGATTGGCTGCCCGGCGCCGATCGTCAGGGCGTTGGCGATCGGGAATTGCGTGAGGTACAGATCCGGCACCGGCTTGAGGTCGAGCGTCGCGTAGGCCCGCGCGTGAGCTTGCCAGACGTGGGGGAGCTGATCGTCACCCAGACGCACCGCGGACCCGAGGACGCCGCGGCGCAGGGCGCGCTCGTAGCCGAACTCGATGATCTTGCGGACGACTGTGTCGAGGTGCGGAATCGCCTTCAGCGCCGCTGTCGCGGCACGATCGGCGGGATGCTCGTAGGCCTTCGACGAGATCCGCTTGAGCTGATAACCCTCGGCAGGAAGCACCACGATGAGCAATACAGTAGCCAGGCGGGTAAGGCCAGTCGCTACACGGGTCTCAGCGCAGCGCTTCGATCAGGTCCAGTGTGCCGCCGCCGGTGCGGTGGCGGCCGAACACGGTGACGGCCGAGAAGCCGGCCTGCGAGATGATTTCGGGGAGCTCCCCACGCGCGTGCGCGCGCGTGTGGAGAGGAATCCGTCGAGCAGCTGCACGGCGAAGAAGGCGGGGCGCCCACGAATGATCTCCGTGAACTCGATGAGCGACCTCTTCCCCGAGCAAATACCGAAGACGCTGCTTTCTCCCCGCTGTATGTGCTGCATTATCCCCGCTACAATCTTTGCATTCTCCCCGTCGGCTACCAGCCTAGGATCGTAGATCACGAGCTCGGGGCTCGCTTGAGCGCCGTTGGCGCTGTCGTGATCGAGGGACCGAGGGCGTGTGGGAAGACGGCCACTGCCCGGCAAGTAGCTGCGAGCGAGGTCCTGCTCGATGTCGACGCCAACGCCAGAGCGGCGATCGCGGTGGATCCAGCGCTGGTGCTCGACGGCCCAACGCCACGGCTCCTCGATGAGTGGCAGATCGAGCCGGCGATCTGGAACTACGTCCGCAGGGCGATCGACGACCGCTCGTACCCTGGCCAGTTCATCTTGACCGGCTCCGCGGTCCCCCCGGACGACATCACGCGGCACACTGGCGCCGGCCGGATCGCCCGTCTGCGCATGCGTCCGATGAGCCTCTTCGAGACAGGCCGCAGCGCCGGGAGTGTCTCGCTGAGCGAGCTACTGGAGGGCAGCGTGAGCCCGGGCGCCGACCCGGGGCTGACGGTGGCTGACGTCGCGGAGGAGATCGCCCTCGGCGGATGGCCGGGTCTTCGCGGGCGCGGTGTCCCGGATGTCCTACTCGCCGTGCGGGATTACCTGGAGGAGATCGCGCGCGTCGATGTCGGCCGCGTGGACGGCATTCACCGCGACCCGGGTCGCGTGAGGCGGCTGCTTTCAAGCCTCGCGCGCAACGTCGCCACTCACGCCTCGGCGGCGACGCTCGCCAGGGACACCGACGGCGCCGACGGCCCGTTGAAGGACGACACGGTGCGCGAGTACATTGGAGCACTGGAGCGGCTGATGGTCGTCGAGGACCAGCCTGCCTGGGCGCCGCACCTGCGCTCCAAGCACCGGTTACGCACGGCGCCGAAGCGGCACTTCGTCGACCCCTCGCTGGCGGTGGCGGCGCTGGGAGCGACACCCGATCGGCTGCTGGGAGATCTCAACCTGCTCGGCTTCTTGTTCGAGTCGCTCGTAGTACGGGACCTGCGCGTATATGCGCAGGCAGCTGACGCGCGAGTCTCGCAGTACCGAGACAGCGGCGGCCTGGAGGTCGACGCGATCGTCGAGACGGGCGATGGTCGCTGGATGGCCTTCGAGGTGAAGCTCGGGCAGGGGCAGATCGACGACGCCGCGGCGAGCCTGACGCGGTTCGCTGAGCGGATCGACACTACGAGCTCTGGGAATCCGGCGCTGCTGGGCGTGATCGTCGCGACCGGCTACGGCTACCGGCGCAAGGACGGTGTGGCCGTCATCCCGATCGGCGCACTCGGACCCTGACGTTCAAGTCGCCCCCCGAGCAGTCCCTAACGTACGACCGGCCGGAACGAAGATCCGGAACCTGCGCGTTAGCTGCCGGGTGCCTCGTCCGGCTTCTGTCGCTTGCGGCCCTTGTGGTCGGTGCGGCCCGTGCCGATGCAAGCGCGGCAGACGATCCACTTGCCCTCTTCTGGGGGCTCCGTGGCTGGCCACCACGTCCAGCCCGACCCCTGACACGTTGAGCACCGGTCCTGCTCGGCTATGTGACGGTCACTGAGACCCATCGAATAAGCCTACAACGGAGGTGATGCCCTCCACCGCGTCAACAGTCCCCTTACCCACCCTCACCGCAAGTCAGCGTCTGGTTGTGCTCGATCCGCGATACTCGGTGTGCGCTGCCTGTTGCTGGGCTGACGGTATGCGGGATTCCGGCCCCGCGTGCGCCTGCCCCCGGCGCTCCTGGTCAGGGATCTATGGATACGTGCGACCTTTGGCCGGCCGCTGGCCTCGACGCTCGCCCCTGTCGGCTACCGACTGCTCATTCGATCAAAGTCGCCTGCCAGTTGTGCTCCTGCAGGCGATTGTCCAACTCCCGTCTCTCCTTCGCCAGCTCGTCGAGCCTGCTCTGAAGCTCGCTCACATTCACCTGCCTCACCATGCGGATCTCGGAGCGGCTATACCTCAATCCGAGGCCGACCGACCGCCCGGTGGCGGCTGTGATCGCGGCACGCAAGGCACCCTGGCGCAGTGTGATCGTGTCGCGCCGGGCGAGTCCCTCAGTGACGGTCTCGCCGGTCGCGAGCCTGGCCGCGGCGTTGGCCTGGTTGATCTTCGCGATCAGCCCCTCAAGCTCGTCGCACCGCCGGTCGAGCTCGGCCAGCAGCTCGTCGGGGCGCTCGGGTGGCTCCTCGCCCTCCTGGGCCAGCACGCAGGCAGATAGGCGGTCCTGAAGCTGCGCGATCACCTTCTGCAGGTCCGACCGGCGATTCAGTGCTTCTCCAACGATCAAAGACATGCAAGACAGTCTAGCAGACAGTTGTCTGCGACCTGCGCGCAGCACACCTCGGGCCGAGAGAACCGTCGCAAGCAGTGATTACTCTCGATTCCATGACTTCGAGCCTGCAACAAGAAATCTTCGATTGGGTCCAGACGCTGCCGCCTTGGCAGCAGGATCTCGCACGCCGCCTTGCCATCAGCGATCAGCTCACAGCAGAGGAGACCGGGGAGGTTTTGGAGCTGATTCTCGATGGCGCCCCGGCGGGCGGGCGGGCGTGTCTGCTGGAGATGGAGGATCTCCCGTCCGAGGAGGGTGCGGCTGCACCGGTGCGGCTGCGTGCGCTCGGCGACGTGCAGAATATTAATCGCCTGGCGCCGGGCCAGCGGCTGCGGTTCGCGCCGGGGCTCAACGTGGTTTATGGCGATACCGGTGCCGGTAAGAGCGGGCTCACGCGCCTGCTCAGGCATTCGTGCCGGTCGGTAAAGCCGGGCGAGGTTCTCCCCAATGTTTTCGGTTCGGGTGCTGGTAACGGCAAGCAAACGGCGAGGATCTTCGCGAAGGCTGGCGAGGAAAATGTGGAGCTCGAGCTCGACTTGGACGAGCGCCCACCACGTCTGCTCTCGAGCATCTCTGTGTTTGACGCCGCGTGCGCGCGCGTTTATGTGAGCGAGGACAACCAGATCGACTTCGTCCCGCGCCCACTTGTGCTGTTCGACCGGATGGTGCGCGCGCAGGTCGCGATATCGGCTCGGCTGCGCGAACGGTCAGGTGCGCTCGCCGGGCTCGTGCCGGATCTTGACGGCTTCTCGCCGGAGACCGAGGCCGGGCAGCTCGTGGCAAATCTCAGTGCGGCGGAGGCGGCGGAGCGGGCAACGGCACTGGCGGAGCGGGCAACGGCACTGGCGGTGCTGAGCGAGCGTGAGCGCACCGAGCTGCAGAGACTGAGTGAGATGGAGGCCGATCTCTCCTCGCAGCACAGCGCCGCACTCGAGGCGGCGGCTAGGCGTGGTGCGTTGGCCCTGCAGGCGGCGCACGCCGCGCTCGACGAGGCGCTGCAGGCAGTTGGTGACGACGTTATCGCGCAGGCACGAACGATCCGCAAGAGCCGCGAAGAGACGATCGCAGCGCAGCGAGGACTCGTCCGCGAGGCACTCTCGGACGCGCCGGTTCAGGGTACAGGGGAGGGGTCATGGAAGCTGCTGTGGGAGGCCGCGAAAAGCTTCGCAGCCTCGGCGGGGGTGCCGTTCCCGGATGTCTCGGACGATGCGCGTTGTGGACTGTGCCAACAGGAGCTCGGCGAGCAGGCTCGCCGGCGCTTCATTGCATTCGAGCAGTTCGTCTGCAGCGATCTAGAAGGAAGGCTTACGCACTTGCGCAGGCGCGCGGCTTCTCTGCTCCAGCAGGCGCCTGAGCCGCCGGCGCTTGGCGCCCGGGTGCAGGCGTCGCTTGCGGGTATCGACGACGATGAGGTCGCGGCGGAGATGAAGGCCGCGCTCTCTGCGTATGCCAGCCGGTGCGCGGCGCTCACCGCTTGGCTGTCTGAGGAGCAACCCGATGGCCGGCTGCAAGAGCCGCTCCAACCGCTTCCCGGTTTGAAGGTCATCTCCGGCGCACTGGACGCGCAGGCGAAGCTGGCGGCATCTCACGCGGAGCTGCGCGACGAGCAGAAACGGCGCGAGCTGCTGGGCCGGTTGGCCGAGCTGCGCGACCGGGTGCGTCTGGCCGGCCGCCTCGACGCGGTGCGCGAGCGCGTGGAACAGCTCCGCCGGCGCGAGCAGATCGCGATTGCGATGCGACAGCTCGACTCACAAAGCATCAGCGTCACGCAGCGCAAACTGGGGATGCAGGGGATCACCGGCGACCTGCGTGCGGCACTCGCGAATGAGCTGAGCCAGCTGACGCCGTACTCGCTGCGGGTCACCGTGGCGGGTAGCGTTCGCAAAGGGCAGATCGTCGTCCGCGTGAAGCTCGATGCGAAGCACTGCCCTGACGGTGTCGCGCAGGTCCTCAGCGACGGAGAGCAGCGGGTTTTGAGCATGGCATTCTTTCTCGCCGAACTGGCGGTCAGCACTAACCGCTCGGCGATTGTGCTCGATGATCCGGCCACCTCGCTGGATCAGGCCCGGCGTGAGTACCTCGCCCAACGGCTCGTGGGTGAGTCACGTGACAGGCAGGTGATCGTGTTCACCAATGACTTGGCGTTCCTCAGGCTGCTCCAATCCCACGCCCGCTCTGAAGGCGTCAGCTGCCACGGTCAAACGCTGCTGCGAGCCGGTGAAGAGGTCGGCATCGTGAACGGCGAGATTGAGCCAGAGCTGCTCGATCGCCATAAACCGGAGCCACATTCTGTGCCGGACATCGCGGCGGCTCGCCGGGGCTTGCGGCTTGACGCCGTGACATCGGGAATAACGGAGCTGGTTGAGCTCAGTTGACGACGCGGTACTTGAGGTGGGTGACGCCGGGCGCCTGCACGACGTCGGCCTGTGCCAGCTTGAGATCGGCGCCGAGGTTCTCCAGCAGCCGCGTGCCGCTGCCGAGCAGGACCGGGACGACGCTGAGGGTGAACTCGTCGACGAGGCCGGCGGCGAGAGCCTGCTGCGCGACGTAAGCGCCGCCGGCGAGTGAGATGTCGCGGTCACCGGCCGCCTGGCGAGCCTGCTCGAGCGCGGACTCGATGCCGTCGGTGACGAAGTGAAACGTGGTGCCGCCGTCCTTGTGCAGCGGCTCGCGCGCGTGGTGGGTGAGCACGAACACGGGCGCGTGAAACGGCGGATCCTCGCCCCACCAGCCCTGCCACGGGTCCTCGCCCCACGGCCCGGGGCCGCCGCCGAACATGTTGCGTCCCATCACGATCGCGCCGGTGTTGGCGACCATCGCTTGCACGACCGGCGTGCTTGCGTTGACCTCGCCGCCGTCTTTGCCGTGCGACGCGCGCCACTCCGCGAGCTCGAATGCCCACTCGTGAAGCTGCATGCCGCCTTCGCCGAGCGGGTGCTCCTCGCTTGGATTCGGCCCAGCGATGAAGCCGTCCAGCGACATCGAAACCTCGAATCTCAGCTTTGACATCGTGCCCTCCTGTGGGATCGTGATCGGCGGAGGGCCGCCGCGACGACAGTCTCGCGGCGGCCCTGCCCGGCTTGATCAGCTTGTCTGGACGACGAACAGTTTGTTGCCATCCTGGTCGCGGAAGAAGAACATCGGCGGCACCGGGTCACCCATGCGCGACACCTCATCGTCGACGTCGACGCCGCGGGCTTTCAGGTCGGCGTGGTCTGAGTCTATGTCCGAGCTCGACAGCGCGATACGCGTCTCGACGCCCGTAGGTTCGCCGGGGCGCGGCTTCACGATCGCGACCGTCGTGTCTGCACCCGCCGGCGCAACTTCGACCCAGCGGTCGCCGTTGCCGAAGGGAACGTCCATACGCTTCTCGAAGCCGAGCTTGCCGGTGTAGAAGGCGATCGCCGCGTCCTGATCTGCAACGGGGACGATCACGGTCCCCACCTGAGTGATGCGGGTTGAGGTGGTGGTGTCGGTCATTTCAATCCTCCTGTTCGTGGGGTGCTGCAGCTATGACCGTAGAGCGTGGAGAATCTCATCGGTCTGATCCCATCGGCCTATAGACTCCAATGATGCCCGTGGAGAACGTGGAAGGACAGTTCGCGGGAGTAAAAGGGCTCGAGATCTTCTGGCAGGCATGGCGGGTGCACGCGATGCCGGCACGCGCTGTTGTGGTCATCTCACACGGCGCCGGTGAGCACAGCAGCCGCTACGAGCATGTCGCGGTTCGCTACGCCGGGCTGGGTTATCCGGTGTATGCGCTCGACCACCGCGGTCATGGCCGCTCCGCCGGTCCTCGCGCGCTCATTGATCGTCTCGACAATGCGGCGGCCGACCTGGATGTGCTGATCGACATGGCCCGTCGCGAGCATCCAGAGGTTCCCTTGTTCCTCCTCGGTCACAGCCTCGGCGCCACGATCGCCCTGCGCTACGCGCTGCGCCACCAGGACAAGCTCGACGGCATGATCCTTTCGGGCACCTTGGCGGTGATCGATCTTCCTCCGGCGCCGGTTCGGCTTGCGGCTAAGGCACTCTCGGCAATTGCTCCCCGGCTGCCCGCCTTGAGCGTCGATCCGGCCACCATAAGCCGCGATCCGCGGGAGGTGCAGGCCTACCGGACCGATCCGCTCGTTCATCACGGCAAGCTGCCGGTACGAACGGTGGCCGAGATCGCGGACGCGACCGAAGCGTTTCCCGAGCAGCTGGGAAACCTCACGCTTGCACTGCTGCTGGTGCATGGCTCTGAGGACCGGCTGGTTTCCGTGCGGGGCAGCCGCCTGGTGCATGAGCGCGCGAGCTCTGATGACAAGACGCTGAAGATCTACGACGGCTTGTTCCACGAGGTCGTAAACGAGCTTCCGCAGGATCGTGAGCACGTGCTCACGGACATCGGGGCGTGGCTGCACACACATTCAGAGCTGCCGCTCAGCCTTAGAAACCATCCGAGAACCCCCGAGATACCTCCTCAGCGGCCCGTGGGACGCGAGCTGAGGGGTTCTCGGATAGATCCTTAGTACGCCGGATAGATAAGAGAAAGCGGGGGAGAGGGCCGCCGCGCTCTCCCCCGCCATCTCCTTCTGGCCCTAGGCGGCAGCCGCGGCAATCGCCTCCTGGTCGCTGATGTCCAGCGCCTCCTCATCACCTCCGGTGATGCCCTCCAGCGCTCCTGTGCCGTTGCCGGCGGCGCCATCGGACTCAGACTCGCTCGGCGGGCTCCCGAGGAACTGCACGTTGCTGGCGATGATGCTCACCGATTGGGCCTTGCGCCCGTCGGCGGTGTCCCACTCCCGCCAGTCCAGTCGCCCATTGATCGCTACCGGGCGACCCTTGTACATGTATTTGGCGACATTCGCGCCCGGGCTGCCATACACGACGACATCGAAGAAGTTGGGCTTCTCGACCCAGTCTCCGGTCGGGTTACGCCGCCTTGCGTTGACCGCAACCCGTAGGTGGCAGACGGAGCTCCCTGATGGGAGGACACGCAGGTCGGGGTCGCTCGTGAGTCGCCCAGTGAGGACGACGTGGTTGATATTGGTGCTCGACACGGCTGGCTCCTATTCGTTCGTGGGGTTGCGTCGTGGGGTTGCGCTCAAAACCACGCGCCGCCCCAGCATCGGACGGGTTGTGGAGAGCCTCTAGCTCCCTATCCGACGAGCGCAACCAAACGGGACAGATTCCCGGTTCCTTCCTCTGGAGCGCACGGAAGATCGCCATCGAAGCCCCCTGGGCTCGCGGCTCGCCGAAAGCGGCTTCACAGCCCCGAGGGGTCAGAACTGTCCCGTCGCACAGAAATGGTCGGTATAAGAAGATAGGCCGGTGGGTAGAAGGCCCGTGAGAGCAAGGTGGAGATGCGAGGCTTGTCGATAGAACAGACGATGGGAAGGCGCTGGGGACGGGTAGCAGCGGCGCGGCTTGCAGCTGTGGTCCTGGCCGCTGCGGTCTGTCTTCTCGCCGTGCCTTCGCTGGCCTCCGCGGGCGAGTATCACGTCTACTCCTGTCGTACCCCGGCTGGGTCGCCGGCGCCAATAGAAGGGTGGACCGGCTCGGTTGGCGGCGCGTGGGACTACGACGGGAATTCGTGTCCTGGAGGAGGTGCGCTGTACGCGGCGGAGGGCGCGAACTTCTCCCACCTAGCCAACACGGACTTGACCACGTGGGCATTTAACGCCCCGTCGGGCGAGAGCATCGCCAAGGCGACGCTGTGGCGCGCGGGGGACACCGCGGGCGGCACCGCTTCGAATGCCACCTACGTTTTCTGGCTGGCCGCGCCCAACTACACCTACGACTCCGCGAACGTGTTCGATGCTTGCCCCAACAACTCGTGCCCGGGCCAGGGCGAACCTGGCAATCCCCTATCGGGCGTCAATCGCGTCGAACTAGCCCCAAGCAACCTCGGCTCACACATCTACATGACGGCGTCCTGCGGCGGGGTAACCAACTGGCAGTGCCCGGGCGGCCCCGGCGACGCAAGCGGGTTCGCTGTAGTCGTGTATGTCTATGAGGCGAACATCGTGCTCAAACAGGACAGCCAGCCTTCGGCGAGCGGCGTCGGTGGCGAACTGGCCAGCGCAGCGACGGTGAGCGGCACCAGCGATCTCACCTTCTCCGCCGCTGACGCCGGCTCGGGGATCTACCAGGCGGTCTTCAACGTGGACGGCCATGTGGTGCAGAGCCTCCTCCTCAACGAAAACGACGGTCGCTGTCGCAACGTGGGGCAGACCACGGACGGGCTGGCGGCATTCCTCTCCCCTCAGCCCTGCCTGCCGTCGCTGAGCGCCGACATTCCCTTCAACACGACCGCTTTGAGCAACGGCCCGCACCATCTCATAGTGAGCGTGACCGATGCCGCGAGTAACTCCGCTGTGGTGCTCGATCGCCAGATCACGGTCGCGAACGGCTCTGTGGGTTCCCCGGGCGGCGCGCAGATCGGCCCAGGTAGTCCCGCCGTGACACGAGGGGCGCTCAATGGCACGAATGCCTCTGATCAGGCCAAGCTCACTGCGCATTGGATACGGACTCGCAAGGTGGCCCTGACGAGCAGCTATGGGGTGCGTAACCGGATCTCGGGGACTCTCACGACGCTCGCTGGCCAGCCGGTCTCCGGAGCAATGATCGATGTGTATGCGACCCCGGCCTACCAGGGCGCTCCGGCACGGCGGATCGGCGGTGTCTCTACTGGGCCCGCTGGCCAGTGGACAATCGTCCTTGGGGGGAACGTGTCCTCCAGTGCGCTGAGCTTGCGCTACCGCAGCCATGTGAATGACACCATCCCGATCGCGACAGCGGCCCTCAGGCTGAATGTGCATGCCGGCATCACCCTGAAGATCGCTCCGCGCAGCGCGAGCGTTGGGCGGAAGATTTTCTTTAGTGGTGTGCTGCACGGCACCCCGATCCCAGAAGCCGGCAAGCAGCTCGTGCTGGAGGCGCGTTCAGGGGGCGAATGGATCCAGTTCGACACGATCCGCACAGACGCGAAGGGTCGCTATCACGCGAGCTACCGCTTCAGGTTCCCGGGCCCCGTGACCTACCGCTTCCGCGTCCTCTCACGCTACGAGGCGGACTTCCCATTCCTTGACGGCACCTCCAGAAACGTCGCCGTGCACGAGCACTGAGCGTATGTATCGTCGGCAGGCCATCGTGGTGAGCGCTGCCAAGCACCGGTACTGGGGTGCGCGGCTCGCACCAGTGGCTGCGATCTTGGCCATCCTCACTGCGCTCGCGCTCGCAGCGAGCGCCCGCGCGGGTACCTATGTGATCAACGACTGCCCGTCGGCACCCGGCAGCCCCAGCGACTCTGGCCCGTGGACGGTGTTCGGCGCGCCGCAGAACACCAGGGGCAGCTGCAGCGGGGGACCCGGCAACTGGATCGGACCCGAGGGTGGATACATGGGCCCGGCCAGCCTCGACGGCGTGCAGGTGGCGGTTCCCGCCGGCAGCGGCATCACTATCCGTGCGGCGCGGGTCTGGTGGTTCGTGCCCCAGCAGGTCTCAGGGGCCACGACCTTCGCGCTTGCGTCCGTGAATACCGGCATCGTCGAGGAAGCAGCGACTGCGAAAAATAGTTCGGGTACCCCTGACACATGGACGCTGCCGTCCAATACGACCGAGCTGACCCTGGCGGACTACTGCTCGAACAGCGACGCCGGCAACGGCTGCACCTTCGGAAGCGGAGAGAACCCCAATCTCGAGCTCTTCGGCGCACAGCTGACGCTCAGCGACAACAATCTGCCCTCTGCAACGGTCACGGGCGGCGCACTTGCAGGCACCGGACCACTCGCCGGCACCCAATCACTGACCTTCAACGCCTCCGACGCCGACACCGGTGTTCGCAGCGCGCAGTTGCTCGTCGATGGCAAAGTGCTCGCGCAGAAGGATTACCCGGCGCAGTGCCCATACACAAACTTCGTCGCATGCCCTCTGAGCCGGTCAGACGCGCTCAGCTGGAACACGAGCACCGTTGCTAACGGCTCGCATGAACTGGCATTGCAAATCGTCAACGCCGCGGGCAATACGACCATCGCCGGCAGCCACACGATCACGACAAATGGTGCCGGCGGGCCCTCAGCGCCGCATATCCCTAATGGTCAGTCTCCATGTGCTGGAGAGACGTTGAGCCTCCTGGTCAACGGTAGGGCCAAGCCGCCGGTCATCTCTTACGGTGAGACCGTTACGATCAAGGGCGTCCTGCACTGTGCAAGCGTGCCGGTTCGTGACGCCCGTGTCCTGGTCGCTACGAGCGGCGGGCCCCCCAAAGCAGCGATCAACGGCGCCGTCCAGACCGCTGCCGACGGCTCCTTCTCCTACAAGGTGCCGATGGGCCCCGATCGCAAGCTGCGGTTCTCCTACACCGCCTACAGCGACGAAACGACACCCTCAGCGACCGCGACGGCGAACATCCTGGTCCGTCCGAGGATCAAACTGCAGATCACCCCACACCGCACGCGCAACGAGCACTCGATCCACTGGGCCGGCGCGATCGCGGGTGGGCCATACCCAAAGCAGGGTGTGACTCTCGACGTGGAGGTGCGGATTGGCCGGATATGGAAAGTCTTTGACCAGGTGGAGGCCAACACGAAGGGGCGGTTCCACTACAGCTACCGCTTCCACGCCACCGAAGAACCAACGACCTACTCATTCCGCGTCGCCCTGCCCAATAACGGCGCACAGGGCTACCCCTACACCTCCGGCTCCAGCAACACGGTCAACATCCATGTAGCTCCCTGAGATGCGCTCACGGGCCAGGGGACCCACGCATGCCGCGCGAGCGCTTCGTCCTAAGTGCTGCGTAGCCTGGCCTGGATGCCTGTTCCGGCCCCTGCAATGCGCCACCCGCGAGCCTGTGAGGAGTGCCTGCGCTCGAGTTGGCTGCTTCGTGCATGCAGCCGTTACTTGGACGAACAGGGCAGTGACTGGCAGCGCCTGGTCGGGTTGCTGGAACTGGACGGTGATGAGCTGCTCGCCGCGGCTGGCGCCTCTGAGAATCAGGACCTGCGCAGCCGCTACGAGAGCTTCCAGAAGCAGTGGATCCCCAACGCCCGGGGTGTGACGGCATTGTGCCGTCACGACCCCGGCTATCCGCTGGTGCTCGCCGGTCTCACCGGAGCCCCCGCGGTCCTATATCTCGCCGCGCCGCCAGGGCGTTTGAAGGGCATGCTCACCGAGCCCGCCGTCGCGATCACCGGCTCACTCGAGGCCACGAATTACGGCATCGAGGTCGCGCATGGCCTCGCGCGCGACTTGGCGGGCGCCGGCGTGACGATCATTGGCGGTTTGGGGGATGGAATCGCTGCGGCTGCACATGCCGGGGCGCTGGATGCGGAAGGCCCCACCCTGACGGTTATGCCGGGAGGGGTTGACATCTGCTACCCAGCGCCCAGGTGCGCTCTCTATGAACGGATGCTGGAGGTGGGCTGCGTGGTCTCCGAGTTGCCCTGCACCACACCGGTCAGAGACTGGTGCTATACGGCGCGCAGCCGCCTCGTCGCGGCGCTCGCCACACTCACCGTGGTTGTCGAGTGCGACGATAGCTACCGCGCGATGATGCCCGCTACCCTCGCCCTCGCCGCGGGCCGGGACGTGGGGGCCGTGCCGGGGCCGATTACCTCGCCGGAGTCGTGTGGTGCGCACGCGCTGCTCGCCGACGGCGCGTATCTCGTGCGTCACGCCCAGGACGTGCTCGATCTCCTCCATGGCGCCGGCGCGCGCACGGCCTCCTCATCGGTGCTAGAGCTCGCGGGTAGTTATTGCTCCCGGTAGTCCACGAGGGGGCCCATGGCGAGCGCCTCCTCCTCCATGGTCTGCTGATCCTCGCCCGCGCTCTCTGGGCCTGCGGCGAGCGCCTCTTCGTCCATTCTCTGAAGCTCCTCTCCGTCCGCGCTATTCAGCGACTCCTCATCACCTACGGTGCTGCCCTCTGGCGCTCCTTGGCCGTTGCCGGCGGCGCCATGGGACTCGCCCGGCGGGCTCCCCATGAACTGCGCGGTCTCGGCGATGACGTTCACGGCCTGTGCTTGGCGGCCGTCTTTGGTCTCCCATTCTCGCCAGTGAAGGCGCCCGTCGATGGCTATAGGACGGCCCTTCTGCATGTACTTGGCGACGGTCTCACCTTGGCCGCCGAACACGACCACGTCGAAGTAGTTGGGCCTCTCGCCCCACTCCCCCGTGACCGGATCGCGGCGTCTGGCGGCGACCGCGATCCGTAGGTCGCACACGCTGAGCCCGGAAGGCAGCGCGCGCAGGACGGGGTCGCTGGTGAGATATCCGGTGAGGACGACTCGGTTGATGCTGATAGGCGACATGGCTGACTCGATCCGCTCGTGGTTGTCTTCCTATCCGACGGGGCCATCCAAACGGGACAAGAAGAGCCGGAAAAATGCCGGTGAGGCCCTCCGCGCGAAGAAACCGTCCAAAGCGGCTCGTAAGTTGAGCGCATGATCAACGTAAAGACAAAGCCTCAAGGCAAGCTGCGAGTACAAGCGGTCCGTGAGCGGACCACGTTTCAGGTTCTTTCGCGTGTGTCGCGAGGAGAGTGCTATGGAGTGATCACGCTCGCTGTGCCGAAGGCCGGCAAAGTTGTTGCCGACGGAAGCCAGATCAAACGCGCCAAAGTGACCGTTCGCAAGGATGATCGTGTGAGGCTCGAAGTAGAGCTGAGGCCCGCTGCCAAGACAGCTGTCAAACGGCATGGGCGAGTCCGGGCAAATATCAGGTTGAGCTATGTGCCCAGGGGCGGCAACGCGATCACTAAGACGGTTCCCTTGATCTTCGGCTATCGGTAGCGCACGCTCCGCAGGCAAGGCCTCGGCTGCGCTTGACATCCTCGCCGGGCTGACGTACGGTACGTATCGTTCGGATGAAATGATGCGGAAGGAATGATTGTGACTGCCGATGGCTTCCACGGCCAGTTCGCGCGGGGTTGACCGGACCGGTGTTCCTTCCGGAGCGAAAGCGCAACCCGTTCATGCGGTCTGCGAGGGGTGGTCGTGTCCTCAGCGCGATGATGCTTCCGTTCTTCACGGCCCGGCCTCCTTCGGGATTCGGCGTGCTCACGACGACCGGCCGCAGAACCGGGAGGGCTCGCCGTAAATGCATCCACGTGATTCGCAGTGGAAACAAGGCGTACATTGTGATGATCCGCCCGACAGTGGACACGATCGCGACGAGCTGGGCATCGGCCTGGGTGCTGAACATCCGTGCAGACCCGGAGGTGCGCTTGCGCATCCGGGGAGGAACATTCGCGGGAGTCGCGCGCGAGTGCCAAGATGCGGCGGAGATAGAAGCGGCGGCCGATATCTACTGCGAGACCATCAACCCGTTCGACTTCGTCGAGTGCACCTTTCATCGCGGTGGGCGACCGACGCGCGCGAAGATCAAGGAGCTGCATCGCAGCTGGTTCGACAACGGGATCCCGCTCGTAGTCGAGCTGCGACAATAGCCTCCGGCGGGGGTGGTGTCGAATTGGGGTTGTCCCGTTCGTCGTGCAGACAAAGGCCGGAATCTGCCGGTCCCGACCAGGAGGTATTGCAATGCCCCAATACATGATGCTGATCTACTCGCCGGCCGAGGGCGGGCCCTCGCCTGAGGAGCGCCAGGCCGAGTTCCCCCGCTGGGGCTCCTACACGCAGGCGCTGCGCGATGCCGGTGTGATGGTGGCGGGCGACCCACTCGAGGGAATCGACACCGCCACGACCGTGCGTGTGCGGGGTGGCGAGACCGTCTTGACCGACGGCCCTTTCGCCGAGACCAAGGAGATCCTTGGCGGGTACTACCTGATCGACGTCCCCGATCTCGACGCGGCGCTGAAGTGGGCGGCGCAGATCCCGAGCGCGCCGTACGGCTCCGTGGAGGTTCGTCCGGTGATGGTCCTCCCGGGAATGTAAGACGTGAGCTCTGCGAGTGCCGTGGCCGTGGAGGCGGCGTTCCGTCGCGAGCGCGCCGCGGTGCTCGCCACGCTCATCCGCCAGCTCGGCGACTTCCAGCTCGCCGAGGACGCGGTGCAGGAGGCGTTCGCGGCGGCGATCGTCGCGTGGGAGCGAGACGGTGTGCCCGCCAGCCCGGGCGCGTGGATCACGGTGACCGCGCGCCGGCGCGCGATCGACCGGTTGCGCCGGGACCGCACGCTGGGTGACCGAATCGAGCGCCTGAAGGTGCTTGCGCAGCGCGACGCCGGCGCGGCGGACGCCGCCGGGGAGACCGTGCCCTCGGTCGTGAGCGATGACCAGCTGCGTCTGATCTTCACCTGCTGCCATCCGGCCCTTGCGATGGAGGCGCGCGTGGCGCTCACGCTGCGCACCCTCGGGGGCTTGAGCACGGGGGAGATCGCGCGCGCGTTCCTCGTCGCCGAGCCCACGATGGCCCAGCGGATCGTGCGCGCTAAGCGCAAGATCGCGGCCGCGCACATTCCCTATCGCGTGCCTGCTGATGAGGAGCTGCCCGATCTGCTTCCAGGCGTACTGAAGGTCCTCTATCTGATCTTCAACGAGGGCTGGGCAGCCTCAGGTGGCGAGCGGCTGGTGCGCGGCGAGCTGTGCGCGGAGGCGATCCGCCTGGGACGGCTGCTGCATGGTTTGATGCCGGACGACCCCGAGGTCGCGGGCTTGCTGGCGCTGATGCTGTTGCACGACTCGCGGCTGCAGGCGCGAGTCGACACCCACGGCGAGCTCGTCGCGCTCGACGATCAGGACCGCTCGCTGTGGGACCGTGGCCGAATCCGCGAGGGCGAGCGCCTGCTCGACGGGGCTCTTCGCCGCCGGGCACCAGGTCTCTACCAGCTACAGGCTGCGATCGCGGCATTGCACGCGACGGCTGCCTCACCAGTGGACACCGACTGGGCGCAGATCGCGGCTTTGTACGCTGAGCTCGCGCGTCGTACGCCGTCAGCAGTCGTGGAGGTCAACCGCGCGGTCGCGCTCGGTCGTGCCGAGGGCCCAAACGCCGGGCTTGCGGTTCTCGAGCCGCTGCTGCGCGGCGGCACGCTCGACGGTTATGCCCCATTGCACGTAGCTCACGCCGGTTTGCTCGATCGTGCCGGCAACCACGCACAGGCCGCGCGCGCCTACCTGCGCGCTGCGCAGTGCGCCGAGAACACGGTCACTCAGACCGAGCTAAAGCGGCGCGCGGCGGTACTTGCCTGACGTAGTACCGGCTTTCTCCCAGGGCGCGCTACCCTTGAGTAATGGCCACTCAGGCAGACCGGGCCGCCGAGCGTCGCGTCGCGAAACTCGAGGATGTCGAGCGACAGGTCAAGGACGGGTCGCTGACAATCCGCAAGATGACGGCGGCCGAGCGCAAGCGCTATCCCCCTAGGCCGGCCAAAGCGCGAAAGAGCAGTCGCAGATAGCGACTTTGCTGGCCTGCATCGCCTAACCTCCCTCGCCGGCGATGCCGCGGCGCAGCCGGTTTTCACGGCGCAGTTCCTCCACGGCCTCGTCGATTCCCCCGAGCGCGCCCTGTGGGCTATCTCCGAGGAGCTCGGGCTCCAGGCGGTGGCGGACGAGCTCGCCGGCCACCTGGTCCACGCGCTGGGCGCCCGCGCCGGGGCGCGAGCTGACCACACGCTCAAGGCGCCGCCCGGCGAACAGCAGGCCAACGCCGTCGTCGAGCGCCCAGCCTCCGGGCAGCGTGCCGTCGCGCACGCTTGTGAGCCACACCGGCAGGCGCTCGGGCTCACCGTCGGCGTGGACGGTCAGCGAGCCCTCGAGTAGCCCCAATCCCTCGAGGGCCTCAGGCGGTCCGCTCGAGCGCGAGACCCCGCCTTCAAACCAGCACATCGCTCCGGCGCTGAGGCCGGCGAGCACCGTGCCCGCACGCCATGCCTCCAAGAGCAGGCGGTCGAGCCCGTGCGCCTGCCAGAGCGCCAGCAGGTTGCGCATCGAGCCGCCACCAACGTAGAGGATGTCCTGTGCGAGCACGGTCTCGGCCAGCGTGCGGGTGCGGTCGCGCAGGTGAAACAGGGAGAGATATTCGGCGACGCAGAGGCGATCTGCGAAGCGAGCCTTGAAGGCGTTGATCTGGGCCGTGGTGTCGCCGGACGCGGTCGGCAGGAACAGCACCCGGGGTTCTTTCGCTTGAGTGAGAGACAGCACGAAGTCATCGAGCAGGGGGTTGTTTGGCTCCATCGTGAAGCCGCCGCCACCCATGGCGAAGATCAGCCTGTCCTCCATGCGGACGTCTGCACCGGCACTCACGCCGCGACCGGTTCTCGCGCCAAGCGCCTGGGAAGTGGCGACTCACGCGTGGTAGCGCCCGAGCCTAGGTAGGAGACCGTCAAAGGGGTCTCGACGACGCCATCGCTGGTGTGCTCGACCCGGTAGGCGCATCCGCCGGGCCGTGAGCTCACGGCCCACTTCAGGCGGGTGCGGCGAAAGTGCAGCGCCACGCCGTCCTCGACGGCGAATCCCGGGCGCATGCCGTCGCCGACGAAACGGTGATACTCGGCGCGCCGCGCGGGCTCGGCGTCGTAGTGGACGCAGTTGGAGTACGGCAGCAGCCCGAGACCCCGCACGCTGCGCGGCGCGCCATGGAACGCGCTCAGCGCCTCGTCAAACCAGCACAGCGAGCCCGCCGAGGGCCCGCACAGCACGATGCCCTTGCGCCACGCCTTGCGCAGGATCTCGTCGAGTCCATACGCGCGCCAGGCGCCGAGCATGCTCACGACGTTT
Organism: uncultured Solirubrobacterales bacterium; assembly: GCA_963706395.1. Taxonomy (GTDB): domain Bacteria; phylum Actinomycetota; class Thermoleophilia; order Solirubrobacterales; family Solirubrobacteraceae; genus Palsa-744. Next base: position 806,190 of record OY970158.1, on the reverse strand, counting down.
CCGCCGCCGACGTAGATCAAATCCTGCGAGAGCAGGTGGGTCGCGAGGTCGTCCTCGACCCCGCCCGTGCCCTGGTCGCGGCGAAACAGCGATACGTGGCTGGCCTCACAGCTGTGGGAGAAGCGGCGATAGAAGCGCACGACGTAGTGGTCCGCGTCCCCCGAGGCGGTGGGCAGGAAGCAGACGCGGGGGCGTGGGCTGTCGATCAGCGACAGCACGTAGTCGTCGAGCAGCGAGCTGTCCCGCTCCATCGAGAAGCCGCCGCCCCCTAGGGCGACGATCTGTGGGGTTTTCCCTCGCATCCCTATTGAAGCTTGCCCTGTCTGATGGCCCCGGTGTATGGACTCCCGTTGGAGATGACCGGCTCGAAGATCGACATCCGCCCATAAAGCTTCGGAGTGCCAGGGGGGTTCTCCCCGCCTGTTGGTTGACGAACGCTTCTCCCTAGACAACCGCCTCTTGCATGGTGTAAGGTGCGATTTGCAAGAGAGGTGCCGAAACTTCCAAGGTTATGGGGAGTCAGGGATGGGTATAGAAGCTATGGGTCTATAGGGAGGTCGGTTATGAGGTCGCACGCTCGCTTTGCTCTTTTGGCGCCGCTGATCGGTGCGATCTTCGCCGTCTCGGCGCCCGCGGCGCAGGCTTCGTTTCGCGTGGAAAGCTTCTTTTCGTCGAACTGCAAGGTGGAAAGCCCCTGTACGGCCGCGAGCACTGAAGCGAACCGCTCGGAAATCTTTACGCAGGCAGCCGGTCATCCTCCCGCCGGGGTCACGGAATTCACGATCAAACACCACGTCATACAGACGGCGCCCTTTACAGCGGAAGGACCAGAAGGCAATGTCAAGAGCATCCGCACCGATGTGGGCCCCGGCGAGTCCACGAATCCCGAGGCGGTCCCAAAGTGTTCGGTTAAAAACTTCGAAGGAACGCCAATAGAACCGGCACCCGGCTTGCACGCCTTTACGGCGCCCAATTGTCCCGGCAGCGAAATCGGTTCGAACGTCGTTCACGTCGTCTTCGAAGTAGCCGCGGGCGTGTTCGAGAACTTTGAACTCAAAGGCACGATGTACAACCTCGAACAACCACCGGGTATGGCTTCGTACTTCGGTATCGCGCTGAGCCTAGAACCGGTTTTGGGAGCCCCGGGGGCATACGTGCATACCTTCCTCGAAGGGCACATCGAATGGGGAGCCGAAGCGGCGGGGACCGGCAAGGCGGACTATCACGACGTCTACGAAATCAAGAACGTCACCCCTGGACTCATAAGCTCGCGCCTTACCTTCAAAGGCAACATCGGCACGGGCGGCTTCCTGACGCTCCCTAGCAGCTGCACGGGCATCGGGCCCCAGACGACAACCACGCTGCACGTCGAATCCTACGAAGGCGGATCCGCAAGCACTGGCTACTCCGGGCCCGTGGGCAGCGAAGGCTGCAAAGGCGAACCCGGCTTCACGATCCCTCCCTTCGCCCCGGTGTTCTCGCCGCTGGGCGCAGAAACCACCCAACATGATCAGCCTGACGGGATAACGACCGAACTGACTCTTCCCCATAATCCTGGTCCCACAGAAATAGACTCCTCGCAGCTGAAGACCGCCAGCGTCACGCTTCCCGAAGGCTTGACTCTCAACCCATCGGCTGCAAACGGTCTCAAGGCCTGTACGCCGGCGCAGATCGGCATTGGTACGAGGAACGCGGTCAGCTGCCCGGCGGAATCAAAGGTCGGCGAAGTGACGTTGACCGTTCCGGATCTGCCGGCTGGCGAACCTCTGACGGGGATGCTCTATCTCGGCGGGCCCGAATCGGGTCCGATCACGGGACCGCCGTACACGATGTACATCGACGCCGAGTCGGCGCGGTACGGCGTATCGGTGAGGTTGAAAGGCTCGGTCGTGCCGAACGAAACGACGGGCCGGCTGACGGCGACGTTCGCGGAAAACCCCGAACAGCCGTTCAGCAACGTGAAGCTGACCTTCAACGGCGGGCCTAAGGCGCCGCTGGCCAACCCGCTGACGTGCGGGACGGGGACGACGGAAACGAGCTTCTCTCCCTACACCGGCCAGCCGGCGGTGCTGAGCGCGGGTCCGTTCAGCACCACGGGGTGCCCCTCGCCGCTGCCGTTCTCGCTCAGTCAGAGCACGGCGAACCTGGCCCCCGGGAATGCTGGTGCGAACACGTCGTTCGCGTTCAACCTCGAACGCGGCGACGGGCAGCAGTACCTCGAAAAGGTAAAGACCGTGCTGGCGCCGGGCTTGGTGGGCAAGATCGCTGGGGTTCCGCTGTGCGGCGAACCGCAGGCCGCCACGGGCGAATGCCCGGTGGCCAGCCAGGTAGGGGTCGCGACGGTGAAGGCCGGCGCCGGTTCGGCACCATTTGAATTCCCGGGATTCGTCTATCTGACGGGACCCTACAACGGCGCGCCGTACGGCCTGGCGATCGTGGTTCCGGCGGTTGCCGGTCCGTTCAGCCTGGGCAATGTCGTGACCCGGGCGACGATCAACGTCGAACCCAACTATCCAAACCGCGTGACCGTCGCGAGCGTGCTGCCAACGATCTTCAAGGGGATCCCGCTGCGGATCAAGAACATCAACCTCAACATCAACCGGCAGGGCTACCTGATCAACCCCACGAACTGCAGCCTGTTCGCCACCGAAACGGCACTGACCTCGACGTTCGGGGCGACGCAGAACCTGTCGAGCCCGTTTCAGGTAGGCAACTGCTCAGCGCTCGCGCTCAAGCCCTCGTTCAAGTCGGCGACCAGCGCCAAGACCTCGAAAGCGTTGGGAGCCAGTTTGGAAACGACGCTCAATCAGGGGGCGGGCCAGACGAACATCAAATCAGTGCTCGTGCAGCTTCCAAAGCAGCTTCCCTCTCGCTTGACGACACTCCAAAAAGCGTGTCCTGCCGCGGTCTTCGAAGCGAATCCCTACAACTGTCCCAGCGGTGCGTTCGTCGGCGGAGTCCGTGCGAACACTCCCGTCCTGCCGGACAAAATGAAAGGCCCGGCGGTGCTCGTGTCGCACGCCAATGCCGCGTTCCCAGATCTGGACCTGGTGCTCGAAGCCGACGGCGTGCGTGTGATCCTGGTGGGCAATACGAATATCAAGAACAGCATCACCAGCACGAATTTCGCGACGTTGCCCGATGTGCCTGTCTCGAGCATCACCGTGAACCTTCCGATCGGCGCCCATTCCGCGGTGACGGCGAACGGCAATGTATGTGCCAATCAGCTTTCGATGCCCACCGAAATCACCGGCCAGAACGGGTTCAAAGTCAAGCAAAACACGAAGATGAGGGTGACGGGCTGTGGCGTGCGGATCGTTGGGGAGAAGACGGTCGGCAACACGGCCTACATCACCGTGCAGACCTTCGAAGCGGGGCGGATAAGCGGCAGCGGACCGAACGTCAGGACGACCTATAGGTACCTGGGCAGGGCGGAGAAAACCGCGACGCTGAAGGTGGCGCTCTCGAACAGGGGCCGCAGCAGGGGACGCCCGCTGCGGGTGAGGCTGCGCGTCGGCTTCGTGCCGAAGAAGCACGGCGCCGCGAAGTCCGCGGCAACCCGCACGGTGACGTTCCGGTAGGGGAATGGGGCTCCCCACCCGCCCGGCTGGGCGGGTGGGGGATTGGAAGCGTGCGCAGCGGGTATAGAAGCCGTAGGCCACCGGATTGAGAGGAGAGGGGTGGAGGATGAGGCACGCTGCTCGTAGGGCATCGCTGGGAACGCTGCTCGTCTGCGTGATCGCCGCGCTCGGCGGCCCCCTCGCGCACGCGTCCGGCAACATCGGACTGGCCGAATGGGAAGCGGGCACCTGCAAGGGCTCGGAAACGGAAGTCCAGGAAAAGAAAAACTGCAGCTACGCGGCGAACCCCAGCAAGTTCTACACGCAGGCGGCAGGACATCCGAATTGGGGTCTGACCGGCTTCAAACTGAGCCAGAGCGGCGAAGAACCGAACGGCAGCGCGGTCAAGCGCCTCCGCGTCGACGTGCCGCCGGGCCTCGCTGCCGACCCGCAAGCGCTGGGCACGTGCGAAAAGGCCACGTTCGAAACGAGCCCGAAAACGTGCCCCGCCGACAGCGTGGCGGGCTTCGTGGAACTGCAGGCATACGTCGAACTGAAAAAGGCCTTTGTGCTGCTCCCCAACACGACGTTGCCGCTCAAAGGCAAGGTCTACAACCTGCCCTTGGAAGACGGCAAACCGCTCCTGTTCGGGATCGACGTGGAAGGAGTCCCGCCGCTCGTCAAAGACGTGCACCTGATCCTCGAAGGCCACGTGAGCTACGCCAAAGAAGATGCGCTCGCCGCGCGCGGCATTCCCTCGGGTGACTTCCACGAGTGGTTCGAAATCAACAACGTGCCTCCCGAAGTCGGGGTTGAACCGCTGGGTTTCTCGCTCGCGAGCGCGCCCCTGAAGACGCTCGAATCGAAGCTCTTCTTCAACGGGCACGCCGGCAAGGAAGGCAAAGAAAACTTCCTCACGATGCCCAGCGAATGCGGGCCCAACACGAACTCGACGTCGTATCTCGAACTCGAAACCTATGCGCCGGTCGAACACCTGAGCGCCCCGACGGTGCCGCCGGTCGGCGTTGATGGATGCGGGAACGTGCCCTTCGCACCTGCTGCCGAAGTGAGGCCGCAGACGGCGCAGTACGACCAGCCCGATGGCGCGATCACCGAAGTCAAGGTGCCGCAGAACGAAAAATCCAACGAAATCAATACCGCAGACATCGCCGCGGGGCACGCGCTGTTCCCCGAAGGTCTCACGCTCAACCCCTCCGCCGCGCACGGGCTCGAAGCCTGCGCGCCGTCGCAGATGCACTTCGAAATCAAGGAACCGGCCGCCTGCCCGGGGGGCTCGCGGGTGGGCAGCGTGGCGATCGAAACGGACCTGCCGAAAGGCTCGCTGACGGGCAGCGTGTACCTCGCCGCCCCCAAAGGCACGCCGATCACGGGGCCGCCGTACTCGGTCTACATCGTCGCCGAAAGCAAATACGACGTGAAGGTCAAGGTCGAAGCGACGGTCACCCCTGACCCGAACACGGGGCGCCTGAAAGTCGACGTCGTGAACAGCTCCGCGCATCTGTTCAACCTCCCGCAGCTGCCGTTCAGCAGCGCGACCCTCGAACTGAACACGGGTGTGCGGGCACCGCTCGCCAACCCGCTCAGCTGCACCGCGAGCAAGACAGAATCCGACTTCATCGCTTATTCGGGCGAAGGGATCCTCAAACAGTTCACGCCGTCATTCGCCTTCGTGACCACGGGTTGCCCGTCGCCGGTCCCGTTTGTGCTCAGCCAGAGCACGCAGAACAGCTCAGTGAACGCTGGCGCGTACACCTCGTATACGTTCAACTTGGGGCGGGCGGACGGGCAGCAGTACCTGTCAGGAGTCAAAACTATTCTGCCTGCCGGCTTGGTGGGGGCGATCCCGTCGGTGACGCTGTGCGGCGAACCGCAGGCCGCCACTGGCAGCTGCGGTGCGGCCAGCCAGATCGGGATGGCCGCGGTCGCTGTCGGGGCTGGCGGCGAACCGTATGGCTTCTCGGGTCCTGTGTTCATGACGGGTCCGTATAACGGGGCGCCGTTTGGTCTGTCGATTCCGGTGGAGGCCGCGGCCGGCCCGTTCGACCTGGGCAGGGTCGTGACGCGGGTGGCGATCAGCGTCGATGAGCACACGGGAAGGGTCATCGCGACCAGCAGCCTGCCGGTGATCGTGGGCGGCGTGCCGCTGCGGCTGAGGAGTGTGAGCGTCGCGGTCAACCGCAAAAACTTCTTGTTCAACCCGACGAACTGCGGGGCGCTGGCAACCGAAACGGCGCTGACCTCGACGTTCGGGGCCAGCCAGAGCCTGGCGAGCCCATTTCTCCTCGGCGGCTGCGGCGCCCTGGCGTTCAAGCCGTCTTTCAAGGCGGGGACGAGCGCGAAGACCTCGAAACTGAACGGCGCGAGCCTGCGGGTGACCGTCGGTCAGGGGGCCCACGAGGCGAACATGAAATCGGTGTTCGCGCAGCTGCCAAAGCTTCTGCCGTCGCGCTTGACGACACTCCAGAAAGCCTGCCCGGAAGCGACGTTTGCGGCGAACCCGGTGAGCTGCCGTCCGTTGGGCTCGGAAGTCGGAACGGCGAGTGCGGTTACGCCGGTCTTGGCGGGCAAGCTAACGGGGCCGGCGTTCCTGGTTTCGCACGGAGGGCAAGCATTTCCCGATCTCGACTTGGTCCTCGAAGGGGACGGCGTGAAAGTGATCCTGACGGGGAACACGAAAATCACCAAAGGGATCACGAGCTCGACGTTCGCGTCGATCCCCGACGTGCCGGTCTCGAGCTTTGAACTCAACCTGCCCACCGGACCGCACTCAGCGCTGACCGCGATCGGGAATCTGTGCCTTAAGCCGCTTCTCATGCCCACCACGATCACGGCCCAGAACGGCGCGGTGATCAAACAGAACACTCGTATTTCCGTATCCGGCTGCGGCGTGCGGATCCTCAGCCGCCGCGTTCGCGGCCATAAGCTGATCCTCGTGCTCAGGACCTTGGGCGGCGGGCTGATCACCGTGAAGGGCAATGGTCTGCGCGGTGCCTCCCGGCGCGTCAAGCGCTCCGCCACGGTGACGTTCAAGCTGGCGCTGACACGTGGCGGGTTGCGGGCGCTGCACCGCCACCACCGCTTGAAGGTGGGAGTCCGCGTCGGTTTCCGGCCCTCACAGAAAGGGGCCCTTCGCTCGGCCGCGAGCACTTCGGTCACCTTCAGGCGGTGAATGCCCTAAATTGCAGGGATGGACGCTGCTACGGGTACGGATGCCTTGCTTTCGGGTATCCGCCGGCTGACGGCGATCGCTGACGGCACGACCGACGCAGATCAGATCTTCCGCGCGCTGGCGAGGGAGCTGCTGACGGTCCCCGGGGCCGAGGAGGTGCACGTGCACCATCTGGCACTCACGGCGCAGGCCAGCGATCTCGTCGACGTTTATTTGTTCGATGGCGATGAGCGATTGAGCTACCTGTCGCCCCGGGCAGAGCGCCCGCCGGGGGTGAGCTGGGTGGCACGCACTCACCGCAGCTTTATGGCCGCCAGCACTGAGGAATTTGCCGCCAGCGTGCCCCGCTTGACGACCACGGGTGACATGAGCTGCGTGCTGCTGCTGCCCGTCGCCGCGCTCTCCGAGGTACAGGCGATCGTGATGCTCGTGCGCCGGGTCTCTGAGATATACGAGTCCGCTTCGGTCGAGATGGCCAGGATGCTGGTCGAGCAGGGGGCCACGGCCCTGGCGCTGGTCAGGGCACGCTCGGAGGCCGGCACCGACGCCGTCACCGGCAGCCTGAACCACCGCGCGATGCGCAGGCGCTTGGACGAGGAGATCGGGCGCGCCACGCGCACCGGGACCCCGCTTTCGTGCTTGCTGATCGACCTGGACGACTTCAAGGAAATCAACGACATCCACGGGCACCCTGCCGGCGACGCGGTGCTGCGTGAGGTGGTCAGGGCCCTGGTGGGCGAGTTCAGGGCCTTCGATCGCGTCGCGCGTTATGGCGGCGACGAGTTCGTCGTGATCCTGCCCAACGCCGGTATCGAGGCTGCTGCTGCCGCTGCCTCCAGGGCGCTCGAGCGTCTTCGCGCCGTGCCCGGCCCGGCCGGTGGCAAGGGTGTCTTGGCCTCTGTCGGGGTGGCTCAGTGGCAGGCGCCGATGGGCACCGATGAGCTGCTGGAGGCCTGCGATGAGGCACTGCTGCGATCCAAGCGCCAGGGAAAGGGCCGCGTCACGCGAGCCTCTGCCTGAACTGCGAAACTGCGTGCAATGGCGCAGAACAGCTTCGGCGCAAAGACGACACTCGAGGTAGGCGGGCGCGAGTACGAGATCTTCCGCCTCGACGCGCTGCAGCAGCGCTTTGACGTGGCGCGTCTGCCTTTCTCGCTGAAGGTGCTGCTCGAGAACCTGTTGCGCACCGAGGGCAACGGCTCGGTGAGCGCACAGGACATCGAAGCGCTCGCCAGCTGGGACGCGAAGGCCCAGCCGAGCAAGGAGATCGCCTTCACCCCGGCGCGGGTGTTGATGCAGGACTTCACCGGCGTGCCTGCCGTGGTCGACCTGGCCGCGATGCGCGACGCGATGGCTGAGATGGGTGGCGATCCGGCGAAGATCAACCCGCTGGTGCCGGCCGAGCTCGTGATCGACCACTCGGTGCAGGTCGACGCCTTCGGGACCCGCGACTCGTTTCGCGTCAACGCCGAGCGCGAGTTCGAGCGCAACCAGGAGCGCTACTCCTTCCTGCGCTGGGGCCAGGGAGCCTTCGACGACTTCGCCGTGGTCCCGCCGGATACTGGGATCGTCCACCAGGTCAACCTCGAGTATTTGGCCCGGGTGGTCTTCCACAACGAGCAGACCGAGCAGCTGTACCCCGATACGCTGGTGGGCACCGACTCGCACACGACGATGATCAACGGCCTTGGAGTTCTGGGCTGGGGCGTGGGCGGGATCGAGGCCGAGGCGGCGATGCTCGGCCAGCCGATGTCCATGCTGATCCCTCAGGTGCTGGGGTTCAGGCTGCACGGCGAGCTGCCCGAGGGCGCCACGGCGACAGATTTGGTGCTGACGGTCACGCAGATGCTGCGCGAGCGCGGTGTGGTGGGGAAGTTCGTCGAGTTCTACGGCGCCGGCCTGCAAGGGTTGCCGATCGCCGACCGGGCGACGATCGGGAACATGTCGCCGGAGTTCGGCTCCACGTGCGCGATCTTCCCGATCGACGCAGAGACCCTCAGCTACCTCGAGCTGTCGGGGCGCTCCTCCGAGCAGATCGCGCTGGTCGAGGCGTATGCCAAGGAGCAGGGTTTGTGGCACGACGAGCACTCCGAGAAGCCGGCCTTCTCGGATGAGATCGAGCTCGACCTGGGTGCCGTGGAACCGAGCCTGGCCGGGCCCAAGCGCCCGCAGGATCGCGTCGCGCTGAGCGAGGCCCAGGGCTCCTTCAGGCAGGCGTTACGCGACTACGTGCCGAGCGATGGCGACCAGGCCGACGCGCAGGACGAGGCCTCAGCCGAGAGCTTTCCGTCGAGCGATCCGCCTGCCAACGGCGCGCCGGGACACGCGCCGCTGAGCAGCGTCGCCCAGTCCCAGCCCCCCACTCACCGCACGGCAACGGTATTGGCGCACAACGGCACGGCGACGACCGTGACAGCCGGCGGCGAGACATTCGAGCTGGACCACGGGCACGTGGTGATCGCGGCGATCACGAGCTGCACGAACACGTCGAACCCGTCGGTGATGGTCGGCGCGGGCATCCTCGCGCGCAACGCGCTGGCGAAGGGATTGCGCTCCAAGCCGTGGGTCAAGACCTCGCTCGCGCCCGGCTCGAAGGTGGTCACGGAATACCTCGACAGGGCCGGTCTGACAGAGCCGTTGGAGCAGTTGGGGTTCAACCTCGTGGGGTACGGATGCACGACGTGCATCGGCAACTCTGGGCCGCTAACGCCGGAGATCTCAGAGGCCGTGAACGAGGCGGACCTCGCCGTCGTGTCGGTGCTGTCGGGCAACCGCAATTTCGAGGGGAGGATCAATCCGGACGTGAAGATGAACTACCTGGCTTCGCCGCCACTGTGCGTGGCGTACGCGCTCGTGGGCACGATGGACATCGACATCGCGGGCGAGCCGCTCGGCCAGGACGAGGAGGGCGAGGACGTATACCTCAAGGACGTCTGGCCGAGCGAGAAGGAGATCGCGGAGACGATCGCCGACGCGGTGCAGTCGGACATGTTCCGCAAGAGCTACGGCGAGGTGTTCGCGGGCGACGAGCGCTGGAACTCGTTTGTGGTGCCGGTGGGCGATCGGTTTGCGTGGGATGCGGACTCGACGTACGTGCGCCTGCCGCCGTATTTCAAGGACATGCCGGCCGAGCCTCAGCCGGTAGCGGACATCGAGGGGGCACGCGTACTGGCGTTGCTGGGGGACAGCGTGACGACCGACCACATCTCCCCGGCGGGGGCGATCAAGCGCGACGGCCCCGCCGGCAAGTACCTGCAGGAGCTGGGCGTGGCGCCGAAGGACTTCAACTCCTACGGGTCGCGCCGCGGAAACCACGAGGTGATGATGCGCGGCACGTTCGCCAACATCAGGTTGCGCAACATGCTTGGCGGTGGGCGGGATCCCCTTCCGGAAGGCGGCGTGACGCGGTACCTGCCGGACGGTGAGCAGATGCCGATCTACGACGCCGCGATGCGCTACATGAGAGAGGGCGTGGAGCTGGTTGTGCTGGCGGGGAAGGAGTATGGGTCGGGCTCGTCGCGGGATTGGGCGGCGAAGGGCACGAAGCTGCTCGGCGTGCGCGCCGTGATCGCACAGAGCTACGAGCGCATCCACCGCTCCAACCTGCTCGGGATGGGCGTGCTGCCGCTGCAATTCCCCGATGGGGAGAGCGCCTCCTCACTCGGCTTGACCGGCGAGGAGATCTTCGCGGTCGAGGGCATCGCCGAGGCCGCCGCGGCCGTCGAGGGCGGCGAGTCGGGGCGCGACGTGTCAGTCCGCGCCGAGCGTGAGGACAGCGAGACGATCGGCTTCGCCGCCCGCGTGCGCATCGACACGCCCCGAGAGGCCGGGTACTTCCGCCACGGGGGTATTCTGCAGTTCGTTTTGCGGGGACTCATCGCTGCATGAGCGCCGCGAAGAGTGCTGCTCCGAAGGTGCTGCTGGACCTGCTCGCCGCGCGCGGGCCCTCCGGTTATGAGACCGCCCCGGCGGCGGTGTGGCGTGAGGCGGCGAAGGGCTTCGCCGAGGTGAGCACCGATGTGGTGGGCACTCCGCTGGCGCGTGTGGCTGCCAAGGATCAGGATCCCGCCCACCCTCCGTCGCGGCTGCTGGTGATGGGCCACATCGACGAGATCGGCTTGATCGTCACGCACATCGATGACGACGGCTACCTGTGGTTCGGGGCCGTAGGCGGCTGGGATGCGCAGATCCTCGTCGGCCAGCGGGTTTCGGTGAACACACGGGCCGGTCGCGTGTTGGGCGTGGTCGGCAAGAAGCCGATCCATCTGCTGCGCGACGAGGCCCGTAAGAAGGTGGCGGAGATCCGCGACCTGCACATCGACATCGGCGCCCGCGATGGAGCCGACGCGTGTGAGCGCGTACGGGTCGGTGATGTGGCCGTGATCGATGCCGATCCGGTGCAGCTGCCGAACGGCCGGCTGACCTCGCGGGCGCTGGACAACCGCCTGGGCTCGTTCGTGGCGCTCGAGGCGGCGCGGCTAGTGGCAGAGGCGGGAGGCGGGGAGTGGGAGCTGGCAGCGGTGGCGGTCGCGCAGGAGGAGATCACGTTCGGCGGATCTCGCACGAGCGCCTTTTCGCTGGAGCCGGATGCGGCGATTGTGGTCGATGTGACCCACGCCACCGACGCGCCCGGGATCGAGGTCAAGGAGATCGGCAAGCACGAGCTCGGCTCGGGACCGGTGATCAGCCGCGGCTCCACACTGCATCCGGGGCTGTTCGAGCTGCTTTACGAGACGGCTGAGGAGGAGAAGATCCCGTTCACGGTCGAGGCCACCGCGCGCAGCACGGGGACCGACGCCGACGCGGTGCATGTCAGCCGCGCGGGGGTGCCCACGGCGTTGGTATCGATCCCGATTCGCTACATGCACTCGCCGGTCGAGCTCGTGCAGCTCGATGACGTGCATGCCTGCGCGCGGCTGATCGCCGCCGCCGCCCTGCGCTTGGACGGCGACACGACCTTCTCCCGCTAGGGCACCGCTGAGCGGCGCGAATGCTGTGTCCTCGTCCGCTCGCGTGCAGAGCACGCCACGCTCCCTGCGTCCTTGCCTCGCTTGCTCTTCGGCACCCTAGGAGGCTCAGCTCGCGGCGGTGAGCTCGGTGCCCGACACGATCTTGTAGGCCTCGCCGGGCGCGCCGCCGATCGCGAGCATGCGCAGGCCCTGCGGTCCCGCGTAGACCTTGCGCCGCGTCTGCGGGCCGACGCGCACGAGCGTGTCGCCGTCCAGATCCACGCGCTCGCCCTCGATCTCGATCCAGCCAGAGCCGCTGAGGGCGACGAAGACCTCCTCCTGCGCGCTCTCGGCGTGGTCGTGCTCGGGGTAGTCGGTGTAGTCCGGCGGCAGTTGGACCACCTGCATGCCGAATGCCGTGACGCCCAGCTCCGCCCTGGCCTTGACGAACCCTCCGCCGAAGCCAGCCTCCATCTCGCCTATGCGCTTCGCCGTGTAGTCAGCCATGGTGCAGATTCCTATCTGTTTGTGATTGGCAGCACGATTCCGAGCTGGCGCGACTGGATCAGCACCGTCCCGTCGGCTGCCCAGATTACGCCATCCTCCTCGAAGAAGCCCTCGTGCACGAGGCCGGAGGAGAAGCGCGCCAGGCACAGCTCGCCGGGATCAGCGTCTGCCTCGCGGGGCATCGGCGTGCGGAAGTGGACGGTGAGGTCGATCGTGGGTGTGGCGGCCGGCTCGCTCAGACGGATGAACGGCGGCGAGAAGAGGGCGTCGCTGAAAAACGCCAGCGACAGCGCGTCGACCGGCCGGGGTTCGGCCAGGCCAAGCCAGCCGCCGATTTCCATCGGATGATCGGAGCCGGTGAAGGGGACTGCTCCCATGCGGGGCTGGAGCACGAGGTGGCGCACGAATGGAGGGGCGTGCTTGTTGAGCAGTGAGCCCGACTCGCGCACGGGATCGGGCGGTGCAACCTGGGGCATCGGAAGCTCGGCGATCTCTTGGGCTGACCAGGGGACCGAGAACGCCGCGAGGACGAGCGCAAGCAGCGAGCCGTCCTGCTCCATCCGCGCGGAGAGCGTGCTCAGGGATCGCCCTTCGCGCTCGATCACCGTACGAATCGTGACCGGCCCCGGCTCGGGCGCGCGGGCGTAGTGGATCGTCAGCGAGCGCGGTGCACGCTCTGCGTCGGCGACGGTCTCCATCAGCGCGCGCAGCAACATCGCCGCGAGATAGCCCCCGTGTGGCCCGCGCCCCGCCCGCCAGTCCGGGGAGACCTCCGCGCTGAACAGGCGCTCGGGCCCAGACTCCTCCTGCAGTACTACGGCGGTGTCGCGGTCGAACGTGCCGAGGGATGATTCGGTCCCGGGCGGGCTTGAATTACCCACGGACGAGACGCTTGTAGGTGATCCGGTGGGGGCGGCCGGCGGCGGCACCGAGGAGGGCATGGCGATGCTCCTCGTAGGCGTCGAAATTGCCCTCGAACCACGTGACCTGCGAGTCGCCCTCGAACGCCAGCACGTGGGTGGCCACACGGTTCAGGAACCAGCGATCGTGGGAGATCACGACCGCGCAGCCGGGGAATTCCAGCAACGCGTTCTCCAGCGCCCGCAAAGTGTCGACGTCGAGGTCGTTGGTGGGCTCGTCGAGCAGCAGCAGGTTGCCGCCGCTGCGCAACAGCTTGGCGAGGTGCACGCGGTTGCGCTCGCCGCCGGAGAGCTTTGAGATCTTCGCCTGCTGGTCGGAGCCCTTGAAGTTGAAGCCGGCCGTGTACTGGCGCGAGTTGACCTCGCGGTCGCCGACCTTGATGTGCTCGTAGCCTTCGGAGATCTCCTCCCAGACGTTCTTGGCGGGATCCAGCGAGTCGCGCGACTGGTCGACGTAGGCGAGCTTCACCGTGTCGCCCAGCGAAAGCGTGCCGCTGTCGGGCTGCTCCTGTTCGGTGATCATCCTGAACAGCGTCGTCTTGCCGGCGCCGTTGGCGCCGATCACGCCGACGATGCCCGCGCGGGGCAGGTCGAAGGAGAGGTTCTCGATCAGCAGGCGCTCGCCGTAGCCCTTGGACAGGTTGGCGGCGGTGAGCACCGTCTCGCCCAGGCGCGGGCCGGGCGGGATGTGGATCTGGACCTCGTCGAGCTTGACGTTGCGCTCCTCGGCGATCAGCTCCTCGTAGCGGGCAAGGCGCGCCTTTGACTTCGTGCGTTTGCCCTTGGGGTTCGTGCGCACCCATTCGAGCTCGGCGGCGATCGTGCGCTCACGCCCCTTTTCGGTGCGCTCTTCCTGGGCCAGGCGGGTCTGCTTCTGCTCCAGCCAGCTCGAGTAGTTGCCCTGATAGGGGATGCCCTTGCCGCGGTCGAGCTCGAGGATCCAGCCGGCCACGTTGTCGAGGAAGTAGCGGTCGTGGGTGACCGCAACGATCGCGCCCTTGTACTCGGAGAGGTGCTGCTCGAGCCAGGCGACGGACTCGGCGTCGAGGTGGTTGGTGGGCTCGTCGAGCAGCAGCAGATCGGGCGCGCGCAGCAGCAGCCGGCAGAGCGCGACGCGCCGGCGCTCGCCGCCGGAGAGCGTTGAGACCTCGGCGTCCGGCGGCGGCAGGCGCAGGGCGTCCATTGCGTATTCCAGCTGCGTGTCGAGGTTCCACGCGTCGGCCGCGTCGATCTTCGCCTGGATGTTGCCGAACTCCTCGGCGGTCTCATCGGAGTAGTTGGCGGCCAGCTCGTTGAAGCGATCGAGCAGCGCGCGGGTCCCGGCGACGCCGTCCTCGACGTTTCCCTTGACATCCTTGGCCTCGTCGAGATGGGGCTCCTGGGCGAGCATGCCGACGGTGGCGCCCGGCGCGAGCGCGGCCTCGCCGCGGTACTCCTGATCCTCGCCGGCCATGATCCGCAAGAGCGTCGACTTGCCGGAGCCGTTGTAGCCGAGCACGCCGATCTTCGCGCCGGGGTAGAAGGCGAGCGTGATGTCGTTGAGGACGACCTTCTCCGGAGGGTGGAGCTTGGAGAGGCGGTGCATCGTGAAGATGTATTGGGAGGACATTCGCACGCAGGATAGGAGGTTGCGTAGCTCGCCAGAGGTCGCGCAGCTCGCTAACGTGTTTGGGTCATGCCCACCACCGTCCTGGATGTCGAGCAGCACCTGCTCCTGCTGGAGCTCGAGGCGCCGTTCGACAAGCGCGCGGTGCAGCTGGCGCGCCGCAAGATGGCCAAGCGCTGGCACCCGGACGTCGCGCCCCAGGGCCGGCAGTTCGAGCACGAGCGCCATCTGAAGGCGATCAACGAGGCGGCCGACCAGCTGGAGCGCCTGGCGGAGGGTTCGCGGGGCGGGAGCGTTTCCCGCAACGCCGTGCGCGCGAGCGCGCAGGCGGCGCGGAGGGAGCGCGAAGAGGCGGGCAGGCGCTCCTACGAGGCCGAGCAGCGCGCGAGGAAACATGCGGAGGAGCAGGAGAAGTACGACCCCTTCGGCAGTCGCATGCCCGACCACTCGGTCGTGCACCGCTACGCGCGCTGCGAGTCCTACCCGGAGTGGGGCGTCGGCACCGTGGCGGGGATCTACTTCACCGGGGAAGACGATGAGATGCAGCAGTGGGCGCGCGTGCAGTTCAGCCATGGCGTGAGGACAGTGCCGGCGGGGAGCATGAAGTTCGTCGACTTCTCCAAGCCAGATCCCGGGAAGGAGCGCACCGAGCGCTTCCTGATCGCCGCGCAGAGGGCGATGGCCGAAGGCGAATACGAGCTTGCGGCCCAGCGCCTGATCTACGCCCGCGACGCCGAGCCGCAAAACGTCGCGGTGCTACGCCTGCTGACGCTCGCGTTCTGGAACGCAGGCAACCTCGAGGCCGCGGCTCGTGCCGTGCGCGAATGGGCAAGAGCCGACGCCGGTCGCCCCGCCGCCCACCGCTTCGCGGCAAGGATTTACGAGGACATCGGCGCGATCGACCTGGCCGAGGAGGCCGCCGCCCGCGCGGTCAAGCGCGGCCCGGCCGACACAGGAGCGTGGGAGCGCCTGGGCAGGCTGCGCCTGCAACTGCTCGACCGCGAGGGCGCCCTCGAAGCCCTCGAGCGCGCCGGCGCGCTCGGCGCGGGGGGCGAGCTGAGAGATCTGCTGGCGCAGGCCCTGGCGCTGGAACCGCGCATGTCGGCGCCGGCGGAGGCTTAGAGAATATTGACCGCCCGCGACACGATCAGGCCAATCGTCACGAGCGAGACGATCGACTGGATGCCCATGATGACCTTCGCCATGTGCGTGAGCGGCATCGTGTCGGTCGGAGAGAAGGCGGAGGCGTTCGTCAGCGACACATATAGGTAGTCGAGGAACTGGGGCCGCCACTGCAGCGGCTCGATGCGGTCGTCGGTCATCTGGGGAAACAGGAAGTCCGGTGGCTGATCTTCGCCAGCCGCCCGCTTGCCCGGTCCGCCGCGGTCGAGCTCCCAGTACCAAAGGGAGAAGATCAGGAAGTTGGTCAGCCAGATCAGCATGCCCGAGATGATCAGTTCATAGCCGCTGATTGGAAGGCTGCTCTTGTGATGCAGCAGGAAGTGGATCAGCTCATACAGGGAGAAGATGTTTGCGCCGCTCACGAGGGCGGTCATACCGAGCGCGAAGCGCCGGCGCACCGGGTGCTGGCCCTCGAGCTCGCGGGGAGAGGCGAAGAACATCCCGATCAGCAGCGCGCCCTCTAGGGCGGGAACGAGCCAGACCGGACCGGCGGTGAGATGCTCGGGGAGCAGCAGCTGCAGGCCGATCGCGCCCAGCAGCGTGAGCTGGACCGGCCACAGGGGCTCGGAGGCGGCCGGCGGTGGATAGGGACGGCCAGGCTGAGCGGGAAGCTGTGCGTTCACGAGGTGGTGGGAGAGTATGGCTTGGCCTCTATTCTCGCGCTAGCCTGTTTTCCGGTGATCCATATGCACACCCAGCTACGTATGAGGCCTCGATGGGAATAGGCAATCCGGTGCACCTGATGTTCATCGCCGCGGTGGCGCTGATCGTGCTCGGCCCAAAGCGCTTGCCAGACCTGGTGCGTTCGCTGGGCAACGGGATACGCGAGTTTCGCGAATCCCTCAATGAGGCGGCGTCTGATGATCCAGCCCCCCCGAGCCGGTTGGTCCGGTTCAGCAGTTACCGTCAGGCGATGCGCCTGATCGTCGCCCGCTGTGAGGTTGCCTACTCGGGCCGCCTCCAGGCTCTCCTGCCCGAGGCACTGAGGCTGATCACGATCAAGTCAGACGGCTCGGTCATGGTGCATGCCGACACCGGTGGGTACAAGCCCCAGAACTGGATGACGCCGCCGACGATGATCGAAGAGTCCGCCGGTTCGATCGTGGTGCGCAAGCGTGCGGGCGCCACTGAGGACCGGCTGGATATCACCATCACCGAGGTGCTCTCTGATGTCACGCACGACATGGGCGAGGCGGCGGCCCTGGAGAAGGAGGGCGCGGAGGTGCATTTGCAGGAACTGCTGGCCGGCGCTCCGCAGTGGTGCGGAGAGGGCTTTCGGCTGGTGCGGCGCGAGTGGCCGACCGACATCGGTCCGGTCGATCTGATGTGCCGTGACGAGGAGGATGAATGGATCGCGGTCGAGATCAAGCGGGTCGCGACGATCGACGCGGTCGAGCAGCTGACTCGCTACCTGGATCGCATTCGCCTGGATCCGGCCATGGGTTCTTGCCGCGGCGTGCTCGCGGCGCAGGTCATCAAGCCGCAGGCGCGTGTGCTTGCGCAGGCGCGGGGGATCGACTGCGTGGAGGTCGACCTGGCGGTGCTGCGCGGGGAACGCGAGCCCGAGCTCACCCTGTTTGCGGCATAGGATGCACCGATGAGCGATTCTGAGGCAGTACTCACAGAGCGGCGCGGCAACGTGCTGCTGATCACGATCAACCGCCCGGAGGTGCGCAACGCCGTCAACGGCGCCGTCGCCGAGGGTGTGGCCGGCGCGCTGGACGAGCTCGACTCAGACGACGGCCTGTCGGTCGGCGTGCTCACCGGCGCCGGCGGCTTCTTCAGCGCCGGAATGGACCTCGGCGCGTTCGTCAAAGGCGAATCGCCCTGGTTCGGCGACCGCGGCTTCGCCGGCATCGCCCAGCGCGCATCGCGCAAGCCGCTGATCGCCGCGATCGAGGGCTTCGCCGTTGCCGGCGGGATGGAGATCGCGCTGGCGTGCGATCTGATCGTCGCTGCGAAGGGCACAAAGATGGGGATCCCCGAGGCCAAGCGCTCGCTCGTCGCCGCCGGCGGCGCGTTGCTGCGGCTGCCACAGCGGATGCCCTACCACGTGGTCATGGAGCTGGCGCTGACCGGCGACCTGCTGCCGGCCGAGCGCTTTCACGAGTTCGGTGTCGTCAACCGGCTCGCCGAGCCAGGCATGGCCGTCGATGTCGCGATCGAGCTCGCCGAGAAGCTCGCCAAGAGTGGCCCGCTGGCCGTGATCGCCTCAAAGCGCATCCTGCAGGAGCAGTTCGACTGGTCAAGCGAGGAGATGTGGGAAAAGCAGGGCGCGATCTCGGGGCCGGTGTTCGCTTCGGAGGACTCGAAGGAGGGCGCCAACGCCTTCAAGGAGAAGCGCGACCCCGTCTGGCGCGGTCGTTAGCGCAAGCGCTTCTGGCGCTTGCGCTGGCGGCGGATGGCCAGGAACCGCTTCCATAGGGCCCACATCAGCGCTCTCCCGGTGTCTTCCGCGGATACTGTGAGATCGGCCGGTCCAGGTCGATCGCGGTGGTGACGATGCGGTTCTGTTCTGTGATGTGCGCGGCCGGATAGCCCTCGCCCGGGCTGGCGCGCTCGGGACGCCCGATGAAGCCGAAGTGCATCTCCTCGGGCATGATCTGCATCAGGCGCGGGAACATGTGCGCGCGGGCGCCCATGTTGCGCGGCTCCTCCTGTACCCACAGCACCTCGCGCAGGTTTGGATAGCTGTGCATGAGCTCCAGGATCTGACCCTCGGGGAAGGGGTACAGCAGCTCCACGCGGCCCACCGCCAGGCCGGGGTGGGACTTGCGCTCGGGGTGGCCGGCGAGGTCGTAATAGATCTTGCCGGTGCACAGCACAAGACGTGTGACCTGCGCATCCTCCACCCCGGGCTCGGCCAGCACCGGCTGAAAGCGCGTGTTCTCCGCGAGATCTGAGATTGCGCTGGTCGCCTGGGGCAGGCGCAGCAGCGACTTGGGGGTCATGATCACGAGCGGACGCTGCTTGGCGATGCGCGCCTGGCGGCGCAGCAGGTGGAAGTATTGCGCCGGGGTGGTGGGGCTGGCGACGCGGATGTTTCCCTCCGCGGCGACCACCAGGAAGCGCTCCAAGCGTGCGGAGGAGTGCTCCGGTCCCGAGCCCTCATAGCCGTGGGGCAGCAGCAGCGTCAGGCGCGAGGTCTGGCCCCACTTGGCCAGGCCCGAGGTGATGAACTGGTCGACGATCACCTGGGCGGAGTTGACGAAATCGCCGAACTGAGCCTCCCACAGCACGAGCGTCTCGGGCGCCTCCTGGCTGTAGCCATACTCGAAGCCCATGCACGCGAGCTCAGAGAGCGGGCTGTTGTGCAGCTCCAGCGGCGCGAGCGCCTCGGGGAGGCTCTGGATTGGGCAGACGGTCTGGCCGGTCTTGGCGTCGTGAAATACCAGATGCCGCTGGCTGAAGGTGCCGCGCTCGGTGTCCTGGCCGGTGAGGCGCAGAGGCGTGCCCTCCGTGAGCAGTGACGCGAACGCGAGCGCCTCGCCATGTGCCCAGTCGATCGTGCCCGGCTCCCCCGGCGGGGGTGAATCGATAAGTGCCTCGCGGCGGCGCTCGAGCTGTTTGACGAGCTTCGGGTGCACGGTGAATCCATCGGGCACCTTCAGCAGCTCCTCGCCCAGTTCGCGCAGCCGCTCAGCTGGAACTGCTGTGCTCACTTCGGGACTGGGGGAGCGATCGAGCTGGTACTCGCCGGTGCTTTCCGCTGCGGTGTCGTGCTCTGCGGCTGCCGCGATCTTCGCCTTCAGGCGCTGGTGCAGGAGCGTCATGTGATCCCATACCTCCTGCGCCTGGCGCTCGACTTCCTCCTGCGTCACGACGCCCTCGGCGACGAGGCGATCGCCCCACAGCTCCGCGACGCGCTTCTTGGCCTTGATCTTCGCGTACATCTCCGGTTGCGTGTATGCGGGCTCGTCGGACTCGTTGTGGCCGAAGCGCCGGTAGCCGATCAGATCGATCAGCACGTCGTGACCGAACTCCTTGCGGAAGGCGAACGCAAGGCGCACGGCGCTCATGCAAGCTGGCACGTCATCGGCGTTGACGTGGATGATCGGCACGTCGAAACCCTTCGCCAGGTCCGAGGCCCAGCGTGTCGAGCGTGCGTCGTCAGGGTCTGTGGTGAAGCCGATCTGGTTATTCGTGATCAAATGGACGGTGCCGCCGACCTTGTAGCCGTCGAGCGCCTGCAGGTTGAGCGTCTCGGCCACCACTCCCTGGGCGGGGAACGACGCGTCGCCGTGAATCACGATGGGCACGGCAGCGTCGGTGTCCTGGTGGGCGTGGGGTCCCTTGCGCGTGGTCTGCGCTGCGCGGGTTGCACCCTCGACCACCGGGGATACATACTCGAGATGGCTCGGGTTGGACTCGAGGTTGACGCGGATGCTCTCCCCGTCTCCCAGCGGGAAGGAGCCCTGCGCACCGTGGTGGTACTTGACGTCGCCGGTACCCCCCTGGGGAATAGTGGTGACGGCCTCGAGCGTCGAGGCGCCCTCGAACTCGGCGAAGATCGTGTCGTAAGGGCGACCGAGGTTGTGGGCGAGCACGTTCAGCCGCCCGCGGTGGGCCATCCCGATCACGACCTCCTTGCCGCCGTGGACCGCTGAGAGCGCAATTAGCTCGTCGAGCATCGGCACGGTCATGTCGAGCCCCTCGATCGAGAACTGGTGCTGGCCGAGGTAGGCCTTGTGCATGAAGCGCTCCAGCGCGTCGACCTCGACCAGGCGCTTGAGCAGGGTCTTCTGCTCATCACTCGTCAACGGCTGGCGGAAGGCGCCAGACTCGATGTGCTCGCGTAGCCATACCCGCTGGCGGTGCGAGGCGATGTGCTCGATCTCATAGGCGATCGTGCCGCAGTAGGTCTCGCGCAGGTGCGGGAGCGCGTCGGCGAGGGTGGCCCCCGGGACGTACATATGCAGGATCTTGGCTGGGATCTGAGCTGTGATCTCTCCCGCCAGTCCGAGCCCCTCGGGGTCCAGTCCGGGATCGCCCTCGGGCTCGGAGCCGAGCGGATCCAGGCGCGCAGCTAGGTGACCGTGGCTGCGGAAACGCGAGACGAGCGTGCTGGCCGCTTGGACCGCTTGCAGCAATTGCTCGTCCGGGACAGCGCCCGGAGCCTTATCGGCAGCCGTGGAGGCGGCCGCGGAAGCCGCGGCCGCCGGGGCGGGCGGTGAGGGGACGGGGCCGAGCTCCACGCCGAGCGCGGCGAACACGTCCTCGTAGAAGCCGTGCTCACCTCGCAGGTACTCCTCGATGCGCCCCAAAAAACGGCCGGACTCAGCTCCCTGGATGATGCGATGGTCATACGTCGAGGTCATCGTCAGGACCTTCTCCGCGCCGATCATCGCGCCGATGTCGCCCAGGCCGGCGGGATAGGCGATCGAGCCGGTGGCGACGATCGTGCCCTGGCCGGCCATCAGCCGGGGGACCGAGGCGACTGTGCCGAGGCCGCCGGGGTTGGTGAGCGTGATGTTGGCGCCCGTCAGGTCGTCAGCGGTGAGGGTGTTGGTGCGGGCTTTCTCCACCAGCGCGTCATACGCGTCGAGAAAGCCGTCGAACTTCAGCCCGCTTGCGTTAAGAATCACCGGCACCATCAGCGTCCTCGAACCGTCCTTCTTCTCCACATCCACCGCGAGTCCCAGATTCACCTGGCCGTCATCCACGCGGTGCGGCTTGCCCTCGATCTCCTCGAAGTGGTGGGCCATGACCGGCATGTCGTTCCCCGCACGGGCGATCGCGTAGGCGATCAGGTGCGTGAAAGAGACCTTGCGCTCACCGGCCTTCAGCTCGCGGCGGCGGGCGTCGAGCATGGTCACCGTCAGCGTTCTGAAGCTCGTCGCCGTGGGGATCGTCAGGGACTGCTCCATGTAGCGCGCGAGCGCCGCCGCGCCGCCCTTCAGCCGTTGCGTGCTCGCCTTATCGTCCGTCGCCGCAGGCTTGCCGTTCGCGGGTGCGCTCGTCGCCTGGACGGTGCGCTCGCCCTTCGTGGCCGAGAGCACGTCGGCCTTCCTGATCTGCCCCGCGGGGCCGCTGCCGGAGACGCTGGCCAGATCCACGCCCTCGACCGCCGCCGCTCTGGCGGCGACGGGGGTTGCCTTCACGCCGTCGGGGAGGCCGTTGGCCGCTCCGTCGTCGGGGGCGCCGTCGCTGAGCGCGCCATTGCCGGCGACACCCTCGTCAAGACCGCCGTTATTCGCGGGTGCGCCGTTCTGTGGTGATGCGCCGCCGACTGCGATCCGTGCGATCACTTGGCCGACGGTCACGGTATCGCCCTCCTGCGCCAAGATCTCGCTCACCGTGCCGGTCGCCGGGGAGGGCAGCTCCACGTCGACCTTGTCGGTGGAGATCTCGACGATCGTGTCATCGACCTTGATCTCCTCGCCGACCTTCGCGTGCCATTCGAGGATCGTTCCCTCTGTGACCGACTCGCCTGCGGCAGGTGTTACAACGTCGATTGTCCGCTCCGCCGTGGTGCTCGTCGCCATCTACTCCCACTCTAGCGCGGCGGCCCGGCGGACATCCCCACCTGTGGGTGAGCTTTTTCACATACGCTTAACGACGTCTGTTCCGCTGTTCGCGCGCGAACTCGTAGCTGCCGAAGAATGGTGCGATCCCCCCGAGCACCGCGACGGCGACGGCCAGTCGCAACGAGACGATCCTCAGGCGTACGGCCGCGATGCAGGCCAGCGACATGAAGATCCACAGCAGGCCGTGTGTGAGTCCAAGCGTAAAGGTCTCCGGCTGCGGCTTGCCGATCGCAAAGGCGCAGACCAGCAGCGCCAGGTAGATGCAGGAGTGGCCGAAGGAGATCCACTTCAGGCGCTCGAACCGCAGGGGCCCCACGGTGGGCTGCGGTGAGACGCCCGTCCCGGTGTGCTCATCCGCGTGGGCGGGCGTGCTGGACCCAGGTGCTGTGCCTGTTCTCACTGGGTCAGCCAGCGCGCCATCCGCGGCAGTATCTCCCCCGCCTCGGGGGGCCACTCGTCGATCTCGCGCGGCCACCAGGCGAACTCGTCATGCTCGTGGTCGGGCGTCACCTGATCCTCGACCCCCTCGGCGAGCCAGGCCTGTCCGATGAACATCACCATCTTGTGGGGGAGGCGCAGCAGTGCCTCCCCTCGCACGCGCTCGGGCGAGACTGACCACTCCTCGCGCAGCTCCCTGAGGAGCGTGTCGTCCGGGCTCTCGCCGAGATCGACCGCTCCGCCCGCGCCGAGCGCCCAGCGGCCTGCCCACGAGGCGACCCACTGAGCACGTCGTCCCGCCAGCCAGCGCCCGTCGGCAGAGCGCGTCACACACATTGCCGCGACGCTCGCGGACGCGTCGCCGGGGACCAGGCGCAGCCCCCAGCGCAGGGGCTGCAGCTCGAGTGTCAGTCCCTCGGAGTCCTGGCGGTAGTCGACCAGGCGCGCGGCGACTCCGTCGTGGCTGGGGGAGCCCCGCTGCTGGAGCTCGGAGATCGCTGCGTCGGCGAGGAGCGTGTGCTCTGCGGAGGGCTCGAAGTGCTCGTCGCGCCAATGCGTCTTCACCTGCTCCAGTGGCCATGGTCCGCGCGCGAGGATCTCGGGCGGCTCGGTGTTTGTCATGGGCTCGGGCTGGGCGGACACGGACTCAGAAGGCTAGTGGGCGCTCCGCGCGCAGGCGTAACCGTCACGTGTTGCGCGAATAGACTCGCTGCCCATGGGCGCCCGTAGGCACAAGCACTGGGGTTGGGGATTTGAGGATCAGCAACCCAGCCCGGCTGAGGTCCGTGCCTCGGCCGGTGCGCTGGCCGAGCACCTGGGGATGGGGCTCACGGAGGTCGAGGAGCCGGTTGCGCTGGAGGCGGTGACCCTGCCACCGCCGCGCATCGCGGTCCCGGCGTCGCTGTCGGAGATCTGCGCAGCTGACTCCCACGCGCGGGCTTCGCACGCGCTGGGCAAGTCCTACTCGGACGTGGTGCGTGGCTTTCGCGGGCATTTCGATCATGCCCCCGATTTCGTCGCTCATCCGCGCGAGGAGAACGATGTCGAGCGCGTGCTCGAGTGGTGCGCGAGCGAGCGCGTTGCCGCGATCCCATTCGGCGGTGGCACCTCGGTTGTCGGCGGCGTCAGCCCGGATGTCGGCCCCGGATACAACGGCGCCGTCTCGTTGGACCTGGGCGCTTTGGATCGCGTGCTCGAGGTCGACCCGGTATCCCGCTCGGCGTGCATCCAGGCGGGCGCGCTCGGCCCGGATCTGGAGCGCCAACTGGCGGAGCACGAGTTGACGCTGCGCCATTTCCCCCAATCTTTTGAGTACTCCACCCTCGGCGGCTGGATCGCCACGCGCGCCGCCGGTCATTTCGCCACCGTGTGGACGCACATCGAGGATCTCGTCGAGTCCGTCCGCGCAATCACCCCGGTGGGCGTGTGGGAGTCGCGACGGCTGCCCGGGTCGGGGGCCGGGGTGAGCCCCGATCGGATGCTCGCCGGCTCTGAGGGCACGTTGGGAGTGATCACGCAGGCTTGGATGCGCGTGCAGCCGCGTCCCTCGCACAGGAGCTCCGCGGGGGTGCGGTTTGCGAGCTTTCTCGCGGGTGTCGAGTGCGTGCGCGCGATCTCTCAGTCCGGGCTGCATCCGTCCAACTGTCGTCTGCTCGATGCCGGCGAGGCTGGGTTGACGATGGCCGCGGACGGCTCTCATGCCCTGCTGGTACTCGGCTTCGAGTCGACAGACCATCCGGTGGAAGTGGCGATGACGCGGGCCCTGCAGATCTGCGCCGAGCACGGCGGAGCGGTGTCGGAGAGCCGCGACGGGTCCGGTGGGGACGCGGTCAGCTCCTGGCGGGGCGCGTTCCTGGGAGCTCCATATCTGCGTGACATGCTCGTCGCCATGGGCGTGCTGGGCGAGACGTTCGAGACGGCCATCACCTGGGAGCGCTTCTCCGTATTCCACGAGCGCGTGAGTGCCGCGGCCGAGGAGGCGGCGCGCGAGCAGTGCGGCGGCGAGGCGAGGGTCTTTTGTCGTTTCACCCACATATACCCGGACGGACCCGCGCCCTACTTCACGGTGCTCGCGCCCGCGCGGCGCGGGGCAGAGGTAGAGCAGTGGGCTCAGATCAAGCGGGCGGTCTCTGAGACGATCCTGGCGGAGGGCGGCACGATCACCCACCACCACGCCATCGGGCGCGATCACCGGCCCTGGTATGACCGGCAGCGACCGGAGCCCTTCGCCCAGGCACTGCGTGGCGCGAAGGCGGCGGTCGACCCGCGCGGAATAATGAATCCCGGCGTGCTGATCGATCCACTGTCATGAGCATCGCGGTTCTCGGCCCCGGCGGCGTGGGCGGACTGATCGCGGGTCTGCTCGAGCGGGCCGGCACACCGGTGGTAGTGGTGGCCCGGGAGGCGACCGCGGAGGCGATCTCGCAACGCGGATTGCACGTGGACAGCGTCAGCTTCGGCGAGTTCGTCACCCACCCGCGCGCCGTCGCGCATCTGGAGGAGCCGGTGGACGTGCTGATCGTCGCCACGAAGGCCTCCGGATTGCCCTCGGCGCTGGAGCGAGTGACCGCGCAGCCGAAGCTGGTGCTGCCGCTGCTGAACGGCCTCGATCACATCGCCGTCCTGCGTGAGCGCTTCGGGACCGACGCGGTGCTCGCGGGCACGATCCGCGTCGAGGCCGATCGCCCCCAGCCGGGCGTGGTGGTGCACACGAGCCCGTTCCTGCTCATCGAGATGGCCGGCCACGATCCGGGCGCGCTCGAGAGCATGGAGAGCCTGGCCGAGCTGCTCAAAGGCGCTGGGGTCTCCGCGCGTGTAGGAGCCTCGGAAGCGCAGGTGATGTGGTCGAAGCTCGTGCGCCTGAACGCCCTGGCCTGCACGACGAGCGCGTTCGACAAGCTGCTCGGCGAGATCCGCTCCACCCCAGAGCTGCGCGCCGCGCTCGTCGGGGCGATTGAGGAGGGCTGCGCCGTGGGGAGCGCCGAGGGCGCCGAGGACGTCGACCCTCAGGTCGCGCTCGGCGAGCTGGAGAAGGCGCACGATACGCTCGGCAGCTCGATGCAGCGCGACATTGCCGCCGGACGCGAGCCGGAGCTGGACGCGATCCCCGGGTCGGTGCTGCGTGCGGCTGGGCGTCACGACCTGCAGTGCCCGGTGATCGAGCGGCTGGTCGCGATGATCGCCGCGCGGGCGGGAATTCCCGCTCCGGTCATCTCACGCTGAGCCTCGCGCGCTGCGGGACTGTCCGCCGAAGGGGGTCTCGCCCGGCATGACCCCGGTAGAGATAACCGGAACGGCCTGGGTGGCGACCGCCTCCACGACCTCTTCCTCTGACTCCGTCTTGCCCTCGTCGTGCTCGCCGTCGCACAGCACGCGGAAGTTCCCGGTCACCCCGCTGTCGGCGTGGATCGTGATGCCGGGCAGGATCTCCTCGCCCTCCTCCAACCCGAGGCGCTCGATATCGAAGTGCGCGAGGCCGATGCCGTTGGCGGTGTGCGTGGGGTTCTCGCGGTCGTGAGCGGCCACCGCCTGGGCGAAGCGCTCGAGATTCCTGGCGATCTTGCCGGTCGTGTCCGCCATCTCTGACGGCACCCTAGCGCGAGCACGTCGGGATTTCGAGGAGCGAGTGCGCTCCTTACTGCTCGATGATCTCGATCCGATACCCGTCCGGGTCGCGCACGAAGCACAGCCGCGAGCCACCCTCGCGGATGGAGTAGGGCGGCTTCTCGGGCTCGATTCCCTGCTCGGCCAGCCGCGCGAGCGTACCGTCGAGATCCTCAGAGGTGATCGCGATGTGCCCGTAGCCGGTGCCGGTCTCATACGAGTCCACGCCGAAGTTGTACGTCAGCTCCAAGCGCGGCGCCTCGCCGTCTCCGGGCTGGTTCATGAACACGTTGACCGCCTCGTCTTTGATCGGAATGCGCCCGATCTCCTCGAAGCCGAGCGCGTTGTAGAAGGCGACCGAGCGATCGATGTCGGTGATCCGGTAGCAGGTGTGGATCAGGGCCATGGCTCGGCAGTCTATGGAGACAGCTTCGTGAGAGGATGCTCGGGATGATCGTCGAGCACGCCACTCACCCCCAGTTCCTGTCGAACACGTACCTCATCGCTGACGGAGCGGGGGGACCGGCGTTCTTCATCGACGCGGGCGGCCCGGTGGAGGGGCTGATCGAGACGGCGGATCGCCTTGGATTGGAGCCGTCGCACGTGCTGCTGACCCACCATCACTTCGACCACGTCAGCGAGGTCGGCAAGTTGCGCGAGCGCTGGCCGAAGCTCGAGGTGCTGATCAGCCCATTGGAGCTCGATCTGCTGGACGGCATCGAGGCGAGCGCCGTGCAGGCCGGCGAGACGCTGAACTTCGGGACGCTGGAGGTGCGGCCGTTGCACACGCCGGGACATACCGCCGGGATGCTGTCGTTCCTGGTCGGCGACCGGTCTGAGGCGGGCGCGCCCGGAGGCGGCGGCCGGGGGCGCTCGGCGACGAACACGGCACCGGGAGGATTCGCTGGTGGCGAGGCGGCCGTGTTCACCGGCGACACCCTGTTCAAAGGCTCGGTCGGCGGCGTGCGCGCGCCCGGCCACACCACCTACACCGACCTGCGGGACTCGATCATGGGCACGCTGATGGAGCTGCCCAAGGGCACGGTCATCCACCCGGGCCACTCGGGTCCCACGACCGTCGCACGGGAGTGGGAGGAGAACGGGTTCATCCGCATCTGGCGGGGTTTGGACCCGCAGGGCGCCGAGGCCTGCGTGGCGCTGGGCGAGCCCGCGACCCTGATCCTGCTCGGCGAGGACTATGACGGCGGCAAGAAGGCCTGGGTGCGCTGGCAGGATGGCTCGGATGACATCGTGCCCGGATCCCAGGTGAAGCGCATCTAGGGTCGCTGACCCTAGCCCTTACCATCAAGGGATGGCGCGCGAAAACATCCCGACCTCGAGAGTGCGCCGCACCGCCACGGTCGCCACGCTCGCGGCGAGCGAGGCCGTGAAGCAGTTCGGTACCCGCGCGGCGAACACCACGCGCGGCGCACAGGCCTCCGAAGACGCCATGGCCAGGCGTCAGCTGGAGACGGCCAAGCAGATCGTGGCGGCGCTGGGCACGATGAAGGGCGC
The DNA here is from genome assembly GCA_963706395.1 of uncultured Solirubrobacterales bacterium. Taxonomy (GTDB): domain Bacteria; phylum Actinomycetota; class Thermoleophilia; order Solirubrobacterales; family Solirubrobacteraceae; genus Palsa-744. Next base: position 778,193 of record OY970158.1, on the reverse strand, counting down.
CGCGATGAAGCTCGGGCAGGTGATGAGCTTCCTCGATGTCGGCCTGGTCGCAGAGGAGCACCGCGAGGAGTTCCAGCGCGAGCTGGCGAAGCTGCGCGACGCCGCGCCGACGGTGTCGTTCAAGCAGATGCGCCGCGTGATCGAGGACGATCTGGGAGAGCGGATCTCCGAGGTATTTGCGACGTTTGACGAGGAGCCGATCGCGGCGGCCTCGATCGGCCAGGTCTACCGGGCGACGCTGCGCGAGGATGGCCGCGAGGTGGCGGTCAAGGTGCAGTACCCGGGCGTGGCCGCCGCGGTTCGCGCCGACATGCAGAACATGGACATGATCATGCGTCTGCTCAAGCGGATGACGCCCGGGATGGACTCCAAGGCAATCGCCGCGGAGATCAAGGAGCGCATCGGCGAGGAGCTCGACTACGAGCTCGAGGCCCAGAACCAGCGCTCGCTGGCTCGCATCTTCAAGGACCACCCGTTCATCGTGGTGCCCGATGTGATCACGGATCTCTCCCGCGAGCGGGTGCTCGTCACCGAGTTCGTGCGTGGCGTGGGGTTCGAGGAGATCAAGGGCTATCCGCAGTCTCAGCGCGACCGCATCGGCGAGATCGTGTTCAGATTCTTCCTCGGCTGCCTGTACCGCCACCGGCAGTTCTCCGGGGACCCCCATCCGGGGAACTTCCTGTTGCAGGACGACGGCAAGGTGGCGTTCCTGGACTTCGGTCTGTTCAAGCGCATGGAGCGCGAGCCGGTCGAGCTCGAGCTGGCCTGCCAGCGCGCGGTCGTGGAGGGCGACGCTGGGACCCTGCATCGTCTGCTGGCCGAGTCGGGCTTTCTGCCGGAGCCCGAGCGGGTCGACCCTGGGCACCTGATGGAGTTCATCTCGGATGCGATCTGGTGGTACACGACCGCCGACGAGGTGGTCGAGCTGACGCCCGAGATCGCCACGCAGGTGATGATCGAGAGCTCTGACCCGCGCTCGAGCCACTTCCGTGAGATGCGCCACCAGGACATGCGCCCGGAGCACCTCTTCGGCCGCCGTATGGAGATGTTGACGCTCGCGGTGCTCTCGCAGCTGCGGGCCAAGAACAACTGGCATCGGATCGCGCGCGAGTGGATGTATGGTGAGGAGCCCGTGACCGAGCTGGGCCGTGCGGAGGCGGAGTTCTACGCGCGCAGCGGTGTCGGCGCGACGGGCGGATAACCTGCAGCAAATGGCCAACTGGCGCAATCCCGGACGTGCGGAGCGGGTCGTGATCTATGAGGAAGGCGGCGAGCCACGCCAGTACTGGCGCGCCGAGGATGAGCAGGGAAACGTCCTCTGGCGCAAGGATGCGTCGCGGGCCGCAGAGAAGGGCACAGGTGAGGCGATCACCACGGCGGTGCTTCTGAAAGCGGTCGAGGCATCGCTGCTCGAGCGCCGCCGGGCCGGGCGCGGTCGCAAGTTCCGCCTATAACCATCTATCCGAAACTCCTCAGATCTGGGTGGGAGGGGTCTCAATCCGGGCTGCAGGGAAATCCCGGAGTCCTCAGATAGTTCTTAGGTCCCTCGGCGGGCCTACACCCTCTACAGCACCTGGATCTGCACGAGACTCGTGGTGCCCGGCTTGCCGGAGGGCAGCCCCGCGGTGATGCCGACTCGTTGCCCGGGTTGGCACCAGCCAAGCTCGACCACCCGCCGGGCGGCGTCGGCGATCAGCGCCTCGGTTGTCTCGTGGCGGCGCATCGACGCTGCTTGTACGCCCCACATCAGGCAGCAGCGGCGGACGGTCTCTTTGCCAGGCGAAAGTGCGTAGATCGGCACGGTGGGACGGTGCGCCGAGACCAGGCGTGCGGAGCGGCCCGACAGGGTTGGCACGATCAGCGCGTCGAGGTTCAGCTCGCGTGCCGCCAGGCAAAGGTTGTGTGCGACGGTGTACGCGGTGTCCGCGTCGGTGCGACGCACGCGCGAGGTATTCCAGTCCTCATATGGCGCGATCGACTCGGCCTGCACGGCGACTGCCGCCATCATTTCCACGGCGCCGACCGGGTAGGCGCCGATCGCGGTCTCCTGGGACAGCATCACCGCGTCGGTGCCGTCTAGGATCGCGTTCGCCACATCCGCCACCTCAGCGCGCGTCGGACGCGAGGAGGTGACCATCGAGTCGAGCATCTGCGTGGCTGTGATCGACGGTCGCGCCAGCCACCCCGCGAGTTTCAGCAGCTTCTTCTGGGCGAGCGGGACCTGCTCGATCGGCAGCTCGATGCCGAGATCGCCGCGGGCCACCATCACGCAGTCGGCCACCCGCAAGATCTCCTCGGCGCACTCGACGGCCTCGGGCTTCTCCATCTTCGCGATCAGCGGCAGACGCGTGTGCTCGCGCACGAACTCGACGTCCTCGGGGCGGCGCACGAAGGACAGCGCGACCATATCCACGCCGATCGACTCGCCGTGGCGCAACAACTCGAGATCCTCCTCGGGCACCGACGGAAGCGAGTTGATCGGACCGGGGATGTTCAGCCCCTGGCGCGAGGCGACCGCGCCGCCGACCTCGATCTCCGCCTCGACCTCGTGCGTCGCAGCGCGGACCTCCACAATGCGCAGACGCACCGACCCATCGGCGAGGTACATCACCCCTCCCGGCGCCATCGAATCGGCGAGCCCCTCCCAGGTGATACTCATGTGCTGGGCGTCGCCGAGCTCCTCGGTCTCGCCGCCGGTGATCGTCAGCCGCTCGCCGGCCGTCAGCTCGACGACATCCTCGCGTAGCGCCCCGATCCGCAGCTTCGGCCCGGGTAGATCTTGGAGGATCGCCACCGGTCGTCCCGCCCGACCGGCGGCATCGCGCACGCGGCGAACGGTCTCCTCGTGCTCGTCCAGCGTGCCGTGGGAGTAGTTGAGCCGCGCTACGTCCATTCCGGCCTGCACCATTGCCAACAGCGTTTCGGGCTCGCGCGAGGCTGGGCCGATGGTGGCGACGATCTTGGTGCGGCGCATCCGCCGCAAGGTACCGTTCGCGCCGGCGTGGCGCGGCGCTCATACCATCCTTGCCATGCCCAGCCCCTCTAGGCGCCTTCCCACAATCGGTGCACGCGTGCGGATCGCGCACTTCGGTGGTGGTTTCGAGGAGGGAATCCTCGTCGGCGTGCATGAGGAAGGGCGTCGTTTGGAGGTGCGCTGTGAAGGAGGGGAGATCAGCGAGTTTGTGCTGAGTCCTTCCACCGCGCGCTTCGTCTCGGCTGCAAGCCCGCACGGCCCGCGCCTGGAGCTGCTCGCAGATCCGTCCTAAGCGACTCTCGCCCGTCAGGGGGCGTCGATGTCGGGGAAGTGCTCGGCACAGTGCTCACGCAGTACCGTGCGTATCCAGGTGCGCTCCTCGGTGCTGGCCGCGCGGAAGCGCATCAAGAGCTCGCGCTGGCGGTCGATCGGCGCGTCCTCGATCACCCAGCGCACAGCGAGCCGCTCGAACAGAAACTCGACGGCACGCTGCCAGGCGTCCTCTTGGGAGAGTTGATTGCTCGCGAGCGTCTGGGCGTATTGGTGCCGGGTGGCCGGGCTGAGCGCCCCACGCAGGGTCAGTGTGGCGCCATGCGTATCGGTGTAGTCGCTGTTAGGAGCCGTCGGCCGCTCGCGCTTGCGGTTGCGCTTACCCACCCTACGAGCCTGCGGCACGTTCGAGCTGACTGCGCACATCGCCTGTCACCGGCTTGGCATGTCCCGGCCACGCTGCTGCCGACTCGAGTGCCGCCAGCTTGCGGATGCTCGCCAGCGCTTGGCTGGTGTCGTAGTTGTATGTCTCCTCTGCCACGCGCGGGGCGCAGTCGCGCCCCCACTTGTCAAGTGTGTAGAAGCAGTCGCTGAGGAGTGCCAGGCGGTCAGACTCGCGCCACAGGGCGATCAGTCCGGGGGCGTGGCCGGGGATGTGCACAACGCTGAAGCCCTCCACCTCGTCGCCCTCACTCACCGTGCCGGAGATCTTCACTGGGCCGCCGTCCCAGGCGTAGCGGTGCAGCAGGAGGTGAGCCTGGCGCTGGGGCGTCGGCAGCCCTGCGAGGTCGGCTGGCCAGTAGCGAAAACCGCCGCTGCCTTCCGCGTCCTGCACCTCGTCGGGGTGACACAGCACCGGTACCCCCAGCGCGGGTGCTGTGCCGCGGTGGTCGGTGTGGGCGTGGCTGAGCACAATCCGCTTGATGCCGCCGAGCTTCGCGCCCGCGCTCGCCACCGCGCGCGTCATCGTGCGCGCGCCCGCGTCGAACATAGTCACCCCGCCCTCATCGCCAATGTTTTCGATCAGGAAAACGTTGCAGCGCCCCGGCTGGCCCTGCACGACCCACACGCCGGTGGCCACCATCTCGGCCTCGCCCCCGGCGAGGCCTGCCCTCACGCGTGTTTTGACGTTGAACGCGCTCATCAGCCGCTGCTCGGCGGGTGAGTGAAGCGCGGGCAGCATCCCGATCTGGCGGGGGACGGCCATAGTGTCGGTGAAGGCGTCGTTTGACTGAATCAGCCCGTCGCGCACCTGCAGCACGTCGACGCCCTCGAGCTCTATGTGGTCGCCGGTAGGGGCGATCCCGTTGAACGAGCGCGGCCCGGCGAAGGTGCCGGTGAAGCGCCACTGCAGCGCGCAGCGGTCATCCTCGGTCGTGGTGGAGAGGATCTCCACGTGCAGGTCGGGCAGAGCGCCGAACAGGTCTCCGATGAAGGTGCGCACGCCCTCTGGCGCGGTGACATCGACCTGCCCGCGCACATTCTCACGGCCGCCTTGGGCCCACATTGCGACCGCCGCATCGAGATCGTGCGCGCCGATCGCTTCGAAGTACCGCCGCGTCACCGTCTCAGCCTCGCTCCCGGCGGAACGTCTGCGGCGCGTGGCCGCCTGGCGCACGTTTGCCGCCACCTCCTGCACCTTCATGGCTGCCTCGCTCGCGCTCTCCTCGGCCATCTTCCTTCTCCCTTGGCGACGCCGCCGAAGATACGTAGTCTAGTCTCCCTGCCAGTGGCGCAGGCAACACGTAAGCCCGAGCTGGGGCGGGGCGAGCGCGTGATCCCGGGCGTCTTTCGCTTGCGCTTGCCGCTGCCCTGGCCAGGTGTTCCCCACTGCAACGCTTGGGCTGTGGCGGCCGGCGATGGGGTGGTGCTGTTCGACACGGGGATGCACCAGCCCGGCTCGCTCGCTCACCTGGAGCGGGCGCTTGCGATGTGCAACCTGAGGATCGAGGACGTGCGGCTGGTGGTCTGCACGCACGCCCACTCCGACCACTACGGCCAGGCCGCCTCGATCGTCGATCGCGCGGGGTGTGAGTTGTGGATGCACCCCAACCACGCACACATGAAGCTGGGGGCCGAAGATCCCGACGGCGCGATGGAACGCCGCCTGGAGGTGGCGCGCCAGAGCGGCGTGCCCGAGGAGCCGCTGCGCCGCTACGCCGCCGAGCGCGGCACGCGCGAATCGGGGATTGCCGCCGTGATCGAGCCCGATCGCGAGCTGCTCCCGGGGGTCATCGTCGAGACAGACCTTGGTCCTTGGAGCGTCTATGAGACGCCCGGTCATGCTCCCTCGCACGTCTGTCTGTTTCAGCCCGAGCATCGTCTGCTGATCTCGGGAGATCACCTGCTCGGTCGCATTTCGCTGTTCTTCGACTTTGGTTATTCTCCCGATCCCGCCGGCGAATTCATGCACTCGCTCGATGTCGTGCAGGCGCTCGACGCGCGCCTGTGCCTGCCCGGTCACGGGCGCACCTTCACTGACGTGCACGCCCACATCGAAGGCAACCGTGAGCTCGTCTCCGAGCACTTGGCCAAGATCCTCGCAGTCGTGCAGATAGGCGAGCCGCTGACGGCGTTTGAGATCCTCCCGCGCGTCCACGGCCCGGATCTGTCTCCGATGACCGCGCAGTGGCTGTTGACCGAGACGCTGGCGATGCTGCTTCACCTCGAGGTCACTGAGCGCGCCCGCCGTATCCCCGGCGAGCCCGAGCGCTGGACTGCATAATCAACAGATGCGCATCAGCGAGATACTGCGGAATCAGGACCCGCCCAGGGCGGGTGGGCCTCCTTCATTCTCCTTCGAGTTCTTCCCGCCGAAGACCGAGGCGGGCGAGCAGAACCTGTACAAGGCGCTGAGCGAGCTGAAGCCGCTGGATCCGTCGTTCGTATCGGTCACCTACGGCGCGGGCGGGTCGAGCCGTGAGAAGACGATCGGGATCGTCAAGCGGATAAAGGAGGAGTTCGGGCTGGAGGCGATGGCGCACTTCACGTGTGTCGCGGCGACGGTCCCGGAGCTGCGCGAGACGCTCGATGAGATGCAGCGCGCGGGGATCGACAACGTGCTCGCGCTGCGCGGCGATCCGCCGGAAGGCGAGGAGGACTGGACGAAGACCGAGGGCGGCCTCGAGTACTCACGCGAGCTGGTCGAGCTGATCGACGCCGACTACGACTTCGCAATCGGCGCGGCCTGCTTCCCAGAGACGCACATCCACGCGGAGAGCGCCGAGTCGGATCTGCGCTACCTCGCCGAGAAGGTGCAGGCGGGCGTGGACTTCCTGATCACGCAGATGTTCTTCGACAACGACTTCTATTTTGATTTTGTGCGGCGTGCGTGTGGTGCCGGCGTGACGGTGCCGATCATCCCGGGGATCATGCCCATCACGCGGGTCGGTCAGGTGGAGCGAATGGCGACGATGTGCGGCTCGGAGATCCCGCAGGGCCTGCGCGACGAGCTGCACGCACGCGAGCAGGACGCCGAGGCGGTGCTCGACTTCGGCGTCGCCTACGCGACGCTGCAGTGCTCGGAGCTGCTCGCGGCGGGTGCGCCGGGCATCCACTTCTACACTCTCAACCGCTCGCCGGCCACGCGCGCGATCGTCAGCGCGCTGAAGCTGGCGCGGCCGTGGGAGCGGGCGATCTACCCGGCCTCGATCTCCAACCCCTCGGCCACGCGCGGCGAGCCGTCGGGCGCGTCGTAGCGGACGTCGACGGAGTCGTTCTGACGGTAGGTGCCGACGCCCCAAGCGCCGAGCAGCCAGCGCCAGCCGCTGATCTTGTCCTTGCGCAGCTCCTGCTGGAACACCAGCGACCCTTCGCGCACGGAGAAGTCCGCCCCGAGCTGCTGTGGGACGCCGTTGAGATACACCTGATAGGGCTCGCGCACGTCGCTCGGCAGCCTCACCCTGGATTTGCTCATCGTCGTCGGATTATGCACCCGGTGGGACGCGTACTCTCCGCTGCGTGAGCGAGATCCCCTACACCGTGCGTCGCTCCGCCCGCGCCCAAAGGGTGCGGGTCAACGTACATGCGCACACAGGCGTGGAGGTCGTCCTTCCCTCACGTGCGCCGGACCGGGCCGCGGCGACGGCTATCAGCGAGCTGCGTCCTTGGATCGAGCGGCGCTTGGCCGAGGCGCAGAGTGTGCTCGCACAGATCGCTGAGCGGCAGGGAACGGTGCCTTACCTCGGTAGCGCCTTGCAGCTCGTTCCCCAAGCCGGGCGTCAGCGGGTTCACCGTGACGGCGGGGAGCTGCTCGTGCCTGAGGGAGACCCGGGGCAGGCGCTGGAGCGCTTCTATCGGCGCGCTGCACGAGCGGAGATCGCGACGCGGCTCGATCGCGCCACCGAGCGCTCCGGCACGACATACAGCGGACTTACGATTCGCGCGCAGCGTACGCGCTGGGCCTCGTGCTCGGCCGGCGGACGCATGAGCTTCAACTGGCGGCTGTTGCTCGCGCCCGAGCGGGTGCTCGAATACGTCGTCTGGCATGAGGTCTGCCACCTGGAGATCCTCGACCACTCGCCACGCTTCTGGGCGCTACTTCAGCGGCGCTGGCCTGCCTACCGCGAGGACCGCGACTGGTTACGCCGCCACGGCGCAACCCTGATCCTCTAGCGGCGCCGGTTCTAGACCCGCTGATCGATCGGTACGTAGTCGAGATCGCGATCGCCGGTGTAGATCTGGCGGGGGCGGGCGATCTTCTGCTCGGGGTCCTGCACCATCTCGAGCCACTGGGCGATCCAGCCGGAGGTGCGTCCGATCGCGAACATCACGGGGAACATCGCCACAGGCAGGCCGAGCGCCTCGTAGATCAGGCCGGAGTAGAAGTCGACGTTCGGGTAGAGCTTGCGGGAGGTGAAGTAGTCGTCCTCGAGCGCGCGCTTCTTGAGCTCGGTGGCCACGTCAAGGAGCGGGCTCTTGCCGCGTACCTCGAACACGTCGTCGAGGTATTTGCGGATGATCCGCGCCCGCGGGTCGTAGTTCTTGTAGACGCGGTGGCCGAAGCCCATCAGCCGCTCGTTGCCGGCCTTTACGCCCTCGAGGAAGCCGGGAATGTTCTCGACCGAACCGATCCTCGTGAGCATCCGCAGGGCGGCCTCGTTGGCGCCGCCGTGCAGGGGGCCGTAGAGTGCCGCTACCCCGCCGGCGACGGCCGAATAGGGGTCGACCTGGGTGGAGCCGACCGAGCGCACGGCGCTGGTGGAGGCGTTCTGTTCATGGTCGGCGTGGAGGATGAACAGCACATCCAGAGCACGCTCCAAACGTGGATCGGGCTCGTACTTGAGCTCGGTCATCTTGTACATCATTGAGAGGAAGTTCCCGGCGTAGGCAAGGTCGTTGTCGGGGTAGACGTAGGGCTGGCCCATGTTGTGGCGGAAGGCGAACGCGGCGAGCGTCGGCATCTTTGCGAGCAGGCGGATGATCTGGATCGCGCGCACGTCGGCGTCGTGAATCTGGTTGGCGTCGGGGTAGAAGGTCGAGAGCGCGCCGACCGAGGCGACGAGCATGCCCATCGGGTTGGCGTCGTAGCGGAAGCCCTGCATGAAGTCCTTGACGTTCTCGTGCACGAACGTGTGGATCGTTATCTCGTGGGTCCAATCGTCGAGCTCGCCTTGTGTGGGAAGCGCCCCGTGGATCAGCAGGTAGGCGACCTCCAGATAGGTCGAATGCTCACACAGCTGCTCGATCGGATAGCCGCGGTGCTGCAGGATGCCGTCGTCGCCGTCGATGTAGGTGATCGCACTACGGCAGGAGGCGGTGTTCATGTACGCCGGGTCGTAGGCCATCAGGCCGAAGTCCTCCTCGCCGGTCTTGATCTGCCGGAGATCCATCGCGCGCACCGTGCCGTCCTCGATCGGCAACTCGTAGGTCTCACCGGTGCGGTTATCGGTGACCGTCAGCGTGGATCCGGTCTTCTCATCCGATGCCTGCTTGTGAGTCTCCGTGGTGCTCATCTGCTTTCTCCTCGGCTGATCTCAGAACCACCGTAGCGGCTCTCGGTGGCCTCGACCTGACCCTGATAGTGGCTTCCGAGATCCTCGTGGCCGTAAGGGCGCAGGGCTGGGGAGTCGAGCGTCATGAACGAGAGCTGCGCGATCGGCAATCCCAGGTACAGCTTGATCGGGACCCGCGTCAGATTGTTGAGCTCGAGCGTCAGCGTGCCTTTCCAGCCGGGATCGCAAAAGCCGGCGGTGGCGTGCACGATCAGGCCGAGGCGGCCGAGTGAGCTCTTGCCCTCGATCCGCGCAACGATGTCGTCCGGCAGTTCGACGTGCTCGAGCGTGCGCCCGAGGCAGAACTCGCCCGGGTGGATCACGAACGGCTCGCCCGGTGGGGGGGTGACCTGCTCGGTCAGCCCGCGCGGGGGCTCGCGCAGGTCGATCGCGGTGATCTTGTGATTGTGGAACACGCGGAAGGAGTCCCCCAGGCGCAGATCGACGCTCGCCGGCTGGATCAGTCCCTCATCCCACGGGTCGATCCCGATGCGGCCCTCGCGCACGAGCCGGGCGATGGTGCCGTCGGAGAGGACCGAGGAAGGGGGTGATGTGCTCATCGGCGCGATTCTCGCACGTGCGCGGGGCACGGCACGGCGCCGCGTTTCAGCGCTGGATCAGCCGCCCGCGGGCGATCACGGTGCGCACACGCTGGGGCGCTGCCGGCGTGGGGTCGCGGTGGGGACCACGGCGGGGGGTGATCGGGCCCCGCCCACCTCGCGGCGAGCGGGGGCGGTGGGGATGCAGCGGATTGATCCCGGTCCCGCCCACCCCGATGCCGCCGTCGTCGCTCTGCACGGTTGCCGGGGGTTCGCGCACCGCCCACCGCACCAGCAGGAAGAGCGCGACGATCGGGATCTTCAGGAAGACCATCAGCCAGACGAAGGTCCAAGCGTCCATGCGCTGATCGTACTACCCGTCGCTGCTGAAACGGGTGATCTCTCGCAGCTCCTCCAGGCGCGCGACGATCTCCGCGCGGGCCAGGCGCTCGATGCGCTCGGTGCCGAACTCCTCGACGTTGAAGGACGCAAGGACGGTCGCATGCGCCATCGCACGGCGCAGCAGCTCATCTGAGATCTCATCGTGCGGGTGGGCGGCGATGTAGCCGACAAACCCGCCGGCGAACGTGTCACCGGCGCCGGTGGGATCGACGACGCTCTCCAGCGGAAAGGCGGGGAGCGAGAAGAAGTGCTCGGGTGTGATCAGCGCGGCACCGTACTCACCTTGCTTGGCGACGATGATTCCAGGACCGCTCGGGCTCCAAGAAAAGACCTCGCGCGCGGCGGAGAGCAGGCTGGGCTTGCTGGTGAGCTGGCGCAGCTCGGCGTCGTTGAGGATCAGGCAATCGACGGACTTGATCGCCTCGACGAGCGAGTCGCGGGCGATTTCGATCCAGAGGTTCATAGAGTCGAGCGCGACGAAGCGGGCGGAGGGCAGCTGGGAGCGCACCTCGCGCTGGAGGTCGGGCTGGATGTTCGCGAGGAACAGGACGTCGCTCGAGCGCGACGCGGCAGAGAGCTTGGGCTGGAAGCCCTCGAACACGCCGAGCTGGGTGTCGAGGGTCTCACGCGAGTTGAGGTCCCAGCCGTACTCGCCGCGCCAGAAGAAGGTCTTGCCACCGGCGATGCGCTCGATGTCGGAGACATCCACGTCTCGCTGGCGGAGCACCTGAAGCTCGGTCTCGCCGAAGTCATCGCCCACCGGCCCGACCACACGGACCTGCTCGAAGAATGAGGCGGCCAGCGCGAAGTGCACGGCGGCGCCGCCGAGCATTCGCTCGCGCTCGCCGAACGGCGTCTTGACGGCGTCGTAGGCGATCGATCCGACAACGGTGATTGACATCGGCGCGCACCCTACAGCCTCGCCGGCCCCGCGCGCGATCCAGCGGGTGCGGCTTGTCTGAAAGGACGGTCGGGGGTAGACGGCCGGGAAGTCCGTAAGCTCAAGGCCGAACGATGACCAAGACGTTTGCCGAGCTCGGGCTGTCCGAGTCCACTCTCCAGGCCCTGCGCGACGTGGGGTATGAGTCGCCGAGCCCGATTCAGGAACAGGCGATCCCGTCGGTGCTGGAGGGTCGCGATGTAATCGGCCAGGCGCAGACGGGGACGGGAAAGACGGCGGCGTTTGGGTTGCCGATCGCCGAGTACATCGACCCCGAGCTGAGTGAGGTGCAGGCGCTGGTGCTGACGCCGACGCGCGAGCTGTGCATCCAGGTCACGCAAGCGCTGCGGACGTATGGGGCGCACAAGGGAATCGACGTGGTAGCGGTGTTTGGCGGCGCGCCGATCCGTACGCAGCAGGCGCAGCTGCGCGCCGGTGGGCACGTCGTCGTGGGAACTGTCGGAAGGGTGCTCGACCTGATCTCCAGGCACTCGCTGGTGCTGCACGACTGCCGCTTCGTGGTGCTCGACGAGGCCGACGAGATGCTCGACCTGGGCTTTTTAGAGGACGTCGAGAAGATCCTCTCGCTGACCCCAAGCGGACGTCAGACGGCGCTGTTCTCGGCGACGATGCCGCCGCCGATCCGCCAGCTGGCCGACAGATATCTGTATGACCCGGTCACGATCCAGGTGCAGGCGGCGACGCTGACGATCGACACCGTCGCGCAGTTTCAGCTGCCGGTGGAGACAAAGGAGAAGGCGGACAAGCTGGTGGAGGTGCTCAAGGCGGAGAAGCCGGAGCAGGCAATTGTGTTTGTGCGGACCAAGATCAGATGCGATCAGCTGTTCAGGACGCTGCGCGACCGGGGGATGAACGTGAGGGCGCTGCACGGCGACATGAGCCAGGGCTCGCGCGATGGAGTGATGCTGGCGTTCAAGGGAGGGCGCGTGCCGATCCTGGTGGCGACTGATGTGGCGGCGCGCGGGCTCGACATCTCGACGGTGACGCACGTGGTCAACTACGACGTGCCGACGAGCCCGGATACCTATGTGCACCGCATCGGCCGCACGGGGCGAGTGGGACGCTCGGGCAGGGCGATTACGTTCGTCGAGGATCGTCAGAAGCGTGAGCTCGAGGCGATCGAGCGGCACATCGGGATGTCGATCGCGGCGTGGGAGCCGGGGGCGAAGAGCGCGCCGGTGCCGGTGAAGGAGCGCCCGCGAAGGCATTCCAAGCCGGGGATCAAGCGCAAGGAGGACACAGAGGAGACCTACGTGAAGCTCGTGCTCGGAGGCGGGCGCGCGGGCGGTCTGCGTGTGGCAGACATTGTCGGCGCGGTGACCTCGACGGCGGGCCTCGACGGCGAGGCGGTGCGCGACGTGATGGTGCTCGATCGCTTCTCGTTTCTGTCGGTCCCGGAGGGTGAGGCCGAGCGCGTGATCAAGGCGCTCAACGGAAACAGCGTAGGTGGGCGCTCGCTGACGCTTCAGCGCGTGGGCAAGTAGCTATCCTGGCGCGCTCACCCGAGCCGAGCAGAGGAGAGCGCTAGAGATGTCGACCGCCACGATGAAGACAACAGAGGGTGAGATCGCCTTCGAGCTGTTCGATGAGGACGCGCCGAAGACGGTCGAGAACTTCAAAAAGCTCGCCTCCGACGGCTTCTACGACGGGCTGACCTTTCACCGCATCATCAAAGATTTCATGATCCAGGGTGGCTGCCCGCAGGGAACGGGCACGGGCGGTCCTGGATATACCTTCGAGGATGAGATCAACACCCACAAGATCGTGCGTGGGGCGCTCGCGATGGCGAATGCGGGCCCGAACACGAACGGCTCCCAGTTTTTCATCGTCACCGCCGGGTCCTGCCCTTGGCTGGACGGCAAGCACACCGTGTTCGGGCAGGTGACGGACGGGATGGATGTGGTGGACAAACTGGACGGTGTCGATACCGATGGTGGCGACCGCCCGGCCGAGCCTGTGGGCATCGCCTCGATCGAGCTTTCCCAATAGCCGCTCCGTCGGAGTAGGCTTGTTCGCTACGAGCGAGAACGAGCAGGGGAGATAGCGATGGCCACCGTAGAGCAGGTACCGCAGACTCACAACGGCGTCGCACAGGATGAGGATCCCACCCACCCTGGGATTGCCGTCGAAAACCCGGCGACGGGGGCGAAGATCGCGACCGTCCCTGATCTGGACGCTGCCGCGGTGGCTGAGCTGGCCACGCGTGCGCGTGCGGCACAGCCCGGGTGGGAGGCGATGGGCTTCGAGGGCCGCGCACGCGTGCTGTCGCGGATGCAGAAGTGGGTGATGGACAACGCCGAGCAGATCGCGACGACGATCGTCTCGGAGACCGGCAAGACCTTCGAGGATGCGCAGCTGGCGGAGATCTCCTACGGCGGCGGCGCCTTCGGCTTCTGGGCCAAGCACGCCGAGAAGTATCTGGCCGATGAGCGCGTGCACTCGAGCTCGCTGTTCGTGAAGGGCAAGAAGCTGATCCTGCGCTACAAGCCGCTGGGGCTGATCGGCGTGATCGGACCCTGGAACTACCCGCTGACGAACTCCTTCGGGGACTGCATCCCGGCGCTGGCCGCGGGGAACAGCGTGATCCTCAAGCCCTCAGAGGTTACCCCGATGACCTCGCTGCTGCTGGCCGAGGGGCTGCGCGAGTGCGGGGTGCCGGCGGATGTGTTTCAGGTGGCAACCGGACGCGGGGAGACCGGCGCGGCGCTGATCGAGCAGGTCGACATGATCATGTTCACGGGTTCTACGAAGACCGGGCGCAGGGTCGCCGAAGCGGCGGCGCGGCGGCTGATCCCGGCATCGCTCGAGCTGGGCGGCAAGGATCCGATGATCGTGCTGTCCGACGCCGACCTCGAGCGGGCGGCCAACACGGCGACGTACTACTCGATGCAGAATGCTGGCCAGACGTGCCTGTCGATCGAGCGGGTGTACGTCGAGGAGCCGGTGTACGACGAGTTCGTGGCGAAGGTCACGGACAAGGTGCGGGCATTGCGCCAGGGCAAGCCCGATGAGGGACCCGGGACGGTCGAGGTCGGATCGATGACCTTTCCTCCGCAGCTGGACATCGTCGAGGACCACGTCAACGATGCGCTGGCCAAGGGGGCCAGGGCGGTCGTCGGCGGTCATCGTGGCCCAGGGCCGGGGCACTTCTTCGAGCCCACGGTGCTGCTCGACGTCGACCACTCGATGAAGATCATGCGGGAGGAGACCTTCGGGCCGACCCTGCCGATCATGAAGGTGCGCGACGCCGATGAGGCGGTGCGCCTGGCCAACGACTCCCCCTACGGACTGGGCGGGTCGGTGTTCAGCAAGGACACCGCCAAGGGCGAGGCGATCGCCCGGCGCGTGGACTCAGGCGCGGTGTGCGTGAACGACGCGATCATCAACTATGTGGCGCTCGAGCTGCCGATGGGCGGCGTCAAGGCCTCGGGGTTGGGCTCGCGCCACGGCGCGGGGGGGATCCGCAAGTACTGCTCCCAGCAGGCGATCCTCGTCACGCCGCGGTTGGCGCTCAAGCGCGATCTGCACTTCTTTCCCTACTCGCGCCGCGGGACGAAGCGGCTGGGCAGGATGCTGAAGTTGCTCTACGGCCGTGGCAAGCGCGACTGAGACTCAGCCGACAGCCTCGCCCGTGCGCAGGGGGATGCCGAGCAGGCGCTCGAGCTCCGGGATGGTGATATCCGGGTCGGTGTGGTGCACCGTCGCCATGCCGAGCTCCTCTGCGGGTGTGAGGTTGAAGGGGAGATCGTCGACGTAGACGCACAGCTCAGGTGCGATCGCCGCACGCTGCGCGCCCAGCTCATACATACGCCGCGCAGGCTTGCGAATGCCCTCCTCGCCGGAGATCACCACGCCATCGAAGAGTTCCTCGAACATGTCGTGGGGGTAGCGGTGCACGCCCCAGGAGTTGGATACCAGGGCGGTGCGGACGCCGGCCGAGTGGGCCCTGCGGACGGCCTCGACCATCGCGATGTCCGGCTGCACGCCGGCGAACAGCCCATCCACGAGCCCGTCGGGCTCCACCTCTAGCAGCGCCGCGAACTTGATCTCGAACTCGGACTCTCCCAGTGCGCCTGTCTCCAGCGCGATCAGCAGATCGCGGGCCTCGGGGTCACGCCTGAAGCGTCCCGCCAGCGCCTGCGGATCGATTCCGGCCGCTAGGCAGTACGCGTGGAAGGAGGCAAACAGGTTCGTCGTGAGTACGCCGCCCCAGTCGATCAGCAAGCCGGTGCGGGAGCCTTCAGCCGCCTCCACGTGCCACCTCTTCGGCGAGTTCGGCGAGTTCGGCGACGCCCTCGCCGAACTGATGCAGATAGGGATCGTCGGTGGTTCCGGCGATGGCGCGCTTGTAGTTGCCCTCCATGAAGACGACCGACTTCCACAGCGCGAGCGTGGTGTACCAGCGCAGATCCTTCATCGAACGCCCTGAGCGCTCCTCATAGCGCGCTATCAACCCGGCGCGGGTGGGGAAACCCTCCGCCCGTGTGACGCGGCCGAGGTGCTCGCGCAGGCCGCGTTCTGGATCGCCGGCCTCTGTCCAGAACATGCAGAGGTATCCGATGTCTGCGAGCGGGTCTCCGATCGTGGCCATCTCCCAATCAAAGACCGCGACCAGGTGCGCGGGTGGTGCGGCGTCGAACATGGTGTTCCCCAGACGAAAATCGCCATGCACGATGGTGGCCGGACCAGACTGTGGCAGATGCTCTGAAAGCCACATCCCCACACGCTCCACCGCCGGTATCTCGCGGGTCTTGTTGAGCTCCCACAGGCCCAAAAAGCGCCGCAGCTGGCGTTCCAGGTAGCCGGTTGGCTTGCCAAAGCCCTCGAGGCCCGCCGCCTGCCAGTCGACCGCGTGGATCTCCACGAGGGCGTCGATCAGCTGCTCGCCGATCCGGGCTCGCTGCTCGGGCGTATCCAGCGCGGGCGGAACGGTCGAGGTGATCACCTCGCCGCGCACCCGCTCCATGATGTAGAAGGGGCAGCCGATCACGTCGTCCTCGTCACACACCGCGAGCACAGCGGGCACACGCGCGGGAGTGGGGGCGAGCGCCGATAGCAGGCGCGCCTCGCGCAGGACGTCGTGTGCGCTCGGGGGCAGCGGCGGCCGGGGCGGGCGGCGGAGGACAACTTCAACGCCTGAGCGCTCGATAAGATAGGTCACGTTGGAGTGCCCGTCGCCGATCGGACTCGCCGAGATCTCGCCACCCTGACCGATGTCGTGTGCATCGAGGAACCGGGAGAGGGGCTCTAGCACGAGCAGCGGAGGGCGGCTGTTGCCGTGCGCTTCGGCGGTGGTGTGGACGATGTCGTCTGGCGCGATGGTGCCGGTCACTGACCGCAACGCTACACGGACGTGGGCCGGTAGGAGTGCGACCTACCTACAGTGAGGACGATGCCGGAGTTGCCCGAGGTCGAGATCACCGCGCGCCTGCTCGACGGTGCGCTGCGTGGCGCCCAGATCACCTCGGCGCTCGCCCCGGGTATCAACGCACTGAAGACGTTCGACCCGCCGCTATCCGCGCTGGAGGGCCGGACGATTGCCGGCGTGCGCCGGCGGGGCAAGAATCTGATTGTCGATATCGGAGCAGCGCAGGACGCGCTGACGCTGCTGATTCACCTGATGTCGGCAGGGCGCCTGCAGCTTTACGGCAAGCGGGCGGGACCGCGCGATCGCACCTCCAGGCTGCTCGTGCGTGTACTCGCTGGCGACGGCGAAGAGACGGAGCTGCGCCTGCGCGAGTTCGGCTCAAAGCAGGCGGCCTGGGTCAAGCTGTTGCGCGCGGAGGAGCTCGAGCGGGATGAGGCCATTGCCAAGCTCGGCCCCGAAGCGTGGCCGGACCCACCGGAGCTCGGGGAGGTGCTTGACGTGGCGCGACCCTTACACACTGTGCTGCGTGACCAGCGCACGATCGCCGGGATCGGACGCTCGTGGGCCGATGAGATCCTGTGGACCGCCAAGCTGTCGCCATTCAAGCGCGGAGCTGACCTCGACGCCGATGAGTGTGAGCGCTTGCGGGCTGCGATCCGGGAGACGCTGGACGGCGCGATCGCTCACTACCAGGAGGCGATCACGCTGCCGATCCCCGACAAGCTGCCGATGCCGCTGCGGGTGCACAGGCACGAGGGTGAGTCATGCCCGCGCTGTGGGACGACGCTTGAGGCTGTGCATTTCGAGGACTACGTGATCGCCTACTGTCCTTCCTGTCAGACAGATGGGCGGATCCTCAAGGATCGCCGGCTGTCGAAGCTACTGAAGTAGAAAGGCCAGAGAGGAAGCCAATGATCGAATCAGGACAGCAGGCTCCACCTGTGTGTGAAGTACGCCATACGGTCGAGGTTCGCCGTTGGGAGCGCTTGGCTTCACTGGTTCACCCCGAGATCCGTTGGACGACGACGACCGAAGAGGATCTGCACGGTCCCGTCGCGGCCATGCGCCAGCTCTTCCGCCGTAAAGACACACCCGCCGCTCGGTAGAGCAGCCACGGTGCGCCCGCGCGTGCAAAGCGCGCTTCACCCCAAGCGCGGGTTGGCTCGTGGCGCTCGGGCGGCCGGCTTCTTTTTGCCGGTGTGCGCTTGCTCGGCCCAGAAGTTGACGGTCTCGCGCTCGTGGCGGATGCCGAGCTCAAGTGACAGGCGAGGGCTGGCCGGCCCCGGTCCGTCGCGTTCAGCGAGACTACGACAGCGAAGCACAAACCAAAGCGCAAGTGAGGCCCAGCATCATGCCGGGCCCTCGTTCCGATTACCGGCGGATGATCGGAACTGCATGAGAAGCCGCATGCAGATGCTTGGCTGCGGCGGCGGGTCGAACTTATGGAATGGCTGCTGGATGCCGATCTCTTGAGTTGCTATGTCTCCTCAACGCTCGAGCTTGGAGAAAGACGGGGTGCGTGTCCCGGTGCCATCCGTTTCGGTGGATGAGCCTGCGGAGGATCTGCGTCGTCTCGGTGAGGCGCTGAACGCTCGCGCGAAGGATGTGGTTGCTGGAACGGTCGCTCGAACTCAGGCGTCGAAGCACGTTCTCGACGCGGCCGTGGAGGAAAGCTTCGAACGGGTCGGTATGGCTTCGACGGCGGCTGTGGCGAGCTGGATGGCGGGGGAGGGTCTTGAGGCGGCTCGTGAGGTCGGGATGGAGACCTGGCATATTTTTGGTCAGCTCGCTGCTGACCGGGTCGCGCCGCTGCAAGAGGTTCTCAAGCGTTGTTTGCGCTGGCGCGATGCTGCGGCTAATGTGCTGCACGAGAGCGCGAAAGAGCTGGGCGTCGGTGCGGAGGTGCTGTCTGTGGCGCTCGCCGCGTTGCAGCGCACCCTGGACATCACGCTCATCCAGGTAGGCGAGTTCTTTGAGACTGAGCGTCACCGCGCGGATGAGCAGCTCGCGTTCCTGGCGACCCACGACCCGTTGACGGGGTTGCCGAACCGCACGTTGATCTTGGATCGTGTCGAGCAGATGCTCGCGCGCTCGCGGCGCAGCCAGACGCCGGTGGCGGCGCTGTTCGTCGACCTCGATAACTTCAAGTCCATCAACGACACGCTCGGCCACGGCGCCGGCGATGAGCTTCTGCAGGCGGTCGCCGCGAGGCTCGACGGCGTCGTGCGGGCCACCGATGCGCTCGGTCGTTTGGGTGGGGACGAGTTCGTGGTGGTGACCGAGGAGCTCTCGCTGGAGGTCGGGCCCGAGCTGATCGCCGAGCGGTTGCTCGAGGCACTCAAGCCACCGTTCAAGCTCGGAGCGGGCAAGGAGACTCGCGTGACCGTGACGGCGAGCATTGGGATCGCAGCAGGAGACCATGCCTCGGCGGAAGAGCTGCTGCGCGATGCGGATATCGCGATGTACAGGGCCAAGTGGGACGGCAAGAACCGGCACGTCGTGTTCGAGACCGGGATGCAGGGCATGGTGCAGAACCGCATGGAGCTCGAGATGGACTTGCGCGAAGCCTTGGAGAAGGACCAGTTCTTCCTCGTCTACCAACCCACCCTCAATCTCCAGGATATGACCCCTAACGGGGTGGAGGCCCTGATCCGCTGGCGGCATCCGGTGCGCGGCGTCGTGCAGCCCGACGATTTCATCCCGCTGCTCGAGGAGACGGGGATGATCGCCGGCGTCGGTAAGTGGGTGCTGCATGAGGCCTGCGCTCAGGGCGCGGCGTGGCGAACGGGTGGGTATCCGATCGGCATGGCCGTCAACGTCTCCGGACGCCAGCTCGACACCGACCAAGTCATAGCCGACATCGAAGAAGCGCTGTCGGACAGCGGCCTTGACGCCGTGGCGCTGACGATCGAGATCACCGAGACCGCTCTGATGCGCAACATCGAGGAGACCTCTCGCCGGCTCACTGAGATCAAGCAACTCGGCGTGCGAATCGCGATTGACGATTTCGGTACCGGGTACTCATCTCTGGCTCACCTGCAGCGGTTCCCTGTTGACGCGTTGAAGATCGACCGCTCGTTCATCCTGGGCCTCGAGCACAACCAGGAGGGTGAGACGCTGATGCACACCCTCGTGCAGCTCGGCAAGTCTCTCTCGATCGAGACGTTCGCCGAGGGCATCGAGCAAGAGCACGAGCTCTCCCTGCTCAGAGGCGAGGATTGCGATAGCGGGCAGGGCTTCCTGTTCGCCCGTCCCCTCGACGTCGCCGCCACCGAGAAGTTCCTTCAGAGCTGGGCCGAGGAGAAGGCCACAACGGCCCTGGCGCAAGCGACACACCCACCGCAGCGAGGCCGTTGAGTTAGCTGGCCCGGCGAGGACCAGCTGGGTTAGCGTTAGTCGGAGCTGGCGACTGACCACGTGGGCGCGGAGACGCGCAAACACCCCGATCGTTGGCTACCGCCAGAGCTATACCGGGTTGGCGCGGGCCCAGTCGATGATCGCGCGCGAATCGTCTATCACGGTGCCGTCGTCGAGCATGAGGGTGGGAACCCAGCGGTTGCCGGTCAGCGCCTGGACCTCGCGGCGCCCGGACGCCTGGTTGAACACGCCGGGCAACGGCGCGAACCCGTAGGACTTGACCACCTCGGGGTCGTGGCCGGCGTCCTTCAGCGCATGGCAGGCGTTGGCGCACGGGTGTCCGCCGGGTCGTGGCGTGGGAAAGGTGCCCCAGCAGACGTACAGCTTCACGAGACGGTAAGCGTACCTTCCATGCCGGCCTGACGGTGCCCGGGGACAGAGCAGGGCGTTGAGCTCATCGGTGGTGTGCTCGATCGGGGTTGGCACGGACGGGGTTGTCGCGGTTTACCGGAGCCATGGTTGTGATTTGTCGTCGGGTGTGATCAGCACGCGCGCTACTTTCGGGAATCTCTGCGTGAACCAGCGTCGGAAGCCCGGGATGAGGTGCGCCCACCGGTCGATCGAAAGGACCAGCCCGACGAGGACGATCACGACGGATATGACGATCTCGACGGGGGTCATGTCGTGACCCTATCCGAACCCCCTGTCAGGGGATATATGTGACAGCCGTCACGCTTGGCTGGAAGCTGGAGGCAGGCCTGACGACATCTTCGGGAGTACCGCATGACACGTCCCGCCTCGCTACGCACGAGTTCGGACTGCTCGTTGGCTTCTAGTGGTGCCGAGGACACCCCACAATCTTCTTAGCTTCCGCCTTGGTCTCATCCAGAAAGCTAAAAGCCGCCGAGAACCGAAACCCCCACGCGGGCATGTCTTGGGCAGCACAACGCTCTGTGGCCTATACATCCACTTCCGCACCGGCGACGCCGTCGACTACTTCGAGGGCGAGCAGCCACCACCCAGCTGAGTTCTGCAGCCGACACGGCCAGGATCTGCACGGTCGGCTCGGGGCCAACGACAACCGCCGCCGTACACCGCGTCGGGCGTGACGGCCTACTTGCTCGCTAGTAGAGTCGCGCAAACACAAGCTAGACGCCTTATATATCCCGACGGCGTGCCGATAAGGATCTCGTGCGGATGACCACGAATCGCTATCAGCGTGCAGCCGCACGGTGTCTGCTGCTCGGTGCGATTCTGAGCGTCCTTTGCCTGGGTCCCGCTCAAGCGAGCGCATTCCCCTTGTGGTCCTCGCCGGTAAGCATATCTGCCTCAGGTGCGGATGGCGGCACTCCACAATTGGCAGTTGACCGGACAAACGGAATTAGCGAGGCTGTTTGGTACAGCAACAATGGAAGCAGCGAAACAATCCAGGCCGCCCAAATCAGTGCCGCGGGAGTCATCGGCTCGCCGCACAGCCTCTTTACCGGGGTACCTGGAGATACGACTTCGGGCCCAGTCATATCCATGAATTTCGGCGACAGGGGTGACAACTGCTGTTTGGTCTCGCTACAACGGCACGAACTTCTTTGTTTCTACGGCCCAAATCAACGCCGCCGGAACCCCAGGTGCTGTGCATACATTATCGGGAGCCGGACAGGACGCAACCTCGCCGACGCTCACGGTTGCCCCAAGCGGTATAGCGACCATCGCTTGGGTTTACTCGACTAACGTTATTCAGGCCACTCAGATCTCAGCTGCCGGAGCACCGAGCGGCGTGATCCACACCCTACCCGGAACAGCAGCCTTTCAGGCTGGTGTTCAAATAGCCGGCAGCTCTGCGGGAGTCTCCACCGTCATCTGGGACGACAACGCAGGCGTCATCGAGACTGTCCAAATCAGCGCTAGCGGAGTCGTTGGCAGCATTCATGCCCTCTCACCGCCTGGCGCCAGCCGCCACGATGCTCAGGTGGCCGTCAATCAAGCGACAGGAGTGGCTACTGCTGTCTGGGATCGCTATGACGGGACCTCCTTTGTCTTGCAGACAAGGCAGATTGCGTCGAACGGAACGCCAGCAGCGCTGACGTACAACCTATCCACAACAGGAATCTCACATCATGACGCCTCCTCTCCGCGCGTCGCACTGAATTCGACTACGGGCGTAGCAAGTATCGTCTGGCTGGAGTACGACGGATCGGACAACATTGTCCAAGCCACTTTATTTGGGGCGCCTGGGGCTGGCGTTCAGAATCTTTCGCTGCCAGGAGCCGATGCCTCCAATATCCAAGTCCTAGCCGACCAAACTAACGGAGTCACGTCAGTTGTTTGGTCGCGGGGATCAGGCGTCACTTGGACGATTCAAACAAGCCAAATCAATGCTAGCGGAGTCCTTGATCCCGAGCAGGACGTGTCTCCCGCGGGCGGCAATTCGGAGGAACCGCAGATTGTCCCTAACTTGTTGAGTGGTATTATGACAATTATATATTATAAGTTCAACGGCAGCAATAACATCGTTCAGGCGGTTACATCAGGATTGTCGCCCGCGAACTTTTAATCTCCCAATTATTACAGGGAGCCAGACGGTAGGACAAACGTTGACTACGTCGAGTGGCGGTTTCTCAGCGTACTTCGATCCTGCTTTCAGCTACCAGTGGCAGCGTTGCAACGCGTCGGGCGGGGCCTGTATCAGCGTCAGCGGAGCTACTACTAGTGTCTACGCTCTCTCGGGAGCCGATCTCGGCAGCACATTGCGGACTATTGTAACGGCAAGCAATTATGTTGGCAATAGCTCCACAACTAGCTCTGTCAGCGGTCTGATTGTTGCCCCTCCAGTAGTGGTGCTTCCTGTGACACCGCTCTGCGGTGGTGTTTGTATACCTAATAAAACACTCCCTCTGCCGCACGTAACGAATATGAGGGTCAGATACACGCCAAGGTTCAAAAGGCACAAGGTGATCAAGCGGATTTGGAGTTTCAGCTACACCCTCAATACTGCGTCAGAAGTTAAGCTGAGAATATTGATTAGGACAACGGCTGTAAAGAAGCATAAAAAGACTCTGATCTATAAGCGCGTGGTGAGCAAGACTGTGCCGGGCGCGGCAGGAAGCAATCTTTATCGACTCTCCGCCCATCTTCCGGTTGGCCTGGATTGCGCAACGTTGACGGCCTCTAACACCACGGGTGGTACCACGTCCAGTCGGGTGTGTTTCCGAGTTAAGCGCTGATTGCGCTGGGCGCGAGCAGAGGCCGGCGTAGTTGGGCTAGGATGAGGCCGTGACCGAGCAAGGAGACGCAGCCCCAGACTTCGACCTTCCCGACCAGGACGGGCGCGAGGTCAAGCTCTCAGACTTCCGTGGCCAGCCGGTGGTCATCTACTTTTACCCGAAGGCAGATACCCCTGGCTGTACCGTTCAGGCCTGCGGTGTGCGCGACCATCAGGCCGACTACGCGAAGGTCGGCTCGGTCGTGCTCGGTATCTCCCCCGACCCAGTGGCCAAGGTCAAGAAGTTCCACGACAAGGAGGGGCTGAACTTCGCGCTGCTCGCCGACGAGGATCACGCGGTTACCGAGCGCTACGGTGTCTGGTCGCAGAAGAGTATGTATAGACTTAATTCATAGGGTAGTAACTGGATCGGACGGAATCAAGTGCCTAAGGCTAACTCGATGGCAATACTTCAGGACGACCGCGAGCAGCGGTGATGGCTACGGCGGTAGGATCGAGTCGGTGATCGAACCAGGACAGCAGGCTCCGGACTTCGAGTTGCCCGACCAGGACGGCAGGGCGGTGAAGCTCTCGGACTTCCGTGGCCAGCCGGTGGTCGTGTACTTCTATCCGAAGGCGGATACCCCCGGCTGTACCGTGCAAGCGTGCGGGGTGCGCGATCACCGGGCCGACTATGCGAAGGTTGGCTCGGTCGTGATCGGCATCTCCCCCGACTCTGTGGCCAAGGTCAAGAAATTTCATGAGAAGTACGACCTCGACTTCGCGCTACTTGCCGACCAGGATCACGCTGTCGCGGAGAGCTACGGCGTCTGGGTTACGAAGAAAAATTACGGTCGCGAGTATCTCGGGAACGAGCGCACGACATTCATTATCGACCCTGCGGGGAAGGTCGCCGAGGTTCTGCGCAAGGTCAAGCCGGCCGAGCACGACGAACTGGTGTTGAAGGCACTGGAGCTGGCTGCTCCGCCTGTGACCTAAGCTCGCGGTCGATGGAGGATCACAGACGTTCTACCCGCCGGGTGACGGGACTTGCCGGACTCGGGGTGGCGGTCCTGTTTGGCGTGGGCAACGCGCTGTGGGCGCTCGACCAGCCCGCTGCCGGTGCGCCGGCGCGAGTGGTTGTGGTTTTCTACACGCATACCTCAGTGAGGATTATCGTTGGCGCGAGTCTCAGCCTTCTCGCTGCCGCCCTGTTCGTCCTCTTCGCGAGTGGTGTTCGCGCGATCCTTCGGGAGCACGAGGGCGATGATGTGCTCGCCACCACCGCGTTCGGCGGCGCTGTCCTCTTGGTGGCGGCCGGTCTGGGTGCCGAGACCATCAACATGATGGGGGCGTTGCGTGCCCACGACGGCCAGCTGGCACCGGGGCTCGCCCGGGCGCTGTTCGAGATCTCCTACGTGCTCGGCTACAACGGTGCCGGGGTGGGCATCGGCATCTTGGTACTCGCAATAGCCGTGGTCGCATTGCGTGCCCGCGCACTCATGCCTCGCTGGCTCGCACTCCTCCTACTCGTCGCCGGGGTCGCGTTCATCACGCCGCTGTCCCGCTTCCTGGTCGGGCCTTCCATTCTGCTGCTCGCCGCAGGATCCGTACAGCTCCTCAGAACGTCACCGCCGGACGCGGCGACGCCCACGGCCTGAAGGTGTCCATGTTGCCTTGCGAGGGCCCCCGAGTTCGCCGACGAGGACTCAATCGAAGTTGTGCGAGTGATGTCAGGCAGACCGAGCGGGGCTTGGAGGCCGCACAGGACCTAGAGGCTGAGCGTGTTGGGGTGTTATGGGATTTCATCGCCGACGCACGGGCGTGTATCAATGAGCTAGCGGTGCAGGAGGGGGAGGGGTTCGTCCTGGACATTGCAGCAGGGGGATCTTTAACCCGACGAACTGCTAACCGTGTCTTGCGTACTCCGACGCCGATTACGCGCTATTTGCGGCTTTCCTGATCATCATCTGTCCAGATCTCTTGACGTTTGTTTGTTCGGCGGTAAAGAATCGTTCTACGTACCCGCTGACTCTGCTACGGGGCGATCCTTCATAGATGGGGGGTTGGGCCATGACGCGCGGCGTACGGCTGTTGGCGGTCTCTCTGGCGTGCTGCGCGGCGGGACTGGCGGGCTCGCCGGTCACGGCGCTGGGGGAAACCTTGCCATCTCCCGAAGGAAGCGCTGCGTCTTCGTCACTTGAAGGCCCGTTGGAAGTTCCGGGGGCACTGGGGTCAGAAAGTCAGCCGGTGTCGGGCGGTGCAGAAGCTAAACCTAGTAGCCCTGAAGCAACTTCCTCGCCCGAAGAATCTTCCACGAAGCCGGAGGAAGGCGCGGCCCAGGCTGGTGGGTCTGGGTCGCCTGAATCGTTCGGCAGTGCGTTGGTGGTCCCGGGGATGCAGCCCCTGGACGGTGCTCAGCAGGCGCAGGCCGCCGAGCAGGCCAAGCTGGCTAATCCTGAAGCTGTGGCGGAACGTGAACGCTCTCGCACCCAGTTCGAAGGTCTCGATGTGGCTAGCGCGGTGTCGTTGGCCGAGGGGAAGTTTGGTATTCAGATGCCGCGGTGGACACCGCCAGGGAGTCAGGAAGGCGCTCACATAACGAAGTATGTCGGCGAACGCAGTGCGGCGGAGACGTCGGCCAGTGGACAGCATCTGTTGCTTGAATCAAGTATGCCGTTGCGTAGCGCTGTCGGGTCGGGGCAGCTGGCGCCGGTGTCGCTGACCCTTGAAGATCAAGGTGCGTCCTGGGGTCCGGCTAATCCCCTGGTGCCGGTGTCAATTTCCAAGAGTCCAAGCGGCGGCGTTGCGCTTCCCTTGGGGGTCGGTATAGCTCCAGCGCAGGCTGGATCACCGCAAGCTGCCGAACTGGTCGGGAATCGGGTGGTCTATCCGGGAACCGCAACGGACACGGATTTTATGGTTGAACCGCTGCCTGCTGGCGTGGAGATGTCGTGGCAGTTGCTCTCTCAGGCGAGTTCGCAGGACAATAGCTTGGTGTTCACCCTTCCGGAAGGTGCTTCACTGCGGCTAAGTAATAGTGTGCGGGGTGGTGCCGAAGTGGTAAAGGAAGGTCAGACGCTCTCGAAGATTCCGCCGGCGTCGGCCACTGAGGCAAATGGCGTCTCGCTGCCTATCTCCTACACGGTCAGCGGAGACACATTGACTACCCATGTCAATTTGAGTGGCAGTGTGGCGTTTCCCGTGCTGGTTGATCCGCTGGTCACGGGCTATTATGGCGAAGCCAATGGAGAGTCCTATTGGCCAAACTGGTATAGCGCCTCCAACTGCAGTTGTATCGTAGCAGAAGGTGGACCTAGCCAGTTGAATGTGATTGTCAACCCTGGAACGCCGATAAATGATTATGGTGAGTGGTATATCTACGCGCCTGGCGCTGGGAGCACTGGAGGGGCGGGTATTGCGCGAGTGGACATTACTGGCGTGAACCATGCAGGACCTTACGAATCTGCACTCCAGGCGGATATCGGGTTGAGTAACGGGGGTAACCCCGTGTGGACATTTAACGGGTTGGCGGGCGCTCAAGGTGCCTCGCCTTATAATTCGGACCAGGAACTTCAAGGCTATCCCATGGCGTTTTGCGCACAGGGAGCGGGAGGCCACGATGGTGGGGAACAGCCGCTTTGTGACATGAATTACAGTGGGCAGTATTTTCAGTACGCAACAGTAGCTGGGCCCGAATCAGTCATAAACGAAAACTATAGTCAGGTGGAAGGCGCTACCGTGACCTACCTGGACTCGACGCCTCCGATTGAAGCCAACATAACTAACATTTCGAACAGTTGGCTGAAAGCTGGTCCTACGAACTCTGCTCTCAACGGGTATGATCAGGGGGTCGGAGTTCAGGCTCTGACGGTTGAGATACCTCCAGGACACACCTCAGAAGGGCACCCCTTCTTTGCTGAAGAATACTCGTGTCCCGCCAATGGGTTTGTAGGTTGCCCAGCCGGTGCGATCTCAAAAGCAATCCCTCATCTCAATGAACTCGCGACGGGTGCTTACACACTCGGGGTGTATGCGTACGATGCCGCGGGAAATGTTCGCGAAGAGCAACCAGACCCAAAACTATATATAGATCACACCGCTCCGTCTGTGCCTGCCCTCAGCGGATCGCTGAAGGAAGCGAACGGCGGAGTGATTGGCAGCGGCAACTATGTCTTGAAATTCTCGGCTGAAGATGGGAGCACCAGCGCTCCGCAATCGGGAGTGCGCTACTTGCAGGTATGGGTCAATGGCGTCGGTCCGGTCGCGGAAGTAACAACTAGTTGTCCTTTTCCCACCGGCGTGCCCTCACCCGAATGCTTTGGCCTGAGTGGCAGCTGGACGATGGAAGGCCATAATTATGGTGCGGGTTCACACACGGTCATTGTGAAGGCATATGATTGGCTGGGTAACGAAAGTGTCTCAGAACCCATTCATGTGACGGTCAATGAAGCGCCATATCAATCGCTCGGGCCGGGCGCTGTGAATCTAAAGACCGGAGATTACAAGCTGACGGCGGGCGACGTGGCGATTACTGCGGCCGGAGCGGACCTGAGCATAACCCGCTCCAATGATTCACGGGGACCATCTCACGGGGCGGGCGGTCTGCTGGGCCCTCAATGGGAACTCGGTATGCCGGATCTCGCAGGCGGCGGAGTGTGGAAGAGTTTGCTTGTAACGCCAGACGGTAGTGTAAACGCGGCCGCAGCAAATGGGAACAGTGTATTGTTCGCGTCAAACGGGAGTGGCGGCTATACGGCGCCAGCCGGTTATCAGACGGTCACGCTGAGCGAGCCGTCGAAAAGCCCTGTGGAATACCGGCTCACAGATGCGAGTGGCAATGCCACGATCTTTTCGCACGCTGGAACCGGCGAAGAATCAAGCCCGTTCTATGTCGCGAGTGGCGTGGTGCAGGCGACCGGCGCGGGTGGCCTGAACAAGGTTACCTACGTCTATACGAAGAACGCTGAAGGCACAATTGAGCCGACCAGAGTCGTCGGCCCCTATCCCACCGGCGCAAAATGCCTCACGGAAATCGTCTCGGGCTGCCGTGTGTTGACATTCAACTACGCCGAATCCACAACCGCGACAGGCGAAAACGAAAATCAGTGGGGCGACTATAAAGGCCATTTGACTCGGGTCTATTTCACGACGTGGAACCCCGTGAGCAAAAAACCCACTGAAACGATTACGGTCGCGCAGTACTCATACGACAAACTGGGGCGTCTGCGCGCAGAGTGGAATCCCCAGGTGTCGCCTGCCTTGAAGACACTGTACGGGTATGACCCTGAAGGGCATGTGACCGCGTTGACACCACCGGGGCAGCAGCCGTGGGTGGCTACGTACGGCACGACAGCGAGTGATTCTAATGCTGGTCGACTATTGAAGGTGATGCGCCCTGCGGCCACAACTGGGAAGTGGGCTGGAGTGCCACCTGCCGATACCGAATTGCCGAAACTCTCCGGTTCCCCTGTCGTCGGTGTGCGGATGAGCGTCTCCGAAGGGAAATGGTCTGGGGCTCCGGTTGCATACGGCTACCAGTGGGAGCGCTGCACCAGCGGCACTTGTGTAGTGATTCCTGGCGCCACGAATCAGAGCTACACCCTGGTCACCGGCGATGTGGGACATACGTTGGTTGCGCAGGTAGGCGCGAGTAACGGAGGGGGCACCGTGGTCGCGGCAAGTGTCGCCAGTAGTCTAATAACAGCGACGGAAAATCCATCCTTCACCGAATACTCGGTAGCTTCAAAAAGCTTCCCCCAGGGGATTGCTCCTGGTCCAGATGGGAATCTGTGGGTCGCGCAGTGGGAATCGACTAAGATCAGCAAGATCACACCATCTGGTGGGATCACTGAATATACCTTGCCAAGCTCATTTGAATGTCCTGGCTACATTACCACGGGTCCGGCAAAAGAAAACGCTTTGTGGTTCACTGACGGATGTGCCAATGAGATAGGAAAGATCACAACATCTGGCACCACGACCGCCTACAAAGTTCCATTGGGATCGGAACCACAGGGCATTACTGTGGGCCCAGACGGGAATCTGTGGTTTGCGAATTATGGTACCAGCAAGATCGTAAAGATGACCACATCCGGTTCGGTAGTCGAATATAAATTGCCTTCAGGCAGTCGACCGGAAGAAATCGTCACCGGTCCCGATGGCAATCTCTGGTTCACCGAGTTCGTTGGTAACAAGGTCGGTAAGATCACCATCGCAGGCGCGATTACCGAATATGCTCTTCCGGCGAACAGCGCTCCAACTAGTATTGCGGCGGGTCCGGGAAAAGAAAACGCTCTCTGGTTTGTAGATCAAGAAACCAGCAAGATCGGCAAGATCAGTACTACAGGCGCGATCACCGAATACTCGCTACCGGCAAAAAGTGCGCCAAAATGGATTGCTGCCGGCCCTGAAGGTAATCTGTGGTTCACTGACAACGCCACGAGCAAGGTTGGCAAGATTACGACCTCGGGGACGATCACTGAATACTCCTTGCCAGCGGGCAGCGAACCGCTTGGGATAACAGCCGGTCCGGCAAGTGAAAAAGAGATGTGGTTTACAGAGCCTGGCACGAGCAAGGTCGGGAAGTTCAAATCTGTCCCAACAGAAGGCCAACTTGGTTCGCCGCAGCCGGGTTCAACCATCGAGTACAACGTACCCGTGTCAGGAACCGGTCTACCGAACCTGAGCAAAGCAGAAGCCGAAAAATGGGGCCAGAAAGAAGATGTCCCCGCCGAAGCAACTGCGATCTTCCCGCCCGATGAGGTGCAAAGCTGGCCCGCGACGGACTACAAACGCGCGAGCATCTTCTACCTGGACAGCGCTGAACGTACGGTCAACACCTCTAGCCCCGCTGATGGGATCTCGACGACCGAATATGACAACCACAACAACGTCAAGCGGGCCCTCACGGCCGATAATCGCGCTGCGGCACTCAAAGAAGGCACAAAATCAGGCGAAGCGTCAGGCAAGCTCGATACACAGAGCACCTACAACGCTGAAGGCACCGAGCTGGAAAGAACGCTCGCACCGGAACACGAAATCAAGCTACAGGGCGCCACAGAACCTGTCAAAGCCCGCAAGCAAGTCAAATACAGCTACGACGAAGGAGCCCCAACCGAAGGCTCACCGCACCGTCTGGTAACTCAAACAGTCCAAACCGCGAAGCTCGCAAACGGCGAAGAAAAAGAACCCAGAACCGTAAAGAACTCCTACTCAGCCCAGGAAAACCTCGGATGGAAGCTCCACACACCGACCTCCATCACCACCAATCCCGGTGGGCTGAACCTGACCCATAGCGCGTCGTACAGTGCGAGCAGCGGGATGGTGACCGAAACCAAGATGCCCGGTGGACCGGCAGAACACACCCCGACATACTCGAGCCAGTTCGGCTCAAAAGGAGCCAATGGGGGCCAGTTCACCAACCCGAGGGAAGTCGCGACTGACGCAAGCGGTGACGCATGGATCACAGATGCGGCAAACAACCGGCTTGAGGAGTTCTCATCCGCTGGAGTGTTCCTCAAGACGTTTGGCTTTGGGGTTAGCAACGGGGAAAACACATATCAGACTTGTACGACTAGCTGCCGGGCCGGTCTCGCAGGTTCAGGTAATGGCCAGTTTTCCGAACCGATAGGTATTACGATCAGCCAAAGCACGGGCAACGTGTATGTAGTCGATCGTGGTAATGGTCGCGTAGAGGAGCTCAGCTCGACGGGAGCATTCGTGCGCGCGTTCGGCAGTCTCGGATCCGGCTCGGCTCAGCTAAGCGGGGCATCGGGTATCGCGCTAGGTTCTAGTGAAAATGTCTGGGTGGCCGATTCGACTAACAACCGGATCGAGGAGTTCTCCTCGACCGGGACGTTCCTAAATGTGGTCGGGTTCGGCGTGAGCAATGGCGAAGAAAAACTTGAGACATGCACGAGCGGATGCCGCGGCGGCACTGCTGGGGCGGGCAACGGCCAGTTCAGCCTGCCTCACGGGATCACGCCGTTCAGCGGCAACCTGTATGTCACCGATTACAACAACAACCGTGTCGAGGAGCTTAAGGAAAATGGAGAATACCTACTAAAGTTTGGCAGCAGTGGTTCGGGGAGCGGCCAGTTCACTGGGCCCTTCAGTATCACAGTTGAAGCAAGCAGTGGCACTCTATATGTCACCGATCTCACCAATGCCCGAATAGAGGCGTTCACGTCGGCTGGGACGTTTCTGGCGCAAGCTGGCTCTGCTGGCACCGGCAACGGTCAGTTCGTCGAACCACGCGGCCTGGTAGCGAGTCCGGGGGGTACGCTCGATGTAGTTGACTCTGGCAACAACCGGGTAGAGACATGGTCGCTACCAGCTACGGCCACAGGAAACGAAGGCGCC
Source organism: uncultured Solirubrobacterales bacterium (assembly GCA_963706395.1). Classification (GTDB taxonomy): domain Bacteria; phylum Actinomycetota; class Thermoleophilia; order Solirubrobacterales; family Solirubrobacteraceae; genus Palsa-744. The sequence goes on along the minus strand of OY970158.1, from coordinate 746,766 downwards.
CGCGCCAGCCAGATCGTCTACTACACCCCCGGCACCGAAGCTAGTGTCATGATCTGCCAGAACCACCCGGAATGGGCCAACCTGCCGTGCCAGACTCAGCCGGTGCACCAACCCGAAGTTTCAGGGATGCCCGAATTGCCCGTGACGACGCACACCTACAACATATGGGATGAGCCAGAAACGACGAAAAGCACGAGCGGCGCCTCAACGCGTACAGAGACGGATGGATACGACGGTGCGGGGCGGTTGGTAAGCAAGGAAATCGCATCATCGACTGGGACCGCGTTGCCGAAGATCACGTACGGGTACAGCCCTGAAACCGGGTCGCTCATCAAGCAGAGCACAGGCACTGGTAGCGAAGAAAAGAAGATCACGAGCGAATACAACAAACTCGGCCAGATGACCGCGTATACCGACGCCGATGGAAAGACTGCCACGTTCGAATACGAAAATGAAAAGGACGCACGCCTCACCAAGGTCACCGACGAAAAGGGGTACCAGACCGACGCCTATGACGAAATTACGGGCGAGCTGACCTCGTCGAAAGACTCGACGGCCGGCACCTTTACTGCCAAATACGACCCAGAAGGCAACCTCACCAGCGAAAGACTGCCCAACGGCATGACCGCTACCACAACCCTCAACCCGGTGCATGAAACCACCGGTCTCAAATACGTCAAGGAAACACACTGCACCGAACAATGCGAATGGTTCTTCGACAACGTCGTGCCGTCGATACACGGACAATGGATCACCCAGACCAGTACACTGGCGACGAACAACTACGCTTACGACGAATCTGGGCGGCTAACCCAAGCGCAGGACACGCCAGCCGGAAAAGGCTGCGCCACCCGGATTTACCGGTACGACGCCGATGGAAACCGCACAAACCTGACCAGGCGAGCGCCGGGAACAGGTGGATCATGCGCCACCGAAGGCGGCGAAGAAGAAAAACACAACTACGACACAGCCGACCAACTGATCGACACAGGAACCGCCTATAACCCATTCGGGGACATCACCACGCTCCCAGCCACGGACGCAGGCGGCAAAGAACCCTCCGAAAACCTGACGAGCAGCTACTACAGCGACGGGCAGCTCGCAAGCCAAGAACAGACGGGGCAGGCCATCGGCTACCAGCTCGACCCAGCCAGACGTACCAGAGAAACCATCTCCACCGGCAAAAAAACGTCCGATGTACTCAACCACTACGACGGCCCAGGTACCACACCATCCTGGATGTCATATACCTCTGGGGAATGGACCAGAGACATCTCCGGGATCGCCGGCGGCTTGAGCGCCGTCCAGTACAACACCGAAACACCCGTCCTGCAGATCGGGAACCTCCACGGAGACATCATCGCTACCGTGGCAGACAACGAAACAGCGACGAAACTCTCCTCGACCCAAAACACGACCGAGTACGGCGTGCCGACCACGCCAGAACCACCAAAATACTCGTGGCTGGGCGCCGGAGAGTTCCCCACAGAACTAGCATCGGGCGTGATCGCCATGGGAGCCCGCTCGTATATCCCACAACTCGGACGCTTCCTGCAGCCCGACCCGCAACCCGGCGGTTCAGCAAGCGCTTACGCCTACACAAACGGGAACCCCCTCAATGAATCCGACCCGAGCGGTGGATGGAGCCTGAATGAGACCTCCGGAGGGCTCTCCGCAGTCGGCACCGGCGAAGGCACACAACTAGCCAGCGGCGTTGGGATAGCAGCCGGCGCAATCATGCCACCCCCCGTTAACACCCAGATCGAGGCAGCCTTCGCGGCCAATCCGCCCTGGGATCAACTGACAGCCGGCACAGAAGAATACGAAGAATACGAAGAAGAATACGAAGAAGAAGAAGGCGAATACGAATACGTCGCCAACCACCACGGGGCTGAAAGAGGCAAGGAAGAAGGGCACATGGAAGGTGGAGTGCTCTACCAGCCGCTAGGCGAAGAAGCTGGAGGTGAAGTCACGACCCACCTTGGCGCCACCATCCCACTATGCGAAGCTGTCGCAGAAAGGCCATGCGCTCGTCTTGTGCCCTGCGCACACTGCAAAGGGGCTCCGGAATCTCAGTGCAACAAAACGGGCCAACATTGCGGCGGACGCCGCGGCGGTGTGCGTGAAAGCGGGAAAAGGCGGGTCGGTAACCACAGAGCGAAACCATCATGCCCTAAAGGCTACATCCTCATGGACTTGGGGATTGTGAAATTTTGTGCCGGAATAGACCTTCCGGGATCGGGCCCAACGCCGGTCCCCTCGGCGCCCCCGGGTCCGTTCCCCGTACCGGTCCCGGTCCCGTGACTCTGTTAGATCATCCCGGGAAGTCTCGCAGCCGGATCCTTGAGAGATGAACCCACGAGTGGATGTCGGCCAGTAGAACTTGAGACGATGATATGATGGGAGCGCCAGTCTATTTTGGGAGTGAGATGTCAATGGATCGGAACGACCAGCCGCAAACACATCAGACATCAAAGGGCCCACCAGTGGCAAGGTTCGAGACGCGACTATTGAAGGTGGCCGACTAGCATGGAGCTACTCGAGGTCCTTCTACAAGGGCTGTTTGACTTTTTAATGCCTCCTTGGTTTGGTCGGCGGAACCGCCGACACTGAGCACCTTTCGTCGCTGGCGCGGACACTTCATGTTGCCGGAGAGCCCAGCATGCTGCGGTCACTCGCGGGCAACGAGGGTGACCCCCGCGCGACCGAAACTCCCGCGCCGAGTCGCCACCACACTGACCTTCACGCGGCAAGTAATCATCCTGCTGCCTACCCGTTTGTAGCGCTCACGCAGAGCCTAGGGTGTCCTGCGCGAAACTTAAGGTGGTTACAGCTGGTTCACCTCCTCGTCCAGCGAGGACGTCTATGGTGAAGCCCACTCTGACCGCCCGTTCGCAGCAGTGGACGATGGGCTACGCGCTTGTCGCGTATGGCGGATCGTGGGTTGTTGTTGGCTGCGTTTCGCTGGTGGCTTGGCTGCTGTTCGGGGTTCACGGGTGGGGCGGTGCGGGTGCCCTCTGGTTTGACGCGGCGTGGCTTGCGTCGCTGGTTCCTTTGTATCGGGCCGGTGTGTTGAGCGCGGGCGCTTTGGGGCTGCGTTCGTCTCCTGCTGCGCGTTCGGTTGGGCTCGCGCTGCTCGTGCTTGTCGCGTCCAGTCTCTTTGATGGTGTGTGGCGTTCGGTGTTCGCGCTGGGGCCTGTCTCTAATCCGTTCGCCGGTATCTCGGACAAGGGTACGGCCACGATCGTTCTTACCGGCGTGGCCGCGGTCGTGAGTCCGGTAATCGAGGAGGTGTTCTTTCGCGGTCTGCTGTTTCGGTGTTTCCGTAACCGCTTTGCGTTGTTGCCGGCGAGTGTGATGATTGGTGTGATGTTCGGGTTGGTGCACACCGAGTACCAGCTGGGCGTGCTGCCCGAGCTCGCGGTCTATGGAGCGCTGCTGTGTTTGCTCTACGAGTACACAGGATCGCTGTGGCCGGGGATAGCGATAAATGTTTACCTCGATGCTGGTGGTTTCGAGCAGGCTCTCACCGGCAGAAGCCCGGTCGTTTTTTTGAGCTTCGTGCTTCTTGCGATCGTTTTGGGCGCCCGAAGTCTGCCGTGGAGAATGGGAAAGCCGTCTTGAAATAGCTCGAGGATCTTGAAGGCGATCCAACAAACTCCAGTGCTGTTGCGTCTGGATCGCTTGGATGAGGACGTTGACTGTGTCTTGTTCGTTCAATTGGCTCATGTTCTCAGCCATACTTAATTCGTGGCTGTCCTCTCAGCCTACCCAGCCCGCCAGCGGGGCCTCGTCCAAAGTGCAGTCTCCGCGCTGCGATCCTTCGGCTAGCGTCATATCTGGCGCCAGCTCTCACCGACTCCTCCGCTGACCTCTATGCCAGTCTCTCGGCCAGTGTGTCCAGCGTCGAGTACGCCGTGGTGTTGCTCTCGTAAGGAGCTGGCATCACGAACACCTCGCTGTGCCCGAGCCGCAGGTCCGGAACGAACCCGTTCCCCGAAAACGATCCGAAGAGGCTCTCCGCAGCCTTCTTGAACGTGAAGATCACGAGCTCGGGCCGATTCGCCTCGAGCTTCGCTTCGAGCAGGTTCTGGCCGTGCTCAAACTCCGCCGGTGAGAGCGCAGCCGCCTTGGCCGTCGGACGCTTGACGATGTCTGTGAAGCCGACGCCGGACGCGACTGCCGCGTCGTCCTCGAAACCATCGCAGTCCAGACTGAGGAGCCCAACATAGCGAAGGCGCCCAAAGAATCGCTGACCCAGAATTCCCTGGTAGTAGTGGCCGGCTTCGACGCTTACCGGTGACGGATTGATGCCCACGCAGACCGCCCGCAACCCGGGCCGAAGAAGGTCCTCGAGCGTCTGCACCCGATCGCCCATCCACTCCTCCCAGACACGATGGTGCGTCACCATTCGAATGCTACGTCCTCCATCATGACCGGGCAGCGCGCTTGCCAAAGCTGGCGTGTGTGGCGCCTACTCGGAGATTCCCGCAGCTCCCAACGCCTCGGCGCGATCGAAGCACACCCTGGGATGTGCCAGGATCATCGCCCGATGATCCGAATCCTGCACACCTCCGACCTGCATGCGTCCTTGGAGTCGCGCGAGGGCCGCGAGCTGATCGTCGAGGCGATGCTCGCCGACGCGGAAGTACAGGCGAAGGAGCGTCCGGTCGACCTTGCCGTGTTCAGCGGCGATCTTGCCGACAAGGGGCGGCCTGAGGAGCTCGACCTTGGGCGTGAGCTGCTCCTTGACCAGCTCACGGAGCGCCTCGGTGTGACACCCGAGCGGATCGTGATCGTTCCAGGCAACCACGACGTCAACCGCGCGGAGGTCCGCGGCCGGTTTGAGCGGGCGCTCGCCGAGAGCCTGACTGCGCACGCCGAGGTCGAGGAGCTGCTTGCTGACGAGCGCGATCTCGCTGACGCGCTCCAGCGACTGGCGCAATGGCAGGATTTTCGTGCGAGTTCACCGGCCGGCGAGCCGACTGATGCCGAGCGACCGCTCGCCGCGGCGCGGCGGCTCGAGCTGGGCGGCGCTCAGGTCGGGATCGTGACGCTGAACTCGGCGTGGCGCTCGTCGGGCAACGGCGACAAAGGGATCCTTCTCGTTGGCGCCAGCGAAGCTGAGCGCGCACTCGACGCGGTACGGGACTGTGCCGTGAAGCTGGTGGTAATGCACCATCCGCTGGAGTGGCTGCACGGCTTCGAGGCTGATCGGCTGCGCAGCCTATTCGAGGTGCACAACGCGATCGTGCTGGCGGGCCACGAGCACGATCCCGACCCGCACGCGACCAAGAGTCCGCGCGGCGAGGCCGTGTATCTACAAGCCGGCTGTCTGTATGACAGCCGCGAGTACCCGAACAGCTACTTCGTCATCGACATCGACCCGCAGGACCGCACAGTCACGGTACAGATCCGCCGCTGGTCCGAGCGCACCGGCGTGTTCGACGCCGCTACCGAGATCGCCAAGGGCGGTGTTGCCGAATTCGCGCTGCCGGGCGGCGGCGCTGCGGCCGAGCTCGGCCATCCACCGTTCTCGGAGGTGATCGGCGCGATCGCTCGCGTCGCGGCCGAGCTGCGAGTCCTCCCTGAGGACATGAGCGCCTACACCGTGGAGCTGCGTTCGGTCGAGGAGCTGCTCGTGCGGCCGCGCTTCCTCTCGGTCCCATACCAAGAGGCACGGGCGATGGCAACGCTGGACAATGGGGTCGAGGCGCACGAGCTCGACCCGGTGGTTGAGTTCGCCGGTCAGCAGGTGATCATCGTGGCTGGCGATCCGCAGGGCGGCGTCTCTAGCTCGCTGCTGTGGATGCTGAGCGGCGCGTACCGCGTGGATGCGAGTCGCATGCCCGCGTACCTTGCGGCGAAGGACTCCAAGCTCGGAACCGCGCAGCAACACGGGACGCTCGCGAAGGCAGCATCGCTGTTCGGACACCGCCAGGCCGACGGCCGGGACCCCGTCTTGCTGCTGGCGATCGATGACGTCGACCCCGCCAACGGGCGGCGCCTTGAAAGGATCGCGGCGTTCATCGCTGCAAATCCACGCCATCGCTTCGTGGTCGGCACCCGCAGCAACCATGCATCCGCGGTCGCCGCCGCGATCGACAAGGCTGGTGCGGGCAGCGTCACCGCGCACCTAGCCCCCTTCGGGCGCAGCGAGCTGCGTACCCTCGCGACGACGATCCGCAGCGGAGCCACCGGCGACGTCGAGCGGATCTACGGGTTGATCCAAGCTCACAACCTGCCCTCAACGCCATTCACGATGGTCGCTCTGATAGCCGTGCTCGCGGCCGGACAGGGCGTTGGTACCGATCTCAACCAGAGCAGCCTGCTAGATGCGTTCGTCAACGTGCTGCTCGGCGGCGGGGAGTTCGCTGACCTTGAGCACCTAGGGATGGATTATCGCAAGCGTGTGCACATGCTCGGCGAGTTCGCCCGCACCCTCTACAACAGCACTGACCAGATAATGCCGGTGCCTGATGCAGAGCGCATGCTGCTGGACTACTTCGAGCGCCGAGACCTTCCCCTGTCGGCAGGCGCGGTCCTGCGGAGCGTAGTCGACCGCCACGTCCTCGTGATCGAGGACGAGCAGGTCGGGTTCCGCAGCGAGGCGCTCTACCATCTGTTTCTCGGTCGCTGGATGCTCGAGAGTCCTGAGCACAAGGAGGAGATGCTCGCCGACCCAGCGCGCAACGCGGCCGCGATCACGCACGCGGCCGGCCTTGACCGCAGCGACCGCGAGCTGCTGGCACGCGTAGGCAAGTTCAGCCGCGGTGTGATCGGCGCTGTGGCGTTGCGCCTTCCCCGCTCCGAGGTCGACAAGCTCCTCGAGCAGTTCGACGGGCCGGACGCGTGGAACCTCGAGGCACTCGAGAAGAGGTTGGCCGACCTCCCAGAGCGCCAGAGCCCGACAGAACTCGACACCGAGCTCGACCGCATGTCGGAGGCACTCGGAGGAGGCGGCGAGGTTGTCGCGAGCCCGGCCCTGGAGGCCCTCGCAGAGCTCGAAGCGGCGACGCAGCTTCTCTCGAGCGTGCTCCGCAACTCCGAGCTAGTCGACGACGTCGAACTCAAGCGCGAGCTGCTGAAGCTCGCGGTCGAAGGCTGGGTCCTGGTGATGGGCGCGATGCTGGCCGAGGACGTGCACGGCGAGTCGATCCGCGAGATGATCCTCGAGGCAGTGGGCCAGCAGCTCGAGGACGCCGAGCACGCGGACGCCCTGACACGCGTCGTCCTGCTGATCCTGGTACTGATCAGCGCCGGTATCGCCGCCGACCGGCTCGGTGGCGCCAACCTCGCTGCGACGCTCGAGGCGTGCTTGGACGATCAGGACTTCACAGGGTCCGAGACTGCGTTCGCGCTCGCGGTGTGGATCCAGGCGCACCTTGGCAGGCCCGAGTGGCCGGCGCGACTCGACGAGTTGCTCATGCGACTGAGTCCTCGTAGCTTTCTGCGCAACGCGACAGTCGCGATCGCGGTCTCGGCGTACCGCGCCCTCGGCGACGAGGGGCTGGCCGACAAACTCCACAGCGTGCTGAGTGAGCGTCTGACGCCGCCGGCACAAGGAGGCGGCGCCGCGGCGATGCAGCGCGCGGCTAACAAGGAGCAGATTGCCAAGTCGCTGCTGCAGAGCCGGCGCAAGTACCAGGGCATCGAGGCAGGCGACCACGACCTGGGGCCCCGACGCTCGGCCCGGCCAACTAGTGGCCTACTCAGGCTAGGTTGATCGCCGCCGCGGCGGCTGTGGACGCGAGACGCCGCGAGTGTTTATCTGTCTCGGCCAAAGTGCGACGGGCGGGCTCCCCAGGCCCGCCCGTGCGCTCAATTGGTGGTCAGGAGCGCCCGCCGCGGAGAAGCCGAAGGCGTTGGTCTTCTCGGGGGGCGCGGGACGCATCGGGCGGAGATGGGAGGTGATGTTCTCCCGCCGTCTCTCCGTTGCGTGGCGCAGAGTCCTCCTCTGCGCGAGTACCGCTGTAGAAGCGGAGACGAGGTGGGGCGAACCGCAATTCCAGGCTCGTCTCCCGGCCATGCCGTTGTGCCCAATGGCACATCATCACGATGGCAAGGCCGAAGAGAGCGCTGAGCAGTACGCCACCGCCGGTCGCAACCGCGATGGTTGCTTCGGCGGACATTAGTCTCTAGCTCCTTCGAGTTGTTTTGCTGGTGGTCGTAGGGATCTCCTTTCTGGTTCATGGGACCGAGCAGTATTCCACGAGAGGGTGATGCCACAGAACGGTGCGGTGGCGCTTCGCGCCGCCTCACCTTCAGGACCGGCGGTCGCCAGGGCGACCGCCGGTGAAAGGCCAGGGGCTGGTGGTGATGGTGTCGTGGAAGCTGTCGCGTGCCGCGTCAGGTTCCACGACAGGTTCGCGTCACGGTTTACACTGTGGTTTTGGCTTCGCGAAGCGGTTTTGCCGCTCTTGTGGTGATGTCGTGCGGCTTGTGGGGGGGCCGTCTGACCGGTCCCCTCTCCGCTTCGCTCTGACGATCGCCCAGATGGCGCGAACGGCTTGCGGCTAAACAGCGGTGGTGGTGTTGCGGAGGGTCGCTCCGATGGTCCCGGTCAGACGGCCCCGAGCGGCTTACCTCTGATCGACGGAGCGGGTGGCAGTAGGAGGCATTGGGACGGGGACGAGGGGGGGAGGGGATCAACGGCAGGCACCATGAAACTGCAAGGTACGGTGAGCCGGACAAGTCCGCCTCACGAGATGGGGCGTGAGCTGGCTTGGGGGTGGTGTCGGGGGGCACCGGCCACATCACGGGAGGGGGAGGGAGATCTAGCTGGCGCTAGCTCTCCCTAATGGCATGACACCGTGCTTGATAATCACATGATAATCATGTATTGTGCTTTGCATGCTGTCGTCTTGTTTGGGCTTGGAGGTTGGTTGTGCCTGATCGTTCGCGTGGCGTGTTGGGCCGGGCTTCACGTGGCGTTCTCGCCGAGATCGAGGAGCAGCTTTCGGAGCTAGACGCCAAGCTTGCTCCGCATGAGTCCGTGGTGGCTGAGCGTGAGCGTTTGCGGGCAGCGCGAGCCGTGCTGCTGGGGGAGGGTCCTGCGCCTGCGGTGCCGCGGATCTCTCAGGACGACCTGGTGGGGTATCTCATCGAGAATCCGGGTGCGAGGGCGAGCGCGGCCGCGAAGTTCTTCGGCGTGCCGCTCACAACCGTCTCCGCGCACTTTTATCGCGGGAAGCTCACAAGGTTCGTCAGCCGCGGCAAGGGCTGGCATGTCCGCCCGGAGGCGGCCAAGGCCTACCACGAGAGGACGGGCAAGTGATGCCCGTCCTCTCTCCCCGCCGCCGCTGGTCCTCGCGTCGTGTGGCGCGCGCGTCCCGGACGGCAGGACGCGCTGAGCACGAGCTGTTGCGCCGTCGCGACATCGAGGTGGTGGGCTGGCTCGCGGAGCAGTACGGCGCCCGCGCCGACCAGCTGGAAGTGTTGATGGACTGTGGTCCGCGGACGGTGCAGCGCACTGTTGCGAGGCTGCGTGCCGCTGGGCTCGTGCGGACACAGAGGGTGCTTGTGGATGAGCCGGCGTGGGTGCTCCCGACCGGCGCGGGGATGGCGGCATGCAGCTCCGGGTTCGGTGTGTGGCGTCCCCGGATCGGGTCGCTCGCGCACGTCACCGCGGTGAACGATGTGCGCCTTCACGTTCAGGGTCGCGCCCCGTCGACGGAATGGATCCCCGAGCGTATGTTGGGCCGTGATCGTGGAGCGGGTGAGCATCTCCCGGACGGTGTGGCGATCACGGAGGGCCGCCGTGTTGCGATCGAGGTGGAGCTGACGGTCAAGAGCCGGCGCCGCGTCACAGCGATCCTCGACGAGCTCACCGGCCGCTTTGACGCGGTGCTCTACTTCTGCGCCCCAGCCCCGCACCGCCAGCTCACAGAGCTCGCAGCGACCGGGCGCTGGCCGACGCTGGGTGTACGCGAGCTACCCAGCCCAGAGAGCGGCAGGCTCTCGTGACTACCACCGCTACAGCTTCGCGGGGTGTGTTCGCGCGCCGTCGCCGCCCGCCGTCTCATCTGGGTCAGCCTGCGGGCGCGCGCGTGCCTTTAGTGGCTGAGGCGGAAGGCGAGCGGGGGTTCGTGATCGCGGAGCGTGTCTCTGGTGAGCGGGCGCTACCGGTAGCTGGGCGGCTGGTATTACTTTCTGAGGAGCGGTTGTGCCGTCATCTGCTGGTGTGTGGCGCCACCGGGGCCGGGAAGACCGAGACGCTGCTCAGATTGGTGTGGACCGTCGCAAAGGAGAGCGACGCCCCCGTCTTCTATTTGGATGGCAAGGGTGATCGTGAGAACGCGGAACGCTTCAGTGGTTTGATGGCTGACGCCGGCCGCCACACGAGGGTATTCCCGAACGAGCCGTTCGACGGCTGGAGAGGGGAGGCTCACGAGATACAGGGCCGGCTTATGGAGATCATCGACTACGCCAGCGATGGTCCTGCCGCGTGGTACCGGGACGTGGCGAAGACGACACTCAGGTTGGTGTGTGAGCACCCCGACGGGCCACCACGATCCTCAACACAAGTCCTCTCCCGGATGGATCACGCGCTGCTCACGAATGCGCACCCGGGGTCGAGTGCCGTTGCTGCATTGACAGCAGCGCAAGTCGGTCAGGTCAGGTTGCGGTATGAGGCGTTCTTTGGGCAGGTCCGCGGCCAGCTCGACGGCGCATGGAGTTGGGAGGACACGACCGCCGGGTACGTCCTGTTGGACTCCCTCACTCTCTCAGAGGAGGTTGGTGGTCTCGCCCGGTTCCTGTTTGAGGACTTCATGCACTTCATCGCGCAGCGCAAGTCCCGAAGCCGGTTTTGTGTGCTGGTCGTGGATGAGTTCTCGAGCCTCGCTCAGTCCGCGGACATGGCCGCCCGGGTCGAGAAGGCCAGAGGCTTCAACACCTCGCTGGTCCTTGCTCCCCAGGTCGTGGAGGGAATGGGCGGCGAGACGGAGACCGCAAGGATTCTCGGCAGCGTCGAGACAGTGATCGCTCACAGGGTCAACACCCCCGATGACATCGTCGCGCTGGCAGGTACGAGGAAGGTCCCGGAGCTCACCACGAAGCTCGCCGAGGACGGCCTTACCCATGAGCGGTCCGTACGCATGGAACACCAGCTGACGATCGACCCGAACAAGATCCGCGGCCTCGCCCCAGGAAAGGCCTATCTGATTAGTCACGGGAAGGCGATGAAGATCCAGATCCCCCGAGCACCCGACCTCCGCACAGCCCTGCCAGAGGCCAGCCGCGCCCCAAGCAGTGCCGCACGCCGTGTCCCGTCTACGGCTGCCTCGTCGAAGAACGGGCTGGACCTACCGTTCTGACCCGCCCGTGATGGCGGCTACGCCGCCGGGGCGGCTGAGCGTCCAAGCGCCACGTAGACCTTGCCTACCGCTTCAAGGAAGGGCCTCAGAGCAGGGTTGGTGAGCTTGGCGTCAGGCGGCAATGCCTTCCTGGCGAGCAGATGGTCAGCGCCGTCCTCATAGGGTTTGAGGCGGTGCGCGACGAGTGCGTTCAGGTTGAAGAAGTCGGCCACAGGTTCGTGCGGTTCGGATTCGATCTGGGTTATTGACGACACGACGCTCAGACGGTGCAGAAACCGCTTGGTGCCCACGGAGACCGCTGTGTAGCCGCTCGCAACCCAGAACTTCAAGTCCGAGCACAGTTCCGGGGGTGGGATCGCCGACTGCTCGGTTTGTTCGATCGCGAGGGAACGCAGCAGCCGGGTCAGCCTTGGGTTGCTCCAATGCAGACGCCGCACGGTCCTCGCGAATCGCGCGTATGCTGGATGCGCGAGGCGTTCTGCTGCGCCGAATGTGCCACTCAGTAGCTCCTCTGATACTTCGAGCTCGGACTGGTTGGTTTTTTCGCCTTTGACATGGGGCGGCGCACCGGCCAGCACGCCCGGGCATTCGGCCTTGACTTGAACTTCGAGCACCGAGATCGTCTTCAGCTCGGCCTGCTTCCCCGCCACTGCCGCGGCTCGGCGCAAGGCGATCCTGGCCTCCAGGTAGTCGTGCGTGGCGGCCACATCGCTCGCTGACACCCTCGCTGTCGCTGGTGCCTCCAAGCACAGAAGTGCCACCAGCGTGAGAACGAACAGCCAGCTAACCCACCGCATCCGCAGCAAGTCTGACACACAACGCACGCAGCTCTCCATCGCCCCGACATCGATCGAGCCGCGTTGGCGTTCGCGTGCCACGGCTGCGTCCGTGAGCCCGACGATCGCGAATCCGGGCAGCCCGGGGCGAATGTCCACCTCGACGATCACATGCCGCGTCTGTAGTCCCTCGATCGTGAACGTGTGTGCCCGTGCAAGCATCTGCTTTCCTGTCGCCGTTTCTGGACGGAGACAAGCAAGCTAGGCCCGGCAGCCCCGGCTGATGCCGAAGGTCCGATTCGTGGTGCTCATTCGGTATGGGGTTTTTTCTTCATGCCGACTTTGTTTGAAGCCCAAAACGGCTTGGAAAACCACCAGAGAAGCTCAACATCGATGTGCGTGGCCTCCCAGCTTGCTCCTGTGCCGGGACATCGAGCCGGAACAAATGTCTCAGAAAGTGTCCCGTTTGTGGGTGGTTGGTCGGAGGGGTGGTGGTGGATTTACCGTTCTAAGTGAAAGGGGAGAGCGATCATCGACCCAGAGGCCTCCTCTCGCTTGTCGTCCGATGCGATAGCGCCGGGCGCCACCATAGGGCGCTCGCCTTCTGTGGCAAGCGGTAGCGACGGCGGTCGAACCCTCGATTGTCACCCCGCCGCCGCGTCCATTGAGATTTGGCTTTAGCGGCCGGCGTGGCGACGAACCGTCGCAGACGGGTGATCGGCGAGTCGATGGAGCACTCTATCCCCCTCGTTTGACCGTGGGTCCAAGTAAGCCAATGTGTGGGCGACACTCGCGGGGACCTGTGTGCCTGGATCACCGACGCAGCGAGCAACTGCGGGCTCGACGGCGTCCCCTCCGAGCGATTCGCCGAGAAGCCATGCGAGTGCCATCGCCGCCGCGCCACGCACAAACGGATCGCGATCCACTGCCATACCCAGGAGAAGACCGACGTCTTCGGGCTTGTGGCGCAGACGTGCTACTTCAGCCGCCCATCGGCGATCGTTTCGCTCACCAGCGACGAGATCAAACAGCAGCTCGGTGGCTTCATCGGCTGGGACGGCGCCTGTCGCGAGGGCCAAGCATGTCGCAGGCCCTCGAACGTCTCTCTCACGATCTAACGGGTCACGCCAGTCGGCACAAGCCTTCGAGGCGAGGCCCGCGACGATCGGCTTCAGCTCAGCGACAACCTCCTCAGGTATGCGCTCGCGTTTGCCGAGCAGAATCTCGAGCGCTCCGCGTTTCGTTCGCGGCCACACCGCGTCGTCGGAAAGCATCTCCAGCAGGGGTGCCCACTGGGCGGCGGAGGGATGGTTTACGTTGAGCAGGGCGAGGTCGTGGCCAGGGTCAGTGGCTCCGAACGACCTGGCACCGCCGTGCGCGTCTGCGATCTCTCTCTTGACCAAGCCGGCGAGGCGACCGACTATCTCCGTCGCGGCTTCCTCCGAGAGTTCGGATACGTCGCCGAAGGCGGCCAGGGCATCGACCGAGCCCTCGCGCGCCTCCTCTTGCAGACGGTTTCGGATCTCTGGATCGAAACGGGCTGCCGCCTCCATAACCGCTCCGCGCAGTAGGGATGGCTGCGCCTCGACCGCTTGCGCCGCAGCGCTGGCAACATCACTCGACCACGCATCATCGGAGAGCGCCCCGACGACCCGTGCCCATGCTTCGGTGACCAACTGCTCTTCGCGGTCGAGTTTCGGAAGTTGAATGACGCGTTCGATGACCGCCTGTTGCTTGCACGGCTCGACGGCTGGCAGTATCGCGGCGAGAATCTCGAGCAGCCGAAGTTCAACGAGATACCAGGCCGTCGTGCGCGTGACGAAGTCAGTGGAATCATCGAGGGTCCCGAGTAGCCACTGGAGTGTTCGCTCGGCGGTCGTGGCGTCGAGCAGGTCGGCCCCGTGTCGTAGCAGGCTCAAGCTGGTAGGAGCCGTCGTACGCGTTGCTTTGTCGAGGTCCACCGCGGCGGCAGCCCGAGTGACAGCGGACGCCGGCCCATCCAAACAGAGCTTGCGGACCGCTAGCTCAAGACTCTTCTCGTCTCCCGAGAGACGAAGTGTCGTCAGCCCTTGGGCGGCTTCCTCGGCGTCTGCGTGGCGATCGAGACGAAGCAACGTGTCACGGCCAAGCAGCGAGAGCATATGCCTGAACGCTCCGTGATCGGCCACATGGTTCGCGACGAGAGCAGCAGCGACGAGCTGATTGTTCGCAACATCCGGCCCTACATAGAACTCGGTGGAGCGCGCCCAGTCCTTGAACGCGCGGTCCGCGATTGCGTTGAGTGCTCGTGACGTGGTCTGTGTCAGCCACCAGCTCGCCGCGGTATCACCGCCGGCGATCGTCCCTGCTAGGTCATGCTCATCGATCGCCGCGGTGTTAAACAGCAGCACCGCAGCGGTACCTGCAAGCGCCGAAGCGGTCACATCATTGGGGGCGCTCGTTCTCACGGTCTGCACCGAGGCAGCCTCGTTCCGTGCATCCTCGATGCTTCCAATCTCCACACATGCACGCGCGTGCTGAGCCTGCAACCAGGCATGGTCGACGGGTCGCGCGTCGTCACGATCAATCGTCGTCTTCAGCAAGTCGATGGCCTCCTCAGGCCGGGCGAGCTCAACCAGAGCGCACGCTGCACTCACGGTGGCCGCTACGCGCTCCTCCGGGGCCGGGGCATCCTCGATCGCAGCGAGAAGCCCGTCGAGGTCCTCGTTCGTGATCCAGCGACCTAGTGCTGCCACGTAGCGCCAGAGCCAGTCGGATGAGGCGGCCGCGTCACTCAGCGTCGGCACGCTCTCGTGCTGTTCAGCGAACGCACCTAGGTCGTTGAAACGCACTTGTGCCAATAGCGCTACCGCTTGGTAGGCCGTGATCGGCTCACCTCGCCCCGCGTTCGGGTGGGGAGCGACCAGTCGCGGCACCACCAGCGCATAGCGCAGCTGGTCCCGTGGCGCCAGCTCGCCAGCTCCGGCCCATGCGCTGCCCTCCCACCCGCTGGCCGGGCGCTGGGTCGCCGCTACAGCTAGCAGCTCGTCGCGATGTGCCTCATCGACAGTGTTCGCCTTCGGAACCAGAATCTTGGCGCCTGTGCCTGTCGAGACGATTGCGTCGGCTGTGACGTGCTGCCAGTACGATTTCCGACTCTCAAGATCGTGCAGGACGATCAGGTGCGGCAGGCCGTGCTGAGCCCAATCGTCCACGTGCGAGCGATCGGTGTCCCGATACCACCAGCCAGTGACCTTGCCGGCGTCGTCCTTCTGAGGCTCTCCGAAGTAATCTGGTCCGGCCTTTACCTGCGCGCCCACGACCTCCAGCGTGTCGAAACGGCGCGCATCACGAGCTGCGAGGAACAGATCGGTCCCAAGATCATGACGGTCGTTCGAGGCGACTCCCCATTGGATCCGCTCAAATGCAGCGGATACCTCGCTCGTACCAGTGTTGCCCTTCTGTATCGCATCGCTCGCTCTCATGTGGCTCCGGATTATTCCAGGACGTCTGCCGGAGCACGGGTGGGCGCGGCGGGTTTCGGCGTGCGCCGCCGGGTCCCTGCCAGCCCTGGGCGTATCGACTAATTGTTGCCAACTGGCCGGTGCTGCGTATACCGCTTTGAGGCCTTCGGTAAGGGCAGATCGGCCTCATGGCGGTCATACACTGCTCGGGCGGTGCCTGCTCAACCGAAGATCACGATCGAGCTCCCGTCGAACCACGACGAGGAGATCGCGCGCCGGTTCACGGTCACCTACCACTACCTGCTGCACGTGCAGTTCTTCCTCAACAACGTGTATGGCTGCGGCTCCGATCTGGAGCATGGGATCGGGGCCGCGCTTAGCCGCCATCGGCCCTATCTACGACTGCAGCGGAAACCGGGCCTCGCCTCGATCGAGACGCTCTGCCGCCACCTCGAGATCGCCTGGGTCGGCGAGATCGCCTTACGGCTCCCCGCATCGATCGGTAGCGACGCGGCGTTCCGCTACTCCAACGCGTGGGCCCCGATCCACGCCTATTACGCGACCTACATGCTGCTGCAGGCGTGGTTCGATGCGAACGGGATGACTGGCCTCGCCGACGACCACACGGCGACGCTTCGCTCCATCTCAACGATGATCAAGGAGCGGCACCTTTTCCCAGCGCCGTGGTCCGTGCTGGCGACAGGCAACGCGCTCGGCGGCGAATGCCAGTATGTGCATGAGCCTGCTCCCGGGGCCTGCGCCACGAGGGTCCAGGTACTCAGCATCCCAATCGGCCTGGCTGGCGCCTACTCCGATGGCGAATTCTGGGCGAGGTACGGCACCTGGCTGCGCACCACTCGCGAAGCGCGCCTGGAGGTCAAGGAGGAAGAATGGAAGCGGAAGAACGGGCGTCGCCGCATGGACCCGGCTGTCCGTCGGCAGTTCGGCGCCACGCTCCACCCAACCTCGCTCTTCGACTGTCTCTGGCGGCTGCGCATCCGCTCCAACTACAAATCGGTCGAGACGTACCTCGCTCGCTTCGTCGGTGACGAGGATGCGAAGCGGTTCCATCAGGCGCTCGTTTGGATCACGCGCGCGAACCTATTCCTCCTTGAGTGCTATGTCGCGCGGATGATCGGCGCAGCGGACTACGAGAGGATCGTCCAGGCCTTCTTGGCCCAGGACCGGCAAGGCGTTGCCGCTGAGACAGTGGGACGTCGCGTCGCTGCAGTGCTCGCGACAACGGCTGCCCCCGCCGCTGGCAGGCGCTGAATGAGAATGTTTGTGCCGGACGGCGCCGAGGTCAGGACGCCGTGGCGTCCTTCATGAGCTGCCTCAGCTCGGCGCACTTGTCGCCGAACTGCTCGACCATCTGCTCCAGCTCCTCGCGGACCGCCTCGACCTGCTGAGACGTAGCTTGGGCGCGCGGTGGGTGGCTCTCGAACCACGCTTCGATGCGCGCCTGCCGAACGCTGCGAATGTCGGGATCGATCGTCTTCTGCTCCAGAAACTCGTGCCAGGATGCCTCACGCTTCTCGTCCCCATTGCAGCTTCCACACGACAGGACGAGGTTGCCGAGGCCATTGCCCCCGCCCGCCACGGCATGATCGCGGTGGCCCTCGCGCAGCTCCCGGCTGAGGGGCTTCCCGCAGTAGGCGCAGCAGGAGTCAAAGTGCTTCCAGAGCGGGTCTATGTCCCGCGGGCTCGGGTCGAGGATCTCGTCGACAGCGCGCCGCATAAGGTTCTTGGCCTGTGGGACTTTCGACGGCACCCGCGGGAGCATGGCAGCTCGTCAGGGACGAGCACGAGATCCAGGTTTTGCTGACGGCATCGATCAGTTCCCGCGCCGCACACCGCCCACTTCGCGACCCTGCCAGCCCTGGACGTAGCACGCTTCCAGACTTGTGGTTTGGTGCAAGAAGAGGCGTCGTCGTGACGGAATCGCCAGCCCGGCGGCGGGTGCTGGGTCAGGTATCAAGGTCATCGTCATCGCTCGCGAACAGAGCCCTTAGAGAGTCAGCGCGTCGCTGATCCGGCTGTTTCCCGGGTAGCGGTGAGCGGCTTGCGCTAGCTGATCCTGGTCGTAGAAGCGTTTGGCCCACCACGAATCGTGCCGCGCAAGCCGTGTGCCCGCCAGGATCGCCGGAATACCAAAGAGCACAAAGAGCCCCACGATGCTCAGGGCGTAGCGCCCCTTCAAGCAACCGACGACCACAAACGGTGACGCGAGAATCCAGATGTATACGAGCCCCACACAGCTAGATATCGGCCCGCAGACTAGAGCCCATTAGTTGATCCTCCACGCACCGAAAGCCAGTGCGGTACGCGCACGAATGGCTGTAGTGACGCCGTGGGCTACGCCTTCAATGCCCGGCCGAGCGCCTCCTCTGCCTGATCCTTCAGCTGCTCGCAGCACGCTTCGATATGGAACCTAACCGCGTCGCGCAACGCGAACGACGGACCGAGGCTTTGCGGTGGTGAGTGGGGCATGTAGGCCG
Organism: uncultured Solirubrobacterales bacterium; assembly: GCA_963706395.1. Lineage (GTDB taxonomy): Bacteria > Actinomycetota > Thermoleophilia > Solirubrobacterales > Solirubrobacteraceae > Palsa-744. The sequence goes on along the minus strand of OY970158.1, from coordinate 728,731 downwards.
CCTGATCGCCCCTTCGATCTCCTTGTACGAGTCCGCGAGCACTTCATCGAACCCTGCGCGAATCATGCTGCTCATGTCCGGGTACAACCGACCGTCGGCGCTCGGTTCATCTCTCGCTGTCCCCCCGCAATGCGGATACCGCGGAGCTGGAAGACAGGGCGAGCTGCCGTAGCTCATCGTTCAGGTAGTGAGTCTGACGTTCCAGCCGAGCAAGGTCGAGCTCGGCCTCCGTCTCCCCTGGGGAGACTGTCTCCACAAACATCGGCACCACTGCGGTCAGTATGCCTACGACGCCCACGACCACCAGAGTGATCCACCTGGTAGTCCCGGCGGGTGTTACTGTCAGGACGGTGGCCCCCAAGCCGACGGCCACAATGGCGAACAATACGATCGCAAGCTGCCTTCTTCGCGGGTATGTAGCGGTCAGGGTCCGAAGCTCGATACGGGCACGTTCCAAGTCATCGAGCTCGCGTTCGAGCGCCTTGACACGATCGTCGATAGGTGCGCGAAGGGCCTTGGCCGTCGATGAGCGCCAGTTTTCCAGCTCGCCGTGTAGTTGCCGACCAAAAAGCGTCTCGATGCTCGCGATGATCGCCAGCGTAAAGCCGTTTGGGACGTCCATGTTAACCGGAACGGTGCTTGAAACGTACGCGCGCACAACGTCGGCATCCCACGGAATTGGGTTCAGGCGTCTCTCAACGCGGAGCAGAGAGCCGAGTGACTCAGCGATGTCGGGAAGCACCTTGTTGTACAAGACCCACGTCCGATCGCTCGAAAAGACGGCCGGATAGAGTTGCTCCATCCTCTTGACGCCCTGTGCGGACACCGGGTCGTACTCGGAGACGATAATCACATCGGCAGCGAGTTTGGCGGCCGCTAGCGCGGTACTGTCAACGCCAGCCTGGGCATCCAAAAGGATGTAGTCATATTTGTCTGAGAACCTCCGGATGACGTCTTCCAACCGCACATCGACGTGAGCGCTCGATGTGAGTTCGGACCCAAGCGAGTATTGGGTGGGTAGCAAGTCAACGCCACTCGCGAGGGGCGTTGACCGAAAGCCGATGGGTGCCTCGGCGTCAAATAGTCCCCCGACCGCCCCGCCAGCTTTGCCGTGCTGCATTCCTGGCACGTCCTTAGCGCGCAGCACATCATCGATCGAGAGCAAGGTCATGCCCGACGTATCCGCGTCGGCATCGACTATTAGAACGCGTTGGTCGAGAGCAGCCAGAATTTGGCCGAAGCTTGCGCAGGTTACAGTCTTTCCTGATCCACCCTTGGCGCTCGAAAACGCTACGATGCGAGCCGGCGTCATTCGGTCACTCGCTTTCCCATCGCTCCGCATTCTCCTCGATGACCCGCGCTGACTCGTGAGAACCCGGCGCGGAGTCGAGCCTTGCCATGATTCTGCCGAGCATCTCTAGCATTGCAGAGTCGGGAGTGCCTCCCGCCTGGAGTCGCACGAGATTGTCTAGCGAAAATGCGACCTCACGAAGTCGCTCCTCTTGTCGGCTTATCCGCCGCACCTCCTCGGCCAGATACTCGCCCTTTGAACACGGGTCCCCCTGGTAGACGACGTAGGCCGCCCGCAGGCGCTCCCGCAGAGAGCGGTTTATGACGTCGAGTCTGGTCGCCACCTCTTGAATCTCGCGATGCGCTTCGCCATGCAAGTCACCCTCGAGCGCCTTCGCGGCCGCGATGGTGGAACCAATCGACAAGCTGATAGACGAGGCGACGACGGGGAAGGCGTCATCTGCTCGGCGATAGACACGCAAGACGCGTACCTTCTCGCCATCGCGGCACTTAACTTTGCGGGTCGGGAAGATCACGGGGTGTCTGCATCTCGCGCGCTTCCCAGAAGAGGACTACTCTGCTTGCCAATCGCATCGCGATCGTTTTTGATCTGCCTCCGGTCAAGAGACGACCTCCTAAAGTGGTGTGAGCGAGCCCGGTGTTGGACTCTGTCGTAAAGCACTTGGCGCCGTTCATGCGTCGCCAGATGAGCGGAGATGGGGGGCTGATGCCGCCCAGCGTCTCCGCCCGTACCGCGCCGTATGGCGAAACGGGCGCGTTGATGCCGCGGAAGCTCCGCGAGCATGTTTCGCCCGTATAGCTCGCGCATCCTCGATGGTCGCTTGCACCTACATGTCGCACCGGCATTTGCAACGGGGCGAGGGAGCCATATTGACCGTACGGAACGCGAAAACAGGCCATTATTCATTGCCACACAAGCGTACCCGCCGCTCCGGATAGACATTGTGACCGCGCATGAGACCGCCCTCTTTGCGTTGGGAGACGCTCTAGTCGTCCCGACATCTCCTGGACCCGCCGAGATTTGACGCGAACGACCTCTCGAGAAGTGTCCCGTTTGTGGGTGGTTGGTCGGAGGAGGGGGTGGTGGTTTTACCGTTCTGACTGAAGGGAGAGTTGGTCATGGGTGGGTTGTTTGGGGTGTTGCGGTTGCCGTCGCGTTCGGCGTTTGGGTTGTTTGTGGCGACGTTGGTTGCTGAAGTGCCGGTGATCCTCGCTCGCGTGGTTCTCGCGTTCGTGGTCATCGTGCTGGTGTTGCTGATCAAAGGCGAACCATTGGGTGGGGCAGGGGGGCTTGCTGAGATCGCGTTGATCCCCACGGGCTGGTCGGTTCTCGCGCTTATTACCCCGTTTGGTGGGGGCTGGTGGTGGGCGCAGAACATGGGCGGCCGGGACCCTTCTCAGCGGGAGCAGGCCGCGTATCAGGACGCTGTTGAGCATCTTCAGGCACAAGCATCCGAGGGGTTGCGGCTGCCGGGTTTCTGGTTTGTGGTGGATGAGCCGTTGCCGGATGCTGCGGTGTGCGGGAGCACGCTGATGCTTTCCCGTGGCCTTTTGGAGAGCGAGTATCTCCCCGCGGTGCTTGCGCATGAGCTCGGGCACCTCTCCACGACAGACGGGAAGTTGACCGCGGCGATCAATCGTCTGATCATCAACCCTCTTCCTAAAACACGCGAAAAACAGCCAGGACAGCAGAGCCTTGTGGTGGCGGGTGGTGACCGGTTGCTGCTCACGGTCACTATGTTCGGCGCCGTGTTGTGGGTGTTGCGGCTGATTGTCCGTTTCGCTCAGGGTGGCCTCGGGTTGCGGATCATGGCGCCCGGGTGGGGTTCCTACTGGCGTCAGCGGGAGTACACCGCCGATCAGCACGCCGCTCGTCTCGGACAGGCCGAGGAGCTCGCTGACTTCCTCGAAACACACGCCCTCATCCACGACCACCCCGTCCCGTTCATCTGGCTCACAGAACACACCCACCCACCAACAGAGCTACGCATAGACCGCCTGCGCGCAACGATCCAGGCGACTCCCGATGCAGCGCTCCAGGCAGCCGCATAGCCCTGCGGCCGGTGCTGAGCACCTCCACCTCGACCGCATCACCGAGGGAGGCGTGTACTGGCGGCCCGCTCATCGCCGCGGGGTCGGGCCGACGGAATCAAGATCACCGCCCTCAAAATCGAGGGCGTCAAGAGTACGCCCGTCCCTCCCGACGACCGGCTACTGACAATGATTGGAGGCACTGATGCGCCGCACACTGAAAACACTCCCAGGCGACCGAGCGGCAGGCAGAACCCCACTCCCTGATCGAACGCTGCGAGGAGCGTCGTCCAGGACCGGGCGTCATTCCCGGCGTCAAAGCGCGGACTCCTTGACCGTAACGCCCGTTGTGCAGCGGCGGGGGTTCTTTCGCCGGTTGGCGCGTCGCGTAAGGAGTATCAGGCCACCGTTGACGGCTGATCAGCAGCTGCGTCTGCTCCAGCTCGCGTTGAACGTGAAGTTCAAGCGCGAAGGCAAGTCACCGGATGCGGTCCGGCTGACTCTGCAGAAGCCCGTTCCGCTCGGCGAAGATCCGGTGGTCGCAGCACCCAATTCCAACCGGCCTATCGCGTCGAGTGGCCGCGCGGCTAAATCCCGGTGACCTCATCGGGGGATCGCGGCGTCTCGGCCCAGTGGACCTCGAGCCTCTCCTGACGGCCGGGTGGCCTGACGACTATGTAGTCGATAACCGTTTCGATCAGGGCCCGCTTGTCGTTGTCCTCGAATGTTTGCCAGTCGGCGAGCAGGCTGCGCAGCTCGTCGAAATCGACTTGGTCTGATGGGGCGATCATCGCTTGTGCGTATCCCTGTCGCGCCTCAGCGAGCTCTGTCTCGAGAGCCTTTGCCCGAGCGCGACGGCGGTGGAGCTCTTCGAGCGCGATGCTCGCCATGTCATCCTCGGCATCGACATACGCCGTGTGAGCGCGCTTGACCTTGCGCTTTGCGTCGGTCAGCTGGCCCTCCAGCTTGGTGATGTCCCGCTCGACCTCACCGATGTTGCTGCTCGGGGCCGCGTGAACCCACATGGTGGTTGAGTTCAGAGCGTCGTCGATATGGCGGGCGAGTTCGCGCAGAGCCCGGGGCTCAGTGATCGTGTGGCCCTCTGGACAGCCGCCGCCGTAGACCTTGCATGCGTAGAACCAGTACACGTACCGCTTGCGCTCACCGGTGCTCTTCAGTGTCCTGTAGGGACGATGCGCTCTGGCCTTCATGGTGCCACCACACGCCGAGCACCTCAGCAGACCCGAAAGGGCGTGGCGCCGCCTGTTCGTAATCGCAGTAGTCCTGCGAGGCTCACGAGTAGCTTGCGCCTGCTCCCACATCTCTCTGGACACAATCGGCGGCTGACCCTCAGCGGGTTGCCACTGGCCCCGTACGCGCATCATTCCTATTTGTGCCTGAGAGTTGAGGATGGCCCGGACGGTGGTTGCCGTCCAGCGGGCCCGTCCTTTGCGCGTCGGAATGCCGAGGCGGTTGAGTTCTTCGGCGATCCAAGCCGATCCGTGGCCGTCGATCGTCCACTGGATCATTTTGCGATACGGCTCCGCCTCGGGCTCGTGGATGACAAACGGAAGGGCTTTGTCGGGACGCGCGTAACCGTATGACGGGAGCCCACCGCCAGGAAGTCCCTGGGCCTCACGCTCACGCCGACCGGCCATCAGCTTCGTCTTCATGTCGGCCTTCTGCAGCTGCGCGAACGTGGCGAGGATCGAAGCGAACGCCAGGTCCTTCGACTCGCTCAACCGCGTGACCAGCGGGCTGCCCTCGAGACTCGGGAATTGAATGATCCCCTCCACGCCGGCTCTGACGAGGGCGTGCTGGAGAAGCTCCCACTCCAAGGTCGAGCGATGGATGCGATCGACCTCGCGGCAGACCAGGTAGGTCGGCTGCACATGGGAGAGCTCAGCCAGGAGCGCCTGCATCACTGGTCGGCTGTCCAAGCTCAGGTCATCCCCCTCGGCTGCCGTGGTCGACGCGAAGCCCTCGTCGTAGATCCCAGCGGTTCCGTCGGGGCGCTTGGCGATCTCCCAGCCCTGCTCCTTGACCAGCTCAGGCAGTCTGCGCAGTTGGTTTGCGTGTCCGAACCCCTGCTCTTGCTGCTCCTTGCTGGATACCCGCACCGATATGATTACCCGTGGTTTTGCCATCGTTTTGCTTCCCATAGTTTACTACCCCTTGCGATTAGGCTATGTACGGGAAAACCTATATGGGGGCAGAGCGGACGACATTCATCATCGACTCCGCTGGGAAGGTCGCCGAGGTGCTGCGCAAGGTCAAGCCGGCCGAGCACGACGAGCTCGTGCTCAAGGCACTTGGGCGGGCTGCTCCGCCTGTGACCTAAGCTCGCGGTCGAGCGGCTGATCGGACAGGAGAGCGCAAGGGCGAGGAGCGAAGCGAGTGGGGCGCGATTCCGCGGCGAAGCCGCCGTGACGCCGGTGTGTCATCCCTGCCGTCGGGTTACCGACGGCAGGGATGACACACGACGGGTGTTACAGCTCGTAGCCGGCCATGAAGCAATGAGCCACCGGCGTGGTTTCGGCTCCGTACGTGATCAGCAGGTACGCCGGGACCCATCGGCCCAATTGGACCGATGGGTCCCTGGGGGCCGGCGGCGCCAGCCGGTCCGGGCGGTCCCAGGAGACCGCGTGGTCCCGCCGGGCGACATCGCTTCTCAGCCGGGCCGTGTCGATGCCACGCCCTTGAGCAGGACGGCCGGCGCGCACGAGTCCGTGGGGGCCGCCGAGACCTCGCTCTCGGCGAGCTCGCCGAACGCCCGCATGCCGGCTCGCATGAAGCCGCGCCAGAGGAGCTTGACGACCGGAAGCAGAATGAGCTGCGCCGGCCGGGACCGGGCGGTGAACGAGTAGATCCAGACGACGTCGGTGCCTTGGCAGGCCTCGGTGAACCACCACTCGCCGTTGGCCTCGGCGGCCAGGTATCTGACGTATCCGGAGAACTCGTCGACGCGGTAGGCAAAGTGGCCGGGGCGCTCACAGGCGGTCACCTGCTCGCGGGCGGTGCTCCCGTCGGCGAGATGCACGGTCCTGCTGGAGCCCGGCTGGTCCCACGGACCGCTTTGCTCGGTCGTCGAGACGACGGCGGGGACCGGGCCGTAACCCAGCAGTATGCGGGGAAGCTCGATTGGGATGAACTGCTCGAACAGCCCGGCCCGCGGCCTTGAGATCCGCGCCCTCGTTGTGGCGCTCACAGAGAGCGAGCGCGAGCTTGCCTGCGTGCTCATGGTGCCTCCGATGCTCTAGGCGGGTGTGATGTGCGGCTCGATCGTGAGCAGTTTCCGCACTTGAGGATAGGGGGGTCGCCTGAGCAGGCACGCCCGCCTCACCCGTCCGGCAGCCGCATGTGCTCGATTCTGGCGCGCAGCAGCCATCCTTTTCGGCGGGCTCGCAGCATGTCGCCTGCTGCCCTGAGGCACAGCAGGCGATGGCTTAGAGGATTGTCTCGCGCCGGTGCTGTGTGTAGAGCGTGAGCGCGTAGCGTCCGGCGGGGTGCTCGCGTGCGCGTTGCACGAGCGCCGCCATGCCGGGCGAGAGAACGTCGGGCTGTGGGAGCGGGACGCCGTAGGCGGGTGGCACGATGATTGAGGCGGACAGCGCGGCGAACGTCAGGTCAGCCGCGGTGAAGTGCTCGCCGCATAGGTACGGCCGGCCGCCGGAGAGCAGCTCCGCGACGTAGTCGAGCTCGCTGAAGACCGCCGCCTCGTCCTCGATCTCGATCCCGGGGCGGATGTCGAGTACGCGCTTGACGTAGCGCTGGGCGACGGGCCATCCGTAACGGATGAAGCGGTCCTCCCAGCCTGGTACGCCCGCGTTGTTGAAGCGCAGCGCGAGCTTGGGGTCGGCGAGCATGTGGATGTACATCAGCCGCCGCCCCCTCGGCCCGAGTCCCTCGTCCAAACGCCTGCACAGACACTCGACCTCATCGCGTGCGCCGGGCTCTGCGGGAAACAGCCGGTGCTCTGGTGGTGTGCGCTGATCGACCCAGGCGAGGATCTCCGCCGACTCGCTGATTACTCCGTCGGGTGTCACAAGTACGGGAACTGTGATCCCACCACTGGCGCGCCGCGCAACCAACTGATGGACGCCCTGGACGTGGCGCTCCTCGCGATAGGAAATCCCCGCGCGCTCGAGCGCCCACCGCGCCTTCTCACAGTAGTGACTGATCGGAATCGTGATAAGCCGCAACACCGTTAGAAGCTTACGACTGGGCGCGGCATGAAGATCCAGATTCCGCGGGCACCAGCCCTCCACACATCCCTGCCCGTACGTGCCTCCCAGACACCTTCCCAGGATGCTCCCGAGCCCCGGAATTCGGTGGTGGATCTACCGTTCTGACTTTGAGGAGATGGGGTTTTTCTTCATGCCGACCCTGTTGAAGGCAAAAAACGGCTTGGAAAACCACCAGAAGCTCACCGTTGGTGCTGAACGCGAGGAAGCGCACGGTGTTCTGTGCGGTTGACTAGCTGGTGTCCGCCCTGCTCGCCGAGCCATAGATTCCGACCCCGCGAAGGTTTACGGCTATTGCCGTGAGTTCCAGATGATCTCCCAGAGGTGACCGTCGAGGTCGCGGAAATAGCCCGAGTAGATGCCCCACGGCCTGTCATGGGCCGGACCGGTGAGCGTGGCGCCCGCGGCCTGGGCCCGCATCAGCAGAGCATCGACCTCCGCCCTCGTGGGGACGAGGTGCCCGATGCTGAACTCACCCGACTTCGGTGCTTGGAAGGGGACCTGGGCATCCTTCGCCAGCTCCGTGCGCGGGTACAGGGCGAGTATGAGCCCGCCCTCCAGGTGGAACATCGCAAGGTCTCCGGCGGGGTTCTCCTCATCGCCGGGATAGTCGGTACCGGTCACGCCCTCCGACTCCAGCCCGAGGCCCTCGCGGTAGAAGGCGAGCGCACGCTCGAGGTCCTTCACACCCAGCGTGATCACATTGACGCGCGGTTCCACCTCCTCAGATTCTGACATCTGCACGGCCTCGATTCGCCGGCAACCGCAGCCCGAGGCGGCGCGCTGGTACTGATCGCGCTTGCAGAGGCGAGCCCGCCAGTGGCATAGCCTCCGTAGGCTTGGGGCTGTGCCCTTGCCGCTTGCGTCAACTTCGATCGGTCACAGCCTCGATGCGTTCTTCGAAGCGGTCGGGCAGTTCTTCTCCGACTTGGCGGCGGTCCACTGGGGAGCGCTGGCCGTAGGACTGGCCTTCTTCGGGCTGAACCTGACATTGCGTTCGCGCGCGTTCTTCCACAGCCTGCGCGCCGCATATCCGGCGACCGCCTTCCAATGGCGGCGCATCTGGGGCGCCTACTTCGCCGCGGTTGGCTTCAACAACGTGGTTCCGGCACGCGGTGGCGACGTGATCAAGCTGTTCCTCGCGCGCTCTTCGGTCCCGGGGTCGAGCTATCCGGCGGTGGCGGCTGCGTTCTTCGTGGAGTCGGTGTTCGACGTGAGCGTGGGTGTGCTGGTGCTGATCTACGCGTTCACGCAGGGAGTGTTTCCGAAGCCCCCGGACTTCTCCAAGCTGAACTCCTTTGACATCTCCTACCTGGCCGAGCATTTCCGCTTCACGCTGTTCCTGATCACGGCGCTGGCGATCCTTGGGGTGGTCTGCTTTGCGCTGCTTTCAGTGCGTGCGCGCGCGTTCTGGGTACGCGTGCGCCAGGGCGTGACGATCCTTTCAGACCGGCCTCGCTACCTGCGCGAGGTCGCAACGCTTCAGGCGCTTGGGTGGATGTGCCGGTTCGCCGCGTTCTGGTTCTTGCTCGATGCCTTCCGCGTCGGTGGCTCGGTGAAAAATGTACTGCTCGTCTTCGGGATAAACCAGGTGGCGGGCGCTGTGCCATTTACGCCTGGCGGAGCGGGCGTGCAGCAAGCGCTGCTCGTGAAGGTCTTCTCCACGTCCGCCCCGACCGCGGTGGTGGCTGCCTATTCGGTCGGACAGCAGCTCGCAATCGCCACGTTCACCGCGCTCGCTGGCCTGGGCGCGGTGGTCTTCATCTTTCGCTTTCGCTCCTTCAAGGAGGTGCTTCACGCCGGGCGTGCCTCACGTGACGCCGAGCGTGCGGCCGAGCGCGCCGGGGTGCTGCTGGACGGGGAGGAAGCGCTTGAGCCGCCCGACCGGGGCGGGCGTTCGAAAAGGATGCGTGCGCGCTACTGAAGACCCTCGCGCGCCTCGCGCACGAGGGCAACGGCCTCGGGAAACACACGGGCCATCACTGTGCGGATCTGGTCGGCCTGAGCTTCGGCGTCGCCCTGCAGGTTGATGCGCTCCACCGCGGCGACGGTCATGTCGACAGCGAGCTTGATCGCGTTGTCCGCCCACGCTAGGCGCTGGTTGCCCTGCATCTGCTCGGCGAACTCCGCCAAGCGTCGCTGTAGCTCCTCGGGATCGCCGAATAGATCTCCCAGGCCACCGCTCTCCATTGGGTCATCGTAGCGATTGTGCTCACCCGTTTCGGGGTTTGTCCATAGACTGCCCAGCCGATGCCCAGCCCAAGCGAGATCTCCGAGCGGGTGGCCTATGAGTCCGAGTGTCGCCGGCGCCTCAGTGTCCGGCCTTCGCTGGCGGCGTGGTCTACCTGCTGAGCGGGATCATCATCAGCTCGACGCTCAACGGCGCCCCGACGGTGGGGCTGCTGCAGGGTCTGGAACCCGCACTCTCAGGCGTTGCCAACCCGGCTGTAAGTCCCCGCGCGGGCGAGGTCAGGTTCATCAGCCACCACGCCTTTCCGCTGATTGCTGGCAGCCTGCTCGCCGCCCTCGCCATCGCCGTGCTCACGCTGGTGCTGCTGCTGCTCGCCGGCGCTACGCGCTTTCGCCGCCCCGGGACGTGGGGTCCCGCGCGCATGCTTGTGACCGGCGGTGGCGCCGCGCTTGCGGTGATCAGCGTCGCCCACCAGATCGTTACCGCGATCGAGACGCACAACTTTGCAGTTGGGCACGACTTCTCCAACCACGCCGTCGATTTCGCGTTGACGAAGGGCACCGCCAACGTCGTGATGGACTACCTCGACCTCGTTGCCGGCCTGTCGCTGGCCGTCGGCATGGTCGTCGTGATGGTCAACGCCATGCGCGTCGGCCTGCTCACACGCTGGGTGGGGGTGCTCGGCATCTTCAGCGGCGTGCTGATCTTCCTGCCGATCGGTGGAGCGACGCTCGAGGTCGTGCCCGCCTTCTGGCTGGTGGCGATGGGCCTGCTGTGCGCCGAACGCTGGCCGAACGGCGACCCCCCGGCCTGGACCTCGGGAGAGGCACGCCCGTGGCCAACCCGGGCTGCGTTGCGCGAAGCCAATCAGGCAACCGCTGGCAAGGTGCTCGCGGCTACAGCGGATATCTCACCGGCGCCCGCACAGCCTGTCTCGGGTGGTTCCTCGCGCAAGCGTCGGCGTAAGCGCGGGACGCGCCGCTAGTGGCGCTCGACCGCGAGCTCGCAGGGCTGCTCGATGTCGAGACGTTTGACCCCCCAGCCGAGTTTCGCGAGCGAGCACTGCTGAAAGACCCAGCGGTCTACGAGCTCACCGCCGCCGACCCGCAGGCATGGTGGGCAAGTCAGGCAGAGGAGCTCGACTGGTTTCAGAAGTGGACCCGGGTTCTGGACGACGATGATCCGCCGTTCTACAAGTGGTTCACTGGCGGCACGCTGAACGTCTCATACAACTGTCTCGACCGCCACGTAATCGCGGGCCGGGGCGATCGTGTCGCCTTCCACTGGCGCGGGGAGGACGGCCAAGAGCGCGAGATCACCTACGCCGAGCTGCTGGCCGAGGTCGAACGCTTCGCGAGCGCTCTCAAGGAGCTGGGCGTCTCAAGCGGGGACGTGGTCGGCATCTATCTGCCGATGATCCCCGAGGTGGTCGTGGCGATGCTCGCCTGCGCGCGGATCGGCGCGCCGCACAACGTCGTCTTCGGTGGCTTCTCCGCCGAGGCTGTGCGCGAGCGCATGGAGTTCTCGCAGGCCAAGGTGCTGATCACGGTCGACGGCGCGGCACGCAAGGGCAAGACGGCCCCGGTCAAGGACCGTGTAGATGAGGTGATGGGTGATCTCTCCACCCTGGAGAAGATCGTTGTGGTCCGCAACAAGGGCACGCCGCGTGAGATGCAGGAGGGGCGCGACGTCTACTACGACGAGATCTGCGATGCGGCCGATCCAGTATGTCCGGCCGAGCCGCTGGACTCAGAGCATCCCCTGTACATCCTCTACACGTCCGGCTCGACGGCCAAGCCGAAGGGCATCCTGCACACGACCGGCGGCTACCTGACGGGCGTCTCGGCCACACATAGGTATGTGTTCGATCTAAAGCCGCAGGAGGATGTCTACTGGTGCGCCGCGGACGTCGGCTGGGTAACAGGGCACTCCTACATCGTCTACGGGCCGCTGTGTAACGGGGCGACGTCGGTGATGTGGGAGGGTGCTCCCGATTACCCCAGCAAGGGCATCTGGTGGGAGTTGGTCGAGCGCTACGGCGTCACGATCCTCTATTGCGCGCCGACCGCGATCCGCGCCTGCATCAAGTGGGGCGCTGAGTGGCCCGAAAAGCACGACCTCTCGAGCCTGCGCCTGCTGGGCAGCGTGGGTGAGCCGATCAACCCGAAGGCGTGGTTGTGGTACCACAAGGTGATTGGGGGTGAACGATGCCCGGTCGTTGACACCTGGTGGCAGACGGAGACGGGGGCGATCATGATCACGCCGCTGCCCGGGATCACTCAGACCAAGCCGGGGTCCGCCACCCAGCCGTTCCCTGGAGTGTTCGCGGACGTGCTCGACGAGTCCACCGGTGAGCCGATCGAGGAGGGCCAGGGGCTGCTTGTGCTCACGCGCCCATGGCCGTCGATGCTGCGCACGCTGTACAAGGAGCCCGAGCGCTTCGTCGAGACCTACTTCAAGCGTTTCGGAACAGAGACCTACCTCGTGGGCGACGCAGCCAGGCGCGACAAAGACGGCTACCTGTGGGTGATCGGACGAATCGACGATGTGGTGAACGTCTCCGGGCACCGGCTCTCAACCGCCGAGGTGGAGTCGGCGATCGTGGCGCACGCCGATGTGGCGGAGGCGGCTGTGATCGGCCAGCACGACGAGGATTCCGGACAGGCGATCGTCGCGTTTGTCACCCTGCAGGGGGATCTCGAAGGCAATGAGGACACCATCGAGGGCATCCGCGAGACGGTTGCCGTACGGATCGGCAAGTTCGCGCGGCCGAAGCGCATCATCTGGGCTGAGGATCTGCCGAAGACGCGCTCGGGGAAGATCATGCGTCGGCTGCTGCGAGACATCGCCGAGGGCCGCGCGCTGGGTGACGTGACGACGCTGCGAGACCCGGGCGTGATGGCCCAGCTGGAGGGGCGCGTTAAAGAGCTCCAGGCTCAGGAGGACTGAGCCCCGCTCTCAGCGAATCTTTAGGTGTGTCTGACACGCTGCGCGCTGTGGAGCTCGCGATCGAGACGCACGGCCTGACCAAGCGCTTCGGTGAGCGCACGGCGCTCGACGGCATCGATCTGCGCGTGCCGCGTGCCAGCGCGTTCGGTTTTCTTGGCCCCAACGGCGCTGGCAAGACCACGATCATCCGCACGCTGCTCGGGCTGACCTCGGCCAACTCCGGGACGATGGAGGTGCTTGGACACCCTATGCCCCTCGAGCGGGCACAGGCGCTGCAGCGAGTGGGCGCAATCGTCGAGGAGCCCCGCTTTCACATGCACCTGACCGGGCGCGAGAACCTACGCCTGATCGCGGCCGTGCGCGGGCCGGAGGTGCACGAGCGGATCGCGCCGGCGCTTGCGCGCGTGGGGCTTTCCGAGCGCGCCGGGGAGAAGGTCAAGAGCTACTCGATGGGCATGCGCCAGCGCCTCGGCGTGGCGCGCTGCCTGCTGGCCGATCCGCTGCTGCTGATCCTCGACGAGCCGACCAACGGCCTCGACCCAGGCGGCATCCAGGAGTTTCGCGAAATGATCCGCGCGATGGTGGAGCAGGAGGGGCGCACCGTGTTCATCTCCTCCCATCTGCTCGACGAGGTCGAACGGACCTGTGACGCCGCAGCGATTGTGGACCGGGGAAAGATCATCACGCAGGGCACGATCGCCGAGCTTGCCGGTGGTGGCGTGGCGCGTCATGAGCTGATCTTGGGCGTGGACGACGTCGCGCAGGCGCTTGGCACGCTCGACGCCAGCGAGCTCGTCCTCGAGGCTCATCGCTCCGACGAGGGCATCCGTGTGGTGCTCGCCGGGGCGGGCGGGGCCGAGTCCGCGGCTCGAGTGAACGCACTGCTCGTCAACGCGGGCGTGGGAGTCGCGCGCCTGGAGCCAGTGCGGCAAAGCCTCGAGCAGCGCTTCCTGGAGATCACAACCCGCTTGGACGCGACCCCCGAGGAGATCAAGGCATGAGTACCGCGATCGCATGGCAGATGACAGGCGTGGACTTCCTCAAGCTGCGCAAGAGGCGTGGCATGATGATCTGGTCGTTTCTGCTGGCAGTGGCGCCGGTGCTGATCTACTTCCTGGTGAGCGCGATCCAGCACTCCTCCAATCCGGGCCGGTATGGACCAGCTGGAGGGACCCACAACTTCACGGACGGACTACGTGTGATCGCTCTGTTCTTCGGCCCACTCGCGGCTGTGCTGATCGGAGTAGAGGCCGGCACGGGAGACGCTTCGGCCGGCGTGTTCCGCGATCTGGTTGTCACCGGTCGCTCCCGTCTGGCGCTGTTCGCGACCCGCGTCCCTGCGGCGCTTGCACTCTGCTGCACAATGATCGGCGTGGCGTATGGGCTGCTGATTGTGGGAACTTACGCTTTCGCGTCGAACCTCCCGACCCCAGGCCTCTCGCTGATCCTCAATGGTCTCGGCTTTGCGCTGCTGGCCACCGGAGTCGTGTGCGTGGTCGCGGTTGGCTTCGCCGCGCTCACCACCTCTAAGCCAGCGGCGATCATCGCCTTGATCGCATGGCAGATCGTGGCCAGCCCCCTGATCGCCAACATCGAATCGCTCGGCAGTGCGCGCGCGGGCGTGCTGAGTCAGGCCCTAGGGCACTTCAGCCCGGTCCACGTCGAAGGGCGTCGCGGCGAGATCGTGACGATGTCGCAGGGCACCGCGATCCTTGTCACCCTTGCCTGGCTGGCGGTGTTCCTCGGCCTCGGCGCGTGGCGCACCAGGAAGATGGACGCGTAGATCGAGACGCGCTGGACGGGACGTCGTCCTAGACCTTGCGGTGCTCTGGCACCCAGGAGCCGTCGTCCTGGCGGGAAAAGTCCTGGAAGAGGTTGGGCGCCTCGGCCTGCATAGTGCGGGCGATGATGTCGAAGACGAGGCGCAGCTCCTCCTCTGCACCCTCGGCGGTGCGCATCTCGATCACATGACGCAGGGTGCGGGCGTTGGCGGTCCAGACGATGTCGGTTGAGAGGCCGATCGGCGCGAGGCGCCGCAGCGCCGAGGTGACCTCCTTCTTGACGTGGAAGGGCACGCCCTCGGCGTCGATCCCCAGCTCTTTCGCGGCGCTGACCTGGAACTCCTCGAGCTGCTCGACGATCGAGAGCACCTGCTCTCGTAGCGGCTCGAAGCGCCGGCGGCACGCGGAAGCCGATGTCGGTAAGGCGCACGTAGCGCAGGCTCTCCTGGCTGAACGCCGAGCCCGCGCGATGCCTAACGAGCTCGTGGGTGAATACACGGCTCACGTTGCGCAGCACGAAGGAGTAGCTGGCGTGCTCGAGCACACTGCCGTGGGCAGAGCGCAGGATGTTCGCGAAGTACTCGCCCTGGTCGGTACGGACCTTCGTGACGTTCGGGTTCAGGCCGGGCTCCCAGCTGCGGTAGCAGGCGCGTCCCCCGAACTCGACGACCAGCTCGCCCCCGTTGGGATTACCGTCAGCCTCACCCAGCCGCCGCTCCAGCCATGACTCTCCGCCAACGTCGCGCAGGTAGCCGCGCATGCCCTCGATATCGATCGAGGGGCGGGCGATCAGGAAGACTTGCGGGAGGGTCTCGTGCACGGGTCGGCGATGCTACCGTCCGTCGCGGATGAGCCCTTCTGCCGCCGCCGCCAAGCTCGAGGACCCCGAGCTGGCTGAGACCGCCTGGGACCTGGAGCCGCTCGTCGATGGCGAGGGCGAGGGCGGCGTGGAGAGCAGGCTGGACGACGCCCTCGCCCGCGCGAAAACGTTTGCCGAACGCTATGCCGGGAGGCTCGGCGAGCTCGACTCCGGCGGGCTGCGCGACGCGATGCAAGAGCTCGCGACGATCCACGACCTCGTCGGGCGCGCCGGAGCGTATGCGGCGCTGCGATTCTCGACCGACACCGCCGATCCGACCACCGGCGCGTTGTTGGCGCTCGCCCAGGAGCGCGGCACCGCGATCGAGACGACGCTCCTGTTCTTCGAGCTCGAGTGGGCCGAACTCGACGACGCCCGCGCCGAGGGATTGCTCTCGGCCGACGGCCTCGAGTTCTGCGCCCACTATCTGCGCAACGTGCGCCGCTATCGCGAGCACCTGCTCTCCGAGCCCGAGGAGAAGATCCTCTCCGAGAAGTCGCTGACCGGCGCCGGCGCGTGGACGCGGCTGTTCGAGGAGCTGACCTCCGCGATCCAGGTCGAGCTCGGCGGCGAGGGCAAGGCGCCCGTCGCGCTCGACGTCGCGCTCAGCAACCTGCAGATGGCTGACCGCGAAGTGCGCCGCAAGAGTGCCGAGGCCGTCACCGCGGCGCTCGCCCCCGGGCTGCGCACGCGCGCCTTCCTGTTCAACACGCTGCTGGCCGACAAGGGCATCGACGACCGGCTGCGCCACTACCCGCACTGGCTCGCCGCGCGCAACCTCGCCAACGAGGCCTCAGACGAGTCCGTGCGCGCGCTGATCGAGGCCGTCCGCGGGCGCTATGAGATCCCGCGCCGCTGGTACCGGCTGAAGGCGCGCCTGCTAGGCGTCGAGCGCCTCGCCGACTACGACCGGATGGCCTCCGTGACCGAGGACGAGGTCAGCTTCCCCTTCTCGCAGGCGCGCGAGATCGTGCTCGACTGCTACTCGTCCTTCTCGCCCGAGCTCGGCGGCGTCGCGCGCGCGTTCTTCGACGAGCACCGAATCGACGCGCCGATCCGCCCGGCCAAGCGCGGTGGCGCCTTCTGCGCCTCCGTCGTCCCCTCCGTTGAGCCCTACGTGCTGCTCAACTACACCTCGCGCAGGCGCGACGTGCTGACGCTCGCGCATGAGCTCGGTCACGGCATCCACTTCTCGCTCGCCGCCCGGCAGGGCATCTTCCACCAGAGCACGCCGCTGACGCTCGCCGAGACGGCCTCCGTGTTCGGCGAGACGATCGTCTTCGAGCGCCTGCTCACCGAGGACTCATCGCCCGCCTCGCGCCTCGCGCTGCTCGCCGAGAACCTCGAGGACACGATCGCGACCGTCTTCCGCCAGGTCGCGATGAACCGCTTCGAGGACCTCGTGCACACGGCGCGCCGCGAGGAGGGCGAGCTTTCCGTCGAACGCTTCGGCGAGCTGTGGAGCGAGAGCCAGGAGGAGCTGCTCGGCGACTCCGTCGAGCTGACCGACGGCTACCGCTCGTGGTGGTCCTACATCCCGCACTTCATCGGCTCGCCCGGCTACGTCTACGCCTACGCCTATGGGCAACTGCTCGCGCTGTCCGTCTACGAGCGCTACGAGGAGCTCGGCACCGAGCTCGTGCCCAAGTATCTCGAGATGCTCGCCGCCGGCGGCTCGAAAAGCCCCGAGGAGCTCGGCAAGATCGTCGGCATCGACCTCGCCGATCCCCGCTTCTGGGAGTCCGGGTTGGACCTCGTCGAGCGCCAGCTACAGGAGGCCGAAGCGGCCGCCGAGGCCTCTGGGCGGCTGTAGCTCAGAACAGCCCGCCGAGCGCGCCACCGGCCCCATGCACGAGGTCGAACAACGGCTGGGGAAGGATGCCGAAGAAGATCGTCGCTACCCCGGCAAGCACGGCGACGAAAACAACCTCGGGCTGCTGGCCGGTCTGTAGCTGGCCAGCGGTGGGCTCACCTTCGAGCTCGGGTGAGCCACCAGCCATCACGGGGAGACCGCCCTCGATCGAAGGTGAGGTTGTGAGCCCTGGAGCCTCACGCATCCACATCGCTGCGATCACCGGCAGGTAGTAGCCGAGCGAGATCATCGAGCCGGCCACGATCGCGACTCCCAGCCAGGTGTAGCCACCTGAGACGGCCGCGTCGATCAAATAGAACTTGCCGATGAACCCCGCCGTCGCGGGGATTCCGGCGAGGGCGAGCATCGAGATCGTCATCGGCCACGCAAGCCACGGACGCTCGCGGCCGAGACCGGCCATGGCGTCGATCGAGTCCCCCTGGGCGGATGGGGTTCCGATTTCCCGTTCGCGCGCGACGATCACGGCGAAGGAGGCCATGTTCATCGCCACGTACACCGCCAGGTAGAACACCGTCGCCTGGACGCCCAGTTTGCTCGCGACGACCACGCCGGCGAGCATGTATCCGGCCTGGGCTACCGAGGAGTAGGCGAGCATCCGCTTCAGCGAGGACTGACCGAGCGCACCGGCGTTGCCGACGAGGATTGTGATCGTCGCGAGCACCGCGAGGGCGGGGCCCCAATCGCTCTGCGCGCTGATCAGGGCGACATCGAACAGCCGCAGGAACACCCCAAGCGCGGCGGCCTTCGTGGCCACCGCCATGAACGCCGTCACCGGTGTGGGCGCACCCTCGTAGACGTCGGGTGTCCACTGGTGAAATGGCGCGACGGAGGCCTTGAAGCAGAGGCCGGCCACACACAGAGCGATCCCCGTCAGCGTCAGGGGGTCGCTTGCGAGGTTGCCGCTTGCAAGCGCGTCTGCGATCGCAGTGAATCCGGTCGCGCCGGTGGCGCCGTAGATCATCGCCAGGCCATACAGCAGCGTCGCCGAGCCGACCGAGCCGATGATCAGGTACTTCAGCCCCGACTCGAGCGAGCGCTCGCGTTTCATTTCGCTCGCGCAGAGGACGTACAGCGGGATCGACAGCAACTCCAGGCCGAGGAACACGAGCACCGTGTTCTGGGCGCTCGCCAGCAGCGACATCCCGGCGATCGAGCTCAGCAGCAGCGCGTGCCAGTCTCCGTGGCCGGCATCTCGTGCGGCGAGCGAGCGCCATGCGAGCAGCACGGTGCAAGCGCCGCCTGCGATCAGCACGAGGTTCAGCACGAGGGATAGGTCATCGATGCGCAGCGCACCCGAGACGATCGACTTCTGCGCGTTCCACTGCCAGATCGTCAGCCCGAGCGCGGCGCCGAGTGCCGCCAGGCTGAGCGCCGGCACGAGCTGGGCCCGCACCCAGCGCGAGCCGAGCAGGCCGGCGAGCAGCACGATCACGGCGCCGCCCAGCAGTGCGATCAGTGGCGACAGGCCCGCGAAGTCCACGTGTGGACCTTTCAGGTGGACGGTTGCGAGCGCTACGTTCATGGCGCGCTCGCGAGGTTTGTCGACGACGGTTCGAGCGCATCGTGCGCCGCCGCGACAGCCGTCTTGACCGAGCCTTCGCTGCGATGCAGCGCGAACTGGGGATAGAGCGCGAGGAACAGGATCACCGCGACGAGCGGCATGAGCACTGCGCCGTCACGCAAGGTTATGTCGCTGGAATCGACCTTCGGCCCGACGCGGTTGTGCATAGCGCGGATGAACAGACGCAGGGCGTACACGCTCGCCATCACCACGCCGCTGAAGGCGATGATCGCGATGACGAGCTTGGCTTTGAAGACGCCGAGCAGGATCAGGAACTCGCCGGCGAAGTTCCCCGAGCCCGGGATCGCGAGCGTGGCGAGCGCCACGATCAGGAACAGCGAGGCGAGCACGGGCGCGCGGAAGGCGATGCCACCCATCTCGCGTACGTCCTCCGAGCCTCCGGCGCGCTGGGAGAGGAGCATGATGATGAAGAACAGCGGCGCGACGACGAGGCCGTGGTTGACCATCTGCAGCAGCGCACCCTGGGCGCCCTGGGGGTTCAGCGCGAAGATCCCGAGCGTGATGAAGCCGAGCTGCGCGACCGACGAATACCCCGCGATCAGACGCGCGTCGGTCTGGCTGAATGCCTGCACGGAGCCGTACAGGATCGAGGCCAGCGCGATCAGCAGCATCAGCGTCTGGAAGTGCGCCGCTGCCTGCGGGTACAGCGGCAGCACGATCGCCAGAAAGCCGTACGCGCCGACCTTCGACAGCACGCCCGAGAAGACCATCAGCACCTCGATCGGCATCGCGCGATAGCCGTCGGGCATCCAGCCGTGCAGCGGGAAGGCGGGCATCTTCACGAGGAATGCCGCGGCGAAGAACAGGAAGATCCACTCCTGCGAGCCCCTGCTCAGGGGGATCGCTTGGAGCGAGGAGAGCACGAACGTGATGTGGCCGCCTCCCTGCTGGGCGGCCAGCACACCGGTGGCGATCGCGGCGGCGAGCATCAACAACGAGCCGATGAGCGTGTAGATCACGAGCTTGATCGTCGCTTTCACGCGTTCGGGACCCGTGCCCCACATTCCGATCAGGAAGTAGAAGGGGATCAGCATCAGGTCGAAGAAGGCGACGAACAGGGCCAGATCCTGGGCGAGGAACGCGCCGAGCACAGCGGACTCGGCGAGCATGAAGTGGAAGTAGAACAACCTTGGACGATCCCACGAGCGCAGGTTCGCGGCGAGCACGGCGGCCGCGAACAGCAGCGTGGTCAGCCCCACAAGGAACACGTTCAACCCGCTGACCCCGAGCTTGTAGTGGATGCCGAGCTCCGAGATCCAGACCACGTCGGTGACGTGCTGCAGGCTGGGCCCGCTGCTGTGGAAGCCGGCGATGTAGCCGACCGCGAGGCCGAGTGCCGCGACCGACCCGACGAGCGCCACTACGCCGGGAGCCTTCGACGCTCGCTCGGAGATGGACGCGAGGATCGCGCCGAGCACGCCGCACAGCGCGGGCAGCCAGATCAGGATTGAAAGGGGCATTGGCTCAGGGTGTCCGTGATCAACTCTGCAGCAGGAAGTAGAAGCCGACGCTCGCCACACCGAGTACGAGCAACGCGGCGTAGTAGCGCAGGAAGCCGCTCTGCACGGCGCGCACCGCGGCCGATCCTGCTCGCACGATCCCGGTCGTACCGCCGATGAGCGTGTCTTGCACGAATACCTGCTCGAAGGTACCCATCGCAAAGCGTCCCATCGCGGCCGCCGGGCGCACGACGACGAGGTCGATCAGCTCGTCGAAGTACCACTTGTTGACAAACAGGGTGTAGATCACCCTGAAGCGCTCGCGCGCAACGACGGCTAGCGAAGGCTGCTTGACCCAGATGCGGTACGCCACGCCGATACCTGCCAGGCCAACGATCGTGCCGAGAATCAGCCCAAAGGCCAGCAGGCCGCTCTTGGTGTGTGTGTCGTACAGACTCGAGTCGGCAAACGTCGGTGCCAAGAAGTCGTCGATCACGAAGTCCACCTTCGGGATCTGCAGCAGACCGGCGCCGATCGACCCCAGCGCGAGCACGCTCATCGCGACCTTCATCGGAAGTGCGCGCTCGGCGATCGTGTGGTGCGGGCCCGGGAATCCCACTCCGGTGTCCTCGGCCTCACCGGTGGTGGGATTCGCCGGGACCTCTTTGTGGTGCAGTTGGTCGGATTGAAGCTCCAATGCCTCCCCCACGGGATCTCCATAGAACGCCCTGAAGATCATCCGGAACGTGTAGATCGCGGTCAAAAAGGCGCCGATGTAGCCGATCACGTACAGCGCCCAGTGCCAGCCGCCGCGCTCGGCCGTGACGAGCAGGATCTCGTCCTTGGAGAAGAACCCCGAGAACGGTGGGATGCCAGACAGGGCCAGACCACCAATCACGAAGCACGCGAACGTGAACGGCAGCGCCTTGCGAAAGCCGCCCATGCGATCGAGCGACTGCTCGCCGGCCATCGCGCCGATGATCGAGCCGGCCGCCATGAACAAGAGCGCCTTGAAGAAGGCATGGGTCATCAGGTGGAACAACCCAGCCGCGTAGGCGCCGACGGAGACGCCCATGATCATGTAGCCGATCTGGGACATCGTGGAGTAGGCGATCACACGCTTGATGTCCGTCTGGGTGAGCGCGATCGTGCCGGCTATCAGCAGCGTCGCCGCCCCTATCACCGCGCCCACGTCCTGCGCGGCGGGGGCGAGCTCGAACAGCGGGTGCATGCGCGCGATCAGGTAGACACCGGCGGTGACCATCGTCGCGGCGTGGATGAGCGCGCTGACGGGGGTGGGGCCCTCCATCGCGTCGGGCAGCCAGGTATGCAGCGGGATCTGGGCGGACTTGGCGAACGCGCCCACCAGCAGCAGCACGCAGCCGGCCACCAGGTCGCCTTCGTCGCGCGTGAAGATGTGTGGCGCGGCGTGGAAGGTCTTCAAAAAGTCCAGGGTGACCGAGTGCTTGAAGATGAAGTACGTGCCGAGGACGAGACCGGCGTCGCCCACGACGTTGATCACGAACGCCTTGATGCCGGCGCGTGTGGCGGTGGTGCGCCGGTACCAGAAGGAGATCAAGAGGTAGGAAGCGGCGCCGACGAACGCCCAGCCCACGATCAGCAGCAGGAAGTTGCCGGCGAGCACGAGCAGGAGCATCGAGAAGACGAAGAAGTTCAGGTAGGCGAAGAACCGGTTCTCGCCTGCGTCCTCGTCCATGTAGGAGACCGAGTACAGGTGGATCATCGTCGAGACCCCGGTGACGACGAGGATCATGAACACGCTGAGCGGATCGACAAGGATCGACATCTGCGCGTCTACGCCGGCCGTGCTCGCGTAGTTCCACAGCGAGGAGACGAGCTGGCGGTGGTCGGCGCTGTGTCCCTGCAGCGAGATCAGCGTTGCCAGCGCGGCAACGAATGCGAGCGCGATCGCGCCGGTGCCGATCCAGCCGGCGGTGCGCCGCGGCAGCTTGTTGAAGCCGACGCCGATCACGATCGTGCCGAGCAGCGGGAAGGCCAGCACCAGCCAGCCGAAGGTGGTCGTGCTCATCCCTGTAACTCCCGCAGCTCATCCACGTCGATCGGCAGCCGCCGGCGGTGGATCGCCACGATCATGCCGAGCCCGATGCAGACCTCGCAGGCAGCGACGGTCATAACGATCAGGGCGAGGATCTGCCCATCGCCGTTGCCCCACATGCGCGAGAAGGCGACGAGCGCGAGGTTGGCGCCGTTGAGCATCAACTCGAGGCAGAGCAGCACGACGAGCGGGTTACGCCGCGTGATCACGCCAACGACGCCCAGCGAGAAGACGATCGCCGATACAGCGAGGTACCAAGCAATGCTCACCGGCGTGGTCCTCCGACGCCCTCGGCCATCGTGCCGGTGCCCTGGGGGCGAGGCAGGTCAAGGATTCGCTCCCCACCCACCCCTCCACCCGCCCCCTCTTCATCGTCGAGACCGCCGCGGCGGCCGGCGAGCACGACCGCACCGACGGCCGCGATCAGAAGCAGGAACGAGGCGGCCTCGAAGGCGAGCAGGAAGCGGGTGAGCAGCAGGTTGCCGATGTAGGCGGCCGTGCCGAACGATTCGGTCCCCACTCGCCCCGGGTTGTATCCCGCCCCCTTGCTGTTGATGGCTCCTAGGCCGGTGCCGAGCAGTGCGATCAGCAGCTCGACCAGGAGGGCGCCGCCGAGGATCGCCCCGCCCAGGCGCAGGTTCGAGCCGATAGATCCGTGCCCGCCCAATCCGTTAGGACCCGCCCCCCGCAGACGCGCTTGAAGGGATTCGCTCTGGTCTCCGACATAGGCGACGACGAACACGTACAGCACCATCACCGCGCCCGCGTACACCACGACCTGCACCGCCGCCACGAACTCGGCGCGCAGCAGCAGGAACAGGATCGCGAGCGAGATCAGGTGACCGACGAGCGCGAGCACGCTGAAGAAGGGATCGCGCAGGACGACGACGCCCACGGCACCCGCGATCGCGCCGAAGCCGGCGATGAAGAACAGGACAGCGCTCACTCGCCCTCATTCCTCAGAGGAGTGCGCTCGAGCGGCTCGGCGAGCAGCATCTCCTTGGTGAAGATCAGATCCGAGCGGTCGTAGTCGGAGAGCTCGTAGTCGTGGCCCATCGTGATCGCGTCGAACGGACAGGCGACCTCGCAGTAGCCGCAGAAGATGCAGCGTGAGAGGTTGATCTCGTAAACCGCCGCGTAGCGCTCGCCGGGGGATACGCGATTTTCGGGAGTGTTCTCGGCTGCGACGACGCGGATGCAGTCGGCCGGGCAGGCGGCGGCGCAGAGCGAGCAGCCGACGCACTTCTCCAGGCCGGTGTCCTCGAAGCGGTGCAGCTTGTGCCGCCCGCGGAAGCGGGGATAGACGGGCGTCTTCTCCTCCGGGTACTGGACCGTGACGGGGGTTTCCCGGAAGCGGCCGAAGGTCGTCATCAGGCCGCGCACGGTCTCTGCGAAGGTGCGCCAAGTGCTGCGCGCGGCGCCCGGAGCGGGGGTGCGCTGGACCTCGATGACGTCCTCGCCGGGGCTCCAGGCCGTGACGTTCAGGCTGGTCGTGGAGGTAGAGGTGGGCGTCGTCGACGCTGGGCTCTGGGCAGCGGCTGCCTGGGGGGGAGCAGTCTCTGGAGTATGTGGGGTCTCAGCGGGGGTCATCGTCAGTGCGTCACCACCACGAGCACAGCGGTCACCAGCGCGTTGAGGGTGGCGAGTGGCAGCAGGATCTTCCAGCCGAAGCTCATCAGCTGGTCGTAGCGCAGGCGCGGGAGCGTCGCGCGGACCCAGATGAACAGGAACGTGACGAGCGACATCTTGAACAGCACGATGAACGGGTCGAGGAAGCCGGGCGGATGGATGCCGAACGGCAGCAGCCACCCGCCGAGGAAGACGGTCGTGACGATGCCCGAGACGACGAGCACGTTGAGGTACTCGGCGAAATAGTAGGAGGCGAAGCGTCCCCCACCGAACTCGGTGTTGTAGCCGCCGACGAGCTCGGCATCGGCCTCGGTCAGGTCAAACGGCGCGCGGTTGGTCTCGGCAAAGCTCGCGGTGAGAAAGATGAGGAAGCCGAAGAACTGGGGCACGATGTACCACATGCCCGACTGAGCCTGGACGATGCCTGTCAGCGAGAGCGTCTGTGCGGTGAAGATCACCCCGAGGAGCGCCAGCCCTTGAGAGACCTCGTAGGAGATCAGTTGGGCGGCGCCGCGCATCGCGCCGAGGAACGAGTACTTCGAGCCCGAGGACCAGCCGCCGAGCATGATCCCGTAGAACGCGATCCCCCCGAACGCGAACAGGTACAGCGGACCGATCGAGACGTCGATCCCGTACAGGCCGACTTTTGTGCCGAAGATGTCCTGGGTGTTGCCGAACGGGATGATCGCGAACGCGGCGACGGCGGTGAGGATCGAGATGACCGGCGCCAGCACGAACAGGAACCCGATCGAGGTCCTCGGGCGGAACTGCTCCTTGGTGAGCAGCTTGAGGATGTCGGCGAGCGGCTGAAGCGCGCCGTAGGGGCCGACGCGGTTTGGGCCATAGCGCGACTGAAACCGCCCGAGCAGCTTACGCTCGGCGAGCAGCACGACGGGGACCAGCTGCAGTCCGACGGCGAAGATCACAATCGCCTTGAGGATCTGGATCCACCAGGGCTCGTAGTAGCCGACTGTGGCGAGGAGCCTCACGAGGCGCTCACCACAGCATCTCGGTCCTGCCAGCGGACACCTTTGCCACCGATCTCATCCAAGGTGAGGTCCGCGTAGAAGGGGACTGCTTCGAACAGCTGCTGTGAGGCCATCGGGCCGCTCAGCACGTCCAGGTCGAGCCCGATCCGGGCGGCGAGGCCGGCGATGAGGAGCCACCCCGCGCGCACCGATCCCGGACGGGCGACAGCGGGGCGCAGCCGCTGTACCCGTCCGTCCGGATGCACGATCGTGCCCTCCTTCTCAGCATAGGCCTCGGCCGGGAAGACCACGCTGGCGTGCGCGCGTAGGCCATCTGTGAGGAATGTGGTGTGTGCTACGACGGTCGAGGTGCGCCCCAGCGCACGCTCCCACAACTCCGCCTCAGCGGGCACGTTCAGGGAGTCAGACTGCAGCAACAGCAACGCAGTCAGCTCGCCTTCAGCCAGCCCCTCGGCGATCGCGCGAGTATCCCTACCGGACGCGCCGTCGGGCTCGCGCAGTCCAGGCCCGGCATTCGGCAGCACGCCAGCCTCGCGCAGACCACGGCCGTTCGTGGTCGCCGGGATTTCCAATAGGCCCGCGCCGGAAGTATCGGCCAGCGACAGGGTCTCCGCGAGCTCGAGCAACGCTCGCGCGGCATCCGCGCCGCCGGTGCCCGCCGTCAGGCGTTCGTGCCAGAGGATCACGATCTCCTCGCCCGCGTCGCGCAGCTGTGCTGTTAGCTCGGTGGCTTGTTCGCGCAGGTCCGCGACGGTCGCCTGGATGAGCTTCATGTTGTGGCGGCGAATGCCCTTGCGCAGTCGCAGGTCGAGGATCGGCATGTCCTCGATCGGATTGGCGTCGAGCACGAGCACCGCATGGGCGAACTCGAGGTCTGAGACCTTCGCCTGCAGGGCGGGATCGCTCAGCGCGCGGTGCAGCTCCAGCGTCAGCGTGCCGGCGCGGCGCGAGTCGATGTGCGGCGAGCGCAACCCCTCGCGGAGCAGCCGCGCGAGCAGGAAGCCCTCCTCGTTTGTGCTCTGCCCGCCGACGATCGCGCCCGTGCGCTCGCCCGCGCGCGCAAGCCCCGCAGCGGCTGCCTCCAGCGCTCGCTCCCAGGAGACAGGGCGCAACTCACCGCCATCGCGGATCAGCGGCTCGGTCACGCGATCGGCGCCCCCGAGCGCGGGGTAGGCGAAGCGGCCGCGGTCGCACAGCCAGCCGTCGTCGACCTCGGGATTCTCGCGGGAGAGCACGCGCAGCACGCGCTCGTCGCGGACGGTCAGGGTGACGTTGCACTGCGCGGGGCAGAGCGTGCAGACCGAGCCCGCGTCCTCGATGTCCCACGGTCGCGCGCGAAAACGGTAGGGGCGCGAGGTGAGCGCGCCGACGGGGCACAGCTCGACGATGTTGCCGCTGAACGGCGCGACGTAGGGATGGCCGTCGAAGGTCGCGATGTAGGAGTGCGCGCCGCGCTCGAGCAGTACGAGCTGGTGGTCTTCGGAGATCTCCTGGGAGAAGCGCGCGCAGCGATAGCAGAGGATGCAGCGCTCGCGGTCGATCGCGATCGTGGGCGAGAGCTCGAGTGGCTTGACGAAATGGCGCTTGGGCTCGAGGAAGCGCGAATGGCCAGAGCCCCAGCCGAACGTGATGTCCTGCAGCGGACACTCTCCCCCCTTGTCGCAGACGGGGCAGTCGAGCGGGTGGTTGATCAGAAGGAACTCGACGACCGACTGCTGCGCGGTCTTCACGCGGTCGGTCTGGGTGTGCACGACCATGCCGTCCTTTACCGGCGTGGAGCAGCCGGTTTGCAGCTTTGGAATGCCCTCGATTTCGACCAGGCACATGCGGCAGGCGCCGACCGGGCTGCCGAGTTTGGGCTCGTAGCAGAACACGGGGATCTCGACGTCGCCGTGCTTGGCTGCGTCGACGAGCATCGCGTTCTCCGGCGCCTGCACCTCGAGGCCGTCGATCGTGAAGGTGATCGTCTTGGATTCGGGTCTAGGCATGAACGGGCTCCAGCCTGTGGCTCTCGATGTGGGCCTCGAACTCTCCTCGGAACTTCGCGATCATCGAGCCGATCGGCATTGCCATCGCGTCCCCGAGTACGCACAGGCAGTTGCCGATGATGTGCTCCTGGACGGAGGCCATGATGTCGAGGTCCATCGGCGTGGCCTGCCCGGAGTCGATCCGCTCGAGCATCTCCACGGTCCAGTTTGTGCCCTCGCGGCAGGGGGTGCACTTGCCGCAGGACTCGTGGCGGTAGAACTTCGCGAGCTTCATCGCGAGCTCGACTATTGGCGTGGAGTCGTCCACCACGATGATCGCGCCGGAGCCGAGCATCGAGCCGGCTTTGGCGAGCGAGTCGAAGTCGTATGGCACGTCGAGGTCCTCGGCCGTGAGCACGGGCGCCGAGGAGCCACCGGGGAACCAGCACTTGATCTGGCGTCCCTCGGGGGGGCCGCCGGCCAGCCCGTAGATGATCTCGCGTGAGGGGATGCCCAGCTCGATCTCGTAGTTGCCGGGGCGCTGTACGTGGCCGGAGATCGAGACGAGCTTCGTCCCGGTCGAGGTCTCGGTGCCGAGCTTCGCGTACTCGGAGCCGCCCATCCGCATGATCGCCGGAACGGTGGAGAGCGTCTCGACGTTGTTGATCAGCGTGGGGCCCTGGTAGAGCCCCTGGTTGGCCGGGAAGGGCGGCTTCAGGCGCGGGTTGCCGCGCTTGCCCTCGAGCGAGTCGAGCAGCCCGGTCTCCTCGCCGCAGATGTAGGCGCCGGCGCCGCGGTGCACGACGAGCGACAGGGAGTGCTCGGAGTCGAGGATCCGATCGCCGACGTAGCCGGCCGCGCGGGCTTCGGCGAGCGCCGCGTCGAGCACGTCGGCCTGCTGTACGTACTCTCCCCGAATGTAGATGAACGAGCGGCTCGTGCCCGCCGCGTAGGAGGCGATGATAAGGCCCTCCAGCAGCATGTGCGGGGTCTTCTGCATCAGTTCGCGGTCCTTGAACGTTCCCGGCTCGGACTCGTCGGCGTTGCAGACGAGGTACTTGTCGATCGCGCCTTTCGGCAGGAACGAAACCTTCTTGCCCATCGCGAAACCGGCGCCACCGCGCCCGCGCAGGCCGGAGGCTTCAAGTTCCTTGAGCACGTCCTCGGGCGTCATCTGCAGCGCCTTGCGCAGCGAGGCATAACCGCCGCGGGCTTCGTACACCGCCAGGGTGTTCAGACCCGGTTCGTCGATGTCTTTGAACAGCAGCTTCTCGCTCATCCCCGTGCCTCTGCATCCGCACACGGGCGCTTCACCAGTTGCTTGTCCGGGAGCACGTCCCGTCCGGCGCGGATGTCGTCGAGCAACTGGGGGACATCGTCGAGGGAGAGCGGGCCGACGTAGACGCCGTCGACGGAGGCCATCGGCGCGATGTCGCACGCGCCGAGGCACTCGAACGCGCGCACGTTGAATTCGCGGTCTTCGCCGGCGGCCTCCTGCAGGGCCGCGAGCAAAGCGTCGGCGCCACACAGCGAGCAGGAGATGTTCGTGCATACGTACACGCCGTGGCGGCCGACGGGCTCGGTCTCGAGCATGTCGTAGAACGTGGCCACGGCCGCGAGGTCGGCGGGGGTCAGTCCCATCACGCAGGCGACCTGCTCGATCGCCTCGGGCGAGCACCAGCCGTGCACGCGCTGCGCGGCGCTCAGCGCGGGCAGGGCGGCCGAGCGGCTATCGGGGTAGAGCGCCATGTGCGCCTCGATCTCGGCGCGCAGCCCGGCTGGAACTGAAATGCTCGTGCCGCCATCCTGGCGGCCTGCTTGACCGGGACGGGACCCCTCCAGACTCCCGGGACCGCCCTGCTGCGCAGCGCTCACCGGTCGATGCCTCCCAATATCGGGTCGAGCATCGCGGTGGTGGCGATCATGTCGGCGATGTAGCTGCCCCGGGACATGGGCGCCAGGGCCTGGAGATTGACGAATGACGGATCGCGCATGTGCACACGCGCGGGCTTCGAGCTGCCGTCCGAGCGCACATAACAGCCGAGCTCGCCACGGGGAGACTCGATCGGGTTGTATATCTCGCCGGGTGGCACGCGGAACCCCTCGGTCACGAGCTTGAAGTGGTGGATCAGCGCCTCCATCGAGGTGGCGAGCTCGTGGCGGGGCGGCAGCGCGACCTTGCGGTCTTCGGTTATGTGAGGTCCTTCGGGCAGCCCGTCCAGCGCCTGCTCGATGATCCGCACCGACTCGTATATCTCGGCCAGCCGCACGGCGAAACGGTCGTAGTTGTCACCGACGGTGCCGACTGGGATCTTGAACTCGAAGTCGTCGTAGGAGCTGTAAGGGGCGGCCTTGCGCAGGTCCCACGGATTGCCGGCCGCGCGCAGCAGCGGGCCCGTGACCCCGAGTCCCAGCAGCGTCTCTGCATCCAGCGGACATGTCCCGCGCAACCGCGCAAGCACGATCTCGTTGGAGTTCAGGATCGCGCCGTACTCGTCGGCGCGCTTGGGCATGATCGCGAGGAACTCACGCAGCTTCGGTGCGAAGGAGGCGGGGATGTCCTCGATCACGCCGCCGACCTGGAAGTAGCGCGTGTGCATACGCGCGCCGGAGGAGCACTCGAACAGGTCGAGGATCATTTCTCGCTCGCGCAGGCAGTACAGGAAGATCGAGACGGCGCCGAGATCCAGGGCGCTCGTGCCAAGCCAGATCAGGTGCGAGGCGATGCGGTTGAGCTCGAGATGGATCACGCGCAGGTACTGGGCGCGCTTTGGAACCTCGACCCCCACGAGCGTCTCGACCGCGCCGATGTAGGCCATCGCGTTGAAGTAGTAAGCGAGGTAATCCATCCGCTCGACGATCGGGATCACCTTCCAGTAGGACTTGTCCTCGGCCGTCTTCTCGATCCCCGTGTGCACGTACCCGATGATCGGTTTGATGTCGCGCACGACCTCGGCCTGGAGGGTGACGAGCAGCCGCAGGACGCCATGCGTGGCGGGGTGGTGCGGGCCGAAGTTGAGCGTCAGCAGCTCGTCGGTCGTCTCGCTGCCGCCGGCCGGCGTCTCCACAGCGCTCATTGGCGCGCCTCCAGCCATTTGGCCTCGTCGCGCGTGAAGATGACCGGTTCGCCGCCGATCGGAAAGTCGCGGCGCTGAGGGTGGCCCTCGTAGTCCTCGGGCATCAGGATCCGGCGCAGGTCCGGATGGCCGTCGAATACGACTCCGAACATGTCATACACCTCGCGCTCCTGGTGGTTGGCCGTGGGCCAGTCCTCGGTCACGGACTCCACGGTGGGCGCATCGGAGGGCACTCGCAGCTTGACCGTGATGCGGTCGACCCTGCGCATGTCGAGCAACTCGTAGATCACGCCGAGGCGCGGCTCCTCGGGGTAGTAGTCGACGCCGTGGAGGCTCGCCATGAACGAGTAACCCTGCGCGCGCAGCTGCTCGAGCGCTCCCCGGATGCCCGACGGGTCGACGATCAGGGTCGCGCGATCGCGGAAGAAGACGGTGTCGAGGACCGCATCACCGAGCTCCTGGCGAATCAACTCCAGCCCGGTTGCGTCAGGCACCGGCCGTGCCACCCTCCGGTGCGGGGTCTTGATGCCCACCCACCTCCGGGACCTCCTCGGTACCAACGGCGCCGTAGCGCTCGCGCCAACCCGCCTCGGGGTCGTTCTGGACCATCTTGCGCAGCTTCAGGACGCCGTGCATGAGGGCCTCGGGGCGTGGTGGGCAGCCGGGGACGTGTACGTCGATCGGCATGAACTTGTCGGCTGGCACGAGCGCGTAGTTGTTGAACACACCCATCGATGAGCAGCACGCGCCCATCGAGATCGCCCACTTGGGCTCGAGCATCTGGTCGTAGAGGCGGCGAATGACTGGCGCCATCTTGATCGACACCCGCCCCGCGAGGATGATCAGGTCGGCCTGGCGGGGCGAGGCCCGAAACGCCTCATAGCCGAACCGGGCGATGTCCATACGCGGGCCGGCGGCGTGGAACTGCTCCATTGCGCAACAGGCCAGCCCGAAGGCGAGGGGAAAGAACGAGTTCGACCGGGCCCATGCGACCGCTTGGTCGAGCGTCGTCGTCAACATACGTTCTTCCACGTAGCGTTCGAGATCCGCGCCCTCCAGCTGCGCGGGCGGGTGCGCACCCTCGAGATCTCCGCCGCGCAGCAGTTGCCGTGCATTCAGTTCGCGCACGCGCAGGGTTTCGCGCTTCACTTCCACTCCAACGCTCCCCTGCGCCACACGTATACGAAGGCGACGAACAGCAGCGCGATGAACGTGATCGTCTCCGCCAGCGCGAACGTTCCGTAGCTGCGCAGCTCGACGGCGACCGGATACAGGAAAACGACCTCGATATCGAACAGGATGAACAGCATCGCGATCAGGTAGAAGCTGATCCCGAAGCGCATCCCCTGCTTGACCTCCGAGGGCAGACCACACTCATAAGGGTCCTGCTTGTGTTTGACCGCCCGGCGCGGGCCGAGCACCGAGTTCAGCACCGCGAACGCGCCACCGACGGTGCCGCCGAGCACCAGAAAGACGATCGCCGGGAGATAGCTGCGCAGCACCGAGCCGTGTTATATCACCGCTTGTGGCAGAGTGTTACATAGTGGCAATCGGCTCGATATCGTGACGCAGGCAGTGGTGGCAGGTGCCCTTGTGGTGGCCGTGCTCAACGCGGTCTCTGGCTTGTTGGGCGCATGGCTTTGGTACCACGGCCAGGCGAGCGAGCGTTACGCGAGCGCGTTCTGGTTGTTGCTGCGCGTCGGCCAGGGTTCGGTGCTCACCCTCGCGCTGGTGGTTGGCTCGCTGGCGGCGGCCGGCAAGTACTCGAGCGACAGTCTCTTCTACCTCTACGCCCTGCTCCCGCTAGCGATCGGATTTGTGGCCGAGCAACTGCGCGTGAGCGCCGCGCAGACGATCCTCGACCAGCGTGAGTTGCCCGACGCCCAGGCGGTGGGTGGGTTGCCCGAGGCTGAGCAGCGGATCCTCGTCGCTGAGATCATGCGCCGCGAGCTGGGCGTGATGGCGACAGCGGCACTCGTCGTGGTGTTCCTTGCGTTGCGCGCCGCGGGCACGGCCCACGGGTTCTGACTCGCGGGGCTATATATTCCGCCGCGCATGAAGCTTGTCGCGACGACGATGGTCCTGTTCTGCTGCGCCGGGATTCTAGGCGCCTGCGGCTCGCAGGGCATCTCGGTCCCCAAGAGCAGCCCGTACTACCGCGGGGCGGTGATCTTCCGCGACCATTGCTCCGGCTGTCATACGCTGGCAACAGTCGGCGCGCAGGGGTCGGCTACGAGCATCAAGGACCGCTTGCGCACGAACGGGCCGAACTTCAACATCCGCAAGGAGAATTCCGAACAGGTGCTCTACGCGATCCACAATGGCGGCTTTTCGGGCGCGATCATGCCGGAGAACATCGTTGTCGGTGACGAAGCGCGGGCGGTCGCCAGCTTCCTCGCAAAGTACTCCGGGCTGCAGGCGCAGAAGGTGCCCTCCACCAACATCACCCTCTCCACGAAATAGCCGTTCTGGTGGTGTCCGAGTGCTGGATCTGAAGCGGATCAGGCAGGACCCGGAGGGCGTGCGCGAGGCGCTCACGCGGCGCGGAGAGGATGCGGTCGGGGGTCTTGATCGGGTAATCGAGCTGGACGCTCGCCGGCGTGAGCTGCTGCCTCAGCTCGAGGGGCTGCGCGCCGAGCAGAACGAGGCGAATGCGCGCATCAAGTCGGCCGCCGACGTGGCTGAGCGGGAGCGCGAAATCGAGGCTATGCGCACAGTGGCAGCGCGTGCGAAGGAGCTCGAGCAGCAGCTGGGGCAGGTGGAAGAGGAGCTGCAGGCGGCGCTCGCTCCGCTACCCAACCTCCCCGACCCCACCGCGGCGCCCGGTCTGAAAGACGATCTGGTGCGCGAGGTCGGCGCGATCCCGGAGTTCGACTTCGAGCCGCGCGATCACCTCGAGCTTGCCGGTGAGCGCATCGACATGGATCGCGGCGCAAATCTCTCCGGCTCGCGCTTTGCCTATCTAAAAGGCGACCTTGTGATGCTCGAGCTGGCGCTGGTGCGGTGGGTGCTGGAGAAGCTGCGCTCCCATGGCTTTGAGCCGGTCATCCCACCGGTACTGGTCCGCGAAAGGGCTCTCTACGGGACGGGCTTCCTGCCAGACACCGAGCAGCAGATCTACCGCGTGGCAGAGGACGACCTCTTCCTGGTGGGCACCTCCGAGGTCGCGCTCGCAACGCTTCACGACGGGGAGATCATTGACGCTGGCGCGCTGCCGCTGCGCTACGCCGGCTTCTCGCCTTGCTTCCGCCGGGAGGCAGGTGCGGCGGGGAAGGATACGCGGGGCATCTTCCGCGTTCACCAGTTCGACAAGGTCGAGATGTTCAGCTTCATCGCCCCCGAGGAGTCGGCCGGGGAGCACGAGCGGATCTTGGCGATCGAGGAGGAGATCCTGGGAGAGCTGGGGCTGCCCTACCGCGTCGTGAACATCGCGGTGGGCGACCTCGGCAACTCTGCCGCGAAGAAGTACGACTGCGAGGCATGGCTGCCCAGTCAGGGCCGCTACCGCGAGCTGACCTCATGCTCGAACACGACGGACTACCAGGCCCGGCGCCTGAACATCCGCCTGCGCCGGGACAAGCAGGTAGAGATGCTGCACACACTCAACGGCACCGCTGTCGCGGCCGGCCGCACGCTCGTCGCGCTGCTGGAGAACGGCCAGCGCGAGGATGGAGCGGTGACGCTGCCCGAGTGCCTCGTGCCTTTCGGAGCGCCGGCGGAGTTAGTGAGCGCTGCCCAGTAACTGAATATGGTCGGCCTCGGCGGCGCCGGGGAACGGTCGCGTCAGGCCGAACTGGTTCAGCGTCGCCTCCCCGACGCCCTCGACGCCGGGGGTGTCGGAGGCTTCGCCGCGGGTGTGCGGATCGTTGGCGAAGCCGCCAACCTCGACCGAGTGCTGCGGCGAGCGATAGCCGGAGATGCCGATCAGGTGCAAGTGCAGAGCCTTGCCCATCGTGTTGAGGTGTTCTGCCAGCGTCGGCTCCTCGCCGACCGAGTAGTTGGTGCCCGCAGCCGGGAAGAAGCCGTATTCCCCTTCGGGCGTGCCGTTGAATTCACCGATCGGGCCCGAGTACGTGACGCCCGAGGCGGCAAGTTCGCGCGCCTGGATGTGGGCGAGTTCGTGCTCGAGCGACTGCTTATGCGATTGCAGTTCTCCGAGCTCGGAGCTCTTGCGGTCGCGCGCGTGGATGAACTGCAACTGGCGGTTGACGAGCGCGAGGTGTAGCTGGGCGACCTCGTCGCGCTGCACGAGCACGGCGCGCGTCTCATGCGCGTGGCTTGCCTCCAGCGTCGCGAGCTGCGTGGCCTGGACGGTCACGGCCTTCTGCTCTTCGGAGACGTGGACGGTCGCCCCGGCGTTCTGGCGGGAGATCGCACGCAGGTCATTGACACGCTCGATCAGGTCGGCGAAGCCGTGGGCCTCGAGGATCACCGTCGCGATGTCCGGCGGCGGCGACTCGTAGGAGGCGATCACCTGGGCGACGAGCACCTGGCGGTCGCGCCCCAGCTGGAGGAGAAGCGAGGCTAGGTGGATACGAGCGGCACGCAGTTGGGAGCGCAGGCTGGCCAGCAGGCGGCGCTCGACGGCGAGGCTCGATTCCAGGGCGTCCAGGCGCGTATGCAGGTCGTTGATGCTGCCCTGGAAGCCTTCAATCTGGTGGGTGTCGGCGCCGATCCCGGAGCGCACCTCTCCTTCACGGGCCTGCGAGGCGGCGATCCGGCCTTCGAGCGTACCCGGGGTCGAACCGGCGGCAACCGGCCCGAGGGCCGTCATCCCCGCAACGACGGTGGCAAGAATGACCGCGAGCGCGATCGGGGGGCGGGGCGAGCGAGACATGAAATCGGCAAGCTAGCCAGGGGACGGTCCGAGCACAAGGAAACGGGGATTCCTGCAGTGCGGCTTGCAAGGCCACCGGTCAGGTGAGGTGCCTATGTGACCTGGAAGGTGATCGATCGCGGGCCGCCATGTTGAGGTGTGAGCGTCAGGCGGTAGCGACCGGGGGTGAGCGGGTTGCGGCTGCTCAGGCGCCGGCGGTTGCGACCCCTCCTAGCCGCGCTCGTCAGCGAGTACGGCAGCGTCTGCCAGCGCCTGCGTCCGTGCGAATCGAGCTGCTTGGCGAGCGTCGCACGCACGCGCGCGGCGGCGCTGAGGGTGAAGACGAACGCGACACGGGAGGCCTGCGGCCGGCCGTGGTTCAGCGCCGCGATCGCCGTCCTGGTCAGCGCGAGCCCCGAGATGAGCGGAACGATCGGCGATTGGATGGACCCGGTAGGGGGCGCCGTGGCGGTCGTGAGCGCGCCGCCGCTTGTCGTGGTGTTGGGGTTCGGCTGAACGCCGGTCGTGCCTTCACTTGGGGATTTGCGTCTTTCTTCTTCTATTTTTTCTTTTCTCTTCTGTTCTTCGACCTGTTTTTCTTTGGCCTTGCGTTCTTCGAAGTTCTTTTTGGCTTCTTCGCTGAGGGGCTGAAAAGCGGTGATCCCATTGGGAGTGCCAACCCCGGTGGGACCGTCGTAGCCGGCGTGGGCCACGCAGATGAACTGGCTGGCGCAACTATTCGCTCCCTGTTCTTCGGTCGTACAGCCAGATTTCAGCGTTTCTTCGTTGAAGGGCTTCAAGCATGCTCCGTTGGACCCGGTGACGACATCGTGCAGCGAGCTGGGTGAGGCGGCCAGATTTTCGTACAGGGTCTGCGCTGGGTATTCCACTCCGTGTGACCCACCGGCGAGAGCGAACACTGAGGCGATGACCGGTGAGGCGACGCTCGTCCCGCCGAGGACATTCCATCCCTTTACTTCTTCACTTCCTTCTAATATGGGGGTCGAGTCATAGACGGCGACGCCCGTATACGGGTCGGCGTCGGCGGAGATGTCCGCGACGGCTCGGTGTTCGCCGCAGCCGACCAATTTCCAATCGCTGACGCTCTGCTGCCAGGGCGGTGCGGTGAGCGATTCGCTACAGCCGCCTCCCCCCGCGCCGGCGCCACCTCTTTCACCTTTTTTGTTCTGCTCGCCGTCATTCCACACCGTCTCGCTCTGCCAGATGCCTTGGTTCTGGATCAGACGGGTGCCGCCGACCGCGACAACATGGGGGGAGGAGGCCGGGTAGTCCACGAGGCCTCGTTCTTCGGCTTTGGGCGCATCCCAGTCGCGGTAGCCGAAGTCACCCGCCGCTACCGTGATTACGACGCCCGGATGGTCGAAAGCCGGGCTGTCTCCCCCGGATTCGGGGCCGCCCCAGGAGTCCGAGATCTCGGTGGCTCCCACTACGCCCCCCGCACTAATGGGCTTCGCGGCGGTTTCCTCGGCCACTTCGAGGTCAGAGAACGCGGCGGATTTGGCCTCTACCAGAACGATGTGGCAGTTCTGGCAGACCGCGTGGGCGACCTCGATATCGGTGGCGATCTCGAGCGCCCAACCCGCTTCCGGTTCTTCGCTTTCGGTGTTTGAAGGCGGCAGCGGTGATTCTTTGCCTTCTTGGTTGATCTTGCGGAAGCAGCCGTTTCCTTTAGTGCAGGCAGGCAGTCCAAACTGCTGGTCGTAGTGGCCGAGGTCCGCTTCGGCTGTTGGGTCGTCGTAGGCATCGACGATCGCGATCGTTTGGGTGCTCGTGGGCGGCGTGCCATTGACGTTGTAGGCGCCCCGCAGTTCGGCTGGGGTCAGGCTTTCTTTGAACGGTTCTTTGAATTCGGTGATCGATGGAGTGACTGCATGGCTGGTGCTGCGGACGGGCCTGCGCAGAGTCCGCGCGCCGGGAACGGACAGGGGCACCTTCGCGACGAGCTTCAGCCCGAAGCAGCCTGCGTAGCCAGGTGGCGGCGCGGAGCACAGGGCGCTGACGCGGTAGGCGGAGGGCGACAGAGCGGCCTCGGCGGAGGGCACAGCCAGCATTGCGCTCAGCAGCGAACAGCAGATCACCACAGCCGGAAGGCCAAGCACGGCGGTGGCGCGAATACGTGTCCTCATCGTCCTTGGATCCCTCCCAGAAACGTCGGCGGGAAGAAGAAACAGCTTGAGAGATCGTAGGTGACGCAGGCGGACGATGAGCGATCACGAGACCGTCACGCGCCGGTCACGCCATTACGCTGACGAACGTGTCGAGCCCATTCGGATTCCTGCTCAGCGCCGAGGAGCCGTCCCGGCGCACCGGGGCGATCGTCGCGGTGGGCGCCGTGGCGCTGTGCACGCTGATCCTGTATCCGCTGAAGCAGATCGCCCCGGTCGTGTCGCTGGGCGTGGTGTACCTACTGGCGGTGCTCGTCGTGTCGGTCATCTGGGGGGCGTGGCTGGGCTTCGCCACCGCGGTGCTGAGCGCGGCGGCGTTCAACTTCTTCCACCTGCCCCCGGTCGGTCAGTTCACGATTCAGAGCTCCAGCAACTGGGTGGCGCTGATCGCTTTCCTGGTGGCGGCGGCGCTCGCCAGCTCGGTGGCGGAGGTCACTCGCTCGCGGGCTCGCGAGACGGAGGAGCGCAGGCGCGAGGCTGACCTCGCGGCGGAGATGGCCAGGCTGCTGCTGCGCGGGAACAGCCTGAACGAGGCGCTGGCCACGGCCGGCGCGCCGGCTTGCGGCCACGCTGGGCCTGACTTCGGCGGCGATCGAGCTGGACAGCGTGGACGGCGGCGAACGCAGCGTGGCGTTTCCGCTGCGCGAAGGCACCCGCCGGCTGGGGACGCTGCTGGTCGGGGCCGACGCCTCTGAGGCGAGCCTGCGCAGGTTGCAGGAGCGCGTCGTGCCGGCGCTCGAGGCACTGCTCAGCGCGGCTCTGGAGCGAGAGGCGCTGCTGGGCGGGGTAGTCGAGACGGCGTCGCTGCGCCGGGCCGATGTGGTCAAGACAGCGCTGCTGCGCGCGGTCTCCCACGATCTGCGCTCACCCTTGACCGCAATCTCGGCGGCGGGCGAGGCAGTGGCCTCAGCCTCGCTGTCGGAGGATGAGCGCAAGGAGATGGCCGCGGTCATCGGAGAGGAGACCAGGAGGCTGTCGCGCCTGGTCGACAACCTGCTCGACCTCTCGCGCCTGGAGGCGGGCGCAGCCGAGCCCAGGCGTGAGTGGATGCCGGTCGAGGAGGTGATCGGCTCTGCTTTGGAGGAGCTGGCCCCTGCGGCCGAGGACTTTGCGCTGTCGATTGACCGCGATCTGCCGCTGGTGCGGGCTGATTCGGCGCAGCTGGAGCGGGCGTTCGTGAACGTGCTGGAGAACGCCCGCAGGCACTCGGGTGGGCATCCCGTATCGGTCAGGGCGCGGGCGGTGCATCCCCTGGCGGGCGAGGGTGCCAAGCTGATCGTGCGGATCGTCGACCGCGGTCCGGGGATCCCGCCGGCACAGCTCGAGCGCGTGTTCGAGCCGTTCTACCGCGCGGGCACCGCCCAGGGAGGCCATCGCGGCTCGGGTCTGGGACTGGCGATCGCACGCGGATTCGCGGAGGCCAACGGCGGCACGCTGCACGTCGAGTCGTTGCCCGAGCAGGGAGCGACGTTCGTGTTCGAGCTGCCCCTGGACGCGGAGGCGGAGGCGGACCCAGAGGTGGATATTGACGATGGGAGCTAATCCGACCTCCTAACCCGCCTCTTGACCCACCTCGCATCCTCGTGGTGGACGATGAGCCGCAGATCGTGCGCGCGCTGAAAGTGGTGCTGCGCGAGGCGGGCTTCCAGGCCGTTGCAGCCGAAACGGCCTCGCAGGCGCTCGATCTCGCGGCGGTGCGTCCACCGGATGGGGCGATCGTCGACCTCGTGCTGCCAGACGGTGACGGGGTGGAGGTGACGCGCAGGCTGCGTGAGTGGAGCGAGATGCCGATCCTCGTGCTCTCCGCAGTGGGCGAGGAGGAGCAGAAGGTCAGGGCGCTGGAGGCGGGCGCGGATGACTACATCACCAAGCCTTTCGGTGCCCGCGAGCTCGTCGCCCGCCTGCAGGCCGCGCTGCGCCGGGCGGCGCCGGCGGAGGGAGAGCCGAGCATCGTCGTCGAGGGCTTGGAGGTCGATCTTGCCGGGCGCGTCGTGTTGCGCGACGGAGAGCCGATCCACCTCACCCCGATCGAGTTCGAGCTGCTGCGCGTGCTCGTGCGCAACCGCGGACGGCTGATGACGCACCGCAAGCTGCTCGCGGAGGTGTGGGGTCCGGAATACGTGGACGACATCCAGCCGCTGCGCACGCACATCGCTCGGCTGCGGGCGAAGATCGAGCCGGAGGATGATTCGGAGCCCGCCCGGCATCGATACATCGTGACTGACCCTGGAGTGGGATACAGATTCTCCATGTGACGCTTCGCGTCACCGTCACAAAATCGTTATGTGAATCACCTGGACCGTTATGCGCGCGTAATGCGTGGGCATCCATAGTGATTGTCATGGACGTCGTGGCCATCGCTCTCGGGATCGTCATGTTCCTGATCCTGTTAGCCCTGATCGAGGGGATCGACAGGGTATGAGCCTCTCGCTTCCCTTGGGCGCTTTCATCGCGCACATGAGCGGGGCCGACTTCTTCGGTCTCGTGGTCTCTGTGCTGGTGATCGCCTACCTCTTCTACGCGCTCATCCGCGGGGAGAAGCTCTAGGCGATGACCTTCGCCGGCTGGTTTACGATCGTCGCCTTTGCGGTCGTCCTGACCGCACTCGCGATACCGCTCGGCGGCTACATGGCGAAGGTGTACACCGGCAAGCGGGTGTTCCTGACGCCGGTGTTCGCCTGGCCGGAGCGATTCCTCTACAAAGTTCTGCGGGTCGACCCCGAGCGCGAGCAGGACTGGAAGGCATATGCGAAAAGCCTGATCGTCTTCTCGCTCGCCGGGTGGCTGTTGCTGTACGCGATCCTGCGCACACAGAACGCCTTCTTCGTCCCCCACGCGCTCAACCCGCTGGGCTACAAATCGGGCACCTGGAACGTCACGTTCAACACGGTCTCGTCGTTCATGACGAACACCAACTGGCAGTTCTACAGCGGCGAGACGACGATGAGCTACCTCAGTCAGATGATCGGACTGACAGTCCAGAACTGGCTGTCGGCCGGGGTTGGCATTGTCGTGGCGGTTGCGCTGATCCGCGGGATCGTCGGGCGCAGCGGCAAGAGCCTCGGCAACTTCTGGCAGGACCTCGTGCGCACGATCCTGTACGTGCTCGCGCCGCTGTCGGCGCTCACCGCGATCGTGCTCGTCTCCCAGGGTGTGATCGCCAATCTCAACAGTTACCTGAGCGTTCACACGATCACGGGCCTGACCCAGTCGATCGGGATGGGCCCGGTTGCCTCGCAGGAGGCGATCAAGCTGCTGGGGACGAACGGTGGCGGTTTCTTTAACACCAACTCGGCTCATCCCTTCGAGAACCCGACTGCGTTCACCAATTTCTTCGAGATGCTGATGGTGCTGGTGATTCCGGCGGCGCTGGTGTTCGCGTACGGACGAATGACCGGCAACCGCCGCCAAGGCTACGCGATCTACGCGACGATGATGGTGATGTTCCTCGGCGCGGCTACCGTCGCCTACATCGCCGAGGCGCACGGCTCACCGGCGCAGCACGCCGCCGGTCTGCACACACACGTGATCGCCGGCTCCACGGGCGGCAACCTCGAAGGCAAGGAGCAGCGCTTCGGAATCGCGGGTTCGGCGCTGTTCGATGTCGTCACGACCGTCACCTCGTGCGGCGCAGTGAACAGCGCGATCGAGTCGTTCACCGGTATCGGCGGGGCTGTGCCCTTCGCGAACCTGTCGGCCAGCGAGGTGATCTTCGGCGGCGTCGGCACAGGGCTGTACTCGATCCTCCTCTACGTCCTGCTGGCGGTCTTCATCGGCGGGCTGATGGTGGGACGCACACCCGAGTGGCTCGGCAAGAAGCTCGAGGCGAGGGAGATCAAGCTCGCCGGGTTGGGCATCCTGGTGACGCCACTGATGGCGTTGTTCTGCACTGCATTGGCCACCGCGAGTAGCGCCGGGCGCAAGTCGATCGCCGAAGTGGCGCTGTCCAAAGCGGGCGGAAATACGCCGCAGGGCTTCTCCGAGACCTTCTACGCCTATCTGTCGCAGGCGAACAACAACGGCTCGGCGTTCGCTGGCTACACCGGCTACATCCAGCCGAACGCCGGCAATGCCGGTGCGCACGGGATCACCTTCGCCGACCTGCTCGGAGGCTTCGACATGCTGCTCGCCCGCTACGCACCGATCCTGTTCGCGCTCGCGGTCGCTGGCGCGCTCGCCGGCAAGCGCGTCACGCCCGCTGGCCTGGGCACGATGCGCACCGATAACCCCACGTTCGTTGTGCTGCTGATCGGTGTGATCGTGCTCGTCGGTGCGCTGACGTTCTTCCCCGCCCTGCTGCTCGGTCCGATCGTCCAGGGCCTGACCGGACACCTCTACTGATGCGTCGGGACATCGTCACCTCGGTCATTGGCATCGTCGTCTTCACGATTCTGCTCGGGGTCGTCTACCCGCTCTTCGTCACAGGTGTGGGTCAGGTCGCATTCCCGGGCAACGCCAACGGGCAGCAGATCCACCTGGACGGCAAGCTGGTCGGCTCGAAGATCATCGGCCAGAACTTCGGCACGCCGGTGCTCGAAAAGAACGGCAAGGTAAAGGTTGTCAAAGGCGCCGTGGTGACAGAAGTGGACCCGCGTTACTTCCAGAGCCGCCCGTCGGCGACCGAAGGCGGGGCCTACAACGCGGCCGCCAGCACGTTCTCCAACCACGGACCCAACAGCACGAGGACCGAGGAAGCCGACGCCGAAAACATCAAGTCCTATCTCGAATTGAACACCGCGCCGAACAAGCAGGAATATGACCCTGGCCTGACCGTGGCGAAGATCCCGGTCGACGCCGTCAACACCTCGGGATCGAATCTCGACCCCGAAATCTCGCAGGCAAACGCCTGGATCCAGGCTCACCGCATCGCCGCCGTGCGCCACCTCTCCCTTGCGGAAGTGGACTCGCTGATCGCCAAGTACACCTCCGGGCGCGGCCTTGGCTTCTCGGGTGAGCGCGGCGTGAATGTGCTCGAGCTCAACCTCGCACTCGATCGCGGGCACACAGCGCGAAGCGCTGGGTCGGGAGGGAAAGGCTGATGTCAGCGCAGGGGGTGGGCGGGACCCACAAAAACGAACGGCAGGCGATCTCGCTGTTCCAGCGCGACATCGTCTGGCGTGCGCTGATCGATAGCTTCAAGAAGCTCGACCCGCGCGTGCAGATCCACAACCCGGTGATGTTCGTCGTCGAGATCGGCTCGGTCATCACGACCGCCACCTGGCTGATCCAGGTGTTCGGCGGCAAGCCGCTCGGCGGCGGTAACGAGCCCGCTTGGTACACGTTTCTGATCGCCATCTGGCTGTGGCTGACCGTTGTGTTCGCGAACATGGCCGAGGCGTTCGCCGAGGGCCGCGGCCGTGCGCAGGCGGACACGCTGCGGGCGATGCGCAAGGAGACGGTCGCCACGCTGCGCGACGGCTCTACGAAGGCGGCTGCCGAGCTCACGCGCGGCGACATCGTGATCGTGCCGGCGGGTGAGCTGATCCCCGGCGACGGCACGGTGATCGAGGGCATCGCGACAGTGGACGAGTCGGCGATCACCGGCGAGTCTGCGCCCGTGATCCGGGAGTCCGGCGGCGACCGCAGCGCGGTCACCGGCGGCACGCGCGTGACCTCCGATGAGATCGTCGTGGAAATCACCCAGGAGCCCGGCAAATCGTTCCTCGATCGCATGATCGCGCTCGTCGAGGGGGCGGAGCGGCGCAAGACGCCGAATGAGATCGCGCTGAACATCCTGCTCGCGGCGCTGACGCTGATCTTCATGATCGTGGTGGCCACGCTGCGCCCGTTCGGCCTGTTCGCTGGGACGTCCATCTCGGAGACCACCCTGATCGCCCTGCTCGTCGCGCTGATCCCCACGACAATCGGGGCTCTGCTGTCGGCGATCGGTATTGCCGGCATGGACCGTCTCGTGCGTCGCAACGTGCTGGCGCTCTCCGGACGAGCCGTCGAGGCCTCCGGCGATGTGGACGTGCTGCTGCTCGACAAGACCGGCACGATCACGATCGGCAACCGGCTCGCCTCGGAATTCGTCCCGATGCCCGGCGTGGCCGAGTCCGAGCTCGCCGAGGTCGCCCAGCTCGCCTCGCTCGCCGACGAGACGCCGGAGGGACGCTCGATCGTCGTGCTGGCCAAGCAGTACGGCATCCGAGAGCACGACATGACCACCCTGCACGCCGAGTTCGTGCCGTTCACGGCACAGACGCGGATGAGCGGCGTTGATATCGACGGCCGGCGGCTGCGCAAGGGCGCCGGCGACTCGATCATCGATCTCGTTCGCGGCGAAGGGGGCTCGCCGCCGCCGGAGTTGCAGGCCCAGCTCGACCGTATCGGCAACGAGGGCGGCACGCCGCTGGCGGTGTCGCGCGATAACCAGGTGCTCGGCGTGGTCTACCTCAAGGACACGATCAAGGAGGGCATGAAGGTCCGCTTCGACCAGCTGCGGGCGATGGGCATAAAGACCGTGATGGTCACGGGCGACAACCGTCTGACCGCGGCGAAGATCGCCGAAGAGTCGGGCGTCGATGACTTCCTCGCCGAAGCCACCCCCGAGCGCAAGCTTGCGCTGATCCGCGAGCAGCAGGCTGACGGCCGGCTGGTGGCGATGACCGGCGACGGCACCAACGATGCGCCGGCGCTAGCGCAGGCCGACGTCGGCGTGGCGATGAACACCGGCACGCAGGCTGCGCGAGAGGCCGGGAACATGGTTGACCTGGACTCCAACCCGACGAAGCTGATCGAGATCGTCGAGGTGGGTAAGCAGCTGCTGATCACGCGTGGCGCGCTGACCACCTTCTCGATCGCCAACGATGTGGCCAAGTACTTCGCGATCCTGCCCGCCGTGTTCATCGGTACGTATGCAGCCGGCGGGGTGGGTGGCGGACACGAATCACAGGGGCCCCTCCACGTGCTCAACATCATGAGTCTCGGCACGCCGCGCTCGGCGATCGTCTCGGCGATCATCTTCAACGCGATCGTGATCCCGCTGCTGATCCCCCTGTCGTTGCGCGGGGTGCGCTACCGGCCGATCGGCGCGAGCGCGCTGTTGCGGCGCAACCTGTGGATCTAC
Organism: uncultured Solirubrobacterales bacterium; assembly: GCA_963706395.1. Taxonomy (GTDB): domain Bacteria; phylum Actinomycetota; class Thermoleophilia; order Solirubrobacterales; family Solirubrobacteraceae; genus Palsa-744. The sequence goes on along the minus strand of OY970158.1, from coordinate 684,661 downwards.
GGCCTCGGCGGGATCATCGCGCCGTTCATCGGGATCAAGTTGATCGACCTGATCGTCCACAACCTATTGGGGGCCTAGACGGCCGGTAGGCGGGCGTGACTCGTCCTCCCGGCTGCCCGTGGGCGACAATGCCCGCATGGCATCACCGGACCGAGGACACCTGAAGGTCTTCATCGGCATGGCCCCGGGCGTGGGGAAGACGTATCGCATGCTGCAGGAGGGCGCCGCCGAAGCCGAGGCGGGGCGCGACGTGGTGGTCGGCTATCTCGAGTCCCACGGACGAGCGGAGACGGTGGCGCAGGCGGAGAGTCTCGAGATCATCTCGCGCCGTCATGTTGAGTATCGCGGCACGCCCCTGGAGGAGATGGACCTCCCGGCGGTGCTTCAGCGCAAACCGGAGCTGTGCTTGATCGACGAGCTCGCGCACACCAACGCCCCCGGCGTCGAGCACGAGAAGCGCTACGAGGACGTGCGCGACGTACTGGAGGCGGGGATCGATGTGTTCTCGACCGTCAACGTGCAGCACCTGGAGAGCCTCAACGACCAGGTCACCCAGCTCACGGGTTCGCGCACGCGCGAGACGATTCCCGACGAGGTGCTCTCGGCCGCCGATGAGGTGGTGCTCATCGACCTGACCCCCGAGGCGCTGATCGCACGTTTGCGGGCCGGGAAGGTTTATCGCCCCGAGCGTGTGCCGGCGGCGCTGAACAACTTCTTCAAGATCGAGAACCTGTCGGCGCTGCGCGAGACAGCACTACGGCAGGTGGCGGAGGACGTCGAGGTTAAGCGCCTCGTGCGGGAGCCGAGCCCGATCGTAGGAAGACGTAACGAGGACGGATTGACCGCGGCGCCCGAGGCCGCTCCGCAGGCGATCGCCGAGCGGCTGCTGGCGCTGGCGACGCTAGCGCCGGACTCCGAGCGGGTCGTGCGGCGGGCGTGGCGCTCTGCCCAGCGCCTGGACGCAGAGCTCGACGTGCTCGTCGTGCGCCCGCCCGGCCGGCCCCCGAGCTCCGAGGATCGCCAGCGGCTGGAGGCGCTGCGGCGTCTCTCGGCGATGCTGGGAGTGCGGTTGCACGTCGAGGAGGGAGACGACGTGGCGGCGGTGGCGATCCGCCTGGCTCGCTCGCTCGGCAGCACCTATGTGCTGCTCGGTGCGCCTTCGGAACCCCGGGGATTGCGCCGCTTCTCCTCGCCGATCGCCGATCGGCCGCTGCCGATGCGCCTTCTGCGCGGACTGCCGGGCGTGGACATACGCATCATCGCCGACCCCACGCTGCGCGGCGCGCCGCCCGAGGAAGAGCCACTCGCGGTGGACGGAGGACCGGCGTAGCCGCCCAGCGTGTTTCGCAGCCACACGGCGAGGAGCGCCAGCAGGCCCGCCACGGCCGCAATCGGCGCGAGTGTCCGCAGCGGGTAACGACTGCCTTTGTGGAGGGTCAGGTTCAAGGCCGTGTGGTCACCGGCTCCGACGATGGATAGCAGGCCACGATGGTCGATCCCCAGCAGCGTCGGCGCGAGCGCCGCGAACGCGCACCACGCGGCGAGCGCCAGCAGCCCCGCGCCGAGGGTGCGGGCGGACAGGCTCAGACGCGGGGTCGCCCTGACTGCGAGGAGCAGGGCCGCCGCGGCGGCGAGGAAGAACGGCCAGATCGCGCCCCATCCGCGGCCGGCGCCGAACGCCGAGGCGATCGTCGGCTGGAATTCTCCATGTTCGAGCAGCCGGCCCCACACGACAGTCTCCGTCTCATAGCCAACGAGCGGGTGGGTGATCGTGGCGAGGACGGCGACAGCGATCGAGGCCCCCGCGAGCGCCAGCGTCGGTCCCGGCAGGCGTCTAAGCGCGAGAGCGATCGGGAAGCCCAGGAACGGGAGCACCGTGATCAGGAAGCGCGGGCCCATTGAGCCACCGCCAAAGGGCAGGTAGTAGCCCGAGTTGTAGCCCAGGTAGCAGACGCACACACCGGCGATCGTGAGCGCCTCGGCGCGATGGCCGCGGCGGTAGAGCAATACCGTGCCGATCGCGCCCATCGCCAGCACCGGACACAGCGTGAGCAACCCGCGCGAGTCGAACAGGAGCGTTGCCAGCACCGGCAGGCTAGGCGCCGAGATGCCGAAGAAGCCCTTCTGCTGCTGGGGGATGTTCGAGTAGGCGAGGTGCGTCCAGGATCCGAAGGCGGCGTGGTTGTAGAGCAGCAGCGGCACGATCCCGACGAGGCCGCCCGCGACGTAGGCCCCGGCGCGCGTTGCGAGTGCTCGCGCCGTCAGCGCACCCGGCCGCGAGAGGAGATATCCGCCCAGCACGAGCGCCACGAACGCCAGCGGGTACTCGGAGGAGACCGCGTAGCCCATCAGCAGCCCGGCCAGTCCGATCAGCAGTGGCCGGGGCGGCCCCGCGCGCTCGCGCAGCATCACGGCGAACGCCGCGAAGCCAAGCATCGCCGCGAAGACGTGCGAGAACAGCAGCGTCGAGAACGGGAGCACCATCGTCCCGAGGCCGACGATTACGGCAGCCGCCGCGCCGTAGCCCGGCTCGAAACGATCTGCCACCCGCCACACGAGCAGCATCAGCAACAGCGCCGGAAGCACCGAGCCCCACTCACCGACGAAGTCGATCATCTCGTCTTCGCCGCGCAGAGCCTGCGAGCGCCGCGCGAGCGCCGGGCCGCCCGCGTTCTTCAGCACCTCGTAGAAGGGCAGCGAGTAGATCGCAAGTCCTGGCGCTCGCGCCGAGTACCAGTGACCGCGGTAGAAGGCCTTGTCTTTCGTGGGGTAGGGGCCGTAGTCGATCGTCGTGCGGCCGGCGTCGAGCGCGCGGATCAGGTCGTAGTGCGAGCTCTGGTTATCCGACCAGTTCTGCAGCATCAGCGCGGAGGAGAGGCCCACGAGCAGGATCGCCGCCAGCGCAAGCCTTTTCTTGATGAGCATCAATCAGTTCCGTGCAAGGCCTTGGGGCCAGGGCCGATCTCGTAGATCACGAGCGACCCCACCTGCTTGCGGGTGACGCCGAGGCCCGCGACCGGCTTGGCTGCCGCCGCATATACGTCCGGTGGCTCGGCGAGCGCGTAGCCGACGATTCCCGGCAGCTTTGGCATCTTCAGGTGCAGAACAACGGTGCGGATTCCGTAGAAGCGCAGCTTCTCGACGCTCGCGCGATCGGGAAAGCCGTTCATGCCTCCGCGCAGGTCATCGACGGCCGTGATGTCGAAGGTGCTGTTGCCGACCGGGATCTCATAGAAGCCATTGGTCGAGAAGTACTGCCAGACACGGTCGGCGGCGCCGTCGGTGGGAAGGTCCAGCAGCGGTCCCGGCAGGCCGGTCTCCGCCCGCGCCGGCTGCGGCACGACCGGATGATTGAGATGCCCAGCTCCTTCTCCGAGCAGACCGATCAGCAGCGCCACGCCGAGCAGCGAAGGCAGCCTTTGCAGCGACTGGCGCTCAGCCCACGGTCGCAGACGGTGGACGAGCAGCTGCGCGCCCGCGCCGGCCAGCAGCGCGTAGAAGAGCGTCGCCGTAGTGAAGACCCTGCCGGGCACTCGCACGCCGTTCCAGCCGGGGGCGTAGTTGTACAGAAGGCGGTAGGGGTAGCCGGCGCCGGTCAGGCCCATGCCGAGCGCGAGGATCGAGACGACGGCGATCCCAACGGCCAGCCCGATGCGTAATCGCCGGGTATATGGATTCCCGCCCACCCCATTCCCGCCCACCCCATTCCCGCGCACTCCGATGAGCCCCACCAGGGCGAGCACGAGGATCAGACCACCGGGGAAGAACACGCTCTCGTTCTTTGAGTGAACTTTGGCGCGCATCCCCGCGGTGGCGTTGCCCCACACGCGGTTCTCCGAGGAGGCCGCCAGGAGCGCGGCTGGGCCGGCGGAGTAGTTTTTGACTTCCTTGAGCGTGCGTTTCGCCGTCGGATACTCGCTGGCGACCTTCAGGTAGGGCCGCGCCTGATAGATCGTGACGATTCCCACCACCGCCATACCAGCGAGCGTGACTGCCACCAGCTGGCGCGGCAGAGCGGGGCGCTGCGCTCGCCACCAGTGGATGAACGCCAGCACCGCCAGGATCGCCAGCAGGTAGGCGAATTGCAGGCCCAGCGTGAAGCCGAGGCTGATCTGCCAGGCCGCCACCAGCCAGCCAGCCACGATCAGCCCTCGCGCGGAGCGACGGTAGCCGCGCAGCAGCAGGAACAACGCTAGCGGGATGCCGCCGCTCGAGATCACATGCAGGTGTCCCGCCTCGGTCACGCGGTAAGGCGCGTAGGCAAAGGCGACTCCCACGGCGCCGGCGCCGAGCCGGCCAAGACCTAGCTCGCGCCCTAGCAGATAGGCGCCGGCGAAGCACAGCGACCACGCGAGCAGGAACAACAGGTTGTAACGGATGAGCGCGGCGACAGTGCCGTGCCCGAAGAACCCCGCCGGGCCATATCCGAGCAGCGAATCCGAGAAGGCGAGGCTCAGCGGGTGGGGGTAGAAGACGTTCGCATTGAACAGGTGCAGCGGGTTGTGCAGCATCGCGTGGCCGACCCAGGCGATCTGCCAAGCGGTGCGCACTGGGTCGCCCAGATCCGGTGCGATCCGGCTCGGCAGGTGCAGCACGAGCGGCCAGCTCGTGAGGATGGCGAGGAGCACCCCGGCAACCGCGACCCGCAGGACCTCGGCGCGTCCCAGCGAGGGCGAGGGCGCCCAGCGGGCAGATTGCTTGGCGGCAGGAGAGGGCACCGGCGTGTCGAGGAGCGCAGTCGCCATCGAAGCGGGCAGCATATGGGAGCCGTCCGCTGTGGCGCGCAGTCGGGGGATATGTCCTTTGCGGCGTACGCGCGAGGTCTTCTTGGGCCGTTCCGGGGTGGGGATCTGCGCCACACTGATCGCATGCGAGTCTTGGTGGTTGGGTCGGGCGGTGTGGGGGCGGCGTTTGCGGCGATCGCTCAGCGGCGAGGTGCGTTTACGGAGGTCGTGATGGCCGACGTCGCGCTGGAGCGTGCCCGGGCGGTGGCTGAGCGGCTCTCCGAGCCCGATCGCTTCAGCGCCGAGCGCGTCGACGCCTCCAGCCAGGCGGATCTACTCGAGCTGATCGAACGGGTGGAGCCCGACGCGGTGCTGAATGCCTGTGACCCGCGCTTGAACAAGCCGATCTTCGATGCCGCGTTCGAGGCGAAGGTCACCTACCTCGACATAGCGATGACGCTGTCGGAGCCCCATCCCGAGCGCCCGTACGAGCTGCCGGGGAAGATGCTCGGGGAATACCAGCTCGCCCGGCACGAGGCATGGGAACGGGCGGGGCTGCTCGCACTCGTGGGAATCGGCGTGGAGCCCGGCATGTCTGACATCTTCGCTCGCCATGCCGCCGAGGAGCTGTTCTCTGATGTGAAGGAGGTCGGGGTGCGCGATGGCGCCGATCTAGTCGTGGAGGGTTATGACTTCGCGCCGACGTTCTCAATCTGGACGACGATCGAGGAGTGCCTGAACCCCCCCTTGATCTGGGAGCGAGAGCGCGGTTTCTACACCACCCCGCCCTTCTCTGAGGCCGAGGTGTTTGAGTTTCCCGAGGGGATCGGGAAGGTGCAGTGCGTGAACGTCGAGCACGAGGAGGTTGTGTTGATCCCTCGCTGGGTCGACTGCGACCGGGTGACCTTCAAGTACGGGCTAGGGGAGGAGTTCATCGATGTGCTCAAGACGCTGCACAAATTGGGCCTTGACTCGACTGAGCCCGTAGAGGTGCGCGGCGTAGAGGTTGCTCCCCGCGATGTGCTCGCCGCGATACTGCCGGACCCTGCCACTCTCGGCGAGCGGATGAGCGGGCGCACGTGCGCCGGGACCTGGGTGACGGGAACCGGCAAGGACGGGCAGCCGCGCTCGACCTACCTGTACCACGTGGTCGACAACGAGACGACGATGCGCGAGTACGGCAATCAGGCCGTTGTATGGCAGACGGCGATCAACCCCGTCGTTGCACTCGAGCTGCTCGACGACGGCACCTGGCGCGGCTCGGGAGTGCTCGGCCCCGAGGCTTTTCCACCGGCGCCCTTCCTGGAGCGCCTAGCGGCGTTCGGCTCGCCCCACGGTCAGCAGGAGCTACCTACCCCTTAGGGTTGCCCCTCCACACGGCGCGCGGCTTTCCCTGCCGCGCCCAGCCCCATACCGGGCGCGGCAGGTCACCCTCAACCTCAGAAGTGCGCGGGCGCGTGCTCGACGGGTACGTCGAGGATCCCGGGCGTGGCCGTTTCGGCCTTGCGCGAGAAGAACTCGCGGTAGTAGAAGCGGCTGACGAACATCAGGATCGCGCCGAGGATCATGCCGCCGACCCCGAACCACAGGGGCAGTGTGATGCCCGCCAGCGTTTCGCCTTCGGCGTTGGCGGATTTGCCGTAGTAGTAGATCGCGTAGCCGCCGATGCCGTAGAACATCAGCCCGCCGAGCACGGGCGCGAGCCCGACGAGGATGAACTTGCGCGCGCTCTTGGTGATCTCGCGCCGGTAGTACCAAGCGCAGGCGAAACCGGTCGTGCCGTAGTAGAAGCAGACCGGGAAGCCGAGCGCGACGACCGCGAGTTCGAGCACGGTTTCTGAGATCAGGATCAGCGGCACTGCGATCGCGATCGAGATCAGGCCGAAGCCCCAGGTCGAGAGCGTCGGCGTGAGGAACCGCGGGTGGACTTTGCCGAATGCCTCCGGGATGGCTTTCCAGAAGGCCATCGACAGCGTGGTTCGCGCCGTCGGCAGGATCGTCGTCTGCGTCGACGCGGACGCCGAAGTCAGCACCGCGACGATCAGGAACTTGACCCCGACCGCGCCGAGGACGCCCTTGCCGAGCGCGTTGAGCACGTCGCTGGCGTTTTCTTCGTTGGCCAGGAACCCGGTCCCGTGGTAGGACTGCGCGCCCGCCGAGACGATCAGGTAGATGATCACGAGCAGGATCGTGGAGACGACCGCGGCCCGGCCCGGGCCCTCGTTGGGGTCCTCGGACTCCTCGTTAACGGAGACCCCGGAGTCCCACCCCCAGTAGATGAAGATGCCGAGCAGCATCGCCACGATCAGGTCCTTGAAGTTGAGGTCGAACGGGTTGAACCAGGACGCGTGGACGTGGATGGAGTGCGCCGGCGGGTTGCCGCCGTACACGTCGACCAGCGCGACCACCGCGAAGATCGCGAGCATGATCACCTCGAACGTGAGCAGCAGCTGCTGCACGCGAGCCGACAGCTCGATCCCGCGGTGGCAGATCCAGGTCATCAGCAGGATCCACAGGACCGCGCCCGCGAGCGCGGCACCGGTATGCGTTTCGGCCCAGTGCCACTCGATGAGCTTGAAGGTGTAAGTGGAGGCGATGTACGCGAGCGAGGCCATAACGAGTGCATCGGCGAGGAAGATCGCCCAGCCGTTGAGCCAGCCGGCCACCGGCCCGAACGCGCGCGTCGACCACGCGAACGTGGTGCCCGAGTCGGGGTCGGCGCGGTTCAGGTGCCTGTAGGCGAGCGACACCAGCAGCATCGGGATGAACGACGCGAGCAGCACCGCGGGCGCGTGGGTGGTGATCCCGGGGTCGGCGACGATGAAGCCGAGCGTCGCCGCCAGCGAGTACGCGGGCGCCGTCGAGGCGACGCCGATGACGATGTTCGAGAGGTAGCCGATCGCGCCTTTCTTCAGGCCCTTGTCCATGACCCCCGAAGATGTGGGTTCTCCAGATACGGCAGCGCTCTCGGTGGCCATGACTAGCTCCTCTCGCTGGTTGTGGCAGAAGTTACATCCCCGGCCAGCGCGAGCACAATGGGCGCGATTCCCAAAACGTACAGCTGATGTTGTCCATTTCGTACAACGGCTGTGGCGCTTGTTGAACGGGCAGTGCCTTGAGCAGGACATCGTGGCGGAGTACGGTTGTCCGTAGTGTCTAGTGAGCTTCAAGAGCAGGCCAAGCGTCATCTGTGGATGCACTTCACACGCATGGGCGCCTACGAGGACGGCGCGGAGGTGCCGGTGATCGTGAGGGGCGAGGGGTGCTACGTGTACGACGAGCACGGCAAGCGCTACCTCGACGGGCTGTCGGCGCTGTACTGCGTGAACATCGGTCACGGTCGCGCCGAGTTGGGACAGGCCGCTGCGAAGCAGGCCGAAGAGCTTGGCTTCTACACGAACTGGAGCTACGCCCACCCACGCTCGATCGAGCTCGCCGCGCGGATCGCTGCGCTCACGCCCGGGAACCTCAACCGTGTGTTCTTCACCTCGGGCGGCTCGGAGGCGGTCGAGTCGGCCTGGAAGCTCGCGAAGTCTTACCACACCGCGCGCGGCGAGCCGACTCGTCACAAGCTGATCTCGCGCCAGCTCGCCTATCACGGAACTTCGATGGGAGCGTTGACGGCGACCGGCGTGCCCGCGCTGCGCACGCCGTTCGAGCCGCTCACCCCCGGCGGTCACCACGTGCCCAACACGAACTCATATCGCTGGAGCGAGGATCGCGATCCCCTCTGGGCGGCCGATACGATCGAGGAGGCGATCCTGTTCGAGGGTCCCGCCACGGTGGCGGCGGTGATCCTCGAGCCGGTGCAGAACAGCGGCGGCTGCTTTGTGCCCCAGGAGGGCTACTTCCAGCGCGTGCGCGAGATCTGCGATCGCCACGGGGTGCTGCTGATCTCCGACGAGGTGATCTGCGCGTGGGGCCGGCTCGGGTATTGGTTCGGGTGCGAACGGTTCGATTACCAGCCGGACATGATCACGATCGCAAAGGGCCTAACCTCGGCCTACGCACCGCTCGGCGCGGTGCTCGCTGGCGATCACATAGCCGAGCCGTTCCTGCACGGCTCAGAGACCTTCACCCACGGCTTCACTTTCGGCGGACACCCGATGGCGTGCGCGGTGGCGCTGGCGAATATCGACGTGATGGAGCGCGAGGATCTTTGCGGGCACGTGCGCGCCAACGAGGGTCGCTTCAGGGAGATGCTCGAGGGGTTGCGCGATCTGCCGATCGTCGGCGATGTGCGCGGCGCGGGCTACTTCCACGCGATCGAGCTCGTCAAGGACAAGGAGACGAAGGAGATGTTCAACCACGAGGAGTCAGAGCTTCTGCTGCGCGGCTTCCTCTCCGGCGAGCTGTTCTCGCGTGGACTGATCTGCCGGACCGACGATCGCGGCGACCCGGTGGTGCAGCTCTCACCGCCGCTGATCGCCGGAGAGGAGCAGTTCGAGGAAATCGAGGCGATCCTGCGCCCGGTGCTGAGCGAGGCGGGGGAGCGGATGGATTCGTCCCGTGGGCCTCGGCGAGCACCTGCTCTGCGGCGTTGATTGGTGAAATGGAGCTCACAGTAGAGAGCCTGATCGCGGAGCTCGGGCTGACGCTCGTCTGCGGGCAGGAGTCCGCCCAGGCCCACGTGCGCTGGGTTCACAGCACCGAGCTTCTCGACCCGACGCCGTGGCTGAAAGGGGGTGAGCTGCTGCTGACGATGGGGATCCAGCTGACCGGGCCGAAGGCCCAGCGCGAGCTGATCGCCACGCTGGCAGACCACGAGATCGCCGGCCTTGGGTTCGGCACGGGCTTCACGCACAAGAAGCTGCCGACGGCGCTCCTGAGCGCCGCGCGCAAGCGTGAGTTTCCTCTGTTCGAGGTGCCGTATGAGCTGCCGTTCATCGCGATTACCGAGCGGGCGTTTGCGCAACTCCTGGACGAGCGTTACGAAATGCTTCAGCGCAATATGGTGGGCGATGTGCTGGCGGAGGCGCTGACCGCGCACCTCTACCCGGAGGAGCTGCAAGCGCGGCTGCGCCCGTTCGGGATCGGCGAGCAGGTTGCCGTGCTGGCCTTCAAGCTGCCGGACCCGAGCGCTGCCGCGGCGCTGCTTGAACGGATACTGGAGCGGGAGGAGGTGCATAACCTCGTCGCGATTCGCGCTGGGCTGCTGTGCGCGGTGATCGACGCGGACGGGCAGGGGAAGGGGGACCCACCCAATCCAATCGAGCTGGCGCGCAAGCTGCGGGCGGAGCTGGGCGAGCGCTTCGGCGAGGTCAGGGCTGCCGCGAGCCGCCCGGCCGCTACGCACTCGCTGCGACTCAGCTTCCACGAGGCGCGCTGCGCGCTCGAGGCCGTGCGGCTGCAAAACGGAGACGCGCCCGAGGTTGCCTCCTATCGGGACCTCGGCGCCTTCCAGCTGTTGCTCTCGCTGCAGGACGACGATGCGCTGATCTCCTACTGTCGCGGTGTGCTCGGCCCGGTCGAGCAGGGCGAGGGAGAGTATGGGGATGAGCTGCTGCGCTCGCTCGACGTGTTCATCGAACACAATGGCCACTGGGAGAAGGCCGCGGGGGCGCTCTACTGTCACCGCCATACGCTGCGTTATCGCATCCGCCGCGTCGAGCAGCTGACCGGGCGGGACTTTTCGCAGGCGCGCGACCGCATCGAGTTCTGGCTGGCCTTGCGAGGAAGGGAACTGGCGCGGTGATCATCGGGGTTCCTACGGAGATCAAGCCAGACGAGTACCGCGTGGCGATCACTCCCGCGGGCGTGCGCGAGCTAAGCACGCGTGGCCATGAGGTGCTGCTGCAGGCTGGCGCCGGGGAGGGCTCAGCGATGGCCGACGCTCGCTTTCAGGCGCAGGGCGCGCGGATCATGGACGACGCCGAGGCGGTGTTCGGGGAGGCGGAGCTCGTGCTCAAGGTGAAGGAGCCCCAGCCCGAGGAGGTGGGGATGCTGCGGGAGGGCCAGACGCTGTTCACTTACCTGCACCTGGCAGCCGAGCCGGAGCTGGCGCGCGGCTTGCAGCGCTCGGGTGCGACGTGCATCGCCTATGAGACCGTCGAGGACGGAGAGGGCCGGCTGCCACTGCTGGCGCCGATGAGCGAGGTGGCGGGCAAGATCGCCACTCAGGCGGGGGCGTTCATGCTCGAGAAGCCGATGGGCGGACGCGGAATCCTGCTGGGTGGGGTACCGGGCGTGGCGGCCGCGACGGTGCTCGTGATCGGCGGCGGCGTGGTGGGGATGAACGCGGCGTTCATCGCGATCGGCATGCAGGCGGATGTGTTTGTGTTCGACCGCTCGATCGACCGGCTGCGCGAGCTGGAAGTCGCGTTCGGGGGGAGGGCCTCGACTGTGTACTCCTCGGCGCTCGCGATCGAGGAGATGCTTCCAGCGGCGGATCTCGTGATCGGCGCGGTGCTCGTGCATGGCGGCCGCGCGCCGCACGTGATCACACGCGAGCAGCTGAAGCTGATGAAGCGGCACGCGGTGCTGGTGGACGTTTCGATCGACCAGGGCGGGTGCTTTGAGAGCTCGCATCCCACCACCCACTCCGACCCAACGTTCGAGGTGGAGGAGATCACGCACTACTGCGTGACGAACATGCCGGGGGCGGTCCCGATCACCTCGACCTATGCGCTCACGAACGCCACGCTCCCATACGTGCTGGCGCTGGCCGGGTACGGCGTGGACGGTGCGCTGGAACGCGACCCCGGCCTGCGTCTGGGACTCAACGTGCGTGATGGTGAGATCACTTATCGGGCCGTGGCGGAAGCGCTCGGCACCTGACGAGCAATGAGGAGAAGCTGACATGGCCGGGACGCTTGGCACCCTCCAGAACTTCATCGACGGTGAGAGTGTCGCCGGCGGCGGTGAGACCGAAGCAATCCTCAACCCGGCGACTGGCGAGGAGCTCGCCCGCGCGCCGGTCTCCAGCGCCGAGGATGTCGACCGCGCCGTGCGCGCCGCGCGCGGCGCGTTCGAGGGGTGGTCGACGACCACGCCCGCCCAGCGCTCGCAGGCGCTGCTCGCGCTCGCTGGCCTGGTTGAGGAGCACGCTGGGGAGATCGCCCGGCTGGAGGCGCTGAACGCGGGCAAGCCGCTGGCGGCGGTCACTGACGACGAGTTGCCGGTGATGGCCGACAACTTGCGCTTCTTCGCGGGCGCGGCGCGGACCATGACCGGTCTGCCCGCCGGCGAGTACATGGAGGGCTACACGTCGTTCACGCGCCGCGAAGCGGTTGGGGTGATCGGGCAGGTGACCCCGTGGAACTACCCGTTGATGATGGCGATCTGGAAATTCGGACCGGCGCTGGCGGCGGGCAACACGGTCGTGCTAAAGCCGGCCGAGACGACGCCGATCACGACGATCAGGCTGGCTGAGCTCGCCGCCGAGATTCTGCCGAAGGGGGTGCTCAACATCGTTACCGGCCCCGGGCGCCCGACGGGCGAGGCGCTGATCAACCATCCCGACGTCGACATGATCGCGCTGACCGGCTCGGTGGACACCGGCAAGCATTTCGCTCGTACAGCGGCGGACACCCTCAAGCGCGTCCATCTCGAGCTCGGCGGCAAGGCGCCGGTGGTCGTGTTCGACGACGTCAGCCTGGAGAGTGCGCTGGAGACGATCGCGGGGACCGGCTATTACAACGCAGGCCAGGACTGCACGGCGGCCACGAGGGTGCTGGCTTCGAGCAGCGTCTACGACGATGTCGTCTCCGGACTCGCCACGCAGGCTCAGGGACTGGTCATTGGCGACACGCTCGCGCCGGGGACGACCCTCGGCCCGGTCAACTCGGCCAAACAGCGCGAGCGGGTGGAGGGCTTTTTGCAGCGCCGGCCCGCACACGCGGAGATCGTCACCGGCGGGGGCCAGCCCGACCGCGAGGGCTTCTTTCTGGAGCCGACGGTCGTGGCGGGGCTGGAGCAGGAGGATGAGCTGATCCAGAAGGAGATCTTCGGGCCCGTGATCACTGTGCAGCAATTCACCAACGAGGAGCAGGCGATCGAGTGGGCAAACGCGACACGCTACGGGCTGGCGTCATCGGTGTGGACGCGTGACGTGGGCAGGGCGTTGCGCGTGTCCAAGGCGTTGCGGTTTGGCTGCGTGTGGATCAACGACCACATCCCGCTCGTCTCGGAGATGCCTCATGGCGGGTTCAAGCAGTCGGGATACGGCAAGGATTTGAGCGTTTATTCACTGGAGGACTACACCGTGGTCAAGCACGTGATGGCCAGTCTGGAGTAGGGGAGCAGCCCCAACATCTAAAGGCAACCAAATACCTCATCGTCAGGACCGTTCCGGGACGCTTCGCTCAGTTCCACCGGGACGATTCTTGCGAAGGCCCGGAGTAGCACCTGCTACGGTCCCCCTACCGGGCGGCGACGTCGCCCGCGAGGTTCTTGTCTTTGTTGGCGCTCGGAGTGCGCGGATGGGGTCAGTCGAATCTCCATCCGCATAACGGCCAGAGGGCCGTGAGAAGGAGCACCAACACATGAAGGATGCAACGTTCGCCAGCCTTGGCGTGTCCGAGGTTGTCGTAAATGAGCTCGCGCAACGCGGGATCGAGAAGCCCTTTGCAGTACAGAGCATGGTCATTCCCGACGTGCTCGCCGGCCACGACGTGCTGGCCCAGTCCCCCACGGGCTCGGGCAAGACGCTCGCGTTCGGCGTGCCGATGGTGGAGCGCATCAAAGACTCAGACGCGCGCCCCTCGGCGCTCGTCCTGGCGCCCACGCGCGAGCTGGCAAGCCAGATCGTCGACGACCTGCGTCCGATCGCCCACGCGCGAGCGTTGTCGATCGCTGCCGTCTACGGCGGAGCGGGAATCGTCAAGCAGGCTCGCCTTGCGGGCCGCGCGCACATCCTGGTTGCCACGCCGGGCCGCCTGATGGACCTGATCGACCGCCGCGATGTTTCGTTGAAGCAGATCCGGCTGCTCGTGCTCGACGAGGCCGATCGGATGCTCGACATGGGCTTTCGCCCGGTCGTTGACAAGATCGTGAAGATGTGCGCCCGTGAGCGCCAGACGCTGCTGTTCTCGGCGACGCTGCAGGGCGAGGTCGGCAAGGTCGCCAAGGCCTACACGACCAACCCGCGCCGTCACGAGCACGCGCACTCCGAGGAGCGCAAGGGCGACGTCGAGCACCGCTTCGTGACGGTCTCACACGACGCCAAGGTCTCACGACTGGTGGCCGAGCTGGGCGAGGCCGAGCGCGGCCTGACGCTCGTGTTCGTGCGCACCAAGCGCGGCGCGGACCGGCTGGTCAAACGCCTGGCGAGCAACAACGTCCGGGCCGTCGCGATGCACGGCGACAAGTCCCAGGGCCAGCGTGAGCGTGCTCTGGCCAACTTCGAGGCGGGTGTGGTGGACACGCTCGTGGCAACCGACGTGGCCGCACGCGGCATCGACGTGGCGGGCATCACGCACGTGATCAACTTCGACATCCCCGGCTCGCGTGAGGACTACGTGCACCGCATCGGGCGCACCGCGCGCGCGGGAGCCAGTGGCACGGGTGTCACCTTCGTCGTCCACGACCAGGCGCGCGAACTGGTGAGCATGGTCCGCGATCTCGGCCTGCACCGCGAGCTGGAGCTGGGCGGGCTGCCGAGCGACGCCACCGGACAGCGCTCCGGTGGCTCTCAACACAGCGCGCGATCATCGCGCAACCGTGGCCGGAGTGGCCCCGCCCGCAACGGGTCCGGCTCGCCGCGGACCGGCTCCGCGCGCAGCGGTTCCGGCGGCGGGAACAGAAGCGGCGCCGCGCGCTCCGGCCGCCGCTAGGCGCGGCGACGGCGAGGTGGGCGGGTTCCCAATATTTGGAAGACCGAGGTGAAGCCGGTACGGAAGCCGTTGCGGGCGGCGCGCAGGTAGAGGCGCCACACGCGCACGCGCTCGGCGCCGGCCAGGCGCTCGGCCTCATCGAGGTTGGCATCCAGGCGCTCGATCCAATGGCTCAGCGTCTCTGAGTAATCCTCGCGCAGGCCCTCGACGTGCTCGGGCTCGATGCCCGCTTGCTCTAGCGCCATGATCACGCGGGAGACGTGCAGCGGCGCCGCGTCCGGGAACACATAGCGCTCGGAGAAGGGTCCCGCCTCTGCCTCGCCGTGGCGCAGGCGGGCGATGCCGTGGTTGAGCAGCCTGCCGCCGGGCTCCAGCAGGCCGGCGAGCTGGGCGGCGTAGAGGCCGATCTGATTGGAGCCCACGTGCTCGACCATGCCGATCGACGCGATCGCGTCGAAGCGCTCACCGCCGAGCTCGCGGTAGTCGCAGATGCGGATCTCCACGCGATCGGAGAGACCTGCCTCGGCCACACGCCTGCGCGCCTCCTCGGCCTGGGATGGGGAGAGGGTGATGCCGACGGCGCGCACCCCGTGGTTGCGGGCCGCGTGGAGCACAAAGCTGCCCCAGCCGCAGCCGACATCGAGTATGCGCTCGTCCTCCTTCAGGGCGAGCTTTGTGCAGACGAGCGCGAGCTTCGCCGCCTGGGCCTCCTCGAGCGTTTCGGCGCCGCGGGAGAACAGCGCGCAGCTGTAGGTCATCGACTCGTCGAGGAACAGTGCGAAGAAGTCGTTTGAGACGTCGTAGTGGTGGCGCACCGCGCGCGCATCGCGCTCGCGGCTGTGACGCCGGCCCCGCGGGCTTAGCTCGCTGGCGGGAACGCGCGGCGGTGCCCTCAGCCCGCAAGCGCGCACCGCGGCCAGCGTCAGCCGCAGGCGTGTCTTGGTGTCAATCGCGGGTGCTTGGAAGGAATCCAGCAGCCCGATCACGCCGTCCAGGTCGTCCGCTTCGAGCTCGCCGGCTGCATATGCGCGTCCCAGCCCCAGCTGACCGGGGGCGCGCAGCAGGTGGGCGACCGCAGCCGGGGAGCGCACCGTGAAGACCGGCCCGCCGGAGGCTGTGGGTGCGAGCTCAGAGCCGTCCCAGAAGCGCAGCGCGAACGGGCGCTCGGGTAGCGCGTGGGCCAGCTCGCGGCGCAGTGGCTCAGGCTGGGCGAGTGGCATCTGTGCCTGCGCGGAGGTCGTGGCCGATCTGCGGATGGGCTGCCAGACTCATGGCGTGTCGCAAAGCTTAGAAGGTGGCTTGCCGGACTCCGGAGATCTCGCCGCCGAGACTCGCGGGCTGGCCGGGCACGGTGTTTTGCGTTTGCGCGCGGATAATCCCGGCCCGCTGACGCTGTCGGGCACAAACACGTGGATCGTGGGCCGTAATCCGGCCTACGTCGTCGACCCTGGCCCCCTGACCGGTTCTCACATCAAACGGTTACTCGACGCGATCGATGCGCGCGGTGGCCTCGGAGGCATCGTGCTCACTCACGATCACGCCGATCACGCCGAAGCCGTTGGAGCTCTGCGCGAGCACGATCCGGCGCCGCTTGCGGCGGGTCGTGGTGAGACCGACGTCACGCTTACCGAAGGGACGCGCTTCGGGCCCTTTGAGGCTCTCTCCACGCCCGGACACGCCGCCGACCACTTCGCGCTGATCGCCGGTCGGGTGTGTTTCACCGGGGACGCGGTTCTGGGCGAAGGGAGCGTGTTCATCACTCCCGGTCCAGGGGCGCTCACCGGCTATCTCGCCGGCCTGGAAAGGCTGCGCCAGCGTGATCTGGATGTGCTTTGCCCCGGTCATGGGCCACCGGTCTGGAGGCCTCGCGCCAAGCTGGATCAGTACATCGACCATCGCTCCGAGCGCGAGCGGCTGCTGCTCGCCGCCATCGCCGAGGGCCGGCGCTCCGTCGAGGAGCTGCTCGACGGAGCGTGGCCGGACGTGCCGGCCACGCTCCGTCCCGCCGCAGCGGTGACGCTGCTCGCCCACCTCGACAAGCTCGAGGAGGAAGACCGGCTGCCGGCAGGCGTCGAGCGACCCTCGTGGTGAGCTCAGACGAACTTCGGATACAGCGCCATGCCGCCGTCGACGAACAGCGTCGCGCCCGTCACATAGCTCGCCTGCTCGCTCGCCAGCCACGCGACCGCGCGGGCGATGTCCCGCACGTGACCCCAGCGCCCGAGCGGGATCTCGCCCTGGACGGTGGTGCTCGCCTCGGGGCTCGCGAGCACGTCCTTGTTGATCGGCGTGTCGATCGCCCCCGGCGCGACGTTGACCACGCGGATGCCGAGCGGCGCGAGCTCCTTGGCGATCGACTGGGCGAACATCTTCACTGCGCCCTTCGAGGCGCAGTAGTGGGAGAACCGCTCCCAGGCGATCTGCTCGTGGACGCTCGAGATGTTCACGATCGTCCCCTGCGAGCCCGCATCGCGCATCGTGCGAGCCGCCTCGCGGGCGCACAGGAAGGACCCTGTGAGGTTCACGTCGATCACTTTCTGCCATGCCTGCAGCGGCATGTCCAGCAGCAGGTAGGGGTGCTCGACCCCGGCGTTGTTGACGAGCAGGTCGACGCCGCCGAAGGCAAGCTTTGCCTGCGCGAACGCGCGCTGCACGTCGGGCTCTGAGGCGACGTTCATCGCGACCGCGAGCGCCTTGCCGCCGGCCCGCTCGATCTCGCCGGCCATCCGCTGCGCCTCGCCGGCATCGCCGACGTAGTTGATCGCCACCGCCGCCCCGTGGGCCGCGAGCTCATAGCAGATCCCCTGGCCGATGCCGGAGTCCCCGCCGGTGACGAGCGCGCGACGACCATCCAGCAGGCGGGCGTCGGCGGGGTGCAGCGCGAAGGGCTGCTCGCCGTTCATGGGACGTGACGATACCGGCACGGTGCTCACGCTACCGTTCGGGATCATGCCTCCGCGCTCGGCGATCACGAACAGCCCCAGGCCGAAGGCTCACAGCTCCGACGGGGCGGCCAAGGTCGCGCCGCAGGGGGCTGGCGCTGCGCATCCTGGAGGATCCTCACCCGACTCGCCATTCCCGCCGATCGCCGATTACGGTTTCCTGTCGGATTGCCACACCGGCGCACTGGTCGCCTCCGACGGATCGATCGAGTGGATGTGCCTGCCGTACTTCGACTCGCCGTCGGTGTTCGGCGCGCTGCTCGATCGCGGCGCCGGGAGCTGGCGCGTGGGCCCCTATGGCGTGTATGTGCCTGCCGGCCGGCGCTACATCCCGGGCACCAACATGATCGAGACGACGTGGATGACGCCGCAGGGTTGGATTCGTGTGGTCGACGCGTTGGCGGTGGGCGAATGGCACGACAATGAGCACGGCTCCAGCCACACGCGCCCGCCGACTGACTTCGACGCCGACCATCTGCTGGTACGCATGATCGAATGCGTGCAGGGTCAGGTGCAGGTCGAGGTCGTCTGCGAGCCGATGCTCGACTACGGGGCGACACCCGCCCGGTGGAAGATGGTCGAGCTCGAGACGGCGTCGCACGACGCGCACGACGCGTGCGAGTTGGACGCCGTCGACGGAGACACAAGGTTCAGGCTGTTCAGCGACATCCGCATGGGCATCGAGGGCAATCGTACGCACGGCCGCCACACGATGGTCGAGGGCGAGAAACGCTTCTCCGCGATCTCCTGGACGGAGTCGCTTGGCGGCCCGCATACCGCCGAGGAAGCCGAGCAGATCCTCGAGAAGACCGGCCACTTCTGGCGCGGCTGGCTGGCCGAAGGCACCTATCCCGATCATCCTTGGCGCGCGCATCTGCAGCGCTCCGCGTTGGTGCTCAAGGGCCTGACGTTCATGCCGACCGGCGCGCTTGTGGCGGCACCGACGACCTCGCTACCCGAGACGCCGGGCGGAGAGCGCAACTGGGACTACCGCTACTGCTGGATGCGCGACGCCTCGTTCACGCTGTGGGCGCTGCACGCGCTGGGCCTGGACTGGGAGGCCGACGATTTCATCGAGTACGTCGCCGAAGTCCCACGCAACGAGGACGGCTCGCTGCAGATCATGTACGGGGTGCGCGGCGAGAAAGACCTGGCGGAGTCGACGCTCGACCATCTCAAGGGCTACGAAGGCTCCCAGCCGGTGCGTGTCGGCAACGGCGCTTACAACCAGCGCCAGAACGACGTGTTCGGCGCGGTGCTCGACTCGGTCTACCTGCACTCCAAAAAGCGAGATCACATCCCCGAGCGCCTGTGGCCGGTGCTGATCGACCAGGTTGAATGCGCGGCCGCCGTGTGGAAGGAACCTGACCAGGGGATCTGGGAGGCGCGCGGGAAGCCCCAGCACTACGTCTCCTCGAAGCTGATGTGCTGGGTCGCCATGGATCGAGGCGCGCGGCTCGCCGAACGGCGAGGTCACGACGAGCCGGCCAGCAGGTTCCAGGCGCTCGCCGAGGAAGTGCGCGAGGACATCCTCGCCAACGGCGTCGACTCCCGCGGCGTCTTTCGCCAGCATTACGGCACCGATGCGCTCGACGCATCGACGTTGCTCGTGCCGCTGCTGCGCTTCCTGCCTCCAGACGACGAACGCGTGCGCGCCACGGTCTGCGCGATCCGCGACGAGCTGAGCGAGAACGGGCTCGTGCTGCGCTACCGCACCGACGAGACCGACGACGGCCTCAGCGGCAAGGAGGGCACGTTCTTGATCTGCTCGTTCTGGCTCGTCTCGGCACTGTCGGAGATCGGCGAGGACCGCGAGGCGGAACATCTCTGCGAGCGCCTGCTGTCCTACTCCTCCAAGCTCGAGCTGTACGGCGAGGAGCTGGAGGCCTCGAGCGGGCGTCACCTCGGCAACTACCCGCAGGCGTTCACGCACCTGGCTCTGATCAATGCAGTTACGCACGTGATCGAGGCTCAGGCCAGCAGCTGAGCTCTGCATTCGGTCAGCGTACGAAGCGATCCAGCCGGTCGGCGGCAATCGTCTCGCGCGCTTCATCTAAGTCTGGCTGATGACTGCGAGCGGATTGCGTACGCAGAATGGCTTCACTTCTTGGCTGGTGGTTGCTCGCCCTCGTAGTAGTCGATCGTGTCCGCTGCGCGGAAGACTGCCCGCAGTCCACCTCCGTCTGACAGTCGCTCGTAGGCGCCGAGTGTGCCCGAGTCGGGGCGGATCACGATGTCCGGCTCACCGTTGGTGCTGAACGCCAGGAAGCGCACGGTGTTCTGTGTGCGGTTGACTAGCTGGTGTCCGCCCTGCTCGCCGCGCAGGAATGGCACGACCTCTCCCTCCTGCAGCTCTCGCCACCCATCTGGTGTGCGGAGGCTCGGCTGGCCGTCAAGAACGACGACGAGCTCCTCCTCGGCGAGATGGTAGTGGTAAGGGTAGGCCGCTTCGCCGGGCGGCAGCTCCCACAGGCTCAACCCCAACCGGTCGCTGTCGGCCTGGCGGCTGAGACGAGCGCGCAGGCAGCGAAATCCCGGGTGCTCGCGTGGCTCGTCGAAGACAGGTTCGTTGATGTTCGTCACAGGGCGCAGGGTATCTGCAGCTCGCGCCGGGTGTCCGGGAAGGTTAGCGGTGTGGCGGTGTCTGTAGGTAGAGATGACAGTCACGCGCCCGAGCACTCGACATTCGGAGGAACCATGAAGCGAACCTACGTTTTCTTGGCCGTCGCCTTGGCAAGCGCGGCGAGCGCCGCGACGGTCGCGAGCGCACAGAGGAGCCTCCCGCCCGCGTACTCGAGCCGCGCTGCCACGGTCTCGCTGCGTCACACGAGCCTCGGCAGCATCCTCGTCAGCTCCTCGGGCCGCACGCTGTATGAGTTCACCAAGGATCACCCCAACAAGAGCAGCTGCGCGGCGATCAGCGGGTGCTCAGAAACATGGCCGTCGCTAAGGACGAGCGGCCGCCCGACGGCCCGCTCGGGTGTCAAGGCTTCGCTTTTGTCCTCGATCAACCTGCCCACAGGCGGCAAACAGGTCACCTATGCCGGCCACCCGCTCTACACCTACAGCGGCGACAGCGGGCCAGGAGAAACATCCTACGTTGGGGAAAAGCAGTTCGGTGGCACCTGGTATGCGATCAACGCCTCCGGGCACACGGTGAAGTAGTCGCCTCTCGCTCGCCGGTCTAGCTTGCTAGCGCGAGCGCGAGGTGCACAGCGGTGGCGATCACATATCCGGGCCGAGCGACGGCGACGGAAACGTCTAACCCGCCCGGCTCGACCCTCGAGCCTGGGCCTAGGTAATCAACGCGGAGATCGCCTGCTCGATCACCGAGTGCTCCTCTGTCCAGCGCCGGCTTGGGGCTGCACCGACGATCACCGACGATGCGCGACGGCCATCCACGAGGCACGCGATCTCCACGTAGCGGGTGTTCGTGGAGCTCGTGTAGGCGTCGCGTACGCACGAGCCCTGTCCGCTACGAAATCTCAGACCAGCGGCTGCGTCCATTACCGTCACATCCTTCTCGCCCTCGGCAGCGTTGTGGCGCGGGCGGAATGCGGCCCAGCTCGCCTGCGCCTCCTTGCCCTGACGCGGAGTCAGGTTGAGATATCCGAGGTAGTGGCCATGGGTGTCGAGCAATGCCGCGGTTGCGGTGCCACGATCACCGGCGAGCGCGCGCCAGCCGGGTGGATAGGCCATCGTTGCCCCGCTTGACAATCGCGTGCGGGGCCAGGTGTTCAGCGCCAGCGCCGGCCGAAGCCACGCGTAGCCCGCCCTGGCGGCGTTGGCCGACGGGATCGCCAACCCCGTCGAGCGTCGCACCGGGGTGGGCGGTGCCCTGTGGGCGCTCGCGCCGCAGCCGCCTCCCACCGTTGCTAGTGCGAGCAGCCCGGCCAGCAGTGTCCTAGAGGTTGCCATCCCCGTCGCTGGGTCCGCCTTTATTATCGCTGTCGCCATCCCCCGCGTGTTCACCCTGCGGGATGCCGGCACTTCGAGGATTCAGTTTTTGGTTCCGCAGGCGCTTTCGTTTCTTGCGCCGGCGCTTTTGTTTCCGCGGGTGCGGGCGACGATGACGATGAAGAAGTTCCGGAGCTCGAGGAACCAGAGCTGCCACAACCGGCTATTCCCAATGCGACCAGGACGACGCCGAGTGCCCCCCATCGACGCGAGTGTGGGCTAACGTGCCCGTCAGATGACTTCGTGAGCATGAGACCTCCGTTGTGGGATTAGTACATCAAGACCTCAGACGCCAGCACCACCCGAAACCTTCCGGGCGTCCCCGGCGGGGAGGCCGAAAGGGACGCCCATCAAGCCGAGAGTGCTACCTAAACGCCAACATGGCGATGCGCCGACTGAGACGTTCGGGAACTAGACGTTCGGGGCCACGGCGGAATAATCGGCCAGTGCCTAGCTGGCTTTCCCTCCTCCTCGGGTCTACCTGCGCGCGGCGGGCTCCAGTGCTGGGTTTTGCCAGCCTCCATCGGCCGGATTGACGTTGATGCCAGGCGCCACGATCTCGTCGATGCGGTCGAGGACCGAGGCGTCGAGCTGAGTGTCTGCCGCGCCGAGCTGGGATTCAAGCTGCTCCGTCGTCCGCGGGCCGATGATCGCCGCTGTCACCGCCGGGTGGCGAATAACGAAGGCGAGCGCTATGTGGATCAGTGAGATGCCCGACTCCTCCGCCACCGTTGCGAGCGCATCGGCAGCCTCGAGCTTGGCCTGGTTGGCCGGGAGGCTGAGGTCGTATCGCTGCGGGATCATCGCCGAGCGTCTTGACGTGAGCTCGTTGGCCCCCTTGCGCCAGCGCCCCGACAGCCAGCCGCCCGCAAGCGGGCTCCAGGCGATCGCGCCCATACCCAGCTCTTTGCAGGTAGGCAGCACGTCGGCCTCGATCCCACGAACCAGGATCGAGTAAGGCGGCTGCTCGCATACAAAGCGCTGCAGGCGCCGGTCGCGGGCGACCCATTGGGCCTTGACGATCTGCGCCGCCGGGTAAGTCGAGGAGCCGATGTAGCGCACCTTCCCTTGGGTCACGAGGTCCGAGAGGGCGCCGAGGGTCTCCTCGTGATCGGTCCAGGGGTCCCAGCGATGCACCTGGTAGAGGTCGATCCAGTCGGTTTGCAGGCGCTTGAGCGAGGCCTCGACCTCCCGCATGATCCAGCGCCGCGAGTTGCCCGCCTGGTTCGGATCATCGCCCATCGTGCCATGGAACTTGCTCGCCAGCACCACGTTCTCGCGCCGCCCGACGAGGGCCTTACCGACGATCTCCTCGGACTCGCCGCGCGAGTAGACGTCGGCGGTATCCACGAAGTTGATCCCTGCGTCAAGCGCCGCATGGATGATTCGGATCGAGTCCTCGTGATCGGTATTGCCCCAGGCACCAAACATCATCGCGCCGAGGCACAGCGGACTGACCTGAACTCCGGTGTGGCCGAGCGTGCGGTAATCCATCGCCTCCCCTTCCCTCGCTTCCTCTCGACGCTATCAGCGTAGGCATAAGTATTGAGCGACACGAACGCCGTCGCGCTGAGCTTCTACTCAGCGCACCAAGCGATCCAGCCGCTCGGCGGCGATCGTTTCGCGCAGGGTCTGTAGTGCGTCGTGCTTGGGCCGCCACCGAAGCTCGCGCCGGGCCTTGGAGACGTCCATGATCATTGGCTCGCGGAAGGCCGCGATCCACTGCGCCTGCGCGGGTAGGAAGCTCAGGCGCCCGATCATCTCCGCGACCGCGTCCACGGCCAGCTCGGGCACTGGGATCGAGTACCAGCCGAGCTCCTCGGCGAGCTGCTTGACGGTCAGCTCGCCGACCCCGGCGAGGTTGTAGATACCTGGAGCGCCGCGGCCGAGCACGGTGGCGCGCATCGCGCTTGCGACATCGTCGTGGTGGACGAGCTGAAAGGGCACACCCGGATCGGGCAGCACCGGCTTGAGGATCGGCACGCCGTCGAGCAGGCGCAGGATCGGTCCGGGCAGCCGCTCAGAGAGCTGGGTGTAGGGCAGGCTATCGATCAAAAGCGGCGCGTCCGGACCGCCGACGATGCACGGCCGCAGCACGTAAGCGGCGGTGGAGGAGCCACCCAGCACCTCTCCCAAGATCGCCTCGACCTCGGCCTTCTGCGCGGAGTAGTAGTGGCTGGCGGTGCCGAGCGCTGGAACCTCCTCCGTGAGCGGCTGAGGATTTCCCCCATGGAACCCGTATGCGGCCACCGACGAGGCATAGATCAGGCGCTTGACGCCCGCCGACACGGTGGCCTCGAAGACATTGCGCGAGCCGTCCATGTTCACCGCCGAGGTCTCCTGCGGGCCACCCATGATCATGAAGGCCAGGTGCACAACCACGTCGGCGTCCTTCACCAGGTCTGCCACGGCATCGCGGTTGAGTACGTCTCCGCGCCGGTAGGAGACCTTCTTCCAGCCCTGCGCGGCCGGGTCGAACGGCCGCCGCGCCATCCCGAGCACACGTCCCACCTCGGGGGAGCGCTCGAGCGCTCCAACCACAGCCCGGCCGATCTCGCCTGTGGGCCCGGTCACGGCGACCGTCAGTCCGGAGGGTCTGGATGCACGTGCCGCGGCGGGCATCCTCCCGTTCTAGCGCATCGCCGGGCCGGCTGCGAAGGTCAGTATCCGGGCTCGCCCGGAAGGAGCACCCGGGCTACCTCACCCTCGAGGACCACCCGCGGCTGGATCGGCTGCACCTCGCGGCCGCGGGCATGGGAGAGCAACTCCTCCACCGCCTCGAACTCGCTGAGCTGTTCTAGATGCTTAATCGTCGGGAACACGAGCACGATCTGCTCGCGGCGGTGGGCCTCGAGCGCTGCCGCGGGCGTGAACCAGCCCAGATCGACGCACTCCTCGCCGTCGACTTTCGGTTCCTGCCCATCGGGCAGTGCGGCGAGGAAGAAGTGCGTGTCGAAGCGGACCTTCACAGCCGCGGGGGTAATCCAGCGAGAGAACTTCACCAGTGCCCGCGGATCCTCGAGCACGATCGCGGCCTCCTCGCGCAACTCACGGATCGCCGCGGCGCGATGGGCATTATCCCCGTCTCCCTCGCTGGCGTCGACGGCTCCGCCGGGGAACACCCAAACGCCGCCCATGAACCGCGCTTGCGGCGTACGCCTGACTAAGAGCACTTCGAGTTTCTGCGCCCGGTCGCGCAGCAGGATCACGGTGGCCGCCTGTCGCGCCGGTGTCTCCCGCCCGTCGGCGGCGCCCTGCCCTGGCAGCGCTGCCAGCTCGAGCTCCTGACCCGGCTCCCCAATCGGGTTGCTCATCCCCGTCAGCCTACCGGCCGGTAATCTTCTATCCATGACGACCACCACCCTTCAGCGCTGGATCTGCGAGTCCTGCGGCTACATCTATGACCCCGAGGAGGGCGACCCGGACGGCGGTATTCCGACGGGTACGGCGTTCGAGGACATTCCCGACACGTGGTTCTGCCCGGTGTGCGGCGCGCGTAAGCGCGACTTCGTCCTGTACGAGGACTAGGCGCCGTCTGACCGACTGGGACGCACTGCTAGCGCTCGACTCCGAGCACGTCTGGCACCCATACGGCGCGCTGCCCAGCACGCTGGCACCGCTGCCGGTCGTCTCGGCGAAGGGTGTGCGGCTGCAGCTGGCTGACGGGCGCGAGCTGATCGACGGGATGGCTTCGTGGTGGTGTGCGATTCACGGCTACCGCCACCCGGCGCTCGATCGCGCCGTAACCGGCCAGCTCGGGCAGATGGCGCATGTGATGTTCGGCGGGCTCACGCACGAGCCGGCCGTGTTATTGGCCGAGCGCCTGGTGGAGATCACGCCGGACGGGCTGGAGAGGGTGTTCTTCGCCGACTCGGGCTCGGTCTCGGTCGAGGTCGCGATCAAGCTCTGTCTTCAGTTTCAGCGTGCGCTCGGACGGGTCGGACGCACGCGGCTGCTGACTGTGCGGGGCGGCTACCACGGCGATACGTTCGGCGCGATGGCCGTGTGCGATCCGGTCAACGGGATGCACAGCATCTTCGCCGGCGTGCTGGCGGAGCACGTGTTCGCCGATCGGCCACCCGACGGGTTTGATGTGGGTCTCGACGATGCCTGGGCGGAACATGTGAGCGACCTGGTCGCTCGCCACGAGCACGAGCTGGCTGGCGTGATCGTGGAGCCTGTCGTCCAAGGGGCTGGAGGGATGCGGTTCCACGCGCCGGAGTGCGTGGCGCTGCTGAGGAGGCTGTGCGACGAGCACGACCTGCTGCTGGTGCTGGATGAGATCGCCACGGGCTTCGGGCGTACAGGCACCCTGTTCGCCAGCGAGCACGCGGGCGTGGCCCCGGACGTGATGTGCGTGGGCAAGGCGCTGACTGGCGGCTACATGACGCTCGCCGCAACGCTCTGCACGCAGGCGGTGGCTGACGCCGTATCTGCGGGCGAGGGCGGCGGGCTGATGCACGGCCCGACGTTCATGGCCAACCCGCTCGCCTGCGCGGTGGCGCTGGCGTCGCTCGATCTGCTCGCCGGCGGTGGCTGGCGTGAGCGAGTTGGCGTGATCGAAGGGGGACTTCGCTCGGGATTCGAGCCGGCCCGCCAATTGCCCGGGGTGGTCGATGTGCGCGTGCTCGGCGCGATCGGTGTGGTGCAGATGCGCCAGGAGGTGGACGTTGCGGCGGTTACCGCAGCGGCCGCCGGGCGCGGCGTGTGGCTGCGACCGTTTCGCGACCTCATCTACACGATGCCCCCATACGTGATCGAGCAGCAGGATCTGGCGCACGTGACCGCCGGCGTCGTGGACGCCGCGCGCTCGGCGTCAGGCTGAAGCGTGACCCAGCCAGCGACGCCACGGCAATGCCGCGCCGGCGCGTGCGAGCTCGGCGATCTGCGGTCCGCTTGCGCGGGCGAGCGTGTCGACCTCGACTTCGCCCATGCGCGCGATCGTCTCACGGTTGGAGCGCTCCAGGGCGGACGGATCCTCCGGCCATGGGGTGAGCACGACCGCCCGCACCTCGAGGCCTGCCGCGCTGGCGGCCTCGAGGGTGAGGAGCGTATGGTTGATCGTGCCCAGCCCCGGGCGAGCGGCGATCAGCACAGGCAGTCCGAGGGCGGCGGCGAGGTCGCACACCGTGTAGCCGTCGGCAAGCGGCGTCAACAGGCCCCCAACGCCCTCGACGATGAGCGTCGTATCTTTGCCCGCGGCGCGGGCAACGCTCTGCAGGCGAGCTGGGTCGACGCGCTCGCCCGCCAGCTGCGCCGCCAAATGGGGTGAGACGGCGGGACCGTAACGCAGCGGCGCGACGTCCTCGGGTGTCATGTCCGCCGCGCTCGCCAGCAGCTCGTGGTCGGCAGGCCACGAGCTGGATGGCTCCTCCAGGCCGGTCACGACCGGCTTGTGTGCGCGCACCCGCTCACCGGCCGCGGTCATGGCCGCGAGCAGCGCGGCGCTGAGTACGGTCTTGCCGGCGCCGGTGTCGGTCCCGGTGACGAACAGCCCACGCACGCCGTTGCAGCCGCGCTAGGCGGCGTGCGCGACTGCGCCCTCGCGCTCGCCGTCGAACGGTGCTCTGGCCTCGCCCGAGCCCGTCTCTGCGGGAGCACGCGGTCCTCGCAGGCGCGGCTGTTCGATGTCGAAAGGCGCCGGCGGCGCGGAGCTTGCGACGGGCATCGCCTCATACGTTTCGCGCTCTGTGTCTCGCACCGCCTCCTCCATGGGCTCCGGCTCGGGCAGCGGGGTCCCCAGCTGCGCCGGGTCCAGGCCGAGCTTGCGCGCCGCCGCGGCGAGGACCTCCGCGGCCATGCGCATGTCCGTGGCCGTATGCGAGGCCATCGCTGCCAGGCGCAGCCGAGAGGTTCCGCCCGGCACGGTCGGCGGCCTGATCGCCTGGGCGAACACGCCGTGCTCGATCGCCTCCTGGCAGAGGCGCAGCGTGTCGCGCTCGTCGCCGATGACGAGCGGCACGATGTGCATGTCGCCTTCGAGCACCGCAAAACCCTCGGAGGCGAGCGCGCGGCGCAGCGCCCGGGCGTTGGCGCACAGTCGCTCGACCCGGTGCGGGCGCTCCTGCAGCAGCTCAAGCGCGGCCAGCGCTCCGGCGATCGCGGGCGGCGGTGGCGCGGTGGAAAAGATGAACGAGCGCGCCGTGTTGATCAGGTAGCGGACCATCTCCTCGTCCGCGCACACGTATGCGCCGTATGAGCCGAGTGCCTTGCCGAGGGTGCCGACGATCGCGTCGACCTCTCCCTCCAGGCCTTCCTGCGCCAGCACGCCGCGTCCGCCTGGCCCATATGTGCCGATCGCGTGAGCCTCGTCGACGGCCACGCGCGCCCCGCAGGAGTGCGCGAGCTCGACAATCTCTGCAAGCGGCGCCACGTCGCCGTCCATCGAGAAGACCGAGTCGGTGACGATCAGACGTCCGCCATGTGTCTTGCCGCGGCCGCTGTGACGACGCATACTCCACAGCAGGTGTTCGACATCGGCGTGCCGGTAGACGACGACCTCCGCGCGGGACAGGCGGCAGCCGTCGACGATCGAGGCGTGGTTGAGCTCGTCTGAGAAGACCGTGTCCCCGCGTCCCGCGAGCGCGCCGATGACGCCGAGGTTCGCGAGATAGCCCGAGCCGAACAGCAGGCACGACTGCCTGCCGGCGAATGCCGCCAGGCGCTCCTCCAAGCGGCGATGGACGGTCATCGTGCCGGAGATCAGCCGAGACGCCCCAGCGCCGGCGCCCCAGCGCTTCGCCGCCTCCGCCGCCGCCCCACATACGCGCGGATGGTCCGCGAGGCCGAGGTAGTTGTTCGAGCACAGCAGCAATACGGGCTTGCCGTCGAGCAGCACCGTCGG
The DNA here is from genome assembly GCA_963706395.1 of uncultured Solirubrobacterales bacterium. Lineage (GTDB taxonomy): Bacteria > Actinomycetota > Thermoleophilia > Solirubrobacterales > Solirubrobacteraceae > Palsa-744. Next base: position 656,421 of record OY970158.1, on the reverse strand, counting down.
TCCCTGCGGCCCCGAGACCAAACGCAGGCGACGACTGAGACCGAGTCGCTCCAGTTCCGCCAGGCGCTCCTCGATCTCGCTCACTCTGTCCTCTCCTCTAGCCGACTGCGGCTGGGTGGGATTGGGGGGCTGGGTGGGGGATTGGGTGGGATTGGGGAACCTGGTTAATCGCCCCATCGGGGCGTGCCGGCACTGTGCGCTTGGCGCGGAACCGCAGCTGGCTGGACGGGTCCCACAACCGCACCTGCAGATCGATCTCCTCAGCTCTCCCGGGAACGTCCAGCAGCTCCTCGACGACATCTGGGGTTTCTCCCTCCAGCCAGCCCGAGCGGTTGTCCGGACGTGGGTTGGAGCCGTTGTCGGGCTGGCGTGCGACGTTCAGGCCATGCTCCTCGAACATCGCCCGGTCCTGCTCAGGTTCGTTGCCGAGCGTGGTCAGGAAGTTGCCCATCATCACGCCGTTGATCCCCGCCTTCACGGCCAGGGACTGCAGCTCGCCGAGGTTCTCCACGCGCCCGCCGCAGAGCCTGAAGAGTGCTGCGGGCAGGATCAAGCGGAAGATCGCGATCCACTTGACGGCCTCCCAGGGATCCATGTACTCGCGGTCGCCGAACTTCGTGCCCGGCCGCGGGTTGAGCATGTTGATGGGCACGCTCGTGGGGTGCAGTGCGGCGAGCTCGAACGCCATCTCCACGCGCTGCTCGCGGCTCTCGCCGAGGTTGAGGATGCCGCCGACGCACGTCTCAAGGCCCGATTCGCGCACCGCCTCGATCGTCCGCAGACGACCCTCGTAGCGCACGGTCGTGGAGACCTCGTCGTAGTAGCTCTCGGCCGTCTCGACGTTGTGGTGCACGCGCTGGATGCCTGCCTCCTTGAGCGTCTGCGCGCGGGCGGCGGACATGTGCCCGACCGAGGCGCAGCGCTTCAGGTTGGTGTGCTCCACCACCAGGCGGACGCCTTCGAGGTACTTCTCGAAATCGCGCTTGGACAGTCCCTGGCCCTGGGTGACCATGCAGAAGCGGTGCGCCCCCGCAGCCTCGGCGGCGCGCGCGTGTTCGAGCACCTGCTCGGGCTCCATCATCGCGTGCATCGGCGTCTCTGCCTCGGCGAAGCGTGACTGGGCGCAGAAGCCACAGTCCTCGGCGCACCCGCCCGACTTGGCGTTGACCAGCGAGCACATGTCGGTCGAGTCGGCAAAACGCTCCACGCGCGCTTGCCAGGCGCGTTCGATCAGAGCTTCGATCTCCGCGTGGTTCTCGATCGCGCCCAAGCGGAGCGCCTCCTCGCGGGTGATCAGCGACGGCATGCGCGCACGTTATGCGGCGCGGCGGACGGCTTAAGAATCATCCGAAAACTCCCGAGCTCCCTCCCTGGTGGGCTCTGGAACCGATCTGAGTTATTCCCCGCTCCAGCGCGGGGGACGCTTCTCGGCGAAGGCCTTCATTCCCTCGCGCATGTCCTGTGAGGCGAAGGAGGCGCGGCGCAGCTCGATCAGCTCCTCTTCGGCCTCGGGCGCCAGCTCGCTCTCGGCGTGCAGCAGCGCGCCGATCACCCGCTTGTTGCCGAGCTGTGAGAGTGGCGCGTTGCCCGCGAGCTCGCTCGCCACCTCGAGCGCCACCGCGTCCAGCTCTCCGGCCGGGGCGAGACGGTTGACCAGTCCCCACGCAAGCGCGGTGGGTGCGTCGATATAGTTGCCGAGCAGAAACAGCTCGCGTGTGCGCGCCGCGCCGATCGCGTCGATGAAGCGGCGCAGGCCGGTGTGCGAGTACACCAGCCCGAGCTTCGCGGGCGGCATCCCCAGCTTGATGTCCTGCTTGGCCACGCGCAGGTCGCAGGCCAGCGCGAGCTCCAGGCCGCCGCCGATCGTGTGACCGGGGAGCACCGCGAGGGTCGGGTACGGGAAGGACTCGAGCGCGTCGATCGCTTCGGTGAACGGGTGTGCGACCAGCCGCTCGGCGCGCTCCTCGAACTCCTCGTCCGGAATCTCGCCGATGTCATACCCGGCCGAGAACATCCCGTGTGCGCCCGTGACCACGACGCATCGCGTCCCCGGCTCTCCAGAGGACAGCTCGGTGAGCGTCGCGGTGATCGCGTCGAGGATCGGATGATCGAGCGCGTTGCGCTTCTCTCGGTTGGAGATCGTCAGGCGTACGACGCCCTCGGCAGGCTCGTCGGTCAGCAGCTTGCCGTCCGCGGGCTCCCGGGTGTGCTCACCGTGTGACACCTATTCCTACTCCAGCACGACGAGCGTGTCGCCCTCGTTGACCGCCTGGCCCTCCTCGCAGCGGATCTCTGAGACCGTGCCGGCGTCCTCGGCCTCGACCGGCATCTCCATCTTCATCGACTCGAGGATCGCCACCGTGTCGCCCTCCTCGATTGTGTCCCCGACGGCGCACTCGACTTTCCATACGGTGCCGGTGATGTGGGCCTCTACCTCAGCCATGTCGCGATCCTCCTGGTTGATCCGGTGACGGTTGGGGAGGATAGCCTCCGGTGCCGATCGATCCATGCCCTCGAACATCTTCGTCATCGTCACCGCCTACAACGAGGCCCCTCGGATCGGGGCCACGTTGGACGGGCTCGCCGCTGCCTTCCCCGGTGCGCCGGTCTGGGTGGCCGACGACGGCTCGGCTGACGCCACGGCACTCCTCGCTCGGGAGGCCGGGGCGCGGGTGGTGCGCAGCGAGCGGGTGATCGGTAAGGGCGCCGCCGCCACCAGGGCTGTCCGGGAGGCCCTGCGCCACGCGCGGGCGGAGGAAGCCGGGGATGACGCGCAAGCGATCTTCATCCTCTGCGACGGGGATCTCGGTGACTCGGCCGGCAAGCTGGGGCCGCTGGCGGGCGTTATGCGACACGGGGAGGCGGATGTGGCAGTGGCGAAGTTCGTCACGCGCGTTGGGGGAGGAGTTGGCCTGGCTGTGGGATTCGCGCGCTGGGCGATTAGGAGGCGGTGCGGCCTGCAAGCAGAGGCGCCGGTCTCCGGACAGCGGGCGTTGCACGCCCGCACGCTGGAAGACGTGCTGCCCTTTGCGCACGGCTTCGGCATGGAGATGGGTATGACGATCGACGCCGTGCGCGCTGGGCATCGCGTCGCCGAGATAGAACTGGACCTCGCCCACCGCGTCACCGGCCGCACGCTCATGGGATTCCTGCACCGCGGGCGCCAGCTGATCGATTTCGTGCGCGTCTATCTGTCTCGGCGGTAGGCTCGCGCCGGATGATCCTCGCGATCGATCAAGGTACGACTGGTACGACTTGTTTTGTGTTCGATGAGCAGGCCGAGCCGATCGGCCGCGCCCACCGCGAGTTCACCCAGCACTTCCCCGAGCCCGGCTGGGTCGAGCACGACGCGGGCGAGATCTGGTCGGTGACACAGGCGGTCGCCGGCGAGGCGCTCGCGGATGCGGGGGTGCGTCCCGGGGATCTGGCGGCGGTGGGGATCGCCAACCAGCGCGAGACGGTGTGTGTCTGGGACCCGTCCTCGGGGGAGCCGCTATACAACGCGATCGTCTGGCAGGACCGCCGCACGGCGGTCCGCTGTGCAGAGCTGCGAGAAGCAGGACACGAGCCGCTCGTACGGGCACGCACCGGTCTCGTGCTCGACCCGTACTTCTCCGGGACGAAGATCGAGTGGCTGCTGGAGAACGTGGAGGGCCTGCGTGAGCGGGCGAGCAATGGCACGGCGCTGTTCGGCACGATCGACTCTTGGCTGATCTTCAAGCTCACGGGCGAGCATGTCACCGACGTTTCCAACGCTTCGCGCACAATGCTGTACGACATCACCACCGGCCGCTGGGACCCAGAGCTGCTCGATCTGCTTGGCGTCCCAGAACGCGCGCTGCCGCGTGTCCTGCCGAGCGCAGGGGCTTTTGGTGAGACGCGCCCCGAGGCGTTGCACGGCCATGCGGTCGCGGTGGCGGGCGTGGCCGGTGATCAGCAGGCGGCACTGTTCGGCCAGGCATGTGTGGATCCGGGAATGGGCAAGAACACATATGGGACGGGCTCGTTCGTGCTCATCAATACGGGCTTTCGGGCACCCGAGCCGGCGCCCGGCCTGATCGGGACCGTCGCTTGGGGGATTGGAGCCCCGGGCGCCCCCTCCTCCACCGCATACGCGCTCGAGGCGTCGATCTTTGTCACCGGCGCCGCCGTGCAATGGCTGCGCGATGGGCTCGGCATCATCGAGCGCGCATCCGACACGGAGGCGCTGGCCGCGTCGCTGAAGAGCAACGATGGTGTGTACTTCGTCCCGGCTCTCACCGGCCTCGGTTCACCGCACTGGGATCCCTACGCGCGCGGAACGATTGCCGGACTCACACGCGGTACCGGCCGCGCTCACCTGGCGCGCGCGACGCTCGAGGCGAGCGCCTATCAGACCGTCGACGCGGTCCGCGCGATGGAGGCGGGGAGCGTGGCGCCGCTGAGCGAGCTGCGCGCCGATGGCGGCGCGAGTGCGAACGGCTGGTTGATGCAGTTCCAGGCGGACGTGCTCGGTGTACCCGTCGTACTGCCGGAGATCTCAGAGACGACAGCGCTCGGCGCCGCCTACCTGGCAGGCGTGGGCGCGGGTCTGTGGACGGTCTCTGGCGTGCGCGAGCACTGGCGCGAGCGCCGGCGCTACGAGCCGCGTATGAGCGAGGACGAGCGCGCCAGTCTGCTCGCGGGCTGGGCGGACGCGCTGGGACGGGCGCGCAGCGGCGCGTAACTTTGCCGGGCCTGCGAGGTAAAGCGCTCAGATGAGCGATCTCGCCTCGATGCGCGAACAGGTCTACGCCGACCCCCGCCCGAAGGAGCACTTCGACCGTTTCCACGAGCGCTCGCGCACGCGCGAACCGGACTGGGCATATGAGCTGACGCGGGTGATCACCTCGCTGTACGCCTACACGTTCCTGCGGGTGCGCTCGATTTCCTCGGAGAAGGTTCCTGGCGCCGGCGCGGTGATCCTTGCGCCCAACCACTTCTCGTTTATGGACCACTTCCTGATGGGCTGCTACATCCGGCGCAAGGTCCGCTTCATGGCCAAGTCGCAGCTGTTCAAACCGGGGCTGATGCAGTTCATCTATACCCACGGCGGCGTCTTCCCGGTGCGCCGCGGCGCACGCGACGAGGAGACGTTCATCACCGCCGAGACGATCCTCGCGCGCGGCGGCGCGATCACGATGTACTGCGAGGGCGGGCGCTCGCGCACGGGCAACGTGGCCGAACAGGCCAAGCGCGGGATCGGACGGCTGGCGCTGGAGACCGGCGCGCCGGTCGTGCCGATCGCGATTCACGGCTCCTCGCGCATCCGCAACTGGAAGCGCCTGCAATTCCCCAAGGTCACCGTGCAGTACGGCGACGCGCTGCGCTGGGAGCAGATCGCGCATCCCACGCCCGAGCAGCAGCAGGCGGTCGCCGATGAGATCCTTCTGGAGATTCGCAAGCTCTACGCCGGCCTGGAGGCGCACGGGCGCAAGGGCATCCTGCGCGGGCTGCGCGAGCAGCGCCGCGCGCGGCACATCGCTGTGCAATAGCCGTGCTCGCCCCTGAGCTGCTGCGCGAAGGCTTGCTGGCGGATCTGTGTGTCCTGGTGGCGGGCGCAACTGAACCGGACGCTCATTTTTCCCGAGCGGTGAGCGAGGCGTGCGCAGAGCTGGGAGCTCGCGTACACACATGTGCCCTCGATGGCGCCGGGGAAGCGGTCGTGGACGAGCTCATCACCGCTGCCGTCGCTGAGCTCGGGAGCCTGGACCTGCTGGTCCTCGATGGCGCCGGCCTGTTCAATGACGGTGACCCCCGCGCCCTGGGCACGTGCCTGCAGGCCACCTGGAACGTGACGCGGGCAGTCGTCAACCGTGCGTTCTTGCCGGCAGATCGAGCCGGTCGGATTGTCTATCTAGCTCCGGCTCCCGATGCCGGGATTCACGCAGATGCTGCGCGCGCAGGACTCGAGAACCTCGCGCGCACGCTCTCGATCGAGTGGGCTCGCTATGGCATCACGACGGTGACGATCGCCGCGGGCGAGGCCACCACCGCGGGCGAGGTGGCCGCGCTCACGGCCTATCTCGCCTCGCCCGCGGGTGCCTACTTCTCTGGCTGCCTGTTCGACCTGCGCGGCGTTTAGCGGCCCGTCGGCGCGGCGCCAGGCGGCGTCCTCGATTGCTCGTGTGCTATTCGCACACTTCGCTCACTGCGTCCTTGCCTGGCTTGGCCGACGAACCGCTAAGGGTCAGCTGCGAACCTCAGCCAGACATCCCGCCGAACAGCCCGCCTGTTACGTGGAGTGTCTGCCCGTGAACGTAGTTTGACCATGGTGAGCAGAGGAAGAACACGCCTCCTGCCGCCTCTTCGGGCGAAGCCGGGCGTCCCAGCGGGATCAGCATCGAGGCCATGCCGCGCATCTGCTCGGGGATGCCGAGCTGGATCTTCTCGCCGTCCTTTTCCATCGTGTTCTCGTCGTCCTTCGCCTGGGTCAGGCGGGTGTCGATGAAGCCGAAGGCGACGGCGTTGACGTTGACCTTGAACTGGCCCCACTCCTTGGCGACCGTTTTGGTCAGGCCGACGACGCCCGCCTTGCCGGCCGAGTAGTTGGCCTGCCCAGGGTTGCCGAACGTGCCCGAGGTCGAGGAGATGTTGACGATCTTGCGGAACACCTCCTTGCCTTCCTCTTTCTCAATCTTTGCGGGCTCGCGCAGGTGCGGCGCGGCAGCGCGGATCACGCGGAAGGGGACGACCGTATGAATGTCGATCATCGCCTGGAAGTGCTCATCGGACATCTTGTGGATCGGCGCGTCGAGCGTGTAGCCGGCGTTGTTGACAATGATGTCGATCTTGCCGAAAGAGTCGATTGCCTTCTGCACGAGATCCTCAGGGACGCCGGGCTTGGTCAGGTCGCCGGCGAACACCGCGGTCTCACCGGCGATCTCCCCAGAGGCCTGCTCGGCCACATCGCCGTCGAGGTCGTTGATGAGGCACTGCGCGCCCTGAGCAACGAGCAGCTCCGCCGTGGCGCGCCCGATTCCGCGCGCCGAGCCAGTCACGATCGCCGACTTGCCGTCGAGTACTCCCATAGCCGTTAGGTCTCCTTGTCGTGGTCAGTGACTGGAGGTTATATCTGGCCGGCCTGTATGACCCGCCGGGGCGGGGCGGTGCAGCGATCACCCAGCGATGATGACCCCGAAGTCCTGCGTGTAGATCGCGCCGTCCTGGCCGCGGGCGAGCGAGGTGGGGGGATGGGGGGAGATACCGATCGCGGTGTCGTGAAAGTGGGCGTCGAGGATGTTCGCGCGGTGTTCGGGGGAGGCCATCCACGCGGCGACGATCGCACGTGGGGTCGCCAGCCACAGCGTGCCCCAGCCGATGTTCTCGCCGACTTCGTAGCCGACTTGCGAACTGTAGATATAGCCGCAGGAGCGAATGCGACTCAGCGGTGTGTCACCGTTCGCTCCCGTGTGTTCGAAGTAGTTGCCGAACGCCATGTCCTCTGTATGACGCTGGGCTGCCTGCTCGAGTTGCCCGTTGGGCTGCAGTGGGCTCTCGCCATGTCCAGCACGTTCGCGGTTGACCAGGCAGAGGGTGGCAGCGCGGATGCTTTCGAGATTATCTGCGCCGGGCCTGAGGTTGGCGTTTGTGCAGGTGTCGCTTCTGGACGCGGGCGGAACGTGGTGAGAATTGACGCGCCGGATTGAATGGCGATGGCTCCGCAAGGGCCGGTGAGTGGTGTGTCGGGCGGGGCGTCGTCGCCTGGGACAGGCCCCGTGATGCCGGCGGCGGCGGGGATGACCGCCCCGGGCATGAAAGCTGCTGCGCTTGGCGCAGGTAGCCGCGCGGTGGGCGCGGTGGTGGGCGCGACGGTGAGTGGCACCGGAGGCGAAGCCGGCGCCGGCGGACAATGTGCACAGGCAGATGGCAAAGAGCGCAGGGACAGAGACGAGGCGGAGTCGGGCCACGTTTCAGGCATCGGCCCGAAGGCCCGCGGGCATGAGCCGGTTTGCGCGGCTTGGACGGGTTTTTGCAGGATCTCAGAGGGCCAGTACGCGCCCGAGGATCTCGCGCAAGTCTCAGCGGGAGGGGTCGCCTACAGAGCCAGAACGCGGCCGAGGATCTCACGCATGATCTCGTCGCTGCCGCCGCCGATCGGGCCGAGGCGCGCGTCACGGGCGGCGCGCTGCACCCAGACCTCCTTCATATAACCGGCGCCGCCGTGGATCTGCAGGCACTCGTCCATCAGCTCAAAGCAGGCACGCTGGGTGAGCAGCTTGGCCATCGTCACCTCCTTCAGCGGCTCCTCGCCCGCGACGAAGCGGCGCAACGCGTCATAGGTGACGCAGCGGCAGGTGTGCGCCGAGGTGGCGAGGTCCACGAGCTTGTGGCGGATCGCCTGGTGCCCGGACAGCTGACGGCCGAAGGCATTGCGCTCCTGGGCGAACTGCGCCGTGCGCTCCCACGCGAGCGCCATCGCGCCGACGGCGCCGAGCGCCATCGCCAGGCGCTCCCACTGAAAGTTGGCCATGATCAGCGCGAAGCCCTCGTTGAGGGTCCCGAGCAGATTCTCCTCGGGCACGAACACGTCCTCGAAGGCGATCGTCGCGGTGTCGGAGGCGTGCCAGCCGAGCTTGTCGAGCTTCGACGAGGTCACGCCCTCGCCGCGGTCGACGATCAGGAAGGAGATGCCGTGGTGGCCGCCTTCGGCGGTCGTCTTGACGGCGGTGACGATGAAGTGCGCGCGCACGCCGTTGGTGATGTACGTCTTCTCGCCGTTGACCAGGAAGCCGCCGTCGACGCGCTCGGCACGGGTGGCGAGCGCCGCGACGTCAGAGCCGGCCCCCGGCTCGGTGATGCCCAGCGCCCCGATCCGCTCGCCGCGTATGGCGGGCACGAGGTAGCGCTGCTTCTGCTCCTCGGTGCCGAACTTCCAGATCGGCGGAGTCGCGATGTTGATGTGCGCGCCGATTCCTGCCGCGGTGCCGCCGGAGCCGGTTCGCGCCAGCTCCTCGATCAGCACCGCCTCGTGTAGGTAGTCGCCGCCCTGCCCGCCGTACTGCTCCGGGTACTTCAGGCCGAGCAGGCCCTGCGCGGCGAGCTTGGCGAAGACCTCGTCGGGAAACCAGCACTCGTCCTCCCATGCCTGCGCGTGCGGCGCGAGCTCGCGGTCGATGAAGCCGCGGACGGACGCCCGCAGCTCCTCGTGCTCGTCGGTGAACGGCGGGTTCAGTGCCAACGGCTTAGAGCCCGTACGAGCGCCCAATGACGTCGAGCATGATCTCGTCGGTGCCAGCGCCGATGCGGTTCAGGCGCGCGTCTCGCCACACGCGCTCGACGCCGTACTCGCGCATGTAGCCGGCGCCGCCGTGGATCTGGATGCATTCGTCGGCCACTTCACAGAGCACCCGCGAGGCGTGGAGCTTGGCCATCGAGATCTCCCTCACCGGGTACTCGCCGTTGTGAAAGCGCCAGGCGGTCATGTAGGTCATCTGCCGCGCAGACTCGATTTTGGTAGCCATCTCCGCGAACTTGTGGCGGATCACCTGGAACTTGCCGATTTCCCGCCCGAACGCCTTGCGCTCGTGCGCATATTGCAACGTGCGTTCGAAGCACTTCTGTGCGCCCGCAACCATGCCCGCTGCGCCGATCAGGCGCTCGCCCTGGAGCTCCCACATGATGTGGTAGAAGCCCTTGCCCACCTGGCCTAGCACTGCCGTTGCGGGCACGCGCACGTCCTGGAAGGCCAAGAGCGCCGTATCGGAGGCATGCATGCCCAGCTTCTCGAGCTTCTTCTCGCGGATCACCCCGGGGGCGTCCATCGGCACGAGAAACAGCGTGAACCCGTCGTAGCCGGCATCCGAATCGGTCTTCGTCACGAGCACGATCACATCGGCGCGGTGGCCGTTGGTGATGTAGGTCTTGGAGCCGTTGATGATGTAGTCGTCTCCGTCCTTGACCGCCCGCGTCTTGATGCCTTTCACGTCCGAGCCGGCGTCGGGCTCCGTGATCCCAAGGCACAGGATCTTCTCGCCCTTGATTGCGGGCACGACCCACTGGAGCTTCTGCTCCTCGCTGCCGAAGGCGAGGATCGGCGGCATCGCCATGTCGGTGTGGACCGCGATCCCCATTGCCAGCCCGCCGGAGTTGCCGTTGGTGATCTCCTCCGCCAGCACGAGGCTCGTGTAGTAGTCGCCGCCCTGACCGCCGTAAGCCTCGGGCTTGTCGAGACCCAGGAAGCCGAGCTCGCCCATCCGCCGGAAGACCGAATCGGGGAAAGTGCTCTCCTCCCATTCCTCTGCATGAGGGGCCAGCTCTTTGATGGCGAAGTTGCGGATCGACTCGCGCAGCGCTTCGTGCTCGTCGCTGAAGATGAAGTGCTTGCGCGCGCTCTGGAAGTCGGGCTTCAGCACGCTCTCGGCAGTAGCGGCCATGGGAGTGGCTCCTTTTTGTCGTTCAATCCGACGAACTGCAAACAAAGAAGCTAACGCAGCGGCTGGGGAAAGTAAACAGTAGAGCTGCTTACTTTCGATAAACTGTGGATGCGGTTAGGATGCGGATGTGACCACAGAGCCAAGTCCTGTACGAGGCCGGTGAGGCGGGCGTTGCGACGATCACGCTGAACGAGCCGGACACCCGCAACGCGCTGTCGGCGGAGCTGCTGGGAGGACTGATTGCGGAATTCGAGCGGGCTCGTGACGACGGGGATGTGCGCTGCGTGGTGCTCGAGTCTTCGCACGAGAAGGTGTTCTCCTCGGGTGCGAACCTGGGTGGTTTCGCAGGCGACGTGTCGCTCGTGCACAAGCACTTCGGCTCGGCGCGCTTCGTCGAGCTGTTCAAGCTGATCACCGCGTTTCCCAAGCCCACGATCTGCGCTGCAGGGGGGCATGTGCTCGCGGGGGCATTGGGGATCGCGCTCGCCTGCGATCTGATCGTTGCCTCTGAGGAGGCGACGTTCGGGACCCCCGAGATCAATGTGGGGACGTTCCCGTTCATGATCATGGCGCTGATCTACAGGAATGTGGGGCGCAAGAAGGCGAACGAGCTGCTGTTGCTGGGCGAGCGCTGGAACGCCCAGGAGGCGCTTCAGGCAGGGATCGTCAACAAGGTCGTGCCGGCGGGGGAGTTCGACGCGGCGGTCGCCGGTTGGGCGGAGAAGCTCGCGGCGAAGTCGCCGCTGATCATGCGCTTGGGCAAGGAAGCGATGCGCCGCCAGCTGGACATGGATCTCGACGACGCGCTGGACTACCTGCGCGCGCAATTGACGCTGGCGCTGTCCACGGAGGACATCGTCGAGGGTGTGACGGCGTTTTTTGAGAAACGCGACCCCCAGTGGAAAGGCCGCTGATGAGTGCCCAGGAGACGACCTCCCTGCTACGTCCCCTGGTAGAGGACCTGGAGGAGCGCCGCGCGCAGATCAGGCTCGGCGGCGGCGAGGAGAAGATCGCAAAGCAGCACGAGCGCGAAAAGCTGACGGCGCGCGAGCGGATCGCAATCCTGGTTGACGACGGCACGTTCACGGAGCTCGGCATCCACGGCAAGCCGCACACCTCCCAGCGCACGATGGACGGTGTTGATGCGCCGGCCGACGGCGTCATCACCGGCTACGGCAAGGTCGACGGGCGCCTGACAGCCGTGTGTGCGTACGACTTCACGGTGATGGCCGGCTCGATGGGCATGACGGGCGAGTTCAAGGTCACGCGCCTGCGCGAGCTGGCGCTGACGAAGCGCATCCCGTTCGTGTGGCTCCTAGACTCGGCCGGGGCCCGCGTGCAGGAGGCGGCAGGCGCGATGTTCGCGGGTTCGGGGCACCTGTTCCGCGAGGAGGTCGTGATGAGCGGCGTGATCCCGCAGATCGCCGCGCTGATGGGCCCGTGTGCGGCGGGCACCGCGTACATCCCCGGTCTGGCCGACTTCGTGCCGATGGTCAAGGGCAGAGGATCGATGGCGCTTGCGGGGCCACACCTCGTGAGGGCGGCGGTCGGCGAGGACGTCACCCAGGAGGAATTGGGGGGCTCGCGCGTGCACTGCCGCAAGTCCGGGGTCGGCGACATGGAGGTGACCGGCGACGAGGAGTGCATCGCTGCGATCAAGCAATACCTCTCCTTCATGCCCCAGAACTGCGAAGAGAAGCCGCCGCTGCGAGCGGTGAGCGACCCCACCGGCCGGCGCGAGGAGGAGCTGCTCGACGTGCTCCCCGAGTCCAACCGCAAACCGTATGACATGTATGAGGTGATCGGCCGGATCACCGACGACGGCGAGTGGTTCGACATGAAGGGACAGTGGGCGAAGACGATCATCACCTGCTTCGCGCGCTTCGGTGGGCGCCCGGCGGGGATCGTCGCCAACCAGCCGAAGCAGTTGGGCGGCATCCTCGACAACGACTCCGCTGACAAGGCCGCGCGCTTCGTCAACCTGTGCAACGCGTTCGGCATCCCCTTGGTCTTCCTGATGGACGTGCCCGGCTTCATGGTCGGCACGAAGGTGGAGGCGGAGGGGATCATCAGGCACGGCGCGAAGATGCTGTACGCGGTCGCCAACGCGACAGTGCCGAAGCTCACCGTGATCACGCGCAAGGCCTACGGCGCGGGCTACTACGTGATGAACGGCCGCGCCTACGAACCGGACTTGATCGTCGCCTGGCCGAGCGCGGAGATCAGCGTGATGGGCGCCGAGGGGGTCGTGGAGATCGCGTTTCGCAAACAGGTCGACGAGGCCGAGGATCCCGAGGCGAAGAAGGCGGAGCTGATCGAGGGTTATCGCAAGATCTTCGACGTGTATATCGCGGCCGGCAACGATTTGATCGACGACGTGATCGACCCGCGCGAGACACGCGAGACGATCTGCCGCGGGCTGGAGATGTCGGCCGGTAAGAAGATCGAGCGGCCGTGGAAGAGACATGGAGTGGTGCCGGTATGAGCCTCGACGATCCGGTGGTGATCACCTGTTCGATCTCGGGGGCGATCGCCAACCGCGAGCAGTGCCCGGCGATCCCGTATACGCCGGAGGAGTACGCGGAGGAGGCGCGGCGGATCGTGGAGGAGGGCGGGGTGATGATCCACATCCACGCGCGCACTCCCGAGGGCCTGCCGAGCTATGAGATCGAGGACTTCCAGGCGATCAGCGACGCGATCCGGGCAGAGGTCCGGGACGCGGCGATCATCAACTTCTCGACCGGGACGATCGGCGTGCCGGTCGAGAAGCGGATCGAATATCTGCGTGCCTGCAGGCCCGAGGTGGCAGCCTTGAATATGGGCTCGATGAACTACGCGAAGTACTCGAAGTCGAGGAAAGAGTTCGTGTTCAAGATGGTGTTCGCGAACCCGTTCGAGGAGATCATCGAGCTGCTCGAGGCGATGAACGAAATGGGCATCAAACCCGAGCACGAGTGCTTCGACATCGGCCACGTCGGCAGCCTCGCGCCGCTGATCGACATGGGCGTGCTGAAGACGCCGCTGCACGTCGACTGTGTGATGGGCGTTGTGGGCGGCATCCCGCCGAGCGCGCGCAACCTGGCGGCGATGGTCGAGAACATCCCGGCGGGATCGCATTGGGGCGTGATCGGGATCAGCCGCGACCAGTGGATGCTTGTTGGCGCGGCGCTGAGCCTCGGCGGGTCGATCCGGGTCGGGCTGGAGGACAACCTGTACCTGCCAAACGGCGAGATGGCGAAGTCCAACGGCGAGCTGATCTGCAAGGCCCGGCAGATGACCGAAGACATGGGTCGCCGTCCGGCGAGTGTGCAGGAGGCCCGGGCAATGCTGAACGTCCCGCAACGAGGGACATGAGCCTGCCGCTCGAGGGCATTCGCGTGCTCGACCTCTCTCGTCTGCTGCCAGGGGGATTCTGCTCGCTGTTGCTGGCGGACTTCGGCGCGGATGTGCTGAAGGTCGAGGACACGGGCATGGGCGACTACATCCGCTGGTCCCCTCCCTATTACGAGGGAACGCACGACAGCGCGAAGTCAGCGCTGTTCCTGTCGCTCAACCGTAACAAGCGCTCGATCCGCATCGACCTCAAGAGCGAGCAGGGCCGCGAGGTGTTGCTGCGACTCGTGCGTGAATACGACGTGGTGCTCGAGTCCTTCCGGCCGGGGGTCCTCGACCGGCTGGGGGTGGGCTACGAGCGGATGCGAGAGGAGAACCCGGGCATCGTGTACTGCGCGATCTCGGGCTACGGCCAGACCGGTCCCAAGCGCGACGCATCCGGGCACGACATGAACTACCTCGGACTGGTCGGACTGCTCGGATTGACCGGCGAGCATGGGGGAGAGCCTGTGCAGGCCGCCGGACAGATCGCCGACCTCGGCGGCGGCGCGCTGATGGCCGCCTTCGGGATCATGGCGGCGCTGCGCGAGCGCGACGGTTCCGGCGAGGGCCAGCTGGTAGACGTGTCGATGGCCGATGGGGCGCTGTCGTGGCTGGCGATGGTGGCGGCCAGCTACTTCGCCGACGGGACGGTGCCGCACCGGGGCGAGCTGCCGCTGGCTGGCTCGCTGATCTGTTACCGGCCGTATGAGTGCGCAGACGGCTGGGTGACGCTGGGGGCGCTGGAGCCGAAGTTCTGGCAGGCGTGGTGCCGGGGGGTGGGACGCGAGGACCTGATCGAGAAGCAGTTCGAGGGGTCCGGCTCTGAGGTGCACGGGCAGGTCGAGGAGATCTTCGCCGCCCGCACACGGAGTGAATGGGAGGCGTTCGCCTCCGAGCACGACTGCTGCCTGGAGCCCGTGCTGGAGCTCGACGAGGCGTTGCAGTCCGAGCTGGTGCGCGAGCGAGAAATGGTCGTCGAGATCGAGCAGCCCGGCGCCGGGCTGCCGGTCCGCCAGCTCGGGATTCCGGTGAAGCTGGGACGTACGCCGGGCGATCACGCGCGGATGCCGGGGCCGGCGCTGGGTGAGCACACCGAGGAGGTGCTGCGCGCGGCCGGCTACAGCGAGGCGGAGGTGGCCGGGCTGATCGCCGGCGGCGTTGTTCGGGGTCCCGCCCGCCCCGCTCACCCTGCCGAGGGGACCGATGAGTCCCCGTCCCCGGCGTTTCGGGTGTAGGCAGAGGCCGAAGCATGGGCACGACAGCAGGTGGCGCTACGGAGGTTTCGCCCGAGCGGCCGCTGCTGAAGATGGCCGAGCTGGCGGAGCGCTCCGGTGTGAGCCCGGGGACGATCCGCTACTACCTGCGCGAAGGCCTCTTCGGAGACGAAGCGGAGGTCGTCAGGACGAGTCGCAACATGGCCTACTACCCGCCTGACTACGTCGAGCGGATCGTGCTCATAAAGCGGCTCCAGGAGGAGCGCTTCATGCCGCTCCGTGTGATCCGGGTGGCGCTGCGCGAGGATCCCGACCGCGTGCAGGCGCTGATCGAGCTCGAGGATCGCATCCTCGAGCGGGCGCTCGCGAGCGCCGAGGACTCCAGGCGCGTCTCGCGCAAGGTCGTGGCCGAGCGCTACGGCGTGCCGCGCAACGTGCTCGACCGTCTCGCGGAGATCGGCGTTCTGACGCCGAGCCAGCGCGGCTACGACAGCGAGGATGTCAAGATCATCGAGGCGATCGCGAGCTTCCGCGCAGGCGGTTACGACGAGGCGCTCGGCTTCACCGTGTATGACACGCTGCGCTACCGCGAGGCCCTTGAGCCGCTCGTCGCCGACGAGGTGCGCGCGCTGCTCGATCGCCTGGCGGGCGAGGTGGACGTAGAGCGCGCGATGGAGATCGTCGCTGCCGGCGTTGAGCCGCTGCGCGAGCTGCTCGGGGCGATGCACTCCAAGCTGTTGCTGGCCGAGCTGCGACGGCAGCACAAGCGATAACTACCAGTGAGCGCAGTGATGCTCCACGACCCCGAGGCCATGAGCTAGCTCGATGCCGCCCGGGAGCGTCCCCGAGAAGCTGCCGAATGGCGCCCGGTAGTCGCTTCTCACGATCAGCAGGTTTTCGCGTCGTCGCCGCTCAGCCTCGAGGGCAAAGCTCAGCCGCGAGCCGTCCGTGGCGAGGATCTCGCTCAGGTCCGCGGCAAATCGCACCGGGCCCACCTCGCTCGGGGTACCGTCCACCCACACGGCGCGCTCTGAGCCGGCGGCGGATCGTTCACGCCGGCCACCAGGTTCCACGCAAGCGGCGTCCCGTCAGGACCCTCGCCCACCCCGGCGCTCCACCACCACTCAGTGAAGCGGGCGTGATAGCCGGCGGTGTCGTCGATCACCGCGAGCGCCTCGATCTGCCGCTCCGGGCCGCCATCGAGGGCAAGTGTCCCGCGGGCCGGAACGCCTGCCTGCTTGCGCGTCCACACATGCTCGCGACCGTGCGTGCAGAGGGCCTGGATGCCATCGTTCTCGTCGAGGGAGAGTTCGAGCAGCACGCCGGTGTCATTGATTCGCAGTTGTCGGGATTCAAGCACGACACTCCGTCGATGCAGTAAACGCGTACGCTCGCGCAGGCGACCGTCGCTGCGCGGAAGGACCGCCCAGAACGACTGGATGAGTGGTCCAACCCGAACAACTGCGGCACACGCCATCAGCTCCTCGCAGAACACGCCCACATAGCGCCAGCGCTTCAGCGGTCGCGTGCCGCGGAACATCGGTGAAGCTGCGGTGGGCGCTATGCTTTGGGGTGTTGACTGACTAGTCAATCTATTCTGCGGGAGATGCTGCGGAAGGGAGCATCATTATGAGTGACACCGCCCCCGACAAGCGCCGCTTGATCCTCGATGCGGCCGTGAGGGTGTTTGCCAGCCAGGGCTTCCATGCCTGCCGCGTTTCGGACATCGCCGACGAGGCCGGGGTCGCGTATGGGCTCGTATATCACTACTTCGCATCCAAGGACGAGGTGCTCGACACGCTCTTCCTCGAGCGCTGGAACGTGATGCTCGAGCTGATCCGCGAAGTCGACGCACAGCCGCTTGCAGTGCGCGAGAAGCTTGGCGCGATCGCATCGTTCATCGTGGACAGCTACCGGCACGACCCCGACCTCATGAAGGTGATCATCGTCGAGGTCACGCGCGCGGCGAACTCGTTCGGGCAGACCCACCTCGCCCAGATCCGGGAGGCCTACGAGCTGATCGGGGAGATCGTCACCAAGGCACAGGAAGAGGGGGTCTTCAAGCCGGAGATCGAAGCCCGCTTCGCCGCGATGGCCTTCTACGGCACGATCGAGCAGCTGCTCACGGGCTGGATCTTCGGCCTGCGTCCGCAGGGCGAGGAGCATTTCGAGCGGGCGAAGTGGCTCGTGGTGGAGACGGTTTGCGGAGGACTCGAGTGCAGCGTGGTTGGCGAGGCGAGCGTTTCCTAGCTAGGCTCAGGCATGGAAGTGACCTCCGCGGGGAATAGACTGCCACGGATGGAGAACGACATGGTCAAGCGGCTGATGTGGTCCGGCCTGCTCGCGGCGCTAACCGCGCTATCGAGCATCGTCGCTCACCGCGCGGGGGCGCTCGTGTGGAGGCGCATGTTCGACGAGGAGCCGCCGGAGTGAACGAGACTCCCGGCAGTGACACACGCGACGGCCAGCAGAACACTGGCTCTGCGACGGGGGCGCAGGGCATCGCGACGGCGATCACCGAGGTATCGGAGCGCGCCACGCTGCTGGTCCGCGAGGAGATCGAGCTGGCCAAGGCGGAGGTCACCGAGAAGGTCGGCAAGCTCGCCAAGGGCGCCGTGGTGGCGGCCGCCGCGGGCATCTTCCTTCTCACGGCGCTGTTCTTTGTTTTGATCGGCTGCGCCTTCCTGCTCTATTACTACCTGCCGGGCAACGCATATACCTACTTCTGGGGCTTCTTCGCGATGGCCGCGATCCTGATCGTCCTCGGCTTGATTGTCGGCTTCATCGCCGCTAGGGCGGTCAAAAAAGGATCCCCGCCGGTGCCGAGCATGGCGATCGAGCAGGCGCGGAAGATCCGCGAGACGGTGTCCGCGGGCGCCGATCCCGATCCGGGCATGGAAACCAGCGAGCAGGGAGATATCTGATGGCGACGCGCAGCCCGGCTGAGATCCGCAGCTCAATCGAGGCCAACCGCGAGGAGCTGGCAGTCTCACTGGTGCGCTTGCGCGGCGAGGTCACGCACCTGGCCGACTGGCGCGGGCATCTCGAGCGCCACCGCCCCGAAGTCACAGCCGCGGCTGCCGTAGTGGGGCTGTTTATCGGCGCGCGCATGCTGCGCCGCCGCCGGCGCAACCGCTGAGTGGCCGCGTCGGTCTAGACGCCGCGCGTCACTTGTCCTTGGGCTTAGGCCAGAAGCGTGCGCGGGATCGCGCCTACGCCAATCATGCCGGGGCCGGTGTAGGTGCCGAGCACCGGTCCGACCTCCGAGGTGAAGACCGGCTCGGAATCGAAGATCTCGCGGCAGCGATCGATCAGGCGCCCGGCCTGCTCGGGCGCCTGGATGTGCTGCACGACCCAGCCGTCGGCGCCCGAGTCGTGGAGTTCCTGTGCGTACTGGACCATGCGCTCGAACGCGCGCCCGGCGGTGCGCACGCGCTCGACGGGCGTGATTTCGTACTCGAGCGAAAGGATTGGCTTGATCTTCAGCGTGCCGCCCAGCCAGGCCTGAGCTTTGCCGACACGCCCGCCGCGCCTGAGGTACTCGAGCGTGTCCAGGCAGAACCAGATTCGCAGCGCCTTGCGCGTTTCGCGCACGCGAGTGGCTACCCCTTGCATGTCGGCGCCCGCGCGGACGGCGGCGCAGGCGGCGAGGACCAGCAGGCCCATGCCACCGGCGGCCGTTTCGCCGTCGATCACCTCGAGGCGATCGCCGAGACCGCGCTCGGCTAGCAGCCCATGGGCTTGGCGAGCGGCCTCGCAGGTTCCCGAGATACCTCCGGCGAGGTGGATCGAGACAACGTCCTGGCCGCCCTGCAGCAGGGGTTCCCAGACGGCGAGGAAGTCGCCGATCGAGGGCTGGGATGTCGTGGGCAGCTCGGGATCGCTGCGCAGCCGGTCGTAGAAGGAGTCGAAGCCGTCCATCTCGAGCTCGCGCTCGGGTTTGCCTTCCCAGCCGACATACAGGCTGACCTGATGGACCCCCTGCTCCTCAGCGAGCGCGCGGGGGAGGTATTGCGTGCTGTCGGTGGCGACCGCGACGGAGGACACGCGCGGGGACCCTACAGCAACTACTGCAACGCTTCTGAGAGCTCACCGGACTCATACATCTCGGTGACGATGTCACAGCCCCCGACGAGCTCACCGTTCGCGAACAGCTGTGGGATCGTGGGCCAGTTCGAGATCGCCGACAGCTCCTGGCGGATACGCGGGTCGGGGAGGATGTCGACGGCGGCGAACGGTACGTCCAGCGCCTGCAGGGCAGCCACTGTTCTCGCCGAGAAGCCGCAGGCGGGCGCCTCAGGAGTGCCCTTCATGAAGAGGATCACCTTGTGCTCTGAGATGGCCTGTGTGACCGCCTCGCGGATCGGGTTGGTCTCCTCGCTGGAGCTGGGAGCCTCACCCGCAATGCTGGGCTGGCTGGCGGACATCGGAAGGTCGCGGATGGTGCTTGGCTCGCTACTGGGCATGGGAGGGCTCCTGGCTCATGGGGTGGGGGTCTTCTGCGGGGTCTGGGTCTTCAGCGAAAGGGCGTGGATGGGGCCGCCGATCTCCTCCCCGAAGATCTCGTAAACGAGGCGGTGCTGCTCGATGCGGCTGCGCCCCGCAAACGCTTCGGCGGTGACGGTTGCGCGGAAGTGATCGCCGCCCCCGGTGTAGTCCTCCACCTCCGCGTGGGCTCCCGGAATCGACGCCTCGATGCGCTGCTTTAGGTCCTCGGCAGAGAGCATTTCAGCTCCAGCTTAGCCGCTATACTTTGGAAAGCGATGATCACGATCAGCGACAAGGGTGCCGAGAAGGTCCGCGAGTTTTTGACGGCGCAGGAGTCTGACGCGGGCATGGCGGGCCTGCGTGTGGGCGTGCGCGGGGGCGGCTGCTCGGGCTTTCAGTATCAGCTGGCGTTCGACGAGCAACGCGACGGCGACATCGTGTTCGAGAGCCACGGGCTGAAGCTGCTGGTCGATAACGAGAGCCTGCCGTTCGTGCGCGGCTCGGTAATCGACTACGAGGAAAGCCTGCAGGGCGCGGGCTTCAAGGTGTCAAACCCCAACGTGGTAGCCGCCTGCGGCTGCGGATCGTCCTTCAGGGTGGCCGAGGAGGAGCAAGTCTCCGCAGTCTGAGGTTCGGAGCGCGTAGGGTGCGCTCCGTTGTGCCAGCCCTACCCTCCCCTCTACGGAGCCTGACGCCTGATCGCCTGCGCGACGATGTGCGCCTGCGTGCGCTTGCGGTCGGGCTTGGGCTGATACCGCCACGCACGATGCACTCTGCGGAGGATGCGCGGGTACTGCTGCAGGCGGCGCACGGCGCACGCCGGGTGGTCGAGATCGGGGTGTATGAGGGGTCTTCGGCGCTGGCGCTCCTCGACGCGCTTGGGCCGGGCGCGGAGTTGCACCTGGTCGATCCCTTCGGCTCCCATCCCGATGCGCTGCCGAACGGGTGGGGCGCCACCGAGCGGGCGACGCGGCGCGTGGTTGAGCGAGCGTTGCGCCGCCGCGGCCCGCAGGCGCCTGCCGTCCACTGGCACGTGTGTCTCTCCGAGGAGCTTGCCGCGCGCTGGCAGGGCGAGACCGACCTCGTGTTCATCGACGGTGATCACTCCGAGACGGGCTGTGAGCTGGACTGGTCGTGCTGGGCGCAGTTCGTGCCCGCCGGCGGCTACGTGGTGTTCCACGATGCGCGGGCCGACCAGGCCGGTGGGCGCGGGCTCCCCGGCCCCACCGCGGTCGTGGCACGCCATTTCCGCGCGGATGACTCCACGCCCGGCTGGGAGATCGCCGCCGAGGCCGACCGCACCGTGGTCGTACGGCGGGTGGCCTGACTCACTTCACGACGAGCGTGGCCTTCATGCCTTTTGCCTCGTGTTCTTTGAGCGAGCAGAACAGCTTGTAGCTGCCGGGGCGCAGGTTCAGCGTGAGGTCCGGATGGGCGCCCGGCAGTGTGTTCGGAAGCGAACCCGCTTCTGAGCCTTCGCTCGGTTCGGTCACGTGCAGGTTGTGTTCGTCCTGGCCGTAATTGGCGAGCTCGACGATCACCTTCCCGGCGGGCACTTCGCTGCGCGAGAGCGTGAAGCTGTACTCCCTTGCGATCACCTGCACGCGCGCGGGCGCCGCTGGACTGGAGGGAGATTCCGCGGGAGGTGCTCCTGCGGCTGGGCCTGGGGGCGTCGCACCTGGGCTGGGAGTGACCGGCGTGATCGAGGCGCCCGTCGAGCTCGAGCCGGCAGAGGCACTCGCGGGCGCGTGTACAGAGGGTTTGGAGGATGCGCCCAGCTTGTGCTTGCGGTGACAGCGGCGATGTCTCGTGTAATGGCAGGCCCGCGCCGTGTGAGAGGAGCGATGGCGCGAGGAATGTCCGGGTGCGGCGAGTGACGCCGCGGCCACCGTGCCACATACCAGGCACAGCACACATGGCAGGAGCACGGGTTTCGCCGCGCGCAACATCAGCTCTTGACCAACTGCGGGACTTCGCCGAACGGGCCGGGACCGGCCACACCGGTTCCCGCCCCCGGGATGACGAGTCCGGCTTCGGTCTGAAACCACTGGGCCAGCAGCGCGGAGTACATCGCGCGGTAGTCGGAGGTGTTGATGAGGTTTTCGTTTTCGTCCAGTTTCTGAAGGCCAGGGAATTCGCCTACCATTTTGCCGGCGGCCTGGGTCCCAATCAGGAACGAGACCCCGGCCGCGCCGTGGTCGGTGCCCGAACCGTTTTCTTCTGGGCGACGGCCGAACTCCGACCATAGTTGGATCAGCACGCGATCGGCCAGTTTGCGAGCTTCGAGGTCCCGCTGAAATGCCAGCACCGATTCCACTGTCTGGCCGAGATTTGTCGAGAGCGTGTTCGCCTCGTCAGAGTGCGTGTCGTAGCCCCCCACGGCGTTCAGCGAAGCGCATTTGATCGGCAGGCCAGAGTCGAGCATCTGCGCGAGCGCCGCGAGCCGCTGGGGAAATTCGCCGCCCTGCGTTGGGTAGGGCACAGGAGATGTGAATGCCGGTTTGCCTTCGTGTTCGACAAACGGCGCCATCTTCTGGCGGATGATGCTCGAATCAAGCGATGCCGCGCGGGCCTGGGCATAGGCTGGCGTGGGTGCCGCGAGGGCGCCTAGCGCTCCGAAGGTATCGAGCGTCGGTTCGGTCAGCGGATCGCTCAATCCATAGGCCCAGAAGTTGTAGTCCGACGGCGAGGAGATCGCTGCGACAGGCATCTTGGCAGTCGCCAGCGCCGGGGCCAGGTCATAGTCCAGAGAGAGGCCCTGCAGCGGGTTGCCGGGGTCGCCCGCCAGGTCCAGGTAGCGCCCCATCCAGCCCGTGCGGGTTTCGGTGTCCAGCTGGCCTACCTCCCAGTAGTGACGGCTGGTGAAATGGCTCTCATCCGGCGGGTCATAGCCGATCGCCGGGAAGACGCTGACCTTGCCCTCCTGGTGCAGTTGGGCCAGGCCCTTGGCCTGTGGATGCCACATCAGAGTTTCGTCCTCTGTGAACGGCTGTCCACCTCCGGCTTCTTCCTGGGCTTTGATGAGAGCCGCGGCAATTTGGGGACGCAGGGTCTCGTAGCGGTGCTGTTCTTCTTTTTCTTTTTCCTTTGCGATCGCTCCGAGTGGCGCGAGCACCGACAGGGCGTCCCAGCCGCCTTCCATGAAGATCGACACGAGCACCGGCTGTTTGGGCGCGGCCGCGGCGGCCGCGGCGGCCGCGGCGATCCCCTCTTCGAAGTTGCGCGGGCTGAGCATCGAGGCGCCGTACACCGACAGGGCTGTGCCGGCCGACGCCAGCAGGAATGTGCGCCGGTCCATACCCGTGCCGGCCGGCAGAGGCATCCCCGGCTCGATCGACGGCAGGCCCTTCCCCGCCACGGCTGCGCCACGGCGCAGCAGCTGGGCGCGGTTGAAGTCGTTGCACGAACAGCTCTTGGCCATGCTTTAGCTCACCTGCATGTCGGGGGAGGTGGCGATCAGCATCCGCAGCGCGTTCTGCCTTATTGCCCGGAAAGGGCTCTGCTCCCATTCCGCGGTGGCGACGCCCGTGAGGCAGGAGCTAGCGAAGGCGGCTATGCATTGCTGTGATTCTGTGGACAGCAGCGGGTTCGCCCAGTAGGCCAGCGCGCTCGCGAGCGCTTCGCTCGGGGTCTCGGTGTCGCTGTATTCAGGCGTGCCTTCTGGGGGCCACGGGTTGGGGTAGGTATTCGCGGTTACGTAGCTGGCCATTTCCCAGCGCGCCTTGATGGTCGAAGTGTCGAGCCAGCGGGTGAAGTCCCAGCCGGAAACGTTCGGCGGGTAGAACAGCTGCTGTCCGGCGCCCGCCGACAGCCACGCCCACGAAGTCGTGTCGATCGGTCGGCCGATCGCGCGCAGCAGCCCAGCGTTGTAGACGACCGGCGGGGTTACGAGCTCGGGGCCTTCGTAGAAGTCGGGGTGCTGGAGGATCGCCTCGACCACCGCCCGGATGCTGTATCCGGAGCTCAGGTACAGGCCTTGCAGTGACGCCAGCGTCGCTTCGTCGGGCGGCGTGGGGATGAAGTAGCCCCACAGCTTGGTGACGAAGAACGAGGCGTGCAGCGGGTGTTCGACGCACAGGCGCACGGCGTCTTCGTAGTTCCAGTTGCCCGTCTGGCCGAACACCGTCTTGGCTTCTTCGTCGTGCCGTTCTGGGTCGTAATGGAAGTTGGCATAGCCCTCTTCCGTCCATTCCCCCTGCCAGCCGGTCAGAGCGCGAGCCATTTCGCGCACGTCATCCTCGCTGTAGGCGCCGCGATCGGCGCCGAGCGAGAACAGCTCCATCATCTCGCGGGCGTAGTTCTCGTTCGGGTTTTCCTTTTCGTTGTAGATACCGTCGAGGAAGACGAGCATCGCTGGGTTGGTGGTCACTGCGAGGAACAGGTCGTGGAAGCTGCCGAGCGCCATCGAGCGGAACAGGTTGTTCTGGTCGAGCATCAGCTGCTGGCTGTTCACCTTCTCGTTGGAGTTGGCAAACCAGTCGTGCCATATGAACGTCATCCGCTCGACGAGCTGCTGATCAGAACGCACCATGCGGTCCAGCCACCAGCAGTGGTCTTGGCCCCACGCGTCCGCCGGAGCCAGGGGATGGCCTTCTTCGTCGGTGGGTTCGGGACCGATGAGGTTGGCGGGACCCGAGGGACGGGTAAGGCCGTAGACGACCTGACTCAGCGGCTGGCCGACCAGCGCCTCGGCCTGTCCGGGAACCGGACCGAAGCCAGCACGCCACAGCAGGCGGTGCGCCTGAGCGAGAGAGACCGGCGCGCCGAGCGACGGGACCGGGGCGGGAGAGGGGGCAGGCGGCGAGGCCGGGGGGCCGACGGGCGCCAGCGACGCTTTGTGCTTCAGCGTCGTCTTGTGGTGCTTGTGGTGGTGCTTAGGCTTGCGGTGCTTACGCTTGTGGTGCTTGGCGTGCTTCTTGTGATGCTTCTCTGCGCGCGAGCGTGCGCCTTGTCCGGCGCGTTTGCCCAGTCTGGGGCGCGTCTTCATCGATCCGGCGCCGTCTTTGCGCGCAGGCAGGCATGGCGCCAATGGACCATGCGCCGGACGTCGGACGTGGTCGCGGCGTGCTCGACGCCAGTAGGGACTTATCGACGGATGTCGTATCCAGCCGACGGAGGCCCGGTGGTTACCCCGGCTCGTTCTGAAGCGAGCGCCACAGGTAGCGGCAGGCCAGGGTGCGGTGTGGTCGCCACGGCTCGGCGATCTTCTCCATCGCGATCGGGTCGGGCAGTGAGTCCAGCCCGTAGGCACGTTCGATCGCGCGGCGGATGCCGAGGTCGCCGGTGGGCAGCACATCGGGGCGCTCCAAGTGGAACATCAGGAACATCTGCGCACTCCACTCCCCGAGGCCCTTGACAGCCGTGAGCTCCGCGATCACCGTTTCGTCGTCGAGCTCGTTCAGTCGCTCCAGTTCCAGAACGCCTGAGAGCGTGTGCTCGGCCAGTGACCTCAGGTAGCTCACCTTCGCGCGTGAGAGCCCGGCGGCGGCGCGCAGCTCTTCGGGCTCGTCGTCGAGGATCTCCTGCGGCGTCGGCGGCCGATCGTGAAAGCGCGCCGTCAGGCGTCCGTAGATCGCGCGGGCGGCGAGCACCGACAGTTGCTGAGAAGCGATCGTGCGCACCAGCGCTCCGTAGTGGTCTTCCTTGTCCGGGCGCCCGTTGCTGACGCTTGGCAGCTTTCCCACTGCTGCGATCAGCTCCGCCATGACCGGGTCGCTCCGGCGTAGCTGGGCGAGGCCGCGATTAGACAGCGGAAGCTGCCTCGAAGGAGACCGGCTCGCCGTCGAGCGCGTTCAGCGCACGGCCCACGGACATCGCCAGGCAGGTGAAGCTGGGTGTGTCGCGCACGGTGTACGCAGAGGCCTCGGTGCTGCGCAGGCGCTGGACCAGATCGAGGAACGTGCCCACGTCATCGGTGTCGAACGCGACCACGAACTCCTGGTCGTCCAGCCCGAACGAGTACGTCGTGTGGTTGTCTACCCCCGGATATTCACGCCCGACCTCGATATGTCCCTGCATGATCCGCCAGCGCTCATCGGCTGGAAGCGCATACCACGCGCGCGACTTCACAAACGGATAGACGAACACGTACTTCCCGCGAAAGCCTCGTGGGATGGTGCGCTCGTCTTCGGAGTACTCCGAGCTCTTGCGCATCCCGAGGAAGGAGTAAGGGATCTCCGCCCACTTCATCAGCCCGCTCTGTCCCAGCACGACGTGCAGCTCGTGGATCCGGTCGAGGTTCTCCGCCTCTGAGATCAGCAAGAGCTCGGCGTCGCCGCGCGTGCCAACCAGCGAGAAAGCCTGCAGCATGTGGCCGTCGGCAAAGTCCTCGCACGCGGCGTTGAACTCGCGCTTGTCCTGCTCGCGCTGCTCGTCGTCGAGCCGGCGCCAGGCGGGGTCCATCTTCAGGAACGTGTACTTCACGAAGTGCCGGGTGCTCATAGCATGACCAAAGATAGAGGGGCCCGGCTCCGCCGGCACTCCGGCCGGCTGCGCCACCCTCTGAAGAGGCTACAGTTGAGTTGTGCGGATCGCGCTGCTGTCGCCGTATTCGTGGACGTACCCCGGTGGTGTAACGCGCCATATCGAGGCGCTCGCGGCTGAGCTGACCGCGCTTGGCCACGACGCCCGTATCCTCGCTCCGTTCGACCCCGATGACGCGCTCTCGCGGCGACTGCACCGGGGCGCACGTCCCCAGCGCCTTGAGGAGCCCGAGCAGTTCGTCGCGCTCGGACGGACAGCCGGCTTTCCCGCCAATGGCGCCGTCTCGAACCTCGTACCCATCCCTCCCGGGGTGCTGGCAATGCGCCGCGAGCTGCGCAACGGCTCCTATGACGTGCTGCACATCCACGAGCCGGTCGTGCCGCTGCTCGGCTGGGACGCCCTCTGTTCCACTGCGCCGGAGCTGCCGCTGGTCGGCACGTTCCACACCTATTCGGAGAATGCACTAACGAACGGGATCGCGAACCTGCTCGGCGCCAGGCGGCGGATGAACCACCTGCACGTCCGTATCGCTGTCTCCGAGGCCGCCGCCTGGACCGCGCGACGCTTCTACGGTGGGCGCTACCGGATCGTGCCTAACGGCGTTCATCTCGGTGCAGCTGAGCAGTTTGATGCGCTGGACGAGCCCGATGGTCCGCTGCGGATCCTGTTCATCGGCCAGGCCGTCAAACGCAAGGGCCTGCCGGTTTTGCTGCGTGCGTTCGAGGCGCTGCGTGAGCAGGTCCCCGCGACGCTCACGCTCGTCGGGGCTTCCCAGGACGAGGTCGCGCACATGATGCTCGACGACCGCGGCGTGCATGCGCTCGGCAAGGTCTCAGAGTCCCGCAAGCTGGCCGAGCTCGCCCGGGCCGAGGTGCTGTGCGCGCCGTCGCTGCATGGCGAGAGCTTCGGCATGGTCCTTACCGAGGCGCTCGCCGCCTGCACGCCCGTCGTGGCCTCTGACATACCCGGCTACCGCGACGTCGTGCGCGACGGGATCGAGGGTGTGCTCACGCCTCCCGGCGATGCGCTCGCGCTGGCCGAGGCGCTGCGTTCGCTCGCGCTCGATGCCAGCACCCGGATGCGGATGGCCACCGAAGCGCGTGCGCGAGCCGGGCGCTTCTCCTGGCCGCACGTCGCCGCCGAGGTGCTCGACTGCTACGAGCAGGCTTTGTCGGTCGGTCGTCCCGCGACGCGCGCCGCCCGGGTCGGGGTGCGCTTCGGCTTGGTTCCCGCCGATCTGCTGCCGCGGATCCCCGCCCAGCGCCTGCCAAGCCTCGAGATGCCGGCCGGCCCCTCCCCGGCCGGTGCGGGTAAGCCTGTGCGAGAGCGTTCCAAGCCAGCGCTACGTCGTGGCGCGGTGGTGGCAGCCTCGCTGGGTGGCCTCGCGCTCGCCCTGCTGGCGCTCGTGCACATCGGGGTGGGTCGTGTGGCCACGAGCCTGCTCGCTTCCAGCCCCGGCCTGCTCGCCGCTGGCCTCGCGCTGATGTGCGCCTCGATGTTCGCCCGTGCGATCGCCTGGCACGCGATCCTCTCGGCGGCCCCGACCTGGCGCAAGGCCAAACGCCGCGACGCGATGCAGGGCACATTCATCGGGGTGCTGATGTCAGCGACGCTCCCTGCGCGCCTGGGGGAGCCTTCGCGGGCGTTGATCGTCGCGCGCCGCCTCGGCCGGGCCCGGGAGACGCTGCCCGTGGTGCTTGGCACGATGGTCTCGCAAACGCTGCTCAACCTGCTCGCGCTGGGCATTCTCGGGGTTGTGATGTTCTCGAGCGTCGATCTGTTCAACGGTCATCACGGCGCGCTGATCGCCGCGGCGCTGGCGCCGCTCGGCGCGCTGGCCGTCGTGTTGCTCGCGCCAGTACTCCTGCCGCGCGCGGCTATCTCACGCTCGCTGCGCCTACGGGTTTTGTTGGCCGCGCTGCGTCTCTCCCTGGTACGCGTTCGCGAAGGGTTGCTCGTGTTCCGTCACCCTCGCCAGGCGGCAGTCGCTGCGATCGTGCAGCTCGGGGCCTGGGGTCTGCAGTGGATGGCGTGCTGGCTGTTGTTGATGGCGCTCGGTCTCAACAGCCACGTTGGGGTGGCGGGCGCCGCGGCGATCCTGTTCGCCGTGAACGTCACCGCGGTTCTGCCGGCCACCCCGGCCAACGTCGGCGTCTTCCAGGCGGCGTGTGTGGCCGTGCTCGCCGGGGCCTACCACGTCTCCACCCCCGACGCGCTCGCCTATGGCATCGTCCTGCAGGTGGTCGAGGTCGCTACGGCGGTGCTGATGGGGGTGCCCGCGCTGGTCACCGAGGGGCTCTCCTGGAAGGACGTGCGCTTGCGCACGATGTCTGGGGGGCCGGTCAAGCTCAGCCCGCTGTCGGAGGGTTCGGGGCGCTCCAGCGCTGCCAAGGGTTCGCCCTCGCACGTCGAGCGGTAGATGCTGCGCCGCTTCTCGAGCTTCCTAAGCCAGGGCGGGCTCGTCCTCGGCTTCGACGGCTCCGTCTGGCGGATCGGCGTCGTCGAGCTCGCCGAACAGCGATGGGTCGCGGGCCGAGCCGCGGATCACGTCGTCGGGTGAGCCGTCGGGCAGCAGGCGGCCTTGGCGCGTGCCGAAGTAGATCGCCTGCGGGTGGTGGGCGATCAGCGCGAGCGTCGATTGCTCGGGCACCGGCGCGTAGCCGTCGGTGATCTTCATGCCGATGTCCGCAAGGCCGAGGAGCTTCTCCACCTTCAGGTGCTCTGACTGCTCGGGCACCGCTGGGTAGCCCCACGAGTAGCGGCGGCCCTGCGTGACCGGAATATCGAGCATCTTGCGGGCCTCGTAATGCAGCCATTCGGCCAGCCCCTCGGCAGTCTGCACGCCGAGGCCGTGGACGAACAGCTGCTCGGCGAACTCGCCGTCGGTCTCGAGCTTCGCCATCAGGTCGGTGACCTCGCCGCCGACGGTCACGGCCTGCACGGCGATTACGTCGAGCTCGGCCGGCGGTGAACCTTTTGCCGAAGGCTCGCCCGTGGCGTCGACCGCCGGGCGGTAGAAGTCCGCGAGGCAGATCCGATCGCCCTTCGGCTGGCGCGGGCAGACGAAGCGCGTGAGCTCCGTCTTGCGGTCGTCTGGGTCGAGCACGACGATGTCGTTGCCGGCGGAATAGCAAGGGAAGAAGCCGAGCAGCGCGCGCGGGTGCAGGTAGGTCTGCTCGCGCCACATGCGCTCCAGTCGCGGGCGGAAGTCATCGGCGAGCAGCTTTTGCCAGGCCTCGCCTTTGACGCCCTTGCCGCCCCAGTGCAGCTTGAACAGAACGTGCGTGTCGAGGTGCGGGTAGACCTCGTCGAGGTCGACGGGTATCTCTTTCACGCCCCAGAACGGCGGCGTCGGAATCGGCACGTCGACGCGCGCGACCGAGCGGACGGAGTCGTCGGCGAAGTTGAGCTCCTCGACGGGCTCCTCGCCCTTGGCGCGGAAAGCCGTGGCGCCGGTGCGCAGCTTCTCCAAAAGCGCCGCGTGGGCGTCGGCGTCGATCAGCTGGTCCATCACCGACAGGCCCTCGAAGGCGTCCTTGCAGTAGAAGACGCCCGGCGCGTAGGGCTCCTCGGAGTCTTTGCCGCCGGGGTACAGCGCCCGGTAGCTGAACGCGCGGTTGATCGCGGCGCCGCCGATCAGCACCGGGTAGTCGAGGTTCTTCGCGTGCAACTCCTGGATCGCGGCTGGCATCTGCTTGGAGGTCGACACCAGCAGCGCGGAAAGACCTATAGCGGTCGCTTCGTGCTCGACCGCGGCGTCGAGGATCGTCTGGATCGGCACCTGCTTGCCAAGATCGATCACCGTGTAGCCGTTGTTCGTGAGGATCGTGTTGACGAGCGACTTGCCGATGTCGTGCACGTCGCCGAACACGGTCGCCAATACGACCGTGCCCTTCGTGTAGCCCTCGATCTTGTCGAGGTATTTCTCCAGTTGCGCGACGGCCTTCTTCATCACCTCGGCCGACTGCAGCACGAACGGCAGGATCAGTTCGCCGGCGCCGAACTTGTCGCCGACCTCTTTCATCGCCGGCAGCAGCACCTCGTTGAGCGTCGGCACCGCGCCGATCTTCTCCACGCTCTTGTCGATCCAGTCCTCCACGCCCTCCTTGCGGCGGCGCAGGATGTGGAAGTGCAGCGCCTCCTCTGGCTCCATGCCCTCGGTCGGGTCCGCCGCCCCCGCCGGTCCCTCCTCCTCGCCTTTGGACTCGAAGTGGGCGATGAACCGCTCCAGCGCGTCCTCGCGGCGGTTGTACACGAGGTCGTCGGCCAGCTCGCGCTCGACGTCGGAGATCTCCGAATAGGGCGTGATGTGGTTAGGGTTGACCATCGCCAGATCGAGGCCCGCCTGGACGCAGTGGTGCAGGAAGGTCGAGTTGAGCACCGCGCGCGCGCCGGGGGAGACACCGAAGGAGACGTTGGAGACGCCCAGCGAGGTCTTCACGTGCGGGATCTCTTCCTTGATCGCTTTGATCCCCGCGATCGTCTCGACGGCCGACGGCCGCCACTCCTCGTCGCCTGTCGTCAGCGTGAACGTCAGGCAGTCGAAGATCAACAGTTCGGGGTCCAGGCCGTGCTCCTCGCAGCACAGGTCGCGAATCCGCTTGGCGATCTCGACCTTGCGCTCGGCCGTCTTCGCCATCCCGACCTCGTCGATCGTCAGCGCGATCAGCGCCGCGCCGTGCGCGAGCGCCAGTGGCACGACGCGGTCGAGCTTGTCGCGTCCGGCCTCGAGGTTGACGGAGTTGACGATCGCGCGACCGGGGATCTGATCGAGCGCGGTCGCGATCACCTCGGGCTCGGTCGAGTCGATCTGGATCGGCGCGGGCTGGGTCAGCGAGACCTTCTTGGCGACCAAGCGCATCTGTTCGTCCTCGTCGGAGCGCTCGGTCAACGCAACGCACAGGTCGAGCACGTGCGCGCCGCCGCTCACCTGGTTCTCGGCGATCTGCACGAGGCCGTCGTAGTCGTCGGCCAGCAGCAGCTCCTTGGCCTTGCGCGAGCCCTGCGAGTTGACGCGCTCGCCGACCATCGTCGGCGCTGGCTCCTGCACGAGCGGCGTGGCGGCGATCATCGAAGACAGATGCGGCGGGCGCGGGGCTGGCCGCGCCGCGACCGGACGGCCGTCGGGTCGCTCGGCGGTGCGTCCGACACGCTCCACGATCGCTGAGATGTGCTCGGGCGTGGTCCCGCAGCAGCCGCCGACGACGCCGACGCCGTAGCGCTCGACGAACTCCTGCAGCGCCTGCGCGAGCGGCTCGGGCTTCTCGGGGAAGATCGTCTCGCCGTCGGGCCCCTGCAGTGGCAGGCCGGCGTTGGGGATGCAGGCGACCGGCACGGGGCAGAACTCGCCGAGGAAGCGGATCGCGTCGCGCATGTCCTCCGGGCCGGTCGAGCAGTTCAGCCCGATCACGTCGACCTTCAGCGCCTCCAGCGTGGTGAGCACCGCGGAGATGTCGGTGCCGAGCAGCATCTTCCCGCCGTTCGGCAGCAGCGAGACCGAGGTATGGATCGGCAGCGTCCTGCCTGTGCTCGCGAACGCCTCCCGCGCGCCGAACACCGCGGCCTTGACCTCGAGGATGTCCTGGGCGGTCTCGATAATGATCAGATCCGCGCCACCGTCGATCAGCCCCGCGGCCTGCTCGGCGAAAACCTCGACCAGCTCTCTGAAGCGGATCTGCCCGAGCGAGGCCTCTTCAGAGGCGGGCAGATAACCGGTCGGGCCGATTGAGCCCGCGACGAAGCGGTTCTCGCCCGCCGCCTTGCGCGCGATTTCCGCGGCTTTCGTGTTGATCTCGACCGTGTAATCGGCCAATCCCCACTCATCGAGCTTGATCCGCGAGGCCTGAAAGGTGTCCGTCTCGACCACTTCCGCGCCGGCCTCGATCATCGAGGCGTGCACGCCCTCGATCACGTCCGGGCGGTTGAGCACGAGCGCCTCGTGGCACTTGCCCTGAAGGCCGCCGTAGTCCTCGCTGCTCAGCTCGAACTGCTCGAGCGTGGCGCCCATGCCGCCGTCGTAGACGACGACACGGTCTTTGATCGCTTGTAGATAGTCGCGTGGCACTAAGGCCATGCTATCGAGGGCCTACTTGATGAAGAGCATCTCCGAGTACTTCGGCAGCGGCCAGAGATCGTCGGCCACGAGCTTCTCCAAGCGGTCAGACACGTCGCGGACATCTTCCATCGCCGGGATCACCGTGTCGCGCATGTAGAGCGCCCACTTCTGGGCGGAAGAGTCGGGCTGGTTGTCCTTGAGGTTGGCGTCCTCGAGCCCCCGCAGCGCGAAGTGGAGCTCCTTGATCAGCGGTTCGATCTCGCCTGCGAGCTCCTCTAGCCCAGTCGCCTGGAGTTCGTTTAGGTAGCGGATCGCCGCCGGCAGGATCATCGTGCGGGCGATCGCGGCCGCGGTCTCGGACTCGATATTGATCGTTACGGCGTACTGCTCGGTAAACACCTCGTAGCGGGAGTCGAGCTCGCGCTTGGAGAGGACCTTGTATTTCTTGAACGCGGCAAGCGTCTGTTTCTCGACGAGCCACGGCAGCGCGTCGGGGGTGGTGCGCAGGTTGGCAAGGCCTCGCTTCTCAGCCTCCTTGTGCCACGCCTCGGAGTACCCGTCGCCGTCGAAGACGATCTGCTTGTTGGCCGACCACACGTCCTTGACGACCTTGGTGACGGCCTTCTCGAGTATGGCAGCAGAGCCTTTGAGCGCGTCTTTGAGCTTGCCCGCGAGCTCGTCTACAGACTCGGCGACGATCGTGTTGAGCACGGTGTTGGGGAAGGCTGGCGAGGAGCTCGAGCCGAGCGCGCGGAACTCGAACTTGTTGCCGGTGAACGCGAATGGGCTGGTGCGGTTGCGATCGCCTCCGTGCAGCGGCAGTGGCGGCAGGACCGGAGTGCCGAGTCCCAGGAATGAGCCGGGCTTCGAGGCCTGTACTTTGCCGTCCTGGATTGCGCCGAACACCTTCTCGAGCTCCGCGCCGAGGAAGATCGAGATGATCGCCGGCGGCGCCTCGTTGGCGCCCAGACGGTGATCCTGGCCGGCGCTCGCGATCGATGCGCGCAGCAGCGCCTGGTGGCGGTTGACGGCCTGGATGACCGCCGCACAGAAGAACAGGAATTGCAAGTTCTCGGCGGGGGTATCGCCGGGATCGAGCAGGTTCAGCCCGGTGTTGGTGCCCATCGACCAGTTGTTGTGCTTGCCCGAGCCGTTGACGCCGGCGAAGGGCTTCTCGTGCAGCAAGCAGATCAGCCCATAGCGGCGGGCGGTGTTCTGCATGATCTGCATGGTGATCATCTGGTGGTCGGCGCCGACGTTGGAGTTCTCGAAGATCGGCGCGACCTCGTACTGGTTCGGCGCGACCTCGTTGTGGCGCGTCTTGATCGGCACGCCGAGCTTGGCCAGCTCGAGCTCGACGTCGAGCATGTAGGCGAGTATGCGCTCAGGGATCGAGCCAAAGTAGTGGTCGTCGAGCTCGTGGCCCTTCGGGGGCTGCGCGCCATATAGGGTGCGCCCCGTCGTCAGCAGGTCGGGGCGCTCGAAGTAGTACTGCTCGTCGATCAGGAAGTACTCCTGCTCGCAGCCGATCGTCGTGAAGACGCGCGCGGCATCCTCCACGCCCAGTAGCTTCAGCGCTGCCACGGCCGCTCCGGAGAGCGCGTCCATCGAGCGCAGCAGCGGGATCTTGTGGTCGAGCGCCTCGCCCGTCCAGGAGGTGAAGGCGGTGGGGATGCACAGCAGCGCGCCGTTGGGGTTCTCGAGGATGAAGGCGGGCGAAGTGGGGTCCCAGGCTGTGTAGCCCCGCGCCTCGAACGTGGCGCGGATGCCGCCGGTGGGAAACGAGGAAGCGTCAGGCTCACCCTGGATCAGCTCCTTGCCGGAGAACTCGGCGATCGCCGAGCCGTCGCCAGCGGGGCCGTAGAACGAGTCGTGCTTCTCGGCGGTGGATCCCGTCAGCGGCTGGAACCAGTGGGTGTAGTGGGTGGCGCCTTTCTCCATCGCCCACGCCTTCATCGCCTGGGCGACCGCGTCGGCCAGAGAGGTGTCCAGAGCCGCCCCGCGGCTGAGGGTCTTCTGCAGGGCCTTGTAGACGTGCTTGGGCAGCCGGTGGCGCTGGACCGCAGAGGAGAATACGTTGGAGGCGAATACCTGATTGCCGGGCAGGGTCAGGTCGGGCGAGCCGAGCCCGCTTCCGTTGGCGCTCCACTGGGCGGCGGTGACATTCTGCTGGCGTGGCATGGGTGGGGTTGATTCCTCCTCGGGAAGGGCGAACGGGCAGGCCGGGGCACGCCGCCAGTAGCTGGGTCGGACGTGGGCCGAAGAGAATCGTAGTGCGAAGGTGCCCGATTGACATCTCCGCCTGGCGAAAGCGGGGGGAAGATCTTTCGACAGCGGGCCAAGCAGCGCGAGAGACTGGAGCTAGGGCGTGAGCGGGGCGGAGCCCGAGACGACCTGGCCAGTGTTGGGATCAACGTGGGTGGCCGGGGGCTTGGGGGCGATGTCGACGGTGAAGTGGCCCGTCGCCGCCGCGCCGCCCGCCAGCTGAGCGCGGGCCTTGCCGGCGAGGCCCGCGGCGATCGTGAAGTTGACTCTGTGGAGTCCTGGCTTGACGGGGGCGACTCGCCAGAGGAATGTTTGCGTTTTTCCGGGGGCGAGCGGGCCTAGTGCCCAGGTGTTGACATAGGCCGTCTGGCCACCGCCGGGCGGGCTGATTTCCTCGCTTTCGACGGGACGCTTGGGGATCTTCCCGGGACCCTGTTCGACGACCCAGATCGGACTCTTGTTGAAGGCCAGTTCGGGGTAGGTATTGGTGTAGGCGAAGGAGTCGATCGTGACCGCGGCGTTCGGCACGGTGCGAGTGCCGGTGTTGCGCACCAGTAGCTCGAGGCGGCTCTGCCGTGCGACAGCCTGACGGGCCGGGAAGCTAGCCTTGACCACCTGGACGGTGAAGGTAGCGTTCGGTTCATGAGCGTCTTGGCGCGCTTGGCCGCATCCGGCGGCGAGCAGGGCACCGCCAGCGCCCCAGGCGCCAAGGAGTAACGTCGAAAAGACTCGCCTCCCCCTCACGGTGGCGCCACGATACCAGCGGGGGTGGCTATCCGGCTGGAGGAGACAGGGCCTCCGCGTAGACGGTGGTGGCGTGCAGGGGGCGCATCGCGTAAAGTGCGCCGTGCCGTCGATCGTCACCCGAGGAGGGGAAGCAGAGATGGTTCGCAGTTCAGCTGAGCGGGCTTTCCTCCCGGCGAGGAACCTGATCGAGGAAGTCGGGGACATGATGATCCTGACGGGTAGGACCATATGGTCTGCCCTGCGCCCGCCTTACCCGTATGGCGGGGAGTTCGTGTCGCAGTTCCTGTTCGCGATACGGCTGTGCTGGTTTCCGCTGCTCGTATCCACAGTGGCCTTGTGCTACGCCGCCCCCGGCCTGCAGGCGGCGAACTTCTTTGAGATATTCGGTGCGCTAGACCGGCTCGGCGGGATCTTCGTGCTCGCGGCGATCCGCGAGATCGGCCCGAACGTGACCGCCATAGTGCTCGCGGGCGTGGCGGGCACCGCGATCACGGCTGATCTGGGGGCGCGCAAGATCCGTGAGGAGCTCGACGCGTTGCAGGTGCTGGGCGTGGACCCGATTAAGAACCTCGTGGTGCCTCGCTTCCTGGCGCTGATGATCGTGACCGGCCTGTTCAACATCTACGCGTTGCTGTTCGGGATCTTCGGCGGTCTGCTCGCCGAGTTCGTCAAGGGCCAGCCGTTGGGGCCCTTCTGGGCGACGCTGTTCGCGAATGCCTCGACCACTGACCTATGGGGATCGGTGCTGAAGACGACACTGTTCGGGGCGATCATCGCGATCGTCTGCTGCTACAAGGGCATGACCGCCTCTGGCGGCGCTGAGGGCGTCGGGCGGGCGGTCAACCAGGCGGTCGTCGTCACGTTCTTGGCGATTTTCGCCTTCGACTATGTCTTCACCCAGACGCTGCTCGCCACGCATCCCGAGATCCTGGTGATCAAGTAATGCCTGGACGGCCGATGACCTTCGCCCAGCTGTGTCCTCAGTCGCTCGCGTGCAGAGCGCGCCACGCTCCCTGCGTCCTTGCTGGACTCGATCCTCGACCGTCCAGGCAGGCGAGGGAGGACGGTCGGTAATGAACGAGCTGCTGGCGATGCCGCGCGAATGGCTCGCCGCGACGGGCGAGATCAGTCGTTTCACCGGCAACATCTTGCGGGATGTGTGGGGTTTGCGCGTGTTTCGTTTCTTTGGGGAGGCGCTGCGCCAGTCGGGGATCTTGATCATCTCCTCGACGCTGATCATCTGGGCGCTGATGTTCATCCTCGGCCTGGAGTGCGGGATCGAGGGTGCGTACTTCACCGAGGCTCAGGGTGCGCCAGCCTACTCAGGGGTGTTCAGCGCGTGGTGTGATCTGCGCGAGATCACACCATACGCGTTCGGTTACATGATGGCCGCGAAGGTCGGCACGGGGATCGTGGCGGAGCTCGGTGCGATGCGCATCTCCGATGAGATCGACGCGCTCGAGGTGATGGGGATCGACTCGATGACGTTCTTGTGCGGCACACGTCTGCTGGCCGCCTGGCTGGTGCTGCCGTTCATGTACCTGGCCGGGATCGGGGCAGCCTTCCTCGCTTCCTACATCGCGGTGGTGCAACAGGTTGGAGCGGTCTCATCGGGTGGCTATCTGCTGATCTTCTGGCAATTCCAAGCACCGCCGGACTTCCTATACAGCCTCGTCAAGGCAATGTTCATGGCCACAGCGATCGTGCTCGTTGGCTGTTACTACGGCTACAACGCCAGCGGCGGCCCCGTCGGAGTCGGCAGAGCCACCGCCAAGTCAATGGTCCTCAACATCGTGCTCGTGCACATAATCGGAATGCTCGGCACACAAATCTTCTGGGGCACCAACGCACGAGCCCCAATCGGAGGGTGAGTGATGGCTGAGGACCGACCGGCCGAGGAGATTCCGGGCTCCGGTGCTGAACCTTACGAGCAGATCACGCATCATTCTGCGCCTGTAGAGCCCGGCGGTGAGACCGGCTACGCAGCACCCGAGCCGGAAGAGGCCGGGCAGGATACGGCGAACGCGGGGGTTACCTTT
The DNA here is from genome assembly GCA_963706395.1 of uncultured Solirubrobacterales bacterium. Classification (GTDB taxonomy): domain Bacteria; phylum Actinomycetota; class Thermoleophilia; order Solirubrobacterales; family Solirubrobacteraceae; genus Palsa-744. The sequence continues at coordinate 619,361 of OY970158.1, read as the reverse complement.
GAGCCACCGCCCGAGAGCGATCCGGAGGAGTTCAGCTACCACACGGGTACGATCCACGCCTCGAAGGTGCCGGCCGCGATCGAGTTCATCGACGTGCACAAGTCGTTCGGGCGAAACCACGTGCTGCGCGGTCTGAACATGGAAATTCCTGAGGGCCAGGTCTCGATGATCATCGGCCCGTCGGGCACCGGCAAGTCGGTGTGCATCAAGCACATCGTCGGCCTGCTCTATCCCGACGAGGGCGATGTGCTCGTGCATGGAGAGTCGATCCCGAGCCTGCCCGACGCCGAGCTGTTCGAGCTGCGCAAGAAGTTCGGCGTGCTGTTTCAGGACGGCGCGCTGTTCGGATCGATGAACCTGTATGACAACGTCGCCTTCCCGCTGCGCCAGCACACCGAGAAGAGCGAAGAGGAGATCGCCGAGATCGTCGACCGCCGTATGCGCGAGGTCGGTTTGGGGGGCGAGGGCACGAAGATGCCCAACGAGCTGTCCGGCGGGATGCGTAAGCGCGCGGGGTTCGCGCGCTCGCTTGTGCTCGACCCCGAGATCGTGCTGTTCGACGAGCCCGACTCGGGCCTCGATCCGGTGCGCACCGCGCTGCTGTGCGAGCTGATCAAGGAAGTCCACGCGGAGAACGGCGGGGCATATGTGGTGATCACCCATGACATCATGAGCGCGCGCCGCGTCGGCGAACACATCTCGGTCCTGTGGAAGGGCCGCGTCGTCGAGTCGGGGCCGGCGGCTGAGCTGTTCGCGAGCGAGAACCCGTTCGTCCGCCAGTTCCTCTCGGGCGAAGCGCAGGGCCCGCTCGGTATGGAGTGACACCGGCGGTGCCCCGGCGCCCCTGTTGGCGTCCCCGTTCGCTCGCGTGCTGGCTGGCCGGCGATGAGACCGGCCAGCGCTCGGTACGCCACACTCCTTGCGCGGTTGCTTGTGAGGACGATGCCCTCGCCGGTGCGGTGGCCAGATGACGGCGCGAGTTCTTTCGGCCCTTGCCGGTGCGGCCGCGCGCCGGCCCTGGCTGGTGGTGTCGATCGCCGTGGCGCTCGGGCTGGGAGGTGCGGCCTTTGCGTTGCGCTTGCGCCCGACGGCTGCGGCCAGCACCTTCGTGTCGAGCTCCAGCCCCGAGTACAGGGCCACCCAGCGGTTTTACGCGAACTTCGGCGAAGAGCCGATCGAGGTGCTGGTGAAAGGCGATTTGCAGCAACTCGTGCTCAGCTCGGATGTCGACCGCCTGGTGGGGCTGGAGGGCTGCCTGTCAGGCAACGTCCCGGTAACGGCGCTCGCGAAAGAGGGTGGTGCAAGCGGGCCATGCGGACAGCTGGCGCAGGCACGGACGGTAAAGGTGGTGTTCGGTCCGGGCACGTTCATCAACGAGGCCGCCGAACAGATCGACGAACAACTCTCAGTCCAGACCAAGCAGGCCGAAGCGCAGGCGAAGCAGGCTGAGAAGGTCGTTAGGAGGGCCGCGCTCGCGCGTGGTGAAAGCGAAGCCGAAGCGCAGAAGCTCGGCCGTCAGGCGAGCTCGATCACGCTGGCGCGTTTCCAGGAGGGCCTCGCGACACTGGCGCTCCAGTATGGCCTCACCGCACGGCCGAGCCTGGACGATCCGAGGTTCGTCTCAACGCTGGTGTTCGACTCGACCAAGCCGGCGGGTACGCCGAAGCAACGCTTCGCGTACCTGTTCCCGAGCCGCGAAGCTGCGTTGGTATCGGTACGTTTGAAGGCCGGGCTGTCCGAAGGCGCACGCACCCACACAATTGCGCTGATCCGCCAGGTAGTGGCGATGAAGCAATGGCGGCTGACGCGCGGCGGGTCCTATCTCCTGACGGGCGAGCCGGTGATCGTCGCGGATCTTACTGGGAGGATCACGCACTCGATCGCGCTGCTGCTGGTGGCCGTCATGCTGGTTATGGCGGCCACACTCAGCCTGATCTTTCGAGGCAGGCCGTGGCTTTTGCCTTTGGGGATCGCGCTGCTCGCCGCGGCACTCACGTTCGGTGCGCTGTCGATCGTAGGGGCCTCGCTGACAGTGGCTCAGGTGGCGGTGCTGCCGGTGCTCGTGGGGCTCGCGGTGGACTATGCGATCCAGTTCCAGTCACGCGTGGAGGAGGCCTTAGAAGGGGCCCACCCACCCGATGACGCTCGGGTGGCCGTCATGCGCGCGGCCACGGCCGGCGGCCCGGCGATCGCAACGGCTGGTGTCGCGAGTGTTGGGGCAATGCTCGTGCTGTTGCTCTCGCCGGTGCCGATGGTGCGAAGCTTTGGGCTGTTGCTGGTAGTGGGCGTCGTGCTCGCATTCTTGTGCGCGCTCACCGCGGGGTCTGCGACGCTGGTGCTGGCTGAGGACCGGTCGGCCGGGCGGAGAGGGGCGCAAGTGCGCGGAGGCCTCTTCGATGCGTCGGTGGGTGCCGCATGGCGGGGTGCACGCGAACTGCTGCTGGACAATCCGGTCAACCGGTTCCTGGCCAGGGTGGCGCTGGTGAAGGCAATACGCCGGCCGGGGTGCGTACTGGGCGTGGGGCTGGCGCTGGCGGTGCTCGGCTGGGGACTGGATACGCAGACGCATGTGGAGACCGACATCACGAAGCTGGTCCCGCAGAACCTCCAGTCGCTGGCGAATCTGAATGTGCTCGAGCGTGTCACGGGCGTGGGAGGGCAGCTCGACCTGATGGTCAGCGCCAAGGACTTGACCAAGCCGCCGGTGCTCGAATGGATGAGCTCATATGAGCGCGCAGTGCTGAAACGCTTCGGCTACAGCTCCACGCGGGGCTGCGGGAAGGCACGGCTATGTCCGGCCTTCTCGCTGCCGGATCTGTTCGCTGGTGAAGGCACGGGGACAGCGAACAAAACCAAGCTGAGGCAGGCCGAAGTGAGTGGCCTGTTGCGCGCGATCCCGCCTTACTTCTCCCAGGACGTGATCAGTGCCGACCGGCATGTTGCGACGCTCGCGTTCGGCATCCGCCTGATGGGGCTCGACCAGCAGCAGCGGGTGATCGAAGAGATGCGCTCGAGCTTGCACCCACCCGCGGGCGTGAGCGCACAGCTGGTCGGGTTGCCGGTGCTTGCGGCCCAGTCGGGCGCGCAGGTGGCGTCGCCGTGGCGGCGCTTGGAGATGCTGCTCGCGGGGCTGGCGGCGGTCGCGTTCGTGCTCTTGATCGCCTTCCGCGGGGATCGCCGCCGGGCGCTCGTACCGCTAGCGCCGATCGCTCTGGCGACGGGGTCTTCTGCGTTGATCTTGTTCGCGTTGAGGGTGCCGCTGAACCCGATGTCTGTGACCCTGGGGGCGCTGGTGATCGCCATCTCCACTGAGTTCAGCGTTCTGCTGTCCGAGCGCTACCGGCAAGAGCGGCGCAGGGGTGCAGATGCGATCGTGGCGTTGCGCCGCACCTATAAGCGCACGGGTGCCGCGGTGGCGGCATCGGGGGTGACGGCGATCGCGGGCTTCGGCGTGCTGGTGCTGTCGGACATTCGCATGCTCCGTGACTTTGGGCTGGTGACGCTGATCGACCTGAGCGTCTCGCTGGTGGGTGTGCTGGTGGTCCTGCCCGCGGCGCTGATGCTCGCTGAGCGGCCGCGAGCGATCGCCGTTCGTGTCCCGGGCTTTCACTGGATGCGCCGGCACGGGCGCGCACGCCATGAGTCGGTCTAAGAAATTATCCGAAAACTCCGACATTTCTCCTCAAGGGCTGCTGTGACGCGATCCGAGGAGCTTTCGGATGAATTCTGAACCCACCGGCCCACGATACGGGCGCTACGTGGGCATCTTGGGGCTGGTGATCTTGGTACTCATAACGATTAACACGGCGTTTACGAAGCCGAACGGGGTTAGGGGCATCGAACCCGGTCATCCGCTGGCGCCATTCGCCGTGCCGCTTGCAGTGGGTGATCTGAGCGGCGACGCCGACATAGCCGCCCATGCCAACGAAGGCGCCGCGGGAAAGCACCCAGCATGCTCGGTGAGGGGCACGGGGATCTTGAACATCTGCGAACTTTATGAACAGGGGCCGGTGGTGCTGGCGCTATTCGTCGACGGAGGCTCTTGCCCGAAGATCTTGAGTGACCTCCAGGCGCTGGCACCCTCGTTCCCGGGCGTGCGTTTCGCGGGCGTCGCGATCAAGGGAGCCCGAGGTCAGTTGCGCAAGCTGATGCGAGCACGGAACCTGAGCATCCCGATCGGCTTCGATCGTGACGGGGCGCTGGCGGCGCTCTACAAACTGGCGAGTTGCCCGCAGGTGAGCTTTGCCTACCCTGGAGGCGAGGTGCAGAGCCCGGCGCTGCTGAGCGCACCTGCGCCGGCGACGTTGCGCGCGCGTGTCAGTGAGCTGGTGCAAGCAGCGCGCAAGCGTGGCTGGAGGCCGCGGGTGCCGTGAGCTCCCATTTGCCTCCCACACCGGGGCAACCGGAGGGCGACCAGCCGGGTGCTCCCAGGCTGGAGCTGGGGTGGCGAGCTCGCGAGGTCGAGCAGGAGCTCCCCGAGTTGCAGCTGGTGGTTGCGCAGGCACGAGCCGGACGGCCGGGCTCGGTCCTCGCGAGCTCGCCGTCCGGGATTGAAGGCCGCCTGCATGAACTCTCCAACCGGTTTCGGGGCGCGCGGGCGGTGGCCGTCCGCCGGGAGCCCGTGCCAGCGGCCTACCGGGTCTTCTTCCGTCACATCGGTCTCGACCCCGATGTTGTGCGCACGCCGATTGAGGAGGCGGCGCTCGAGCGGATGCTGCGCGGGGGCTTCCTCTCCGGCGGCCTGCTCGAGGACGTCCTGCTGATCGCGCTGGTGGACACCGGTGTGCCCGTGTGGGCACTTGATTCCGATGCCGTGGACGGTCCGCTCGGCATCCGCTTGAGCAGTGAGGGCGAGCCATTGGGACGCTTCCCTGGCGCGCCGGTCCTGCCAGCTGGCCGCCTGGTGGTGGCGGATGCCTCAGTGGCCCTGGCGATTCTGTTTGGGGAGCTGGCACCGGGCCACGAGGTCAGCGCGGGCACGAGCGGTTTGACGCTGTTTGCGATCCAGGTGTCCGGTGTGCCTTCGCTGTACGTCGAGGAGGCGCTGTGGACATGTCGCGCGGCGCTGAACAACCCTGAGGGACGCTGATAGAATCGTTTTCCGGCGCCAGGAGGAGGAGATGGGTATGACCCAGTCCGGGCTTGTTAGAGATCGGGACCGATCAGATATCGAGGAGACCGCCGTCACCGGCGGCCATCTTCTCCAGGCCGGCGATCTCGCCGCGCGCAACGCGTTCAAGGCACAGATCGGAAGGCTCGAGCGCGAGTGCTCGGCGATCGTTGCTGGCGCGTTCCCACACCTCTCCCCCGCTGAGCTCCCCGATGCAACGGGCGCGGCGATCGGTGGCCCGTGCCTGCCCACGCTGGAGGTGTTGGAGTGGACACGTGACCGGCTGGCGGGTCGGGTGCGGGACATGCGCCGGCTTGCGACTGAGCGTGCAGAATACGAGCGCTCCTCACGCGAGCTGCTCGAGGGGATGAAGCTTGAACCGGGCCGTTACAAGTTCGCGCGCCTGCCGGTCCGCGATCTTGGTCAAGGGGGCTGCGGCGTGTGGGAGGTCCGCCCGCGCCTTGGGCTGATCGGCATGCTCGCGGGTTGGTGGCACGTCAAGCTCTCCTCCGGCTGTCCGTTATCCGAGGGGCCGCGCGTTTGCGCGGCCCCGGGCTAGGAACTTGACTAACGGCTGAGCGCCATCGCGCGACCCTCGCGCGGCGGCGGCTGGTATGGGATGGGGTCCAGCTCAATGGCCTGATCGCGACCATGTGGAACGGCGGTGAGCATCGCCGCGAGCGTGCGGCGCTGGCGATCGGTCATCGATCCGACGGTCTTCTTCTCGGACATCGCAATCTGGGCTAGGAACTTGCGGCAGCGGGTCTGACCCCAGCGGCGCTGGCTCATAAGCAGGTCAGCCACCGCCATGCTGTGCGCCTCCCAGGGGCAATCGAGGATCACCGCGGCGACGCAGATCTCGCCCAGCGCCACCCGGCGCTTGAGCTCGGCGCGAGCGAGGCGGACCTTATTGGCGCGTTCCAAGGCGCGCATGTACTGCGGACCAGCAGGGGCGACCGTCGCTGTCGCGTTCATGTGGGCACTCTCCCCGTTGCCGTCGCGAGCCCCGCGGCGGGCAACATCCTTGCTTTCAGTTTTAACGAATATGCGATCGCCATGGCCGACCGAACTCATCCGCGACAAGTCGCGGTGATCCCGGCACCTAGCCCCACCCGATGCTTTGGGGCGAACTTCAAATGGTCATGCAGAGCGCTCTTGGAAGCTACGCGAGCACGGGCCTCCCGGTCAACTGCGCGACTGCACTTCGTACGCTAGAAGCGACCTTTTTCTTGCCGCCGGGACTTGTGAAGAAATGGACAAGCGGGAGGACCTTAGCCCAGGCCCGGAAGGGCGCCGTGCTCGGATTCGAACTCCTCCTTCACACGCGCAAAGACCGCGAGTGCCTCATCGAGCACCGCGCGGTCGTGCGTGGCCATCACGCTGGTGCGCAGCAGCGCTCCTCCCGGGGGCACGGCGGGGTGCAGCGCGCAGTTGGTGAAGACTCCTCCGTCGTACAGGGCGCGCCACAGCAGCGCTGCCTTCCAGTCGTCGCCGACGAGCACGGGGACGATCGGCGTATGCACGGTCTCCACGCGCGCGTCCTCGCCCGGCCCGAGGCGCACAGGCTCGCCGCTCAGTACCCGGTAGCCGAGGGCGCGCAGGCCGTCGGCCAAGTAGCGTGCCTGCTCCAGCACCGCCGCCATCAGCGGTGGCCCCTGCGGGGAGCGGATGATACGCAGGGCGGCCAGCGTCGCGCCCAGCGCGGCGGGGACCGCGGAGGCGGTGAACAGGAATGCGCGCGAGGAGATCCTCAGGTAGTCGATCACGTCCGCCGGGCCGGCCACGAAGCCTCCGCAGGCTGCGAGCGACTTGGAGAAGGTGCCCATGCGCAGGTCTACGCGGTCCTCGACTCCCAAGAGCTCGGCGGTCCCTGCGCCGCGGGCGCCCAATACCCCCACTCCATGAGCCTCGTCAACCATCAGGCGGGCGCCGTAGCGGGCGCACAGCTCGGTGATGTCCACGAGCGGCGCCACGTCGCCCTCCATCGAGAAGACGCCGTCGACGACCACGAGCACGCCGCCACCGTCCTGCTGTGAACGAGCCAGGGCTCGCTCCAGCTTGTCCATGCGATTGTGGCGGAAGGGGCGCATCTTGGCCTTCGAGAGCAGCACACCGTCGAGGATCGAAGCGTGATCGCCGGAATCGACGATCACCGTGTCGCCTGCACCGAGCAACGTCCCGAGCGTGCCAACATTGGCCTGGTGGCCGGTGGTGAACACGATCGCCGCATCGGTGTTCATCCACTCCGCCAGCTCGCGCTCGAGCTCGAGGTGCAGCGGAGTGGTGCCGTTCAGCAGGCGCGAGCCGGTGAGGCCGGTGCCATAGCGGTGCAGCGCGTCCTCCGCGCCCTTCATCACCCGCTCGTCAGCGGTCAGCCCGAGGTAGTTGTTCGACGCGAGCATGATCCGCGGCGCGCCCTCCATCTCGACCACCGGCATCGCCGGTGACTCGACGGTGCGGAAGTACGGCATCAGGTCCTCCTCGCGCGCTGCGCGCAGCAGCTCCTCACGCTCGTGGCCGCGGACCTTGGCGAAGACGTCTATCGAAGTGGGCATATAGGGTCTGGGACAGTGAGCGTGTCTGAGCGAACAGGCGTCCAGGTCACACCGATCTCAGGCAGGCGGGACCTGAAAGAGTTCATCGACCTGCCGTTCCGGTTGCATGCTAACCACCCGCTGTGGGTTCCCCTGCCGAAGCTCGAGCGTTGGGTGTTTCTCAACCGCCGTCTGAACGCGTTCTTCAGCCACGGGGAGGCCGAGTACTTCCTCGCCAGGCGTGAGGGGCGCGTTGTGGGACGCATCACGGCGCAGGTCAACCACGCCTTCAACGACTACCAGAAGAAGAACTGGGGCTGGTACGGCTTCCTGGAGTTCGAGGACGATCAAGAGGTGCTCGAGGCTCTGCTTGCAGCCGCTGAGCAGTGGCTGCGCGGGCGCGGCACAGAGCGCATGGTCGGCCCGGCCGACTTCTCGATGAACGAAGAGAGCGGCATCCTGATCGAGGGCTTCGAGCTGCGCCCCGATGATCAAGCAGCCCTGGCACCCGCCCTACTACCAGCAGCGCATGGAGCAGGCCGGAATGACCAAGGCGATGGATCTGCTGATGTGGAAACTCGAGGTCTCAGACCGCGACAAGGTGCTGCCGGTGATCTGGGAGCTGGCGGAGAAGGCACAGTCAGAGCACGGCATCAAGGTGCGCCCTATGCGCCGCCGCCACCTGCGCAAAGACATGGACTCCTTCGCCGAGGTCTACAACGCTGCGTGGTCGAAAAACTGGGACTTCGTGCCTTACTCCAAGAAGGACCTCGACGCCTACGCCCAGGAGATCCAGCTGGTTTTCGACAAGCACTGGTGCTTCATCGCTGAGAAAGAAGACACCGGCGAGGTAGTCGGTATGGCGATGACCTTCCCAGACCTCAACCAAGTGCTGGAAAAGATGAACGGCAAATTCCTGCCGCTCGGCTGGTGGCACTTCCTGAACAAGGGTCGCATCACCGATCGTGTACGCGTTGGCTTCTTGGGCGTGAAGCCGGAGCATCAACACACCGGCGTGGCGGCGAAGCTCTACCAGCTGCATTTTGACGCGGCCGAAGCACGTCCCCAGAAGGGCGGGGAGATGGGCTGGATCCTCGAGACGAACACACCGATGAACCGCGGAATGGAAGCAATGGGCGGCAAGGTCGTCAAGCGCTACCGGGTCTACGAGCGCGTGCTCGACTAGCAGTCTGGGTCGCCCCCTACACTTTGCCGATGGGTGATACTGAGGAAGTCGACGCGCTTCCCGTGCTTGCGGATGAGCCCGCCGTCCTAGAGACCTCGGCAGCGCGCGCGCTGTCGAGTGACCGGGGAACGGGCCGCTCTGTAGTGCCGGCCGCACAGGCCGCTGCCGTAGCGGCTGGAGGGTTTGTCGCGGGGGCTGCGGTGGTCGGTCTTGTGAATCGCCGCCGTCACCGCCGTGTCCGCGCACTCGCGAAGAGGGGCGGCGCTGGGCGGCGTTTGAGCCGGGATGCCCGTTCTGGGGGTAAGGCCGGCGAGCTGCTGCAGATCGTGGGCAGTCGCTCGCTGCTGGTCGATGTGCACCTGCTCGGTGGGCGCGACTAGCTTCGCATCCACCGGCACCCCGAATGGGGTGGAGCGCTTCTTAGGAGAGCTGCGTGTCGAGGTGAGGCCGGCGAGCCCATTTCGCCTGCCCCTGCGAGGGGGCATGGACGGCGTGCTGCGACATCGCGGCGGAGTGCTCGAACGCCTGCTGCACCACGAGGAAGAACCCGTACTGGTGCGGGTGACGCAGACGGCTGAGGACCGGGTTCTGTTCGGGGCGCGGGCATCGAGCCCCGCGGGCGCCACATACGGCATCGCACGGATGCGCTTCGCGCTGGGTGTCGATGAGGACATGCGGGAGTTTTACCGCCGCTTCGCGCGCGACCCGCTGATCGGCAGCTCGGTGCGCCGTCGTCCCTGGTTGCGCGTCATGCGCCGGCCGGAGCCGTTCGAGGCGCTGGCGTGGGCGATCTGCGAGCAGCTGATCGAGTTCGAGCGAGCGGCCGCGATCCAGCGTCGTGTGGTGGCGCGGCTGGGAAGGTGCTCGGTGGGCGCGGATGGCAACACCGTGCGCGACCTTCCCACGCCGGCGGCGCTAGCCGGGGTGGCGCCCGCGCTGCTCGAGTCCTTCGATTTGGCTCCTGTTCGCGCGATCGCGCTCGTGCGCGCCGCGCGCGAGGTGGCCAGTGGCCGCGTTGATCTGCATGCCTCAAACCATGAGCACGCGTGGCGGCGGCTGCGCGCTATCCCCGGCATCGGCGCCTGGACGGTGGAGATGCTGGCGCTGTTCGGCCAGGGCCGCCACGACCAACTGCCCGCCGCGGATGTGGGGCTCCTGAAGCTCGTCGGCCGGCATCTCAGCGGCGGGAGTGGGTGGGGCTCCCATCCCCGCGCGCAGGAGCATGAGGTACGGGCGTTCTTCGCTCCCTACGAGGAGTGGGCCGGGCTGGCGGCGGTGCACATGCGGGCGCTGTAGCCGGCGTCGGGCTAGAGGCCCTGCCCGGGAAGGAACTCATTCGTGAATGGCGGCAGACCGATGTTCGGATCGTGCTGGAGTAGCCCGTGTGCGAGCATCCACGAGCCGAAGCTCGCCCACGCCGAGGGTTCTTGCCAGCCATATGGATCGCTCGCGTTCGCGGGTAGCACGGCGGGTAGCGTGTGTTCGATCGAGCTGAGTTGCAACTTTCCTTCGAGCGACGGGTTGGCCTTCACGATGAGCGAGGCCGCGGTAGCAGGATTGGCTCGTACCTCGCGCTCGCCGCGGGTTAGCGCCTGCAGGAAAGCGCGTAGGTCCTGTCCTTGAGTGTGTGCCTCGTCTTCGCGTATCACCAGCACGAGCTCGTTGTATGTCGGGACGCCCGCCTGGTCCACCGGGATCGTGACGGGACGCTTGTGCAGCAGCTGGAGCTGGAGCGCCTCGTAGTTCCAGAAGCCTCCCAGCGTCGCCGCAACCTTGCCTGAGAGCATCGCCGGCACGAGGTTGAAGCCAACATTCACTTCCTTGACTTGCGTCGGGCTCACACCCGCGGCTTGCAGGGCGCTCTTCAGCTCCGCTGCCTGGTAGGGGATGCCGGCCGTGCCCACCGTCTTGCCCTTTAGGTCCGCGACCTTCTTTATGCGCTGGCTGGCCAGGGCGATGATCGACGTCAGTGGGCGCTGGACCAGCGCGCCCACAGACACCAGCTTCAGACCCTGGTCTCGGGCCAGCAGCAGCTCTGGCTCGTAGGAGATCGCCATGTCCACCTTCCCTGCCGCCAGCAGTCTTAGCGGTTCGGCTGGGTTTGCCGGGGTCTGCGGCTTCACATCCAGGCCCACCGCGCGGAAGTCTCCTCCTGCAATCGCCGAATATAGCGCCGCGTGGTCCGCGTTCGGGAAGAAGTCCAGCATCACCGTCCACGGCTTCGTGCTCTTTGCTGCCGTCACGTCCTGCTTAGCGCCGCATGCCGGCAGGGTCAGGGCGCAGGCCACGGCTAGTACGGCGAGCTTGATTCTCAACGGTTCTCTCCTCTTGGTCGATGCGCCCACGGCGCCAGCCGGCGCTCGGCCAGGGCGAGGGTATAGAAACAGGCCACGGCTGCCACAAACAGCACGGCGGTTGCCGCCCACGCACGGGGGGTTTGCAGGGCTGTCAGATCCGTATTGATCTCGTGCCCGAGGCCCGCCGAGGTACCCGCTGTCGAGATCTCCGCGATGTAGGCCGCGATCATGCCCACCGCCAGCGCTATGCGCGCGCCGCTGAGAGCTGCCGGCAGCGCCGCTGGCAACTCTGCCATGCGAAAGGCCTGCCAGCGTGACGCGTCAAGCGTGTGCAGCAGCTTCAGCTGGTCGGGGTCCACGGCGCCCAGGCCGTCCACCATGCTCACGACGATCGGGAAGAAGCAGATCAGCGCTATCACGACGAGCTTGGGCGACATGCCAAAGCCCCACCAGAACACCAGCGGCGCGGCCAGCACCGCGACCGGCACGGCCTGCGAGCCCACAGCCAGCGGGTAGATTGCCCGGCGCGCCAGCGGCGAGAAGTGGATGGCCAGCGCTGTCGCGAAGCCGGCTATGAGCGCCGCGCACAGGCCGAGTCCCACCTCCTGCGCCGTCACCAGGAAGTTCGACCAGATCAGGCTCCCGTTGTTCCACAGCGCCGCCGCCATCGCATGGGGCGCCGGCAGTACAAACGCGCTCACCTGGCCGCTCTCGACATATACCTCCCAGGCGCCGAGCAGAGTCGCGACCAGGACGATCGGAGCCCATCCACCCCACACAAGGACGGTGCGCAGGCGGTGTCTCATGTAATGCCCTCTGATGTGCTTGCCCCGACTAGGCCGAGAGTCTGGAGCACGCTTTCGCGCAGCCCGGTGATCACTGGGTTCGTACGCGAGCGCGGCCGGTCGAGCGTCACTTCGAGTTCGGACACCACCCGGCCGGGGCGGGGAGACAGCACCGCAACCCGGTCAGCAAGCATCACCGCCTCCTCGACGTCGTGGGTCACGAGCACCACGGTGCGCGGTTCGCGTTGCAATGCCTGGCTCAGCCATCCCTGCATCTCCGCGCGTGTGATCGCGTCAAGCGCGCCGAATGGCTCATCCAGGCACAGGACCGGCTTGCCCGCCAGCAGCGTGCGCAAGAACGCAACCCGCTGGCGCATCCCCCCCGAAAGCTCGTGCGGATGGGCCTCCTCAAAACCCCGCAGCCCCAGCTCGGCGAACAGTTCTGCCGCCTGTGCGCGGGCCTCGGGACGCGGCCGGTGGGCGATGCGCAGCGCGAGCGCGGCGTTGTCGAGGGCGCTCAACCACGGCAGCAGCAAGTCGCGTTGGGGCATCAGCGCCGCAGGAGCGCACACGATTGTGCCCGCGTCAGGGGATTGCAGGCCGCAGATCAGCTCCAGCAAGGTGGTCTTCCCGCAGCCACTCGGACCGACCACCGCGAGCAGCTCTCCGTGGCTTGCGTGCAGTGATACTCCGGCGAGTGCCCGAACCGCCGTCCGCTTTGAGTCGCGGTAGGCGCGGCTCACTCCGGTCACGCTCACGCCTGCTGCTTGCCGGTCTGCCTCAGGCGATCTCGGGCTGTCCTTGAGTCCCGTGAACACATCTCTCCCTCCGCGGGCATTACCCCACAGGTTCGAAGGGTCGGCGCTGGGAACTCTCCGCGCCATCTCAGCCGGCCTACCCGCCAGCTCCCCTGTTTTTCCTCTGGTTGATGCTACAGCGCGCTGGTGACCGGCCGGGTGAGCGCGCGGACGAAGTCCTCCAGCTGCGCCGTCGTCCAGCACTCAAACGCCGTGCAGTACTGCTCATATGCCGCGATCACCGAGTCGCCATAGTTCCAGTACAGCCGCGGCTCGGGATTCAGCCAGAACGTGCGCCCGGCGCGAGCGGCTATCTTGGCGAACAGGTCGGCGCGGGGATCGCGGCCGTTCGTACGAGCGTCACCAAGCACGATGACCGTGGCGCGCGGGTGCAGGTCTTCGCCCACCAGCTCCAGCATCTCTGACCACACGCGCCCGTAGTCGGTGTACCCGGAGATGTCGGCCACGCCCGCGTCGCTCGAGATTCGCTCGCTGACTGTTTTGAAGTTGCGCTCCTGCTCGAACACGCCGGTCACCTCCGAGACGCGCTCGATGAATACAAACGAGCGCATCTTGCGAAACGAGTCGTGCAGAGCATGCAGCACTGACAAAAAGAAGACCGATGCCGAGGTCACGCTCGTGGATACGTCGCACAGCACGTAGATCTCCGGCCGTCGCGGGCGTCGCGGGCGGTACTTCAGTACCACGGGCACACCGCCTGTTTGCAGCGACGCGCGCATCGTGCGCCTGATGTCCACGTGCGCGTGCCGGCGGTGGCCGCGAGCCTGCATGCCTTGGGTGGCCAAACGACGCCGCAGCTGGGTCACCACGCGGTGTACGGCGGCCAGGTCGGCTAGCGGCCCGGACGGTAGCGCCCTGTCCAGATCGCCCAGTGGCCGCGCTGGGGGCAGGCTGCCGGTGCGCTCGATCTGGCCTCGTTCCAGCTCCCGTCGCAGTAATGCCTCGAAGCGGCGCAGCGCATCGCGCGGCAGTCCCTCACGCCGGGGATCCTCGGGGGGCAGATCGGGTTGGGGCTCGGTGCGTAGGCCGAGTGCTCTGCGGATGCGCTGAACGTCCACGCCGATCACGCCCGATCCCTCCTCGCGGCGCCCGAACGCCGCGAGCGCCATCCGGGCGAGATCACGCAACGCTCCATCCGAGCCATCTCTGAGTGCGGCGGCGATCTGCGCACGCAGCGCCTCCAGCTGTTCGTCGCTCAGCTCATCGAGATCCAGGCCCGTGGCGAGCGCACCGTCGCTCTGCTCGCGGATTCCCTTTTCTGCCGCGGCGAGCTCGACGGCACGGAAGAAGAAACGGTCGAACACGAGCTCGAACACGCGCCGGTCTTCCTGGCTCTTCGCCAGCGTCGCTGCGAGTGCCTCCCTGAAGTCCTGGGGCTCAGTCCAATCCACCTCGCGCAGCACGGCGAACGCGTCGAGCAGCTCTGAGGTGCCGATCGCCACGCCTTCGTGGCGCAGCTCCTCGCCCAGCTCCAGCAAGCGGGCGGGCAGGCCCTCAGGCGGCATCGACGGCTGGGGAGGAGAGCTTCAGCCCGACCCGCTCGGCCACCACGTCCATGTCGGTGCGATGCTTGACGATCACCGACATAGTGTCTGTGAACGTCTGCTCGTCGATTTCGTCTACGCCGAGCAGCAACAGAGCCCGCGCCCAGTCGATCGACTCGGCGATCGACGGCGGCTTCTTCAGGTCGAGCTCCCTCACCATGCCGATCACCTCGACCAGCTTGCGCGCAACCGCTTGCGGCAGGTCGGGCGCGTGCAGGTGCACGATCTCGAGCTCGTGCTCGAGCTCGGGGTAGTCCAGCCATAGGTACAAGCAGCGGCGCTTGAGCGCCTCGGTCAGCTCGCGTGAATTGTTTGAGGTCAGCAGCACCACTGGATGGGTGCGCGACTCCACGCGCCCAAGCTCGGGGATCGAGATCTGAAAGTCTGAGAGCACCTCCAGCAGCATCGCCTCGAACTCCTGGTCGGTCTTGTCGATCTCGTCGATCAGCAGCACCACCGGCTCCTCGGATGCGATTGCGCTCATCAGCGGGCGGGCAAGTAGGAACTCCTCTCCGAAGATGTCCTCCTGGACGGCGTCCCAGCCGGTGCCCGACGCCTCAGCCTGGATGCGCAGCAGCTGCTTGCGGTAGTTCCACTCGTACAGCGCCTTGGCCTCGTCGAGGCCCTCGTAGCACTGCAGTCGCACGAGCTCGCGTCCCAGGTACTTGGCCAGCGACTTGGCCAGCTCGGTCTTGCCGACGCCCGCCGGCCCCTCGACAAGCACGGGCTTGCCGAGCTTGGCGGCGAGGAACGCTACGAGCGCGGTCGACTCACCCGGCAAGTAACCCACTGCACGCAGGCCCTCGGCGACATCTGCGACAGAGGCGGGCGCCAGGGGCGAAGGGGCGGGCATCGTCCGCGCAATGATAGGCCCCCGCCGCCTAGTCGGGATCCGGTGCTGTGTCCTCGAAGGACAGCTGCTCGGTCGCGTCGGTCGCCGAGACCGGGCGGCGCGGTGAGCGGCTGGGTGGCGCGAAAGGCGGTGGAGGGGGCTGGCGTGGACGGCGCACGAGCGGAGGCTCAGCCCGGCGAGGAACCAAGGACCGCCCTGCACGCATTCGCGAGCCCGAGGCTGCGAGCAGGCCGGCGGCCGCCAGCGCGAAGAAGATTCCCCATTGGATCCCCACATTTGCGGCCACTCCGTGGCTCGTGATCCCGGGCTTGTCGAACAGCCGCAACACGAGCAGCAGCGCGGCCCAGAGACCCGCAGCGAGTACCACGCCACCATCGCCGCCCGGGAGCTGGAAGGAGCGGCGCTCGCCACGCGCGAACAGTAGATACAGAACCGCCACGGCGATGAGCAAGACGGCGGCCTCGACGAACGAGAAGACCTGGAACGCGTTCAAATTGCGACTCTGCAGTGGCGCCGTACGGGGGGCATTCACGACCGCGTTCTGCTGGTACCACGGCAGGAACATCGTCACGAACAGTGCGCCTGATGCGCCGCCTGCCAGGCGCTGCTCGGGTGTCAGTGCCCGCCAGGCGTTTATCAATCGCGTCATACACCCAGGCTATCGGTGCCTTCAGCCGTTGTGCGCAGTGCCCGAAGTCCCGGTCACCGTGATGTCACAGTCACCGTGCCGAGCGCGCTCGCGCTGTTTCCCGCCAGATCGGTTGCAGTCAGCGTGATCGAGTACACGCCCGGCTTGTTCTTGGGTGTCAGCCACAGCAGCCGCGGCTTGCCGTGTTCGAGTGTGGCTCTGTTCGTCCACACAACGTTCCCGCCGCGGCGGATCGTCAGGCCGACGTTCGAGACCTTCGATAGCGAGATCTGCACGCCCCCGCGCGTGCCCCCGCGCAGGGTGCTGGTCAGCAGCGCGATAGCCGGTGGCGTGTGCAGGTCGGCGGTGAACCGTTGAGCCGTCGTGCAGTAGATCGCATCCGCGCTGATTGCGGGCGAGACAGCGTTTGCGGAGATGCTCCGCGCCGTGTAGCGCGCGGCGCTGGGCAGGGCACCTTCTCCGGCCGTGCCGCCGGTCGCGGGAGCTGCCGGTGCTGGTGGTGGCGCCGGGGTTGGCACGGGTGCCGGGGCGGCGGCAGGGCTCAGCGGCTCCCCCTTGCCCGTGCGTTCGCATAGGTGCTTCAAGAATTCCGTGAGCAGTTCGTGGTAGCTCAGGTCGGATTCGCCGAACTGGTCGTACATCGACCAGCCGCCAGTGTCATATATAGGCACGCGCGCTCGTGCTTCGGCGTCGCCAGCTTCGAACAGCTTCAGCCCGAGCGGGTCTTTCGTGATCGAGGTGTAGTCGTACAGCCCAACCAGAGCCTGGATTTCGCCGTTCAAGATACGGTCGCGTGGAGCGTAGGTGTACTCCAGATAGTGCGCCCCGATCGCGCTCGTCACGCGCACGCCGTTCGGTGGCGCAGTCTGAAAGACGCCGAGCGCTTCCTGCGCTGCGGTCAAATCCGCCGGTTCCTTCAGTCGCGACCACGCACGCGAGAGGACTTGCAGCGCGGTGCCCTGTGAGAGGCCGCTCGTCCACGGCGGTAGACCGCCGTCGAACTGGAACATGTACTCCCACGAGATCCCTCCGGCGCGCTTGGTCGCGAGCGGGATGATTTCACTTACCAACTGGCGCAGGTTGGCGTTTTCATGTCCTGACAGGTAGTACCCGTTGCCCTCGCCGAACGTCCCCAGCCACTGGATCTCGATCCCCTGACCGGGGTAGTACTCCCACACGAGCTTGCTCCCGGGGAAGCTGACGCGCACACGTGAGGCGAGTAGCGGGCCCGTCGTCCACCACGTGCGGTTGCGTTCCAAAGTCAGGAATAGCGCGGGCAGTCGCGAGGAGATGAACCCGCCGGCGGCGGCGATCGCCTGCACGTTCGCGAGCACGCCGCCGAGTTCCGAACGTCGCGTGCCGGAAAGCTTCTTCAACGAGTGGACCGCTGCGACGTACGCCGAATAATCCTGCTGATACACGGCCGGCGTGATCGCGCCCGCACGCTGCAGGCTCCCAAGTGCCGCCCCCACAGACGGCCCGCGGGCGGCTTGGGCGGAAGAGAGCCCGCCCAGGCTGCCCAGAACAGCCACGCTCAGCGTAAGCACGCCCAGGGCGAGCGCCCGCGGATACTTAGCGCGCACCGCCCGGATGCTACGCACGATCGCGTTCGTTACTGCAGTCCTCATTGCAGTCCCTCAACACGGCCCGGCGCAAGGTAGTTGCGCCGTCCGCCGCCTGGCTACTCGGGCTCGATCTCCTCGTCCGGCTCAAGCTCCTCGTTCTCGTCCGCCTCGTCGGAGTCCTCGTCCACCACAGCCTGCTCGCCCGCCGGGTGATAGGCCACCTGGAAGCTCTCGATCAGTTCATCCCGGCGGTGCTCGTCGACGGGTGCCTCATCGGAGATCAATACCCACTCACCGTCGTCGCTCTGCTCAGTTCCGAAGATCTCGTGGTCCACATCAGGCGAGTCGTCAACGACCACCAGCACCTCGGTCTGCGGGTTGAAATAGGTGCCCGGACGGTTGCTCAGCTCGTCCAGTTCGTATCGATGAGGGTCGGCCATTGGCGCGTTTATATCCGACCTCGCCATGCCGGTGCAATCTACGGGTTCAGGGATCCAGCTCTTGCAGCGTGCGCTGGATCTCATGGTCAACGTCCAGCTCTTGCATCCCCTTGCGGGTGCGTCGTTCATTGCGGGCGCTCACGAGCTGGCGCACCTCCTCGATAAGCCCTGCGTCGTGGCTGCGCTGCTGTGGCTGAAGCAGTCTGGCGAGTTCGGCGTCAATGTCGAGTGCTGGCTTACCGCTCCGTACCAATCGTTCACTGCGGGCGCTCAACATCTGCCGGATTTCCCGCTCCTGCTCCGCGCGTTCGGAAGGGGAGCCCAGTGCCAGCGCGCTCGCCCGCTCCGAAGCGTCGCTGTCCCGCGAGAACCCCCCCTGGCCAATCTGGTCGTACGCGCTCCTGCCGGTCGCTCCCCCGTCGCTGAGGAGCAGCACCACCAGCATCGCCAGGACCGACAGCACCACCACTCCCAACGCCACGACCGGGAAGAGATTCTGCATTTGGGGATTATTGCCTGGAAGGCCAGCCTTCGCTACCCTTCCCGTTGACTGACTAGTCAATCTATTCTTGCGCGGTGGCTCGCCCCGCGCCAGCCCATTAGGAGATCACCCAAGACATGGTCGATTTCACGCTCACAGACGAGCAGAAGAACCTGCGCGAGATGGCGCACGACTTCGCCGTCAAGGAGATACGTCCCGTCGCCTGGGAGTACGACAAAGACGGCACGTGGCCCCAGGACATAATCGAGAAGGCATGGGATGTCGGGCTGATGAACTCGCACATCGAGGAGCAGTACGGCGGTGCCGGAGCTGGCTATCTCGATGGCTGTCTGATCGAGGAGGAGCTCTCTTGGGGCTGCTCGGGCATCCAGACCTCGCTCGGCTGTAATGGACTAGCGACCGCGCCGATCGCGTTGGGTGGCTCGGAGGAGATCAAGAAGAAGTACCTGGGCATGCTCACCGAAGCGCCGAAGCTTGCCTCCTTCTGCCTGACTGAGCCAGACGCTGGCTCGGACGTTTCCGGGATGCGCACGACGGCCGTCAAGAAGGGCGACAAGTACCTCATCAACGGCTCGAAGTGCTTCATCACCAACGGCGGCTATGCCGACTACTACACGGTCTATGCAAAGACAGACAAGGACGCCGGGCACCGCGGCATCTCGGCGTTTGTCGTCGAGCGCGACTGGGGCGTGGTCGTCGACAAGAAGGAGGACAAGCTCGGCCAGCGCGCCTCCAACACCGCGACGATCTCCTTCAACGATGTCGAGGTTCCCGCCGAGAACCTGCTCGGCGAGGAGAACAAGGGCTTCAAGCTCGCGATGATGACGCTCGATCGCACGCGTCCGGGTGTCGCCGCGATGGCGACCGGAATCGCCCGCGCGGCGTTCGAGTTCGCGACCGACTACGCCAAGGAACGCGTCCAGTTCGGGGTGCCGATCGCGATGCACCAAGCGATCCAGTTCATGATCGCCGACATGGCCACCGAGATCGAGGCGGCGCGCCTGCTCACGTGGAAGTCGGCCGTGATGCTCGACAGCGGGGAACGCAACACGTTGATCTCCTCGCACGCCAAGCGCTTCGCCGCCGACACGGCGATGAAGACGGCGACCGAAGCGGTGCAGGTCTACGGTGGCTACGGCTTCATCAAGGACTACCCCGTCGAGAAGCTGTTCCGTGACGCCAAGATCATGCAACTGTACGAGGGCACCTCGCAGATCCAGCGTCTGGTGATCGCGCGCGAAACGCTCCTGCCGCGGCGCGTCGAGGAGCCCGCGGCGGTCGCCGTGTGAGCCGGCGTTTACATCTATAAGGGAAGCTAAAGGAACTCTTACGATCTGCCGATCCCATTGACCATGCCAGGTCAAGCTGGGGCGCAGGTCGACGGGATGAGAGCGACGCATGGATTAGTGCCCGCTCTGCCCGCACCTGCGGCGGTCGACCCGGACCAGCTGCGCAGCCTCGGTGAAGCGCTGAACACGCGCACAGACGATGTGGTCGCGGGAATGCTTCGCCGCTCCGCGGACTCGGGACAGGTGCTCGACGCTGTCATTGAAGACAGCTTCGTACAGGTGGGTACCGTCTCCACCATCGCGGTAGCTCGCTGGATGTCCGGAGAGGGAGCCACAGTGGCCCGCGAGGTAGGGCAGGAGTCCTGGCGGATCTTCGGCCAGCTGGCGGCCCAGCGCGCGGCGCCGCTCCACGAGGTCACCAAGCGCTGCCTGCGCTGGCGCGATGCGGCCGACGACGTGGTGCGCGAGACTGCCGAGCGGCTCGAACTCCCCTCAGAGGTGCTCGCCTGGGCGCTTGCCATGTTGCAGCGCAGCCTTGACGTCACGCTCGTACGGATGTGCCAGTCCTTCGAGTCAGAGCGCCAACGCTCCCATGAGGAACTCACCCGCCGCCAGGAGGAGCTGTCGTTCATGGCGACCCACGATGCGCTGACCGGGCTCCCGAACCGGACGCTGATTCTCGACCGTGTCGAGCAGATGCTAGTGCGCTCGCGCCGCAGCCAAACGCCCGTGGCGGCGCTGTTCGTCGACCTCGACAACTTCAAGTCCATCAACGACACGCTCGGACACGGCGTCGGCGATGAACTCCTGCGAGCCGTCGCCGCGCGGCTCGACGGCGTGGTGCGCGACATCGATGCGCTCGGGCGCCTCGGCGGCGACGAGTTCGTGATCGTCGCCGAAGGTATGTCGCTCTCCGCCGGTCCAGAGCTGATCGCCGAGCGTCTGCTCGATGCGCTCAAGCAGCCGTTTGAGCTGAAGAGTGCTGAGAAGAGTCGCTTGACCGTGACGGCGAGCGTTGGCATCGCGGCGGGCGACCGGATCTCGGCCGAAGAGCTTCTGCGTGACGCCGACATCGCGATGTATCGCGCCAAGTGGGAGGGGAAGAACCGCTACGTCGTGTTCGAGTCTGGGATGCAGGACGCGGTTCAGAGCCGTATGGAGCTCGAGATGGATCTGCGTGCTGCCTTCGAGAATGAGGAGTTCTTCCTCGTCTATCAACCCACGTTCGACTTGCAGGAGATGACCCCAACTGGGATGGAGGCGCTGATTCGCTGGCGCAGTCCAGTGCGTGGGATCGTGCAACCAGATGACTTCATCCCGTTGCTCGAAGAGACTGGCCTGATCACCGAGGTCGGGGGTTGGGTGCTGCGCGAAGCCTGCCTTCAAAGCGCCGCGTGGCGGCGTGAGGGCTATGGCGTCGGCATTGCCGTCAACGTCTCTGCCCGGCAGCTCGATACCGATGAGTTCGTGACCGAGGTGCGTGACGTGCTCGAGCAAACCGGGCTCGATCCGGGCGCGCTGACGATCGAGATCACCGAGACGACCCTGATGAGCAACGCCGAGGAGACCGCGCGCCGGCTCGTCGCGATCAAGGAACTCGGCGTGCGGATCGCGATCGATGATTTCGGCACCGGCTACTCCTCTTTGGCCTATCTCCAGCGGTTCCCTGTCGATGCCTTGAAGATCGACCGCTCGTTCATCTCTCGCGTAAGCCAGGACCCAGAAGGTGAGACGCTGATCCGTACGCTCGTCCAGCTCGGCAAGTCGCTTTCGATAGAGACGCTGGCCGAGGGCATCGAGCAATCCCGCGAGCTTTCGCTCCTGAAGGAGGAGCATTGCGACAGTGGACAGGGCTTTCTATTCGCTCGCCCTCTCGACCCGGATGCCTGCGAGTTGTTCCTGCGGGATTGGATTGGGGGCTCCGCCTCTACAGGCGCGGTCACCGTCGCCGCGGATACCGCCGCTATCACCGCCGGCTTGCCTCCGTCCGCTTAGCTGATAGGTCTGCCTGCCCTCTAGCTGCCGCGCTAGCGCGCTAGGCTGCCGCGACCGTAATGATCAGAGGAGAGCGATAGATGTTCGTGTTCAGAGCAGCCGTTGTCGGTGCCGGGACGATGGGCGGCCAGATCGCCCAGACGATCGCCGCCGCGGGGATCCCGGTGGTGCTGAAGGACATCGACGACGCGCTCGTGCAGGCGGGACTCGACGAGGCCCGCAACGTGACCACGGGGCAGATCAACAAGCTTGCCGAGAAGGGCAAGATCACCGCTGAGCAGGCCGAGCAGCAGATCGCCGGGATTCTCGGGCGGATCGAGGGCACTACCTCGTATCAGCCATTCGGCGACGTCGACTTTGTCATCGAGGCCGTGCCGGAGCGGATGGAGATCAAGCAGGCCGTATTCGCCGAGCTCGACGCCTGCACGCCCGGTCACGCGATCCTCGCCTCCAACACCTCCTCGCTGTCGATCTCCGAGATCGGCGAAGCGACACTGCGCTCCGACAAGGTCGTCGGGTTTCACTACTTCTACCCCGCCTCGCTGATGCCGCTGATCGAGATCGTCGAGGGGGAGGAGACCTCCGCTGAGACGGTCTCCGCAGCGGTCACGTTCGCGCAGGCGATCCGCAAGCAGCCCATCACCTGCGCTGAGGTGCCGGGCTTCGTCGTCAACCGCATCCTCAACTCCTCGAGCGCCGAGGTGTGGCGCGAGCAGGAGGAGAAGGGGCTGTCGATCAAGAAGATCGACGAGGGTCTCGGCGCGGCGGGAATCCTGCCGCTTGGCCCTTACACGCTGATCAACCTGCTCGGTCTGGACACCGTGCTGCACGTCGCCGAACACCTGGTCGAGTCCTACGGCGAGGAACGCTTCTTCGTGCCCAAGGGCATGCAGAAGCTCGTCGCCGACGGCAAGCTCGGCGCGAAGACCGGCGGCGACGGCTTCTATGACCCGCAGGGTAACGCGAACCTGCCAGGCGACGCCGAGCCGGACATCGACGAGCTCGTCGAGCTGCTCTCGCTGAAGACGTTCCTGGAGTCGTGCCTGGTGCTCGAGGAGGGCGTCGCCAGCCACCGCGACATCGACTTCGGCATGATGGCCGGCGCGGGTCTCGACCCGCGCCGCGGGCTGCTGCCGCCGTTCATGCGCGCCGACTCCGAGGGCTTGGACACAGTGCTCGAGCGCATGGAGAGCGCGCAGGAGCGCTACGGCGAGCGCTTCACGCCGCCGGTGATCCTGCGTCGCCTGGTCGCCCAGGGTCGCCTCGGCCAGAAGACCGGCCAAGGCTTCTACGCCTACCCGCAGCCCGACGCCGAGCAGCCCGCCGAGGTGATCAAGCTGGAGACACGCGAGGACGGCGTGGCGATCGCCTGGCTCGCCAACGGCCAGATGAACTCGATCTCACCACTCCTCGCCGGCGATCTGGAGAAGGTCTGGAGCCAGATCAAGCAGTCGGGCGTGCGCGCTCTCGTGATCGCTTCCTCAAACCCCTTCCTGTATTCCGCCGGCGCCGACATCAAGGCCTTCACGACTATGGACGCGGCCGCCGGCGAGACGCTCATCCACGAGACCCACGCGCTCTTCAAAGAGCTCGGCGCGGGCAGCATCGCGACGATCGCCGCGGTCAACGGCCTGGCCTTCGGCGGCGGCTGCGAGCTGGCGATGGCCTGCGACGTGCGGATCGCGGCGCGCTCGGCGTTGTTCGGCCAGCCGGAGATCAAGCTGGGGATCATCCCGGGCTTCGGCGGCACCCAGCGGCTGCCGCGTCTGGTGGGGTCCAACAAGGCGCTGGAGATGAACCTCGTCGGCGACCCGGTGCTGGCCGACGAAGCCTTCGAGTTTGGCCTGGTCAACCGTGTCGTCGAGGATCACGAACTGCTCGACACGGCACTGGCGTGGGCACGCAAGCTCGCGCAGGCCGCGCCGCTGGCGCTGGAGCAGATCAAGAGCATCTCCGGGGCGGGCGATCTCGACGCGGGCATCGAGGCCGAGAAGCGCGCCTTCGCCGAGATCTTTCAGAGCGCCGATGCCAAGGAGGGCATCGCCGCCTTCCTCGGCAAACGCGCGCCGGGCTTTCAGGGCAAGTAATGAACTCTCCAGCTCGCCTCGCGGCTCTGGTACGCGAGGCGGGCTCGGTGGTGGCGCTGACCGGGGCCGGTATCTCCGTGCCTTCCGGGATCCCTGACTTTCGGAGCCTCGGAACCGGCTTGTGGGCAAACGTAAATCCGATGGAGGTCGCTCACATCGACGTCTTCCATCGAGAGCCCGAGCGCTTCTGGAGCTTTTACGGCCAGCGTTTCGCGACCCTCGGGGACAAGCAGCCGAACGGGGCGCACCACGCGCTTGTGGAGCTGGAGCGATGCGGCTTACTCGACGGGGTGATCACGCAGAACATCGACATGCTCCATCGCAAGGCGGGCACGCGTGAGCTCGTCGAGGTTCACGGCAGCATCGCTACCTGCTCGTGTCCTTGTTGCGGTGGCGGCGTCTCCCTGGTGCAAGCGCGCGAACGGCTTGCGGCCGATCCCGACGGCGTCCCCCGCTGCGCGGCCTGCGGCGGCCCGATCAAGCCCGACGTGGTCCTGTTCGGTGAGCTCCTGCCCGTCGCGGCGCTCGAGCGAGCGCGGGCTCTGTGCGAGCAGGCCGATGTGCTGCTGTGCATCGGCTCCTCGCTGGAGGTTCATCCGGTGGCGGGACTGCCGCTGCTCGTATCCGAGGGTGGCGGCGCGCTCGCGATCCTCACGCAGGGCCCGACGCCGCTCGACAGCATCGCCGACGTGCGCCTGCACGGCGATGTCGTGCATGAGCTCGAGGCCCTCCTGGAGGAGCTCTCGCCGCGCGCTCGTGCTGCCGGCTGAGTTGCGGCGAGCGGCGCGGCACGTTGGTTGGGCGCGAGTCCTCAGCCGTCAGGGGAGCTGTACGAGCGTGAGCAGATACTCGGCCTGCACGCGGAATGATCCGTCGCCGGCCTCGTTGAAGCTGTTGTACAACTCCACCATCTCCCCGCGCAGCTCCTCGTAGCGGCCCTGGGACTCGAGCATCGCCTTGGCCATCACGGCCGGGCCGAGCATGCGCTCGTCGTCGGCCATCCATCCCTCGAGGGTGGGTCCGGAGAAGGTAACGGTCCGGCGCTCGCACGTTATCTCGCTGCCGCTGCCTGAGAGGAGCGACCGCATGTGCTCCTCGTTTCCCCACATCACTGCAGGCTTCAGCTCCGTCGGCATCGGAGGCATGTAGCTGGCCGAGGCCTTGAAGCTCGAGCCGACAAAGCCCTCCGGCGTCCAAGCCGTCACGCCGATCATCGCGCCGGGACGCGCGATCCTGACGAGCTCGGCTGCGGCGAGTTGCTGGCGCGGCGCGAACATCACGCCGAAGCACGAGCTGACGCGATCGAAAGAGTCCGGCTCGAACGGCAGCTCCTCGGCGTCGCCCTCGACGAACTCGATCTCCAGGCTGGCGTTCGCGGCACGGTTGCGCGCAACGTTGAGCAGCTTCGGTGTCAAATCGAGGCCTGTCACCTTCGCCCCGGCTCGCGCTGCTCCGATCGCCACGTTGCCGCTGCCCGTTGCGACATCGAGCCAATCCTGGCCCGCTTGGGCGCCGAGGCGCTCCACCAGGAGTTCGGCCACGGAGGCGATCCGGCGCGAGACCTCGGGGTAGTCGCCCGCCGTCCACATCGCCTTCTGCCCTTCCTTGAAACCGCTGACGTCGATGCCCATCGCTGCCTCCCGATTAGTTGAATGTCGTGCGCTCCCGTTTGACGAGGTCGCGCTCCGGCTCGATCTCCCAGCGCGCGGCGAGCTGTGAGAGCTCCTCGCCGAGCTCCCAGCGATCAGCCGCCGCCGGCCCTTCGTAGTCTGGGCTTGCGCCCTTCAGCGCCATGCAGCCGGTGTTGTCGCCGATCGCGCGCAGCTGCCTGGTCTCGGCATCGCTGAGTAGAACCTCGCTCGGCAGCGCATCTAGCTCGGCACGCTTGTCCTCGACCGGACGGGCATCTGGCCCGGACTCCTGGATGAGAGTGGGCGCGACACAGCGCACGGCTGGGTGCGAGAGGTTCCACGCGCACGCCAGCTGCAGCATGCTCAGCCCATGCCGCTGTGCATAGGGTCGCATCAGCTCGAGCTTCTGCACACCACTCTCCACCCAGCCCGCGGGGCGAAACTTGCGATGGTCGTACTCGGCGAAGGCGTGACCGGGCAGCACATCGTCGTGGAAGAGGCCGCCGTAATCAACGACACGCGTTATCAGCTTGACATCGTGCTTCGCGGCCGCGTCCAGAACGAGCTCGCCGGGCCAGGGCTCCATCGGGCTCAAGATGATCATCGCCCAGTCGATCAGATCTGCAAAGCGCTCGATGCAGCCGATTAGATCAAGGGTAAAACCGTTTGCCGGTCCGGGTGCCACGCCGAGTGCTCCTGTCAAGCCGGCGTCTCGCACGGCCGCCATCCCATCCCACACTAAGGGACTGCGGTAGCCCGTCAGGTCGGGGTTGTGCAGCAGCAGCAGATCGAAGCGCTCGGCGCCGATGCGCTCGAGGCTTTTTTCAGTGGCCATGCGGATGTAGCCGGCGTAGTCGCGCTGCGGGCGAAGACGAGGATCGGTGAAGCGGGGAAAGCCCTTGGCACCCTCGCGCTCACCCTCATAGAAGTCGTGGCCGATCGCACCTATCAAGCAGTAGCTGTCGCGGTCGACTCCTGAGAGGGCCTGGCCAAGCATTCGGTCGGCCTCCCCGGCTCCGTATGCGTCGGCGGTGATAACCGTGCCGGTTCCCTCTCCAGGACGAAGCAGAGCTCGCAGGCGATCATCCTCGAGGGGCTCACCGAAGTGCATGAAGCGCCCACCGCTCCAGGTGCCGATCGCTGTAGTGGTGGGGTCCATCGTCTTGGACTTTATGACGCCGTCGCGAACCCCGCGGCCGTGCGTGCTCGCAGCGCGGCTTCCAATCGCTCGAGCGCATAGCGGACCACTTCTTCATCAGGCTCCTCGGGTGTGACCCCCGGGCGCAGCGCCTCCAGCTCGGCGACGCGCGGAGCGAGGTCGGGGCGCTGCTCATCGTTCAGCTCGGAAAGCGCCGCGGTGAGGGCGCCGTCCAGCTCGATCGTGGCGTGGTGCAGGCGCCCGTGGTCGAGGTCTAGGCGTGCGCGCAGGGCCAGCTCCTCGCACAGGAGCTCCTCGCCCCGTGCGCCGAGCAGCTCCGCGAGGCGCTCTTGGGGGCGCAGTGCGGCCACGCGTCGCTGCGCGCGCGAGGATGGTCTCCAGGGCAGCTCTAGTGCGTGCAGCCAGTGCCCGTCGGCTACCTGCTCCCCCTCGCCCCAGCCGGCCCGGATCACGAGTGCCTGGGCGGGAGAGATCTCATGTACGTGGGGATCCGCCGAGGCGATGCGGTGGGCGAAGAGGACACGGTTGAGCACCGCGACGGCCGCG
Organism: uncultured Solirubrobacterales bacterium; assembly: GCA_963706395.1. Classification (GTDB taxonomy): domain Bacteria; phylum Actinomycetota; class Thermoleophilia; order Solirubrobacterales; family Solirubrobacteraceae; genus Palsa-744. Next base: position 592,371 of record OY970158.1, on the reverse strand, counting down.
CGCGTTTCCCGCTCGGCATCGAGATCGGCCAGCCACGCGTGGGCCTGACGCTCGGCGGAGAGCGATACGGGATCCACGATCGTTGCGCGCGCGATGGCCACCGGCGTGGACTCGGGCGTGGTGGCTCGCGGACGCGCCTTGCGCCGGTTCGTCCGGCGCAGCCCCAGCTCCGCTCGCCGGCTGGCCCCCAGCGTGCTGAGCACCACTACGCGCTCGGGCTGTGAACCGTCAATTTCGGAGATGCCCGCCGCCCCGGACGCTCCGCGTGCGCGCAGCAGGTAGCGTCCATCGGGCGGCCCCAGTTCCCAGGGGAGCTCCAGCTGGATGAAGAGGAACAATCGCTCGGGCATCGCTGCACCGTATCCTTGCAGCCAATGTCTGATGCGAGCAAAGCCGTCAAGCGCCTGCGCGAGCGCTTGTCGGACGGTACCGAGGATAGGCTCGGCAAGGCGCTGACGGATTTTCTTGAGAACCCCGTGCTGACCGGCGTCGTCGGCCGTGCGTTCGATGCGCGCGAGAAGGCCGCGCAGGCGCAGGAGGTGGCGATGGGTGCGCTGAACATCCCGTCGGCAGCCGACATCGAGCGGTTGACACGCCGGCTGCGCTCAGTGTCGCAGCGGCTGGAGGGAATTGAGGACGGCGTGCATCGCTTGGATCGTGCGCTCACCGGGCGCGGCATCGACCGCTCGGAGATCAGCCAGCGTTTATCAGCGATCGAGGATCAGCTGGGTACGCTCACGCAGAAGCTCGGCAAGGTTTCCGGGCGAGCGCCTGCTGCCAAGGCGTCCACAGGGTCGGGGCCGGCCGGGTCCTCGAAACCGGACCGCGCATCCAAGCCGGCGGCGCGGCGCTCCACCAAACCGGCCGCCAAAGCAAAACCCAAGCAGGCCTGAGCTCTCAGGCGGAGAGGGCGGCGATGGCGAGGACGCCCATCGTTTCAGCTGCTTGGAGAAGGGGATCCTCGCCGATGCGCGTGCGTGTGCCGCGGGCATCGAAGGTGTCGGAGACGACCAGCACACAGGCGACGGGCACCGATTCGGCGCTTCCAACCGCGAACAGAGTGGCTGTCTCCATCTCAACGGCGAGCGCATCAGAGGCATGCTGCCCGGGGCGGTCGTCATAGAAGAGGTCGACGCTCACGATCGTGCCGGCCTGTGCCGAGGGTGTGCCGGCAATCAGTCCCTCGGTGAGAGTGGGGTCCGCCGCCGATCGGAGATCGACGGTATCTCCGATCGGCCAGCGCTCGCCCACGGCAAGCGCCCGAGAGGCGCCGTCCGCGCAGATCGCCTCGCGCGCGATCAGCAGATCGCCCAGGCCGAGTCTCTCATCAAGCGCACCGCAGGTGCCGACGCGGATCGCGCGCCGCGCGCCGAGGGCGATCAACTCGGTGAGGACGATTGCCGCCGAGGGGCCACCCATACCGGTGGATTGGATCGTCAGTGGCTCACCATCGGATGCTGCCTCCCCCGTGTAACCCCAAAGGCCGCGGTGGTGGTTGAACATCAGCGGCTTCACAAGCAGCGACTGGGCGAGGGCCAATGCGCGTCCAGGATCGCCCGGCAGGAGCACGCGCTCTGCCAGCGCAGCGGTCGGTCGCAGGTGGATCGCTTCTTTGCCGGGGTGCGGTGCGCTGGGGATGTGCTCTGCGGGAGAGGGCACGCTGTCGGACATGGGCCGCGACTTTAGACTGCCATTGATCGGGACCCCACCCACCCCCATTCCACCCGCTGAGGCCCAAGCGAGCGAGTTGACGCTCAAACACGTAGCCGCGCGCGCGGGGGTGGCGCCTGCGACCGTAACGCGCTGGGTGAAGAACGGGCTTGTGCCCCCGTACGAAGGGCGCTGGACGCCCGCGGCGGCCGCGCAAGTGAGGATCGTCGCGCGCCTGCGCGAGCGCGGGTACACCGTCGAGCAAATCCGCGCGGCCAGCGACAGCGGGCGCCTAGCGCTCGGCGACGTCGAGGACTTCCTGTCGGTTCCTGAGGGTCGGCACACGCTCCGGCAGACCGCGCGTGCGACCGGCCTCTCCCCGGAGCTGATCGAGCGCATCATCGTGAACCTCGGACTGAGCGCGTTCTCGGTCGACGCGATCTCCGACGAGGATCTCGAAATGCTCAAGTACGTCGCGGCGATGCTCCAGGCCGGCCTGCCGGAGGAGGCCTTCACGCAGATCGCGCGCGTCTGGGGGCAAACGCTGGCGCAGATCGCCGAAACCGAGGTGCGCCTCTTCCACATGTACATCCACGAGCCGCTCATGCGTGAAGGCGTCCCCGGCCGCGAGATCGCCGAGCAGATGGACGGCATCGCACGCGAGCTTCTGCCGTTCACGGCGCCGCTGATGAACTGGCTACACGGACGCAACCTCGCTCACTTCGTCGAGCAGGACGTGATCGGCCACATGGAGGCCGACATGGGCGATCAGGCGCCCCAGCTCGGACGCCTACGGGTCACGATCGCGTTCGCCGACCTCGCCGGCTACACGCGCCTCACCGAGGAGCAGGGCGACGAGCGGGCCGTGAGCGCCGTGGAGCGCTTCGTCGAGGAGGTCGAGCGCACGCTGCCGATCGACGCGCGCGTGCTCAAGACGCTCGGCGACGAGGTCATGGTCGTGGGCGTCGATCCCGTCGCGCTCACGCAGTGGGCCGTCGGCTTCCAGGCGCAGGCCCCCGCGGGTGTGCCACCGCCGCGCATCGGCATCCACCACGGCGAGGCAATCTACCGGGACGGCGACTACTACGGCCGCGAGGTCAACCAGGCCGCGCGCGTTGTTGCCCGGGCCGCCGGCGGCGAGGTCCTCGTGACCCGCACCGTCGTCGACCTCGCCGCCGGGATCGACGGACTCGCGTTCGAGCTGATCGGCGAGGTCGGTCTCAAGGGCTTCTCCGAGCCGACCGAGCTGTACCTGGCCTCGGCGCGTGGGTGACTCGATCGTCCCGGACGCGGATCCGATCCGCGAGCAGGTGCGCGCGGTAGGGCTCCTCTCGGCGCAGGCGCCGCTCGTCGCGATGATCTCGGGCGGACGCGACTCGGTCTGCCTGCTGGACCTCGCCGTCGATCTCCACCGCGGGGGGGAGCTGCGCGCGCTGCACGTCAACTACGGTCTCCGACCCGAGGCCGCTGACGATGAGCGCCACTGTCGCGATCTGTGCGAGCGGCTCGGGGTCGAGCTGGAGGTTGTGCGCGCGCCGCGCCCCGCGGGCGCCGGCAACCTGCAGGCGTGGGCGCGCGAGCTGCGCTACGGCGCGGCCGAACGTCTCGCGCGAGGGCTCGACTCTGGTGGGGCTGCGGCCGGCATTGCCACTGGCCACACCTCGAGCGATCAGGTCGAGACGATCCTCTACCGTCTCGCCGCCTCCCCTGGAAGACGTGCTCTGCGCGGGATGAGCCCGTGTGAGGGACGCCTCGTGCGGCCGCTGCTCGAGCTGACGCGCGAGCAGACCGCCGCGTACTGTCGTGCGCGCGGTCTCGCCTGGTGCGAGGACTCCAGCAACGAGGACGAGCGCTATGCGCGCGCGCGTGTGCGCATCGGACTCGTGCCAGCGCTGCGCGCTGTGCACCCGGCGGCCGAGGCTAATGTGCTGCGCACCGCGCAACTGCTGCGCGAGGAGACCGAGTTGCTCGACGGCCTCGTCGAGGGTGTGCTGGAAGGTGGGCGGAGCGTCCCGATCGCGCGCTTAGAAGAGCTTCCGGTGGCGCTGGGCCGCTTGGTCGTGATCAGTCTGGCGGAGCAGGCCGCGGGCACCTACGTGCCGCAGGCGGGGGATCGCGTCGGGGAGATCCTCGAGCTCGGCCGGCGCGGCGGCAGGCTCGATCTGCACGTGGGGGGCAATGTGAGCGCGCGGATCGAGGGCGGCACGCTGAGCATGGTCAAGCTACCGCCGCGGTGAGGAGAGCTCTGAGCTTTCAAAGCCCTACACTGCATCGCGTGGCAACCCCTGTCCGCGTCGTGCCAGAGCTTGCCGATCGTGGAGTCGGCGAGGTCCTTGTCAACGCTGAGGATTTGCAGCGGCGGGTACGTGAATTAGGCGAGCAGATCTCGATTGACTATGCAGGGCGGCCGTTGCTGCTGGTGGGGGTGCTGAAGGGCGCGGTGTTCTTCTTGAGCGACCTGATGCGGTTTATCGGTATTCCGGTTGAGATCGACTTCATGGCGGTTGCCTCTTATGGCTCGGCAACCGACTCCTCAGGGGTCGTACGGATCCTGAAGGACCTGGACGCCGCGATCGAGGGACGCGACGTGCTGATCGTGGAGGACATCGTCGATTCGGGGCTGACACTGCAGTATCTGTTGCGCAACCTCGGCTCGCGCAACCCCCGCACACTCGAGGTGTGCGCGCTGCTGGTAAAGCCGGAGCGGCGCAAGGTCGACCTCCCGACCCGGTACGTCGGCTTTGAGATAGCCGACCGCTTCGTGGTCGGCTATGGGCTCGACTACGCTGAGCGCTACCGCAACCTTCCGTTCGTCGCCGCGTTGGAGAAGTAGCAGGAATTTCGGCTCTCCGTGGTACGCTGGACGACTGGCGGCCACGGCAAAAGTCTGCGCCAGGCCTCTTTCTAAGACCCCTTAAGAAAACGTTATGAGCCGTTTCTTCAAGAGCGCCGCATTCCCGATCCTCATCGTCGTGGTGCTGGCGTTCCTCGCCGTCAAACTGGTCAACCCCGGTTCCAGTGCCCACCGGCCGCACAGCTATCAGACGCTCGTCTCGAAAGAGCTCCCGCAGGGGGAAGTCAAGTCGGTCGAGTTCAAGAACAAGGGCAAAGTCCTCGAAGTCAAGTACAAGAACAAAGAAAGCGCTGAATTCGGCTACATCGATCAGGCTGCTCCCGAACTGATCAAAGAACTCCGAACCGCAGGCGTTGCCTACAACGTCGAATCGGAAAAGAGCAGCGCGCTTCTCAGCCTGCTCACCTACATCATCCCGTTCGTCCTCTTCTTCGGCTTCTGGATCTTCCTCATGAACCAGGTGCAGGGCGGCGGATCGAAAGTGATGTCGTTCGGCAAGTCGCGCGCCAAGCGCCTGTCGGCGGATTCGCCCAAGATCACCTTCCGCGACGTCGCGGGCGTCGACGAGGCGGTCGAGGAGCTGCACGAGATCAAGGAGTTCCTCGAGAACCCGAAGAAGTTCCAGGCGCTGGGCGCACGAATCCCGACGGGCGTCCTCCTTTACGGCCCGCCAGGCACCGGCAAGACGCTGCTGGCACGCGCTGTCGCGGGCGAGGCGGGCGTGCCCTTCTTCTCGATCTCGGGCTCTGACTTCGTCGAGATGTTCGTTGGAGTTGGTGCGTCGCGCGTGCGCGACCTGTTCGAGCAGGCCAAGCAGAACAGCCCCTGCATCATCTTCATGGACGAGATCGACGCCGTCGGGCGCCACCGCGGTGCCGGACTCGGCGGCGGCCACGATGAGCGCGAGCAGACGCTCAACCAGCTGCTCGTCGAGATGGACGGCTTTGAGGCGAAGGACAACATCATCATGATCGCGGCCACCAACCGGCCCGACATCCTCGACCCGGCGCTGCTGCGTCCGGGACGCTTCGACCGCCAGATCGCGGTCGACCGCCCCGACCGCAAGGGGCGCGCGAAGATCCTTGAGGTGCACACGCGGGGTAAGCCGCTGGCCAAGGTGATCGACATCGACGCGCTCGCAGGCCAGACGCCGGGCTTCACCGGGGCTGACCTCTCCAACCTGATCAACGAGGCGGCGCTGCTGTCGGCCCGCACCGGCAAGCGCGAGATCGGTCAGGACGAGCTCGAGGAGGGGATCATGCGGGTAATCGCCGGTCCCGAGAAGAAGACACGGGTGATGAGCGAGAAGGAGCGCCTGATCACGGCTTACCACGAGATGGGCCACGCGCTCGTGGGCCACTTCCTGGAGCACTCCGATCCGGTTCACAAGATCTCGGTGATCTCTCGCGGGCAGGCACTCGGGTACACGATCTCGATGCCTCAGGAGGATCGTTTTCTGACCACGCGCGCCGAGCTGAACGACACGATGGCGATGACCCTAGGTGGGCGCGCCGCCGAGGAGATCGTGTTCAGCGAGATCACCACCGGCGCCTCCAACGACATCGAGAAGGTAACGCAAACCGCCAAGCAGATGGTGATGCGCTTCGGCATGTCAGAGAAGCTCGGCCCGCGCGTGTTCGGCCACGATCACGGCCAGCCGTTTCTCGGCCGCGAGTTCTCGACCGAGCCTGATTATTCGGATGAGATCGCCCGCGAGATTGACGACGAGGTGCGGCGGATCATCGAGTCGGCACACAAGCGCGCAACCGGCATTCTCGTGGAGCACGAGCACGACCTGAAAAACATTTCCGAGATCCTCGTCAAACGCGAGACGATCGAGAAGGAGGAGTTTCTGGCGCTGCTGGCTGGTAAGAGCGAGGAGGAAGTGTTCGGCGCAGAGGAGCCGAGTAAACCCGAGTTGCCGGCGCCGCCCTCGCCAGCCGACCGTGCCGAACGTGAGGCCCCACGTGCCACCCCGCGTCCGGGGCTGGCGGGCGGTACGACCGAGTTCAGGGCCGACGACGCCCTCTGACGGCGTCTACCGATCAAAGACCGGCGGGATCTCCAATCAGCTGGCCCACTTCGCTCACTGCGTCCTAGCGAGCCGCGCCAGTCCGCTCGTCAGAGGAGGTGGAATCTTCGTATGAGTACTGTCTTTGACCGGAGTGCCCAGTTTCGCCTGATGGGCATCGTGAACGTCACGCCCGACTCGTTCTCTGACGGAGGATTGTTCCTCGAGACGGACGCCGCGGTGGAGCATGGACTGAGCCTCATCGAGCAAGGAGCCGACATCGTGGACGTGGGCGGTGAGTCGACGCGGCCTGGAGCCGAGCCAGTGTCCGCCGAGGATGAGCTGCGCCGCGTGCTCGGAGTGGTCGAGGGGCTGGCCTCAGCAGTGAAGGGAATGCCCGCCCGCCTCCCCGCCCGCCCGACCGCACAGATCTCGATCGACACATCCAAGGCGGTGGTCGCCGAGGCGGCGCTCTGTGCGGGCGCGAGCTTGGTGAACGACGTAAGTGCGTTCAGGACCGATCCGGCGATGGCCGGGCTCGTGGCAAGCAGTGGCGCCGAGTGCTGCTTGATGCACATGCGCGGCGAGCCACGCACGATGCAGCGGGCGGGCGGGCCTCGATATAAAGACGTGGTCGCCGAGGTGAAGGCGTTCTTGGAGGAGCGATTGAAGTTCGCAGTAGGGGAGGGTGTAGCGGAGGAGCGCGTGCTGCTGGACCCTGGAATCGGATTCGGAAAGACGGTCGCGCACAATCTCGAGCTGCTGCGCCGCCTGGAGGAGCTGACCGCTTTGGGCCGCCCGCTTGTAATTGGCACCTCGCGCAAGGGCTTCCTGGGTACCGTCGCCGGCAGCCCAGAGGAGCCGTTGCAGGCGCGGCATAGGCTGCCGGGCACGATCGCCTCTAACGTGCTGGCGCTGGAGCGCGGCGCGAGCGTGTTCCGTGTGCACGAAGTCGCGCCCGTGCGCGAGGCGCTCGCGGTGGCGGCTGCTACGTTGAGCGAGCGATGGACGGAGAGCAGCGGGACGATGACGACGGGGATGAGCGAGACGACCCGGCTGGCGGGGACGAGCTAGACGAGCTAGAGGAGAATTTCAGAGCTCGACGAGGATGCCGATGCAGGAGCCGAGTCGGTCACGATCGAGATCACGGGGCTATCGCTGTACACCCACCATGGGGTGAGCGAGGCCGAGCGCGAGGTGGGCCAGCGATTGGTGCTCGACCTGCGGCTGGATGTCGGTGAGACAGACGCCACTGCGACCGACGCGCTTGAGGACACGATCGACTACGCGGAGGTTTGCCAACTGGTCGCGCTGGTTGCCCAGCAGCGCTCCCACAAGACGCTTGAGCGGCTGTGCAGCGTGGTGGCGGACCGGTTGCTCGGTGACTACGAGCTGGAAGGCGTATGGGTGAAGGCGACCAAGCCGGAGCCACCGATCCCGCTGAGCGTGGAGGAGGTTTCGGTTGAGATCTGGCGCGAAGCCGAGGAGTAGGCTGCCGCGCGCTGCTTTGACGCCGTCCTGTCGCCGGGCGTGGCATTTGTCTGTATTTCTCTTGACAAGTTAGTTAGCAGTCACTTATAATCTCGGCCGATGCTTGACCTCTTCGCACGGCTCGCGACGGAGCGCACGCGGCGCATCCTGATCATCGCGGGTGTGGTGTTCCTACTCGCCGCCGCGATTGGCGTTCCGGTCGTCACGATCCTGAAGAGCGAATCCTCGGATTTCCAGGACCCGCAAGCCCAGAACCAGCAGGTTCTGCGCGCGGTCGAACGCGCCACCGGGCAGTCCGCCTCCTACGGCGTGGCGGCGCTGGTGACTAGCAGGACCGATGTTCGCCGCGACGCCGCCGCTCAAGAACAAGCCGCGCACGTGGTTGCGCTGCTGTCCAAGCAGCCCGGGTTTCAGCGCGCGCTCGACTATCCGGGCACGCACCTGCCTGTACTCGTCTCGCGCAACGGCCACGAGACGCTCGTACTAGCCGCGTTCGCAAATCGTGCACGCTCGACTGCGGCTGTCGAACACGTACGTCCTCAACTGGCAGGCACCAACGTGCGCCTGGGGGGCAACGACGTGGCGTTCGACGAAATCAACAAGCGCACCTCCTCCGACCTCGCGCGCGCCGAGGCGTTCGCGCTCCCGATTCTGCTGCTGCTCTCGTTCTGGGTGTTTCGCGGCTTGATCGCTGCCGCACTGCCGCTGCTCGTGGGCGGGTTCGCGATCGTGATCACGTTTCTGCTGCTGCGCCTGATCGACCAGTTTCTGGGGCTGTCGATCTTCGCGGTCAACCTCGTCACCGGCGTCGGTCTGGGCCTCGGCATCGATTACAGCCTGTTCATCCTCTCCCGCTACCGCGAGGAGCTCGCGCGCGGCCTGGACTCGCACGCGGCGATCAAGCGCACGCTGCAGACCACCGGGCGCACCGTTCTGTTTGGCTCGCTGACTGTCGCCGGCGCGCTCTCCTGCCTGCTCGTTTTTCCGCTGCGATTCCTCTATTCGATGGGGGTAGGCGGTGCGCTCGTCACGCTGTCCGCGGGGGCCGTCTCGCTGATCGTGCTGCCCGCCGTGCTGGTTGCGCTCGGCCCGCGCATCAACGCGCTCGCGCCCGCGCGCCTGCAGCGCAACGCCGCGCTTGCGGCGCAACCGGCCGAGCACGGCGCCTGGTACCGGCTCGCGCACGGCGTCATGCGTCGCCCGGGTGTCATCGCTCTGAGCACCGCGGTGGTGCTGATCTTGATCGCGCTGCCCGCCCTGCGCCTGCAGCTGACCCCGGCCGACGCGCACGTGCTCCCGTCCTCCGCGCAGCCGCGCCAGGTCGCGGAAGCGATCACCCATGACTTCGCCGTCGACGGCTCGCAGACGGTCACGATGGTCGTGCACGCTCCGCAGAGCGGTGTGCGCACCGTCGCCGTGCTCGCGCAGCGAGCACAGGTCGCGGCCGGCAGCCAGGCGAGTCTGGCCGGGCCACCGCGCTATCTGGGGCGCGGCGTGTGGGAGATCGAAATGCTGCCGCGCGGAACCGACGGCTCGCCCGCCAACCAGCGCCTGATCCACCATCTCCACGCACTCGCCAGGGTGGGTGGGACTCCAAACCTGCTCGTGGGCGGCGCCACCGCGTGGTTTGTCGACCAGAAGGCCGCGATCGCCGCGAACACGCCACTCGCGCTGCTGATCCTCGTGCTCGTCACAAGCGGGTTCCTGTTCCTGATGACCGGCTCGCTCGTGCTGCCGTTCATCGCGCTGGCGATGAACCTGCTCACGGTCGCTGTCGGCGCGGGGCTGCTCGTGCTGGTCTTCCAGGACGGACACCTGTCGAGCCTGTTCGGCTTCACCCCGATCGGCGGCCTGGAGGAGTCAAACCTCGTGTTGCTGTTCATCGTCGCGTTCGCGCTGTCCACCGACTACGGAGTGTTCCTGTTCGGCCGCATCAAGGAGGCCCACGACAACGGCCTGCCGACCCGCGAGGCTGTCGCCTACGGCGTGGAGCGCACCGGGCGCCTGATCACCGCCGCCGCGCTGCTGTTCTGTGTCGCGGTCGGCGCGTTTGTCACCTCGCACATCTTCTTCATCAAGGAGTTCGGCCTTGGCACCGCGCTGGCAGTCGCGATCGACGCGACGGTCGTGCGGGCGCTGTTGGTGCCAGCGCTGATGGGCCGTCTCGGCGAGCGCACCTGGTGGGCACCCCGGCCTCTGCGCCGCCTGTACGGGCGGATCGGGTTGCGTGAGGAGGAGCTCGCCGACCCAACGAGCGCCTGAGTGCCTCACCATCCCCGCGGTGGCTTTGACGGATAGCGTGGGGGCGGTGATGTCCTTGCGCACAGGCCTGCTCGGTCTCGGCTCCAACATCGGCGATCGCCGGCAGCACTTGCAGGAGGCGGTGGATGCGCTGGCCGGGGCCGGGGTGCGCGTGCTCGCGGTCTCCTCGGTGTACGACACCGATCCCGTCGGGGAGGTGCTCGACCAACCGAGTTTCCTCAACGCCTGTCTGCTGGTCGAGACGACGTCAGAACCGCTGGAGCTGCTCGACGCGGTCAAGCGCTTGGAGCGTCAGCTGGGCCGGAAGGAAGGCGAGGTGCGCCACGGCCCACGGACGATCGACATCGACATTCTGCTGCTGGACGAGGTAGAGCTGCGCCACGAGCGCATGTCCTTGCCACATGAGCAGCTGCTCAGCCGGCGTTTCGTGCTGATCCCCGCTCTGGAGCTCGACTTCGAGCAGACGGTCCCCTCCGGAGCCAGGCTTGCAGACGCCCTCGCTGCGCTCACGCTCGAGGAAGGTGTGCGCTGGGCCGGTGAGCCACTACAGTTGCCGCGGCTGTCTGATTGACCGAAGACCGGTCAGTGGACGATGATCTTGCCCCGCATGCCTTCGGATTCGTGGATCGTGCAGCGGTAGCTGAAGGTCCCAGCGTGCGTAAAGCGCACCGTGTAGGAGCCGCTTGTTTTGGTGCGCGAGTGCAAGCCGCGGAAGGTGATGTTGTGTTCTTCTCTGTCCTCCCATTGCCAGGTCACGCTGTCACCGCGGCTGATCTTAAGGGTGCCCGGATGGAAGCGGACGTTCTTGAGCCCTACCGTGTGGCCGCTCGCCGATCGCCCGCCGCCGAAGGCCGCGGTGGGAATCAGGGCCGCGGCTGCAAGCGCGACAGTTGCCAGCAGGCTAAGTCTCTTCCTGCTCATCCGAAGCTCCTTCCCATCTCACCGGACCTCTGTGATCCATCTTTCCCTTAGGACCCCGAGGTGCGACGAACCTTCCCGTACATCGTCATGAGGTGATCCCTCCTCGCTGCACCCAGCTGGCCAGCCGCAGCAGTGTGGCGCTGCTCACGTCGCGTCCGGACACCACACACAGCCGGCCGCTGCGCAGCCAGGTGACGACGTGGCTGCCATTCTCGACGAGCAGCCGGTAGGGCACCCCGCCGCGCCAGGCCACGACACCGCCACTCAGCCGCGGCGCCGAGGTGCCCGCGACAATCGCATAGCCGATCCGCTGTCCATGGCTGTCCGCGTAAAAGACGGTCCTAACCGCCCGCCCGGCGATGCGGTCGGAGCGAGCGCCGGTCGAGCGCCAGCCAAAGCGCCCTCCCCAGTAGGGAAAGGGAATGCCGTCCACCGCGGCGGCGAGCTGAGCACGGTGCTCGTGGCTCTCGGACGGAGCGGCCATCGTGGCCGGTCCCAGCGTCAGCGCGGATGCTTGGCGCAGGTTCAGCGCCGGGGCGCCACCGCCGGTCAGAGCCGCCACGATCGCGCCTGCGGTGGCCGCGGCGGCCATCGCACAGGCGAGCCTCCGGGTGACGAACGGACGCCGACGGCGTTCGCCGGTGAGCTCCTCTATCTGCCGATGCAGCGACTCTGGCGCCCGCACGTCAGCGCAACGCACGAGCTCGACCAGCTCAGATTCAGTGTGTGAATGCGGTTCGGTCATTGCGTTCCCCTGCTTTGCAAGACTCCGGAGGCCCGTGGCTCTTCCCGATGACGGCTGTTCTCCTCGGTCTTCGCCGCCGGGGCCGGCTCTGGGGCCAGCCGCTTGGCGATGAGCTTACGTCCGCGGAACAGCCTCGTCGTGATTGTCGCCTCCCGCACGTGCAGCGCACGTGCGGCTTCCCGGTAGGAGAGGCCAAGCACGTCCACCGCCACCAGCGCCAGACGAAAGTCCTCTGGCAGCCCGGCGATCGTCGCATACACCTCCTGCATCTCAAGTGCTCGTTCGGGGTGTCCCATTGGCTGCGGGTCGGCCGTGACGACGTCCTCGACCGCGGCCACCGTGACCGGTCGCCGGCTTGCGGTGCGACGGCTCGTGAGGAACGTGTTGCGCAGAACGCGCATCAGGTAGTACAGCTCGTCGTCGCCGCTCAGCACGCGTGGCCGAGCGAGCACGCGCGCAAATGTTTCCTGCACGAGATCCTCGGCATCCTCGCGTGAGCCGCACAGCGCCCACGCCGCGCGATACAGGCGGTCCACATGTTGCGTCAGCGATTGCGGGTCGAGCGGTCTCGTGGTCCCGCGACTGTAGCGCTGGGAAGGATTGAAGTGCGCAGGCGTCCTTCGAGGTGAGGAGTGCCATACGGCACGGGAGGGGCCGCATCGCCCCGGGGTTCATCGACTGAAAGGCGGGATAGAGATCGTGAGAATGCGTAGGCGCTATCTACCGTTGGCGGCGGTGCTCGGCGTGGCGGTTGCCGTACTGCCGGCGCTCGCCGCGTCTTCGACAGCCAAGCTTGAAGTGAACGAAAACTGTGTGCAGCCCAGCTGGCCGTGCTGGGCGACGCCGGGATCGAGCCAGCCGGCTTTCAAGACGACGGTTGCTTCCGGCGGCACCGTCACGTTCGTCGATCACGGTAAGGAAGCGAACATCGCGTGGACCGGCACTGCTCCGACGTGCGAACCGTCGGTGCCGGTAGCCCCCGCGGCGCCGAAGACGGGCTGGGAAGGAAAGTGCACGTTCGAACAACAAGGCACCTACAAGTTCGAAAGCTCCACCCTGTTCAAAGACCTTTACAACGACTACACGAAATACGAAATCGTGGTCGAAGGCTCGACCACCACGACCACCCCGACGGGAACAACCGGCACGACCGGCACCACGACAACAACGACGACGACCACGTCGCCTGCTTCGCCCGAATCCCCTCTCGCCGGCCTGGAATCGCGGGCCGTGAAAGTCGCGAAAAGCCAGCACGGAGGGTCTGTCAAGGGCTCGATCAACCTCTCCAAGGCCGCGGCAGGCGACCGTCTCGAGGTCGATTTGCTCACTCAGGGCGCGTCCCTAGCAAAGGCGAAACACAGCACGCGGGTACGCGTAGGGCGCTACGTGCGCAGCTCGCTGTCTGTCGGCAAGCTGTCCTTCGCGGTCAAGCTGAACGCCAAGGCACGGCGAGCGATCAAGCGTCACCACCGGCTCGCGTTGAGGGTCGAGATCGTGCTCACACCGGCCAGTGGCGAAGCGCTGACCATCACCAGATCCGTGACCTTGCATGCGTGAGCGGTGACGCAGCCCGCGCTCATGAACACCGCGCAAGGATCGGCACCGGCCGGGTTCTGTAAGAAGCAGGTGCACCAGCACCAGGACTATGGGATGACGAGAGAGAGGCGGCTGAGACCATGAGACCGCGCACGCTGTTGCTTTTTGCCTTTGTTGCTCTGCTGGGAGCGGCGGCCGCCGTATCCCCGGCGCTGGCCACCGCCTCGGAAGTGAAGCTCGAAGTGAACCAAAACTGTGTCGAGGCCAACTGGCCATGCTGGACATCCGGCTCGGGGGCGAACCCCGCACCCGCGCTAAAAATCACGATCGGCGCTGGCGACGAAGTCATGTTCACCGACCATGCGACCACGGCGGCGGCCGTTGTCTGGATGGGCTCTGCGCCAGCCTGCACCGGTGTGCCTACAAGCGCCATGACCAACTGGGCAGGAAAGTGCACGTTCGCAACGTCGGGCATCTACAACTTCGAAAGCTCGACCCTTTTCAAAGAAGCACAGAGCGCATACGGCAACAACATCAACTACACCAAATACGAAATCGTAGTCGCAGGGACCCCTAGGGCTAAAACGACGCTCGCCAGCGCCGAGAACCAGACTGAAACGATGTTCAACGGGAGCGTAAGCCCGGAAGGCAATTCGGTCGAATACCACTTCGAATATGAAGGTCCAGGCGTGACCGGCAAAAAGTCGACGTCGAGCACGCCTCTGAATGTGGCAGATTTCGTGAGCCATTCGGTCTCGGAAACGGTAAGCGGCCTGCGGCCCGGTTCGATGTACCACGTTGAATTGGTTGTGACGTACGGTGGCGGCAAGACGCTCGGTGGCCCGGAAACCTTCACAACTCCTGCAGCTACAGCGCCGACGGCCACCACGGGTGCCGCCAGTGGCTTGCGCGAAACTGAAGCGACGCTCAACGGCAAAATCGATCCGGAGGGTGGGGAAGAAGCAAAGTACTGGTTCGAATGGGGCGTCGGCTCGAGCGCAAGCTACGAACACAGCACTCCCGAAGTCAGCTTGCCGACAGATGGCGCGCAGCACACTGCGTCTTCGGCCCTTGCGGGCTTGGCGCCCGGCACGGAATATCACTTCCGCGTCGTGGCCAGGAACAAAATCGGCGGACCAATAATGGCTAGTGACCTCAAATTCAAGACCGAATCGTCTCCGCCCGCGAAAAAAACAGAACCCCCATCGGAACCGCCGTCCGGGGGCGCAGGCACTATGCCCGCGCCAACCCAGCCGGTCATCGCGAGCACCCTGCCCAAACCGGAAGAAAAACTCACGACCTTGCCGGGACCGCTCGTTGCGGGCTCCCTGAATCTCACGGTCCCCCACCACGGCTCAACCGTTCATGGGTCGGTTGCCGTCGCGTCGACCGGCGCCGGAGGACGTCTTGAGATCGACCTGATCGCCAACAGCGCGTCGCTTGCGACGGTGCGGCACAAGAAGTCGACGTCGACGGTGGGGCGCCTCGTGCGCTCTTCGCTGTACGCCGGCAAGGTCTCTTTCTCGGTCTCGCTAAACGCCAAGGCCAAGAGCGCCCTGCGCCGCCACCACAGGCTCGCGCTGAGCGTGCAGATCGTGCTCAAGCCCCTCCACGGCGCGGCGGTGACGATCATTAGGAGCATCGTGCTCCATGCCTGATGTGAGGGTAGTCTTCGGGGTGCGATGGAGCCCAACCATCAGATAGACCTAATGCAGGGGACGATCCGCTACCGAGACAGCGGCGAGGGCAAGCCGCTGGTGTTCGTACATGGCCTGTTAGTGGACGGACTGCTGTGGCGCAAGGTCACCCCTTCACTGGAGGGCGAGTTTCGCTGCATCGTGCCCGACTGGCCGCTGGGCTCCCACCGGATCCCCCTGGCCCCATCGGCCGATCGCTCGCCCCGCGGCATGGCGCATCTGATCGCGGGTTTCCTGGAGGCAATGGAGCTGGAGGAGGTGACGCTCATTGCCAACGACACCGGCGGGGCGATCGCGCAACTGCTGGTGACCGAGCGTCCCGAGCGGATCGGCAAGCTGGTGCTGACTCCCTGCGACTGCTACGAGAACTTCCTGCCGCCGGACTTCCGCCCACTGCAGTGGGCGGCGCGCGTTCCGGGGGCGCTGACGGCGTTTGCCCAGCCCATGCGCTTGGCCGCGGTGCGCCGTTCGCGTCTGGGCTTCGGGCTGCTCACCAAGCGCCCGATTGCAGATGAGATCACGTGGGGCTGGCTCGAGCCCTCGCTCGGGAACCCCGCCATCCGGCGCGACGCGATCGGGCTGCTGCGCGGGATCGACAAGCGCGACACGCTGGCCGCCGCCCAGAAGCTGCGCAGCTTTGATCGTCCCACCTTGCTCGCGTGGGCACGCGAGGACGTTGTCTTCAAGCTGCGTTTCGCCGAACGGTTGGCCGGCGACATTCCGAACTCGCGCTTGGAGTTGATCGAGGACAGCCGCAGCTTCGTCCCCGAGGATCAGCCCGAGCGCCTGGCCGAGCTGATCGGCGCTTTCGTGCGCGAGTCCTAGACGCCGGCGGGCGCCGGCAGCCACTCGGCTGGCAGCACACCGGCCTCGACCTCGCCGACCATCGGCGGGAAGTAGCGCGTCAAGCGGGCGGCTGGGCGGGCGGGCGGGCCATCGATCAAAGGCCGGATGTCGCCGATGCTCTGCAAGAGGCGGATCGTGCTGCCGATCTGCAGGTCCGCCGCGTTCGGTTGCTCGCCGCCGAGGATGCCCTCTTCGATCCAGCGGTCCACCCTGTCCAGCTGGCCTGAAAGCGCCGCGATGTCGGCCTTTGCGCTCTCGTCCTTTGCCTTGTTTTTGAACGCCATCAGCTTCGCCGTGACTGGCATTGCGGGGCCCATCAACGCGCTTGGTATCGGCAGCTTCGCCTCGCCCGCGTAGCTTCCCATCGCTTTTGGCGTGCGCAGGAACGCCACGTCGATGATCCTGCGTGGCATGCCCTGCAGCACCTCATCGCCCCAGCGCTCGGCCTCCAGTACGCGCTCGCGCACGGCGGGATCTGACGGCAGCAGCGCCGGCTCGGGCTCGAGCTCGTCCAGACGGCGCATGATCGTGCGCGATCCCACGAGCTTCTCGCCGTCGAGCCGCATCCCCGGCACCGTCGGCCCGCCGTAGCGCAGCGGCCCGATGAGCATCTGCGTCATGGGCAGCAGATCCACGCGGTCGAACTCGATCCCCTTCAGCTTCAGCGCCGCTTCGACCGCCGCGCATGGATGCGAGCCTGGCAGCACATACAGCTTCGGCTTCATCGGGTCAGCATAATGCCTTGCCATGCTGCTGGTCGTCGATGTCGGAAATACACAGACTCACTTCGGGGCGTTCCGTGACTCCGAGCTGATCGAGCACTGGCGCTTTGCGACTGTCCGTGAGTCCACCGCCGACCAGCTGGGGGCGGCACTGAGCAACCTGCTGGAGCTGCGCGGCTGCGCGTTCGAGGACCTGACGGCGTCCATCGTCTCCTCCACGGTGCCGCAGCTCGAGCCTGAATGGACGGCGATGGCCAGTCGTTATCTTGGCCACGAAATACTGGTGGTTGGGCCAGGGACCAAGACGGGCATGGCGATCCGCTATGACAACCCACGCGAGATTGGAGCAGACCGGCTCGTCAACGCAGTGGCGATCCGCGAGCGCTTCGGGGGCCCGGCGGTGTGCGTGGACTTCGGCACCGCGACGACCTTCGATGTCGTCTCACGCGAGGGCGAGTATCTCGGCGGCTCACTGATGACCGGCATCGAGATCTCACTCGAGGCCCTCTCCGAGCGGGGTGCGCGGCTGCCGAAGGTCGATCTCGCGCCGCCAAAGAGCGTAATCGGCAAGAACACGATCGACGCGATCCGCTCCGGCGTCGTCTACGGCTATGCGGGCGCGATTGACGCGATCCTACGCCGTATTTACGACGAGCTGAGTGAGCGTCCGGCGGTGGTTGCCACGGGGGGTCTTGCTCATCTCGTGGTGCCCTACACGGAGGAGATAGAGGAGGTCGACGACCTGCTCACACTGACGGGGCTGCGGTTGCTGCACGAGCGCAATTCCTAGAGCAACGCAAAGCGCATGGCCATAATGGGATCCATGTCCCTTCAGTTCACGGACTCTTGGATGCTCGGTCCCTTAGAAGTGCCCAACCGCGTGCTGCTAGCCCCACTGGCCGGGATCGGCAACTGGTTCGTGCGTTTGCAAGCCAAGCGCTATGGCGCGGGGATGGCGGTCTCGGAGATGGTCTCCTCGCACGCGGTCCACCACCGCAACGAGAAGACGTGCACCGAGATGCTGCGCATTCACCAGGATGAGCGCGTGACCGGGCCGGTGTCGATCCAGCTGTTCGGCGAGGATCCCTCGGTTATGCGCTCCGCCGCCACCCGGGTAGCAGCCGCCGGTGCCGATGCGATCGACCTCAACATGGGTTGTCCGGTGCCGAAGGTGTGTAAGACCGGCGCTGGTGCTGCGCTGCTGTCCGATCCCGATACCGCGGTGGCCGTCGCGAGGGCCGCTCGCCAGGGGAGCGGGCTGCCAGTCACCGTAAAGCTGCGCTCGGGGCTGCGCAGCGGTGAGCAGAACGGCTTCGAGCTGGCACACCGCTTGGTGAACGAGGCAGGAGTGGCCGCGATCGCGTTTCACCCCCGCTCGGCGGCCGTTCATCACAAAGGCACACCCGACTACGAGCTGGTCGCCCGTCTGACACAGACGCTCGATGCGCCGGTGATCCTCACCGGCGGCCTGAACGACGCCGAGGGTATCCGCGAGGCATTTGACTTCACAGGCGCCACCGCGGTGATGCTCGCGCGGGGGGCGCTTGGCAATCCCTGGCTGTTCGCTCAGCTTGTAGAAGACCCGGCCATGTCGCGCGCGGGTGGGCCGGCCCGCGCTGAGGTGATCGCTGAGCTGCACTGGACGATCGACCGCGCCGTCGAACATCTCGGCGCCGAGCGCGCCACCCGCTATTTGCGCAAGTTCTATCCCTGGTACATCACCCGCCTCGAGCTGGACAAGGCCAGTGCGAGACGCCTGCAAGGATCCCTGCAGGCGGCGCCCACACTCCAGCAGGCCAGAGACTTGCTCGATGCCGGCCGGCTGCCCGCGGTGCTCGCGGCCTGATGCTTCGGCGCCATAGGAGTGCGTCGCTATACTGCTGCGCTCGCTGACGCCTCCGGCCGGCGAAACCCCCGCTTGAAAGCGGGGGTTTGTTATTCGCCGGCCTAACCCACGAACCCCGCGCGGAGTTAGTCCCCCCACCCATATGCAGAAGGACGTCATCCTCACCCCTGAAGGCCTGGAGAAGCTCCAGGACGAGCTGGAGCAGCTGTCGACCGTGAAGCGTCGCGAGGTGGCTGAACGCATCAAGGAGGCGCGCGAGTTCGGGGACATCACCGAGAACTCCGAGTACGACGACGCGAAGAACGAGCAGGCGATGGTCGAGAGCCGCATCGCGCAACTGCAGGAGCGCTTGCGCATGGCGACGGTCATCGAGACCAAGGATCTGTCGACCGACATGGTGCAGGTCGGCTCGGTGGTGCACGTCAAGGACGAAAAGACGGGCAAGTCGGTGAAGTACACGATTGTCGGCTCGGCGGAGGCGAGGCCCGATGAGAACAAGCTCTCCAACGAGTCGCCCGTGGGGCGCGCGCTGATCGGCCGCAAGCGCAACGAGACGGTGGCCGTGAAGGTACCGCGCGGCCCCGCACGCAAGCTGAAGATCACGAAGATCGACGTCGGTCTCAAGTAGTCTCGCCGCGATGAGCGGCACCGATGAGCCTGAGAGCGACAACGCCAAGCACGGCTTGGCAGAGTTGATCGTCGAGCGGCGCGAAAAGGCGACGCGCCTGAGGGCGCAGGATCCGAGCGCCTTCCCCTACACGTTCGCCGGCGCCGAGCCGGTCGCGCGGATCGTGGAGGACTACGGCGCTCTCGCCGCGGGGGAGGAAACCGAGGATTCCCACCGGGTCGCGGGCCGCATCGCGGCGCGGCGCGGCTCCGGCAAGGCCGCGTTCCTGGACCTCGTCGACCGCACGGGGAAGATCCAACTGCACGCACGGGTCGACGTGCTCGGCGCTGAGCGCTTCGAGCGGTTGACGACACTCGATCTCGGCGACCTGATCGGGGTCGACGGCTGCGCGATGAAGAGCCGCCACGGCGAGGTCTCGCTGCGCGTGGAGAGCTTCGAGATCCTGGCCAAGGCGCTGCGCCCGCCGCCCGACAAGCACCACGGTCTCTCAGACGTCGAGACGCGCTATCGCCATCGCGAGCTGGATCTGATCGCAAGCGAGGACACGCGCCGGCTGTTCATTGATCGGGCTCGGATCATCTCGGCCGTGCGCGCCTATCTCGACGGGGCCGGTTTCGTCGAGGTCGAGACGCCGGTGCTGCAGCCGCTCTACGGAGGTGCTCTCGCACGCCCGTTCACGACGCATCACAACGCCCTGAACCGCGACCTGTACCTGCGGATCGCGACCGAGCTGTACCTCAAGCGCCTCATCGTCGGCGGCCTCGAGCGGGTCTACGAGCTCGGCAAGGACTTCCGCAACGAGGGCCTCTCGCACAAGCACAACCCCGAGTTCACGATGGTCGAGTTCTACGAGGCCTACGCCGACTACAACGACGAGGCTGCCCGCCTAGAAGCGCTCGTGCGCGCCGCCGCCGCCGCCGTGGGCTACTCCGGCGAGCTCGATTTCTCCTCGCGATGGGCGCGCATCGGCTTCGCCGGGGCGATCGAGCAGCACACGGGCATCGACGTGATGGCCCATCCCGGTGGGCAGGCGCTGGCGGCTGCGATCGCCGAGCGCGGCCTCGATCTGCAGACGAAGGACTTCACGTGGGTCCAGCTCGCTGATGATCTGCTCTCCAAGTACGTCGAGCCGGGTTTGCGCCAGCCGACGTTCGTGGTCGACTATCCGAAGGAGATCTCCCCGCTCGCACGCGAGCACCGCTCCAAGCCTGGCCTCGTCGAGCGCTGGGAGGCGTTCGCCGGCGGCATGGAGATCGCCAACGCCTTCTCAGAGCTGATCGACCCCGACTCACAGCGTGAACGTTTTGCCGACCAGCGGCGCCTGGCCACGCTTGGGGAGGAGGAGTCCCAGCCCCATGACGAGTCCTTTCTGCAGGCGCTCGAGCAGGGCATGCCGCCGACCGGCGGCGTCGGGCTGGGCATCGACCGGCTCGTGATGCTGCTCACTGGCAGGGAGTCGATCCGCGAGGTCGTGCTGTTCCCGGCGATGCGCGATTGATGCTGTTCTGAATGGCGCATGCTGGCCAATCTTCGATCCTCCGGAGAGGATGCACATGTTCGAGGCCGAACAAAGAAGATCCGGCCGCACTGCACCTGGCGGAGCCAAGGTAGCCGGTTGGTAGACTGCCCAAGAGGCATAACCAGGATCAAAATAGGGCTTGAGGCACGACCCTCGAGGAAGGAACCACACCATGTTTGAGCGATTTACAGAACGGGCCCGGCAGGTGGTCGTTCTTGCGCAGGAGGAGGCGCGGACGCTCAAGCACAACTACATCGGCACCGAGCACATCCTTTTGGGGCTGTTGCGGGAGGAGGAGGGCCTGGCTGCCCGGGTGCTGGAGAGTCTCGACATCACCGTTGAGCGCGTGCGTGCGCAGGTCGTGCGGATCGTCGGCTCTGGCGAGGAGGTCACCTCCGGGCAGATCCCGTTCACGCCACGGGCCAAGAAGGTGCTCGAGCTCGCGCTGCGCGAGGCGCTGAGCCTGGGTCACAACTACATCGGTACCGAGCACATCCTCCTCGGGCTGGTGCGCGAGAACGAGGGCGTGGCCGCTCGCATCCTGCTCGACTTCGACGCGGACTCCGAGAAGATCCGCAACGAGGTGATCCGCATGCTGTCCGGGCCAGGCGGCCGCCGCCAGGGCCAATCGGGCGGTGGGGGCTCCGGCTCGGGCGCGGCACCCGGGGAGGGCAAGAAGTCCTCGAAGCTGCTCGACCAGTTCGGCCGCAACTTGACCAAGCTGGCCGCCGAGGGCAAGCTCGATCCGGTCGTGGGCCGCGAGACGGAGATCGAGCGGATCATGCAGATCCTCTCACGCCGTACGAAGAACAATCCGGTGCTGATCGGCGAGCCCGGCGTGGGCAAGACCGCCGTGGTCGAGGGCTTGGCCCAGCGCATCACCAACTCAGACGTGCCGGAGCTTTTGAAGAACAAGCAGATCTACACGCTCGACCTGGCCGCGCTGGTCGCGGGCTCGAAGTACCGGGGCGAGTTCGAGGAGCGGCTGAAGAAGGTGATGAAGGAGATCACCCAGCGCGGCGACATCATCCTGTTCATCGACGAGCTGCACAACCTCGTGGGCGCGGGTGCGGCCGAGGGCGCAATCGACGCCGCCTCGATCCTCAAGCCCGCATTGGCCCGCGGCGAGCTGCAGACGATCGGCGCGACCACGCTCGACGAGTACCGCAAGTACCTGGAGCGTGACTCGGCCTTGGAGCGCCGTTTCCAGCAGATTCGCGTGGAGGAGCCCTCGATCGAGGAGACGGTCGAAATCCTCAAGGGGCTGCGCGACCGCTACGAGCAGCACCACAAGGTGCAGATCACCGATGAGGCGCTCCGTGCTGCCGGCGAACTGGCCAGCCGCTACATCTCCGACCGCTTCCTGCCCGACAAGGCGATCGACCTGATCGACGAGGCAGCCTCGCGCATGCGCATCAAGTCGATGACCTCGCCGCCGGCCAACCGCGAGCTCGAGGGCGAGGTCGAGACGACCCGCCGCGAGAAGGAGGCGGCGATCGAGGCGCAGGAGTTCGAGAAGGCCGCCGCGCTGCGCGACAAAGAGCGCAAGCTGACGAACAAGAAACGCGAGCTCGAGCAGGAGTGGGAATCGGGCGAGACGGGCAATCGCCCCTCGATCGGCGAGGAGGAGATCGCGGACATCGTTTCGATGTGGACCGGCATCCCCGTGTTCAAGCTGACCGAGGCCGAGACTCAGAAGCTGATGCGTATGGAGGATGAACTGCACAAGCGCGTGATCGGACAGCACCCCGCTGTCGAGGTCATCTCGAAGGCGATCAGGCGCTCGCGCGCGGGCCTGAAGGACCCGAAGCGACCGACCGGCTCGTTCATCTTCCTCGGACCTTCGGGCGTGGGCAAGACTGAGCTCGCGCGCACGCTCGCCGAGTTCCTGTTCGGCGACGACGACGCGATGATCCGCATCGACATGTCGGAGTACATGGAGAAGCACTCCGTCTCGCGTCTTGTTGGCTCACCCCCCGGATACATCGGTTATGACGAGGGCGGCCAGCTGACCGAGGCTGTACGGCGCAAGCCGTACAGCGTGCTGCTGCTCGATGAGATCGAGAAGGCGCACCCGGACGTGTTCAACATGCTGCTGCAGATCCTCGAGGACGGTCGCTTGACCGATGCACAGGGACGGACGGTCGACTTCCGGCACGCCATCGTGATCATGACCTCGAACATCGGCGCCGCGGAGATCGCGCGCAACACGCCGCTTGGCTTCGCGGTTTCAGAGGACGAGACGGGTATCACCTACGAGGACATGAAGAGCCGGATCATGGGCGAGCTCAAGAAGGTGTTCCGTCCGGAGTTCCTCAACCGGATCGATGACGTGATCGTCTTCCACAAGCTGCAGAAGGAGGAGATCAGGCAGATCGTCGAGCTGCTCTTGCTGCGGATCCGCGAGTCGATGGCTGAGCGTGAGCTGCAGCTAGAGCTGACCGATCCCGCCAAGGACCTGCTGGTCGAGAAGGGCTGGGACCCGTCGATGGGCGCACGCCCGCTACGCCGCGCGATCCAGCGCTACATCGAGGACCCGCTCGCGGACTTCGTCCTGCGCGAACAGCTGATGCCCGGCGCGACGGTCGTGATCGACCCGACGCCCGAGGGCGAGGACGGCGAGGTGCGTCTGACGATCGTCAAGCCCAAGAAGCAGAAGACGCCGGTGGGTGTCGGAGCAGAAGGCGCCACCGAGGAGCTCGCTGCGGGCGACGATCGCCCGGACGCCGACGAGCCGCCCGGCGAGTCCTAGGAATTATCCGAAAACTCCGAGATTTCTCCTCAGAGGCTGCGGTGGCGCGATCAGAGGAGTTTCGGATAGATAATTATTCACCTCCATCATCTCGTCCGCAAGAGCCGTCCCCGGCGATGCGTAGGCTGGGGAGATGCCTCGCGGGACCATCCAAATCTGCTCGCAGTGTGGTTTTCAGACGCTCCAGTGGCTCGGGCAGTGTCCCGGCTGTGACGCATGGAACACGCTCGAAGAGGAGCGCATCCCGCCCGCACGTGGGGGCACTAGGGGCAGTAGGCGCGCCGGCGGCCAGGGCGATGGGCCGAAGCTCGCCCCGCGCTTGCTGAGCGAGGTCGGCTCAGCCCCGATTGAGCGCATGTCGACCGGGATTGGCGAGCTCGATCGCGTGCTGGGCGGCGGCCTGGTTCCAGGTGCGGTGGTGCTGCTGGGCGGCTCGCCGGGGATCGGCAAGTCGACGCTGACCAACATGGTGCTCGGTAACTTGGCCCAAGAGGGACGGCGTACGCTGTACGTGAGTGGCGAGGAGTCCGCCGAGCAGGTGAGGCTGCGCGCCGAGCGGCTATCGGCCGGCGCTATGGGAGTGCCGGTCCTCGCGGAGACAGATCTCGATACCGTCCTTGGCACCCTGGCCGGAGAGGTTCCAGAGGTGTGCGTGATCGATTCGGTGCAGACCCTGCGCTCCGCCGATCACCCGGGCGTACCAGGCGGTGTGGGGCAGGTGCGCGAAGTTGCCGGTCGCGTGATGGAGATGGCCAAGGCACGCGAGATCGCGGTGATTCTCGTAGGACACGTGACCAAGGACGGCGCGCTGGCAGGGCCGCGCGTGCTCGAACACCTGGTTGACTGCGTGCTGCAGTTCGAGGGCCAGCGGGAGCGTTCATACAGGGAACTGAGGGCGCTGAAGAACCGCTTCGGCTCGACCAGCGAGGCGGGCCTGTTCGAGATGCGCCAGGGCGGCCTGGTTGAGGTGCTGGACGCCTCCGCGCGGTTCGTCGCCGAGGCGACGAGCGCGCCGGGGAGCGTGGTGCTGGCGGCGATGGAGGGCTCGCGGTCTCTGCTCGTGGAGGTCCAGGCGCTGGTGGTGCCCTCAGAGCTCGAGCAGCCGCGCAGGGTGGTGTCAGGTCTCGACCGCAACCGGCTGGCGCTGATACTCGCGATCCTCGGCCGTCACGGCCGCGTGGGAACGGGCGGTGCGGACGTGTTCGTGAATGTGGTGGGGGGTATGCGCGTAGACGAGCCAGGTGTCGATCTGGCGGTCGCTTTGGCGGTCGCGAGCGCGATTCGTGGGGTGTCGTTGCAAGGGACTCCGCGTGCGTGTTTCGGCGAGCTTGGGCTGACGGGCGAGCTGCGCTGGGTGAGCCACCCCGAGCGCCGTTTGGCCGAGGCTGCAAAGCATGGCCTCAAATCCACCATCGCCCCTGCTGGCAGTGGCGATGGTGCCTACGAGGCTCACACCCTGCGCGATGCCCTTACGGCCGCGTTGCCGGCGCAGAGCAGGCGTCCGGCGCTCGGTGTGGCGTAGGCGCCGGGGAGCGGCTTAATAAAGGCTAAATGCCCTAAAATGGGCGGTTGTGGCCTTACGATCCGGCGAAGATTTCGACACAGAGGCAAGGCTGGAGCCGGGATTGATGAGGGCGCTGGAGATGATCGCGCCCGGAACCGCGCTGCGGGAGGGGATCGAGAGCATCCTGCACGCGCGCACGGGCGGTCTGATCGTGATCGGTGAGCCGGAGGACCTGAGCTTCCTGAACTCGGGCGGGATCAAGCTGGAGATCGACTACACGCCTGCGTTTCTCTACCAGGTGGCGAAGATGGACGGCGCGATCATCCTCAACGCGAACGCCACTAAGATCACGATGGCCAACGTCCAGCTGATGCCCGACCCGACGATCCTCTCGCACGAGACAGGGACCAGGCATCGCACGGCGGAGCGCGTATCGAAGCAGACTGACGCGCTGGTAATCGCCGTCTCGCAGCGCCGCGAGGTGGTGTCGGTGTACGTGGACGGCGCGAAGTACGTCCTGGAGGACATCACGGTGGTGCTGGCAAAGGCCAACCAGGCGCTCGCGACCCTCGACAAGTTCCGCACGCGTCTGGACCAGGTGTCCACGCGGCTGACCGCTTTGGAGTTCGAGGGCGGGACGATGCTGCATGACGTGCTGAGCGTGCTGCAGCGCTCGGAGCTGGTGGCGCGCATGGCCGTCGAGATCGAGCGCTACATCGTCGAGCTGGGCAGCGAGGGACGCCTGATCGAGATGCAGCTGGAGGAGACGACCGTCGGCACGGCTCAGGAAAAGGCGGCGCTTGTGCGCGACTACCTGTTCGACTACTCCGACGAGGCGGTTGCGGCTGGGCTGGAGGAGATCGGGCGTCTTGCGCACCAGGACCTGCTCGACTTCGGCCGGCTGGCAGAGCTGCTCGGCTACGACCGCAAGCTGAACACGCTCGACTACCCCGTGGCGCCGCGCGGCTATCGGGTGCTCGGACGGATTCCGAGGCTTCCGCGGATTGCGGTCGCGCAGATCGTTAGAGAGTTCGGGGGCCTAGACGAGCTTCTGGCTGCGGGCGACGCTCAGCTGGAGGCGGTGGAGGGTGTGGGGGAGATTCGCGCGAAGGACATCCGTGAGGGCCTGCGCAGGCTGCAGGAGCTCAATCTCGTGGATCGCTACCTACAGACTTGAGACACGGGCCGTCCGACCGGTCGGCCGCAACGAAGGAGGACACCATTCCGCCACAAGCAACCGCAGAGGTATCGCTCATCGAGGAGCTCGAGGTCACTCGCGAAGTCGAGTACATCGAGTTCGAGCTCGGCGACCACGTCGTCTATCCCCACCACGGCGCCGGGAAGGTGCTGAAGAAGGAGGAGATGGAGATGCTCGGCGAGCGGCGCGAGTACCTCACGATCAAGATCCTTCACAACGACATGACGGTGCGGGTTCCCACTGAGAACGCCGCGATCGCCGGCCTGCGCCGGGTGATCGACGAGGAAACGGTGAAGAAAGTCCTGGACGTGCTCCGCGACGAGGTCTCGGAGATGCCGAAGAACTGGAACCGCCGTTTCAAGCACAACCGGGACAAGATCAAGACAGGCGACATCTACGAGCTCGCGGAGGTCGTGCGCAACCTCTCGCTGCGCGAGTCGGAGAAGGGCTTGTCGACCGGTGAGAAGCAGATGTTCACACGCTCAAAGAAGATCCTCGCCTCAGAGCTGATGTATGCGCTTGACAAGGACGAGGACGAGGCCGAGAACTACCTCGACGAGCTGCTCGCCAACTCGGCCACCAGCCAGATGGCCGTGGCCAAGTAGCGAGGCTTTCTCGCACGCGGCAGCGGTCCTTCAAGACGCCTGCCGCGTGCGCGACAGTTCCCTGCAATGGCCATTGCTCTGATCCTCGCCGCTGGCAGCGGCGAGCGTTTCGGTGCGGGGCGCCCGAAGGCGCTCGTCCTGCTCGCAGGCCGTCCGCTGATGCAGTGGAGCGTCGATGTGCTGCGCGAGGTGGCTGAAATAGAGAGAATCGTGATTGCGCTGCCGCCGGGCACACCGGCCCCGGTTGACGTCATGAGCGTGGACGGCGGGGCAGTGCGTTCGGAGTCGGTGCGCCTGGCGCTCGCGGCAGCTGGTCCGGGAGATCCGATCCTGGTCCACGACGCGGCGCGCCCGCTGCTCACGGCCGGGCTGGCGAGGGCTACGATCCGGGCACTCATGCAGGATGAGAGCATCGACGCAGCGATCGCGGCGATACCGATGACCGACACCGTCAAGCGAGTCAAGGACGGATTGGTGAGCGAGACGCTGGATAGAAGCGAGCTGTGGGCCGTGCAGACGCCGCAAGTCTTCCGTCGCGCGGCTCTGGAGCGGGCACTGGGTGTACCGGAGGAGGTGCTGGCGCAGGCCACCGACGACGCTTGGCTGATCGAACGCGCCGGGGGCAGAGTCGGAGTGGTACAGGCCTCGCCTGAAAACCTGAAAGTGACGACTAGGCTTGACCTACGTCTAGCGGAGATGCTGATTGCGGCGCGGGCTGCTTGAATCGCGGCCTTAATGCTGACCGACTACCACACCCACCTGCGTCCCGATGACCTGGACGCGACCCCTGCGCGGTACTTCACGCAGGCCAACGTAGAGCGCTACCGCGAAGCGGCCTCCAAGCGCGGTATCTCAGAGCTTGGAGTCTCCGAGCACGTCTACCGCTTCGCCCAGGCGCTCGATGTCTGGCAGCATCCTTTCTGGGAGCGTTACGCCCACGACGACCTCGACGCCTATTGTCAGTTTGTGCGCGAGCAGACCGATCTGCGTCTGGGCGTGGAGGCCGACTTCGTGCCCGGAGCGGAGGACCGTATGGCGAACCTTCTGGAGGCCCACGACTTTGACTATGTGGTTGGCGCTGTGCACTTTCTGCGCGACGAGGCGGTCGACATGGAGGACTACAGCGTGTGGGACAAGGGACACAGCGCGGAGGACGTGTGGCGGCGCTATTTCCAGTCGATGGGAGAGGCAGCGCGCAGCGGACTGTTCGATGTTTTGGCTCACCCCGACCTCGTGAAGGTATGGGGACCCGCCCACCACGATCGCCCGCTGCCCGAGGGAGATTTGCGCCACTACTACGAGCTTGCGATGGACGGGATCGTCGAGTCGGGCATCGCTGTGGAGGTCTCCACCGCGGGGCTGCGCAAGCGCGCAAAAGAGCTGTATCCGGCGCCGGCATTCCTACAAATGTGCCTAGAAGCCGGCGCGCCGGTGGCGCTCTCGAGCGACGCGCACCGGCCTGAGGACATCGGCGCCGACTATGAGGCGGCGCTCGAGTTGCTGGAGAGCATGGGTGTCGGTGAGCTTTGTGTTTTTGAGCGCCGCGCACGGCGCCTTGAGCCAATTGGTGCGTTGGTCTCGTGACGCTTACGGGCATCGGCTATGACTCACACCGCCTGGCGCAGGGGCGACGCTTGATCCTGGGCGGCGTTGAGATACCGCACGAGCGGGGTCTGGATGGACATTCCGACGCGGATGTGCTCACCCACGCGGTGATCGACGCTCTGCTGGGCGGGGCGGGGCTTGGCGATATCGGCGAGCACTTCCCGGACACCGACGAGCGCTGGCGCGACGCCGATTCGATCGTCTTGCTGGCGGCGGTGGCCGGCATGGTGGGCGCCGAGGGCCTGGAGGTCGTCAATGTCGACTGCACGGTTATCATGGAGGCGCCGAAGCTCGCTCCCCACCGCCAGGCCATCCGCGAGCGCCTGGCCTCGACGCTCGGCCTGGAGTGCAAGCGCGTCAACGTCAAGGCGAGCACCGGCGAGCGCATGGGGTTCGCCGGCCGCGGCGAGGGCGTGGCCGCGCTGGCTATCGCCGGCCTCGATCGGCGATAGGCGCGACGATGCGTGAGATTCGTCTGCACGACACCCGCAGCGGGGAAGTGTTGCCCCTGCGTCCCCGCGAACCGGGGCGCGTTGGCATCTACGCCTGTGGCCCCACCGTCTATAGCCGCATCCACATCGGCAATGCCAGGCCTTTCGTGGTCTTCAGCCTGATGAAGCGCTTTCTCGAGAACCAGGGCATGCAGGTGACGCTGGTGGTCAACGTCACTGACGTCAACGACAAGATCTACGACGCCGCACGCCCCCAGGGCCGCCCAAGCTCTGAGCTGGCAGCCGAGATGACAGCGCTATACCGCGCCGACACCGACGCCCTGGGACTGGGACGTCCCGATCACGAGCCGCTGGCCTCGGAGACGATTAGACCGATCGTCGGCTACATCCAGACCCTGATCGATTCCGGGCACGCCTATGCGGCTGATGGCGATGTGTTCTTCCGGGTGCGCTCGGACTCCGGTTACGGCTCGCTGTCGCACCGGCGGATCGATGAGATGGGATTGGAATCCCACCCAGGTGAGGATAAAGAGGGGTCCGACCGTAAGGAGGACCCACTGGACTTCGCATTGTGGAAGGGACACAAGGAGGGAGAGGACACCTGCTGGGACGCCCCCTGGGGCCAGGGCCGTCCCGGCTGGCACATCGAGTGCTCGGCGATGGCGGAGCAGTTCCTGGGCGTCGGCTTCGACATCCACGGCGGTGGATCGGACCTGGTGTTCCCACACCACGAGAACGAGGCGGCTCAGACGCGAGCGGCGCGCGGTGAGGAGCTGGCGAGGCTGTGGGTGCACAACGGGATGATCCAGCTCACCGGTGAGAAGATGGCCAAGTCGGCCGGTAACATCGCGCCATTGCACGAGGTGCTCGAGCGCTACGGCCGCGATGCCGTCGTCATGTACCTCATCTCGGGCCACTACCGCCAGCCGCTCGCCTTCTCCGAGGCGGCGCTCGAGCAGGCAGCCGCAAACGTCAAGCGCATACGTGCGGCTGGACGGAGGCTCGGCCTGGGGCCGACCGGCGCACGCGACCCCTCCGATAATCCGTACCTCGAATCATTTCGAGAGGCGTTCTTCGAGGCACTCGCCAACGACTTCAATACGCCGTTCGCGCTCGCTCAACTCAATGAGTGGCTGACCGGGGCGGGCTCTCTGGGGGCGACAGGCGACAATGATCTGGGGGAAATGCTGGGTGTCATCGGGCTTGAGAGCCTGCTGACGCCCGACGAAGAGGCGCCCGTGGCCGTCCGCGAGCTCGCCGAGCTGCGCGAGCAAGCCCGCGCAGCTCGGGATTTCGCGACCTCCGACCGTCTGCGCGATGAGATCGCGGCATTGGGCTGGGAGGTACGCGACGGACCCGACGGTGCCGAGCTGATCTTCTCGTCCCCGCTGTGATCCTCTACGGCCGCAACCCTGTCAGAGAGGCGCTGCGTGGGCGTCGCAGGCATGCGGTGGGTGAGGTCTGGGTGACAGCGGGCGTGGCGCGCGAGCCTTGGCTTGCAGGCGTGCGGGTACGGAGCGCCTCTGCCGAAGAGGTTCAGCAGCGGTGCGGCTCGACCGCCCACCAAGGGATCTGCGCGGAGGCGGGCGGGTATCCGTATGTATCGGCTGAGGAGCTACTCGCGGGCGAGGATCCGTTGGTCGTGGCGCTCGACCAGGTGCAGGACCCACAGAACCTGGGGTCTATCTGCCGTACGGCGGAGTGCGCAGGCGCCGCTGGCGTGGTGATCGGAGAGCGGCGCGCGGCCGAGGTTACGCCCGCGGTTTGCAAGGCATCTGCGGGCGCTGTGGAGCATCTAAAGGTGGCGAGGGTGAGGAACATCGCTGACTTCCTGGGGGAGGCCCGCGGCGCGGGGTGCTGGTGCTACGGGGCGAGTGGAGAGGCAAAGATGGCCTACGACGCGCCGGACTACAGCGGCGGCGGGGTGGTGCTGGTGCTGGGCAGCGAGGGGCGAGGCCTGCGCCCGCGGGTGGCGGGTGCATGCGACGAGCTGATTGCGCTGCCGATGCGGGGGATGGTGGGGTCGCTCGGCGTGAGTGCCGCTGCAGCGGCGGTGCTGTACGAGATCTTGCAGAATCGCCGTGGAGGGTCTTGACAAGGCTCCATAACTGTGAGAGGCTCGCGCTCACATAACGCTGAACCTAAGGTTGATGAAGCCTTAGGTTCATTGCTTTGATAAATAGCTTTGGCGCCGGGGGAGGAGTGCGCCACTGAGCAACTTTGGGCTGCAAGCAGCCCAGAAAGGATCTGCTCGTGGCACGAATCTCCAGCAACACTAACTCTGAAGTAAAGGTCGAGGATGGGTTCCTGATCGCCCTCGCGAAGCAGGGCGACCGCAATGCTTATGAGCGCCTGGTCAAGCGCTACCACGGCTTCGTGCGGTTGAAGGCCTCGTCCTACTTTCTGGCGGGCGGCGATTCCGAAGACCTGATCCAGGAGGGGCTGGTGGGCCTGTACAAGGCAATCCGCGATTTTCGCTTCGATCGCGAGTCGAGCTTTCGCAACTTCGCCGAGCTCTGCATCACGCGCCAGATCATCACCGCGGTGAAGACAGCCACACGCAACAAGCACACGCCGCTGAACCAGTACGTCTCCTTCTCCTCGACACCGGCGGGCGCTGGCGATGATGTGCCGACGCTCGACCAGATGCTTCCGGGGCCGAGCGTGCACGACCCGGTCAACCAGGTGATCTCCTCCGAGGAGCTGCGCTCACTGGTGGGATGCCTATCCACAGCGCTATCGGAGCTCGAGAGCCGTGTGCTGGGGCTGTACCTGGACGGCTATTCCTACGAGCAGGTGGGCGAGCGGCTGGAGTGCGACACCAAGACCGTGGACAACGCCCTGCAGCGGGTCAAGCGCAAGGTCGGAGCGCACCTGCAGGCCCGCGCGGTGGCCGCCTGAGCGAATCGAGGATGAAGACGGAGTGCGCGATCTCCGAAGTTCTCCGCTGTCGGCTGGATCGCGCCCCGCCGCCGGGCGCAAAGCAGGTCGTCGCACCGGCTTGCGAGAGGCCGGTCCCGGCCTGCCGAGCGTGCGGCCCCTACTCGTCAGCTGCCTGAAGCGTTCGCGCCGTCGGCGACTTCGGGACCGACCGCTGATCGGGGTTGGTCCCGAGTAGGCGGTCCCCGAAATTTCGAGCTCACGCCCATCCAGTAGCCCTCGTGCTTGAAATGGTGCAGACGGTGGTTGCGCCAGATCGTTCGGTAGGAGCGTGTCTTCGGCACGTACGGGGTGTGGATCAGGAAATGCGACCACTCGTAGCGCAACAGGCCGAGATAGGCGAAGGTGATCCCGGTGAGCGCAAGCGGCAGGACCGGCCAGCCGATCGGCAGCGCGATGGCCAGCGTGAGGAGCGCGATGGCGACGGCTATCTGGACGAGGAAGCTGAGCACCTCGATGGGCTTGAGCAGCACCCGGTCGAGGTCGGAGGGCGCGAGATGGTGGTTTCGGTGCTGGATCGAGCCGTAGAGCTCTATCCGCCGGCCGCGCAGTTCGAATGCAGGCAGGTGGAGCAGGTATTTGTGGATGACCCACTCGACGAACGGCTGGGCCGCGAACAGCGCCAGCGGCGCCAGCAGGTCGCGCCAGGACCATTGACCCACGTAGATCCTCGCGCCGAGCGCGAGCAGGGTTGCGGTCACGGCGGCGCGTGGTGAGAAATGCCCGATGAACTCGCGCCAGCATGCGCTCAGAGCGGTGAGGTCCGCACGCTTGGAGGTGAGCGCCCGGTGATAGCCGGCCGGGATCCGCTGCGAGCTCACCGTCAAGCCCCTTGCCTTCGGGGGGATAGAGACGGCTCGTCATCGGGGGGCCTCAGCGCCTCGTGGGCCGCCGTCGCGGCGGCCTCGGCGTCACCGGCTGCGATTGCGGCGGCGATCGGCTTGCGGTAATCGCTGCGGCCCAGCTCCTGCTTGAGCCAGGGGAGGCTGAAGCCGGTGCGCGCGTGAACAGCCCGGATCAGGCTGTTGAAGGCCAGCTGGTAGGCGAGGTTTCCAGTGCCATCGACGACAAGCCGCCAGAAGCGCTCGTCGAGTGGGAGCAGTTCGGGGCCGCCAGCGACGGCTGCGAGCCGGTGCGAGACCTCCAGGAGCTCGTCGCCCACCCTGCGCCCGGCCCGCTGTGCGCACAGGCGGGCCACGTCGACACCCATACCGGCCCGCATCTCGAGCGTCGCCAGCAGAAACGGAGCCAACTCCTCGCCGGCCTCGGCGTGCTCGGCGACGACGGTCAGCAGGTCAAGCCCCGCGGTCTGGCGGAAGTCGAGCACCTTCGTGCGGCCTCCCTGGATGACCTTGACCAGTCCGATCTGTTCCAGGCGCTTGACAGCCTCCCGGACGACGTGGCGGTTGACCTGAAGGACCTCGCTGAGATCGCGCTCGGAGGGGATGGTGGCTCCGGGTGGGTAACGACCGCTGACGATCTCAGCCGCGAGCTGCTCGAAGACCTTGTCCGGGAGCGAACTCTTGTGCACCGCCTGGAGAGCCACGGCACGGCAGCTTAGCAGCTGGTCCAACCAGTTACTCATGCGCCAGACTTCAACCAGGCGCTACTACTGCGAGGACCCCGGCGCGGGCGATCAACTCGGGCGATCAGCGTGGTGGTTGCAGCGGGATGGGTGAGGGTTCTTCTTTAGAAACCGTCCGAAAACTCCTCAGATCGCGCTACAGCAAACTCTGAGGGAAAGTCTCGGAGTTTTCGGACGATTTCTCAATCCTTCTTGTCGACCTCGATCGCGGCGAGGATCGCGCCATAGAGAACGCGGCTGCACAGCTCTGAGAGGTGCGCGCGGTCGATTCCTCCGCCGGCGAGCCAGGCCAGCTCGGCGCCCTCGACAAAGGATCCCCATCCCTCTACGGCCAGTGTGACGGCCGGGCCCCTGGGCACCTCGGGCGGCAGGCCTTGAAGGACCATCTCCTGCAGAGCGCTCCGCTGGTCCTCCATGATCGCGCGGACCTCGGGGTGGGCCATGGCGCCGCTGAGCAGCTCGCGGTAGCCCGCCGGGTACTGTTCGATGAAGGCGAGGTGGGCGTCGAGCGCTGCCATCAGGCGCTCGACAGGGGTGGCAGAGGAGCTAGCGGCGGCTGCTGCTGCGATCTGCTCGTGCATCTCCCGCGCTAGCCGCTGCAGGCCGGCGACGTAGAGGCCCTGCTTATCGCCGAAGTAGTAGTAGAGCAGGCCCTTTGCGAGGCCCGCCTCCGCGGCGATCTCGTCCATCGAGACCTTCCCGTAAGGCCGCGCGGAGAACAGGCGGATCGCGATCTCGATGAATTCGGCGCGCCGCTCGTCCGCGCCTTTGCGAGGAGGGCCGCTGGACTCTGCCTCGGCTATCTCGCGGGTTGCGTTCAAGGGCGTATGTCCTTCGCTTGAGATGCTGAATCCTACCGTGTGGGGGTCATCCGGGCGGCTATTTATGGGTGACGGTGCTCGTAGAACCGTTATTTCAAATCACGAAGCCTAAATCTAGGCAGAGCCTTGAACCAAAGTCAAGACTCGACTCGCGGTTGCCTCTTGACTTTCGTTCAAAAGCCGCATAGCTTTGGTTACAGGCACTGAAACAGCGGCCGCGAAGCCGCTGAGAGGGAGAAGAGGGTGATGCGCAGAGCGCCTGTCTGTCTGGCTTTGGTTGCGCTGGGGATTGCCGGCCTGCCGGGGGCCGCTTCGGCGGCGACGGTCACGGGTGTGAGGGCGTCGATCAAGCCGATTCCCGGCTTTCCGGAAACCGGGAACATCCTCGGCGCGGGCGCGGAGGTTGAAATCGAAGGCAGGCTGGAAGGCAACGAACTGCCCGGCGGGCTGCCCTTGCAGACACGCAGGCTGGTGTTGTACTTCCCGGCGGGCACGAGGATCGACCCCACGGGCTTCCCGACGTGTACGGTGGCGAAGCTCGAAGTGAGCGGCCCGGAAGGTTGCCCCAAGCAGTCCCGGATAGCCGATGGGACGGTCGGGGTGGCTGACCAGATCGGTAGCGGGGAAGCGACGCGCGAGGAAGGAAAATTAGAAGTCTTCATAACCCCCGGCAACGGGGTGGTGGCATACGCCAACGCGGCCTCGCCGATCTCGGCGCAGATCATCATCCCGGCAAAGTGGGAAACAGCGCCCCCGCCATACGGGCCAAAGCTCACGTTCAACATCCCGCTGGTCGATTCGGTCCCCGGTGCGCTGCCAGTGTCCGGGACCTCCATCAAAGAGAAGGCCGGCGCCGCGATCCGCAAGGGTGGCAAGACCTATTACTACGGCCGCGTCCCCACCAAATGCCCCAAGGGCGGGTTCCCCGGCAAGGGCGAAGTGACCCTCGAAGGCGGCCAAAACATCGTGACGATGGTGAAGGTCCCGTGCCCGACCAGAAAGCTGAAGAAGCACCACAAGTAGAAACGTCTCGTGGAGCACGTGGAGGGATTTGATGATGCCGACGAAAATTTATCGCCCAAAACGGCGCCTCGTCACCAATTTCCCCGGTCCTTGCAGATAAGCCGGAGAGCGGGCTCGAACCGCTGACCCCCTGTTTACAAGGGAACGAACGGCCTCGCGTTTCCCCTGTATCCATGCGGGTTTCTGGCCTTGGCACAGTCTCGTACAGCGGGGGTACAGCAGTTCGGCTAGGTCGAGCTTGGCAAGCCCGGCTCCCCCAGTGCAGCTCGACACGCTCGAGCCAAAGGATCAGGGACGGAGCCAAGAGTCCGCCGAGATTTTAGACGTTAGAACTCGACGGCGAATCTCGGTGTGAACGATGTAGTCGTTGGTCGTACGGCCGCAATTCGGTCGATGCGGTAGCTGCGTAGCTCGCCGTGGTCGTTGACGACGAACAGGACGAGGTTGCCGTCCTGGGTCTGGCGTAGCGAGTATGGCTCGACTATGCGGGGGCCGGAGCGTCCTTGCTCTGCGCGATAGTCGATCTCGACCTTGAGACGGTTTGCTCCCGCGTAGCGGATCGTCTCGATGGGGATGCCGCGTCGCCACGAGGTGATTGCGCGCGGCGCGATCCAGCTGGGGTCGAGGTTGCTTCCCTGTTCGGCGCGCCGGAGTGCGGCACGGGGACGCTTGCCGTTAAGCCAAGCGAAGATCGGGTCGAGTTCGTTCCAGAAGGCGGCAAACGGTGGGAGCGGTCGTGGGAGCTGGTGGCCGAGCATGTTCTCCCACTCCAGCTCGATCTCCTCGGCGTATTGCGATGCGCGGATGGCGTCTGCGTCCGGGACGGCGATGCCGACGTGGGCGCACTTCTGTGTGAGTGCGCGCACGACCCGCGGGGCAAGTCCGAGAAGGTCTGGGTGGCGATGCATGTGTACGACGTCGTAGAGGTCGCGCGGCCGGCATCGCTCGGCAAGCGCGCGCGTCTTCTCCGCCGCGAGCTCCGCGAGCGAGTAGCAACGGACGCGGTCCGTCGGGAGCGGGCTGTCGCTGTAGGAGTGGACGATCGAGCGCAGGATTGGTCGCTCGACGAGTACCTCATCGCTGGTGATGTCGAGTTTGAGCTTGGGAAGCGTCGGCTGTGGATTGGGGCCGCGGTAGGCGAGCCGGCCCTGGGTGGTCGGGTTGCCGCGCAGATTGCGTCGCTGTAGGAAGGCTCGGTCTTCGACGAGCAGCTCAATGCCGGACTGCTGCTCGAGCCAGGAGGCGATGCGCTGGAAGATCGCGGTCAGTTCGTCCGGGTTCTCGGGGCCGCCATCGATGACGGTGAAGTCGAGATCCTCCGAGAACCGGTAGGTCTCGTAGTAGCACTTGCGCAGGCATGTTCCACCCTTGAAGATCCAGTGCTCGGCGATTGTGGGCTCGGCGGCGATCGCGGCGAGCACCCATCCGAGGACGTAGTCCTTTTCGATGACGCCGATGTCGAGCTGCCACTCGGTGCGGAGTTGGAGCAGCTCCTGCTTTGAGATCATGAGGGGCTCCCGGGGGTGATCCTGACGTTTGCTCGGATGCCCCACGCCGGCACGCGGGGGCCGTTCGGTGGTCCATCTGGATCGAGCAGCGCCAGCCCGGTTGACAGGCGCGCCTGGCATGCGGCGATGAGCTCGGGCTCATTGCGTCCGAGGGTTTCGACCAGGTAGCCCAGCCGCTTGAACACAGCGCGGTTTCCCAGCCGCTCCGCGTACTTCACGAGGCGGTGCGCATCGTGCTCGTCGAGATATGTATCGAGGATTTCGGCGGCATGCCGGATACCACCGCCGATACGCGGTGCGTCGAGGATGTCTACGACGGTCCGTGCCGGGTCGGCGATATGTAGCCGCACCTCCTCGTGCCAGATGGACTCGACTCCCCACGCCATCACGTTCTCAGCGACGTGTGTGAGGAGGTAGTCGGCGTCGAGCAGCCGGACCTCTGCGACACGGACACGCCGTGCGGTCTTCACGATGGTGGTTCGGAAGACCTGCTCGGTCAGACTCCAGTGTCCGGCCGCGGTCCAGCCCGTGAAGTAGCACGGCGACCACACGGCGGCAGCGACGACCATCGCGTCCTGCGACCAGCCCTCGGGACGCTCAGCCTCGACCGGGACTGCGATGTACAGGCCCCGTCGTACTCTCCGCAGCCATCCCTGCTCGGCCCAGTGCGCGAGTTTGCGGGCGGCGACGCGCGCATCGACCCCCAGCTCGGCCGCGGCGTCCTCAGGCGAGATGAACCGTCGCCGGCCTGCGACCGCGGCAAGCTCAGCCCGACCAGATCCCGAGATCCCATGAGATGACATCAGAAAGCCAGCAACCTGTTCTTGAGCGAATCTACTGGCCTTAGGGTATCACGCTCGACAGTCTATTACCAGATACTTCACTGAACGATGAACTAGTGGCGATGGGCAGTGTCCACCGCCGAGATATGCGCTTTCATCGCTGAGATCGACGCCGCGATGATTTTGGCGGCAAGCACGCGACAGCTCTGAGCGGGCGATCATCGGGCGTGTCGCTGAAGTGATCGGCGCCGATTCGCCATCCGTCGAGGCGGACATCGCGAGCGCTGCGGCTTGCGCCTGGGCTAGGCTGCGCGCAGGCGGTAGCGTCCTGAGCGGCCGCCTACTGGCTCGATGCGCTCGGCGCGGTTGATCTGTGCGAGGAAGCTGGCCAGTGGGTCCTTTCCGCGGGCGCGGTAGCCAGCGGCGCATAGGAGGGCGTACCAGTCGCGGTAGTGGACGGCTTGCCCGGGTTGTATCTCGCGCGCGAGTACGTCGACCGCGATCTCTTGGAGTCGCTTGCCACCAAGTTCACGATCGAGTTGCTCGATTTGCAGTTGTGCCGCGAGACCCAGCACACCCTCAAGCTGGCCCAGTGTGTGCTCGTCCTCGCTTGCCTTTTCCTCAAGGTGCTCGGCAAGTGCTCGAAGCCGGTCTGCCCGCTGGCGAACCTCGATGATCCGCTTCTTCAGGCTCACGTACTCCTGGGCGATGGCCAGCTCGGCAGGATCCGCGAGTTGAAGATCTTCATCCACGCACCAAGCCTATAGGCCTCTCCGGATGGGGCTTTTCGTCTCTCGGAAGCCAAATCCGCAGTTTCCGGCGATCCATCCGATGGTCATGGGAGGCTGTAGGTATGGCAGTTGCAAGATCTACAAAGGCTGGTCCGCCGGGAGGACCCATCAACAACAAGGGAGGTGGGACGATCGCCCCAGCCGACGCGTGGCCTGACTCGCTGTTCGCGATCTTGATGGGACGGGTTGCCCGATCGGAGGTACCAGCGCGCCGCTATTGGTTGCAATTCCTCGATGCGCCTTTGGCTGGCGAGATTCGCGCGGCTGGTGCGCTGGACTTCGACGAACTTGTGGGCGCGGTGTCATGGATCCTGCGGTGTGATGAGGGCCAGGTCCATAGGGAGACGATTCATGAGTGGTGGGAGTTCGCAATGCGCCGGCGCTGGCTCGAGCCGGTTGGACCTCGATTGGGTCTTACCGAGAGAGCAGAGAGCGACCTTCGGGCAGAGGAGGAGCGTGTAAATAGCCCGGATCCCAAGCGCCTGGCCGGTCACGTCTCGCGCTGGGTCATACCTGGCAGTCTGGGGGGTGCTACCGGCCTGCTCGGGGCAAAATATCTCCCCATCGATCTCGCGATCTTGGCTATCGCTGTTGTAGTGATCGTTGGCCTCCTGCTTGCCGAGGCGTTTTCGCGAGCCACCGATCCATCGACGAATCGCTGGCTGGCACGACGCGCCTGCGACTGGCTTGAGGGACGCCCCATTCAATTGACGTTCGGAGCAAACCGCAAACCGGCCGACTTCACTCGCCTCTATGACGCTCACGACGGAGGAGCATCCGGCTCTGATCATCCGCAATTCACTGCGGAGTCTCGAAGTGCTCAGCCCATCTAAGGTCTAGAAGCTGCCGAACAATGAAACTCACTTACGTCAAACCGCATAGCTCCATCACTTCGTCAGTGACCGACGACGAACTCGCGGACTTCATTGTGCTTTCGGGTCTCAACGGCTCCGGCAAGTCACACCTTCTCGAGGCTATCGAGAATGGGAGCCTAGCGGTGGACGGCATCCCGTCCGGACCCAACAACGTCGTGCGCCGCTTTATCGCGAACCAACTCGCGGCGCCAACGGAGGGTGCTCAGGCTTCAGACGCGTTCCGGGATAGTTGGGTCAGTTTCGAGACGCAAACCGACCAAGTAAAGAAAAATATTCTGACTGAGCAGCCTGGGCTGGCGGACCAACCAGACGCCTTTGAGGCCGAGCTTGGCGGACGATTGTTCGCCAATCACCGACTACTGACGCCACTCGGCCTAGCTCACCTCACTCAGAGCGCGGACAAGCGGCTTGTCGACTTTGCGCACTCGGACTTTCGCCGATACGCGCCCCTCCTCTCTGGAATCAAGGATCCATTCCAGCTCTCGATCAACGAACTGTTCCTCAGCTACCACAATCGCTTTATCAGAAATAAGTTTCAGCAATGGCTACAGGAGCGAGGGGAGGCCGACGGTGAGCCATTGGCAGATGAGGAGTTCATACAACAGTTTGGAGCGCCACCGTGGAGCGTGCTCAACGAGACGCTCGACCTTATCGGACTCGAGTATAGCTTCGTTCCACCGGAGGGCGTTGAGGAAAACCAGCAGTATGAGGTGCGGCTAAAGCATGATGCCACGGCGACCGAAGTGACTACGGGACTGCTTTCGTCGGGTGAGAAGACGTTGCTTGCTATAGCAATGAGCCTGTATACCGGGTCGCGGCTTGGTGAGGCAATCGAGTTGCCCCGCGTCTTGCTACTTGATGAGGCTGATGCGAGTCTTCATCCATCGATGGTCAAGAGCTTGATTCAGGTCGTGCGTGAGGTCTTCGTCGCCACATACGGGGTAAAGGTGATCCTCGCGACGCATTCACCTACGACGGTTGCCCTAGCGCCCGAAGAGTCGCTACACATCATGAGACGAGGGCCTTATCCTAGGCTTCGTCGAGCGCAGGACCGTGACGAGGCGCTAAGCAGCCTCACGGTAGGACTGTCTACGCTCAGCGTTCGCTTTGACAATCGGCGCACGGTGTTCGTCGAGAGCGAGTACGACGAGAGCTGCTTTCAGGAGTTGTTCAGATTGCTGAGACCGAGGTTGGGCACTGAAATATCACTTGATTTCGTGGCGTCGGGTCGCGGAGGGCAGGGCAATAGTGCTTCGGTGCGGTATCTCGTGAAGAAGCTACGCGACGCCGGCAATATGAATGTTTGGGGTGTAGTCGATCAGGACGGGCGTGCCGACGCCCCACCGGGAATTGTGTTCAACGCCGAGCGCTACGCAATCGAGAACCTCACGCTCGACCCACTCATTTTGGGCGCATTTCTGCTACGGGAAGCGAAGCTCACGAGTAGTGACCTTGGGCTGGGGTCGGATCTTCGACATTTTGATCTCGGCGAGGAGCACGCGCAGTTGATCGTCGGTGCAATGTCGAGCGCAGTTCTGACCACAGAGAGCGACAGGACAAGTGTTGCGGTCCAGTACGCGGGTGGCTTCCAAACCACGTTGCCAGCGTTCTGGCTAACCACCAACGGACACGATCTAGAGCGCCGAGTCTGTGATGTTTATCAACCGCTAAAGGCGTTTGGTAAGAACCTCGGACGTGAGGTGATCAGCAGGGGCTTTGGGGATCTGCCTGACTTCATTCCATGTTCCGTGATTGAGATGCTCGAGCAGATTCTTGAGCTTCCGGCGGAACGCGCGCCAAGTTCTGCGTGACAGGCACTATAGCGTCATCTCCCATGCGGTCGCATATATAGACGAGCACCCGATCCCTACGTCAGAGAGATTCCATAGTGACCAAACCGCCCCCAGATCGATGGCTCGCCGTTGGTGGAGTTCTGACAACCGTTGGTGCTGCTCTTGGCGTGGGTTATTGGATCTATGGCATGCAGGCTTCGCCGCATGTCAGCTTCTGGCACTTGCCGGGGTATATTGGTTGCGGGCTTCTTGTGTTTGGGCTGATTGCTCTCGCCATTGGCTTCTTCGGAGGGGATCCCGGCTCTTCTCCGGGGATCTCCCAACGACAGCGCGGCGGCGACAATTCGACCCAAATACAAAGCGGACGGGACACAAAGATCGGGCGAGATGACTGACCAATCACAGAAGGCCGGGGCGGATAGCCAACAGTATCAAGCTGGTGGAGATATCAATATCGGGGTTTCGGCGGCTGATGTGGTTGAGATCACTCGGGTTGAGGTCTCCAGGGTCCTAGACGAACTTACCCTGTCCGCAAGGGACAAGGCTGACGCTCGCATTCATGGGCTAGCCAATCGCGTCATAACGCATTTTGAAGCCAGACCAGATCTTTTCGAGGCCTTTGCAGACCCCGATTTCCAATATTCGTTGCGTGATGCTGGTCGTGCCGCTGCGTCAAATGACGACGAGCACACGGAGCAACTTCTCATCGACCTTCTGGCTAATCGAGCTAGGGAGGGAAACTCGTCTCGTGTGCGGCTCGCGACCAGTCAAGCGATTCGAGCGGCGGACAAGCTAACGCTGGAGGCGCTAAACGGTCTTACCGCCCTATGGGCAGTCGGTTCTCTCGGGCCATTGAGCGAAGCGTTCGCAGATCAGATGCTGTCACTCAGCAAGATTGCTGAGATATTGGTGAGTCTTGCTCTGCCAAGTGATGGTGGTTGGGTAAGAGACGCTGATGTACTGAACCTTGTACGTGTCCATCAAGGGGTACTCATGAACCGTACGCCATACAAGAAAATGCTAGAGAGCAAGCTGGCAGTAAATCTGGTGACTGGGCTTAACACGGAGACCTCTAGCTCTCTTGTGGAGACAGCCACGATGGCAATACCGAAACTCAACGGTCAACTTATCCCTCACCCGCTAAAGCCTGGTTTTCTTAGATTGGGCGGTCGCGATAAGGATGAGCTCCTCGGCAGGCTTCCGGATGACGCAGCTCAGTTTCCCGAGCTGCAGCAGCTAATCGAGCAAAATGGATACGGCAGTACGGATCAAGTGGCAGTGACGAAGCTCGACGAAACCGTATCCACCATTCCAGCACTGACAACGTTGGCGAAATGGTGGGATAGCGTACCGCCGCTTGATTTTACCGTGGTGGGAGAGGTCGTAGCGTTCGTCAATGCCCGCCGCCATATAACCTTTCAAGGGGCTGGCACCGTAAGCGAGCTACTACAGCTTCGAGTCGACTAGTCTGACGGGTGTTTATGGAACTCTCCGAGGCAATCGACCAAATCCGACCCGCTGCCCATGCTGCTGACCGCCGCCATCGTGACCGTCAAGATCAGCAGCCCAGTCGCCGGCGCGATCATCGCACTCGCCGGGGTTCTGGTCGGCCTCTGGATCAGCGGCGACCGGGCCGAGCGCCAACGCCGCCGTCACCTTCACGCTCGCTCGCTCGCCGCGATCCTCGCCTACGCGGAGATGCCGTTCATGATCCGCCGCCGCAGGCATGAGCCCGAGCAGGCAAGCGCCGAGCGGGTCCGCCTCGCCGCGCATTTTTCGACGGTCAAGGCCGAGCTGACTACCTGTCAGGTGCTGCTCGCCGCCGACGGCGACCAGCGGCTCGCATCTGCCTACGACACGCTCGTGGACGTTGCCCGGCGTACAGCTGGCCAGGAGGCCCACGACGCTTGGGATGCCGCGCCGATTACCACTGACGCTGAGATGAACATGGGCGGCCTGTTTGACCGCATGCACGATCTCCGCTCCCAGCTCGACGTCTTCCGCGAGGACCTCGCCAAAGCCACGCTCCCGCGACGGATCCGTCTGCGTCACCGCCTGAACCGCGACCATGCGAGTACGAAATGACCCACAGGACCATCCGTCGCTCAGCCCACCCACCGCTAGAATACGAACATATGTTTGTCTCTGCTACTGAGGAGGAACGATGGGAAAGAAACATCAGCCGGCGATCGGAATGAACACGGACCGCACACGTGATGACAACGGCCAGCTGCGCCAGAAGCGCGCGGATACCTTGGTCGGGAACATCGAGCGTGAGTACGACGTCGACTTTGGGGTCCGCAGCGACATGGAGCTCGGCACGCTCCGGCAGCAGACCGGCCTGACGTCGATCGACGCGCTAGTGAACAAAGCTCGCGAGGACGAGTAGTCGCGCTCGCCCTGAACTCGTCCGGCCGGGCCACGAAGGTCTCTCCGTAGGCCGAAACGTATCCCGTCCGCAGCGCCCGCGATGATCGTCTACATGCTGAGCAAGACGAGCTGCCCAGATCCCGTTGCGACCGGAGGCGATCGATGAGCGCGCAAGCGACCGCACCGGCGCAGCAACCCCAGCTGCCGCTTGGGCTGTTGGAAGAGGACCCGGCCTATCTCACACGCCAGCTGGTGACCTACATCGGCAACAAGCGCGCCCTGCTGGGGCTGATTAGGAGCGCGGTCGAAGATGTGCGGCGACAGACAGGAGAGGACAAGCTGCGGATCTTGGACGCTTTCTCGGGCTCGGGCGTCGTATCCCGGATGCTCAAGCAATACGCCAGCGAGCTGGTCGTCAACGACACAGAGGACTACGCGCGGGTGATCAGCGAGTGTTACCTGGCCAATCGTGGCTCGACGCCGACTGACGTGCTCGCGGCCACCGTCGGCGCGCTCAACCGAGCCGTGAACGCCGGCTCGCCATCGCCGGGACTCATCAGGCGCCTGTATGCGCCGCGCGACGCGGCTGCCATCGGGCCCGAGGACCGGGTCTTCTACACGCCTGAGAACGCCGATCGCCTCGACACCTACCGGCAGCTCTTGGAGCACGAGCCGCTGGATATCAGGTCGCTGCTGATGGGGCCGCTCCTTTCCAAGGCGTCGATTCATGCGAACACGGCGGGTGTGTTCAAGGGTTTCTACAAGGACCGCGGCACGGGCGTGGGCAAGTTCGGCGGCAGCGGCGCCGACGCGCTCGAGCGCATCACCGCGCCGATCGTGCTGGAACCACCGATCCTGAGCAGGTTCGAATGCGACTACTCCGTGCACCAGATGGACGCGAACCTCCTCGTCAGCGACGTCGGCGGATTCGATGTCGCCTACTTCGACCCGCCCTACAACCAGCACCCCTATGGGTCGAACTACTTCATGCTGAACCTGCTGGTCGACTACGAGGAGCCAGGAGAGATGAGCCGGGTCTCCGGGATACCGACCTCGTGGCGACGGTCTGACTACAACGTCCGCAGTAAGGCCCTTCCGAAGCTGCGCGAGCTGATCGTCGCGGTCGATGCCAAGTTCGTCATCCTGTCGTTCAACGACGAGGGCTTCGTCTCCCCTCCCGAAATCCGCGAGGTTCTGTCAGAGGTGGGAACGGTCACAGAGCAGCGCCAGCCATACACAACATTCCGCGGATGCCGGAACCTTCGCAACAGGAGCGCCCAGGTGGTCGAGCACGTCTACCTGATTGAGAAGGACTGACAGCATGGCAAGGAAGGCGGACCTTCGTTTGCTGCGTGCTGACACTGTTATCAATCTGACGTCCAAGCAGCAGGAGACTGCGCTAGGCAAGGCCATCAAGAAAGTTGTGGCGCGTCTCCAGATCGAGTTCGCCGATATTCAGCTACACCACAAACAAAGCTGGCCGCTCACGGAGATTGTCGAACAGCTCAAGCATGACTTCCCCGATGTGCCATTTGCGGAACCGCCGGAAAGGAGATGGTTGGAGCCGGACGGCGGCATCCTGTCGATCGTAGACCGAAAAGGCAAGCATCACGTGATACTGATCTCTGAGGTCAAGAATCAGGGCACAAACGAC
Organism: uncultured Solirubrobacterales bacterium; assembly: GCA_963706395.1. GTDB lineage: Bacteria > Actinomycetota > Thermoleophilia > Solirubrobacterales > Solirubrobacteraceae > Palsa-744. The sequence goes on along the minus strand of OY970158.1, from coordinate 547,385 downwards.
AAACGTAAAGCCGAAGGCAAGAAACGCCAGGCGCAGGGAAACGCGATCGAGCGACTTGGCAAGAACGTAATCGGGTTCCGTGCGGCGATGTTGACGGAGGGCATCATGCCTTTCGTCTGCTTTGGCTACGGTTGCGACTTTGCGACTGGCAGCAGCATTTTGGATCGGGTCGTGACAGTGGCCATGTTTGGACCGCTGAACGAGATCGAACTCTCTAACCGCGGTCAATTTAACCGGGGCAGCTTTTTCTTTCAAGAGAAGAAATGGACACAGAAAAGTATGACGGATATTATGTACGAGGTTGCAGACCGCAGCATCCATTATTACTTCTCAAAGTACGGCAAGGCGGCATTTCGGCGGTAGGGCGACTGGGCTAAGACGGGCCGAGAATCGCAGTCCTACAAATCCGAACGAGTAACCACCTTGGCCGACAACAGCGCAATCGAGTGGACGGAGGCGACCTGTGTGGCTCGAGGCCCTGCTGACGTGCTTGCCTGAACAGCGCGCGGCGTGCTCGTAGCCGCGATCGTGCAGGTCGTCGAACGCGCACAGCCACAGTAGGCCGCGTGGTTTGTCGTGCCAGCGAACACCGCGACCACTGCCGAAGTGGTAGGTGAACGTGTCGGGTCGTCCGGCGGCGGCGAACGGCTCGGTCCCGGAGGCGCGCTGATCCTGCTGTTCGAGGAACTTGATGATCGCGCCACGGGCAGTCGTGAGCGCCGGGACGTCCTCGTGCCAGCAGCGGCTGGTCAACCATCGTTCAAGCACACCGGGAAGATACGGTGCGGGACCGTCGCCCTTGTGTCGGTGAGCTAGGCGGCGCGCTGCTTGGCGCGATCGCGCAGGCGCTGCTTCGCCGCACCCGGCTTGGGTGCGTGGCGCCCGTTCGCGAGCGCGTTCTCGATCGCGCTGGTGAGCCTGGCGACGGTATCGCCGACATCCTCGGGAGTAGTGTGCGCAAGCTCGCGGGCCTCGGGCAGCACACTCTCGTAGCCGAGCGATCGGATCTGCAGATAGGCGGCGAGGGCATCCTCAACGATCACGCCCTCGGTGCGATCCTCGAACGCGGCAACGAGCCGCAACAGACGCTGGGCGTCCTCAGTGATACGGATGCTCTTGGTGGTTCGCTCAGCCATGATGCCGATCCTGTCCGATTGCTTGCTTACATTATTACATGTCTGTTCGGACGAAACAACCCTCGGCTTGAGACCTGTCGGCGTAGAAGAAACCGACCGGAGGCGTGATCGGGCGGCGAGCACCATCGCCGTCTCGGATTAGGCTTGACTCAGACATGCGCGTCGAGGAGACGATCCGCATCCATCCACCCGTCGTAAACGAACTCTTCAAGGTCCGTGATGCCCCGGCCCAATACCGGTGAGGTTACCGAGCGGCTGTGGAAGGACGGCCAGACGATCACCTACGGCGCGCGGATTCACGCCTACGGTTCTCGCTACCGACTGACCTTTGGCACGAGCCACGAAGGATGGGACCGCCCTCGAGCCGAAAGCGAGATGGAGCGGATCCTGCAGGAGGTCGAGGCCGGCATCTGGATCGCGCCGCTGAGAAAGACGTCCGCCACGAAACCTCCGGTCGTGCGTCCTGACGGCCATCAGCTGTTCAGCTCCTTCGCCCGCCAGATCCTTGACGCGAAGAAGAACCACGGCCTCACCGAAGACGTGATCGCCAGCCTTGACTGGCAGCTCGGCTATCTCGTCGACCACTTCGGGTGCCTAGAGCTGCTCGAGATCAACGTCGTCTGGGTCGATGGGTTCCGCGACGGTCTCGCCAAGCGCTCGCAGTTCATCCGCGACACTGCGGCCCGCGGTAAACCGCTGACGAGGACCGTCACGCCGAAGCATGGGGCACCGTACAAGCACATCGAGCAGCCGCTGTCGAACGAGGACATCAACGAGATGCTCAAACTGCTCGGCGAGATCATGCAGCGCGCCGTCGACTACGGCTATGTCCCGCAGAACCCATTGAAGGTCGGCAAGCGCAGCCACCGGTTCCTGCCCACGCCCTAGCCACCCTGAACCACCCTGACCTTCGAGCTCAACTTAAGCTCGACGCTATTGACGAGCTCGATCGCGGCACCGCAAACGGTCGCGTGCACCTCAACAACGGCCGCTTGCCAGTCAACCCGATGGGGTTTAGGCCCACGATTAGGCCCATGGGCCTAAATTGTTACCACACAAGCGAGAGAATTTCGGTGAAAAAGCGCCATTTTCCAGGACTTTTGTGAGAGCCGGAGAGCGGACTCGAACCGCTGACCCCCTGTTTACAAGGGCGCGTCCCCGGGGGCGCTCGATTGCTAGCCAGAGCGCCATTTTCAAGTCCTCTAAAGGGGTTTCGCCAGATCCGCCTCGCGGCCAAATCCGGCCATCTACGGTCAACTAGGCTATCGAACTGCGGTGCTCCTGCGGTGCCGAACAGCGTGTATCACTCCAGAGCCGACGGCCGGAATCGAACCGGCGACCTGTCGCTTACAAGGCGACTGCTCTACCAGCTGAGCTACGTCGGCGGGGATCCTGCATCGTAGCCGTCGCTGAGTCAGAATCGGCAGGAATGGCCTTGCTGGGTGGCTAGCCGTCTTCGCGCCGCTAGAGGCGTCATCCTTGTATGTCATGGCACGCGCTGATCTAATCGTCCACCTCGTTCGCGCCGCCAAGGAGCGAGATGACGGAGAACTGGGCCGTACGGTCGAGTCGCTGATCGCTGAGGAGCGGGGCAAGCAGCATCATTTGCTCGCGGAGCGCCTCGAGGATGCACTGCGAGGAGGCGCACCGATGGGCAATGGGGGGGCGCACGCTGAGTCTGGGACGGGTTTCGCTGTGCTTACGCCGCGCCGGCCCTTGGATGATCTATTTCTGCCTGAAGTGGCGCGGGCGGCGGTCGACGAGCTGATAGAGGAGCAGCAGCGGACCGAGGTGCTACGCGCGCATGGGCTTGAGCCACGTCACCGGATGTTGCTGACTGGCGCTCCGGGCAACGGTAAGACGTCGCTGGGCGAGGCGATTGCGGAGGCGCTCTTGCTGCCCTTGGTCGTGGTGCGCTACGAGGAGGTGATCGGTAGCTATCTCGGTGAGACCGCCTCTCGGGTTGCGGCAGTGTTCGCGTTCGCGCGTACGCGGCGGTGCGTGCTGTTCTTCGACGAGTTCGATGCGCTCGCCAAGGAGCGCGGGGATGAGCATGAGACTGGTGAGATCAAGCGTGTGGTCAGCTCGCTGCTACTGCAGGTCGACGCGCTGCCGAGCCATGTCGTTTTCGTCGGCGCTTCCAACCACCCCGAGCTGCTGGATCGGGCGGTACATCGCCGTTTTCAGCTGCGGCTCGAGCTGCCGCTTCCGGGCAAGGTTGCACGGATTGCCTGGTTTGAGCGGTTGCTAGCCGAGCTCGATGAGCCCGTTGGGTTGAGCACCGAGACGCTGGCGCGCCGCACCACAGGAGCGAGCTTCTCGCAGCTGCAGGATCTGACCGATGACATTCGGCGTCGCCGCGTGCTCGAACCCGGCACCTCGCTGAAGCGGCTTGTGCCTGAGCGGTTGCGTCGTTGGCGGGAGGTTGCTGCGCTCGAGGCGCATGCCTGATCTACCGGCGCTGCCGCTCGCTGCCCCAACCACGCGTCCCCGAGCTACGGGACGAGGTTTTCGGCCGACGCTTCGTGGGCCCGGCACGCAGGTCCAGTCGCAGCGTCTCGCCACTCCGTTGCGTCGACTGACCGACGCGTTCGAGGCGGGCCGACTAGCGGTAGCGGACGATCCGGCTGCACTCGAGCCAGAGCAGGTCCTTGTGCTCGAGATCGCCGGCGAACTCGGGGAGTTCGTCGGCGCTGTGCAGAACGTTGCTGGTCTTGAGTTTCTCGCCGAGGAACTGGACGAGGACAAAGTTGAGCCCGACGAGTTCGCGGTTATCGATCGGGACGGCCGTCGTCGTCCCTACCGCCGCGAGCTGTTCTTGGTGGCCAGCGACTACACCGCCTGGCAGCAGATGCTCTCACTCTGGGGACGCTTCCAGCGCAATGAAGAGCTACCCCGAGGTCTAACGCCGTTTCGGCATCTTTTCAGTCGCTTGCGAACGTTGCGCGCATGGGACGACAGCGACCGTCTTGAGCGTACAGGTGTCCTGCGCGCATGGGAGCAGGAGCTCGCCGAGGCGCGTGATGACGAGCTCGTGTCGTTCGAGGCGGAGCTGTGGCTGCGGCGCGACGAGCAGCGTCGCGAGGCAGCACTCGCACGGCTGCGGACTGACCTACGGGCTGCGGGCGGTGAGCTGATGCAGAGTCTGGTTCATGAGCAGATCGGCTATCACGGTGTGCTCGGTCGCGCGCCTGCGCGGCTATTGCGAGACGCGATAGCGCGACACGAAGTGCGATGGCTGGGTACCGGGGGCGTGCGTTTCTTTCACGCTGTCGGGCAGATCGCAAGCCGTACTCTCGCGGATGCGGAACCTGAGCCGCTCGCACGCGAGCCGCCAACATCACAGCCAGCGGGACATCCTCGAGTAGCGCTCCTGGACGGGGTCCCCCTCGCCAACCACGTGCTCCTGCGCGATCGCCTCGTGGTCGACGATCCCGACGGCTGGGAGGCAACGACGCCTGCCGCTCGGAGGGTCCACGGCACTAGCATGGCCTCGCTGATCATCCATGGTGATCTGGGTGCCGAGCACGCTCCGCTTACGTCGCCGCTCTACACCCGCCCGATCCTTTTCGCCGACGCTCCTGCCTGGGTACGCGACCCGAGGGAGGAGTTGCCACGCGACCGACTTGCAGTCGACATCGTCCACGAGGCGGTGGCACGTTTGTTTGAGGGTGACACCGCGGCGGCGCCGGACGTGCGAGTCATCGTTATGGCGGTTGCCGATGCCGCGCTGCAGTTCGATCGGTTCGTCAGCCCGCTCGCGCGGCTGCTCGACTGGTTGTCATTTCGCTACCGGGTCCTGTTTGTCGTTCCGGCCGGCAACCATCTCGAACCGCTCGACGTCCCCGCGAACATGGGGCTCGAGAACCCAACGGAGCTGCAGCACGAGCTGCTCTGCGCCGTGCAACGGTCGGTTGCGCTGCGCCGGCTGCTATCCCCGGCGGAGTCGGTCAATGCGCTGACCATCGGTGCCGCCCATAGCGACGACTCGTCCGATGTGCCCGAGGATGACCGGGTCGATCCGGTCACCACTGCGGATCTCCCAAGCGTGATCAGCGCGGTTGGCTCCGGGGTGCGCCGCGCTGTCAAGCCCGACCTTCTGTTGCCAGGTGGCCGTCAACTCGTGCGCCTCGAGCCTCCAGCAGGGGATGGCCGACGACTGGTCACGATCCCTCCCAGCGCGCGGCCACCGGGCGCGGGCGTCGCGGCGCCAGGCACTCAACCAGGCGTGCTTGACGCTACGGTCCATGCCACCGGAACAAGCGTGGCGACGGCGCTCGGCGGCCACCATGCTGGCCATCTCATTGACTCGCTTGCGACATTGCGCGCGTTGCATGGTGACGCTTTGCCCAGCGTGGATCTTGACCCAGTGCTGCTCAAGGCGGCCCTTGTCCATACGGCGCGTTGGGGAGCCGCTCGAACCCTCGTCGATCAGGCCCAGCAGGAGCTTGGTCGTCAGCTGGACCGCGAGGCTGTGGCACGCATCGCTGGATACGGGCATGCGAGCCCGAGTCGTGCGCTGGTGTGCGACGACTACCGTGTGACCGCGCTATCGGCCGGTCAAATCACTGATGGCGAGGCCCACGTATATCGCTTGCCGCTGCCGCCCAGCTTGAACGCTAGCGCCGAGCACCGGCGAGTCGCCTTGACGCTCGCTTGGTTAACACCAATCAACCCGTTTCACCGGTCATATCGGCGCGCGGCGCTCACACTTGAACCGCTCGGCTTCACGGATCTGCTTGGTGACCGATCTGATCTCGGAATGCGCGCCGCGCGTCGTGGCACCGTCCAACACGATGTACTCGAAGGCCGACGTGCGGTTCCATATGCGCCAGGCAGTGCATTGGAGATCGTCGTCTCCTGTCGTGCCGACGCGGGCGCACTCGATGAAGCAGTCCCTTATGCGGTGATCGTGACTCTTGAGGTCCCGCAGAATGTTCCGCTTCCGATCTACGAAGAGGTCCGACAGGCACTGCGCGTACCAGTCGCCGTGCGCACCGCTAGAAGATAAGCAAGCTGAGCTATGGCGACGACGCACATGTCGAGTTTGATCAGAGCATCCAGGGGAAGTTCAGTGGCGTCCCGCGCCAGGCGGACGCGCTGATCAGTGGCCGCTTCGCGAACGTCACCGAGCGAGAGATCACGGCGGCGGTCGACTGCAAGTACTACACGCGGAATATCAAATGTCAAGAAGGTCGATGAGTTCATCGGTTTCCTCGAGGACGTTCAGACCGACCTGGGGATCCTCATCACCAATTGCGGATTCTCGCCGGGTGTGAAGCAGCGCGCCAATCGGGGCGTTGAGCTGCTGGTGATCGTGGCGAACATCGACCGGCTTCCGCCGACGTATCACGCATCTTGGGACGAGGAGTACTACGAAAGCGAGTACTACGAGGGCGGCTACGGCAACCCCGACGGCGCGATCATCCGCCACTCGTACATCGATCCGGTTGCAGAGGACTACTCGTTTGATCCCGACAACCCGCCCGAGCGGCTCGATGACGTTGTCCTATCAGGGACCGACGAGGAGATGACCTGGGGCGAGGACGAGGGCCGAGCGCGGTGTGTAAGTGCGATCCTCCGCCACCGCAACGGCGGTCTCGAGCCAGACGTCGGGGACGTCAAGAGCGTGGTCCTGGATTTGGCGTACTACTGGGAGGATGGCCAAGAGTGGATTCTCTATGATGGTCAGCTGAGCGAGTTGGGGGTTTAGCTCGTCTCAGGCGATCAGGCGAAACCGGCCGGTGCGACGGCCAACAGGCTCGACGGCGGCTGCCCGATGGACCTGGGCGAGGAACGTCGCCACCGGGTCGCGGCCTCCCACCTTATGGCCTGCGGCCTTGAGCAGGCCGTACCACTGCTTGTAGTGAATCGGCTGGCCAGGTCCGACCTCGCGGCGCAGCACCTCGACGGCGACCTCGCGCAGACGTTGGCCGCGTAGTCGAGGATCGAGGTCCTCCAATCGCAGCTGAGCGTCGCGGCCGAGCAGTGCCGAGAGCTCGCCCAGAAGGTGCTCGTCGCGGGCGGCGTTTTCCTCCAGCCGGTCGGCGAGTGCTCGTAGGCGCTCCGCGCGATCGCGTTGCTCGACCACCTGGGCGAGCACGCTCCTGTACTCCGCCTCGATCGGTTCAACGCGTGATTCAGGCGAACCCATCACGAACAAAATCTACGCCGTGGCGCGGACGTCGATCGGGTCAGAGCTCTGGCAGATAGGCGTCTAGCAGGGCGTTGGTGAGCTGCTCGCCGCGGCGGCTGAGCAGCGCGATCGTCTCGGCGTTCATGGCGCGAAAGTCGGTGGGGTAGTCAGCGACAGACCCGCGCGGAACCAGGTCAGCGGGCGCGGCGGGAAGGGCGTCGTCCTGCTGGCCGAGATAAGGCATCGCGAAGCCGGCGAGCGCGCCGGATTCGGTGAGCGCGTGCAGCCGCCCGCGCCCACCGTCCTGGAGCTTTCGAAATGAAGCCTCGAAGGAGCGCTGCACACGCGGCAGCCAGCTGAGTGGGATCACTGGGTCAAGCAGTCCCCGGCCGGCGTCACAGGCGATGATGTAATCAACGTCGAACAGGTTGAAGCCGTAGTCCGGCGAGCGGCCTGGCTCGAGGCAGGACGTGCCGAGGTTGTCGTAGAGGCCCCCGTCACTGAGCGCGATGCGCTCGCTGTGCAGCGATCCGTCGCGGCGCTCGAAGATCCACTCGCGGTCAAGCGCCGGGAGGGCGAGGGGGTAGGCGGCCGATGCTGCGACCGCCGTGGCGAGCGAGGTGTCGTTGGCGGCGAGCCGGCCGGTGCGCCAGCACCCGCTCTCTCGGCTGCCGAAGCGAAACGCCGAGCCTGTGCTCAGCTCGCACGCGTTGATGACGACATCGAGTTCTCCTCGACGGGGGGCGTCGATACGCCGCGCGCCAACGACATCGCGTTCGAGGACGTCCGCGAGCACGTCGGTGCGACTGACCCTCGGCCGGCGCGGCGGCGCAGGCGCAGCTCGATGTCCGCGCAGGCGGGCGGGTGCCGCGGCGAGGCGCAGAGCGGTTGCCGTGGTCGCGGTTAGTACCCGGCTGGCGGCCAGCTGTGGCGCGCGCGAGGAGAGCAGCATCCTTTGCGCGATGCGCCGTTGCAGTCCCGCCGCGAGCAGCGCGCTGACCCGTTCTTCGAAGGCAACGAATCCGTTGTCGCTATAGGCCCACAGGGCGCTGATCAGCGACCCACCGGAGACCGATGAGATCACGCGTGCGCGTTGCAGGATGCCGCGATCGTGAAGCGCGCGCAGGCAGCCGAGGTGAAACGCGATCGCACGCGAGCCGCCGCCGGAGAGCGCGATGCCTACCTCGCCGCTTGCGGGGATCGGATCGTCCAGCGCCGCAGGCTCGGCGAAGGAGATGTAGCTGACGTCAGGATTTTCTATCTCCGACCGCTGGAAGACGAACGCGCCGAGCACCGCCGGTCCCGGGACGGTGTGACCGAGGATCAGTAGGAGTCCGTGGGAGATCGGCGATGAGGCCGCGTCGAGCAATCGCGCGATTGCGCCGATGTCGCGGTCGCTGACGATCGGGTCCTGTGTGGGATGGGTGTGCCACATCCCGAGGTACTGCAGGGAGCCCTGGCCTCGCTCCGCCTTCTCGTGCTCGGATCGAGCGACGCCCTCGGTGCCGCAGACGAACTCCTCGGGCGAGCGGCGACTGTCGGGCGGGGGACCGATAATCTCATCGACCCAGATCACGCCCGCTGCCGCGTCGCGCTCGCCGAACAGCAGCCCGCCCGTCTCCGAGCGCGGACCGACTTCGCGGGCCCCGGAGGCGATCGCCGCCTGAAGTCCAATCGCGGCGGTGGAGGAGATCCGGACCTCGAAATCAGTGATCGCCTCGGCAACGCGCTGCGCGGCGGGGAAAGAGAGCCTCGCTTCGCATTGCCCACCGCTCTTGATGTCGAGCGTCGCCAGCTGAGCGACCGCGGACTCGCCGTCAGAGGCGCTCAACTCCCCGGCGATCCTGGTCAGCGCGTGGGCGGCCAGCGCGGCGACCTCTGCGCCGGATCCGGTGAACGTTGGATCTGAGCAGCCCGGCTCGGGTTGAAAGATGGCCGCCCGCGGAGGATCGGGCCAGAACTCTTGCAGGAAGTCGCGCATCGATCGTTTGCGGCCGCAGGCCAGCTTGACCTGGCGGGTGACATCGGCACCGGCCCCGCTGTAGCCCGGCGGGGCGAGAACGGCGAGCACATGCTGGGCGGTGTGGCCGATGATGAGCGACACGATCGCGGCGGACTGTGGGTTGATGCGCCGCGCTCGCTCGAGCTTGACCGAGACGGCGGAGGACGCTGTCGCGTCGATCACGATCTCCGCGCCGTCATGCCAATCCTCGCGCTCGAGCGCGCTTCGCAGCACGTTGCGCGCGTGAACCTCGAGATCGAGATCGCGCGGGCGGATGCGCTTGAGCCGCTTGGCCAGCACGCGCGCCTTGTTCTTGCCGAGGTCCTCGTCGGTGAACGGCTGACGCACCAGTACCCCTGGCGCGACCGGCGCCTTGTCATAGAGGATCAACTTGCCCACGCCCGCGCGCGCGATCCACTCGGCGATCGGTGCGCCCAATGCTCCACAGCCCCAGATCGCGACGGTCTTGCCGGCGAAGCTCTCAAGCGGTGAGCCGAGGTCGCGCCGCCGGGTGACCTCTGGGCGATCCTCGCGCACGGGGCACCAGTGGATCTTGGCGCTGGTGGCCCACTTGGTCATGATCTCCTCCACGCGCTCGGCGCTGTCGCGAAGCTCGGGATCTGCCGCGTTGGTCTGCAGCGAGTGGGCCAGTCCCCATGCGAATACTGGCTCGACGTACCACGCGGCCAGATGCTGGCGGCGGTCCGCCGCCGTCCCGCGCATCGCCGTGCCGATCACGACGACCAGCGGCTGATCTTCCTCAAGCCCCAGCGCGGCGAGCTTGAGAATCGCGAGCGCCTGCTCGCGAGGCACACCGCGCGCCGCGAGCGCGTCGAGCAGCGCCGCGACCGTCAGTGGATACTCGAAGTCCAGAGTGGACGGCAGCAGGATCGCGGGCGCGGCGCCGTCGAGCCAAGAGGTCACCGACTCGTGCCAGCCGATCAGGTCCAGTCTGGACTCCGACACCTTGGCCATCTCCACTCCCCCGATCCACGGGGCATCCCCGACCACCGGCGTGTCGGCGCGCGGGATCACCATCGGAACCTCGTCGAGGCTGGACACGTAGGCCACGGGCGGATGTAGCGGAGCGTCGGCAGGGTCGAGCTCAGCGGCAGATGCCTTGCCAAGCCACAGCCAGAGTCGATCGAGAAAGCCGAACATTCCGTCGCTCGGGTTCCACTCGACGGCCGCGGCTGCGTACAGGCACAGTGAGATCCCCCACTGCACGTGAGCGGCTCCCGCCCACCGCCCGTGGACGGCGAGCACCGATGGCGGCTCAAATGGAAAGCTGGGATTGACGAGCACCCGCAGGCGCTCGCGCTCACGCAGCCTCAGACCGCCGGCTCGGTGCTCGACGCCGCGGCAGTCCACCGAGATATCGATACGCAGCCAGTCGTCTGAGTCGGGCGGCCGGACATCGAGGATCTCCAGCGCACCGGGCCTGACCCGCGCGACTGCTTGCAGCTGCGCGAGCGCGTCGCGCTGACCGTCGGAGAGGGTCACTCCCGGCCGAAGCCGACACGCTGCTGCGGTGCCTCAGTCGAACCGCGAGCCTCGCGCACAGCCGCGGAGAAGCCCGAGCTCGCCGCGGCCGTCGTCGTCGCGGCGCGCAGTGAGAAGCCTTCGTCGTTCAGCTCGAAGACGATCGGCTCGGGCGAGTCCTCGGAGGGATGCTCACCGGTGCAGAGGAAGTGCTCGGAATCGATGAGCTCGCGGTAGCGATCTGCTGCCTTTGCGTGCGGTGGGTTGTCACCGGGCTTGTTCGAGGAGGGGATCGGACCTGAGCTCGCGACGATGTAGGCGCCGTCCCGCGCGGCTTTCTCGATCCGGTCGAGCAGATCCTGCTGGAGCTTTGGCTCCTCGTCGTCTGGACCCTGCCAGTACATCACCGACTTCGAGCAGTGATGCGGGCCGAGGAACACATCGAAAGCCAGATCGTCGGCCTTGCTGCGCTTGAAGATCCGCTCGACGGTCGGATACGCGAGATCTCCGAGCAGGATCGCCTTGAAGTCCACCTCGCCCTTGGTCAGCGTGATCTGCAGGCCGAAACTGGTGTCATTGCGATCCTTCTCGCCGTCCTCCTTGAACGGCGCGTGCACGAATGCGCGGAAGCTGCCATCGAAGTCCTCGCCGTCGATCGCGGTGAACTCGTTGCCCGGGATCGTGACCGCGCCCTCAGGCAGGTCCTTGTAGATGTCGTTATGGGCCTCGAGGGAGTCGTGGTAGCCGATGATTCGGATTCGATCACCGGACCCAACTTTGCCGTCTGCCTTGAGCTTCTTGATCCGCCTTTCCGCCTCGTCGCGGAAGGCCTTGGCGTCGTCGGAGAGTTCGTCCTGGTCCCACAGCACGCGGGGCGTAAACCAAAGGTCGCCGATCGTGACCTCGTCGAGCAGTCGCTTGAACCCGCAGATGTGATCGTCGTCGAGGTGCGTCGCACCGAACGCGGCGAGATACGGCTTTCCGTCGCGCTCGGGTAGCGCGTCGATCAGCTCGTCGACGATCGCCAATCGCGAGTCGTCCTCGTCCTCGGCGTCACCGACATGATGGATATCGACCTGCACGATCGTGTCAGCGTCGACGGCAACGGTGATGCTGTCCCCGCAGCCGACTGGCGCGAAGACGATCCCCTGGTCTGGGATGGGCAGTGCCATGCCTTTCGCTCCTTTGGGTAGATGGCGTAGCTACACGTAGAACAGGATGATCGCTGCGTCGGACGAACCGCTAATCGCGGATCGCCGCGGATGCGAGATCGGTCGGTCTCGGTTATGACCCGCGAAGGCTCCGTCTACCGTCGGCGAACCATGCGCGGAGCTTGTCGCGGCGTCCGTGGTGGCCGTTGCGTTGAGCGTCAGCGGAGAGGGCTTGCTCATTCGTGCGCTGCTCGATGAGTGCGGCACGCGCCTCGCGCCACTGAAAGTCGGCGGGACGCGGCTCGTGCTCGCGCAGATCCTCGATGGGGAACGAGTAGTGGTCGCTGAGCATCTTGAGGCTGGTGCCGCACTCGCTGGCGACGGTTTGTGGGTCCTCGGTGCGCAGGCGCAGTGAGATGCCGCCGCGGCGCAGGGAGTAGGGGGTGGCGCCAAGGATGCGCACGAACTCTGGACGCTCGGCAACTGCTCGTACCGCTGGCGTGAAGCAGTTTCGCCCCCAGCCCTTTGCCTGGGCTCGGCTGAGATGGCAGGCGCCCGTCTCGGCCTCGCGTATGCCGTAGCTGGCGCCGGTTAGGTTCCCCGGGATGATGAAGTCGACCTCGCGGGCTGGGCGCCCGGATTTTTTGAGGAGCTCACGCCAACGCTCGAGGTCTTCTCGCAGGAGGCTGGGCATAGTGGTGCGTCGCTGGGTGCTGCGCGCGGTCTTCCCCCATGGTTCGAGCTGCCCGTAGCTCAGGACTTCACTCACCCACACGAACTCTCCATTGAGCGAGGCCCAGCGCAGTCCCCAGAGCTCTTGGTTGCGGGTCGCCAGCCCGTACTGCAGGCACACGATCATCGCGCCACGGTGTGCCAGGAGCGCCCCGCGTCGGCCGGCGCTGGCGAGTATTTGTACACGGATTGCCTCGACGGCCTGCGGTGAGAGCGCCCAGCTGGGTAGCGGACGCGGGCGGCCAGCGGGGGCGTAGCCGGTGCCGCCCCGCCGGGCGGACCGGCGGCGGCTGACTACGGGTTCTTTGGCGAGCTTGCATCCGTTGGTGTAGATCTCGGGCACAGCCGGCGATCTCGCGGCCCAGCTCAGCGCACAGGAGAGCACGCCCCACGCACGCACCTGAGTCGATCGGGGAACACCCGCTTCGCGCATCTGCTCGCGCCAGGCGCGCGGTGTCTGTGGCTCGTTGAAGCGGGCGGCCGGCGTTGTGGCGATCGCGACGGCGTACTGCGCCGGTGCCAGCTTGCGTCTGTTGCCAGACTGGTGTCGCGGCTTGCCGAGGAGATGGCAGTCCATCACCGACCCGTAGTGTGCGTATGTCGAGGGCGCGAGGCCTTCCTCGTTGCGGGGATGCGCGTCGAGCTCCATGAAGAGCTCGAGTATCTGTCCGATCGTGCGGCCTTCGGCTTCGTTGGCCTCTTTCGCGTCGAGGTCCAAAACGAAGCGCCGCAGGCTGTCTGGGCCCCTACGCTCGGCCGTGATGTAGTCACGCATCCACTCGCGAGCGTGGCCCACCGACGGGAAGCTCCGGCTGCGCTCGCGTTTGTCGTGGTCGTAGAAGCCGACCGTGTAGGAGCGCCGGCCGCTCTTGGCGACATACGGCCACGCTGAACGCTTCGGCCACGGTCTAGCCACCGTCCAATCTCCCAGTCCCCCTCTGAGCAGACGGTTTTGCGCTGCGCATGACCCATGTATCGGCTGTGAGCAGGATCACCCGCTCCATGGGATCTCCAAGCCAAAAGGGGCGAAAGATGCGGTGTCGCTGCGGTAATCCCCGCAAGCGAAACGTCAAATAGCCCCTATTTACAAAGGAAACGCCGCCCCTGAACCCCTTCTTTACAAGACAGGCGCTCTACCAGCTGAGCTACTCCGGCGCGACTGAGATCGCGTGTTCGATCCTACCGTGGCCGTTTGAGGACGCGACGCCGGCGCAGTACGGTGCCTGCACAGCGGCCGGGGCGTTCAGGCGCCGCTCGATCTCGCCGAGCAGCACGCCAAAGAGCAGGTGGCGCCAGGTGGACTGAGCGAAGGCCCGCGGGTTCGCGAACACGGTTGGCAGCTCCTTACGCGCGGGGTGCAGGCGATCGGTGAGGGCCGTGAGCGGCCACGTGAGGATGTTCTCCGCGCTCGCCACAACTGGGCCGCGTGCCCAGGAGGGCAATGGCAGGCGCGGCGCGAGATTGGCATATGCGGCGCCAAACAGCGCTCCGTTCTGCAGGTGCAGCGCCCAGCCGGCAGCTGGCCAGGAATCTGTGCGCGTAAGGGCCTTGCCGAGCAGCGCGACGTCGTCGAAGTCTGATCCGAAGGCACGCTTGTCGAGCGGCATCTGCGCCGCCCACACGGCGGCGGCCAGAGCACCTGCGGTCGCTCCCCGGAGCGTCTTTGCATAATCGATTCCCATCGCTTATCAACTGTAACGGGGTCCTCGTGCACGGGTATCCCAGGGTATGGATCCTCTGGAGAACGAGCAGACCCGGGCGAGTGGGAGTCCAGCAAACCTGAGCTCCTTTCGCGAGCATGCTCTGCGCAGCGGTGTGAACCCGGTTTTGTATTGGGTGCTGCGGGCGCTGCTGGTGCCGTTCTTCCTCGTCTACTTCCGAATGCAGCGCATCGGGCGTGAGCATCTGCCTCGCACCGGTCCGCTGCTGCTGGCCTCCAACCATCGCAGCTTCCTCGATCCGTTCGTGATCGGCACGATGGCGCGGCGCCCTATCTACTACATGGCCAAGCGGGAGCTGTTCGAAAAGCGCTGGCAGGCATGGATTCTCAACGCTCTCGGCGCCTTCCCTGTCGACCGCGGCGCCGGCGACACCGATGCGATGGCGACGGCGCGCGCGATCCTCGAGCGTGGCGACTGCGTGGTCGTCTTCCCTGAGGGCACGCGTACGCGCCCAGGTCCGCTTGGCAACCCGCGGCGCGGTGTGGGCCGCCTTGCGCTCGAGACGGGTGTGCCGGTGGTGCCGATCGCGGTGATCGGCAGTGACGCGGTGCGCAGAGGCTGGCGCATCCGCCCGCGCAAGGTGCGCATCCGCGCTGGGCGCCCGCTGCTCTTCCCGAGGGCCGGGAACTGCTCGCCGGCGCTGGCCGCCGGGGTGACCCAGCGCGTGTGGGCCTGCGTGAGCCTGCAGTGGGACTGGCTGGGTGGCGTCAAGGCTCCATCTGCTGATCTGCATCTAGAGGCTCCCGAGCGTGAAATGTCTCGCGCCGCGTGAGCGAGGCGGGTGGGCTCGAGTGGGACGCGAGGGTAGTGTGCGATGAGTGAGCGAACAGGTCAAGCAGAAGTCCAAGGCGCAGCTCGACGGCGAGTTCTCCGATCTCTACCGTGCTCACCTGCGCGACGTTTACAGCTACGCCTACTACCGCATCGGCAATCATCACGACGCGGAGGACCTGACCGAGCAGACGTTCTTGCAGGCGTACCGCCACTTCGAGCGGGCGCAGCGCGAATCGCGGGGGCGGCCGTTGCGCCCATGGTTGATCCGCATCGCGCACAACCTGGCGGCCAACCTGTACCGCGACCGCTCCCGCAAGCCGGCCACGCCGATCGACGAGTCAACCGCGCTGGCAGCGCCCCACACGACCGAGCAACTGGTCGAGGGGCGCGAGGAGCTGACTCGCGTGCTCGGCGGTGTGCGCCAGTTGCCGGAGGACCGGCGCGAGGCGCTGATCATGCGCTTTGCGCTCGGTATGGACAACCGCGAGATTGCGCGTGCGCTGGGGCGCTCAGATGGCGCCACGAAGGTGCTCATACATCGTGCCGTCAAGCAGCTGGAGGGGCTCGTGAACAGCCCCAGCGAGGAGAACTCCGATGAGTGAGGCGCTGGGAAACTTCGAGGGGCTGCTGCGCGAAGCGCTCGCGCCCGTGGAGCCGCCGGCCGATCTGCCTTTGCGTCTGAAGCAAACGCTCCAGAGCCTCACGGAGATCGCCGCTGAAGAGCTCCAGGACTGGGAGCTGTCAGCGATGCGCGACCCGCGTAACTGGGCTCGCCCGGCCGCGGCGCTCGTGGTTGGAAGCACGGCGGGGGTCGCGCTGGTCCTGTTGCGTGCCCGGCATCGCCCCACTCCTTCCAGCGGCCCGGCTGCTGTGCGCCACGTGGCTGGGCGCACCTTGCGCGATCTCGGTGGGGAGGCGCGAAAGCTCCTTGGCGATCGTTGAGCGAGCCTGACTGGCGCGCTCAACACCCTGCCCGGGCAGCCAGCTGCTGCTGGTAGCGTCTGCGCACTGACATGGCCACCTGCTATCGCCACCCCTCGCACGAGACGAGGGTTTCGTGCTCGAACTGCGGGCGGCCGATATGTCCTGACTGCATGACCACTACCCCGGTGGGCATGCGCTGTCCGGAGTGCTCACAGGAGCGAACGAAAGTCATGCGCATGCGCGACATGGCGAGCATGCCACGCGTCACCTACGCGTTGATCGCGATCAACGTTGCTGTGTTCCTCACCGAGGGTGGCGGTGCCTTCGCGATCAGCGGCGGGCGGGGCCCGTCTGGCACGGTATTTACCGAAGGAGCGCTGCTCGGCAGTCTTCCCGGGGTGCCCGAACTGGGCGTCGCACATGGGCAGTGGTGGCGGATCCTCACGGGGGGCTTCCTGCACGAGAGCCTGTTGCACATCGGCTTCAACATGTACATCCTCTACATCCTCGGGCGCATGCTCGAGCCGGCGCTGGGGAGCGTGAAGTTCGGCGTGATCTACGGCGTGTCGCTGCTCACCGGATCGCTCGGGGCGCTGCTCGTCTCACCGCACAGCGTCACAGTCGGCGCATCCGGTGCGGTGTTCGGGATCATGGGAGCCGCGGCCGTGGAGATGCGCGCCCGCAAGATTCCGGTCATGCAGAGCGGCGTGGGTGGCCTGATCCTGATAAATCTCATCATCAGCTTCACGCTGTCGGGGATCTCCTGGGGGGGACACATCGGCGGCCTGGCCGGAGGGGCGCTTGCCGCGTTTTTGCTTCAGCAGGGTGAGCAGCGCCGCGCCCAGGCGCTCGCGTTCGCCGCCTGCGCGGTGATCGCCGTGGCCGCCGTGGCCGGCTCGATCGCCACCTCGAAGGCCAGCGAAGAAGCATCCGTTCCGGCTCAGCTGGCCGAACCCGGTCAGTGAGCCAGGCTGCCTGAGAGCTCCACGGCGAGCGCCTCGGCGCCGCCCGGCACGTCTTTCACGAGCTCGGGATGGAAGATGTGTGCAAGCAGCTCCAGCCCATCGATCAGTCGCGGGCCGGGCCTTGAGAAGTAGGCCGAGGCATTCACCGCCACCACGCGCCGGGCACCGAGCATCGCCAGCTCCCCGGCGTGCGCCAGCGCCTCCTCGTGGGCACGGGCAGCGTCATAGCCACAGGGCATGACCACAACGACCTCCGGTTTGCCGATCGCTAGCTCTTCCCAACTGATCACTTGGGAATGTTCGCCCGGCAGACCGAGGATGTCTTCGCCACCGGCGAGATCGATCATCTGCGGTGTCCAGTGACCTGCGACATACACGGGGTCAAGCCACTCGATCGCCGCCACACGCGGTCTGGGCGCTCCGCGCACCGCCAGCTTGACGCGGTCGATCCGGCCCGTGATCTCGTTGGTCAGCTCGATGGCCCGCTCACGCCGCTCGGTCGCCTGCGCCAGCGTGCGTACGTCACCAAGGGTCTCTCCCAGCGTCTTTGGGTCCAGTGCGATCACCCGCGGTTTGGAGGGCAGCGTGCCGGCCAGCTTGGCGACGTCCTCATAGGAGACCGCACAAACGGGACACAGTGCCTGGGTGACGATCAGCTGCGGTTCGAGTTCCCGCAAGGCCTGCTCGTCGAGCTCGTAGATCGCCTGGCCGTTTTGCGTGCGCTCGCGTACGGCCGCGTCGATCTCCGCCGCGCCAAGGCCCGGCGGGAGCACGTCGCGGGTGACTCGCGGCAGCCTCGATGCCGTGAGCGGGTAATCACACTCGTGTGTCACCGCGATAACCTGATCTCCTAGGCCGAGCGCGAACAGCAGCTCGGTGGCGTGAGGAACGAGGCTGACGATCCGCATCCTGTGACTGTATTGCCGCTGCTCACCGACAACGAGATCGAGCAGAGGCTCGCCAAGAGTGAGTGGTATCGCTCTGGGCAGGCGATCCTCCGCGAGCTGAGCTTCCCCGACTTCGCGGCGGCGATCGCGCTCGTCAACCGCGTCGCCGAGCTGGCCGAGGCGGCCAATCATCACCCCGACATCCTCCTGCACGGCTGGAACAAGGTGCGCTTGGAGCTCTCCACCCATTCCGAGGGCGGCCTTACCGCGGCCGACTTCGAGCTGGCGGTGAAGATCGACGCCGTTGCCTGACCCGTTAGGTGCCCTTTGCGCTTCCGACCCTTCGCCTTGCTAGGTTAGGCGCGTCGGCAAGTGATGAACGACGACGAAGAACTTCCCCGAAGTAGCGCGGCCCCGGTGGGCCTCATGCGCCCCAGTCCAGGGCGGCGCATACACGCCAGGCGCCCCGGCGTCGCGCGGATTGTCGCCGCCGCGTGAACGCGCTGAAGATCATCTTTGCGGCGGTCCTGGTAGCGATTAACGCCTTCTTCGTGATCGCCGAGTACGCGCTCGTCCGCTCGCGCCGCACCGTTCTGGAGCAGATGCGTGACGAAGGCGTCAGAGGGGCAAAGCTGGCGCTTGCGCAATTGACGGACATCAACGAGTACATCTCCGCCGTCCAGATCGGGGTAACGCTGACCTCGATCGGCATCGGCGCGCTCGGCGAGCCGGCGCTCGCGGCAGTGCTCAAAAACGCGCTTCCCAGCACGCTCGCTCACGGCGCGGCTGTGGCGATAGCGGCGCTCGTCGCGTTCCTGATCATCTCCAGCGCGCAGCTGGTCGCGGGCGAGATGGTTCCGAAGTTCTACGCGATCGATCGCGCCGAGGCGGTCGCCCGCCGCGTCGCCCGTCCGCTGCAGGCCTTCAGCGTGCTGTTCCATCCGATCATCCTCGCGCTGAGCACCGTGGCGGACCGCATCCTGCGGCTGCTCGGCGTCGACATGAGTCTCGAGCGGCGCGGCGGCTCGCCGGACGAGCTCAAGCGGCTGATCGCCGAGTCCCATGCCGGCGGGCACATCGACCCGGGCGAGGCGGGGATGCTCACAGGCGTGTTCCACTTGCACGAGCAGGAGGCGCGCCAGGTGATGACACCGATTCCAGCGGTCGTCACGATCGACGTCTCCCAGGATGTCGAGACGGCGCTCCAGCTGTGCGTGTCCAGCGGCCATACTCGCCTGGTCGTGACCGAGGGCGATGACCGCGACCGCGTGCGGGGGATCGTGCACGCCAGCACGCTGATCGGCAAGCTGATGCAGGACGGCCCACGCTCCCCGGTGGCGCCGCTCGTGCACGACGCGCCGATCGTCCCTGAGACCAAGCCGCTGGACGACCTGCTGGCCGACCTGCAGCGCCAGCGCACCTCGATGGCGGTGGTCGCCGACGAGTATGGCCGGGTGGTTGGGATCGTGACCGTCGAGGACATCATCGAGGAGGTGGTCGGCGAGATCACCGACGAGACTGACCCGGCGGCTGGTGAGATCCGCAAGCTCGCCAACGGAGATTGGTTCGTGCGCGGTCATGTCGCAGTCACCGATCTCACCGACTACGGCCTGCAACTGCCCATCGACAGCGACGCCTACAACTCGATTGGCGGATTCGTCTTCGCGGAGCTCGGCCGCCTTCCCAGGCGCGGGGACACAGTCAACGCGAACGGCTTCTCGATCCGCGTCGAGTCCGTACGCGACAACCGCATCGAGGCGGTGCGCATCCGGGAGCGCCGCCCGGTGCCGCCAAGCGGCCCCCCCGAAAGCGAGGCTTAAAACACGCCCGGCCCGCGGGGGGAGCGGGCCGGGGCGTGCGCACTGGGAGGAGGCGGGTGTGCATGCGACCTACTGCATCGCAGCTACCAGTATCGCGAGCTTGATGAAGACCAGCTAAAAGTCGCCTCAGCCGAAATAAATTCACCGTTCTGGGCCTTGAACGGGGTGGGCATGACCAGGTTTCGTTTGCAGAGATGCCGCGCTCAGTAAGCGTGGAATCCTCGTCCGCTCTTGCGCCCGAGGGCGCTCTCCGCGACCAGCTCCTTGATCCGGGTGGGGACCGTCTCGCCGATCGTCTCGCCGATCGCCACGGAGACGTCGAGTCCAACTAGGTCCAGCAGCGCGAGCGGGCCGAGGGGATGCCCAGCGCCGAGGCGCATGCAGGTGTCCACGCCGGCCGGATCCATGCCGGTCTCTTCGAGCAGTGCAACCGCGCTGAACAGATACGGGAACAGCAGGCGATTGACCACGAAGCCAGGGATGTCGGGGACCTCCACCGGTGTCTTCTCGAAGGTCTCGCACAGGGCGAGCGCGCGTGTGCGCGTCCCTGCGGTTGCGGCGCTCGGGAAGATCAGCTCGACGAGCGCCATCTTCGTGACCGGGTTGAACACGTGCAGTCCGACGAACTGCTCTGCGCGCCCGCTCTGTAGGGCCAGTCGCTCGATCGACAGCGAGGAGGTGGTGGTGGCGAGGATCGCCTCGGCCCCGAGCATCGCGTCGAGCTCCGCGAGCAGCTCCGCCTTGACGTCGTGGTCCTCGATGATCGCCTCGACCACGAAGGTGGCCTGCGCCAGGGCCTGCTGGTCGGTCACGATCTGGACGTGCCCGGGGTCCGCCCCGGCGCCCAGGCGGCTCAGGGTTCGCTCGACGCTGGCGCGAGCGCGGCTGGCCGAGTCCTCCGAGCGGGCGAGCAGAAGCACTGGCCCGTGGTGAGCGGCGGTGGCGGCCAGGCCGCAGGCGATGGCGCCGCTGCCGACTATCGCCAGGCGCTCGTTCAGGGTTTGCGGTGGGTGTGTTGACTGACTGGTCAATCTAATCTTGTTGTGGCGCGGTAGAGTAGGGATACAGAGCCGGGCATACTTTCATACGTCCGCTCCGGGACTCCACAAAGCCGCGATAGATCCTTACTAGGAGGACTTCCACCATGAGGCAAGCAGAGGGCCGCGAGGTAGTGATCGTCGAGGCAGTGCGCACACCGATCGGCCGCGGGCACAAGGAGAAGGGCTACTACAAGGACACCCATCCCAACGCGCTGCTCGGGAAGGTCTACACCGAGGTCATCGAGCGCTCAGGGATCGACGCGACCGAGGTCGAGGACGTGATCGCCGGTTGTGTGCAGCAGTTCGGCGAGCAGGGCTTTAACATCGCGCGCAACGCCTGGCTGCAAGAGGGCCTGCCGATCGAGACGCCGGGCACGACCGTCGACCGTCAGTGCGGTTCGGCCCAGCAGGCGGTGAACTTCTCCGCAGCTTTGATCGCGGCGGGCGTGCATGACGCGATGATCGGCTCGGGTGTCGAGCACATGGGCCACTTCCCCTTCGCCGCCGGGATGAAGACCCAGGAAGAGTTCGGTTACGCGTTCACGCCGGAGCTGATGGCCAAGCACAACATCGTCGGGCAGGGCCTGGGCGCCGAGATGATCGCTGATCAGTGGGAGATCTCCCGCGCAGAGCTCGACGAGCTCGCGGTGCGCTCACACCGGCTGGCCCACCAGGCCACGGAGGAGGGCCGCTTCGAGCGCGAGATCGTGCCTTTCCAGGTTAACGGCGATACCTTCGTCGCCGACCAGGGGATCCGCCCGGGCACCGATCTGGAGACGCTCTCCCAGCTCAAGCCGGCGTTCAAGCCGGACGGCAAGATCACTGCGGGCAACGCCTCGCAGATCTCCGATGGCGCGGCAGCCGTGCTGCTGATGAGCGCGGACAAGGCCAAGGCGCTCGGGCTGACCCCGCGCGCGCGGATCGTCGACCAGACGACGGTCGGCTGTGACCCGGTGAAAATGCTCGAGGGGCCGATCCCGGCGACGCGGAAAATCCTTGACCGCAACGACATGAAGATCGAGGACATCGACCTGATCGAGATCAACGAGGCCTTTGCGCCCGTCCTCGCGGCCTGGCGGCGCGAGCTGAACCCCGACATGGACCGGGTGAACGTCAATGGCGGTGCGATGGCGCTGGGTCACCCCCTCGGCTCCACCGGCGCGCGCCTAATCACCACCCTGCTGCACGAGCTCGAGCGCTCCGACAAGGAGATCGGCCTCGTGACGATGTGCTGCGGCGGCGGTCTCGGCACCGGCACGCTGATTCAGCGCGTCTGAGCTAACCGCCGCTAGGTCCCCCGCCGGTCCAATTCACAGCGACCGGCGGGAGAGCCAGCAGCGCGGCCCAGGTGGCGGCGTCGGTTCGTCCGCTGGGGGGGATCGAGTGGGTGGTCTGGAAGGTCTCTAGGTTGGTCGTCGTTTCCGAGCCGAAGGAGCCGCTGGTCGCCTGGGTGGGGATTGCGCTCGCGAGGTGCTCCTGCATCCACAGCACCTGATCGCCCTTCGTGCCGGCGCTCAGTTCAGGGAATGAGGTGTTTGGGGTCACGCTGGTAAGGGGTTCAAGCGGCGCGGCGAGGGTGCTCCAGCCGCTGGGATGGGTTTCCTGCCAGTCCCAGAAGGACAGCCCGGTGGCGCCATAGTCGGTCGCCTCCGCGCGGAAGCGCAGCAGATCGGCGGTGGAGACGCCGCCGTAAGTCTGACCCAAGGGGAAGACCGGGCGCCCGTAGATGCGGTTGGCGATGTAGGTGTTCGCATAGATCGTGTCGACCGATACGCCGATGTCCTTCCAGTACATCTGCGGGGCGTTGTACTGCGCTCCGCCGGGGCCGAGAAGCACAGAGAACGGGAAGGAGGGGTGGTAGGAGACGTAGGGGAAGGAAGCCAGGCCCAAGGGGTAGCTCGGTCCGATCCGCGCACGCAGATCGTTGATGTAGGTCTGCGCGGCGGCGTAGTGGCCTTCGTACTCGGCCTCGGCGTCGATCACGAGACAGTCGGCGCCCGTGGCGACCGCTTGTGCGCCGAGGTTCGCCTCGCCCGCGGGGTTGGTGCCGTAGACGTACTGCCAGGCGCAGACTTTCAGCCCATTGGCGTGCAGTTCCGCCACCAGTTGGGGCGAGAACTGGCTCCAGTAGTTGCTCGAGCCGTCGGAGCTCTTGACGAACACGGTGGTGACGCCCGCCGCATGCGCTTGCGCCACGATCGAGGCGACGTTGCCGCCATTTGACTGGCTCACGTACCAGATCCACATGCCCTGGCCTTCAAAGCCCGTGCCGCTGGCGGCGGTGGCGGCCGGGGGCGCGGCGAGTTTCCGCGGTGCAGGCGGGTGAGGTGGGTGCAGAGCATGGCGCACCACGTAGATCGGCCCGTAGGAACTCGTGTAACGGCTGTGGCTAAGCAACACCATGATGCGCCCAGAGTGCGCACTGGCGGGGACCGTGACGAGCAGCCCGGTTCTGGCCTGGCGCAGGAGTGCGGCGGGCGAGGTGCGGCTGATGTGAGCTCCCGGAGCTTTTGGAAAAGCCACGACCATGCCCGCCTTCAGCCCCACGCCTGCAAGCAGCAGGGTGCCGTGGGTGGAGACCTGGTGGGGGTTGGTGGCGCAGCGAGCAGTGGGCGTGCAGCTGGCGTGCGTGATGCGCACCGTACGGACGTGGAGGCTCGAGGCCTGTTTCGTTGGGGCTCTTCCCAGCCCAGCTTTCGTCCCGGGGCTGGAGGGAGCAGCGCCGGTGCCGGCGGCAGCGGTGCCTCCGGGGTTAGCGGCGTTTGCGCTCAGAGGTTGCCCGAAGAAGCAGCACAGCAGCACGGAAGCGGCTGCCGCGAACGGAAACATGAGTCGCTGCTTGGGGGCGCTCCTCGCCAAGAATTTTCCTCCGCGCCGGAAGCCTGATTGCGTCGAACCGGCGGCCACCGACCTTAGCCGCTGTGCCTAAACAAACCGAGCAGCGGGAGAGAAGTTGCGTCAGTTCCAGCGGAAGCCCGTCGCCGAAGGCGCGGGCGCCAGTGGGCTGCCCGGCAACCCGGCGGGTGGCTCGGGCATGTTGAAGCCAGCAGGTGCGACATCGTTGGGGGCGCCGGCGTGGAACAGCGAGGCGAGGTACTGGATCTGGCCGCGGCCGACGCTCAACTCTGATTGCCCGCCGCCATAGCAGCCGATGCCGTTCGCCGAGCAGTAGTCGTAGACGTCCAGCAGTGAGCGCAGGCCCCCGAGCCGGGAGGGCTTGATGTTGAGCGTGCGCGGCGGGAACGGCAGCGCCTCGATGTCCGCGATGGAGTGGATCGGCGCGTCCCAAGTGATCCGCTCACGGTGGGGGAGCAGGATCGGCTCGGTATCTGCCGTCAGCTTGGGATCCTCGATCCAGGCGTCTGGGAATGCGTCCACGATGCGCTGATACAGCGCAGGGTCAGCGGGGTTGTCGACGATTGTGCCCTCATACTGGCCCTTGAGGTCAACCGACTCGACGGCGCCGAGCGCCACGAGCTCGGAGATCAGCGAGGCATCCCAAGAGGGCGTGGGGTCGAGCTTGAAGTGCAGTGCCGGTGCGATCTGAAGGCGCCGCTTGACCGGCTCGATCGACGGTGGCTCGCCGAGGCGCAGCGAGGCCACGAACGAGACCGGCTCAGGGTCGCGCCCGAGCGCGGCATGAAGTGTGGTGTGAGACTGGCGCAAGGCGAGGTCAAGCGCGGCCGAGTCGAACGCCCAGTTGCGGTACAGGCGGAACTCTCCTCGCTCGGTGGGAATAGGGAAGAGGTCGAGCGTGCGTATGTGACCGGCGAATGACGCGAGCGTGAAATGCCCGGCCAGCGGCAGGTTCGCGCCGGAGCGCTGCAGAGCCTCCTGATCCTCGGCCGCATAGGTGACGTCCTCGCCTGCACCCTCCTCGCCTGCGCCGCGTAGCTTGATGACGGTCGTCTTTCGCACGAACTCGCTGGAAAGGGCGATCTCGTGGCCTTCGAGCTCATATCCTTCGACGATTAGGGGAAGCCCGGCAAGCAGCTCGTAGCTGCTCATGGAGTCTCCACCCGGCTCTCGCTTTCCAGGCGCTCGACGAGTTCGTCGAGTCGCAGCTCCTGCAGCGCCGCGCCGACGGCCTCTAGCTCACCCGCGCAGAGCTCGATCAGCGACTTGCCCTCCTGGACCAGGGCAATGGTCTCGTTGAGGCTGGCATCGCCCGAGTCCAGGCGGCGGATGATCTCCTCGACGCGCGCCGCGGCGGTCTCGTAGGTCGGAGGCTGGGGATTGGCTGTGGGCTGGGGGTTGGTCATTGGGTGATCCTTGCGGGGACGGTGGCATCGGCAAAACGCAATCGCACGTCACTTGCCTTACGGGCCAGAGCGGCTGTGGTCAGGGCATCGCCAGAGGACGACTGTACGAGGACATAACCGCGCTCGAGTGTGCGCTGAGGGTCGTGGGCGGCCAGTGTGAGCGCGAGCCGCTGGAGCTCGTGCGGGTGCCGGCGGTGGCAGTCCAGGAGGGCCGACTGAGCCTTCCGCTGGAGCATCAGCACGTGGCGCTCTGTTACCGAGCGCTCGGACTGAAGGCGTCGGCGCGAGCCAGCGCGAACCTCGCGAAGCTGCTGGTGCAGCCCTGCGCGCTGGCGGGCCAAATGCCCAGCGGGGGCACGGGAAAGCGTCGTTAGCTGGCGCGCGCGAGAGAGCACGGCCACCCGCCCGTGTTTGCGCAGACGGGTGGCAGCGGCAGTGGCCTCGGCGCGGGCGCGCAGGCAGTCAACGCCGACGGCGGCCTCCGCGGCGTGAGTCGGCGTCGAGCAGCTGACCGCGGCGACGTCGTCCAGCAGCGTGCGGTCGGTGTGGTGGCCAACCGAAGCGATCACCGGCACTCCGAGCAGTGCGACTGTGCGGCAGAGGGTCTCATCGCAGAAGCACAGTAGGTCGGCTAGTGAGCCGCCGCCGCGCGCCACGATCGTCACTTCGACTTCGCCCACGGCGGCTAGATCTCCCAATGCCCTGACGATGGCCGGTGCGGCGTGGCGATCCTGCACAGGGGCGAAGCCCCAGACGAGCCTTCCCGCCCATCCTCGCCGCCGCAGTGCGGCGAGGATGTCATCGCGCGCCTTGCCGCTCTCGCCGGTGATCACGCCGATCGTGCGGGGCAGTAGCGGCAGGTGCAGGCGCTGCTGGCGCTCGAGCAGCCCCTCAGCGTCGAGGGCCTTGCGGAGGCGGTCGATCCTCGCGAGCAGGTCTCCCTCCCCGGCCACGCGCAGGTCGGTCACTGAGAAAGAGAAGCTGGGAGAGGAGGTGGCGCTGCCGGGATAGAAGTCGCAGCCGCCGGCCACCACCACCTGCATTCCCTCTTTTGGAACCACGCCCATCCCATCGCCGGAGCGCGCGAGGATCGAGTCCCAGTCCTTCAGCCACACAGCGCAGGGGATCCCGCCTGAGGAGTCGCGCAGCTCGAAGTAGACGCGCGCACGGGCGACGCGCAGGTTAACGAGCTCGCCGGTGAGCTGCACGCGCGCCAGTGAGCGCAGCTGCCGGCGCAGGGCGGCGGTGTACTCCCCAACGGGAAAGGGGCCGGCGAGGCCGCTGCCGGGGATGCCCGGGGCGGCAGGTGTGGCTGAAGCCGCGAGCGGCAAGGATGGAACCATGCAAACCAGGATAGGCGCTAGGATCGACGGAAATGCAGCGCAGCGAACCCCGGCCGAGCGCATAACGCCGTGGCGAATCGCAAAAAGGGCCGTGGCAGGCGCTCGCGCAAGCGCCGCCCGGCGGCCGCAGAGGACACTGCAATCGCCACGAGCAGCCAGCCTCCGCTCGCTGGTGGAGAGGCGCTGAGCAAACGGGCGTCCTCTTCGAATCCGCGGGCAGCGAACAAGCGGGCACGTCCACGGGGCGCAGCTGCTCACGGCGGCGCTGCCCGGAGCGGTACAGCCTCCGCGGGTGAGCGCCCCCAGGCGCCATGGCACCCGCTGCCACTGTCCGAGCTGCTGATCTTGGTCGGGGCGGCCGGCATGACCGTGGCCTACATCAGAGGAATCGAAGGCAGCGTGTCACTGCTCGTGACCAGCGTGGCCGCCGTTCTGCTCGGCACGATCGACTTCACGCTGCGCGAGCACTTGAGCGGGTATCGCTCGCACACAATCCTGCTGGCCTTCCTGCCGACGGTCATGTTCCACACGGCGGGCGTGCTCCTCCTCGCCCAGGTTCTGGGCGTCTCGACAGCGCCTTCGGTGATCGCGCCGCTCGTGCTCGATCTTCCCGTGTTCGCATTCTTGTTCCGGTTGCTGCGAGCGCGCTACCTCGACGCTCGTCGTGAGCGTACATTCGCTGGCCGGCGCTGAAGGAGGTGCCAGCCTCCTCTTCACAGCATTGGCTGCGCGACCTCGGTGCGCTCGGCGCGGTACTCGCGCCGTTTGTCGTCACCGGCCAGAACTATTGGATCGCGACAGATCTCCACGAGACGAGACACCGTCCGGTCGCCTAGGCGCTCGCTCAGTGCCTCGGGCTGCAGGTTGGTGGTCGCCACGATCGCGCGCTGAGCCTCATAGCGCGAGTTGACGATCGAGTAGAGCTGCTCCAACACCCAGTCCGTCTGGTTCTCCGCACCGAGATCGTCGATGTGCAGGAGATCCACGAGGCTCAGCCTGTCCAGCAGATCGGTCAGGCCCCCGTCGGCCTGCAGCGACTCGCGCAGTAGGTTGAGCAACCGCGGCAGAGAGTAGATCGCCACCGACCGGCCGGCGTCGATCGCGGCTTTGGAGATGATCATCGCGAGGGTCGTCTTGCCTGTGCCGACATCTCCCCAGAACCACATGCCGCGGCCTTGATCGAGGTGCTCTGAGATATTGCGGACGTAACGCCTGACCTCCTGCACTTGATCGGGCGCCGTTGTCGCGATTTCTGGCAGCGGAGGACGGTCGAACGAAACCCCGCGAAAGAGCTTCGGCAGGCGTCCCTCCAGGTGAGCGGTGCGGGCACTGGCGATTCGCGCCGCGCGGCAGGCGCAGTCCTGGGCGGTGTTCGTCTGCTCATCGACGATGAAACCGCTGCCGTCGCACGCATCGAACACGCAGCTCCTCTCCCCGGCAGGTTTTGAACGTGGATCGAGCATCGCCATCTCAGTCAAGCAAGCCCTTCGGCGGCCACGATCAGCAACCGCGCAATCGCCGGGATTTTTCCGCTCAAGCGAGCTCGAGCGAGGGGAGTGGGCGCTCGCCCAGATCGCGTCCCTCGCCACGGGTCTCGCCACGGACGCCTAGGCGCTGAAGGCGGACGATCTCGCGTTCGCCTTCCACGCGCGCCGGATGCTCAGGTGGGAGGCCGGCGATCAGGGCGGCGATGCGGTTGCGCAGCTGCAGCGCGAAATGGGGGGTGGAGGCGCCCATCAGCTGGCGGATGTCCTCGACGGCCACCTCGTGGTTTCGCTGAATGCGGGCGACGCGGTTGGGGTCCTCGGCTTGGCTCATGTCCTCATCATGTGGAGATCAGTCATTCGGCGAGCGGGAGGGATGGTTCTTCGGTGGCGGCGGCGCGTGGCGAGGCCTCGAGCAGCGCGTCGATTTCGGCCTGGGTGACTGCCGAGATCGCTCGTTCGTCGCCGATCAGCCAGCCGTGATTGTAGGCGACGCGGACCGGCGGGACCTGGGGGGAAAAAGCGGGTTTGATGTCACTGAGGTAGCTGGCCAGAGAGGAAGGAAGCGAAGCCCCTCCGGGCGGGCTCGAATCACCGAGCAGGAGTAGCGGGCCGAAGTCGCCGCTGGCGGACAGCAACGCGGCGGCGGGCGCATCGAGCGGTCGTGAGGGGTTCGCGAACACGAGGCCGTGCCCGGGTTCGTGGATGTTCCAGCCGAAGGCGCCGTCGGCGTAACGCGTCACGGCGATCGCATTGGGAACGGCACTGGGGGTTGCAGCTGGGCTTCCGATGAGCTTGACGGACCCGAGGTGGGCGAGCTCTGAGATCACCCGGCTGCCGAGGGCCGGCGGGTCGATCACGTAGATCGCCGGTTGGTGCAGGCTGGCCAGCTCCGCGCGTGTTGGGGCGGGCAGGCGCGTAGAGGAGACGAGCAGGACCGGCGCGCCGCTCTCGGCGGATAGGCCCGCGGCGGGCATCACAAGAGCGGGCGGAGCGTCGCTGGCGAGCACGATCACCTGCCTGGGGGCGACGCCGCGGGTGCGGCCAACGAGCCGTGCGACTTCGGCCGCCAGCGCAGCGGGTTCGCTCGTCGTGAGCGTGGAAGTGCGATAGTCGCCCGGCGCGGCGGTGTCTGCACCGATTCGGATTACCTGCGCGCCGCCCGCCTGCGCCGCTCCGGTGGGGTGCATCGCCTCCAGCGCTTGAGAGCTCACCGCAGGCAGAGTGGAGCCGGCGCTGTATAGCAGCGGCGCGCCGAGCGGCGCGCTCGCCAGCGCGGAGGCGGCCAGCGCGGTGGGCCAGTCGTGTTCGTTTACCAACACCACAGCCTGCGGCCGCGTGGAGGCCGTCAGGCCGGGATACACCGCGCGGGCCACGGCCGCCGCGTCGGTTGCCGGATCGGAGCCACCGAGGCGGGTGGTGTTCTTCGTCGACAGGCCCGCCGCGCCCTCGCTGCTCACCTGGGCGATTGGGCCGGCGGAGCCGGACCCATTGTCCCCCGCCCCCGATGGCGCGGACTTGCCGCAGCCCGCGAGCACCGCGCCGGCGAGTACGGCCGCCAGCAGGGCAGGCGCGGGAGCATGCATCGCATGGACATTACCTGGCGAGGAAGCGCAAAGCCCGGCGTTTGCGGCTTAAACCTGCGAAACGAGGTGCAATCGGTGCAAGCGTCGTTGCGCTTTGCTAGTCTGCCGCCCGAACGCCGAATCCTTGACCAGATGTCAGGGAACGGGGGACCCGAATTGTTGGGGCGAATCCCACGGTGCATCCGTGAGAAGCGCAGGCTCTTTCAGCGCTAGCCCGTCAGCTAACCCCGCAGGCCGACGA
Source organism: uncultured Solirubrobacterales bacterium (assembly GCA_963706395.1). Taxonomy (GTDB): domain Bacteria; phylum Actinomycetota; class Thermoleophilia; order Solirubrobacterales; family Solirubrobacteraceae; genus Palsa-744. The sequence goes on along the minus strand of OY970158.1, from coordinate 517,699 downwards.
AAGAGGACTAGTTGTGCGGGTGCGTACCCTCAGCGCGATTCTCTACAGCTTGACGATCTTGGCCGTGGCGGCCACGCCCGCTCTGGCCACGAAGACTGGCGGCGTCGCCGCGACCCCGACTGGCTCTTCCCCTGCTGCAAAGGGCTCTGCCCCCATTCCGGCGAAGCGCCTGCACACGGCTCCAATTACGGCGCGCACGCCGACCCTCGCCTACTCGGGTCCGGTCTATCAGAAGACAGTGACCGGCCAGGTCATCCCTTACCAGCCCCCGGCGCCTGCGGGCCAGGTGAATGGCGCCACCGGCGGCAGCCCCGTTGGGGTCGCAGCCGACCTCAAGCCACAGCTGCTCGTCCCCGGTTCGATGGCGCGCTACGTGAACGGGCTGGCGGCGGCCCCGATGTCGGTGCCCGCGAGCGTGCAGGAGGTCGTCTGGGCGGGCAACCAGATCATCGGCCTGCCCTACATCTTCGGCGGTGGCCACGCCTCCTTCGTCTCGCCCGGCTACGACTGCTCGGGCACCGTCTCCTTCGCCCTGCACGGCGCGAATCTCCTGCAGACCCCCGAGGATTCCTCTGAATTCGAAGTCTGGGGCTCGCACGGCGTTGGGCGCTGGGTCACGATTTTCTCCAATCCCGGCCACGCATACATGACGGTCGCTGGCCTGCGTTTGGACACAAGCGCGGCCGACGATCCCACTAACCAGCAGGGCCCGCGCTGGCGCCCGCTGCGCCAGGGCAACGAAGGCTTCGTCGTTCGCCACCCGCTCGGTCTGTAGGCGCGGGCGCCAGTCGGCTACGCTTGACTCTGGCCCCACCGCCCCCGTTCGAAGAACAGCAATAGGAGGATCAGATGGCCGGTTTGACCGGGCGCATGTCAACCGTCATGAAGGCGAAGGTCTCGAAACTGCTCGACCGGGCTGAAGACCCCGCCGAGACGCTGGACTACAGCTACCAGAAGCAGGTCGAACAGCTGCAGAACGTGAAGAAGGGCATCGCCGACGTGGTGACGGCCAAGAAGCGCTTGCAGATGCAGGAGGCGACGCTGAAGCAGAGCGTGGTCAAGCTCGACACCCAGGCCCGGCAGGCTGTGTCCAGCGGCCAGGAGGATCTGGCGAGGACTGCGCTGGAGCGCAAGAACGTCGCCCAGACCGAGCTTCAGGGGCTCGACACCCAGGTTGCAGAACTCGAAGAGCAGCAGCAGAAGCTGACCGACTCCGAGCAGAAGCTGCGCGCGAAGATCGAGGCATTTCGCACGAAGAAGGAGGTCATCAAGGCGCAGTACTCCGCCGCGGAGGCGCAGGTGCGGATCTCCGAGGCGGCGACCGGCGTGGGCGAGCAGATGGCCGACGTCGGGCTGGCGATGCAGCGCGCGGTGGACAAGACCGAAAACATGAAAGCGCGCGCCGATGCCGTCTCAGAGCTGGAAGCGGCAGGGACGTTCGACGATATAACGGCGCTTGGTTCGGGCGAAGACGACATCGATCGTCAGCTCAAGCAGCTCTCCAGCCAGCCTGCGGTCGATGACGATCTGGCCAAGATGAAGGCTGAACTGGGATCGGGTGCCCACCCACCCGACGCCGCCCCGCAGCTCTCGCCGCCCGTGCCGCAATCCAGCGGCGATGGTGCACCGACCCAGCCGGTCGAGGGCGGTAACTCATGATCGTGCGCATCTCCAACGAGGCGCAGTACGAGCTCGAGGACGAGGCGCTCGACCGCTTGCATGAGCTCGACCAGGAGTGTCAGGTCGCCGTCGATGCAGGCGATTCGGCTCGCTTTCACGGCTGCTATGAGGAGCTGCTGGGACTCATCCGAGACAACGGCTCAGAGCTGGCCGACGACGACCTGCGCAGCTCCGACCTGACGCTGCCGCCGACTGACATCACGCTCGGGGAGGCGCAGAGCGAGTTCTCGGCGCACGGGCTGATTCCGGACTAGGGAGAAGAGACCCCGCGCGGTCCACAGGCTCGAAGATCTTCCGCCGAAACCCGTCCCGGATGTTCTCTGGATCCTCCCGCCGGTACGGGAGTGGCAAGCGCTTTGGGGCCCTCAGCGTCAAGTAATCGGCTCCCACAGCCGATATAGGGACGTGTCCGTACTACCAAGCCCTGCTGCAGACCCGATCCTCGCCAGCGCCGATCATGCGGCGGCAGCAGCCCTTCGCGAGCTGCCGGAGGCCACGATCCTGGTCTTCGATCGTGACCTTCGCTTCGTTCTGGCCTCCGGTCAGACGCCGGAACGCGAGGGAGATCCCTCCGTCGGCCAGGAGGGACAGTTCGTCGGGGATTTCTTTCCAGCCGGCTTGTGGAGTCTGATTGAGCCGCTGTGCCACTCGGCACTGGAGGGAGAAACGCGCTCCCGCGAGATCTGGACTCCCGAGCGGCACTGCCTGATGATCGACGTGGGCCCACTGTGCCTCCACAACTCTCCGTCGCGGGCCTCAGAGGATGCGATTGTCGCTGGCGGCGTGGTCGTCGTGCTCGACATCACCGCGCGCCGGCAATCGAAGGAGCTTGCACACCGGCCCCAGGATCACTTCGAGCAGGTCTTCGAGCGGGCTCCGATCGGGACGGGGCTGCTCGACCGGGACGGTCACTGGATGCTCGTCAACCATGCGTTGCGTGAGATCACCGGCTACACCGCCGGTGAGCTTGTCGGCAAGCGCTTCGAGGACATCGTGCACCCGGATGACGCAAACAAGGATGCCGCTCAGCAGGCAGCACTGCTGGCCGGCGGGATCCCGGCCTTCCAGGTCGAGAAGCGCTATTTCAATGCAGCCGGGGAGATCATGTCGGCGATATTCTCGACTTCGCTGGTCCGCGACCGGGGCGGCAGCCCTCTGCACTACATCGTGCAACTGCAAGACATCTCTGAGCGCAAGCGGCTGGAGGAGCACCTGCGCCACCTCGCCGACCACGACCCGCTCACAGGTCTTCGTAATCGCAGGCTGTTCGAGCACGACCTGAAGCTCCAAGTCGCCCGCTCCCAGCGCTACGGCGAGCTGGCGGCTCTGATGGTCATCGATCTCGACGCCTTCAAGCAGGTCAACGACGACCACGGTCACAAGGTGGGCGACGACACGCTCAAGGCCGTCGCTAGGGGGCTTACCCGGCGCCTACGGGAAACGGACCTGGTTGCTCGCCTCGGCGGAGATGAGTTTGCGGTCCTTCTGCCCCATATAGATCAGGCGGGCGTCACGATCGTCGCCGACGGCCTGACGCGCGTCATACCGGAATGCAACATCGAGCTTGGGGATGCCGTTCTGCATCCCTCGGTGAGCATCGGGTTCGCCCTCATCGGCCAGCAGACCATAAGCGCCGAGGAGGTTCTCGTCGAGGCTGACAGGGCGATGTACGCCGCCAAGCGGGCGAAGGCGGCTAGGCCTTCCTCCTAGATCGGGATCCCCCAGAGGGGGAACCACCGCTCTAGTTCGGGCTCGATCGGCAACTCAGAGGCCATCTGCGCCTTGATCTGCAGCTCGCGCTCGGTCGAGCGGGTATCGGTGCTACCTGCCTCTGGCACGAACGGGTACCAGAAGCCGCGCTTGTAGTTGTAGATGAAGTACACCCGGGTGGGTGGCGTTCGGCTCCCGTCGGTGAACGCAAACACCGCGCACAACAGCCGCTCGCCGTGGCCGGCGGTCTCGATCGAGCTGGACACCGCGTTGATCCCTACCGCGAGGTCTTCGACGCTGGGTGCTCCGTCGGGATTGCGCAGCACCATCCACCGATAGCCGAAGGAGTCGTCCTCGGTGGAGACTCGTGTTCCGCTATCCCCGCCGGTGGCCTTCACGACCTCCTCCATGTCCTTCAGTGTCGCTTCGAACTCGGCGGTGGCGAGCGCCTGGAAGACGATTGCCGCAGACCCGGCCGGCTGAATCTGGTGTTCGGCTTCAAGCGCGATGTAGGCCGTGGCGATGGCGAAGAGACGATCGGGTGCTGGACCCTTGACCTCGTGGCGCCCGGTGAGGATGTCGCGCAGGCCCACGTCAGGCGTTGCCCTGCAGCTGCGACTCCAGCCGCTCCAGCGCTGCCAGGCGCTGCTCCAGCGGCGGGTGGTCGGCAAAGATGTTCATCAGCGACTTCTTTGTCCTCGCCGGGATGATGAAGAATGCGCTCATCCCTTCGGCCGAGCGCAGATCCTGGCTCGGCACCCGCTCGATCGTGCCGCTTATCTTCAAGAGCGCAGAAGCGAGCGCGCTCGGCCGCCCGGTCAGCACAGCCCCGCCGCGGTCGGCCGCAAACTCGCGATAGCGGGACAGCGCGCGCATCAGCAGGAATGAGACTGCGTAGACGATCATCGAGGCGATCACGACGATGAAGATGTCTTGCTCCTCTTCACCGTCGCCGCCGCCACCGAAGAAAAAGGCGAACTGGAGGATGAGCGAGGCGAGCGAGGCGAAGAAGCCCGCCAGCGTCATTACCATCACGTCCCGGTTGATCACGTGGGTGAGCTCGTGTGCCATCACACCTTCGAGCTCCGCCGCAGAGAGCAGCTCGAGGATCCCCCGTGTCGCACATACGGTGGTCGACTTCTTCGAGCGGCCCATCGCAAAGGCGTTCGGCATCGAGGTCTCCATCACGCAGACCCTCGGCTTTGGCAGGTCCGCCTGCACGCACAGCCGCTCGACGATCCCGTGCAGCTCTGGCTCCTGAGCGGGGGTGACCTCCTTGACCCCCATCGTCGCCATCGCGATCTTGTCTGAGCCGAACAGCTGCAACAGCAGCAGCAGGAGCGCTACCACGACGATCACGCCTGCACCCGCCCCCGCCGCGAACAGCACGCCGACGAAGACCACGTAGAGCAAGCCCAGCAGGAATATCGTCAGCAGCATCCGCGCCTGCAGACCGCGGTCTTTGCCAAAGCTTGATCGTCTTGCAGCCATCGGGCGTGATTGTCGCAGAAGCGGATCTCGGTGCCCTAAAGTGCAGCGGTCCCGATGCTCTCGCTCTGCACGCCATGAAGCCCGAAGTTCATCTCCTGGGTATCTCGATCAAGACCTTCGGGGTGATGTTCGCGCTCGGGTTCCTCGCCTGCGGCGGGCTGGTGGCGCGCCGGCTGCGCGAGCTGGGCAAGCCGGTCGACTGGGCGTACGAGATCGTGTTCGCCGCGCTGCTCGGCGGCGTGGTCGGCGCGCGCGGTTACTACCTGATCCAGAACTACTCCCAGGTCAAGCACGACCTGTTCGGGTCGATCTTCTCCGGGTCCGGGCTGGTCTGGTACGGCGGCGCGATCGGCGGCGCGATCGGGGTGGTCGCCTGGATGCGCTGGCGCAACGTGCTGGAACTGAGGATGTTCGACATGTGCGCGACCGCGCTCGCGCTCGGCTACGCGATCGGGCGGATCGGCTGCCAGGTCTCCGGTGACGGCGACTACGGGATCAGATCGAGCCTGCCGTGGGCGATGGGCTACCCCCACGGCACCTTGCCGACCCCACCGGGTGTGACGGTGCAGCCGACTCCCATCTACGAGACGGTGGCGATGTGCCTGATCGCCTATCTGCTGTGGCAGCTGCGCGACCGCGTGCGCCCGGGGGTGGTGTTCGCGTCCTATCTCGTGCTGAGCGGTCTGGAGCGGTTCCTGGTCGAGTTCATCCGGCGCAACAACGAGGTGCTCGCCGGGCTCACCTCCCCGCAGCTGGAGAGCATCGCGCTACTCACGGCCGGCCTGGTGTGGCTGGCGTTGATGGCACGCGGGAGCGGTCTGAGGGGAGGGCGTGCCGGTGCGTCTGCTTCCCGTCCGACGATCGCCTGAATGACTGTGCAGCGATAATCCCGGTTATGGCCACCGGGACGAGCCTCTCTGAAGTATTTCCCCTGGGCAGCCGGCTGAACGAGCGCGGGCGCCTGGAGGTCGGTGGCTGCGACGTGATCGAGCTAGCCGAGGAGTTCGGAACGCCAGCCTATGTGATGGCCGAGGATGATCTGCGAGGGAGGGCACGCGCCTTTTGCGGGGCTGCTGGACAGGCTGGCGATCCGCAGAGGAACGTGGTGTTCGCCTCCAAGGCCCTGCCATGCACGGCGGTGCTGAGGGTCTTCGCAGAGGAGGGCCTGTGGTGTGACGTGGCGTCCGCCGGGGAGCTGCAGCTGGCGCTGAATGCAGGCTTCATAGCGGAGCGGATCGTGCTGCACGGCAACGCAAAGTCCGAGGCGGAGTTGCGCATGGCACTGCATCGCAAAGTGGGCCTGATAGTGGTGGATAACTTCGATGAGATCGAACGCCTGGCGCGCCTGGTCAGAGAGCCAGGCGACGGCGATCCCCAGCCGGTGTTGGTGAGGGCGACCCCAGATGTCAGAGGGCAAACGCACGAGAAGATCTCAACCGGCCAGGCCGACTCGAAGTTCGGTTTCGCGATGGACGAGGTGGGGATCGCGATCGAGCAAATCGAGGCAATCGCCGGGCTTAGTTTGCGGGGAGTGCACACACACATCGGATCGCAGCTGCTCGAGCTGGAGCCATTTCGTAAGGCGGCGGCGGAGCTCTCAAAGCTCGGCGAGTTTCCCGTATGGGATCTGGGGGGTGGGCTGGGTGTCGCCTACACCGAGGATCAAGAGCCGCCCTGCATCGAGGACTATCTGGCGGCGGTCAGCGATGCGGCTGCGGAGCATCTGGGCGCCCACAGCCAGCTGCTGATCGAGCCCGGTAGAGCGCTGGTGGCCAACGCCGGGGTGACGCTGTACAGCGTGGAGAGCGTCAAGCGCAATGTGTCCACCTGGGTGGCTGTCGACGGCGGGATGTCTGACAACCTGCGGCCGATGCTCTATGGAGCAGTCTACGAAGCGCACGTGGCTGACCGCTTCGGCGGCGCGACTCCCTGTGTGCTGGCGGGCAAGCACTGCGAGTCCGGCGACGTGATCGTGCGCGCGGCGCTGCTTGACGATCCGCGACCGGGAGACGTGATCGTGACGCCGGCGACCGGTGCGTACGGGTTTGCGATGGCGAGTAACTACAACGGGGTACCGCGCCCGCCGGTGATCTTCTGCCGCGATGGCGACGCGCGCGTGGTGGTGCGGCGTGAGAGCTTCGAGGACTTGACGGCGCGCGATGTCTCCTGAGCCCTTCAAGGTCGGGCTGCTTGGTCACGGCACGGTCGGGTCGGCGTTCGCCGAGCTGCTCGCGGAGCGGGCAGCGGAGATCGAGCGCTTCAACGGCCGCACGCCGGTGATCACTGGCGTGCTGACGCGCACGCGGGGCGACTTTGAGGAGGTTCTGTCCGGCGCTGAGCTCTTGGTTGAGCTGATCGGCGGGGTAGAGCCCGCACGCGAGTACCTGCTGGCGGCGATGCGCGCCGGCAAGCACGTTGTGACGGCCAACAAGCAGCTGCTCTCCCAGCACGGCGAGGAGCTGTTCGATACTGCCCGCGAGCACGACGTGCGGCTGCGCTTCGAGGCGGCCGTCGCGGGTGCCGTGCCGGTCGTGCGACTGCTTGAGGAGTCGCTGGCCGCTACGCCCATCGAGCGCATCCACGGGATTGTCAACGGCACTACCAATTTCATCCTCTCAGAGATGGCCAGAGGCAGCACCTACGCACAGGCGCTGGCCGAGGCTCAGCGCCGGGGCTATGCCGAGGCCGACCCGAGCGATGACGTCTCGGGCCGCGACGCGGCGGCGAAGATGGCGATCCTTGCGCGCCTGGCGTTCGGCGCCCCCGTACACCTCGATGATGTGCCCTACGAGGGGATCGAGCACCTGCAGTCAGACGATCTGCAGTACGCCCGCGAGCTGGGTCTTGGCCTGAAGCTGATCGGGACCGCCGAGCGGCGGGACGGCGGGCTGTCGGTGCACGTGTACCCCGCGTTCCTGTATGCCGGGCATCCACTCTCATCGGTGTCGGGGCCATTCAACGCGGTGACGGTCGAATCGGAGGCGATCACCGAGATCACGATGTCCGGGCCCGGGGCCGGCGGGAGACAGACCGCAAGTGCGGTGCTGGGCGACGTAGTGAGCGTCATGACTGGTGGCGCCCGTCCGCCGGCCCCGCCGCTGCAGTTGCGACTGCTCGAGGATGTCTCGAGCGCGTTCTACCTGCATCTGGAGGTGGCGGATCGTCCGGGGGTGCTGGCGGCGGTGACCAAGGTGTTGGGGGAGCAGGGGGTGTCGATCAAGTCGGTCGTGCAGCGAGGCATGCAGGAGAACGCACGGCTGGTGATGGTCACTCACCAGGTGGCCGAGTCGCGGTTGCGGGCCGCGATCGAGCTGCTCGAGGAGTCCGACTTCGTGCGCTCGGCGCCGCGGACGATCAGGGTGATCGAAGAGGAGTTCGGGTGAACGAGGCGAGCGTCAAGGTTCCAAGGGTGGAGGGCATTCCGCCGACAGGAGCTCACGTGCCGCTGATCGAGCGCTACCGCGAGCGCCTCCCGTTCGAGCCAGGTGACCCGCTGGTCAGCCTGCAGGAGGGCTCGACGCCGCTGCTGCGCGCGCCGGTGCTCTCGGAGCTGGTGGGCGCGACCGTGCGGTTGAAGCTCGAGGGCGCAAACCCGACCGGCTCGTTCAAGGACCGTGGGATGACCTGCGCGGTCTCCGCGGCGGTGCGCGACGGCGCAAAGGCGGTGATCTGCGCCTCGACTGGCAATACGGCGGCCAGCGCGGCGGCGTACGCCGCGCGCGCCGGCATCACCTGCGCCGTGATCGTTCCGGAGGGCAAGATCGCCCAGGGCAAGATGGCGCAGACGCTCGTGCACGGCGCGCGTGTGATCTCGCTTCAGGGCAACTTCGACCAGGCGCTGACGCTCGTGCGAGAGCTGACGGACTCACACCCAATCGTGCTCGTCAACTCGGTCAATGAGTTCCGCATCGAAGGACAGAAGACGGCGGCGTTCGAGGTACACGAGGCGCTCGAAGGGCGGCTGGAAGCGCTCTGCATCCCAGTTGGCAACGCGGGCAACATCACCTCCTACTGGCGCGGTTTCCGCGAGCTGGGTGCGGCGCCGAAGATGTTCGGCTTCCAGGCCGAGGGGGCCGCGCCGCTGGTGCAGGGCAAAGTGATCGAGCATCCGGAAACGGTGGCCAGCGCGATCAGGATCGGCAACCCGGTGCGCTGGGAGGACGCGATGGCAGCGGCAACCGACTCGCGGGGAAAGATCCGCGTTGTCAGCGATACGGAGATTCTCCACGCCTATCGCCTGCTCGCCTCGCGGGAAGGCATGTTCTGCGAGCCGGCCTCCGCGGCGTCGGTCGCGGGCCTGCTCAAGTACGGAGCCGACGGAGCGGAGCAGATCGTCTGTGTGCTGACCGGGCGCGGCTTGAAGGATCCGGAGACGGCGATCGCTAACAACGACGGCATGGTGATCCAGTGCGTCGCCGAGACCGCGGCGATCGAGGAAGCTGTTCTCGGTGATCCCTAGAGGGTGGCGCAGCCGGCCGCAGGACGGCGAGCCGGGCCCCTCTTCTTCAGTCGGAGGGTGGCGCAGCCGGCCAGAGGACGGCGAGCCGGGCCCCTCTTTTCTCCGACGTCGCCGCGTCGTACGCGTGCCGGCGTCCTCGGCCAACCTCGGTCCGGGCTTTGACTGCATGGCGGCTGCGCTGGCTTTGCATCTGGAGCTTGAGGTGCAGGAGACTGGCCAGTTCGCTGTGGAGACAGACCTGCCGGTCCCGCGCGGGCGCGAGAACCTGTGCGTGCGGGCCTTCGAGCGGCTGGCGCCCGCGGAGGGCTTCACCTTTCGAGTCCGCTCGGAGATCCCGATGGAGGGTGGTCTGGGTTCGAGCGCGGCGGCGATCGTCGCCGGGTTGATGGCGGCGGACCATCTGTATGAGCTAGACGCAGACCTGCTGAAGCATGCAAGCCAGCTGGAGGGTCATTCCGACAACGTGGCGGCGGCGCTGCAAGGAGGCTTCGTGATCTGCGCGGATGGGCAGGCGACGCGCTTTGAGCCGCCGACAGGCCTGGAGGCGCTCGCGGTCGTTCCCAAGGAGGCGGTGCGCACGAGCGCCGCGCGTGCGGCGCTGCCGGCCGAAGTGCCGCTGTCAGATGCCGTCTTCAACGTTGCCCATGGAGCGCTGTTGACGCTCGGCCTGGCGCGCGGGGACTGGGATCTGCTTGCGCGCGGGCTCCAGGACCGCCTGCACGAGCAGCGGCGCGCGAAGCTGTTCGGGCGATCGTATGAGCTGGCGCGCCGCGCACGGGAGCTGGGCGCGCTTGGAGCGACGATCTCTGGGGCGGGACCGACGGTGCTCGTGTGGTGCTTTTATGAGCAGACCGGCGCAGTCGTGGCCGCACTGCAGCCAGAGATCGATGGCTGGGCGACGCTGTTGCGGACACCGTTTGAGCCGCAAGGCGCCTATGTCGAGGAGCTCTGAGCGAGCTGGGTGAGCCGCCCGCGGGCGTGCTGGAGTCCGGGCAGCCGCTCGAGCACTTCGGCGGCGAGCGCCAGGTAGTCGGCGCCGAGGTCGGGGCGGTGATCAAGAATCGACTTCGCACGCTCGGCCGACTCGGCGTAGGCGATCGAGGAGCGGATGACGGTGGCGAACACCTGCTCGCCAAAGCGCTCCTTCAATGACACGAGCGCCTCGCGCGAGTGCACTGTGCGCATATCGGCGAGGTTCAGCAGCACGCCCAGTAGCTCGAGAGCGGGATTGAGGCTGTCCCGCGCCAGTTCGACGACCTCCATGGCCTGCTCGACCCCCTGCAGCGCGAAGTACTGGGCCTCGGCGGTCACGAGTGCGCGATCGGCGGCCACGAGTGCGTTCACGGTGAGCAGCCCGAGCGAAGGCGGGCAGTCGATCAGAATCACCTGATAATCGCCGGGCACCTTGGCGAGCGCGCGCCGCAGGGTCATCTCCCGGCCCATCTTGCCGCCCAGCATCAGCTCGGCCTCGGCGAGGCTCAGGTTGGCTGGAATCAAATCCTCGTGGATCGCCTCGGCGGCGGTGGCGCGTCCGGCGAGCACGTCCGCGATCGTCGGCTCGGCGTCCGGTGGCAGGTCGAAGTAGTCAGACAGATTCCCCTGCGGGTCGAGGTCGACGGCCAGTGTCCTCACGCCGGCTCGGCGCAGCGCGTCGGCGAGCGTGCGCACTGCGGTGGTCTTGCCAGTGCCTCCCTTCTGGGAGAGCACGGCGATCGTCTGGGTCTTCGCCATCGAAGGCGATACTACGCGGCAGTCCCTCTTTGGGTGCGAGTGCAGGCTCAGTCCGCGGTGTCCCGAGCGCCTGCAGCCGGCACCAGGCCGGGCTCGGAGGTCACTGTAAGGAAGCTCAACCGGTAGCGCCCTACGAGGATCTCATCGCCATCTTCCAATGTCCTGCCCTCGACTCGCGCACCGTTCACGAACACCCCATTCAGGCTACGGTCATCGAGCACCCGAACGCCGTCGGGCTGGCGCACGATCAACGCGTGCCGGCGTGAGACCGTCGGGTCGTCAAAGCGTACGTCGGCGGCGAGCGAGCGCCCAATTCGCGTCCACTCGCGCGTGAGCGCCACCGTGCGCCACTCACCGCTCTCCTCATACACGAGATACTCGCCAGGTCCCTCGATTCGTTCTCTTGCCTGCGCCAGCTTCACCCCGCGTCCGGGCTGGGAGATTGTCCCCGGCGACCGGCGGTCGGCAAGCGTGTCCTCGTTTCCAGTGCGCCTCGTCAATGCGCCTTCGGGACTAAAGCGCCTGCTACCCAGTCGCCCGGCGCTGAACAACGAGGCACGAGCAAAGTCCTCGCCCCCGCAGCGCGGGCAGCTGCTCAGCATGTCCGAGCCGAGGAGCGTCAGCACGTAGTCGCAGTGCTGGCAGCGAAACGAGCCTGCCCCGGTGATGGTCCCCGATGTAAGTGTCTCCATCTGCTCTCCCCTTGTCTGCTCGGCGATTTGCCCTTGGACTCTCTCCTGCAGGGACTGTTGAGGATCGCTCGTGGCGATCATAACAAGACTGTCAATTAGCCATTCGCAACTTCTAGATCACTGCCTGCACTCCGGTCGCGGTCCAGCCCGGTGCCTGCCTGGCCATGTCCCGCACCCAGCATCTACCCAGCTACTGCCCGTCACAAACCGGCAGGAGCTGGGTGCGCGACGGCGAAACCTTTCAGAGGATGGCCTCTGCATCTCGTCACGTGGAGCAACTCGAGCGCGTTCTCTTGCGTCGTGGCGTTGGCGCATTGGAGGCCGGCCGGCATCGTTGCACCGACTGCGGGCGCACGCCGCTAACGGGAGAGCACGTCCACTTGTATGGAAGCCCGCCTTCCCCGTCGCATGGCATCGTCTGCGAGCTGTGTCGGCTCTTGCGCCGCGAGGCGCCAGCCGCCACCGAGATCGTGCGTCACTCAGAGCACGGCCACACGGTTCGTCTCACCGCCCGCGCCGCATAGAGCGCCTGACGGGCCGTTTCAGCAGGGCCGGGCACTAGACTGGCGGTCGCCGTGGACCCCGTGACCGTGTCAATCGTCGTCGATGCTCCGCGCGAGCGGGTCTTCGACTACTTGCAGGACATCGCGAACCATCCGGAGTTCACCGACCACTACCTCGTTGATTGGCATCTCACGCGGATCGACTCCGTCGGGCTTGGGGCGGGGGCGCGCTTTCGCGTCAAGGTGCCAGGCAACCGCTTCAGCTGGGGAGACGTGACGTTTGTCGAGGTCGATGCTCCGCATCGGATCGTGGAGGCTGGCCGCGGCGGCAAGGACAATCGCATTCGCACGCTGGGCGTCTATGAGCTCGCGTCCGGTGCGGCTGGCACGACGCGCGTGCGGTTCACGCTCGAGACCAAGCCAGCCACGCTGTCGGACCGTCTGATGGAGGGGCTCGGCGCGCGCAGTTGGCTAAAACGCAAGAACACCCGGGCCATGCGCCGGCTGCGCTCGATCCTCGAGCGCAGCGAGGATCGCGGCCAGCGCGTAACGATGGCCGCCGGATAAACTCCCGCCCCGATGTCCAGCCGCCTGCGCAAGTTCCCGCTCGCTGTCCTCATCCTGCTCGCGGTGCTCGCGCTCGGCGCCTGCGGAGACTCCCACACGAAGGTCACCACAGGCACCTACGCCGGGGAGTCAGGGGCCAACGCTCCGTACCTGAACGTGGGGCCGCTGGTGTACGAGGTGCAGCTCTCGCGGCAGCTGAATCCCGTCGACACCGAGGACGCGGCCTACCTGCAGGGGCTCTCCCCGGCTCAGCGTCAGCTGGCGCCGGGGCAGGAGTGGTTCGGGGTCTTCCTGCAGGTCTACAACCACAACAAGCGCGAACTGCCCGCTGCGACCAGTCTCACGATTGCCGACACCCAAGGCAACCGCTACGTCCCGGTCCTCCCGGACGCCACCAACCCGTTCGCATACCGCGGAGGCCTGGTCGCAGCTGACAGCCGGCTACCTGCACCGGACTCGATCGCGAGCTCGGGCCCAACTCAGGGCGCGCTGCTGCTCTACAAGATCCAGGTCGTCTCGCTCGACAACCGCCCGCTCGAGCTGAAGATCGTCGACCCGGCGGATGCTTCTCAGACAGCGTCGGCCGAGCTCGACGTCTAGTGGCTGGCTGCGAGGCCGGCTTCGAGCACTTGCCGGGCCACGGGCGCCGCGGTGGCTCCGCCGGCGCCGTCTTTCACCAGTAGCACACCGACAGCTATCCGCGGATGAAGTGCGGGGGCGAATGCGGCGAACCAGGCGTCTGTGTTGCTCGCTTCATTCTGGGCCGGCCCGCAGCTTTCCGAGTTAGATCCACCCTGGCTCGATTCTCCTGAGCTCGTTTCCGAGCTTGGCGGGCAGCTGCTTTTCGTCTTCAGTTCGGCGGTGCCGGTCTTGCCGGCGACCACGACGCCTGGGATCACGGCGGCGGTGCCGGTGCCGTTGCGCACGACGCCGATCATCAGGTGCCGCACGGTACGCGCCACAGTGGCGCTCGTCGCCTGCGTGCCTGTGCCCGGCGGACCGGGTGTGAAGGCCGGCTGTGGCCGGCGTCCACCATTGGCGATGCTCGCCGCGACGATCGCCATCTCCAGGGCGCTTGCCTGCACCTGGCCTTGCCCGATCGCCGTTGATCCGACGTCCAGTTCGCCTTGGATCGCGGATGCCGCGGGTAGCGAGCTTTCGGCGGCGCCTTCGATCCCCGGATCGTGATTGAAGCCGAAGCGTTCCGCCGTTGCCACGAGACGGGGCGCTCCGAGCTTGGCGCCGAGCGGTGCGAACACGGAGTTGCACGACACCGCGAAGGCCAGTTCGAGCGATCCGCCGCATTCCTCGCCGTTGGCGTTGTGCAGCTTGACCCCGTCGAGCGTCGCGTACGTCGCGTAGGGGAAGACGCTGTGCGGGCTGGCGACCCCGGCTTCTAGCACGCCGGTGAGGGTGATCATCTTGAACGTCGAGCCCGGCGGCTGGAGGCTATCGAGACCGATCCCTGCAACGGCAAGGATCTGTCCGGAGGAGGGCGCCATCGCGACGATCCCGCCGAGCTGTCCCCCGAGCGCGGTCACCGCGGCGCGCTGTACCGCGAGAGAGACGGTGGTGCGTACGGCGCTCGCCGCATGAGATCCGGCGGTCGCGAGCACTCGCCGGCCCGCGAGCAGCTCGCCTCCGGGAGTCCCTCGCAGGCGCGCGTCGAGGGCACGCTCCAGCCCCGTTGATCCGACGATCGCATCGGAAGGCACACCCTGTGCTTCGAGCGCCGGACGGCGTGCGGTAGGGATCGGGCCGACTTCTCCGATCACGGCGCCCGCTGAGGCTCCCAGCGGCGAGTTGCGGGTTCCGGCTTCAGTAGCTGAGCCTTCGGCGAGCACGGAACCGTCCCGAGCGAGCAGCGCCGCCCGGCTGGGAAGCGTCGTCTGTCGGCTGAGCGTCTCACCTGGACGCAGGCCGGGGAAGGTGAGCGAGCGCGACCACTGGACGCGCAGGCCCGATCCTCCGGCTTCGCCGACCGTCACGGCGAAGTCGAGCGACAGCGTCCCGAACAGGCGCGTGACGACGCGTACGGGGATGCTCACCTGCCCGCCTGAGGTGTGTGCTCTGCCGGCGATCCTCATGTGTGTGGCGGTCGCGGTGCGCAGCGCCTGCCCGTAGGCGCCGGCGAACTCGCTGGCGGAGCTGGCGCGCTGGGAGGCTGGGTCGATGTCCGTGTACATGGTCGCGTAATCGCCTCGTGTCCAAGCAGAGACGAATCGGCCGGCGAGGGTGGAGGCGGCTGAGCCGCCGTGCTGGGCGCCAACGATCGCGCCGATCGCGAAGGCCACGCTCGCCAGGGCCGCCACGGGGCGTGCGCGCCGCATTCGCCGAGTCCGGTTCTCAGACAAGGAGCGATACAACATGGCAGGTGACACAGCTCGACTGGATCATCGTTGCGTTTGCGGCCATCCTGGCCGGTTTTGGCTTCCGGCGGGGATTCATTGTCGGGGCGCTCTCCTTCGGCGGGTTCGCGCTTGGTGCATTCCTCGGAACTCGTCTGGGTCCTCTTCTGCTTCCACGCGGATCTTCCTCGCCCTACGCCCCGGCCTTCGGGCTATTCGGTGCACTGCTCGCCGGCGGGATCCTCGCCAGCGGGCTGGAGGGCTTGGGGTTCAAGCTGCGCCGTGCCCTCTTCCTCCCGGGCCTGGGCCTGCTCGACGGCTTGCTCGGCGCGGCGCTCAGCGCGGCGCTCGGTCTGGGCATCGTGTGGATCCTTGCAGCCGTGGCGGCGCAGGCGCCGGGGCAAAACCAGTTGCGCGCGGACATCCAGCGATCGGCTGTCTTGCGCGAGCTCAACAAACTGCTGCCGCCGACGGGCTCGATCCTGAACGCGCTCGCGCGGTTGGATCCGTTGCCTGAAGTCGCCGGCCCCTCGCCTGATGTCGCGGCGCCTACACCTCGCATCGCGCATGAGCCGGGCGTGCGGGCGGCCTCGCACAGCGTGGTCCGGGTGCTCGGCAGTGCCTGCGGCCTGGCGATCGAGGGCTCTGGCTGGGTGGCGCGGCCGGGCATTGTGGTGACCAACGCTCATGTGGTGGCCGGCGAGCAGGACACGACTGTTGAGCTGGGTGGTCATTCGCCGAGCCTGCCTGCACGGCCGATCGCTTTTGACCCGAGGAACGACATCGCTGTGCTGCGCGTCCCTGACATCGGTGTGCCTGCACTCAGCCTTGTGAGCGAACCGGCCTCGGGTACCGGCGGGGCGATCCTCGGCTATCCCGAGAATGGTCCTTTCAATGTGCAGCCGGGACGAATTGGGCACACCCAGACAGTGCTCACCCAGGACGCGTACGGCTCAGGGCCGGTCTCGCGATTGCTCACCCCGCTGCGCGGTCTCGTGCGTCCGGGCAACTCCGGTGGCCCGCTGGTTGACGGCGCTGGGCATGTCTTGACCACGGTGTTCGCGGGCACGGTCGGCGGCCGCCAGCATGGCGGTTACGGGGTCGCCAACGCGACAGTTGCCCGTGCGCTGGCTACAGCGGATGCCGCTGGCCCGGGTGTTCAGGTGAGCACGGGGCCGTGCACAGCTGGGTGAGTCAGCTCTCCCACCTGTGTTCGGCTGCACGCCCAGGTTCAGGCGCCCCGCGCCGGCGCCGGAGCTCGCTCAGAGAGGCACGCATCTGATCGAGCTCATTGATCTCGAGCTGGGCTTCTCGCTCGGGAGAGCGAGTCGGCTTCCAGTCGAGCACCTCGGCGTCTCTGTCGCGATTGAGATACCCGGCGAGCATCGCCAGGACGAAGATCACCAGCGGGACGCCGAGCACCATCGCCAGGAAGTAGGTACCGGCCATCGGCTCAGGCCCCCGCGGGCGCGGGACGCGTCTTGCCTCGAGTTCGCGCTGCGCGCTTGCTTGTCGTAGCTGCCTGGCGCTCCTCCTGGTGCTCTGGCTCGCCCGAGGTATCTCCACGCCCGAGCGCGTCGATCGCCGTCTGGACGGTGGCCAGCCGGCGCACCAGAGAGGTGCGCACATTCTCAAGCTCGGCCACGCTCGGCAGTGTCGGGCCCGTGCCCCGGCGCCTCTGAGTGGGTGCCGGGGCGACGCCGGGATGCCCGGCTTCGAGCTCCCCAAGCGTCCGCTCGAGCCCCGCAATCTGGGTACGCAGCAGGCGCCGGCGCTCGGCCGCCTCGTCGGCGGGTGGTGCTGGGGACTCGGAGGTCACATACAGGGCGGCCGCGACCTCGCGCGGGTCGACCCCGGTCGCTTGTGCCTCACGCGCGGCGTCGGCCGCGATCGTGCCCACTGCAGAAGGCCGGTGCGGGGTGGAGGCGACGAACGTGCCGCTGCCCTGCTGGCTGTCGATCAGGCCCTCGTGCTCGAGGCGCTGGTAGACGGCGCGGACTGTGTTGACGTTCACGCCGATCGCCTCCGCTAAGTCTCGTAGCCCTGGCAGTCGCTGGCTTGGCCTGAACCGGCCGTCGCGGATTCGGGTGCGCAGCGCCCACGCCAGCTGCACCCCGATTGGAACCTCGGCGTCGCGGTCGATCGCGACGCCGAATCCCTCCAAGCCGATGGTCTCTGGCTGAATTTTCATACCTCCACGGTAGCGCTCAGGACCTCGGACGTACAGTGTGCTGGTGAACTAGTACACTAGCGCTGTGGCGCGATCCTACCCCGACAGTGGAGGTCTCCTCGGCGGTGCTCCGGAGCGGGCGTTCCTGCCAGCTAGAAACCTGCTGGAAGAAGTCGGGGACATGATGATCCTGACGGGTAGGACCATATGGTCTGCCCTGCGCCCGCCTTACCCGTATGGCGGTGAGTTCGTCAACCAGTTCCTGTTCGCGCTGCGGCTGGTCTGGTTTCCGCTGCTCATCACGACCGTGGCGATCAACTACGGCGCGCCGGGACTGCAGGCGGCTAATTTCCTACGGATCTTCGGCGCGCTAGACCGGCTCGGCGGGTTCTTCGTGCTCGCAGCGATCCGCGAAATCGGTCCTTTGATCACCTCGATCGTGG
Organism: uncultured Solirubrobacterales bacterium; assembly: GCA_963706395.1. Lineage (GTDB taxonomy): Bacteria > Actinomycetota > Thermoleophilia > Solirubrobacterales > Solirubrobacteraceae > Palsa-744. The sequence continues at coordinate 499,905 of OY970158.1, read as the reverse complement.
TCGCTGGGATCGCGGGTACTGCGATCACGGCTGATCTGGGGGCGCGCAAGGTCCGTGAGGAGCTCGACGCGTTGCAGGTGCTGGGTGTGGACCCGATCAAGAACCTCGTCGTGCCTCGCTTCCTGGCGCTGATGATCGTCACGGGTCTGTTTGACCTCTATGCGCTGCTGTTCGGAATCTTCGGGGGGATACTCGCTGCCGTTCTCAATGGCCAGCCGTTGGGACCGTTTTGGACGACGCTGTTCGCGAATGCCTCGACCACTGACCTATGGGGATCGGTGCTGAAGACGACAATCTTCGGGGCGATCATCGCGATCGTGTGCTGCTACAAAGGCATGAGTGCCTCCGGCGGCGCCGAGGGCGTCGGGCGGGCGGTCAACCAGGCAGTCGTGGTCTCGTTCCTGGGCATAGGCGCGTTCAACTACGTCTTCACCCAGACGCTGCTCGCCACCCACCCGAACATCCTGGTGATCAAATAATGAACGAACTGCTGGCGATGCCGCGCGAATGGCTCGCGGCTACGGGCGAGATCGCTCGTTTCACCGGCAACATCTTGCGGGATGTGTGGGGTTTGCGCGTATTTCGCTTCTTCGGCGAGTCGCTACGTCAGGCGGGCATCCTGATCGTCGGTTCGACCGCCGTCATTTGGGGACTTGTGTTCATCACCGGGTTGGGCACGTGCGGCGTCGAGGGCGCGTACTTCACTGAGGCTCAGGGTGCGCCGGCCTACGCGGGTGTGTTCACGGCCTGGTGCAACCTGCGTGAGGCCGTCCCGTATTCCTTTGGTTACATGATGGCCGCGAAGGTCGGCACGGGGATCGTGGCGGAGCTCGGTGCGATGCGGATCTCCGATGAGATCGACGCGCTCGAGGTGATGGGGGTCGACTCGATGACGTTCTTGTGCGGCACGCGCCTGCTCGCGGCGTGGATCGTGCTGCCATTCATGTACATCACGGCAATCGGCGTCGCGTACCTCGCCTCCTACATCGCGGTCGTGAAGCAGATCGGGTTTACCTCCGCGGGAGGCTACCTGTTGGTCTTCTGGCAGTTCCAGAATGCGCCGGACTTCTTATACAGCGTGATCAAGGGAATGTTCATGGCTACGGCGATCGTGCTCGTGGCGTGCTACTACGGTTACAACGCCAGCGGCGGGCCTGTTGGCGTAGGCGCGGCGACTGCCAAGTCGATGGTGTTGAACCTCGTGTTCGTGACGCTGATCGGGATGCTCGGAACGCAGGTCTTCTGGGGCACCAACCCGCGAGCTCCGATCGGCGGCTGAAGGACGGCGCCGGGCGCTTCGCGCGTGCCCGCCACAATCCCGCGTCGCCCCCAATCGCTACGCTGGCGCCATGCCGAAAACACTCGTGATCGCCGAGAAGCCCTCTGTGGGGCAGGACTTGGCGCGCGTACTGAAGGGGCCATTCCAAAAGCAAGAAGGCTGGCTGGAGGGTCCTGAGCACGTGATCACCTGGGCGGTGGGGCACCTCGTGCAGCTGGCCGAACCCGAGGCATATGACCCGAAGTTCAAGAGCTGGAAGATGGCCGACCTGCCGATCGTGCCTGACCACTTCAAGCTCGTCGTGCGCGATGAGCGCTCGCGCAAGCAGATGACAGCTGTCACCAAACAGCTCAGCCGCGAGGACATCGAGGACGTCGTCAATGCCTGTGACGCCGGCCGTGAGGGGGAGCTGATCTTTGCCTACCTGTATGAGAAGGCGAACGCGAGCAAGCCGGTTAAGCGGTTGTGGCTGAACTCAATGACGAACGCGGCGATGAAAGAGGCGTTCAAAGGGCTGCGTCCGGCGGCGGAGTTCGCAATGCTGGAGCAGGCTGCGCGTTCTCGCTCAGAGGCCGACTGGATCGTGGGCATGAACGCCACGCGCGCCGCAACCATCCGTTTGCGCAGCTCGTTCGATGGCGCGGTGTCGCTTGGCCGCGTGCAAACGCCGACGCTGGCCATCATCGCTCGCCGCGAGGAGGAGATCAAGGCATTCATACCTGAGCCGTATTGGCTGGTGGATGCCACTTTCGTGGCCGGGGTGGGTGGGCATCCAAACGGCGAGCAGGCCAGCGGCGAGCGGACCTACACCGGCCGCTTCCATGCGGGGAGCAAGCCGCGAATCTCGAGCGAGGCGGAAGCGGCTGCGGTCGTGCAGGCGTGTGAAAGCAAGCAGGGGCAGATCACAAAGCTGGAGAAGAAAAAGCAGAAAGAGCGCGCGCCGATGCTGTATGACCTGACGACGCTGCAGCGGGAGGCGAACACCCGGTACGGGTTCTCCGCCAAGCGCACGCTGGCGGCGGCGCAGCGGTTGTATGAGGAGCACAAGGCGCTGACATATCCGAGGACGAACTCCCGCTACCTGACGACCGAGATGATCGGCGAGATCAAGCCGATTGCCGCGCTGGTGGGGGAACGGGCCGAGTACCGGAAAGCCGCGGAGTACGTGACCGGGCTGGATAAATTGCCGTTGGGCCGGGTGGTGAACGACGCCAAGGTGACCGACCACCACGCGATCATCCCAACACGCTCCGAGCACAACCTCGAGAAAATGAGCTCGGACGACCGTCGGGTCTACGACATGGCGGTGCGCCGCTTCCTGGCGGTGTTTCACCCGGAGGCGGTTTTCGAGAACACGAAGGTGGAGACGACGGTGCCGGCTGGCCTGCAGGAGACGGACGGCGGGCATGTCTTTCGCACGCGCGGCAAGCTTCTGCTGGTACCCGGCTGGCGCGGGGTATACGACGAGGTGGCCTTCGACTCCGCGCCGAAGGGCGAGGAGGACGAGGGCACCGACCAGCAGCTTCCGCGGCTGACCGAGGGCGAGGAGGTACAGACGAAGGAGATCGCCAGCGAGCGCAAGGAAACCAAACCGCCCCGGCGTTACAGTGACGCCTCGCTGCTCGGGGCGATGGAGACCGCGGGCAAGCTGGTCGATGACGAAGAGCTGCGCGAGGCGATGAAGGAGTCGGGAATCGGCACGCCGGCCATGCGCGCCGCGATCATCGAGCGGCTGATCACGGTCGGCTACGTCGAGCGCGACGCGCGGGCACTGGTTGCGACCGAGAAGGGGCTGAACGTGATCCGCCTGCTCGACGCGCACATGCTCACCTCGCCCGAACTGACCGGCAACTGGGAGCACCGCCTCGGCAAGATCGAGCGCGGCGAGGACTCGCGCGAGAAGTTCATGAACGACATCGCGGGCTTCGCCGAGCAGACCGTCAAGACGCTCGACGAGACGCTCAAAGATGTGCGCATTCCCCGCGCCAGGCTGGGACCGTGCCCGGTATGTGGGCACGAGATCGTGGAGAACCGCAAGGGCTACTCGTGCTGGGCTCGTGATGATTCAGGGTGCGGGTTTGTGATCTGGAAGGGCAAAGCGGGCAAGTCGCTGCCGATCGCTGTGGCGCGCGAACTGATCAAAACCGGCTATACCAAGAACGCCGTAACTGGCTTCAGAGGCCGCAGCGGCCGCAGCTTCCGGGCGCGCCTAGCCCTCAGCCAGACGGAGGAGGGGCAATGGCGGGTCGAGTTCGACGAGGAGTGGGCGAAGGAGGGCGTGAAGCCTCCGGAGGCCGAGTCTGAGAGCCCCGCCGATGTACCGGCTTCTAGCGCTGCGTAGTACGGAGGCTCTGACAGATCTCCTACAGCGAGCGTGTCGGGTGGGTACGCAAGGATGAGTAGCAGTGCCGATCACGCTCATCACCGGGCCCGCGAACGCGGGCAAGGCCCGCGAGGTGATGAGTGCAGTGCGCCGGCACTTGGCCCATGGGGTGCAGCCGCTGCTGATCGTGCCGACGCATGCTGGCGCGGAGCACTACCGGTGCGAGCTGGTGCGGGCGGGGGTGGTGCTGGGCGCGCGAGTGGAGCGCTTTGAGGGGCTGATCGGCGAGGCGGTGCGCCGCGCGGGTATGGGCGAGCCGGCGCTGGGAAGAATTGCCCGCGAACGGGTGCTGGCGAAGGTGGCCGGCGCGCCACCAGGCAGCGTACAGAGCACTCCAGGGCTCGTGCGTGCGCTGGCGGTGATGGTGGCTGAGCTGGAGGTGCAGCGCGTAACTCCCGCGCGGCTAGGAGCGGCACTGCGGGCATGGGAGGCTGCGGACGGCGGACAGGCGACGGCAGGCGTGGAGGAGCTCGGGAGGTGTTTTGGGGAGTACCGGCGCATGCTGGCGCAGATTGGGCGCACTGATCACGAGCGCCGCGCCGCACAAGCGCTGGACGCATTGCGTCGCAAGCCTGCACTCTGGGGTGCGACGCCGGTGCTTATGTACGGGTTTGACGATTTCGGCCCCTTGCAGCTCGATGTGATCGAGACACTCGGCACCGTGGTGGGCGCGCCGGTGACGGTGTCACTTACGTATGAGCCTGGACGGGCAGCGTTCGCGGGACGGGCGGGCACCTTTCAGACGATTGCGCCGCTGGCTTCCGAGCACCGGCGGCTACAGGCGCGCGCGGAGTACTACGCCCCGGCGCCACGCACGGCGCTGCACCATCTGGAGCGCTCGCTGTTCGAGCCGGGGGCGGCGCGGGTGGACTCCGGCGGTGCTGTGCGGCTGCTGGAGGGAGGGGGTGAGCGCGCCGAGCTGGAGCTGGTGGCGGGCGAGATCGCACGGCTGCTGGAGCAGGGTATGGCGGCCGAGGACGTTGCTGTGCTGGCGCGCCCGGCCGGCACGTCGATGGAGCTGCTCGAAGAGGTCTTCGGCGACGCCCGCATCCCCTTTGCGCTGCAGCGCCGGCGTGTCTTCGCCGACACCGCGATCGGCCGCGCGCTGATCGGGCTGCTGCGCTGCGTCGCCGCGCCGGGTAACGGGGCCGGCGAAGCCAGCGAGGCCGGCGCGGAAAACACCTCTACGGGCGAGCCCTCGAGCCGCGCTCCGGGCGAGCTGGACGATCTGCTCGCCTGGCTGCGCGCGCCCGGGCTGCTCGACGTGCCGGCGCTGGCCGACTCGCTCGAGCTGCGCGCGCGTCGTTCCGGGGCTCTCAGCGCCGGCCGCGCGAGGTTGCTGTGGGAGGAGCGCAACTGGCGCCTGGAGACGCTCGACCGCCTGCAGGTTTCCCAACAACGCGGCGCCGCGGCACTGATCGAGCGCGCGTCGCGCGAGCTGTATTGGCTGTTCTGCGCCCCACGCCGCTCCCGCGCTGAGCTGCTGGCGGCCAGCGAGCTCGACGAGGCCGGCGCGCTGGCTGCCGGGCGTCGCGCACTGGCGCAGCTGCGCGAGCTCGCGCAGATCGCGCCCGAGCTTGCACCGGCGAGCGCGGCGGAGCTGGCCGGCGTGCTCGGCGGCGTCGAGCTCCTCAGCGGCGAGCGTCCGCTGGCCGGCGCGGTGGCCGTGCTCGACCCGCTGTCGCTGCGCGACGCCGAAGGCGGTAGCCGTGTGCGCGCGCTGTTCGTCTGCGGCCTGCAGGAGGGCGTCTTTCCCCAGCGCGCGCGGGCGCAGCCGCTACTGTCCGAGCAGGAGCGCCGGCGCTTGGCCGAAGTCTCCGGACTGCGCCTGCGCGAGCAGGAGGATCTCCTCGCGGCCGAGCGTTACCTACTCTACGCGGCTGTCTCGCGTCCGCAGGAGCGGCTCGTGCTGAGCTGGCACAGCGCCGACGACGACGGTCAGACGACGCCGCGCTCGCTGTTCGTCGACGATGTCTGCGACCTGTTCGAGCCGGAGCTTCTCGCCACACGCGCGTGGCGTCGTCTGGGCGCCGTCGACGACCTCACGCTGGCGAGGAGCACGGATTCGTCCGCCCCCACGGCGCTTGCCGCGGACTCCGGTGCCAGCGCGCAAGCGGAGGGTGCCGATGAGCCGCTGCGCGACACGCACCTGCTCGGTGAGCTGGCGGCGCGCCCATGGTCGGCGTCGTCGCTGGAACGGTGGATCGGCTGTCCGGTGGCGTGGTTCGTCGAGCGGCTGCTGCGCCCGGACGCGCTCGAGTCCGACCCGGAGCCGCTCGCTCGCGGGGCGCTGGCGCACGCCGCGCTGAAGGACACGCTCGAGGGACTGCGCCGCGAGACCGGCAGCGCGCGGCTGACGCACGGCAACCTCGCGCGCGCTCGCGAGCTTCTCGCCAGCGCCCTGGCCGGGAACGAAGCCGGCCATCCGCTGTCGGTTGCGCCGGAGCGGCGCGCGGCCGTGCGCCGGCGTCTGCAGGCCGACCTCGACCGCTACTTGATGCTCGCCGCAGAGAGCGAAAGCCCGTTGGCGCCGCGCGAGCTGGAGCTCGGGTTCGGCTTCGAGGAGGGCGACGAACGCGGCGAGGCGAGCGAGCTGCCTGCATTCGAGTTGGGCGGCGGGGTGAGGCTGCGCGGGCGCATCGACCGCGTCGATGTCGACGAGGCAGGTAACGCCGTCGTCTACGACTACAAGGGCAAAGGCCCGCCGGGCGCGGCGAGGTGGATAAAGGACGGCAAGCTGCAGGTGGCGCTGTACATGCGCGCCGCCGAGGAGTTGCTCGGGCTGCGCGCGGCCGGCGGCTTCTACCAGCCGCTCACCGGCAGCGACCTGCGACCACGCGGCGTGCTTGACGGTGACAGCGGGCTGGAGCTCGACTGCGTCTCAACGGACGTTCGCGAGCACGCCGAGCTGCGCGAGCTGCTCGACCAAGCCGTCGCCGTGGCGCGCGAGGTCGCCGGGCAGGCGGCCGGCGGGCGGCTGCAGGCGCGACCGGACACGTGTGCGTTCAAAGGCGGCTGCCAGTATCCGACGATCTGCCGGTGCGAGCGTTGAGCCCGCGGACGCCGGTGTTCCAGCCGCAGACGCTTCCCGGCGTGGAGCCGGCCGGCATGCTCGCGGGGGCGAGCGGCGAGGTGCGCGCGCTCACGGACGAGCAGCGAGAGGCCATCGGGCGTCGCGCGGAGTCGCTTCTGGTGTCGGCAGCGGCCGGCAGCGGCAAGACATCCGTGCTCGTCGAGCGCTTCGTGGCAGCGGTTTGCGACGACGGCGTGGCGCCGGGCCGGATCCTTGCGATCACGTTCACCGAGCGAGCCGCCGGCGAGCTGCGCGACCGCGTGCGCGACCGCCTGCTGGAGCTCGGCGACCGTCAGGCTGCGCGCGACACCGAGGCGGCGTTCGTGGGCACCTTTCACGGCTTCTGCGCGCGAATGCTACGCGCGCACCCGTTCGCAGCCGGCCTGGACCCGGACTTCGCGATCCTCGACGAGGGGCTGGCGGGGAGGCTGCGCGAGCTGGCCTTCCAGTCGGCGGTGCGCAAGCTGCTCGCCGCCGTGGGCGCCACAGCGGTCGACCTGCTGGCCGCATACGGCGTCGACCGGGTGCGCTCGATGATCGAGCAGGTCTATCTGGAGCTGCGCAGCCGCGGCCAGCTGCTGCCGCGCCTGCCGGTGTCGGCGCAGGACGCCGACGCAGATGAGCTTGGTGTGCAGGCGGCGGCAGCGTGCGTGTTGCTGGGCGACCTGCTCGTGCGCTTCGGTGAGGCCTACGATCAGCTCAAGCGCGAGCGAGCGAGCGTGGACTTTGACGACCTGGAGCTGCTCGCGCAGGAGCTGCTGAACGAGCGCGAGCCGGTCCGCGAGGAATGGTCTCACCGCTTTGACCTGCTGATGGTCGACGAGTTCCAGGACACCAATCCGCGCCAGCTTGCGATCCTGCGCGCGCTGGACCGTGGCAACCTGTTCACGGTCGGTGACGAGCTGCAGTCGATCTACGGCTTTCGCCACGCCGACGTGAGCCTGTTTCGCACCCGGCGCAACGAGCTATCAGAGCGCGGCGCGAGTCTCTCGCTGACGCGCAACTTCCGCAGTGACGAGCCGTTGCTCGATGTCGTGAACGCAGTCTTTGGCGAGCGCTTCACGGACTTCGTCACACTGCGTGCGGGCGAGCGGGGCGGCGGAGGAGACGCGGGCGCGTCGCGTGCATTGGCCACCAGCGTCGCCGGGCCGGCCCATGGTGGAGCTTCGCCAGCGCACACCTCAGCACGCGACCCGGCTGTCGAGCTGCTGCTCACCGACATCGATGGCTGGGAGCAGCGCGACGATCTGGCTGCGGCGGTCGCCGCTGGGCTGCCGCCGGCTCCGTTGTGGCGCCAGGCGGAGGCGCGGATGCTCGCGCGACGGGTGGAGGAGCTCGTCCGCGATGGTGTCGCGCGGCCGGGGGAGGTCGTCGTGCTGCTGCGCGCGTCCGGCGACCTGGAGGTTTTCGAGCGCGCGCTGCAGTCATGCGGGCTGCGGACACTCGCGGCGGTCGGCGCCTTCTGGGGCCAGCAGCAGATTGGTGACCTGATCTCCTACCTGCGCGCGCTGGCCAACCCGCTCGACGAGGAAGCGCTCTACGGTCTGCTCGCGTCACCGCTCGGCGGCTGCTCGCGCGATTGCCTGGCGCTGCTGGCGGGTGAGGCGCAGGGCGCGCGGCGGGGGGCCTGGGAGACCGCGCTGGCGAGCCTCGCCGCAGATGGAGACCTTGCGGCGAGGCTCGCCCCGGCCGACCGCGGCGCGCTCACGCGCGCCTGTGACCTGCTGGCACGCGAGCGCGCCAGCGCGCCGCTGCACACGATCGCCGCACTGCTCGAGCGCGCGATCGCGGCGACCGGCTATCGCGAGCACGTGCTCGCGCTCGAGTGGGGTGAGCGGCGCCTGGCAAACATGCACAAGCTGCTGCGCCTGGCGCGGCGCTTCGAGGCCGGTGAGGGGCGCGACCTGCGCGGCTTTCTTGATCATGTCCAGTACCTCGCGAGCGGCCCGCGGATCGAGCCGGACGCGCCCGTCGAGGGCATCGAGCCCGATGCAGTGCGCCTGATGACCGTGCACGCCGCCAAGGGGTTGGAGTTCCCCGTCGTGTGCGTGGCCGATCTCGGGCGAGCGCCCAGCTCGCGGATGCCCGACCTGTTGGTCGATGGCGACCGCGTCGGCCTGCGCCTGATGCGCCTCGACGGCGCCGTGTCGAGCCCAGCGCTCGCCTACGAGGATCTGTGCGCCGCGCGCCGCGGGCGCGAAGCCGAGGAGGAGGACCGCATCGCCTACGTCGCGATGACGCGAGCGCGCGAGCGCTTACTACTCAGCGGATCGGTCAGGTTCGGACGCTGGCCGGTCCCTGGGCCGGGTGCCGCGCCGATCTCCTGGCTGGGCCCGGCGCTGTCGCAGGACCTGCCGGCGCTCACCGCCGGGGCAGGGCAGACACACGACCTCGCGCTCGCGCCGGGCGGCCCGGCGGCCGTGCGCTGCCTCTTCAACTCTCCCGCCGCGCCGTTTCCGCCGGGCAAGCCGTCCGCCGGCTCGCCGGACGCGCCTGCGCCGGCCCGAGCGCGCCGCGCGCTGCCACACCGCTGCCCGTTCGGCAGGCCACTGATGCGCCGCCGCCGGAGCGTGGCGCCGGGCGCGAGAAGCTGATGGCGCTCAGCTACAGCTCGCTGAGCGAGTTGGAGCGCTGCGGCTACCGCTACTACCTCGAACGCGTGCTCGGTCTGCCCGAGGACCATGCCGCCGCGACAGCGAGCGTCGCCGGCGGCAGCCTACAGGCGCGTGTACGCGGCACGATCGTCCACCGGCTGTTGGAGCCGCTTGACTTCGCGCGCGGCGGCGCACCGTCTGAGGAGGACGTGGCGATCCTCGCCCGCGAGCTGGGTGTGCGTATTGAGCTCCACGAACGCGAGGAGCTCGCGACACTGCTGCGCAGGGCGCTCGACAGCGGCTTCGCGGCGCGCTTGGCAACCACGTCGCGCCGGGCGCGGCGTGAGTGTCCGTTCGCCTTCTCCCTCGGACCGGACGAGCTTCTCGTCACCGGCGTGATCGACATCCTCGTGCCCGAACCGGACGGCGGGGTACTGGTCGTGGATTACAAGAGCGACCGGATTGACGGGGAGGAGGATCTGGCTGCGCTGGTGCAGCGCGAGTATGCGATCCAGCGCCTGGTGTATGCGCTCGCCGTCTTGCGCGATGGCGCGCCGCGCGTGGAGATCGTCCACTGGTTCCTGCACCGTCCAGGGCAGCCAATTGGTGCCAGCTATACCACGGCCGATAAGCCAAAGCTCGAAGATCGCCTGGCAGAGCTGGTACGACGAGCTCGGGCACATACGTTCGCCGTCAGCAAAGAGCCGCACCGCGGTTTGTGCTTGACCTGCCCGGGACGTTCCGGACTGTGCTCCTGGAGTGACTCCGACACGCTGCGTGAGCGCATGGGAGCATAGGAGGACCTTGACCGAGGATCCTTGGGAGGCGCGTTCGGATGAGGAGCTGTTCACCAGCGCGCGCGCGGGCGATGTTCGGGCGCGCGCGCGGCTGGCCGAGCGCTACCTGCCGCTCGCCCGCAGTCTGGCACACCGCTATCAGCGCAGCGAGGAGCCGTTTGAGGATCTCGTGCAGGTCGCCTCGCTGGGTTTGCTGGAAGCGATAGACCGGTTTGACTCCGGCCGCGATGTGGCTTTTCCGAGCTTTGCCGTGCCGACAATCCTCGGTGTGCTCAGGCATCACTTCCGCGACCGCACGTGGTCGGTGCGGGTGCCCCGCGACCTTCAGGAGATGGCGCTGCGAGTAGACCGGGCGGCCACCGAGCTGTCTTTGGGCAAGCGCCGCGCGCCGACGGTGAGCGAGCTCGCCGAGGCGGTGGGCGCCACTGAGGAGCAGGTGCTCGACGCGCTCCAGGCAGCGGCCGCCTACCAAGCTGGCTCTCTGGATGCGCCCCGTCAACGGCGCGCTGGTACAGAGGTCTCTGGGGAAAGCTTGGCCGACGCGCTGGGCGAGGAGGAGGCGGGCTTCGAGCGGGCTGAGGAGCGCGCTACCCTGGCGCCGCTGCTCGCGCATGTCTCCTCCAGCGAGCGTCTCGTGCTGAGGCTGCGCTTCGGTGAGGAACTGACTCAGACAGAGATCGCCGAGCGGATCGGGGTCTCCCAGATGCAAGTCTCGCGGCTCATCCGCCATGCGCTCGTCCGCCTGCGCGCGGGCCTGATCGAGTACGAACCTCCGCAGTGAGCTGCCGCCGGGCGACCGCGGCTGCGGCGCTCAGTCGAAGTGCAACGTGAGGATTAGTTCCTCTCGCGGATGCCCGGTGGAGGAGGACTCGATCCTCAGCTCATCAGAAAGCCGCTCGAGCACGTTGCCGATGCCGGGGACAGCTGCGTCAGCGAGCAGCTTGGTGGCGCCCTGCTCGGAAAGCTCACCGACGCGCAACTGAATCTCCCGCCCATCGGTAACCACCGTAAGGGCAACGTGTCCGTCGTTCGCATGCGCCGGGGTGTAGGCGGCGAGGGCGTCGCAGAGAATCTTCGCGTCGTCCAGCCGGTTCACTGGGCAGTCGGCTCGGGCGAGAACCATCGAGACCACGCGAGATAGCACGGGACCCGCCAGGGGGCCATTTGCCAGGCGCAGGGAAACGGAGTTCTGCCCCGGCTCATTCTGGGTAGGTGTACTCGTCATGGGGCACCGCTGGAGAGCGGGAAGGTCATGCGGACCTCGGTGCGCTCGTCCTCGTCATCGCGACCGAGCTGAACGGACTCCGTCAGTGAGGCGATCAGCGGGAGTCCCAGGCCGAGCCCGGGACTGTCAGGTCGCGGTCCGATTCCCGGGCCTTCATCGCGCACCACCACCACAAGCTTTTCTTCCTGCAGCGTGGCGAGGATCTCGAGCTGCCCCTCCTCACCGTCGGGATAGGCGTGAATGACGACGTTGTTGCACGCCTCGCTGACAGCCAGACGGATGTTTTCGAGGATTTGCTCATCGACAGCGAGCGCCTCGCCCAGTGCTTCGAAGGCCTGACGTACAACTGCAATATTTGCGGCTCGCGCCGGAAGCGCCAGCTCTATGTCCGGCGTCTTGGTGGCCGGCGTCATCGTGACTCCTGAGATCCTTGACGTAACTGCGTCCTTGCTGATCTGCCCTGCACGGACAGTTCTCACACATCAAACACCGGCGACCGGCCACGATCTCCGCTCCGCGATGCCCTCGGGAGCATCCGGTCGGGCTCGCGAGCCCAGTGCACCGCTGCGAATGAGCATACGCGAGAGCCATGTCGGAATCCGGCCCGAGGACCCTCGACGCCCAGCTCACGGTGCCTCCGCGCTGCTACGCTTTCTGGCTCCGCCTCAGGTGCCCGCCTATACCCGTACTGGGGTGTGCCCACCCGTACGGGATGCACCGCCCCAAGGGAGCACTTCCATGACTTCGTACACCAAGCAGCCGCCCAAGGCCGTCGGACTCTACGACCCTCGCTTCGAGCACGATGCGTGTGGCGTGGGCATGGTCGCGCGCCTGGACAACAGGCCAACCCACGAGGTGATCTCGCGGGCGATCACGGCGCTCGAGAACCTCGAGCATCGCGGTGCCTCTGGCGCTGACCCTTGCACTGGCGACGGCGCGGGCATCCTCATCCAGATGCCCGACGAGCTGCTGCGCGCCCTCGCCGGCTTCGAGCTGCCCCGGGCGGGCGCCTATGGGGTGCTGATGTGCTTCCTGCCGAGGAACGACGAGCAGCGCGCGAACCTCGAGCGGCTGCTCGAGCGGACCGTCGAGGCGGAGGGCCAGCAGGTGCTCGGCTGGCGGGATGTGCCGGTCGACGAGCAGCACACCGGTGAGGTCGCCGGTGCCTGCCTGCCCGTGATCCGCCAGCTGTTCGTCGCCGCCGGAGCGGCGCAGGCCGAGGATCAGGACGCCTTCGAGCGCAAGCTGTACGTGATCAGGCGGATCTGCGAGCTGAGCCCGGAGGGGGAGGGGCTGTATGTCGCCTCGAGCTCCTCGCGCACGCTCAACTACAAGGGCATGCTGATCAGCTACCAGCTGGCAGCCTTCTACCCGGACCTGCGCGATGAGCGCGCCAAGAGCGCACTCGCGCTCGTGCACTCGCGCTTCTCCACCAACACGTTCCCGAGCTGGGAGCTCGCGCACCCTTATCGCGTGATCTGCCACAACGGCGAGATCAACACGGTGATGGGCAACGTCAACTGGATGCGCGCGCGAGAGTCAGAGCTCTCCAGCGAGCTGTTCGGCGAGGACCTGCCGAAGATCCTGCCCGTCGTCAGTCCGGGGAACTCCGACTCGGCGACGTTCGACAACGTGCTGGAGCTGCTGTTGCTCGGCGGGCGCTCGCTGCCCCACGCGGCGATGATGATGATCCCCGAGGCCTATCGCGATCGCGACGACCTGTCCGAGGAGCTCAAGGGCTTTTACGCCTTCCACTCCTGCCTGATGGAGCCCTGGGACGGGCCGGCCTCGGTGGCGTTCACCGACGGGCGCGTCGTCGGCGCAACGCTCGACCGCAACGGCCTGCGGCCTGGGCGCTGGGTGGAGACGACCGACGGGCACATCGTGCTGGGCTCGGAGTCCGGGCTGCTGGACATCCCGCCCGAGCAGGTACGCCGGCTGGGTCGCCTGCAGCCAGGCAAGCTGTTCCTCGTCGATCTAGAGCGCGGGCGGATCGTCGAGGACGAGGAGGTCAAGCGCGAGGTATCCACGCTCAAGCCCTACGGCGAGTGGTACGCGCGCAGCTCAGTGCCGTTCTCCGAGCTGCCGCCGTGGGACCAGGTGACGATCTCCGAGGAGCCGCTGCGCGCGCGCCAGCAGGCGTTCGGCTACTCCCAAGAGGATCTGCGCGTGCTGCTCACGCCGATGGCGCGCGACGCCGCCGAGCCCATCGGCTCGATGGGCAACGACCTGTCGCTAGCCGTGCTCTCTGAGCAGGCGCCGCCGCTCTTCTCCTACTTCAAGCAGCTGTTCGCGCAGGTGACCAACCCGCCGATCGACCCGATCCGCGAGGAAATCGTGATGAGCCTCTCGACGAGCCTCGGCACCGAGTTGAACCTGTTCGAGGAGACTCCCGCCCACGCGCACAAGCTCGTGCTGGGCCAGCCGATCCTGCTCAACCGCGAGCTCGAGACGCTGGGGCACGTAGCTCATGACCTGTTCGCCGCGCGTACGATCAACATCACGTTCTCGCTGGAGAAGGGCGCAGCAGGGATGGCCGAGGCGCTCGCGCGCATCTGCCGCGAATCCTCGGAGGCGATCGAGGAACGGGTCAACATCATCGTCCTGTCCGACCGGCTGGTGGGACCGCGCCGCGTGCCCGTTCCCTCGCTGCTGGCGGTCGCGGCCGTCCACCATCACCTCGTGCGCGAAGGCACGCGCTTGCGCGCGGGCATCATCCTCGAGTCGGGCGAGCCGCGCGAGGTGCACCACTTCGCCACGCTGATCGGCTACGGAGCGAGCGCGATCAACCCCTACCTTATGCTCGAGACCCTCGATGATCTGGTGCTCAACCAGAAGGCCATCACGCGCACCGGCGCCGACGGGGCGGAGGTCCCGGTGGGCGCCGTGGAAGCCGCCGAGAACGTCGTCAAGGCACTGGGCAAAGCGCTCCTGAAGACGATCTCCAAGATGGGCATCTCGACGATCCAGTCCTACTGCGGCGCGCAGATCTTCGAGGCGGTTGGGCTTGAGCGCGAAGTGGTCGACAGGCACTTCACGGGCACGGCGTCGCGCATCGGCGGCGTGGGTCTCGACGTGCTGGCGGCCGAGGCGCTGCAGCGCCACGCGCGCGCCTACCCTGCGGGCGCGCGGGCCCTCGGTCAGCTGCTGCCCGTGGGCGGCGTGTACGCGTGGCGTCGCGACGGCGAGCACCACATGTGGAACCCCGAGACGATCGCGCTGGTGCAGCACGCGGTGCGCGCGGCCAACGGCGACGTGGGCGCGGCGCTGCGCGGCGACGCCGGCGCGCACGCGGCGGTTCGCGGGAGCGCGGCGTTCGAGAAGTACCGCGAATACGCGCAGGCGGTCAACGAAGACGCCGCGCGCAAGGCCACCCTGCGCGGTCTGCTGCAGATCGGACCGGCTGGCTCAGGCGTGGAGCAGCCTCAGGCGATCCCACTGGAGCAGGTAGAGCCGGCGAGCGAGATAGTCAAGCGTTTCTGTACCGGGGCGATGAGCCTTGGCTCGATCTCACGCGAGGCCCACGAGACGCTGGCTATCGCGATGAACCGGCTCGGCGGGCGCTCGAACACGGGCGAGGGCGGCGAGGATCCGGCGCGCTTCCAGGCGGACGCCAACGGGGATGAGCGCCGCTCGGCGATCAAGCAGGTGGCCTCCGGTCGTTTCGGTGTGACGATCCATTACCTCGTCAACGCCGACGAGCTGCAGATCAAGATGGCCCAGGGCGCCAAGCCCGGCGAGGGCGGCCAGCTGCCGGGGCACAAGGTCGACTCCTACATCGGCTCGATCCGCCACACGATGCCCGGCGTTGGGCTCATATCGCCGCCTCCGCATCACGACATCTACTCGATCGAGGACCTCAAGCAGCTGATCTACGACCTGCGCTGCGCGAACCCCAAAGCGGAGGTGTCGGTCAAGCTCGTATCCGAGGTTGGCGTGGGGACAGTCGCGGCGGGCGTCTCCAAGGCGAACGCCGACCGTGTGCTGATCGCGGGACACGATGGGGGCACGGGCGCTTCACCACTGTCCTCTATCCAGTCGGCCGGCATTCCCTGGGAGATCGGCCTCGCTGAGACCCAGCAGACGCTGCTGCTGAACGACCTGCGCTCGCGCATCAAGGTGCAGACCGACGGCCAGCTGAAGACCGGCCGCGACGTCGTGATCGCCGCGATGCTCGGAGCTGACGAGATGGGTTTCTCGACCGCCCCGCTGATCGCCACGGGTTGCATCATGATGCGCGCCTGTCACCTGAACACGTGCCCCGTGGGCATCGCCACGCAGGACCCCGAGCTGCGCAAGCGCTTCCAGGGCACCCCCGAGCACGTCGTCAACTTTTTCTTCTTCGTCGCCGAGGAGGTGCGCGAGATCCTCGCCTCGCTCGGCCTGCGCACGCTCGATGAGGCGATCGGCCGCGTCGACCTGCTCTCCGCGCGCGAGGCGATCGACCATTGGAAGGCGCGCGGCGTAGACCTTTCGCACGTGCTCACGCACATAGAGCTGCCGGAGGGGGCGGTGCGCCACCGCGTCGAACCCCCCCCGCCCGTGCTCGAGGACGCGCTGGACTGGCAGCTCGTGGAGAGCGCCGGGCCGGTGCTCGCAGGCGCGAGCGATCCGCTGCCCGATGGTCGCGTCAAAATCGCCGACCGCCGCGTGAAGCTCGAGATGCCGATCCGTAACCGCAACCGTTGCGTCGGCGGCATCCTCTCCAGCCGCATTGCGCAGGTGCATGGGGCCGGCGGATTGCCCGAGGACTCGATCGTGGTGGACTTCGAGGGTTCGGCCGGCCAGAGCTTCGGCGGCTGGCTGGCGCCCGGTGTGCGCTTCACGCTGCATGGCGACGCCAACGACTATGCAGGCAAGGGACTGTCCGGCGGCGTGATCGCGGTGCGCCCGCGCGAGGGCATGGGCGAGCACTTCAAGGCCGAGCAGAACGTGATCGTCGGCAACACGGTGCTGTACGGCGCGACGCGGGGACGCGCCTTCTTCCGCGGCCTCGCGGGCGAGCGCTTCGCGGTGCGCAACTCGGGCGCCGCCGCCGTCGTCGAGGGCGTCGGCGACCATTGCTGTGAGTACATGACCGGCGGCGTGGTGGTCGTGCTCGGGGCGACCGGGCGCAACTTCGCGGCGGGGATGAGCGGCGGCGTGGCCTACGTGCTCGACGAGGCCGGTGACTTCGCCGGGCGTTGCAACATGGGCATGGTCGGCTTCGAAGCACTGTCCGCGGCGGACGCAAACGAGCTGCGCGAGTTGATTGAGGAGCATCGCAGTCGTACGGGCTCGCCGGTTGCCGAACGCGTGCTCAGCGACTTCGGCAGCCTGCTGGCGAAGGGTGCCTTCGTGAAGGTCATGCCGCACGACTACAAGCGCGTTCTGGCCGAACAGGCAGGCGTACCGGCCGGCCAGCAGGTGGCGGTGCCGGCCTGATGGGCAAGCTCGGGGCCTTTCTGCAGATCGAGCGCCACGGCATCCCTCAGCGGGACGCCGTCGAGCGCACGCACGACTACCGCGAGTTCCTCCTCACACGGCCACTTGGAGAGCTGCGCGAGCAGGGCGCTCGCTGCATGGACTGCGGCGTGCCCTTCTGCCACAACGGTTGTCCGCTGGGCAACCTGATCCCCGACTGGAACGACCTCGTCTACCGCGATCGCTTCAAGGACGCGATCGAGCAACTGCACGCCACGAACAACTTCCCCGAGTTCACCGGCCGGCTGTGCCCGGCGCCGTGTGAGGCGGCGTGCGTACTCGAGATCCGCGAAGGAGACGCGGTCACGATCAAACAGATCGAGAACTCGATCATCAACCGTGCTTGGGAGGAGGGCTGGGTGCTTCCCCAGCCGCCGAAGGCGGAGACCGGCCAGGCGGTCGCGGTCGTCGGCTCCGGCCCCGCGGGCATGGCGGCCGCCCAGCAGCTGCGCCGGGCTGGCCACCGCGTGGTGCTGTTCGAGCGCGATGAGGCGATCGGCGGCCTCGTGCGCTTCGGGGTCCCGGACTTCAAGATCGAAAAGACGGTCGTTCAGCGCCGGGTCGAGCAACTCCTCGCCGAGGGCGTCGAGCTCCGCTGTGGCGTGGACGTCGGGCGCGACGTGAGCGTGGGGGAGCTGCGCGGGGACTTCGGCGCCGTCGTGCTGGCGACCGGCTCGCGCGTCCCTCGTGACCTGCCGGCTCCGGGCAGGGAGCTCGACGGTGTCCACTTCGCGATGGACTACCTGTACCAGCGCAACCGCTTCATCGCCCGCGAGTTCGGTCCCGAGCCTACCGTTGCCCAGCCACCTGCGGAGAGCGAGATCACGGCCAAGGACCGCGATGTCGTGGTGATTGGCGGTGGCGACACAGGGGCGGACTGCGTCGGCAACGCGATGCGCGAGGGCGCGCGCTCGATCACGCAGCTGGAGCTGTTGCCCGAGCCGCCGCCGCGCCGCCCCGACGAGCGCACGCCGTGGCCGGAGTGGCCGCTGAAGTACCGCCTCAGCTACGCGATGGAGGAGGCCAGGGAGACACACACGGGCGAGCAGGACTACTCGGTCGTGACGAGGAGCTTCTCCGGCGATGGCAATGGGAGGGTCGCCGCGCTGCACATAGCCCAGGCCGGGCCCGAGCCGCCGTTTGCTCCGGTGCCAGGAACCGAACGCGAGCTGAAGGCCCAACTGGTGCTCCTGGCGATGGGTTTTCTGTACCCCGAGCAGCAGCTGCTCGACCAGCTCGGGGTGGAGAAGGACCCGCGCGGCAACGTGAAGACCGCCAAGCCATATGCGACCTCCCTCGACGGCGTGTTCGCCGCCGGCGACGCCCGGCGGGGACAGTCGCTGATCGTGTGGGCAATCAACGAGGGCCGCCAGTGCGCGCGCATGGTCGACCGCTACCTCGCCGGAAAACGTAACGGCGCCGGTGATACCGCTGCTGGCCCGCCCCAGGACGCGGGCCTCACCGGTAACGCTGATGCGGACGAAGGCCCCGAGGGCCCACCGCAGCACGTGGGGCCGGGGATCGAAGCCGGGTAGATGAGATGAGCGATTCGCCCAACGGCCGTCCCGGCTCGCGCGGTCTGCCTAGGGTGTGCGTGATCGGAGCCGGCGTGAGCGGGCTCACCGCTTGCAAGGCGCTCGCGGACTTCGGAATCCCCCACACCTGCTTTGAGGCATCTGACGAGGTGGGCGGCAACTGGTACTTCCAGAACCCCAACGGGGTCTCCTCGGCATACCGCTCGCTGCACATCGACATCTCCAAGCCCTCGATCTCCTTCCGGGACTTCCCGATGCCCGATCGCTACCCCGACTATCCGCATCACACGCACATCTTCGAGTGGCTACGCGACTATGCCGAGGCTTTCGAGCTACGCGAGCGGATCCGCTTCGGCACGCGCGTGGAGCACGCCCAGCGCGGCCCCGAGGGCGGATGGCAGATCACGCTGCAGGACGGCGGCCGGGAGTGCTTCGACGCGTTGCTCGTCTGTAACGGACATCACTGGGACCCGCGCTACCCCGACTTCTCCGGATCCTTCGACGGGCCCCAGATCCACTCGCACGACTACATCGATCCCACCACCCCGCTCGACCTGCACGGCAAGCGCGTGCTCGTCGTCGGGATCGGTAACAGCGCTGTCGACATCGTCTCGGAGCTGGCTCGAAAGACGGTGTCTGAAACCGTCTTCCTTTCGACCCGCTCGGGGGCGTACGTAATACCGAAGTACATCTTCGGCAAGCCGGCCGATCAGGTCGTCAGGACGAACCCAAGACTCTCCGTCGGCCTCCAGCGCCGCATCGCCCGCGTCCTACCGAGGATCTTCTCCGGGCGGATGGAGGACTTCGGGCTGCCCACCCCCAACCACAACTTCCTCGACGCTCACCCGACCGTCTCCAGCGAGCTGCTGGGGCGGCTCGGAGCCGGTGACGCGGTGGCCAAGGGCGACGTCGCCGAGCTCCTCGGCGATCGCGTGCGCTTTGCCGATGGCAGCGTGGAGCCGGTTGACGCGATCATCTACGCCACGGGCTACAACGTCAGCTTCCCGTTCTTTGATCCGGAGTTCCTCTCGGCGCCAGAAAACGTGCTGGCGCTCTACAAGCGGATGCTCAAGCCCGGCCTCGATGACCTCGCGTTCATCGGGCTCGGCCAGCCGATTCCCACGATCTTCCCGTTCTCCGAGCTGCAGTCAAAGATCGCGGCGCGCTGGCTGAGCGGGGATTGGGCGCCGCCACCGCAGAGCGAGATGGAAGTGGAGATCCGTCGCGACGAGGCGTTTCACACGGGCCACTTCACCAACAAGCCCAGGCACACGATGCAGCTCGAGTGGTACGGCTTCGAGCACGAGCTCCACACGCGCTCGATTCCCGCAGGCCAGGCGCGGGCGCGCGCTGGAGCGCCCACTGGGCGTGACGTTGCGGGGCGCTTCGCGGCGTTGGAAGCCTCACAGCTCCCAGCATGAGCTCGGTCGGGTTCGACAGCGGCGGGGTTCGCTGTGCGGGCGTCCACCTGCCCGGGCAGGGTGACCTTTTCGCCGGCGAGGACGGCCGCCGCCCCTGTGTCGTGCTCGCCAACGGCCTTGGCGGCACTGTCGACTCGGGGCTGCTCCCGTTCGCTGAGCGCTTCGCCGCGGCTGGCATCGACGCGCTTGCGTTCGACTACAGGCACTTCGGCCTGAGCGAGGGCGAGCCCCGCCAGCTGCTCTCGATCCCCCGCCAACTCGAGGACTATGCGGCAGCGATCTCCTATGCGCGCTCGCTGGAGGGCGTCGATCCGAACCGGATCGTGGTGTGGGGCTCCTCCTACGCCGGTGGCCACGTCGTAGCAGTAGCCGTCGCCGACGGCAGCGTCGCGGCTGCCATCTCCCAAGTGCCGGCAATGGACGGCGCGGTGGCGCTAATCAATCTCGCGCGCTACGCGGGTCCCGGCCATCTCGCAAGGTGCGTGCTCGCAGGAATACGCGATGTCGCCGCCTCGCTGCGCGGTCGCCCGCCCGTGATGGTTCCGCTGGTAGGCGCGCCCGGCACCATCGGCGCGATGACCAGCCCCGACGCTGAGCCGGGCTACCGCGCGATCGCGGGTCCTTCGTGGCGCAACGAGATGGCGGCGCGAATATTTCTCAGGGCCGGCGCCTACCGTCCCGGACTGCAGGCCGGCCGCCTTCCTTGTCCGATCCTTGTGCAGATAGCCGACCACGACGCGGTCGCTCCCGTCAAGGCCGCTCAGGACGCTGCGTGGCGGGCAACCGGCCGCGCGGAGATGCACACCTACCCGATCGGGCACTTCGACATCTATGTGGGCGAGCCGTTCGAGCGGGCGATCGCCGATCAGCTGCACTTCCTGCGCCGGCACGCCGGTGTGTCCTCGCGCACGCGCCCAGCAGCCCAGATCCAATAGCTCCGGCGCGATCTTGCCTACTTTCTGCCGACACAACCGCTTCATCGAGCGCTGCCCGATCTGCAGCAAGACGCTGCCCAGCAACAAGCCTGGGGGGAGCGGATCCCCGCGTGCGCCCAGGTCTGAGAAGCCTTCCTCTCAGGCCACCCGGCGCGGACGCATACGCGGCGAGGCCGTGCGAGTTCGCAGGGAGGGTCGCGCAGAAGATGACGGCTACCGCTCAGCGCTTGTGCCCGGCATTCACGCCTCTGCAGACGCGAGCCGCCTAGCCGAAGAGATCGCCTTCGCTCACGGTCGCCTGCTTGCGCTGGGCGCTGAGCCCCCAGGCCTATACGGCGAGGTTCGCGCGCTTGCCGCGGAAGATCTCGAGCAGGCAACCTGGACGTGCTTCTTGATCGCCTACCTCTCACCGCTGGAGGGCGATGATCCCTTCGCCGGCATCCGCACGGCCTTGGCTGGCGCTCGCGATGGCAGCGCTTACGCTGATGGCGAGCTGGGAGATCTCGGTGGAATCCCCCTCGGGCCACGAACCTCCCACGACTCCGCGCGCGGAGCGAGCACGCTGCTCGCCTACCGCCACTGGGCTGAGCGTGCTGGCGGCCAGGCGCAGGCGTTCGAGGGAGATCCTGAGTGGCGCCCACAGCGGCGCTTCGAGCGGTGCTTCGAGCGCCTCGCGCTTGCAGGCTTCGGCCGCATGGGGCGCTATGACCTGCTCATCATGCTGGGAGGGCTCGGCCTGTACGGGCTGCGAGCCGACTCACTGCATTTCACCAGCGCCAGCGACCCGTCTGCCCCTGATCCCGCGACACTGGCCGCCAAGCGGATGTTCGCGATCGGCGACCCGCTGATCCTCGAGCGTCGCGCCCACGCGCTCGCTGAGGCTATCCCGGTGCCTGTTGAGTCACTCGACCTGGCACTTTGGAACTGGAGCCCGCCCGCCCCCGGGGTACGGGCAACGCTTGGATTTCCAAGCGAGACCTGCGATCTAGATACGCTCGAGCGCGGCCGGGAGGCGCTGGAACTTTAGAAAAAGTACGTCCACACCGCCACCTACAGTCTGGACGATGCCACTGTGCTTCATTGAGCCCCAGGACGCGATCCGCGTGATCGCCGAGTCGGTCGGCCGCGAGGCTCGTCGCCAGCTGGTGGGCGAGGTGGTGCGCGCATGGGTGGATGACATTCCCGACCAGGAGCTCTCGGTCCACTACGCCAAGGCGATCGCCGATCTCGACGAGGACGATCTGCACCTGCTCGCCGCCTGGCACGCCTCACTGGAGGTCGGCCAGCCGATTCCCAACACGGAGTTCCTCGTGGGAGTGTTCGCGAGCCTGGGCGAGAACCGGCGCGAGGCGCTGAAGATCGCGGCAGGCTTCCGCGGCGAGGAAGCTTTTCAGGCGGGTGTCTCCGAGGAGCAGGCACTGGACACCGTGCTCCCTCGCCTTTCACGCGAGCGGGCGATGGAGCTCGCGACCGAGTGCATTCAACTGTACATGTGGGACCGCCTCGGCTGCGACAACTAGCGGGGCCGCAGGGCAGCTAGACTCGGAGCATGTCCGACGAGGTTGCCGCCACACCTACGGTCGATGACGTGATGGAGGCGTTGTCAAACGTGATCGACCCCGAGCTCGGGTTGGATTTCGTCGAGCTGGGTTTGATCTACGGCGTGGAGGTCTCAGGTGGCAGCGTGAACGTCACGTTCACGCTCACGACGCCCGGGTGCCCGATCGGCCCGCAGGTGACCGAGCAGATCGAAGAGTTCGTGGGCGAACTGGAGGGCGTCAAGACGATTGAGTCCGAGATGGTCTTCACGCCGCCGTGGTCACCGGAGAAGATGTCTGAGGACGCAAAGTTCGCGCTGGGGTATTGAGGCGAGCTCAGGCGGGCGTGGCGACCGCTTCGCGAGCGAGCGACACCAGCATCGCGAGTTCCTCGGCGATGCTCTGGCCGACCGCGTCGATGTCGGGCAGGGCGTCGAAGTCGCCGAGCAGGCCGAAGTTCATCTGGCTGTTGTAGGACATGATCGCGATCGCGAGCGCGTGATGCTGGGGGAGAAAGGCCACCGGGTAGGCCTCGAGCATCTCACGGCCAAGCACGTACAGCGGGAATTGCGGGCCGGGCACGTTGGTGACGAGCAGGTTGAATAGGCGCGTGGAGAAGTTCAGGCGCGAGGCCTGCGCCAGGATTGTCGGTGGCGCGAAGTTCTGGACGCCCGCGATGACCTCGGCGCCCAGCGCCTGCTTTGACTCCTTCAGGCCATCCATCGCCTCCGAGACGAAGCGCAGGCGCTGGATGGGGTCGGTGATATAGACGGGTAGGGGCCCGCGCATCACGACTATGCGATTGCCCCCCTGGTGGTGCTCGTCCTCAGCCCGAACCGAGACGGGGACGAGCGCGCGTAGCTCCATCCCAGCAGTGCGCACGCCGCGGGAGATCAGGAACGAGCGCAGTGCGCCGGCGACGACCGTGAGCACGACATCGTTGACGGTGCCGCCAAAGGCGTTCTTCACGGCCTTGAAGTCCTGAAGTGAACTGGCGACGCCGACAAAGCGCCTGTGCGGGCCGATGTCGACGTTCAGCGGCGTCTGTGGCGCGGGGTTCAGGCCTGCCCACACGATCTCGCCGAGGCCCTCGGCGGCCTCGCGCGCACGGGCGAATGCGTGGTCGGGGTGCGACAGCGCGTCGAGCGCCCCCTCTGCCAGCTCGACCCCGGCGCGCAGCGCGCTGCGCAGGCCCGCGGTCACGAGCTCCGCGACACCGGGCTCTGAGTGCGGCTGCCAGGCACGCCCGGAATGTTTGAGCGGTGGCGGTTTCGGCGAGAGGTCGAACAGCACCGTCGCCAGATCGATGCCGGCGATGCCATCGATCAGAGCGTGGTGGGTCTTTGAGATCAGCGCGAAGCGGTCGTTCTCGAGGCCCTCGATCAACCACATCTCCCACAATGGCTTCGAGCGGTCGAGCTGCTGGGAGAAGATCCAGGCGGTCAGGCTCTGCAGCTGCTCCCAGCCTCCGGGAGTCGGCAACGCGGCGTTGCGGATGTGGTACTCGAGGTTGAAGCTCGGATCGTCGACCCACACCGGCCGTCCGCTGTCAAGCGCAGTATGGGCGAGCTTGTGTCGGTAGCGCGGTACCAGGTGCAGCCGCCGGCGGATCTGTTCGAGGAACTCCTCCATCGAGGGGGGCGGCCCCTCGATGATCGTCAGCCCGCCTACGTGCATGTGCGACGTCGGGCCCTCCTGGTGCAGGAAGGACGCGTCGACCGGGGTGAGCCTGTCCAAGTGGCGCTGCGCCATCGGTCTAGCGTACCTGGAGGCTCTCTACAATGGCGATGATGTCCAACACCGTCGAGAAGGTACTGCTCGCGGCGCCGCGCGGCTATTGCGCGGGCGTGGATCGTGCTGTGCAGACAGTGCAGCGGGCGCTCGAGATCCATGGCCCGCCGGTGTACGTGCGCAAGGAGATCGTGCACAACAAGCACGTCGTTGAGCGGCTGCGCGAGCGGGGAGTGATCTTCGTCGAGCGGGAGACCGATGTCCCGGAGGGGTCGGTGTGCGTGTTCTCCGCGCACGGTGTCGCGCCCAGCGTGTACGCCAACGCACAGGCGCGTGAGCTGCGGACGATCGATGCCACCTGTCCCCTCGTGACGAAGGTTCACCGCGAGGCGCTGCGCTTCGCCGAGGATGGCTACACGATCGTGCTCGTCGGCCACGACGGTCACGAGGAGGTCGAAGGCACGATGGGCGAGGCTCCAGAGCGGATCGTGCTCGTGCAGTCAGAGCAAGACGTGGATGAGCTGGAGGTCGAGGACCCCGAGCGAATCGCCTACGTCACACAGACCACGCTCTCCGTCGATGAAACCAGCTCGATTCTCGCCCGCCTGAAGGAGCGCTTCCCGAGCGTGGTGGGACCCCGCACGGATGACATCTGCTACGCCACCACCAACCGCCAGACAGCCGTCAAGCAGCTGGCTGGCAGCTGCGACCTGATGCTCGTTATCGGCTCGCGCAACTCGTCGAACTCGGTGCGGCTCGTCGAGGTCGCGCGCGCCTGCGGCACCGATGCTCACCTAATCGACAGTGCGAGCGAGGTATGCGAGGAGTGGCTCGATGGTAAGCGCGTCGTGGGGATCTCCTCCGGCGCCAGCGCGCCCGAGAATCTGGTGGGCGAGCTGGTCAGCTACTTCCGGGCGCGGGGTGTGAGCGACATCTCCGAGGTGGACGCGATTCGCGAGGATGTCCGCTTCATGCTGCCCAAGCAGGTGCGCGACGTGATTGGGTCCCCGCCCACCCCGCCCACCCCGCGACCGGATGGCGTGGTCGAGGTCTCCTGAGCACATTAATCGTCTCTGATCTTCACCTCGGCAGCGGCTTGGGCTCGGATGTGCTGAGTCGTCCCTCACCGCGCGCGGCTTTGCTGGAGGCTCTGGAGGATGTCGATCGCCTCGTGCTGCTCGGCGACGTGCTTGAGTGCCGCCACCGCCCGCCGCGCTACGCGATGGCCGCCGCGCGGCCGTTCTTCGAAGAACTCGGGCAGGCGCTCTCCGGCCGCGAGATCGTGGTGAGCGCGGGCAACCACGACCATCTGCTGATCGAGTCGTGGCTCGGCGAGCGCGCGCTGCAGGCGCCGGAGCCGCTCGGACTCGAACAGCGCCTGCTCCCGGAGCAGGCCTCGCCGATGCTCGCCAGGCTCGCCGAGTGGGCCGCGCCGGCACAGATGAGCGTCGCCTATCCGGGCCTGTGGGTGCGCCCCGATGTATACGCCACCCACGGCCATTACCTCGACTGCCATCTGACGGTACCCACGATCGAGCGCCTGAGCGTCGCCGCGATGAGTCGCCTGCTGGGGCTCCCGGCCGCGTCCTTCAGCCGAGTCGAGGACTACGAGGCGGTGGGGGCGCCGGTGTTCGCGTGGCGAGACACCGTTGCCAGGGAAACCCGTATGGGCCACGTCTCGAAGGTCGACACGATCCGTGCGTGGCGAGCACTCACAGGCGAAGGAGGCGGCTCTTCGCGGGTGTGCAAGCTGCGCAGGCTCGCACTCGCGGGCGCGTTCTCGCTCGCCGTCGCGGCGCTCAACCGCGCCGGGCTGGGGCCGTTGCGGACCGACATCTCGACCGGGGAGTTGCGCCGCGCGGGGCTGCGCGCGATGGGCGAGGTGGCCGAGCGTCTCGGCCTGGGCGACGCGTACGTGATCTTCGGTCACACGCACCGCGCCGGGCCACTCCCGGGCGATAGCGAGTCCGAGTGGCACGGGCGCGGCGGTGCGCGGTTGATGAACTGCGGCTGCTGGACGTACGACCTCGTGTTCCTCGGCCGCGGCGCCGGTGAGACCCCCTACTGGCCGGGCAGCTGCGTGCTCGTCGAGGACGACCAGTCAACTTCACCGCTGCTGAAGCGCCTGCTGCTGGATCGCTCCCACGCCGAGCTGGCGCCGGCGCCAGCCGGCAGTCCTACGCCAAGCCCGGCGTGAAGCAGGTCGCGTAACACTGCACGTCTGGGCCGATCTCCAGCTCCAGCACGGCGGCGGTGTGGCGCTCGTGCTCGAGCAGCGGATAGGCGCCCGGGTGGGTGACCTCGTGCTCGCTGCCGTTGACGCGCACGGTCCCCGACCCATCGAGCACCGCCCACACGCCGCGGGCCTCATACGGGCCGGAGTAGGCGCCCTGTTGATCCTCGGTCTGCTTCACTAGCGCGGCGTCCGGCGCGTCCTCCGGGCGCAGCGGCGCCAGGGGCTCGCGCTCGACTCCCAAAAGCTCCTGGATCGCCAGCTCGGTTTCCGCGTAGGCGCCCTCACCGTAGTGGTACTCAAATAGGCGCGCGCGGCCGTCGAACAGGTAGCGGGCCGGCCACCCCTGGTTCTCGTAGTCACGCCACAGCTCGAGCTCGCGGTCGATCAGCACGGGGTACTCGATCCCCAGGCGTGTCACCGCCGCCCTGACCGCGTCCTCCTCGCGCGCGGGTGGAAAGCCGGGTGAGTGCACGCCGACCGTGCGCAGGCCGTCATGCGCGTAGCGCTCGTGCCAGGCCTGTAGATAGGGCAGCGTGCGGACTGAGTTTGGGCGGCAGAAGTCCCAGAAGTCGATCAGCAGCGGCTTGCCGCGCTGGATGATGCTCGCCTCGCGCCCGGCCACGTTCGCCCAGGGCAGCCCCGTGGGGAACAGCGGCGCGACGATCGTGTCCGTGGGCACCCTCAAAACGGAGCGCGCCTCAGCCTATGGAGCCGACCATCTCCAATTGGATGAGCCTGTTCAGCTCGACCGCGTACTCCATCGGCAGCTCCTTGGTGACGGGCTCGATGAAGCCGTTGACGATCATCGCTGCGGCCTCGTCCTCGGTGAATCCTCGAGCCCATGTAGAACAGCTGATCGTCTGAGATGCGCCCGACGGTGGCCTCGTGGGCGACCGTGACGTGTGGGTTCTGGATCTGGATGTCCGGCCAGGTGTCGGATTTCGATTCGCCGTCCATCATCAGCCCGTCGCACTGGACGCGCGCTTTCGAGCCCTGCGAGTTTGAGCCCATCTTGACGAGGCCCCGGTAGCCCATGATGCCGCCGTCCTTGGAGATCGACTTGGCGAGGATGTTCGAGGTCGTGTTCGGCGCCAGGTGCACGACCTTCGCCCCGGTGTCCTTGTGGACGCCTTTGCCCGCCACGCCGACGTTGAGGTGGTCGGCGCGCGCGCCCTCGCCCATCAGGTAGGAGCCCGGGTAGAGCATCACGTACTTGGCGCCCATCGATCCGCCGACCCACTCGACCGTGCCGCCGGCGTCCACCATCGCCCGCTTGGTGTTGAGGTTGTAGACGTCCTTCGACCAGTTCTGCACGGTCGTGTAGCGGGCCTTGGCGCCCTCGTGCACGAAGATCTCGACCACCGCGGAATGCATCGAGTTGACGCTGTAGGTCTGCGCGGTGCAGCCCTCGATGTAGTTCACCTCGGAGCCCTCGTCAGCGATGATCAGCGTGTGCTCGAAGGTGCCCTCGCCGGCCCCCTCCATGCGGAAGTAGGACTGCAGCGGCAGGTCGCACTTGACGCCCTTGGGGATGTAACAGAAGGCCCCGCCCGACCACACGGCGCCATGCAGTGCACTGAACTTGTTGTCCTGCGCGGGGACGCACTTGGTCATGAAGTATTTCTGCACCAGCTCGGGGTACTCGGTGATCGCGGTGTCCATCGAGCAGAACAGGATGCCCTGCTTGGCGTACTCCTCCTTGAGGCCCTCGTACACGGGCTCCTGGCGCCACACGCCCACGACGCCGGCGAGGTGCTCGCGCTCGGCCTGGGGGATGCCGAGGTCCTCGTAGGTCTGCTTCATCTCGGCGGGGACGTCGTCCCAGCTTTTGAAGCGCCCCGCCGTGGGAGGTGAGTACAGGACGAGGTCGTCGAGGTTCAGACCGCTCAGATCGGGACCCCAGGCCGGGATCGGCTTGCGTTCGAAGATTTCCAGCGCCTTCAACCGTTTGCCGACCATCCAGTCGGGCTCGCCCTTGATCTTCGACAGCTCTGTGACGACCTCGCGCGAGATCCCCTGGCGGGCGCGCAGCTGACCCTGGTCGTCCTCGACGATCGGGCTGGGCTTGGCGATCCTGGTGCGGTCAATCGTGGCCATGCGACTCCTCGCTGCGGGGTGGTTTGCGAATCCCGTGCTCTGAACTAGGAATTGTATCGCGGTGCTCAGGCGGGTCAGATTGGGGTTGGTGGGAAGGCGTCACTCGGGCCAGGCGTGGTCGCCGGTGATGGCGCCGCGGACGACCTTGAGGTTCAGCAGCGCGCACTTGCGACGCGTCGCGGAGACGGGGATGCCGAGCAGCTCGATCATCCAGTCCGCGTCGAGCTCACCGGCCTCGCTCAGCTCCATTCCGATCAGCTCCTCGGAGGCGATCGACGCCGACGCCTGGGAGATCGCGCAGCCGTGGCCGTGGAACTTCAGATCCTCGATGCGCCCGCCGGCGACGCGAATGTGGACGCCCAGCTCGTCGCCGCACAGCGGGTTGTGCTCGAGCGCCGCGAAGTCGTGCGGGTCGAGCTCGCCGAAGTTGTGGGGGCGCTTGTAGTGCTCGAGGATGTAGTCGCGGTACAGGTCGTCCATGTCAGAGTTCCCCTCGGACCTTAGAGTCCGAACACCTTGCGCCCAGCCAGCAGCGCGTCTATGAGCCCGTCGATGTCGGAGGGCTCGTTGTAGACGCCGACCGACGCGCGCGCGGTGGCGCTGACACCCAGACAGCGCATCAGTGGCTGCGCGCAGTGGTGCCCGGCGCGGATGCACACTCCCCCGCGGCCGGCCAGCTCGGCGACGTCGTGGGGGTGGATGCCCTCGACCGTGAACGACGCCAGGCCGCCCCGGCGCTCGGCCTCGGGCGGGCCGGCGACGCGCAGGCCGGGAACCTCGGTGAGACGGTCGAGCATGTAGGTGGTCAACGCCTGCTCGTGCGCGCGCACCTGCTCCATTCCCAGCGCCGACAGGTAGTCGACGGCCGCGCCTAGCCCGACCGCCTCCGCGATCGGGGGCGTGCCGGCCTCGAACTTGTAGGGCAGCTCGTTCCAGGTGGCCGTCTGAAAGTCGACCGAGGAGATCATGTCTCCGCCCGTCATGAACGGCTCCATTTGCTCGAGGATCTCGGTGCAGCCGTGCAGCACGCCGATGCCGGTGGGCCCGAGCGCCTTGTGGCCCGTCCAGGCGTAGAAGTCCGCCCCGATCTCCTCCACGTCCACCGGCATGTGCGGCACAGCCTGGGCGCCGTCCACAAGCGACAGCGCGCCGGCGGCGCGGATGCGCGCGGTCATGTCCGCTACGGGGACGATCGTGCCGAGCACGTTGGAGACGTGCGAGAACGCCACCATCCGCACGTCGCCCCGCGCGAGCTCGGCGTCCAGCTGCTCGAGCGACAGTTCGCCGCGATCGTCCACCTCCAGGTAGCGCAGGCTCGCGCCGCGCTCGCGGCACAGCACCTGCCAGGGAACGATGTTCGCGTGGTGCTCGAGCTGGGTGATCAGGATTGCGTCGCCGGGACTCACGTTCGGCCGCCCATCGGCGCTGCCGCGACCCCAGGCGTAGGCGACGAGGTTGATCGCCTCGGTGACGTTCTTCGTGAATACGGTCGTCCGCGGCTGGGCGCCGGCGAACGCGGCGACCCGATGACGCGCGCCGTCATAGGCCGCGTCGGCCTCCTGCGCGAGCGCGTAGACGCCGCGGTGGACGTTGGCGTTGTGGGCGCGCAGGTGCTCGGCCAATGCGTCGATCACGACTGCTGGCTTTTGCGAGGTCGCGCCCGAGTCGAGGTAGATCAGCGGCTGGGGTGGGTGGGCACTCGATCTGCGGGCGAAGATCGGGAAGTCGGCCTTGACGTCGAGCGAGGTGGGGGGACTAGCGACTGGTGGCATACGTCTCGATGTCCTCACGCGCGGAGGCGAGCTTGGCGGCGAGCTTCGTGCGGATTAGGTCTTCCAGGGGCTCGTCGTTCAGCTGCGCGAGCACCGGCTCGAAGAACCCCTCGACGAGCAGTCGCACTGCCGCGGGGCGGTCGAGGCCGCGCGACTGCATGTAGAAGATCGCGGCCTCGTCGAGCTCGCCGACGGTGCCGCCGTGCGAGGCGGAGACGTCGTCGGCGGAGACGAGCACCGAGGGGATCGCGTCCAGGCGCGCCTTCGGTGAGAGCATCATCGTGTGGATCTGCAGGTAGGTGTGGGTTTGCTGGGCCCCGGGGTCTATCTGGATCAGGCCCTCGAACGAGGCGCGGCTCTCACCGGTGGCGGCGCCGCGCCAGTGGACGTCTCCGCCGGAGGGCCCGGTCTCGTGCAGGTCCACGGCGAACGCGTCGAGATGCTCGTCGGCCTCGGTGAAGAACAGGCCGCGAAACGCCATGTCGCCGCCGGGCTCGGATACGGCCAGCTCCAGGTGCTGGCGCACGAGATGGCCGCCCAGCAGCGAGGGCAGCCAGTGGCAGTACGCGTCGCGCCCGACGCCGACGAAGCGCGTTGAGCAGTCATACACCTCGCCCCGGCCCCAGTCCTGCAGCTGCGCAAGCCGGCAGCGCGCGCCATCTTCCAGATAGCACTCGAACGCGCCCGCGTGCAGCGACTGGCCCTCTGAGAAGTCCTCCGCGAGGTCGTACTCGTGCACGCGGAACTCGCTCGTCTTGCCCCCGATCACAAGCGTGCGCGCGTACTGCGCGACGCCGGGACCGTCGATTGCGTAGACGATCTCAAACGGCTCCTCCACGACCACGCCGGCAGGGACATGCAAAAAGGCGCCGCCCGTCCAGAACGCCGCGTTGGCGGCCTCCAGCTTGTTGCGATCGACCGTCAGGCGCTTGGAATACCAGCGCTCGGCCAGCTCGCGGTGATCTTGGAAAGCTTCCTGCAGCGAGCAGAGGATCACGCCGCGCTCGGCCAACGCGGGGTCGAGCTCGACATGAACGACCGACCCGGCGCTCTGCACGATCCGCCCGGCGTGGGGCCGGTCGGGGAGCGTGCGTGTGACGACCTCGGGCACGGCGCCCGACTCGGATGGCATGGGTGCAGTCTCCAGCGCGTCCAGGTCGAGGCTCTGCAGGCTGGTGGTCCAGAAGCCCGAGCGCCGCCAGATGGGCAGCTCGGTGGTCTCAAAGCTCTTCAGCGCCGCCTCGCGCAGCTGCTCGAGCGTGCGCCCGTTGCCCGCCCCAGCGCCGGCAAGCGCATGGTAGAGCGTCGCCTCGCGATGGCGGCCGGGCTTGACCGCCACCTCAGGCACTTGCCCCGACCTCTTGACGGATCTGGTCATAGCCCTCGCGCTCCAGGCGCTCGACCAGCTCGACGCCGCCCTGAAGCACTATGCGCCCGTCCATCAGGATGTGCACGAACTCGGGCTTGACGTAGTGCAGGATGCGCTGGTAGTGGGTGATGATCAGCGCGCCGAGGCCCTGCTCGTCGTGCAGCCGCTGGACCCCCTCGGCGACGGTGCGCAGCGCGTCGATGTCAAGGCCCGAGTCGGTCTCGTCGAGGATCGCGATGTCGGGGGCGAGCATCGCCATCTGCAGGATCTCCGCGCGCTTCTTCTCGCCACCGGAGAAGCCGTCGTTGAGGTGGCGCGAGGTGAACGAGCGGTCGACGTCGAGCAGCTCGATCGCGTGCTGGAGCCGGGTGCGGAACTCCTTGACCTGGATCGGCTCCTCGCGCTGGGCGTTGATGGCCATGCGCAGGAAGTTGGCGACCGAGACGCCGGGGATCGAGACGGGGTACTGGAAGGCCAGGAACAGGCCCGCGTGGGCGCGCTCGTGGGGCTCGGCCGCGGTGATGTCCTCGCCCTTGAAGGTGATCGACCCTTGCGTGATCTCATATGACGGATGCCCGAGCAGCGTGTTGGCGAGCGTGGACTTGCCCGAGCCGTTGGGGCCCATCAGCGCGTGTACCTCTCCCCGCGAGACGTCCAGGTCGACGCCCTTGAGGATCTCGCGCTCCTCGATGCGCACGTGCAGGTCTCTGATCTCTAGGTCGGCCATGTCGTGTGGTCAAGCTCCAGTGGTTAGGGGTTCTCTGCCGGTTTGCCCGCGCGCTGCGCCGGTGGGTATCGGGATCGGCCCGGCTGGGAGGGATGTCTCCTGTAGAGATGCGGGGTGGGCGGAGTTCGATACGAGATCGGCGAGCGTAGTCTCGTTGAGCGTGCGCACGATCGAACCACGCACGCGGGTCCACAACAGCTTTGTAGGGCAGACATGGGGCGGGTGGGCCCCAGAGGTTGACTCCCGCGAGCACACGATGCTCCCGTCCGAAGCTTGGGAGATGCACTCGATCGGTGCGATTGAGCCCTCCAGCGCCTCCACGACCTCCGCCATGGTGATCTCCGCGGGTGGGCGCGCGAGCATGTAGCCACCGCGCGAGCCCCGCCGCGAGTCGACCAGGCCGGCCTTGCGCAGCCGCGCGACGAGGTGCTCCAGGTAGGCAAGCGGCAGCCCGTCATGCGCGGCGACCTCCGCGAGGGCAATCGGATCCCCGCCCGCCCGCTCGCCCGCCGGGCCAGCTCGACCATCACGCGCACGCCGTACTCGGCCTTGGTTGAGAACATCATCTGAACATTTCCTACCTGCCAGCTAGGGTATCAGTCTGCCCACAGCTTCCGGATGTCGTGGACGAGGGTTTCGGGGGTCAGCTCTTCGGACTGGAAGAGGACCCGCTGGCGGCCTGTACGGTCGAGTAGGAAGACCGAGGCGGAGCGGTCGAAGGCCGCGCGCCCGGCCGTCGCCGGGACGATCCGGAAGGAGCGCCAGACCGGACGCAGCTGTGCCAGCGAGCCGCCCAGGTAGCGGACGCGGCCGGTCAATGAGACCTCGGTTAGGAAGCGCCTGACGTGCGCGGGCGTGTCCGCGGAGGGATCGGCGCTGATCAGCAGCACGGGCACCACACGGTGCAGTTCGTCGAGCGCGCCGCGGATCTGTTCGGCGATCACAATGCACGCCGGCCCGCATGTGGAGTAGAGAAACGCGACGATCGTCACCTGCCCGTGGTAGGCGGCGAGCGACACGGACCGGCCTTCTTGGTCGGCGAGCGTGAAGTTGCCCACGGGCGCTACAGCGGGCAGCGCGGCACCGTCGAAGCCCGAGGCGCCCACGCTCGGGGGCGCAGCGGAGGACGTCTGGGACGACGATGACGAGCCCGCGGAGCAGCCCGGGAGAATCGCGGCGAGAGCGACCGCGACCGCGACCGCTCTCGGCTGGCCGGTTCTCAGGCGGGAGCGCATCGTGGGGAGCGTAAGGGAGCGGGGGAGTGCAGGAGATCGCGGGCCGTCCACGTATCTACAGCTGTGCGCCTCCATCGCAGGCCCGTTGCCGCATCGGCGCTGGCGCTCGCCGTGGCCATGGCGGCGCCGCTCGTGGCTGGCGCCTCCAGTGCCGTCACAGCGCCGGCCAATGACACCCTGGCCAATGCCCAGGTCATCCACAGCCTGCCCGCGACGCTCGAAGGCACCACCGCCGGCGCGACCGTCCAGCCCGAAGAAGCCGCCTCCTCTTGCGGGGTATCTACGACCAGCTCGGTCTGGTACAGCCTGCGTGCCCAAAGCGTCCAGCGGATCGCGGTCGACCTGGCTGCTGGAGGCGCGCTCGACGGCACCATCGACGTCTACCACGCCGTGCGCTCCCAGCTGCAGTCCGTGGCCTGTCAGCAGACCGACTCCGCTGGCAAGGCCTCGCTCACGTTCAAGACCTCCAAGAACGGCCTCTACGAGATCCGGGTGGCCGCGCTGCAGAGCTCAGCGCTCGCCGCCTTCACGCTCGACATCTTTCTGCCGACGCCCGAAGTTGGGCCGCCCGGGAGGACGCTGCCGCCGGGCGGCATCAACGGGCAGGTCGACCGCATCCAGAATGTCAACGCCGCCTACTCCTTCACGATGCGTGCGGGCATCAGCTACCTGATCAACCTCGCCAACAAGACCGAAGGAGCCTGCGTGAGCGGTGCGCTGTTCGCACCCGGAACGAGCTCCTTCGAAGAAGGCTCCCCGCTCTTGCACATCGGTTGTGGCGGCTACCGGCTGTTCACACCCCGCCCCGGCCAGGGCGGGCGCTATAGCTTCGAGATCACCCCGCGAACCTCCCATCGGGGTGTTCAGCGCTTTCACCTGCAGGTTGCTCACGCCGGTCCCGCCGAAACGGCTCCGGGCTTGGTGCTGGGCAACTACGCTCACGCGCACGGGCGTCTCGATGGCCGCGGCGTGCGTGTGCTGCGACTGTACCGGCTCGACGTCACCAGCCACTCAAACCTGACGCTCAAGCTAATCGCCCCCGGCTCGGCCGACTTCAACCTGCAGCTGCGCAATCAGAACGGCAACGTGATCGAATGCCAATGCGGCAACAGTGGTTCGCAGACGCTCCAGCACCAGCTGGTCCCCGGCCGCTACTACGCGGTGGTATCCGTCCGCGACGCCACCGCCGGTAACTTCACGCTGGTGCGCGAGTCGCGCACGATCACTTCGACCTCGCTCTCGTTTTCCACCGCCAAGGCCAGACCGGGCCAGGGATTGGGTATCGGCGTCAAGGTCTCGCCTGCCGGCACCGGGCCGGTCACGGTGGACATTGAGCGCTTCGACCCCGTCTTCGGCTGGCAGTTCTATCGCGAGGCGCACGCCTTCGCCAGCGAAGGAACGGCGACGGTCTCCTTCACGCCGCCCGCTGTGGGGCGCTGGCGGGCGAATGCCTCCTATGCGGGTTCGCGCACCGCAAGCCCCAGTGCCGTCGGCTTTTCCTACCTGCTCGTCTTCTGAAGTTCTCCCTGAGAATAAGCGTGATGCGGGGCCCCAAGCGCCCACCACGCCTGGGTGAGCGAGATGAACAGGCGCTATACTTTATGAAGTTTCCCTAAATGCCGACCCGATTTAGGAGTTTCAAAATGAGTCCCTCCGGAGCGGAGCTTCTCCGCGAAATCAAGAGCCGCATCGAGGAGATCGATCCTTCCAAGGTGCACGAGCTGCTCGACGAGGGCATCGCGATCATCGACGTGCGTGAGACCGAGGAGTACGGCGCGGGCCACCTGCCAGGTGCTAGGCACGTGCCCAAGAGCTACCTGGAGACCCGCATCGAGGGTGTCGTCCCGGACCGCGACGCGCACATCGTTCTCTACTGCCAGTCGGGTAACCGCTCCGCTTGGGCCGCGCGCACGCTGGAAGAGGACCTCGGCTACACGAACGTCGCCTCGATGACGGGCGGGATCACGCTGTGGAAGGACCGCGGCTATGAGGTACAGGTGCCACGCTCGCTCACCCCCGAGCAGCGCGAGCGCTACTCGCGGCACATGCTCGTGCCGGAGATCGGCATGGAGGGCCAGCAGAAGCTGCTCGACGCGAAGGTGCTGCTGCTCGGCGCCGGCGGCCTAGGCTCGCCGACCGCCCTCTATCTCGCCGCCGCCGGCGTGGGCACGCTGGGCATCGTCGATGACGACGTCGTCGACCTGTCCAACCTTCAGCGACAGGTGATCCACACCACCGATCGCATCGGCACGCCCAAGGTCGACTCCGCGGAGGAGTCCATCCACGCGATCAACCCCGACGTGAACGTCGTCAAGTATCCGGTGCGCATCGACGCTTCGAACATCGTCGAGATCATCAAGGACTACGACGTGATCGTCGACGGCGTTGACAACTTTCCCACGCGCTACCTGCTCAACGATGCGACCGTACGCCTGAAGATCCCCGTCGTGTCCGCCTCGATCCTCGGCTTCGATGGGCAGCTGTCGGTGTTCAAGCCATATGAGGGCCCGTGCTACCGCTGCTTGTTCCGTGAGCCGCCGCCCGCCGAGCTGGCGCCTTCCTGCGGCGCCAACGGCGTGCTCGGCGTGCTGCCGGGCACGATGGGCCTGCTGCAGGCCACCGAGGTGGTCAAGCTGATCGTCGGCATCGGCGAGCCCGCGATCGGGCGCTTGCTGCTGTACGACGCGCTCGGCGCGACGCTCACCGAGGTAAAGGTGCGCCGCGACCCCGAGTGCCCGATCTGCTCGCGCGATCCCGAGGAGATCGCCGACGAGGAGCTTGGCGTGTTCCCCGACTATGAGGCGTTCTGCGCCGCAGCCGGGTAGCCTGCCGCGCATGGCCACAATCAAGATCCCCCCAGTACTGCGCGCTTCGGTCGGCGGCGAGAAGCTCGTCAGCGCCTCTGGTGCGAACATCGGCGAGGTCCTGCGTGACCTCGCTTCGAGCCACCCCGCCACGCAGAGTCAGTTGTTCTCGGCCGAGGGCGAGCTCAACCGTTATGTGAACGTGTACCTGAACGACGAGGACGTGCGCGTGCTCGACGGGCTGGACACGGCCGTCGGCGAGAGCGACACGCTCGTGATCCTGCCGGCGATGGCCGGCGGCCTGTAGCGCGCGTTTTCCGCCGCCGCTGGGTCTAGGCTTCGCGTCCAGGTTTGGCGCCGAGGCTAAACCTTTTCGACTCGCCGAACGATCGGGATCGCGTTGTTATGAGAGCAAGCCGCTTTTTCCTACCCGGACTCCTCTCCTGCTTGGCGCTGCTTGCGAGCTGCATAGCCGCTGCGCCGGCATCGGCCACGTCCAAAAGTCCCGAATACTCTCTTTCGATCGTCGAGGGTGAGACCACGCTGCCGGAACGCCCAATAGCCTCGGTCAGCGGTCACGCCAATCCCGGGGCACAGACCGTCCTGTCGATTATTCACAACGGGTTTGTGGTTGCTCAGGACACCGACCAGGGTGGAAACACCTGGCTATCGCAGGTGCCACAGGTGGGCGACGAAGTGAGGCTGGAATCGCCCGCCGGATCGACGATTCAAGCGATCAGCTACGACGGCCTGCCCTCCATGGACCCAACCGTATGTGTGGGATCGACGAACTTCTCCGGTCAGCGCTCGGGGGCGCTGGAAGTCGAAGGAGAACACTACCTAGTGGTGCAACATCCCAGCTATGTCGCGACACACTCAAAGGGCCATGCGCAGGTCACCGGCTTGGTCGGCTCGTCTTTCAGCGGCAGCTTTCTCACGCCCTTGGCGCTTGGGGAAACGGTCCAAGCAAGGGAGTTCGTACGGACAACACTCGCCAGCGGAGCGATCTTCAGTTACTCGAGTGAGACCGACCGCCCGGTGGGCGCATGCCCCGCACCGCCGCCTCCACCGCCCCCGCCTCCGCCACCTCTGGCCCTGCAGGGCTCGATCTTCAGGCTCGCCCGGACCACGATCCATAGGTTCCTGAAATCGGGTTGGCTGGATCAGGTGACGATCAACCAGCCGGGAACGGTCATCCAGGATCTGTACCTCCAGGACGGCAAACTGCCGGCATTTGCATCGAGTAGGAAGAGCAAGCACCACCAAAAGATCGTTCCCGCGGCAGAACTGGTGGCGCGCGGATCGGCGACGGCGAAAAGCGCCGGCACGGTCAATGTGCTGATCCGCGTGACGGCGAAGGGCCGGCGCCTGCTCAGACACCGCAGCCAGGCGCGGCTGGTGCTGGTGACGACGCTGCGCAGTAACACCGGCGCCAAGATGAACCTGGCACGTCGTTCGGTCACGCTTCATCGCTAGGTTCTTCAAAGTCCTTCCCCAGGCGCTCGGGGTCGCCCTGACCGCGGTCGTCTGGCTCCAGCCTCCACCCGTCCTGCCCATCCCGTCGCGTAGCGGCGCAGAAGGGCCGCCACGGCCATTCGGCGTCGAGCCTCCGCCTGGTGTCGATCCCGCGCCCACCGACCGCCGGTTGGTACAAGCACAGGACCATGCCCTGCTCTATGGCCCGTTCCCGCAGGGGGGGCTCGTGCGCGGTGTGTCCGACGGCATACCGCTCTTGAGTGAAGACGCGCGGGTGCGCGAACTGGAGCTCACGCGCATCCGTGGGATTGGGGCGGCGACCGTGCGTATCCCGGTCAGCTGGCGCGAATTCGTGGCGGCCGCGCCGCCTGAGGGCTTTCAGGCGCGCGACCCGGCCAGCCCGGCCTATCGGTTCGCGCGGCTCGACGCCGCCGTGGAGAGCGCCGCGGCCCAGGGCCTCGAGCCGTTGCTCGTGGTCGCCCATGCGCCGGCGTTTGCCGAAGCGCCCAATCGCTGGCCCTACGCGTACCTCGGCAGCTGGGCCCCGAATCCCGCGGCGCTCGAAGAATTCGCCGCCGCGCTTGCGCGTCGCTATGACGGGTCTTTCCCCGATCCCGTGACGCCCGATCGTGCGCTGCCGCGGGTGAGGCTGTTCCAGGCCTGGAACGAGCCGAACCTCGCGCGCTACTTGGAGCCCCAGTGGATCGCTGCGGGCGGCCGCTGGAGAGCCTTTTCGCCGCTGCTCTATCGCCAGCTGCTCAATGCGTTCTACGCGGGCGTCAAGTCCGTTCAGCCTGCCGATGTGGTGGCGGCCGCCGGTGTGGCTCCGAACGGAGAACCCGCGGGCGAGGGGCGCATTGCGCCCGTGTCGTTCCTGCGAGAAGTGCTGTGCCTGCAAACTCACGTCCGCTGCTTGGACCCGCCGCATTTCGACGCGCTGGCCTTTCATCCGCTGTCGGTCGGCGACCCCGATCGGCCGGCCGCGTCGTCGCTGGACGTGTCGATCTCTGATGCGGCGAAGATCACCGGGTTGCTGAGGCAAGCAGAGCGCCGCGGCACCGCGCTACCGGTCGGCAGAAAGCCGGTGTGGGTGACGGAGCTCAACTGGGAAAGCGCGCCGCCGGCGCCTGGAGGCGTGCCCGGTCGGTTGCAGGCCCAGTGGATCTCCCGCGCCCTGCACCGCCTGTGGGTCGCTGGAGTGGGGCTCGTCGACTGGCAGTTCCTGATCGACCCATACCCTGCCGAGCGCGCGAGTACGCCTACGGGTGGGACGGTGGAATACCAGCGACCGGCCGGGCTCTACAGCGCCGGCGCCGGCGGCGATCCGGCAAGCGCCCGCCCCAAGCCGTTCCTAGGAGGCTTCACGTTCCCATTCGACCCGCTGCGCGTGGACCGGCGGCACGTGCGCGTGTGGGCGCTGCTGATGCGTGCCCATCAGCCGGTGCGGCTGCAGCGTCAGAGGAGTGGGGGAGTCTGGCGGACGGTTGCTTACCTGCAGGCCAGCGCCGGCGCCGTGCTCAACGCTCTAGTAGCGCTCCGCGGGACCGCGAATCTGCGACTCGTGAGCGCAGCGCTCACGAGCGCGTCCGTGCAGGTCACTTCGCGGCGAAGCTTGCCTGCTGGTTCTCGACGCTTCCCTCGGCCTCCGGCACGTGGCTCATCGCGTGCTCGGCCAGTGCGGTGATCGTCAGCGAGGGGTTGACGCCGACGTTCGCCGGAATCGCCGAGCCGTCGCAGACGAGCAGGTTCTCGTAGCCGTAGACGCGCTGGCGGGCGTCGATCACGCCGCTGGAGGGGTCGGGTGCGATCACCGCGCCGCCGAGGATGTGGGCGGTCGTGGGGATGTTGAAGAGCGCCTCGGTGGTCGAGCTCTGAGCGATCCCGCCGGTGCGCTTGGCGAACCATTCGGCGGCCTGATTGGCGATTGGGATGAACGTCGGGATCGGCCTCTCTGGGTCCTGTTCGGTCTTCAGCCACAGCGAGCCGAACGGCCCCTCGCGCGGGCGCAGTGCGATCGCGTTGTCGAGCGTCTGCATCACGAGGATGATGATCGTGCGCCGCGAGTAGTGTTTCGGGAACAGCACCTGCGCCAGCCGCCGCGGGTGCAAAAGAACCTGGACGAGCCACTTCAGCGGACGCGTCACGCGCGTGCCGTCCCCGACGAGCAGCGTGTAGAGGCGGTGCATCGAATCGCCGTCGTCACCATAGGTGACGGTCTCGATGTGGGTGTTTGGGTCGGGATAGATCGAGGAGGTGATCGCGACACGTTTGATCAGGTCGTCGGGGTAGTCCTCGGGCACGGTGACCATCAGGATCGACTCTGAGTTGGTCCGCACGAGCTCACCGAGGCGCGCGGAGATCCGCCCCAGGGAGCCATTCAAACGGCAGCGCTGGAGCAGCTTGTTCGTGCCGAGCGGCCCCGCGGAGACGACGACGCCCCGCGCGCGCTGAACCCGGCGTTCCTTTCGGAGCCACGCGCCAGAGCGGACGCTTTCGACCTCGTAGCCGTCTTTGCCAGAGCCGTCGCCGAGCGGGCGGATGTCGATCACGGTGCGTTCCGGCATCACCTGTGCGCCGCGCTTCTCGGCGAGGTAGAGGTAGTTCTTGACGAGTGTGTTCTTCGACCCGTGCGGGCAGCCGACCATGCAACGCCCGCATTCCCTGCAACCGGTCCGCGCGGGCCCCTCGCCGCCGAAGAAGGGGTCGGGGACGGTCACGCCCGGTTCGCCGAAGTAGACGCCGACGGGCGTTTTTTTATACGTGTCGCCGACGCCGAGCTCCTCGCCGAGCTCGCGCAGCAGCTGGTCGGCGGGGTCGCCGGTCGGCGTCTGCACGACGCCGAGCATCCGCTGCGCCTCGCTGTAGTGGGGCGCGAGCGCTGACTCCCAGTCGTTCATATCCGCCCACTGGCGGTCCTCGAAGAACTTCTTCGGGGGAACATAGAGCGTGTTCGCGTAGCCGAGGCTGCCGCCGCCGACGCCGCAGCCGGAGACCACGGAGACATCTTTGAACGTCGTCAGCCGGAAGATGCCCTTCATCCCGAGGAACGGCCGCCAGAAGTAGCGCTTCAGGTCCGCGGTGGATCTCGGCAGCTCGTCGTCGGCGAAGCGCCGGCCGCACTCGAGCACGCCCACACTGTGGCCTTTCTCAGACAGGCGCAGCGCCGAGACGCTACCGCCGAAGCCGGAGCCGATCACCAGCCAGTCGAAGTCGAAGTCGCCCTCCATCACCCACCACCATCCTAGTGATTGCACGAGGGGCCGGCGAGGGTCGCTATATTTCCTGAAGTAATGGCTGTCCAGCCCCTGAGGAACAAGCCGTGCGCAGGGCGGTACGGGGATATCGTGCAGTCGATCGGCAACACGCCGCTGGTCGAGCTGCCCAGGCTATCCCCGAAGCCGGGCGTGCGGATCTGGGCGAAGCTCGAGTCGCGCAACCCGACCGGATCGGTCAAGGATCGGGTGGCGAAGGCGCTGATCGAGGACGCCGAGGAGAAGGGTGCGATCGCGCCCGGGCAGACGCTCTTGGAGCCGACATCGGGCAACACCGGCATCTCCCTGGCGATGATCTGCTCGCTGAAGGGCTACAAGCTGAAGGTCGTGATGCCGGAGAACGTGACGCCCGAGCGTACGCAGCTGCTGAAGATGTACGGCGCGGAGATCGTCTACTCCGAGGGCTCACTCGGATCCAACGGGGCCGTGGAGAAGGCCTTGGCGATGGCGGCGGAAGACTCCTCCTATTACATGCCCTACCAGTACGGCAACGAGGCCAACCCGAACGCCCACTACAACGGCACGGCGCTGGAGATCCTCGAGGAGCTCGACGAGGTGAGCGCGTTCGTGGCCGGGCTGGGCACTGGCGGCACGTTGATGGGCAACGGCCGCCGGCTGAAGGAGACCTTTGGGGACGCGGTGAAGATCGTCGCCGCCGAGCCGATGCAGGGGGAGCCGGTGCAGGGCTTGCGCTCGCTGGACGACGGCTTCATCCCGCCGATCATCGACATCTCGCTGCTCGACCGGAAGATCTTCGTGACCAACCGCGACGCGATCTCCTGGACGCGCAAGCTGCTCGACGAGGAGGGTCTGTTCGCGGGCGTTTCCAGCGGCGCGATCGCTAGCATCGCCGTGCGCATCGCGGGCGAGCTCGACGAGGGCAACGTCGTGTTCGTCGTCGCCGATGACGGCTGGAAGTATCTCTCGAGTGGCATCTACACGCTGCCGGTCGATGAGATCGAGAACCTCGACTCCACCGTTTGGTGGTGAGAGGTGCGCATCGGCCGGACCTTGCTCGATGAGCTGATCGCGCACGCCCGTGAGGACCCGAAGATCGAGTGCTGTGGCCTCGTCGCCGTCGAGGATGCGACGGGCAGGCGCGCTGTTCGGGTCTATCGCGCGGAGAACATCCACGCAAGCGCGCTCAAGTTCGAGATCGATCCGATCGAGCAGCTGAAGCTAACGAACACGATCGAAGAGCAGGGCTGGGAGATAGGCGCGATCTACCACTCCCATGTGCGCAGCGCGCCGTATCCGTCGCAGACGGACATCACTTTTGCCGCCAACCTGCCCGGGATCGAGTGGATCATCGTCGGCTTGGCGAGCGGGGAGCAGCCGCAGGTGCGCTCCTATCTGATCGAGGACGGCACGATCCGGGAGGTAGCGCTGGAGGTGAACGGGACTTGAAGCTAGTGAAAGTCGCCTACGCGCGGAACATCGCCGAGGCCGAACTGATCCAGGGGCTGCTGCGTCAGGAGAACATACAGAGCATGGTTCAGCGCAACGGCGGGTTCGACGTGCCCGACTTCCTCGCCGCGGGTCCTCGCGACGTGCTCGTGCCCGAGTCAGAGGCCCAGCGCGCGCGTGAACTGCTCGCGCCGCGCAGCGGAGCCTAGACGAGAGCTGGCTGGCCGGCTTCGCGCGTGATCGCCTCGATCTCTTCGGAGGCGCGCTCGAACTCGGCGTCGGAGAGCACGGGGGTGCCCTCGAACGGAAGCTCGCGCTGCAGCTCGACCCATGCTTGGGTAGCGGTGTACTCGTCCTTGACCTTGACGGTGACCGGCCGCGGGATGCGGTAGGTGCGCAGGAGCAGAACGTGCAGCGGCTGATGGCGGCGCCAGCCGAGACGCTTCTCGGCGTAGTCGGTCGTCCACACGTAGAAGGGCGAAAGGGCGTCGACGCAGCGGGGGTCGGCGATCGTGAAATGACCAGCAACCTCGGCCCAGGCGCGAATGCGCACCCGGTCGGGCTGCTGGATGCCGCCGGCGGCGAAGGCATGCAGCGGTGGCTCGCCGTCGCTCCAGACACCCTCCTCGAGCGCTCGGCGCAACTCGGGCTGATGGGATTCGCGCACCAGATCTCCCGGCTGGTGATCAAAGGTGGGGTACAGGAAGAAGCGCTCGTGGGCGAGCCGGAACGGCTTGCCGGGTTCGCGAATTCCGCCCTTACGGAGAGTTATGAGCTGCTCCCCTTCGGCAAGCGCACGAACGGTGACAGCCCATTCTTTGAAAGCAATTGGCATAGAAAAACGAAAAAAGAATTGAGCGGACGTCTCGATAAAACCTGCGGGCCCTGGGCACCATCCGAAGCGACCGAGTGGCGGGGCCAACCCATTAAAGATA
The DNA here is from genome assembly GCA_963706395.1 of uncultured Solirubrobacterales bacterium. GTDB lineage: Bacteria > Actinomycetota > Thermoleophilia > Solirubrobacterales > Solirubrobacteraceae > Palsa-744. The sequence continues at coordinate 456,601 of OY970158.1, read as the reverse complement.
CGAAATCCTGGAGGATTTCCCAAATCCCCTGCAAATGAGCGGCTTTTTAGGCTAAATCGCTACAGTCGCCGTCCCGCGAGGCCCTCGGCGGCCTCGATTATGGCCGCGTAGTCCTCCTCGCCGTGTCCCCGGCCCATAGTGGCCGTCAGGAGGTCGCGGGCGTGTGCCGCGGAGGCGAATGGGATTCCCGCTACCTGTGCCTCCTCGAGGCACAGGCGCACGTCCTTGAGCATGTGCGCTGTCTTGAACAGGGGCGTGTAGTCGTGCTCGCGCATCGCTCCGGACTTCAGCTCCAGCTGAGCCGAGGCGCCTGAGCCGGTGCTGAGGACCTCGACGAACGCATCGAGGCCGATCCCGGTGGCTTGGGCGAGCAGCAGCGCCTCGGCCACCGCCGCCGCGTTGGCTGCGCCCACGGCGTTGTTGATCAGCTTGAGCGTCTCGCCGTGGCCCAGCTCACCCACGTACTTGATCAGCTTGCCCATCGTCTCTAGCAGGGGCTTGGCACGTTCGAAGTCCGCTGGCTCGCCTCCGGCCATGATCGTCAGGGAGCCATCTTCAGCTCGCGGCGATGAGCCGGTCACCGGCGCGTCGAGCATGCTCACCTCGCGCTCGCGCAACGCTGCGCCGATCCGCCGGGTGTCTGGCGGCGCGATCGTGGACATATCGACGCACAGCAGGCCTGCTCTACCGGCCTCGATCACCCCGCCCTCGCCAAGCAGTACTGAGGCGACCTGCTCGCCGTCGACGACCATGCTCACGACGATGTCGCTGGCGCGCGCGACCTCGGCGGGCGTGGCAACTGCGACGGCGTCGTGCTCGGATGCCCAGCGCCCTGCCTTGCCGGGGGTGTGCGTCCAGACGGTCAGTGGATAGCCGGCGCGCGCCACGTTGGCGGCCATCCGCGAGCCCATGATCCCCAGGCCCAGAAATCCGACTCGCTCAGGCATCCTCCGAGGATACGACTCTTAGCCTCTCAGGCCGCCACGAGCTCGCGGTTCTCGGTATCAGCCAGGTGCTGGTGGGACGGGCAGTAGCCGTTGTGCGGTAGGGGCACACGCTGACAGGCGGCGCCTTTGCGTGTGGTCGCGCGGCACTGCGGCGCTACACCACAGACCGACGCGTAAGCCGCGAGAGGGTTCTCGATCAGGAACTGCTGCGCGAAGCCGATGTAGCGGGTGACGACGTGATGGACGCGGCCCTGCTCGCTCATCGGGAAACGGGAGCGGATATCGCAAAACAGCGTCCGTTCCGGGCGCGCGAAGTAGTGGCGGTCAACGGCCATACGCTCGACGACTGCCTCACAAGCCCGCAGGACATGCTCGTGGTTTGCGTTGGCGGCCACGCCAGGCTTGGGAGCCACGATATGGGGAGCCAACTCCCGGTAGATGGCCCGGCTGAACTGATACATGATGACCCTTACCCTCTCTCGATCGAACCGGTTTGGAGTGCACCCGCTCGTTCCCAAAGACTCCAGTCCTGCAAAGACATTCCAGGAGAAGAAACACTCCTTCAAGGGAAAAGGATCGAGATTTGCTCTGCGATCGAAGATTTTTATAAAGGACCTGGCGGGATCATGCCCAGGTCTGCCAGGAGCCGCTCTCCTCGCTGGTGATGACGAAGTGGCGATGGTCCAGTGACCGGTCGCGCTCGGGATGGTCCACACGCTGATGGGCGCCACGGCTCTCCTTGCGCTCGAGAGCGCAGCGCGCAATCAACCGGGCTAGGGGGTGGTGCTCTGAAGCGAGCTTTTGCAGCCCTTCGCGCGAACGCTCAATGCCTGCCTGCTGCCACAGCGCTGTACGTGTCGATGGCTCAGCTGATGCCGGCGCGGGGATAGCCTGGAGCGCATTGAGGTCATCTGGGCGCGGCTGGCTGGGCTCCTGCAGGGCACTGGAAGCGGCGCGGCGGGCAAATACAAAGCACTCGCTCAGCGAGTTCGATGCAAGCCGGTTGGCGCCGTGCAGGCCTGTGCACGACACCTCTCCGACCGCGTACAGGCCAGCCACCGTGGAGCGTGCGTGCTGGTCAGTGACGATCCCTCCCATCATGTAGTGAGCTGCGGGTGCCACCGGCACCAGCTCACGGGACGGATCCAGCCCCGCCTCGCGCAAGGCTGTGGTCACATTGGGAAAGCGAGCGGGATCGATCGCGCGCATGTCCAGCCCCACCGAGCGCTCTCCGGTTTCTGTGAGGCGCAGCTGGATGGCGCGGGATACCTCATCGCGAGGAGCGAGCTCATCCACGAAGCGCTCGCCAGAAGCGTCGTGCAGGGTCGCGCCCTCGCCGCGGATCGCCTCGGTGATGAGGAAGCCCTCGCGCCCGCGCAGGCCGATCACGGCGGTGGGATGGAACTGCAGCAGCTCGAGGTCTGCGAGCGACGCACCGGCGTCGTGGGCGAGCAGCAGGCCGATTCCTTGTGAGCCGGGCGGGTTGGTAGTGCGTGCCCAGAGTGCCGCGGCGCCGCCGGTGCCGAGCACGACCGCGCGCGCGGCGACGATTCGCCCGTCGTCGCAGATCAAGCCGTGACAGCGGGGGTGGGTGGGGTCTCTATCGGTCCACAGTGCTCGCGCCCGTGCACCCTCGAACACGGCGATTCGCGGCTCCCCGGCCACGAGCGCCGACAGCTGGCGAACCACACGCCGGCCTGTCGCGGAGCCCCCGGCGTGCACGACGCGCCTGACCGAATGGCCACCCTCTAAGCCCAGCGCCAGGCGTCCCGAGCGGTCGCCGTCGAAGCGGACGCCCAGCGCCTGCAGGTCGCTTACGCAGGCGGGCGCCTCGTGCACGAGGATCTCCGCTGCCGAGTGTCTTACGAGCGCTCGCCCGGCCCGCTCAGTGTCCGCCAGGTGCAGCTCGAAGCTGTCGTCGGTGGCGAGTGCGGCGGCAAGGCCGCCCTGCGCCCAGTAGGAGGCTGTCTGGGCCAGGGGCGTGGCGGAGATGAGCACGACCGTAGCGTGCTCGCGCGCCGCGCAAAGCGCGGCGTAGAGACCGGCGGCGCCTGCGCCCACCACCGCGATGTCGGCCTCGAATACTGGACCGGCCTGAGCGGGGCTCACCGTTTCGGGGTCGGTGTGAAGAGAGGGTTCGAAGTTGGTGTGGTTACGCTCGGTGTGCTGCGGCCCGAGGCTCCGGTGCTAGAGGTCTTCGGGCGCGGCGTGGTGCTCGCGCCGGTGAGGCTGGCGCCAGGATTTTTCCCACCCGGCGTAGTGGCGGTGCCGGGGGTGGTTGTGCGGGGAAGGGTGCTCGCGCCGGTGAGCCCAGTGCCAGGAGTGCTCGTGGTGGGCGCGGCGGCGGTGGGCGTGGCCGTTACGGCGGGCGCCGTCGTGACCGTGGTCGTCGCGGGAGCTGTCGTGGAGCGACCCGAGCCGCCCGCCAGGGTTACGAGTGCGGCGGCGAGCACCCCGAGCGAGAGCGCGGCCAGGACTGCGAGTGTGAGGACCGCTGGCTTCCAGGAGGGGGATGCCGCCAAGCGCGTGCGCGCCGCAGCCCCGCAATGCAAGCACCACTCCTGCTCGAAATGAAGCGGTGCGCCGCACAACGGGCACGTCTTGCCCGCGGGCGATGAAGCAGCGGTTGTGGCTTGCGAGGGGGGAGTGGCGACGCTCACGCGCCCGGGCCGGAAGGACGGATGATCACGGTCGGCTGGTCAGGATCGGGGTGCGGTGGAGCGGTGGCCGTTGGCTCATCTGGCCTCGCGGGCGTAACAGAGGCAGGTTGACCGGCCGAGGCTTCCTCGGGGGACCCGGCTGGGCCTGAAGCAGGTGCGGGCGCAGCTGATGCGGGAGCCGGTGCAGGGGCCGGGGGGGTGACGGCATCCCCGCCGCCCCCGGGAGCAGGAGCCGGCGGGCTGGCCGCCGTAACAGGAGCGGGAGCAGCGGGCGCGGGCTGGCTTGGCGCGCCAGCGCCCGGTGCAGGCGGACCGGCGACCGGACGCTCGGCGTGACGGTCCATCGCGAGCCCGCAGTTTGGGCAGAAGCGGTCCTCGCTCGAGTGAATCGCCGCGCAGCGCGGGCAGGCGGTGATGCCTGCATCGCGCAGCACCGTCAGCGGCTGATACTCGGCAAGGGCTCCTTCGAGCGTGCGCAGCTCGGCGTCGATGTGTCCGAGCGTTGAGAGCTTGGCCATCACCAGCGCGTCGTTGCGCTGGCCGAAGCGGTGCAGGTTGAAGACCAGGCCGCCGAGGTCCCGGTAGGCGAGCTCACGTGCCTTGCGCAAGAAGCGAGCGCGGCGGCGCATACGCCCGCGCTCGCTGAAGCCAGGTGGTCCGGCAGGCGTGGGGGCGTCCACCGCCGGGAGGGGGGCGGCTATAGGGGCCGCTTGAGTTGTGCTCTGCTCCACCGCCGTCCCATGCTACCCGCTATCTAAGACTCATTTCCAGCCCGCTTCAGCGCCAGGCCCCAGGCGATGGCGACGCGCTCGGCCATCGCCTCGGCGGAGAAGCGGGCCGCGTGTGGACGCCCCTGCACCCGTGGGTCTCCGCTGGCCAGGGCAGGCGCTAGTGCCTGGCGCCAGCGGTCCACATCAAATGGGGCACACAGGGTTCCCTGCAGGCCATCCAAGGCCTCAGCATGCACTCCCACTGGCGTGGCGAGCACGGGCACTTCACAAGCCAATGCCTCGAGTACCGCCAGGCCAAAACCCTCACTTTCGGAAGGCACGAGCACTGCGTTGGCAGCATTGATCCACAGCGCAACCCGGTCAGGATCGATGCCCGCGAGGGTGAGCAGCTCGACGTTGCCCGCGACGGCCAGGGCGCGGTCATAGCGCTTGCTGGGACGGCTGGGATCGGCGGGGAACAGCAGATAGGGACGGTCGGGATCGAGCCCCAGCTCTAGGCGTGCCTGCTTACGCGATAGCGGACCAAAGCGGTCCAGGTCCACTCCGCAGGGCAACACCTGTGTGCGTTTGCGCGCCGCCCGCCCTGGGATCTCACGAGCAAGTGACGCTGATACGGCGGCGAGGAGGTCCATCAAGGGCAGCACAGCGCGAGTAGCCTGGCGCGTGCGCGGATGGCGAACATCGGTGCCGTGCACCGTCAGTGCTCGCACCCGTGCCCGTACGGCGAGGGCGGGCCACGCACTGAGACCGAAGTGGGCGTGGACGACATCGAAACGCCTGCCCGCATAGCGGCTGCGCAGGTCAACGAAGGCATGCCTCAATGCATTCCCTCCTGGCGGGAACTCGTAAAGCTCGACCTGCAGGCCGTCCAGGTGGCGCAGCGCATCGGCTTGATCGCGCACGAAGCGCCCCCGCTCGGGATGGGCGGCGTCGGGGAGCATGTTGGAGAGGACCAGCGCGCGCACCATCCGCTGACCGTATCGCTCCTGGGGCCCTGTGGAATGATGGCTCCATGGCGAGCGCCCTGCCAAGTACATCCGACCCGCGCGGGCGGCCGATCGGCGTGTTCGACTCGGGCGTGGGCGGACTGACCGTGCTGCACGAGCTGCTGGTCAGATTGCCCCAGGAGGACTTCCTATATCTCGGCGACACTCAGCGCTTCCCCTATGGCAAACGCCCGCCGGAGGAGCTCGAGCGCTTCTCGGTCGAGATGGCCGAGGAGCTCCTCAGGCGCAGGGCCAAGCTGCTGGTGGTTGCGTGCAACGCCGCCACATCCGCGGCCCTGCCGGCGCTGCGCAGGCGGATGATGGACACGACGCTCGGCGTGGACGTGATCGGGGTCGTGCGGCCGGAGGCTTCCCAGGCGGTTGCGGCGACGCGCACGGGAAGGATCGGGCTGCTGGCGACGCCGACGACGGTGGCCAGCGGGGCCTATGAGCAGGCTGTGGCCGCGGTCGATCCGTATGTGACGCTGCACCCCGTCGCCTGTCCCACGCTGGCATCGATCATCCAGGAAGGCAGGCACCTCGACGCGCACGCGCTCGAGACGGTGCGCGAAGTGTGCGCGCCGCTGCGGGAGTCGGACGTTGACACGGTGATCCTCGGTTGCACGCACTACCCGCTGATCAGCCCGATGCTGCAGCGAACGCTCGGTCCGGAGGTGACGCTGGTCAGCTCGGGGTCGGCGCTGGCGCGTCAGGTCGAGCACGCGCTGAGTACGCGCGGACTGCGCAACCCTGGAGCAGGCGAAGGTGACTACCGCTTCTTCTGCACGGGTGACACGCAGGAGTTTGAGCGGGCGGGTACGCGCTTTTTGCAGATGCCGCTGGGTCCAGTGGAGCACGTCGCGCTCGCCACCGTAGAGGTGACGGTGTGAGCGTTGAGCGCAGCTATGGGCGTGGGCCGGGCGAGCTGCGCCCGGTCACGATCGAGCCGGGGTTCATGCGCACCGCGACGGGCTCGGCGCTGATCTCGATGGGCGAGACACGCGTGATCTGTACCGCCTCTGCGCAGGAGAGCGTCCCCCGCTGGATGGCTGGCAAGGACAGGGGCTGGCTGACGGCTGAGTACGGAATGCTGCCGGCGTCCACCGGTGATCGTAAGCAGCGCGACGCGACACGGGGCCGCCAGGACGGTCGCACCGTTGAGATCCAGCGCCTGATCGGCCGCTCGCTGCGCGGTGTGATCGACCTCTCCAAGCTCGGCGAACGGACGATCTACCTGGACTGCGACGTGCTCCAGGCCGACGGGGGCACGCGTTGTGCCTCGATCACGGGCGCCTATGTGGCCTTGGCGTTGGCGTGTGGGCGCCTGCGGTCCGAGGGCCTGCTCGAGCACTCACCCTTGACGGGCACGGTGGCGGCGGTCTCCTGCGGCATGGTGGAGGGCACCGCCCTGCTCGATCTGGACTACTCCGAGGACTCGACCGCCGAGGTTGACGCCAACGTCGTGATGACCGGCGAGGGTGGCCTGATCGAGGTGCAGGCGACGGCCGAGCGCACCCCGCTTTCGCGCGCGCATCTGGATGAGCTGCTCGTGCTCGCCGCGCATGGCATCGAGCAGTTGCGCACCGCCCAGGAGCAGGCGATCGCACCCGCGTAGAGCTACGTCGCAGCAAGGGCCATGGTCGGGTCCGGTGAGCTCAAGCGCATCCTCGACGCGGCAAATCCCTTCGGAGGTATGCCGGTCACGAGCGGAGTGATGCAAGCAATCATGATCTCTCATGCACCTGCGTGCATCCGTCGATGATTGAACGAGGGCTGGTAGGACGCTGAACCCTCATATCGTCGGGAGCAGGGTTAATAGCGTGGGTAATACTGGCCGCTGCAGGCGTTGATGTACTGATGCGGGTTGAAGTGCTGCCCGTGCTGGGGGGGAAGTACCACTCGATTGCGTCGTAAGCTCGCCTGTGGTGGCAAGATCCCAACTGGAAGAGCACAATCCGCGCGATCTCCTGGCTACCGCCAGCCACCGGCTGATTGGGAGCCTCGTACTCGGCGATTCCGGTTCCTACCGCATGTGCGTCGCCCCACGAATTCCAGTTGATGTAGCGCACGAGACCGGTGGGATCTCCGCCGTTGAACACGGTGGCGGGCTTGACGTGCCCGTAGCCCGTCTGGTGAAGACTCCATGGTCCAGCGAGGATTGGAACCCCGCTCGCGTCAACAGCAGCCGCAAGAGCGAACGAGTAGACACCGATCACAAGCGTGAGCAAGACAAGACGCTGCAACGCTCGACGAGCGCGCGTAGACGGTGAGCAAGGACCTGTCATAGGCGGGCCCCATCCTATCCCAGCGCCGTCTCACACTTGGTGGGGTTACGCGCACCCGCCGGCGGCCACGAGGCGGCGGCGGTAGGTCTGCATGTCGGCGTGGTTGAAGTCGGAGTGAGTCTGCGTGCGAAGAGAGGGCACGTCCTCGCGATGGTATGAACTTGAGGGGCTCTCGTTGTGGCCGATCACGTTGCGGACGGCGACGTGGTAGTGGCAACGAAGCCATCTCACCAACCTCAGGCTTGCGCCGATCTGTGCCGGATCATCGAGGACTTCCTGGTCGCTTGAGCCGACGTGCTCGATTCCGATCGCTGTCCAGTTGAGCCCGACGGTGTGCCGGCACATGATGTCGAGGGGGACGAGCTGGTGGATGCCGCCGTTCTTGTCGATCACGAAGTGCGCACACGTGCCCGGCAGCTCGTGCAGCTCGGTGTCGGGAACATCTGGCGCGAAGGTGTTGTAGGTCGACTGAAAAGTCGGCGATTCCGTGTAGTGGATGACGATGACGTGCGGGTGCACGAGCTTGTACGTGGGTGTCATAAAGCTCCCGTAGTGCCTCCGGGTATAGGCGACCATCTGCGCCTTTCGTTCGGGCCCGAACGGGATCGGGTCCCAAATGATGTGCGGTTTCGGCACGACAACGGCAGGTGGTGTGACCGGCACCGTTGGCTTGGTCAGGGCGCTGCCACCCGACGCGGGGTTGCTCTGCGTCTGGGCTGGCGCTGCGGTCACTGAGGCAATGGCCGTCTGGTCGGTGACCGTCGTAGTTGTCGTTTGGGTGGAGCCGCAGCCAGCGACCAGCATGAGGCCAAGGACGATTCCGATGAGCGTCGCGAGACGCGACATTGCTTGCTGGGCTCGACCTGGCATCAGGTCTATTCTGCGCTACAGCCCACGCTCGTGTGTGGCCCCGGCGCCAGCAGACCACAGGCCGAGAACCTTTACCGCTGTCGAGCCGGTGAAGTCGTGGGCGACGGCGCGAGTCAGGGAGATCACTGAACCATATCGGCATGAACCTGCGGTGGCTGAACTCAAACCAAGCACATCTCAGGGGAGCGCCGCACCGATGTCTATCATGGCGCCCCAAAGTTCAGCGCCAAGCTGGCGCTAGCGTGGGCTGCTCAAATCATGAGAGGCAGATAGCGCGGTCCTTGACGAATGAGACCTTTTGGCAAGCAACCCAGAGTGACCTGGCTCAGGCTCGTGCCGCTCCTCGTGCTGGCGATTTCCGGCTGCGGTGGTCAGGGGAACCTGACAAGTCTGCCCGTTGAGCAGCAAGGCCTGGTGCATCCCCCTGTGGGCTGCACCCGTCACCTCGTCTTCGCGAACCACGGTCCCGCGACCGGGAACATGGTCGCACTGAGCTTCGATGACAGCCCGAGTCCCTATACCGAACGTCTGTTCAAGACGCTCCTGCAGTACCACGTCGCCGGCACGTTCTTCATGATCGGCGAACGCGTCTCGGAGCTGATGGAAAGCCCCGGCGGGGCGAGGTTGCTGCGGGAAATGGTCGACCATGGCATGGAGATGGGCAACCACTCCTACAACCATCCCCGCGATCTCCCGGGCGAGGGCGAAGGCGCCTCGCTTCAGCTCGAACTCACCAACCGGGAAATCGAACGGGCGAGCGGCTTCGATCCCTGCCTGTTCCGTCCACCCTATGGGAATACCTCGCCGGAACTAGAGCAGCGCGCCAAGGCCCTCGGCCTGACCACGGCGAAGTGGAACGTAGACGCCGAAGACTGGCGGCATCCGGGGGTTAGTGTGATCCGCGAACGCGTGCTCTCAGGTGTGAGGCCCGGCTCGATCGTCGTCATGCACGACAACATCGAAACACAGGGACAGACAGTGCAGGCACTGCCCGGCATCATCGAAGGGCTAAAGGCACGCGGCTATCAGCTCGTCACGATCACGCAGCTCCTCGGCGACAGCTTCCTGCTGCATCGCCCACCACGGCATCCAGGTCGCTTGACTGCGCCAGTTCGAGGATCGGGAGGCGAGTAGGCCTCGGGCGCAGAGCTTCGTTGCGCCGTTCACGGTAGTCCACGCTCCCACTGTCAGCCAATTGCAGTCCGCGTGGCCACATTGCCGCAGTCTGTTCCGGGGGCCGATGGGCGTGTGTGCGGAGCATCCCTGCTCCGCACACGGGGGTGTGGGTGTGGACCGGGGCGGGCCGGGACGAGCAGCGTTAACTCGCTCAGTGGCCGCTGAGCTCGCGGGCTAGGCTAGCGACGATCCATATGAGCGCCCCGGCCCCGAGGAGACGACGGAACCAGTTGACCCCGCTCACCGCCTCCTTCCACGCCCACACGGCGAGGCCGAGTGTGAAGACCACGCGACCGACCTCGTGTGCGGTGCCATCGGACTCGGCCGCGAGTCCCCATCCCGCGAACGCGAGCAGCAGTGGCGGGTTCGGGAACTGTGCAATGGGGAAGCGTCGCGGCCAGCCCACCTGGCCGCGACGCCAAAGCTCGGCGGTGGTCACTGCGCTCATGCTCCCAGGCCGAGGGCCGGCAGCGGGTTTGAGGCGCTCCTGCGTTGTGGAAGAGAAGCACTTCACGTCTTTCATCCCAGCTTCCCTGGGTCGGGTGGGTTGGGGTCGAGCGCGTGGACGGTCGCGGCCAGGTGATGGATGACGACGTCGCCGTTTGCATGGCCCACCCCACAGATGAGCGCCGCTCTATGTGTCTCCCTATCTATGCGTACTCGTCGTGGCGGCGCACCCACAACGGCTCCGGGGCGCTCTCGTCGCGACCCTTCGGCGTCCGGTCCAGCAGACCGTAGTAGGCCATCGCCGGCTCGAGGCCGCGGGCAGTCGTCACGTAGGTCCTGTAGACGGTCCCATCCGATAGCGCGTACACGCTCAGGCCCGGTCCCTCGGAGACGTACCCCGCCGCGTCCGTCCCGCACATGCGCGCATTTTGCTCGACCGTTGGCGGGATCTCGCCCGCCAGGAACGGCTTGAGATCCTCCTCGGTGTGCAGGAAGCCGAGGTCGCGGTTGAAGTCGCTGCCACGGGTTGAGACCCAGTCGATGCCCCAGCCCATCCGCTCCCTGAAGGCGAGGAGATGCTCGAGCGGCGCGCGGGAGGCGAGCAGCAGAGTCGTGTCCCTGGCCTTCAGGTGCACGACCTGGGGATCGAGCGTGTCCGCGATCGAGGAGCAGACCGGGCAGCCCGCCTCGTAGGGCGGGCCGAACATGAAGTGGTAGACGAGCAGCTGGGAGCGGCCGTCGAAGAGATCGGCGAGGGTCTTCGTGCCCCCGTTGGTGTCGAAGCTGTACTCCTGCTCGATCGGCACCCAGGGCAGCTCGCGACGCGCCCTGGCGAGCTCGTCGGTGGCTCGCGTGAGCTCCTTCTCCCGCTTCAGCAATTCCTCCCGCGCGGCGTCGTACTCCTCGCGCGTCCCGATCCTGTGTTCAGCCATGACTGTCTCGTTTCTCCCAAGGGGCTATACCCGGCCCGACCATACCTCAGACGCGCTCTGCGAGATCTATGGCCTATTTCCGCTTCATCGGCGCCATTTGATGACTTGGCATCGCACCGCCGACGGAGTGCATCCCGGACATCGTGTGCATTGCCGCTTTGGCTTGCGAGGAGTCGGGCAGCGTAAGACCCGGCACGTGCTGCGGCGCAAACGAGACACCCAAAGCAAGCACGACCAATGTGATGGCGACTAGGCGGTTGGCGAGCTCTCGCCAGGGCAGCAGCTTCTCGACCGCGATCAGCCCGGCGATCGCGAGCATCCAGGTCAGGCTCATCACCCCGAGAGCGAACAGCGCCGCCATCAAGCCCCAGCAACAGCCCACGCACCACCCGCCGTGCACGACGCCCATGCGAAGCGCTCCCCAGGGCCCGTCACGCCAATGGGTGAGCACGAAGTCAAGCGGTGAGCGGCAGCGGCGCAGGCAGGCGTCCTTGATGGGCGTGAGCTGGTAGATCGCCGCCCCGAGGAGCACGCCTCCGGCGAGATAAGGACCGCCGCGATGCCACGACAGCGCGGGAATCGAGAGCGAGCGCACACCCACATACAGGCCGTAGGCGGCCAGCCCGAACGCTGTCCAGGTCAGCAGATAGCCGCCCACGAACACCCACGAGGAGACGGCGCGCTCGACCGACCCGCGATCGCGCCGGCGGCGCTGGACGAAGCCGAACGCGAGCACCATCGGCGCGATCGAGGGAAACATCATCGCGCTCATCATCACGACCCACGACACCACGTAGAAGCCGAGACTCCCGGGGTCCGTGCCTGGACCGGCGTCCATGCCGAGCATTCGTTCGTGCGTCAAAAGCCAGGCGAGGACGGCCAGCCCGAGCAGCGAGGCGAGGATGCCGGCTTGAAACCGCATAGCCGGATGTTGGCCGGCGGGACGTTGCACGGCGGATGCCATTGCGCGATCGACCGTAACGCAATAATGTCGGCCGGGCAACCCAAGCTATCGAGGAGGCAACGCTATGCCTGAGCCATCCTGGGTTTGACGGAGACCGTTTTTGTAGGTTCCCAACATTCAGTTGGTGGGTGTGATTGGCCCGTCTTTCACAGCGTAGAGTTCCTCGATCTCTCGTGGCGGCCGGTCGTGGAGGGCTTGGTGTAGGCGGGTGTTGTTGAACCAGGCGACGTACTCAACGACGGCGAGCTCGAGCTGTGATCTGCTGGTCCAGACGCGGTCGGCGATGAGCTCGGTCTTGAAGCTGTCGACGAAGCTCTCGGCGCGGGCGTTGTCATAGGCATCACCGACCGACCCGATCGAGCCGAGGACCCTGTGATCCTCAAGCGTCTGGGTGTAGTCGATCGAGGTGTATTGGCTGCCGGCGTCGCTGTGATGGACCAGCTCGACATCAGCGCCTGGTGCTCGCTGGTGCAGTGCCATTCTCAATGCATCGAGGACGAGCGTCGTGCGCATGTGTGGCGCGAACTGCCAGCCGACGATCTTGCGGCTGTAGGCGTCGATCACGAAGCTGAAGAACACCAGGCCCTCCCAGCAGCGCAGATAGGTGAAGTCAGCGAACCACAGCTCATCTGGCCGGGAGGCCTCGAACTCGCGCTGCACCAGATCGGGGCTGCGCATCGCCGAGGGATCTGCCCGGGTTGTGCGCCATGGCTTGCCGCGACGCTTGGCGCCCTGCAGCCCGTTCTCACGCATCAGGCGCTCCACACGGCTGCGCCCGACCTGCTCGCCGGAGCGCAGCAGCGCCTTCCACATCCGCCGTGAGCCATAAGCGGAGTAGTTGCGCGCGTGTAGCTCTGCGATCACGCCGAGTAGCCGCTCATCCTCCCGGGCCCTGGCTGAGCGTTGCCCGGTGGCGCGCTGATAGTAGGCGGACGCCGACACGCCCAAGGTCTCACAGATCGGCTCGACCCCGAAACGCTCGCGGTGCTCCTCGATGAACGCGCTCACTTCGGACGGTGTGGATCGAGCTCGCCCGCGAAAAACACGCTGGCAGCCTTCAGGATCTCGTTAGCCCGGCGCAGCTGGGAGACCTCCCGGCGAAGCGCCTTAATCTCCTCCCGCTCCTGGCTGGTCAAGACGTCTTTGCGCTGGCCCTCATCAGCTTCGACCTGCCGCACGTGTTTGCGCAGCGTCTCAGACTCGATGCCCAGATCTCTCGCGATGTGCGCGATCGGGCGCCCTGACTCGAACACGAGGCGCGCCCCGCGGTCCAGCAGCTCCTGTGAATACTTCCTCGCTCTTGGCATGCTCGGTGACTTCTCCCTCCGCCAGGGAAAACCTGGCATCAAAGTCTCCGTCAAACCCAGGATGGCTCAGCCCGACTGGCGTCTCGAGGGTCCGTACATGAAGAACTGCAACTGCGACCCCGGTTGTCCGTGTGACTTCAACGCCGACCCCACGCACGGCAACTGTGAGGGAATGGCGGCGATGATCGTCGAGCGGGGTCATTTCGACCACGTCACCTCGATGGCGTCAAGTGGGCGTTCAAGTACTGGTGGCCCGGCGCGCTGCACGAAGGCCATGGCGCAGGCCAGGCGATCCTCGACGCCTCGATGTCCCCCGAACAGATGCAGGCCATGGGCGCGATCCTCTCCGGTCAGAGCGGCGGCACCTTCTACGGCATCCTCGCCGAGATCATCGACACGTTCCACGATCCGGTGATCGCCGGCATCGAAATCGACATCGATGTTGAGAACCGCCGCGCCCGCTGCGCGGTCGGCGGTGCGCTCGAGACCGTTACCGCGCCGATCCAGTCGATGGGTGAGGAAGCCAGCGACTACTCAATCCAGGTCAAGATCCCGGGTGGGTTCGAGTACGACGAGGCCGAGATTGCGATGGCCACAGTCCTGAAAGGCTCGGGTCCGATCGCCTTCGAGCACCAAAACGGCCACAGCTCACTAGCGCACGTCGCACGCCACCCCAGTAACTAGCTCCACCAGCAGCCTGGATAGCTCAGCTGCTCGTCCCAGTCGACGCGCTGCACGGCGGCGCCATCGCGACCGACCGCCGTCGGCGGCATTCCTCGGGTTCCTTTACGTCCTGCGCGATTTCATACGCTCGTCCAGCGACCCCGGCGAAGAGCTCTCTGTCGCTGGCGATGCCGATACAGATGTTGATCAGTATGCGACAGCGGATACGCCTGCTCCAAGAGCTTGTGAGCGACTCGCAGTACGCGGTCGATGAGGCTCTCATCGCCGAGACGATCCTCGTGCGGGCAGCGGCGCGGCGCCTGGTCCCGGACGCCGGCTTCCGTAACGACCTCAACGCGTCCCCGGCGGAGTCCGAGCGAGAGGCTCTGCTCGCGCGGGTGGAGGCGATGGCCCGGACCGACGAGCTGACCGGGCTCGCGAACCGGCGGGCATTGGACGAGGAGATCCGCCGCGAGCTGGCTCGCGCCAGGCGGATGGGCTACCAGGTAACCATTGCGATGCTCGACATCGATCGTTTCAAGGACTACAACGACCGCCATGGGCATTCCGCCGGTGACATGCTGTTGCGCGACGCCGCCGCGGCGTGGCGGATCGAGATCCGCCAGAGCGACTTCATCGGCCGCTACGGTGGGGAGGAGTTCATCGTGATCCTGCCGGATTGCCCGCCCGCTGGCGCAACCGATGTCGTCGAGCGTCTGCGCACGGTCACACCCGACGGGCAGACCGTCTCGGGTGGCATCGCGACGTGGGACGGATCGGAGTCCGCGGAGTCCCTGCTCGCACGGGCAGACCGCGCGCTTCACGCAGCCAAGCACGCTGGCCGTGACCGCCTCCTAGCCGCCTGTGAGAGATGAGGCTGGCGGGTCTGTTCGGTGCTCAGGTCATCTCCCAGACGCCTGGATATCCCTTCACCTTCTTGACCGCAGGCCGGCAAGCGCAGCCCGAATCCCACTGATCGGGCGAGCTCTCGCACAGGCCACTATCGTGCCGCATGATGCGCCTTTATCACCGAGAGCACGCGGGCCGGCCGATCCGCGGCGTGCACTTCCACACCGCTCGCGGAAACGCACGGCCACACATCCCGAGACTGCTCCAGATGACAGCCGATCAGATCATCAGTCCGGAGCGGGTGACGAGCGAGATCCTCGACTGGGAGACGGCACCCGAGGCGCTCTCAAACCCCTCCTACAAGCCCGTCTTCGTACGCGACTAAACCGACTGACATCGACCGACACTGCCGATGTACAGAACCTTTGGGTCGTGTGCGCCCTGAACCCGCGTGGCGAGGTGAGGCCCCTGGGAGCCCTAATACCCTTGCATGCTGTAGGGGTTCAGAAACTGACGCTCCCGGAAGGCCGCCCGATCGACCTGGCTCAGCTGCGCCTCCTCGCACACTTGCTCCCACCCCTCGTTGATGACCTCGATCTGGGTATCGATAATTCCGCGGGCCTCACTCGCGGATAGGAGATAGGTGCCCGCCCGCGCTACGCACCCTGTGAGCTGGCTGAGCCGGTAGCCGTCGTCTCCGATCGCCATCAGCTGCGCAGCCTCGCCGCCGGAGCGCGGCTGCGGGCAGATATCGAACGCTGGTGTGAGCGTGAGCTGCTCACCGTCCCAGAGCGCGGCGTGGTTTCGGGCATGGTCGTCGGTGTTCGAGCAAAGGATGTTGAACGTGATCCTGGCGAACAGCTCGCGCAGCGTCGCAACCGGGTCGCTGAACCGTGCTCTGATCACATGGGCGAGCTGCGCGTAGCTTCCCTCGGTCACGCCGATTTCGCCGAGACCGAGAATCGTCAGCGCCGACACCATCGCTAGGCGACCGCCCTCTCCTCTACGGTCGAAACGCTCGACCAAGAGGACGTCCTTCTCCGCCGCTATCGCGAGCTTTACGGGTGCGACGTTGAGGCCGGCCCTGGCCGCGAGTCTCATCGCAAGGAACTCGCCCTTGACCACCGGGTAGCGGTCGCCGTCGCGCGAGAACTTCGCAATCATCTGCCGCTCGCCGTCGCGGATCAATGCTTTGGGTCGCGCACCACCGAGCGAGCTTCCGTGTAGGAGGGCACGACTCAGGCCTGGGCTCAGCGGGATCCCTTTTTCGACGAGATCTGTCGAGCGCGCGAGCTCGTCCAGGGGGGCCTCCTCAGTGTGCCGAGGGACGTAGTCGCTTGCCGAAGTCTGGAAGTCGAGCGCCCCAGTGCGCTCAGAGCCGGACTCGAGCAGGTAGGTAAGAATCCCGAGGTCCGCAGTGTCGAGGGCGTCCGCGCCCACGATCTCGTTGAGGATCACCCGCTGTCCCCACGAGTCGGGCGCAGCGTCGGCTATGCATCCTGCGATGTCTTGAGCCACGGGCTCGATCGGCCCTCGCTGCAGCGGCAGCTCTGGTAGGTAGATCGGGATCGCGTTCTCCCGCGCGAGATAGCTTTGCCCGTATGTGAATGAGATGATCCCGGCATCCCCTCGGTCCAGACGCCCGGCGATGACAGGCTCACTCGCTCCGGGCAGCCAGATCCAGACGAACGCTAGCTCGGGCTCAGAAGGCATCGTCGATGTTCCTCGGCCTGCGGGCGAGCTGGGGAAGCAGGGCGAGCTGGTCCCGGGCGCGTTCGGTCTCAAGGCGCCGGCGTGAGCGGTCGCTGTCGAAGAGCGGGATACCAAGTATCGCGGCAGCCTCCAAGGCAGTCCCCAACTTGACCGATAGGTTGCCGCGCTCGACCTTGTGGATCGTTGCATGGGTCACGCCCACTCGGCTGGCGAGCTCTTGGATGCTCCAGCGGCGCTGCAGACGGGCGGCGCGGATGCGCATGCCTAGGAGGCGCGCGGCTTCACGTGTCGGCAGGGAGTAGGAGAGGTTAGAAGTCATGTCTATTATTTTAGCGAAGTTATAACTCCATAGCTATTTTATTTACATCGATCCAAAGCAGCGACCTCATAAACCGACGGCCGCCGATCACCTTGCACCTGGTGGGCTACAGAGCTATCCCGGCAACCGGGACTAGCCGGTTGACGCGCTGCTCGACATGCTCTACCGGGACGGGATGCGTCAAGCCAAGCGCTCTCTCAACGCAGGCGCTCGACCTAGATGTTCGCGTTGAGCGCGGCCGGCTCGGTCGAGTCCATGAACTCGATGAGCACGTCCAGGAAGCGCTCGGGCTCGTCGAGCTGGGGGAAGTGGCCCGAGCGCGGGAAGACCTCCAGGCGACTGTTGGGCATCCGTTCGTGGGTCGCATGTCCGTGGGAGACGGGGATGATCGAGTCGCGCTCGCCCCAGATCAGCAGAAACGGCAGATGTTCGGCCAGGTAGAGCCGGTTTGATGCGTCGACCCGCTGGCCGCCGGGCTCGACGACCGAGCGAAGTGTGTGGACGAAGGCGGCACGGGCGGCGCTGTCGGACAGCGTCGAATGCCCACGCGCCATCTCCTTGAGATCCGTCGGAAGGCCCAGGCTCAGCCGGCTGAGCAAGCCGCCGGCCCGCGCGCCGGCGTCGAGCAGGCGGGTTGCCGCGAGAAAGGGCAGCACGAGCTCGGAGCCGGGAAGCGTTGCGGCCCGAAGCAGCCAACTGACGTCGCGGCCAAGACCGCCGCTGTCTACCAGCACGAGTCGCTCGCAGCGCTCGGGGAACTGGTAGGAGAACTGCATCGCGATTCCGCCGCCGAGTGAGTGCCCCACAAATGTTGCCCGCTCGTGTCCGAGGTCGAGCAGCAGATCGCGCAGGCTGCTCGCATGGGCGCCGAGTGAATAATCGCCCTTGGGCTTGGCCGACTCGCCGTGACCCGCCAGGTCGGGGGCTATCACGGTAAAGCGCTCGGCGAGGCGGGGCATCACCCGCTCCCAGGTCGCCGAGCTGGATGTGATCCCGTGGATGAGCACCAGGACGGGGCCGCTGCCCGCCTGGCGGTAGGCCACGTCATGACCGTGCAAGGTTGTGCGCCTGACGCCTTCGTCGCTGCGTTTTGTTCGAGGTGCCATCCGAAGCTCCAATTTCTCGCGCTGCCCACCGTGGCAGGGCAGGTCAGGGGCTCACATTTGGAGAGTATCGCCGCCAACTCCCGTCGGGTGGACCGGCTGTCCAGGACTCAAGACGCTGATTGGGACCGCGGGCCAGGGCGCTCACGGTCCGTGCGCGCGAGGGTTGCATGATGAGCCGGCGGCCAGCCAGCGCAGTTGTGTTCTGTCAGGCGGGGAGCGGTGCGCTCGGCCTATACTCGCTTGACATATCCGAGGAGGGTTCGCAATGGCTGTAGGTATAAGACTCAAGTTCGCTGGAGGAACGCAGGAGAACTACGACGCGGCACACGCGCTCATGGAGATCGACACCAATCCGCCCGCGGGAATGATCGTCCACGCGGCCGGTCCGGTCGACGGTGGCTGGGGCGTGATCGATTTCTGGGAGTCGCGCGAGGCCTTCGACAGTTTCGTTGGAGAGCGGCTTATGCCACGCCTTCAGAGCCTTGGCGACCGTGGGTTCCCCAGCCCGCCGGACGTAAAGGAGTTCCCCGTACACAACCTGCAGACTCTGTAGGTCTCGCGCGCCAGCGGGCGGTAGGCCGAACGGTGCGGGTTCGTTGCGCTAGGCCCAACGGATCAGCGTGAGGCTCTTGCTGGCCACCCACAACGAGCACAAGCGCCGTGAGTTCGGTCGCCTGCTTGCTGGTCATGAGGTGGAGCTGCTGCCCGTAGGTGTGACTCTGCCGCCGGAGGTGGGGGAGACGTTTGCCCAGAACGCTCTCGGCAAGGCACGCGCCGCCGCGCAGGCGACGGGGAAGGTGAGCATCGCTGATGACTCCGGTATCGAGGCGGCTGCGCTGGGCGGCACGCCGGGGGTGCGCTCGGCTCGCTACGCCGGTGAGCGGGCGAGCGATCGTGAGAACCTCGAGAAGCTGTTGGCAGAGGCACCGGACGGGAGCGCACTCGAATACGCCTGTGCGATCGCCTATGTCGATCCCCGGCGGGGCATCGAGCGGCTATTCGAGGGCCGTTGTGCCGGACGCCTTGCGGCGGAGCCGCGCGGTGAGCGGGGCTTCGGCTATGACCCCGCGTTTCTGCCCGACGACGGTCCGGCCGCTCTGACGATGGCCGAGCTGACCGGCGAGCAGAAGGACGCGATCTCCCACCGCGGGCGCGCGGTGCGGGCGCTGCTCTCGTGGCTGGACCAAGACGGCCGGGCTGATTGAAGTCGCCGAGCACGCTGCGTCGAGCTGTGCTCGCCGCAGCGTGCTCGACTAGCGAAGGTTGATCGCGGCCGAGATCGCCACGGCGAGACCGAGTCCGGCATAGCCGTTGTAGCCGGAGAGCAGCAGCAAGAGCGCGGTGATCAGCGCGACGAGCACGGTTACGCTCCAGGCGATGCGGTTGACGGTCATTCCCGGCCATTGTGGCGGATGCGGCCGTCCGCGCGCGGTGTTAGCTTCGGGGTAACGATTCACGAGCTAGGAGGACGAAGTGACGAAGTCCGAGTTGGTCGACCAGGTGTCCGATCGCGCCGATCTGACCAAGCAGGATGCGGCGCGGGCGGTAGATGCGGTGCTGGCCACGGTGGAGGACGCATTGCGCCGGGGTAGCGAGGTGACTGTGTCGGGTTTTGGCAAGTTCCACGTGGGCGAGCGCGGCGCGCGCATGGGCGTAAATCCGCGCACGGGTGAGCGCATCCAGATCGCCGCCTCGCGCGTTCCCCGGTTCACCGCGGGCAGCGGGCTGAAGAGCGCGGTGAAGGGACGCTGACGCCGGGGCTGCCCTTCGGAGATACCCTCGCGGCGCGCGTGGAGGAGCGCCAGTCGCAGGTCGTCCTCGGCCTCGACCCAGATCTGAGCGCGCTGTGGCCGGCGGCGAGCGAGCCCGCGCTGGGCATATCCGCCGGGGGGAGCCCTGCTGAGCGCGCCGCGACCGCGGTGGCTGGTCACTGCCGGGCGCTGATCGATGCGACGGCGCAGGCGTGTGTAGCGGCGAAGCTCCAGCTCGCCTGCTTCGAGCGGCTGGGTGCCCCAGGACGGAGCGCGCTGCAGACGGTCGCCGCGCGTGCACGAGAACAGGGGCTGCTGGTGATCGCCGACGGCAAGCGCGGGGACATCGACGTGACTGCGCTTGCCTACGCCCAATCGCTGTTCGGTGGCGTGCGGACGCCGTTCGGAGTGCTGGCGGGGCTCGGCGCGGACATGGTGACGGTCAACCCGTTGATGGGCAGAGATGCCCTCGAGCCGTTTGTGAGCGAGGCGCGTGCCGCGGGCGCCGGGGTGCTGGTGCTCGTCCGCACCTCCAACCCGGGCGCGGCGGATGTCGAGGACCTCGAGCTGACCGGTGGAGGGAGCGTGTGGGAACGGCTGGCCGGCATCGCCGGCGAGTTGGGCGAGCCCGGTGTGGGTGAGTCGGGGTTCAGCGATGTGGGCGCCGTGCTCGGCGCGACCGTCCCGGGCCATCTGGCCCGCGCCCGCGAGCTGATGGGGCAGGCGACGTTCCTGCTCCCCGGGGTGGGCGCGCAGGGGGGGCGGGTGGAGGATCTCGCCCCCGCCTTCGCCCCGGGCCGCGCAGGCGGGCTCGTCACCGCCTCGCGCAGCATCGCAAACGCTCATCACGGCACGGGCGAGGACCCTGCCAAGGCCGCCCGCGCCGAGGCCGAGCGTATGCGCGCGGCCACGTGGGCGCTGGGGTAGCCGGGCGAGACGCAACCGCTATTGAACAAGCTCTTAGATGGGTCCGCTAGCCTCTGGGAGTGCGCTCCACGGCACCACCTGCTGTTCGGCGCGCTGAAATGCGGGTACAGAGCCAGAGATGATCATCACGGTCACGCTCAACGCGGCGATCGATAAGTCGCTCTCGGTGCCAAACTTCCGGCTTGGGCGCCGGCACCGCACGGTCGAGCAGCGCACGATGGCCGGCGGGAAGGGCGTGAACATCGCCCGCACACTGAAGGCGCTCGGCCAGCCGGTGATCGCCACTGGCTTCGCGGGCGGTGCCACGGGGACCCACATCGTCGAGCAGCTGACCGAGGAGTCGATCCTCAACGATTTCGTGCGCATCCGCGAGGAGTCGCGCACGAACACATCGGTTCTCGACCCAACCACCGGTGAGCAGACGGAGATCAACGAACGCGGCCCCTCGGTATCCGAGCGGGAGGTGGAGCTGTTCCGAGACAAGCTGCTGTACCTCGCTCGCGGTGCCGCGATCGTAGTGTTCGCCGGCTCGCTCCCGCGCGGAATCGAGTCCGACATCTACGCCACGCTGATTCGCGAGCTGGAGCGGACGGGGGTCACGACGGTGATCGACACCGACGGCGAGCCCTTGCGCCAAGCGGTTCGCGCCGAGCCCGACGTCGTCTCCCCAAATGTGATCGAGGCCGAGGAGCTTGTGGGGCACGAGTTCTCGAGCGAAGAGGAACGCTCGCAGGCGGTACGCGAGATCGCCGCACTCGGTCCGCGCGAGGCGATCATGACGCTCCCCGACGGCTGCTTCGCCCAGGTGCTCGTGGACGGGCAGCCGTCTGTGAGGCGTGTGAGCGTGCAGCCACGCGAGTCGATCGCCAAGCGCGGCTCCGGTGACGCCTTCCTGGCCGGCTACCTGGCGGCGCGCTATGAGGGTCGTGCGCCCGACCAGTGCCTGCGCTTCGGTGTGGCGTGCGGCGCCGAGTCCACGTCCAGGCTGGGGGCGGGCCTGATCGATCCCCGCGAGGCAAAACGCCTGATGGGCGATGTCGAGCTGAGCGAGATCGAGCTGCCCGCCGAGGTCGGCTGAACGCCTCAGCCGCCTGCGACGTCGCGCCTGAGGAAAACGAGGTACGCCGCGAACAGCGATGGGACGGCGTATAGGGCGCAGAGCCACAACGAATGCCAGATCGGCGCCCAGTCGGTGGGCGTGCGCAGCAGGCCGTGCCAGTTCTCGAACTGTTCGGTGAGCAGATAGGGCTTGATGGATTCCAACCCCGGGATCTGCGCGACGACGAACAGCAGGATGACGATGCCCACCGTGCCGATCGCGGCCGCGGCGCTGTTGCGCGTGGCGGTTGACAGCAACACTCCGATGCTCGCCACGCTCAGCAGCGGGATCAGGTAGATCGCGTTGGCGGCGAACACCAGCAGCAGGCCTTCCGGCGCCGAGACGACGGTTCCCGAGTAGGTGACGACGTGATGAAAGCCCCACGAGGCGACGCCGCCGATGGTCGCCACCGCGGCCGACAGGAACACCGCAATCGTGGCGTAGGTCAACGCAGCGAGGGCCTTGGCGGTGAACACCTGGCCGCGATCGACCGAGCGCGTGAGGATCGTCTTCAAGGTTCCGTTGCCGTCCTCGGCGGCGACGATGTCCCCGGCGACCAGGGCGGCGATTAGGGGCAGCATGAAGACGGACAGGAACAGCAGCATCAGCACCGGCGTCGCCAGCCCGGACTGAGTGATCTGACGGGCGAAGGGGTTGTCCCCGCCGCCGTGATCGTGGCGCTGGTGCAGGTTCTGGAACACGACGAAGACGATCGGCAGGATGACCGCCAGCCCCAGTCCCATGTAGGTGCGCTTCTGCGAGATCAGCTTGCGCAGCTCCCAGCGGTAGGCCGTGAGCGTCGAGGGCCGTTTGAATGGGAGCTCGCCCGCACCGCTCCGGGCCGGCACCGTGGGTGCGCTCGCGACGCTGCTCATGAGGCCTCTGCCACACGCTCGGCCGGGATCTTTGGGCCGTCGGTGCTGGCCTGTTCAGAGCTGCTGGCGCCGTTGGCTTCGGTCAGCCGGAAGAACAGGTCCTCGAGCGTCGCCAGCTCGGGGGTCAGGGCGAGGATGCCCACTCCGGCCGCGCCTAGCGCGAGCGATAGCGCGCCGGTGTGCTGCTCGTCGGCCTGGAAGCTCAGGCCATGCTCGCTGCTCGCGGCGTGCTCGATGCCACCCTGCGTGCGGGCTATCTCGAGTGCCCGCGTGTCGTCGGTACTACGCAGCCGGTATCCGGCTCCGCCCTGACGGCGCAGGTCGGCGAGGGCGCCCTCGTAAACGACGCGCCCGCGATCGACGATCGCCACGCGGTCGCACAGTTCCTGCACCTCGGGGAGCTGGTGGCTGGAGAGCAGTACGGTGATCCCCTCGTCGGCCAGACGGCGGATCAACAGACGCATGTCGCGCATCCCAGCGGGGTCCAGGCCCGTGGCGGGCTCGTCGAGGATCAGCAGGCGCGGCTTGCGCAGCAGCGCCGCGGCGATCCCCAGCCGCTGGCGCATCCCATGCGAATAGCCGCCAACCTTGTGCTTGGCTCGCGGGGCCAGCTCGACGGTCTGAAGAACCTCGTCGATGCGCTCCTTCGCGCCGCCACCGTCGAGCGCGGCGAGCAGCTCGAGGTTCTTGCGCCCCGTCAGGTAGGGGTAGAAGCGCGGCGCCTCGACGAACCCGGCGACTCCCTCCAGAGCGCGCGCGCCTTCGCGGAGCGGATCGCGCCCAAACAGCTCGACCGTCCCCTCCGTGGGCATGATCAGGCCGAGGGCCATCCGCAGCGTCGTCGTCTTGCCCGCGCCGTTGGGTCCGAGGAACCCGTACACATCGCCGGTCTGGACGTTGAGGTCGATGTGGTCGACCGCCAGGACCTCCTCGCTGTAGCGCTTAACAAGCCCCCTCGCCTTGACCGGCGGGTTCTCGCCGCCCCTGGCGGCGTCCTCAGTCGCTCGCGTGCCAAGCACGACACGCTCCCTGCGTTCTTGCCAGGAACGACGATCCCATCCGCCGGGGCGGGGCCTCGCTCACCGCTACAGGCCCTTGGCGACGGTCTCGACGGCGCTGGGCGCCACGAAGCCACCCAGCACGTAGCGCACGCCGGAGCGCTCGAAGCTGAGCAGCGTGCCGAGCGCGGTGGGTAGCTCGGCTGCTTCGATGCCGTTGATCTTGATCTTCTGCAGTCCTTCGGTCATCGCGGATGGGGACTTGGCGGTGCTTTCCTGTGTCTTGCTTTCGATCACTGCGACCGTCGCGATGCCCTGACCGTGGGTCCTCACGTGAGGATGGTCGCCGCTCTGCGTGGAGGTGGGATCGGTGGACTTCGCGCCTTCCTTCTTGGGCGGGATGATTTCTTCGATCTTGGCGCCGGAAGGCGGCGTGAAGGCGAACACCGAGTCCGCGACGGGGCCATATGAGATTTCGGTGGCTGCCAGTTCGATCGTCGGGGAGGAGGGGCTGTGCGAGGAGTAGATCGCCGCGCGCAGGGGGATGCCGTTGGCGGCGTCGAAGGAGAGCTCGCCGGCGGCGATCAGGCTGCCGGGTTCCTTGGGTGTGACGCGTACCGTGTAGGCGGCCTGGCCGGCGATGTCGTCCGGTTTCGCTTCGGAAAGGCTCACGTGGTCTGAGTGCGAGATCGCTTCTTCGATCTTCGCGACGGTTGGGACTTCGTGGTGGGTGGGAGAGGTTGGCGAGTCCGTGCCCGAGCCAGCGCCGCCTTCGTGCGCGGGAATCGTGTAGCGATAGAGGGTGTTGGAGGCGGCGTCGTAGATCGACACCGTGTGGCCGTCGTAGAGGATCTGGGTGTCGCCTTTTTCGGCCTGCAGTTCGAGGCGCACGCGGCCGTCCTTGGCGATCCACATCCGGCCGGAGGAGCCGGTGAGGAGCGGGCTGGAGGCGAGCTGACCGGCGGCGCTCGAGCTGTTCCCACCGCCACTTGCCAGGCTGGCGCCTTCGAGCAGATGGTCGGTCAGCTGGATGTTCGCGCTGACCCCTTGGACTTGTGATCCGTTCGCCCCGGTGAGTGCATCGTGGATCGCTTGTGCCAACGGCTTCGCTGGTGGCGTCGGTCCAGTGGAAAGCGCGGACGCGAGCGCGGTCGCGGAGATGCCGAGGACGACCACCAGTCCGCAGAGCAGCAGCAGGCGCGAGAGGGGAAGTCTGCGAAGGAGATAGCTCATGTGACCCTCCAGCTCAGAGTAGCGCTGTAGCTTCCGCCAGGCTAAAGCCAAGATAAGAGAGCTCTCATCGGGCGGCGCCCGGCCGTATGGCCCCGGCAGCCGATATGGTCCCGCCCGCATGGTTATTGGTTTCGTCCTGTTCTGGGTGGTTCTCGGCCTGGGGGTGTTCTTCGTCGCGATGCGCGGTGGCCCGCGCGGCGCGCGCGAGTCCCTGCACACCGATTCGAAGCTCGGTCAGCGCGCGGTGACGCTCGGGATCGTGCTGCTGTTCGCGGCCGGGCTGGCCGTGCCGGCGCTCGTGCTGGCGTTCAACGGCGAGCACAAGGCGAGCGTGGCGGTTGGCGGGCTGCATTTGAACGCTGAACAGGTGAAGGGCCGCGAACTGTTCGCCCATGCCTGCGCGGTCTGCCACACGCTGGCGGCGGTCAAGTCGGTCGGCCGCACCGGCCCGAACCTGGACGTGCGGGTCGGGGCGGACATCCCGGCTGCGGCCGGTCGCAAAGCGCTCGTCGAAAACGCGATCGCCGAAGGCCGCGCCCGCGGGCTGGGGCAGATGCCGGCGATGCTGTATCAGGGCAAGGAAGCCGAACAGGTGGCAAGCTTCGTCGCCGCCGTCGCCGGACACTGACTCCGGCGGTTTAGCCAAAAGTCGATAGCGGGCGAGAAGGTCATCGTCTAAGGTCCGGCGCGATGGGAGCGCAGCCGACAGAGGAGCAGCCGCAGACCGCGGAGGAAGTCAAGGCGCTCGTGGCTGAGCACGAGATCCGCTTCATCCGCTTCTGGTTCACCGACATCCTCGGCCAGCTGAAGTCGTTTTCGATCAACGCGGCCGAGCTGGACGACGCGTTCGAGGCAGGAATGGGCTTCGACGGGTCCTCGATCACCGGGTTCAACGCGATCGAGGAGTCCGACATGATCGCGATGCCCGATCCGAAGACGTTTGCGGTGTTGCCATGGCGCCCGGAGGAGCAGGGCGTGGGGAGGATGTTCTGCGACGTGGTGACCCCCGAGCGCACGCCGTACGAGGGCGATCCGCGCCACGTGCTGCGCAGAGCGCTCGAGCGCGCGCATACGATGGGCTTCGACACATTCAACGTGGGGCCGGAGCTCGAGTACTTCCTGTTTCGCGACAGCAAGAGCACCGAGGTGCTCGACGAGGGCGGCTACTTCGACCTGACGACGCTCGATGCGGGCTCGGATGTCCGTCGTGAGACGGTGCTCGCGCTGGAGCAGCTGGGGATCCATGTCGAGTACACCCACCACGAGGTCGGGCCGAGCCAGCACGAGATCGACATGCGATATGCGGATGCGCTGAAGATGGCCGACGACTGCATGACCTACCGGATCACCGTGAAGGAGTACGCGATGAAGTACGGCTGGCACGCGACGTTCATGCCGAAGCCGCTGTTCGGCGAGAACGGCTCGGGGATGCACACCCACCAGTCGCTGTTCTCTGTCGGCAAGAACGCGTTTTATGACCCCGATGACCAGTACTTCCTGTCAGACGTCGGCAAGGCGTTCATCGCCGGCCAGCTCAAGCACGCGCGGGAGATCTGCGCGGTCTTCGCGCAGTGGGTGAACTCCTACAAGCGGCTGGTGCCGGGTTTTGAGGCGCCCGTGTATGTCGCGTGGTCGCGGCGCAACCGCTCGGCGCTGGTAAGGGTGCCGCTGTATCACCCGGGGAAGGAGAAGGCCACGCGCATGGAGCTGCGCTGCCCGGACCCTGCATGCAACCCGTATTTGACGTTCGCGGTGCTGTTGCAGGCGGGGTTGGAGGGGATCGAGAAGGGGTACGAGCTTCCCGAGCCGATGGAGAAGAACCTGTACCACCTCTCAGGCGAGGAACGCAAGCGCTTGGGCGTGGAGCAGCTGCCGGAGAGCTTGGGCGAGGCGATCGAGATCATGGCGGAGTCAGAGCTGGTGCTGAGGACCCTCGGGGAGCACATGTTCAACAGGTACGTGGAGATCAAGCGTCAGGAGTGGGACGACTACCGCGTGCAGGTCACCCAGTGGGAGCTGGACCGCTACCTTTCGATTATTTGAGATGCCAACGACCTTTATCGCCCAAAACGGATAGATAAAACGCATATACCGGCGCATTGGCCTCTCTACTTTGTAGGCACCGCGCAGGCGATCGGGCGGGCGGGGGAGAGGTGCCAGTGCAGGACCTGCAGCAGGTGCCCGAAGGCGGTGGGATGACGGGGGGCGATGTCTGCGAGCAGGCGCAGGACCGAGACGGCGTGACGCTCGTACTCCTCTGACCCGGTCAGCTGAGCCAGTCGCAACAGGCCGAGCGCGGCGGAGGAGGCGCCGGCGGGAATCGGGGAGTCCTCGAGGTCCTTGCGGCGCGCGATCAGCGCTTCACTGTCTGAGGCGGTCGAATAGAAGCCGCCGTTGTTTGGATCTGAGAAGCGGGCGATCAAAATGTCCGCGAGGGCGCTCGCCTCCGTGAACCAGCGCTCCTGACAGGTCGTTTCAAACAAGATGAGCAGCGCCTCCAGCAGGAAGGCGTGATCCTCGAGATAGGCGCCGATGGTGGCCTGGGAGTCGTTGTAGGTGCGCAGCAGACGGCCGTGATCGTCGCGTAGGTCTCGCAGGACGAACTCGGCGCAGGCAACGGCCGCGTCGAGATATGCCGGCTCATCGAGCGCCGCTCCGGCATCGGCCAGAGCGGTGATCATCAGCGCGTTCCAGGAGGTCAGGCGCTTGTCATCCAGTGCCGGGCGGGTGCGATGCGCGCGCGCCTGCAGCAGGCGTGAACGGATGCGCAGCCGCACGTCCTCCGGAGGGGCGGGGCCGCGGTTGGTCAGCACGTTGAGGCCTGATGGAGTCCCGTCCACCCGGTGCGGATCGACGAAGTTGCCCTGGGCGGTGGCGCCGAACCAGGCGATCGCCGCATCGGCTTCCTCTCCCAGGACATCTCTCAGCTCGGCGACGGTCCACACGTAGAAGCGGCCCTCGACGCCCTCTGAGTCGGCGTCGAGCGCGGAGTAGAAGCCGCCCTCGGGGCCCCGCATCTCGCGCAGTACCCAGTCGAGCGTATCCACGCAGACTGCACGCAGCTCCGGGTCTCCGGATGCCTGCCAACCATGGAGGTAGGCGCGGGCGAGCAGGGCGTTGTCGTAGAGCATCTTCTCGAAATGGGGGACGGTCCAGGTGGCGTCGACCGCGTAGCGGTGAAAGCCGCCGCCGAGGACGTCGTGGATGCCTCCCGAGGCCATCGCGCGCAGGGTGTGCAGCGCCATCTCTGTCTCGCCACGCAGCAGCAGGAACTCGATTACCGGTCCTTGAGGGAACTTCGGCGGGCCTCCAAATCCCCCGTTGAGGGGATCGAAGGACTCCTTGAGCCTGGCCACCGCCGCGTCGAGTGCGTCCTCGCGCAGCGGCTCGGAGGAGGGCGAAAGAAGCGCCCCGCCGGACAGGCGCTCGCGCAGGTTCTCGCCGCCCGCGCGGATCTCCTCGCGTCGCTCTGACCACGCCTCGGCGATCGCTTGCAGCACCTGCGTCCACGCGGGCATCCCGGGGCGGGAGTCGGGCGGGAAGTAGGTGCCGCCGTAGAACGGGAGCTGCTCGGGGGTGAGGAACACGTTCAGGGGCCAGCCGCCGTGGCCGGTCATGGTCTGGACGGCCTCCATGTAGAGCGCGTCGATGTCCGGGCGCTCCTCGCGGTCGACCTTCACGCAGATGAAGGATTCGTTCATCAGCGCGGCCGTGCGAACATCTTCGAAGGACTCGTGCTCCATCACGTGGCACCAGTGGCAGGAGGAGTAGCCGATCGACACGAGCAGCGGCTTGTCCTCGGACCGGGCGCGCTCGAGCGCGACGGGTCCCCAGGGCAGCCAGTCGACGGGGTTGGAGGCGTGCTGGCGCAGGTAGGGGGAGGTCTGGAGCGCTAGCGCGTTGGGCACTGGATCAGCGTAGCCCCGCAAGCGCAGGCAGCGGGAAGGCGACGGGTAATGGTTGCCCGCCCACCCATTCGCCCGGGCTGGAGCCCGCACGCGACAGTCTGACCTTGGCGATGTTCACGTCGAAGCGCTTGCCCCCTAGGCTGCCGGTGACCTGCTTGCCGGAACCCACGCGCACCGTGCCGCTGGCGGCGGCGGCGCCCGAGATGCGTAGGGTTGCGCTCTGCAGCCGGCCTTTGCTCACCGGGAACGTCCCACTCAGCTGGACACCCGGCACGAACGTGAAGCGGGTCAGCTGCAATCTGGAGGAGCTCAGCTTGGCGTCGCCGCCGCGCAGCCCGCCGAAGCTCGACCCGCTGGGGAGCTGCGCATTGGCCTGCAGGGTGGCGCCGATCACCTGGCGGTTGAGGTCGATGATCGTGTCGAGCACGGCGGTGAGCGTGAGGGCCTGGCCTACCGCTTAGCCCCGGGGCCGGGTGTACGTAGGCGAGCTTCGTGGGGGTGAGCGGCGTGGGCGCGAATATGTCTGGGCTGGGCGCGCATGGGAGGATTGGCTGTCCGCTCACCCCGCCAGCGAAGAACGCCGTCACGGCCTGCGTGGCGCAGCCGCTGAAGTCGCTGCCGATCACCGAATGGCCCGTGAACGGCACGACGAGCAGCTGTGCATCTGGAATCAGCGCCGCGACGCGCCGCGCGCCCGAGGTTGGGGTCCGCAAGTCTTGGGCGCCGGAGAGGATCAGCGCTGGCACATCCGGCAGCGCGCCCGGCACGACGCTCGCCGCCGATGCGTCCGGCCAGCCGGCACAGGCCGGGATTAGGCTGCTTTCAAACGCGGTGGGAGCGTCGAATGGATAGAAGTCCGAGCCCGGCAGGGCGCTCAGGGCGCCGCGGGCTTCCGCGAGCCGCGTCGCCGCAGCGCCGCTGCGCTGCCAGGGGAATGGCGCCTCCTCACACGTGGTCGTCACGAACAGCGCTTCGTCGATCTGATCGGAGTTTTCTTCGGTCGGGTGGCCCCCCGGCCTGTTCGGGATCAGCCCCTCGGCGAGCAGCTGCAGGCGCAGCAGCGGATCGGGGTCGTTGCGCAGCGCTGAGTGCACCGCGGCTGGCAGCAGCGCGCGCAGCGCGGGGTTCAGGTCACCTGCCTGCAGAATGCCGAGCAGGCCCGGCTCCGCCAGCGTGGCGGTGTGGCGATGGCCCGAGCCGTCGTATACCGAGCCGCTCGCGGGATGCTTGCGCAACCGTGCCGCAAGGCTCGCGATGTCCGCCAGCGGGTTGGGTGTGATCGCCGTGCAGGCGCCCTTCGAGCACAGCTCGCCGAGTACTGATCCGATCGCCTGAAAAGTGGGGATCGCGAACGGTTCCGGCCCGTCCGGGGGCACGACCGAGTCGAGTACGAGGGCTTCCACGTGTTGCGGGTAGCGTTCGGCGTACTGCTCGGCGACCTTCGTGCCATAGGAAGTGCCGTACAGGACGAGCTTTTCATACCCCGCGGCCTGGCGGATGGCCTCGATGTCTGCCACCGATTCCTGGGTGGTGTAAGCGCCGCGGGCCGGCCCGATCTCAAGGGCGCAATGTTCGAAGGCCTGGCTTGCGGTGCCGCTGAAGCTGTTCAGGGCGGAGCAGCTCAGCGGGCCAGATGCGCCGGTGCCGCGCTGGTCGAAGATGAGCAGGTCCCGCGCGGTGAGCGCTGGCGCCAGGGCTTTGGCGATGAATTCGCCGAGTCCCAGCGCCGCCTGGCCCGGGCCGCCCGCCAGCGCGAGGACGGCGGCCTTGCTCTGGATGGGGCTCGCAGACTTGCGCTCGACGCTCAAGGCGATCGTGCCGGGCACCTGGCCGCGGCGGTCGAGCGGGACTGGCACGGCCGCGCAGGAAAAACCAGCTGGGGCGTTGCTCGCACAGGGGGCGAACGCCAGCGCGCCATCGGCTGGCGCGACGCTCACACTCTGAAGGATTCCGATCAGCAGCGCCGCCACGAGCAGGGGTGTCGGCGCGCGCCTGAACATTCCCTCAGACGTTACCGGGTGACGCGGTAGGCTCGCCTCACTGATGAGCGGTGAGCGTGAGATCGTCAAGGCCCGCGGCGCTCCCGCGGCGATCGGCCCTTACAGCCACGCGGTCCGTGCGGGCGGCCTCTTGTTCTGCTCGGGTCAGATCCCGCTCGACCCGGCGACCGGCGAGCTGGTGGGAGAGACGCCTGCCGAGCAGGCGCGCCGCTGTCTGGAGAACCTGGACGCCGTCTGCGCAGCGGCGGGAGCGACGCTGCAGGACGCTGTTCGGATCACGATCTACATGACCGGCCTGGCGGCCTTCGGGGAGGTCAACGAGGTGTACGCGAGCTTCTTCGCGGACGATCCCCCGGCGCGCGTGACGGTCGGCGTGGCGGCGCTGCCGAAGGGCGCTCAGGTCGAGATCGACGCGGTCGTCGCGCTGTAGGTGTTGTCTGTGGCCGGCTCGGCGCCGTAGAGCGCACGGGTCAACAGCTGCCAGAGGGTGGCGCGTTCGCTCGGATCGAGTGCCTGCAAGACGTCGTCCTCGATCGCTTCCTGGGCGTGCTCGGCGAGGCTCAGCGCCTCCGCGCCCACGGGAGTGAGCTCGACCATGTGGCGACGGCGATCGTCGGGGTCGCGCAGGCGCGTGGCGTAGCCCAGCTGCTCGAGCTCGTTGAGCAGCAAAACGACGTTGTTGGCGTCCATACAGAACGCCTCGGCCAGCTCGTGCTGAGGGCAGGCATCGTGGTCACGCACATAGCTGAGCGCGACCAGGTGACGCAGCTGCATCCCCAACAGCTCGTCGCTGCTGCGCCGGTAAACCTGCTTGGCCAGCCGGGTGAGCAGCACCATCGAGCCCGGAGCACATGCCCTCTCAGCACCCATCGCGAGTGATTTTACACCATTCTCCATCTGTAGTCACTCTAGCAGCGATCATAAATTTTATGTCGATCATCTCTATAGCAAGGATGATCCATGGTATGGTGTGCTACTTCGCCACCCAGAAGGAGCCACACATGAGCCAGATCACCGTCGCAGACCAAGCCGGGCCGACCGCAAACGGGAGATCAGACACCGAGCGCAAGCAAGAGCGCCGCCGCTGGATAGCGCTCTCGGTGCTCTGCCTCGGCCAGCTGATGATGGTGCTCGACGCGACGATCGTCAACGTCGCGCTGCCCTCGATTCAGCGCGACCTGCACTTCTCCCAGGGCAACCTCACGTGGGTGATCGACGGCTACCTGATCACCTTCGGCGGCTTTTTGCTGCTCGCTGGCCGGGTCGGCGACTTGGTCGGCCGCAAGAAGGTCTTCCTCACAGGGCTCGTCCTGTTCACCACGGCCTCGGTGTTGTGCGGCCTCGCCAACAGCCAGGGGCTTTTGATCGGCGCTCGCCTGCTGCAAGGGATCGGTGGGGCGGTGGCCTCTGCGGTGATCCTCGCGATCATCGTGACCGAGTTCCCGCAGCGCGCTGAGCAGGCTAAGGCGATGGGCGCCTACGCGTTCGTCTCCGCTGGTGGCGGCTCGATCGGCCTGCTCGCCGGGGGTGCGCTCACACAGTCACTGGACTGGCACTGGATCTTCTTTGTCAACGTGCCGATCGGAGCGCTCGCGTTCCTGCTCGGCTGGGTGCTGATCGAGGAGAACGAGGGCATCGGCCTGGCCGGCGGTGTCGACGTGGCGGGATCGATCCTGATCACGCTCGCGACGATGCTGGGCGCTTTCGCGATCGTCAAGTCGACCGAATACGGCCTGCTCTCGGCGCGCACGCTCGGCGTCGGCGGTGCTGCGCTGCTCCTGCTCGGCGCCTTCTTCTGGCTGGAGTCCCGCATCTCCAACCCGATCATGCCGCTTAGGATCCTGCGCCTGCGCATGCTGATGGGGTCGAGCCTAGTTCGCGGGCTGCTCGTGACGGGCATGTTCTCCGCGTTCTTCCTCGGCGCCCTGTACCTAGAGCGCGTGCTCGGCTACAACGCGATCGACACGGGACTTGCATTCATGCCGCTGACGATCGCGATCGCGACCATGTCGATGGGACTCTCGGCACGGGCCGTGGAGCGCTTTGGCTCGGTGCAGACGCTTGCGGCCGGGCTGGTGGGGATCATCGTGGGCTTGGTGCTGCTCGCGGCCCAGGGCATTCACGCGAGCTACTTCCCCGGCCTGTTCTTCGCCTTCCTGGCGCTCGGCCTGGGGGCAGGCGCGTCGTTTTTGCCGCTGCTCACGATTGGGATGGCCGACGCGCCCGCGCGCGACGCGGGCCTCGCCTCCGGAATCATCAACGTCTCGGTGCAGCTGTTCGGCGCGATCGGCCTCGCCACGCTCGGGACGATCGCCACCGACCACACCAAGACGCTGAGCGCCAGCGGGAACCCGCTGTCCAGTGCGCTGACCGGCGGGTACCACCTCGCCTACATAGTGGCGGCGGCGTTCGTCAGTGTGGGCATCCTCGCGGCGTTCGGAGTGCTGCGTCCTCCCGCGCCGGCGGTGGCGCAAGAGGTCAAAGAGCTCGAGAGCGACTTCGCCCGCGCGAGCGTTAGCGCTCAGACCGCAGAGCAGCTCGTCTGATCTTCCCGCTTGCGGTCTTCGGGAGCTCGGAGGCGAAGTCGATGATGCGCGGGTACTTGTAGGGCGCGGTCTGAAGCTTGACGTGCTCCTGCAGCTCCTTGGCCAGCGCCGTGGAAGGGGCGTGGCCGTCGCGCAGCACGACCACCGCGCGCACGACCTCGCCGCGCTCCTCATCCGGGGCCGCCACGGCGGCGGCCTCGGCCACCGCGGGGTGAGCGACGAGCGCGGACTCGACCTCGAACGGCCCGATCCGGTAGCCGGCGGAGATGATCAGATCGTCGTTACGCCCCTCGAAGTGATACCAGCCGTCCTCATCCTGCGCCACCAGGTCTCCGGTGCGCCACGGCGGTCCGGCGCGGCGGTCCTCCACGCTCCATGTGCCGTCCTCGTCACGGCGCACGTGCTCGCCTAGGTAGCCGAGGAAGAAGGTCGGAATGGTCACCGGGTTCGCCGTCAGCTCGCCGTATTTGATCAGCAGGCCCACGCCCGGCAGCGCGGGTCCCATCGAGCCGGGCCTTGCCTGCGCGCCGGGCGGCGCGCCGGTCAGCTGGCCTGTCTCAGTCTGGCCGTAGCCGTCGCGGATCTCCAGTCCGGTGACTGCACGCCAAGCGCGCAGGACCTCGGGATTGAGCGCCTCGCCCGCGGCCACCATCGTGCGCAGTGCCGGAAGCGCTCGCAGGTTCGAGCGCTTGGCGATCACCCGGTACTCGGTTGGGGCCATGCACAGCACGTTCACGCGCTCGCGCGCGAGCAGCTCCAGCCGCTCATCCGGGTCAAAACGTGCATCGTGCAGCAGCGCGGCAGCGCCCGACAGCCACGGCGCGATGAAGATGTTGCGGGCGGACTTCGACCAGCCGCTCGCGGCGGTACACCACACGAGCTCACCCGCACGCGCGTCGAGCCAGTGTGAGGCCTGCAAACGCTGCCCGGTGAGGTAGCGCTGGCCATGCACCACCGCCTTCGGCTCGCCCGCCGTGCCGCTGGTGAAGGTGATCAGGCAGGGCTCCTCCGCCGCGAGCTCTGCGGCAGGCGCCGGCTCGGACGCGAACAGCGTCTCCTCAGGCAGGAGTGCCACCGGGCATTCCGGCCGGGCTATCTCCAACTCGGCCCGGTTGCGCTCATCGGCGAGGATCAGCGATGGGCGCACTGCCTCGATGCGCAAGGCCAGGTCCTTCGCGCGCAACTGCTCGGTGCACGGCAGCACGACCGCGCCGATCCGAAAGCAGGCCAGCATCGTGAACACCCACTCGGGCCGGTTGCCGATCAGCGTCAGCACCACGTCGCCGCGCCCGATTCCGCGGGCCCGCAGAGTGCCAGCCAGGCACGCGCTGCGCTCGCTGACCTCGGCGAACGTCCACTCGCGGCGCGCGCCGTCGCGCGTCAGCTCTACGAGCGCCAGGCCCGAAGGCGGCAGCTGGTCGAGGACGTCCCTGGCGAAGTTCACGCCGGTATTCTCTCTGCTCAGACCGAAATCGACACTGGAGCTACTGACTTGGCCGTGACCACCCAAAACCCCCACGAGTTCTCCGACGAGCAGAAAGCGATCACCGAGATGGTCCACCAGTTCGCCGACGAGCAGATCCTGCCGAACGCCGAGCACTACGACCACGAGGACGCCTTCCCCGAGCCGATCGTCGAGCAGATGAAGGAGCTCGGGCTGTTCGGGGTGACCATCCCCGAGGAGTACGGGGGAATGGGCCTGGACCTGACGACCTACGCGATGATTGTGGAGGAGCTCTCGCGCGGCTGGATCTCGATATCCGGTGTGATCAACACGCACTTCATCGGCTCCTATCTGCTGATGAAGTTCGGCACCGACGAGCAGAAGCAGAAGTATCTGCCGCGCATGGCCACCGGTGAGATCAGGGCGGCGTTCTCCCTTTCAGAGCCCGAGCTCGGCTCGGATGTGCAGGCAATCAAGACCTCCGCCAAGAAGACGAGCGACGGCGCCTATGAGATCAACGGGCAGAAGATGTGGGTCACCAACGGGCTTATGTCCACGCTGGTGTTCGTACTGGTCAAGACAGACCCCGAGGCCGATCCTCGCCACCGCGGTATGACCTGCTTTATCGCCGAGAAGCAGGCGGGCGTCTCTGAGAACACGGGGGAGTACGCGGGCTTGAACGTGCCCCCGAAGATCAAAAAGATGGGCTACAAGGGTGTGGAGTCCACCGAGCTCGTTTTTGACGGCTACAACTGCCCGGCGGAGAACATACTCGGCGGCGAGCAGGACGGCCTGAACAAGGGCTTCTCGCAGATGATGGACGCCCTGGAGGTCGGCCGCGTGAACGTGGCGGCGCGCGGAGTCGGGATCGCCCAACGGGCGCTCGAGCTCGCGCTGCGCTACTCCCAGGAGCGCAAGACCTTCGGCAAGCCGATCGCCCAGCACCAGGCGATCCAGTTCAAGCTCGCCGACATGGCCACTCAGGTCGATGCCGCCAGGCTGCTCACGCTGCGTGCGGCTCGTATGAAGGACGCCGGCGTGCGCTCCGATCTCGAGGCCGGGATGGCCAAGCTGTTCGCCTCCGAGGCCGGGCGCTTCTGCGTCGAGGAGTCCTTCCGGATCCACGGCGGTTACGGATACTCAAAGGAGTATGAGATCGAGCGCCTCTACCGCGACGCTCCGTTGTTGCTGATCGGCGAGGGCACCTCGGAGATCCAGCGCATGGTGATCGGGCGCAAGCTTCTCGAGCGGCACAAGATCTGATGGCCGAGGACGCAAAGAGCCTGATCGAACTCGCCGTGCGCAGGTTCCTGGAGGAGGTGCCGGCCCTCGAGCCGTTGAAGCTCGTGGTCGCCGTCGAGCTGCGCGGGCGCGGCGACGTGCAGCACTTCCGCCTGGAGATGCCCGGCATCGAGGTGGTAAAGACGCCTCCCACCGACGCCCGCGTGCGGGTGGAAATGCGCCGCGAGTTCTTCAACGTGATGGCCCATGAGGCCAAGGTGCCCGACTGGATCGAGGCGTTCACCTATGGCCAGGCCAAGGCCTCCGGTCCCGAGCAGTTCCTGCGGCTGATCTCGAGCGTCGTCGAGAAGCAACAGGAACGCGAGAACACGCGCCACGCCCGCAAACACGACTGAGCATCTCAGACGGTCGATAGGCAAGCGAGGCAAGGACGCAGGGAGCGTGGCGTGCTCTGCACGCGAGCGGACGAGGACGCAGCATTCGCGCCGCCTAGCGGTCGTCTAGTGGTATGCGGTCAGCTGCTGGGCCAGAAACGCCAGTGAGCCCAGCAGAAACAGACACATCACTATCAGCGAAAAGTTTTCGTTCATGGGCTCGTTAACACGATAGTCCACCGCACGGTCAAAGGGAATCAGGCCAGGACCGCGCCGTTGTCGTACAGCTTGATGATCTTCACCGGTTGATCGGGGTGGGTGGGGTCCGAGTCAGCGGCGTCCAGGCACAGGCGGCAGAGGACGCACTCGTCGAGGTTCTCCTCCACGAGCTCCAAGCTGCCGTCGGGCTTCTGGGCGAAGATGTCGACCGGGCAGGCCTCGCTCAGCCGGCGGGCCAGCTCGGTATCGGCGGCAGCCTGGTCATCGACCTCGACGGCGATGAACATCCCGTCCTTTCTCACGCTTGGGCTCCTCTCGGCGATCTTGGCCTTGACCAGGTCGGGGATCTCGTCGATCCGCTGCACGACGGGGATGCCAGCCGCCTGGAGGCGGGCGATCTTCTCGGTCGCGCTGTCCTCCTTGCCCTCGACGATCGTGCCGGCGTGCCCGAAGGACATGCCCTGCATCTCCTCGTCGTCCATGAACTTGCCGGCCATGAAGGCGATGATCGGCAGGCGCGAGTTGTGCTCGGTGACCCACTGCGCCAGCTGGGCCTCCATGCGCCCGCCGGGCTCGGTGTAGATCACGATCGCCTGGGTCTGCTCGTCGGCCTCGAAGTACGGCATCAGCTCGGCGTAGGTTGAGCCGATGATCGCGTCGCCGCCGATCGAGACCGCCGTGGAGACGCCGAGTCCCGCTGCCGTCAGTGTGGAGGAGATCTCCGTCGTCATGCCGCCGGAGCGGCTCATCACGCCGACCGCGCCGGGCTGGTAGGCGACCGCGGCGTTGCGCGCAGGGCCGCCGATGCCGCCCATCTTGGCGACGCCGGGGACGATCACACCGAGGCAGTTGGGACCGATGATTCGCGCGCCCTTGGCGTCGGCCAGCTCGACCATCATCGCGACGTCGCGGCGCGGGATACGCTCGGTGACGATCACGATCGTCTTGATGCCGGCATGCAGCGCCTCGAAGACGGCGTCGCGCGTGCCCGCGGGCGGGACGGTGACGACCGAGCCATCGGGCACGACGCCGCCGTTGTGCTCGACGAGCCTGCTCGACGGTGTCGAACACCGGCACGCCGTGGACCTCACGGCCCTTGCGGCCGGGGGTGACGCCGCCGACGATCTTCGAGCCGTAGTCCAGGCACTCGCGCGTGAGGTTGACGGCCTCGCGCCCGGTGATGCCCTGGATGATGAAGGTGGTGTCCTGGTCGATGAGGATCGACATCGCTAGGCCGCCTCGGGTGGGTGGGGTTCAATCTTGGCGACCGCCCGGCCCGCGGCCTCCCACAACGACACCGACCGGTCGCAGTACTCGATCCCGTATTTGTCGAGGATCTTGAAGCCCTCCTCCTCCCAGGCGCCTGGGATGCGGAAGATCGCGATCGTTCTCGCCGGGGTCCTTGCCCAGCTCCACGCAGGCCTTGATCACGCCGCGCGCGACGATGTCCACGCGCGTGTTGGAGACGATCGACATCATCACCGCGATCTTCTCGA
Source organism: uncultured Solirubrobacterales bacterium (assembly GCA_963706395.1). GTDB lineage: Bacteria > Actinomycetota > Thermoleophilia > Solirubrobacterales > Solirubrobacteraceae > Palsa-744. The sequence goes on along the minus strand of OY970158.1, from coordinate 418,534 downwards.
CGCCGTCTTTCTGGAGAACCTGCTTGGCCAGGCCGCAGGCCTTGGCGACCGACGGGTTGCCGCCGATCTCGGAGTAGTTGGCGGGCTTACCGCCCTGCTGGCGCACGGCGTCGGTGAGCGTCAGCGAGCCGCCGCCCGCGCCGATCACCAGGCCGATGTTGCCGTTGAAAGCCGGTGTCCTTGCCCTGGATGACGCCACGATGATCGGCGGCGTCGATCGCCTTGACGGCGACCTCGAACGAAGTCGGGGTGTAGCTCCTCGCGGGTGCCCTCGTCCGCGCCGATACCCAGTGCCTCGATCAGGCTCTTTTGACGCGGCATGCCCTCGTTCTCCATCTCCATGTGCGCGTCGAGCGCGACGAACGAGCCGTCCTTCAGCTGCGCCAGCGGGTTGATCTCGGCGAGCGTCATGTCGTTGTCGAGGAACAGCTGGGCCAGGCGAGCGAGCACCGGGGTGGCGCGCTGCAGCGCCTTGCCGGTGACGCCGGCGGCGGCGATGACCTGCTTGGCCTGGAAGTCGGAGAAGGGCTCGAGCGTGGAGAAGTGGCCGCGGCCGACGTGGTCGGGGTGCTCCTCGGCGACCTGCTCGATGTCGATGCCGCCCATGTCGCTGAAGAGCATCAGCGGCTTCTTGGCGGTGCCGTCCCAGACGACGCCGGCGTAGTACTCCTGCTCGACCTCCGCCTTCGGGTCAACCAGTACCCCGCGCGGCATGTGCCCGCCGATCTCCAGCTGCAGGATGTCCCGAGCGTAGGACTCTCGGCCTCCTCGGCGGGTGCCTCGGCGAACTTGACGCCGCCCGCCTTCATGCGCCCGCCGGAGAGCACCTGGGACTTGATAACCGTCGGGCCGCCGATCCGCTCGGCGATCTGCTTGGCCTCGGCCGGGTCGGTCGTGAAGCCGTAGTCCGTCACGGGGATGCCGGCGCGCTTGACGATCTCGCGCGCCTCGAACTCGAAGAATCTCATGCGGCGCGGAAGCCTATACGGCGGCGGCCTGCGGCACGAACCCGTAGGCCTCGGCCAGCTCAGGATCCTTCTTGGCGAGCATTTCCGCGAGGTTGACCATCACCTTGCACTGCTTCCAGGTCGCGTCGTCCTGCATCTTGCCGTCGATCATGTGCACGCCGCGCCCGTCGGGGATCGCCTCGATCACCTTCTTCGCGAACGCGACCTCGTCGGGGTCGGGCGAGTAGACGCGCTTGGCGATCGCGATCTGGCCCGGGTGCAGCGACCAGGCGCCGACGCAGCCGAGCAGGAACGAGGCCCGGAACTGCGTTTCGCAGCCCTCCGCGTCGCGAGATGTCGCCGTAGGGGCCGTAGAACGGCAGCGCGCCGACTGACGTGCAGGCGTCGACCATGCGCGCGATCGAGTAGTGCCACGGGTCCTGCTGGTAGCTCGGCCGCGGCGCGTCCGGGTCCTCGCGGATCGGGGTCGGCGATCGTGCGGTAGCCGGGGTGCCCGCCGCCGACGCGCGTGGTCTTCATGCGCCGCGAGGCGGCGAGGTCGGCGGGGCCGAAGCTCATCCCCTGGATGCGCGGGGAGGCGCAGGCGATCTCCTCGAGGTTGGCGACGCCCTGGGCGGTCTCGAGCACGCAGTGGATCAGGATCGGGCGCTCGAGGCCCGCCTTCGCCTCCAGCTGGGCCAGCAGACGGTCGACGTAGTGGATGTCCCACGGACCCTCGACCTTCGGGATCATGACCACCTCGAGCTTGTGCCCGATCTCGGCCACGAGCTGGGTGATGTCGTCGAGGAAGTAGGGCGAGGCGAGCTCGTTGACGCGCGTCCACAGGGCCGTGTCGCCGAGCTCCATCTCCCTGCCGACCTTGATCAGACCGGCTCGTGCCGCCTCCTTCTTTTCAAGCGGCACGGCGTCCTCGAGGTTGCCGAGCAGGATGTCCACCGTGCGGCGCGAGGTCGGGAGCCTTCGCGACCATTTTCTCGTTCGAGAAGTCCATGAAGTGGATCATCCGGGACGGCTTGAACGGGATCTCGCGCGCGGGCTCGGGCGCGTCGATCGCGAGGGGCTTGAAGAAGTCGCGGGGGTTGCGCAAGTCTGGTCTCCTGGGTGGCCTGGGTGGCGTTCGGGATGGGTCTGACTCCAAACCGTATCGTCTGGGCGCTTCGGACAGTCTAGAGTTGCGGCGTGCAACCATCCGAAGGAGACCCATGAGCGAGACCCACCCCGTCGAGACCGATCAGGCCGCACGCGAGGCGAGCGGCGCCCATCCATACGGCCGCTACCTGGAGGAGTTCGAGGTCGGCGCCGTGTACAAGCACTGGCCCGCAAAGACGGTGACCGAGTCCGACGACCACCTCTTCTGCCTGATCACGATGAACCACCACCCGCTGCACCTGAACGACGTGTACGCGCACAAATCCCAGCAGGGGCGCAACGTCGTCGTCGGCCCGCTCGTCTACTCGCTCGCGCTCGGCATGTCGGTCAGCAGACGTCAGCGGCAAGGCGATCGCGAACCTTGCGACCGAAGAGCTCAAGCACCCCGCACCGGTGTTCCACGGCGACACGCTCTACTGCGAGTCCGAGGTGCTGGAGAAGCACGAGTCCCAGTCCAAGCCCGACCGCGGCACGGTGAAGGTGCACACGCGCGTGCTGAACCAGGACGGCGTGCTGGTGGCCGAGTTCAAGCGCCTCGTGCTCGTACCCCGCGGACCCCGAGGAGTTCCGCTCGCCGCGTCGCCAGTGCCTCGGCCATGCCCGGCGCCGAGAGGCAACGTCGATTCAGGGGTGCGATAGGCTTCTCAGACCGCCCGCAGAGGGCGTTTTTCCGTTCCCGGAGCCAATCTTGGCCCGGCAGCGCGTCAAGGACGACGGCGCGCCGATCACGACCGCGATACCGAGGAGCCGCTTGGATCTCATGAACACCACCGTCCCCGCCCCCACAAAGAACGAGCGCCTGCTGGCCTGGGTCGAGGAGGTGGCGGCCCTCACCGAACCGGAGCAGGTCCATCTGGTGCGACGGCTCCGCCGAGGAGTACGACCGGCTCTGCCAGAGCTCGTCGAGGCGGGGACCTTCGAGAAGCTCTCCGAGGCCAAGCGGCCGAACTCCTACCTGGCGCTGTCGGACCCCGGCGACGTGGCGCGCGTCGAGGACCGCACGTTCATCTGCTCGGCCACCGAGGCCGAAGCGGGACCGACGAACAACTGGCGCGATCCCGGCTGAGATGCGCGAGACGCTCAGCGAGCTGTTCGCGGGCTCGCATGCGCGGGCCGCACGATGTACGTGGTGCCCGTTCTCGATGGGGCCGCTCGGCTCGGACAAGAGCCACGTCGGCGTGCAGCTGACCGACTCGACCTATGTCGCGGTGAGCATGCGGATCATGACGCGCATGGGCCAGGGCGCGCTCGACGCGCTCGGCAGCGAAGGCGAGTTCGTGCCCTGCCTGCACTCCGTGGGGATGCCGCTCGAGGATGGCGCGGAGGACGTGCCGTGGCCGTGCAACGCGGATAACAAGTACATCGTGCACTTCCCCGAGACGCGCGAGATCTGGTCATACGGCTCCGGCTACGGCGGCAACGCGCTGCTCGGCAAGAAGTGCTTCGCGCTGCGGATCGCCTCGGTGATGGCGCGCGACGAGGGCTGGATGGCCGAGCACATGCTGATCCTCAAGCTGACCTCGCCCGAGGGCGAGGTCAAGTACATCACCGGCGCATTCCCGAGCGCCTGCGGCAAGACGAACCTGGCGATGCTGATCCCGACGCTCGAGGGCTGGACGGTAGAGACGATCGGCGACGACATCGCGTGGATGAAGTTCGGCGCAGGACGGGCGGCTGTACGCGATCAATCCCGAGTCCGGCTTCTTCGGCGTCGCGCCGGGAACCGGCGAGCAGACCAACCCGAACGCGATCCGCACGATCGAGCGCAACTCGATCTTCACCAACTGCGCCAAGACCGACGACGGCGACGTCTGGTGGGAGGGCATGACCAAGGAGACGCCCGCGCACCTGATCGACTGGCACGGCAACGACTGGACGCCCGATACGGATCCGCCCGCCCCGCCGGCGGCGCACCCGAACGCGCGCTTCACGACGCCGGCCGCGCAGGACCCGGCGATCGCGCCCGAGTGGGAGGACCCCGCGGGCGTGCCGATCGACGCGATGCTGTTCGGCGGGCGGCGCTCGACCGTCGTGCCGCTGGTGACCGAGGCGCTCGACTGGGAGCACGGCGTTTTCCTCGGCTCGGTGATGAGCTCGGAGAAGACAGCAGCGGCCGCCGGGACTGTCGGTGAGCTGCGCTTCGACCCGTTCGCGATGCTGCCGTTCTGCGGCTACAACATGGCCGACTACTTCGCCCATTGGCTTCAGATCGGTCGCACGGCCGGCGCGAACCTGCCGAAGATCTTCTACGTCAACTGGTTCCGCAAGGACCCGGAGGGCCGCTTCCTGTGGCCCGGCTACGGCGAGAACTCGCGCGTGCTCTCGTGGGTGTTCGCCCGCTGCGCCGGCCATGGCGCCGCGACGCGAGACCCCGATCGGACTGATCCCTCCAGTCGGCCCCGAGGGCATCGACACCCGCGGGCTCGACGTCTCCGAAGAGGACATGGCCGAGCTGCTGCGAGTCGATGTCGCGGAGTGGAAGGCGCAGCTGCCGCAGTTCCGCGAGCACCTGGCGAAATTCGACAGCCTGCCGCCCGAGCTGGGCGCGCAGCTCGACGCGCTCGAAGCCCGCCTGGGTTGAACTGCGCTCCTAGAGGGTCTCTAGTCGTGCTGACCGTGGGTCTCGCCGGCTGCTGCCGGCGGGCGTGACTCCTCCGCCAGCGAGGTGATTGTCAGCAGCCCGCGCGCGGATGACTCGAGCACCTCGGTGGCCTCCTCGAGCGAGCGCGCGTAGAGCTCGACGAGCAGGTGGACGATGATGCGCGTGTCGTCTTCGTGCTTGTGGAAGCGGACGTGCGTGAAGAACTCGCGCACGCCATGATCGCCGAAGGCGGCGTAGGAAAGCGCGTCCCCGGCCTCGGGCCCTGAGCAGCTCTCGACGTCCTCGGCGTCGACGGACACGGTGCACGAGGCGACCCAGGGGGTCCCGGCGATCATCCGTTCCCAGCGGTCCTCGATCGGCTCCACGCGCCCGTTGTTGAAGCCGAGGTGCGGCTGGTCGTGCATGCAGTCCAGGCACTGGACGACGGCCTCCTGCAGCTCGTCGACGACTTCCGCTCGCTCGCCCGTGTCGGGGTCGATCTTGTGGATCCCCTCGTAATGGACCTGGACCTCCAGCTCCTGGGACCAGCAGCGGTAGCAGCGCAGCCAGCTGCGCGCACTCGTCTCGGCCATCGAACCCTCCATGAGATCCATTGTATGGAACGAGGACGGGGCGCCCGTAGGCGCCCCGTCATGATCGCTGGATCTGGTCTATAGGCCCGTTACTTCTTGTGCTTCTTGCCTTTGGCGTGTGCCTTGCTCTTCTTCTTCGGCCGCAGCGTGACGTGCCCCGACTTGACGGCGACTAACGTGCCGTTGAGCGTGCTGATCGTGACCTTGACGGTCAGATGCACGCCCTTGCTCCCGACATGACTCAGCGCGCGCTTGCCCTTGGATGAGAGCTTGATCACCAGCTTGCCCTTGCCGGGTGTACTCAGCTTGAGCTTGCCCGTACCGAGCTGAACGGCTTTGGCCTTTTTCTTTTTCTTGCTGTGCTTGGCCGTAGTCGCGGTGAGCACAGCCGGTTGGATGCTGAACGGCGAGACCGATGCGAGCGAGGCCAGACCCGGGAGGGTGTCGAGCCCGCCCGAGACTTCGCACGGGAAGCCGCACGAGACCGGCACTGTCACCGTTCCGTCCGGATTGATAGTGCCGGTCGTGGATAGCGTTACATCGCTGATCAATTCGCCCGCTGCACCGTAATGGGTCTGGCCGCTGCTGGGCGCGCGCAGGCTGTCGCCAGAGTATGCCGCGGTGATCGCCGGCAACGTGCTGGGAGCGCTCGGCGGCAGGAACTGGACCGAGCAGCTCGACACGTTGCTCGACAGCGGCGTGGGCACGAGCGCGCACGTGTTACCGGCGCTGAAGACGCCGCCGCTTGCGCTCGTGAACGCGACCGTCCCGGTTGGGTTGCTCGCTTCCGTCGTCGCCCCGTCGGCGATCGTCGCCGTACACGTGTCCGATGCGGTGGCGATGATTAGGTTGCAGATCACCTGGGTGACGCTGGGGTGTCGCGGGACGCACACGCCGCTTGCGTTGCGCACCTGCCCGGCCGGACATGGTGGCAGAGCCGCGGTCGCGCGTGTCTCGATCAGAGTCGTGACCTTGCTTGCGAGTTCTTTGCTCCCGCCGGCGAGAGCCTGTCCGCCGGAGAGGCAGGCCCAGTATTCCCAGTAGGGCAGGTAGCCGGATTCAGATTCCCCTTTCCCACCTCTGAAGTCGACCATCCCCAGAGGCTTGCCGTCACTGTTGAGCTCCGCCAGCGTGGTCTGGAAATCGGTGCTCACGCCCGGCCCCCAGACGCTACCCGGGATGTTCTGGGTTCCGGGAAGTTCTTCGTGGGTGTTGAAGGGGTTTTCGATCATCCCGGTTTCCTCGTTCTTGGCCCACTCGCTTTCCGGGATCCCTTCGTTCAGGTTGTTGTCGTGGGGTACGTTGTCGGCGACCAGGATGATGATGTGGCGGGCACCGGCTCGCCAGCCGATGCCCGAGTTGGTGTCGGTCTCGTACAGCGCACGTCCGTAGGCTTCTGGCGCATCACCGCCTCCGGATGCTTTCAGTGGGGTAATCGCGCTGGAGACAGCCGCGGCGTTTGAGGTAAGCGCCTGGTCCAGTTTCCAAGGGGTTTCTTCCGGTCCGTTCCCATATGCGTTCGCGAAGTCTTTGACCTCCGCGACGCCGTACTCCACGTCAGGGAGCGTTGCGTTGACGTGCGCGATCACTTCCTGGATTTCTTGCTTCGCTTCTTCCAGCTGGCCTTCCATCGATCCGCTGGTGTCGAACACCAGCATCACATCGGTATGCGCCGGAGTTTCCGCGGCGGCTGGCGCCACCGTGGGCCCGAAGCTGACCGCCAGGAGAGCCGCCATCGCTCCGAGCAGAGCGTAGAACCGCCGTGGAAGGCTTGCACTGAGCCCAATTCTCTGCGCTTGCATCGATGAGACCCCCCGTGGATCGTGGCAACGTCGTTTCGAGCGCGCAATCCTAGAGCATCTGCGCGCGCGTGTGACTACCCGAACGTGAATGCGTAGCCCGTGACGCCGGGCGCAAAGCGCAGGGTGAGACGGTGGCGTTCAGCGTGTGGGAGGGAGACGAGCGTGTAGAGGCGCTGGTCCTTGACGGTGACCACGCCGCCCAGCACATCGGCGCCAGCATTGGCCGCGGAGATGGGGCGGCCGTCGAGCAGCACCTGCACGGGCCGTGGGCGTACCCCGGCCGAGCTCAGCACGAGGTACACGTTCTTGGCCTCGAACTCCACATCGATGCCCGCATCCGAGACGGCGGTGACGGGCTGGGCGGCGGTGTTCCAGGTGCCGCTGAAGGCGAAGTTGTTGATGGCGAGGGGGATTGGATGTCCACCCACCTGGCCGGCACCGTAGTCGTGCCGCCCTGCGATCGGCCCATTGACCCAGCCCTGCGCGCGGGCCGTGCCCAGATAGGTCTCCGGCGTTGCTTCTTGACTTGGCACGATCACATCGGTCGGGTGGCTGTGGCCGGCGACGTTGTGACCGGTTTCGGCTAGCAGCGCGCGGATCGCGGTTTCGGTCTTCGCGTAGTCGCCCTCGCCGAAGGCTGCGTAGCGGACCTGACCACGCGCATCGATCAGATAGTCCGCTGGCCAGTACTGGTTGCCGTAGGCGTTCCAGGTGCCCATTTCGTTGTCCTGGACGACCGGGTAGCGGATCCCGAACTGCCCGATCGCGCTGGCCACGTTGGAGGCGTCGCGCTCGAAGGCGAACTCCGGTGTCTCGACGCCGACGATCTCAAGGCCCTGGCCGCGGTAGGTCGCGTCCCACGCCTTCAGGTAGGGAAGCGTGCGGATGCAGTTGATGCAGGTGTATGTCCAGAAGTCGACGAGCACGACCCTCCCGCGCAAGGAGGCGAGCGTGAGGGGCTGATGCGAATGCCCGCCCACACCCGTGTTGAACCACTCCTGGGTGGCGGTGAAGTCCGGCGCCGTGCCGACGTTGGGCAGCCCGTGGGCGATCGTGAGCAGGCTGGCTTGGCTGGCGCTGCGCGGCGCCGAGGGGGCCGCGGTGCTCGGCTGGAACTTGGCGCTATGCCCGCTGATCTCCGGCAGGCGACTCTGCACGGCGTGGGATTTCTCGATGCTGGCGGTGAGGTTGACGTCGGGGATGCGTTCCGCCACCAGCTGGTCGAACTTGACGTCGAGGCTTGAGATGATCGCGATCGCCGTCAGCAGCATGATCGCGCCGAGCGTGCGCTGCAGGAGCGGCCCACGGCCGGCTTGGCGCACGCGGTCAAACAGTGCCCTGCCGCCGAGGGTCAGCCCGAGCAGCACGACCGCGGAGCCTAGCGCGTAGGCGATCGCCACTGCCACGGTGCGCCCGCTGGCTGCGCTCACCGAGATCACGGCCGCAAGGATCGGGCAGGCGCATGGGGTATAGACGAACCCGAGCGCACCGCCCACGAAGAGGCCGGAGGCGAACCCGTCGCCGGTGTTGATTCGCATCCCGCCCACTCCGACGGCGGCCACGCGCGAGAGGCGCGCCTCCAAGCGATCCGCGAAACCTGGCACGATCAGCGTCAGTCCCATAACCAGCAGCACCGCGACCGCGAAGTCGCGCAGCGGATCTGAGCCGAGGCCCACGCCACCCACGACCTTGGCGATCCCGACGATCGTGACGGTGAAGGTGACCGTCAGCCCGAGCACCACCCCGAGAGGACGCCGCCGGCCTCCGACGCCGCCTGCCGACAGCAGCGCGGGCAGCACCGGCAGAACGCACGGCGACAGGGCGGTCCCCGCTCCGGCGAGGATGGCAAAGAGGATCAGAACCAGCATGGCAGCGAGCGGAGGCTAGTACAGCTTCCTTAACGCTCTATGACGCCGGGCGGATGCCAGACGTTCCCGCCCTCAGCGCCGCAGGAGCACATAGACCGTTGTAGCCGCGAGCGCCATCTGCCCGAACGCGAGCGCGGTGCCGAGGTCAGCGGCGCCGAGCGCGCCGGCGAGCGCGCTTGCCAGCACGAACGCCGCGACGATCATCAATAGATCACGCGCCATCGTCAGCTCCGATGCTTCGCTCCAGGGCCGCCACGAGCGTGGGTACGTCCAGGCCGGGGTCCTGCCCGGCCAGCAGGGTCTCGGCCGCCCGGCGGCCTCCCACCTCGCGCAGTCCCCGCTCGCCGTACTCGGCGGTGAAGTCGGCCAGCGCGCTCGCCCGGCGCGCGCGCAGGCGCCTGTCTTTGAGCTCGAGACCGGTGCGGTGCTCAGCCAGCGCGGCGAGGAGCTCCTCGATTCCCTGCGCCGGAGGCAACGAGGACACCGCCACCACGCTGGTGGCACCCGAGCCCAGCGAGCGCAGGGCCGCAGACACCTCGCCCATGGTACGCGCCGCGAGGAGGCCGAGGTCGGCCTTGGTGACGACGAGCACGTCGGGAATCTCCATGATCCCTGCCTTGAAGAACTGCAACACGTCGCCTGAGCCGGGCTGGACGACGACGGCGACGGTGTCTGCCACGTCCGCGATATCGGTCTCAGCCTGGCCGACTCCGACGGTCTCGATCACCACGATGTCAAACGCCGCGGCCAGTGCCTGGGCCGCCGCGCGGGTGCCCCACGCCAGGCCACCAAGCCGCTCGCCGGCGGCGGTCGAGCGGATGAAGACGGCGCGGTCGGCCGGATCGAACTCGATGCGCGCGCGGTCGCCGAGCAGCGAGCCGCCCGAGCGGCGCGAAGAGGGATCGACCGCCAGAACCGCCACCGTCTTGCCCTGCCCGCGCCATGCGCCAAGCAGCGCGGAGAGCAGCGTCGACTTCCCGGCTCCCGGCGGCCCGGTGACGCCGATTACGTGGCCGGGCGCCTCGCCGCCGAGCGCCACGGGGGAGAGCTCGCCCAGCAGTGCCGCCGCGTGCTCGCGGTTGCCGGGGGTGGTGCTCTCCAGCAGGTTGAGCGTGGCCGGCGCTGCGCTCAGGTCACGTTCGCGCAGGCGCCGGCCGAGATCCAGGCCTTCGTTCACGAGCTACGCGGACGCCGCGACTCCGCTGCGCTCGGCCACGAGCGCGACGATGTCACGCATGATGCGCGTGATGTCGAAGTCCTTCGGCGTGTACACGGCGGCGACGCCCGCCTCACGCAGCGGCGCGACGTCGGCCGCCGGGATGATGCCGCCGACGATCACCGGCACGTCGCCGATGCCGGCCTCCCGCAGCGCAGCGAGGACCGACGGGATCAGCTCACGGTGTGAGCCAGAGAGGATCGACAGGCCGACCACGTGTACGCCCTCCTGCAGGGCTGAGGCGGCAATCTGCGACGGTGTCAGGCGGATGCCCTCATATACGACCTCCATGCCCGCGTCGCGCGCGGCGACGGCGATCTGCTCGGCGCCGTTGGAGTGGCCGTCGAGGCCGGGCTTGCCGACGAGTATCTTCAGCCGGCGCCCGAGCGTCGCCGAGACGCGTTCGACCTCATCGCGCAACTCGTCGAGGGTTGAGTCGCCGATCGCGATCGCCTCCCCCACGCCCGTGGGGGCACGGTAGGAGCCGAACACCTCGCGCAGAGTGTGGGCCCACTCGCCCGTCGTGGCGCCTGCCCGGGCGGCGGCGATTGTCGGGATCATCAGATTCCCTTGGCCGCTGTCATCGCTGGCGACCCTGGCGAGCTCTGACAGGGCGCTGTCGACGGCCGCCTGGTCGCGCTCGGCGCGCCAATGGCGCACAGCGTCGATCTGTTCGCTCTCCACTGCGGGATCGACGACGAGGATGCCGCCCTCGGCGTCGGCTGTCAGCGGCGAGACAGCCGTCTCGGCAAAGCGGTTCTGGCCGACCACGACCTGCTCCCCGGACTCGATGCGGTGGATGCGCTGGCGATGGGAGTCCACCAGCGCGCCCTTCATGTAGGGGACCGCCTGCACCGCGCCGCCATGCTCGGCGACCACGGCCATCTCCGCGCGTGCGCCTTCCAGCAGCTCGGAAACCAGGCCATCCATGACCTTGGAACCCTCGAAAATGTCGGGGTACTCCAGGATGTCTGTCTCATAGGCGAGCACCTGTTGGATGCGCAGCGACCACTGCTGGTCCCAAGGGCGGGGCAGACCCAGTGCCTCGTTCCAAGCCGGAAGCTGGATTGCCCGTGCGCGCGCGTCGCGTCCCAGGGTGACGGCGAGTGTCTCGAGCACGATCCGCTGGACGTTGTTCTCCGGCTGGGCCTCGGTGAGGCCCAGCGAGTTGACCTGCACGCCGTAGCGGAAGCGCAGGTGGCGCTCGCTCTGCACTCCGTAGCGCTCGCGGCCAAGCTCCTCCCACAGCACGCCCATCGCGCGCAGCTTGGCGTGCTCCTCGACGAAGCGCACGCCGGCGTTTACGAAGAAGGAGATACGCCCGAAGACCTGTTCCATCAGCTTCTGCGCGGCCGTCTCGTCGCCGGCGTGGGCGGCCTGAACGCGCTCGCGTACCGCGTCGAGCACGGCGATCGCGTTGCTCATCGCGTAGGCGATCTCCTGCACCGGTGTGGCTCCGGCCTCCTGCAGGTGATAGGAGCAGATGTTGATCGGGTTCCACTTGGGGACGTGCTCGACCGTGTAGGCGATCATGTCGGCGATCAGGCGCATCGAGGGCGCGGGCGGGAAGGCGTAGGTACCCCGCGCCAAGAACTCCTTGATGATGTCGTTCTGGGTGGTGCCCTGCAGCTGTGATTGATCGGTGGGCGGGTCCTGGTTTTCGGCGGCCACGATGTACAGCGCCAGCAGCCACGCGGCGGTGGCGTTGATCGTCATCGAAGTGTTCATCTCCGACAGCGGGATGCCGTCCATCAGGGTGGCCATGTCGCCTCGGTGGGCCACCGGAACCCCCACCTTGCCCACCTCTCCGCGAGAGAGCTCGTCGTCGGGGTCATATCCGGTCTGGGTCGGTAGGTCGAAAGCGACCGACAGTCCCGTCTGCCCCTTCGCGAGGTTGCCCCGGTATAGCTCGTTGGACGCCTTTGCCGTCGAGTGCCCGGCATATGTGCGCATCATCCAGGGCCGGTCAGGCTGCGCTAGCCGTGGGGCTCGTTCGCCGCTCATACTGACAATTGTACGGCGGAGCATTATCCTGGCGCAGGATGACGGGCCAAACGACCGAGCTGCCACGAATAGGATCGCCGGGCAGCGGCTTGGGCGACTCGTGGAGGGTGATCGTGCGCAACGACGACCACAACACCTTCGACCACGTCGCCCGCACGCTCGCGCGGTATATCCCCGCGACTACGCTGGAGCGTGGGCATGAGCTCGCCAACCTGATCCACAGCTCCGGCCAGGCGATCGTGTACAGCGGCCAGCAGGAGACGGCCGAGCACTATTGGGAGCAGCTCAAGGGCGCCGGTCTGACAATGGCCCCCCTGGAGCAGGGATGAGACGGCCGTGGACTCGGCGCGTCGCGTTGTCCTCGATCGCTCATGTGCAGAGCACACTTCGCTCACTGCGTCCTAGCGCCGCTTGGTCCACGGCCGTCTCAGGGCGCCGTTCGCGCTAGATGCTCTCGCCTTCGATTGGGTGAGGAGCGCCGTTGCCGTGGCCGTTGCCAGCGAGCTCTGGCTCGGGGGCGATGGCGCCACCGGCGGTGCGCTCCCACCAGCCATAGAGCACCGGGACCTGGTACCAGCTGGAGTGGAGCACCCGGAAATCAGTCATCTCAGGACCCTCCCAGTAGCGCTCCCAGTCGAGTTTCTCCTCGAAGCTCGCGAGCTGCTGGAACTTGTAGCGGTCATCGCGCGCGCGGTAGACCGCGTAGGAGCTCGCGTTGTAGCGCAGGGCAGTGGCGGCGAGAACGTCCAGGTCCTGCTGGAATGCGTCGGCGCGAAAGCCCGTGGCGTACCAGGGGACGATCACCGTGCCAGGTGGATGGGGGTCGGGTGGGTGGGATCCCATTACGCGCCGACCTCTGCGTGGATCGCGCCAGGGCCTTCGGCTGTCTTGCCCTGGCCCTCGCTCTCGGCGCCGACGAGGATCGAGATCTTGCCGAGGTGCTTGTTTTCGAGCATCAGCTGGTGCGCAACGGCGACGCCCTCGAAGCCGAGCGTGCGCCACAGCACGGGACGGATCTGACCGGACTCGATCAGCTCATTGGCCTTCGTGCACTCATACGCGTTGGCGAAGTGCGAGCCGAGGATCTCCTTCTGGCGCATCCACAGGTAGGCGACGTTGAAGTCGAGGTCGATCCCCGTCGTGCCCGCGCAGATCACGATTTTGCCGAACGTCTTGGCCGTGAACACTGAGGTCGGGAACGTGGCTTTGCCGACGTGCTCGAAGACGATGTCGGGCGCGTCGCCGAGAATCTCCTTGACCCTCTTGGCGAAGCCGAGCGAAACCTTGAAGCGCGCCTTCTCCTCCTCGGGACTCTCGCCGCCCTTGCGCATCATCCCGGCGAACTCGCCGCGGTCGATGTAGTCGACCGCGCCCAGGCGCTTGACGAGCTCGCCCTTCTCGGCCGAGGACACGACGCCGACGCAGTGCGCGCCGGCGAGGGCGCAGATCTGCGTGGCGAACACACCGAGGCCGCCCGCGGCACCCCAGATCAGCACGTTCGCGCCGGGTTGCAGCTTGCAGCGCGTGATCAGCATGCGGTAGGCGGTGAAGTACACCAGGCCGTAGGAGGCCGCCTCCTCCCAACTCAGCGCCTGAGGCTTGGGAAGCAGCTGCTGGGCCTGAATCTTGGTGAACTGGGCAAACGATCCCCAGGTCGTCTCGTAGCCCCAGATCTTCTGCGACGGCGCCGCCATCGGATCGAGGCCGTGCACCTCGGGGTCCTCATAGGAGGCCTGGTTGCAATGCACGACGACCTCATCGCCGGGCTTCCAGCGCGTCACCCCCGCGCCGACCTTCCAGACGACGCCGGAGGCGTCAGAGCCGCCGATGTGATGGCCGAACTCGGGGTGGTCGCCGTACTTCATCACCGATACCGGCTTGCCGAGCGCGGCCCACACGTTGTTGTAGTTCACCCCCGCCGCCATCACGCGCACGATCACCTCGAACGCCCCGGGCTCTGGGACCTCGATCTCCTCGAGCTGGAAGGCATCCTTGGGTTCACCGAAGCGCTCCTCGCGGATGACCCAGGCGGCCATCGTCTTGGGCAGCTCGCCCGGCTCGACGTCTACGGATGAGACTTGCTGGAGATCGATGGCCACGTGCTCAGAACCTCTCGGTGATTGATTTACCCGCCCACCACGGGAACGGCCAGCAATCCTATATGGGCACGAACGGCAACTCACTTATGGCGGCGCTATCGCCGTGCTCGCCGACGGAGAGGGTGGCGCCAGGTTCGGCCTCGCGGCGCACGAGTGCGAGCGCGATCGGACCGAGCCTGGGGGAGATTACGGTGCTGCCCAGGCGCCCCACCTGCTTCTCGCCGAGGCGCAACTCATCGCCTGTTGCGGCCGGCTCGGACAAACGCAGGCCGCGCAGGTGGCGGTTGGGCTTGCCCCTGTAATACAGGCGTGCCACCGTCTCCTGGCCGACGTAGCAGCCCTTGGTGAAGCTGACGGCGCGCTCATTGAGGCCCGCCTCCTGGGGGATGACAGTGTCGTCGAGGTCGATTCCGTAGCGGGGCCGGCCGCGCTCGACGCGGAGGATCTCCGCCGTCTGCTCTGACACCGTCTGTGCGCCGCGGGCGAGCAATGCGCTCGTGAGCCGCTCAGTGTCGCTCTCCTGACAGATCATGTCGGTCCCCACGTAGGTGCGAACCGCCAGCACCGCGATGCCCTCGATCGCGGTGAACGCGCTGGAATGCTCGACGTCCGCCAGCCCCTCGGCGTCCGCGACTCCTACCGCGTCTGGACCGATCAGCGACAGCAGGCCGCGCTCGGCGGTGCGCTTGTGCAGTCCGACGTCGTAGCCGATCTTGAAGCGGCGGATCATGTCGAACAGGGCCTGGAGCGTCACGCGCTCGGTATCGAGGAGCAGTTCGTCGCCGAGATCGAGGACGCGCAGGTCGCCGAGCATCTTTCCCTTGGGAGTGAGGAATGCCGCGTAACAGCCGCTCCCAAGGGAAAGCCCCTCGATGTCGTTGGTCACCTGGCCGGCGAGAAAGGCCTTCGCCTCCGGGCCGGTCAGGGCAAGCTTGCCGCGCTCCGAGCAATCCAGTAGGCCACAGCCCTCGGTGAGCGTCAGATACTCGGCGCTCAGGGTGCTATCGGCGACGACAGTCACGAGTTCGAGGATAGCCACGGTAGGCTTCGTCGAGATGGCTCTCGCTGACACATTTCAGGCGATCGTTGACTCGCTGCCCGAGGATTGGACGGATCTGGAGCTCGATCTGCGGATCTCTGAGGAGTCGCTGTACGTCGACGCCGCGGTTTACCTCGTGACCTGCAACGCGCGGCCCTACTCCCACCACGACTGGCACTGGCGCCTGCTCGTCGCCCACCACTTTGGTCATGCCGCCTCGGCGCCCACGGTCCACGGGACGCTCAGCCTGCTCGATGACGCCGGTATCGATGGCGAGCTGGTTCTGCGGGAGGTGCGCTCAGGGCGTGTCGAGGTCGTGCAGATGTGGGGGCGCCCGCAGTCGGTGCGCGAAGATTTCCGCCGCCTGCGCGCGCAGTAGCGTCCGCAAGCCGCGCGGTGGCGATCGAGCGATGGCGAGTGTTGTGGCATATATCCCGGACCTGCTGTTCGGTTCGCGCGTCCAGGCAGATTTGAGCGCTGACGGTCACACCGTCAATCTGGTTGGGGATCAGGAGCGCCTTCCTGGTGCGCTGAGCGGCGCGGATGTACTGGTGGTCGATCTCACCGACGACCCCGCGCGTCGTGCCGGTCTGCTTCAGTCGCTGCCGCCTGAGGGCTTGCAGGCCCTCCGCACGCTCGCGTTTTACTCGCATGTTGACGTGGACGTCCGCGGTCTGGCCGAGAGCGTGGGATTCGATCTGGTCGTTCCTCGTTCGCGCATGGCGCGCGAAGGGGCATTGCTGGTGTCGGGACTATTCAACTAGGTGGCAACGCCGCCGACATCCTCGCGCTGCGCTGCCTCCTCGAGCGGGATGAGCGCACCATTCGGCACGCGTTCGCTCATCGCCACACCCCGGCTGACGCGCTGGAAGATGGCGATGCGGATCACCCCGCCGTGACACACGACCAGCGCGGGTAGCGCCCCCTGCTCGACACCGGCGAGCGCCGCGGCGACGCGAATGCCCTGCTGGGCGAAGGACTCCCCGCCGGGAAAGGCGAAGTCCGGCTCGCCTCCCGCGAACGCCGCAAAGGCGTCTGGCGCTTGCGCCTGCACATCGGCGAACGAACGGTCGGTCCAGTCGCCGGCATCGGTCTCCATCAGCCGCGGGTCCTCGTGCGGCTCCAAGCCGATCCGCGCCGCGACGATATCCGCGGTTTCGCGAGCGCGCAGCAGCGGGCTGCACCACAGCTTCGCGAATGGGATCCCGCCCGCCCTCCCACCTGCTCCACCACTCGCCCCCGCCGCAGCCCGCTCGGCCAGTTCGGCGGCCTGGGCGCGGCCAGTGTCGTCGAGCGGGACCGGGAGCTGGCCCTGGAAACGCCCCTCGAGGTTGTAGGCCGTCTGGCCGTGGCGGGCCAGGTAGACGCGGGGGGAGCTGCCCATGGCGGCCCAGGATAGGGCAGTAGAGATCTGATTGGAGAGGGGCCCGGCTCGGCGGCCTGCGGCTTGACTGGGAAAGCGAGGGGCCCGGCTCGGCGGCCTGCGGCCACCTGCGCCACCCTCTTATTGGGCGATGCCCTCCGCTACCGGCGGCGGCTGCTCGGTGGAGCGTCCGGGCAGGTACAGCCACTCGTACAGCACCGCCGCAATCGCGCCGCCCACGAGCGGGCCGATGTACCAGACCCACCCGTTGGACCAGTAATTACCCACCAGCTGCGGGCCGAAGGCGCGTGCCGGGTTCATCGCGGCACCCGTGAAGGGTCCGCCGATCAGGATGTCGACCGTGATCGTCAGGCCGATCATCAGCGCTGCGATCGACTTGAACGCGCCCTTGGGGTCCACCGCGGTGCCGAACACCACCGTCACCAGCAGGAACGTGAGGATGCCCTCCAGCGCGACGCCCGCGCCCGCATGGACTCCATGGCCGAGCGCAGGCACGCCAAGGTGCACCGCTTCGGTCGGTCCGCTCGGCAACAGTTCGCGCAGCAGCAGCGCCGCCGCTGCCGCACCCGCCAGCTGGGCCACCCAGTAAACGCCCGCGAGCGCCGGCTTGATGCGGCGCGTCAGCAGGAAGCCGAAGGTGACGGCAGGGTTGAAGTGCGCGCCCGACACGCGCGCGTACACGGCGACCATCACGCCGATCGCCAGGCCATGGGCGATCGCGACGCCGATCAACGACGAGGATTCGAGGCCTTCGGAGGCGATGATCGAGCCGGCGCCAACGAAGATCAGGGTGAACGTTCCGATGAACTCGGCCACAGCGAGGCGTGCATTGTCTTTGAGCATGGCCGGCAAGCTACGAGGCCGGTCGGACGGATCTGCGAGGGGCGTCATACACTCGGGGAATGCGGCGCCGCGTCACCTTCTCGCGCAACCTGACGCTGTCGCTTTCGCGTACCTGCCGCTGCTACTGCAAGTACTGCGCATTCGCGACGCATCAGGCGCATCTGTACTCCCCGGATGAGGTGATCGAGATCCTCGACGGGGCGGCCAAGCGCCAGGTCAAGGAGCTGCTCGTCCTCACCGGCGAGAAGCCAGAGGTCAACCCCCAGGTGGCCGCCAAGCTGGCCGAGTACGGCCACGAGGACTTCACCGCCTACGTGGTCTGGGCCTGTGAGCGGGCGCTCGAGCGGGGCCTGTTGCCGCACACCAATCTCGGTGTGCTCCCACGCGAGGATTTGGCGCGGCTGCGAGAGGCCACCGCTTCGCAGGGATTGATGCTCGAGTCGATCTCCGAGCGACTGATGCAGACGGTGCATGCCGGTTCGCCCACCAAGCATCCGGCCCGGCGCATGGAGACGATCCGCGCGGCCGGCGAGCTGCGGATCCCCTTCACGAGCGGCATCCTCGTCGGCATCGGCGAGACCGAGGCGGAGCGCATGCAGTCGCTCGAGGCGCTCGCCGCGGTGCACGCCGAGCACGGGCACATCCAGGAGGTGATCCTCCAGAACTTCGTGCCCCACCAGCGCTACTACGGCCAGGAGCCCGCCCAGATCGCCGACGAGGCCGCCCGGGAGTACTGGCGCACGGGGGTGGCCGACCACCGGCCCGACCTGCCGTTGCCCGCCTGGGCCTGTCCGGTGGAGATCGAGGACATGAAGCGCCTGGTCGCGGAGACCCGCCGCCTGATGGGAGACGTCGGCATCCAGATCCCGCCCAACCTGGCCGACTGGTGGGGGGAGCTGGTGGGCGCCGGCGCCACGGACCTGGGGGGCCTGAGCGCCAACGGCGACCACATCTCCCCCGAGCATCCCTTCCCCTCGCCCCACCAGGTGCGCAAGCAGCTGCAGGCCGACGGCGTGGCGCTCACTGAGCGCCTGTGCGTCTATCCGAAGTACATCGACCCCGAGTGGATGGCCCCGGCGGTGATGGACACGATCAAGGTCAAGTACTGGTCCTTCATCCCGCGCCGGGGATCTGGAGGCCCGCCCACTCGCACCTGGGTGGGTGGGGATACAAAACAAATCCGTCCCGAGCTGGTGGCCGGCGCGATCGAGAAGGGGCGGGAGGGCATCGCGCTGAGCGCGGCGGAGCTGACGGCGATGTTCTCCGAGATCCGCCCCGAGGTCATCGAGGAGATGCGTCAGGCCGCCGACGAGCTGCGCGAGGAGCTCGCGGGGGAGACGGTCACGTTCGTGGTCAACCGCAACATCAACGTCTCAAACGTCTGCGTCGTCGGCTGCGCCTTCTGCGGCTTCGGTCAGGGCAAGCGCTCGCCCGACGCCTACGAGCACGACGAGGCCGAGTTTGTCTCCCGGATCCACGACGCAATCGACTACGGCGCCAGCGAGCTGTGCATCCAGTCGGGCATCCACCCCGATTGGACCCTCGACGATTACCTCGGCTGGCTGCGCCTGGCCAAGCGGACCGCCGCCGAGGCGGGGACCGATCTGCACCTGCATGCCTACAGCCCGATGGAGATCGCCCACATGTGCGACATCTCCGGGCTCCCGCCCAGCGAGGTCTTCGCCCGTCTGCGGGACGCGGGCCTCGGCTCGACGCCGGGCACGGCGGCCGAGGTGCTGCACGACGGCGTGCGCGAACGGATCTCGCCCAACAAGCTGCCGGTGGCGCGCTGGGTTGAGATCATCGAGGCTTCGCACCGTGCCGGGCTGCGCTCGACCGCGACCGTGATGTTCGGCCACATCGAGGAGCCGTGGGAGCTGGCCGAGCACATGCGCGTCGTGCGCGAGCTGCAGGAACGCACGGGCGGCATCACGGAGTTCGTGCCGCTTTCGTTCATCCCCTTCCAGACCCTGCTGGGACGGACTCATGGCGTCGAGGAGATCTCGCGCGAGGAGAACCTCAAGCACACGGCCGTGTTCCGCCTCGCGCTCGGGCGCACGATTGGAAGCCTGCAGGCCTCGTGGGTGAAGATGGGCCTCGACGCGGCCACCGAGTCGCTGCGCTGGGGTGTGAACGACCTCGGCGGCACGCTCATGGAGGAGTCGATCAGCCGCCTGGCCGGTAGCTACCACGGAACTAAGCTCGACCCCGGCGAGCTCGTCGCTGCTGCCCACGAGGCCGACCGTCCCGCGGCGGAGCGCACGACGCTATATGACATCCGCCGGCGCTACGAGCTGCCCGTGGCGGCCTAGAGGGTGGAGCAGCCGGCCGGAGGGCGGCGAGCCGGGCCCCTCTTCCTCAATCAGAGTCGCGATCTAGCGGAACAGGTCCTCGTCCAACGGTCGCAGCAGCGCGCTCGCGCCGGGACCGTCCTCGGCGGTGACGAATCGCTGCAGGCCCTCGATCAGCACGACGGGCTCCCGAGAATCCTTGGCGCGAGCGAGCTCAGCAGTTGCGGCGGCGGCGTCGGCGAGCGCAAGCCATGTGGCCACTAGCTCGCGCCCGCCCGCGTCGGTCCGCCCGCGCCAGTCGTCCAGTGGTTGCATGCCCGCGAGGCCAATCGCCACATCGAGCTGCCCGTGGCGCCAGGCGCGGCCGAAGCTGTCGGTGATCAGCACCGCGGGCGCTGACCCGCTCAGCTCGCGCAGGCGAGCGCGAATTCGCCGTGCCGATGCGTCGGGGTCACGGGGAAGCAGAACGAGCGTCCCGGCAGCAGTGTTCGAGGTGTCGACCCCGGCGTTTGCGCACACGAAGCCGTGGTGGGTGCGGCAGATGAGCACGCCGTGCTCGGCGCGCAGAATCTCCACGGACTGATCGAGTACGACCTGCACCGCGCGTGCATCCTTGCCCTGCTCTGCGGCCAGCTCTCGAGCGCGTGCGGTGGGCTCGACACCGGCCAAATCGACGACGGCGCCCTCAGCCTTCGACACCACCTTGTGTGCGATTACCACCACCTGCTCATCCTGGAGAGGACGCGCCGGCTGCTCGGCGTTGAGTGCCTGAAAAATCAGCGCCGCGAGGTCCTCACCGGAGCGCACCTCCGGGAGGCCGCTTATATCGCGGGCGAAAAGACTGGCCACGGCGCTTGTGCCGAGTCGAGCACCGCGCGGGTGCGAGGGGCTCTGACGAGCTCTCCGGAGAGCCGCGCACGCAGGGCGGTGAGATCCTCGCCGGTGTCGATGTCCAATAGCAGCGATGCCGGCCGCTCGATGCGCCAGGAGGCTGCGGCCGCGAGCGCACGGTGACGCTCATAGCTGCCGAGCCCAAAGCTGGGGGAGATGACGTCTGGAGGGGCGAGCAGCAGGCCGTTGGTACCCGTGCCGTGACGGTCGGGGACGATCACCACTTCGGGCTGATTTTCAACGACGCCAAGCAATTGCGCTAGCTCACCGGGGTCAAGCGCCGGGCAGTCGCCGGGTACGCACAGCACCCGTTCGATGCCCAGGGCCAACGCACGCTCTATGCCGAGCATCACAGCGGCGCTCTGACCGTCGTTGGCGGTATCGCCGATCACGATCGCTCCCTGTTGGTCCGCGTGCAGAGCAACGGACTGCTCGCCCGTCACCACGATCGTCTGCTCGATCGATGGGGTGTCGTGCAGTGCATCGAGTACATCGCACACCATGGCTCGTGCCAGATCTTCTCTGAGCGGCTCAGACACGCTTTCCCCCAGGCGCTGCTTGGCTACAGCGAAGTGCTTGACGGGCAGGATCGCGGCGGTGCGCATCTGCCCGCAGACGATAGTGGCGGAGCCCTCTACCAGACGAGCAGCATCAACCCCAAGGTCACACCGGGGCCGATCGTGACCATCATTCCGCGCTCGCCCGGCTCGGGCTCGTAGCGCGCGATCGTGTCCCTGAGGACGTAGAAGATCGAGGGCGTGCCCACGTTGCCGTGCTCGGCCAGCGCGCCCCAGCTCGTGGCGAGGTCGTCGTCGGAGAGCCCCAGCGCGCTCTGCACATTCTCGACGATGCGCCTGCCGCCGGGATGAGCCATCCAGTGATCGATGTCCGAGCGCTCGAGGTGATTGCGGCGCAGGAACCCGGTGACGAGCGCCGGCAGGGCCGCCCCGCCGATGTCCGGCAGCTCGCGGGCGAGGTGCAGGTAGCTGTCCCCGGCGGTGAGGTCCAAGCGGACGGCGTCGAGCGTGCCCTCGATCTGATGGACCTGCGAGTCGACGATGACCGGGCCGTCCGCGTCGGGGTCGCTACAGAGCACGGCCGCGGCGCAACCGTCGCCGAAGATCGCCGAGCCGACCGTCTTGGCTCGCGGGTCCTCGGGTGTGGCAGGCGCGAGGATGCCGCTCATGCTCTCGGCCGCCACGACCAGCGCCTGCTTGCCGGGCTGCTCGCGCATCGTCTGGATCGCCAGGCGCATGAGCGGCACGCCGCTCGCGCAGCCCACGCCGCTGATGTGGTAGTTGTCGGTCGCCGGGTGCATCTCGTAGTGGTCGAGGATGCGATGGGCGAGCGTGGGAGCGCCGAGCGAGTACAGGCTCGAGCTGAGCACCGTGCCGATCTGGAGTGGGTCGAGCTCGAGTGCGTCAACAGCATTGATCGAGTGACGCAGCAGGTCCTGCTCGATCTGCTGGGCACGTCCCTGCAACGTTTTCCCCAGGAAGTCATCGCTGAGGTCCAGGTGGCGGCGCTTGACCCCGCTGCGCGCGAAGATGCGCTCGGCGAACTCGTCCCCCTTTAGCCCCAGCCGCTCCAGGACCTGCTCCTGCGAGTAGGTGCTCTCGGAGTCGGAGACGGAGATCCCGGCGATCCGCGGGCCGGTGCGGCGAGACGGGGTGAGGTTATCCCGCAACTCCGCGGTCGAGCTCCAGTCGGCTAGCGTATTGGGCACGGTCAGGACTCCCTGATAGACGGTGGGCGTGGGGCGGGACAGCCAGCTGGGCTGCCGACGATATGCACAACAACACCGCGCGACGGCGCTTGTTCTCCGTTCTTACGTAGTTCTTCGCAGCCACCCGTGGCTCAAAACACGTTTTGAAGTAGGCGGTGCGGTCGGGGCGTTCATGGACCAAGCTGGGCGTCGCGGGATGGCGAAGCGCATGCTGGTGGCATGTGCGAGCCGTCACGTGGCGAGACGATCGAAGATCCCGTCGATCTTCGATCGGTCCAGCGCCGTGTCCAGGGACGCATCCGGACGTGCCGATCTCAGCGGGCGAGGGCTTCGGCAAAGCCGAGCACCTGTTCGGCAAGCAGCGCGCGGGCGGCGGCGTCATCCATGCGCGTGCCGGTCTGCAATGCCGGCAAGCGAGCGACGTTCTCATCCGCGACGATCCCGTCGAGCAGATCCCCGTAGAAGTCTGCCACCCCGTCGGCGCTGCACTCCAGCGCGGCGAACGCCATGAACGCGGCCGTTGGGCCCTTCAGCACCTCACCGCCAACAATCGGGCTGACGGCGAGAACCGGCGCAGGTGCGGCGATGAGCGCCTCGCGGATGCCCGGCACGGCGAGGATCGGGGCGATCGAGGCGAGTGGGTTGGAGGGCCCGATCACAATCGTATGGGCGCTCTGGATCGCCGCCAGCACCTCGGCGCTCGGGCGCGCCTGCTCGGCGCCGCGGAACTCGAGACCCTCGATGATGCCTTCTGCCCGCTGGCGGATCATGTACTCCTGAAAGGGGCGCCAGCCAGCGGTCGTTGCAATCCACGTGCGCACCTCCTCATCGCTCATCGGCAGCACATGTGCACGCACGCCGATCGCCTCGTTCAGGCGGGCGAGCGCCGCGGTGGGTGCCAGCCCTTCCTCGGCGCTCATCCGTGAGCGCTCCAGGCACCATCCGAGGTCGCGGTCGCCGAGGTTGAACCACACGTCGTGCCCGAGCTCGCGCAGGCCGTCCATGACCGCGAACGTGTCATCGCGCAGACCCCAGCCGCGCTCATCGATCAGATCGGCCAGCCAGAACGAGATGAGGTCTGGATCGGGTGAGACGTGCGCGCCATAGATCTCGATGTCATCGCCGGTGTTCGCGATCACCGCAAGGCGGGCGGGATCGATGACATCCGCCATGCCTCGCGCGAGCTTGGCGCCGCCGGTACCACCTGCGAGAACGACGATCTCTACATCTGGATCCATCACTCCCAGAGTACGTCTCCCAGGCCCGTGAGACGGATCCCCGCGTGAACCTTGTAGCGGGAGTTGACCCCGATCAGGAGAGCGGTCAGAGACTCTGTCGTGCGCGACATCTCCAGGCGGCCGCAATCCACACAGCGCAGCCCCTCGATCCGTTCGATCAGAGCCGCGGCCTCGCGCTTGTCCGCGCGAGCGTCGCCGCAGATGAGCACGTCCTCGTCGAGTGCACGGTCGAGCTCGGTCAGCTTGGCGGCGCTGACCGTGTGCAGGGCGGAGACCACGCGCACGCCATCGGGGACCATCTCTGCGGCCTGCTGCGCCGCCGAGCCCTGCCACACGCCGAGCATCCGCGTTGCCTTCCCGCTGACGGCCGCGGCGAGCGGGACGGTCGCGTCGATCAGCAGCTGGCCGGGGCGCAACGCGGTCTTCAGGTTGGTGAGCGTCTCGGATTGGTTGCGGAAGGGCACGCTCAGGATCACGATGCCCGCCTCGCGGACAGCGCTCGCGTTGTCGTGTCCGCTGAACGAGCCCCTGGGAACGATCTCCCCGGCGCGCGTGGCGGCCTCGATGGCGCGGTCAGAATCGCGCGAGCCGATGACGACCGGTACCCCGGCGCGGGCGAGGCGCACGGCGAGGCCGAACCCCAGCGCGCCCGAGGCTCCGACGATGGCGACCGGATCGAGCGGGGAGGACTGCACGGCGGCTGAGTATAGGCTTCAGCAGATGAGGCTCGAGGGCAAGACCGCGCTCGTCACCGGGGGTGCCTCCGGAATCGGCGCGGCAACGGCCAGGCGGCTGGCGGCGGAGGGCGCGCGCGTGGCGATCGTCGACCTCAACGAGGATGGCGCCCGCGCGATCGCTGGCGAGCTGGACGGGTTCGCGTGCGCGCTCGACGTGACAGACACCCGCTCCGTGCGCGCCGGGGTTGCGGCCGTCACAGCAGCACTCGGCGAGATCGACGTGCTGGTCAACAACGCGGGCACCGACCGGTTCTCCTTCTTCGTCAACTCTGACGAGGAGCTGTGGGATTTCGTGCTCGCCGTCAACCTCCGTGGCGTGCTCGCCGTCACGCACGCCGTCCTGGGAAAGATGCAGGAGCGCCGGACGGGAGCGATCGTCAACGTCGCCAGCGAGGCGGGGCGCGTCGGCTCGCAGGGCTCGGTCGTGTATTCGGCCGCGAAGGCCGGGGTGATCGGCTTCACGAAGGCGATCGCGCGCGAGTCCGCGCGTTATCGCGTGCGGTGTAATGCGGTCGCTCCCGGGCCGATCGAGACGCCGCTGCTGAACAATGCACCGCAGGTTTTGGGGGAGATCGGCGAGCGTCTGAAGCAGGGCATGATCAACGCCACCGTGATGGGCCGCTCCGGCGAGCCGGAGGAGGTCGCGGCCGCAATCGCGTTCCTGGCGAGCGAGGACGCCTCGTATGTGACTGGCCAGACGCTGAACGTCAGCGGCGGCCTGTCGATGTGGTGAGCGCGCCTGTGCAAGATCTGCCGAGCGCTGCGAGCATCAGGGAGGTCGGTCCCCGCGACGGGTTTCAGAACGAGCCCGAGACGATCCCGACCGAGCGTAAGGTCGAGCTGATCGATGCGCTCGCGCGTACAGGGTTGCGCCGTCTGGAGGTCACGAGCTTCGTGCGGGCCGATGTGATCCCCCAGCTTGCGGACGCCGCTGAGGTGCTGCAACGCATTGATGTGCCCGAGGACGTCGCCGTCAGCGTGCTGGTCCCCAACGAGCGCGGGCTGGAAAGTGCCCTCGAGCACCGCGAGCAGATCGACGAGATCAACGTCTTTCTGTCGGCCTCAGAGACCCACAACCAGAAGAACGTGAACCGCTCGATCGAGGAGTCGCTCGACGGTCTGGATGTCGTGCTGGGACGGGCACGCGAGGCGGGGTTGCGCTGTGAGGGTGTGATCTCGACCTCGTTCGGCTGCCCGTATGAGGGCCGCGTCCCGCCCGAGCGCGTGCTCGAGATCGCAAAGCGCTTGAATCAGGCGGGCGCGCAGGAGATCGGCTTCGGCGACACGACGGGCATGGCCAACCCGCGCCAGGTGGGGGAGCTGTTCGCCCTCTGGAAAGAGGGCTTGCCAGGGGTGCAGCTGACCGCGCACTTCCACAACACGCGTGGCCAGGGCCTCGCGAACGTGCTGGCAGCGCTCCAGGCGGGCATCGACTCGTTCGAGTCGAGCTTCGGTGAGCTGGGCGGCTGCCCGGTGCCGGCCGGCGCGACAGGGAACATCGCGACCGAGGATCTCGTCTCGATGCTGGGAGAGATGGGTATCGAGACCGGCATCGACCTGGATGCACTGCTCGCCTGCGCGCGGCGCGTGCAGGAGATCTTGGGCCGGCCGCTGGGCAGCCACACGCTCGTCGCCGACTCCATAGATTGGAGGGCTTAACCCGCGAGCGCCTGCTCGGCCTCGCGCGCGCTCTCACGCATAGCCGCGACGCAGTACTCCTGAACGGAGACCTCCATCTCGAGCGTCGTGGCGAGCGCGGGCCGCGCGGAGGCGTCCATCACACGCTTGGCGCGGCCAACCGCAAGATGCGAGTTCGCGAGCAGCTCGCCGGCCAGCGCCTCGCAGGCCTCGTCGAGCTCACCGGCTCCGACGACGCGGTTGACCAGGCCGATGCGCTCAGCCTCTGCGGCGCCGATCGTGCGGGCGGTCATGATCAGCTCCTTCGCGCGGCCGAGCCCGACGACCGCGGGCAGCCGTGAGGAGCCGCCGACGTCGGGGATGATCCCGAACTTGACCTCGGGCAGCCCGAGCTGGGCGTCCTCGGAGGCGATGCGCAGATCGCAGCCGAGCGCGACCTCGAGCGCTCCGCCGAAGCACGCGCCATGGACCTGGCAGACAACAGGCTTGGTCATCTCTTCGCACAGGTTCGCGCACTCCAGGAAGACGTTGCGGAAGGGCCGCAGCGCGTCCGGATCGCTGGCGAACGACATCAGCTCGCCGAGGTCCACACCGGCCGAGAACACGGGGCCTTCGCCGCGCAGCACGACGCAGTGCACGGAACCATCGCCGGCCGCCTCGCGCAGCGCGGCAGCGAGTGCCTTCAGCATCGCCTGGTTCATCGCGTTGCGCTTCTCTGGGCGGTTCAGGATGACGTGGCGAACCGGGCCATGGTCCTCTGTGATGACGATGCTCACGCTCGCGATCGTACTAGGCTGCGCCTCTGGCAATCGCAAAGAACGAGGAGAGGCATGGCGCAGCAGATCGAGAAGGTGGGCGTGCTCGGAGCCGGGCTGATGGGTCATGGCATCGCCCAGGTGGCGGCGCAGAGTGGCTATGAGGTCGTTTTGCGCGAGACCGGCGAGGCGACGCTCGCGAAGGGGATCGCCAAGATCGAGAAGCAGCTCGCCCGCGCCGTCGAGAAGGGGAAGTCCTCCCAGGAGGAGGCAGACGCGGTGCGCGCGCGGATCAAGGGCACGACTGACTACAAGGACCTGGCCGAGTGCGATCTCGTGATCGAGGCGATCACCGAGAACCTTCAGCTGAAGCTCGAGATGTGGAAGGAGATCGATCAGATCGTCAAGTCCGACGCGGTGTTCGCGACGAACACGTCCTCGCTGGCGGTGATCGACCAGGCCGCGGCGACGAGCCGCCGGAGCAGTTCGTCGGGCTTCACTACTTCAACCCCGCCCAGGTGATGAAGCTCGTCGAGGTTGTGCGCTGCGTGACCACATCTGAGGAGGCGTTCCAGACCGCCATGCAGTTCGCGCAGTCCGAGGGCAAGCTGGCGATTGGAACGAAAGACCGGGCGGGGTTCATCGTCAACCGCCTGCTCGTGCCGTATCTGCTCGACGGGATGCGCGCCTACGAAGAGGGTGTCGGCTCGGTGAGCGAGATCGACGAGGCGATGAAGGCCGGCGCGGGCCACCCGATGGGGCCGCTGACGCTGTCGGACTTCGTCGGCTTGGACACGCTCGGCTCGATCTGCGACGTGCTATTCGACGAGTTCCGCGAGCGACGCTTCGCGCGTCCTCCCGTGCTGCGCAAGATGCTGTCCGCGGGCTGGTACGGGCGCAAGTCGGGGATGGGCTTCTACGACTACGCGGGTGAGACTCCCGTCGCGAATCCCGGTATTTAGCTTGGCAGGCGTTAGTCAGGCAACCGGGCGCGCTCTCGCCGGCGGCCCCGAGCGCCACCACGAGAAGGCGCGTGAGCAGGGCAAGCTGCCGGTGCGCGAGCGCGTGGCGCTGCTGCTCGACGACGGGTCGTTTGCCGAGGAGGCGCTGCTGGCCAACTGGGTGGAGGACGGCCTCGGCGCCGATGGTGTGGTGACGGGCGTGGGGACGGTCGAAGGCAGGACGGTCGCGCTGATGGCGAACGACCCAACGGTGAAGGCGGGCTCGTGGGGGCCGAAGACGGTGGAGAAGATCCTGCGCATCCAGGAACGCGCGCTGAGCCTGCGTATCCCGATGGTGTACCTGGTCGACTCGGCCGGCGCGCGGATCACCGACCAGGTTCAGATGTTCCCCGGGCGCAGGGGCGCCGGGCGGATCTTTTACAACGAGGTGCGCATGTCGGGCGTTGTGCCGCAGGTGTGCGTGCTGTTCGGCCCGAGCGCCGCGGGCGGCGCTTACATACCGGCGTTCTGTGACATCGTGATCATGCGCGAGGGCAACGCCTCGATGTACCTCGGCTCGCCGCGGATGGCGGAGATGGTGATCGGTGAGAAGGTGAGCCTGGAGGAGATGGGCGGCGCCAAGATGCACACTTCCGTTTCCGGCTGCGGGCATCAGCTGGTGTCCTCAGACGAGGATGGGATCGCGCTTGCAAGGCGATACCTCGGCTATATGCCGGGTAACTCGCAACAGAGTCCGCCGGCAGCAGCGGCAGCAGAGCCCGCGCCAGCGACCCCGATTGAGGAGATCGTGCCCGAGGACGAGAACAAGCCGTTCGACATGAAGGCGCTGATCGAGGCGGTCGTGGACGCGGGCTCGCTGCTGGAGGTGCATCCGCGCTGGGCGAAGGAGATCGTCGTGGGGTATGCGCGCCTGGACGGGAGCGCGATCGGGATCGTGGCCAACCAGCCCAAGCACAAGGGGGGCGTGCTGTTCGGCGACTCGGCCGACAAGGCGGCCAGGTTCATCTGGACTTGTAACGCGTTCAACGTCCCGCTGCTGTTCCTCGCCGATGTGCCGGGGTTCATGATCGGCACACAGGTCGAGCGCGACGGGATCATCCGCCACGGCGCCAAGATGATCAGCGCCGTCTCAGAAGCGACCGTGCCGAAGATCTCGGTGATCGTGCGCAAGGCCTACGGTGCAGGGTTGTATGCGATGGCCGGGCCGGCGTTCGAGCCAGACTGCGCCATCGCGCTGCCGAGCGCCTCGATCGCCGTGATGGGCCCGCAGGCGGCGATCAACGCCGTGTACTACAACCAGCTGCAGGCGATCGCGGACGAGGACGAGCGCGCCGCCAAGACGGAGGAGCTGCGCAAGGAGTACGCGGAGGACATCGACATCCTGCACCTCGCCTCGGAGATGGTCGTCGACGCGGTGGTCGAGCCGCAGGAGTTGCGCAAAGAGCTGATCACACGGTTCGCGCACGCGTCGCGCAAGGACCGCGACTGGCCTACCAAGCACAACCCGGTGACCCCCGTCTAGACGTCTAGGAAGTGGGCGGGTACTCCGGGGTCAGCGGTCCGGGAGTCCCAGCGGTGCGCGTCTGATCGTCCTGAAATGGCGGGTAGGTCTCCGTGAGCAAGTATATGTACGCGTCGCTGCGCGCCGTGTAGGAGTTGGCGAGGACCATCAGGTCGAACAGGCCGCGCGGCATCTTGCCGGTGATCACGATCACGACCCAGGCGGCAATCGCGCCGATCTCGAGCAGCAGGTTGATGACATAGCGGAGGATCAGGATCGGGATCGCGAGGATGATCCGCAGCAGCGTCTTCAGGCGGCTGTAATGGTCGAGCGGACCATCGAACTGCATCCGCACCGGGTAGCCGGGGTCCTCTGAGCCGCCGAAGGACGGGTAGGGGTCGCACAGCAGCGCCACATAGGCGGTGACGCGGGTCTGGAAGCGCAGGAAGCCCGCGACGAAGTCATAAAGGCCTTTCGGGTAGTGAGCGGTGATGACGATCGCGAACCAGGCGATCACGATCGCGACCCAGGCGATGAGCGCGTAGACGTAGAGCACGATCGCGAGCGGAATCGCCAAGATCAGCCTGAAGAAAGCGGTCAGCCGGCTGCGCTTCTCGGCGTAATCCGCTTCGAAAGTGACGGGATAGGACATGAGCTGCTCCCCCTTGTAGGTGCGGTGACCCTCTCCGTGAGCATCCTAAGGCGCTGAGCGATGGGCGTGTTGCTTTTTTCAATAGATTGCCCAGAGATGGACGCAACCGAGCTCGCCTACGCGGGTATTGCCAAGCAGGCCGAGCTGATCGCCGCCGGCGAGATCTCCTCCCGCGAGCTGGTCGACCTGTACCTGGACCGGATCGAGCGGTACGACACCCAGCTGAACGCGTTCAGGGTCGTGTTCTCAGAGCGCGCGCGGATGGAAGCCGATCAGGCCGACGCGCGGCGGGGTGCGGGAGATAGCGAGCGTCCTCTTCTCGGCGTACCGGTCGCGGTCAAGGACGAGATCGACGTGGCGGGCGAGGTCACGACGATGGGCACCAACGCCTATGGCGACCCCGCGCAGACGGACGCCGAGGTGGTGCGCCGCCTGCGTGCGGCCGGAGCGGTGATCATCGGCAAGACGCACATGCCCGAGTTCGGCATGTTCCCCTTCACGGAGTCCGCCACATGGGGATTCACTCGTAATCCGTGGGACGTCGAGCGTTCGCCCGGCGGTTCGAGCGGCGGGAGCGCCGCGGCCGTGACGGCGGGGCTCGTCGGCGCCGCGCTCGCGGCCGACGGGGGAGGATCGATCCGCATCCCGGCCGCCCGCTGCGGGTTGTTTGGGTGCAAGCCCCAGCGCGCTCGTGTCCCGCTCGCGCCGCACACCGGCTCCTGGTACGGGCTGGGAGTCAACGGCGTGCTCACTCGCTCGGTGCTCGACACGGCGCTGTTCTTCGACTCGATCGCACAGGGGCAACAGGACCCCGGAGCACCGCCCCCGCCCGCGCGGCCGTACTTGCAGGAGGCGCGCGAGGCGCCCGCGCGACTGCGCATTGCGGTATCGACGCGGCTGCCGCCCTCGCCGCTGACGAAGCTGCATCCAGACCACCGGGCCGCCGTGGAGGATACGGCGGAGCTGCTGAGAGCGCTCGGCCACGAGGTGAACGTGCGGGAGGTCGATCACGGTCCGCTCGCGCCGTCCCTGGAGTTCGTTCCCCGCTACCTGCGGGGCATTCACGACGAGGCCTCCTCGATGCCCCACCCGGAGCGCTTGGAGCGCCGCACCCGTGCGATGGCGCTGATCGGGGGGCTGATCCCGCCTGCGCTCGTCGAGCAGGTGCGCGCGCGCGAATCCCAGACCGCCGCCCGCTACAACAAGGGCCTCGAGGACCACGATGTCCTGCTCACGCCCGTCACGCCCGCGCCAGCTCCCGAGCTGGGCGTCTGGGAGGGACGAGGATGGCTGTGGACCTCGACTCTTTCCGGCGCGATCGTCCCCTACTGCACGCCGTGGAACGTGACCGGCCAGCCCGCCTGCTCGGTACCCGCGGGCTTCGCCGCCGATGGGCTGCCGCGCTCGGTACAGCTCGTGGGGCGGCCAAACGACGAGGCCACGCTGATCTCGCTGGCAGCGCAGATCGAGGCCGAGCGTCCCTGGGCGCAGAGCCGTCCCCCGCTGTTCTCGTGAGCGAAGCGCAGGAGCTGCTCGAAGTGGCCGTGGATGCCGCTCGCATGGCCGGTGGGCTGCTTACCGAGCGCGTACGGACCGGCCGCGAGCTGGATGTGAGCAGCAAGAGCACGCCGACCGACCTGGTGAGCGAGGCGGATCTGGTCTCCCAGCGGGCGATTGCAGAGCTGCTGGCCGAGCGCCGGCCCGGCGACGGCTTTGTGGGCGAGGAGGAGGGCCGCAGCGAAGAGGGGAGAAGCGGGCTGAGCTGGGTGGTCGATCCGCTCGACGGGACCGTCAATTTCCTTTTTGGCATCCCCCACTGGAGCGTGAGCGTCGCCGTGCGCGACGGCGAGGGGACGGTCGCCGGGGCGGTGTATGACCCAAATCGCGACGAGCTGTTCACCGCCACCAGAGAGGGCCGCCCGGCGCTGACAGGACCGGGCGGCGTGAGGAGGCTGCGGTCCTCAGAGCGCGAAGATCTGCCGAGCGCGATGGTCGCGACCGGACTGGCCTACGACGCGGGTGTGCGCGAAGCCCAGGCGAAGGTGCTGGCCAGGCTGGCCGGGCGCGTGCGCGACATCCGCCGCTTCGGCAGCGCCGCGCTGGATCTGGCGTGGACGGCGGCGGGGCGCTATGACGTGTACTTCGAGCGCTCGGTCAAGCAGTGGGACATCGCCGCCGGGCAGCTGATCTGCGAACGCGCGGGGCTCGAGGTGCGGGAGCTGCCGGTATACGAGAACCTCCCTTGGGGGGTCCTCGTCGCCCCGCCTGCCCTGGTGGAGCCGTTGCTGGAGCTGGTCTCCGGGCCATAGCCCGGGCAATGCGGCGGGTGGGAGTCGAACCCACACGCCCTTACGGACAGAGGCTTTTGAGGCCTCCGCGTCTACCGTTCCGCCACCGCCGCACGCGAGCAGTCCAATATATGCGACCTACTTGTATCGATGCCCACGTCCTTCAAAGGACAAAACGGAGCATGTCCCCGGTCAGGCCGGGAGCGGGGCGCCGGGATGGTCCTCAGCGCCCGCCGCGGGGTCGCGGCACTCGACCTCGACGTTCCAGTCCTGTTTGAAGCCGCGCATCGCGAACGCGATCAGCAGCATCTGCACGGGGATGATCAGCAGCGTGAGAACGCCGAGCAGCCCGGCGTTCAGCGCGGGCTGGGCAAAGCCGGCCTTGTCGCGGGA
Organism: uncultured Solirubrobacterales bacterium; assembly: GCA_963706395.1. Lineage (GTDB taxonomy): Bacteria > Actinomycetota > Thermoleophilia > Solirubrobacterales > Solirubrobacteraceae > Palsa-744. Next base: position 385,916 of record OY970158.1, on the reverse strand, counting down.
GAACCAGCTGGGTCCTGCCACCAGCGCGAAGATCAAGAGCAGCACTGCTAGCGCGGAGGAAATGGGCAGCACGCCCCGGCTCCAGCGGGCGGCGTAGAACGCCATCAGCAGGTAGGCGATGATGTAGCCGATCTGGACCGGGAGCGCTCCCTGGAGCACGCTCCAGCCGCCGATCGTGACGATCAGGATCAGCGCGGCGGTCACGAGCAGCAGCAGGACGACCGTCGCGCGGGTGGCCTGCACGACCGGCAGCTCGCGGTTGGGGTGGGTGACGATCACGCCGCGTGCACGACGGTCCGCCAGCGCCTGGCTGCGGAAGGTGGAGGACATCGTGGGAAACCATACAATCTAGAGCGGTCCCCGTGTGCGTTAGCGATGTATACGGGCCCCCATGCGGGCGTGGTGGAATTGGTAGACACGCTGGCCTTAGGAGCCAGTGGGCGTGAGCCTGTGGGAGTTCGAGTCTCCCCGCCCGCATTTCCCGACGCATCGCCGTGCGAGGTCCCGCCCTGACACACGGGAGAGCAAGTCGTGTCGGGCTTCTATCCCCCTGTGGGGGCGGTCATGCGGGCAACCTTCCAGCCCGCGTTGAGGGGACTGAGGAAGTAGGGCGGCTCATCGACGGCGAGGCGGTCGTCGTAGTTGTAGTTCTTGGTGTAGCCGCTGCTGCCGATAAGCCCCACGATGCCTCGGTAGTTCTGGGCGATCGCGCCGTACACGTTGAGGTTTTCGAATTCTTTACCGCAGTTGTAGTTGTCGACCACAAACGAATGGTTGGTCGAGAGGATCGCCGCATAGATCCACGGATTTTTAAGCGAACCGGGTTCCTTGTTTTCCGTACCTCCTTCACATTTTTCTGTCGTGAGCGGATGGTAGATACGCACATAGTTGTTCGCGATCAGGCCGAGGGTGGCGGTCCCTGTGGGTTCGCTGCCCAATTTGCCGGCGACGCTCGTAGGGTAGATATTGCCGTTGATGATGAGGTCGTTACCCGCCCCGATTGTGAGCGAGCTGCTGTACGTGCCGCTCACGTACACGTTGCCGCAATTGGTCTCTTCGGCAACCTCTCTGGCGTTGTCGGAGTTGAGGGGATCGTATTTGAACGTGCAGGGGGGTTTTTTTTCTTCTTCGCTGGTGGACTTGACCCAGATGAGGCCATTGGCGGGCCATGAGATGGGGGTCGGTTTGCCGCCATTGAACCCAGCGTTGGTGACGGTAATCTGGTTTTTTGCACCTTCGAGTTCGAGGTGAGTGACGCCAGTGAACTCATTTTCTTTTTCAACATACGTTTCCAGCGAGCCGTCGCTTTCGGGCGGGATCAATTCCAGGCCTTTGGTGAATTTTTTCGAGGCGGTGTTATAGACGCCGCAACATTCTTCTTCGACCACACCGTGCAGAAATTCCACGGTATCAGGAGGGTTGTGACCCGCACGTCCGAATGTGGCAGCTCCTTTCACCAGGGGCGAGTCGTCGGTGTGGAACGGACCATTGACCACATCGCCCGACCGGAAATGAATCTCGCTGCATCCCGCGCGTTCGGAGCGGTAGTGTTTGGCGCAAACTTTTGGAGCGTTGTACAGGCCGGGATCCTCGTCTTCATAGCGAGTGAAGTAAACAAAGTTGAGGAAGCCCGTCACCTGGAATGTAGCCACGAGCTTGCGCGTCGCGACAGTAGGGCGCGGCTGGCCTTCGCAGCTTTTCAATTCGCTCAGGCCCGCGCAGCCGGTCGATTCGATGCGGAACGTGTTGGCCTGCGGGCCGGTCTTCTCGATCATCGTTTCAAACGGGTTGGTGACGAGGCATTCTTTCGCCCCTTTCGAGCTGCTCGCCGTGAGCAGCTTGATTTCGTAACGCTCGTTTGATTCCTGGGGGACGATGCTGGCGGGCGAGGCGCACGTCTCCCAATAGCTCGGATTGGCCTGGAGCTGTGCCTCGTACTCCTGGACTCCGGCGAGCGCCGCATAGTAGGCCTGCTTCTGGATGGTATCCGTGTGGGAGAGGTGGATGTCACCATTGACAGCCGTGAAGGCCGCTGCCAGCAGCAGACTCGTCACGAGCATCACACCGAGCGCGATGATCATCGTAAATCCGTCCTGGGAGCGTGCTCTGTGAGTGACGGTCATTGACATGGCGTGCTCGCGGCTTTTGCTTCGGACTGCGGGACGGTGAAGGCGAACGTCACCTGGCTGGTCAAATCGAGGCTGGTGTCGGTGGCCGTCGAGCCTTTGTCGGCGGGCGCCGTCTTGAAGCTGATTGCGACCGATGCCGCTTTTTCTGCTTCTGCCTTGCTAAATTCTTTTTCGGGCATCAGGGTGAGCGAGCCTTCTGGGGTTTCGCTCGTGCCGTTATTGACGAGAGAGTATTCGTAGTACCGGAAGATGGGGGTGGTCCCTGTCTTGGAGATCTTTTCGCCGATACGTGTGCCACCAATCGGACTTGCTTTTTCGGCCCAGGCAAAGTTCGGCGATTCGCCGCCGGTGCTCGCATACGAGTAGTCGGTCAGCGTGCCTGTTTCTTTACTGCCTTCTTTGCTCCAAACGATGTCGTGCTTGTAGGCGCCGGTACCGGCGACTTTCGCTTCTTTGGCGTTGGGGATCACGGCTTCGTTGCTGTAGGCGTTGACGAACCATAGGTTGGTCGCGGTGCTTTTTTCTTGGACCGGCAAGAAGCCGGGTGCGAGGCAGGCAGAGTGCAGCTCGTCGACGATCTTCGTCATCGTTACGCGACCCAGCTGGGTGGCCTGGGCCACATCGTTGAGCCTTCCTGACTGGCGCAGCGAGAGATCGAGGATCGCGAACAGCGCCAAGGTCACGACGATACCTGTCGAGATCGCGACGAGCATCTCGACTAGCGTGAAGCCGCGCTCGTCGTGGGCGCATGAGCGAGTTGTGTGTGAGCACCTCACTAGCATGTGTTTTTTTCCTGTTTTTCTGCGACTACAACTTTGACTTTGAGGGCGCCTGCGCCTTCGGTGTATTCTTTGGTCGTGCCCAGGTAGATGTTCGGCGCGGGGCCTGCTTCCGTTTCGTCTTCATAGCTGGCCGTGTAGGTCTTTTTCAATTCTGCGTTGTACAAGCAAAGCTTGTATTCGCCAAACGGCTGGAAGGGGTTGGGAAGAAGGCCGTTACCCCATTTTTTTTCTGTTTCTTGTTTCGCCGTGAGCGTTTCCTGTGTGTGTACATTGCTGACCAGCGGCTCGTTGTCTGGTTCGGCTATCGCTCCTTTGCACGCCACATTCGTGATCTTGACGGGATAGGATTTTTCCGCCAGGGCTCCTTTGTTGCTCGATTCGGTTCCGGTCCAAACGCTGAGCTTGACAAAAACCATTGGCACTTCCGCTTCCACGGTCGTGCCCTGGATGACGACTTTTTCCCCCGTTTTCACGGTGTTTTTTTCGCTCTGCTGAAACGCGTTGTTTTCCGGACAGTCGCCCGCGTACACCGCCCATGATTCTTTGAACGGAAACAAGTCGCCCGTCGGGTAGTGCGCTGGTTCGGCTGGGGTCGTGGCCGAAGCAGCGTACGTGCTGTTTTCGGCTTCATATTCGGATTCCGCGTTGAATTTTCCTTTGGTGCTGCCTACTTCAAAGTTGGGCGCGACTCCCATGCTGTTGTTGAACACCACGAAGTTGTCTCCGGTCACTTCTTGACCTTTGTAGGCCGATGCTTTTTGGTACCTGAATTTTGCGGTGATCCTGCCGCCTTCGGCCAGGACGACGGGATAGTGGATGATAACGTTTGGGGCGACGGACACTTCTTTGGCGACGACGTTGAACGCGCCGCTCTTTGTTACGTAGCCAAGCTTGTGGACTTCGACGCTGGCGCTTGTGGAAGGGATACCTCCAAAGATCAGACAGCCGCTCGTGCCGGTGACCGCTTCCGCTGTGTTGACCTTTGCTGTAACCCCTGCAACAGGCAATTCAGGGGCCCCCCCGTTGGTCACGTCGACCTCTAGCGCCGATCCTGTCGGGGGTGTGATGTAACTGAACTGGCTGACGGCGGGCCGTTTCGCTTTGAGGAGCTGTGGCCAGGTCACGGAGGAGACGATCTCCACGTAGTCGCCATGCGATTTTGATTCTCCTCCGCCGACCGCGCTGCAGCCCGAGCTTTTCTGCGAGTCATTGACGAAGTACACCTTCTCGGTGATCGTGTATGTGGTCCCGCCGAGTGTCTGGGTGTAGACGTGTGGTGTGATCTGGAGTTCGTTGAGGGTTTCCGCCGCGTCGCTGCGCAGCTGCTCCTGGGACTGGGCGGCGAGCACGGCCGCTTGGCCGTGGTCGCGCTGGTCAGCGGAGGCGCGGTTCGCAACGTCGAAGCCGGTGAGGGTGGCGACGACGATCAGCCCCACCAGCAGCGCGCTGATCATCACCTCGATGAGCAGGAACCCGTCGTCCTGGCGGAGCAGGGCGTGGCTACGCTCTCCGCCGGGAGACTCGTGGTGCTTCCTGCAGAAGATTGTGGGCATCGTCACGAACACCGTTTGTCTGTATGTCCTTTCGACCGACAGAGCCCCCGGCTTTAGCGTGCCTGGGGCCCATAAGCCGATTACCCCGTTTTGGGCTTCGAAGAAGGTCGGCATTTGGTATGGCCGAGTAGTCTTCTGAGATGAGCTCGTCGTGTGATGGGAGCTGCCAGCTCACCTACCTGCGCCGCCGGGATGACGGCGCCCTGATCGTCTACTGCGAGGACCACCGGCGCGAGTCGGCCATCGGCCAGGAGGTGGCGTCGTTCTGCGACATCGAGGAGTGCGAAGCGGTCGTCCTTGCACCCCAAATGCTCTGTCCGCGCCACTCACAGCGCACCGCACCTGGCGCGGTGAGCGAGTAGGCGCCCCGATCCGTGGGCGCCCGCGAGCACCTACAATCCTCACTTCCCAGGGGGACTGGTGTATCGGTAACACGGTGGTCTCCAAAACCGCAACGCCAGGTTCGATTCCTGGGTCCCCCGCTCAGCTCTCCGGCTTGCCGCCCGTACGGCGCTCCACGCCGTCCTCGCCCGCGATCAGGATCAAGCTCACGAGCTCAGGCGCAAACAGGCCGTGCTGAACCGTAGCTCGTGATGCTCAGCAGCGGAAGCCGAGGTCGTTGAGCACCCGTTTGGGCACGGGCGCTGAGCAGAAGTCGTTGGTTCCTTGGAAGGCCTCGTGCCAGATGCCGTGCCGTAGGTGCAGGATCATCTCGCCCGCTGGGCCATTGTGGCCGTGCTGCACTGCCGCCTTTGCATAGTTCTGACTGACGGTGGACACTCGAATACCGCTCACTCGCCAGCCGTGCCCTTCCAGGTAGAGCGGGGCGTCTTGGCGTATTTCCCTTGCCTCTTGTCGTGTGGGTGGTCGCGACGCGTGGGCGTCGATGCCGAGCCCCAGCACGAAGGTGAGCACGATTGGAATGAGGAGCGTGATTCGATGGAGTATGGGGCGTAGGCTAGCGGCCGTAGCGGCGGCAGAACGAAAGATCACGGGCCGTGACCGGGGCCTACGCGAGTCTGGGCTGCGCGAGTGAGGAAACGCTGGGTTGGGTGGGCTTTGGGACGGGTACTGCGCCGCACACGCGATCGACCCCGTCACGACAGAACCACGAACTGGTTTCCGTTGCATGCTCGTCCATAACGTGGTCGGATCGGCACGAGAACGCGCGGCCTGTACCCCCGAACGGCGAAAATCGGTCGTTCGTGCACGCAGGAGTGGAGGTAGGCCCTACGGGCCCGTGCGTCTACCAGCTGCCCGATGTTTTGCCGCTACAGCCGGTTTTGGCGCTTTTGCATGTGCGGGTGGTTGTTCCGCTTGCCGCTTTTTTGATCGTGAATTCGTCACCGCTGTTGAAGGCTTTCGCGGTGACTTCGTAGCCCCCGTTGGTTTCGATCGATTTCGCGGCGCTGATGTAAGCGTTGTTGTGAGCTTCTGCAGCAGTGGTCGGGAGCGTCTTTTCATAGGAGTGCAGTTCAGCCAGACCGACTTTCGAGTACGAGCCAGCATTGTCCATGGAGATCGTCTCCGCGGTTGTCTGGGCGGTGCGAGCGAGCTCCTTCGCCGATGCGTCGTTGGCCTTGGCCTTCTGGTTCAGGAATGCCGGGATCGCGATCGCGGCGAGAATGCCGATGATCAAGATCACGATCAGGAGCTCGATCAGGGTAAACCCATCCTCTTTCCCGAGGCGCCCGGCGATACTGGTCATGGAACCAACGTCGGCTCACGGCTACTCGTGCGAGAGCCCGATTGTCAGATTTCTGACCTGGGGAGAGATGCCAGCCACGATCGGCAAAACGAGCGATCGTTTGTCATAGACAGGATGAGGTCTGCGACAGTGCAGTCATGAGCACCACCAGAGCACAGTCAAAGGCTTGTCGCGTGCTCGACGAGGACAGTGCCCTAGCGGAGGCCGTCCCCGTCCAACGCAGGGAACAAGCGATCGCGGAGTGCATCGCCAAAACCGTCTTGATCCCAGCCGGCCTGTGGAGCGCCGCACAGACCCCTGTGCCCGGTGAGGGTATCGGGCTGCTCGTGCTCAGTGGGCTGCTGATCCGCCGCGTCGGCATCGACGCTGGCTTCGGTGCCGAGCTGCTCGGCGAGGGCGATCTGCTGCGACCCTGGCAAGGAGAAGACGAGCCGCCGACGCTGCCGCAGACAACCGGCTGGCACGTGCTCGAGCCAACGCGAGTAGCCGTGCTCGACGAGGCCTTCGCGCAGCGTCTGACATGCTACCCGCAACTCTGCGGTCGGCTCGTGGGCCGCGCGCTCGCGCGCTCGCGCAACTTGGCCGTGAACATGGCGATCGTCCACCAGCCACGCGTCAACGTGCGCCTGCACATGCTCTTTTGGCACCTCGCCGGACGCTGGGGGAAGGTGCGTAGCGAGGGAGTCATCGTGCCGCTTGGACTCACTCACAACGTCCTCGCTGACCTCGCGGCGGCACGCCGCCCCACCGTCACGAGCGCACTCTCTGAGCTCGCAAAGCGTGAGTTCGTACAAGCCGTGGATGGCGGCTGGCTACTCTCCGGCAAACCGCCCGGCGAGCTGCTGAACCTCGCACCACTCCCCCCGACGCTCGCCACCGACGCCTCGCCAGAGACTCCACAGTCTCAGGTGTTGTAGTCCTGCGCTAGGTGCTCACGAGGAGCACGCCGGCGAACGCTAGATAGCCAGCGATAATCACGATGCCCGTGCTCCGACGCAGTCCTTGGTTGACGTATGCGCAGGTGAGCGCGAGCACGGTCATCACCAGGTAGCTGACGGCGACGAATGTCGTCTGTCCTGACGGTGCGCACGGCCTTGGCTGGCAACGGCCGGTTAGGGCTTCCGGGTGCCGTAGGATCCGCGTGTGGACGGTGATGAGTTGCGGGCGTTGCAAGCGCCGCTGAAGCAGCAGTACCGGGAGGACCCGGACGCTGCGCTTTTGACGTTGTCGGCGAGCGGAGTTCTGGGAGACGGTGTGTCGTGCTCGGTGCAGACTGGGCGGGCACTTGCGCAGGCGGGGCTTCATCCGGCGAGCGGCGGCGATGGGTCTCTTCTCTGTTCCGGGGACATGCTGCTCGAGGCGCTCGTCGCTTGTGCTGGGGTGACGTTGCGCGCGGTCGCCACGTCGCTTGGCATCTCTGTCGCCTCCGGGAGTATCCGTGCTGAGGGCACCTTGACTTCCGTGGCACGCTGGGCGTCGATCGCGATACGCCCGTGGGCTTCTCAGCCGTTCGCCTGTACTTTGATCTGGACACCGGCGCTGATGAGGAGCAGCTCGCGACGTTGCTCAAACTCACTGAGCGCTATTGCGTCGTGTACAAAACGCTTAGGAGCGCTCCCACGCTGTCGGCCTCGTTCACGACGGCATGATGCCCATCCCGGCTTCTATCTCTGCCTTCATTGACGCTCAGGCCAAGCGCTCCCCGGTCTCCTACGGGGACCTGCGTATCGTGGTCTTCAACGGCACCACGAAGCGGTCGTCCTTGCGCCCCAGATGCTCTGCCCGCGCCACTCACGGCGCACCACACCTGACGCGGCGAGCGGGTAGAGGCCTTCAGCTTTCTTTCACGTTGACCCGTCAGCATCCCGGGCCATGCGTCTTCTGGTCGTCGACGATGAGGCGTCTGTGCGCGAGGCGCTCGCGCTCGTGCTCGACCTGAGCGGATTCGAGGTGGCGACCGCTGCCGATGGCCGCGAGGCGATCCGCACGCTCGCGACCGACTCACCCGACGCGGTGATCCTCGACGTGCTGATGCCGGGCCTAGATGGTCTGGAGGTGTGCCGGCGGATGCGCGCCACCGGCGATCGCACGCCTGTGTTGATGCTGACCGCGCGTACGGAGGTATCAGAGCGGGTGGCGGGCCTGGAGGCAGGCGCCGATGACTACCTGGCCAAGCCGTTCGCCCGGGAGGAGCTGATTGCCCGTTTGCGCGCGCTGCTGCGACGCACCGGATGGGAGGAGGGCGACGAGCGGCTGCTGCGTTTCGAAGATCTCGAGCTCGATCCCGCGGCGCACGAGGCGCGTCGTGGCGGTCGTCTGCTCGAGCTCACCCGCACGGAGTTCCTGCTGCTGGAGCTGCTGCTGAACCATCCCCGCCAGGTGCTCACTCGCGCGAGCATCTTCGACCACGTATGGGGCTATGACTTCGGGCCCTCCTCCAACTCGCTCGAGGTCTACATCGGCTACCTGCGCCGCAAGACCGAGGCCGCGGGGGAGCTGCGCCTGGTGCACACCGTGCGCGGTGTCGGCTACGTGCTGCGCTCATCGCCGCGATGAGCTTTCGCCGGCGCATGATCCTGCTGGCGGCGGGCGCGGTCGCCGCGGCGATCGTGATGGCATCGGTCGTCGTCTACGTGGTGACGCGCAACGAGCTGCGCGGCCGGATCGACGCGAGCCTGCGCGCGACGGTCACCCCTGGCCTGCCTCAGGCGGTGCGGCTGCAGCCCCGCTTCGGCGTGGCTGAACTCGCGAAGCTGAAGAAGAGCGGGACGCAGCCGGACGTGGCGCTCTCCACAGCGGTGGCGGGCGCCTCAGCCGGCGAAGCCGGGAACGTCCCGGCCGCCACCACGCGCGTCTCCGGTGGCGAGGTGCACGTGCGCACGAGCCACGGCCCGCACGGGGAAGTGGTCACGATCGAACGCAGGACCGTGGTCGTGCCGGATGGCAGCGTCAAGCAGCCACGGGCGGGCTCAGTGGCAGACCAGGGCGTGCAGCTCGTGCTGCCCGCGCCGAAGCTCGGCGGCCCCACGGGTTATGTGCAGCTCTCCGAATCCAACGGGAACGTGCTCAGGGCGGGTAAGGGACCGCTGCTCCCCGTAACCGCCGCCGCGCGCGCGGTCGCCTCTGGCAAGCGCAATGCCTTCTTCAGCAACGCGACGGTGGCAGGTACGCCGGCGCGGGTGCTCACCGAGCGTGCGCCGCACGGCGCGGTGTGGCAGGTCGCCCTGCCGTTGAGCGACGTGAACAACACCCTCAGACGGCTGCTGCTCGTGCTGGCGATCGTCTGCCTGGGCGGCATCGCGCTCGCGGCCGCGCTCGGGCTGCTCGTCTCACGGGCGGCGCTCGCGCCCGTACGCCGGCTGACGGGCGCCGCGGAACGCGTCGCGCGGACGCAGGACCTGGGCCATCGCATCCCGGCGGGCGAGGAGGACGAGCTCGGGCGGCTGGCCGCCAGCTTCAACACGATGCTCGCCGCGCTGCAGCGCTCGCGGCTGGCGCAGCGCCAGCTCGTCTCCGACGCCTCGCACGAGCTGCGCACGCCGCTGACCAGCGCGCAGGCGAACCTCGACGCACTCGCGATGGGCGAGCGGTTGCCCCCCGGCGAGCGCGCTCGTGTCATAGCCGCCGCGCAGGCGCAGCTGGGCGAGCTGACCGTGCTCGTCGGGGATCTGGTCGACCTGTCGAAGACCGAGATCGACGAGATCGAGGTCGAGGACGTGCGCCTCGACCTCGCCGCCACAGGAGCGATCGAGCGCGCAAGGCTGCACGGGGTGGGCGGGCACTCGTGCACGTTTGTGCTCGACGCCGAGCCCTGCCTGGTGCGCGCCGCGCCAGCGCGCCTGGACCGCGCGATCGCCAACCTCCTCGACAACGCCTGCAAATGGAACCCGCCCCCACCGGCCGGACCCGTCGAGGTGCGCGTGCGCGACGGCCGCCTGGAGGTGCGCGACCACGGCCCGGGGATCGCCGCAGAGGACCTGCCGCGCGTGTTCGACCGCTTCTACCGCTCTCCGGAGGCGCGTGGGCGTCCGGGCTCGGGGCTCGGGCTGGCGATCGTCAGGCAGACGGCCGAGGCTCACGGCGGCTCGGTGCACGCCGCCAACGACCCCGGCGGCGGCGCCCGGCTGACGCTCGAGCTCCCGTCCCTGCAGATGAGCGACGCCGAGCTTCAGGCGGCCAAGACGGACCCTCTCTAGCTCGCCCGCGCCATTCAGGAAACTCCTCGGCTCCTCTAAGGCGATTCTCAGGTTGGGCCAGTTTGATGTGCGTGCCGCCGCCAGCGACCGGAGATCGCGGGGGCGGCGCCACCGCGCAGCGATCGAACCGCAAAGGAGCCCCGTGTCCCGTCGTCCCCCGCTCGTCCCGCTCACCGTCCTGTGTATCGCAGCGGCGAGCCTTGTGCTGGCCGCCTGCGGTGGCTCATCCACCAATAACGCCGCCGAAAAGGAACGCACGAGCGAAGCCAAGGCCGAAGCGAGGTTCGCCGACTTCGCCAAGTGTTTGCGCGAACATGGCGTCAACGCTGAAACCCTGACGCACCCCGGCGGCGGTCACGGCCTGAAGGTATCGCCCGGATCAGGCGGACGTCAACAGTTCGAAGCGGCGCAGAAGGCCTGCCAGCGCTACCAGCCCGAACCGAAGAAGGTGAACCTCTCCCCACAGGAAAAGGTGGCTCGCGCCGAAGCGGTCGAAAAGTTCGCCAAGTGCATGCGCGAACACGGCATCGAACTGCACGCGTCGAGCTCCGAAGGAAGCATCCGGATCCGGGTCCCCGGCGGGCCCGGCAGCGGTCCGAACCCCGAAAGCCCCTCCTTCCAGAAAGCGCAGCAGGCCTGCCAGGGGCTGCTGCCCTTCAAGGGTCACGGCCCACCGGGCGCGCCGCACACCGGGCCGGGCGGCTCGGGAGGCGGAAACTTCGCAATCGGCGGCTGAGCTCCGATGGGCCCATCGAGCGTCGAAGAACAACCCAGCGCGGCGTCCGTCGCAGATGAAGCCCCGGGCGCAGCCACGCTGCTCGACGGTGACCGGCCTGGCGGCTCCGGCACCACGGGCACGGAGCGCTCATCCGGGTGCCGGCGCCTGCGCTGGCTGGCCGCCGGCACCCTGGCGGTCGTCGCTGCGGCCGTCGTGGCCGTCGTCGTTCTCGGTTCCGGCTCGAGCGCGCATCACGGCTCGGGCACCGGCGTGCCGGCGGGTGACACGACCGCCGAAGTCACCCGCCGCACGCTGTCTGAAAGCTCGACCGTCGACGGCACTCTCGGATACGGCTCGACACTCGAACTCTATGACCGGCTCGCCGGCACGTTCACCTGGCTCCCGTCCGTGGGCGCCGTGATCGCCCGCGGCGGCACGCTGTGGCGGGTGAACAACGAGCCCGTGGCACTGATGTACGGGCCGGTGCCCGCGTACCGCACGCTGAAGGAGGGGATCAGCAAGGGCCCCGACGTCGCCGAGCTGAACCAGAACCTGACCGGTCTCGGCTACGACCCCTACGGCGCGATCACCGGCGACGAAGACTTCAGCGAAGCGACGGCCGCAGCCGTGCGCCGCTGGCAGAAGGCCGAGGGTCTGTCCGAAACGGGTGAAGTCGAACTCGGAAGGATCATCTTCGCCCAGGGCGCGCGCCGGGTCACGGCGGTGAAGGTCGCACTCGGCCAGGACCCACCGGGCGGGGCGGGCGCCAAAGAACCCGCCGCCGGCACGAAAGAAGAACCCGCCAACACAAAAGAACCCGCCGCCGGGACGAAAGGAAAACCGGCGGGCTCAAAAGAACCGGCCAGGAAAAAGCGTCCGGCCAAAAAACATCAGGACAAAAAAGAACCCGCCAAAGAATCACCCGGCAAAGAAGCGCCCGCCAAAGAATCACCCAGCAAAGAATCGCCCGGTGGCGGGGCCGCAGCAGGGATGCCGGTGCTGACCACGACCTCCACCCAGCAGCTCGTGCAGCTGAAGCTCAAGGCCGAACAGCAGACGCTCGCCCGCGTGGGCCAGCCGGCGCCCGTGACGCTTCCGGGTGGCGATGTGGTTCGGGGACGGATCATCGATGTCGGCTCGGTGGCGAGTGCGGCGAGCGAAGGCGAAAAAGAAAAAGGCGCAGGCGGCGGTGGGGAAAAAGGCGGCGAAGGAGAATCGGCCACGATCGGAGTGACGCTCGCGCTCGAGCATCCCGTCGCCCATCTCGACCAGGCGCCGGTCAGCGTCGAACTGGTGAAGAGCATCCGCCGCGACGTGCTCGCCATTCCCGCGACCGCGCTGACGGCCACCGTCGGCGGCGGCTACGCGATCGAGGTGCTCGAGGGCACTCGCCGCGTCGCGCTGTCCGTGACGCCGGGCATGTTCGCCAACGGCTACGTCCAGGTCGAAGGCCCCGGCGTTCGTGAAGGGCTGACGGTGATCGAGTCCCAATGACAGGCGGGCTGGCTCCAGTTCCGGTCCTGGAGCTGATCGATGTGGTCAAGGACTACCCGGGCGGCGTGCAGGCGCTGCGTGGGGTGAACCTCACGGTCTGTGAGGGCGAGCTGTGTGCGATCGCCGGCCCTTCGGGGTCGGGCAAGTCGACGCTGCTGCACATCATGGGCACGCTCGAACGACCCACCAGCGGGGTCGTGCGGATCGCCGGCAGCGACGTCGCCGAGGCCTCAGATGGCGGACTGGCCGCCCTGCGAGCGCGGCGGATCGGGTTCGTCTTCCAGCAGTTTCATCTGCTCGAGGCCCACACCGCGGCCGAGAACGTGGCGAACGGCCTGCTCTACACGGGCACGCCCGCGCGCGAGCGCCGCCGGGCCGCCGCCGCGGCGCTCGATCGGGTCGGACTCAGCCATCGCGCGGAGCACACCTCGGCGCTGCTCTCCGGCGGGGAGCGCCAGCGCGTGGCGATCGCCCGCGCGCTCGTGAGCTCGCCCGCGATCGTGCTCGCCGACGAGCCGACCGGCAACCTGGACACGGCGAGCGGCGCCAGCATCCTGGCACTGCTGCACGCTCTGAACGCACAGGGAACGACGGTCCTCGTGATCACGCACGACCGCGAGATCGCCGCCACGCTGCCACGGCGGGTCGAGCTCCGCGACGGGCGCCTGATCCACGACGAGCTGGCGGCCGCGCCTGCATGAGTGACGTGGACATCGCGATCCCCCGCAGCCGTCTGCTCCCGGCTGACGTCCTGCGCGTGGCGAGCGTTGGCTTGCGCACGCGCCGCGTGCGCGCCGCCCTGTCAGCGCTCGGCGTGGCGATCGGGATCGCCGCGATGGTCGCCGTCCTCGGGATCTCGGAATCGAGCAAGGCAGGCCTCGTGGCTCAGCTCAACGAACTGGGAACCAACCTGCTGACGGTCGCGCCCGGGCAGACGTTCCTCGGCTCCTCCGCACAGCTGCCCGAAGCGGCCGGGCGCGCGGTGCGAAACCTCTCGAGCGTGCGCTCCGCGGCGGCGGTCACCGCGATCCCGGGCGCGAGCGTGCGGCGCAACCCCTACATCGAAGCGGCCGAAACCGGCGGCATCGGCGTGTACGCGGCCGACCGTGAGCTGCTGGCCACGCTCGGCGGGCGGATGCTCGAGGGCCGCTTCCTGAACCCGGCCAACGAACGCTATCCGCTGGTCGTGCTCGGCCTCCTCGCCGCCCAGCGCCTCGGTGTGGAGAGCCTGACCGTAGCGGGAAGGCCAGTACAGGTCTATCTCGGGAAGACGTGGTTCACGGTCGCGGGCGTGACCGGCCCGCAGCCGCTCGCGCCGGAAATCGAACGCGCGGCGCTGATCGGCTATCCGATCGCTCACAGCCTGTTCGGCACGAGCCGTCACGCGAGCATGCTGTATGTGCGCGCCGACCCGGAACGCGTGCGCGAAGCGGATTCGCTGCTGGCCGGCACCGCCGATCCGCAGAACCCCGAAAACACCACCGTCAGCCGCCCATCCGCCGCGCTGCAGGCGCGCGCGGACGCCCAGAGCACGCTCACCGCCGTGTTCCTCGGCCTCGGCGCCGTCGCGCTGCTCGTCGGGGGCGTGGGGATCGCGAACGTGATGGTCATCTCCGTGCTCGAGCGCCGCCCCGAGATCGGCCTGCGCCGCGCCCTCGGAGCGCGCGCGGTGCACATCGGCGTCCAGTTCCTCGGCGAGTCTGTCCTGCTGTCGGTGCTCGGCGGCGTCGCAGGGATCGCCCTCGGCGCGGCTGCGACCGCCGGCTACGCCTCCAACCAGGGCTGGATCGTGGTCGTGCCCGTGCTGGCCGTGGTCGGATCGGTGGCGATCGCGCTGGCGCTCGGTGCGCTTGCGGGCCTCTATCCTGCCGTGCGCGCCGCCCGGCTCGCGCCCGCGGAGGCGCTGCGCAGCGTGTAGCTGCGGAGCGTGTAGTCCCTTACCTCAGCTATGTGCCGGCCCTTCGAGGCCAGCCCCTACAATCCTCACTTCCCCGGGGGACTGGTGTATCGGTAACACGGTGGTCTCCAAAACCGCAACGCCAGGTTCGATTCCTGGGTCCCCCGCTCAGCTCTCTGGCTTGCCGCCCGTACGGCGCTCCACGCCGTCCTCGCCCGCGATCAGGATGCAGCTCACGAGCTCAGGCGCAAACAAGCCATGCTCGACCACGCCCGGGGTGGCGCTCAACCTCCCCGCCAGCCTCGCCGGGTCACCGACTGGCCCGAGGTAGTCGGCGATCAGGTTGCCATCCGGGCTCTCCAAGTCCCCTCGCTGGCGCGCGTCGCCCAGCCCGGCGAGCGTGCACCCCGCGCCGAAGCGCAGCACCTCGAGCGGCACTGGCGGGCCCAGCGCCGCCACGGCCTTCTCGGCTGAGGCGATCACCACGAACTGCCGCGCTGCCGCCGCGACGATCTTCTCGCGTGTCTGCGCGGCGCCCCCGCCCTTCACCAGCCACCCGCGTGGGTCGATCTGATCAGCGCCGTCGATCGCGATGTCGAGCCCACCGAGCCTATCCAGGTCCTCCACTGCCAGCCCGAGCGCCCGCGCCGCTTGCTCTGTCGCGGGCGAGGTCGCCACGCAGCGCAGGCCGCTGAGGTTCCTGGAAGCCAGCGCCGGCAGCAGATAGGCGACCGTCGACCCGGTTCCCAGCCCGACACGCATGCCCTCCTTCACCATCATCGCCGCCGCCTGTGCGGCGGCACGCTTGTGGCGCTCGGTGGCGCTCAGTGGTGGCGGCTTGCGCCGCGCAGTCGCACGATCGGGCGCCATGGTGGGGGCGAGCGTATCGCCCCGGGCGCCTCTCTGAGGCGCAAGCGCTCCGGCGCGTCCGGCTTGTATAGGAGGAAGCCCTGTCCCAGCCCGCAGTCGAGCTCACGGGCAAGCACCAGCTGGCGGTTGGTCTCGATCCCCACAGCAACCGCGGTCAGCTTGCCCTCGCGGGCGAGAGCGAGCGCCGCCACGACCATCGCACGCCTGTCCTTGTTGCGGTCAAAGCCCTGGATCAGCGTGCGGTCGAGCTTCAGCATGTTTAGCGGCAGGCTCCCCGGCAGGCTGAGCGCCGAATGATCGGCGCCGAAGTTATCGAGCGCGATTGCCACGCCGAGGCGCCTGACATCCTTCAACGCCTGTCGCGCGCGGGCTGGATCCCGCAGGACCGCCTCCTCGCTCACATCCAGGCACAGCGCGTGTCCCGGCAACCGGCAGTACTGGAGCGCCTCCTGCACTCGCGCGGCGAGATCGGCCCCTGTCAGCTCGCGCGCCGAGATGTTCACCGAGACGGTCATCTCGATACCGTCGCGGCGCCAGGCGGCAGCCTGTGCGCAGGCGGCGTGGAGCACCCAGTCGCCGATCTGCACGATCAGCTCGCTCTCCTGCGCCAGGGAGAGGAAGCTCAGCGGCGGCATTGACTCAGCGCCGTGGGGGTGCCAGCGGACGAGTGCCTCACACCCGACCGGCTTGCCGCCGTTCAGCGGCAGCATGGGCTGGTACTCGAGCAGCAGCTCGTGACGGGGCAGCGCATGCTCAAGACGATCCTCGAGCTCCAGCCGCGCGGTGGCCTCGCGGCGCAGGTCCTCGTTGAACAGCTCCAGGCGCTGGCCGCCGGTTCCCTTGGCCCGGTACATCGCCACATCGGCCTCGCGCAGCAGGTCCTCGGGCTCGGCCTCGGGGTCGTGCGTGATTGACACACCCACGCTGGCGAGCATCGATACCTCGGCTGAGCCAACCAGGAACGGCTCCTCCAGGGCATGCAGCACGCGCTCGGCGACGGCGAGCGCCTCGGCGTCTGACTCGAGATCCTCCGCCAGGATCACGAACTCATCGCCGCCCAATCGCGCGACCGTGTCGGAGTCACGCAGCATCTCGGCCAGGCGCTCGGAGACGGAGATCAGCAGGTGGTCACCGACGGCGTGCCCGAGGCTGTCGTTGATCGCCTTGAACCGGTCCAGGTCGATGAACAGCAGCGCGATCGGCCCATTGCTGCGGCGCAAGCGCGACAACGCCTGCCGTGCCCGGTCCATCAACAGCAGGCGGTTGGGCAGTTTCGTCAGCGGATCGTGCAGCGCCTGGCGCTCCAGCCACATCCGGTCGGTCACGTCCTTCGCCGCGGCATACCAAGCCTCGCCGTCGCAGCGCGCGCTCCACAAAAGCCACCGCCAGGAACCGTCGCGGTGGCGGTAGCGGTTGGTGAAGTTCTCAAGCTGGGCGGGTGAGTGGTTCCCCGCGAGCGTCAGCGCGAGCGTCTGCTCGATGTCGTCGGGATGCACGAGCTCCTGCATCGGCTGCGCTTTGAGCTCCTCGATGCTCCAGCCCAGCATCTGCTCCCATGCCGGGTTCAGCAGCGTGAACTGCCCGTCGAGCGAGATCGCGGCCAGCAGGTCGCTGGTCATCTCAAACAGGCGAGCGATCTGCGCCTCCCCGCCGAGTCCTGGACCGGCGCTCACCGCCGGGCCGGGCGGGATGCGTAGGCCGGTTCTCGCCTCGGGCTCGGTGCTCGTGGGATGGGTGGAGCGCATGTGTTGCTTACCTCGTCGGCCACGCGGTCGGATTGCTCGGGCAGGCCTTCCGTTGCTGGACGGATTGCCTACGGCGTTCCGGTCAGGAAGGCGTGATACCGAGGGGCGCCGCGGGCTCGCTCGCTGCAGGCTCAGCCGCCGGAGAAGTTCCCGGCGAGCCGGGCGCGCCGCGCAAGAAACGCCAGACCGCGAGGCACATCACGATCGTGACGATCACGGCGCTGCCCACGCAGTACTCGCAGATGTGGTGGATCGAGAACAGCTCGCGGTAGGTCAGGTATGCGCTGAAGCCGAAGCCGACGACCGTGAACGCCACCGTCGCAAAGCGCGTCGTCTCGTTTTCGCGCATCAATAGCGAGCCGGTGATCACGACGTAGCCGATCAGCCCGATCAGCGCGACCGGTACGCCGGCGAGCTCGGAATAGACAGAGGTCTGCACGATCTCGCAGCCCCCGCCGTTTGTGCCGCAGAAGGGTTTGATCCCGGCGTAGTGGATGTATGTCAGGTACGACGCATCACCGAGCCCGATCGTCGCGAGGACGAGCATCGTGATGCGCAGGGCCCGCGCGCTCATCGCCGGCCTAGGCTTTGAGCGCCGCGTTGATCGCCGATTCGAAGCCCGACGGTTCGCTCAGCGACGAGTATTCGAGCTTCTGCAGCGGACCGCCGGTCTTGCCGATCTGGAAGGACGGCGTGCCGGTGAAGCCGACATTGTTCGCCGCCTGCGCGTCGGTCGTGATCGCGTTCGTGAACTGCGGGTTGCTGCGGTCCGACGTCCACGTCGCGAGGTTCATGCCCGGCACCTGTTTGGCCAGTTCCTGCAGGTACTTCTCAGTCACATAGCCCGATCCCTCCTGGCCCTGCTGGTGGTAGAAGAGCTCGATGTAGTCCCATGCCTTCTGCTGCTTACCGGCCGCCAGCGCCGCCGTCTGCTGCGTTTTGAATGTTTCCGGTTCGCGCGTCGCCGTCTCGAGGTTGCGGTATTCGATCTTCAGCTTGCCCGTGCGCACGTACTTTTCGATCAGCGGCTTCAGCGCGCCTTCGGTGAACTGCCTGCAGACCGGGCACTCGAGGTCGCCGAAGTACTGCAGCGTGACCGGCGCCGCCGGGCTGCCCAGCGTGTTGCCGCTCTGCGGGATGCCGCCGAGGAGCGACGTCACTTCCGTGACCACCTTCGGCGTCGCCTGTGTCCCCCCTGGCGCCGGGGTCTTTTCGATGCCGCTTTTCGAGCCCCCGCCGCTTGTCGCGGCGATGATCACGACGATGATCACGACCACGGCCCCGGCAACGGCGCCCAGCTGGATCAGGCGTTTGCGGCGCTGCGCGGTGGCCGCCTGTGCTTCCTCCAGCGCCTTGCGCTGTTCGCGTGCCTGCTCGCGCCGCTGCTTGCGCGTGAGATCCTGCTCGTCGTCCTCCACGCTGCTCATGGGCGCAACTTTTACAGGTTTCTCCTCAACGGTGCTTAAGTACTGGCACAGCTAGGCCCCCGTAGCTCAGCCGGATAGAGCAGCGGACTTCTAATCCGCAGGTCGCTGGTTCGAATCCAGCCGGGGGCATCGAGAAGCCTAATAAATAAGGGGTTTTCGCATCCGGGGGGCACTATAAAAAAGTAACCATGTCCCGAATATGTCCCGAGAAGTGCTAGAATGAGCCTGTGGAGCGTGTCCCCAGCAGCCCAATTCCAGCCCAGTTTGGGACACGAAATTGATCGCGCGGCAGCCCGCCCAGCCGCCAACCGGCCACGTTTTTCGTGCCGATCGCGTGCGCGGACCCGTCTGGTACGCCAAGTACAGACTGCCTGACGGCCGCCAGGTCCAGCGCAAGGTAGGCCCGGCCTGGACCGATCGCGGCCGCCCGCCCGCCGGCTACTACACCAAGCGCACCGCCGAGGCGTGGCTGGGCGAAGTCCTCGGCGAAGCCCGCCGCGGAACCCTGCCGGGGATGGTGCGTACCGGCGCGACGTTCGCCGACGCGGCGGCGGAGTGGCTGCGCTACGTCGAGCAGGAGCGCGGGCGCAAGGCCTCGACGATCAGGGACTACCGCTCGGTCGTAAACGTCCACCTGCTGCCCGCGTTCGGGCAAGAACCGCTGGAGAAGATCGACGCGGAGATGATCGAAAGCTGGCTGTCAGCGCGCCTGCGCGAGGGGAAGCTGTCGCGGCGCAGCCTGCAGAAGATCGTCGTGCTGCTGAACGGCATCTTCAGGCGCGCGCGCAAGGTATGGAAGCTGACGCACAACCCGATGGCCGATGTCGAGCGGCTGACCGTGCCCAAGCGCACCGACATCGAGTTCTACTCACCCGAGGAGGTCCACGCGCTCGTGCGAGCCGCCGCCAATCGGCAGGACGCCGCTTTGTTCCTGACCGGCGCGCTCACGGGCCTGCGGATGGGGGAGCTGCTCGCGCTGCGCTGGCGCGATATCGACTTCCCGGCCCAGACGCTGCGCGTCACCGCCAGCTACACCAACCGAAAGCTCGGCACCCCCAAGTCAGGACTCGGCCGGGCGGTTCCCCTCGTCGACGAGGTCGCGCAGGCGCTCGCCCGCCTCGGCACCCGCAAGCGCTCCTCCGGCCCCGACGATCTCGTGTTCGCCGGCCAGCGGGGAGAGCACCTGGATGACTCCGCGCTGCGCCGGCGTTTCAAGCGCGCCCGCGACGCGGCCGGTCTGCGGCCGTTGCGCTTCCACGACCTGCGCCACACGTTCGGCAGCATTGCGATCCGCACCGCGGACCCGCGTGAGCTGCAGGAGTGGATGGGCCACTCGGACTTCTCGACCACGCAGATCTACATGCACTACAAGCCGCGGGCGGATGCGGCGCGGCGGCTTTCGGCGGCGTTCGGAGGTGCGACGGAGACAACCGAGACAACTAAAGCCGTCACGTAGGTACTACGCAATCGATACCCGGCGTCCTCACTAAAGGCGACCCTTTTGCGAGGCACGATCTCCGAGTAGTCAGCCTCCCCGATGACGGCTGCTTAGCGAGGCAGAAAGACAACACGGTCCCGCAGGTGATCCGACACGGGCAGTTGTCGACCTCAACACAGCTATTGAGATTCTCGTAAGCGCGCTGCTCGTGGAGGGAACGCTCGCGGCCAAGTGGGATCCCTCAAGAATTCAACGAGCAACCTCGGAGCGAGTCGGATTTAGAAACCGAGTCACTGACCATTTGGGTCCGCTCTTGGGGGAAGAGATTCGTCTGAGCGACCCTGAGACACCGTGGGGCAGGTGGTGGGCCGACGGCTACATGAGGCGCAACGAGGCCATTCACAAAGGGGTCCGACTGGCGAGAGACGATGCCGAGAGCGCCCTTCAGGCCGCGACGCAGCTTGTGGAGCACGTAAAGCGCCGGCTCATCGCTTCGGACGATCTACAACCACGCGCAGAGCGACTCGCGATCTCGCTTGGATCAGCTCCACCTTGGGAGGACGGGCCCCTCAGCGACCTACGATTCCCATGGGAATCGTAGGTCGCTGCACATCGGCGCGGAGAACAGAACATTCCGGGTCATGAGGCACCGAGCAACAGGGCCAGTTCATGCGCTCCTATCACCCTGCTCGCGGTCAACCCAATTGAGCCTCATCTTGTCGAGGGCCTCAATCGTCTCCTCAGAGAGATCGCCCTTCTTCACCCAGTATGGGATCGGATTCTGGAGTGGCCGTAGGAATACCTTGTCTCCGTCGAACTCGAGCGATTCGACTAGGCGCAGTCGGGCGTCTGCAACGTACTCAGCCGTGTCAATCGCGAGGCCGCCCGCGGACTCGGTGAGACCGATCACTTCGCTGACCGTCATGCCGTCTGGCCATTGCACACCCTCTTTGCGGGTCTCCCACGCGACAAGCACAGGCAAGACCCGCTGGCCCTGATCATCGATGGCTTCGCGACATGTCCAAGGGACCAGCAAGAGGCCGTGCTCGTATGCAGCGGCATACCCTCGCAACCACTTCCAAATCGAGGCGAGATACTGAAATCGGTCGCGCAAGAAGTCTGCCGTT
Source organism: uncultured Solirubrobacterales bacterium (assembly GCA_963706395.1). GTDB lineage: Bacteria > Actinomycetota > Thermoleophilia > Solirubrobacterales > Solirubrobacteraceae > Palsa-744. The sequence goes on along the minus strand of OY970158.1, from coordinate 364,832 downwards.
GCCACCTCAGCCTGTTCGAAGGCTGAGGTGAATCGATCATCCTCAAATCCAACCGACCGCAGGATGTCGAGCAGGGACTGCCCGTCATCGAATCGATGACCTGAGAGCGCAGCGAATTGCATATCGCTCCACTTGTGGCTCGACTCATAAAACCGGTTGACGCGACCCGGGTCATACCGAGTCATCTCCGCCCAGCGGCCACGGACCGCTTCCATCTGGGGATCCACCCAGGGCGCAGCGACATTCGCGGCAAGCTCAAGGCACGAGACAGCCTCCCACATCGCCTCAAGCAACGTTGAGCCGAGCAGATCCTCGTCGACAGGCCCCTTCTTGGCCAGCCCTCGGCTCGAGCGGACAGCATCGGCCAGGGCTCCTCGCCGAGCATCACACAGCATGTCCCTAACCGTGAGCCAGAGCGCACGCGAGGGCAACACCGTGCCCGCGATGTCGTCCATATCAGGAGCTGGAATGCGGTCAGCCGTCATGGTGCCGTTCCAGAACCGCCCGTTGGCGAGGAGTCAAACGTTTCACCACCTCGCGTGGAATGACCCACTTGAACTGCCCAGCAACGCGGCCCATGTGAGCGACGGCCAGCGCTCTGGTGAGCGCTAGGCCATCGAGCACTGCGGCGTGAGCGCGAGCGAGCGTCTTGTCGCTGATGTCGACGACCAGCCATCGAGTGTTGATCGATTTACTTACGTCATCGACGTCCGTGTCAATCGCCAGAACCCAACGGTCGAAGGTGTCGACTGCATCGACGCCGAGCGCACCTGCACCTGGCGGTGTAACGACGATGTCTCGGGGAATCAACGGCGAGCCGTGTCTCATTCCCTTCGCCAGCAGCCGAAGCAGCGGCCATCCGTTTGCGCAGGAGTTCCACCGCGTAACCCAGCGCGACGCCAAGACGGAGCTCGCCGCCATCAGGGGGTCGCGCAGTTCCTCTGGTAGCTCGGCAGCGTCGGCCACCGTGGGGAGCTTCAATGTCACTCGTAGCGCCTGCTCGTCGCGCAGTCGCTGGAAGATCGAGTCCAAATCCGACGGACGGGCACCACGAAGCGCGTCAAAGGGGTCTCTGGTGCCGATCGCCTCTAGGGCAATTGCGAGTCGGCCTAGGTCCTCAAGCGCGACACCAAGTCTCTGAGCGTAGATCAGCGCGGTCGGGTAGGAATCTGAGTCCCGCTCTGCAGCGCGGCGGTGAGATGCCTGCGAGCGTCGGATTGCTTCACGCCGGTGCTTGACCCGCGTCTCGGTACCCGAGCAGTACGCCACAAACGCCGGGCCGCCGGCAAACGCCTCTCCTGACGCGGGCGGCAACCCGGTGATGAGCACTCCACGACGCGTGGGGGTGGTCATCTCACTGCCTGGGCATCGAAGTCGGCGGTCCTCACAAGTGGAAACACTCATCCTGGCCGCGCACGCGACGCCTATTCAGGTTGTCGAGATCCACGGGCCTAGCCTAGGCGGCATCAGCGGTCTTCGATGCAAGCGAGCCATGAACCCAGGCGCCAAAACGACATGTCGCTACGCCGATCAAGACCGGGTTTCGGCAATTAGAGCCACTGGCACCGGGTCTATCATCTGCGCTCGCTATCCCGATGCCGTCCCGTTGAGCGCAGACCAGGGTCTGGGCAGTGCTCAACTACCGGCCAGGGCATCGAAGCTGGCTGCAATCTCGTCGAGCGCGTCGGGTAGACGGTCGAGCACGTCACGGGTCGCGATTCTTCTCGCCATCTGGATAACGCTGAGCGGCAACCATCGGGCGGCATCCCCGTGCCGGTCGGCGAGGTCGGTGAGCTGCCTCAGCGTCTCTTCGTCGGGGTGGGCCTGCATGAGGGCGATCGCGAATCCCGGCAGTTCCTCGACGGCGTGCGTCAGCGCGGCGTCTGCGAGCCGGACCGAGGCCGCGACAACCTCGGGGGTCGGTGCGCTCTCGCGCCATTGCGGCCGGCCTGGAGACTCGCCCCGCTCGACTTCCGCCGTGAGCTCGTCGAGCACTGTCACTCGTGCCAGTGGGTCGCCGTGCATGGCGAGCCGGGCGAGGAGACCGTTGCGTGCCTCCTCAGATATGGCCCTGTCAAGCAGTGCGCGCGCATCCTCTGTGTGCCCGTCTTCGATCAGCACCGCGGCGACGCTCAGCCAGCCACCCGTGTTGTCGCCAAGAACCGTGAGGCGGTCGAGTGCCAGCCCGATGAGCTGCGGCGTACGCGTGTCTCGCCCAGGGATCGCAACGAGCTTACGCAGAGCGAGCGCATCCGCGGCATCGCCGATCCGCGTGAGGATCTCCTGTTCGTAATCGCTGTCATAGGTGTCGATCAGCCAGCTCACAATTCCTTCGCTGGCGAGCTCGAAGTTGCCGAACCGGTGCGCCCCGAGGTGGGCATCGAGCAGCTCGAGCCATCTCGCGGCAGTCAGTGGCGCGGAAATGTCTGCCCCGAAAAGCAGCATGATCCGTGTCCGTTTATCGAGGCCCTCGTCTCTTGAGACTGCCAGCCCTGTGTTGGGCCACCATCGGTTGACGAGTTCACCGAGCAGGCGGCGGTGCTTCGGTGTGAGCTTTCGTATTGACCCGAAAGGCGGATTGAGTTCAGACGGGTCGAGCTCCAGGCCGGGCTTGTCAAGGAGCGCTTCCAAGCGCTCGAGCTCGCGCTCGTGCTGTTGGGAGCGTGCCTTCCAGTCGGCACGCTCTCGCACAGCACGGCCGATTGCCTCGCGCAGCTTGACGTGCTCCTCGCCGGTCAAGAGATCAGCGTCGAGGCGACTTAGCGGCAAGAGCTGGCCCGCTGGGCCATACGGCCCTCCGGAGATCGGCTGGATATGTACGCCGGCGATGGCAGCCGCTGGGTGACGAGAGAACACGCCCGCGAGAAGGTCGATGTCGGGCATCGCGCCGACGCCGAATGAGCGGCAGGCGAGCATCACAGCCGAGACCCGTTTCTCGGTCCACGCATCGGCGTGGGCAGTTTCGAGCAGCCTCTGCGTGATCGATGGGATCGCGCTGTCTATGTTGGACGAGCGCGTGATCATCTCGATGCCTGTATCGAGATCCAGGCGCTCGAGTAGCCGCTCAGCGATGGGCTGCATGCGGTTGCGAGCTGAGGCCTTCGCCCCGATCTCCGCAAGCGAGGCGACCTCCACGATCTCGACGAGGGCCATGAGCGCGCCCTGTGCGAGCCGGTCATCATCCGAGTCCAGCAGACCGTGCAGGGTGCCCTCGGCGCTGGCAGCGCCTAGCTGCCCAGCAATCTGGCAGGCAAGTATCGCGACCTGCGGGTCAGGGTCCGTTAGCCGCGGCAGCAGCCAGCCGCCGGTTTTCTCATCAGCAGGTAGCTGACCCAGGGCGGTGAGCGCCCGTGCCCGCGCGGCCGGAGAACCGCCGGCAGCTTCTACTTCAAGCTCCTCGCGCCGCGCACGGATGATCTGAGGCCACCGTCGAGCGATCGCGACGACCGCCTGTCGAGATGTGCGCAGGCCCGACTCGCCGAGCCCGCCAAAACTCCATTCGCCGGCAGCATGCCACTGCCACAACATCTCAAATGCTTCACCGGCATCAGCCTCATCTCCGCGAGTCACGACGGTACGCGCCCACCGCAGAGGCCCGATGCCCATCAGCGTGCGGCGGACGTCGCGATCGGCGTGCTCGAAGACGAGATCGGTCACGAAGTCGAAGTCGTCGCGCAGACGCTTGGATCCCGCGACCTCGGCGATCGCCGCGTAGCTGAGCTGGGCGACTGGATCGCGCGCGGACAAGATGGCCTCAGCACACAATCCCTCCTGCAATGTCTTCAGCGGGAACGCGACCACACCTGGGGCGTCGGCGAGCAAGGCGACATCGACGAGGCGCCGGCGTGCCTCGCTGGCAGCCAGTCCCCCTGGGCCGAGTACCGCGGCCAGCTCGTCGATGCTCGCTGAGGAGCGACCCCGAAGCTCCAGCGCGACGGCCAGCGAGCGCATCCAGCTACCGAGATCAGCAACTGTGTGCCCGTGTTTGCGTGCCTCGCGCTGGATCGCCGCGTACTGCTCACTGATAAGCAGCTCCAACGGGCTCCAGCCCCCTTCGTCGTCGTCCAGCAGGCGATCGGCGAGCCGCTCCGCGAACAGTGGCACCCCCAGCAAGTCGCCCAGGCCGTATCCGTCAAGCATCGCCCGCTCGACCCGGTCTTGCGGCACGCTGCGCGTCTCCAAGTACTTTCGCGCCCACCGCCGGCTCGGCAAGATGTGAAACGCCGCGAACTCGTCAGCCGCGAGCGCCGTGGCAGCGTCACAAGGACGCGAGGTGACCACCCACACGTGCCCCGGCCAGCGTGCGACAGCAGAGGAGATCGCCGCGACCGCCTGATCGCGCACCTCCTCCTCGACCTCATCCAGCCCATCGAGGAGCAGCACAGCCTCGCCACCGAGGAGATCCTCGACCGCGATTCGCTCACCGCCCTCGACCCGGCGCAGGATCTTCGCGATCGCGTCCTCTGGCGCAGCTTCCGCGCGCGGCGGCGAGAACTCCCGAAGCTCGCCACGCGCGCACAGATCTCGATTCGCGATGGCCGGGAGCCAGCGCATCAGCGTTGACTTGCCCATCCCGGGAGCAGCGATCACGATCGCGCGACCCGCATCGAGGATCTGCTCGGTGCCCGCCACTGCCTCACCGCCCGCCCAGCCGTAGTCAAACCCGGCTATGCGCTGCTGCAAACCCTCGCGGTCCTCGCTGCCCTCGGAGCGAACCATTACAGGCCGCACCCACGTTGGCTCGCTGCGCCAAGACCGCCGTCCATCGCCCCCAAGGGCTGCACGTGGCGCGAGCGTGACCGCGACCCTCTCGACCGCGCTATGCGCGGCGTCCGCCTCATAGCCGACGACATTGACCATCCCGAACCCAGCGAACAGGGCCATGTCTTCCGCTCGTGCACGCACTTCCTCCGCAGACAGCAACAGAAAATGCTCGGCCGCGCCGTCTACCTCGGTCGATAGCCATGCCAACAGAGACCGCAGGTGAAGCTCGGCCAACCCAAAACTGAACCCGAGATAGAGGACGTTCGCCGGCGCCATCGTCGCGCTCAAGAACCGCTCGAACACCGTGTCGCTCAACAGCGCGTTCGTCGACCGCCCAGGCAACACCAGCGATGACGGCGTGCCCGGCAACCCATGGAGATGCACCACCTGCAACTCGCCTTCATCCGGCGCCTGAAGCATCCGCGGATCGCTCGGGAGCAAAGACACCGGCTGAAGACCGCGAGACGCGGCCGCGCGCTCCACCCCGTCGTCGTAGTTGGTCGTCAGCACCCTGCCACCAGGGACACCACACAGCGCCGTCAGCGCAGGCGTCGGCCTCAACCGCAAACCCGTGACCACTTCCGCGAGATGCTCCTGCACTGAGCGCAGCCCCACTGCGGTCTCAGCCGCCGCACTGACCTGCGACAAGGTGACCCCGCCGGACACACTGACGCCGGCACTTCTCGCGAGCTCAGCCGCGAGCAACTCCGCCGATGGAGCGCCCGCTGCCATCGACAAGCCCGCACCCACGAACGGCAGCACCCGACCCGGCTGCGAGCGCAACAGAACAATCAGCTCCTCTACATCCACGGGCCCAGCGTACGACCGTGCTTGGCGCCCCGGACGAGTCGCAAGATCCTCATCTTGTGTGGAAGGAATTTCGCGGCCCTTCTTGGCGACCCCTTCGTCGTGCCACCGTCCCGCCTCACGCCACCGTGGTGGCGGCACCCTGGGCAGCAGGACGCTAGTCCGATCCCGGCGGCTGAATACCTGCTGATGAGTGCGAACATTCCGGCTGAGAAAAGCGAGCTCTCGGGTCACACGTTCGCCCAGGCTGCAGGAGGCTCGGGCGGCACGGCGCTTGTCGTCGCTGTGTTGGCCGGAGCAGTAACGCCGTGGCTTCTGGTTGCAGTTCCGGCTGGAGTGATCGTGATGAAGGTCGTAGATGGCACGGGGGATGCCCTACGAGATGTTGTGAAATACAAGATCATCAAGCACTTGGCCCCGGAGTTGCTCGACCGGGATAAGAACGCGTAGCACTGGCTTACGCCTCTGGGGGGTCGTCGAAGTACGTCGGGCTGCGCATTTCTTCGGAGATTGCGGGAAGGGCGGTGGTGAGGCCCTTGCATTGCCTGACTGCTCTTCCTATGTTGCTCCTCGACGCGGAACCGAGTCGCAAAGAGCGAGGCCACCGAGGTGTGAGGCCCTGCCGCCCAAACTGGAAGGCCTTCGGGCTAGACGGGGCGGGTTCCTCAAGCGGCCCGGGACCGCGTCGTTTTCGTTCCCACAGGGCCGGAGCTGGTGAAGTGCGCTTTCATAGGCTCATGCACGTTGAGCTTCTCAAGCCGAGTCGGGATCCCTACCCGCGTGCTGTGAGCTTGTGGATGTGGACTGGGGTGCTGTTCTTCTCGTGGCCGATTCTCGCCGACGTTGCGCGCCCGCATGGCAGTGGTGACCTGCGGGAAGTCGGAACGTTTTGGGCGGTGTTCATGGCCATCGGCGCCGTGATCGTGGTCGCATGGAAGTGGGATGATTCGGCGAGATCGCGGTGGATGGGCATCGCCGCCGGTCTGAGCGCTTCTGCTGCGGCGGTCGCGGAGCTGGCCGAGCTACACATAGCGTGGCAAGGTCGGGTGCTTGGCTACGCGTTCCTGCTGTTCGTGGCTGCGCACTTTGGGCCAAAGATCCGCGACATGAGCGACCGCGCACCGAAGCCGCTGGGTGCTCGAACGAAGTGGTACACGGGTGTGCTGGGTCTGGAGGCGCTGACGATCGCAATCGTCACCTCCGCGTGGTCGCTGGTCATGCCGGCCGGGTTCGGTGGCGACCCCGCCCATCCTCCCGCTCAAGGTCTGCTTTTCTTGGTCGTGTGGGCGACCGCGATGCTTGCTGTCGGGCTGATCGGTTGGCCGGCCGCTAAGCGTCTGCATCGCTCGCTGCCGTGAGCGCGCAAACGCCCACCCAGGGTGACAGGCCTACCTCCTCAACCTCTTCGCAGATCCACTCGGGCTCAACCTGCGCAACAGCATCTCGCACGGCATCCACGGAGCCGTCGGTCCCATCGACGCCTCCCTACTCATACAAGCAGCCCTACTCCTCGCCGGGATGTCACTAGAACCCGTCGAGAATCCCCCCACGCCGCCTCCGGGCGCCGCTCCCGTCGGCTAACGCCCAGTCGCGATGTAACGACGGCATCGGTAACCGGCACCACGAGGGCCTTGGGTTGTCCTGAGTTAGGCTCCCCGTTTATGCCTGCGGATTCCGATGCGCAGACCACCGGGCCAGAACAGGCTTGGCTGGTTCCCAAGGCGGTTCGGCCGCTCACCGGCCAGGAGCGCTTCTCGGGCGACTCTTCATCGGTGCTCGATTTCTGGCGCTGGGCGTTCTCGGATCTACGAACCAACATCGTGCGCGGTGTGCTCGCGGAGTACCTCGTAGCCCAAGCTGTCGGTGACCTCTCACCGCTCAGAGAGGCATGGGACAACTGGGACGTAACGACCGCGACCGGTATCACGGTGGAGGTCAAGTCGAGTGCATACCTGCAGTCGTGGAACCAGCGCAAACTGTCCTCGATCGTATTCTCCGGGTTGACCGGCCGTGAGTGGTCTGCCGAGACCAACGAGCTCGCTACTGACCGAACCCTTCGCGCGCAGGTGTATGTGTTCGCGGTCCACACCTGCCGAGAGCCCGACCAGTATGACCCCCTGAAGATCGAGGACTGGCAGTTCCGTGTGATGAGCGCCGTCCAGCTCGCCGAGCACGGCTACCGCACCGTCACACTTGGCTTTCTCGACCGGCACGCACCGGCCGTCTACCAGCTCGACGAGCTGCGACAAGCGGTCCAGGACGCCTACGAGGCGTCGTAGACGCCAGGCTCATGGACCACCTGGCACCTCGCGGTTAGCGAAAAAGAAGAAGCCGATCCCGTGACACGAACGCAAAAGGATGAGCACTCAGGTGGGCAGGGGACCTGCCCACGACGAGCATGATGGGCTGGGTAGAGGGATCAGGGCCGCGGCGTCAAGTCCGTGAAGGGGCCGCGAGGCCGAGCCTGCGGGTCACTTGACCCCGCTGACCGGTCGTCCGCAAGTGCACAGCCTGTGACGCCCCAAAACGGTGCGGTGGCGCTTCGCGCCACCGCACCTTCAATGCCCGGCGGTCGCCTTGGCGACCGTCGGTGAAAGGGCCAGGGGCTGGTGGTGATGGTGTCGTGGAACCTGTCGCGTGCCGCGTCAGGTTCCACGACAGGTTCGCGTCACGGTTTACACCGCGCTTCTGGCTTTGCGAAGCGGTTTTGCGGCTCTTGTGGTGGTGTCGTGGGCTGGTGGTGGGCCGTCTGACCGAGCCCCCTCTTCGCTTCGCTCGATGTGTCTCGGTCAGACGGCCCACGGGCGGCTTACCTCTGATCGACGGACCGGGTGGCAGTAGGGCGCATTGGGACGAGGACGAGGGGAAAGGGGATCAACGAAAGGCACCACAAAACTGCAAGGAACGGTGAGCCGGACGGGGTCCGCCTCACAGGATGAGGTGTGGCGTGGCTCAGGTGGAGTGTCCGGGGGGCACGGGCCACATCTCGGGGGGGCTGGGGGAAATCTGGCTGCCGCCAGCTTTCCCCGGTGGCATGACATCGGCTTGATGATCACGTGATAGTCACCTAAGGTGTCTGGCATGGTCTTGTGTTGCTCGAGCTTGGAGGTTGGTCGTGGCTGATCGTTCGCGTGGCGTGCTGGGCCGGGCTTCCCGTGGCGTTTTAGCCGAGATCGACGAGCAGCTCTCGAACCTCGACGCCAAGCTTGCGCCGCATGAGCATGTGGTGGCTGAGCGTGAGCGTTTGCGGGCCGCGCGGGCCGTGTTGATGGGGGAGGGTCCTGCGCCTGAGACGCCGAGGATCTCCCAGGATGACCTGGTGGGCTATCTCATTGGGAACCCCGGTGCGCGGGCGAGCGCGGCCGCGAAGTTCTTCGGTGTCCCGCTCACAACGGTTTCCGCGCACTTTTATCGCGGGAAGCTCACAACGTTCGTCAGTCGCGGCAAGGGCTGGTATGTCCGCGAGCAAGCGGCAAAGCGTCACGCCGCGAGGAAGGCCAGGTGAGCCGCGTCCTTTCATCCCGTCGCGTCCGGTCCTCGCGTGGTGTGGCGCGCGCGTCCCGGACGGCAGGACGCGCTGAGCACGAGCTGCTGCGCCGTCGCGACATCGAGGTGCTGGCTTGGCTCGCGGAGCAGTACGGCGCCCGCACCGACCACCTCGAGGTGCTGTTAGGTGCTGGCCCTCGGACGGTGCAACGCACTGTTGCGCGGCTTCGCGCTGCTGGGCTTGTTCGGACACAGAGGGTGCTTGTGGATGAACCGGCATGGGTGCTCCCAACGGCCGCCGGGATGGCGGCATGTGGTTCCGGGTTCGGTGTGTGGCGTCCCCGCCTTGGGTCGCTCGCGCACGTCGCCGCGGTGAACGATGTGCGCCTCCATGTACAGGGTCGCGCTCCCTCCACAGAATGGGTGCCAGAGCGTGTGTTGGCTCGCGATCGCCTGCCCGGTGAGCATCTCTGTGACGGGGTGGCGATCACAGAGGGGCGTCGTGTCGCGATCGAGGTGGAGCTGACCGTCAAGAGCCGGCGCCGCGTCACCGTGATCCTCGACGAGCTCACTGGCCGCTTTGATGCGGTGCTGTACTTCTGTGCTCCTGGGCCGCACCGTCAGCTCACCGAGCTCGCTGCGACCGGGCGCTGGCCGGCTCTTGGCGTACGCGAGCTACCCACCCAGGAGAGCGGCAGGCTGCCGTGAGCACGACGCCCGTTACCACGCGCAGAGTGTTCAGACGCCGTCGTCGTCCGTCGCCTCATCCGACTCTGGTTACGAACACGCCCATACCGCTCGTAGGTGATGCTGGGGGGGAGCGGGGGTTTGTGATTGCGGAGCGTGTCTCTGGGGAGCGCGCCTTGCCGGTAGCTGGGCGGTTGGTGTTGCTCTCCCAGGAGCGCTTGTGTCGCCACCTGTTGGTGTGTGGCGCCACTGGGGCGGGGAAGACCGAGACGCTGCTGCGGTTGGCGTGGTCTGTCGCGAAGGAGAGCGACGGCCTCGTCTACTACCTGGACGGCAAGGGGGATAAGAAAACCGGGGAACGCTTCTCGGGTCTGATGGCCGACGCCGGCCGCACGACCAGGGTGTTCCCGAACGAGCCGTTCGCCGGGTGGAAGGGGGCGCCCCATGAGATCCACAGCCGGCTGATGGCGATCATCGACTACGCCTCTGATGGCGGTGCTTCCTGGTACCGGGACATCGCGAAGACCGTGTTGCGGCTGGTGTGCGATCACCCCGACGGGCCACCCCGGTCCTCGCGCCAGTTGCTCTCGCGGATGCAGCTCCCGCCGCTCGTCAGTGCTCACCCGGGCTCCACCGCTGCCGCTGCACTCACGGAGACGCAGGTCGCGCAGGTGCGATTGCGCTACGAGGCGTTCTTCGGCCAGGTCCGCGGGCAACTCGACGGCAGTTGGGCGTGGGAGGACACGAGCGCGGGGTACGTCCTCTTGGACTCCCTGACCTTGAGCGAAGAGGTTGGTGGGCTCGCTCGCTTTTTGTTCGAGGACTTCATGCACTTCATCTCGGGGCGCAAGCGCCGCGACCAGTTCTGCATGCTGATCGTCGACGAGTTCAGCTCGCTGGCGCAGTCCGCCTCGATGGCCGCCCGGGTCGAGAAGGCGAGAGGGTTCCTCGCGTCGCTGATTCTCGCCCCGCAGGTCATCGAGGGGATGGGCGGCGAGGCCGAGACGGCGAGGATCCTCGGCAGCGTCGAGACCGTGATCGCGCACCGCGTCAACACCCCGGATCAGATCGTCGCCCTCGCGGGAACACGGAACGTCCCGGAGCTCACAACCCGCCTCGCCGAGGATGGCCTGACTCGCGACCGCTCGGTCCGCATGGAGCAGCGCTCCGCGATCGACCCCAACAAGGTCCGCGGCCTCGACCCCGGCATGGCGTACCTGATCAACCACGGACGCGCGATGAAGGTTCAGATCCCCCGCGCACCCGCCCTCAGCGCACCGCTACCCGTACGTGCCTCCCAGACACCTCCCCAGGATGCTCCCGAGCCCCGGAATTCGGTGGTGGATCTACCGTTCTGACTCTCGCCGTATCGCTCCTCTTCGTTCACAGCGTGAGCGAGTTCGATGCCCGAGGAGACGCCCGCATCGAGATTCGGGCCGCTCGGGCCGCTCCTGGGGTTAGGGGAGTTGTTCGATGATGTCGAGCAGTTCAGCGCGGTTGTAGCCGCTCTCGCGGCTGAGCTGGCGGAGTTCGAGCGCAGCGGGCACCGGCCCAGGGATGGCGGACAGTGATGGACGCGGGCGGGCAAAGACTGAACCGTCGAGCACGGGTGGACGCTTGCGGGAAGCGCTGGTTGGTGGGCGGCAAGACGATCCGCGACGGGGCTAAGCTCGTGCGGTGACGCAGGCACGACCCAACTCCTCACTCAAAGACCACACCCAGCACCGCAAGCGACTAACCCCGCCGTTGCTGCGGGTGTTGGGCGACGGCATGGTTTCCTTCGATTGGGTCGGCTCTGCCCTACCGGAGCTGCTCTGGGTGGCCGTGACCGCCACACGCTTGGGCGGCCTGAGCCGTTTGCATCCGGTGCTCGATGTCATCGATCACGGTGCTGGCGAGGGAGTCATGGTCGATGGGCATATCAGTGGGTTCTCTGAGGTTGCTAACGATCGCCGCGCCGCCGTGCGTGCCGCGCTCATCGAGGCTGTGCCGGGAGTGCTCCATCCGACGATCGCCGGAGCTTTTGCCTTCTACTCGGACTGCCCGTTGCGTTGGCTATTTGAGGATGTAGCTACGCCTGATCTGGCAGGGGGCGAGGAACTCCTGCGTGACGTGGTTGCTCGGGCCTTTGACTCACGCAGCGACTTCGCCACTGAGCTGCGGATGATGCCGCTGGCGCGGCACGTCAAGCATGGCCGAATCAAGGTGACGACCGAGTCCGAGGTCCCGGAGCTCCTAGGGGGCTATCCGTACCCGGACAACGACGATCTACAGGCTCAAGCGCTGTCGGTCACCCGAGCCCTGTACCAAGCTGTCGTTCCGGCGATGGCAGACAGGTCGCTGCACTGGCCGGGTGAATTCTGGAGCCGAAACTTCGAGCACTTCGGCTGTGAGACGCCGAGCCGGCCGCCCGAGAAGTCAGCCAACCAGGATGCCGTAGAGCAGTCGTCCGATGGCGGGGGGGCAGTGTCACCAGGTGAGCCTCAACTCGACGCCAAGGCGGCCTCCGACCATCAGGACAACGGTGTCTCCGCCGTGCGTAAGCGACTGCTGATCGTCCTCGATGAGCTTGGCGGCTGGCTAGCCGAGCATCAGCATCTGCTCCCTATCGACCCCTTGGAGCCGATCGTCAGTGAAGTGCGCTTGGGGTTGGCCGCCCGCCAGTTGCGTCTCGCCCGAACAGTCTGTGCCGACCCAATGATGTGGATATCTCAGACCTCGGCCCACATCACACGACCGATGATCGAGACCCAGATGATCCTACGGTGGCTGTTGAGCCAAGACGGACTCATGCACGAGCGCTATCGGCAGTTCGGGCTAGGTAAGCAAAAGCTTCTGAAGCTGCACCTCGAGGATCTAATGGAACGCAGCAACGAGGCGGACGCCGCGACTCTTGCCCCTTGGCATGCTCAGCTTGATCAAGAAGTTAGCGCCGAGTTCCTTGAGGAGTTCATTGAAATCGATCTCGGCGGAAACTTCTCGGGGCGTTCAATTCGCACGATCGCCGAGGAAGCCGGCCTCAAGGAGGCGTACACCATGCAATATCAGCCGTTGTCCGCTGAGCCGCATGGCGAGTGGACCGCGCTGCGCGACTACGACCTGGTGCATTGCGCCAACCCACTACACCGATACCACCGGATCGGCCGCTTTCACCCTCGGCCGCTCTACCTTCGGTCCGAGGTCCTCGATGCGGTGCTGCGACTACTCGAAGCAACCTTGGGCGACCTGTTCAGGGAGCATCTGCCTGAGATTGACGAGCAGCTTGCGAAGCTTGAGACAGCATTCAATCAGGAAGAACCGTAGCCTGAACAAAGATGCCCCTGGCAGACGCTGTTTTCCCCAAAGGCTCCCCCCGCGATGGGTTGATCGCGCGAACCGAATACGTCGGTAGCTGGGAGTCCCAGTTTCGCGGTTTGGGTCGCCATACTGCGTTCTTGTCCAAGTATCTATTGAGCTTCAGTGCCGCTGTGGACGACATCGCACTTGATGTTGTCTTCCTTCAGCGCCACCGCGTAGAGGTCGGCCTTAAGCTCATGCTTGAGCGTACCTCAGGCACAATTCCACCTAGCCACGACATCGCCGACTTGGCAGGGCAGTGCAAAATCGCCCTTGGCGCACTTGGTCGGAGCGATTTGGCGGCGCAATTTTCATCAGAATCTGATGAGTTTGTGCATCTAATGCACGAAAGCGACCCAGGTAGTTTTGCGTACCGCTATCCCTTCGATACAAAGAATCGCCCGGCGAGTCGTCATCAATACGTAGACCTCAAGGAGCTGGAGACGGCGGGGGCCAAGTTCCAGGAATCAACTCTCCAAGTCGTGAACGCCCTTACTGAGGCCAAACCGGCACCTGTCACTGACGCCGAGGTCGAGCCGACGGCCCAAGAGACAGAGGCACTACTGCGAGCGATTCGCTCCACCAACACTTTCTCGACCCAGACCTACAGTGAAATCGTGACCAACCGCGACAAGCTGGCTGCGCTGACGGGACGCAGAATTGATAGCGAACAAACACCGGCCCCAAAGGCTGCCGCCAACGAGTACATGGAGCTGCTCGCTGCGCTAGAGCCGCAGCTCCTGTTGCTGTTGCGGCGGCTCGAACCGCGAAGGGAATCGCCAACCGTACCTTCTGCCATTGAACCCAACCCCGTCGACCCGCTCCCGCGACTGACGATCGGTACGCCGCAAGCAGTCAACGCACAGCTTAACGTTCTTATGAAGGCATATGTCCATGGTCTAGCACCTCGGCTGCTTGAGCTGAAGCGGACTCTCCTGCTACTACGCAACCGCATCGATATGTGGCAATGTCCGGCTGATCGTCAACTACATGCTGATCTCGGGCGGTTCGCCTCACGCCTCATGACTGGAGTTGACCCCCTGGCGCGACGTGGGTAAGGCCGCGAGGATTCGCCGCGAACGCGCGGCCGAAGAGCAAGCCGCCCCCGCTCAGGAGGAGATGCTCCTGAGCGTGTTCGACATCGCGAACGTCGACGAGTTCGAAAGCCACCTCGAGCAGCATCCGCGCCTCACTAACGCCGCCACGATCGCGCAGCTCTCACGCTACGCCCGCGACTCTGCGCTTGGTGCGCCCTTCCGGGATCTCGCCGACCTTCTCGCGGCAGTCACCGCCGACCGGTCTGGGGCCTGGCGGCGCTTCCGGGCCACCGTGGAGAGCCGCGACGCGCTCCTCGCACAGCTTAACGAGGAGGCCCAGGCGATCAGAACACTCCTCGTCCGAGGCCACACCGGTCAAGCGCTCACCCGCTCAGAGGCGGCAATCACTACAGCACGGGACGCCGGGCTACCCTGGTCCGCGGGCGAGTTCCACGCTCTTCACGCGCGGGCCGTAACCCAGCAGCCCGACCTGGACCGCGCGAGTCTTATGAACGCTGCGATTGCGGAGTACGAGCAAGCACTCACGCTCACGCAGCACCCTGGTCAGGCCGCGGAGATCCGGATGCAGATCGCGCTTGCGAACGCGCAGAACCCGACAGGGGACGCGAGCGAGCGTATTGCTACCTCCCTCTCGATGCTCCGAGACATCCTGGAAACGCTTGACCCCGCGACGCCACCCGACACCGCCTCTCTGATCCAGACGAACCTCGCGAGTGCACTGCTGCGCCACCACCACGGACTCGACCGCGTAGGCGAACTTCAAGAGGCACGCGAACTCTGTGTCGCGGCGCTCACCCAACGCTCACCCCGACGGGACCCCTACGACTGGGCGCACACACAGCTGAACCTCGCCGGAGCGCTCGAGCAACTCGCCGAACTCGGCCACGGAACACCCCAGGAAGCCATCGACGCCTACAGCGAAATCATCGACGAGGGCGAACACATCCCTGAGCGTTGGCTCGTCGGGTTCGCGCACTTCTCCCTCGGGCGCCTCTATAACCACGCCGCCAACCCGAACCCCCAACAGATCGTGCGAGCCTCGGAAACCAAAACGCCCACGCCGGAGCCCGAGGAGATGCTCACCCTCGCACTTGAGCACCTGCGTAAGGCGCTACCCGACACCGCGCAAGCCCCCGAACCGCTACACCACGCCCAGACGCTCACCGAGCTCGCAAACGTCGAGGACCACCTCGGCGAGAGCCGGCACGCTATCGCCCACGGGCGCGAAGCCCTCCAAATCATGACGATCGACAGCGACCCGTCCGGATGCGCGCGCGCCGCCGGGCAGCTCGCCGGCACGTTCGCCGCTGAGGGCGAGTGGCACGAGGCAGCCGACAGCTACCGGCTCGCCGTCCGCGCGCGCGAGCTCATCTTCCACGCGCGCCTAGAGACCAGCACCCGCGAGGCTGACATCAGAAACCAAGGGAATCTCGCCCGCTGGGCCGCGTTCGCTCTTGCGAAGTCCGGTGCCCTCGCCGAGGCCGCCCTGACGCTCGAGAACGGCAAGACTCGCGAGCTGCGAAGGCGCTTCGCCTTCCAAGAGGACAGCGCGCAGTCGCTCGCCGGGCTGCCACGAGAGCTCGCCGACGAATACCGCGAGCTCATGAAAGACATCGCCGCCGCGCCGCTCGGCGCCCCGGCGGCGGGCACCATGCGCCGCCTCCAGCAGCTCCTCGCCACGATCCGCTCACACCCCGGCTTCGAGAGCTTCGCCACCGCCGCCTCACGCGCGGACCTGGAACGGGCGGTCGAGCCCGGATGGCCTGCCCTCTACATCAACCCCACACCCCAAGGCACCATGCTGCTACTGCTCGACAAGACCGAGACCGGCATCAGCGAGCACCTTCGGATCCTCGACGCACCCACCAGCTCCGGCGTCTTCGCGCGGCTCATGATGGGCTCGACCACTGGCGCGCTCGACGAAACCATCGACGTGTCCCGGGCGCTGCTTTTGATCGCCGCCGGGGTGGGCGACGCCGCGTACATGGACATCACCCCCGCCCTCGACTACGCCCTGCCATGGCTCGGAGACGCCCTCATGCGCCACGCGTACGAGATGCTCAGCGAGCAGGGCGCGGAGGGTGTCAGCCTCATCGTCTCGGGGAACCTCGCGGGCGCGCCCCTTCACGCCGCGCCATTCGGCCCCGCAGGCCAGTGCCTTATCGACAAGCTCGACGTCCGCTATGCCCCGTCCGCCGTGGTCCTCGGCGTCTCGCTCAAACGTGCGGCGCGGCCAGAATCGAAGCAAGCGACCCTCGTAGCGCTCGCCGACCCAGAACGCGACGTCCCCGGCGGACACCTCCCCGCCGCCGAGGCCGAGATCACCGAAATCGCCAGAAACTTCAACAGCGCCAACGTCCATCAAGCCGCCGGTCGCGAAGCGAACAGCAAGTTCCTCGCACGGCACGCCGCGGACGCCGACTACCTGCACCTCGCCTGCCACGCCACTGGCGGCATGCTCGACTCGAGCGAGGCGGCACTCGCACTCGCCGACCGTTCGCTCAGCCCGTTCGAGCTGACCGAGATCGCGAAACTCCACACCCGCCTGGCCGTTGCTTCTGCCTGTGAGACCGCCCACTCCGAGCTCACCGGGCTCGCTGAGGAGGTCCACTCCATCGCCGTGATCCTGCTCGCCGCCGGCAGCGCCTGCGCGATCGCGACACAGTGGGCCGTCAATGACGCGTCCACCGCAATGCTCATGACCCGCCTCTACGACCTCATGATCACACAGCGGCTGCGCCCACCCGAGGCGCTGCGCGCGGCGCAGCTTTGGATGCGCGACCTAAACGCGACGGAAGAACAGGAGTTCCTGCGCGCCCACCCCGCGCTAGCGCGCGACATCGGATCGCGCCGCGCGCTAGGAGAGCGCATCGGCGCGCCGGTGGAGGCACTCGACGCCACCGGCAGGTTCAGCGACCCGGTCTACTGGGCGCCGTTCGTCGCGATCGGCGTGTGAACACGGCGGCTCACAGACGAGCCGCCGTGTCGCCTAGCCTCCCTTGAGGCGCTACGTTCTTGGGCTTTGACACCTAGATCGACGTCCAGAGTTGTTGTCACCGAGGGCGTCGCGGCATGTGCCTCCATTCAGCAGAGCGTACGACGATGGGCCGCGATCATCTGCAAACGCGCCACTGCTACCGTTTGGCGCGAGCAGCGTGAGCACTCTCAGTTCACCGGACGCTTGGCGATAGACGGCTCAGCCAACCGAGAGATCAATGATGGATCCGTCACGGCTCACCACGCGGAGGCGCTCCGGACCGTCGCTCTCCAGCCACGAGCCGCGTCGAGCCATGCCATCCGCTTCTCCGGGGGTCTCTGAGTTACTTGCCTCGATCACATCGCTAAAACGCTGGCGTGCTCGCCTCATGTCGACCGGACCCTGCGTTCGCGCTGCTGTGAGGACCTCATTATCAACTACACAGGCGACTCGGAGCTCGCGACCACCAACCAACGGCAAGACGAGTTCTGTTCCTGTCGCGGGCCGGCCGAAGGCCACACGCGCGACAGGCGTCTGATCGAAAAGCTCATCGCGGGCCGGTGCGATGTCCCGTTCGCGCAACCGAGAGGGAAGCGCGCGGTGCGCCTCGGAGTAGAGACCGGCCAACGCAAGCGTCTGGGCTTGATCTAGCTGAGCGAGCTCCCGCCGCAGCTCCGGCGCGCCTTGGATGATCACGCCACCACCCTCATGCGACGTGAACCGTGCGCGTGCATCACGGTCGGCTGACATGGCGACAAAGCCCTCCGCATCGTCATCCGGATCGATGAGGCGTAACGTCGTGCGTGTCTTCGTGAAGCCGGTCGAGGCAACAACCGACGGCAACGGCTTGCCGTTGACGTCAAGCACCGACATGACTTGATGCAAGCCCTTGCGTAGCTGCCTCATGTGTATCCCCGAATGTGTTCCCTTGCACTCGAGCAGGAAAATCTTGGTGTAGGGCATGGCTGCTCGGGGAGGCGGCACAGTAAACACCTCGATGAAGTAATCCGGTCGAAGATCTGTCCCATGACTGAATCCCCACGCCGAAAGTCCACCACCGTCGATGACCACATCGGCATCATGAACCTTCGTCCAAGCTTTGTAGCGGATCTCGAGCGCTCGGCGAGTCATGTCGAGCGCGAATCCGACCCCCAGCTGGTCGGCCGATACCTGCTTATGGTGCTGTGCCAGTCGCCAGGCGGCCTGGCTCAGTTTGAGCGTGGGATTCGGTCCCGTCGGCGGCTCGAAGGCCCAGCAATAGCGGAGCCACGCCCAGCGCAGGCTGAGGTCCCGCAGACCTGAGGGGATGAGCGGCGGCGTTGACGCCTCCGCCAACTCCAAGAGCATCTGAGCAGGAACCACATGCCGCCACCCGTCGACCCAATCAACCTCTGAAAGGCCGCTCTTGGCGTCGGCGGCAACGGACTTTTCGAGGGTTTCGCGCAGCTTCTTGTTCGAAATCACTAGCACACGCTGAGCTGCGGCGAGCGGCAGTAGAAGCGGATCGAGGGCGGTGAGCTGGGCTATAGAGAGTGACGTGCTCGTGATTTTGCCAACTACGATGGACGCCTTCTCATCGCCGCGTTAGGCCGCCGTCGGCCTCGACCAAGACCTCGAATGGGCCGGGCGCGAACGAGGCTTGTTGCTAATGCAAGTCGAGGGGGCTTCGTGCCTGTGCTCGCCGTCCGTAGTTGTGCCCGCGGGCCGGTGTTACTGCCGTAGGCTGTTCGATATGTGGCGTGGCTGCCGTCGCCGATGAGCGCCTCGGGCGGCGCACGGTTCGGTGTGGCCCGCTCGATTTCGTCGTCGCTGATGGGGCGGTCGATCACGCCGAGTTCTGGCCCGACGCCGGGCTGCGGACGGACGCGCTGGAACGTGCTGGCGATGAGCCCGTATGTGAGCTCGCGGTCCGGGCGGCGCCGACGGTGCATGCGTGGTGGCCGTCTCCCAGCAAGCCTGGGCAGGTCGGGCCACGAGCTGGTGTCCATCCGGGTACCCATGGGTTCGTTACGTTACCCGTGGTGGGGAAAGATTGCTATCAGCCGTATGCGTCGGCTATACGGAAACAGCTCGCGCCACAAGCGATCATTTGTCCTTGTCCCAGGGGAGCTCTCGCGTTGTGAATGTCACGCTGGCCTCCGTGTACTTGCGCGGGCCGGTGATGCCTCTTCGCTCGCAGGTCTCAAGCCGGTAGTTCTCCCTTGCCGTGACGCACACCACAGTTCGTAGACGGTGCATCGTGTTGATCCACATCTCGAGCGTATCGTTCAGATGAAGCGCATCCTCGGTCAGCGGGTATACGTGGTCGGCGTGGAGCGCGTCGGGTGAGTCATTCTTGGGCACGTTCGCTGCGCCATACTCATCTATGACCCTCTGAGCCTCCGTAGAACGGGTCGCAATCTTCAATGCTTGATTGGTGTTTCGCCGCCTTAGCTCGTGCCTGAGGATGCGCAAAGCGTCGGTGGTAACCAGCTCGTCATCCCGGACCGCTCGAGCGAGCACGTGCGCGATCTGCGCTGCGCGGCGATCCCGATCTGGCGCTTGCAACGTCTCTCGGCCCCCCACGACCGAAGCGTACCTGGGATCGGTGCCCACCCGAAGGTCTCGCGAGCTGTCACTTCGCCCAGGGCATGCCACCGCCTCGGACGGCACTCGGTTTGCTCCTGTCAGGACGATAAGCAGCCCCGGGCGAATGTCCACCTCGACGATCACATGCCGCGTCTGTAGTCCCTCGATCGTGAACGTGTGTGCCCGTGCAAGCATCTGCTTTCCTGTCGCCGTTTCTGAACGGAGACAAGCAAGCTAGACCCGGCCAGCCCCGGCTGATGCCGAAGGTCCGATTCGTAGTGCCCATTCGGTATGGGGCTTTTCTTCATGCCGAGCCTGTTCAAAGCCCAAAACGGCTTGGAAAACCACCAGAAGCTCAACATCGATCGAGCCGTGTTGGTGGCCGCAGCCCGCGGCTACGGACGCTGGGCCACCCCGAGGATGTGCGCGTCGGGCGGGAGGAAGGATGCTGGGCTGAACGGGAACCGCTCGCACGTCTCGATTACGAAGCCGGCTTGCTCGATCCCGCTGGTTGTGTCGCGTGCCAGGTGACAGCCACCGGCGACGTGAGGCCAGAAGGTTGCGTCGGCGAGGCGTTGAAAGCGCGCCTCCCACTTGGAGTGCCCGACGACGTGCTCGTAGAACCGCAGCTCGCCACCCGGGCGAATGACACGGTGAAGCTCAGCGAGTGCTGAGGACTGGTCAGGCACCGTGCAGAGCACGAGCGCGACCACACCAGCATCGAAGGACCCGGGCTCGCCGGGGAGAAGATCGGCGCCACCCTCAACGACAGACACAGGAACTGGAGCGTTGGTCGCTGCCTGCTGCGCTCGTTCGCGTAGATACCGCTCGGGCTCCACAGCGATGACCTCGCTAACCGAGGTTGGGTAGTGAGTGAAGTTCGCGCCGCTTCCGGCGCCGACCTCGATCACCCGGCCGCTCAGGCCCGCGAGCAGCTTGTGGCGATGCTCGGCGCCGCCACGGCGCTCGCTCATCTCGGCGACCTTCGTATAGACGCGAGCGAACACCGGGTGAGGGCGGGTCTGCTCAGACATGGGCGGGTGTCTCCTCCTCGGTGCTCTCGCCAAACGGGTTCTTTTGAACCTCAGCGGGCTGGCTTTTGGCGCCCATCGGCATGCAGGTCGCACGGTTTGCGACGCGCGCTATCCGCTCGGCACGTCTGCCGGGCAGCTTGGCTATACCCCATGCGACCGCACCCATTGCGAACATTCCTATCGGGCAAGCCAGTATCCAGATCAGTGAGGTCATCATGGCGGTGGTCTCCTTTAGCGCTATCTACGACGGTGGTGTAGTAATAACTACAGGAACGTAGTAGCTTGTGGAGGTGTTGTCAAGGGCTCCCTGGCACGCCAGGCGATCCACCGATATATGACCAGAGCACCTACAGCGAACGGCACGACGCACATCGCGCCGCCGAGCAGGTCGCTGAGGCTCATCCCGGTGCTGGTTGCCTGGGATACCGCGGAGGGTCCGCCGAAGTTGACGATGGAAGCGACGAACGCAGTGGTGAACACGAGCGTCCCCAGCGCCGAGAGCGCCACGCTCATCGAGTTGAACGCGACTAGCCTGGGCTCCCGGCCGCTCTCGAGCTGAGCGACACGCAGATCGAGCAGCTCCGGGCCGCCGATCGCGGCGGCTACCTCGAGCTCGCTCCAGGCGGGTCCGCGCACCACCTTCAGCAGCGCGCTGACGAGCGGCTTGCGGCCGCACGCCTGCACCGCGCGCCGGTCGGCGGCCAGCTCGCGTCCGGCCACATACCGGGTACGCAGCGATCCCAGCACGGGCAGGAAGAAGAAAGTCGCCGGCAAAGCCCTCACGATCAGCACCTTCAAGGGGTCGAGGTTGCGGACGTGGTAGCGCTCATGCTCGAGCACCGCCTGTAGCTCCTCGACAGAGACGCCCTCAAGCAACCCCCGGCTCACCGCGACCCGCGGCGTCAGCGCACCATAGGCAAACGAGAACCACTCCGGGCAGTCCACCAGCACCACGCGCCCGTCAAGCCCAGCTCGGCTGGCCGCTTGTTGCAGTTGGTCGGGTTGAACCACTACAAGCGCATTCACCCGCCCCGCAAGTGCACGGGACGCCCTGATCTGACGCCACAGCGACCTGGCGCCTAGGACGACGCCTGCACCGACCAAGACGACGAAGACCACCGCCGGCAATAGGTTGCGACCGCTGTCCACCAGGCCGCTCACGCCGTGATGGGAGACGCGCGAGACGATCAACGGAACCAGCACGCACCCGACCGCCCCACACAGGACGTACATCCCCAGGAGCAGCGAGCTGATGACGAGCGCCGTGAAGTTACGGTTGGCGCTGTCGAGTCCCATCACTGCTCCCGGAGCATTTGCTCCATCCGGCGACGCAGCTCGGGATCACCGCGGGCCTGATCGACGAAGTGCGCCACCGCCTCATCGCCATAGGTGCGGATCACGTTCTTGACCGCGATCCCCGCCGGATCGGCAGCGGTCGCCTCATACACAAAGCTACGACCCGCCGGACTGCGCGCAAGTGCCTGCTTATCCGCCAGCCGGTTCATCACCGTCATCACCGTCGTATAAGCAAGCGGCTCTCCACGAGAAGCGTTCAAGGCCTCGACGATCTCCCGAACCGACACGGCCCGATCCGCCCTCCAGACCGCCTCCATGACCTCACCCTCAAGGGGACCAAACTCACGACTTCCATTTGCCGACTTCCCAGACACAACCACAAGACTACTACACGCGTGTCGTAGCAGCCGGACCACTTGGCCCCGGTAAGCGATACCCGCCGTGGATGTGTGTGGGCTTCTACACCGCGCGGGGAGCACGAGCCCGTGGGAGCTACAGGATGTTGTGGCGAGTGTCCCGTTTGTGGTGTTTGGTCGGAGGAGGGGGTGGTGGAGTTACCGTTCTGACTGGAGGGAGAGTTGGTTATGAGTGGGTTGTTTGGTGTGTTGCGGTTGCCGTCGCCTTCTACGCTCGCGTTGTTTGTGGCGACGGTTATCGCTGAAGTGCCGGTGATCCTCGCGCGTACGGTTCTCACGTTCGTGGTGCTGGTGCTTGTGTTGCTGATCAAAGGTGAGCCGCTTGGTGGGGCACAGGGGCTTGCTGAGATCGCGTTGATTCCTACTGGCTGGTCCGTCCTTGCGCTGATGACCCCGTTTGGTGGGGGCTGGTGGTGGGCTCAGAACATGGGTGGACGGGATCCCTCTCAGCGTGAGCGGCTCGCGTATCAGGACGCTATCGAGCATCTCCAGGCACAAGCACCCGAGGGGTTGCGGCTGCCGGGTTTCTGGTTCGTGGTGGATGAGCCGTTGCCGGATGCGGCGGTGTGCGGTAACACGCTGATGCTTTCCCGCGGCCTTTTGGAGAGCGAGTATCTCCCTGCGGTTCTCGCTCACGAGCTCGGGCACCTCGACAGCAGCGATGGGAAGCTCACCGCGGCGATCAACCGTCTGATCATCAACCCGCTCCCCAGAACACGTGAAAAACAGCCAGCACAGCATGACCTAGTTGTGACCGGTGGCGACCGGCTGCTGCTCACGGTCACCGCATTCGGCGCCTCGCTGTGGGTACTGCGGCTGATGATCCGTTTCGCTCAGGGTGGTCTCGGGTTGCGGATCATGGCCCCCGGCTGGGGCAGCTACTGGCGTGAACGGGAGTACACCGCCGATCAGCACGCCGTTCGTCTCGGACAGGGCGAGGAGCTTGCTGACTTCCTCGAAACACACGCCCTCATCCACGACCACCCCGTCCCCTTCATCTGGCTCACCGAACACACCCACCCACCAACAGAGCTACGCATCGACCGCCTCCGCGCAAGAACCCAGGCAACCCCCGACACCGCACTCGAGGCTGCGGCATAGCTCCGGGTCGGCATGGACAGCCACGACAAAGGATGAAAAAGCAGATGCGAACCCTGAAGGCACTCCCAGCCCACGCCGATATGAATGCCCCACCGCAGGGTCCGAGCCCCGCCGGCCGTTTGGTGCGTGCCCGCCACGCCGCGGCTCGCCTCACGCGCCGCGCCGTTCACGGCGACACAGTCTCGTTCGCGCTGATCGACGCCAAGGCCGCCAGCCGCCTGCTCGGCGTGCCGCACACCTGGCTGCTGGCGCAGGCCCGCGAGGGCCGCATTCCTCATCACCGCCTCGGCCACTACGTCCGCTTCAACCCCGAGGACCTGAAGGAGTGGCTACAGGAGACGAGGTCGATGCCGGGCGGGCGGCTCTGAACGTTTCGAGTATTGCGAGAAAGCTGGTAGACTTTGAGGCTGTCCACTCGCGCAAGATGTGCTTTCCAGGAGCCAGTCCAAGTGACCACAGCTCGAACGACACGGAGTATCACGGCCGGTACGGCCCTCGCTCCGGCGCCCAGGGAGGCGTTGGGCGTGGAGCGTCGTGCGCGCGAAGCGCTGTCGGGTCTCGAGGATGAGGCGATGGTCGAGGTGCGGATCTCCGGTAAGGCGGCGACCAAGGCCCTGGTTCCCGTCGGGCTGCTGCGGCGCTACCTGGAAGCGCAGGAGGTTGACGGGCGCGAGCTATTGGTGTTCGACTCCGACGAGGAGGTCTCCTCGGAGGTCGCGGCGAGCATGCTCGGGGTCTCGCGCCCCCACCTGAACGAGCTGCTCGACATAGAGTCGATCCCCTATAGGCGGGTCGGCAATCAGCGCCGCATACGCGTCGCTGACATCCGGAAGTTCCGCGAGCGGCGCGAGACAGCGGAAGCCGGGCTGCGGCTGATGGCGGAGGTCACCAATGAGTCCGCCGACGGCTGGGTTCGCTGACGCCACGCCAACGCATCGGCGTCGGTGTGTGCTTGATGCCTCGGTTCTCTACCAAGAGCTGATTCGCAACCTCTTGCTGTGGATCGCGGCCGAAGGAGGCCTCGATCCGTTCTGGACCGAGCGCATCCTCGACGAGACACGCAGGAACCTGATCGGCGACGGTGTCCTCGAGCCTGAGCAGTGGGAGCGTCTGCGAGCAGCGATGCTGGCGGCCTTTCCCGACGCGATACTCGACCAGGCCGCCGCCGACGCAATCGAGCACGAGATGCCCAACGACGAGAAAGATCGCCACGTGCTCGCAGCGGCCGTTGCCGGGAACGCCGAGGTCGTCATCACGAGCAATCTCCGGCACTTCGAAGCAGCCGATCTCGAGCAGGTCGGCAAGCAGGCCATGTCCCCCGATCAGCTCCTATGCGAGCTGCTCGCGACCGAGCCAACAGTTATCCACGCTGCTATGGAGCGGCTCGTGACGGTCATGCGGATACCACGCCCCTGGTCGGTCCCGGAGCTGCTCGGCCGTCTGGCAGGACTCGGTCACGGCGACGCGATTGCCCCGCGATTCGCGGTGGCCGCGGCGGCGAAGCTCAACATCGAGACGGCAGCTCCGCCGGAGCGGACCAGGGATAGCCCCGACGAGTGACGACATGACCCCGTAAGCACATACCGGTGCTGAACTGGAGGCCGGACGGTGTCGTATACTCGGCGCGCCCTCGCCTGATGCTCGACCGGCAAACCGTGTCCCGAACCATGTCCCGAACTCCGCAAATCTGAGGTAACTCGGGACATGTTGAGGTCACCTGAAATGGCTCTACAGAGCCAAAAGTACCGACCAGTAAGCAACTTCTAATCCGCAGGTCGCTGGTTCGAATCCAGCCGGGGGCACTACGGGTGTGGTGTTGAAGGTGGGGGGCCCTTGGGGGGAGCCTGCTCCCCCCAAGCTGTTCGTATGGTCGCTGGTTCGAATCCAGCCGGGGGCATCGATGATCGCGGTGCCGGTGGCATCCGGGGGCGGCGGCAGGAAAGACTGCGGCCGGCGTCGAACATCGCCGGGGCATGCACAGGACACTTCAGCCGAGCGGGCGGGGCATCGCGCTCGGGACGATTGGTGCACTCCTGGTGAGCGCCATTGCAGCTGTCTCTGCATCCGCTGCAGCGCCCCCGACGGTGACGGAAACGTTCCCCTCCACGGGAGTCGAGCAGACATTCACGGTGCCCGCAGGCGTCACGAGCGTCCGAGTGCGGGCGATCGGCGGCTCGGGAGACGCGGGTCATCCAGGTTTCCGGACCTTAGGAGCTCCCGGGGGTGCGGGAGCCGACGTGGCCAGCCGGTTACCGGTGACTGCGGGCGAGATGCTCTACGTGGAGGTTGCCGCAGCGGGCTTTAATGGTGGCGGTGTAGGTGTAGCTGGCGGTGGCAATGGTGGCGGAGCCTCGGATGTTCGTAGCGTGTCCATGGGGTCTGCTGGATCGCTGGAATCCCGATTGCTTGTCGCGGCGGGAGGCGGCGGAGGCGGTGGAAGTTTTGACGAAGGAGCCGCTGGCAGAGGTGGCGACGCAGGCAGTCCCGGGGCAAGCAGCAGCGGCACGGAACGGTTCGGCCCCGGCGGCTCGGTCAGTCAGGGAGGCGCTGCTGGCACGCTGACAGGCGCTGGTGCTGGGGGCGCTCAATGCGAAGGCTTGGGGCCTTGGAACGGAATTGAAGGCGGACTCGGATCAGGCGGCAACGGAGGGAATGGTTTCGGTCCTCCGTTCACCGGTGGTGGTGGAGGTGGCGCTGGCTACTGGGGTGCTGGTGGCGGCGAGGGATCGTGTCCATTCTTTGGCCCGGAGGGCGCCGGTGCTGGTGGTGGTGGCGGGGCGAGCTTCGTCTTTGAAGGCGCAACCTCTTCCTCGTTTGGCCTGGCGTCGATATCGACGCCTTCGGCCGTCTCGGTCACTTACGCCACGCCTGCAACAGCCACGCCAGACGCATCGGCCATTACCTTTGCAGAACCACAGCCGCTGCAGACCGTAAGCCCACCCCGGACGATTACGATCTCAAACGAAGGCGGTAATCCGCTGAAGATCAGCGCCGCGAAGTTTGTGAACTTCTCTCCCGGACTTCCGACCGATCATCCGCAAGATTTCCTCATCGACGCTTCCAGCTGCCTGAGCCAGGTCGCATTTGAAGAAAGCTGTCAGCTGATTGTGCGCTTCTCGCCGCAGGCCCAGGGCACGCGGACCGCGACCCTTCAAGTCGCGAGTAATGCGGCCGCGAGTCCGACGGTGGTTACCGTAATGGGGACCGGGGGCACGCTGCCGCAGGGACCTTCTGGTGCGCCCGGGCAAAGCGGTGCGACTGGTCAGAATGGTCCGGCGGGAGCAGCCGGTAAGCAAGGGCCGACGGCGGTTTATGTTTGTCACCGTCGCAAAGGACGAGGCAAGTTTGTGATTGCTTGCTTTGTCAGGATCCTCTCCGCGCCCCACGCTCTCACGAGCGCCACGCTCACGCGCGGTGGCGTCGTCTACGCACGCACCGCTCCCGGCGCGATCACAGCCGGACAGCAACTTGTACTCAAGGCGCGCCGGCGGGTATCTGCTGGCCGCTACACGCTGATCCTCATCTCCAAGTCAGCTACGACCAAGCAGACGATCACGCTCGGTTGAGGTGGGTCGCCAAGCGGGCAGTCACCCAGTCCTCGACGAGATCCTGCTCGGCGAAAACCTCGAGCTGCTGCCGGCTTTCGCGGATGAGTCTTTCCAGCTGATCTACATAGACCCGCCTTTCAACACAGGGAAGGCGCAGGCCCGCAAGACGCTGCAGACGGTGCCAGACGAGAGTGGCGACAGAACTGGCTTTCAGGGCCGCCGCTACAAGACGCGGTTGCTCGAGGAATCTTCCTACCGCGACTCCTTCGACGATTATCTTGCGTTCCTCGCACCGCGCCTGGAAGAGGCCCACCGGCTGCTGAAGTGCGAGGGGACGCTGTACTTCCACATCGACTATCGCGAGGCCCACTACTGCAAGCTCCTGCTCGATGAGATCTTCGGGAGGGAGTGCTTTCTCAACGAGATCATCTGGGCGTATGACTATGGGGCGCGCTCGAAGCGGCGCTGGCCTGCCAAGCACGACACGATCCTCGTGTACGTCAAGAATCCCGATGGCTACTACTACGATGCGCAGGCGGTTGACCGGGAGCCCTACATGGCTCCGGGTCTGGTGACTGCAGAGAAGGCCGAGAAGGGCAAGCTCCCGACGGATGTGTGGTGGCACACGATCGTGCCGACGAACGGGCGGGAGAAGACCGGTTATCCGACGCAGAAGCCGGAGGGGATCATCCGGCGCATGGTCCAGGCTTCCACACGCCCTGGCGACTGGTGCCTGGATTTCTTCGCCGGCAGCGGCACGCTCGGCGCTGTAGCGGCGACCCTAGGCCGCCGCTACGTTCTGATCGACAGCAACCCGGCCGCTATCGACGTCATCCGTACTCGCCTGGCAACCTGTGGCGGATGTATCACCTCGAGCTGAGGCAGTTTCCGCACAACACCTGCCGCTTCAACCTGACCGAGCAGGAGCTCCGCGCGGTCCTCGAGCCGTGGGTGCGCGAAAAGTTCGTGGAGGTTGGAGAACGTAAGTGGAGCCCGCACCAAGCGAAACTGACCATTCTCGAGGGTCCCCGGCTGGAGGTTCAGCAACTCTCGATGGGCCGCGGCTGGCGTGCCGCCCAGCACCAGAGCGAGGATGTTACCGAGCGCTTGCTCGCACAGGCAAAGCAGGCCGATGACGCCACAGCCGGAGTGGGGGACGCCGCGCCGGCCGGGGGGTTCGCCGAGCAACTCCTGCCCCTGCTCGGGGCCGATCCCGCCGCACTCCTGCAAGCCTGGCGCCTCATCGCCGAACGCCGCCCCGAGCTATCTCCCAGCGAGTCGCTTGCGCTGGCCGAAGCAACGCTCACCTCGCTGGAGCGAAGTCAGCCCTGAGGCGACGCTTGAGCGACGCTAGACTTCGCGACTCCCGTGGTGGGCGTAGCTCAGCTGGTAGAGCTCCGGATTGTGGTTCCGGCGGTCGCGGGTTCGAACCCCGTCGCTCACCCTCATAAATAGCCTGCAAATCGGCTGATTGCACGTTGTCTCAGCGAGAGGAGTCCCATGCGCGCGGTGTTGATGCACGAGACCGGAGGTCCGGAGGTGCTGCGCGTCGAGGAGGTTCCGACACTCGAGCCGGCCGACGGTGAGGTGCTGATTCGCGTGCGCGCCGCCTCGGTCAATCCGATCGACTGGAAGTACCGGCGCGGCCTGGCGCCGAAGGATCTGCCGGCGGTGCTCGGCAACGACGTCTCCGGCACCATCGTGCAGTCCCGAGCGGAGGGGTTCGCCGAGGGCGATGACGTCTTCGGCATCTCTCCGGGCGGCGGTTACGCGGAGTTCGCGACGGCTCCCGCTGTGCTGATCGCCAAGAAGCCCGCCGGCGTCACTCACGAGCAGGCGGCGGCGATCCCCGTCGCCGGCATGACCGCGTGGCAGGCGCTTTTCGACCGCGGCGGCCTGCAGCGCGGCCAGACGCTGCTCGTCGCCGGCGCGGCCGGCGGCGTCGGTCACTTTGCGGTGCAGTTCGGCAAGCACACGGGAGCGCGCGTGATCGGCACGGGCTCAGGGCGCAACCGCGAGTTCGTGCTCGAGATGGGTGCGGACGAGTACGTCGACTACACCGCCCAGGACGTCGCTGAGGTGCTCAGCGGCGTCGACGTCGCGTTCGACACGGTCGGCGGCGAGACGACCATGATGTTGCTGGCGACGGTGCGCGAGGGCGGGGCGCTCGTGGTGATCGCCGGGGCGCCGCCCGAGGTCGAGGCCGCCGGGCACGGCGTGCGCGCCGAGTTGCTGATCATGAGCCCCAACGCGCGGCAGCTCGCGGACATCGCCGAGCTCGTCGCAGCCGGCGAGGTGCACGTGGAGATCGCAGGCACGTTCCCGCTCGCCGGTGTCGCCAAGGCGCATGAGCTGAGCGAGGCCGGCCACGTGCGCGGGAAGCTCATCCTGACGGTTAGCTGAGGTCTGGCGCGCCTATCGATTTGCACCGCTGGCTTCGCTGTTGCCGTCGGCCCGGTGTTTGCTCAGAGGGTCAGAGTAGAGGGCGGGTTTGTTATCTGATCTGATAATATATGGGGTATGGACCCTTCGTTTGAGGATGTTTTGGAGAAGGCTGCGCGTTTGCAGGCGTTGGTCGGTGGCGCTGTTCTGGTTGGGGGCTCCGCGGCGGCGCTGCATGCCCATCATCGAGAGTCCCACGATCACGATCATGTCCTCGCGGATCTCGCGGAGCGCTTTGACTCCATTCTGGAGAACCTGGAAGCGCTTGGGGACTGGTCGACGGTCAGGGTCCAGCCCGGAAAGATCATCCTCGGCGAGCTCGGGGGCATCGAGACCGGCGTGCGTCAGCTGCTTCGCAGCCGGCCGCTCGAGACCACTGAGATCGAGGTGCGGGGCAAGCAGCTCGTCCTGCCAACCGCGGCGGAGATCCTAAGGATCAAGGCGTGGCTTGCCCTGAGCCGCAATCAGACCCGGGACTACCTCGACATCGCGGCTCTCGCGGATCGGATCGGACTCGACGATGCAGCCGCCGTGCTTGCGGGCATCGATGATTATTACGCTGACATCAACAGCCGGCCGGAGGCCGTGGCGACCCAGCTCGCCCGGCAGTTGGCTGATCCCCGGCCGCGAGACGCCGAGGTCACCGCGCAGCTGGCCAGTTACAAGGCACTGGATCCTCGCTGGCATGAGTGGCCGGCGGTCAAGGCGGTGCTCGCGGACCTCGCGGAGAGGATGGTGCAATGACGACGCTGCA
The DNA here is from genome assembly GCA_963706395.1 of uncultured Solirubrobacterales bacterium. Lineage (GTDB taxonomy): Bacteria > Actinomycetota > Thermoleophilia > Solirubrobacterales > Solirubrobacteraceae > Palsa-744. The sequence goes on along the minus strand of OY970158.1, from coordinate 334,558 downwards.
ATTTCGCAACCTCGACTTCGATCGGACCGCACCGGTGAACCAGTGGCCGGCCGAGGCGATCGAGACGGTCATGGATCGCGGCTCGCTGTCGGATTGGCGTGCGCTCGCAGACGCGATCCGGCGTGATCCGTGGGGTCCTGCGGCGCGCACGGCCGAGACCGTGGCCGCGTGGGACGAGCACTACGGCATCGATGCCCTCATATCCAGCGTGATTCGCAGTGCCCGCGAAGAGATCTCAATTACAGGACGGGCCGAATACGCCGCGCAGATTCGCTCCTGGCGCGCCCAGACCGGAATGACGCTCCGCCAGTTCGCCCGGGCCGCCGGCACCTCCGCGTCCCGGCTCTCCGACTATGAGAACGCCAAGGTCGCCCCCACCACCGACGTGCTCGGCCGCCTACGCCACGTCGCAGCAACGCACGGGCGCGGCGCGGCGCCGGCGAAGCGAAAGCGACGCAAGCGGATGCCCGAGCCCGGGTGATGAGAGAGTCGTGGCTTCAGGCCCCGGTCAAGGTGAGCAGTCACCGCTCGAAGCGTCTGTCGTCGAGGTGGATGGATGGTAGTTTCGAAGCGTCGACGTGTCGGGGTGGGTCGAGGAGAGCAACGGGCATGTGCTCTGGGCAGAAGATCCGGTACCCGGATGGGGAGTCGTCGCATGCTTCGACCATGCCTTCGAGGGCGCGTATGTTTGCTTTGCAGACGTTGCAGTGGGCGGGATAAGGGTTTCGTTTCGCCATTACTCTCGAAGAGTCGTGCTGGTCAGATCCATTCAGATAACAGTAGGGGCCTCCCACGCAAAATCTCTCGATCGGACCCACTAACTTTTCTCCGGGCAGCCAATTCCCAGTGTTCCCAGGGATCGCCGCCCAAAACTTGGCGCGATACCGCTCGCCGCGTGAAGTCCCTCCCGCTCTCAGCCGGCGCGATTCCCGCACCTAAAAGAGTGCCTTCAGGCTCCAGCGGTGGTGCGCTGTGCGGGCAGGCGCTGATGCGAGTGGCTTCCGGCGAGGTCGTGTTGTGGTCTGCGCCGCACAGCGAGTAGTCCGAGCAGCGCTGCTACCAGACACGTGATTCCCCCGAGGCCGAGGCCCGCGCGGGCGCCCGCTTGGGTCATCACCCAGCCGATGACCGGGCCACCGATTGGCGTTGAGCCCTGAAAGGCAACGAACCACAGCGACATCACGCGCCCCCGCATCGCCGGCGCGGCGGTGAGTTGCAGGGTGGAGTTCCCGGTGGACATGAACGCGATGCTCGCCCCGCCCGCTAACGCGAGCGCGAGGAGCTCAATGGGGAGGTTCGGCGCGACACAGGCAAACAGCAGCACCACGCCAAACGCCGTAGCGGCCATCACCAGCGTAGGTAAGCCGGTGCGTCCCCTGGTTGCGACGAACAGGCCTCCGACGACCGCGCCGGCTCCCATTGCAGCAGTCATAAAGCCGAAGCCGGTTGCCCCCACGTGCAGTCCCTGGCGGGCCATCACGGGCAGCGTGACCTGGAACTCATAGGCCAAGCAGCCCGCGAGGGCCATCATCAGCAGCGGCACCCCGAGCTCTGGGGTATGCCTCACGTATCTCAGGCCCTCCCGCAGTTGTCCTGGCTCGCGGCCGCTGGGCGGGCTGGGGGCGAGCGCGCTGCGATCGAGCGTCGCCAGCGAGGCCACCACCGCGGCAAAGCTGGCGGCATTGACGAGGAAGCAGACGCCCTCGCCAACGGTCGCAATCAAAATGCCGGCCGCCGCCGGCCCGATGACGCGTGCGACGTTGACGAGCACAGAGTTGAGGCTGACGGCGTTCCGTAGGTCCTCTGCGCCGACCATCTCCAGCATGAACGACTGGCGCGCCGGGTTCTCGAACGCGTTGTTGAGCCCCAGCAGCAGCGCGAGCGCGCCGATCTCCCATAGGCGCACCGCGCCGGTGACGGTCAGGAGGCCGAGAACGAGCGCCTGCAGGCCCATCGCGACCTGCAGGATGACCATCAGCCGGCGCTTGTCGACACGGTCGGCGATCACGCCTCCATAGGGCCCCAGCAGAAGTACCGGCAGCGTCTGCAGCGCGACGATCAGCCCGAGCGTGGTGGCGGAGTGGGTGAGGGTGAGCACCAGCCAGGACTGGGCGGCCATCTGCATCCAGGTGCCGGTGAGCGAGATGGTCTGACCCGCGAAATAGCGCCGGTAATTTGGGATCGCGAGCGCCGCGAAGGTGATCCGCCCAACGCCGATCAGGCGCGTCATGGGCGCCGGGCTGGGAGCCGCTCGGCGAGCGTCTCGAGCACCGGCAGGGAGGCCCACAGTTCCTGGCGCTCGTGCTCGCCGAGCTCGCTCACGTGTGCGCTGAGTGCCTGGGTGCGCTCGCGGTGGATCCGCTCGCGCATCCGCCGGCCGGCGGCGGTGGCCTGAACGATTGCCGCGCGTCGGTCCTCGGGATCGGCCATGCGGCGAATCAGGCCCGCGTCGCAAAGCAGGGCCGCGATCCTCGAGAGCATCGTGGGGTTGAGGCTCTCGATCCCGGCCACCTCGGAGAGGCCCAGCGGGCCGAAGCGAACGACCGTGAACAGCACCGAGGCCTGGGAGGGGGTGAGGCCCGCTCCGGCCACCGTAGGGCGAAGACGCCGTGAGAGCTTGCCGATCACGGCGCGCAACCGCGCGGCGGACTCAACCTCTGCGAGCTCGTCTGGATCGGGCTTTGAGACTGCCTTGGCCTGTGGGGCCGCCATCGGACCTCTGTTCTCCCCCTTTAGTTGCTTGCTGGCAAGCATTATATCGCCATGGCGTGCCCTTGTGGGTGGGCATGGCGAAGCTGCCACGATGGCAGCAACTCATCGGTGGTATCACGTGTGATACCATGTGCTCATGGCGGAGGTCAGCATCCGGGATCTGCGTAACCACGGTGGCGATGTCGTCGACCGTGCCGCCCGAGGCGAGCAGATCACGATCACGCGCGCCGGAAAGGCGGTCGCCGAGCTGCGCGCCGTGCCCCACGTGCCGCTGGCGGCGGAAGCGTTGCTGGCCCGGTGGCGCATGCTTCCCTGTGTGGACGCCGCTGCCCTGCGAGCAGATATCGACGAGGTTCTGGACGCGAGCCTGTGAACGACGCCCCTGCATCGGGCGCAGAGCACTCACCTGATGATGCACCTGCTGCGTCAGACACTCCCTCTCGGGGCATCCTCGATACCTCAACGCTCATCTTGCTGGGACGGATCACGGACCCTGCCTCGCTTCCCGCTGAGCCACTGATCACCGCAGTGACACTCGCCGAGCTCTCGGCCGGCCCACTCGTGGCAAGCGATCAAGGCGAGCGGGCGGCCCGCCAAGCCCACCTCCAGCAAGCCGAGGCCGACTTCGACCCACTCCCGTTCGACGCCGAGGCAGCCCGTGCGTTCGGCCGCGTCTCTGCCTCGCTTCGCCGCGCCGGCCGCAAGAGGGCGGCCCGCGCCTACGACGCGATGATTGCCGCGATCGCGGTGGCGAATGACCTTCCCCTCTACACCTGCAATGCGAAGGACTTCAGCGGGATTGATGAGCTCGACGTAGTCACCGTGCCGAACCCTGAAGACCCTCCCGCTCCCGCCACTGAGACCCCCGCATGAGGCCTCCGCCACTTGCCTCTTAGATGAGATGCTGCGCGCCCTGGCACCGCCAACGGCATCATCTTCCTGCTGCTCGAGAAGCCGAGAGCTTCACGGCCTCAGTTTGGCCGGGTGGCGCCTATGAGTCGCGACGCATCAGCGCTGGCGCGGCGAGTCCAGCGACGCCGGTGATGATCAGCACGAGCGGCCAGCCGAGGATGCCGTGGGTTGGAGCGTGGCCAGCCTCGAGCCGCGTGATTTGCGCGGCAACGCTGATGAGGAACGCCAGTAGTCCGGCGCCACCAACGTAGGCGAGCCCGCGAACACGTGCGCGCGAGGAGATCCACACCAGTGCCAGCGATGCGATCAGCAGGTATAGATCCCAGCCGAAGTGCTGCAGCCCGCTCACATGTGTGATGAGGGAGTGGGGAAAGATGTGGGGGCTGGACGGGATGTGGGGGACGGGGGAGATCTGATGATGTATATGCGGCGTAGAGAAGACGTGGGGAAAGTGCGATTTGGAAGGGATAAGTGTTCCGGAGGCAACGTACGGGCTGTGCCCCCCGGAGGAGACCGAAGATGAGACCGACGAAGACGCTTCGGTGGCCCCCGGCCCTTCGATGGCCGTCGCGAATCCTCTGAACACCCCTACGAAGGAGCCGACTATCACGCCGAGTACGCCTGCTGCCACCGCTGCTATTCCGCCCGCCGTGGCGATCTCGCTGGAACCGATGGCCCGAGCGTGCGAGCCTTACCGCGACGAGGAAGAGCAACACCGCACCCGCAACGAGCAGCCAGCGATATGTGTCCGCGGAGGGGTGGTTGAGGATCCTCCCCCACACGATCAGCCATGCCACGAGCAATGCGAGTCCTGCGAGCAGGGCTGCGTAGGGCACGCGTGCGCGCCGGGCCCCGTAGGCCGCGAGCAGGCCCGTGAGGGTAAAGACTCCCGCGCTGTAGAGCGGATGGCGCGTGCTCGCGCCGGCCCAGTGGAGAAACTCATAGAACACCACCGGGCCGAGCAGGATCGCGCTCACCAGCAGTACCGAGCGCCATGGTTGGGCACTCTCAGCTGGCCGGCGCTCCGCCCCGCCGAGAGCAAGCGCGTAGAGAACGACGGCTGGCAGGAGCACCACCAGGAGAAGCGCGAAGTCGCTCCATCCGTGGTGTGAAGACTTACGGACGAGCAGCACTACTGCGCCAGTGGCGAGCAGCAGGCTCCCGGCGCTTCGCAGGAGATCGGGGATATCGCGGTTGGAAAGCTGCACGGGGTTCTATCTGGAAGCAGCCTTGTGCAGCTCGCGAGCGGCCAGCGAGCCAGTCGCCACTTCAGAACCCCCGGCCAAGAAGCCCCCCATAGAAGGCGAGTCTAGTTCAGTCGCTCCACTGCTGCATATAGACCCCATACAGACCGCGACGGGACTGATTAAGCAGGAAAAGAGCCGAACGAACATGCTATGCCCAACTTATTCAAAGCCCAAAACGGACGTCCAGAGCTACAGGCCTACGAGCAGGTAGACCCGCACCTGTCCCACTGACGCGCGAGCGGTGAACGAGGACACTTCATAGTTACGGCCGTGGTAGCGAAGCGCACCGGAGCTTGGCAGGCGAACAGGGCCGGGATGCGTGCTGCCAGCGAGCGTGCGCGAGCCCGAGCGGATGTAGACGAGCCCGTTGGTGAGGGTGCGGACCAGTTTGATGTAGGGCGAGAAGCTGGCTGGTGAGAGGGCGAAGCGGCGGGATATGCGTTGCGCGACCAGTGCCAGCTCGGCGGTCTTGATCGCCGAGCAGCTCTTGGCGGACAGCGAGGGGGGCACTCCTAGCAGCAGCGAGACGCGCAGGCGGCCGCTTGGGTAGGCGCTTGCGTTGAACGAGAATGCCTCGTAGGTGCTGTGGCGGTAGACGACCGGGCCGTGGTTGGGAATGCTCGCGGGACCGGGGCTGAGCAGGCCTTCGACCGGCACCTGGCCGGAGGCCGTGCGCAAGACGAGCGGCACGCCGATGAAGCGCGTCACGAGCTTGACATAGCCGAGGTCGTCCTGGACAGAGAAGGAGTAGTGCCCGACCGGGCGTCCATGGGATCGCAGCGTGCCGGTAACCGGCGCGAGGATGTAGGGGCCGCCGACGTCTGCGAGCAGTTGTGAGCCGCGGCTGACGCGCAGGCGCACGACGTGCGTGTGTGAAAAGACGAGCCTCGTCACGGCCGCCTTCACGGCGACCCTTTCGCCACGTTCGAGGGCCGATAGCAGCGGCCGATAGCTCTCGATCTGACGCTTGTCGCTGAGTGTCTCCGAGCCCGAGGTCTCGCCGGCGTAGATCAGCTGCGCGACGGAGCCAGCCGTCCTGGCGAGCACCTCCGCCGCGGCCGGTCCGCATGGTGTGACCGCGACAGCCGGAGCGTGGGGAGCGGCGGCCGCCGTGTGGGCCGGGCTCGGCGATCGCGCGGTTGTGGCGCTCGTGCCATGGGCCGAGGCGCCACATGCGGTGAGCGCCACGGCCAGCGGGGCCGCGATGCAAGCAAGGGCACTCGCGCGAGAGTTCATACCTCGAGATTACCCGCGGTTGCCCTTTGCGATTCGCCGGTCCTTCATGCGCCCGAGTGGACTCGAACCACCACGGGGAAAACTCCCCACAAGGCCCTCAACCTTGCGCGTCTACCAATTCCGCCACGAGCGCAGAGTGGGCGAGTATAGCCCTGGTTATGTCTCCCGGATGGTGCTCGGGGACCAGCGGCGCTTGCATCCGTCCACGGCTGGCGTTAGGCTGCGAACACATGTTCGTTCCAGATCGTCGTCAACCCGAACGGGGAGCTCAGTAGACATGGATCTGACCAAGCGCCAGCAGGAGATATTCGACTTCATCCGCAAGTACTCGGCCAAGTACGGCTACCCACCGACGGTGCGCGACATCGGCAAAGCCGTCGGCCTGGCTTCCTCGTCGACCGTGCACGCGCACCTGGCCAATCTCGAGAAGCTCGGCCTTTTGCGCCGCGACCCCTCCAAGCCGCGAGCGATCGAGTTGTTCGACCGCGCGCTGGGCAGCGCCGTGGAGACGGTCAAGGGGATCGTGAGCCCCAACAGCCTGCCGCTGCTCGGGTCGGTGGCCGCGGGAGCGCCGATGCTCGCAGAGGAGAACATCGAGGACTACGTGTCGGTGCCTGAGGTTGCGGGCGGCGGCGACGGTCAGTACCTGCTGCGGATCCGTGGCGACTCGATGAAGGATGCGGGCATTCTGGAAGGTGACTTCGTAGTCGTGCATTCCCAGGACACCGCCCAGGACGGCGACATCGTAGTGGCCTTGTTGGGCGAGGAGGCGACCGTAAAGCGCTTCTTCCGCGAGTCCGATCACATCCGCCTGCAGCCGGAGAACGAGACGATGGAGCCGATCCGCAGCAAAGAGGTCAAGGTGCTCGGGCGCGTGGTGGGGCTGCTCAGGAGCGTCTGACCGCGCTAGGAGCCAAAGAAAGCGCTTATGAGCTTCGCGGCCCAGGTCTTCACATAGGGCTGATCGCGCGGTAAGTTGACTGTGCAGGTCAGGCAGCCGCGGAGGCTAGAAAGCCTTCGAGGAAAGTCCGGACATCAAAGGGCAAGGTGGTCGAGGAATCGACCCGGGGAAACTCGCGGGAAAGTGCCACAGAAACAAACCGCCGATGGGGCCGTCCCACGTGAACGGCTCACAGGCAAGGGTGAAATGGTGCGGTAAGAGCGCACCAGCGTCGCGGTGACGCGGCGGCTGGGCAAACCCCACCCGATGCAAGGCCAAACAGGACCGTTTGCAGGTAGCCCGCCAAGGTCCAGGTAGGCCGCTCAGATGGATGGCTGCTCAACGACAGGATCCGGCTTATCGATCTGCTAAGGAAAAGCCCCGCTAACGCGGGGTTTTTCTAGTACGCCGGGCATGCCACGTCGCTCGGGGGTGCAAGTCCCCTGTGGCGGAGATGACGCTTAACCACAAGTCGAAGGCAACTGCGTCGCCGCGAGGCGGGGTGGGAAGGAAGCTGGAGCACGAATCCATGACCCGACGAACAGGAACCGCATATAAGGCGCGGCGGCTGGGGGCGAGCCAGCTAGAGATGGCGAAGCCCGTCGTCATCAAGAGGCCGTTGTGTAAATGCGGCGGGTGTGTGGAGAAGGTGGCGTGGCTTATCCCGGGAGGTCTCCATGGGTGTTCTAGATGCCCCGTCTTTGATCACGGGGTGGTGCAGGACGGCTGGGGTCGGAAGGCCCTGGTTCGCTGTGGAGAAGTCAGCAGAGGCCGTAGTACCGGTGGGATCGCTGGTCGCCGGGAAGGGCCGAACGCGAAGCCGAGGTCTAGGACGCTTGTGCTCGTGGGACGGACATCGAAGGCAGTCAACCCCCTGTGTGGGGGCCTGGATCGGAGGGCCAGAGGGTGAAGCCCGAAAGCCCCTGTCTAGAGCCTAGTTCGTACCCGGCGCCGAGCGACACCATGCCTCAACCCGCCGATGCGAGCCTCTGGGAGCAGTTCGTCTCTCGTGAGAATCTCGCTGAGGCGCTCAGACGTGTCGAGCAGAACGCCGGTGCCGCTGGCATCGACGGGATGAGCACCGAGGAGCTGCGGCCGTGGTTGAAGGACCATTGGTCGGAGGTCCGCTCAGCGCTCGACGCGGGTATCTACCGGCCGCAGCCCGCCAGGAGGGTGATGATTCCCAAGCCCTCGGGTGGTCAGCGGATGTTGGGGATACCTACGGTGGTAGATCGGTTGATCTGCCAGGCCATATCGCAGGTGCTCACGCCTGTCTTTGACCCGCATTTCCATCCCCATAGCTTCGGCTTTAGGCCGGGGCGCTCGGCGCATCAAGCGGTCGAGCGGGCACGCCAGTTCATCGCGGATGACGCGGCGTGGTGCGTCGATTTTGACCTCGATTCGTTCTTCGATCGGGTTCAGCACGACGCCTTGATGGCGAGGGTCGCTAGACGGGTGCAGGACAAGCAGATGCTCAAGCTGACTCGGACATACCTGGAAGCGGGAGTTATGGATGGCGGGATTGTGCATGTGAGCGAGGAAGGGACCCCGCAGGGGTCTCCGCTCTCGCCGCTGCTCTCGAACGTCATGCTCGACGACCTCGACTGGGAGCTGGAGAGGCGGGGCATCGCTTCGTGCGTTACGCGGATGATGGGAAGGTCTATGTCAAAAGCGAGCGTGCGGGGCAGCGCGTCATGCAGAGCATCACGCAATACATCGAGGAGAAGCTCAAGCTGCGTGTCAACCGAGGAAAGTCCGCGGTTGATCAGGCTACGAAGCGGACTCTGTTGGGGTTCTGCTTCCAACGCTACAAGGGTGAGATCAAAGTACGGGTGGACCCGAAGGCCCGCATGCGGGCCAAGGAACGCCTACACCGGCTCACCTCGCGTCGCTGGAGCATCTCGATGGAGCAGCGCATTCGCGCCATCAACCGTTTTACGGTGGGATGGACGGCCTACTACCAATTGACCGAAGCGGAGCGCCCGTTCCATCTTCTCGATGCTTGGCTCAGGCGCAGGCTAAGGCAGGTTCGCTGGAAGGAATGGAAGAACTACCAAACCAGGAGACGCAACCTGCGCGCGCTCGGCATCCCCGACTACTGGGCCCGTCAATGGGCTGGGACGAGCCGGGGATACTGGCATACCGCAGGCTCCTGGATTCTAACCCGCAGCCTACCTAACGCCTACTGGGCCGAGCAGGGCCTGGAAGGATTCATAAACCCCTACCGCCGTCTCCGGTCATGCTGAACGAACCGCCCGGTGCGGACCCGCACGCCGGGTGGTGTGGGAGGGGCCGGGGTGAGCCCGGTCCCTACCCGATTGGCGTCAGTAGCTGGATTCTTGACTGGGTAAGCGTTGCACGCATACCGGAGGCGATTTCTATGGGATCGCTCGGCGCGGACACCCGGGCAAACCCCGGCAGCGCTCCACACCGCACGTGATGGTCTACCAGATCTGTTGGGGGATCGCAAGCGCCAATCGATGGCCGAGCCCTTCAGCGCTATCGGGCAGACTGTCTGTATGAAAGCCTTTACACCTGGCAGCTAGGTGTGTAGAGTATCATCCAATGCGACCTGGCGAGATCCTAGACATTGCGCGCCGCGTGGGCGGTGTTGCCTCGACGTCCGAGCTCATCGAGGGCGGTGCTCGTTGGGAGGATCTGTATCGGCTGCGAGACGAAGGGGCCCTGATCGAGCTCTCGCGCGGGATCTATCGCGTTGCTGATGCTCCGGCGACTGCCCATCTGGATCTCGTGGCGGTTTGTCGAAGGGCACCCGACGGCATGATCTGTCTGAACTCAGCGGCCAGCTTCTGGGATCTTACCGACGAGATGCCAGATGCGGTCCACGTCGCAATCGCGCGCGGGAGGCACCGTCCCAGGATCAGCTACCCCCCAACGCGCGTGCATGTCTTCGCGGCGGACACCTTTGAGCTCGGGCGCATTCAGCAGGAGGTCGAGTCGGCGGAGACCATCGCGGTCAGCTCCAGGGAGCGGACGGTCGTTGACCTCTTGCGGCTTCGCTCGCGGGTGGGGCGGGATGTGGCGTTGTCCGCGCTTCGGAGGTATCTGCACGGCCGTGATGCCAAGCCGGGGGAGCTGCTGTCGTTAGCGCGTCAGCTTCGAGTTGGCACGGTGATGGCCGAGTCGATGGAGCCTCTACTGGCGTGAGCGCGCGCACGCCACAGCAGGCCTACCTGGATCTGCAGAAGCTCGCGCGAGCCCAGGGCCGCAACACCCAACAGCTCTTCGAGCTCTACATCCATGAGCGCTTTCTGGCCCGGCTGGCCAAGTCGCGGTTCAGCGAGATGTTCGTGCTCAAGGGCGGGATGCTGCTCGCCGTGTTGGAGGTTCGGCGCCCCACACGCGACGCGGACATGCTCGCACGAGGGCTCGCTAGCGATGAGGGCAAGCTGCGTGCCGTGGTCGGTGAGATCGCTGCCATCTCGATGGCGGACGGCGTGGGCTTCGACGCGACCGAGATTTCGGTGGAGTGGATACGCGAGGACGCCGACTATGAGGGCGTACGCCTGGCGTTGCCGACCAGCCTGGCTGGTGCGGCCCTCAAGCTCAGGCTCGACCTGTCCTTCGGTGAACCGGTCAAGCCGCAGCGCATCGACTATCCCACGCTGTTGGATGATCCGGACTTCCGGTTGTTGAGCTATCCGTTGGAGAGCGTCATCGCTGAGAAGGCCGACACGATGATGTTCTTGGGCGACGCGAACACACGCGACCGCGACTACGGCGACGTCTACCTGCTCTCAGAGATCCACCCTATCGAGGCCCAGCCGCTGCGCCAGGCGCTGGCAGCGGTGGCGGAGCATCGCCACCACGAGGTGCGCCCGCTCGCGCCGTTGCTGGAGACGTTGCGCGAGACCCGGCAGCAGCCGTGGGAGGCGTACCGTGCACGCATCGGTCTGATGGGACTACCCGAGCGCTTCTCCGATGTCGTCGACGGAGTGGTGGACTTCCTAGACGGACTCCACACAGACGGTGTCTCCCGCTGGAACCCTGCTCAACGACGGTGGGAGTGACTCACCCATAGCCAGGAGGTCGTCGGCTGGGATCCCGCCCGGGAGCACCAGTGCTACCTCACCGAAAAGCGGTCAGCACGCCGAGCCTGGCCGGTGAAGTCTGCCTCGTAGTAGAGACCCTCGACCAGATCGAAGAAGACTTCAACGTCCGCACGAGTGGTGAGTCGGACTTTCTGCGCTTTACCGAGTTGATCTCGTGGCATTCCATGCTTGTCTAACGCATCCCGAAGAGCAATGGGTGTAACACGTCCAAGGTAGTCGACGTGGGCAAGCCGGCGAACGCGATTCGCCAGCGAGACGCGAGATTGGCATTCCTTCCGCAGCAGAGCCTCTGCGGTGCTTGTCAGGTTCAGCGCCAGCCCGCTTGTCATCGTTGTCACGTGCTCGGCGACATGGATCTTGGCCAACTCAATATCAGCGAAGACAGAATTAAACGCCGCCACATTGAATATCGCAATCTCACTGGGAGTGATAATGAGGTCGAAATCGAAGTCAAAGTTGAACAGTGGATCGTCGAACCGGGTCAGCGTGTTCCCCCTTGCCGCGACTTGGAGGCGACCGGCCTTGAGTCCGCGTTGGGGGTTGTACTTCCTAACAAACGCGATCACTTCATCATCGCCCAGATCTACCACGACCGCGTAGAACAACCAGGAGCCACCGGCGAGTTCGTCCTTCGTGAGCCAGTCGTCGGTGTCAAACGCATCCTCGACAAGCTCGACCAGTCGCGCCGTGGCGGCCGCTTCCTCGGGCAGCATCCCATCTGCTGCCGATGGCGTCGCACCATCAGTGGCCTCGTCCTCTGTGGCGACGATCGTCAGGCTCAGATACTGGCCGTGGTCAAGCGCCGGGATTCCGCTGTAGACCCGGCGATCAAGGTCCGGCATACCATCCAGAGCCCGGCGACCGGAGTGCTCCCAGGTCAAGCCCTGGGTCAAGGTTCTGCACACCCGAAACAGCACGCGCTGCACCTCGCCCGCTCGGCAGATACGGGACGCGCCCTATCGGCGGCGGACGCGTCTACCGCGAACAGCCGTATGCCAAGACCGACGCGAAAACGTCGGATATAGCGATCCACCTTGGCTCAACCTGGTGCTGGCCCGGATGACCTCGGCGTCTCTCGCCACGAGCACTTCGGAGAAGAGCCCTGTTTGGCGTGTCTCTACATCCCGCGGGGACCCAAACCGAGTCACTCCGAGCTGATCGCACGGGCGCTCGGCCAGCATGAGCTCCGAGTGCTCAGGTACATCGTTGATCAGGTGCCGGTGGGCGCGCCTCTCCCCGGGCAACCCCAGCTGACGCTGCGGCTGGCGCTACCCCCGGAGGCGTCGGCCTGGACCGAACGCTCGCTGCTCGACGACGTGGCCGTCGCCTTCGGACGCGATCCGGGGGAGCTCATCGAGTTCGCGGGGTTGACTGTGGAGCTGCTGTATCGCGATGGCATCTGTGCCGGGATGCTGCACGGCGCCGACGGCGGCAACCGCGCGGAGGAGGTATCCGTCCCGCTGGCACACCAGTCCGCGCTGGCCGGCGTCATGCTGGCGATCGAGTTCTTCGTGGCACGCTCGCCGGCGCTCAGGGGTCATCGACCGGAGTTGCCCGAGCTGCGCTATGACGTGCTCAGGGACAATCCTCAAGTGCTGCCCACGCCATCCTCGCGTCGGGACGGCTGTATCTGCGAGGACGTCGACTTTCTGGACGCGTACGCGGCTCGCTGGGCCGCGGCACTCGTCTGAGAGTCGGCGCGCTGAGACGGGCACCGTCTACCTTCTACCTGCCGAAGAGAAGACGAAGCCCGTGGTTCAGTGCTTGCTCTTGCGGGAGGGCCTGCCGCATGCCAGACGACGACTTACTAGTTCTTACCGGGTCTTACTGGATTCTCGTCAGGTCTCGTTGGTTCCTCATGGGCCGAGTAGCGACGCCGGTACGACTGCGACCCCGTCCGGGCGCCGGTAAGCCGCTTGTCCTGTTGTCACCACGACGGTGTCGGCTAGGTCATCGCCGAGCTCTTCCCGGAGCCAGAGGAGATGGCGCACGTCTCGGTCATCAGGTACTTGGCCGAGCTTCACCTCGATTGCGAGGATCTTTCGCCCGCGTTCGACGATGAGATCGATCTCCCGGTCGCCGCTCCAGGTGCGCAGATGTGCGGTTCGCGCCTCGTTACCGTGTGCGTAGACGCGAACGCAGAGTGTGACGAGCGACTCGAAGAGTGCTCCGAGGAGTGTTCCATCACGGGGAATCTGGGGTCCTGCCGGTCGTGCCTGCAGCAGCGCAGTAGCGTCGACGCCGAGTAGGCGTGCCGCGAGTGCCGGATCCGCGAGGTGGTGCTTCGGTGGCGAGGAGAGACGCGCGAGCCGGTTACGGGTGGGCAACCACGCCGGGACCGGGTCGAGAATCCAGAGCCGCTCGAGCACGTCGCGGTAGGGCTGCGTCGTAGCTCTGGTTGGCTTCACGCCCCGGTCGCTCGAGGCGGCATCCCTGATCTTCTCGTAGGAGGTCGACGTCGCGGTCGCGGCGGCATATGCCTGCATCCACCGCCATAGCGTCGCCGGCCGTCGTACCTGGCGGCCGAGATCTTCGAAGTCACGGTCAACGATGCGCTCGAGGTAACCGTCGAGCTGTGCACGCATCAAGCGTGAGGGAAGATCGCGAATCCCGGGAAACCCGGACATCAGGATCTCGTCCACATAACGCTCCAGATCAACGTCCGTACGCCCAGTGATAGGTGCTCGCCCACCTTCAAGCAGCTGCCCGAGGCTCACGGTCGGGGAGCCAACGCCGCGCTCGAACAGCGTCATTGGCCGCAAGCGCAAGCGTACGATCCTGCCCGCTCCCGAGTGCGTTGGCGGGTCCGTTGGCGAGGCCGAGCCCGTGAGGAGAAAGCTCCCCGGCGCGGCGCCGTCATCGACCGCCCGGCGCACGCGGTCGAAGGACTCGGGGAGGCGCTGCCACTCATCAATCAGGACGGGCCGGTCGCCTTCGACGAGTCGCGACAAGTCGGCCTGGGCAATGGAGCGCTCGGCGTCGTCATCGAGCCGGTAGACCGTCGCCGCCCGCTGCAGCGCCGTGGCTGTCTTGCCAACGGCCTTCGGGCCCTCGAGCGCTATCGCCGGCAGGCCAGCGAACAGCTCGTCGAGCTCGTCATCGACGACGCGCCGCTGGTAGCGCGCATCCGCAGCATCGCTCGAATCTTGCTGCTGCGTACTCGCCATCCGTCTACTATACCGTTTCGCAAGGGGTTACAGGACAGTTACGCATGCATCTAGGAGACACTTTCGCAGATAGCCCCCATCTTTCCGCGTAGCGGGTGCCGACGGTCAACGCGGCCTTCAGCGGCCGTGGCAGCGCTTGAACTCGCGGCCGACGCCTATGGCCCGCTTCTGGAGAGCATTTGTCGTTGCCGCTTAGCGAGCAGCCGGCGCCCTGCCTCGGTCACCCGGAGCATCTCCTGGGTCTCGCCGAAGATCCCGAATGTCTGGATAGCGCCATTGAGGACATCGGGATCCTTGGGGTGGGTGTCGGTGAGCTCGCGCACGAGTGGCAGGAGATCGGCACGGCCGGCCCGCCGGATCGCGAAGATCACCTCGCCTGGGTAGTCGCCCGCCAGGAGCGCAACGTCCTGGTCGCGCTCAGCATCGAGCAGCGTTTGGATTATGCGCCCGCGCCAGTAGAACGGGGGGACACGTGAGAGCAGATGCGGAACGTCGAGCTGGCGCAGGACGGTGGCGTCCGTGGCCACGAGCCGCACTAGATCGGGGTGTGGCTCGTGGTCTGCTTCTTGCGCTAGATGGCTGGCAAGCGCAAGGTCAAGCTGGCGGCCTCGGTAGAACCGCCACGCGGCGCGGCGCCTTTGCAGACGCTGGGAGCGCGCGCATGTCGCCGCTAGCGAAGCCGCCTTATCGTGCGTGAGCAGGTGGAGTAGACGGTGCAGCAGCCGGTCGGCGTCTTGCGCTAGGCGCCCCGGCAGGCGATGTGCTCGCTCGAGGTCACTGAGCACTCGCACGAGCTCGCTCTGACGCGCACTCGGCCAGACGCTCAAGCGCCTAACGGTCTCGCGGAGCACCTCCTCGCGCGCGGCGCCGTCGAGGCCGACACCGAACCTTGCAAGCAGCTCGTCGTCGGTCAGCGCCCATGCCCGGGCATGCGCGACGGCCCATTCGAGCCAACGCCACCGCTCAAAATCGTCGAGATCCATGAGCATCAACCCAGAATGGCGTAGCGACAGGACGGCCTAGTCGGAGCCCTAGGCGCTGCCCGGGGGTGCTGTCAGCACGATCCTCGCCGCGCGGTCCTCGAGTTGCTCCGCGTCGAGCCCGTACTGCTTGCACACGGCGCGGATTCGGTTCTGGACGGCGGGGCGGCGAACTTGCCATTGGAGAGCGAGATGTCCGTACACGAGGTCCTCGCTTGCGGGCCGGCGCTCCTTTGTTACGTATCGTCCCGTGTAAGTCTTGCTGTGCGGATCCTCGTTGAACTGGTCGCGGGTCGGATCGAGAAGCATCTCGCCGACCTCGACCCAGACGTGACCGTTGCGGTCGGTCTCGTCTTCCCCGGGCTGCAGGTAGTGGCCTCTGACGAACTCGGCTGGCTGGCCGAGGCGGCTGAGCTGCAGCGCGAGGAGCGCTGAGGCGAGTCCGCAGGAGGTGTCGGCGATAACGGTACGCGCGGCGAGGCGTGCGCGCTCGGCATAGGGCTCCATCTCCTCGAAGCTGTGCAGCACGTGCCAAAGCTAGCGTGATCGGTCACAAGCATCCCGCGAGTGGGTTCACCATGTACGGCCCCCGAGCGCGATCAGGCCCGAGACCAACGCTGCTAGCCCCGCTCACACGTGGGCTCTTGCGTCGTTGTGGGACGCCCCGCCCACTCCAGTCGCTTGACGGCGCCGCGTAGCTGGTCGGCGTTCACGCGGGTGTAGCGCTGCGTGGAGTCCAGATGCTTATGCCCGAGGAGCTCTTGGATCTGGCGTAGGTTTGCGCCGGCGCTGAGCAGTTCGGTGGCGAAGACGTGGCGCAGCGTTTGGGGTGTGATGCGCTTATGCTCGTTCACGCCTGCGGCGGTGGCGTAATGGCGGAATGTCCTGCTGAGGATCGTGGGGGAGAGGCGACGACCTTGGACGCCCAGGAACAGCGCGTCCTCTGGGGGTTTCGGGCGGATCTGGAGATAGGAGACGAACAGCGGCACGAGGCCTGAGTGGATCGGCACAGTGCGTTGGCGCCCGCCCTTTGCCTTGCGCACGCGGATCAGGCGCCGCTCGAGGTCGATGTCGTGCCGGTCCAGGCCGAGTAGCTCTGCGTGGCGCAGGCCGGCGTATGCGAACAGCGCGAGTAGTAGGCGGTCGCGCTCGAGCTTGCCGGGGTGGACGCGTTCCCACACGCCGTCGCGGCCGGGCGCGTCAAGCAGCCGGGAGAGCTCTGCGCGGTCGAGTATGTCAGGCAGCGCTTCGCTCTTCTTTGGTGTGCGCAGCACATGGGCGGGGTCGCGCTCGAGGTAGTCGTTCTCGACGCAGAAGCGAAAGAAAGAGTGAAGCGCTGCGACAGTGCGCGCCTGGCTGGACGGAGCCGGGCGGCGCGTAGCCTCCTCGCTCAGGAATCGGCGCAGGTCGATGGTGCGCACATCGACAAGGGCGCGAATGCCGGCGGTGCTCAGGAACTGGAGGCAGGCTCCGATGTCGCGCTCATATCCTTTGCACGTCGGGTTCGCCAAGCGACGCTCGACTCGGCAGTAAATCACGAAGTCAGACAGGACATCGAACAAGGTGGTCTCTGACTTACTGAATACCCAAAACCTCTGTTTAACACCAAACACTGGGTACTCATATGAATCGGAGACTCTCGCTACTCATGGCCGTGCGCAGCTCGTTCTCACGAGAGCGGACGAGTCACCGGCCGCGCACTGGGCTCTACCCGGAGGGCCCCCAGTAAAGTCCCAACGTGGGGGCTTATCGACCTGCTTAGAGCGCCTATCAAAATGAGTGTTGGAGTTGTTGGTGGCAGATGAGGGCGGCACCGATGGTGAGGAACGCTTCGTGGATGTCGGCGCGCCGGTCGTAGCGGCGGTCCAGGCGGCGTTGGCGGTGTAGCCAGGAGATGGTGCGCTCGACGACCCACCGTTCTTTGCCGAGCCCGGAGCCGTTTTCAGTGTTGCGTTTGGCGATCCTGGGCGTGATGCCGCGCTCTTTGAGAGCCTGGCGGTGGCGGCGGCTGTCGTATGCGCGGTCGGCGAGCAGCGTGTTGGGGCGGAACTTGCCGTAGCGTCCGGCCGGCGGGACTCTGTCCACGAGCGCCAGCAGCTCGGTGATGTCGTTGCGGTTCCCGGCGGTCAGGGTCACGGCCAGGGGGATGCCCTGCCCGTCGCAGATCAGGTGGTGCTTTGAGCCCGGCCGGCGCCTGTCGACGGGCGAGGGGCCTGTCTTTTCGCCCCCCCTTTTGCCCGCACATGCGAGCTGTCAACGACCGCGCGGGACCAGTCGAGCTGACCGGCGTCCTGCAGCTCGTCCAAGAGCGTCTGGTGCAAGCGTTCCCAGACCCCCGCTTCGTTCCAGTCCCGAAGCCGGCGCCAGCACGTCATTCCCGACCCGCACCCCATCTCCTGCGGCAGATCCTCCCACGGGATACCGGTCTTCAAAACGAACAAGATGCCCGTCAGCACCTCCCGATCGGCCACACGCTTGCGACCCGGATACCTGAACCGTCGCTCGACCACGGGAAGCAACGGCTCGACACGCTCCCACAACCCATCACTGACCAAAGGTTTCGCCATAGACCCCATCTACGACAACAGCATCCCAAACCCTCTTTCTGTTAGGCGCTCTAAGGAAAAGCCCCGCTCCGGCGGGGCTTTTCTAGTACGCCGGGCATGCGCAACTACCACCTTCACCGGCGCTGGCGGGGTGAGGCTCGATGCACCCGCTCAGTCGACCGGGTGCTCTTCGTCGGCCTCCCCATAGACGGAGTCGGATGCCTCCTCCTCTGGGCCGGCGTCGCGCATGATGCGCGATGGCGAGTGTCCGTCTCCGTGGGAGGTGTGCTCGATTAGTTCCTGCTCGGCGAGCTCGAAGCCCTCAGACTCGCCTCCTCCTGCCTCATCCACAGCACGGCGCGCTTCATGGCGACGCGCCGCGAGGTCGTGGATGGGATCGAAAGGCCTCGGATCATCCATGCCGAAACGGTACTACGCGTGCAACTGCTCGCGGGCGCTGCCCATCGGCGCCCCGTCCCGCTTGAGCGCATCGAGCGCCGCGAGCATCGCGTCGAGCTCGCAGTCGACCTTGTCAGGCCATGGCTTGGGAGGATGGTCGTCGAGCGTCTTCAGACCGTTGCCGGTGATGATCGCCACGACCACCTCGTCGGGAGCGAACTTGTCTTCGCGAGCAAGCTTCTCGAGCACCGCGACCGTCGTGCCGCCGGCGGGCTCGGTCAGCAGACCCTCGGTGGAGGCGAGCAGGTCGATCCCGGCGAAGATCTCGGGGTCTGAGGCGAACCCACCGGTTCCGCCGCGTTTGCGAACGGCGTCGATCACCAGATAGCCGTCGCCGGGTGCGCCGATCGCAAGCGAGTGGGCGGCCGTCTCCGGGGTCACTGGGTGTACCTCCGCTTCCTCGGCGATGATCGCGCTGGCGATCGGGTTGCAGCCGCTGGGCTGGGCGATGTGGATGCGGGTTGAGTCCGTCTCGGAGAGCCCCAACAACTGCAACTCGCCAAGGCCCTTGTGTAGACGCGATGAGAGGGTGCCGCCGGCGGCAGCTGTGACGATGTGATCGGGCGAGGCCCAGTTGAGCTGCTCGATGATCTCAAACGCGGCCGTCTTCGCGCCCTCGGCGTAGAACGGTCGCAGGGTGATGTTCGCGAACTCCATGCCCGTCGCGGCGGCAACCTCGCGGCAGCAGCGGTTGGCCTCGTCGTAGTTGCCCTCCACCTGGCAGACCTTCGCGCCGAGCGCCGCGCAGGCGCGGGCCTTCATGTCCTCCAGGCGGTTGGGGTAGAACACATACGCGTCAACCCCGGCCTTCGCCGCGAGCGAGGCGACGGCGGTGCCGACGTTGCCCGTGGAGACACAGCCGATCTCGGTCTTGCCGAGCTCCAGAAGCCGGGCGACGGACATCGACACGACGCGGTCCTTGTAGGAGAGACTGGGGCGTGAAGTGGAGTCGTCCTTGAGGTATAGGTTTGAGAGGCCCAGCTCGGCCCCCAGCCGGTCGGCGTGGATCAGGGGGGTGTAGCCCGCATAGCGCCCGACGCGCGCCTGCGCGGAGGCGTCGACGATCGGCAGGAGCTCCTCGAAGTGCCAGATGTTCTGAGGACGCTCGGAGCTTCCGGTCTCCTTGAAGTGGCGGGCGGCAAGCTCATAGTCGTAGACGACGTCGAGGCCCTTGCCGCAGTCCGGACAGGCGAACACGGTCGACTCGAGCGGGTAGCTGTTCTCGCAGCGGTGGCAGACGAGACCCGTGGCGCACGAGCGTGTCCGCTTGCGAGAACCTCCAAGAGGACTCGATGGGGGGCTGGGGCTCATGCTGGTAGGAGAGACCATACGCCCGGCCACGGCATTTGTGTGTCGCTCTCGTGACCGAAGGCAATCCAAAGCTCCTCGGAGAGATGCGGGGCGAAGGGGCTGAGCAGCTGCACGAGCAGGGCGAGCGCGCTCCTCAGCGCGTCTCTGTCGGCCCGGCTCAGCTCTCCTTGGCGCGCTATGACGCGTTTCTCAAAGTCCTTGATGCGGTCGAACAGGCGCATAACGTTGCGCACTGCGCTGTGCATCTCGAGCTGCTCCATCTCCCCGGTGATCTTCTCGACGGCGGTCTCGCACCACGTCGAGAGTTTCAGCCTGAGATGCTCGGTTGTGTCCTTGACCGGCTCACCGTCAGCTCCTCGCGCCAGCGCCTCGGCGCTGGTGAGCTGGGCCTGTGAGTACTCCCATACCTGCGTCAGGAACCTGTGCGCGCGCAGCACCGCCGAGTCGCTCCAGTTGAGCGTCTTCTGCGGACGTGCGGCATACAGGACCGCGAGCCTCACAGTGTCCGCGCCGTAACGCTCGACGAGCGCGTCTGGATCCACGACATTGCCGAGATGCTTTGACATCTTGCGCCCCTCGCTTATGACCATCTCGTGAAAGAGGCAGCCTGCGAACGGCTCTCCGTCGCTGAGGAACGCGAGCGGACCGATGTCGCGCAACGCCTTGGTGACGATCCGCTGGTCGAATACGAAGTTGCCACTGTCCGAGCCCGCCACGACGCGCTCGGAGGGCAGCCAATGGCGCAGATCCGCAAGCGCGAGGATGTCCTCGAGCGTCTCGCCGCGCGACTCGGGCGGCACGCAGACGGGAACCCACAGCCATAGCGCGTCGAAGTGGCAGTCGAGTGTGTCCGTCTCTCGCTCGGCTGGACCGCCGCAGACCGGGCATGTCGTCTTCACGAAATCGTCGATCTCGGCAAGCGGATTTCCGGTTCCGGTCGGCGTGATGTCGAGCGGCAGCAGCACGGGGAGCTGCTCCTTTCCCAGCGGCACGGCACCGTGAGTCTCGCAGTAGACGATCGGGATCGGCGTGCCCCACGAGCGCTGTCTGGAGATCGAGAAGTCCTCCGCCTTGTACCGCACGGCCTCGCGGGGCGGGGAGGCCTCGCCGGTGGCACCTGCGCCGTTCACGAGCGAAACGCCGAGCCTGTCGCCGATGCGCTCGGCAAGGATCTCGTCGGTGTGGTCCTGCTCGGGAATTCCGAACACGGCTGTCGCGCCGAAGCGGCCGTCGACGCCCGGTGAGATCAGCACTGGTAGGGACCCGTTGCCAGCCGGCGAGGACAACGAGCGGTGAGTGTCTATCAGCCCGATTGCGCCGGCGTCCCGCGAGCTGCGCTGCAGGCCACTGGAGCGCAGGTCCTCGAGCTGCTCGCGCACCGCCGGGTCAGATGTCCAGGCGTCGATCTCGGGGTGCTTGGGCGAGATCAGCACGAAGCGCGCCTGGGCGAGCGCGCCTGCGTGCGGTGTGAACACCGTGAGCTGCTCGCCGCCTGCGCCGCGCAGCTCGACCTCAACGCCGGCGACGCGGCCAAGCACGAAACGCTGGCTGGCGAGCGCGACCTCATCCCATTTGCCAGCCGATCTCTGATCGGTCGCCGCGAGCTCATCGAGGCGGCGGTCGTTCTCCGGCACGTACTCGCTGATCCGCAGGTACCACGTGGGGCGCTCGATCAGGCGTACGGGGTTGTGGCAGCGCCAGCAGCGGCCGTCCTCGACCTGGATTGTGGCGAGCGTTGTCTGGCACGTGTCGCACCAGTCGACGCCGCCTGTACCGCGGTACACAAGTCCGGCCTCGAGCAGCTCCAAGAACAGCCACTGCGACCAGCGGTACATGATGGGGTCGGAGCTCATGAACGTCCGCTCCCAGTCGAATGAGAAACCGAGCCGCTGCAACTGCCCGGTCATGTGCCCGGCGCAGCTCGCGACCCACTCGCTCGGCGGGATGCCGCGGTCGATAGCGCCGAGCTCGGCCGGCAGGCCGAACGCGTCGAATCCGAACGCGAACAGCACCTTGTTCCCGCGCGCACGCTGGAAGCGCGCGTAGGCGTCTCCGATCGAGTAGCTGCGCACGTGGCCGATGTGCACGTTGCCTGACGTGAACGGTGCCGAGGGCTTGATGTATAGGTGCTGGCGATCGTCGCCCACGGGCGGCGTGCGCCAGGCATCCCGCGCGTGCCAGGAGGCCTGCCGGCGAGCCTCGATCGCCTGCGGGTCATAGCGCTTGGAGGTCTGCTCGTTCATCTCAATCGAGCATATCCAAGGCATAAGTACCGAGACCTCGCTCATCTTCGGTCATCGCACTCGCGGATCGTCTTCTGAGACGGGCCGTTGCTATGCTCAAACTCACTTGGCCTCAGTCTGCAACAAGCTCTTTTTGGCCTCTTGCAGGTCTCTCTTGGCCCCGCCCTGCGCGGGGCCTTTGCGTCCGCCCCGACTGTAAGGATTACGTGATGGAAGTTGAGATCGGACGCGGGAAGAAGGCACGCCAGGCGTATGGATTCGACGACATCGCGATCGTCCCCTCCCGCCGCACGCGCGACCCTGACGACATCGACCTGTCCTGGAAGCTCGGGCCCTACCAATTCGAGCTGCCGTTGATGGCGGCGGCGATGGACGGCGTGGTTTCACCGCGGACGGCTGGGATCATCGGCGGCCTGGGCGGACTGGCGGTGCTCAACCTGGAGGGCATCTTCACTCGCTACGAGGACGCCGAGGAGCAACTGGAGCGGATCGCCAGCCTTCCGAAGGAGCAGGCTACCCGCGAGATGCAGGAGATCTACTCAGAGCCAGTCAAGCCTGAGCTGATCGCTCAGCGGATAAGGGAGATCAAGGACCAGAAGGTCGTCGTCGCCGCGTCGTTGACCCCGCAGCGAGTTTTGAAGTATCACGAGCTTGCGCTCGAGGCTGGCTTGGACGTGCTCGTGATCCAGGGAACGGTCGTCTCGGGAGAGCATGTCTCGACAGTGTCTGAGCCGCTGAACTTGAAGGAGTTCATACCGACCCTCGAGGTGCCGGTGGTCGTCGGTGGCTGTGCCTCCTACCACACGGGACTGCACCTGATGCGGACAGGCGCCGCCGGGGTGCTTGTCGGCGTGGGGCCCGGGGCGGCGTGTACGACGCGCGGCGTACTCGGCATCGGCGTACCCCAGGCGACAGCGATCGCGGATGTCGCACATGCCCGCTCCACGCACATGCTGGAGACCGGGGAGTACTGCCAGGTGATCGCTGACGGCGGGATGCGCAATGGCGGCGACGTGTCGAAGGCGATTGCGCTTGGTGCCGACGCCGTGATGATCGGCTCGCCCCTGGCGCGCGCCCACGAGGCGCCAGGGCGCGGCTTTCACTGGGGGATGGCCACGTTTCACCCAACGTTGCCGCGTGGGGCGCGGGTGGCCACATCCCAGAACGGCACGCTCGAGGAGATTCTCGTAGGCCCCGCGCGCGAGAACGACGGCACGTTCAACCTGTTCGGGGGGCTGCGTACCTCGATGGCGACCTGTGGGCACAAGGATCTGGCCGAGTTCAACCGCGCCGAGGTCGTGATCGCACCTGCGCTGCAAACCGAGGGTAAGGCATTGCAACGCGATCAGGGGGTGGGCATGGGCGCCACCAACGGGAAGGCTGCCGCCGTCCTGGTCAATGACTGAACAGGTAGCCATGGCGCCCGCCGCAGAGCAGCGGGGCGCGCCCGTAATGGCCAGTGAAGAGGTGATTGTCCTCGACTATGGAGGGCAATACAGTCAATTGATCGCGAGAAGGGTGCGCGATTGCGGGGTGTTCTCCGAGCTGCTCCCGAGCCACACGCCGCTCCAGGAGATCGAGAAGCGAAAGCCACGGGGGATCATCTTGTCGGGGGGCCCCGCCTCGGTGTATGCCGAGGGCGCCCCGCGATTGGAGCGCGGGCTGCTGGATCTGGGGGTGCCGGTGATGGGCATCTGCTACGGGATGCAGCTGCTCGTGCATGAGCTCGGCGGGCGGGTGGTGGAGGCCGAGGTGGGGGAGTTCGGCCGCTCGGATCTGACCGTGATCGAGCCGGGGGTGCTGCTGAAGGGGATGCCGAAGGAGCAGACGTGCTGGATGAGTCACCGGGACACGGTGATCGAGCCGCCCCCGGGATTCACCGCACTGGCGTCGTCGAGCGTGTCGCCGGTGGCCGCGGTGGAGGACGCCGAGCGCAGTATCTACGGGATTCAATTTCACCCCGAGGTCGTGCACACGCCGTATGGGCAGGAGATCCTGACGAGATTTCTGACTGAGGTGTGCGGCTGTGAGCTGACGTGGTCGGCGGCGGGGATCGTGGAGGATCAGATCGAGCGGATCCGGCGGCAGGTGGGTGATGGGAGGGTGATCTGCGGGCTCTCAGGTGGGGTGGACTCGTCGGTGGCGGCGCTGTTGGTGCACCGCGCGGTGGGGGACCAGCTGACATGTGTGTTCGTGGACCACGGGCTGATGAGAAAGGACGAGGGCGAGCAGGTGGTGAGCGCCTTCAGGGACACGTTCAAGGTGCCGCTGGTGGCTGTCGACGCGGAGGAAAGATTTTTGGAGAAATTGAAAGGCGTGAGCGAGCCAGAGGCGAAGCGAAAAGCGATCGGCGCGGAGTTCATCAGGGTGTTTGAGGAGGAGGCGGCGAAGCTCGACGGCGCGCATTACCTGGTGCAGGGAACGCTGTACTCAGACGTGATCGAGTCGGGCGGGGGCACGGGGGCGGCGACGATCAAGTCCCACCACAACGTTGGTGGGCTGCCGGACGACCTGCAGTTCGAGCTGGTGGAGCCCCTGAGGGCGCTGTTCAAGGACGAGGTGCGCGCCGTGGGCGCCGAGCTGGGACTGCCGGAACGACTGGTCTGGCGCCAGCCCTTTCCCGGACCGGGCCTGGCGATCAGGATCGTCGGCGGCGAGGCGACAAAGGAGCGGTTGGACGTGCTGCGGGAGGCCGATCACATCCTGCAAGAGGAGATCCGCAAGGCTGGGCTGTACCGAGAGCTGTGGCAGTCGTTCTGCGTACTGCCCGATGTGCGCACTGTGGGTGTGCAGGGAGACGAGCGCACGTATGGCTATGTGGTGGTCTTGCGCGCGGTGACGAGCGATGATGCGATGACGGCCGACTGGGCGAGGCTGCCGTACGACTTGCTGGAGACGATTGCGTCGAGAATGATCAACGAGTTGCGCGAGGTCAACCGGGTGGTGCTGGACATAACCAGCAAGCCTCCAGGCACCATCGAGTGGGAGTAACCCACCAGGACCTAGTCTCGCGGCCCCTGGCTATGTCCTCGATCGCTTGTGTACCGAAGCCGGGAGACACTCGCCTTTCGGCTCGCATCCCCGTTTCGGCCAGCACACTTCGCTCACTGCGTCCTTGCCAGGAACCACGATCCGTCGGCCTGGGCGTGTACTTACGGCTCAGCCCCACTTCGCCTATGATGTCGCCTGCGCCGCGCGCTACCGCGTGGCTTTTTTTACGTGATGACACCGTCCACTTCAACACCCTCGGCAAAGACCTACGTAGCCAAGCCAACCGACCGCGAGCGCAACTGGCTCGTCGTCGATGCCAACGGCAAGACGCTTGGACGCCTAGCGACCCAGATCGCCGATGTGCTGCGGGGTAAGCGCAAGCCCGAGTACACCCCGCACATCGATACCGGCGATTTCGTCGTAGTAATCAACGCGGAGAAGATCGCCGTGAGCGGGAACAAGCGCAAAGATAAGCGCTACTACCGTCATTCCGGCTACCCCGGCGGGCTGCGTTCGAGGACCTTTGAGGAAATGCTGGCCCGCAGGCCAGAGGAGATCATCAGGCTGGCCGTGAAAGGGATGATGCCTCGTAATCGCCTGGCGCGTAAGCAGATCACGAAGCTCAAGATCTACGCTGGCCCAGAGCATCCGCACATCGCCCAGAAACCGCAAACTTTGGAGATCGAGGCTTGATGGCCGACGAGGAGATCCCGCAGACCCCTGAAGAGCAGGACAGCGACCGATCGGATACCGTCCAGCAGGCCGAGGGTCATGCGGTACCGAGCGAGCAGGCCATGGAGATTGCTGGCTCCGCCGAGGACGCCGCCCTCGAGGCCTTCGAGGAGGCCGCGGAGAAGCCGGGCGGCGCGGTCGCACCGGAGCCGCCGGGCACTGAGGCAGCCGGCGAGGGCCATGCGGTGCCCAGCGAGGAGGCGATGGAGATCGCAGGTGCCGCCGAGGATGTGCCACTGGAGGCGCTTCAGGAGGCCCAGGAGCAAAGCGCAGAGCATGATGCGGCCGAGGATGAGGAAGATGAGCCCGCCCCGCGGGTGAAGCCGGCTGTGCCGGGAGCGCACCTCGAGGTGGACATCGTCCCTGAGGGCGTCGATCCATTGGGGCGCAGCGAGGCTCGCAGCGAGGCTTATGAGGACCCGTATGCGATCGAGACCGAGGAGCCTGAGCAGGCGGAGGATGCACAGGAGGAGCCGGAGGAGATCCTGAGCAAGCCGATCGCCACGGCCGCAATCGATTTGGCCTCGGGTGCGCGGTACCGGGCGACGGGCAAGCGCAAGACGGCAGTCGCGCGAGTAACGCTGCGACCCGGGAGCGGCTCCTATCTCGTGAACGGGCGCACTCTGGAGGAGTATTTCCCGCGTGTGACCCAACAGCGAAACATCCGCCAGCCACTGGAGACGGTGGGGTATCAGGAGCGGATGGACGTGGTTGCCAGGCTGCATGGCAGCGGTATTTCCGCTCAGGCTGGGGCGCTGCGCCACGGGGTCTCGCGCGCGCTGCTGGAGGCCGACCCGAACCTGCGCGGTGAGCTCAAGCGCAGGGGCTTTCTCACGCGCGACTCGCGCGCGAAGGAGCGCAAGAAGGCCGGGTTGAAGAAGGCGCGTAAGCGTCCGCAGTTCTCCAAGCGCTAGAAGCGGAGCGATAGGTGACCTACCCACCCAAATGACCCGCAAGCTGTTCGGGACCGATGGTGTGAGGGGAGTTGCCGGCGAGCTGCTCACGGCTGAGCTGGCGCTCGGGCTGGCGCGGGCTGCGACTGCAAAGACGGGCGCGGAGCGTCCCCAGGTGCTGATCGTGCGCGATACGCGCGAGTCGGGCGAGATGCTGCAGGCGGCCGTTGCGGCCGGCGTTAGCGCTGCTGGAGGGGATGCGCTGCTGGGCGGCGTGTTGCCGACGCCGGCCGCGCCGCTCTTGATCGGTCGCTATGGCTTCGACCTGGCGGTGGTGCTATCCGCGTCGCACAATCTCTTCCAGGACAACGGGATCAAGTTCTTTGCTGGGGACGGGTACAAGCTGTCGGATGAGAGTGAGCTTCAGATCGAGCGGGAGCTGGAACGCACAGGCCCTGATCTCGCAGGCGTGGGCGCTGCCCGGCCGCAGTCCCCGCCCACTATCGGGCACATCCGCGAGCTGAGGGGCGCGGGTGAGGACTACCTGCGTGAGTTGCACGTGCGCTTCGCAGCACTCGATCTGGGCGGGCTGGATGTATTGCTGGACTGTGCGCACGGCGCCACCTATCGTGTGGCACCGGAGATTTTCCGGAGGCTGGGCGCGAAGGTGAGCGTGATCGCGGATGAGCCGGACGGGCGCAATATCAACGCCAGCTGCGGCTCGACGCACATCGAGCAGCTGGGCGAGCATGTCCGCGCGGGAGGGCATGCGGTGGGATTTGCGTTCGACGGCGACGGGGACCGTGTGCTGGCAGTGGACCGGATGGGAACGGTCGTGGACGGCGATGAGCTGCTGGCGCTGGCGGCGTTGCACCTGCGCCAGCAGGAGCGTCTGAACGGTGGCGGGGTAGCGGTGACCGTGATGACCAACTATGGCTTCCACGACGCCATGAAGCGGGCGGGCGTGGCGGTGGCGATTACGCAGGTCGGCGATCGCTACGTGCTCGAGGAGCTGCGCGCTCGCGGCTGGTCGCTGGGGGGCGAGCAGTCCGGGCACATCATCGACATGGGCTTCAACCGCACAGGGGACGGGATCGCTGGCGCGCTGCTCACTTTGGAGGCACTGGCCGGTCGCGACCTGTCAGAGCGCGACGCGATGGAGAAGCTGCCTCAGCGGCTGGTGAACGTGCACGTGCGCGAGCGCGGGGCCTTGGACACGGCACAGGGCGTCAGCGAAGCCGTGAGTGCCGCGGGAGAGGCGCTGGAGGGGCGCGGGCGCGTGCTCGTACGCCCGAGTGGCACCGAGCCACTGGTGAGGGTAATGGTCGAGGCACCCACCGACGCTGAGGCCGATGAGGTCTGCGCGCGGCTGGTCGCGCTGGTGCAGTCCGAGCTGGGCTGAACCTCGCTGGTATCTTCGATGCGGTGTGCGGCATCGTTGGCTACGTCGGCAAGCGGGAGGGTGGGCAACCGGCCCAAAAGCTGCTGCTCGACGGGCTGAAGAAGCTCGAGTACCGCGGGTATGACTCCGCGGGCATCTCGGTGATCGGTGAGGACCGGATCGATACGGTGCGGGCCGTGGGCAATCTCGACGCGTTGCAGGCGAAGCTCGACGGCTTGGTCTCGGCTGAGGAGCGAAGATTGGGATCCCGCCCGCCCGTAGCGGTCGCGGTGCGTGCTGCCACAACCGGTATCGGCCACACCCGCTGGGCGACGCACGGGCGGGTGACCGAGGAGAACGCCCACCCGCACTACGACTCAGCCGACCGCTTTCACGTGGTGGTGAACGGGATCGTCGAGAACTACATGACGCTGAAGGAGCGTTTGCTCGCCGCCGGGAGCGTATTCACCTCCGAGACCGACGCCGAGGTGATCGCGCATCTGATCGCCGAGCACTATGACGGCGAGCTGGCCGGTGCGGTACGGGCTGCTTATGCCGAATTGGAGGGTCACTATGCGTTCGTCGCGATGTGCCTGGAGGAGCCCGAGACGCTGGTGGGAGCGCGGAGGGAGTGCCCGTTGATCATCGGTAGGGGCGAGGGCGAGCAGTTTGTGGCCTCCGCGGTGCCAGCCTTTTTGGCTCAGACGCGCGAGGTTCAGTACTTGGACAACGGCGAGATTGTCGTGTTGACACCCGATGACGTCACGATCACAACGTCTGGGGGCGATCGGGTGGAGCGCGCGGTGGAGACGGTCGACTGGGACGAGGACACCGCCGAGAAGGGCGGGTATGAGACGTTCATGCTGAAGGAGATCCACGAACAGGCGGACGCCGTCGCTGAGACGATCGCCGATCGCACGGCACGGGGAACCGGCGTCGATCTCCAGGAGCAGGGTGTCTTGGACGAGGCGATCCTGGCGGGTGTGAAGCGAATCGTGGTGGTCGCTTGCGGTACCTCCTACCACGCAGGCTTGATCGGACGCTACGCGATCGAGGAGTGGGCGCGCGTGCCGGTGGAGGTGGACGTCGCCTCGGAGTACCGCTACCGCAATCCGGTGGTCGGGCCGGGCGATCTCGTGATCGGGATCTCCCAGTCGGGCGAGACCGCCGACACGCTGGCGGCGATGCGCAAGGCGAAGGAGCGCGGCGCGGCGGTGCTGGCGATCACGAACGTGATGGGATCGCAGGTGACACGCGACGCCGACGGTGTGCTGTTCACCCGCGCGGGTCTGGAGATCGGGGTGGCGGCGACGAAGACCTTCCTCTGCCAGGTCGCTGCCGTCTATCTGCTTGCCCTGCGTCTGGCCGAGCTGCGGGGGACGCTCGAGCCCGCACGCATCACCGAGCTCGTGGGCGAGGTCAAGCGCTTGCCGCATAGCATCGAAGGAGTTCTCGCGGGCATGGGCGAGCAGGTCTCGCGCGTTGCCAGTGCGTACTGGCGGAGCGAGTTCTTCCTGTATATCGGCCGCCACGTT
The DNA here is from genome assembly GCA_963706395.1 of uncultured Solirubrobacterales bacterium. Classification (GTDB taxonomy): domain Bacteria; phylum Actinomycetota; class Thermoleophilia; order Solirubrobacterales; family Solirubrobacteraceae; genus Palsa-744. Next base: position 305,200 of record OY970158.1, on the reverse strand, counting down.
GGGCTGCCAGTCGCTCTGGAGGGGGCGCTGAAGCTGAAGGAGATCTCCTACATCGCTACCGACGCCTACCCCGCGGGAGAGATGAAGCACGGCCCGATCGCGCTCCTGGATGAGTCCACTCCAGTGGTATGCGTGGCAACCGATTCGCCTGTGCTCGAGAAGATGGCATCGAACATGCAGGAGGTGCGCGCACGGGGCGCACACGTGGTTGCGGTCACGACGGAAGGCAACGAGCAGATCACCAAGCACGCCGACTCCGTGATAACCGTGCCGGGCGTGGACTGGATGCTGCAGCCGATCCTCGCGGTGATCCCGCTGCAGCTACTCGCCTATGAGATCGCGCGCAAGCGGGGGTTGAACGTCGACCAGCCGCGCAATCTGGCGAAGACCGTTACGGTGGAGTAGCGGCTGACCTCGCGCCGCATATGCGCTCCGTGGCGTGAGCGGCATAGCGACGGGACCGATTAGCATCGCGGTCGTGGACTGCATTCCAGACTGGCTGACTCCCCTGCTCGACGCCGGGCAGATGCGCGCGGTGGATCGCTGGGCGATCGAGGAGCGGGGCGTGCCCTCGCTTGACCTGATGGAGCGTGCCGGGGCCGGGGTGGCGCGGGTGGTCGAGCGAATGGCCCCGGAGGGCTCCGTGGCGGTGGTATGCGGGAAGGGGAACAACGGCGGCGATGGCCTCGTGGTGGCGCGCCTGCTGCGCGAGGCGGACCGGCAGGTGACTGTAGTGTGCATAGCCCCGCTGGAGGACTTCACTGGGGACGCGCGCGCGAATCTGGCGCGGCTTGGAGGCGAGGCACCGCTGGAACTGGCTGAAGATAGGCAAAGAGCGGTGCAGGCATTCACGAGGGCGACAGTGGTGGTGGATGCGTTGCTGGGCACTGGCTTCCAGGGTGAACCTCGCGGCGCGGCCGGGGAGGCCATCGAGGCTGTGAACGCTGCTAAAGCGCCGGTCGTAAGCGTGGATGTGCCCAGCGGCGTAGACGCCTCCACGGGTGTCGTGGCTGGTGCCGCCGTGCGCGCATCGGTCACCGTCACCTTTCACGCGGCGAAGCCGGGTTTGTGGATCTATCCGGGCAAGGCGCACGCGGGCGAAGTCGAGACGATCGACATAGGCATACCCCGGGGCGCGCCCGTGGAGGCAGAGGTGGGCCTCATCAAGGACTCGATCCTCGCCCAACTGCCAAAGCGCACAGCGTCCTCGACGAAGTTCTCAAGCGGACACGTGGTGGTGGCGGGTGGCTCGCGCGGTCTCACCGGTGCGCCGCGGATGACTGCGCAGGCAGCGATGCGCTCGGGGGCCGGGTATGTGACGGCATACCTGCCCGCATCGCTTCAGGCGATGTTCTCTAGCGCTGCGCCGGCGGAGCTGATGACCCGCGGGCTGGCAGACGAGGATGGCGGACTCATCGCGCAAGGGGTCGATGATGCCCTCACCGGGACTGAGCGGGGAGGGGCGCTGGCCCTGGGGCCAGGCCTGGGTCGTAGTCCTGGGGCGTTTGAGTTCGCCAGTGAGCTGGCTAGACGGGCCCAGGTGGCGATGGTATTAGACGCAGACGGCCTAAACGCCCACGCCGGGCGTCTGGGAGATCTCGCTTCCAGGCAGGCCCAGACCGTGCTTACTCCGCACGCGGGCGAGCTGGGACGGTTGCTGGAGGTGGGCAGCGAGGAGGTTGAGCGCGAGCGTCTTCGCCACGTCCGTATGGCGGCCGGGCTGGCGCGGGCGGTGGTCGTGCTGAAGGGCGACGACACGCTGATTGCTGCACCCTCTGGAGCAGTGGCCGTCAGCCCGGGGGGCACTCCCGCGCTGGCCACGGCGGGAACCGGGGATGTGCTGACAGGGGTGATCGCCGCGCTGCTCGCTGTCGGCCTCGAGCCCTTCACCGCCGCGACTGCAGGCGTGTGGCTGCACGCTGAGGCCGGCCGGGAGGCGGCGCGCAGGCAGGGAGCGAATGAGGGCGTCGTTGCCTCTGATGTGATCGCAGCGTTGCCCGCCGTGCGAGGAGGTGGGAGGTGACCGTGCACCGCGCGCTCGCTCGCGTGAACGTGGCCGCGATCGAGCGCAACTGCGCCCGGTTGCGCGGCAAGCTGCGCAGCGGCACGGAGTTGTGCGTCGTGGTGAAGGCTGACGGATACGGCCACGGCGCTGTGCAGAGCGCGCGCGCGGCGCTTGCGGGTGGCGCGAGCTGGCTCGCCGTCGCCTGCGCCCGGGAGGCGCGCGAGCTACGCGACGCCGGCGTGCGCGGGGTGCGCGTGCTGGTGATGGGCGCCCTCAGCCCAGCGGAGTTGAAGGAAGCGCTTGCGGCAGACGCGGATGTGGTCGTGTGGCATGAGCGGGACGTCGAAGCGGTCGCCGCCGCCGGGGGCGGGCGCGTGCACGTGAAGCTCGACTCCGGCATGGGCCGGCTCGGCACGCGCGACGCGGCCGAGGCCGCTCGCGTGGTGGCGTTCGTGCGCTACACAGCGGGCGTCCAGCTCGCGGGACTGATGACCCACTTCGCCACTGCCGACGATCCCGACGACGACGGGTTCTTCGTCCGCCAGCTCGCGGTTTTCGCGGACTGGGCGCGCGAGATCAAGCTCGAACATCCGGAGATCCTCGTGCACGCGGCGAACAGTGCCGCTGTGCTGCGTGAGGAGCGCGCGCATTTCGATATGGCGCGCTGCGGGATCGCCGTCTACGGCATGGATCCCTTCGGCGAGGACCCCTACCGGCGTGACCTCGAGCCCGCGCTCGAGCTGAGCTCCTACGTGGCTGAGGTCAAGAGACTCGCCGCGGGCGAGAGCGCAGGGTATGGGCGGCGGTTCGTAGCTGAGCGCGATACATGGCTTGCGGTGCTTCCGGTTGGCTATGGCGACGGCTTCAGGCGCGGGCTTTCCAACAACGCGGAGGTGCTGATCGATGGCCGGCGCTACCCGCTGGTGGGGACGGTGAGCATGGACAACATCACAATCGACCTCGGCCCCGATCCGGCAGCCGAGGAGCTGCGCGGGGTGCAGGCGATCCTGATCGGCGTCCAAGACTCAGAGCGCATCACCGCTGAGGAGATGGCCGCTCGCCTGGCAACGATCAACTACGAGGTGACCTGCGCGCTTACGCCGCGCGTGCCACGGTCCTACCATCGCGACGGCGAGGCGGTATGAGTGATGGTCTGAATGTAGCCCGGGCAGCGCTCGAGGGCCGCCCTGCCTGGCTGGTGGGGGGCGCGGTGCGCGACCGTGTACTGGGCCGGTCGCTGAAGGATTTCGATCTCGTGGTGGATGGCGACCCCGAGCAGGCCGCGCGCGCCCTCGCCCGCACAGCAGGAAGAGCAGCGTGCTTCGCGCTGTCTGAGGATTTCGGTGCCTGGCGTGTGGTGGCGCGCGATCACGCCTGGCAGGCAGACGTTGATCGTCTACGCGGTGGCTCATTGCAGGCAGACCTTGAGCTGCGCGACTTCACCGTGAACGCGATCGCCGAACCGATCGAAGGGGGTGCGCCGATTGATCCTCTCGGTGGGCTTGAGGACTTGAGGGCGCGTCGCTTGCGTATGGCTGGGCCGGGCACCTTCGCCGATGATCCCCTGAGGGTGCTGCGCCTGGTGCGGATGGCGGTCGAGCTGGAATTAGAACCCGAGACGCAGACCTGCCTAGAGGCGAGCGCGCACGCAGGCAAGCTACGGCACGTATCGGCCGAGCGGGTGTTCACGGAGCTGCGCCGGGTCCTCGCCACGCAGCGTGCACGGCGCGGAATTGAACTGATGGGTGAACTTGGGGCGACAGCTGAGGTGCTACCCGAGCTGCAGGCGCTCCACGGAGTGGAGCAGAATCGCTTCCACCACCTCGACGTCTATGGCCACACGCTCGAGGTGCTTGACCGCACGATCGAGTTGACGACTGGCGCCGGCCCGGGCATGGCCGAGCTGGATGCCTGCATCAGCCCCTACGGCGGCGAGGTTTCCGCGCTGCTGGCTGAGCCGCTGGCCGATGAGATGACACGCGGAGAGGCATTGCGCTGGGGCGCGCTGTTGCACGATGCCGCCAAGCCCCTGACCAGGGAGGTGCGTCCAGGGGACGGGCGTGTGACGTTCATCGGCCACGACGAGCGCGGAGCCGCGCTCGCGCGCGAGGTGCTCAGCAGACTGCGAACCAGCGAGCGGCTGCGTGCCCATGTCGCCGCGCTCGTGCGTAACCACCTGCGTCTCGGCTTTCTCGTCCACGAGCCCCAGCCCCTGTCGCGTCGCATTGTGTTCTCCTACCTGCGTGCCTGCTCTCCGGTGGAGGCCGACGTCACGTTGCTATCGATGGCAGACCGCCTTGCCACGCGCGGGGACAGCGCGCAGAAGTCGATCGATGCGCACATGCTCGTGGCGAGAAGCATGCTCGAGGACGCCCTGCGCTGGCGGGCGGAGGGTCCGCCTGCGCAGCTGTGGCGCGGAGATGAGCTGGCTCGAGCCCTGGGCATCGATGAGGGGCCGCGGGTGGGAGAGCTGCTCGAGGAGCTCACCGAAGCGCAATACGCGGGAGAGCTCACCACTCGCGAGCAGGCACTCACGTTCCTACGCACACGCCAAGCAAGTGGTTAGGCTCTCTGCTGCTGATGGCCGATACCGATTGCATTTTCTGCAAGATCCTCACGGGCGAGATTCCCGCCACGATCGTCGGTGAAGACGAGCGCACGGTGACCTTCATGGACATCAACCCCGCCACGCGCGGTCACATGCTTGTGATCCCCCGCGCGCACGCCGAGGATCTGCTGAGCGTGGATCCGGAGGACCTACAAGCGGTTGCGCTCGCCTCGCAACGCCAGGCAGTCATCGCCAAGGAGCGGCTGGGGGCCGAAGGGGTCAATCTGGTCAACTCCTGTGGCGCCGTCGCCTGGCAGACGGTCTTCCATTTCCATATGCATGTGATCCCGCGCTACGCAGACGATCCGCTGCGGCTACCCTGGGTTCCCGCGCCTGGAGATCCGGAGGAGATCGCGGCCGCGGCGCAGGAACTCACGCGGAAATAGCGAACAGACCGCTACATCGTTCCCGTCGTTGTGTTGAATGACCACATGATCCGTGCATCAACAGCTGCTGTCCTCATGAGTCTCGCGCTCGTGCTGGTGCTGCCTGCTGGCTCCCAGGCGACGCTCGCCGAAGTCGGTGTGATTCCCCCCACCGTCAAACCCGAAACGGTGCCGAGCTGCCCAGGCAGCCCTTGCCTGGCCGTCAGCCGCACGACGGGCTTCCAGGTGAAGGTGGCCACGGCTCACAACCCCCTAAGCACGCCACGCGCCGGCACGGTAGTGGCCTGGTCGATCATGCTGGGCAAGCCGAATGCGACCCAGATCAAGTTCTTCAACGCCAACGAGGGCGGCGTCTCTGAAGCCGGGATCGCGATTCTGCGTGCCCAGAAGAAACCGAACCTAACCTATAAGCTGATCGCGCAGAGCCCCCTCGTCAAGCTCGAACCGTACTTCGGGAAAACCGCTCAGTTTCCGCTGGAAACAACGATCCCGGTGAAGAAGGGCGACATCATTGCCCTGACGGTTCCCTCCTGGGCCCCAGCGCTGGCACTGGGCTTCGGCAACGACACCTCGTGGCGGGCAAGCCGTCCGAAGAAGCAGTGCACGAGCACCAGCGCCCAGACCGACCACACCTCGATCGGCAGCGCGGTCCAGTACTTCTGCCTATATCTCACCGCGCGGCTGACCTACAGCGCAACGCTGATCTCTACGCCCTAGGGCTAGACGCCTAGGGCGCGCCGGCGCCGCCGGTTGGGCTAGCTTTGGCTTCACCTTTGGTAGCGCTTTCTTCTTTGGCGCTACCGCCCGCTGAGGTGCCGCCTGCTTCGCCTTTGCTGCTTTCGCTTTCACCACTGGGGCTGCCGGCGCCCGAGGACGCTTCTCCGCCTTCTTTTGTTTCTTCGCCCGATGAGCCTTCGCTCGATTTGCCGGTCGAGGTTGTCGATGTGGTCGATGTCGAAGTGCTCTGCACGGAGGCCTTTTCGGCGCTCGTGTCGCTCGGTGGGGTGATATCGGGTGTGCTCTTTGGCGCTACATCGCTTACGCTGTTCCCGCCGCCGCAGGCGCCCAGGCTGATGGCACACAGCAGCACTAGGCTCACTGCGAGTGCCACGCGGGCTGGCGAGGGCTGCGCTGGGAGGATGGGTGAGATCCTAATCAAGCGCGGTGCTTCCTCGGTGCCGGTGGCCCTCAACCAGCCGTCCTCGATGTGAGCGGCTCCATGCGACGGCCGCAGGTGGGGCAATCGTTCAAATCCTTTTGGGCGAGCTGGTCACACCAAGAGCAGAAGCGCATGTTCTCCACGGCCCATGGTAGCCGCGAGGCGGAGGGGGCGAGCGGCAGCAACATGCCCACTATTTCCAGCGGCTCGCCCGTCTCACGATCGAGGTAGATCTCCTGCTGACCGATCTCCGATCGGTCAGCCTCCATCACAACCTCCCGACCGCTCGATGGGTTACGCAGCCGATAGCGCTGACTCATACTCACGGCGCGAACTCTAGCGAAGCGCCTGGCGGAGACGCCCACCCGTGCAGCCGCCTGCCCTTTGGATAGAGTTCCGCCGCCGATGCCCTCTTTTCCCACCTCCAGAAGCCTGCGTAATCTCGGCCTTCTCGCCGGAGCGGGTGCCCTGTTATTTGGCGCGAGCGGCTGCGCGGTCAAGCGCGAGGACAATGCCAACCTGATCGTCGGCAAGCAGCAGTTCGTCGCCAAGTGCGGCTCCTGCCACACGCTCGCGCGAGCAGGCACCAAAGGCATTGTGGGGCCAAACCTCGACGAAGCCTTCCGCCAGAGCCTCGCCGAAGGCCTCAAGCGCAGCACGATCGAAGGTGTCGTGAGCGGCCAAGTGCTCAACCCCAATCGTGAAGGCGTGATGCCAAAAGGGCTGGCAGGCGGGACGACGCTGAGCGACATCGCCGCCTACGTGGCGCAATCGGCCGACCGTCCTGGCCAGGACACCGGCCTGCTGGCCAGCGCGGTGGAAGCCCCCGGAGCTGGCAAGCCGGCCGTCGAGCAGGCGGGCAAGCTCCAGATACCCGCAAGCACCAGCGGGCAACTCGCCTACGCGACCGGCAAGGCGATCGCAAAACCCGGACCGGTCACCGTCGAAATGCCGAACTCTTCGGGCGTCTCACACAACATCGCGATCGAAGAAGGCGCGCACGGCGCGAGCCCCGGCGGAGCGGTACTCGGTGCGAGCCCGTTCATCACTAAGGGCAGCACCACAGTGAAAGTCAGCCTGAAGCCGGGGGTCTACACGTTCTTCTGCCAAGCCCCCGGCCACCGCGCAGCGGGCATGTACGGAACGCTGACGGTCAAATAAGCGCGCGCAGAATCAGAACCAGCGCGACGATCACGACGATCACCGCGAACGCGTAGAGCAGGAAGCGGAAGGCCTCATCCTCGGAGCGCAGGGGGTTGAGCACGGCGGGCCGAGCCCGGTCTAGAGGATGTAGACCGTGGTGTATACGACGAGCCACATGATGTCGACGAAGTGCCAGTAGATCCCCGGCACCTCGACCCCGCGGTGCTCCTCGGGCGTGTAATGCCCGCGGAAGGCACGGATGGTCACGATCAGCAGCAGCACCAAGCCGATGAACACGTGGGCGCCATGCAGGCCGGTGAGCGAGTAGAAGATCGTCTGCTGGGCGTGATCCTGAGGGGCGAAACCGATGTTCGCGTACTCGTTGATCTGGATGAACAGGAATGTGCAGCCGAGCAGGAAGGTGGTGAGGATGCCTGCCTTCAGCCCGAAGCGATTACCTTGTTTGATCGCTGTCTGGGCCCAGTGAAGCGTAAACGAGGAGGACATCAGTATCGCTGTGTTGACGCCCGCGACCTCCACCGGCAGGGTGGTTCCCGGGGCCGGCCACGGCTGACCTTGGGCGATGCGGATGAAGAAGTAAGCCGTGAAGAACGCACCGAACACCATCACCTCGGAGATGATGAAAAGCAGCATCCCCAGCAGCTGTGGCTCGACGCGCGAGCTGTTGTGCGCAGCTGGAGGGCCGTGGTCCTCGCCGTGAACGGCCGCGTGAGCGATACTGGCTGCCTCCATCTCCTCTGCTCACCTCACCCCGGCCGGGGCCGCGGTCGTGTTGGCCTTGAGATCGACAACGACGTGCTCGACCCTTGCCGAAGTGGCGTGGCGTACGCGCTCGATCAGGTTAGAGCGCATCCAGCCAGAGCGTTCGCCGGGAAGCGTTGAAATCACAACGTCGTCGACCCTGAACAGCTCCAAAGCGTTGATAGCGGCGGTGTAGGGATCGGGATCGCCGATCATGCCCGAACCGATCAGCCCGGCTGCTTTCAGCCGCGCGAGCATCGCCTGAAGGCGCGCGCGCGCCTCAGCAGGCGCTGAGCCGCCGCCGTCCTGCAGCGGGATTACAGCGATGAAGACATGCCGAGGAAGCCCTTCGGGCTGTGTGCCCTCGTTTGCGGCCTTCTTTGCGAGGTGCTCGATCAGCTCCTCGCCACTCGCCGTTTTGCTGGCCACGACGAGAGTGACGCCGAAGGGCAGGCCCTCCTGCTCGAGGTCAGTCACGACGTGCTCCACCGGCAGCCCCGAAGCGTTGTGAATGCGCTCGATCAAATCCCTGCGCAGCCATCCTGACTGGGTGGCCGGATGGGTGGAGAGGATGATCTCTGTAGGCCGCCGCTCGGCGATCGCGTCCATCGTGGCCGAGAAGGGGTCTGGATCGCCAACTTCGCCGGTGGCCTCGATCCCCTCGCCGGTCACTAGCGAGATCGCCAGGTCGACCCGCACCTGGGCCGATTCGCGCACGGCCTCGTCGTAGATGACCAAGCCGGCCGAAGGCTTGCTCTGAGGAACGACCAGGCGGAAGCGCACATCGCCGCTGGAAGCGCGCGCGCGGACCGTATCGAGCAGCTTCTTGCCTCCGAGCGTCCGGTTGGCAACCACCAGTATTTCCTTCATCGGTCGTGAATCCTTTTCATTCGCTGGTGGCTGGGACGGTGTCGGCACCGGCTCCCGCGGTGGCGGTGGCTCCAGCTGTGGCAGGGGTTGGAGCGAGGATGCCGTGCACTGCCCCGGGCACTCCGTACTCGTACGGGCCGCCGACGATCGTTGGAATCCTGTCGAAGTTGAAGATCGGCGGGGGCGAGGATACCTGCCACTCGAGTGTCAGGCCTCGCCACGGATTACCGGGCGCGCGGGCTCCGCCGCGCCAGCTCGTGACCATGTTGTACACGAACACCAGCGTGCTCAAGCCGAGGCCAAAGCTGGCGATCGAAATGAACAGGTTCAGGTCGGCAAACTTGGCAGCGTAGTCAGCGACGCGACGAGGCATTCCCTGCAGGCCGAGGACGTGCATCGGGCCGAAGGTCAGGTTGAAGAAGATAAACGTGGTCCAGAAGTGCCACTTGCCCAAGCGCTCGTCATACATGCGCCCGGTCATCTTCGGGAACCAGTAGTAGACGCCCGCGAAGATCGTCATCAGCGACCCGCCAAACAGCACGTAGTGGATGTGGGCCACGATGAAGTAGGTGGCGCTCACATGAATGTCGAACGGGATCATCGCAAGCATCACGCCGCTGATTCCGCCGAGGGTGAACGTCGTCAAAAAGCCGAGCGCGAAGAGCATCGGGGTGTCCAGATGCAGCACTCCCCGCCACAGTGTCGCCAGCCACGAAAAGATCTTGATGCCCGTCGGCACCGCGATGATCGCCGTGGTGATAGCCATCGGAATACGGATCCAAGCGGCCATCCCTGAGGTGAACATGTGGTGGGCCCATACTGTGAAGCCGAGCACGACGATCGCCAGCAGTGAGAAGGCCATCATCCGGTAGCCGAAGATCGGCTTACGGGACTTAACAGCGATCACCTCGCTGACGATCCCGAAGCCGGGCAGCATCATGATGTATACGGCCGGATGGGAATAGAACCAGAAGACGTGCTGGTACATCAGCACGTCGCCGCCGTGGTTCGCGTTGAAGAAGTTGAAGCCGAGCGCGCGGTCGAGCAGCACGAAGAACTGCGAGGCGGCGATGAACGGCGTGGCGATAACGACCAGCAGCGATGTTGCAAAGTTCGCCCAGACCAGCAGCGGCATCCGGAAGAAGCTCATCCCAGGGGCGCGCATGGTGATGATGGTCACGAGGAAGTTCAGCGCGGTCATGATCGATGAGGCGCCCGCGAACTGGACGCCGAGCGAGAAGAACGTCTGTCCGATCGGTGCGTTGTCGGACAGTGGGGCATATGCGGTCCAGCCATCGGCAAAGGCGCCGCCGGGTGCGAAAAAGCTTGAGAGCATCATCAGCCCGGCAACCGGCAGCAGCCAGTATGAGAGGGCGTTGAGCCGGGGAAAGGCCATGTCGGGCGCCCCGATCATCAAAGGCAGCACGAAGTTGGCCAGGCCCGCGAAGACGGGGATCACGAACAGGAAGATCAACAGCGACGCGTGGACCGAGAACAGGCCGTTGTAGGTGTTCGCATCCACGAACTGCGCACCCGGCTGTGCTAGCTCGGCGCGCATCAGCAGGCCGATCAGGCCGCCCACGAGCAGGAAGAAGAAGGAGGTGACGGTGTACTGCACGCCGATGACCTTGTGGTCGGTGTTGACGCGGAAGTAATCCTTCCAGCTGTGTGCCCCGTGGCTCGAGTGGTCCTCGGGACGCGTGGGCCGTCCAATGGCCCAGTAAAACCAGTAGTCAAAGCCCCCGATCCCGACCAGGAAGAGCAGTGGCACGGCGATCAGCGAGACCGTCAAGATCGCTTCGCCGGAGAGGTAGTGGTGGAACGTTGCGTGGCCCGTGGAGGACCGCACCAGCCAGGTCAACCCGGTGGCGAAGGCCACGCCGAGCGGCATCATCCAGCTGGCACGGTAGAAGCCCGGGGCGCGGAATTTAGCGGCCATCAGCGTGTGTCCTCAGAACCGGTCATCGCGTGGCCCATTATCCCGTAGTCCCGTTACTCGCGCCGGCGCCGGGGGTGCTGCTCGCAGCGGTGCTCGCCTGGTTCTTCAGCCACGCCTGGAATTGGGCGGGCGGGACCACGTGCACAGCGGAGCGCATCGTTGAGTGCCCGAGCCCGCAGAGCAGGTTGCAGACGACTGGATAGGTGCCGAGCCGGTTCGGTGTCGCCCGGTAGTTGGTCGTGATGCCGGGGACGACGTCCTCCTGGAGGCGGAAGGCGGGGATCCAGAAGGCGTGGATGACGTCCTTGGAGCGCATGTTGAAATAGACGGTGTCGCCCATCGGGATGTAGAGCTGATCAGAGTTCAGGGGCTTGCCGCCGGTCACCGACGATGGGTATTCATAGGACCAGATGAACTGCTGGCCAGTCACCCCAATCTGGATTTCCGGAACCCCGGCCGGCTTCTTCTCATTGTCGTTCAGGACGACAAAGGAGTAGGAGACGAGTCCGAGCAGGATCAGTGCCGGGATGGCGGTCCAGACTACCTCCAGGCGCGTGTTGCCGTGGATCGGAGGCCCGTCCTTGAGCTCCTCGCCGGGCTTCATGCGGAACTGCCAGGCGGAGTACAGGATGACCGTTACGACTAGTACGAAGATCGGCACCGAGGCATCGATCAGAACGTGATAGAGCCTGTCGGTGTTGGTGGCCTGGGTGGAGGCTCCGACCGGGAACCAATGGATCGTGTACCCCAGCGCGATGCCGACGGCTGTAGCGATCAAGGCCGCCACGATCGTTAGGACGAGCGGGCGCTGCTTAGACATCGGCGGCGGTGGCTCCAGCGCGGGTTGGGACGTTTTCGGGGGCGAGCCTCTCCATCGCGATGCGTGATCCTATTGCCTTCGCCCGACCTCTTGACGCGCGGCTGCCACCGGACTACATTGAGACAATCGTTGCAAGTAGCTGGGTTTTGGGTTTGTCTTGGTGGCGAGCGGGAAGGAGATGTCAAATGCAAGTGCGTGATGGGATGAGCTCGACGGTTCTCACGGTTGGGCCTGGCCACACGCTGCGTGAAGTTGCGCGGCTGATGTCCGGGCGCAAGGTGGGGGCGGCAGTCGTGATGGATCCCGACGGGCCCGGTCCGGGGATCATCACCGAGCGTGACATCCTGCTATCGCTTGGCTGTGGCCAGGACTCTGACCAGGAGCTCGTCGGGGATCACCTGACGCGCGATGTTGTCTACGCAGCGCCCGACTGGTCGCTGGAGGAGGCGGCGGCGGCAATGGTGCGCGGCGGCTTTCGCCATCTGATCGTCCTCGATGGCGGCGAGACGGTCGGCATCCTGTCGGTCCGCGACATCGTGCGTTGCTGGACCGAGGACGGAGCGATCTGCGCTGTGCCGGCAAGCGCAGGGGTGGGGTGAGTGAGGACCGATCGGAGATCGGCCAGCGCGGCGGATTGGGGAATTCCACCCACCCGCGCGCGACGCCCCGCCGAGGCTCGGATCAGTCGAGCGGAAGCTCGTCGATTTCGCGGCGCGTGTCTTTGAACCAGCGCACGACGCAGTAGATCGTCAGCACCACGCCGATCACCGTCAGCTCGATAAACGTCGTGATGCCGACGAGCAGCAGCGTGATGCCCACCGCGGTGAGCACCGGCAGGATGCTCGGCCCGGGGAGGTGGATCTCCTCGCCTATGGGCGGGACCTCGGGGTCGAGCGGGCTCATGAGACGTAGATCGCGGCTACGAAGAACGTGATGGCGAACATAAACATGCAGATGCCACCCACGATCAGTCCGGTGCGGATGTTCTTGCGTGCAAGTCGGCGGGTCATCATGGCGTCGTGAAGTCTATAGATGAGCGTCGGCGACCATTGCGCAGAACAGCAGCGCCAGATAGGCGAGCGAGAACAGGTAGAGCTGCAGGGCGGAGCGTCTGTCCGCCTGGCGATAAAGGCGGATTGCGCCAGCGATGAAGCCCAAGCCGAGCACAATCGAACAGACCAGGTAAATGCCCCCGAAGCCCCCGGCGCAGAATGGCAGCTGCGTAACGGCGTAGAGCAGCACCGTGTAGAGCAGGATCTGCCGGCGGGTCTCGGCCTCACCGCGTACGACGGGAAGCATCGGCACCCCCACCTTCGCGTACTCGTCCTTCATCAGCAGGCTCAGCGCCCAGAAGTGGGGCGGAGTCCAGAAGAACACGATGAAGAACAGCAGCACCGCCGTGCCGCTGACCGAGCCCGTGACAGCGGCCCAGCCAACCAGCGGCGGAACGGCGCCAGCGGCCCCGCCGATCACGATGTTCTGGGGCGTGCGCCGCTTCAGCCAGACCGTGTATACGAGCACGTAGCCGAGGAAGCCCGAGAACGAGAGCGCCGCTGCGAGCGGGTTAACCGTCAGCGAGAGCTCGAGCAGCGAGAGCGCGGCGAGTACGCAGCCGAAGATCAGGGCTGCGCGCGGCGAGACGCGGCCGGACGGAACCGGTCGCGTGGCGGTGCGCGCCATCTGCGCGTCGATGTCGCGGTCGTACCAGTGGTTGACCGCGCCCGCGCCGCCAGCCGAGAGGTAGCCACCGAGGCAGGTCAAGAGGACAAGCAGCGGCGAGGGGTCGCCGGCGACGTACATCGTCGCGATCGTGCTCAGCAGCAGAAGCGATTGGACCTTCGGCTTGGTCAACTCGGCATAGTCGCCCAGCAGCTGGCGCGTCCGAGGGGCCAGTCCAAGCCGTGGTACTTCGATCGACTGGGCGGTGCCTGTAGGGGGTGTGTTCATCAAACGCCTACTTGGGTGGCTCCAGCGGGCACGGTGGCTGTACCGGAAATCGTTTCTCCACCCGCAACGGAGCTCCGCCGCTGAACCTCGCGGCGGATGTCCTTCATCGGTTCCACCGAGCGCACGAGCGGGATCGCGTCGAAGTTGTTGACCGGCGGAGGCGAGGTCGTGAACCACTCCAGCGTGTTTGCCTTCCACGGGTCGGGCCCTGCGAGGACACCCACCTTGAGGCTGCGGGCGGCGTTGACGATCGTCACGAGCACCCCAGCGGCGAGGATGAACGAACCCACCGTGGAGATCTGGTTGTAGAGAGCCAGGTGACCGACGTTGTCGTACTCATACACTCGCCGGGGCATTCCGTCTAGGCCCATCACGTGCTGGATCAGGAAGGTGACTAGGAAGCCAAAGAACATCAAGTAGAAGCTCAGCTTGCCCAAGCCCTCATCCAGCATCCGCCCGGTGATCTTCGGAAACCAGTAGTAGATCGCCGCGAAGATCGTGAACACCGAGCCCCCAACGAGCACGAAATGGAGATGAGCGACGACGAAGTAGGTTTCGTTCAACTGCCAGTCGACGGGGAAGACGGCGAGAAACACCCCCGAGATGCCTCCGATCAAGAACAGCGCGATGAAGCCCACGCAGAACAGCAGGGGGGTCTTGAATTCGATCGTGCCACGCCACAGCGTTGCGATCCAGTTGAGCATCTTTACGCCGGTTGGCACGGCGATCAGGAACGAGCTGAGCATCACGAACACGAGGATCGCCTCGGGTATTGGTGCGGTGAACATGTGGTGTGCCCACGTCAGGAAGCCGAGGAACGCGATTGCCACGGTCGAAGCCGCAATCGCCTTGTAGCCGAAGATCGGCTTACGCGCGAACACCGGCAGGATCTCCGAGACGATGCCAAACCCGGGGAGCACCATGATGTAGACCTCGGGGTGCCCGAAGAACCAGAACAGGTGCTGCCAGAGCAGCGCCGAGCCGCCGTTCGCCGGATCGAAGAAGTGCGTGCCGAAGTGGCGGTCGGTGAGCAGCATCGTCACGGCCCCGGCGATCACAGGCATCGCGAAGATGATTAGGACCGAGTAGGTGAGGATCGCCCAGATGAACAGCGGCAAACGACCCCAGCTCATGCCGCGAGCGCGCATGTTCGCGATTGTCGCGTAGAAGTTGATCGCACCGAGGATCGAGGACAGCCCCGTCAGGTGGATCAGGTAGATCCACGCATCTTGGCCACCGCCTGGCGAGTAGAGCGAGTCCGACAGCGGCGCATAGCTCGTCCAGCCGGCTTCCGGCGGGTTCCAGAAGATCGAGGCGTAGAAGACGATGCCGCCAGCCAGCAGCAGCCAGAAGGAGAGCGCGTTCAGGCGCGGATAGGCCATGTCGCGCGCGCCGATCATCAGTGGCACGAAGTAGTTCGCCAGGCCCGCCATCATCGGCACGACGAACAGGAAGATCATCGTCGTCCCGTGCATCGTGAACAGCTGGTTGTAAGTCTGGGGAGTGACCAGTGTGTTGTTCGGGGCGCCCAGCTGCAGGCGTATCATCAGCGCCTCGACACCGCCAAGACAAAAGAAGACGAACGTCGTGACCATGTACATGATCCCGATTCGCTTGTGGTCAGTGGTGGTGATCCAGCTGGTCCAGCCGCGCGCTGGCGGCTCGGCGCGGTGGGTTACGAGTTGTGGGACGGGGGCGACGTACGTGGCCATGTCGTGCGCTTGCGCTCCTCGATGTCCTAGGGGTTTTCGACTTGTCCGGGGCCGGTCTGGGCATTCAGCTTGGCCCGCTCGACCTTGGCTTCGGCGTTGGCTTGGGTGATCTCTTGCTTCTGGTAGGCGAGCCATGCATCGAACTGCGCGGGCGGCACAGCCTTTACCGTGGCGATCATGCGTGCGTGACCGCGGCCGCACAGGGCCGCGCACTGGCCACGGTAGATCCCTGGCTTTGAGACCTTGAACCACGTGTAGTTGTGGTAGCCGGGAACCGCCTGGAACTTGCCCCCCAGTTCGGGGATCCACCAGGAATGGACAACGTCCTCGGAGACTATGTCCAAAGTGACCGTGGTTTCGGTGGGAACGACCATCTCCTCGTAGGAGTAGGGCGCGCCCAGCCCGTCGGGTTCGCTCGAGCCCGGGTAGACGTATTGCCAGATGTACTGCCGGCCGATCACCTGGATGTTCAGGGATTTTCCGCTGGGCGGCAGCCTGCGCACGGCGCTTGCGTACAGCAACCCGCTCTGGCCAGCCAGCTGATCGCCATTGGGTCCCGAGTTGGCAGGATCCTGGATCGAGGAGAGCTTGGCGAAGGTGAGCACCGCGAGCCCAACGAGAATAACGGCGGCTGCGACTGTCCAGCCGGCCTCCAGGCGGGTGTTGCCCCGGATCTGCGCTGGCACGGCTCCCTTGCGTGCACGGAACTTGATCAGCGCATATACCAGGGCGCCCGTGACAGCGACGTAGATCACGGCCGCGATGGCGAGCGTGATCTTGAAGAGACCGTCGATGTGATCAGCGTTGGGGGACCCGCCCGACTCGGGCGTGAAGAAGGCGAGCGTTGAGGGGAGCAGATGGCCCAAGGCGGCGGGGATTCTATTCAGCCCCGGACAGGACGCGCTTGATGACTTTTGCCACGAGGGTGGATCTAGGTGCCGGAGAAGCGCGCGGGACGCTTTTCGACGAAGGCGCTCGCGCCCTCTAGGAAGTCGCCGGTGCCCGTCATCTCGCGCTGGAGGTCGGCCTCGAGCTCGAGCTGCTCGTCCATGCGCGCGTAGAGCCAGTTGTTGAACTGACGCTTTGCCCCGGCATAGGAGCGGGTCGGGCCACTGGCGAGGCGCTGCGCCAGTACAGCGACCTCCTCGTCCAGGTGCTCGTCCAGGATGGCACGGTTGATAAGGCCCCACGCAAGCGCCTGCTCGGAGGCGATCCGCTCGCCGAGCATCGCCATCTCACTCGCGCGGGCCAGCCCGACGCGGGTCGGCACGAACAGTGAGGAGCCGCCGTCGGGGACGAGCCCGATGTTCACGAACGCCAGCAGGAAGTAAGCGCTCTGGGCCGCGACGATCAAATCGCAGCAGAGCGCCAGCGAGCAGCCGATGCCGACGGCTGGTCCGTTGACGCGGGCGATTACCGGCTTGGGAAGCTCGCGGATCGCGTGCATGATGGGGTGGTAGATCTCGGTGAGCGTTTTGTAAACGTCCGGACGGCCCTCGGGGGTCAGCTCGACGCCGAAATCCTTCAGGTCGGCGCCAGAGGAGAAGGCGCGCCCGGCGCCGGTGATGACCACGGCGCGCACGGCATCGTCCTCGGCCACGAAGCGCAGCGCGGCCAGCAGGTCGAGGCCGAGTTGCTTGTTCCAGGCATTCAGTGCCTCTGGCCGGTTCAGCTCAACGGTGGCCGCACCGTCCGCCAGCGAGACGCTGACGGTTTCGAGCGGGGTGTAGGGGTCGCTCATTGTTGTCTGCTCTCTTCTCGCTCGCCGGAGGCGTGAATGAGGTGGTGATCCTATTGTGTGCTCATGTCCCGGCCCGTGATCGGCATGTGCACCGCGCTAGAGCAGGCGCGCTGGAGCGTCTGGGAGCAGCCGGCGATGCTGCTCGCGCGCAACTATGTCGACGCGGTGCAGCGCGCAGGGGCACTGGTGCTGATGCTCCCGCCGGATCCACGCCTGCTCGAGGATCCCGGCCAGGCACTCGCGGTGATCGACGGGCTGGTGCTGACGGGCGGCGCCGACATCGATCCCGCCTTCTACGGCCAGCAGGCACACGCCGAGACGGTGGACACGGTGCCCGAGCGCGACGCGTTCGAGATCGCGCTGACACGCGCAGCGATCGAGCGCGACCTTCCGGTGCTGGGGATCTGCCGGGGGATGCAGCTGATCAACGTGGCCCGTGGTGGCACGCTGCTGCAGCACCTCCCCGAGCACTACGGCCACGGTGAGCACCGGCGGGCGATCGGCTCGTTCGACGGCGCCGACCACGATGTGCGCCTGATCGAGGGAACGCTCGCGGCGCGCGCGGCGGGGGAGACCGAGCATGCGACCAAGTCCCACCATCATCAGGGCATCGACCGGCTGGGCGAGGGACTTGCCATCAGTGGCCGTTCGGCACTCGACGACTTGCCTGAGGCGATCGAGTGGGAGGGAGGGCCATCTCATCGCCGCTTTGTGCTCGGGGTGCAGTGGCATCCCGAGGCAGACTCGGCAAGTTCGGTGATCGGTGCACTGGTGGAGGCGGCCATGGTGGAGCAGGCCGGGAACACGCAGGCGCAGGAGCTCGCGTCCTGAGCTTCGCTCACCGGCGGATCGCTCGCCGCGCGCGGATCTATACTGAAGGCCAAGTGCGGCGGCCGAACGCCATTCGAGCAGCCGCCTGGGGAGTGGTCGCGGCGGGCATAGCCGCGCCGCTGGTACGCAAGCGGGTCAAGGCCCCACCGGTCCTCATGCAGACGGTGGCTTTCGCCGCTCCCTTCGGCCTTTGCGTGGCGCTTCCTCGCACGCGTACGCGCGATGTGGCCACCTGCTGCCTGCAGATGTGGGCCTACCTGGCGGCCTACAAGTCCCCGCACGACGACCCCGCCGCCCAGGAGCGACGGGTGCGCATCGACTATCCGATCCTCGCCGACCGCGTACTGGGCTTGGGTGAGCTGCCCACTTTGCGCCTGCAGCGTGCGCTTGCCCGGAGCGGGCCGGACGGTCCGGAATGGCAAGCTCTGGATCGCGTACTGGTGTGGGCCCACTGGGCTTGGTTCATGGTGCCGCACGGCTCGCTTGCCTACATCCTCATGCGTCACCGCAGAAGCTTCCCGCGGGCGGCGGTGATGACCTACGCGGTGTTCGACATCGGTGCCAGCGTCTACTGGCTGCTGCCGACTGCCCCTCCTTGGTATGCCGCTTCGGTGCCTGCGCGTCGCGCCGCCGGGCAGAGCTCTGAGGCACTGCGACCGCAGGCGCTGGCCGAGCCGGTCCTACGGCGGATGATGGTGGAGTACGGGGAGTTTTTCTGGCGAGACGGCTGGGGTCCGCTCTACAGTGTCTTTGGAGGCAACCCCTTAGCCGCGATGCCCTCGCTGCACTTCGCCACATCCCTGATGGCCGCGCTCCTGCTCGCTGAGGTAGGGCCGGTCGCGGGCACGCTCGGATTCGCCTACGCCGCGACGCTCGGATTCGCCCTGGTGTATCTCGGAGAGCACTATGTGGTGGACCTGCTCGCGGGCGCCGCGCTGACGGGCGCCGTGCGCTGTCTGGGACCGCGCGCGGAACCGGCCCTGCGGAGCGCTGGCGGCGCGATAGCGGCGCTGGAGGGTATTGCACACCAGAAGAGCTGAAAGGGGGAGGTGAGCGGACACCGAGATGGTGCAGGACGGCCAACACGATGCGGAGCAGATGATGGCTGGGGAGGAGGGGATGCCGCGCGTGCCAGTCACGCCCCGCCAGGCCATCGCCTTCGGCGTGTTCTTGGTCGCGGTCGTAGGGTTTCTGTACTTCGTGCTGCCCAAGCTCGCGGGGGTGGGCACGACGCTGCATCGCATCGAGCGGGGAGACCCGTGGTGGATCGCGATTGGCATCGTGCTGGAGCTGGCGTCGTTCGCTGGCTACGTCGTGCTGTTCCGCGCGGTGTTCGTCAGGATGAAGGCCCGTGAGCCCGGAACGATCGGCTGGCGGGAGAGCTACCAGATCACGATGGCCGGCCTAGTCGCCACGCGCCTGTTCGCGACCGCCGGCGCTGGCGGCATCGCGCTGACCGCGTGGGCGCTGCGCCGCTCAG
Source organism: uncultured Solirubrobacterales bacterium (assembly GCA_963706395.1). Taxonomy (GTDB): domain Bacteria; phylum Actinomycetota; class Thermoleophilia; order Solirubrobacterales; family Solirubrobacteraceae; genus Palsa-744. The sequence continues at coordinate 285,797 of OY970158.1, read as the reverse complement.
GGATGGCTCCGCGGCTGGTTGCCTGCCGCATGGTCGCGTTCATGGTGGTTCTGTACGTGATCTTCGCGGGCTCGCTGCTGCTCGACGGCATCGGGCTGGGCACGGGCCTGCTGCCCGGAGGCGGCTCGTTCGCCATCACGATCGTGCCGGTGATCGTGGCGGCGGTCCTGATGGCCGCTGTTGGTGCGATGGCCTTGCTGCCGGGCGATCTCGAGCGGCGCCTGCAGCGATCCGCCTCAGGCTCGAGTCGTTTCGCGCACTTCGTCGCTCGCGCGGTCACCGCGCCGGCGCTTGTGGCCAGCGGCGTGCGCACAGCGATCGACCTGCTGCGCGCGCGGGACGCCGGCTTGCTCGGGGCGCCCGCGTGGTGGGGCTTCGACATCGCGGTTCTGTGGGCGATGTTCCACGCGTTTGGCTCCCCGCCGCCGTTCACGGTCATCTGGATGGCCTACTTCGTCGGCATGATCGGCAACCTGCTGCCGCTGCCAGGAGGCATCGGTGGGGTGGAGGGAGGCATGATCGGCGCGTTCGCCGCATTCGGCGTCGACTTCAACCTTTCCTATGTGGCGGTGCTCGCCTATCGCGGCATCTCCTTCTGGCTGCCCACGATCCCCGGCGCGATTGCCTACTTCCAGTTGCGCCGTACTGTGGCTCGCTGGCGCGACCGGCAGAGCTCACTCTCTACAGATGCCGCGCTAGCTGGGGCAATCGAGGTGACCGACCCCCTACCGACCTAGATTATTGACCGTCGACACGCTATACTTTACAAAGTAAAGCGATACTGGAGATGAAATGAGCAGCGACGTTGAGAACGTGATCGTGATCGGAAGTGGGCCGGCGGGCTACACCGCGGCGCTGTACACGGCGCGCGCCAACCTGAGTCCGCTTGTGTTCGAGGGCTTCGCGTGGGGCGGCTTGCTACAGCAGACGACCGACGTCGAGAACTATCCAGGTTTCCCGGAGGGGATTATGGGCCCGGAGATCATGCAGAAGTTCCGCGACCAGGCCGAGCGCTTCGGCGCGCGCCTGGAGAGTGAGGACGTTGATCGCGTCGAGCTGGCCGAGGAGCCCGGCGGCGTGCACCGTGTATGGGTGGGAGATACCGAGTACCGCACGCGCACCGTTGTGCTGGCGATGGGGGCCGAGCACAAGAAGCTCTGCGTTCCCGGTGAGCAGGAGCTCTCCGGACGCGGCGTCAGCTACTGCGCCACCTGCGACGCGGCGTTCTTCAACGGCGCCGAGACGGTGATCGTCGGCGGCGGCGACTCGGCGATGGAGGAGGCTATCTTCCTCTCCAAGTTCGCCTCGAAGGTGACGATCGTGCACCGTCGCGCCGACTTCCGCGCCTCGAAGATCATGCTCGAGCGCGCACGCGCGCAGGAGAACATCGAGCTGCTCACTCCATACACGGTCAACGAGTTCCGCGCCGGCGAGAACGGTGCGCTCGGACGCGCTCAGCTGAAGAACGTCGAGACCGGCGAGCTGCGCGACCTGCCCGTCTCGGGTGCCTTCATCGCGATCGGCCACGAGCCGCAGTCGGACATCGTCGGCGATCAGATCGAGCTCGACGACGAGGGCTACGTCAAGACCGATGGCTCCTCCACGCGCACCAACCGGCCCGGTGTGTTCGCCGCTGGCGACCTCGTCGACCACACCTACCGCCAGGCGATCACGGCCGCCGCGTCCGGATGTGAGGCCGCGCTCGACGCTGAGTGGTACCTGCGGGACACGCCCGAGGTGCCGACGCCCGCTGGTCTGCCCGAGGGGGATCTGGCCGAGGCGCAGTGGGCCGCAGGCAGCCGCTGAGCTTCGCGGCTCTGTGTCCTCGGTCGCTCGCGTGCCTAGCACGCCACGCTCCCTGCGTCCTTGATCCGCTCGCCCATCGACCGCCTGCGGTATGCAGAGCTAACGAATGAGCGCGCCCTCGAGCTCGAGGAGCCACCGCTTGCGGTCAGGCCCGCCGCCGTAGCCGCCGAGCATGCCTCCTGAGCGCAGGACGCGGTGGCAGGGGATCACGATCGGAATCGGGTTGGCGCCGAGCGCGTTGCCTGCCGCCCTAGCCCCGCGCGGGCTGCCCGCCTCGGCCGCGATCTCGGCATAGCTGAGGTGGCCGCCGTAGGGGATCGCGGCGGTCATCTCAAGGACGCGCCGTCCAAATGGCCCGATCAGCGACCAGTCGAGGGGGACATCGAACGCGCGCCGGCGTCCGGCGAAGTACTCCTCCAGCTCGCGCTTGAGGAGATCAAGCGACGTGGGTGCCTGCACGATTCGCGGTGAGAGGCCTCGCGCGAGCCGTTCCAGCACCGACTCGACGCTCTCCTCAGGGAACGCAATGCGCACCAGCCCGCGCCGGGTGGTGGCGGCGTGCAGCGTGCCGAAGGGCGAGTCCACGGGCGCGTAGCTGATGTCGGCAAAGCCCTCCGCGGCGGCCCGCTCGCTCACTCGCCTGGCGGCTGCGATGGCTTCATCGCCGGCGGCTTGAACGTGTGGAGCTCCCTGGCGGAGCAGTTGCTCGATCTTCTTGCTCATGCGATCACCTTCCTCAGTTTGTTCAGTCCCTCATGCAGTGAGCGGCGCGCAGCCTCCTCCGAGCAGCCGATCGCCGTGGCGATCTCGCGGTGGGGCAGGTCGGCCACGTAGCGCAACAGGATCGCCGAGCGCTGGCGCGCCGGCAGCTCGTGCACGGCCTCCCACAGCGTCTCGTCGCTCCTCGCCGCGGGGAATGAGCCCCGGCCGTCGGGGACCTCTGCGATCTCCGCCACCGGCAGCGCTTCCCTGGAGTGCCTGCGGTGGGCATCGAGCGCCTTGCGATGCGCGATCGTCAGCACCCACGCCTTCAGATTCGAGTCTGCACGCAGCCGCGGATAGGCGCGCAGCGCCGCGATGAACGTCTCCTGGAAGCAGTCCTCCGCGTCTGTGCGTCCGACCGAGGACACCAGGAAGCGCCACACGTCCTCGCGATGGGCATCGAGAAAGCGCTGAAACGGCGGCAGCCCCCCACGCGCGATTGTTGCGCGTGGCCCGCTCTTGGGCGGTTTTGCGGGATCGGTGGCGGAGGGCGCTGCCAGCTTTTGGCTCACGGTGATTGAACGCGACCGGGCTCGGAAACGTGAGGTCGCTCAAGCTTCTTGGTAGGAGAAGAAGCCCGCTCCTGTACTGCGTCCGAGCCGGCCCGCACGCACCAAACGCTTGAGCTCTGGGGCTGAGCGGTAGCGCTCCTCGTGATACTCCTCCCACAGGCCGTCCAGCACGGCCAGTACGTGGTCGAGTCCGATCTGATCGGCCCAGGCGAGCGGTCCGCGTGGATAGTTGAGCCCGAGCACCATGCCGGTATCGATGTCCGCTGCTGAGCCCACGCCTTCGCCGAGCGCAAAAGCGCACTCGTTGATCACCTGGCAGATGATTCGCTCGAGCACACCGCCGGCCGCGGGCTGCACTTCTTCATCAGCACTGCCGTCGGGCGGATCTGGGTCCGGGGGGCGGTGGGGAGGGTGGGTGTGGGGACCCGATCCCGAGTAGTCGTAGTAGCCGCGCCCGGTCTTGCGCCCATGCAGCCCGGCAGCGACGTAGCGCGCGGAGATCGGCGAGGGCCGCCAGCGCGGCTCGTAGAAGCTCTGCTCGAAGAAGCTCTTGGAGATCTCAAAGCCGGTGTCGATGCCCACGAGATCCATCAGCTCGAACGGCCCCATGCGAAAGCCGCCCTCCATGCGCACGGTCCGGTCGATCGTCTCGATGTCCGCGATTCGCTCCTGCAGCAGACGCAGCGCCTCCAGCCCAAACGGGCGGTTGCAGCGGTTGACGAGGAAGCCCGGTCCGTCGTGGGCGCGGATCACCGTCTTGCCCATCGCCTCCCCCGTCGCATGCGCCAGCTCCAGGGCATCCTCTGAGGACTGCTCGCCGGCGACCACCTCCAGCAGGCGCATGACCGGGGCGGGATTGAAGAAGTGCATCCCCACGACTCGCTCGGGCTTGCTCGCGGCGGCGGCGATCGCGGTCACGAGCAGCGAGGAGGTGTTGCTCGCCAGCACACACTCCTCCCCGACGATCTCCTCTGAGAGTCGCTTGTACAGCTCGTGCTTGAGCGCGAGCCGCTCGGGGGCGGCCTCGATCACGAGCTCGCATGACGCGAACGCGGTGAGGTCGCCGACCGGCTCGATCCGCGCGGCGGCGGCATCCGCCTCGGCGGCGCTCAGTCGCCCCTTGGCCGCTTCCTTCCCGAGCCCGTCACGCGCGTACTGGGCGCCGCGCGCAAGCGCCTCAGGCAGGGGGTCGTGAAGGATCGTACGCGCGCCGGAACGCGCGGCGAGCTGCGCGATGCCCGCGCCCATCGTGCCGGCCCGAGTACGCCTATGACACGCGCGGCGCTCACGTCAGGAGGGGACCAGCGCGTTGATGCCCGTCATCGCGCGCCCGATGATCAGTTTCTGGATCTGGCTCGTTCCCTCATACAGCGTCGTGACGCGCGCGTCACGGTAGTAACGCTCGACCGGGTGATCGTCGACATAGCCCGCGCCGCCGTGGATCTGGATCGCGAGGTTCGCGCACTCCAGCGACGCCTCCGTCGCGTGGAGCTTGGCGACTGAGGTCTCCAGCGTGTTCGGGCGGCCCTGATCCTTCAGCCAACCGGCGCGCCACACGAGCATCCGCGAGGCGTCCGTCTTCAGGACCATGTCGGCGATCATCGCCTGGACGAGCTGGAAGGACGCGATCGGTTTGCCGAACTGTTCGCGCTCCTTCGCGTAGGAGACCGACTCCTCGACGCAGCCCCGGCAGATCCCCACGCAGCCGGCGGCGACCGAGTAGCGCCCGGAGTCGAGGTTCGACATCGCGATTTTGAAGCCGTCACCGACCTCGCCGAGCATGTCCTCGTCTGCGACCTCCACGTCTTCCAGCGAAATCGAACCCGTGTCTGAGGCGTGCAACCCCATCTTGTGCTCGATCGTCTGTGCCGTGTAGCCGGGCTGGTCGGTGTCCACCAAAAAGCACGCGATTCCCTTGTGACCGAGCTCCGGGTTGGTCTGGGCGAAGATCAGCGCGACCTTCGCGTAGTTGGCCATCGAGATCCACATCTTGGCGCCGTTGATGACCCAGCCGTTGTCGGTCTTCTTCGCGCGCGTCTTCTGGTTGGCGGCGTCGGAGCCAGTGTCCGGCTCGGTCAGGCCGAAGCAGCCCAGCCACTCGCCCGAGCACAGCTTCGGCAGGTACTTCTGCTTCTGCTCCTCGGTGGCGAACCTGACGATGCCCGAGCATACGAGTGAGGTCTGTACCGAGATCACGGTGCGGACCGACGAGTCGCCTCGCCCGATCTCCTCCACGACCAAGCCGTAGCTGAAGTAGTCCAGGCCCGCACCGCCGTACTCCGTAGGCACGATTGCCCCGAGATAGCCCTGGCTGGCGACCTTTTTGACCATCTCCACGTCGAAATGGTGGTTGCGCGCGTTTTCGCGCGACTGCAGCACGATCTCCTTGTCGGTGAACTCGCGCGCGGTCTGCTTGATCAATCGCTGCTCGTCGGTCAGGTCGAAATCCATTGCTCTCCTATTCTCGGTTCAACTTGGGTGTCTTCCACGGCGCGCTCACCCGCCGCTCGATCTCCTCGGCGATGCCCTCGATCGGCAGTCGCTCCTGTGCGAGCGAGTCGCGCTCACGCAACGTCAGGGTGCGGTCATCGAGGCTCTGGTGGTCGACCGTCAGGCAGAACGGCGTGCCGATTTCATCCTGGCGACGGTAGCGCTTGCCGATCGCCCCGCCGTCGTCGTACTCAACCATTCCCAGTCCCGCGCGTGCTCGGATCGCGCGGTGGATCTCCCGCGCGAGCTCCGGCTGGCCGTCCTTCTTCACGAGCGGCAGCACCGCCGCCTTGACCGGCGCCAAGCGCGGGTGCAGCCGCAGGACGGTGCGTGTCTCACCCTCGCCTGTGCCCTCGCGCTCGACGACTTCCTCGTCGTAGGCATCGACCAAAAAGGCCAGCGTGGCCCGATCGGCGCCTGCGGCGGGCTCGATCACGTGCGGCACGTAGCTCTCGCCGGAGGCTTGGTCGAAGTACTCGAGCTTCTCGCCGGAGAACTTCGTGTGCTGGGTCAGGTCGAAGTCGCCGCGGTTGGCGATCCCCTCGAGCTCTGACCAGCCGATGGGGAACAGGTACTCGACGTCGCTGGTCGCGCTGGAGTAATGGGAGAGCTCGCTCTCGTCGTGCTTTCTGAGTCGCAGTTGGTTGGGTTGAATCCCCAAATCCACATACCAGCGCTCGCGCTCTTTCAGCCAGTGCTCGAACCAGCGCTCGGCCTCCTCAGGCGGAACGAAGAACTCCATCTCCATCTGCTCGAACTCGCGTGTGCGGAAGATGAAGTTGCCGGGCGTGATCTCGTTGCGGAAGGACTTGCCCACCTGTGCGATCCCGAACGGTGGTTTCTTGCGCGAGAACTGCAGGACGTTCTTGAAGTTGATGAAGATGCCCTGTGCGGTCTCCGGGCGCAGATAGGCAACCGATCCAGACTCCTTGACCGGGCCGATGGTCGTCTCGAACATCAGGTTGAAGTCGCGCGCCTGCGTCAGGTCACACTCATCCGTTTCCCCAGGGTGCTTGGAGGGTTTGCGCCCGCAGGGCAGGTCGCCGAGATGGTCGGCGCGAAAGCGCTGCTTGCACGTGCGGCAGTCCACGAGCGGGTCGGTGAAGCCGGCGAGGTGTCCTGAGGCCTCCCACACGCGCGGGTGCTGGAGGATCGCGGAGTCGATCGCGACGATGTCGTCCCGCTCCTGCAGCATCGCACGCCACCACTCGTTCTTCACGTTGGTCTTCAGCAGCACCCCGTAGTGACCGAAGTCATACGTTGAGCCCACGCCGCCGTAGATCTCCGAGGAGGGAAAGATGAAGCCGCGCCGCTTGCACAGCGCGACGATCTTGTCCATCGTTACCACGTCGCTCGTCATCGGGCGGATGCTATTGGACCGGTCTCTCGCCTCTGTCTTTCAATCCGGCGAACTGCGATCCACAGTCCTGCCCCCCCCGAGCCTCCCTGCGAGCCCTGGGAGGACTAGGCTCCCCGAGCGGTGGCGCGGATCTTGATCGTGGGAGGGGGCTGCCGGGGCCGGCGGCTGGCGTCGGAGATGACCGAAGAGGGGCACGCCGTGCGTGTCACCACCCGCGCTGAGGCGGGGAGGGCTGCGATCGAGACCAGTGGAGCGGAGTGTTGGATCGGCACGCCCGAGCGCCTCGGCACGCTGCGCGGGGCGCTCGAGAACGTGACGATCGTCTGCTGGCTGCTTGCTACCGCCGCTGGGTCAGAGGAGCAGATCCGGGATCTGCACGGCTCGCGCCTGGAGTTTTTTCTCTCCCAGGTGATCGACACGACCGTACGCGGCTTCGTCTATGAGGCGTCCGGGCCGGCGCTCACGCCGGAGGTGCTTGCCGGGGGCGAGCGAATCGTGCGGGCGCTCGGGGAGCGCAACGCGATCCCTGTGGCGTTCCTCAGGGTCGGCCTCGAGGACCCCGACGCCTGGCAGGCTGAGGCGCAGGCCGTCATCGGCTCGCTGCTCACGGGCCGATAGATGCGGGCCCGGTCAAGCCTGCGGGCGTTCGATCCGATGATGCCTACACAATGGCAGGCGATCGCCCCCGTTACGGGTCCATGGCCTCTGCGCTCGGAGCGATCGTCCTAGCGGTCTCGGTGTTCCTGCCCTGGTATGGACTGAGCTTCACCGCGAGTGGCATCGCGTTCGCCCAGCAGATCGGCAGCCAGGCCGCCGCACAGTTCGGCAACGCGACCCTCCAGAACTACATGGGCACGCTGCACGCGAACCTCAGTGGCCTGGCGGGTCATGAATTCACCTCGCTGAGTGCACATCAGGCGCTCACGGACCTGAACGTCGTGCTCCTCCTCGCCGCTGCCTTCGGGGTCCTGGCTGCACTGCTCGCCCTCGCGGGTCCAGAGTCCCCGTCCTCGCAGGGAAACCGTTCTGCGCTTGCCCTGCTGGGCGCCGTTGGCACGGCCTGCGTGCTCTACCGGATGATCGATCCCCCGGTGGTGGCGGGCAATCTGCTGGTGCTCTCGTTGCGCGAGGGCGCGTGGTTCGCACTGCTCGGCTCGCTGGCGATGACCGGTGGTGCACTCTGGCCGCGCCGGGGCGCTCTTGCGAGACCCGCGGACGCCAAGGTGCAGGGCGTCTGGGCCGAGCTCTCCGGCTGGACACCTGAGAGCTGAGCTCCTCGCCCATCACTGCGGCTGAGAGCGCCGGGGCGGCGGTCTTGCCGTCCGCTATCCTGGCAAGTAATTACCAGAAAGCCGATCAGGATTTAGAAGGGCAGGTTTCCAAATGACACTGCAACTAGGGGATGTAGCGCCCGACTTCGAGGCAGACACCTCCGAGGGACACATCCACTTCCACGACTGGATCGGCGACTCCTGGGCGGTGCTGTTCTCGCACCCCAAGGACTTCACGCCGGTATGCACGACCGAGCTCGGCTACATGGCGAGCATCAAGCCCGAGTTCGACAAGCGGGGCGTGAAGATCATCGGGCTGTCGGTCGATCAAGCCAGCAAGCACGAGCAGTGGGCGAAGGACATCGAGGAGACCCAGGGCACCGCACCGAACTACCCGATTATCGGCGACTCCGACTACCACGTCTCCAAGCTCTACGGGATGCTGCCGGCCGATACCGGCGGCGACTCCGGCTCACGTACCCCGGCCGACAACCAGACGGTGCGCAACGTGTTCGTGATCGGCCCCGACAAGAAGGTCAAGCTGATCCTCGTCTACCCGATGACGACCGGGCGGAACTTCGATGAGGTGCTGCGGGTCATCGACTCGCTGCAGCTGACCGCGAGCCACAAGGTGGCCACACCCGTCAACTGGCAGCCCGGTGAGGACGTGATCATCGCCGGCTCCGTCTCCGACGAGGAGGCCAAAGAGGCCTACCCGGAGGGCTGGAAGACGCCGAAGCCCTACATCCGGATCGTGCCACAACCGAGTTAGTTTCGCCCGCCTTGCAGTGAGCCCGGTGATTCGGGCTCACGCTTCACCAGCGAAAGCAGGCCGCCGGGGCCGCTTTGGAGCTGGTCCAAGAGATCCTCGAGGATGCGCGCCGTGGCGCCCCAGATGAGATGCTCGTCGAGCAGATAGGCGTCGGTCTCAAACGAGATCCCGCGGCGCTCCAGGCGTGTTCGCGTGCGGCTCGCTTGGAGCGCCTTCAGGGGGAGCTCGAGCACGGCGTCGACCTCGCGCTCGGAGACTCGCCAGGCAAGGCCGGCGGGGATCTCACCGACGAACGGATGGATCACATAGTTGGTCGCGAACGTCGAGGTGGCTGGCAGCTCCCCGAGCATCTCCACTTCGGCACGGGGCAGCCCGATCTCCTCCTCGGCCTCGCGCAAAGCTGTGTCCTCTAGGCCGGCGTCCTCGGGATCGCGCCGGCCGCCGGGAAATGAGATCTCTCCCGCGTGGCGGCGCAGGTCTGTACGCCGGCGGGTAAAGACCGCATGCGGCTCTCCGGCGCTGAGGAACAGCGGGACGAGCACCGCCGCGGGGATCTGGCCATCTACCGGCGCTTTAGCTCCTCTACCGGGGCGTGAGCTGCACGCGCTCGACGCGCTCCGCGAACATGACCTCGCCGTCGAGTGCGCGGTGGACAGGGCACTTTGCGGCGATCACGCGCAGGCGCTCGAGCTGCTCCTCTGGCAGGTCTTCGGGCAGGCGCAACACCATCTCGAACTTCGTTGGGCAGCCGCGCTCTGCGGGGCTGTACTGCACGTCAACCTCGACGTGTCCGATCTCCCAACCCTTGCGGGCCGCGTACATCTCCATCGTGATCGCCGTACACGACGCGAGGCTGACGGCCAGCAGCTCCTGCGGGTCCGGGCCGGCGTCTTCGCCTCCGTCTTCGAGCCGCTCATCGACCGTGAGCTGGTGGTCGCGCACCTGCACGGTGTGCTTGAACGTGCGCTCGTCGCGTCGCGCGGTGGCTTTCATCCTTGTTGGCCTTTGCGTCTCGCTCATCTCGATTCCTCCTATCGACCCCCCGGCCCCTCCTTACATCGTACTCCGGACCACGGTCATGAAAGCGGGTTGAACAACAGCCCCGTGAGCAGCTTCGGAAAGAAGTAAGTCGACTTGGGCGGCATGTTCTCGCCCGCCGCGGCGATCTCACGGACCTGGGTGACGGGTGTGGGACGCATCAGGAAAGCGGCGTCGTACTCCCCCGATCTGACCAGTGCGAGCGCCTCGACGGTATCGCGCGCGTAGAACATGCCGTTGAAGTGGGAGATGTCCTCGTCGCTCAGACCCAGCGCGTTCTTCAGCAGCAATGCCTCGAGTACTCCAGTGTCCAGTTCCCGGTAGGCCCGCGAGCGGCCGGGCAGGGCTGCGTCGGCTATCGCCTGATCTTTGAGCGTCAGCCGCCGTGCCCGCTCACCGCGCTCGTCGACTAGCCCAAGTGCAAGCGGCCCGCGACCGGGCTCCGGTGTGACTTCGTCGAGCGAAACCTCGGCGATATCGAAGTCGCGCGCGAGCGCTTGCTCCAGGGCCTCTCGGCGCTCGCCACTCAGGCCTCTGACGAGGCGATGCGTGGGGAAGATCGTCAGCCCGGGGTCCTCGAGGGCGACGAGGCACATGAGGATGTAGCGGTGCTCGCCCTCCCCGCTGATCTCATCGGCGTAGGCCTGCATCGTCTCGTAGCGGTGGTGGCCGTCGGCGATCAGGAGCTCGGCGTCGCGCGTGGCCGCCTGCACGGCCGCGATCGCCTGCGGGGCAACGACGCACCACAGGCGGTGAACGGTGCCGTCTGCGTCGGTAACTTCGCCGTAGGGCTGTTGCCCGGTGGCTGGCGCCAGCGCGGCCCAGGCCGCGTTCGCCGGATCGGAATAGAGCGAGAAGATGGGGGAGATGTTCGCCCGTGTGGCCCTCGTCAGGCGCAGCCGGTCCTCCTTCGGGCCCGGGTGCGTGCGCTCGTGCGGTCGCACCCGTCCTGGGCCGTAGTCCTCGATCCGTACGCGGCAGAAGAAGCCTCGCCGGGTGCGGCGTTGCCCGTCCGGCCCGGTGTAGTCCTGGGTGTGGGCCCACAGGGCCGGCTCGTTATCGCGTACGAGGGCGCCCTGTAGCTGCCAGGTCTCGAACAGTTCACTCGCCGAGTCGTAAGGATCTCGCCCTCCGGGCTCCCCTTGGGGCAGGTCGACCGCGACGACGTTGTACGGGGAGCGCGCGATCAGTCCGGCACGCTGCTCAGCGTCGATCACGTCATACGGAGGCGCGACCACGTCCGCAAGGGGACCGGTGACCGCTTGGTCGTAGTGCAGCGCGCGCAGCGGTTGAACGTCAGCCATGGTCCTCTCGGACGCTATCAGCGGGGCTCGGCTATACGGAGCTTGCCCGGAGGACTACCCTTAGCTGCTCGGGGCGTGGCGCAGCCTGGTAGCGCACCTGCTTTGGGAGCAGGGGGTCGCCGGTTCGAATCCGGCCGCCCCGATATTTTTCTCTGCGAACAGCAACGAATAGGTCAGCGGGGTCTCAGTTCAAGTAAGGCAGTGCGTCCGATTTCAAGTCCGTGACGCGCGTCACGATCCACGCACCGATCGCCGACAGCATGAGCCGCCGCAACCCCGGCGGAAAACGGCCGAAAATCTCCGCTAAGGGTCTGAGCGACCGAACGCGCCCAGCGGTCATCCGCCAGGCGCTTCGAGTTGATGTCGAGGGTGCCGGCGAGCTGCTCTATGCAGCTCGTGCGAGTGGCGGCGATGGACCGCTGGCACCCGTCAAGGGGGCGCTTGGCGCTCCATGGGCGGCGAGCCGCCTCTGGTGTTTGGCGATGCTGTGCATCGCGCAGAAGACCTGCATGACGTCGCGCTCAGCCTGCCGGCGGTCGCGGTACCACGCCTTCTCGCGGAGCAGCCCGAAACGCGTGACGAGGGTTCCATGGAAGCCCTCCCCGTGGCCGTAGCGGGCGGTGCCGTAGCGCTTGGACACGGGGTCATCGAACGTGAGCGGGTTGCCCACGCGCCAGTCAATTTCGTGCTCCTCGCCAGGCAGCACCTTGGCGACGCCCTTGCTGTTGTTGTACATCCGCCACTGGCCCGCGGTAAGGCTGATGCGCCTGCAGGTTGGGCATTCGCCCTCCAGACGGGCGACTGCCTCGGGGAGTTCGCGGCGCTCGCCGGTGACGGGATCGGCTACGAAGACACCGCTTTTCTTCTTGCCGACGCGCCGGTAGGTCTTGCCCTTCCCGCACTTGCAGAAGAGCTCGAAGAGTCCGTTGAGGTGCCAGTTCTCGCAGCCGCGGATCTCAAGCCTGGCCGCCCGCCTGTCCTCGGCGTTGTCAAGCGAGCGGTCTCTCTTGGCGTGCGAGACCGTGTGGGTGTTGGGGATGAACCCCGCGCGATGGACAGCCTCGCGCATGAGCCCGCCGCTGTAGGCGCCGTCGCCAGCCATGATCCGGACCTTGTCCTCGCAGAGGTGGGGCGCAACGACCCGCCGCCACTCGTTCGCAAGCAGGTCGCGTGCCGTGTCCGCCTCGCCCTCGCCCGTCGTCGCGAGCGGCACTAGGCGAGTCGCCAGCGGGAGGCCTGTCTGCGTGACCGCCGCCACCATGCAGAAGCCGTGCCCGTCCTTGCCGGAGTTGTCCAGTGTGCGGGGCATGAACCCTCCACCCATGAGGGTCGGCGGTTTGACTTCCTTCGTCCCGTCCTTTCTAAGCTTCTTGCGCTCGAAGGACGTGTAGTGCGAGAGCAGCGCCGAGCCATCCCAATGCACGATTTGGGCCTCGTCGGCAAGCTCCGGGAACTCCTCGAAGTGTTCCCTGACGAGGGCCTCGAACAACACCCGGTATGCCGCCGCGTGCTCGGCCAGGCCGAAGCGGTTCTTGTGCCGCCAAACCGTGGCCTCGCTTGGGACGCCATCCAAGGACCTCCAGAGGCGCAGGTTCCTGCCTACGCGTTTGCGCGGGTGGTTGAAGCCCAACGCTTCACGGTCGGGCTTGCCACGGTCTCCCGCAAGGCGCGCACGGGCACTGGCGTAGATGCCCTCTCCCGCGAGGCGCTGGAAGAGCAGGCAGCTCTCCAGCTCTTCTGAGGTGTACGAGGGCTCTGGGCCCGCCTTGGGCCTGTCCGCATCTAGCGCGTCCAGGAGGGGCCGCATGATGTCATTCCAGGCTGGCGTGCTCATGACGATGCGGACCATCTCCCCGAGGGAGATGTCGGCCAGCTCAGGACGGGAGTTGGCGTAGGGCACGTCGCCTTTGATGGGCTCCGGCCAGGTCGTCCCGCAGCGAAAGCGCCGCTTCTTGGGCGGCATGCACCCCGGCGGAGCTGACTGCTTGGGGGCTTCCTTGCCCGGCCCTTTGGGGGCTTCCGTGCGTCCCACCTCCACACGCTAGGACCTGCCGAGGATCCGACCGCGGAGGGCTGCAACTTTCCTTGCAGCCCTGTTCCCGACGGCCTCCCGGCCTCGGCCCGGTCGGCCCCGGAGCCGGTCCTATCGTGCCGCAGTGAGCCAGGGACCGAGCACGGATGGGCCAGGTGAGCCAAGCCCAGAGGAGCCAGAGGAGCCAACCCCAGAGGAGCCGACTCCAGGCGAGCGGCTGCTCTACGTCCTCGGGCAGCTCTACCGCCGCTGGCGCACCGGCACCGGCAGGACCTCGCCTCACGAGGTCGATGTCGAGGGGCTGGCGCGGATGCTTGGGGTCTGGAGGGAGATCGAGTTCGTCCAGGACAGCGAAGGCGGGGGCGAGCGCTACATCCACTTCCCGACTGACGTGCTGGTCATCGACGATCAGCAGGATTTCCCGTGGCGGTTGCTGAGCGTCTGGGAGTGGGGGCGCCAGCAGGAGCTCAAAGAGTTCTGGGAGTACTTCCACTGATGACGTGCGCTTGAGGGGGCGGAGGCGATCTTGGCCATCAAGACGGGAGGGCAGTCATGAGCCCAGCCAACGGAGCGGATGCCCTGGTGGTCCTCTACGAGGCGCTCGCGTCCGATGAACAGGACGCAGCCTACGAGAGGATCTACGAGGCGCGGCTTCGCCAGCACAAGGTCGCGGAGACGGAGCTGGCTACGCACGTCCGCTCGCTGCGCAGGGTCGCTGAGGCCATCGGCCATGCGCCAGGGGTCGAGGAGTACAAGGTGGTCTCGCGTGCCATGCGAGCTGAGGGCGAGGACGTGCAGTCCTTCGCCAGCCTCTACAAGTTCTTTGCTTGCTCGTGGCCGCGAGCGCGCGAGGCGCTTCAGCTCTCTGGCGCGACGACGACGCAAGCCATCGAAGCTCGTTTCCGTTCTCGGCGTCTTGGACGAATACCTCGCTATTCCGAGGATGTCCTCAGAGAGGCACTGGTACAAGCCGCAGAGCACTACCGTCGCCCGCCGACTCTCGGAGAGTTTTCTTGGTGGCGAGACCGACAGCTTGAACTCGCTTATGCGCAAGGCGAGGAGTATCCGAGCATCCCGACCTACAGCTCATACTGGCGACGTTGGAGGAGCTGGGAGGGCGCTCTCTTGCATTTCGGCTACACGCCCGAAGAGGTCGCCCTGCGCCTGGAGCAGCGCAGCCAAGTCTTCAACAGCAATGCCGACCCATACTTGCCCGATGACCTGCCGGTGGCGATCCTTGCCGCCGAGATGCCGGATGAGTCGCCGCTCAGCGAGCAAGAGGCCCGGCGGGTCCGGGAGACCTACGACAGCTTCCCGCGCCGCACGCGCTACGTCCTGACCGTCCGCCTCAGCCTCGGTGTTCCGAAGCAGACGCTTCGTGAGGCAGCGGAGCCGCTGGCGCTCCACCTCAGCCGGATCAAGCAGCTCCAGGTCTATGCGCTCGATGCCCTTCTCCACGCCGCCAGCGATGGACACACGAAGACCCGGCCCGGACTCCGCGTGGCGGTCATAGAGGGGCTGCGACTGATGGCCGAGCAGGCTGGGGCGACGAGGGACGCTTCGCGCTCACGGCGAAGCCCCGGATTGCTCCCTTGATCGCTGTCGTCGCCCTTGTCCCATAGACTGCGCGCGTGGCGAAGGGTGCGACACTTCCTGACAAGGGTCGGCTGCTGGCGAAAGCGAAAAGCGCCGAGAAACTGCTCGAAGAAGGGCATCTCGGCAGAGGGAAACTCATCACCCTCTTGGGCGAAGTCGCCGTCGGCTCCGAGGCGAGGGCCAAGGCATGGACGAGCAGGAGCTACAACCACTGGCAGGCGCTCGCGGACACCGCCGAGAGGCTGAAGGGCACGCTCGAATGGGCCAACAAGACTGAGGACAACAAACCGGAGAACCTGCTGCACGCGCAGATACCCGAGTACATCGGCGCCGTCGATGACGTTGCTAGTAACTCTGGATGACAGGCAGCCGCGCAATCGCCTCCAGGCGCTCTATCTCCTCGCGGTCCTCCTCCTCGACCAAGCGCGCGGACCTCTCCAAAGCCTCGCCGAACTCGGCTATCAGGCGTCTCAGGGGCGCGGCCTCCTCCTCAGTCAGGTGGTCCCAAAGGCAGTAATCCTCGCCGAGCCCCTGGTCGTCTTCGTGGTTGTCCGCTAGCGCGCTCATGACAGCCATTGCAGCGCGGGCACGCGCAGGCCGCTCGCTTCTCGTCGTGACGTCGTTAGCGCGGGCGCCGTCACGGCGATACGGTTCGATGGTGGCCGGCGACCTGCCCGACTTCCTCTCAGCATCCGGGTGGCAGAGAGCGGATGACGCCCACCCACCGGGGGAGGGTGCTCCGGCGTATCGCGTCGTCTATAAGACCCTGAAGACCTATCTGCCGGAGGTCAACATGCTGTGGCCCAACCTCGTTCTGCGGACCACGCACGGAAGTGTGAATCGCGGCGGCATGAGGCTCCCAGGCGTGCTGCCCCTGCGACGCGAAGGCCACTGGCTCCTGCCCCAGCCTGGGGAGACGGTAATCGAGGGCACCACGATGACCTTCCGGCCATCCGAGACCAAGAACTTCGAGTTCCAGGCATGGGAAGAGGAGGTCGATGGCCTGTTCTTCGTGGAGCTTGTGCTGCACACGACCGCAGGGAGCGCAGATCGCCGTCTGGCGGAGGGTCGAAGCAGGCTCGCCTCCCTCAAGACTCTCATCGAGCTGTCGTTCGGCCCGCGCGTGCTGGGCGCGCTCGTCACCGAGGAGCTTGGCGAGGCATTCCCCGACGGCCATTTCAACCGGAGCATCCACTCCGATGCCCTGGGCAACGAGTGGCAGATGGGCCTCGCCGCCGTGACGCCCGAGCAGGCCAGCGAGTGGACGAAGGCCGCGCTCGCGAACCACCTTCAGCGACCCAAGGCGGAGCTGGAGCGCATCGGCCTCGCCTGCGACTGGTATTGGCGATCCACTCAGACGTCTGACCCGGTGACTGAGTACCTGGAGCTTTGGTTCGTCATCGAGGTCATCGCCATGCCCGACACCACCGATGTCCGCCCGGTGCGCGAACGGCTCGCAGCTGCCTTCGGCGGGTCAGAGGGCGAGTGGCGGGACTTCGTCGGAAGGCACTATGGCCGGCGCAGCAACCTGGTCCACGGCGACATCAAGCGCGAAGTCGAGGAGCAGGACGTCGAGAGTCTTCGTGACCTGGTGCAGGTCCTGCTTGAGGTGGAGTTCGGCATAGCCAACCCCGAGCGCGGGGATCGCCTCAAGCTCTGCGCCGGGATCGGTTCTGGGTCGTGAGCGACTGGTTTGGATCGGCCAGCTGTTCATCGTGTTCTGCTCACGGGATGCCGTCGAGGAGCTTAGCTGGCGGCACTTCGAGTGCCCGAGCAAGTTTGACGATGGTCGCCAGTCGTGGATCGCGGGCACTTCGCTCCAGACGGCTGATCTCGCTCATGTTGAGATCGCAGCGGAAGCCGAGAGCTTCCTGGGAGAGCTTGAGCCGCTTGCGTTCCCTGCGCAGGTTGTGGGCGAAGGTCTCGCGGGCATCCATAGCCCTCGATCCTTCTGGTATTGAGCTATCGGCTCTAGGGCCAAAACCTCAAAGTTCTGTTATGGTGGCTTGTTCGTGTCGGCAGCTAGGACTCTTTGAGAAAGGACCACGAGATGCCCCGAGCGTCTGTCGGAGTCGGGCCGCTGCGCGTCGGCAGTGGCCGTCGCATTGCCATTGTTATGCCCTTCATGATTGCTGTGACGGCATTGTTTTTCGCGTTGGGAGGGACCGCTATCGCAGCCAAGCAGTACGTGCTCAAGCACCCGAAGCACGAACGCTGCAAGGCGCACTACGTCAAGAAGAACAAGATCGTCAAGAAGCACGGGCACAAGGTCAAGCAGACCGTGTGCCAGTACGTAGCTCCGAAACCAACAACGCCACCAACGAAAACAGAACTAGGTCCGCCTAAAGAAGAAACTAAGGCACCTATCGCGACAACAACAACACTGACTGCAACTCCGGAAAAAGAATGCTCGACTGCCGAAGGGCCAAGTAAGAAGTTTGGCATATGCACGTACACGGTCACTTACCAAACAGTGAACAGCAAAGGCGAAGCCGTTCCAGGCGAAACGATTATCAAGGAACATGTTCCGCCGTCGCCAGAAGAACGAAAGGTCGCGATCCCATCTGGCGCTACAGTCTCGATTGGTTGGTCGGCATCAACGTCAAGCTTCTCGTCGGAATGCTCGCTCAACAGTGTGATCAACAAAGTGGAACAACCGTCATATGCGTGTGAAAAGCAGAACCCGCGCGAGATTCTTGTCGCTGAATACATCCCAGCGCCCGGATATCTGGCGTCCAAATCAGAACTAGTGACACTCCAATAGACCAAAACGACTGACTGAATCTATTTAGCATCGCCGGGATGGCATCGGTCGTCGCGCCGCGCGCGGCTTGAAGTCGGGGAACGCCTCAGCAGTATCTAAGCTTCCTACATGCACGGTGGCTACGAGGAGCTGGAAGACGGCGCTTGCTGGTGGTGTGGCGCCCCGGCGGACTCGCGCGAGCACAAGCTCAAGCGCAGCGACATCGTGCGCGAGTACGGCGACCCGCCATACGCAGGGCAGCGCACGCTCACCTACTTCTCGAACTCGGCCAAGCATGACTTCAGCGGGCCGAAGAGCCCGCTCGTGAAGTTCGCACCCTCCCTGTGCGCGAGCTGCAACGGTACGCGCAGCCAGCCGTTCGACCGAGCCTGGGATGCCTTGGGCGCGCACCTGGGCGAGGAAGAGGAGGCCATCCTCGCCTCTGGGGCGCTCGACCTGGAGGCCGTCTATGGCGAAGCTTGGAAGGAGGAGGCGCTCAACCTCGCGCGCTACGTCGTCAAGCACATGGTGTGCCGCATCGTGCAGGAGCTGCCTCCTCCAGCTCGCATCGACCCAGCGCTCATCGCCTTCCTCGATGGCGGCGCCTACCCCGCGTGGCTGAGTCTGGACTTCTGTCTCGACGTCGGAACGCGGGACATGCTGCGCCTGACGCGCTCAGCGCCATGCCCAGAGGACCCTTCCGCTGCCGAAGCCGGGTTTCTGGCCATGTCGAGCATATTCGCGGTCATTCACCCAGAGACTGAACAGTGGTCTGAACCTCAGGGCGGCCTCCACTACCGCTGGCTCGCCATCTACTGGAAGGCGGGCACGCCTGAGCCGACGGCCACGTTCCAGCCGGGAGCGGCAGAGATTGTGCTGCGCCCGTGCGATGGGTTCTTCGGACCCGAGGGCCGTAAGGCGTTCTCGCAGGCACTTCAACCCGTCTAGCTGATAGAGGGACGGACCACCGGCCTGGGCGCAGGAGGGGATCTCTCGATGATCCCGACGAGCGCCTGGCCGCCAAGCACGAGCGCAATGTCATCGAGCGCGTCTTCGCCAGGCTCAAGGACTGGCGTGCAGCGGCGACCTGCTACCGCCGCAGCGCGGGCGACCTACGGTGCCGCGCTGGCGCTAGCTGTCGCCTCGCTCAACGGGAGGCTGAGCTGATCAACTTGGAACATCTCCTAAGCAGCTCTCTGGAGTGACTGGCCTGGCCCAGCAGTGGCCAGAACCGCCGGGGAGCAGCGCAGCTCGTCAGGGGCCGGACGCGGCTAGGCCCCGCTGGCGCGGTTGCGCTTCGTCGGCGGGGATGGTTTGCGCTCCTTGGGTGCGCCTATGCCGTCGGCGAGATCGTTGAGCGTGACGCCCAGCGTCTCGGCGATGATGAGCAGCGTTGAGAAGCGCGGGTCGCGCCGGCCTTGCTCGATCCCGCCCCACGCGGTGCGATGCAGGACGGCCTTGCTCGCGACTTCCTCCTGAGACAGCTCGGGCTTGTTCTCCTGGCGCAGGCGGCGCACGTTGTCGGCCAGCGCTCCTAGCAATTCTGCAATCTCCTTCTCATATGCCTCGCGAGTGCTCATCGGCTTGCGCACTCTTGCGACTGGCTGCGGAGATATCTACAGCTTAGGCACTCCCACTCTATCGACTGGCGGTGTTATGTCTGCTACCGTGCTGCGCCAATGGGACCTGCCAGCCGGGCGAGCACGTCTTGACAGGGATGTCGAGGAGGCACTCGATGGATCGAGGGGAGCGCCCTCGGGGAGCGCGGCGTCCCCGCTCCATGCCCTGGCACCTCGGAGGGCTCGTCGCAGCCTGCGCCTCGGGAGTCTTGCTGCTCAACGCGCCCTGCGCGCAAGCTGACCCGGTGAACACCTCCCTGCCTGTCATCAGCGGCACGCTCGAACCCGGCCAGACGCTCACGGCGACCCAGGGCTCCTGGAGCGACAGCGGGGCCACCATAACCTCCTACTGGTACCAATGGTTCATCTGCCTGGAGAGTGAGTGCACGGGCATCGAAAACGCCAACTCACCCACTTACACGATCACTGCGGCTGACTATGGGGAGGCGTTGGAGGTGGGCGTGATCGCCTACGACTCCGCAGGGGACTTCACCAGCGTCCTCTCCAACATGACCTCCGAGGTCGGGCCGGACTACACCCACAACAGCCCGAGTTACACGCTGAGCGAGAGCACCGTCGGAGCTGGCTCCTTGACGGGATTCGAGACCAGCCCGGAAGCGGCAGGCAGGACCGCCGACGCCAATCTCTCTTGCCCTGCCCACTGCGGCGCGCTCGACCCCTATCCGCCAGGCACGGAGATCGAACTCATCGCCACGCCCGAGACAGGCTCGGCCTTCCTCGGCTGGGGCGGCGCCTGCTCAGGCAGCGCTCCCACCTGCTCGCTCACGATGAGCGGCAATGAGGCCGCCGTGGCGACCTTCAGCGGGCAGGCGGCCACGAGCCCCGTGACGGCGCTGGGGCACGAAGGGGAGGCCGGGGAAGCGCAGTCGCCTGTGGCCGTTGCCCCCAGCCTGGGAGCGTGGGAACCCCTGGCACCCTCAGCTCCCAGCCTCCGGGCATGGCTGCTCGGCATCCACTACCGGCGCCGCCATGTCCAGGCCGAGGTGAAGTGTGAGGAGATGAGGCCGTGCCGGCTGAGCCTCACCCTCTTCGTCGGCACCCGCGCCGCGCCGACGATGATCGCGCGGCGCTCTTTCTTCGTGCCGCCTCAGCGGAGCACGCGCATCACCCTCGCCCTCGACCGAGAGGGCAAGCGCATCCTCGCCAGGCGTCACAAGCTGCCGATCACCGCGTGGCTCATGCTCAGCGGCGCGGGGCACACGTCCTTGCTCGGGCAGCGCCGCTTCACGCTCACGGGGTAGGCGCTCTGGACAACCACACCGCCCAGCAGGTAAAATGTATGGAATGTTGACCGACCATACGACCCTCACCTGGCTCATCGCCCGCACGAAAGCGGAGTACTACGGCCTCGGCATGGCCAGCCTTTCGAACTGGATATTCACCGCGTAGGAGCCGGCGATCACGTCACGAATGGTTTGAGGTCAGCCCTTGCTTCGCTCGCGTAGCGCGCGAACAGGTAGAACAGGAACTCGAAGCTCTCCTTGGTCAGGTTCTCGCTCAGCGTGGAGTAGATGAATTCGGCCTCTCCGAGATCTTCCACGACGAGAGAGCCAACGGGAGAATGAGCATTGAACTCAAGCATTCGACGCAGGGCGGTGTCCGGCACCTTCAGCCTGTCACACGGCCAGGTTCGTAGGTTCATCAGGCCGCCACCATCGTCGGTGCCGATGAGGTGGATGAACACGGTCTCAGACCCGGACCTGACCTGAAAGGAGGGCAGATCCTCTCGCGCGGGCTGAGCCGCCTCCCCGAACAGCTGACCGACCCAGCCCTTGACGCGCTCGTACTCGACACGATGTTGATCTGAGGCGAACTCCATGAGCGGGGCTCCTGTCTCGACTCCACGGCCTGCCACCGCTGCGACAGCCCCGACACCAACCTGGCCTGAAGATGCCGTACTGAGCACACGACCAACCGACTTGCCGCTGCCGCGCACCTCGCGGACAGCGGCGCGCTTTGCAGCGCGCTTCGCGGCACCAGCCGGATTCGCCGTGTTCACGGCCGTCATCTTGGCCCGCTTCACCTGTCGCGGCGTGACCATGCTCACAGGATGCGCTACCCGGCGCGCCTTCTTCAGCGGTTTCGGAGCCAGCATCCTGAACAGCATCCCCATCTCGGCCTCCTCTCGGTCATGAAGAGCATTGCAGATCGCTCGCGCACCCACCCACTGGCGCGCTTCGAGAACGGGACGAGTTCGAGACGCGCAACTTCTTGTGGCTGGGCGTGAGGCTTGCAGCCATGAGCAGCGAGGCGAGGAGGACGGCGCTCACTCCCGGTCGGGTCTGGGAGCGACCCTAGCTTATGGCCAGCGTTAGGAACCCGTCTCCCCCTCCCGCCCTGGGGCCAGCCGCCACCTAAGCGAAGGCCGTATGATCGCGCCGTGGCCGACTGGCTCTCCGTCTGGGACGCCGAGACGCGCGCCCGCAACAACGGCCTCCACGGAGGCCAGCCCGGAGGCATCCATGTGCCCCATGGCAAGGGGCGCGTCGCGCTCGGCGACATCATCTACTGCGCGTGCATCGATGACAAGGAGCTGCTGATCATCACCCGCCTGCGAGTGGCCTCGCTCGAAGACGATCCCGATGATGAGGAGTCGGTCCTGGTTCAGGACGCAGACGGGCACTCGGGCGGCGGCATCCCCCGCGAAATCCCACCCGACGTGGCCTGGGCCATCGAGTTCGAGCCCCTCGCCGGCTCGGTGAGGCGGCTGCCGATCTTCCAGGTGCGCATCGACTCATCCGAGCTCCAGGGCCGCGCGAGCCTCCGCGCCCTCACAGAGGGCGCCAACGAACTCGGTGGGCTCCTCGACTGACCCTTCTAGGCCGACGCTATGGCCCTCATTCGCCGCGCGGCTGCCAGCGCTACCTCCTCCTGCCGGACGTGCGCCTCTCAGCCGCGCGCAGCAGCTCTGAGGCCGGGACGCCGCCCCACGGGCCATCCACCGGGCTGCGGTCGAGGTGAGCCTTCGCGTCCGTCGGGCCGAGAGAGTAGTCCTGGGCAAAGCTTCGCAAGTGAGGGCATCCTGCTTGCAACTTCTCGTGCGTCAGGTGGCCGCGTAGGCCTCACCCTCAGCGAAGCGAAGATGCAGTCACGCCGGGGCTGCCGTAGCAAAGTCGAGCTGTGAAGACGGCAAGGGCTCCGAGGGGTGCGCTAAAGGACGTGTCCCAACATACCGAACAAGACTGGAAAGCGGCCCGCTCATGCACACGGCTCCGACATCCGTCTCGTCTGGCATCGTCGTGGGTGCCGGTCTGATCCTCTTCGGCAGTGCCTTGGCGCTGGCCGCGCCGATGCCGTTCTACGTCATCAAGAACTGGAGTAAGAATCTGGAGGAGGGGGCACGCTTCGTCGTGTTTGTCGGCGGGATCTTCGCACTTGGGGGCATCATCGATGAATTGCACCACGGGCGCAAAATCTTGGCGTTCGCCGCTCTAGGGTTGCTGGCACTCGCCGAGGTCCTGTTGCTTGCGCCAGTAGTCGCGCGCATCATTACGGGCCACCAGCAAACCGTAATCGATCCCAGCGGCGAGGACGCAAATCAGCACCAAGACGGTGCTGTCATAGCCCATCGCAGAGCGGACCAGATAGAACAGGTAGAGCCCAACGCAGAGCACGGTGGTGTAGGCGGGGATGCGCCCGAGTCGCATTCCGAGGCGGATGTACCACGATAGAGGCTGCCTTGCTCCGGATGGGTTCGCAGCGGCTTGCATGGACCGACATTGCCAGAGGCACCTCACGGACGCAGCGCTTTCGCAGTCGCGCCTGCGCCTATGGATGCTGGCCATGCCAGAGGGTGGCGTTCCAGAAGGAGAGCCAGTCGGCCATGCGCGCGACCTAGCGCTCACGTCGGAGGGGTGAGAGTCTGATCACCGGCACACGAGGGCATCAGCTAGGCTTCTCGGGATGCTGCGGCAGAGGCTGGCATGGGTCGTCCTTGCGCTGCTTTGGATGGCGCTTTTCCTGATGCTTGCGGGTACTGCGCTAGGTGCGACCGGCGTGGTTGCCGACAGCACTGGCGATGATGCGATTACGGGCGGGGCGGCGCTGGGGGCCGGAGTCATCGCGGGCGGGTTTGCGGTGGCGGGCAACCGGCAGGCGAACAAGGCTGCGGCGCAACGTGACGAGGACGCCCGGCTGTCCAAAGTGCGCCAGGAAGCGGCTGCGGATATCGCGCACATAATCGACCTCGGCGGTGACTTGGAGCGGGCTATATCCGAACTCCTTGCGACCGTCGGCGTGGATGTTGAGGTACGCAAACGGGTCATAGATGCAAGCTCAACGGTAGATGCGCGCCTGGACTTCATATGGGACGGCGAGCTTCAGAGACGCCTGCGCGAGTTCTCGAAACTGGCACGCGAATCCGCTGCCGACGAGGCCGCAGGTGCGATGCGCGAGCGGGCGATGAGAGCCACTGAGGAATGGAAATGCGCCAAGGAGCGGGCGGGCGTCGTATCGAGTGCGCTGATGCGGGCAGTGGTCAAAGCGCAGGAGCTGCTTCCCGACGATGAGGACAAGGCAGCTTGACGCTCGTCGTGCAAGGGTCATCCGGCGGCGAGGCCACGCAGCCGGGGACGAGCGCCACGAGGCCCTGTGCCTATCACGACCCCAAGCGGACGCGGCTGACCAGGACGAGGGATGCCCCTCATCTTGGTCAGCTCCAAGTGGATGTCAAACTTGCGGAAGCTAAAAAGTAGGGAGCTGGCTTCTCGGTGCTCTGCACCTCAGCGAAGCACTCCCGCGTCGCCCGATGATATGGCTGGTCAGGAGGCTTGCCTGTTTTTAGCTTGATGCGTCGGGAGGTTGCGAGCGCTCTCAGGCGAAAGAGACCAGGTGCGGAAGGGTGACGAGGAGATTCGCTGGGGCGACGTCGAGTGGCGGCTGCTGCTGGGCCGCGTCCTGGAGCTGCCCGAGATGCAGCAGTTGCGGATGAACCAAGCGCTCAGCGAAGCGCTCGGTGGCCCTCTGGGACGCGAGTCGAAGCGCGCGGGCCAAGCGAGAGCGAGGCGCGAAGCCGTCGAGGCCATGCGAGAGGCCGCAGTAGCGCTGGAGCTTCCGCCGGGCCAGGCGCCGAAAGTCGAGGAGTTCAAGCGGGCTGCTCGCGGCGGTGCGCTCTCGATGTCCTTCGCGGCTGTGTACGGCGCCTTCGAGGAACGCTGGGAGCTGGCGACGCGCCTCTACGAAGAACGGCCCATCCCTCGCAGCCCAGCCCAGCGCGCGGTCCAGCGGGAGGTGGGCCGTGGGCGGGGTGCGAACCTGCAGGCCCCCATCGTCGGCCTCCGCATGTGGCTCGAAGGCTCCCCTGCTGACACGAGCCTCAGCGCGTCGGACTACCACGAGTGGGCCATTGAACATAACGAGCGGCGCTCGAAGGGTGAGAGACGCGCCGGTGAGAGTACCTGGGCCATCTGTAACCGTCTGCGGCTCTCCTGGTCCCGAGTGCTGGCTGTGGCCCAAGGCGAGATCGACCTCCAGGTCGCGCAGGAGGAGGAGCTTGCTGAGAGGCTGGCTGAGTGTGGCCCGCTCGTCGGCGTCGAGCTGTCCTGCTGGCTCCTGGAACTGGCGACGAGCGAAACGCAGATCAAACGCCCCGGCTACCCGCGCTTCGTCGCCCGGCTGGGCCGCAAGCCGCACTGGCTCCTCGACGAGATCCGTGCCTACCAGCGAGGGGAGCGTAGGTTTGATCACGCCGCTGGCTCGCTCGAAGGCGCCTACCTCGACTCATACGAAGTGGCCGAGATGATCGGCGAGACGCGCTACGAGCTGCGTCGGCGCCTCTACCAGCGACGCGTCGGCGCCACACCGCACCGACCCGATCCCTACATACCTCTACCCACGGGACTGAGCGGCGCGCGCTACTACTGGGAGCGCGCGGCTGTGGAGGCGTGGCTCGCCGAGCGCGAGGTGCGCCGGGAGGAGCGCCTGCGTGATTCCATCGCGTGGAAGCGGCCTGCCGGACGACACAAGGGCGGTCTCAAGAAACGCCGCGCTTGAGGGGCAGCCCTGCGGGGGGAGCGCGGTCTCGCACCGTCCCGCCAAGAGGGCTGAATCTGGCGGAACATCGCGACCCAAGAACGGCATCGCAGAGCCAAATGCGCGGGATGCCGTCCCGCTAAGCGCGCCCGAAAGGGGCGGAAAACGAGCGAAAAATCCCGTTAGGGATTATGACAACCGCAGGAGCGGCTCTGTAGAGCCAACCCTTACTTGAAATGAAGCCCAGCGGGGCCGTGGAGATGGGGGGTTTTTCTTCATGCCGAGTCTGTTGAAGGCAAAAAACGGTTTGGAAATCCACCAGACAAGAAGTAGGCGCTGCTAGGCCTACGCGTCGTTCAGGCGGATGGGATCCCGCAAGGGGGGCTTGTATCGTTGGGCGCCGCGCCGTAGGGCGAGCGATGCGGTTGACCAGCTCGGGGTGCGTGCGGGTCGACGATAGTCAGGCCGCTCTCGTCCTCCGATCCTGATGAAGTGCCTTGCGATGAGGCTCGAGGGGATCCAGACCGGCGACATTGTGGAGGTCGATTGCAAAGGCAGGCGCTTTTACGCGCTCGTTACCGGCCCGGCCCCGGGCGGTCTGGCGCTGGCGCCGACGGACCGCCGCGTGAACCACTACAGCGCTCGCAGCCGGGAGGTCGTGGGGCACTGGGTCAAGCGTGGCCGGCCGAGAACAACGACGGCGCCGTTGCAGCCTTCAGAGCGTCAGCTGGAGATGGACCTGGAGATCCGGCCTCAGGCTGACGACGCTTAGCTGCAGCAGCCGAGCCTTGCCGCGTGATTTTTGCGGAGAATGCGGGATCTCCTGTAGCAGGCACTTGTCTTCGCGGGCGCACCTTCCTATGTTCTCGCCAGACGCGGAACCGAGTCGCAAAGAGCGAGGCCACCGAGGTGTGAGGCCGCGCCACCTGAACTGAAACGCTGAAAGGCGCGAAGGGAAGGTTCCTCAAGCGGCGCGGGACCGCGTCGTTTTTGTTCGTGCGCGAGGCACCGCCGCCGTCATCCCGTAGGCGGCTTCGGATTCTGCCCGTTCGGCAACGCTCCCTTGCTCAGTGTCGCGGAGCCGACGATCACCGATGCGTGGGGTGCGCGCGCCGAGGCGCCGTCGTGGTTCAGGTAGACGACTTCGAAACCCTCGTGCGACGTGCAAGAGGGCGTGAGCACGAACAGCCCCAGCGAGGTCGTTCTGAGTGTTTCGTGCGCTCGCACCTTGCGGCCGAGGTCCCAGCTCGTTTCGGGTCGGCCGCCGGCCTTGCATGCGGCGAATCCGTTGATGGAGTAATCGGTCGCCGCGGAGGTCGCTCCGTAGGGAGCGGTGAACCCCACTTCGGCCTTGTAACACGGGTACAGCAGGAACGCGGCGCTGCACGATGCTCGCGGCTGAGGCAGGAGCGTGAGACGAATCGGCGCGTGCAGGCTGCGCGTCGGCTTGGATCGTCTTTCCAGTTCGACCTCGCGCCGCGGTAGCGGTGCGGTGTGCGTTCCGGGCGGATCGTGGATCGTGATGCTGCCGAGGGGCGTGGGCTGAGGCAGGCCGCCAATGGATCTGACGTATTCGACCTTGAATTCGACTGCCCGCCCGCATGCGTGCGAGAGAACGTCTCCGATCGGGATCGTCACGAGCGCGCCCGGCGTGATATCGGCGCGAGAGCCTCCTCCAGCGAGCTCGTGGTGGCAGATCGGCGCCGTCACCGAGTAGTTCTCGCCGGCGTTCGTGACGGCATACGGTGCGGGGAAGCTGATGTACGCGCCCGTGATCAAGTGATCTCGGATCTGCAGGTGGGCGTGCAGTGGCACGTGCGCCACGGGGAGCGCAGCGGGCCGGGGCGGCGGCACTTCTGAGAGGCCGCACGAGGCCATGCGCAGATTGCCGCGATCCACACAGAGGCGGCCGCCGTACCTGTAGGAGATCGCCGTCAGGGTGCCGTTCGGCGCGGCGGGCATGCTGTAGTTTCGGACTTCGTCCCTGCCGTCGGTCTCGCTGGTGCTGCCCAGCTGCCTGCCGCTGGTGTGGCGCTGCACGATCAGGTAGGCGCCGAGAGGAGGCATCACCGGCTGGGTGCGTGTCGCCGCGCCGTCGCGGTAGGTGATGCTTAGCGCGTGCACTCCGAGCAGCCCGAAGGAGACCTCGCGCCGGTCGGCGGCGACGCCGCCGTGGTGACCGAGGGTCGAGCTGGCGCTGAGCTCGATGCCGACGCTGTCGGCCGCGTAGGTGCCGCCGGGGTCTGCGCAGTTTCCGGCCATCCATCCCCCGTTGGCGAGCACTTCCGGGAGCGCATCGGCGGGGAGCGGATGGAAGCGGCCGTCGTCGGCGAAGGCGCCGTCGACGCCGAGCTGCCCCAGCTGCCCGTGATACACGCGCCCGATCTGCACGCATACGAGCCCGCGAGTGGTGTGGACGATCCGCATACCCCACGGCAGGCCTCCCGCCGGGTCGGCCACGCGCAGCGGGAGCAGGCGCTCACCGCCCTTGACAGGGATGCCCTCGCCGACGGTGGCGCTGGGGGCGGCGACCGTGCCGACTGGCGAGCCGGTGAGGATCACGCCGGTCGCGGCGAGCGTGATCGCGGCGGTGGCGAGCACGAGCACGAACACGAGCAGTGCGAGGCGCATATGCGCTGACGCGCCGCGGCGCGATGATGTACGCGCGAAGCGTCGGCCGAAGCGCTCCCGCAGCGGCCGCCTCCCAATCGCTCGGCGCCGCCCGGTCAGCACCAGCTCCTGCCCAAACCTATCGATCGCGTCCATCCTCACGCCTCCCTCATCCGCGTCCGGAGCTCAGCGAGCCCGCGGCTCACGCGCTTGCGGACCACCGACTCCGAGCACCTCAGGCGTCGTGCCAGCTCGTCGTATTGGGCTTCCTGGAGTATTCGTCCTTCGATTGCGCCGCGCTGCTCGGCCGAGAGTCGCTCGAGCTCGAGCAGCGCAGCGCCGCCGTCCGCCGCCGCGGCCCGCTGCTCCACGCGCTCGAGATCCTCGTCGCTGAATACGAGCGGCTCGAGGCCCAGGCGCCTTCGCGCCTGGTCCTCGACCTGTCCGCGGCGGATCGAGTCCACCAACTTGTGATGCGCGATCGTGAACAGCCACGCGAGCGCCGGGCTCCGCTGCGGGTTGTAACGGGGGAGGGCGGACAGCGCCGCGGCGAATGTCTCGGCGGTCAGGTCAGCGGCGAGCTCGCGGTCGCCCGTGCGCCGCAGGAAGTAGGCGAGCACGGCGTCCACGCGCCGTCCGTAGAAGACCCCGAACGCCTCCGCGTCGCTGCGGCCCGCAACAAGAAGCGCCTCATCAGCATGGTCATCACTGGCACCCACAACCAGTACATCGTGAACGCAGGAAGCTTGTGACGCCGGGCGGAGGATGAGACGAACCCGCGGTTTGACCTAATCGGTCAGTGGATGCTTTGGATGATTGTGATTAGCTCCTCGGGCTGGTATCCCTGTTGTCGGGCGAAGCGTACGAGGTCCCGGGCGCGGGCGGTAACGGCGCCGCGTTGGGGTGTGCCGCTGACACGGATTCCGTGGCCTGGCCGGAGTTCGAGTAGTCCTTCGTCGCGGAGGAGTCGTAGGGCGCGTAGGACAGTGTTGGTGTTGACGTGCATCACGGCGGCGAGGTGGCGTGCGGGTGGTAGGCGCTCGCCGGGTGTGGCGTCACCGTCGGCAATCGCGCGGCGGATCTGTGCAGCGACCTGATCGTGCAGCAGGGCTGGGTCGTCACGGTCGATCTTGACATCGATCATTGTGCTATTCATAGTAGCTCAGCAAATGCGAGAGCGCACTCCCGGCATCCGATGACGACCACCCTCGAGCCACCACCCGTGCAAACGCCGGACGCGGGTGTGATCGAAGAAGCACGAGCGCGACAGCGCCGCCACCGAGGAGCGGCTGCGGCGGCGATTCTCGTGGCGGGCGTGATTGCGGCGGTCCTGCTGGCATTCGCTGGCGGCGGGGGTGGATCACACCCCGGCAGCGCCTCGGTCGGGCCGGGACGCGCACCGTCGAAGACTGCCCGGTTCTTACCCGCGTCGTGCACTTCGGGTAAGGGCAAGGCTCTGCAAGGCGCACCGAGCCGGTCGCTGTTGTCGATCCTCGGCGTGCTGCGCCGCCACGCCACGCGGGCTGATGTGCTCCCGCGACGCCTCGCACTTGAACGCAACGCATTCGTCCACTACGTACGCCTTACGCGCATCGTGAGAGGCAGCCCGTACTACATCTACCCCGCGGTCCTCGCGGGCTGCGGAGTGCATGCGCGTCAGGGGATCATGCATCTCGAGATGAACATTGATCTCGGCGGCGGCGCGATTGGCGCCACCGGAGGCGGGGGTGCCACAGCGGCGGACATCGAGCAGGGCAGGGACATCGGGACAGGCCCGCCCGGCTCTAGCACGAGTTCGACGATCGCGATGATCGTCCCCGACGGCGTCGCGAAAGTCACGCTCCGCTTCCCCGCAGGCCGGGCCAGCGGCTACAGCCCCAAGATCTCCCCGGCGTTCAGCGTCACGACGCCGGTCGTCAACAACGAGGTCGTCGTCAGGGTGCCACGGAGCGGGGGAGGCGGCGCCATCCACCAGGCCAAGATGATCTGGCGAGCCGCCGACGGCCACATCACCAAGACATTCGACAGGCTCTAAGAGCGTCTAACGGAATTATCTAGTATGCGAGGGCCCGCCAGTTGGGGTGTCGCGGCCTCACGCCTCGGTGGCAGTGCGCGTTGGACCCTATTCGCTTGGTAGCAGCCCGGGGTGTGAGTGCTGGTAGGCGATGCGTTGTTTGATCGTTTCAATGCGTCCTGTGAGCTGCTTTGGTATCGCGCGCGGTGAGCGGTTGCCGGGGTGGTTGCTGCGCATCTGCTCGAGGTGTGCTTCCGCGTCGTGCAGCTGGGCCGTGAGGCGGGGAGGGTTGAAGCGCCCGGCGCCCGCGGGCCCGAACAGCGGCTCAGTCTCAGTGCACCCGTCCTTGAAGGCAACTGTTGCGGTCAGGGCACCGCGGAAGAACTGGCCGTCGTAGACCGCGATGATCACGTGCAGCGGCCCGGCCGGTCGCAGCGTGCGCACGTCGCGCGGCGTGCTGATAGTGACCGTGGCCACGTCGCCACGAGCGACACCGGTGATGATGGTGCGTCCGGGAAGCGTGCGCCGCTCGATCTCAGAAGGGGTGAGGGGTTCGGAGCTTTGCCCTCCGAGCGGGCTGAAGTACGTGTCGGCCTGTTGCACGTCGAAGCTGACCGGGCGGCGGCGTTCAGCCGCAGGGGCGAGCGGTTGGGGGTGAGTGGGACAGCCGCCGCCGGAGCCCCAGATGTCTGGTCCGCTTTTCAGCACACCGTTGCGCTCGTCGATGCTCGACATGCGCCCTTCGACGATCCGCCCGATCGCGGTCGAGCAGTCTGGCGTGGCGGCGAAGCCCCACGGAGCGCCGCCGTCGGGGTCGGCCGCGCGCGCCTGAGGGGCGTTGGGCGTCGGGCCGAGCGGGAACCGTGGCGCGCGCCCGCCGCCGGCGGTGTGCCCGTGCAGCTCGTAGGTGATGTGCGGTGAGGCGTGCCAGTAGTGTCCGGGCAACACGACGAGGAAGGCGTGATTGGCGTCGAGCGCGAGCGCTCGCGGCCGGCCGATGCCAAGCAGGACGGGCTCGGTGGCTTCGGGCGGGAGCTCACCGCTCAGCACGGTGCGCGCTGGTCGCGGTGCGTAGGCGTAGGGGTCGGCGAGGTAGCTTTCGACCTGCAGCATGTAGGTGATCCTCCGCAGGTCTCGCGGTTGATTGCAGCGTCCCGTTTCATCGCCGAGGCGCAGTGGCTGGCCGGGGCCGCTGGCGCGCGGTTCGACCAGCGCCGCGCCGTGGGCGAGGCCGATCTGTATGCAGATGAAGTCTTCGCGACCGCCTCCATTGCCGAGGTTCGCCTTCGGGTTCGGCCGTCCCCTCCAGCTGCGCAGCAGCCAGGTGCCCGCGCCGGCGGGATCCGACTCTCGCTGCGTTTCGCTGACGGTGCTGGGCAGCGCCAGCTCGAACGCGGGAGGCAGGGTCTTCTGCACCGGCAGGGGGTTTCGGTAGGCCGGGACGGGCGGTTCGGGCAATGGCCGGTCGCGTTGATGTTCGAGGAGGTTCGGTTGGTATTCGAGGAGGTTCGTCGAGTGGGTGTAGGTCAAGGTGGGCACGTCGCGCAGGTGTGCGGTGAGGGTCAGCGAGCGTGGGTCGATGTGCCCATCGAGGACGGCGAGGAAAACTCCACCGTCCGCGTCGATCGGGACGGCGCGCGTCGTGCCGCCGCCGGCGAGTGTCAGTGAGCGCACCCGCGGCGCCGCAGCGCCATACACGAGCGTGCGCGCCGGGTTGTTGCCCCACGGCCAGCCGCTGCCTTCTCCGCTGCCGGGCACGAACCGGCGCATGAGCACGAACAGGGGCTTGGTGCCGAGACGGCCACAGACCTCAGGCGTCAGCGAGGAACCGAAGCGACTCGGGTCTTCCGGCCCCGGCTCCCGGGAGGCCTGCGCACAGTCCTCGTCGGGGTGGGCGCCCGGCTGAAGGTCGGCTTCGCCGCTCACCTGCCAGGGGGAGCCGCCGGCCGGATCGGAGGCCTCAAACGCCGAGGACTGCGCGAAAGCGATCGAGTGTGCGTGCCCGTCGCGACTCACGATCATGATCCGTGGCCGCACGTCCTCCACCCGGCCGCGGTAGATCGTGATGAAGCTCCCGTGCGGCCCCAGTGGGAGCGCCCTCGCGCCGTCCGGTCCGAAGGCCGTGACCGAGCGCGTGCCGTCTCCGGCGACGCCGTTCACCACCGTGCGGGCTTCCTGAGCTCCGCGCCCGACGAACACACGAGCACCCGCGAGCGTCGGTCCGCCGGGCGAGCTCACCCCGCAGGCGTCCGCCCCTCCGAGCGGCAACACGCGGAAGACACGATCGAGGCCGACGATCCCGAACTGCCCCTTGAGCACCTGCCCCACCGCCGTGCAGGTCTCGCCTGCGCGGGTCCGCGACAGCCGGATGTCCCACGGCGGTGCGCCGCCGTCCGGGTCGGGCGCGTCGAGCCCGGCGAGCCGCACGCTCCCCGGCAGCGGCACGCCGCCGGACTGCAGGTCCTGGGCGTGCGGCGCGGGCAGGGCGGGCCCCTGCTGAATCAACAGCACCGCCGCCGTGGCGGCAGCGGCCAGCACGAGCAGCGCGACGATGACGGCGAGCGCGCTCAACCGGCGAGGTGCAAGGCGGAGACCTCCTGACTCGGCGAGATTGCCGCGGGCAACGCGGTCGAGCTCGGCTCCGAGCTGATCCAGGACGCGCGGGTGATCGCTCACGAGGTCCCTTCCGCGGTGGCTTGGTGCTGTGCCAGTCCCTGGTTCAGCCTGCGCAGCCCGCGCGACACGCGCGCGCGGACCGTCTCCTCGGACACGCCGAGCAGCTCGGCGATCTCGGCGTAGGGCCGCTCCTGCACCACGCGCATGTTGAGCGCCTGGCGCTGCTCGACGCTCAGCCGTTCGAGCTCGCGACCGAGCGCGACCCGTAACTCGTCCAACCCCGCCCGCTGCTCGATCAGCTGAAGGTCGTCGCGAGCGACGCTCGGCACCTCGATGCCGAGTCTCTCGATCGCGCGGCGCTCCACCCTCGCGCGGCGCGCGTAGCGCGCAAGCTGGCGCCTTGCGACCGTGAACAGCCACGCGCGCTGCTGCTCGCGCGCCAAACCCCGCAGCTTGCTCCACGAGCGCATCGCGATCGCAAACGTCTCAGCGGTGAGCTCGACCGCTATCTCGGCATCGAACGTGCGCCGGGTGAGGAAGATCAGCACACTCTCCGCCTCGCCTCTGTAGAGCTCTGAGAACGCATCCGCATCATCCATCGGACATAGAGTGCCGCGAAGCCTCAAAGCTGTGACAATCAGGCGCTCTACCGCCTCTTGTGTGCCGTCCGCTGCCGTTTCGCCGCCTTCGCCGGACAGGGCTCCGTGGTGCGGGCGCTGGCGTGACTGCCATCCACAAGCTGAATTGCACGGCGAACGGAAACCCCCCACGGAGACAGCTGTTCGGGAGCAGAATGCCCGGGGGGTTGATAGACGAATCGCTTGCCTTCGGCGTGTTCGAAATAAGTGACGCCGCTCGGCGCGAGCGTGGCGTGCAGCGCCACGATCGCGACGTCCGGGGCGCCGGGGAGGCTTCCGATCAATGGAGCTTTGATGCTCGCGGAGGCCATACGCGACCCTGATCTTTGTACTTTGCTGAGTGAGGTTGAGCGCGCCTTGAACGCCGACGACGCCACAGGCGATGCTCGCCTGCGCGCCGACCCATTTTGGGCTTTCAGGACGGTCGGCATCTGAACCTGATCCGCCGAGCCCCAAAGCGCAATCAGCATCCGGGATATATTGAGGCGTACGTGCTCAGAGCAGTAGCGATCCCGATGGCTGCGCTCGCGTTTGGGCTCACGCCCGCTACGGCAAGTGCCGCATCGCGAGATATATCCTCGACTCACACCTATCTCGTTGCCAGCTACAGGGTGCTGAATGCCGCGGTTACCACGTGGTCCTCAGTTGAAGCGAGCATCCACTCACTCGACCTCCGGTTCCGCGCCGAATGCCCGGATGTGGGGGCGGGCTCACCGCAGAACGAAGAAGATCAGAAGCTCAGCTATGAGGCGGCCGGAGCGCTCTGGGCGACCGGTTACCACACCGATGCGGCGATCGTCCGAACGTATGTCAATAGCTTGGACCGGCTGACGTGGAGCAACCCGGTGATCACGCGTGACGCCCACCGGCTCGCCAGGGGCTTGCAGGAAATGGTCGCATTGCAGGTACCGGACATATGTGCGGATGTCCGCGCGTGGCGCGCGAACAGCTTTGGTGCGGCGCCGGTGAATGTCAAGCGATACGACGAACACGTTGAAAACATCGACATCCATGAAATTCCCCGCAGCTTGCTCGTGCGCTATCTGCAACCAGCAGACAACGGCCTGCGCAAGCGCGTGGAACATCTCGCCACGAGGTTCGAAGAACTAGAATTTCGTGCGAGGTCAAGACGACTGGATCGCACTGCTCGAAGTGCTTGCAGTCAACGAGTAGTAGCGAGTAGTGCCCGCGTAGTTGCGCTATCCGGGCTCCACGATCGAGCCGGAAGGCAACGGCTCAGGGATGCCGAGCCCGTCGCAGAGCTTGCGGCAGCGGCGGTAGATGGTGCGGAATCCGAGCATCTGTGGAATCGTCTCGAAGCGGTAGCCGCGGGCACGCAGCTTGGCGATGATGTGGGGGTAGGCGGCAAGCGTCTGGCCGCGGAAACCACCACCGTCGTGGGAGATGATGATCGAGCCCGGCCGTACCTGGGCGAGCACACGCTGCTCTATCGCGGCGGTCCCGGGGAGCGCCCAGTCGGCGGGGTCGACGTTCCACAGGACGGTGGCCAGGCCCAGCGATCTTGCGGCCCGAATGACCTGTGCGTCGTAGGAGCCATACGGCGGGCGAAACACGCACGGCGTGTAGCCAGTCTGAGCACGAATCGCCTTGATGGTGTTCTCGAGCTGACCGTAGACATTCCCGCTCCTGGTGAGGTCCGGGTGCGTGAACGTGTGGTCGCCGAGCGCGTCACCGGCGCGCAGCTCGCGGCGCAGGGTCGAGCCGTAGGCGCCTGTCAGTTGCCTGCCGATCATGAAGAAGGTGGCGGGAGTGCGGTTGCGTTCGAGCATCCTCACGAATGCCGGCGTATCGGCTGCCGGACCGTCGTCGAAGCCGATCGCGACCAGCTTGCGGTTGGGACCGTGGAAGTAAGCCCGTGTTGCTCGGTTCGCTTGACAGCCGGCTGGCCGGTAGAGCAGTGGAGGTGTTCCCGGCGTCGTAAGCCTGCTGGGAGCAGTGGGCGTTGGGGTGGGCTGAGCTGTGAGGGCAGGAGTAATGCAAGCACCCAATGCCAAGAAACAGGTTGTGCTCAGGGGATGTCCAAAGACGAAAAGCAGCGTGGCCTTCAACTCAACCTCCACCTTGGAGAGATGCGCCTAGGCGCCCGCGGTCTGGGCAGCTCATGCGCACAGGTTATGCGACCGCTACGGTGCAACTCATGAGTGCTCCGGTCGATGCGCGCACGAAGCGCCTGACGCTGATCGCCTGCATCCTCGGCTCGGGGATCGCACTGCTCGACGGCACCGTTGTGAACGTCGCGCTGCCGACGATTCAGCGTGCGCTCGGAGGGGGGCTGGCGGCGCAGCAGTGGGTGGCCAACGGCTACCTGCTGACGCTCGGATCGCTGATCCTGATCGGCGGCTCGCTCGGCGACCTGTTCGGCGAGCGCAGGATCTTCGCGCTTGGGGTTGCGGGCTTCGGGGTGGCGTCGCTGGCGGCCGCGGTCGCGCCCAGCATCGGCGCGCTCGTCGCGGCGCGGGCCGTGCAGGGGATCGCCGGCGCGATGCTGGTTCCCAGCTCGCTGGCGGTGATCGTCAACACGTTCGACGAGTCCGAGCGGGGAGCGGCGATCGGCAGCTGGACGGCGTGGGGCGCGATCTTCGGCGTGCTCGGACCGCTGGCCGGGGGCGAGCTGCTCGCGATCGCCTCCTGGCGCTGGATCTTCCTGATCAACATCCCGCTCGTGATCGCCTGTGTCGTACTGATCCTGTTCGCCATACCACGCTCGGCTCCACGCCAGCCGGGCGCCCGCCGGATCGACTACGGGGGCGCCTTGCTGTGCGCGGCAGGGCTGGGTGGACCCGTGTTCGCCCTGATCGAGCAGCCGCGCCTGGGATGGTCGAGCCCCGCGGTGTTCGGCCCGCTGATCGCGGGAGCGGTGCTGCTCGCCGTGTTCACCTTCTACGAGTCGCGCATCCGCGATCCGATGCTCCCGCTTGGCCTGTTCCGGCGGCGGAACTTCTCGGCCGGGAACATCGAGACGTTCGCGATGTATGCGGGGCTCGGGATCCTGTTCTTCTTTCTGATCCTGTTCCTGCAGCAGATCGGCGGCTACTCGCCGCTGAAGAGCGGCTTGGCGGTACTGCCGGTGACCGTGATGATGTTCGTGCTCTCGCGACGCTTCGGCGCGCTCGCCGACCGCTTCGGCCCGCGCTTCTTCATGGGAGCTGGCCCGCTCGTTGCGGCGGCGGGGTTGCTGCTGTTCCAGCTGATCGGCTTGAAGGCCGGCTATGTATCCGAAGTGCTGCCTGGGCTGCTCGTGTTCGCCCTGGGGTTGTCGATGACGGTCGCGCCGCTGACTGCGGCGGTGCTGCAGGGAGCCGAGAAGGAGGCGGGGATCGCCTCGGGCGTCAACAACGCGATTGCCCGTGTCGCGGGGCTGCTAGGCACGGCCGCGGTGGGCGCCGCCATCGCGCAGTCGTTCGGCTCATCGCTCGACAGCAAGCTTTCGGGGACGGCGCTGGGGCAGGCGGCGCGCGAGGCCGTGCGCGAGGCCAAGCGCCTGCCGCTTGGAACCCCGAACGTGCACGGCCTGGCGAGCGATCAGGCGCTCGCGATCACGCGAGCGGCGCAGCAGGCCTCGCTGCACAGCTTCCACCTCGGGATGATGATCGCAGCGGTGCTGGTGGCCGCCGGTGGGGTCGCCGGAGCGCTTGGGATACGCAACCCGCGCACCGAGGACGTGCACGCCACGAGCTGCCCTGGTGGGCAGCTCGTGGGGGCCAGCTCGGATGTCGACTGGGAGCCCGAAGAGCGCGATGACGGCTCAGCCGACGGGTTCGCCGGCGTAGGCGCGCATCGCGTCGATGATCGGGCCGAGCCGTCGTCCGCGCTCGGTCAGGCGGTACTCGACGGTCGGCGGGCTCGAGGGGATCACGGTGCGCTCGACCAGCCCAGCTGCCTCGAGGTCGCGCAGGCGCTCGGAGAGCATCCGCGGGGAGATGCCGGCGACGGCCTCGGCGAACTCGTTGAAGCGCAGCGCGCCGGTGAGCGCGGCGTAGATGATCGACAGCTGCCAGCGCCGCTCCAGGAGGTCCGCCGTCTGGCGGACCTCCGCTGGAACGGGCTTGCATCTAGGAGACGTGCGCGACATCGCGTGCCGGCTCCAGTGCGCGGTCGAGGACCTCCTGGACGGTCATCACCGGGTGGAAGCTCATCTGCTTGCGAACCTCCTCGGGGATCTCATCCAGGTCGCCGCGGTTGCGCTCCGGCAGGATCACGTCGGTCAGGCCGGCCGCGTTGGCGGCGAGCGCCTTCTGCTTGAGGCCGCCGATCGGCAGCACGCGTCCCTGCAGCGTGACCTCACCGGTCATGCCGACGGTGTGCTTGACCGGGCGGCCGGACAGCAGCGAGGCGAGCGCCGTGACCATCGTCACGCCCGCGCTCGGACCGTCCTTGGGGATCGCCCCGGCGGGCACGTGCACGTGGAACTCGCGGTTCTCGAACGCATGCTCGTCGATGCCGAGCTCCTCGGCGTGGCCGCGCACGTAGGAGAGGGCGATCTTCGCCGACTCCTTCATGACGTCGCCCAGCTGGCCGGTCAGGACGAGGCTGTTGCCGCCTGAGCCGCTGCCCTTCATGGCGGTTGCCTCGACGAACAGCACGTCGCCGCCGGCGCCGGTCACGGCCAGCCCGGTCGCGACGCCCGGCGTCGCGGTGCGCGCGGCCGACTCCTGGAAGAACTTCTGGCGGCCGAGCGCGTCGCGCACGGCCTCCAGGTCGATCTTCACGGCGCTCGCCTTGGCGGCCTTCGCTGTCTTGCTCTTCTTTGCCGGCTTCTTCTTCTCCTCTGCAGCGGGCAGCTTGCCGTTGCTCGCGGCGGGAGACGTCTTTGTGTCGTCGCCGTCAGCCTTGGGCTTGGCCTGCTCGTCCGTCGGCTCGCCTTGCGTCTGAGCCGATGCGATCTTGGTCGCGGTCTTGCGCAGCACCGTGCCGAGCTCGCGCTCGAGGTTTCGCACGCCAGCCTC
Organism: uncultured Solirubrobacterales bacterium; assembly: GCA_963706395.1. Taxonomy (GTDB): domain Bacteria; phylum Actinomycetota; class Thermoleophilia; order Solirubrobacterales; family Solirubrobacteraceae; genus Palsa-744. The sequence continues at coordinate 247,656 of OY970158.1, read as the reverse complement.
GCGCGTGTACTCGGAGATGATCGTGCGCAGCACCTCGTCGGAGATCTTCACCTCGTCCTCGCGCAGGCCGTTGCGGTCGCGCTGGCGCGGCCACAGGTAGCCCTTGGCGATCGCCAGCTTCTCCTCGGAGGTGTAGCCGTCGAAGCGGATCACCTCCATGCGGTCGAGCAGCGGGCCGGGGATCGTGTCGGCGACGTTGGCGGTGGCCAGGAAGAGCACCTGGCTGAGGTCCAGCTCGACGTCGAGGTAGTGGTCGCGGAAGGAGTGGTTCTGCGCGGGGTCGAGGACCTCGAGCAGCGCCGCGGAGGGGTCTCCGCGCCAGTCCGCGCCGACCTTGTCGACCTCGTCGAGCAGGATCACCGGGTTCATCGTGCCGGCGTCCCGCAGCGCCCTGACGAGGCGTCCAGGCAGCGCGCCGATGTAGGTGCGCCGGTGCCCGCGGATCTCCGCCTCGTCACGCACGCCGCCGAGCGACATGCGGACGAACTCGCGGCCGGTCGCGCGGGCGATCGACTCGCCGATCGAGGTCTTGCCGGTGCCGGGCGGTCCGATCAAGGTCAGGATCGCGCCAGACTTGGGGTCGGCCTCGATGCCGCGGTCCTGGCGCAGCTTGCGCACGGCCAGGTACTCGGTCACGCGGTCCTTGACGTCCTCCAGCCCGGCGTGGTCGGCGTCCAGCACCGCTCGCGCGGCGACCGGGTCCAGGTGCTCCTCGGAGCGCTTGTTCCACGGCACGGCGATCAGCCAGTCCAGGTAGGTACGGATCATGCTCGACTCGCCCGTCTGCTCGCCCATGCGCTCGAGGCGGCTGAGCTCCTTCAGCGCCTGCTCGTGGACCTCCTCGGGCATGCCGGCGTCCTCGATCTTGACCCGGTACTCCTCGGCGACGGAGGCGTCGTCGTCGCCGAGCTCCTTGCGGATCGAGTCCATCTGCTTGCGCAGGAAGTACTCGCGCTGCTGCTTCTCGGCGCCCTCCTGGACGTCCTCGCGGATGCGCTTGCGCACCTGCAGCTCGGCCAGGCTCTCGCGCTGCAGCTTGACGGCGAGCTCGAGGCGCTCGGTCACGTCGAGCGTGCGCAGCAGCTCGACCTTCTGCTCGTAGGACAGGTTGGGGGAGTAGCCGGCCGAGTCGGCCAGTGCTCCGGGCTCGGCGATCGCCCGCAGGAAGGCGGCGATGCGTCCGTCGTCGCCGCGCAGCTCGAGGATCTCCTCGACTGTCGCGCGGTACTCGCGCTCGAGCTCACGCGTGCGCTTGTCCACGGGCACCTCATCGGGGCGCTCGTCGACCTCCACGCGAAGCTCGCCTGAGGGTCCGGTCTGGGCGGCGCCGATCAGCGCGCGGTGCTCGCCAGAGATGGCGACGGCGCGGCCGCCGCCGGGCAGGCGGATCTGCTCGGTTACCTCGGCGATCGTGCCGACCTCGAGGAACTCGTTCTCGTGACGCGGCACGAGTACGACACGCTCGTCATCGCCGATGTCGATCGTCAGCGTGATGCCCATGTTGGGGAACACGACCGTGTCGTCGAGAGGGATCAGCCGCAGCAACGGCTTCGGCTGAGAAGGTTGTGTCTGGGGGCTATCTGCGGGTGAGGCCATGAGTTATTACTCCATATGAGCTTACGAAAGTTTAGTTAGTATAGCGCGAGGTCGTTGCGGGCGCAAGTACTTCTCTGCAATGTCTGAAATGGGCATCACAGAGCCAAAAAGTCAGCCATCGAAGTTGACCTCCACGTTCTCGTCCTGAACACGCTCCTCGGTCTCCGCAGAGGAGATGAGCGCACGCTTGTCGGCGTCGAGCAGCTGGGCGGAGAAGAAGCTGCGTGGCCACAGTGCGCGTGCCCGGACAACGTTGATCTCCGCTGCGAGAAGGGTGACTTGGCCGCCGAGGTAGAGCCATGCGAGCAGGCCGAGGATGAACGCGAACAAGCCGGAGGTCTCTTGGGCGTGACGGACGACATGGGCGACGTAGTAGCCGCCGATGTGTTGCAGCAGCTGCCACAGCACCGCTGCGAAGATCACACCCGGGATCAAATCGCGGGTCGGTACCTCCTCCGGGGTCAGGAAGCGGAAGGCGGCGATGAACAGCAGCAGGTTCGATACCAGCGCCAGCAGAATCCCGCCGAGCACGGCGATTACACCCGCTGTCTGGGCGGTCACGTAGCCCGCGGCGACGGTCGAGACGATCAGCAACAGGCCGAGGAGGACAAGCAGGCCGAGACCACGCAGCCGCCATGCGAGGAAGCTCGGCCGGTGCTTGCGGGGGATGTGCCAGACCTGCTGGAAGGCGTTCTGGGTGGCGCCGACAATGCCCAGGCCGCCGAATAGGAGACCGGCGACCCCGATGGCCAGCGCGCCGGGGCTGCCTTTCAGTGAGTGGATGTTGCGCTGGAGCTGATCGCCGATGATCGGGAACTGGGCGAGAGTGGAGTGAAGGACGCTGGCCTGGGTCTTGGGAGAACCTTCGAGCACGAAGCCCAGCACCGTGACGAGCACGAGCAGCAGCGGGAACAGTGAGACGAACCCGTAGTAGGCGATCAGCGCCGCGAGCCGCCCGGCTTCGTCGTCGCCGAACTTCTTGATCACCGCCGCGGGGAAGCTGAGCCAGCGGTGGCGCTGCTGGAGGCGGTCCAGTTCCTGGAGACGACCGGTGAGGCTCATTGGGAGGGGGGTCTCTCCGAGGAAGCGAGCGACATGGTGTGTGTCTACCCGATGTGAGCCGGAAATACGAGCGCTGGACAGCCGCCTGCTCGCCGGGCGAGATCCGCGCAAGCGACCCGACCAAGTGGAGGAGATGGCGCTGATGGCGCAGGCTAGGCGTGAGCTGATGTTGCGCGCGCACCGCCATCGCCTGCGCAAGGAGGACCTCGAGGACTGCTACAGCCAAGCTACGCTCGAGCTGCTGGCGCAAGCGCAGAAGGGAAGGGGATTCTCCACTCGCGCGCATATGGCGAATGTGCTCGAGCAACGCTTCGTCTCGCGCATCCACGACCGCCGCCGCGCGTTGCGCGGGCGCAGCCCCGCGCAGGCGGCGCTGGATGGCGCGCTGTCATTGGGAGATTGCGAGGGAGATGTCGAAGTCGCTGACAGAAGCGTCGAGGTCGACAAGCTCGTGATGCTGCGGATGGACCTGCGCAGCCTGGGAAAGGCCGTGGGCGACCTGACCCCAGATCAGCGTTTGGTTCTCACCAGCAGGATCGATTCGGGGATGGACTGCGCCCAGTTCTGCCACCGGTTCGGATGGTCCAAGGAGAAGTACCGCAAGGTGGCCCAGCGTGCCCGGGCGCGCCTGCGAGAGATGCTGGCGAGTGAGGAAATGGCGTGGCAAGGGAGCGAGATCCGGCACGCCCCGTCGCGAATCCGGTGCCCGCCCACCCCCGCCCCGCGAGTCACAGCGGCGCGCTGAGTGTGAGGTAGAAATTTTTACCCGGTGAAGTGTCCCGTCTAGGGTCGGTAGTCGGAGAGAGATAGGGACTCTCCTATGAAAATCTCTCCCCCCACTCATAGGCGCGTCCCTTGGGACGCCGGCGGTCGATCGGACGGACGAGCGCTCGGTGATGCCCATCCGCGCGCAAGCGGCCGGAAGCCGGGTACCTCCCCGCCTTGGCCTCCGGCCGCCCGCGTGATTTGCGCTGGCGGGGTGGTCGTGTGACGAGCATCCTGCAGCGGCGTCCGCGCGAGGTCTATCGCGTGTACACCGAAGAGGAGTATTTGAACGGCGCTGGGTTCGAGCCCGCGACGGTGGACGAAAGTCCAATCGTGGCGGAGCCCGGGAGAACGCTCGCAGGCGAGCGCCGGCTGCGCCGGGCAGCGGGGGTAGCGATGCTCGCCGGTGCCATTGCAACGGTGGGCGCAGTCCTCGCTGCGAACATCTCGAGGGCACACCGAGGCGCCGCCAGGAAACCGGGGAGCCTGGTTGCGGCCACACGTTCCTCACTGCCCCTGCCCTCGCCGGTCCAGACCGGCTCTCGAGCGGCGCCGGCAGCGCCTGCGGTTGCTCACCGGACCGTGCAGGCTACGCGCTTGAGTGGCGCACGGGCCGGGCGGCGTAGCGATAGGCCAGGGAGATCCATTTTTCGCCCTAGCCACCTTCCTGCAGGAGGATCTGATTCCCACCCACCCACGCGGCGCAGGAGCGTGGGCGGGCGGGCAGGAAATCCGCCTCTCACCGCCGCGCGGGTGCCGCGCGGCGGGGGCGCCCAGATCACCGTTGACTATTCCCCTGGCGCCTTACCCGGCGCGGCGGAAGTGGTTCGGATCCACGCAGGCACTTCAGTGGATCCGCGCACGGCCACTGGCTCCTCAGCTGGTTCTTCGGCGGCGCGCGCGCAAGCGGGAGGACACGCCGAGTTCGGATTCGAGCGCTGAGCGATGCCGGGCATCCCTGGGCACGCGCGTGTGACGATTGCGGCCCGGCCGCTGTGGCAGATTCGCGTGGCACGCGAATGGCCCCGCTATCTGCTGAGCGCGCTGGCCGTCGCGGGACTCGCGGCGAGCGCGCGCTTTGCAATCAACCCGCCGCGGCCGGCGGCGGCGAAGGCAGTGGCGCCTGCCCCCGCGCCCCCTGACCTGGCGGCCGAAGGCTTCGCCTCGCTGTTCGCGCGTAGCTACCTGACGTGGAGTGCCGCGAATCCACAAGTGCACGAACACAGTCTGGCCTCCTTCGCTGGGCCGGGGATGGAACCCGGCGCGGGCCTGCAGGTGCCGCCCAGCGGAGAGCAGCAGGTGCAGTGGACCGAAGTGGTGCAAGAGCGCGAACCGGTTGCGGGCGATCACGTCTACACGGTGGCCGCGCAGACCGATAACGCGGGCCTTGAGTACCTGTCCGTGAGCGTCGTGCGGACCGCCGCCGGCAGCCTGGCGCTGGGAGGCTATCCCGCGTTCGTAGGGGCCCCCGCCAGCGGCCCGGCGCAAGCGCCGCAGCACCTGCGTGAAGTCAATGAACCGGCGCTCGAGACGGTCGTGGGGCGCGCCTTGCGCAACTACCTGTCTGCCTCGGGATCTGATCTCGCCGCCGACCTGACGAATGACGCGCACGTCTCCCTCCCGGCTGCGGCGCTGAGCCTCGAATCGGTGCAGCGCCTGGACTGGGCGCCGGGCACGGGCGCCGTGCTCGCCGTTGCCCAAGCACAGGATGCTCGCGGCACGCGGTACACGCTCGCCTACGAACTCGATGTGACCCGGGTGCAGGGCCGCTGGGAGATCTCGGCCATCCAGGTGAATCCCAATGCCTAGCGCAACCGCCCGGCGGCGATTGCAACCCGGGCATATTCGCCCGCCCGGTTTCTGTCCGCTGCCAGCGGCAGACCGTGAGCCGAAGTTCCAATACCCAGCCCAACCCGATCGAAGGAGCCCACAATGAGAACCATCCATCGTCCTGCACTGCTGCGAGCGGTAGCGGCCGTGGGAGCCAGCGTCCTGCTGCTCGCGTGCGCAAGCTTGGCGTTTGCGCCCGTCCTCGCGCAGGCCGCGGTCACGAGCACCACTGCGCTCAACGCTCAGCAGGCGGCCAGCACCGAAAAAGTGGGAGCGTCGCTCGAATCGGCTGCCACGAAGGCGGGCAATACGGCCCGCACCGTGGCGATGAGCCTGATCGGGCTCGCTCTGGCGGTCGCGTCGATCGTGCTGGCCTTCCGCCGTGACTTCAAGGAGGCGGCCGGCGTGTTCGCAGTGGGGATCGTCGCGGTACTGCTCGCAACCCCTGCGGGCTTGAGCCTGCTGCGTTCCACGGTCACCTCGCTGTTCGGCTGAGCAGTGGAGATTCGCTCATATCGCGCCGTATTCGACCTGGAGCGGCGCATCTATCGCGTTGACCGGCTGCGGTTGAACCCTGGCGGGATTCCGCTGCGGGGCGTCGTCTACTTCCTCGCGATCCTGGTGGCCACGCTGCTCGCGAGCGGCCTGCCGCTCGTGGGGAAGGCGATCGGTGCGCTTCCCTGGTATCTGCGCGATCTCGCGCTGCCGGTCGCGAGCGCCACGGTACTGAGCGTGATCCGCATCGAGGGCCGGCCGTTTCACCTGGCGGCGTATGCGCTGCTGCGCTATGGCGCCGGAGCACGCCGGTTTGCCGGGATGCGTTCCTGCAGCGCGCCCGGCACGTGCTGGCGCCCAGAGGAGATCGTGATGCTACCGGATGGCTCTGAGAAGAAGATGCGCCGGTTGCGCTACACCGGACCCGGGGCCGTGCTCGTCACCGCCGCGCACGAGTGCATCGAGAGCAGCGGCCCTCTGGGCGCTCCCCGGCTGAGGCTGCGCGAACTGCCGGAACAGCGTGCTCTCACCGAGGGTCAGGTGATCGCGCTCGCACGCGACATCCGGTTGCGGATCGGGTGAGGGGGTGAAGCCGCCGATCGGCTTCGTGTACGGCAACTGCGTCTTCGCGGACGCACTCGACGACGGTTGGGCGGCGTTCGCGGTGCAGGTGTCCTCCTATGAGTGGCTCTCCGATGATGGCAAGCGTGCGCGGTTCCTCGCGCTGCTCGGGGCGCTGGAGGCGATCGAGGCAGACGTGCAGATCCTGCGCGTCGGGCGGCGCTGGGACCTGGAGGGTTACGCCCAGGAGCTCGAAAATGACGGATGCAATGCTCCTCATGCGCGGGCGCGCAGGCGCTATCTGCAGGAGCACTCAGAGCGCCTGACCGAGATCGGTGATGCGCGGCCGGAATTGTTTCTGCTGGTGAGCTTGCGCGATCCCGAGCGTGATGTTGCCGCCTACGTCTCGCGCGCCGCCGAGCGTCATCCGCGCGAGTGGATCGATGCGATCAGGCGCACCTTCTCCGTAAGAGACCGGCGGGTGCTGAAGGTCGCAGAGCTGGAGCGCGCGCGTGTACGCGCCGATCAGGCCCACGCGCGGCTGGCTGACTTCCTGCCGGTCAGCCAGGCGCGAGGGGCGGAGCTGCAGTGGCTCGTGCGCAGGGCCTTCTGCCGGGGGCTGGGAGAGCCGCTCATTGATGGTCTGCACGAGCCGCGGGCGCTGTTGTTCGAGCGCAACGGCGAGGCTGTGCTGGCGCCGCTGGAGGGCGACGTGATGCGCTGGATGGACGGTTACGTCGAACATCGCGGCCGTGCGCTGCGGATCGAGTCGGAGGCCGGCACGAGCTGGCAGGCGCAACTGGTCGCTGGCGCGTTGCCCGAGCGGGCGCAGTTTCCGGGCGCGCGCGTGGAGCTCATGTTCGCGCCGCCGGAGAGCCTGCCGTTCGGCATCGACCTGTCGCTGAACGCGCACTTTTTGCCCAACGGGCTGGCGCTGCGGATCGCGCGGCGGCGGATTCAGGACGCCGACCAGATCGTGCGGGCGGAGTCCGACGGGGAGCAGGGAGTGACCGACCTCGGGTATCAGCGCACGCAGGAGGCACGTGACCTGCTCGCCTACCTGCAGTCATCGAGCCGCCCGCCGCTTCTGCGCGCGACGCTGGCCATCGCGGTCGGGGCGCCGAGCGAGGAGGAGCTGGAGGAGCGCGTTGAGATGACAAGGCGCGCCTACGGGGAGATCCGCCTGCACCGGCCGCTCGGCGATCAGCTGTCGCTGTTCGTGCAGCACCTGCCCGCACAACGCACGAAGGTGGCGGGCTACGACGACACGCTCACGCCGGAGCAGGTTGCGGCGATGATGCCGACGGCTGCCCACGTGGCGGGCTCGCGCGCGGGCTTCTACCTCGGGCACACGCTGTCGGGATCCCGCCAGCCGGTTCGCTTCAACCTCAGAGAGGGATCGGACAGCAACCGCAACACGACGATCCTCAGCGTTGGCGCGCTCGGCTCGGGCAAGACGACGCTCGACCAGAAGCTCAAGTACGAGGGATTTCTGCTCGGCGCCCGCATCATCGACTGTGACCCCAAGGGAGACCACCGCTTCCATCTGCTGGAGGAGGTGGCGCCCCACACGGAGTGCGTGACGCTGAAGCCCGACCCGGCGCTGCGCGGCGTGCTCGACCCGCTGCGCGTGGCGCCGGAGCACCTGCGCCAGGACGCGACCGTGTCATTCCTGCGTGACCTGCTGCCGGGGAGGGCAGAGCCCGCGTGGGAGACCGCGGTGGTGGGCGCCGTCGACCGCGTGCTGCGGCGAGCGCGCGAACCGACCTGCCTGGAGGTGGTGCGCGCGCTGGGCGAGGGTGATGAGACCGACGCGCAGGTGGCAAAGACGCTCGAGGTTTATGCCCGTTCGGGACTGACCCAGCTCGGCTTCGCGGATCCAGCGGTGAAGCTGCCGCCCGTCGGGCAGAGCCAGGTGACCTACCTGCCGATCCGCGACCTGCCGGGACCTGAGCCGGGGACGCGCCGTTCTGAGTACTCGCAGGCCGAGCGCGTGGGGGAGCAGATCGTGCGGCTGATCGCGATGTTCGCGATGCAGCTGATGAGCGCCGAGCGTGAGCGGCTGAAGCTTTTTTCTTTGGACGGAGTGATATAGCGCCCCCCGGTACGGGCCGCTTCAAAAGTAACAGTCCCCGCACATAGACGGACCAGATGCGAAGCTGCAGCGGGCGATGACGATGGTGCCACGCGCCGCCGGTGCCGAGCGCTACGACGACCTACCTGTGGGGGATCGCAGGTGCATCATTAGCAGCTCGACCGGCGTGGTGATCGTGAAGCGGGATCACGCCAGCTTTCCAGTCGAGGACCGGCTGACGATTCTTTGGCGCAGCGAAGGGCCGGATGACTTGCCCCGGCGGGGGCACGCGAACGGCCCCGTCTGCTCCTACGCTCCGTAGCGGCAGGGCGATCACACCCGGATGCCGTTCGCGCATCACGAGCGCGAACGTGTCGAGCGCGGCGTCCACAGCGGCCCGCGGCATCGGATGAGCGGTCGAAGTCGTCTTTGCCACTCTTCCCACTCCGACACAAGACGGAGAACAGGACACTCCGCGCGCGTTTGTTTGCTCGCAGACAAAGGGATCCGGCATGCCTTCAGCGCCAGCGCTGAAGGAGATTTCGTCGCCTTTCTAGATCAAACATCCACAAAGCTGTGCGGCGCACAGGTGACGGTCCCCGCGGTGATCGTGGATTGGTTGCGTCTGTCCCGCGTATGCGGAGATAGGTTGGCGGCGGAAGCGCTGGGATGCGGTTGCTTTTGCGGCTGATCGTGAAGCGCATCCGGAGTGGTTTCGGGGCCGCCGAAGAACGGGAGGTTGACTTTGTAGCGAGAGATGCCAGTTCGCACTCAGCGTCGCCTGCGCCGAGGCGTTCGTTCCGTCCGGTGGCCTTGGTGTGCCCCGCGGGGACGAGCTGGCCATCGGGATCTCACGATCCAGCGTGGGCACAGGGTTGCGCGGTCGTACACCCACCGGCCATTGGTCCATCCGCTCCACCCATCGCCCCGAGCCGGCGCGCCCGCCGGTGTTCGGCACGAGTAGACGTGATACTTGCCCGCGTTGGCGCGCGCCGGAGCGAGGCAGACGCCCAGGATCAGGGAGCGAGCGAGCCATCTCCTTCCTCGCCGTCTCACCACAACCACCGGCCTGCAGCTGCGCATCTCGATCTCACTTTCAAAGTTTCTTCAGCTACTTTCGCTTCTTATACCTACAATTCCCGGCCGCGTGGACCGGAGAACTCGATGCCGGGCGGCTCGTCACCGGGTATGTCTAGATGCCGAGACCTTTGAACACCCAAAACGGCAAGGTAAAAGAATGAAGAAAACTTATTGCTAACGGTCTTAGGCCGCTTTGCGCCTGTAGCTCAGCTGGGTAGAGCGAAAGCTCATCGCACCGCCCGCAGGTGACCCCAGCACGCGCCTTCTTGGCGTTGGAAGCTGGACTCTGGCGGGGCGGTGTCCGCGGGGGAGTCGGGATGGCTCACCGGATTTGGCGAGGGCTCAGCTGACGGTCATTGGAGTCAGTGGTCGAGTATTTGCTGGACCACTTCGGGGAGGGTCATGGGGTCGAATGGCTTTGCGATCACTCCCGCGGCTCCGTGTGAGAGTAGGCGCTCGCGTTCGGCTGCTCCGAGCTTCGCGGTGAGGAAGATAATGGGGACTTGGGCTCCGAGCACGCCGCGCATCATGACGTCCATCAGGATCGCGTCGAATGGGCCGTCGTCTTGTGCGGCTTGCAGCGCGGCGTGGCCTGATGAGGCGGATATGACGGTCCAATCGCCGATCCGTTTCGAGACTGATGGAGGCCATGGTGCGAATTGCGTCCTCGTCGTCGACGAGCAGTAGCCGCTGACTCATGTTGTGCCCGCTTTTCGTTCTTGGAGGAGTTCGCTGACCCGTTGGTGTCTGTGCACTGTGCCCAGGATTGCCGGGTTAGATCCCCACGGCGAAAACCCGGTCAACGGATCTTCTGGGACGTTTCAGACAATGGTAGGCCGCGCCCTTTGGGGAGAACACAAAAATCTCAGGAGTAACCATTCGCGAGGTAGAGGCCAAGCCACACGATCGCCAGTGAGAGTAGGAACACGGCCGCCTCGAGGACATGCCAGTCGGGCTGGCGAATGTGCCACACGAGCAGCCCGCCGGCAACGACAACGAGTGCCAGCTTGGCGTGAAAGGTGCCGTTGTCCCACAGGCCGAGCTGGAAGGCCATCGCTGTGCCGGTCGCGATCAGTACGAGCAGCGCCACGAGCGTGCCATAGCCGAACCTGCGAGCGATCAAGCGCAGGCTCTCACGGTCGGTTGAGCGTCGTCCGACGGGGACTACCACGGCAGCGAGCATCATCTGTCCGCCCACGAAGAACGCCATCGCCAGCAGGTGCAGCCAGCGGACGATGAACCAGACGTGGATCATCTGGGTGGTCTATGCGGTGGCGGCTTGGCTCGGGTGTCCGGGCCCGGGCCACGGAGCTAGGCACAGCACGAGCTGGCACTCGCTGATCGCGCGTACCTCGTGGCGCTCGCCCGGATCGAAGTGGATCAGGCTCGGCGCGGACAGCGTCCGCTCGCTGGCGCCTGCGCTCACCAGCAGCTCGCCGCGCAGGACGAACACGAGCGCGTGCTCGTGCACCTGATGCTCTTGCAGGCACTCGCCTTGTGGCAGTAGCAGCGCGATGACGCGGTTGGCATCGTCATCGGAGCGAAGGACCTGCGGCTGGTGAGCCGCGACACGCAAACGATCTAGCTCCCAGATTTGCATTGCGCCCGATTCTAGGCGCACCCGGGCCTCAGCGATAACTTGTGCGGCCACGTGGGTGACGTAGCGATCGAAATCGAGGATCTGCGTGTTGTTCGCGGTGGGCGACCGGTGCTCGATGGCGTCTCGCTGCAAGTCGCCCGCGGGTCGGTGACGGGTTTGCTTGGGCCGAGCGGTTGTGGCAAGTCGACCCTGATGCGCGCGATCGTGGGCGTCCAGATCGTCGCGGGCGGCCGGGTGACGGTGCTCGGCGAGGACGCAGGCACCCCTGCGCTGCGCAGGCGCGTGGGCTACGTGACCCAAGCCCCGTCGGTCTACGGCGATCTGAGCGCCGGGGAGAACTTGCGCTACTTCGCCACCGTCGCCGGTGTGGGTCGCGAGCGCATCTCCCAGGTGGTCGAGACGGTGCGTCTGGCGGGGCGCGAGCGCCAGGTCGTGGGGTCGATGTCGGGCGGGGAGCGCTCGCGAGTGTCGCTCGCCACGGCGCTGCTGGGCGACCCCGAGCTGCTGGTGCTCGACGAGCCGACGGTCGGCCTGGACCCGGTGCTGCGGGCAGAGCTGTGGGGCACATTCCACGAGCTGGCGCGGGCGGGAAGCACGCTGCTCATCTCCAGTCACGTGATGGACGAGGCAAGCGAGTGCGACGAGCTGCTGCTGATGCGCGAGGGGGAGTTGCTCCAGCAGACGACCCCTGAGCGGCTGCGGGCGCAGACGGGCGAGCAGGATCTCGGGCGTGCGTTCCTCGCGGTCATCGAACGGACGTCGTCGCCATGAGCGGGCGAGCGAGCTTGTGAACGGGCAGGCCGCAATCTCATGAGCGCCCGGGTAACGCTGGCCACGGCCAGGCGCGTGCTGTGGCAGATCCGCCGCGACCCGCGCACGCTCGCGCTGCTGCTCGTGGTCCCGATCGTATTGCTGACGCTGATGTATTTCGTCTATGAAGGCCGGCCCCACACGTTTCAGGCGATCGGGGCGCCGATGTGCGGGCTGTTCCCGTTCATCATCATGTTCCTGATCACGTCGATCGCGATGCTGCGCGAGCGCACCAATGGGACGCTGGAGCGGCTGATGTCGCTGCCGATTGCCAAGGGGGATTTGCTGGCGGGGTACGGGATCGCGTTCGGCCTGCTCGCGGCGGTGCAGGCGGTAGTGGTGTGCTTCGCCGGGTTCACTGCGCTGGGGCTGAACGCCCCGCACGGCGCATGGCTGCTCGGGCTGCTGGCGGTCGGCAACGCGGTGCTCGGCATGGCGCTCGGGCTGTTTGTGAGCGCGTTCGCGCGCACCGAGTTCCAGGCGGTGCAGTTCATGCCCGCGATCATCTACCCCCAGCTATTGCTGTGCGGGCTGTTCATCGACCGCCACGAGATGGCAGCGCCGCTGTATTCGATCTCCCGAGCGCTGCCGCTCACCTACGCCTACGACGCCCTCGCACGCGCGACCAGCCCACGCCCGCTCGGCGGGGAGATGGCGGTGGACGTCGCTGTCATCCTCGGTTCGACGCTCGTGGCGCTCGCGTTGGGGGCGCTCACCCTGCGCCGCCGGACGGCGTGACTTGACTCGCGTTCGCTGTGGGACAGGGAAACGGCACGACCGTGACTGGGACTGGTGAGCTCTTCAGCAGCTCGCTGGTGACCGTGCCGAGGGCCTTGTGCAGACGGGAGTGCTGCTCGCAGCCAACGACTATCGCACGGGCTCCGTGGCGCCGTGCGGCCCCGGTCAGCGCGGTTACGGGATCGTCGTCTGAGACCTCGGTGACAATGTCCACATCGAACAGCGAGTCCTCGCACTCCAGCAGGAGCTCGCCGATAACCGCCCGGCCGAGGTGCTCTCGCTCCTGTGTGCTCGAGAGGGCCGGCGGCGGGGCGTGCAGGGGCCGGCAGGCGTGGACGATCACGAGCTTCCCGTTGGGGTAGAGCTCGCTCGCGGCCCACCTCACCGCCCGGCGGGAGCTGTCGGTTCGGTCGTAACCGAGCACCAGGCAGGGACCGGCGGCATCCTGAGCGGGCTTCACTTCGGGGTGCTCTCGTGGTCGAGTGTGTCGAGGTACGGCGCGAGGTACTTAGCGGCGATCTTCGTTGGTGGTGACCAGGTCGGCGTGTCGGTGATCTCTGAACTGAACCCGTGACCGCCGGCGATGTGGGCGGTGAGATAGACAGGCTTTGCGTCGGTGAGCAGCATGCCGTAGATCACGGGGTTAAAGGCTCGGGCGTCACTTGCGCTCCGGCGAGTGCGGCGATCGATTCCGCGGCGGCGTCGGCCTGCTGGGAGCCGAGCCCGCCGTGCTTGATGGCGAAGTCGGTGGTGTCACCAGCGGCATAGACCGGTCCGGCGTCCGGGACCTGGCCGTAGGGGTTCACGCGGATGAAGCCGTGTTCCGCGAGCGGGATGCCGCGGATCGAGGGCCCGTAGAGCTCGGGCAGCGCGATCACGCGGTCGACCTGCAGATGACGGTCGCCCGGGTTGATTACGACTTCCCCCGCCTTGGGTACCTCGGCGTAGGCGGAGTTGATCGTCTTGATGTGCGCCCGCTCGAGCAGCTTCCGCACGCCGTCGCTCGCGCCCGGGCCGAAGATCGCCAGGGGCGCGTCCTCAGGGGAGACGATTGTCACGGCTAGCTCCACCTGCATGTCATAGGCGCGGCCGGCGGTCATCAGCGCGATCTCATACAGCGGCAGCTGCCAAGGCATCCGCCCCGGCGCCACGAACGCGAGGCTTGAGATGTAGCCCCCCTCGATGTCCTGGATCAGGCCGTGCAGGGTCTCGTCAAGGCAACGGTCGTCGATCGTGATCGCATGCCGATAGAACGGGATCGCCTTGGCACCGAGGGCCAGCACGAGCGCGTCGTAGGAGATCTCCTCACCGGCCTCGGTGTGGACGATCTGCCCGGCGCGATCGACCCATGCCAGCGCATCGCTCAGCAGCTTGGCGCCGGCATCGTGGACGATCGGCGCGAGTGGGTAATGATGGGCCTGTTCGTAAGCAAACGGCTCGCGGACAGTCATCGGGCGGTAGACGAACTCCGTGTTGGGCGCGATGACGGTCACATCGGTGTGCTCGGGCGCGAGCTCGCGCAGCGCCAGTGCGGTCTCCAGGGCGGCGACTCCTCCGCCGGCGACGATCACACGGAGCTTCTCGGGATGGGAAGTATCTGTAGTCATGGCTTGCAGATTACGTCCACTGGATAATCTCGGCAGCCGAGGAAAGCCGCCATCGCCAGCGGGAAAACTACGTAACCGCACACGGGGTTACTCGCGAGGCTCCTGACCGTGCGCCTGCGTGTAGCAGGCGTGGTGGTAGCACTCACCAAAGGGAACCGCGTCATCTTGCTCGGCGGCCCTCGAAGTGCCACGCGCCCGTCCGTCGGTGAGCACGATCATCGGCTCGTACACCCCGATCACATCCCCGCAATGGTGACACCTCATTGTTCTGTCCATCGGTGCCTCCTGCTCGGCAAGATGTTTCTCTCGAAACGCGCGCGCTGCTTGCAAATGAGTGCTAGCGCACGCTGATGACGCTACGTACTCTGAGGATAAGGTCGGGCTGGGGGCCCCCCATCGGTGCGAACCCGCAATCTGGTGGGGGCTAACTACCGACTGCAGCAGCTGAGGCTCTCGGAGCGCACAGACCATCCACAGCAAGCAGGTTCAGGGATTTCTACGCACCACCGGAATCACACCGATCTGTGAGACGCGACTAACATCCCTTGGGGATGAGCATAAGTTCTGATGAGCCGTGGATTCGTCGGTTGCTGGATGTGGGCCGGGCTTTGACGACGGAGCTCGACCAGCGGATTCTGCTGGACCGTATCCTCGAGACAGCGCGGGAAATCGCCGGGGCGCGTTACGCGGCCCTGGGGATTTTGAACGACGAGCACAGCGGGCTGGAGCAGTTCTTGACCGCGGGGGTTGATGACGCGACCCACCGGGCGATCGGGGATCTGCCGCGCGGACGGGGCGTGTTGGGCGCGCTGATCGAGCATCCGCAGCCGTTGCGCCTCGCAGATGTAGGTCAGCATCCGTCGAGCTACGGGTTTCCCGCCGGGCACCCGCCGATGCGCAGCTTCCTGGGGGTGCCGATCGTGATTCGCGGGCAGGTGTGGGGAAACCTGTACCTGACCGAGAAGCAAGGCGAGGATGAGTTCTCCGAGCGCGACGAGGAGGCCGCGGTGATCCTCGCCGATTGGGCGGCGATCGCGATCGGTAACGCAAAGTTGTACGAGTCCAGCGAGCGCCGCCGCGAGGAGGCCGAGAAGGCGTTCCGGGGTCTGGAGGCGACCCGAGATGTGGCGATCGCGATCGGCGGGGAGATCGCGCTCGAGCATGTGCTGGAGCTGATCGTCAAGCGGGGACGTGCGCTCGTGGGCGCCCGGAGTCTCGTGATCATGCTGCGCGAGGGCGAGGAGCTCGTGGTACACACGAGCGCCGGTCATATACGGGAGATGCGCGGCGTGCGCTTGCCGATCGCGGGCTCGACGTCCGGACAGGTGCTGCAACACCGGCGGCCCGAGCGGATCACCGATGTCGCGGCGAGGCTGCGGATCGCCCCCAGCGAGTTTGGCGTGCCCGACGCGCAGACGGCACTGCTCGTGCCGATGGTCCACCGCGGGGAGGCGATGGGCGTGCTGGCGGCGTTCGACCGCGGCCAGGACGGCGACGTTTTCGGCGAGGATGACGAGCAGATGCTGCGCACGTTCGCGACGAGCGCAGCGACTGCCGTTGCTTTGGCACAGAGCGTGCAGGCCGACCGGTTGCGTAGCACACTGGCTGCCGCGGACGCTGAGCGGCGCCGCTGGGCACGGGAGCTCCACGACGAGACATTGCAGGGCCTCGGGGGCCTGCGGCTGCTGCTTGCCTCGGCGCTGCGCCAAGATGATCTGCCGCGGGCGCAAGAGGCAATGCGCAAGGGAGTGGAGCAGATCGAGCATGAGATCGAGAACCTGCGGGCGATCATCGCTGAGCTGCGCCCCGCGGCGCTTGATGAGCTGGGCTTGCGAACCGCGATCGAGGGGCTGCTCGACCGCCACCGGGAGCAGAGCGGGTTTCAGATCGACAGCGAGCTCGTGCTGCCCAGCCCCTCGGCAGGAGAAGAACGCCTGGATGAGGATCTCGAAACCACCGTCTACCGGCTGGTGCAGGAGGCGCTCACGAACGTGGCCAAGCACGCCAGGGCGAACAGGGTGCGCGTGACTGTCAGGGAGTCCGACGGCGAGTTGCTGGTCGAGGTGCAGGACGATGGCGCTGGCTTTGACCCCGACGCTGGGAGCCACGGATTTGGGCTGGCGGGTATGCAGGAGAGAGTGAGTCTCGCCGGCGGCACCCTGAGCCTCGACTCCGGCGAGCAGGGCACCCTTGTCAGGGCCTGTCTACCGGCACGCCATCGCGGCCGGGTTGCCGGCCCTGTGGGACGTTCAGGTTCTGAGCAGACCGCGTCCTAGCGCATAGCGCACCAGTTCGGCCCGGGTGGCGAGCCCAAGCTTCCCGTGTATCCGCGCGCGGTGGGTCTCCACCGTGCGCGGGGAGAGGTTGAGCTTGTGCGCTATTTCGACGCTTGTGTGGCCGAGCGCGATCAGTCGCAGGACCTCGACCTCGCGTGCGGTCAGCTTGTCCTCGGTGAGCGCCTGGTGTAGCGCGTCCAACCGGGCAGCCATCCGTGGGCTGACGTACTCCTCGCCACGCGCGGCAGCGCGTACCGCCTGAGGCAACTCCTCATCGGCGAGCTCCTTCACCACGAATCCGATCGCGCCGGCAGCGAACGCGCGCTGCGCGAATGCCGGGCTGTCCTGCATTGTCATCACGACGATCTGTGTCTCTGGCACCCGTTCCCGCAACTGGCTGAGGGCTTCGATGCCAGACCCGTCGGGCATGTTGAGATCGAGCACAAGCACATGCGGCTGGTGAGCATGAACGTTGCGCATAACGGACGCCAGGTCATCGGCTTCGGCGATCACCTCCACGCCGTCCTCGCCGTCGAGCAGCAGCCGCAGAGTGCGGCGCATCATCGTATGGTCGTCTGCCAGGATCACGCGGATAGGCGACGCGGCGTAGACGGCCGATCCGGTTCCGGGGGGGCTGGGCGCCAGGTGCAGATGTGTGGACATCATTTCAAGCTAGCCCCTGCCAGGAGTCTTTCCACGTGGTAAAGCACTGATCTCCCGGTTTGCTCTCACGCGACGGCCACGCTCTGTTCAGTCTCGGCGACCGGCGTGCTGACGTTAGAACCTTGGAGTACGACCTTCAGGGCGCCCGAGTTGGCGGCGTCGGCGAACACGTCATAGGCGGCCATCGTCTCGCCGAGCGGGAAACGGTGGGTGGCAAACAGCGACGGGTCCAGCCGGCCACTGGCAATCAACCGCATGAGCTGGGGGATGCTGAACGTGTCGACCAACCCGGTCGTGATGGTGACATCGCGGATCCAGAGCTTCTCCAGGTGCAGGTGTGCGGCCTTCCCGTGGACGCCGATGTTCGCGACGCGCCCGCCGGGGCGGATGAGGTCGGCGGCCAGCTCGAAGGTCTCAGGTACACCCACCGCCTCGAACGCCACATCGGCGCCGAGGCCGTCCGTGAGCTCCATGACCTGGGCAACCGCGTCCTCGTTGCCGTTGTTGATCGTGGTGTCCGCACCGAATTGCCGCGCGCTGTCCAACCGGCTGCCGGCGAGGTCGATCGCCACGATCCGTCCCGGCGTGTAGAGCTTGGCGGTGAGGATGGCGGCCAAGCCGATCGGACCGGCGCCGACGATCGCGACCGTATCTCCGGGTGAGACCATGCCGTTGAGCACCCCGACCTCGAAAGATGTGGGAAGGATGTCGGCGAGAAACAGCACCTGCTCGTCCGAGAGCTGCTCAGGCACCTTGTAAACGGAGTTGTCGGCGAACGGAACGCGCGCGTACTCGGACTGCAGGCCGTTGATCAGGTGCCCGAAGATCCAGCCTCCGCCACCCAGGCACTGCCCGTAGCGTCCTTCCTTGCAGAAGCGGCAGCGCCCGCAGGAGCTGACGCACGACATCAGCACGCGATCGCCCGCAGCGACCGTCGTTACACTGGTTCCGGTCTCCCGCACGGTGCCGACGGCCTCGTGGCCGAGTACGGTGCCGGGCGTGGTCTCGGGGACATCGCCTTTGAGGATGTGCAGGTCGGTCCCGCAGATCGTCGAGGTGTCAATCTGCACGATCGCGTCGGTCGGGTCGAGGATCGTAGGGTCAGCGACCGTGTCCCAGCCGCGCTCGCCGGGGCCGTGATAAACGAGAGCCTTCATCTCCGGTGCCTGCCTTTGGTCGGGTGTGATGAGTGCGGTGACATGCACACCCGAAGCTAAACGCGGCCCGGAGCCGGCACATCCGGGACTCTCCCCAAGCCGGGTGCGCGTTTCTACGGACTTTGACGGCCCGCTGCACCTTCCGCGCCACGGCGGTCCACAGCGTGGGTGACCTCGGCGATCTGCGTGTCCAGGGTCTGGGCGGTGTCGAGTCTCAGCACGCTGCCCTCGGGCAACTCGTCGATCTCCTCGAACGCGTGGAACTGCTCCTCGGCGATCTGCGGCGTCGCGTCTGAGATGCGTTGTGGATCGTGCAGGCGCTCCGCGGCGCGTCGAAGGGCAGCCTCGAGCGTGGTCTGGCACTGAACAACCAGATAGGTGCTCCCCGGCCGCTTCAAACGGTCAATCGCCAGCTCCCGCTGGCCGGGAGAGTGGCAGGTGGCATCCACAATCACTCCGCCTTGGCGCAGGTGCTCCGAGGCCTCTTTGCCGAGAAGCTCATAAGTCGCATGCGTGAACTCCTCCGTGTAGTGCTCCGGAGCGGCCCGCCCGGCGGCGGGTAGACCCGCCAGGTGCTTGCGCACAACATCGGAGGAGACCACCGGAAGCTGCGAGTGACGGGCAAGCTCCCCGGCCAGCGTGGACTTGCCGCTGGCCGCCGGTCCGCACACCACAATCGCCAGCGGCCTCCGCGCCCGCCAGCACAGCCCCTCAGCCAGTGCCCACAATCGCTCGGCCCGCTCAAGTCGCGCGACACGAGCGCTCGACCCATGCCCGGCAGCGTCGAGCAGCGTCACCTTGGCTCGCACCAGCGCGCGGTGAGCGGCGTAGAAGGACCGCAGGGCCTCGCCGTCCGCGCTGCCGCCGGCTTGAACGTAAGCGCCCACGAGCTCCCGCGCGGCCCAGACCTGGCCGTGAGCCTCGAGATCCATCGTGAGGAACGCCACCTCAGCGGCTACGTCTGTGCAGCGCAGCGCGGGGTCGAACTCGATGCGATCGACCACGCGAACGGCGGGTCTCACCAGCACATGCTCACAGCGCAGGTCGCCATGACCGTCACGGACGTGCCCATCTCGAACACGCTGCTCGATCTCCTCGGCATGGGCGTTCACGAATGCCTCGCCGAACCGGTGCATGCTGTCCATGTGCCAGCGGCCGGGATGCTCCAGCCAGCCCAGTTCCTGAATATTCGTCTGCCATGTCTGTAGCACCTGGCTCGGCCCGCCCCCGGCGACGCGAGGCGCGGAGCCGTGAAAGCTCGCCAGACGCCGGGCGATGTCGTGTATGTGAGCAGGCGTGAGCGTGCCCGCAACGATCATTCCCTCCATCGTGTCCGCCTCATGGAAGCTCTGCATCTCCACCGCGTACTCGATCGCGCCCGGCGTGTTCTCGACCGCAAAGCGAAACCCGTGAGGGGTCCCAATGATCGCTCGCACTCCGAGATATATGCCCGGAGCGAGCTCTTGGTTGACGCGGACCTCCTCGAGACAGGCCGCGTGCCGGCGTGAAAGCGTGCTGTAGTCCAGGAAGTCCAGCGATACTGGCTTCTTGATCTTGTAAGCGCGATCGTCGGCCACGAACACCCATGAGGCGTGCGTCTCATGCACGGCGACCGGCGGGCGCCCGCGGTACATGGTGGGCGCGGCAAGCGCCGCCAACAGGTCAGGATCTTCGCCCTGGTCGGGGGTACAACCGTTTTGAACCATCAATGAGGTGGGCATCGCTCCGTTCCGGCGCCGGTTAGGCATTCCATGCTGATCGCGCTCGAGCCGCTCGCCGTCCGTGTAACGCCGCACCACCGATCAGGCCAGCAACCGTCCGCCATCGACGACGATCTGGGCGCCGGTCATGTAGCTGGAGAGCTCGCAGGCGAGGAACAGCGCGGCACGCCCGATGTCGTCGGCATCGCCCATTCGCCGCATCGGGATCATGGCCTCGAAACCTGCAAGCGCCGCCTCGTCCATGTCTCCAGTGCCCGGCGTCCTGATCCCGCCCGGGGCGATCGCGTTGACCACGATGTTGTGCGGCGCGAGCTCCAGCGCGATGTTCTTGGTGAAGCCCCAAGCGCCGTGCTTGGACGCGTCGTAATGGGCCAGCCCAACCATCGACGGGTGCAGCGCGTCGATCGATGTGACGTTGACGATTCGCCCGCCCCTGCCCTGCGCGATCATGCGCGCCGAGACGGCCTTCGTGCACAGGAACAGGCCGGTCAGGTTGACGTCGATAACACGGCGGAAAGTCTCGACATCGAGATCCTCGAGCGGCAGCATCGGAAAGATTCCCGCGTTGTTGACGAGGATATCCACGCCGCCGAAGCTCTCGACGGCAGTGTGCACCATGCCCTCCACGCTCTCGGGATCGCTGACGTCGCAGCGCGCAGCCAGAGCGCTGTCGGCTCGCACGGCGCGCAGAGCCTGGGTCGCATGCTCGCTGGCGGCCAGATCGAGATCCGCGACGAGAATGCTCGCACCCGCCTCGTGTAGGCGGCGGGCGATGCCCAGCCCGATACCCATCGCGCCGCCGGTGACGATTGCGCTGCGGCCGGTGAGGTCAATGAGCTCTCCCAACGACGTGGTCTGTGGTGTGGCGATGGTCGTAGTCATGCCCGGAAGGATGCGGTGTACACACAGAGCAGACATCCGCGATCGGCCGCCGACTGCTGTGGAGGACTACTGATCCAGTGGGACGGGTATTGAGCTACGCCGCCAGTCCGCGCCGGTCCACCGGCCGGGGCCGTGCCGTGCAGGGCGCACTCGCTGCAATGGGTAGTTCACCACATCGAGCTCGGTAGCGAAACCGGATGTTTGGGCGTCTATAACGTGATGTGATCGTACCCGCCGATGGAGTCTCACAATAAAGACAACTCAACCGCCCACGTCGGCGATTGGCTCGAGATCGCCGGCGTTGCGGGCAGTCCTCCGCGGCGCGGGGAAATCAGAGAGATCCTCGGCGCGCCAGGGCACACCCACTTCCGCGTTCGCTGGGACGAGGGGCACGAGTCTCTCGTCTACCCAGCAGATCACGAGGCGATCGTGCATCACGCAGCCAACCGGGGGGATCGATCGGCATGAGCGTTACGCGCCTCTTCTGGCGATAACCGCAGGCCTGATCCTCCGGCGCACCTGGGGCTGAACCGGATCGCCGCTCGGCCAACGCTACTGCACCATGGGCAAGCGGCCGATGGCGATGTCCGCCCACGCTGCGAGGCTGTCGCACGCAGTGGCCATGCTCAATAGCTCTGGCTCTCGCGCCGCCGCCACAGCAGTGGCGGGTGTCGTGGGTTACGACCTCCTACAGCGCCGGCGCGCGATCCTGCGTAACTTCCCGATCCTCGGGCACCTGCGCTACGCGCTCGAGGCATTCGGCCCGGATTTGCGTCAGTACATCGTCACCTCGAACAACGAGGAGCGCCCGTTCTCGCGCGATCAGAGGCGCTGGATCTACGCGTCCTCGGAGGGCAAACCGAACGTGTTCGGGTTCGGAACCGACGACGAGATGGAGGCCGTCGAGAGCCTGCTGATCATCAAGCACTCGCCGTTTCCCGCCCCCGCGCCGGTAGCGGGAGAGTCTGGCGGGCCGCCGGGCTACGGCATCCCCGCAGCCAAGATCCTCGGCGCGAGCCACGGGCGACGTCACGCGTTCCGCCCCGCTTCGCTGGTGAACCTGTCAGGGATGAGCTACGGCTCACTCTCCCCCGTCGCCGTCGAGGCGCTGAACCGCGGTGCCGAGCTCGCGGGCTGCCTTCAGAACACCGGTGAGGGCGGCCTTGCGGGAGCGCATTGCCACGGCGGAGAGCTGGTCTTTCAGATCGGCACTGGGTACTTCGGTTGCCGCGACGCGCAAGGCCGCTTCAGCCTCGAGCGGTTGCGCGAGCGTGTGGAGCAGGCACCGGTGCGCGCGATCGAGATCAAGCTGTCCCAAGGCGCCAAGCCTGGACTCGGAGGACTGCTCCCGGGCGTCAAGGTGACCCCTGAGATAGCCACCATTCGCTGCATACCCGTCGGCGAGGACTGTGTCAGCCCACCCGCACACTCAGAGTTCTCAGATGTCGATGAGCTGATCGAGTTCGTCGAGCTTGTCGCGGCTGACACGGGCCTGCCGGTCGGCATCAAGTCCGCGGTCGGCGAGAACGGCTTCTGGGAAACGCTCGCCGAGCGCATGGCGGCCACGGGCGCAGGACCGGACTTCATCACGGTCGACGGCGGCGAGGGCGGGACCGGCGCCGCGCCGCTGTCGTTCGCCGACCACGTCGCCCTGCCGTTCAAGCTGGGGTTCGCGCGCGTCTATGGCACGTTCGCGCGCGCGGGGCTGGCCGAGGACGTCGTGTTTATCGGCTCGGGCCGGCTCGGGTTCCCCGACTCCGCGCTGTTCGCGTTCGCACTGGGCTGCGACATGATCAGCGTGGGCCGTGAGGCGATGCTCTCGATCGGCTGTATCCAGGCCCAGCGCTGCCACACCGGCCGCTGCCCGACGGGTGTGGCCACCCAGTCGCGCTGGCTCATGCACGGACTCGACCCGGATCTCAAGTCAAGTCGTGCAGCCAACTACCTCGTCGCGCTGCGCGCGGAGATCCTCGCCCTGGCGCGCTCCTGCGGCGTCGAGCACCCGGCTCTCGTCACACCCGAGCACATCGAGATCGTCACCGAGCGTTACGGCTCCGCCCCGCTCGCTGATGTGTTCGGCTACGAGCCCGACTGGCCGGTGCTCTCGGCTACCCGACACCAGGAGCTTGAGCGCCTCGTGGCTTAGTGGTCTCGCTTGCAAGTTCGCGCATGTATTGGTTGAGCGGGTTGAGCGGATAAGCTCGCTTCCGCGAGAACACGAGCGCGGTTTGGCACTGATCCACGCGATCGCTCGTCGTCGTGGCTGTTGCTAAAGCCGCGTGCCGACTTCGGCGTATGCTTTTGCGTCTCCGAGACACCAAAGGAGACTTGGGCCGTGAATAGCGGCATCCCGCAGCAGCAAAGCCAAGCCCAGCTCGGCAACTCGGATGGTCGCGCAGACGAGGCAGTGCTGGCTCGCTTCCCGTGGCTGACCGACCGTAGGATCGTCTTCTTCGTATTGAGCTGGATGCTCCTGTTCGGAGTGATCAGCGCGTTCATCTCCAATCCGTTCCAGAGCGAGTCGAGCGCAACCGCGAGCCCGAACTACTGGCACGTGATGTTCCTGCACGGCCTGCTGATCGGCATGGTCGCGCTCGGCGCGCTGATCGCCTGCCAGGTCTTCGAGCTTCATTCCAAGCACGTCCGGGTCTGGATCGCGCTCGGGGCGCTGGCTGCGACGATCCCGGTTGCGATCGGGGGGATCTTCGACAAGGCAGTGCCCGGCTATGAGGTGCCGATGTGGATCCAGATCGTCGGCTTCTTCGCGCTCGATGAGATCCTGCTGATGTTGCTGGTCGGGTTCGTGCTCGAGTACCGTCGCCGCGCGCCCGTGTCTCGTACGCTGCCGTTCGTGGGCGCAGCGGTTGCGACCGCCTCGCTACTCGTGGCCGCGGTGATGGGGCATCTCGCCGGTGGCTGCTGGAGTTTGGCCTGGAGCCGGGTGTCCTGCGCTCGTTCGCCAAGTCGATCGGCTACACGAAGGCCGGCGACTGGTCCACCGCGCTGATCGTGTCGCACTCGCACCAGATCGCGGTCGCGTCGATGGCGCTGATCGTGACGCTCATAGCGCGCCAGTTCGGCTACGGGAGCCTCGGTAAAGCCCCACGCCAGGTCGCGCGGGTCGGGCTGATCATGGTCCCAGTCGGCGTTCTCGCCATGAGCTACGTGTACGTGCGTGCGGGCTTCAGCACCTGGGCGCCGCCGGCCTGGTTCACGTCCCATGGCGGGACGAATGGGATCGCCAGCGACGACGTGATCACCGGCGTGTTCGTGATGTTCGGCGGGCTGCTCGTGTTGGGGTCGTTGGCGGTAGGCAAGCTCGCTTCGCTTGCTCGTCTGCCCGTCCGTGCGGCGGCGGTGTGGTCCTGGGTGCTCAGCTTTGCCACCGTCACGATCGCCGGCTACTCGATTGAGCTCAACGAGACCCACTTTGGCACCGGCGACCCACACGCCAAGGGGGCTGCCAATGACGCCGTGTTCACCTGGCTTCACCAGGACCTCGGGCTGTTCCTGCTGCCCACCCTGGCGCTCGTGATGGTGGTCGTCGAGCGCCTCGTCGCCTCCCGCCACCACGGCCGGATCGGGCGGGCGATCATCACCGGGACGTCGATCGGGTTCATCGGCTCAGTCGTATACGTGTTCGTGGACACCGCACGGCATGGACCTGGCTACGTGATCACCTCGATTGGGCTCGCGATCGTGGGTGCCACGCTGCTGGCAACGATCTGGTGGGGAACGATCCGCACCAGCGCACAGCGACCTGCGGGAGCACCAGGCGGCTCAGCCCCGGCACATCCTATGCACGGCACAAGCGCCTGATCACAGACAACAAGTCCTGGATCGCCGTTGTCGTTCCGAACCCAAATCGACTACGGTATCCGCGGTCGAAAGGAACCTGAAAGATGAACGAGCGCGCCGACATCACACCTCGGGTCGTCAGCGAGACGCAGCCGCTTTGGTTCTTGGGCACGCTCGCGCGTATCTTGCTCGACGGCAAGCAGACAGGTGGGGCGTTTGCGGCGTTCGAGGTCATGTTGCCCAATGGCGCGTCACCGCCGCTTCACTCCCACCCACAGGATGAGAGCTTCTACATACTCGAAGGCGAGGTCACCGTCTGGGTCGAGGACGAGCCGCGCCATTGCCGGGCCGGCGCTATGGCGTTTGCCCCGGGAGGGACGCCCCACAGCTTCCACGTCGAGTCCGACACCGCTCGCATGCTCGTGCTCTCGACGCCCGCGGGCATCGAGGACTACGTGCGCGCCCTCGCCGAACCTGCCGCATGGCCCTGGCTGCAACCTCCGCCCAATGGGCCACGAGTCTCAGCCGAGCGTATAGAGGCGGTCGAGAGCGAACTCGGGGTGGTGCGCCACGGCCCGCCTCCCACACTCTCAACATAGCTCCCAAGTCCGAAGCTCGAGCAGGCCGGCTAGCGCCTTTGCGCGAAAGGAGGCGTCGTCTTGGCGACGTCATCCGTGGCCGCGACGCGGTCCTCGAGCAGTAGGGTGCAACGATGGGAAGGCAGACAGGCGTCGTGCTTTACGTACTCGCGCTGGTAACCGTCGTGGTCGGCGTGGACGTCTTGTTCTTCAGGCATCGGTTCTGGGAGCGCCTGATGGTAAACGTCGGGATTGTCCTGGTGTTCGCGGCGTTCTATTTGAGGTTCCTGAAGCGAGCATGAGTGGGACGCTACTGGGAGCTCACCATCGCTCGCTCCGCGCCTCCCCGAGCCTGAGCCCGCGCGCGGCGACTTGCGAGCGAGACCACTTACAGTAGGTCACCTGTCGATCTCAATCACCGCGGCGCCCTGGAAGCGTCCGGCGCGCAGATCCTCAAGGGCGCGGCTCGTGTCCCCCAGCGCATAGGGATGGATGTCGGTCCGAACCGGGACGCGGGGCGCGAGGTCAAGGAACTCGCTGGCATCCTGGCGGATGAGGTTGGCGACCGAGCGAACTGCGCGCTCACCCCACAGGATGTCGTAGGAAAAGCTCGGGATGTCAGACATGTGAATCCCGGCGCACACCACGGTTCCACCCTTGGCGAGGGCGCGCAGCGCCGCGGGGACAAGCTCACCGGCGGAAGCGAAGATGATCGCCGCGTCCAGCTCCTCGGGCGGCGCTGTGAGTGAGTCTCCCGCCCACTCGGCGCCGAGCTCGCGCGCCGAGGCCTGTCCCGCCTCGTCTCCGGGATGAGTGAAGGCGAACACACGCCGGCCCTGAAAGCTGGCGACCTGAGCGATGATGTGCGCTGAGGAGCCAAATCCGTACAGGCCTAGCCGTTCGGCGTCGCCGGTCATTCCCAGGGCCCGATAGCCGATCAGTCCCGCGCACAGCAGCGGAGCGACCTGAAGGTCGGAGTAGCCCTCGGGAAGCGTGAAGCAGTAGCGCTCGTCGGCGAGCGTCAACTCTGCGAAGCCGCCGTCGATGTCGCGCCCAGTGAAGCGCGCGAGATCGCAGAGGTTCTCCCGCCCGCTGAGACAGTAGCGACACCGATCGCAAGTCCATCCAAGCCACGGAATGCCAACACGCGTTCCCGGCCCCAGTGGCTCGACGGTTCCCGTTCGCTCGCCGGCGACAATCACGGTACCGACGATCTGATGGCCGGGAACGATCGGAGGCCGGGGAATCTCGACCTCCCCGTCGAGCAGGTGTAGATCGGTGCGGCAAACGCCGCATGCGTGCACCCTCACGAGAACCTGGTCGGGTCCCGGCTCGGGCTCGGGCAAATCCACGAGGCGCAGCACACCGCGACGCTCTATCTGTATCGCCCGCACCACCGGATCATTCCACGCCGCAGAGCAAAACCGATCGCCGCGGATCGCTTCGCCAGAATGACTCCATGTTGCTGCGGCTTTTCCCTGAGTCCTGGTGCGGACGAAGGCTGATGCTCGCTGTCGGGAAGCGCAATAGCCTGCATCGCATGATGTCCTGCATTGGCGAGGAGACTTCGTGGAACCCGCGATTCGCACGGAGGGACTAACCAAGCGCTACGGGAGCACGCTTGCGTTGGATGGACTCGACCTGTCGGTGGGAGAGGGCGAGGTGTATGGGTATCTCGGTCCGAACGGCTCCGGCAAGACCACCACGATCCGGCTGCTGCTGGGGCTGCACCATCCGAGCGGCGGGCGCGCGGAGTTGTTCGGGGTCGATGCGTGGAGCGATCCGGTGGCTGCGCATCGACGCGTCGCGTACGTCGCGGGCGAGCCATTCCTCTGGCCTTCTTTGACAAGCGCCGAGACGTTTGAGTTCCTCGCGCGCCTGCACCGCGGCACCGATGTCGCTTATCGCGACGTCCTCGTCGAGCGTTTCCAGCTCGACACGCGTAAGAAGATCCGGGCGCTGTCCAAGGGCAACCGCCAGAAGGTGCAGCTGATCGCGGCGCTCGCCACACGCTCGGAGCTGCTGTTGCTCGATGAGCCGACGAGCGGCCTGGACCCCTTGATGGAGGTGGCCTTCCGCGACTGCATCGAGGAGGCGAAGGAGCGCGGACAGACCGTCTTTCTCTCCTCCCACATCCTCAGCGAGGTGGAGGCGTTGTGTGACCGGGTCGGGATTCTCCGAGACGGAAAGCTCGTTGACGAGGGGACGCTGAAACAGTTGCGTCATCTCGCCGTGCAGACGGTCGAGGTCACGTTCGTCGATCAGGCACCGGAACTCCCGCCGCTCGAGGGAGTGCACATGCAGAGCGCGGGCCCGAACGCGCTGCGCTTTGAGGTCTCAGGGAGTGTCGGGCCGCTGATCGCGGCGCTTGCCGAGCATCCGGTGATGACGCTGAGCAGCCGCGAGCCCTCGCTCGAGGAGATATTCCTGCATCACTACGACGGCTTTGACGGTCATGTCGGCGACTAGCGGGACGGTCGTCACGCCCAGCACGCCCAAGTTGAGTGCCGGGGTGGGCCTCGCTCCGCCGAGCGCGTTGGCGCGGCGTGCATTCCGGGACGCGCGGGTCCGCACGATCTCCTTCGCATACCTGTTCGCCGTTATCGCCTACATCCAGCCGGTCGGCTACCGCGACGCCTACCCGACGCTGTCGAGCCGGCTCGCGTTCGCCCACAGCTTTGCTGACAACAAGGCGATCCGTCTGTTCTATGGGGTCCCGCACGACCTGCTCTCCGTCTCCGGCTATACCTCATGGCGCGTCGGCGGGACGCTGGCGATCTTCGCGGCGGTGTTCGGGCTCCTAGCCTCGGTCCGCGCGCTGCGGACCGAGGAGGACACGGGCCGGATGGAGCTGGTGTTGGCCGGCTCAGTCGGGCGAGGGACCGCGTATCTCGCGGCGCTGGCCGCGATCGCGGCGGGCGTCTTGATCCTGGGGATCGCGGAGTTCGTCGGGCTGATCCTGGCCGGCCTGCCGGCGGGCGGGTCAGCCGAGCTGGCGCTTGCGACGGCCTCGGTCGTGCCGGTGTTCGTGGGAGTTGGTGCGCTCGCGAGCCAGCTTGCCTCGACACGCAGGATGGCGCTCGAGCTCGGCGGCGCGGCAGTAGGGTTGTTCTTAGCGTTGCGGGTCATCGCCGATACCTCCAGCGGTGCGAGTTGGCTGCGCTGGGCGACGCCGCTCGGGTGGGCCGAGGAAGTGCGCCCCTTCACCGGCGCCCATCCGATCGTGCTGGCGCTCCCGGGCGCGGCAACCGCGCTGCTGCTCGTGGTGGCCGCACGGATCGCCGCTGGGCGCGACATCGGCACCGGGGTCCTCCCGGCCCGTGAGAGCGCCGAGCCACGTCTCGGTCTGCTGTCCTCGCCGTTCGCGCAGGCGTTGCGCTCAGAGCGCGGCAGCTTGATCGTGTGGCTCTCGAGCGTCGGCGCGTTCGCGTATATCACCGGTGTGATCGCAAAGAGCACCTCAACCGCGGGAATCTCCAAGAGCCTGCAACGCGAGGTCGCAAAGCTTGGCACCGGCTCGATCGTCACGCCCACCGGCTACCTCGCGTTCGTGTTCATCTTCTTCGTCCTAGCCGTCAGCCTGTTCGTCTGCGCGCAGATCGGCGCCGCGCGCCACGAGGAAGCCGATGAGCGACTTGAGACGCTGCTCTCCCTGCCGGTCAGCCGCCACAGATGGCTGGGCGGGCGGCTCGTGCTCGCAGTCGCTGGCGCCACCTCGATCTCCCTGACCGCCGGTCTGCTCACCTGGGCCGGCGCCGAGTCAGGCGGCGTCAGCATCTCCCCGACGGGGATGCTCGAAGCCGGCCTGAACTGCCTTCCTGTCGCGCTGATGTTCCTCGGCATCGCGGCGCTCGCCTACGCGATCCTCCCCCGAGCAAGCACCGGGCTCTCCTACGGACTCGTCACCGTCGCGTTCCTGTGGGACCTATTCGGCTCGCTGCTCAGCGTGCCGCACTGGCTCGTGCAGGCAACGCCGTTCGCGCACGTAGGGCTCGTACCCGCGCAACCCTTTCGCGCCGGCGACGCCGTCATCATGCTCGGCATCGCAGCGACATCAGCGCTCGCAGCGATGTGGATCTTCCAGTGGCGCGACCTGACGGGACCTTGAGAAG
This sequence comes from uncultured Solirubrobacterales bacterium, assembly GCA_963706395.1. Taxonomy (GTDB): domain Bacteria; phylum Actinomycetota; class Thermoleophilia; order Solirubrobacterales; family Solirubrobacteraceae; genus Palsa-744. The sequence continues at coordinate 218,251 of OY970158.1, read as the reverse complement.
AATGAACTCGTGCTTCAGAAGGTGACAGTCGGGCGCTGGTCGCTCGATGCCTATGACGGGCTAGCTCCAGATGGGATCATGCAGGAGCTGCGCGCGCATGCGCACACGCTCAAGGGCGCGCGCATCCTCAATGTAAACGCGACGTCCTATGGCGGGGGGGTGTCCGAGCTTCTGCGCTCGAGCGTTCCGTTGCTGCGCGACCTTGGGCTCACCGTCGACTGGAAGGTGATCGGCGGCGACGAGGACTTCTTCCACGCGACCAAGGCGTTGCACAATGCCCTACAGGGCGCGCCACACGGGTTGAGCGATTCCGAGCAGGCCGCCTACATGCGCTGCGTCCAGGAGAACGCGGCGACCCTCGATGGCGACTATGACTTCATCGTCATCCACGATCCCCAGCCCGCCGGGCTATTGCAGGCGCACGGCAAGGGCAGTGCACGCTGGGTCTGGCGTTGCCACATCGACACCAGCGAGCCCAACCCCGACGCTTGGAGCTTCATGGAGCCGCTGCTCGCCGGGTTCGACGCGGCGGTGTTCACGATGCCCGAGTTCGTGCCGCCCAGCTTTCCAGTGCAGCGAGTGGAGGCGATCGCGCCGGCGATCGATCCCCTCAGTCCCAAGAACATCGACCTCGAGCGGGGTATGGCCAGCCAGATCCTCGACTGGATCGGGCTGGACCTCCCGGGACGGCTGGTGACGCAGGTCTCGCGCTTTGACCAGTGGAAGGACCCGCTCGGGGTGATCGACGCCTACAGGCTCGTACGCGAGGAGATTCCAGACCTGCAGCTCGCGCTCGTCGGCTCGATGGCGCTCGATGACCCCGAGGGCTGGGATGTCTACCGTCAGGTCTCAGAGGTCGCCGAGCGTGAGGAGCTGATCCACGTCTACACCAACCTCACAGGAGTGGGCAACGTAGAGGTCAACGCTTTCCAGCGCCTGTCCGAGGTGGTCGTGCAGAAGTCGATCCGCGAGGGCTTCGGGCTGGTCGTCTCCGAGTCGCTGTGGAAGGGCACACCGGTCGTCGCCGGGCGCGCCGGCGGCATCCCGATGCAGATGCCCGGAGATGTCGGCGGCGTACTGGTAGATTCAATCGAGGAGTGCGCTGCCGCGATGCTGAAGCTGTTGAATGACCGCGAGCTGGCGGAGCAGCTCGGCCACAGCGGGCGCGAGCACGTGCGGGAGCACTTCCTGCTGCCCCGTCTGCTGATGGATGAGCTGCGTCTGCTGGCAACGCTTGACTCCGGCGGCGCGTAGTACCCCGGTCTGAGCTTCCGGGGTTTTCACGGATGCCCGGCCGGCGACGGGATGCGATCTTCCCAAACATGGCGCGCGCCACCTCACCATCAGATCCCGCGCATGTGCTGATAGCGGGCGGCGGGTTCGCTGCGGTGGAGACGATGCTCGCCCTGCGCGCGCTCGCGCCCGAACGGGTGCGCGTGACCCTCATCTCGGCCTCCCCCGTGCTCGCATACAAGCCGGCCGCGACCACGGAGGCATTCGACGAGACCCCGCCGCGCACGTATGACCTGCAGGCGATCGCCGCCGATGTCGGCGCGTCCTTCCGTCTGGATCACTTGGAGGCGGTCGCTGCCCATGACCACAGCGTGCGGCTTGCTTCCTTCGCCTTCCTGGACTACGACGCCCTCGTACTCGCGGTGGGCGCCCGCCCCACCAGGTCGATACCGGGCGCGCTGACGTTCCGCGACCAGCGAGAGGTGAACCACATCCGCCACCTTACGAGCGAACTGCGCGCCGGGAAGCTCCACCGCATCATCTTTGCCGTGCCACACGGCTGCTCGTGGCCGCTGCCGCTGTACGAGTTGGCGTTGCTCACAGCCACTCACCTCCAGGAGCAAGGCGCAGCGGGCGAGGTCGTGCTGGTGAGCCCCGAGGTTACACCCCTGCAGGTCTTCGGCGCGCAAGCCTCGCGGCTCGTCGCGGATTTCCTGGCCGAGCGAGGAGTGCGCTTCATCGGCGAGTCAGATCCCCAGAGCGTCGAGCACGACGGGGCGCTCTTACTTGGCTCCGGGGGGAGATTGGACGCTGACTGTGTCGTCGCCGTACCCGAGCTCCGGGGGCCCAGGATCACCGGCGTGCCAACCGATGCCTGGGGCTTCATCACAACCGACGCGCTCGGCGGGGTCATCGGGCTGGCAGACGTGTACGCCGCCGGCGATATGACGAGCTTCCCGGTCAAGCAGGGCGGGCTGGCCGCCCAGCAAGCAGACCTGATCGCGCAGTGCATCGCCTCCGAGAACGGGGCCGTCGTCAAGGAGCCCCAGGCGCAGCACGTGCTGCGCGCCCGGCTGCTTGGCGGCACACGTCCCATCTTACTGCGAACAGTGCTCGACGAATTCGGCCAGACCACTGGCGCCACCCTCCAGCATGAGTCTTTCGAGGAGGGTGAGACCTCCACAGCACCGGAGAAGGTCTTCGGGCGCTATCTCATCCCATACCTCCGCACCCGCGAGCCCGTGCTCGCGCACAGCTTGACGGACGGTTGAGCCAACAAGGGCAAGGCCCGGTGGATCTTCTTCCCGACAGTGCTCACGGTCCCAGCACACAGGAGGCAGTCGACATCGACGTGACCGAGAGTGTCGAGCTGCTGCTGCGGGATCTGCGCAGCTCGCGGAAAGGTCTCTCCACGCGGGAGGCACAGCGACGCCTGATCCAGTACGGCCCCAACGAGCTGCGCCGTCGCGGCGGCTTGAAGTGGCCGGGAGAGCTTGCGCGTCAGCTGACACACCCCCTGGCGCTGCTGCTGTGGCTCGCCGCGGTGCTGTCGTTCGCGGTCGGCAGTCAGACCATCGCCATCGCGGTCCTGCTGGTGATCGTGCTCAACGCCCTGTTCGCGTTCGTGCAGGAGATGCAGGCAGAGCGGGCGGTGGAGGCGTTGGCGCAATTCCTGCCTCAGCAAGTCAGGGTCCTGCGCGATGGACAGCCGTCGTCGATCTTGGCCGCCGAGCTGGTCCCCGGCGATGTCGTGGTCGTCGAGGAGGGCGACCGCATCGCCGCCGACGCGCGCCTGATCTCAGGGGCCCTCGAGGTTGATCTCTCCACGCTCACGGGCGAGTCGGCTCCGGCGCTGCGCTCGGCGGAGCTGGTGGATACGGGCGTACCGCGGATCGCCGCGCGGGATCTCCTGTTCAGCGGCACGAGCGCCACCGGCGGAGAGGCGCAGGGCGTCGTGTTTGCGACGGGGATGCACACCGAGCTCGGACGCATAGCCGCACTGTCCGAGCGGGTCAAGGAAGAGCCAAGCCCCCTGGAGCGGCAAGTTCGCAGGGTCGCATGGTTGATCGCCGGGATCGCGATCGCGATGGCCGTCGCCTTTGTTCCGGTCGCGATCTTCGGTGCCGGCCTGTCGTTCAAGAACAGCGTCGTGTTCGCGGTCGGCCTGCTGGCGGGAAACGTGCCGGAGGGACTGCTGCCGGTCATCACGCTGGCGCTGGCTGTCGCGGTGCGCGCGCTGGCCCGCCGGGGCGCGCTGGTCAAGCGCTTGAGCGCCGTGGAGACCCTTGGCTCCACGGATGTCATCTGCACCGATAAGACCGGAACGCTGACCGAAAACCGTATGCGTCCCATAGCTGCATGGACCGTGGCAAGCGAGGCCACGCTTGACGCCGAGCGTGCGGGGCAGCCCCCGGTACGCTCCCCTGACGCCGCGCTCACGGCACTTGCCCAGGCTGCCGCTGCTTGCAACAACGCGCACCTGGAGTCCGGCCGTCAGAGCACTGGAGACCCGACCGAGCTGGCGCTGCTGATGGCCGCGCAGATCCTCGGCGTTCAGACCGACGCCGCAAGCCGCGAGCGCAGCCGTGCTCACCAGTACAACTTCGACGCTCAGCTCAAGCTGATGTCTACCCTCGACGCGGACGAAGGTCAGGACTGGCTACACACCAAGGGCGCACCCGAGTCAGTGCTGCCGCAGTGCGTCAACGTGCTTTTGCCCAATGGTGGCCAGGATACATTCGAGCCTTCCGAGCGGGAGCGTGTGACCCGGCAGGTGGAGAGTTTCGCCGGCCAGGGGCTGCGTGTGCTGGCGCTCGCACGCCGATCGCTGCCCTCCGGCGCACAGGCGCCGGACCGCAAGGACGCCGAGCGTGAACTGTGCTTTCTCGGATTGATCACGATGCGCGATCCGCCCCGTGCCGAGGTCATTGACGCTGTAACCCGCTGCCACCGCGCGGGCATACGGATCGTGCTGATCACCGGCGATCATCCGTTGACTGCTGCCGCGATCGCAGGCCAGGTCGGCATTGGCGGGGAAGATCAGCTGGTCGTCAACGCTCAGGCGTTCGACCATACCCACGAGCAGGAGGTGCAGGATATTCTCGCCGATGGGCGGGAGGTGATCTTCGCGCGCGCCTCCCCGGAGACCAAGCTGCAGATCGCCGAGGCCCTGCGCAGCCAGGGCCACGTGGTGGCGATGACCGGCGACGGCGTCAACGACGCGCCCGCGCTGCGCACGGCTGACATCGGCGTGGCGATGGGCCGCTCCGGGACCGACGTCGCCCGGGAGGCATCGACGATGGTGCTCACCGATGACAACTTCGCCACGATCGTCGTGGCGATCGAGGCGGGCCGTCAGGTCTATGACAACGTCCGCAAGTTCATCCAGTACATCTTCGCCCACGCCACTCCCGAGGTCGTGCCGTTCCTCGTGTTCGCGCTCAGTGGCGGCGCGATTCCACTTCCGCTCACTGTGTTGCAGCTCCTGGCCTTCGACGTCGGCTCAGAGACGCTGCCATCGCTCGCGCTCGGCCGCGACCCGATCGAGCCGGGCAGCATGGACCGTCCCCCGCGCCCGCGCTCGGAAAGCGTCATCCGCGCTCCGATGCTCGTCCGCGCGTGGTTGTTCCTGGGCGTCATGGTCGCCGGCCTGTCGCTGACGGGGTACTTCTACGTGATGGCACAGGCCGGATGGCACCCCGGCGACCCGGTCGGAGTTGGGCGCCCACTCCATCACGCCTACCTGCAGGCCACCACAATGACCTTCCTGGGGATGATCGCCGGGCAGATCGGCACCGCGTTCGCCGTACGAACGAGACGGGCGTCGCTGCGATCCATCGGCGTCTTCAGCAACCGCTACCTGCTCGGGGCGATCGTGGCAGAGCTGCTGCTCGCCGCGGTCTTCGTCTACGCGCCACCACTGCAGTCGCTGCTGGGAACCGCCGGGCTCCCTCTGCATGACCTGGCCTTCCTGCTTCCCTACCCCGTCATCGTCTGGGGAGCCGACGAGCTGCGCCGCTGGCTGCTTCGCCGCCGCGCGCCGGCACGGGTGGCAGTCATAGCCGCTGCCAGTTAGTACGGATCGCCATTCGTGTAATGCCCGTTGTCATGACCCGCCGCCTAGCGCTCGAGCACCGCTCTGACCTGCCGGGCGATCTCAAGATCCTCGCGGGTGGTGAGCACCAGCGTGCGAACCTCGGCGCCCTGCGCACCGATCTCCCCATCGGCTTGTGTCTCACCGTTGCGGGCTTCATCGACTCCCACACCGAGGAACGCCAGCCCCGCCGCGGCTTGCGCGCGGATCTCATTCGAGTGCTCGCCGACGCCACCGGTAAACACGAGTGCGTCAAGACCCCCAAGTGCCGCGACCATCGCGGCGATATGAGCGCGCAGCCGGTGCACATAGACATCCCGCGCTAGGCGGGCTGGCTCGTCGCCGGCGTCAGCTCGCGCAAGCACCTCGCGCATGTCCTGAGTGCCGGCCAAGCCCTTCAGGCCAGCGTCGTGCTCGAGCGCTTCGGTCATCTCCGTGACGGACAGCTCCTCGTGCTCCATCAACCACAGCAACATCCCGGGGTCAACACTCCCTGAGCGGGTGGCCATTACGAGACCCTCGAGCGGGGTGAAGCCCATAGTTGTGTCGATCGACCTGCCATCCTGGATCGCGCACAACGACGCTCCGGCTCCCAGGTGGCAGCTCACGATGCGCAGTCCTTTGGCATCCCGCTCCAACAGCTCCGGTGTGCGCCGCGCGACCCACGCGTGCGAGAGGCCGTGAAAGCCGTAACGACGCAACCCCCAACGCTCGCGCCACTCCGCCGGCAGAGCGTAGGTAGATGCTGCCGTTGACATGCTCGCGTGAAAGGCTGTGTCAAAGCACGCGACCGCGGGCAAGCCCGGCAGCGCCTCGGTGACGGCATCGAGCGCGGCAAGGGACTTCGGCTGGTGAAGCGGCGCAAGGTCGGTCAGCTCGCGCATAGCTGCCTCCACGCCGGCGTCGATCCTCACGGCTTCGTGGAAGCGCTCGCCTCCGTGGACGATCCGGTGGCCGACGGCATCGGCTTCCCCCAACGGGGAGTCAAGCGCAGCACGTAGCTCCGTCACGTTAACCTCTGAGCGAGGAGCCTTGAGCTCCCGCGCGGCGATTGTCGCGTCGGTGCCGTCGAGCAGCGTGAGCTTGAGGCTGCTGGAGCCCGCGTTGACGACGAGGACTCGCATCGACCGGCCTATGCCTGCGCGTCCTGCTCCGGGCCGGGGTCCTTTGGGGCGGGCCAGCGCCAGTCCGTGACGTCGGGCGGGTCCTCGCCGTGCTCACGGGTGTAGGCGCGGTGGCGCAATCGCTCGTCAGCCATGTCCTGACGCAGCGCTCCGGCACGCTCGGCCAGGCCCGGCACCCGGTCGATCACATCCATCACCAGGTGGAAGCGATCCAGGTCGTTGAGCATCACCATGTCGAACGGCGTCGTCGTGGTGCCCTCCTCCTTGTAGCCGCGCACGTGCAGGTTGTGGTGATTGGCGCGGCGGTAGGTGAGGCGATGGATCAACCACGGGTAGCCGTGGTAGGCGAAGATCACGGGCCGGCCGGTCGTGAACAGCGCGTCGAACTCCGGGTCCGGTAGCCCGTGTGGGTGCTCGCTCTCGGGCTCCAGGCGCATCAGGTCAACGACGTTAACGAGTCTCACCTTCAACTCGGGTAGGTGCTCCCGCAAGATCGCGGCCGCGGCGACGCTCTCGAGCGTCGGCACGTCACCAGCGCACCCCAGTACCACGTCGGGCTCCTGCTCTCCTTCGTTTGAGAAGCGCTCCCAGATGCCGACGCCACGGGTGCAGTGCGCGATCGCTTCCTCCATCCGTAGATAGTTGAGTGAGGGTTGCTTACCAGCGACGATCACGTTGACATAGTCGCGGCTGCGCAGGCAGTGGTCTGCGACCGACAGCAAGCAGTTGGTGTCCGGCGGCAGATATACGCGGACGATCTCGGCCTTCTTGTTGATCACGTGGTCTATGAACCCGGGGTCCTGGTGTGAGAACCCGTTGTGGTCTTGGCGCCACACATGTGAGGACAGCAGGTAGTTCAACGACGCGACCGGTGCTCGCCAGGGGATACCACGGGTGACCTTCAGCCACTTGGCGTGCTGGTTGAACATCGAGTCGATGATGTGGATAAACGCCTCATAGCAATTGAATAGGCCATGACGACCGGTGAGCAGATAACCCTCTAACCAGCCCTGGCACAGGTGCTCTGAGAGCACCTCCATCACCCGTCCGTCGGGCGCGAGGTGGTCATCAGTCGGTAGTCGCTCAGACTCCCATGTGCGATTGGTGACCTCGAACACCGCGCCCAGGCGGTTGGAGGCAGTCTCGTCCGGGCCCATGATCCGGAAGCGGTCCAGGTTCAAACGGATCACGTCGCGCAGGAATGCGCCCAACACTCGTGTGGGCTCGCTGATGCTCACAGCCGGCGCGGCCACCTCGACCGCGTAGTCGCGGAAGTCTGGGAGCTCGAGCTCGCGCAGCAAGAGCCCACCGTTCGCATGTGGGTTTGCGCCCATACGCCGCTCGCCCGTGGGCGTCAATGCAGCGAGCTCGCCGCGCAGGGCACCCTCATCGTCGAACAGCTCATCGGGCCGGTAGGAGGCAAGCCACTTCTCCAGCTGCGCCAAGTGCTCAGGGTTCCCGGCAAGGTCTGCGAGCGGCACCTGGTGGGAGCGAAACGAGCCCTCCGCCGGGAGTCCATCGACGATCTTTGGACCGGTCCACCCCTTCGGGGTGCGCAGCACGATCATCGGCCAGCGCGGGCGCGGGTGGGTGGGGTCTTCATCCCGGGCAGGGTCTCCATCCTCGCGGGCGCAGCGCTGGATCTCCGCGGTCTCCGCGGTGACCTCGTCGAGCGTGGCCGCCATCAGCTGGTGCATCCTGTCGGGGTCGTCTCCCTCGACGAAGCGCGGGGCGTAGCCATAGCCCTCGAGCAGGGCCCGCAGCTCCTGCCCGGGGATGCGCGAGAGGACTGTCGGGTTGGCGATCTTGTAGCCGTTGAGGTGAAGGATCGGCAGTACCGCTCCGTCATGGACGGGGTCCAGAAACTTGTTGGAGTGCCAGCTCGCCGCCAGTGCCCCCGTCTCCGCCTCGCCGTCGCCGACGACGCAGCAGATCAGCAGATCGGGGTTATCGAACGCCGCCCCGTAAGCATGCAGCAGCGAGTAGCCGAGCTCGCCGCCCTCATGAATCGAGCCGGGAGTCTCCGGCGCGACGTGGCTCGGGATACCGCCGGGGAAGGAGAACTGGCGAAACAGCCTGCGAATCCCCTCCTCGTCACGACCGATGTGGGGATAGACCTCGCTGTAGGTCCCCTCTAGGTACACGTTGGCAACGATCCCGGGTCCACCATGGCCAGGACCTGCGATATACAGAGCGTTCAGGTCACGCTCGCGGATCACACGGTTCATGTGCGCGTAGATGAAGTTCAACCCAGGGGTCGTGCCCCAATGCCCGAGCAGCCGTTGCTTTACGTGCTCGATCGCAAGCGGCTCGCGCAACAGCGGATTGTCGAGCAGATATATCTGGCCGACCGACAGATAGTTCGCGGCGCGCCAGTAGGCGTCCAGTGTGCGTAGCTCCTCACACGAGAGAGGATCGTCCGTCACGGTGGCATCGCCGGTCACAGAGAAGACTCTACGCTTGGCCCGTGGCACACGAGGCTGAGGGCACCACAGAGCAGATGACCTTTGACGAGGAGCTGCTGCTGTGGCTCGGCGACGAGCCCGCGGGGGTGCGCGGCGCCGACGCCGAGCGCATCCGCGACATCGCCAGCGAGTTCGCTCGTGGGTTTGACGCCCTGGCCCGCGTCGGACGCGCCGTGACGGTGTTCGGGTCGGCGCGCACGCCGCGCGAGCACCCCGACTACGCGCTGGTTCAGGAGGTCGCCGCCTGCCTGGGCCACGCCGGCTACGCGATCATCACCGGGGGCGGGCCCGGATTGATGGAGGCGGCGAACCGTGGCGCGCGCGATGCTGGGGCGCTGTCGATCGGCTGCAACATCGAACTGCCCCGTGAGCAGGCGCTGAACCCCTATCTGGACATCGGGCTTCGCTTCCGCCACTTCTTCGCCCGCAAGGTGATGTTCGTCCGCTACGCCAGCGCTTTTGTCATCGCGCCGGGCGGCTACGGGACGCTGGACGAGCTATTCGAGGCGTTGACGTTGATCCAGACCGCGACGATCCGCCACTTCCCGGTGATCCTCCTGGGCGATGGCGAGTGGGATGGCCTGTTGGAGTGGCTGCGCGCCCGTGTGCTAGCCGAGGGACGCATCGCCGCCGGAGATCTCGCGGTGCTGCAGGTAGTCAAGCGGTCATCGGAAGTCTGCGAGATCGTCGATTCCGCACACAAGCGTCAGCACGAGCACTCAAGTCGGCAGAAGCGGCGCACTACGGCAACCACATCGACCTGACAGCCGATCTCAGGAGTGCAAGGATGCCATCGGTGCCAGCCTCACAACAGCTCAGTCCCAAGCAGTATGAGAAGGAGCTCTTGCGCCTGCAGACCGAGCTCGTCTACATGCAGGAGTGGATCGTCGCTCAGCGCCGACGGCTGGTCGTGCTGTTCGAGGGACGCGACACCGCCGGCAAGGACGGCGCGATCAAGCGCATCACGGCCTACCTGAACCCACGTACCTGCCGCATCGTTGCACTGCCGGCTCCCGACAGTCGTGAGCGCACGCAGTGGTACTTCGCGCGTTATGCAGCCCATCTGCCACCGGCCGGAGAGATCGCGCTGTTCAATCGCAGCTGGTACAACCGGGCGGGTGTCGAGCACGTGATGGGCTACTGCACGCCCGAGGAGTATGAGGAGTTCCTGCGCTTCTGCCCTCAGTTCGAGCAATCGCTCCAGAACGAAGGGATCACTCTCGTGAAGTACTGGCTGTCGGTCTCAGACGAGGAGCAGGAGCGGCGCTTTGACAAGCGCCTAACCGATCCTCGTAAGCGCTGGAAGTTCAGTCCCGTCGACCTGCAGGCCCGAGCGCGCTGGGTGGACTACGCGCAGGCCAAGGACCGGATGTTCGCTCGCACGGACACCGATATGAGCCCGTGGTATGTGGTGGAGGCCGACGACAAGCGCACCGTGCGCCTGAACCTGATCAGCCACCTGCTCTCGTTGATTGCCTACGAGCACCCTGACAAAACGAAGAAGGTCAAGCTCCCACCGCGGCAGCGACGCAAGTACAAGCGCCCGCCCAAGCAATCCCAGCGCGAGGTGCCGACGCGCTACGTGGTGCGCTGAAGCTCACGCGAACACCTGCGCATTCAGTATTAATCCGCAGGTCTTGCAGGGGGGCTACCGGATGGTGGAGAGCCGGTCGCGATCTAAGTTGTTATCGACCCCGACAAGGAGACTCGTGATGTTCAAGAACGTGCTCGTAGGAGTGGACGGCAGGCCTAACGGTCGTGACGCGATCGCGCTTGCCTCCCAACTGATGGATCCCAATGGAAAGTTGACGCTCGCCCACGTACACAGTGGTGAGCTGCGCGCGTCTCACGCCATCACCCCAGGCACCGTAAGAGAGGAGCGCGAAGCGTCCAAGAAACTGCTCGAGGATGAGTGCGCCGCCGCAAGTGTCAACGCGGAGCTCATCAGCATCGTGTCCGGGACCCCCGGTCGCGGCCTTCACCAGCAGGCCGACGATCAGGATGCGGATCTGCTCGTGGTCGGATCCTGTAGCCACAGCGCCTTCGGACGCGCGATGCTCGGTGACGACACGCGCGCCGCGCTGAACGGCGCTCCTTGCGCGGTCGCGGTCGCCTCCCGTGGCTACGCCGAGCAAGGTGGGCGGGAGAGCAATCCGTTCGCCAACGTCGGCGTCGCGTACAACGACTCCCCCGAGAGCAAGGGGGCGCTCGCGGTAGCCCAGGAACTCGCGGCGCCCACGAAGGCAAAGGTTCACGCGCTGGAAGTCGTCTCGCTGCCACCATTCGCCTACGGTGGCCTGATGTCCCCCCCAATCGGGGAGTTCATCAACGGGATGGTCAAGGAAGCAAGCGATCGCATGAAAGAGCTTTCCGATGTCGACGGACGCGCCGTGTATGGCCTCGCCGGCGAGGAGCTCGCCAGGTTTGGCGACGAACTGGACATCCTCGTGGTCGGCTCGCGCGGCTATGGCCCGGTACGACGGCTTGTCAGCGGCAGCACCTCCGACTACCTGGAGCGCCACGCGCGCTGCTCACTGCTCGTACTGCCCCGCATCGCCACCAGCCCAGACGAGGACTCCATCTCGTAGCCCACCGTGGCTAGCGTGACCGACTCGCCCAACAAGTCTCATGCTTAGCGGCGATAGCAGGTGTGACATCACAGGTTGAGCCCGTCGAAGGCCATGGCCGTGATACGCTGCCGCGCACTCAGGGAGGCCCATGACCGCTAAACGCGACGCGGAACGGCGGGTAGCTGTTCTGTTGCGGGGGACGATCGATCAGGTGATAGAGGCATGCGGTCGTGCTGGGGGGGCGGCAACGCATCGCCGCGGAGTTGTTCAGCTCTCTGTGGACGAGGCACGGGACGTGATCAGCGCGACCTGGTACTTCCGCGCCCCGCGAGAGACAGCGTTGGCCCGGACCTCGTGGGTCGTTGAGATCCGCGTCACGGCACCGGGCGAGGGGAGCATCATTGCGTTGGCGGTCGTGAGTCAGTACTACACGCGACAGGAGAAAATGTTCGGCATTATTCCGTTTGGACCGAAGATCCTTCTGTGGTCGTCCCAACTGAACACGTTTCTCGACGCCCTCGAACGTGAGCTGACCGCGATCGGAGGCGTACCAGTCGAGCCGGAGTTGGAGTCCTCGCCGCAAACATAGCGTCGATCGGGAGGGGCCTTGTCATCCACGCCATTTCTCGCGATCCGCGAGACGACCGATGCGCCGGACACTGCCAGCGACGGCCTTATGTATCCGGTCGCCCTGGACACCCCGGACACAGTCGCGCTAGAAGCCGCTGACGGCCCCGACCCGAAGCAACTCGTCTGCATCGGATTCAGCATGCGCCCGGTCGTCAACAAGACGGCGATGGTCCGGCTGACCGACATCAACGCCGCCCTGATCATCACGCGGGCGCGTCTCGTCTTCGCCTGCAGCAAGTACGAAAAGGGCGGCGGCTGGTTCGGGGTTGGTGCCGGCGCCCTACTCGCCTTGCCCGCCAACCTCGGGAGCAAAGCGCTCGCGGCTCGGCGGCGCCAGGGAAAAATGCTCGTCGGTCACGTTCGCTATCCGTGGATCAACGGGGTCTACGCGAAGAACAAGGGCGGATGGAAACCTCACAAGGCGGTGGCCGTGACCATCAAATCCGGAGGCTATCTCTGGCAGCTCGACTTCACGCTACGCAAGGAGGAGGATGCGGCCGCCGTAGTATCGGCTTTGGTGCGCCGGGCCGCCGCGTTTCGGCTGGAGCACGAAGACCTGGACAGCGGAGAGAACGCGGCGACGAAGCGCGAAAAGCTTTCGCAGCTCGCAAACAGCCCAAGCTTTGGCCCAGTGAAAGGCACGGAACTAGAGGGTCTGAACTTCCCAACACACTGGCCGGTTGGCGACAAGAGCGCGAGATTCGGTCTGGACGCGAGCGGTGACGCGGCGACGTAACGGGCGACCGCGCCGCGCCAGTCACCGCGGTTGGCGCTGGCCGACGATCGCGTCGGGTGCGGCCGTCGCTATCACGGTTTCCCTCGTCGCAGCCGGCTGCGGCGGCGGTTCGGAAAGCCAACGGAGCGTTGCGTCGTACTGCCGGTACTTCTACGGCCAGGGCACCGCACTTCGCAATCGCTGGGCCGTGGCGGACAACCCGAAGGCCGACCCGCTCACGGCGCTGGCGACGCTCTTGGCCTCGCCGCGTGAACTCGCCGGGTTCTTCCATCAGCTCTCGCTCCGCGCGCCGGGGTCGGTCGCCGAAGACCTGGAAACGATCTCCAGCACCTACAAGCAGGAGGCGGAACAGACCGGCGCGGACGCGAGCAATCCCCTGGGGGGCTTTGCCGCGGGCCTCGTGAACGGGCTGTCGTCGCTGCCCGCCTACGAGCGCGTGGAACAATTCACGAACCAGCAATGCGGTCCGCCGCCGGGCGCGAAGTGGACTGGGGGCGGAAGCTCAACCAGCGGCGCTACCGCGACCGTCTCTGCCAGTACGACTCCGACCCAAGCCTCAACGGAAATCGCGGCGACAGCGACGACGACGCCAAGCGAATCGGGTGCGGCGAAGATCCATTTCGACGTTACGACCTCGGAAGGCTGGAACTACAAGGGCACGCTGCCGCTGCCGACTGAGATAGCGACGTTCTCAAAGAGCGCCAGCTGGTCGCCACCTGGCTCCGCGAAGGTTGAAGCCTCCGTGTCGGGCGAGCCGGTCAGCTCGGCGACGTTTTCGGACGACAACCCGGGGCGCCCCGGCGGACCCCAGCTCACGGTTGAACCGGGCTACTTCGCCTACAAGGTCGGCGGGGATGTCCTCACCAACGGGAACAACTACTCAGGCCCCTCTAGCTTCGGCCTTTGCAGCATCCCGAGCGACGGCGCTGAAAACGGCGCGCCGAGCCAGGAGCCGTACGAGTCTCCGACCGAATGGGAGGTTACCTGCCCGCCAGCTAGCGGCGAAAGCAGTGACACGAGCGCCTCCAACGAAAGCGGCCCGGAAGCGCAGGTCGAACATCTCGTGGCTCAGTTGAAGGGGGAGCGGCCCAGCTACGTTCTTGACTTTGATCCGACCGGCGCCGCTTGCCGAATCTTCGTCACGCCTTCGGGCACCGTCGAGAAGGTCAAGGCATTCGCGACGGAGTGCGGCGACAAGATCACGGCGTCGCTCGGACCGTAGTCCCCGGCGTGCGCGCGTAGGGCGCGAGAACGAAGCGGCCACAAACAATGATCTTCACGCCAGTGATGATCCCCATCGAGCCGGCGTCAGCCGCTACGGGATGAGGACGATCTTGCCGTGGGTGTGTCGTTCTTCGAGCGCGGCGAACGCGTCGCGGACCTTCTCGAGTGGGTAGGTCGCGGCGATTGGGATCTAGATTTGCCCTGACGCGACGAGCTCGGCCATCTCCGCGAGCACGTCGGTCGTGCTCCACGCCGATACCCCGGCAGGCGCAGCGGTTTGACCTCGCCACGCACATCCGTAGAGGTCCGAGCAAGCATCCGTAGTTTGCCGCAACTACTCGACTGCTGAACTCGATACCTTCATACTCATGAGCGACAATGACACTGCGGCGCTCGACGCCGGGTCGGTTGACAACGCTCCCTCTGACACGGTCCGGCTCGTCCTCGCCGATGATCACGCGGTCGTGCGCAGCGGCCTGCGAATGCTGCTCGACAGCGAGAGCGACTTCGAGGTCGTCGCCGAGGCCAGCAACATCGAGGACGCCCGCCGCTACGTCCGGGGTCACCATCCGAAGGTGCTTGTGCTCGATCTGAACATGCCGGGCGGTTCGAGCTTGGAGGCGATCCCGTTGATCCGTGCGGAGTCGCCAGACACACAGATCGTGGTGCTGACGATGCAGCAGGAGCCCGCGTTTGCCCGCGAGGCCCTCGGCGCCGGAGCGCTCGGCTACGTGCTCAAGGAGGCGGCCGACGACGAGCTCGTCGAGGCGGTTCGGCGTGCTGCCGTGGGAGAGAATTATCTGAATCCCAAGCTGGGTGCCCGTATCGCCTCTGAGCCGCCTCCGGGCCCGCCGGACGATCTCTCCGAGCGCGAGGTCGATGTGCTGCGATTGATAGCTCTGGGGCACACCAACTCAGAGATCGCCGAGCGGCTGTTCCTCTCGGTACGGACCGTGGAGACGCACCGCTCGCACATCCAGCAGAAGCTCAGGCTCTCCACCCGCGCCGAGCTCGTGGACTACGCGCTCAAGCGTGGGCTGATCAACACCGGCGAGTAAGCCTGGTCTACGAACCCGATGCCAATAGGAACAGATCGAAGATGGCCAGGATGGTGCAGGCGAGGGTCAGCACGATCACGATCAGGGCGTTCGCGCGTTCGCTGCGCTCTGTGGCTGCTGACTTGGACATCGGGGACGGTAGGTAGGCAGGACTCTCGGGTCGAATCCATTTGACGTCCGGTGCGCTGCTCGTAGGCGCGAACCCCACGCGATTAGACTGCCCCGCGCTCAGGTCAAACGGGCTCATAGCCGGAACCTGGTCCTTGCCCATCCCCAGCCCCACCCAGAGCCGCATGCGTAAGCCGCTGCATCAGGCCGGCGTTCGCGTCACGGCTCGGTGCGAGCAGCTCGAGCACCATCAGCCCCTGGCGCGCAAGCACCAAGGCGATCAGCCCGAACGCCATCAGCCAGGCCGCACGGTCGAGATGGTGCCCGAGCCTGATCTCCACAGCGGCGACGGTCAGCGCGAGCAGCACCGGCAACAGCGGAGATATGAGCGACGCGAGCGATGGCCTGGAGCGCTCGGCTCTCGGCACCATGGCGCCGTCTGCTTGCGAGCTGAACGCGGCAAGCGCGATCCCGAGATATGCCACGATCCAACCGGTGTCGATCACGTCCCCGCCTGTGTACTTCGCCACCTCGGTGAGATAAGTGAAGGTGCTATCCGAGAGCGCCATCGCCAGCAGGGCAGCCAAGAGGCACCACAGCGACAGACGGTTGCCGCCGGTCATCCCGCGGATCGCGAGCACGATGAAGAAGACGATCACGACGTCGCCGAACGGGTAGGCCAACGTCACGATCCCGGCCCATGTGCTGAGGTTGGCGCTGCGCCACAGCGGGCCGAGGACGAGCGTCCAGCTGAGGAATAGCAACGCCGTGGCGATCACGAGGCCGTCGAACACCGAGCGCGCCTTGCGTGTCCCGCTGCCTCTGCTAGCCGGGTGTACGACCAGCGCCGCGACCGTGAGCGGGATCGCCGAGAGATACCCGAGGTCCGCCCAGGATGGAGTGGGCACTTCCATATCGAGGATCAGCGCGTAGTAGCCCCAGATGACCTCGGCCAACGTCCACGACGCGGTGGCACAGCCGAGCAGCGACCAGAACAGACGCATCCGCCCACTGTGCCGAGCGCGGGCGCGCAGGCACAACACACACGCGATCAACGCCGCCAGCGGCGTAGCTACATCGTCGACCCAAAGTGTCACCCTCGCGCCGCCGGCGTGCAGTCCTATCCAGATTCCAAGCACGCCGGTCGCCAGCACGGCGACACCTACTGCTCCGAGAAAGCGCCTGCTCGTGAGAGCTTGTTCCACCAGTCAGATATCGACCGAAACGTCGGACTGCTTAACTGGAACCTCGACGAACTGCGCCGCTATGTCGTGCCCTACACGCTGGACGTCTCGCTGTAGTGCTCTTTCCAGATCAGCTTGTAGATGGGGATCTTGCGCGGCAGCATGTTGATGCCGGGGATGAACGGCATCAGGATGAAGCCGAGGCTCAGCACGCTCATGATCAGCAGCACCTGGATGTCCGCGTTGGGCGAGGACTTCATCGGTTCCACCTGATACCAGAGGGCGTAGAGCCAGAGCCACGGCTGGCCCGGATAGCTGCCGGTCTCGTTCATCAGGCCCCACTGCTTGCCGAGCAGGTGCTGTTGTTCGGCCCGTTCGGCGAGCAGGCCGCCGTCGGCCATGAACAGCAGCGGCTTGGTGTAGTCGGTCTGGAAGAACTGCTTGCTCGTGAGCAGGCTGCCGTCCACGCCGCCGCTCTTGGCGAGCGCGAGCATCCTGGTCATCATCAGCGGCACCGGCCCCGCGTCGCCGCTCGGCTTGACGGTCACGGTGCCGTTGCTTTCGGTCACCGTGTTGGGCAGCGCCTTCTTTTCTTCTTCGGCTGCAGCCGTTTCTTCAAGCGGCTTGGCGTACGCTTCGGCCCATTCCTTTTTCTGCTTTTCGGGCGCCGCCTTGTACCTGTCCAGCGCGGCGGTCAGTTCGGGGTCGTTGGGGATCGTTTCGAGCGGGCCGACCACGAAGTCGTTTTCGGTGTTGATCGGGTGGCTGACGCCGAGCCACCGCTGGGGGTGCAGGAGGAAGAAGTGCTGCACGCTCGCGGAGCTGTGGTTGTAGGGGGGGCCGTATTCGGCCGTGCCGCTCGAGCCGTCGAGCTCTTTGACGGCCGCTGTCACGAAGTCCGCTGGTTTCTGCTGCGACCACTGCGCGATCGTGCTGGGCTTGTCGTCGGGCGATGAGAACGCAACGGTCAGCAGCACCGCGAGCAGACCGATCACGCCGACGGCGATGAACAGCTCTTTGATGAGGTCGTAGGGGTAGTAGCGCCCTTTCCAGGGCTGCGTGTCGTCCTTGGGCCGCAGGAAGCTCATGGTCGTGCCCCCCCATCCGCGGCCGGGTGTGCCCCGTCGCCCCCGGCCGCCGGCGTCGGCGCCAGGGCGGCTCTGCGCTGCTCGAGCTCGAACGGCGGCACGACGCCGTGCTTGCGCACGAGCAGCACGTGCGCGCCCACCAGGCTGACCACGGCGATCGGCAGCAGCAGGATGTGCCAGCTGTACATCTGCCCGAAGTTCGTCAGGTTGAAGAACGCTCCCGCGCCGACCGAGTTCATCGAGTCCTTGGCCTGCGTGGAGATCCACTGGGCGTCGAAGTTCTGCTGCGAGACGTACCCGGTGAGCGCGCAGGGAACGGCCACGAGGAACGTGACGGCCCCGGTCATCCAGACTCGCGAGCGGCCGCCCCGCCAGGCTGCCATCCAGTACTTGCCCCACAGGTGCACGACCATCGCGAAGAAGAACAGCTCGACCGACCACATGTGGATGCTGTTGAAGAAGTGCCCGATGCCGGTGTAGTGCCACCACGCGGGCCCCTTCAGGGCGAGGATCGAGCCGGAGCCGATGATCACGATCAGCGCGGCGATGCTCGCGACCCCGAACATGTAGATCCACGAGGCGACATATGTCGGCTGGCCGTCGGGCAGCAGCTTGTCGGGCGGCAGCGCGCCGACGCCCGCCTCCCTGACTTTGACCGTCCACGACCTGGACGGTGCGTGCGTGGCCGGGGGCTCCGGCGCGACGGTACTCACGATGCACCGCCGCGGCGGTGCGCCGCGCCCGGGAAGGGCAGCAGGATCGCGAGGAGGAAGACGACGAACATCAGGCCGATGAGGACCACGTTGGCCACCGACAGGTGGATGAAGTTCCAGTCCACCGTATGGGCGGGGTGGTTGAGGTTGACGATCGCGCCCATCACACTCACAGGACTCAAAACCAGCCTCCTCCCATCGGTTTGCACACTATCTGCTGCGCAGCCTACAGATACGCAGGGCTTGTTTGCATCCGTATTTTTCGGCAATCGACATGCGGGAAACCGCGGCTAGGGATGCTCACCGTGCCGGTGGCGTAGAGCCCAGGCGGCCAAGGCGATGGCGGCAACCTCGGTTGCAATGTTGGTAGCACCTAGGGTTTGGCCCCAGTTTCCGGTGTCGCCGGTGGAGCCTGGCAGTCCGGTGCCGCGGCTGGCGAGGTAGAAGCCCAGCGCCAACCAGACGAGCTCACTGGCGGCGATCCACAGATCGCGGACCGGTCGTATCACCAGAGCTATCGCGAGGGGTACGGACGCTGCGGCTAGGGTCAGCTCGAGGATAGCGATGTAAAGCTCGTAGGAGAGCGAGCCGGGACCGTCGGTCAGGTGCACGACGGCGATGCCCATGAGCCCGGCGGCGGTGAGCAGCGCGCAGCGGCGGGCAACGGCGGCGTGGTCAAGGCGTTTCAGGGCGCTGGTTATGGCGCTCCGCCTTTCGTACTGATGCAGGTCGCTCACCGTCTTCCGCCGCTGGCCGTGGTGAGTGCGTTGGACGTGTGCTCGATGTTCGGCAGTCTGCGCTCCAGCCAGGCGGGTAGCCACCACACGCGTGGGCCGAGGGCCCGCATGATCGACGGTAGTAGGACGAGTCGTACGATCGTTGCGTCGAGCGCCACCGCGATTGTCAGCCCGACGCCGAACTGGCGCAGTGGGATGACGTCGGCTCCGGCGAAAGCGAGGAACACGGCCGTCATGATCGCCGCGGAGCCCGTGATCACGCCCGCGGTGTGCCGCAGGCCGTAGGAGATCGCGCCCTCGGAGTCGCCGGTGGCAACCCACTGCTCGCGCATGCGCGTCAGCAGGAAGACCTCGTAGTCGATCGAGAGGACGAACATGATCGAGAGGATGCCGGCTCCCGAGGCCGCGTCTATATAGCCGGGGCCGCCGAGCACGTGCTCCTCGGTGAGCAGCTCCAGCGTTCCAAGCGCCACGGCGATCGTCGCCAGGTTCAGCGCGACCGCGATCAGCGGCAGCAGTAGCGCCCTCAGGACCACGATCAGCGTGAGCATCGCGACGATCGCCAGCGCGAGGACCAGCCACGGGACGCGGGCCGTGTTGGCATTCTTGTAGTCGAGCAGGTACTGGGCTCCCTGGCCGATCTCGACGTTGGCGCCGGTCGCCGCGGCGAGCGCGGGCAGGCTGCGTTGCAGCCGGCCGCTGAGAGCCGCGGTCGCCTGGGAGCTGGGCGGGCTGGAGGCAATCACCATGATGCGCGCGGCCTGGCCGCCCCCGTCGACGTTGACGAGCTGGGCGACCTGTTCGCGCATCGGCGAGACCGTCCCGTCGAGCGCGGTTAGCACGAGGTAGCCCGAGTCGACTGCGTTCGGGGCCTGCGCGTGCAGCAGCCGGTAGTCCTGCTGATAGCCATTCAGCATCGTCGTGTAGCTATGTAGCGGCCCTTGCGCCTGGCCGAGGCCGGCGGCAAGCGCCCCGGTGCGGCTGTTACCGGCGGAGAGCCCACTTGCCAGCTGCGCATCGCCGGCCGCCAGTTTGCCGAGCCCGCCGGCCAGCTGTGTGTTGCCGTTCGTGAGCATGCCCAAGCCGTTGGCGAGCTGTGTGTTGCCGTTCGTGAGTTTGTCCAAGCCGTTGGCGAGCTGTGTGTTGCCGTTCGTGAGCTTGCCCAAGCCGTTGGCGAGCTGTGTGTTGCCGTTCGTGAGCTTGCCGAGTCCGCTGGCGAGCCGGCCCGCTCCGCCGCTCAGTCCGGTGAGCCCGCTGTTGAGGCTGTGTCCGCCCGCGGCCAGGCGCTGCAGGGCAGAGTGGAGCGCGATCGCGCCTTCTTCGGATTCCCTCGTGCCTGTGGCGAGCCGGTCGCTGCCCGAGCGCAGCTGGTCCAGGCCGGCGGTCAGCTGTGAGAGCTCCGCTGGCAGACCCGCGAGTGCTTCCAGACCCTGGTACAGCTGCTTCTGGATGCGGGCGAGCTGTGACAAGTCACCCTGTTCGGTCAGCTGCGTGATCGTGGCGAGGTCTTGCGCGAGCACCTGATAGTGGGGGTCTTCGCGTCCGACGGTCATCGCCGCGAGCTCGTGCGTCGCTTCGCTCAGCCGGCTGCGCAACTGTTCGTCGGAGGCTCGCAGCGAGGCGATCCAGCCGGCCCAGCCGTGGAGCTGTTCGGCGAGCAGGTCGATCGGCGCGAGGACCGTGTGGACTGTGTTGTCGAGCGTGTCCATGCCTTCCGCGAGCTGCCCCGCGCCGGTCGTGAGCTGACGGTCGGAGGTGGCCAGGCGTTCGGCACCCGAGGAGGCTTCGTCGATCCCGTCCGCGAGCTGGGCCGATCCGGTCGCCGCCTGGGCGAGGCCCGTCTGCAGCTGCTTTGCGCCATTGCCGGCATTGCCCGTTTCGCTCGCGAGTCGCCTTGCGCCCGCGTGGGCGCGGGCTGTTTCGCCTGCCAGTTGCTTGGCGCCTGTGTGAGCACGGCCCGTTTCGATCGCCAGTTGCTTGGCGCCTGTGTGAGCACGGCCCGTTTCGCTTGTCAGTCGCTGCGCCCCGCTCTGGGCGCTCCCGGTGCCGCCGCCGAGCGACTTCGCGCCGCTTGCGGCCGAGGCGAGGCCGCTGCGCAGTTCCGTGACGCCGTTGCTTGCGTGGCTCAGTCCCGAGCGCAGGCCCGTGACCCCGCGCTGGGCGCCTTCCAGGCGCTTGGGCGCGGAGACGAGCGCAGCGTGGGCTTGCGCGAGTTTGACTTGCGCCCCGGTTACTGACGCTGGGCCGAGCACCGTCGCGACGTCGGGTGAGCGAGCGATCCCTTCCTGCCATTTCATGAGCGCCTGCAGGCGCCGCGGGGTGGTGATTGCGCCGTCGCGGGCGCTTGCGACGATCACGAAGGGCGCCGACCATCCGGGGCCGATAGTGCGTTCAACCATCTCCACCGCCTGACGCGCGGGGCTCGAGGAGGGAAGCTCCCCGGCGTCCGGGGGGCCCATTCGCAGCGCGCCGGCGGGGGCTGCCAGCGCGAGCATCCCGGCGAGGATCAGCGGGACCGTGATCGCGGGGTGGGAGATCAGCCGTTCGGCCAGCACGCCCACGCCGCCGCGGGGCTCCTCGCCGCGGGAGCGGGGGAGCCGGATCTCCCAGCGGTTGAGCGAGGGGCCAAGCAGGCGCAGCAATGCCGGCATCGCGCTCAGCGCCAGGGCGACGCTCAGAAGGCCTGAGATGACCACGCCGATCGCCACCGGACCGAGCAGGCCCGGCGTGGCCACCGCGCTCGCCGCGAGCATCGTCAGCGCGAGCGTGCCCCCGGCCGCGGCGATCGTGCGCCCAGCGGCCTTAGACGCGATCGCCACGGCCGCCTCGTGGTCCCATCCCTCAGCGAGCTCCTGGCGCACGCGCGAGACCATCAGCAGCGCGTAGTCGACGCCGAGCGCGAGGCTCATCATCGCGGCGATCGCGACTCCCAGCGAGTTGATCGGCGTCAGGTAGCTGGCGAGCCACAGCAGCCCGTGCCCGGCCATCACGGTCGCCGCGCCCATCGCCAGCGGCACCGCGGCGGCCACCGGCGAGCGGAATACGAGCAGCAGCACGAGGATCAGCACCGGCAGCGCGATCATCTCGGCCCGCACGGTGTCCGCCATCGTGGCTTCTTGGAGCGCGCGTCCGATCACCGCCACGCCGGTCAGGTAGCTGTGCACCGGCGGATGAATGGTGCGAGTCAGGATGGCTTCGGTGTCCGGGACCACCGCCATCGCGTCGCTCGTGGGCCGGATGTAGTTCACGAGCACGAAGGCGGCGCCCGGCTCGGGGCGCAGCGAGCGCATCGTGCTCCCTTGGTCCCAGGGCGAGAGCACCTGGACCTGGTGGATGCCTCGCAGCTTCCAGACCAGCCGCCGCCCCTGGCTGTCGACTTGCGCGGGCGAGCCCTTGAGCAGGATCGCGATCGGGATCGTGTTGCCGAACTTGGCGCGCAGCATCGCTTCGGCCCGCGAGGAGGGGGTGCCCGGCACCTCCAGCGACATCGGCGCCAACCGTTCGGTGACGCCCGAGCCGAGAAACGTGAGCACGGCGATCGCCACTCCCCAAGCGATCAGGGTCGACCACGACCCCCGCTTCGGGACCGCGCCGTCCGGCTCACGCCGTTCGTTCATCACTGCCTCCTTGAGGCTGATCGTGGGAGAGCAATACGCACTATCGTGCCACTAAATAATGTAGCATAGATGTAGGTTACATTGATCTGTGCGCCATTGAAACCAGATAGGCTTTGTGAGATGGCGACAGCGCAGAACAAGCAGCGCGGGAAAGCAAGGGCTGATCGGCGCGGGAGTGCTCCGCCCGAGCAGCGGCTGACGGTTGACGAGCTCGCCCAGAGCACCGGGCTGACCGTGCGCAATGTGCGCAACTATCAGTCGCGCGGACTGATCCCCCCACCGGAGGTACAAGGGAGGGTCGGCTACTACGGCGCCGAGCACCTGGCGCGGCTGCAGCTGATCCGCGAGATGCAGGCCCAAGGGTTCAACCTCACCGCGATCGCCCATATGCTCGAGGAAGCTCGCGGATCGGGGGAGGAAGTTCTCGGCTTCACCCGCTCCCTGATGGCTCCCTTCGAGACCGAGGCGCCGGAGATCGTCGAGCACGCCGACCTAGTCAAGCGCCTGGGCGGCGACATCGACCCGAAGCTCCTCGCCAGGGTCGAGAAGCTCGGCCTCGTGATCCCGATCGCTGAGAACTGCTACGAAGTCCCCAGCCCAACCCTGCTGGCCGCCGGCGAGCGCCTGGTCGCCCTGGGCGTGCCACTGGAGGCCGCGCTCGACATGACGGATCAGCTCAAACGCAACACCCACCGCATCGCGCAGATCTTCGTGCAGATGTTCCTGGAGTTCATCTGGAAGCCATTCGACGACGCCGGCCGGCCCGAGTCCGACTGGCCGGCCGTGCGAGCGGCGCTCGACCAGTTGCGCCCGCTCGCCTCCGAGGCGCTCCTCGCCGGCTTTGCGCCCACAATGACCAAGGCGGTGGAGGTGGCCTTCGGCAAGGAGCTCGGCCGCGGACGCGGACGCAAGTCATGAAAGCCCGGTGGGCGAGCCGCGAGCGCCCTGATCACGCCACTTCGCTCCTTACCGCCGAGATCTCGAGTGCGATCTTGACCTTGTTGCCGAGCAGCGCTCCGCCTGTCTCCAGCGCCTGATTCCAGGTGAGGCCGAAATCTCTGCGGTTGAGGACTCCGCGCAGCTCGAGCTCGATCCGCTCATCGTCCCCTGCCTCGCGTCTCGTGCCGTCGAGCTCGATCTCGACGGTGACGCCACGCATCGTCAGGTCGCCCACGATACGGAGCCGCCCGCCGTCGAGGTAGTCGATCCAGGTCGAGTTGAAGCCGATCTCCGGATAGCGCTTGACGTCAAAGAAGTCGGGTGAGTCCCGCAGGTGCTCGTCGCGCACCGGCTCGTTCGTGTCGATTGAGGCGGCCTTGACCACTCCCGTTGCCCGCGGGGCACCTGACCCCACCTCCAGGATCCCATCGAACTCACGGAAGCGACCCTTCACCGTCGCGAACATCATGTGCTTCAACGCGAAAGCGACACTCGAACGCGAGGCGTCGACTGACCATTTGGCTACAGGAATGACGCTCACGCCACTGGTCCCTTCCACCACGGACATCCAGAAACTCCCTGATCGGGTGACGATGCTCGACAGCCAGGCTCGCGCCTGCGAGGCGTCCGCGCATCGGTAGAACACCCGCGTCGTCAGTCAGTGATTCTCCGCACCGAAAACCCCATGGAAGCCCTTTGACGTTTGGTTCTTCTCCGGAGGTCTCTCAGGCGCGAGCGATAGGCTCGCTTTCTCTCCCTCCCCAGACTGGAGCCGTGAGCAATGGACTTCGAGCACTCCCCTCGCACACAGGAGCTCCTGGCGCGCCTGAGCGCTTTCCAGGAGCACGAGATCAACCCGCGCGAGGAGGCCCACCTCCGCGAGCTGCAGGCGCGCGCGGATCCGTGGGTCGTGTCGCCGCTGATTGAGGAGCTAAGGGTTAAGGCGAAGGCCGAGGGCCTGTGGAACCTGTTCCTTCCTCCGGGTGCGGAGCTCGCCGGTCAGCCCGTTGGCGCTGGCCTCTCCAATGTTGAATACGCACCCTTGGCGGAGCGGATGGGCCGCTCGTTCATCACCCGCCGAGGTCTGTAACTGCAACGCGCCGGACACCGGCAACATGGAGGTGCTGCTCCACTTCGGCTCCGAGGAGCAGCGTGAGCGCTGGCTGACGCCGCTGCTGGACGGCAGCATCCGCTCTGCCTTCTGCATGACCGAGCCTGACGTGGCCTCATCGGACGCGACGAACATTCAGGCCACCGCCGTGCTCGACGGCGATGAGGTTGTGGTCAACGGGCGCAAGTGGTGGAGCACGGGCGTCGGGCATTCCAACTGCAAGGCACTCATCTTCATGGGGCTAACCGACCCGGATGCCGACCGCTACCACCAGCACTCGATGGTGCTCGTCCCGCTGGACACACCCGGCGTGAAGGTCGAGCGGATGCTCAGCACGATGGGCTTTCTCGACGCACCCGCAGGGCACGGCGAGATGTCCTTCACCGACGTGCGCCTGCCCGTCAGTGCCATCATCGGCGGACCCGGCCAGGCGTTCGCGATCGCCCAGGCGCGCCTGGGTCCGGGACGCATCCACCACTGCATGCGCCTGATCGGCCTGGCCGAGCTGGCACTGGAGCTCGCCTGCCGTCGCGCCACCGAGCGCGTGGCATTCGGCAAGCCCCTGACAAACCTCGGCGGCAACCGCGAGCGTATCGCCGACGCGCGCATCGCGATCGACCAGGCGCGTCTGCACGTGCTGCACACGGCCTGGCTGGTGGACAAGCAGGCGCCTGAGATGATCGGCGCGGCGTCGCAGATCAAGGTCGCGGTGCCGAACATGGCCCAGGCGGTCGTCGACATGGCGATGCAGCTGCACGGCGGCGCCGGGCTGAGCAACGACCTGCCGCTCGCCGGCGCCTGGACCGCCGCTCGCTCGCTGCGGCTGGCCGACGGCCCCGACGAGGTGCACCCCGGCGTCATCGCACGCCTGGAGCTCGCCCGCTACGGCAAGGGGAAGTGGTCCTCATAAGAGTCCAGGGCCGCCCGGGGGATAACGGTGAGTCGGTTCGCCGTTTCACACCTGCGGGCTCCTCCGCGCGCGGCAACCGCCGATCGTAGTCTAGGCGGCCTTTTTCGACTCGTGCGGCATCAAAGTCGACACGGAGCCAAGCGTGTGCTCGACGAAGCCAAGGATCTCCACGACCTCGTCGCAGCTCTCGCAAACAAGCTTCGCCACCAGCCGGTCGGACTGCGTCTTGGCTGCGCGAGAGAATCACCGTGCATGTGCCATCGTGGTCGTTCGCGCACATTGCAAGAGCCTCCGTGGGCTGTGGGTGTCAATTGCCGCCTTGAACACAGATCCCGAGTAGAGGATCTGGATGGTCCCTGTATCGACCGCCCGGACCCGCTCCTCAAGAGCCTTCGAGGACATGAAGGCCGGCGACGCGATCCGCTTCGTCATCCTGACTTGAGGTCGGTGCCGACGACCTCGTCTACCAGCTCTGCATAGTTGGTGTCGGCCTCCGGGTCGTAACCGGAGACGAGGTGGCGACGGACGTGCAGCGCCGCCGCGGCCGCCTCCCCGTCGGCGAGCAGGCATCCTGCCTGCAGCGCGCGCACGAGCAGGTTGAGCTGCCGGCGGAAATGGAGCGGCCCCTCCGCGAGCGACCGTCGCAGCCGCGGAGCAAGCTCGTCGAGCGCCTCGGCGACCGCGGCTGCCTCACCGTCTCCCGGAGGCAGGCGGCGGCGGACGCGCTCGAGCACGAGGTCCAGCGCGTCGAGCCGGCCGAGGTCTCGCAGGACCTGGTCGCAGAGGATGTTGTGCGTCCCCTCCCAGCTCTCGAACACGATCGCGTCGCGGTAGAGGCGCGGCAGTGGCGAGAAGTCCTCGATCGTGCCGTTCCCGCCGAGCGCCTCGATCCCCCGGCGAACGCAGCTGGTCGCGGCCAGCGACGTGACGAACTTGTTCGCGTTCACGAGGATCCGGTGCCAGGCCCGGTCCTCGCTGTCGGCCGTGCCGGTGTCGATCGCGTCGACTAGTGCCGTCAGTTCGAGAGTCGACGCGAGAGCTGCCTGCTCCTCGACCTTCATCACGGCGAGGTTCTCGCGCACGAGTGGGTAGTCGGCGATCCGGCGGCCGAACGCGGTGCGGAAGCGGGAGAAGCTCGCCGCTTCCAGGTAGGCGCGGCGCATCAGCCCCGTCGAGCCGAGCGCGTTCAGCCAGCGCGAGGTGTTCAGGACGACGCCGGCAGCGATGCGGAAGCCATCCTGCGGTGCGCCGATCATGTACCCGAGCGCGCCCGTGAACTCGATCTCGCCCGTGGCGAGCGCCCGCGTGCCGAGCTTGTCCTTCAGGCGGCGGATCCGAAACCCGTTCGCCGTCCCGTCAGGGAGGCGGCGTGGAACGAGGAAGCAGCCGATCCCGCGAGTACCCGGGGGCGCGCCACGCGCCCGCGCGGTGAGCAGGAACTGGTCCGCGTCGGCGACCGAGCAGAACCACTTCTCGCCGGAGATCCGCCAGTTCTCGCCTTCGGGCACCGCCTCGACGCGGTTGGCGCCGACGTCGGACCCGCCCTGCACCTCCGTCAGGAACTGCGCTCCGCGGTGGCAGCGGTCGTAGTCGGGCTCGAGCAGCGGCGCCAGGAACCGCTCCTTTAGCTCTGGCGAGCCGTGCCGCCGCAGGGCTCGGGTCAGGCCGGCCGTACAGACGACGGGACAGGCGTGGCCGCCCTCGCCGGCGTGCGCGAGCAGGTAGAGCAGCGCCGCCTGCTCGAACGCTGGCGCGGCGGCGATGCCCGAGGCACAGACGGCCCGGCCGGCCCGCGCGTACTCGGGGTCGAACGTGACACGCTGGGACTCGCGCCCGAGCGAATCCGCCGACTCAAGCGACGGCGGATGGAGCTCGAGCGTCCGGACGGCCGGCTCGACCACCATCGCGACGGCCTCGCCGAACGCGCGCAACCCTGGCTCGAGCGCGCGCAGGCCGTCATCGCCGAGCCGAACGCGCAGCGACCGCGCGAGGTTCGGCGTAGCGTCGTAGAAGTTCGTCGCCCGAGCCGAGTGCCAGCGCTCGAGCTCGGCACGTGGGTCGGCGTCCATCGACCCGCGCATCAGCCGTTGGCCGGGTGTGCCTCAGTGGGATCCTCCAGTCCCCTGAACCGCTCGTCGCGCTCGACACGGGCCGTACGAGCATCGAGACGGAGGAGAGAGTACGAGATCGCTGGTTGGCCCATCCCACCGAGGAGCATAGGCGCGGCGCCGACAACGTCCATCCGTCCTTACTACGGTCTGTATTGACGTATCGACTACCGACCAAGGGCAGGTACAAATAGCGGATACCGCACTCAGATCTGGCGTTTAGCTTGTGGCCGGTGCCAATCGAGGCTGCCAATGAGCTGGGGGCACAGTTGCCTGCGTCTGACTGTGGGTCAGCGCTGTTGCACGCTTATCGTGGCGAAGCTGTTACGTGAGCGCTTCTCCAGACATCCGAGTATCCGACGCGCGGACCCACGTCGCCGTTGTGACCGACAGCACGACATACCTGCCCCCGCAGCTGATCGACCGGTGGCAGATTCACCACGTCAGCTTGTATGTGGGCTGGGACGGCGAGCTGCGGCCCGAGCACGAGTACGTCGACCTCGAGGCCTTCTACGCGCGGCTTCATGACTCTCCACAGCTACCCACTACCTCGCAGCCCTCGGTGGGGGACTTCCTCGCCTGCTTCGAGCCGCTGGTTAGCGCGGGTCGCGACGTCGCTTCCATCCACTTGGCCAGCGGTCTGTCGGGCACTTGCGAGAGCGCACGTGAAGCGGCTCGGGCCCTAGCCGACGACGGGCATCCAGGACGCGTGGAGGTCATCGATAGCCAGACAGGCGCTGGCGGCCTCGGCTGTCTCGTGATCGCCGCCGCGAGCGTCGCCGAGCAGGGAGCGCCGCTGAACGCTGTGGTCGACGCCGTCCACCGCGCTCACGAGGGCCTTGACATCTGGTTCTGCCTGGACACGCTGGAGTACCTGCGCCGCGGTGGGCGCATCGGAGCGGCGCAAGCGATGCTGGGGACGACGCTGAAAGTCAAGCCCATCCTGACTTTCGGTACGGAGATCACCCCGGTCGGCCGCGTGCGCACCCGGCGCCGGGCCTTCGAACGGATGGTTGCCTACCTTCATGAGCTGCACGACCGCGGCGCAACCGACTGGATCGTTCAGCACGCCCAGGCGCCCGGAGACGCCGAGCGCTTGGTGACCGAGGGCACAGCGATCTTCGGGGACGGGCCAATGTTCTGCACCCAGGTGGGGCCAGTGTTGGGTGCCCACCTCGGCTCCGGGACGCTGGTCGGCGGAATGGTGCGCCGGCCAATCTCCGATCGGTCGGCCGGGACCTAGCTCGGGGATCATTCGATCGCTCCGCACGGGCACTCGGTGCCGCAGATGTCCGTGGAGACTACCGAGAGCTGTCCGTAGTAAGCGCCTGTCTCACGTGTGGCTTTCCCGCTTGTGGAAGCTCACGCGCACTTTTACGGTTGATCCTGTGCCGAGCGAGATGCTTGCGACCGAGGCCGTGGGCGAAGCCTCGGGCCTCTTCAATGCGCCGCTGCTGCGCGCCCTGCGCGGGGAGCCGGTGGAGTACATCCCCGTCTGGTTCATGCGCCAAGCGGGACGTTCGCTGCCGGAGTATCGCGCTGTCCGTCGAGGAGCGAGCCTCATGGAGATCACGCACTCTCCGGAGCTCACCGCCGAGGTCACGCTGCAGCCCGTGCGTCGTCACGGCGTTGACGCGGCGATCCTGTTCTCCGACATCGTGACGCCACTTGAGGCGATCGGCGTGGACGTTGACATTCGTCCCGGGGTGGGCCCAGTGATCGCCACGCCGATTCGCACCTCGCGCGATCTGCGGCTGCTGCGCCCGTTCGAGCCAGACGACGACGCGCCGTGGCTGGCGGAGGGTGTGCGCCTGGCGTGCTCGGAATCGAGCGTGCCGCTGATCGGCTTCGCCGGTGGCCCCTTCACGCTCGCCAGCTACTTGGTCGAGGGCGGGCCGTCCAAGGCGCAGGCGCGCGCCAAGACGCTGATGCTCGCCGATCCCGTCACCTGGCGGGCGCTGCTTGACCGCTTGGCCGACATCGCGCTGGCCTCGCTCACCGCGCAGGTGCAGGCCGGAGCGCAGGCCGTCCAGGTGTTTGACAGCTGGATTGGGTCGCTGTCAGCTCGCGACTACACGGCGCACGTGCTGCCGGTCGTTCGGCGCCTGTTCGACGGGCTCGCCGCCCTGGAGGTGCCGCGGATCTACTTCGGGCTGGGTACCGGCCACTTGCTCGAGCCAATGGGCTCCGCCTGCCCGGACGCCATGGGGCTCGACTGGCGGGTACCGCTCGACGAGGGTCGCATGCGCCTGCCCCCCGAGGTTGCCCTGCAGGGCAACCTCGATCCGGTTGCCTGCCTGGCGCCGCGCTCCGTGCTCGAGGCAGAGGTCGCCGAGGTACTCGCTCGCGCGCCCGCCAGCGGATACGTGTTCAACCTGGGCCACGGCGTGCCGCCGAGCACCGACCCCGGCGCGCTCACGCACGTCGTCGAGCTGGTGCACGCGTATCGGGCGCAGCGCGCAGGTCTCTCGTCATGAGCGGGACGGCCGTCCTGGCCATGGCCTATGGGACACCGGCGGGGCCAGAGGATCTCGAGGCCTACTACACCCACATCCGCCGTGGTCGGCCGCCGACTCCCGAGCTGCTGGCCGAGTTGCGTGGGCGCTATGAGGCGATCGGCGGGCACTCTCCCCTTCTGGAGCTGACACGCGCCCAGGTCACAGGGCTGGAACGCGCGCTTGCCGACGAGGGCCACCCGGATCTCCGGGTCGCACTGGGGATGAAGCACGCGCCGCCCTTCATAGAGGATGCGGTAGCGGAGCTGGCCGCCCGCGGATCGCGCCGGATTCTCGGCCTGGTGCTCGCGCCCCACTACTCGAAACTGAGCGTCGGCGAGTACGCCGAGCGGGCGAGCGCCGCGGCGGCCGCCGTGCCCGGGACGCCCGACGTATCGGTCGTTCGCTCCTGGCACCTGGCGGCCGGCTATCTGGACTTTCTCTCACAGGCGGTCAGCGACGCCCTCCGAGCATTGCCGGCAGAGGCGTGCGCGCGTGCGCACGTTCTGTTCACCGCCCACAGCCTGCCCACACGCATCCTTGACGAATCGGATCCCTACCCAACGCAACTACGGGAGACCGCCGCTGCGGTGGCGGCGCGTACGGGGTTGGAGCGCTGGTCGGTGGCGTGGCAGAGCGCCGGGCGCACCCCGGATCCCTGGCTCGGCCCGGATGTCCTCGAGGTGCTTGGCGATCTGGCCGCCGCTGATGTCGGCGCCGTGGTGGTGTGTCCGGCGGGTTTCGTCGCCGACCATCTCGAGGTCCTCTACGACCTCGACATCGAGGCTCGAGCCCGTGCGCGGGAGCTTGGGATCGCATTCGCCCGAACCGTCTCGCCAAACGCCGACCCGCGCCTCATGCGCACCCTCGCTCGCGTTGTTCTCGAGCAGGTCGCCGAGGGCGCGGCGACGCCATGACCTGCAGCGCACAACGGCAATGAGCGAGTGTCGACGGGTGGTGGTCGTTGGAGGTGGGATCGCCGGGCTCGCCGCCGCCCACCGCCTGATTGGCGCACGCGGCTCGGCCGATCTCACCGGCACTGCCGGCCCCCAGATCACGCTGCTCGAGGCAGAGGACCGCCTCGGCGGCAAGATCCGTACTGAGGTCTTCGCCGGGCGTCCGCTCGATGTCGGCGCCGAGGCGTTGCTCGCGCGCGTCCCGGCGGGACTCGAGCTCTGTCATGAGCTGGGGCTCGAGCACGATCTGGTTGCGCCCGCCAGCGACCAGCCCTACGTATGGACAGACCGTCTGCGCCCACTGCCGCCGCGGCTGATGGCCGGCGTACCCGACGGCTCACAGGCCGTGATTGGCTCGGGCATCCTCTCGCCCGCCGGCCTAGCCCGTGCCGGCCTCGACCTGATCGTCCCCGCTCGTCCCCCGACGCATGACGTCTCGATCGGATGGCTCGTGCGGCGTCGTCTCGGCCACCAGGTGCTCGAACGGCTCATCGACCCACTGCTCGGAGGTATTCACGCGGGAAATTGCGATGAGCTCAGCGTGCGTGCGACGGCGCCCCAGCTCGAAGCTGCTCTGAAGGCGCGGCGCAGCCTCGTCCGAGGACTGCGCGCACTCTCCGGCGGGTCGCTGCCGGCCCCGACCGGGCCGACGTTCCTGACGTTGAGCGATGGCCTGCAGGAGATGGTGCGGACCCTGCGCGAGCGCCTGAGCACCGTCGAGTTTCGTACGGGCTCTGAACTGCAGAGCCTTGATGGCCTGCCCGATGGCGGCGTGCGTCTGACGCTGGCCGGTGGAGAGATCCTGAGCGCCGACCACGTGATCCTAGCCGTGCCCGCATTTGCTGCCGCGGCCGTCCTCGGCGAGGCCTGCCCGGCTGCGGCGACGGAGCTCGAGCAGATCCCCTACGCATCGGTGGCGACGATTGCACTCGCCTATCCAGTCGAGGCTTTTGACCGCCCGCTGGCCGGGAGCGGATTCCTCGTCACGCGTGACCCCCGCCGCACGATCACCGCCTGCACCTGGTCCTCCGCAAAGTGGGCCCACCTCGCCGGGGACACTGTGCTCCTGAAGTGTTCCGCAGGCCACGCTGGCAACCGTGCCGCACTCGACCTCGACGATGAACGGCTCCTCCGAGCTGTCCGCGCTGACCTAGCGCAGGCCATGAGCCTCCGTGCAGAGCCACTCGAGCAGCGGGTGTTCCGCTTTGATCGCGCGCTGCCGCAGTACACAGTCGGCCATCTCGAGCGGATCGCTCGCATCGAAGCCTCACTGCGCCCGCTCCCGGGGGTGAGCTTCTGCGGCGCGGCGTACCGAGGCGTCGGCGTCGCGGCTTGTATCCGTGACGGGCAAGTAGTGGCCGACGGCGTTCTCGCCGCCCTGCC
The DNA here is from genome assembly GCA_963706395.1 of uncultured Solirubrobacterales bacterium. Classification (GTDB taxonomy): domain Bacteria; phylum Actinomycetota; class Thermoleophilia; order Solirubrobacterales; family Solirubrobacteraceae; genus Palsa-744. The sequence continues at coordinate 185,769 of OY970158.1, read as the reverse complement.
GGCCACGTCGAACAGCGCGGCTTCACACAGGGGCAGTGGACTCTGCTCGCCGGTGTGACGCGACGCCGCCTTGCGGGCTGGGCGGCGGGGACGGCGCTGCTCGGGCTGGCGATGATGACCCTCGGCGCGTTTGTGCGTGCTTCGGAATCCGGGCTCGGCTGCCCCGATTGGCCCGCGTGCCACGGCCAGCTGGTTGCGGGGGGCCACCACGCCTTGATCGAGGAGGCCCATCGCTGGCTCGCGACGATCCTCGTCCTCGCTGTGGTTGGCCTGGCGCTGATGGTGTTCCGCGACTACCGTCACGAGCGGCGGGTGACCCGGCCGGTGGCATGGATGCTCGCGCTGCTCGCGCTCCAGGTCATCCTCGGCGGGGTGACGGTGCTGCTCCGCAATGTCGCCTGGACGGTCGTCGCCCACTACGGCGCGGCAGCACTGCTGGTTTGGTCGATCACGCTCGTGGCCGTGCGGCTCGCCTTCTCGGCCGACGAGCGGGCACCGCGCGACTCGTTCTCACGACTGACCGCATGGTTCGTCGGACTCAGCTATGGCCTGCTAGTGGCAGGTTCGACCCTGGCCAACGCGGACTCCGACACCGCATGCGGCCGTGGGTTCCCGCTCTGCAACGGCGCGCTGTTCCCGTCCTTGAACCACCTGGTCGTCATCGCCCTAGTCCACCGTGTTTGGGCGGGGGTGCTGCTCGTGCTTGCCCTGTGGGTGCTGATCCGCAGCCGCCGCGATCGGGCGGGTGCGCCACCGATCAAGTGGGCGGCGGCCGTGGGGAGCATCATCTACATCGTCCAGGCAGGTCTCGGGTTCCTCATCGTCGGGGTGAGCGACAGCACCGCCACCCAGGTGCTGCACTCCTCGATCGGCTCGCTGACGTGGCTGGCGCTGGCGACGTTGCTGTCGCTGACCTGGACGCTGGAGACATGAGGTTCACACCCCGCCTCACGACAATTGAACACCGCACGTTTGCTCGGCATTCTGACTTCGGTCAGCTACGCGTGCTCGCCGGCAGGTATGGGCAGCTCGGGTCGGCGGCGAGGTGGTCCCTGGTTACGCCATAGGCACGAGCGCGGCTCCCGCCACAGACCTCGCGGAACTCGCAGACGCCGCACTTACCCTTTAGCGCGCTGGGGTCGCGGAGCTCGCGGAACAGCGGCGCGTTCCGGTAGATGTCCACCGGGTCGCGTTCGCGCACGTTGCCGGCGGACAGAGGCAGGAACCCAGAGGGCATGACCTCGCCGGTGTGCGAGATGAACATGAAGCCGCGTCCGTCGTTGGCGCCCTTCGCCGGCCGGTCGAGCCCATCGGCAAATGCGAAGCCCGCGCCCGCGGGCGCGCCCGCCTGGCGTTGCAGGACGATCCGGCGGTACTGCGGCGCTGCGGTCGCCTTGATGTCGAACGGCGCCTCGAGCGAGAGCTCGTGGAGCCAGCTCAGCACGCGCTCGTGCTCCTCGGGCGAGAGCATCGGCAGCGTCGCTCCACGGCCGGTTGGGACGAGGAAGAAGACCGACCACTGCACGACTCCCCACTCGGCGAGGAACGGGACGAGATCGGTGATCGCGTCGACGTTCAGGCCGCAGACGGTCGTGTTGACTTGGAGCGCAAGTCCCTCCTCGTGGGCCCGCGCCATTCCGTCGATCGTTCGCGCGAAGGAGCCCGCGAAGCCGCGGAAGCGGTCGTGTACCTCCGCGTCGGCGGCGTCGACGCTGAAGGCGATGCGGCGGATGCCCGCTTGGCGTGCCGCGCGCATGCGGCCCGAGGTCGCTAGCGCGGTCGCCGTCGGGGTGAGCGCGACGCGCAGCCCGCGGCGGTCGGCGTGCACCGCGAGATCGAAGAGGTCGCGCCGCATGAGCGGATCACCGCCGGTCAGCACGAGGATTGGCCGGGTACCAAAGCCGGCGAGCTGGTCGATCAGCCGGCGTCCCTCCTCCGTCGAGAGCTCACCCGGATCGCGCCGCGGCTGGGCGTCGGCGCGACAATGTAGGCACGCGTATGCGCACGATCGCGTGACCTCCCACGCGATCGTGAAGGGAGCGGCATCGAAGTCGAGACCTCTGAACCGCTCGTCGCGCTCGGCACGGGCTGCGCGAGCATCGGGATGCAGGGGTGAGTGGGAGCTCGCCGGTAGGCCCATGCGACAGGAAGCCTACGTGCGGCGTCGGCAACCTCCATCCGCCCTTATTACGGTCTGTATCGACGTGTCGACTACCGACTGAGGTTAGGTATAAACAGCGGATACCGCCCTCAGATCTGGCGTTTAGCTTCTGGTCGGTGCCAACCGCCGGGCTGCGGGTGCAGTCAGAGCACTGCAGCATCGACGCGACCGGCGTTCGCACCAGTGATGTGCTCGAGCGTGATGATTGCTCCGCCAAGCTGATGGCTTCAGCCGAGACTCCGGATGTGTTGATCGTTGGCGGCGGCGTGATCGGACTCGCCGCGGCGTGGCGTCTCGCCCAGCGCGGACTGCGCGTGACGCTGCTAGAGCGCCGCGAGCTCGGCGGCGGCGCCTCACGCGTAGCCGCGGGCATGCTGGCGCCTGCCGCCGAGGCAGAGTTCGGCGCGGCCGGCAAGCGGCTGCTGCAACTCGGCCTGGAGTCGGCGCGCAAGTGGCCCGCGTTCGCTGCCGAGCTCGCCGAGGCGTCAGGGAACCCTTCACGGCTACGCGCCGAAGGCACGCTGATGGTCGCTCGCGACCGCGACGAGGCGGAGGCGCTTGAGCGGGAGTTCGTCTTCCGCCAGGATCTGGGGCTCGAGGTGGCACGGCTGCGTCCGAGCGAGGCACGCCAGCTCGAGCCTGCGCTCGCACCTACACTGCGCCTGGCCGTATCGCTACCCGGTGAGCAGAGCGTCGATCCTCGCTGGCTGACCGAGGCGCTCGCGGTCGCGGCGCGCCGAGCCGGCGCTGTGCTACGCGAGGGCGTGGCCGTCTCGGGGTTACGGTGCGCGTCCGGGCGCGTCGACGGCGTCACACTCGTGGACGGCTCGAGGCTCGCCGCCGGCAGCGTCGTGGTGGCCGCAGGCGCCTGGTCGGCTGCGCTCGGCGAGGTCGCAGTGCGGCCAGTGAAGGGCCAGATCATGTTGCTGCGGGATCCTGCCGGCCTGGGGCTGCCGAAGAGGGTCGTGCGCTTCGAGGGCGGCTACCTTGTCCCACGCGCCGACGGCCGCTACGCGCTCGGCGCAACAGTCGAGGAGCGCGGCTTCGATGAGACCGTCACCGCCGGAGCGCTGCACGGCCTCTTGCACCACGCCTCCAAGCTCGTGCCAGCGGTGCTTGAGCTCGAGATCGAGGAAGTCGCGGCGGGGCTTCGGCCCGGCACGCCCGACAACATGCCCGTGGTCGGCCCGGGCGCCTTCGAGGGACTGGTGTGGGCTACCGGCCACTATCGCAACGGGATCCTGCTCACGCCGGTCACCGCGGAGCTGGTGGCGGCGGCCCTGGGCGCAGCCTCGGCCTCGCTGCCGGTGAAGCTGTGCACGCCCGGTCGACCAGAACGGTCGCCGAGCAGCTCCATCTAGGTGCGCAGCCAGTGGATCCCTGAATGCGCTCAGCGTGAATGCTTACGAGCGGACACGAACTGTGCGAGACCAGTCACGCGCTGCTCGATGCTCGTCAGGCCGCGATCGCGCAGCGCCCCGGTCAGCTCGTCGCGCGCGAAGATCCGCACGCCGCTCAAGCCGCGCACGACCGCATTGGTCGTCCCGGCGGGCAGTGGGCCGCGGTTGCAGCTGGACAGCAGCGCTACTCGACCGCCCGGAGCGAGGACGCGGGCGATCTCGTCGAGCGCTTGCATCGGTCTCTCAATCAGGTACAACGCAGCGAAGCAGCAGATGGCGTCGAAACTGCCGTCGCGGAATGGCAGCGCGCAGGCATCGGCGCGCACGTAGGCCGCATTGGCGTTCCTGGTATTGCGCACAGCGAGGGCGAGCATGGTCTCTGAGGCATCGATGCCCACGACCAGGCCGTCGCCTGTGGCACTCGCGAAGTCACGCGTGAAGTTGCCGGGCCCGCAGGCGACATCCAGCACGCGGTCGCCGGGTGTCGTGACCAGCATGTCCAGGGCGATGCGGTGCTCATCGCGCATCCCAGGGCCCATCGCTCCCATCAACAGATGTCCGCCCAGCGGACGCCACCAGCGCTCGTAGATCAGCGGCAGCACGCTGCTGAGCATCAGCCGCTGGCCGGGATGCGCTCCAGTGGGATCCTCATCACCGAGTAGATCGAGATAGCCATTCTCGACGTGCATCACCTCCGGCCGGCGAGCTGGCTCGAACAGCGCAAGCGCCTGCTCGATCGCGGGCACGGGCGGGACAATGGTGGGATTCATCCGACCGAGATTACCTCTGTCGTTCAGATCGTCTCCAGGACCATTTCGATCGCTCCGCACGGGCACTCGGTGCCGCAGATCCCGCAGCCCTTGCAGTAGTCGAGGTCGAATGCGTAGCCGTCGGCCTCGTCGACCTTCATCACGGCATCGTCCGGGGCAGGCGCCGTTCGCTTCGCTGTGCGCGCTAGTGCTCTTCAGGGGTACACCTGCTCGCCGGTCTCAGAGTCGACGATGCTAATCGCACCTACGGGACACTCCTTGGCCGCGGCGAGGACCAGATCGTCGGGGCCCGTGCCGATCACCCTGGCGCAGTCGTCCACCTGAAAGACCGTGGGGACGAGCTCCATGCAGTCACCCTGCCCGACGCAGCTCGCCTCATCGATGATGGGGATGTAGGTCATGATCGTTCCCTTTCGTTCCGTTTCAACTCAGCTCGCCTGCGAAGGACTTGGCTTCATGTGGCCACGCACCTCGGGCACCTTTGCGCCCGCGACCTGCTTGGCGGTAGCGGGACGGCTGCGGCTGCGCTGGAAGCGCAGCGCAAACAAGAACATGACCGGCAGCGTGCTCGCGAGCATCGCGTAGCGGACCGCCGGGATCGAAGCGTCCGTGCCGGCCCCGAGCGCATGCACGAGCGAGAGCACGTAGACAAGGACCGTGAAGCGGTGCATCCGCCGCCACAGCCGCACGCCGATTTTGCGACGCACGTAAAAGCTCAGCCCGAGGACCGCCGCGAGGTAGCCGCCGATGATGCCGAGTCCCGTCCACAGCGGCCGGTAGCCAATCGCAAACGGCACGAGGATGCCCTTGGCGCCGGCCTTCAGCCACGGGTCGGCAGCCAGCAAAAGGCCATGTGCGCCGATCGCTCCGAGCGAAAGCAACGCCAGATGCTGATGCAAGCGCACCACGTCACGCCGCCAGCGTGTGGGCAGCACGCGCGCCGCCATCGACAGGCCGAGGACCACCGAGGTGGCGATCAGCAGCATCGCGACCACCCCGGCCGAGCGACCGGCCAGCCAGAAGATGTAGTTGGAGGGCGCCGCAGCCGTGCTCATGCCGCGCTCCCGACAGACAGTGAGCCGCTGGCCGCACGCGCTCCGATCGGCTCGACGTCGCCATCGTTGTGAACGATCACGCCCCCATGCTCAGCCAGCGCACGGCGGGCGCCCTTGGGGCCACTGAGGAGGGCAATCTTTGAGAGCGTCTCGGCTTCCAGAGCGCTCGGAGCGAGGGCCGTTGCGCCGATCAGCCCACTCCACACCGGTGCGCCGCTGCTGGGGTCGAGCAGGTGATGCGCGAAGCTGCCGTCAGGGCGCTTCCAGATGCGCACGTTTAGCCCGGAAGTGGCTACACCACCATGGGCCAAGCGCAGCGTCTGCACGCACTCGCCGGTGAGCGGGTGCTCCACCTCGATCGCGACCGGTTCGAGCTGCGCGCCGACGCCGCCGACGGCGATGTCACCACCGCAGTCGACAACAAAACGTGTGTATCCGCGCAGGCGATGGGCGACCGCGTCTGCAGCGAGGCCCTTCCCCGTGCCGCCTGTGTCGATGCGCACGCCCGGCGGACGCCTGACGACCCCGCGCTCGTGATCGATCTCGACGAACTTCCAGTGCGCTTGGTCGCGGGGACGCGCCGGGCGCGAGGACGGGGCCGCGGCGAGCGCCTCATGCAGTGATGCCGGCGTCCAACCGTCCTGGGAGATCTCATAGCCGACCGCCTCGATCTCTCCCACGAGCGTCGGATCGACCAGCCCGCCGGAGCGCTCCGCTGCCCACAGGCCGGCGGCTACCGCAGTGCGTAACAGCAGCGAGGTGGGCACCTCATGGCGGGGGTCGGCGTTCAGCGCACATAGCTCGCTCTCAGCACGGAAGCGCGACAGACGGGCCGCGAAAGCTTCGATGTAGGCGCGCTCACGGCTCGCCGCTTGCGCTGGAGGCGCCAGCGTCGGTAGCAGCGGCGTCTCGATGATCAGGCGGATATCGCTGCCCATCGAGTGGAAGGTGCTGTCCTCGAGCGGGCTCATGAGGTGCGCGTCACGGGTAGTGAGTAGCCGCCGGCGGCCGCGCTGATCTGCTGTGAGGCCTGCGCCGGCTGCGGTGGCGAGCTGGCCGGCAGGTGAACGATCACACGCCGTTCATAGACCTTGCGCACCAGCACCCGGCGCGGCGGCAGTGTGGTCGTAGCGGCACGCGCACGCAGCGCGGGGTCTTTGCCAGCCGCCACCTGCAAGGCGAGCAGCCCCAACACCACCATGAAGATGGCGAGGGTCACCCAGATCGCACCCAGCGCCGCAGCGCTGCGGGGCGGGCGCGCGGATCGTGTGGGCGTGGCCTCAGTCATCGCCGATCCTCGCTCCGCTGCTACGTGTCACGACCGCCGGCGTGGCTGTCGAAGTGCCTTGCCCGGCTGCAGCCTGCACGGCCGCGCTCGTCGCGGCGCTCGCGCCACTTACGCGTGTCGTCACAGCGCCAGCTCCTGCGCCGGCAGTAAGCGCTACTGGGTTCGCCCCGCCACGAAGCGCGGGGTCGGCGCCGACGCTGAGCCGCGCCATCATCAAGGTGAAGATCACAAGAAAGGTGGCAAGCGTCATCACTGCCATCGGGAAGCCGCCCAGCAGCGGGTGTCGCGCGGAGCGCCGACTCGCAGGGACCACGCTGATCGAGCTCGAGTTAGTCATCGTGGCCACCTGCGTCGTGCTCGCCATGACCGCCGCTGGAGCGGGTCGAGACCGCTTTCCTGGAACCACTACCGCCGCCCGCAGAGCCACCGCTTGTGCGGGTCCTGACCTGACTAGGAGAGCTCGTGCGCGTGCCCGAGCCGCTAGCGGCTTTCGAGCCACTGCTCGCGGTGCGTAGGACCGGCGCCGCTGCGCTGCTGGGCGCAGCGGCGCTCCTGCCACTGGAGCGCGTACGAGCGCTCGCGGTCACGCCGCTGGAGGGCATCCCTGGTGTGCCTGGGCTACCTGCACCGCCGGGGCCGCCGCCAGGCCCAGTCACGTGGTGGGGGTGGGCGCGCCGGTAGACGTTGACGGTCTTGCGGATGACCTCTGTACGAACCTCGACAGGTTGGGTGCGCTGAGCGATCAGCTGCGGAGCGTTCTGGCCCGAGCCGATCGCCAGACCGACGAGCACGCCCAGACCGGCGAGCGTCACTCCTGCAGCACTCATCATCTCTTTGGTTCGCATCGGGCACCCCTGTTTCGCGTGCCATCACTGTCGCGTGCGCACTCTCAGCAGCCGCCCAAGCGCGGGTTAAGACTTGGCAAAGCTTCCGAGCTCAGTCATCGCCGTGGGAGCGCCCATCGCCGCCGCCACCGGAACGCGTGCGGGTTTCCCCGCCGGAGCCACCTGCACCACGTTCTTTGTCGGATTGGGAGGATGCGGGGCTGTTTGGGGCGCTGGGCGACGGTTCGCTTTCTGGGCTGCTCGGCGCAGCCGAAGTCTGGGTCGGCGTCGAGCTCGGAGTAGACGTTGTGGTGCTTGGCGCGCGCACGGCCTGTGAGCGCGTCGAGGTCCGCACACGCGGGGTGCTCACCGAGCTGCTAGTGCCCGGCGCGAGCAGACGGCTTCCCGCGGTCAGCGGTTCGGAGGCCAAGCCGATGCGCTGGCTCACAAGCTGGCTTGTGCCCCAGGTGATCGCTGCGGCAAGCGCTATTCCAAGCGTAGCGGCGAGCGCGACGAGCAGGCTACGGCGGAGCGGGCTCATCGCTCGCTCCACGCGAACTCGAGAGAGGCCATGGCGCCTCCGCCGCTGCGATTGACCAGGTGCGCATCGCCATGCCAGGCACGGGCCAGCGTACGCGCGATCGCCAGACCGAGGCCGCTACCCGGCGGCCCCTGACGGCCGGCACTACCGCGATGGAAGCGCTCGAAGACAAGCTCCTGCTCCCCGGGCGCGAGGCCCGGCCCTCGATCGAGCACCTCTATACTGCGCTCGCCGCTGAGCAGCGTAACCTCGGCACCCGTCGGGGAGTAGTTCAGCGCGTTCTCGATCAGCACATCCAGGGCGCGATCGAGATCGGCCTGAGCGCACCAGGCACTCGCCCCACGGCTGCCGAGCGTTGTCAACTGGATTCCGCGAGCCTCCGCGACGGCATTCCAGCGGCTTGCCGCCCGGAGCACGGCATCGGAGAGGTCGACGGCTTCGCCTTGGAGCTCGCGGTCCTCCGCGCGGCTCAGCACGAGCAGCTCATCAACGATCGACGCGAGACGGTCGACCTCTGCGGTACCCGCACTCAGCTCGGCCGCGATCGGCGCCGCTACGCCAACAGCCACGGCCTCCTCCAAGCGCAGCCGCAGCGCTGTGAGCGGCGTACGCAACTGGTGGGAGGCATCGGCAATGAACTCGCGCTGAGCTCCGATCAGCCGTTGGTTGCGCTCGGCCATCTCGTTGAACGAGGCGCTCAGCGAGCGTTGCTCGGAGCTCCCCTCGACGACCGCCCGCGCCGAGAGCTCACCCTTAGCGATCCTGAGGGCGGCGCTCTCCAGACGCTTGATTGGGAGCGCCACCTGACGCGCGATCACGGCGCCCGCGAGCAGCCCGAGCAACAGCACCGTCCCAGCCACCAGGATGAGCTTGGTGATTGTGCGGCTCACGGCGCTCTGTACTGCGCTTACGCTCTGGGTTATCCGTACCACCCCGATCGTGCTCTGGTTGTGCACCACGGGCACTGCCGTCGCGAGGATGTTCTCCCCGAGGCTGTGGCTTAGACGTTGGGTCTGAACAGCCCTCCCGGCGAGCGCCGTGACGATCTCCGGCCTGTTCAGGTAGCTGCTGCCGAGCGTGCTGGAACTGGCGCTGTCGGCCAGCACGAGGCCCTGGCGATTAACGATCAGGACCCTGCCGCGCACCGATGCGCCGCTCGAGCGCACGAGCAGTTCCAGGTTGCGTGCCCGTGGTGGACTGAGCAGATCAGCCGAGGTGGCCGCGACGATATCGGCCTGGCTGAGCGCCTGGGAGTGCACCTCGGCATTGACCCTGTCGCGCAGGCTCAGAGCCAGCGGAACGCCCAGGGAGATCACCGCCAGCACCAACACGTAGGCGAGCGAAAGCAGCAGTCGAATGCGCAGGCTGACGGTCTACTCCTCCTGTGCGGGGGCAAAGCGAAACCCGACGCCGCGCACAGTCTGGATATGACGAGGAGCCGCTGGGTCCTCGCCGAGCTTGCGCCTTAGAGCCGTCATGTGCACGTCGAGCGTCTTGGTCGATCCAAACCAGTTCTCATCCCACACGTCGCTCATCAGATCCTCACGTGAGACGACCTCCCCGGCGCTGCGGGCGAGGCGGGCCAAGAGGTCGAACTCCTTGCGGGTCAACGTTAGCTCGGCGCCCGAAAGCCAAACGCGGCGGGCAGCGATATCGACCTCGACGTCGCCGACGGTTAGGCGGGTACGAGCGGGCTCGTGTTGGCGACTACGGCGCAGGACAGCACGGATCCTGGCGATCACCTCGGCGGCGGCAAACGGCTTGACGACGTAGTCGTCGGCGCCGAGCTCGAGACCGACGACACGGTCGATCTCGCTGCCGCGTGCGGTGAGCATGATGATCGGGACCTGCGAGCGCGCACGTAGCTCCCGAGCAAGCTCGCGTCCGTCTCCGTCGGGGAGCATTAGATCGAGCAGGACGATGTCGGGGTCGCCCTCCTGGAGTGCCGCGCGCGCTTCCGCGGCGGTCGCGGCTATGACGGGTACGAAGCCCTCGCGGACGAGCGCATTAGAGAAGGGCTCGGAGATCGATGCCTCGTCCTCGACCAGTAGCACGCGCCCGCCTGAACTCGGAGCAACCTCTCTTAAGGCGCCGGTCACGGTTCACCCTCTCAGCTGGCCTCGGGGACCATTTCGATCGCTCCGCAGGGGCACTCGGTGACGCAGATCCCGCAGCCCTTGCAGTAGTCCAGGTCGAACGCGTAGCCGTCGGCCTCGTTGACCTTCAGGACGGCGTTGTCTGGGCAGACGCCGTAGCAGTTGTCGCAGCCGAAGCAGTTGCCACAGCTCAGGCAGCGGCGGGCCTCGAACAGCGCGTTGGTCTGATCTAGCCCTTGTGTGACCTCGTCGAACGTTGACTGCCGGCGGATTGCGTCGAGCTGCGGCGCGACGGTCTTCGGTGCGTCCGCGTAGTACCAGACGTTGAGCATCTCAAGGCTCGCAAGCTCGGGCTGCGGCGGATGCGCGAACTCGCTGGCGCGCAGCCAGGCGTCGATGTTGCGCGCGGCCTGCTTGCCGTGGCCGACACCGACGGTGACAGTGCGCTCGGCGGGCACCATGTCCCCGCCGGCGAAGATGCCCTCATGACCGGTCATCATGCGCTCATCGACCTTTACAACGCCGTCATCGATCTCGAGGCCCGGCACATCATCGAGCAGTGAGAGGTCAGCTTCCTGGCCGAGGGCGAGCACGAGCGAGTCTGCCTGCAGCTCCTCAGTCTCGCCTGTGGGCTGCGGGAACCCGGTCTCGTCGAGCTCCATCTTCTCCAGCAGCAGCTTGCCCTCCTGCGCCTGCTTGATCGTGGAGAGCCACTTCATCATCACGCCCTCTTCGAGCGCCTCCTCGATCTCGAAGTCGTGCGCGGGCATCCGCTCGCGCGTGCGGCGGTAGACGACGATCGCCTCGTTCGCGCCGAGGCGCTTGGCGGTGCGCGCGACGTCCATCGCCGTGTTGCCGCCGCCGTAGACGACGACGCGCCGGCCGAGCAACGGGCGCTCCTCGCCCTCCATGCTGCGCAGCAGCGTGACGGCGTCGAGGATGTGCGACGCCTCGCCGGCGGGGATGTATGCGCGCTTGCCGATGTGCGCGCCAACGGCGAGGAACGCGGCGTCGAAGGAGCCGTCGCGCATCTCCTCGAGGATGTTCGTGACCTTCGTATTCAGCTGCAGTTTCACCCCGAGGTCGAGGATGCGCTTGACCTCTGCGTCGAGTACGTCGCGTGGCAGCCGATATGTCGGGATGCCGAAGCGCATCATGCCTCCCGCCATCGGGCCGGCCTCGCGGATCGTGACCTCGTGGCCGCGACGGGCGAGGTGGTAGGCGGCGGACAACCCAGACGGGCCGGCGCCGACGATCAGCACACGCTTGCCCGTCGGCTTGGCTTCAAGAGCGAGCTGCCAGCCTTGCCGGATTGCCTCATCGCCGAGGAACCGCTCGACGCCATGAACCCCGACAGCGTCGTCGACTTCGGCGCGGTTGCAGGCGGTCTCGCAGGGGTGGTAACAGGCGCGTCCCATCACGGCCGGTAGCGGGTTGTCCTTTACGAGCTCGCGCCAGGCTGCCTCGTAGTCGCCGGACTCGGCGTGGTACAGCCACTGCTGGATGTTCTCGCCGGCGGGGCAGGCATGGTTACAGGGCGGCAGGCGGTGGACGTACACCGGGCGCTCCTCACGCCAGGAGCCGGTCTTGTTAGCGAGGCTTGAGCCGGGATCCAGCGTGATCGCAAACGGTTTGTCCATCAGGGCGTCTCCTCGGGGTCTTTGAGGAGGCCGAACCGGCGGATGTTTCGATCCGCGCCGGCTTGGATGCGGGCGATCGTCTCGGTCCGCGGCTCGGGCTTGAACAGGTGCGCGAAGCGCTTCTGTGGGCGCAGGTAATCCTCGACGGGCACCTGGCGGCGGATCTCAGAGACATCTGTCACCTCGCCGTCGCGGGCCTCAAATACCGGGAAGATGCCCGACTCCTTCGCCAGGCGGGCGATCCGGATCGTGTCCTTCGACGCGCTTCCCCAGCCGAGCGGGCAGGGCACGAAGACGTGCAGGTAGCGCGCACCGCGGATCTCCATCGCGGTCTGGACCTTCGCCTCGAGGTCGCGCAGCTCGGCGACCGTGGCGGTCGCGACGTACGGGATCTCGTGCGCCATCGCGATCAACGGCGCACTCTTGCCCTGGCCAAACACATTCCCCGGTTCCGGGCCGACGGCCTGCGTCGTGGCGGTTCGCGCGGCGGGCGGAGTGGCGCCCGAGCGCTGCACGCCGGTGTTCATGTACGCCTCGTTGTCGTAACAGATGTAGAGCACGTCATCGTTTCGCTCGAACATCCCCGACAGGCACGCCATCCCGATGTCCACGGTGCCGCCGTCGCCGCCCTGCCCGACGACGCGCACGTCCTCCCGGTCCTGTGCCCGCAGCGCCGCGGCGATACCGGTAGATACTGCGGGAGCGTTGCCGAACAACGAGTGGATCCACGGGATCCTCCACGAAGTCTCCGGGTAGGGCGTGGAGAAAACCTCCAGGCAACCGGTCGCGTTAGCCGCGATCATCTGACCTTGCGTGGCGCGCATCGCGGCGTCCAGCGCGTAGCGCGCGCCGAGGGCCTCTCCGCAGCCCTGGCAGGCACGGTGCCCGCAGGTGATCGAGTTCGTGCGCTGCTCGCCGGCCTGCACGGAGCGCTGCCCTGGGTCGAGCAGTCGGTTCCCGACGGCGAAGCTGCCCGTCTGGTAGAAGCGGATCGCTGGTGCCTTCATGCTCGTGGGCTCCTCATACTGGCCCCGACGCAACTGGCCCTACATCGCGCAGGATGTTCTCGGCGTGCGGACCGGAGGAGCGCGAGGCGCCCATCCGCTCGAGCTCTCGGTTGACCACGTCCCAATCCATGTCGAGGAACGTCAACGGCTCGAGGCGGTCGGCTATCGCGTCGGTGAACAGGTCGCGCAGCGAGGCCTTCGTGATCGGCCGCCCGCCGAGGCCCGCGATGACCGTGTACCCATGCAGCTGGATACCGGCGAGCGCCATGCGGATGTTCGCCGAGACGATCCCGCCGATGCCGACGGCGAGCGCCTTCTCGAGCACGACCACGCGCTGTGCGTGGTCGAGCGCTGCGCGCACGGCGTCCAGCGGGAACGGACGGAATGAGGTGATCCCAACAGCCCCGATCTTCACGCCCTGCTCGCGCAGCTCGTCGATCGTGTCCTTGATCGTGCCGAGCACCGAGCCGAGCGCGACGACGATCGTCTCGGCATCCTCGGCGCGGTAGCAGCGGAGCAAACCGCCGGAGTCGCGTCCAAACGCATCCTTGAAGTCGGCGGCGATCTCGGGAATCAGCTCCAGCGCCTGCATCTGCTTTGCGTGCGCGAGGTACTTCACCTCCATAAACGCCTCCGGGCCCACCATCGCGCCGATCGATATCGGCTCGTCGGGATCGAGCACCTGGCGTGGCTGAAACGCAGGTAGGAACGCATCGACCTGTTCCTGATCGGGGATCTCGACGCGCTCGACGGCGTGCGTGAGGATGAAGCCGTCCATGCAGACCATCACCGGCGTGGAGAGCTCCTCCGCCAGGCGGAAGGCTTGGATGTGCAGATCGAGCGCCTCCTGGTTGGTCTCCGCATACAGCTGGATCCAGCCGGAGTCACGCTGGGACATCGAGTCCGAGTGGTCGTTCCAGATGTTGATCGGCGCGCCGATCGCGCGATTAGCGACCGTCATCACGATCGGCAGGCCGAGCCCCGAGGCGTTGTAGAGCGCCTCGGCCATGTAGAGCAGCCCCTGGCTCGCCGTTGCAGTGTAGGAGCGCGCGCCCGTCGCCGAGGCGCCGATCGCCACCGACATCGCGGCGAACTCCGACTCGACATTCACGAACTCGCAGGGCCCAAGCTCACCGGTCTTCACGAGCTGCGAGAGGTTCTCGACGATGTGCGTCTGGGGGGAGATCGGGTACGCGCAGATGACCTCCGGCCGGCACAACGCCACCGCCTCGGCCACGGCGCGCGAGCCCTCAACCTGACGCAGCACCGGACAGCTCCCGCATCTCGTCTACCACCCAGGCGTGCGCGGCCTGCGCCGCCGCCACGTTTCCCTCGCCGACCGTCCCGGCGAAGCGCTCGCGGATCGCGCGGGCCACCGCGTCGAACGAGATCAGCGCGCTGAGTGCCACGAAGCCTCCGAGCAGCGCGGCATTCGCGACCGCACGCCCGGTGTGCTCACGCGCGAGGTCGCCGGCGGGCACGGTCAGCAGCCGCTCGTGGCGGAAGTCCTCGACGAACTCGCCGAGGCCGAGCTCGTCAAAGCCCTTAGCGCTGTTGATGAGAATGAAACCGTCGGACTTCAGCCCACCGAACAGGTCAACCTGGTGTAGCAACGCCGGGTCGACGACGATCAGAGCGTCCGGCTCCATCACAGGCTCGCGGACACGGATCTCGCGATCGTCGATGCGGCAGAACGACACGACCGGTGCGCCCATGCGCTCTGAGCCAAAGCTCGGAAACGCTTGCGCGAAGCGGCCCTCGTCGAATGCCGCGAGCGAAAGCAGCTCCGCCGCGGTCACGACGCCCTGGCCACCACGACCGTGGATGCGAACCTCGAACATCGCTAGCCGCCATCGCGCGCGGCGTCGAGCAGCACACGCTGCTCCGCGGCCGCGACCAGTGCCCGGGTTCGGTCGATCACATCGACGCTGACCGAGATCGCGTCGATCCCGGCGCGCACCAACAGCTCGGCGTACTCGGGGTGAACTGAGGGAGCCTGCCCGCAGATCGAGGTGCGCAACCCGAGCTCGCGGGCGCGGGGGATCAGCTCGCGCAGGTAGGCAGTGACGGCCGGGTCGCGCTCGTCGAAGGTCTCTGCCAGCACCTCGTTGTCACGGTCCGCGCCGAGTAGCAGCTGGGTGAGGTCGTTCGAGCCGATCGAGATGCCCGCGACGCCAAGCGCGGCGTACTCCTCCAGGTTGAACAGGACCGAGGGCACCTCGGCCATCACCCACAACTCGAAGCCCGCTCGATCCAGCAGGCCCGCCTCGGAGATCAGCTCGCGGCAGCGGCGCAACTCGCGCGCGGTGCGCACGAACGGGAGCATCACGTGCAGATTGTGCAGCCCCGCGTTCCACACCCGGCAGAGCGCGGCGAGCTCGAGGCGGAAGACATCGGGCTCGCGCGTGTAGCGCAGCGCGCCGCGGTAGCCGATCATCGGGTTGGCCTCGTGCGGCTCGAAGCGCTCGCCTCCGCGCAGCCCGGAGAACTCGTTGGTGCGAAAGTCGATCGTGCGGTAGGTCACCGGCCGCGGCGCGAAGTCGGCCGCGAAGGTGCTCAGCCCCTCCGCCATTCGCGCGATGAACTCCTCCTCGCGTCCCTCCTGCAGCAGGGTGCGGGGATGATCGCCCGCCAGCGCCTCGAGCACCATCATCTCGGCGCGCAGCAGGCCGACTCCGTCGACAGGCAGGTCCTTGACGCGCTGCACTTGCGAGGGCTCAGACAGATTCACGAGGATCTGCGTCGCGGTCACAGGCCTCATAGCTGCGGGAGCATTCCCACTGGTAGGCGTGGCCAGTGTCGGCTCGCTCGCGCGAGCGGGCGGGCGGGCACCCTCGAAAACGAGCCCGCGGGTGGCGTCGACGGTCACGATCTCCCCGTCACGCAGGCGACGGGTCGCCTCCCCGGTGCCGACCACACAGGGGATGCCCAGCTCCCGCGAGACGATCGCGGCGTGGCAGGTCATGCCGCCGGAGTCGGTGACTACCGCTGCGGCACGGCGCAGCAGCGGCAACCAGTCGGGAGAGGTCATGTGGGTGACGAGCACGTCGCCGTCGTTCAGGCTCGCGGCGTCGGCGAGCGAGGTGAGCACCCGCGCGGCGCCGCTGGCGCTGCCTGGCGCACCGCCCAGGCCGCGCAGCAGCACGGTTTGCGGCTCTGAAGGCTCCGCTGCCGTGACGGTCGTGGGGGCCTCATCGTGGAGGGTGGTGATTGGGCGGCTCTGCAGCATCCACAACCTGCCGTCGGGGTCAAACGCCCACTCGGTGTCCTGCGGCGAGCCGTAGTGCTCCTCGATGCGCCGGCCGAGGTCGGCGACCGCCACGACCTCATCGTCGGTGAGCACCGCCTTCAGGGCCTCCTCCTCGGAGAGCGCGCGCTGCTGGGTGCCGCCGTCTGGGGCGTACTCGATGAGGAGGTCCTTGTGATGCACCTCACGATGGCGAATCGCGAGCGTCGCCTTGTCCACCACGTAACGGTCGGGGGATACCGAGCCGGAAACCACGGCCTCACCCAGGCCGAAGGAGCCCTCGATGACCAGCTCCCCGCGCTCCCCGGTGGCCGGGTTGACGGTGAACATCACCCCTGCACGGGTCGAGTCGACCTGGCACTGCACGACGACCGCGATGTCCATGTCGGCCTGTGCGAAGCCGTTCATGCCCCGGTAGTAGATGGTGCGTGCGCCGAACAGCGAACGCCAGCAGCGACGCACGGCGTCGATCACTGCGTCAGCCCCGCGGGTGTTCAGGAACGTCTCATTCATACCCGCGAAGGAGGACTCAGCGGTGTCCTCCGCCGTCGCTGAGGAGCGTACAGCCACCGGCGCCTCGGAGTCCTCGCCCACCAGCGCCTCGTAGGACGAGATGATCTCGTGCTGCAGCGGCTCGGGCATAGAGGTCTCATCGAACAGCTCGCGTGCGGCCATACTCGTCGCTTGCAGCACGGCGGTGTCCTCCACGTCCACGCCGTCCAGGAGCTCGGCCAGACGCTCACGCAACCCGGTCTGGGCGCAAAACGCAGCGTATGCCGGGGCGCCTACCACGAAACCGGCGGGCACGGGCAGCCCGGCGGAGGTGAGCTCACCCAGGTTTGCGCCCTTACCGCCGGCGTAGGCGACGTCCTCGCGGCCCAGACGCGCGAACAGACGCACTGGCTCGTCAGTGAGCGGAGGGGCATCGGCATCAGTGGCAACGCTCATCGGGTCATCGCTCCTCGGGTCGCGACTCTGTTCTGTATGGAGACCAGTCAAGCGGTCGAGGAGGCCACCAACCACCGCACTCCCCACTGAACCCACTCCGTAGTTCTCACCCCGTACGCATGGGGCTCATCACCCATGACACGGCTCGTGCTCGGGCGTAGCGTTAGGTACTGCCCCCAAGATGGACCTACCCCGCCATCCATATAGATACGAGCAGGAGGAGACCGCAGATGCCCACTCGAGTCGCCATCAACGGCTTCGGCCGTATTGGACGCAGCGTCCTACGCATCGCACACGAGCAGGGAGCGGACCTCGAGATCGTCGCGATCAACGACCTCGCGGACGTCACAACGCTGGCGCATCTGCTGCGACATGACTCCGTTTTCGGGGCGTTTCCAGGCGCTGTGGAATCCACCTCCGGGGACCTGTTCGTGGCCGGCCGTCTCGATCCAGGCGCTCGCAGAGCCCGAGGTCTCAAAGCTACCGTGGCGCAACCTCGGAGTGGACGTGGTGATCGAGTCCACTGGCCGTTATCGCACGCGAGCGGCAGCCGCAGAACATCTGGAGGCGGGTGCCCGCAAGGTGATCGTCTCCGCGCCTGGCAAGGGACCAGAGCCGCTGGATGCGACCGTGGTCATAGGCGTGAACTTCGAGGAGATCTACCGCCCCGACCGCCACCACATCATCTCAAACGCGTCGTGCACGACCAACTGCTTGGCGCCCGTCGCCAAGGTTCTCCACGAGACGGTCGGCATTCGTCACGGTCAGATGAGCACAATCCATGCCTATACGGCCGACCAGAACCTGCTCGACGGGCCGCACTTCGATCTGCGGCGTGCGCGCGCGGCGGCGCTGAACCTCGTGCCGACCTCGACCGGGGCGGCGAAGGCGCTCGGCCTGGTGATCCCCGAGCTCGAGGGCCGACTGGGCGGCATCGCGATCCGCGTGCCGACCCCGACCGGCTCGATCGTGGACCTCACGGTCGAGGCCGAGCGTGCGACGAGCGCAGAGGAGGTCAACGGCGCGTTCCGCGACGCTGCTGAGCACGGACCGCTACGAGGCATCCTCTCCTACAGCGAGGATCCGACCGTATCTAGCGACATCGTGAAGTCCCCGTTCTCTTCGATCCTCGACTCGCAGCTGACCAGCGTGATGGACGGCACCCAGGTGAAGGTCGTCGCCTGGTATGACAACGAGTGGGGCTACTCCAGCCGGCTCGTGGATCTCGCCGCCAGAGTCATGGCGCCCGTACTTGCGGCGGCGTAGATGCGAGTCATCTCCGAGCGGCAGCTCGAGGAGACTCTTCGGGTGCTGCCGGTGTTGGAGCCGCGGGTCGTCGCGAGCGGGAATCTCGCCACCCCGCGAATTCTGCTGAACACGCTGGAGCGGACGGTGGAGCGCTACCGGCTGTTCATGCTCGCGGCGCAGGCGCCGCTGCCGATGCGCGACGGTGTGATTCTTGAGACGCCGTTCGTCGGGCCAGGAATGCGCACGGCGGGTGAGCGGCTTGACTACCTGCCGATGCGCCTGTCGCTCGTGCCGAGATTGTTCGCGACTATGCGCCAGCCCGACGTGGTTTTGCTGCACACCTCGCCGGCCTGCAAGGGGAAGGTCTCGCTGGGGATCGAGGTGAACATCCTCCCGGCCGCGATCGAGGCGGTGCGTGCGCGTGGCGGCCTGGTGATCGCGCAATGCAACCCGCGTATGCCATACACGCTCGGTGACAGCGAGCTCGACGAGGATCTGATCGACGTGGCGATCGAGGTGGACGAAGAGCTCCCCTCGCCGTCGCTCGCGCCGGCGCACGAGCATGCCGAGCAAATCGCCGAGCGTGTGGCGGCCCTCGTCGGGGACGGCGCCACGCTGCAGATCGGCATCGGCCAGGTCCCCGACGCCACGCTGCGCGCGCTGTGGCACAGACGCGAGCTGGCGATCTTCTCAGAGATGATCAGCGATGGCGTGATGGAGCTCGAGCGCCGCTGGGCGTTGCGCTCGACGTGTCCGATCGTATGCTCCTTTCTGTTCGGTTCGCTCGAGCTCTATGACTGGGTCGATCACAATCTCAGGCTGCGGATGACCCGCACAGAGAGCACGAACGACCCGTCCCGTATAGCCGCGCACCGAGCGATGGTCTCCGTCAACACCGCGCTGCAGGTCGATCTCTCAGATCAGGCCGGCGCCAGCCACATCGGCGGTCGCCTGTACTCAGGCTTCGGCGGCCAGCCCGATTTCGTCGAGGGCGCGCTGCACTCACCCGGCGGCCACGCCGTGATCGCCCTGCGCTCCTGGCACGAGCGCAGCGACACCTCGACGATCGTCCCCCGGCTGACGGACCCAGTGACTTCCTTCCAGCACTCCGCGGTAATAACCGAGCAGGGCTGCGCGCACATATTCGGCCGCAGCCAGCGAGCACAGGCCGAACTGATCATCGAGCATGCCGCGCACCCCGAAGCCCGCGAGCAGCTACGCGAGCACGCGGCGGTACTTGGTCTAGGAGCGCGAAGCACCGCCTTGTAGGGCTGAGCGTCGCTCGCTCACGCGCCGGCGACCGGATCGGTCTCCCGCTGCGGGGGACCCTCAGCCTCCACGGCGGGCGGGATGACCAGCACGGGGCACGCGGCGGCGCGCACGACCGCGTCGCAGACGCTGCCGAGCACCAGCCGACGCACAGGGCTACGGCCGCGCGAGCCGAGCACCAGCAGATCCACGCTGTGCGTTATTTCCAGCAGCTTCTCGGCAGCCATACCGTCACGAACCTCACTGGAAGCCGAGATGCCCTCTCCCAGCCCGGCGAGTGCTTGCGCAACGTCCTCCTCGGCCGCATCCAGGCGAGCCTTGACGATCGCGGGATAGGACATCGCGAGGCTCGCTCCACCCGCGAGCGCGGCGGCGGTGTCCGCGACCGCGACCACACGCAGCTCGGCGCCCGCCTGCGACGCGAGCGCCACGCCCGCCTCGAGCGCGTCCTGAGAAGGGGCTGCAACGTCATAGCCGACGGCGATGCGAGCCAAATGAGGGCCTCCGGACTGGCTGTGAAAGCCCACCGGCGCGACCGCAACCGGGCACGGAGATCCATACAGCGTCTCCTCGGTCACGCTCCCGACGAGCACCCGACCCACAGCTCCACGATGAGAAGAGCCGAGCACCAGCAAGTCGGCGTGCTGCTGTTCGGCCGTCCTCTGCAGCACCCCAGCGGCGCTGGGGCCGGCAACCAGCAGCGGACTTACCGCAAGCGGGCTGTCGAGAAGCTCGAGCGCTTCCTCTGCGCATCGCTCGGCCGCCGCGTGGTCAAGGTGGGGCTCAGCCGGGTCGAGGTGTGCCGACAGCGTCTTGAAGTGATGCACGCAGCACACGACAAGCTCGCCGTTACGAGCGGTAAGGGCCACGGCCAATGAGAGCGCGTCACGCGCCTGCTCGCTGCCATCGAAGCCGACAATGACCTTGCTGAACATAGAACGAGCCACCTCCAGTTGCTGACCCATACAAGGCTTTCAGCCCAGAGCACGCCTCCCATCGGGTGATCGCCGCGAATCGATTGCGGCAAAACCACAACGTCAACCGGCAGTGAGAACGGATATAGCTCCCCATCGCACCAGGGAGAATCGGATATCCAAGCCGCAGAGAGGAGAACAGATGCCACGCGTAGGACTGCTCACCGGTGGCGGTGACTGCCCCGGTCTGAACGCAGTCATCCGGGCTGTGGTCCGGCGCGGCCTGGCGGACGCTGAGAACAGCTTCGTCGGCTTCCGCTACGGCTGGGCAGGGGTGCTGGAGGACGAGGCGCTCGAGCTGACACTCGAGAGCACCGCGGGCATCCTGCCGCGCGGCGGCACGATCCTCGGCACTTCACGCACGAACCCCTTCGCCAATGGACGCGACGGGGTGGCGGCGATCCGCGCGACCATGCAGGCACGTGCCCTGGACGCGCTCGTTCCAATCGGCGGGGAGGACACGCTCGGCGTCGCGCTGTGCCTGCACGAACAGGGCATCCCCGTCGTCGGTGTGCCGAAGACGATCGACAACGACCTGGACGGCACCGACTACACATTCGGTTTCCAGACAGCTGTGCAGATCGTCACCGACGCCGTGGATCGCCTGCACACAACCGCCGAGTCGCACAATCGCGTGATCGTCGTCGAGGTGATGGGCCGCCACGCCGGCTGGATCGCCACCCACGCGGGCATCGCCGCCGGCGCCGATGCAATCCTGGTCCCGGAGCGCCCGTTCGACATCGACGAGGTATGCGCCAGCCTGGGCCGGCGCCACGAACGTGGACGCAGCTTCTCGATCGTCGTCGTGGCCGAGGGTGCGACGCCCCGCGAGGGCACCATCCAGACACGCGGCGAGGATGTCCCCGACGCCTTCGGGCATGCCCAACTCGGCGGGATCGGCGTGACCCTCGAGCGCGAGATCGAGGCGCGCACGGGCTATGAGACGCGCGTTACCATCCTCGGCCACGTGCAGCGCGGCGGCACCCCGGTGGCCTTCGACCGCGTGCTTGCCACCCGCTTTGGGGTGGCCGCTATGGATGCAGTGGCGGCTGGGCGCTTCGGCACGATGGTCGCCCTGCGAGGCACCGAGATCGTCGAGGTCAAACTGGAGGAGGCTCTGCGGGAGCCGAAGCTGCTCGACCCCGCTCTCTACGAGACGGCCGAGCTGTTCTTCGGCTGAGCGTAGGGTTCGTGGCATGAGCGATCGGGTCCACTTCACGGCTGAGGAGGCCCGCGCGGCCGGCGAGCTGATCGGCATCGACTGGGTGACATCGCCGTTCGACGTCGAGCAGTTTCGGATGGGGATGGACGTCGAGCTCGAGCACGGCACGCAGGATCTCGAGACCAACGTAACCGACGACGACGTAGCGGTTACCGCGAAGATCGCGCGAGCGCACCTCAACGAGTTCCCGGACTACTACTCCCGCCTGGCCGTCATGGAGGCCGAGGCGGAGATGTACTGGGCCGGGCAGGGCGAGTAGCGCCTACGCACCCCACGAGCCGTGGCCGTCATCGCTAAGAGTCAGAGCGGGTGATGGGTCAGACCCCACCGCGGACTTGTTGCTCCTCGACAGTCAGCTCGGCCGTCGGCAGCGCCTCGAGGCGCTCGTCGGCAATCGGCTCATCGCTCTCGGTGGAGAGGCCATAGGTCCCGGCCGCGAGCCGTGCCTCCGCGCGCTCAAGTGCCGCGAGCTGGTCAGCAAGACTTTCCGCGAGGCCTGCGTCGAACTCATTCTGGTAGAGGTTCTCCGAGCCGCGATCGCCGGGTTCGTCCTGCTCAGCCAACGCTCCAGAGTCCTCGCTCCTAAGACTGGCAATCGCCTGCTCGATCCGCTCCCGCTCGCGCGCGAGCAGTTGGCGGGCGCGGTCAGGATCCATGTCTTCTGTCGCTCATGTCAAAGCGCTCGTGCGCCAAGCGCCAGCCCGAGGTGAGAAACTCAACTCTCTCCTCGGGGCCCTCGTGGTGTACCACACGCGCATCGAAGCCCTCTCGAAAGACATCCAGCATCGCTTGGTTTTCAGAGAGCACCTCAGCAACGAAGTGCGTGATCCCATACTGCTCGGCGATGATCGCTAGGCGCTCGATCAGGATCGTCCCGAGGCCGCGACCGTGGAGGTGGTCGGCGACCTCGACCGCGACTTCCGCGCGTGTCCCGTCGAGCTTGACATAGGTGGCATGCCCGACGAGCACGCCCATCTTGTCGTGTGCGATCAGCCCATAGTGCCGTGCGTCCGCGGCGGCCGCCACGTGCGCAGCGGACGCGATGTTCGCTGCGCCGGTGAAGAACCGCAAGCGCCGGGCTTCCAGGCAAAGTCCGTATAGGAACGACCGCAGCGCCGGCTCGTCCTGTGAGCTCGCGGGACGCACTGTCACTGACGAGCCGTCTCGCAGCCTCACGAGCTCGGCCTCCGGCGGCGCATCAACGGACACCGTTTGCCTGGCCTCGGGGAGTATTGGACATGCGCTTATCACGCGCTGAACTCTCGTGGACAGCGCAAGATCGGGCATCCGAGATTGACCGCCAGTTCGACGTGGAAAACTACGCGCCGTGACCTACAGCAGCCAGTAGTGCCCGATGTGAGCGGCGGCACGCGAGGTCAGCAACGCCTCGGGCGCCGCAGAGATAGCCGGTTCATCGCCGCTGAGTGCCATGAGCGTTTCGCGCACGCACTCTGTCAGCGCAGCGGGTTCGTAGCCGCCCTCGAGGACCGCTCCGAGCGGCACGTCAAGCTGTGCAGCCAGCCCGCGCACGTGGCGGGCCATCTCAGCGAAGGAGCCTGCCTCCAGGCGGCAGTTCGCCAGCGGATCCGCGCGGTGAGCGTCAAAGCCCGCGGAGATCAGCACGAGCTCGGGCTCAAACGCGTGGCCAACGGGAAGCACGATGTGCTCTAGCAGCGACAGCCACAGGTCCTCCTCGGAACCCGCCGGGACGGGGAGGTTGATCGTGTAGCCCTCGCCGGGGCCTGAGCCCACGTCGCTCAGCGCGCCCGTCCCGGGGTAGATCCCTGCCTGATGGATGCTCGCGAAAAGGACATCGGGGCGGCGACGGAACGCCTCGGCCGTGCCGTTGCCATGGTGGACGTCCCAATCGAGGATGAATACACGTTGCGCGCCGAGCTCGCGGATCGCGAGCTCCGCCGCGATCGCGACGTTGTTGAACAGGCAGAAGCCCATTGCGCGATCCGGTTCAGCGTGATGGCCTGAGGGTCGCACGCCGCAGAACCCGACCCTCGCCTCGCCGGTCATCAGCGCCCTAGTCATCTCGCAGGCGCCACCGGCGGCGTGCAACGCGGCACGATACGAAGGCTCCCCTACGAACGTGTCCGGGTCGATCGCGCCACCGCCCGCCAAGGCCAGTTCCCTGATCCTCTGGACATGGCGGACGCTGTGGATGAGCTGTAGCTGCATCTCTGACGCGGGTGGCGCCGTGCATCGCTTCCAGCCCAGCCAGTCTTCGGCGGCCAGCGCCTGCTCGATCGCCTGCAGGCGCTCCGGTGTGTCCGGGTGCTCAGGCATGTGCGCCCGTGGATCGTGCTCTAGGCACGCCGGGTGGCTGAAGTAGAGCCCCGCGCGCTTGGCGGGAGACACGCTCTGCTCCTCGTTCACCGACCGTCCTCGCTCGTGACGCCGTCAGGCTGAGCGTTGTCCTTTGGCACGAGCTCGACTGTATGACACGGCGGCGATCACGTGCAAGAAGTGGGTGCCGCGACCCGGGTTAGAGGCCGCGGCGCCCGAGAGCATGGCGCAAAGAGAGAGAGTAACGCCAACGCCCCCTTGAACCGCACCACAGAGGTTAGCGCCGTAAGCTTCGCCGCGAACTATGCGGGGGTGAGTCGCGCGACGGCATCCTGCGCGAGGACGACGTCATCGAGCCGGCGGACGGTCTCTCCCGCGTAGAGCGCTGTGCTGTCGACGCTGTGCTCAGGCATCCCGGCGAGTGGGAGCGCAGGGGTGAACAGCGGTAATCCGGGACGTTGGCGCACGGCGAGCTTCCCCAGCATGTCAAGCGTCATGGCACGTCCCAAGGGCGCACTGAGCTGGTTTGCCGCCCGAATGACGCGCGGCCCAAGCTCATCGGCGCGACACCAGCGCTCGGTGGCCGCATTGGAGATCACGCGATGGCGAAGCGGCCAGCCGAGCCCGAACAGCATCGTGCTCAACGTCTGCTCGGCAACCAGCACGCGGCGCTTGTACTCGTCGTGAGCCGCAGACTCCTCGGTCAGCAGAAAACGAGTGCCTGCTATAGCTGCGCCGGCACCCGCATCAATCAGACGCTGCACATCCGACGCATCGGCCACGCCACCTGCCGCCAACACCGGCACGTCCTCAGCCACATTCAGCACACTCCTCAGCGCGAGGTGGAGCGGTTCCACGCCCAGCAGATGTCCGCCCGCCTCTGAGCCCTGGACCACCAGACCGTCCGCTCCGCCGGCCAGCGCTTCGCACGCGGCCTGTGCGGTGCCGACCGTGACGAACACAGCGACCCCCTGATCTCGCAGACGACTCAGCCACCGCGAGGACATGCCCCCATGGAGCACGACGAGGCTAACGTCCGCCTCGGCGCACACCCGTATGTGGGCGCGGTTGATGAACGGAACGATCAAGTTGGCGGCCACTGGTCGTCCGGGTGCGCGCCGCTGTGCCTGCGCGAGCGCCGAAGCAAACGCCGGTGGCGCCATCATCCCAACTGTTCCCAGCGCTCCCGCGGCAGACACCGCGCCCGCCAGCTCGCCACCCGCCACACCGCCCGCCATGCCGGCCTGCACCACCGGGCAGGCAAGACCGAACCGCTCCAGGAAATTCACACCTCTGGTTCTTTGCATAGCTGGAAGCTGCCTCAAGATGTGAGTCGCGACAGACCCACGACCGGTAACACCAATCGGAGCCTAACGTGCCTTAATCGGCATTCGAGTTGGCGGCGGTCTGCTGGAACGCCTCGATGAGATGCGCGCCGGCCGGCGAGAGCGCGCCCGGCGGATGAAGGACGCAGAAGCGTCGCCTGAAGCGCAGTCCGTCGACGGGCACGATCTCCAGACGGTCGGCCGGCGAGAGCGTCAGGCGCGACATCACGGTGGGCAGCCCGAGCTCGTGCGCCTCGTCCTTGGCGGCCTGCGTGGAGCCGACTTCGCACGCGGCGCGCGGCGCCCCGCAGCCCGGCGGCGGCGAGCGCCTCGTCGATCACCTGGCGGGTGTGGGCATCGGGGTCGCGCAGGACGAGCGGCGTCGAGAGCAGCTCGGCGGGTGTGATCGACGTCCTGCGCGCCCACGGATGCCCGAGCGGCACCGCGATCACGATCTCATCGTCGATCAGCGGCACGTTCGTCGGCTCGGCGACGCTCTCGCCGCTCAGGAACGCCGCTACGCCGATGTCCGCCTCGCCGCTGGCGATCATGCTGCTTGACCACGCGCGAGTTCGCGATCATCACCTCGACCGCCGCGCTCGTCTGACGGCGCATCAGCACGAGCGCCCTCGGCATCAGGAACTCGGCCGCGGTGTGGCTGATCGCGAGGTGCACCGTCTCGCTGGCGCCGCGTATCTGCTCGAGCAGCCCGTCGAGCTCGTCCAGCTCGGCGATCACGCGCCGCGCGTGCGCGTACAGCCGCTCGCCCGCGGCGGTCATCGTGACCCCACGCGGTGAGCGCTCCAGCAGCGGCGCGCCGACGAGCTCCTCGAGCGCCTTCAGCCGCTTGGAGACCGCGGGCTGGCTGAGATGCAGGCGCTGCGCCGCGCGACCGATCCCGCCGAGGTCCACGGCGGCGCAGAACGTCGCGCAGCTCCTCCAGCTGCGGGCTGCGCGACGGCCCGGCGGGCTCACAGTGGAGGCGCGCTCGTCGGCTTGAGGTCATGCCTACAGGTTATGACCGGCCGCCGCAGAACGCATGCCTTTCCCCTCCCCCTAGGGCGTCCGATGGCGCCATACGTGTAAGCGTCGGCACTGGGCAAGACAGCAACCGAAGGCGGGTGAGAAAGATGAATGCACACTCAGATGCCAGACGAGGACAAGGAAGCACGAGACCAACGGAGTTCGACGAAGCGGTCGACAGGAACGGCAAGGTTGTGCTGGAGGCGCTCGCGGCTGTGGGCATCCTGGCAGCGGTGCTGATGTCGATCGGTCGCGCTCGTCCAGAGCGGCCAGAACGACACGGAACCAGCGCACGGCCCAGACTACGATGCAGCAGGCAGCCGCAGTGGCGTCCACTCCGGCGAGCACGTGCCGCAACGGCGAAGGTGGCCGATCTGAAGGTGATTCCCGCCTACAAGCTTGGCCCGGACGGCAAGAAGCATGACGCGTTCAGCAAGACCGAATTCGCGGTCAAGGTCGGCCAGCCGCTGAAGCTCAGGATCGACAACACCGACAACGCACCCCACAGCATCACCTCACCGGTCGCAGGCGTGAACATCACCATCCAGCCCGGCGTCCATACCTACACGCTGGTTGTCAGCAAAGCCGGCAGATACGAGTGGTACTGCATGATTCCGTGTGACAGCGACGCCAAGGGTGGGCGATGCAGAACACCGGGTTCATGAGCGGCTACATCACCGCCACCTAAACCTTGCCCGCCAAGGAGCCGTGCCCCCAGGCCACGAGGCGGGGGGCACGCGCCCGTCTACAAAGTTCCCTCAACAAGAGCCGCGAGGTTCCTTAGTGCCATCCTTGTGCCCGTCTCATCACGCGCGTCATACGTGAGTGAGACACGAAAGAAGCCACCAGCTCGTGCGTCGAACTCATCGACGTGGCTGGTCATGCTGGTCGGCACCTTCCATTTCGCGACCGAGTTCGCATCGAGAAGCGCTCGATAGACGACCGCACGGTGATCGACCTGCGGGCGCCCAACGGCTGCAATCGGCCGACCACGTAGGGAGCGCTCTAGTTGCGGCTGGTGAGCTCGCCGAGTACCGCCTGAGACTCTGTGAGGCTGGAGGTCAGGATCTGCCTGGAGATTTCAAGGAGCTGGAAGATACGGGGATCGCGGACGGTGTAGTAGACGCTGGTGCCCTCGCGGCGACCCTCGAGGATGCCGTGCTTGCGCAGCACCCCGAGGTGTTGGGAGGTTCCGCTCGAGTCCATCTGGAGCTCATTCTGCAGGTCGCCGACGGTGCGCTCGCCGTCTTTGAGAAGCTCCAGGATGCGTACTCGCACGGGGTGGCCGAGGATGCGGAAGAACTCGGCCTTCATCTGGTAGACGGCACGGCGCTGGACCGCATCGGCCGCCGCGCTTTCGCGTGAGCGCGGGCTCATCGCAGAGCCCTTTGGGCTGAAGTTGGGTTCATAGTGCTTGCACCGGGCGCAATCGTGGTTGCTTGAGGAGTATGGCGCACGCGACGGGCGCGATCCGTAACCTTATTGGTATGTAGCCTTATAAGGCTACAATATAAGCATGTCTTTGAGGGATGTCCATCCGTTCGCCGGGTCTGCTCAGCGGTGACGGCGGGTGTGCAGCTGCGCTCCTCGGTGTTGCGGGAGGTTTGGGACCTAGTTACAGATTCGCCCTCGATGGCCACGAGTGCGTCGCACGAGCGGGCGCTACTCGAGCACGTCGATGACACGATCCATGTGTGCGCTCACGGCTTGGCAGAGCTGCTGGCGGCGCCCTCCCAGGATCGCGAGCGGTGCCGCAGCGGCTGCCTCGAGTGCGCAACTTCGATATTGCGCGCCTTCGCTAGGGCCGCGGCTGCCACGGAGGATGCTCAACCGTCTGCCGCGCGGCTCCTGCAGACCGTCGATGGCAGGCTCGCGTCGCACGAGAACAGCGTTCTCAGCGGCGAGAAGACCTACGCCCTAGATCTCGACGCGCTGCGCGAACTCCCAGCGACGGCCGGCGCGTGCCTCTCGGAGTTCGTGAGCGACGGCAGGGGTGAGTCGGCTGCGGCCTGGGAGGCACTGGAATGGGCGGCTGTCGGGCTGCTGGTGAGTGCGGTGCGGGCGGTGGCGAACATCGACAGTGTTGGCTTTGGTGCTCCGCCGTCGGCGAGCGCGCCCACCTCGGTGCTGGGCCAATTGCGCGTGATCGTCGATCAGGTCGATCGCGGTGCTCAGGGCCTGCCGAAGGAGTCTCAGCGGGAGGGGGATCGCGTGGGTAGGCTGCTCAGCGAGGTGCTTCGTATGGGCGTTCCCAAGCACGTGCTGGAGGATCTCACGCGAGCGGACGCTTCTCGAGAGGCCCTCAGCGGAGCGCTCGTTGAGGTGCGGACGGTCTGGCTGCAGGTCGCTGCCCGCGAGCTTGAGATCGTCCGCCTACTGGACGGCGAGCTGGCGTCCCCGAGCTACGCGCGGTTCGGCTCGCTGTACAAGGCGGTGACGGCCGGTGCGGCGAATGTCCTGGCGGGTGGCCGGCTGCTCGACCGCCCCAGCGAGTTTAATTTCTTCGACGCGCTGATACATCAGCACGATGGGCTGGCTCACGCCGTGGAGTTCTACACGGCGGGTCTGCGCGGCCACGCCAACGCGCAGACCCAGACGCAGCTCGTCGTGCTGACCAGGCTCTTGCGCGCTGTCGCGGCGCTTTGGGTTATCGACGCGCGCCTGGATCAGGTGCGCCCAACGCCGCGCGTAGGAAGCTGACGGTGCGCTCCCAGGAGCTCTGCGCGGCCTTTGCGTCATAGGTGCCGAGGCGGTTGGTGTCGTTGAAGAAGGCGTGCCCGGCGCCCGTGTATTTGTCGAAGGTGACGTCGACATCGGCGGTGCGAAGCTCCGCTTCGAGCGCCTTGGCGTCCTTGAGCGAGACGAACGCATCGGCGGTCCCGAAGTGCCCGAGGACGGGGCATTTGATGCCCTTGAAGTCGGGTTTGCCGTGCGGCATGACGTAGTAATAGGTGACCGCCGCAGCGATCTGCGGGCAGGTCGCTGCCGCCCACAGGGAGAGCCCGCCGCCCAGGCAGAAGCCGACCGCTCCCACGCCTGGCCCCTGCACGCCCGGCTGGGAGGCGAGGAACTCGACGGCGCCGCGCATGTCCTGCTCGGCTTGGTCCATCGAGAGTGCCATCATCTTTTGTTCTGCCTCGCTGGGCTGGGTCGTGGTCTCGCCGCGGTAGAGGTCGGGGGCCAGCGCGAAGAACCCCTCGGTCGCGAGGCGGTCACAGACTGAGCGGATGTGCTCGTCAAGGCCCCACCACTCCTGTAGGACGATGCTCGCGGGGCCGTGTTCTGCGGCGGGGACGGCGAGGTAGCCGGGCGCGGTGCCGGCGCTGGTGGGGAACTCGATGTCAGGCATGTTTTGACTCCTTGGTGTCGATGTGTAGCCCGGCAGTATCGGCTGGCGGGGTGCTGCTGTTCTCAATGCGGGTTCGGGGTTTAGCCGGGTGCCCCGCCATGGCACGCATGAGGCCGAGCAGCTGCTCGGCGATCTGCCGCGGGGTGGGCGGGCAGCCGGGGATGCGCAGGTCGACCGGCAAGATCTCCTCGAGCGGCCCGGCGAGCTGTGCGGGGTCTCCGAGCGCCACGCAGCCGATAGCGCAGTCCCCCAGCGCGGCGACCAGGCGCGGTTCAGGCATGGCCTCATACGCGCGGCGCAGCGGGTCGGCCATGCGGGTCGTGATCTGCCCGGTAACAAGCAGTACGTCGGCGTGACGGGGCGAGGCGACGATGTTCAGCCCGTGGCGCTGGAGGTCGTAGTAGGGGTTCGCCGTCGCTGCCAGCTCGTGCTCGCAGCCGTTGCATGAGCCCGCATCGACATGGCGCAACGCCAGCGATCCACGCCAGTCCGAAGTCGGTAGCGCGATCTCGCGGCGTGCGGCCTGTAGGTGTCTGAGCAGCACGAACATCGCTTAGCGGTCCGCGCAGGCGTAGCAGAGCTCAAAGCTCTTGTTGATTAGGGGGAAGTCTGGGAGCAGGTTCTCCCGGGAGGCGTGCGCAAGCGCGGGCCAGTTGGCGTATGAGCCGGTGCGCAGATGCAGACGCGCGATCGTGTGCCCATCGGTCTGTACGGCGCAGACCGTCTCACCGCGCGGGCTCTCGACGCGCGCCATGCCGAGGCCACTCGCCGGAATGTTCATGGTTTTCACCCCGCCGGGCGCGAGGTTGCCACTCAGCAGCTCCTCGAGGATCGCGAACGTCTGGGCGAGTTCAACCCGGCGCATGTCAAGGCGCGCGGCGACATCGCCGCTCACCCGCTCCGGGGTGGCCGGTGTGAACTCGCCGTAGAAGAGTCGCGGGCTTTCGCTGCGGGTGTCCAGACGCACCCCAGCGGAGCGGGCGGATGGACCGACCGTGCCCAGGCGTACCGCGTCCTCCCGAGTCAACTGGCCGACGCCACCGAGGCGATCTTGCAGCGATCCGGCGAAGCGCAGCTCGCGCCACATGGCTCGCTGTTCATCGTCCAGAACACCTAGCTCCTCGCGCGCCGCGCGGGCGTCGGCCTGCCCGATGCGTAGCGTGCTTGAGGCGAGCGCCACGGTGTCGAACAGGAAGCGGTGGCCGGCGAGACGCTGGTTGAGTCGCTGGGCGCGCTCCTTGAACGAGGCGAACGCCATCGACCCGGGCGCGAAGCCGACACCGGCGCAGACAGCGGAGACGTCGTTCAGGTGGTTGTAGAGCCGCTCGAGCTCGAGCAGCAGCGTGCGAGCACGCTGCAGGTGACGGTCGGGCGCCAACCCCAGCACGGACTCGCACGCCTGCGCGTAGGCGACGGTGTTGGTCACCGCGCACGCGGCGCACGCACGCTGGGCATAGCGTAGCCCCTCGGCGAGAGATCGGCCCTCGGCGGCCACCTGCAGCCCACGGTGCTTATAGAACAGGCGCAGGTCGAGGTGCAGGATGCGCTCACCCACGACGGTAAAGCGGAAGTGACCGGACTCGATCACCCCGGCGTGGATCGGGCCGACCGCAACCTGGTAGGGGTCGTGACCCTCCACGGGGACCGTCCATACCTCGGGCTCGGCGGAATGGTCTAGGAGTGGCCGC
Source organism: uncultured Solirubrobacterales bacterium (assembly GCA_963706395.1). Lineage (GTDB taxonomy): Bacteria > Actinomycetota > Thermoleophilia > Solirubrobacterales > Solirubrobacteraceae > Palsa-744. The sequence continues at coordinate 154,399 of OY970158.1, read as the reverse complement.
AGCGGCTCGTGCCCGTCAAAGCGCAGACCGTATGAGTCGTGTGCCTCGCGCTCGTCCTGGCCCGCCGCCGCGAACAGGTCGATGAGCGTGTCGATCGCCCCCGACGGCACGGGCGCACTGATCACGTGCTCCGAGCCAGCTCGGGTGAAGATGCAGTTCACCTGAAGGCCCTGTGCTCCGTTGCTTGCGAACAGTCCACAGAAGCGGCCTCCAGCTTGCGCGTGCCGTTCGCATGCCGCGCGCCACCCTCGTGGTGTGACCCGCTCTACCGGTCCCGGCGTGAGCGCCGGGACGATCGGTCGCTCGCGGCTGCTCACGCCACGCCCCTCATCAAGTTCGCGCCGGCGTGGGAGTCGGCGAGCATGTAGGCCCCGGCCGAGAGAGCCAACAGGCCCAGGGTGAGTCCGACGGTCAGCCGGCCGGTGAGGCGCACAGTGCGCCCGGAGCGCCAGCGATGCCCGCGGCTCTCACCTGCGAGCGTCTCGATCAGCGCGTGTGCGAGCCCGAGGAACCCGAGCGCCATCAGCACCGCGGCGATCGAGACGATCGCGACCTGATGAGCAGCGATCCCGCCGAGCAGGATCAACAGCTCGCTGAAGAACAGCGGCGAGGGCGGCAGCCCGCTGAGTGTCGCCAGGCTCACCCCGGCGGCGGCCGCGACGGGCTTGCTGAGCCGCGCCAGCCCGCGCGGGGCACGCTTCGCGCTGTCGGGTTCGTGGCGCAGCAGCGGGATCGCCACGTAGAACCCGAGCGACTTGGCGAGGGCGTGTCCGGCGAGGTGAATAATCACGCCGACTGTCGCAAGCGGTGAGGCAAAGCCGATCCCGAGCGCGAGGATTCCCATGTGCTCGAGGCTCGAATACGCGAGCAATCGCTTCCACGCCATCGGGCGCCAGAGGAAGGGCACCGCGACCGCCAGCGACGCGAGCCCAAAGGCGAGCATCAGGTGGTCGGCGAGATGATGGGGGACCGCGAGGCCGAGCGTCAGCACGACACGCCAGGCGATCAGCATCACCGTCGGCAGCAAAGCGGCGGAGAGCAGCGCGCTGACCGGCGGGGGCGCCTCGCTGTGGGCGTCGGGAAGCCAGTTGTGCACCGGCGCCCAGCCGATCTTCGCCGCCAGCCCGACGAGAATCAGGATCAGGGCGAACAGCGCCGTCTGGTGGGGCAGGCCGTGGGCGTGTCGGGCGATGCTCTGCCAGTCGAGCGTCGCGAGCGTCCCGCCGTGCGGCGCCAGCCCGACGAACAGGATCAGGATGCCCAGCAGCGCTACAGCGAGACCGAAGGTCGTCAACACCAGGTACTTCCAGCCGGCCTCCAGCGCGTTGCGCCGCCCGCTGTAGGCGACCAGCAGCGCTGAGGAACCCGTCGTCGCCTCGATCAGCAGCCACGCGACGCCGAGGTTCTTCACCAGGGCGAGTGCCAGCAGCGCGGCCCAGAAGAGATGAAAGGCGGTGTAGTACCAAGCGCGCGCCCGGCGCGCGGTGAACAAGCTCTTGCCCGCGCTGGCCAGGTAGGTAGGTGAGACCATCGCGCTGCACCACCCGACCACCGCGATCACTGCGAGAAAGCACGCGCCCGCGTGGTCAAGCACGAACCAGGAGCCTTGCAGCCCTTGCGCGCCGTGAACGATGCCGAGCACGCTCGCCGTCAGCGCCACCGCGGCGCTGACGCTCGCGCCGATCAGGTTCACGCGATCGGCGCCACTCGGAGTGCGGGGCAAGCGCACCAGCAGCGCCACAGCGACCGGCACGGCCGGTACGGCGATCAGCAGCAGGTTAGTCACGCAGCGCCTCCAGCAGCGAGCTGTCGCCGCTACCGAGCTGCTCGTGGATCTTCGCCGCGAAGGCCGCCGCGACCGACACGATCACCACGAGGTCGAAGACCAGTCCGAGCTCGATGAACACCGGCAGACCACCGGGCAGCGAGAGTCCGGCCAGATAGATCCCGTTCTCGGCGATCAGGAACCCGAGCGCCTGGAAGAGCACCGCGCGGCGCACGACCGCGGTGAGGATGCCGAGCGCGAGTACGCCGACCGCGGCGTGTTCCACGCCGGCGCCGGTCAGGCCGAAGCGCGGGATCGACTGCTCGATCGCGAGCGCCGCGGCCACAGCGATCGTCAGCCGCCCGAGCGCCGGCAGCTCGGTCGTGATCAGGCGCTCCTTGCGAGCTCGCCGCACAGTGAACAGCAGCAGTGCCGGGAGGATCAGCGCCTTGGCGGTCAGCACCGTCTCTGCGACGGCGAGCGCGGTCGAGGTGTGCGACTCCTGTGTGAGCGCGTAGAGGCCAAGTCCGAGGGACTGTGCCGCGACGAGCGCAATTGCCAGTGAGCGACGACGCACCACGATCACCGCCAGCGAGCTGATCACGAGGCCCCAAGTCACCGCGCCGGTCATCCGCCGCCCCCGGCGAACCAGCTCGCCAGTCCCAGCAGACACAGCGCGGCTCCCGAGCCCAGCAGCAGCGGCACGCGCAGCACCCGCATCTTCGCCTGCACGGTCTCGCACAGCGCCAGCGCGACGGTGAGCGCGAGCACGCCACCCGCGAGCACGGCGAGCTGTGCGACGAACGACCCCGGATGGGGGATCAGCAGATCACACGCGAGCACCAGCATGATCCAGTGCCGCGCCGCCGCCGCCCACTGCAGGTAGGCCAGCTCGCGTCCGGCGTACTCAAGCAGCGGTCCCTCGTGAACCATCGTGAGCTCCAGATGGGTGTCGGGATTGTCGACCGGCTGGCGGCCGGTCTCGGCGACGATCACCAGGCAGAAGGCGACCGCGGCCGCCCAATGCGCCGGTCTTGCCCACACTTCGGACATGCTCGCCGCGTGGCTCATCGACAGCAGATCGGTGCTGTGCAGCGGTAGCGCCAGCAGCACCAGCACGAGCAGCAGGAGGCCCTCGACGAACACCGAGAACATCAGGTCTCGCGCGGCGCCCATCAGGCCGAACGCGCCAGCCGTGTCCCATGCGGCCAATGTCACCCCGAAGCGAGCGAGCGCCAACAGGCCGACGAGCACGAGCGCGTCGTGGCCGAGCCCCCATTCGGGGGCGTGCCCGCCGATCGGCAGCAGCAACAGCACGAGCGCCGTGGATGCGACAGCGACCGCCGGTGCCAGCGTGTAGATGAACGTGTGCGGCTCGGGCGAGACGCCGGATTTGCCCCACAGCCGGCGAAGCTCGCGGTAGGGCTGCAGCACGGGGGGTCCGCGCCGGCCCTGCAGGCGAGCCTTCAAATGCTGGATCAGCCCGACGATCGCCGGCGCGCCGAGCACGCCGCCCGCGACTTGCACCAGACCCGCGAGGGCCGTGGTCAGGCTCATCCGATGATCCCGATCCGAGCGAGCGCCAACAGCACGCCCAGCAGCGCGAGCAGGTAGATCAGATAGGTCCGCAGGCTGCCGGATTGCAACCGGCGCGCGACCGAAGCGGCGTGCAGTGCCCCGCGCGAGACCGGCCCGTAAAGCAACGTGTCGAACAGGTGGGGGACCTCGGCCTCATAGGCGACGGACTCAACGACCCCCGAGGAGACGGTCACCTGGACCTCGCGGCGTGGACGCAGCAGCGCCTCGAGCACCAGGCGCAGAGGCTTGGTGAAGCCCGCCGAGGTCCACCGCATCCCGGCTGCCGGTAGCTGCCCGCACGCCCATGTCGGTGCCGGCGCCGCACGGCGGCTCCTGGCGAGTCTCACCAGCCCAGCGACCAGCACCAACAACGCCAGCGCCAGCGCCAGCGTCGGCAGCGACCCGGTGCCCGGCACGTTCAGCCCGGCGGCCTCGTGCAAGCTCACCCGCCCCGGTCCCAGTCGAGCAAGTGTGGGTACCAAGAGCCCGGGGATCACGCCCAGCACCACGCACGCCCCCGCCAGAAAGACCATGCTCGCCCGCATCCCGAGAGGAACCTCGCTGGCCTCGGCGCACTGGGCGCGGCGCGGCTGCCCGAGCAGCACCAGCCCGATCACCTTCACAAAGCAGTACACGGCCAGCGCCGCGGTCCCGGCCAGCGCCGCGGTCGCCAGCGCCCCGGCGAGCGCGACCCCGAGGTGGCTCGCAACCCCGAGGTGAAGCAGCGACTGAAGCGTCAGCCACTCCGAGGAAAACCCATTCAGCGGAGGAAGCCCGGCGATCGCCATCGCCCCGAGCGCGAACGTCGCGCCGGTCCACGGCATCCGCCGCAAAAGGCCGCCCAGCCGGTCGAGCTCTAGGGCGCCGACGACCTTGTTGAAGGCGCCGGCGCCGAGGAACAAGAGCCCCTTAAAGAGCGCGTGATTGAGTGCGTGAAGAAGCGCCGCCGCGAACGCGATCGCGCTCCACGTGGACTGCCCGACGTCGCGGAACACAAGCGAGGCTCCCAGCCCAAGCGCCACGATCCCGACGTTCTCGATCGAGTGAAACGCCAGTAGCCGCTTGAGCTCATGCTGCATCAGCGCGTAGAGCACTCCGCCCAAGCACGACAGCGCGCCGACTGCCATCAGCGTGATCCCCACCCACAGTCCGGGCGGGGCCAGCCACTCGAACAGCACGCGCACGAGGCCGTAGAGCGCGAGCTTAATCATCACGCCCGACATCAGCGCGGAGATGTGCGCGGGCGCCAGCGGGTGCGCGCGCGGCAGCCAGGAGTGAAACGGCATCAACCCAGCCTTGGTGGAAAACCCGATCAGCGATGCGCACGCGACAAACGCCGCCAAACCACCACCCAGCGGGTGGCCGCCCAGCGCGCCGTGCTGGGCCAGCAACAGCATCGACACCCACACACCGGCGCCGCCGATGTGGGTGATCGAGAGGTACACGAACACGCCACGACGGGCCTCGCGATCCTGGCGGGCGAGCAGGATCGCAGCCGCCGGCACCAGCGTCATCAGCTCCCAGAAACCGAGAAAGGTGCTGACGTCACGCGCGCACACGAACCCGACGAGTGCCAGCAGGAAGCCTCCCGTGGCAACCGCGAGCGAACGGCCTTGCCCATCCGCTTTCAGGGCATCGCGTGCGAACAACGCTGTCGGCGCGCCGACAACGGCGATTACCAGCAGGAAGAAGCCGCTGAGCCCGTCAACGCCGAGCGCCGGGCGCACCTCGCTGTGAAACCCGGCTCCCACGGTGTGCCCCGAGGCGAGCACCCACACGCCGGCGACACCAAGCAACACCATGCCCACCGACTGCGCCATCAGCCCGGCACGCGGGGAGCGACTCAAACCTGCGCTCAGGGCACCAACAACGATCGCCAGCACTCCGGCGAGAACCAGCGCGCCGGGTGCGCCCATCAAGCGTTCAACCCGCGCGCCAGCAACGCCAAGTCAGCCCCGCTCGTCAACGACGCAGACCCTCTTAGCAGATGACCGCGACGAGCACGCAAGCAAGCAGCGTTAGCTCCAGTTGCAATCAGCTCGACTTCACCCGACGGCGTTACGAGCGCTGGCGGAAGAGCGATCAAGGCGAGCAGTCCGATCAGCGCGAGCACCACCGCGTGCTCGCGCAGATAACGCAGCCGCGGCCGGCACGGCCTGCCCAGTCCCGCCGCGCAGGCCCTGCTCATGACAGGCACCCGGCTCTTTGGGCACGCCCGCACGTCGCACGGGCGTGCTCTATGGACGCTCATCCCAGCAGCTCCGTGAGGCGCCGCTCGAGCCTTCGCATGCCCTCTGTAGCTACGGAGGCCGGCGCATTGTCATACAGCACCGCCAGCGGCATGTCGCCCTCCTCGCCAACGATCGCCTGGGCCACAAGCCCCACATGACCCTCTGGTGTGGCCTCTACGTCGCGTCGTACCGCGCGCGGCAGCCGCATTCGGATCTCGTTGAAGTCGCGGCGGTCGAGCACATAGCTGCGCAACCTCCATCGCCCGGGGCGGGGCAAGCGTTGATCTGGCGAGGATGGAGCCACCAGCTAGTCCCAGCAAAGGTTTTGGACATGACGGTAGGTCTCCCAGGCATCCGCGACGCAGCTGAAGGCATCCTCCGTCACCGCGCCCTGGCCGGCAATTAGCGCAACCGCAGCATCGAGCGTCGGAGGATCGATGTACTCCAGCAGCGTCATCGCCGCTGCCGAGGCGCTCGGCCTACCCTCGAGGATGCTCCGCGCCAGCCGAGCCTCATAGCATTCCGGCACGACCACCCTCGCGCGCGCAGCTCTCAACGGCATGGCTGGCTCGCTTGCGAAGCCCATCCGGACAATCTCGCCTCCAAACTAGCCATTCCTTATAAACCTACCATCTTCTAAGATAGATAGACTGAGTACACAGGGCCATGCAGCCGCCACTCAGTGTGTCCAACACATCCCTCAACCTGACCCAGGCACAACTCCGCGCGCGGATGCTCAGCCTGCCGACCCGCCCAGATAGTTACTGTGACGGCCCGCTCCATCATCGAACTGCCCTCCGACCTCGACGACGACTACGAGGTCTACCTGAACGGGGTACTCCAGCAGGTGTATGTCGATTTCGATGTCGACGAGCGCGTCCTCGTCTTCGACCGGCCACTACGGAAGGACCGCATCTCCGGCTGGCGATGGTTCCTCGGCGCCTGGGGCGTCGGTACCTACCGCCAAAACGACACCGTTGACATCCGCTATGAAGTCGACGGTCACCCGCGCGTAGCCCACGGGCTAGAGGTCACTCTCGTCGGATGACCCTTACGCCCAGAGCACCTGCTCGTGCTCGATCGCGTAGAAGTAGCGAGCAGGCGGGTTCAGATGGCTGCGAAGGACCAGTGTTCATCGCGCTTCGACGGAGGCCTGCAAACCGAGTGCCACTCGGTTTCAGTCGTCCAGAACATCTCGAAGTCGCGTCACGTCCTCCGGACGGGGCGGCCCGGCATAGCCGAGCTGCCAGGACACGACGATGCGCTGGTCGGCATTAAGCCGGTATGTGATGACCGTCCGAGACTTCACCGGACTCAATGGCGTGGTCCCGAGTGCTCATTTACCGGCAGCGGCCGCTCGCTCGGCTGGCAGTACATACCCTTCGGCCCAGTTCTCTTCGCGACCGTCCGCATAACGGACCCGGTGGAGCACCACCGGCGCAAGCTGAGGTCCGTGGGGCGTCACGGGTGGCGACACGCGAACCTCTCCTACGAACACGGCATCCACGCGAGACTTCCCTCCGCTGAGCGGGTCGAACGGATTAGGAGCAGTGACGGGATCGCCGGGCTGCATTGCGCAGAAGCTAGCAGTGTCCCCGTTCCTGGCTAAAGCCGCCTACGAGCTCATTACGAACCTGGAGAGGTGGAGTAATACCCTGCCGCGATGCGCCCGGCGGAATCTTTGGCAGGGCCTTCGCTTACCGAGATCGCGCGGGAGTGGGGCCGGATCGGATGCATCGGGTTCGGCGGGCCGCCCGCGCACGTCGCGCTGTTCCGCGAGCTCTGCGTAACACGACGGGGATGGCTTACAGATGCTCAGTTCGAGCGCGCGATCGCGGCAACCAACATCCTGCCTGGACCAGCCTCGACACAGCTCGCTATCTACTGCGCCTGGCGGCTGCGCGGATCCAGAGGAGCACTCGTCGGCGGCCTTGGCTTCATCCTCCCTGGCCTGGTCTTGATCCTCGCGCTGTCCGTGCTGTTCCTCTCGGGATCACCACCTACGTGGCTGCGCGGAGCGGGCATGGGAGCGGGGGCAGCGGTCGCCGCTGTCGCGGTCAGAGCCGGGGTGGGTGTCGCGATTCCGATCTGGCGACGCACGACAGATACCCAACGACCCCGCATTATCGTCTACGCGCTCGCCGCGGGGGTCGCGGCGGCCACGACCGGGCCGTGGCTCGTGCTCGTCCTGCTCGCGTGCGGTGCGATCGAGCTGATGTGGGAGCGTCGGCTCGCCGCAGACGGTCTCGGCTTTCATGCCTGGCCGCTGCTCGCCACGGTCGCCGAGCCCGGTGGGACGGGCGCGCTGATATGGACGGCGGTGAAGGTCGGTGCGCTGGCCTTCGGCGGCGGGTTCGTGATCGTTCCGCTGATGCAATCCGACGCGGTCGGCACCTACCACTGGATGACCCACGCACAGTTCCTGAACGCCGTGGCGCTCGGGCAGGTCACTCCTGGACCGCTCACGCAGACCGTCGCGGCTGTCGGCTACGCGGCGGGCGGGTTTCCCGCTGCGCTCTTGGCCGCCTTCGTCGCGTTCTTGCCCTCGTTCTCTTTCATCCTGCTCGGCGCCGCACGCTTCGAGCGGCTGCTTCTCAACGAGCGAGTGACAGCGTTCCTCGCCGGGGCGGCCCCCGCAGCGGCCGGAGCGATTATCGGCTCAGCCATTCCGCTCGCCGCCGCCCTCAGCGAGACATGGCAGTACGCAATGCTCGGCGCAGCGGCCATCGCTCTGCTGGCGCTGCGCCGTAGCATCGTGCTGACCCTGCTCGCCGGCGGGACGGTAGGCGCCGTTGCCGCGCTACTCGGCGCCCCCATAGGCATGTGAAAAAGACAGAAAAGAACGTCAGCGCACTTCGCTTCTTGACCGCTTCGCTCTCAAACCACGCACCCTGTAGGCACTCATAGCAGACGCCCCTACGGGGCTGAAAAGACAGTTACCGCCCTTCGGGCAAGACCGGTGCCTGCCTTCGCAGTCACCTCCACAAGCAGCAGACTCGCCGCGCACGGCGTGTCGTGGAACCTGTCGCGTGCCGCGTCAGGTTCCGCGACAGGTTCGCGTGCTGGGTCTACACCGCGTTTCTGGCTTTGCGAAGCGGTTTTGCGGCTCTCCTGGTGGTGTCGTGGGCTGGTGGTGCGGCCATTCGACCGAGCCCCCTCTTCGCTTCGCTTGATGTGTCTCGGTCAAATGGCCAGAGCGGCTTACGGCTGATCCACGGATCGAGTGGTAATGGGGGGCGTGGGGCGAGGACGAGTGGAGAAGGGGATCAACGAAAGGCACCACGAAACTGCATGAACGGTGACCCGGACCGGGGGTCCGACTCACGAGATGTGGCGTGAGCTGGCTCGGGTGTGGTGTCGGGGCACCGGGCACATCGCGGGGGGGGGGCGGGAAATCTAGCTGCCGCTAGCTTTCCCTTCCTGCCAGCGTTCTGGGAGACCGGGTGCTGGTTCCCGGTCGGAAGGGCCGGCTGATCGGCCTTGCTGGCAGGCAGGGCCACCTCGACGCGCTGCGTTGGCTACTACAACCTCCGGCATCAGCCCTCACGGCGGGCGCAATGGCAATCCGGTGATCCTCGGTGTTAGAGCCTGTCTGCGGGGCGTTCATCCTTGCGGCGGTCGGACCTCTTCGTGCCAACCGTCATCGCCATGCCGATGATCATCACAAGCGCAAGCCCCGGAGCCAGTTTTGCGTGTTGATTGTTGATGAGTTCTCGAGCCTCGCTCAGTCTGCGGATATGGCTGCACGGGTGGAGAAGGCCAGGGGCTTCAACACCAGCCTGGTATTGGCCCCGCAGGTCGTGGAGGGGATGGGCGGGGAGGAGGAGACCGCGAGGATCCTCGGCAGCGTGGAGACGGTGATCGCTCACAGGGTCAACACTCCCGATGAGATCGTCGCTCTTGCCGGTACGGGGAAGGTCCCGGAGCTCACGACCCGCCTCGCCGAGGATGGTCTCACCCGTGAGCGGTCCGTCCGGATGGAACACCAGTTGACGATCGACCCGAACAAGGTTCGTGCCCTTGATCCTGGGATGGCGTATCTCATCAGTCACGGACGCGCGATGAAGGTTCAGATCCCCCGCGCCCCAGCCCTCCGGGCACCTCTGCCAGAGCCGGGTGATCCCGCACGAAAAGAAGCCTCAGAAAGTATCCCGTCTGCCGGTACCTCCTCGGAGGCAGTGACGAACCTCCCGTTCTGACTTTGAGGAGATGGGGTTTTTCTTCATGCCAAGTCTGTTGAAAGCCCAAAACGGCTTAGAGTGCCTATCAAAATGAACTTTGTAGGTGTTTGTGGCAGATGAGGGCGCAGCCGATGGTGAGGAAGGCTTCGTGGATGTCGTCGCGGCGGTCGTAGCGGCGCTCGAGGCGCCGGTTGGCGTGTAGGCCAGGAGATCGTTCGCTCCACCACCCAGCGTTCTTTGCCGAGCCCGGAGCCGTGGCCAGTGCCGCGTTTGGCGATTCGGGGTGTGATGCCACGCTCTCGCAGCGCGTTGCGGTGAGCACGGCTGTCGTAGGCACGATCGGCGAGCAGTGCCTTCGGCCTGAACTTGCCGTAGCGGCCGGTCGGCGGCACGCGATCGACCAGCGGGATCAGCTCGGTGATGTCGTTGCGGTTGCCGGCCGTCAACGTCACCGCCAGGGGAATGCCCTGGCCCTCGCAGATCACGTGGTGCTTGGAGCCCGCCCGGCGACGGTCGACCGGCGAGGGACCGGTCTTTGCGCCCCCCCTTTGGCCCGAACATGCGAGCTGTCCACCGCCGCTCTGGACCAGTCGAGCTGCTCCGCGTCCTGCAACTCGTCCAAGAGCACCTGGTGCAGGCGTTCCCACACGCCAGCTTCGTTCCAGTCGTGCAACCGCCGCCAACAGGTCATCCCCGACCCACACCCCATCTCTTGGGGCAGATGCTCCCACGGGATCCCCGTTTTCAAGACGAACAGGATGCCCGTCAACGCCGCCCGATCGGGCACCCGCTTGCGACCCGGATACCGATACCGCCGCTGCACAACAGGCAAAAGCGGCTCGATCCGCTCCCACAACCCATCACTGACCAAAGGTTTCGCCATAGACACCGTCTACGACAACAGCACCCCAAAACCTCTTTCTGTTAGGCGCTCTTAGTGACGCTTCGTTCTGTGTCGTGCCTTCGGTCTCGACTTGTACCAGTTATCGAGATGGAATGTTGTTGGTTTGAGTACGGGTTCGTGAACCTCGGCGCAGCGCCAGTTGTGGTTACGGAATGTGCTGCTACGAAACGTGATTTCAAACCGTTTGCCGTTGAACGTGCCCTCGCTTTCCACCTGGCCGGTGTAGCCGCGCAGTGTGGCTTTGCCCGAGACTCCGCCGCGTTCCGTCCCGCCTAGCCCTCGTTCCCTCGGCTGAGCATCGACGTTCGCTTCGAAATCGCTTGGGCGAGAGAAGATGCCTTCTTTGCATTTGGAGCCGATCGAGAAGCCTTCACCGTACTTTTCACCCCAATAACCCGGGTCCCAGACTTCAGCGGCAAACGTGACGCTGCCGAGACTCGCGTTGTACTGGATGACCACTTCATGGTCATACTCATGGGCCTGGTCCGCGGGAGGAGGCGCTACGCCGATGCTGGGCGGGTTTCGTGGTTCGGGAAAGACTACGCGAGCACTATGAACCGCAGCGACAGCTACGCCTGAGGACAGGAGCCCCAACGGCGAAGATAACGATCGTGCAGATTGTTTTGCGTACCGTGCTCATGTCAAGTGGCCTCGATCTTCGGGAGCCGTGTTTTGTTCCTGTAGATCTTACGGTTCGGCGCCTCGAGGATAGACCGCAACTTACGAGCCGATCGCCTTCGCGCAGCGGCAGGAGCCGCAACCTCGCCGCGCTGAGCGCCTGGGTCGTATCGCCCGCGGCCTACTACTCTTCACAGCGTTCGGCCATGAGCAATCCAATTCATGTGGTGCTGCTGATCGCCCTTGTCGCGCTCTGGGTCGTTCCGGCAGTCCTCGTGGCTCGGCTCGCTGAACGCAAGCGCCGCAGTTTCGTGGTCTACCTAGTCGCGTCGCTGATCATAGGCTGGCTCATTCCGCTCATCGCGGCGCTCATTGTGCCAGACAGACGCGACCGGGCTGTGTAGAGCCGTCAGGACGAGCGCTGTCGGTTAGGCTGGCTGGCGAGCGATGGCCGAGGGATCAGAGACGCCTGGAGACGAGCCGCAGCCGCCAAACCCGAGCTCGGCCGCCAACGACGCCACAGCGACCGAGGTTGCCTTGTCGACGAGCGTCCCGACCCGCTCGCCTGTATTCGACGAGTTTTAAGCCAAGCGCCGGAGCATTTCGGCGAAGACATCTAGATCCAATGTCTTTAGGTGATGAAGCGGTGGATGGCCTCGTTGGCGTGGTCCTGAAAGGACGGGTTGGCCAGGTCGGGGAAGATGTCTGCTTGGTCGACCACGGGACCCTTGAGCGTCTTCGCCCGCGCTGGCGTAGAACACGCCGCTGGACAGGGTCGGGTCGGTGACGCCGTCGACCAGTCGCTTCGCGCCCACGTCAAGCTTGTGGGCGATGCCCGAGGCGGGGCATGACGTACTTGGCCGCTATGCGCAGCGGCAATTTGAGGTCATTGGGTGCTTGGGTGCCGGTGGTGTTGCCGGGGCTCACGCAGATGAATCGGCGGTCGGGGTATTGGCGGGCCAGGTAGGCCATCCATAGGATGCCGATCAGCTTGGCCTGCCCATAGGCCAAATTGACGTCAGGTTTGCCGCCGGCGAAATAGCTGCCGTCGATGACAGTGGCGAGCTCGTCGGCGGAGTTTGAGTCGAACGACGGCCGCTTGAACCCCATTTTCGGGATTCCCCTGGCTGCCTCGCTTCCGGCGAAGACCGCCACCTCGCCAAGCCGGTCCTCGGCCAGGAGCGTCTCGAGGAGGACGACGTGGCCAAGAACGTTCTGCGCGAACATGTAAGTGGCCCCGTCGGCGGTCAACTCCATGGGCGTCTTGCCGCCCATTCCACCGGCGTTCATGACCAGCGCGTCGATCGATCCGTCGATGCCCGCCAGGCCGGCGCGGACCGAGCGCGGATCGGCAACGTCCATGAGAACGATGTCGAAGATGCGCCGGCCGGTCTTCGCTTCGAGATCGGCCTTTGCCGTTGCCGCCCGGTCTTGGTTGCGGCACGCCAGGTAGATGCGGGCGATCTCGGGACGTGATGCCAGTTGCCGGGCCATGTCCTTGCCGATCCCGACGTTGGCGCCGGTGATCAACACGGTCTTTTCTGCGGTGGTTTGCATTTGAGTGCTTGGCTCCTTAGGTACAGACATGGTCATTGGTGATCCGGGGTACGGCTGTGCAGGCCTCTCTCAGATCGCGGTGCGGCCGCCGTCGACGGGGATGATCGCGCCGTTGATGTAGCCGGCCGCGGGGGTCGCGAGGAATGTGATGACGTCGGATAGCTCGTGCACTTCAGCGACGCGGCGGAGCGGAATCTGCTTGGCGAACTCCTTGGCCATCTCCAACCTCGGCTCCAATGCCGGGGTCAACGTCGGACCGGGAGCGACCGCGTTGACGCGGACGTTCTGCGGCCCGTATTCGGCGGCCCACGCCTTGGTGAGCAGCTCGATCGCGGCGCGCGAGGCGCCGTAGGCAGCCATGCCTGGCTGGCCGTAGCTCGCGACCATCGTTGAGACGTTGATGATCGATCCGCCGCCGCGGGCGGCGATCTTCGGGGCGAGCGCGGCGACGAGGAAGAACGGCGCCTTGACGTTGATCTGGAACAGCCCGTCGAACGCCGCCTCGTCGGTGTCAGCCGTCGGTGCGAGGGCGGCAAAGCCGGCACAGTTGACCAGAACATCGATCTCGCCTGCTGCGTCGGCAACGCGCCCCACCTCGGACATCTCCGAGAAATCAGCGGCGATGAACTGCGCATCGTGCCCACCCGCCCGGATCTTCTCCACGGTGCTCGCGCCGCGGGTCTCATCGCGGCCGGTGATGATCACCGACGCGCCCTTCTCGGCCATCGCCAGTGCGGTGGCGGAACCCATCCCGGATGTGCCGCCGGTGATAAGGGCGGTCTTGCCTTGAAATGACATGTATCGCGTTCTCCCTTTGAGTGGTTGTCGCGACCCTCGAAATGGATCGTGCGTTCCACTCTAACACAGAATGGATAGGGCGATCCATTCTGTTGGTAGAATCTGCGATATGAACACGACTAGCCCCTCCTCTCGCCCGTTGACGCGCAAGGGCCAGGAGACCCGTCAGCGCATCGTCGACGCGGCGGCCGGGTTGATCTTCCGGCAAGGCGTCGCCCACACGACGATCGAGGACGTACGCGCGGCAGCGGACGTCTCAAGCTCGCAGCTCTACCACTACTTCGAGGACAAGACGGCTTTGGTCTGGGCCGTGGTTGACCACCAGGCCGACACAATGGTCGGCGGGCAGGAGATGTTCGATTTCAGCACGCTGGATGGCCTCCGAGCCTGGCGCGACTTCGTGATCGCGGCCCAGCGCGAGCACCACTGCAGCGGCGGCTGCCCAATCGGCTCTCTCGGAGGCCAGCTAGCCGAGACCGATCCCGACGCAAGAGCCCACGTCGCCGAGGGCTTCAAACGATGGGAAGCCACGATCCAGAGCGGTCTACGAGAGATGCAAGCACGAGGCGAGCTCACGCCCGACACCGACCCCGACACCCTCGCCCTCGCGCTGCTAGCCGCCCTGCAGGGCGGCCTGCTCCTCACTCAGGTCAAACGCGACACCAAGCCGCTAGAGGCCGCGCTTGACGCAATGATCGAACTGGTCGCCCGACTCAGCGGCAGCAGCTAGCACGAAAATAACGTCGGACCGCTGTGGCGTCTCACCGAGCGAGCTACGCATAGACCGCCTGCGGACAAGGACCCAGGCGACCCCCGATGCCGCACTTGAGGCTGCGGCATAGCCCTGGGGCCGGTGCTGAGCACCTCCATCTCGACTGCATCACCGAGGGGTGCGTGTACTGGGGGCAGTGATGCGCCGCACGAATGCTTCCAGCGACCTGCCGACCTCTACCGAAGATCCTACCTAGCAGCTATCATAACTTTGTCATGGCCGCCAAGAAAATCCCCAAGTCTGTGATTCTCGCTTTCATCAAACGTCACCGGATTCCGTCGTTCTCGGCGGTGATCAAGGATGTCGACAGCGTTCGCGTGGATCCAGCGGCTGCGGGAAGCCCCACACCGCCGTGGCGGCGAGCTTCGCCTGGCAAGAGCACCGGCGAGCAGCCGAGCTAGATCTCCGACACGAGCGAGACGGCTCGCTCTGCCTGCGTGACGTTCTCGAGCCTGGCCTCGAACCACAGTTGCCGCGGGCTATCCACCGGATAGTTCGGTATCCAGATGTCGAAGCGCTGGTTGACGGGCTCGACGATCTCCCCGACCGGCGCCACTACGCGGTCGATCACGTGCAGGAGCTCGATCAGCTCATCTACCACCCCAAGCGTCTCGTCCACGCCTCGGACATAGATCCAGACGTCCAGCTGCTGGGGCGAGTCGTCCTCGGGCTGGACTTCGACCTCCACGAAAACGCCGATATCAATCGTGCCGGGGATCGCCGTTGGCACCATGGTGCCGGTCACGCTGAGGGTTCGGTGCTCCCAGGACCCGTCTACGACCTGCTTATCAAGAGCAAGAAGGGTGGCGACGCGCACCTGCCCACCCTAGCGGCCGGCCCCCTCCTGGTGCCCTGCTAGAGCGCGTACGCCCGGACCGGCCCGTTGTCTCGTCCCGGGCGGGGCAGGTCGTCTGGCCCTTCGCCCCGCCAGAGGATCGTGACCCGCTCCTCGATCGGGACTCGCGCGTCGTCGCGTTTGACGATTACCGCGTCGATCGAGCTGCCGAGGATGCGCCTGCGGTCTTCGATGGGTAGATCGTCGTAGCCCTCGAGGGCATCGCTGCCCGCTGCGGGGGCGAGCGCTCGTTGCAGCTCGCCCTGCGCTTGGTTGACGGCGGCGGTGCGTGCTTCGATGGCGGCGTGATAGCCGCTGCCGAGCACTCGCCGCAGCGTCACGTCCGCCGCGAACGCGGCTAGCTCCGCTTCCGCCTCTGAGAGCTTCTCCGTGGCGCTCTGCAGAGCGTCGGAGTCGTGCTGGACGGTCAGCGCCTCGTGGGCCATCTGCTCTCGCCAGACGCTCTCCACGTACTGCTCGAGCTTGCGCCCGTTGATGTTCGCGGGTGCGGTGCAGGCGCCGGCGACATGGGTGCCACGGCAGCGGTAGACCGGTGCGCGGCCGCCCGGTTTGTCGATCGCCTCCAGCCGGTGCGGTGCGAGAAGGTAGCGGCATCCCGCGCAGCGGACGAACCCTCCGAGCAGGCTCTGGCGCTTGCCGCGCGCGATCGCCCGCACGGGCACGAGGTTCGCGGCGTGCCACTCGGCGACGCTCACGATTGGCGGGTGCGCGTCCGCGTTGACGTTCTCGCCGCGGTATGCCTCGCCCCGGTAGACGCGGTTTTTGATGATGCGGTCCACCATTGAGCGTGTCCAGCGGCCCTCGCCTGGGCGCGGTGCGCTCTGATCGAGTCTGCGCGCGATCTCCGTGAGGCTCCTCTGCGCGGCGCGCATTAGGAACGCCTCACGGATCGCGGGCGCTTCTCCATCGGGTACGAGCCGTTTGTCGGGGCTTCGCTTGTAGCCGATTGGCGTGAACTTGGCGATGTGGATGCCCCGTGCGACCGCGTTGGAGGTGGCCGTCTTCCACGATTCGCTGATCCGGTCGCGCTCAAGCTCCGCGAACACGAGCAGGATGCGCAGGAATGCCTTGCCCATCGGCGTCGATAGGTCGATGTTGTCGGCAACGCACACGAGCACCGCATCGCGGCGCTCGAACTCCTCGAGTGTGCTCAGCGCGCCCACGAGCGTCCGGGCAAAGCGATCGAGCTTGGCAACGATCACGCCATCGGTCTCACCGCTTCGCACGCGCTCCATGATCCGGTCGAAGACGGGCCGGCTCATCGTGCCGCCGCTCACGTCCATCTCGGGCTCGTGCCACGTCAGCGTGTGTCCGTGCGCCTGCGCCCACGATTCGATGCGCTCCCGCTGGACGACCGGCGAGATGAAGCTCTCGCCCGCCCGGCCGCGGACCTTCGAGACGCGGATGTAGGCATCGAGTTGCAGGCCGCCTGCAGTCATGGTGTGCAATATAGCATTGTCATTTGATGAGGGCTGGCGGCTCTTGGGAGATCCAGTCGGCCGCACGCTGCTGGCGTCTTTGCAACGCATGGGCCGCTCGGAGCTGGCGGTGCCGATCATCTCGACGCAGCTCGTGACCGACACGCTGATCGGAGAGCGCGAGTCGCTCGAGAACCTGCTTGGGGCGACGTTCGTGTTCGGCATGCGCTCGGAGGCGGAGGCGGGGCGCGCGCTCCAGCTGCTCGGGCTCGATCCGGAGAACCGCAGGATGCGCCAGTGCCTGCTCGAGTTCGAGGCGGGACGCTGTCTATTTCGTGACCACTCAGGAAGAGTGGAGGCGATCCAGGTCGAGGTGGTGCTGCCATCGCTGCTGCGCGCCTTCTCCACGACCCCCGGGGCCTGACCGTGCCTGCAGCGCGCACCGCGGCGGCCGCTCTGGTGGTGCTCGCGTGGGCGTCCAGCGTGCCGCAGGCCGATGCCCGGCCAGCACGAACCCAGCCGGGCACTCACACCCCCGCACCGGCGCGGGCGCCCAACGGCCCGCCACTGACCTCGGGCTCCGGCTCCGCCTCCGCGGAAGAAGCCTCGAGCTCGGCAGCGCCCAGCGGCGGCGATCCGCTGGTGGGCAATGGGCTGGGCAGCCCTATGTGCGAAAACCGGGCGGGAGCCGAACTGTCCACGCCCACCACACGCAACTGCCGGACCTCGGGGTTCGAGGCGGCGCAGGCGCCAACGGGCAACTACGCGTTCGACGTACACATCAACACAGGATTTCTCGGGGCCAATAGCGACACGCTCGAGCAGGACTACCTGATCTCCCCCGTGTGGATGGCCCTGGTGTGGATAGTTCACGCGTTGATCGTGGCGCTCGAGTGGTGCTTCACGATCGACCTGCTCAACAGCTCCGCGATGAGCGGTGTGGCCAGCGCCCTGCGCTCGGCCCAGGCCGTCTTCACCCAGCCGTGGCTCGTGATGGCGCTCGCGATAGCGGCGGTGCTGGCTCTCTATAACGGCCTGATTCGCCGCCGCGTCGCGGAGACGCTTGGCCAAGCGTTGCTGATGGTGGCGATGATGGTGGGGGGCCTGTGGGTGATAGCGAATCCCACGGGCACCGTGGGGGCGCTTGGGCAGTTGGCAAACCAGGCCAGCCTGGGCACGCTGGGCGCCGTGGCGGGTGGCACGCCCGCCCATCCGGCTCGCACGCTGGGCGACAGCATGAGGGGCCTCTTCAACGGCGTGGTCGCAGCGCCTTGGTGCTACATGGAGTTCGGCGACGTGGAATGGTGCAGCAACCCGGCACGGCTGGACCCGCGGCTGCACACGGCGGGTCTGAAAATCGCCGCCAGTGAAGTCGGGAAGGTTGGTTGCAAATCGAGCTCGGCCTCACTCCCGCCGTCTCTGGCCAAAGAACTGGGGCTGCCGGTTTGCGTGGCGCCCGGGAGCGCGCAGGCGAAAGTGCTGGACCAGAGTGCGGAACTCCTGCGCGGCGCGCACACCAACGGGGAACTGTTCCTAGCGCTGCCGGCAAATGGACCGGCACGTAACTCGATCAACGAATCCAGTTCGTTGTTCCACGTGCTGTGCGGTGGCGATGAAGAACCGTGCAAGGGACCGACGGCCGCGCAAGCGGAGTTCCGCACCCGCAGCGGGACCCAGTCTCGCCTCGGGGGCCTGTTCCTAATCGTGATCGGAGCGCTGGGTATGGTCCTGCTGATTGGCTTCATCGCGCTGCACCTGCTCAGCGCGGCGATCATCAGCTTGTTCTATCTGTTGCTGGCGCCGGCGGCGGTGATCGCACCGGCATTGGGCGATGGCGGCCGGGCGGCTTTCCGCGGATGGGTGAGACGCCTGCTCGGCGCGGTGACGGCAAAGCTTCTCTACTCCTTCATGCTCGGCATCGTCCTGCTGCTGGAGCGGACACTGATGAGGCTGCCTGGGTTCGGCTGGTGGACCCAGTGGCTGCTGCTGTCGGTGCTCTGGTGGGGAGCATTCCGCCACCGCCGCGACGTGCTCGGTCTCGGCACCCTCCACCATGGCGAGTCCTCCTCGGGCGAGCACGGCATCGGTGGGTTGCGGCTGGCGTCTAGGTTGATGGCCGCACGTGAGCTGGGACGCATGGGGGGAATGGTTCGCCGCAAGCTTTCACCTGGACCTCCCAGCGCCGAGAAGCGAGCGCGGGTCGCCGCCGCCGCACGCGGGAGGGCCAAAGAAGCCGAAGACAAGCAGGTGGGGAGGAGCCTCGAACACGACTACCGCGAGGCGCAGGCTCATATGCAGGACGCGCCGGCACTTCAAGCGCGTATCAGCGGTAAGCAGCGTCGGCTGGATCGCCTGCGGCAAGAGCAGGCCGCCACGCAGGCCAAGGCGCAGGAGGCGAAGGAAGCGGGTGAATTGGCGTACAGCGATTTCACCCTGTTCCAGCCGCCGCCAGAGCGCGACCGTGCAGCGGCCAAGTATGGCGCCGAGGAGGCGTCCCACAAGAAGCGTGCCGCGAAGTTGCAGGACCGCATGGATCGCCTCCAGGGCGAGATCACAACTGAGCAGAGCTCGCTAACCGCCGCGCGGCAGACGGTGACGGGCGGGGAGCGGGCAAAGCGCGGGTCGGGCAACGCTTACACACGCGAGCAGAGCGAGCAGCGAGCGAGCTTCCTCGCCGCCCAGGCTGCGCTGCCGGCTGGGCGAGAGCGCGACTACGCGGGAATGGCGGGCCTTGCGGGGTATGGGCGCAGAGAGTACGAAGGGCTCGATGCTGGCTTCCAGCGGGCTGCGCGGCTGGAGATCGACCGGGAGCTCGCGATGCACAAGGCGGCGAATACGACCGCCGGGGACGTTGCGGCGGGCGGGATGGGGTCGCTGCGCCGCCACGAGCAGCGCAAACTGAATAGAGGTTTCGACAGCACAGTTGAGCAGCACGTGGGCGCCGGTGGCCACGAGCTGCCCTCCTCGGCGAGACCGAAGCCCTCCTCGATCGATTCTCACCTGCAGGAGTCGCGCGCCCGTTCGCGCGCGAAAGAATCCAGCGTGGTGCGTGACGCCCGCGAGGTGCAGGCGCACCGCAGGCGCCAGCTGGGCCGGGAGTGACAGCAGTGAGCACCGCGGATTTGGTGAGCACGGGCGTTCGCATCTATCGCTGGCCGGCGGGGCTGGCCGGTGTGGCGGTGGCGGCCGCCGGCATGCTGATGGTGGTGCTGCTGATGGGCGCGGCGCTGACCGCGGTGGGCGCGGGACACGCGAGCGCGGGTGCGGCAGGCTCCGGTGCCTCGCCGCAGGCGCTACGGGAAATACCGCCGGGATACCTGCGCTCATATCAGCAGGCGGCGCAGCACTATGGCCTTGACTGGACGATTCTGGCGGGGATCGGCAGGGTGGAGTGTGACCACGGGCGTGACCCCGACCCGTCATGCACGAAAGAGGGGGCGGTCAACTCCGCCGGCGCCGGCGGCCCGATGCAGTTTCTCGCGGGGACGTGGGCGACGTACGGGGTGGCGCCCGATGGCGGTGTGCCAGACCGCTGGAATCCGGTCGATGCGATCTTCGGCGCGGCTAACTACCTGCGCGCCTCGGGCGCGCCAGGCGACTACAAAAGGGCGATCTTCGCGTACAACCACGCGAACTGGTACGTGGAAGAGGTGGAGCACTGGGCGGCCGTTTACCGCGGCCCACCCACCTCGCCGGCTCAGCCAACAGAAGGGGCCGGCGCTGGCGGCCGCTTGGGTGCAGGAAGCCCGACAGCGGTGCGATTCATCGCGGGCGAACGGGCGATGCTCAATCCGGGCGACGGCCATGAGGCGCTGGTCCCCGAAGGGGTCCCAGCGGCCGTGCAAGCGATGGTGGTGGCGGGCAATGAGCTGCAGGAACTGCCATATGGTCCGGGTGGCCACCCGGACCCGCGGGGGGCGACCGAGGAGGATTGCTCGAGCACTGTCAACTATGTGCTCTATCGCAGCGGTGTGCGGCCGATCTCGGAAATCCTGCGCGATAACCCGCTTGCCCAGTCCTACCCCAGTTGGGGTGAGCCGGGGCCGGGCAGGTGGGTGACGATCTACGCCACCACGGAAGGGACCGACCACGTGTTCATCGTGATCGCGGGGCTGCGGCTGGATACGAGCCACAACGGCACCGACGTTGGGCCAAACCGGAATGAAGACGGTCCTCGCTGGCGGATCCTCGACCACATCCCGACATGGGCGCACTGGTCGGTCAGGCACCCGCCGGGGTTGTGATTTTTGGGGTTCAATCCAGCCAACTGCTAACCGCATGTGCACTAAGGTGGCGAAATGGCCATTCGGAAGGTCGACTATTTGCTGACCGGCGGCGGCTTGGCGAGTGCGAACTGCGCGCGATGGCTGCGCGAGGAAGGCGCGGAGGGGGAGATTCTGCTCGTGGGCCGCGAGCCCGATCCGCCGTACAACCGGCCGGAGTGCTCGAAGGGGTACCTGCGCGGGGAGGAGACTCGCGAGGAGCCGCTGTTCAGGCCGGCGGAGTGGTGGGGGGAGCAGGGGATAGAGCTGCTGACGCGCACGAGCGTGACGGGCCTCGACCTCGAGATGCGAACGGCGAAGCTGTCGAGCAAGGAGGAGGTGGAGTTCGGGAAGGCGCTGCTCGCGACGGGGGCGAACGTGAGGCGGCTGAACGTCGACGGTTGCCATCTCGAGCAGATCCACTACCTGCGAACGCTCGGGAACGCCGATGCAATTCGCGATGGGGTGGCGGACGCTGAGGAGGTCGTGCTGATCGGCGGCTCGTATATCGGCTGCGAGGTTGCCGCATCGCTGACGCTGCTTGGTAAGCACTGCACGATCGTGATGCAGGAGGAGCACACGCTCGAACGCGGCTTCGGCCCTGCCGCCGGCAAGTTCTTTCAGGAGCTGCTCGAATCGCATGGTGTGACCGTCCACGGTGGCGATGAGTTGGAGCGCTTCGACGGCGACGGGCGTGTGGGGAGGGTGGTGACGAGGAATGGCCTGGAGTTAGAGGCGCAGGCGGTTGTGGTCGGCGCCGGTGTCACTCCCGACGTGGGGCTCGCGCAGAAGGCCGGCCTGGCGATCGGGGAACGCGGCGGCGTGGCCTGCTCCTCGCGGCTGGAGAGCTCGGTTGCCGGCGTGTTCGCGGCGGGGGACATCTGCGAGTACGAGTCGGTCGTGCACGGCGGCGCGGTGATGCGGATCGAGCACTGGGACGTCGCCTTCAACCATGGCAAGACCGCGGCGCTGAACATGCTCGGTAGAGACGTGCCCCACGAAGAGGTTCCGTACTTCTACTCCGTGCTGGGCGACTGGGGCGAGCTGGAGTATGTCGGCCCGGCATATGAGTGGGATGAGGAGATCTTGCGCGGCTCATTGGAGGACGGGAGCTTCACGAGTTGGTACCTCAAGGACGGTGTCGTCAAGGCGGCGCTGACGTTCGGGCGCTCGGACGACCTGGACCATGCGCGGCGCCTGCTCGCGGGTGCCGGGATCCTCGACGAGGGGCAGCGCGGGGCGCTGGCAGACGCAGACAGCGATCTGAGCGACATCGGATAGGCCCCGCATGCGAAAGAAAGAAAAAAAGAAAGACTTTCGGGAGACTGTCGTGCGTCGTATCCGCAGGAGGGCCTGTATCGCCGGTCAGAGCGGCGGTGGAACGAGCCGTAGGCGGGAGTGCTAGCGCAAGATGGCGAAGAGCACGGGTGGGCGGCAGCGAGTAGGATCGGTGGATAAGACGGTCGGAGGTGAAGGGAAGCCGGTGAGATTCCGGCGTGGACCCGCCACTGTGACCGGGGATGCCAACCGCGGCGCGTAGAAGAAAACGCGCAGCCACTGTGACGCGAAGAGCGAAACGGGAAGGCGCGGAAGGAAGGCCCGGGAGCCAGGAAACCTGCCCGAGACCGAAAGCCCGAAATACCCTCGTGGAAAGGGGTTGGCTCTATGCGTATATCTCGTCGTACGATGCTGGCACTCGCCGGTGTTCTCGTCTCGCTGTTGTCGTTGTCTGGAGCCGCGTTGGCGACCGCCAATCAGCCATCGACTGTGACTGTGAGGGTCGAGGGCCTGACCGAAACAAAGCTTCCGGCAACTCAGGTGACGACCACCTCGGAACCGGTCGTCAAGGATGGCATTCCGGAACATGCCTGCTCAGGAACCAGTGCCGTGGGGGCGCTGCAGCTGGCCACGGGTGGAAACTGGGGCGGCCCATGGAACGGTGAATTCAAACAATACGAAATCTATGCAATCGAGGGGGAGGACCACCCATTTGAAAAAGGTGCGTCCGCAAATTACTACTGGTCGTTCTGGCTTGACGAAAAAGAAGCTTCCGCGGGGGCATGCGAAGCCGAGTTGCAACCGGGAGATCGCGCGCTCTTCTTCCCCGCGTGCTTCGGCACGGCCTGTCCTCCAGGGAGCACCTCGCCCACGCCGCTCGGCATCGAAGCCCCAGCCAGCGCGAATGTTGGCGAATCGGTCCCAGTGATGGTCAAGATGTACAACGCAAAAGGCGAAGCCTCACCGGCGGCCGGGGCGACGGTCGCGGGTGTAGGCACAACCGCCACGACCGACTCCGGGGGGCACACCACCATCAGCTTCCCCAGTGCCGGTGAGCTCACATTGCGCGCAAGCACCTCGGAATCGGTTCGCGACGAGACCACCATCTGCGTCCACAACGGCAACGACGGAAACTGTGGCACCACCCTCACCAGTAGTGGCGGGTCCACTAAATCCACTACTCCGGGTCCGCCGCAACCGACTGTGTCCGACGTGGCCAAGGTCGCTGGCATTGAGAACGACCATGTCTATCCCCGCCGGCGCGCCCCCCGGGTGCTAGGGGGGATTGTCAAGGTTCCCGCGGGGGGCACTCTCAGGCAGGTGCGGATCAGCCTCGAACGCCGCTATCACGGTCGCTGCTGGGATTTCAGTGGGTCGAGGGTGAGGTTTGTGCGCGTCCGAAAGTGTGGCTCCGCGTCGTTCTTCTCGGTGGGCGGGAGTGAGTCCTTCAGCTATCTCCTCCCGGCACGGCTCCCGAAGGGACGGTATGTGTTCGACATCGAGGGCGTGGACAGCGCGGGTCATGTCACGAAGCTTGTGAGCGGAGTCAGCCACGTTGTTTTTCAAGTCAGGTAGAAGGACCGGGGTAGCGGTGCTAGTGGCGGCTGCGGTGGCCGCCACTGGCACCGGCTGCGGTCTCGGTGCGGGGAAGACCCCGACCGCCGTGAAGCTCACGGTCACGAGTAACTTCGGCGGGCGCTCGATCGGCTCCCGCTCGGCTCCGCAGGTGAAGGGGCAGGAGACGGTGATGAGCTTGCTGCTGCGCAACGAGAAGCTTGTCACCACCAAGTACGGCGGCGGCTTCGTGCAGAGCATCGATGGGATCTCGGGAGGACAGGAAGCGGGCGGAGACCCGGTCGACTGGTTCTATTACGTCAACGGGATCGAGGCTTCGAAGGGCGCGGCCGCGACGAACGTCCACCCGGGGGACCACGTGTGGTGGGACCTGCACGACTGGAGCCAGACCAACGACATCCCAGCGGTGGTGGGGTCGTTTCCCGAGCCGTTTTTGAACGGGCTCGAAGGCAAGCGGCTGCCCGTGCGCGTGGAATGTGCGCAAGCGCAGAGCGATCCGTGTCGCACGGTGACCGCGCGGCTGCGCGCAGTTGGCGTTCCGGCCGCCGTGGCGGCGATCGGGAGCGGCGCCGGGCCGCACGCGCTACAGGTGGTGGTGGGACCTTGGACGGCGGTGCACGGCGACCCCAGCGTGCAGAGCATTGAGCGCGGACCGCGATCGAGCGGGGTGTACGCGCGCTTCGCCGCCAGTGGGCAGACGCTGACGCTGCTCGACGGGAAGGGACGCCCGGTGAGCACGCTCAGCGCGGGAGCGGGACTGATCGCGGCGATGAAGGACGCCGAAGGCGCGATCGTGTGGGTGGTGAGCGGGACGGATGAAGCGGGCCTCGAAGGCGCGGCACGGGCTTTCGACACGAGCGCTCTACACGATCGCTTTGCGTTGGCGCTGTCCGCCGCTGGCACGCAGGTGTCAGTGCCGCAGGAGAGCGGATGAGGGGCGCAGGCCTGCTCTTCTACCGTCGCCTGGCGAGCCCGCTGCACGCGGCGCGCGCGGGAGTGGGTGCTCTGTGGGCACTCGCGCTGACTGCGGCCGCGCTGATCCTCTACAACCCGCTCCCGCTGGGGGCACTTGCCTTCGTTGTGCTCGGCGCCGCTGCGGGGGCTGGTGTGGGCCGGCAGCTGGTGAGGACTCTGCGTATCGCTGTGATCGTGGGGCTCCCGATCGTGGTGATCAACGTGCTGGCCTCTCGGCAAGGATTGACTGTGTTCGCACGCCTCGGCAACCTCGGGCCGTTCGGGCAAGGTGACTTGACGGTGGAGGCCGTGGTGTACGGCGCGGTGATCGCACTGAAGCTGACGCTGCTGATGCTGGTCACCACGCTCGCGAGCCTGGCGGTCGATCCCGACGAGCTGTTGCGGGGCTTCCGGCGGTTGTCGTTTCGCTCGGCGCTGACCGCTTCTCTTGCCACGCGGATGATTCCGGTGCTGGGCGCCGACGCGCAACGTCTGGCGCAGGCGCAGAAGACGCGCCCGGAGGATCCTTCGCGCGGGGTGCGCGGGCGGGTCGCATTGCTCAGCGCGATCGTCGGCGGGTCGTTGGAGCGGGCGATGGAGGTGGCGGCCACGTTGGAGCTGCGCGGCTTCGCGGTGGGGGCGGAGGCAAAGCACCATCCGCGACGAACGGAGTTGCGCCTGAGGCGGCCGTGGTCGCGGCACGATCTCGCGTTTGGCTGCTCGGCGTTTGCCGTGGTCGCGTTGGCTTTGGTGGGGCGGTTGAGCGGAGCGGCGTCGTTCGCGGCGTATCCACTGCTGAAGATGCAGACCGGCGGGGGCACCTGGGCGTTGTGTGCGGCCCTGATCGCTGCGGTGCTGTTGCCGTTTGCGGATCGAAGGGGAATCGACCGGTGATCCTGTCCTTCGAGAGCGTCACCTACCACTACCCGGACGCGGAGATGCCGGCGCTGGAGGACGTGAGCTTCGAGCTGGAGGCCGGGGAGTTCTGCCTGCTGGCGGGGCTGTCGGGGAGCGGCAAGTCGACGCTGTTGCACGCGGCGTGCGGGCTCGTGCCGCACTTTCACGGGGGGCGCTTCGCGGGCACGGTTACGCTCGTCGGCTTGGATACGCGTGAGCACGGTCCGGCGGATCTGGGAGGCCATGCGGGGGTGTTGTTCCAGGACCCCGAGACACAGCTCGTGATGAGCTCGGTGCGCGCCGAGCTGGCATTGGCGCTGGAGAGCCGCGGTCACGGTGCGGCGGCGGTGGCACGTGGCGTAGAGGAGGTGGCGCTCGCGCTGGGAATCGACGCTCTGCTGGATCGCTCGACGCATGAGCTCTCAGGTGGCGAGAAGCAGCGCGTGGCGCTCGGCGCGGCGCTGGCGGGCAGGCCGAAGGTGGTGCTGCTGGACGAGCCCACCTCGCAGCTGGACCCGGTTGCCGGGGACGAGCTGATCGGTTTGCTGCGGCGGCTGAACGAGGAGTGGGAGACAACGATCGTGCTGGCGGAGCACCGCTTGGAGCGCTGCCTCGGTGCGGCTGATCGTGTCATAACGCTTGAAGCAGGCCGTGTGGCTCACGATGGCGATCCCAAATCATTCTTGGAATGGTCGGCGCAACACGAGCCTACGCTGCAGACGCCGGGCGCGAAGCTGTTTGCCTTGGCGGGGTTGCAGCCCGCGCCGGTGGGTGTGAAGCAGGCACGGGCGAGTCTGCGCGCACACGGTTTGTTGGGAGAGGATGGGCATCCCGAGCCCGGTGTAACCAAGGCGAAAGCACGTCGTCCACGCAAGGCGCCGAAAGCGCTGCGGATGCGTGGCGTGTGGCATGAGCTGCGTGATGGGCCGGTGATCCTGCGCGGCGTCGACCTCACGCTTGCGCCCGGCGAGAGCGTCGCGCTGATGGGCCGCAACGGCGCCGGTAAGTCGACGCTTTTGCGCCACGCCGCCGGGCTGATGGAGCCCACGCGGGGGCGGATCGAGCGCGCCGGGCGGGTCGCGCTGTTGCTGGCGAACCCGGGCGACTACCTGATCCACGAGCGCGTCGCCGAAGAGGCACCCGCGGAGGCGCTGGCGGCCGTAGGGCTGGCGGGGATGACCGAGCGCAACCCAAAGGATCTGTCCGGGGGGGAGCGTCAGCGCTTGGCGCTAGCGATCGTCACCGGTGACGGTGAGCCACCGGCGTTGCTGGCGCTCGACGAGCCCACTCGTGGGATGGATCGCGAGGCGAAGGCCGAGCTGGCGCGGGATCTGCGGCGTCGCGCGGAGGAGGGCCAGGCTGTGATCGTCGCCACGCACGACCCTGAGTTTGCCGCCTCCTGCGCGGATCGCGCAGTGCTGCTCGCCGATGGGCGGGTGATCGCCGATGGCTCCGCGGCGGAGCTGCTCGCTGGTGGCTGGTACTTCGCGACCGAGACGGCCCGCATCCTCAGCGGCGCCGGCGGTGCGCTGCTGCCAGAGGACGGCGCGGAGCTTTTGCGGGCAAAAAGGGTCTTGGAGGTAGTGGCGTGAGCTGGCCGCTGGCATCGTTCCTGCTCGTCGGCGTGGTGCTGGTGCTCGGCTGGCTGGCCTATGAGCGCAGGCGGCCCTCGGCGCGGATGGTGGCAGTGGTGGGGACGCTGGCGGCCGTCGCCGCGTTGGGCCGCGACGCGTTCGTCGCTTTGCCGGACGTGAAGCCGATCACCGCGATGGCGCTCGTCGTTGGCTACGCCCTCGGTCCGCTCCCAGGCTTCACCGTCGGTGCGCTGGGGATGCTGATGTCGAATTTCCTACTCGGCCAAGGTCCATACACCCCCTGGCAGATGGCGGCCTGGGGCAGCGTTGGCCTGTTCGGCGCGGCGCTCGGCCGGCTGAGCGGACGGCGTATGGGGCGCTTGCCGCTCGCGCTCGCCTGTGCGCTGGCAGCGCTTGGCGCGAAGGAGATCATGAACGTGTACACCTGGACGATCGGCGCCAGTCACACACCGGCCGCGCTGCTGGCGGTGGCGGGTACAGGGTTGCCATTCGATCTGACCGACATGGTCGCGAGCTTCGTGTTCGGCATGGCTTTCGGCCCCGAGCTGGCACGGCTGCTGGCACGGATGCGCGCACGCATGGACATAAAATGGGAACCCGCCCTTCCCAAGCCCTCCGCCACAGACGGGGCGGCCGGGAGCGTTCCGGCGATCCTCACGATCCTCGCCGTTGTTGTGGCGCTCGCATGGGGCGGCACGGCCGCGCGCGCTTTAGCCGCACCGGCCGTCAGCGCACACGCCGCGTCGCTCTCACCCGAGCTCTCCTTTTTGGCTTCAGCCCAGAACGCCGACGGCGGTTTCGGGGCCAGTAGGGGGCAGAGGACGAGTGAGCTGTACTCGGCATGGGTGGCGATGGGCCTCCAGGCAAGCGGCCACAACCCTCTGAGCGTGCGCCACGGCGGGCACTCGGTGCTCGACGCGTTGCGCGCAGAAGCCTCGACTCTGCAAGGTCTCGGCGACGGCGAGCGCACCATCCTCGCGGCGCGCGCATGCGGAGCCTCCGCGTACTCATTCGCCGGGCGAAATCTCGTCGCCGAAGTGCTGCGTGCGCGCGCGAGCGACAACTCGTTCAACCATCAGGTCAACCTCACCGCGTTCGCGATCTTCGCGCTGCGCGCGGCCGGTCATTCGCCCGGGTTTCGCGCAATCCGCGACGCGGCGGGCTGGATCGAGCGTCAGCAGAACGGAGACGGCGGCTTCGGCTTCGGCGGCCGCGGCTCATCCAGCGATGTCGATGACACCGGCGCGGCGCTACAGGCGCTCGCGGACGCGGGCGCTCGCAACGGGCGTTCGCTGGGTGCCGCGGCCGGCTACCTGATCCGCTCCCAGAACTTGGACGGCGGCTTTCCGCAGCAGTACGGCGGCGAATCCAACGCCCAGTCGACCGCCTGGGCGGTCCAGGGTCTGATCGCGGCCGGGCGAAACCTCGACGCGGTGCGACGCCGCAGTAGCCGCTCACCGATCGGCTACTTGGAAAGCCTGCTCGCGCCCGGTGGCAGCATCCGCTATTCCCGTACCGGGGCCCAGACGCCCGTGTGGGTGACGGCTCAGGCACTGATCGCGCTGGCGGGCAAGACGTTCCCCGTCGGGCTGTGATCCGCCCAGCAACCCTTCAGCCCTCATTTAGCAGCGTCTCTACCCTGTAGAGACCATGGATGTGAGACCCAGGACGAGGCTTACAGAGCCGCCCAGCGCAGCTGGGGCGCTCCTCGTCGCCGGACTGTGCGCGGCGGCGCTGACTCTGACATGGGTCGTGGCGGCGCTGGTGCCGGCTACGCACGTGAAAGACGCGGTGGCACTGTACGACTTCACCCTGCTCGGTGGCCCGCGGTTAGACGATCTGGCGAACGCCCTGCTGCACTTACTGGATCCCCTGCTGTACACGCTCTGGGGGGTCCTGCTCATAGCCGTCGCGCTCAGGCGAGGGAGCCCGCGGCTCGCCCTCGCCGTCGGACTCGTGTTGGGCCTCGCGCCCCTGACAGCGGAGACGCTGAAGCCACTGCTCGCACACCCTCATGCGCGGATCGGTGGAAGCGAGATCACCGCCGCGTCGTGGCCGAGCGGCCACGCAACCGCGGCGATGGCGCTGGCCCTGTGCGCGGTGCTCGTGGTCCCTCAGCGCCTGCGTCCCACCGTCGCCATGCTGGGCGCGATGTTCGTGGCAGGTGTGGGCTTCTCGCTGCTACTGCTCGCCTGGCATCTGCCGAGCGATGTCGTGGGCGGCTATCTGGTGGGCACGTTGTGGACGGCCCTAGCCGTGGCTGGCCTGCGCACCGCCGAGGCACGCTCCCGGTCACGCCGGGTGGGAAGTCACGTCCGAGCCGTGGGCGCCGGGATCCCATAGAGACTCGGATCCCGTCCCGGACTCGGATCCCACGGCGCGGCTGAGGATGAACAGCAGGTCAGACAGTCTGTTCAGGTAGCGCACCACCTCGGGATTGCCGTCTCTCACAGCCAGCGCGCGGCGCTCGGCGCGGCGGCAGACGGTACGTGCCAGATGCAGATGCGCAGCGGCGGGATTCCCGCCGGGGATCACAAATGAGTGCAGCGGCGCGAGCTTGGAGTTGACCTCGTCGCACGCGCTCTCCAGCCACTCTGTGTATTGCTCACCGATACGCAGTCGCTCGCGGCCGTCGCTCGGAGGTACCGAGAGATCGGCGCCGAGATCGAGCAGATCGTTCTGTATACGCTCCAGCCACTGGCGCAAACGCGCCGGCAGCCCGTCCTGGGCGAGCGTCACGCCCAAGACGGCGTTGAGCTCATCGACGGTGCCGTAGGCCTCCACCCGTGCATCCAGCTTCGAGACCCGGCTCATGTCGCCGAGGTGTGTCTCACCGCCATCGCCGAGCTTGGTGTAGATGCGGGTCAGATTCACGGTCATGAACATCGAGTTTGGCATACCCAGACCGCCGCTTATCGACCGGATGGGATACGTTCCCGCCCTTCATGCGCATTGGCGTTCCGAAGGAGACGGCTGCGGGCGAGCACCGGGTTGCGCTCGTGCCCGAGGTCGTGGGCAAGCTCAAGAGCAAGGGTCTCGACGTGCTCGTGCAGAGTGGCGCGGGTACGGATGCGCTTGTGCCGGATGGCGCCTTTGCAGAGGCAGGCGCGGAGCTGACGCAGGACGCGGGGGAGGTGTGGCGCTCAGACGTGGTGCTGAGCATCGCGCCTCCAGATCCGGAGCAGATCCGCTCGCTTGGCCAGGGCTCGATCCTGATCGGCTTCCTCGCGCCGCTGTCGAGCCCGCAGACGACGAAGGCGCTCGCGGACGCGGGCGCGACGGCATTCGCGATGGAGTCGATCCCTCGCATCTCGCGCGCACAGTCGATGGATGCGCTGTCCTCGCAGGCGAATGTGGGCGGCTACAAGGCGGCGCTCCTGGGAGCGGAGGAGATGGGCCGCTTCTACCCGATGCTGATGACCGCCGCGGGCACGATCCCGCCGGCGAAGGTCCTGGTCCTGGGCGTCGGCGTCGCCGGGCTACAAGCGCTCGCGACCGCCAAGCGCCTGGGCGCGCGGACGACCGGCTATGACGTGCGCCCGGAGGTCGCTGAGCAGGTGCAGTCGCTCGGCGCCCAATGGCTCGACCTCGGGCTGGAGGCCAGCGGCGAGGGCGGCTACGCACGCGAGCTGACCGGCGAGGAGCGCGCGCGCCAGCAGCAGGCGCTGACGGACGCGATTAAGGGCTTCGACGTGGTGATCACGACGGCGCTCGTGCCGGGTCGCCCGGCGCCGAAACTCGTTACGGCGGAGGCCGTCGAAGGGATGAAGCCGGGGTCGGTGATCGTCGACATGGCCGGCGAGACGGGCGGCAACTGCGAGCTAACCGAGCCGGGTCAGACGGTGGTCAAGCACGACGTAAAGATCGTCTCACCGCTGAACCTGCCGTCGGGTATGCCCGAGCACTCCTCGCAGCTGTTCGCGCGCAACGTGCTCGCGCTGCTCGAGCTCCTCACCGGCGAGGACGGCGGGCTCAATCTTGATTTTGATGACGAGATAATCGCCGGCGCCTGCGTGGTGCGCGACGGTGAGATCGTCAACCCCGGCGCCAAGGCGGCAGTGGAGGCAGCGCAATGATCATCGCAAGCACGCTCACCACGAACCTCGCGATTCTGATCCTCGCCGGCTTCATCGGCTTCGTGGTGATCTCCAAGGTGCCCAACACACTGCACACGCCGCTGATGTCCGGCACGAACGCGATCCACGGCATCGTGCTGCTCGGCGGCCTGCTCGTCGTCGGGCTCTCGGGCAACGGCGCCTTCAACAAGATCATCCTCGTGATCGCGATCGCCTTCGGCACGATCAACGTCGTCGGTGGCTTCCTCGTCACCGATCGCATGCTTGAGATGTTCAAGTCAAAGCCCAAGGCGGCGGGTGATGAGGAGCAGAAAGGGAAGGGCTCATGAGCGCCGTGCTCGCGACGTCATTCCTGCAGGACCAGAGCTTCCTCGACATCCTCTACATCCTCGCCTTCGCGCTCTTCATCCAGGGCCTGCGCGGGCTCTCCGGGCCGACGACGGCGGTGCGCGGTAACCGCATCGCGGCGGCCGGCATGGCGATCGCGGTGATCGCGACGCTACTCAACGTAAATGAGGGCAACTGGGCGCTGATCGTGATCGGCGTGGCACTCGGCACCGCGATTGGCGTGCCCGCTGCGCGCCAGGTGAAGATGACGGCGATGCCGCAGATGGTGGCGCTGTTCAACGGCGTGGGCGGCGGTGCGGTGTTCCTGATCTCCTGGTCTGAGTTCCGCCTCACGGACGGCTTCACCGCCACCCCGACCTACATCGCGATCTTCTCCTTGTTCGCCGCGATCGTCGGCTCGGTCTCCTTCTGGGGCTCGAACATTGCCTTCGGCAAGCTCCAGGAAATCATCCCCGGACGTCCGATCACGCTTGGCTTTACCCAGCAGATCGTAAACCTGCTTCTGCTCCTGATCGCGGTGGCGTGTGGCGTGGCGATCGCCGCCGGCGAACACTCCGAAGCGCTCTTCATCGTGATGCTGCTGGCTGCGGCGCTGCTCGGAAACGCAGTCGTATTTCCAATCGGCGGCGCCGACATGCCGGTCGTGATCTCGCTGCTGAACGCCTTCACGGGCCTGTCTGCGGCCGCCACTGGGATCGCGCTGAACAACCCAGCGCTGATCGTCGCGGGCATGATCGTGGGCGCCTCCGGCTCGATCCTCACGAACCTGATGGCGACCGCCATGAACCGCTCGATCCCCGCGATCGTCGCCGGCGGCTTCGGCGGCGGCGGAGCCGTCGAGGGCGCGAGCGGCGCTGGTGAGCACGCGGGCACGGTGCGCTCCACGAGTGCTGCCGACGCGGCGATCCAGCTCGCCTACGCCAACCGTGTGGTGATCGTGCCTGGCTACGGCATGGCCGTCGCGCAGGCCCAGCACGCCGTGCGCGAGCTGACCAAGGAGCTCGAGAAACGCCAGGTGGAGGTCAGCTACGCCATCCACCCGGTCGCGGGGCGCATGCCGGGCCATATGAACGTGCTGCTCGCCGAGGCCGACGTCCCCTACGACCAGCTCAAGGAGATGGAGGAGGCCAACCCCGAGTTTGGCCGCACCGACGTCTCGCTCGTGATCGGCGCCAACGACGTCACCAACCCCGCCGCCAAGAACACGCCCTCCTCGCCGATCTATGGCATGCCGATCCTCGAGGTCTCAGACAGCAACTCGGTGATCGTGATCAAGCGCTCGATGAACCCCGGCTTCGCGGGCATCGAAAACGAGCTCTACTATGACCCGAAGACCACGATGCTCTTCGGCGACGCGAAGTCGGCGGTCAGCGAGATCACTGCCGAGCTCAGCCAGATTTGATTTAGACCGCCCACCCGACCCCCGCCCGCCCTCTGCGAGACTTGCGCTCGTGATCGAGCGCAGCCAGGCCCTCGCGGCGCTGTCGCAGGACGAGTTCGACGTGGTCGTCGTCGGCGGCGGCATCACCGGCGCGGGCGTCGCCCTCGACGCCGCCGCGCGCGGCTACAGCGTCGCGCTGCTGGAGCGCGCGGACTACGCCTCGGGGACCTCGAGCCGCTCGAGCAAGCTCGTCCACGGCGGGCTGCGCTACTTGCAGAACTTCGATCTCGGGCTCGTGCGCGAGGCGCTGCTCGAGCGCCAGCTGATGGTCGCGCTCGCGCCGCATCTCGTGCATCCGTTGCCGCTCGTGGTGGCCGCCTTCGAGGGTGCGCGTCCGGATCGTCTCGTGGGGGTGGGGCTGAACCTCTACGACGTTATGTCGGTCGACCGCGACCGCCTGCGCTCGCGACGAAGCAAACGCGCGCGCAGCGAGCGCGAGCAGGGCAATCAACCACCCCAGCCTGTTGAGGGCGCCTCCTGGAGTCCCGAGCGCCACCGCGTGATCTCAGGCGATGAGGTCCTCGAGCTGCTGCCTGCGCTCGCCGCGCGCGAACCGACGAGCGGTTATCTCTTCTACGACTGCCAGACCGATGATGTCCGCCTCGTGCTCACGGTGCTTGGCGAGGCCGAGCGCTTCGGCGCGGTCTGCGCCAACCGCCTCAACGTCACGGGACTGCTGGAGAAGGACGGACGCACACGGGGCGTACGGGCGCTGGACACCGAGAGCGGCGCCGAGCTCGAGGTGCGTGCCGCGAACGTGATCAACGCGACCGGCGTGTGGGCCGATCAGCTACGCCCGGACGAGCTCCACGACGAGGCCGAGCTGCCGCGCATAAGGCCCAGCCGTGGCACGCACCTGATCCTGCGCCACGAGGACCTGCCGCTGGTGGGTGGCGCGATTGTCCCTGCAGGCAACGGACGCACGATCTTCGCGCTTCCCTGGCTCGGACGCACGCTCGTCGGTACCACCGATAACGACTACGAGGGGGACCTCGAGCACGTGCAGCCCTCCGCTGAGGACATCGACTACCTCCTGGAGGCGGTGAACGACTTCTTCGGCGCCGCTCTGAACACCGGACATCTGGCGGGAGCCTTCGCTGGGGTGCGTCCCCTGATCTCGACCGGCGACCCGAAGAAGTCGGTCGACATCTCGCGCAAGGCGGAGCTCTATGAGACCTCGAGCGGGATGATCACGATCACCGGGGGCAAGCTGACGACCTGGCGGCGGATGGCAAAGATGACAGTTGACCGCCTCGTCGAGCGCGACGCTCGCGACGCCCCATGCCGAACGCACGAGATCCCGCTTGGACAGGCGATTGCGGCGGAGGATCTGCCGCGCGTGGAGGGCGTACCGGTGGAGTCCTACGCTGCGTTGGCGGCGCGCTACGGCGACGCCGCCCATCAGGTGCTAGCGCTTGCAAGGAAACAGAGTCCCGCCCACCCCGAGCTTGTCCAGCCGATCGTTAAAGGCCTGCCCGACCTGCTGGCCGAGGTCGCGCTCGCGGCCCGCAACGAGCAGGCACGCAGCGTCGGCGACGTGCTCCTGCGCCGTACGCGCCTGGGGCTGCTGGCCGCACGCGAGCTGAGCACCGGGGACGGGGTGGTGGGCAATCCGATCAATCGAGTTGCCGGCGTGCTGGCCCGCGAGCTCGGCTGGGACGAGGCCCGCCTGGCAGCCGAGCTGCAGGCCTT
This sequence comes from uncultured Solirubrobacterales bacterium, assembly GCA_963706395.1. Lineage (GTDB taxonomy): Bacteria > Actinomycetota > Thermoleophilia > Solirubrobacterales > Solirubrobacteraceae > Palsa-744. The sequence goes on along the minus strand of OY970158.1, from coordinate 119,603 downwards.
CGCGGCCGAGGCCGCCGCCGAGGGTATCGCCGCCGAGACCGCCCGTGCCTCCGCGGGCATGCAGGCGCCGCCGGCAATGCCATGAGCGCACCCGCGCGCAGCCTCCAGGCAGGCGATATAGACATCGAGCTCGGCGGGGCTGGTGGGCCTCTAATCATGGGGGTAGTGAACGCCTCACCTGACTCTTTCAGCGACGGCGGCCGCCACGCGGGTCTCGATGCCCAGCTCGCGCTGGCCCGTGAGCTACACGGCGCCGGGGCGCAGATCATCGATGTCGGCGGTGAGTCAGCCTCGACCGGTCGCCCGCCTGTTGACGCGGAGGATGAGATCGAGCTGGTTGCGCCGCTGATCGAGCGTGTCGCGAGCGAGCTCGACGCGATCGTCTCGGTGGATACCTACAAGCCGGCCGTCGCCCGCGCCGCGATCGCCGCAGGCGCGCGGATCGTCAACGACGTCAGCGGCCTCCGCAACCCGGAGCTGGCCACCGTCTGCGCCGAGCACGGCGCTGGGCTCGTGCTGATGCATACCCGCGCCGCGCCGCGCGAACGGCTGCAGGACCCAGATCTCTACGGCGAGATCGTCGGCGAGGTGCTCGCCTTCCTCGCCGAGCGCATCGAGCTGGCGCTCGCGGCCGGCATGCGCCAGGAGCAGCTCGTGCTCGACCCCGGCCCCGACTTCGCCAAGACGCCCGCGCAGACGATCCAGTTGCTACGCGGCCTCGAGCGCCTGCACGAGCTGGGTCGCCCGCTGCTGCTCGCGATCTCGCGCAAGGACTTCATCGGCGCGCTCACCTTACGCTCCCCGCGCGATCGCCTGGCGGGCACGCTCGCCGCGCTCGGTTATGGGCTCGACCGTGGCGCGCACATCTTCCGTGTGCACGACGTCGCCGCCTGCGCGGACTTCATCACGGTCCGCGCGGTACTTGCGGGCGAGCTCGAGCCGGGGAGGGATCTGGCTCTGGGTGAGGAAATCCGCTACGACAGGCTGCTCGCCGATCAGCCCTGAAAGCGCTCCGGCGCCTGGGGTGCACGGCGATTCCCGGTAGTCAGACGCTAGGCTTGAACTCATCAACGGGTGCCGGCCGCTGTCCAACGCGGCCGGACGCCAACCGCCCCTCAAACGAAAGAAGGACAGCAAATGGCCGTACTCGACCGCTCCGAGCTACAGGAAAGCCCTCTCGCCGACCTGCATGCAATCGCCAACCAGGTCGGCCTCGATGGCTTCAGGAGACTGCGCAAGGCCGAGTTGATCGACGCGATCCTCGGCGAGTCAGGGGCGGCCTCCGATAAGCGGCAGGACTCCGGTTCGCCCGCTAAGGATCCGCCCAAGGACGCGCCCGGGGATGGCTCCTCTGGCCGGTCGGGCTCCTCTGGCCGGTCGGATACTCCGAGCAGCGCAGCCGGAAGCGGTGCTCGCAAACGTAGCGCACCTCGCTTGCGGCGCGCTGTGAAAGATGAGGCGCAGGACGCATCCTCAGCGGGGCGTGAGTCCTCGGCGTCATCGTCCGCGGCTTCCTCTCGCCGCGGCGGCACAGCTGACGAGCGTGATGGGGGTAGCGGGCGCGCCGGCGGTCAGCCGAACGACCGATCGGTGCAATCGCCATCGAAGGCGGTCCGGAGCGATACTGCTGCCACAGGCGATGATCCCAGCGCCGAGGGGGTGGTCGAGCTGTTGGGCAACGGCTCGGCCTTTCTGCGTGTCAACCCGCCCGAGCCCTCCGACGAGGACGTTTACATCTCCGCTGCGCAGGTGCGCCGCTGCGAGCTCGTCTCCGGAGACAGGGTGAGCGGGCCGGTACGGACGCCCCGCCGCTCGGAGCGCTACCCCTCGCTGGTACGCATCGACAACATCAATGGGGCATCCGCCGACGCCGTCTCAGATGGTGCCCGTTACGAGGACCTCCCGGTTGCGTACCCAAGCGAACGGCTCGCACTGGGCTCGAAGGACCCGACGCTCGAGGCCATCGAGTGGCTCGCCCCGCTGGGTCGCGGCTCGCGCGCGGTGATCGCCGGCGCTGCGCACGCCGGCAAGACCGAAACCGTGCGCCGTCTGCTGGAGGCGCTCTCCGGTCGCGAGGATCTCGAGGTGACGCTAGTGGTGGCCGGCTCGAGACCGGAGGAGATCGCGGAGTGGCAGGAGGGCTCCGTCCCGCCAGTCGCCGCACTCAGCTTCGCGGCCTCGGCGGATTCGCAGGGACAGGCAGTCGAGCGTGCGGTGGATGCTGCCAAGCGCGTGGCGGCACGCGGGGGACACGCGCTGGTGCTGATCGACAGCCTTGACGGCTTGCAGCCGCAGGCTGCACGCAAGGCGCTTGCGGCCGCCCGCAACCTGCGCGACAGTGGTTCGCTCACCGTGATCGCCACTGCCACACGTCCGTTCGGAGGCGAGACGACGGTCATCGCGCTCGATGTGGCTCTTACCTCCACCGGGCGCCAGCCGATCCTGGATCTAGCGGGCAGCGGCACGCTCAAGGCCGAGCTGCTAGTGGGCGAGGATGGCGCCAAGGCCATAACCCAGGCGCGTGCGGCGGCGAGAGAAAGCTAGCGCCGGTAGGCGACCCGGCCCCACGAGGGCTCGGGCGCCAGCTCGATCGGCTGACCGCTGCGATCGATCTGTACGTAGGCGAAGCTGCCGGTCTCTTCGTTGAAAGCGACGCTCAGCTCGCCCTCGTTGACGCGCTGGTCGAGCCAGGCGCCGCGGAACACCAGACGGCGCATCCAGTGGACCAGCGAGCGCTCGGCCGGGCCGACCAACTCGGGCCAGCAGTCGTTTACGTGCTCGCCCAAAGCCGAGGCGGGATCGAGGATCTCACCGTTCACAGCTAGGTTGACGAGGTCTTCGAGCTCGCCATCACCAAGGCGCCCGCCGACGAAACCGAGCTTCAGCGCCGCCTGCTCGCAGCGCTCCGAGAAGTCCTCCTCGTTGAAGGTAAAGCGCAGCTCGCCGTATTCGAGGACGAAGTCCTCTCCCGAGTCGTAATTTCCGCGGCGTGACGTTTCCATGTCATAAGGCCGGGAATTGGTTTTGATCGGAACCCACCCACCCAGCGTCGGGATCATAAGCCGGGCTCCTGCATTGCTGACTGTTGTGAATGGGATTTTGCATCGCAGTTTGAGCCCCCGCGCACCCCGCGCCTGCATCACACCCCCTCGCTAAGCAGGTGACGGTGATAGGCGGAGGTGGGCACCGATACGCTCCCCGCCGATGGCACGCCTGACCGAGCATGGACTGCGCCGCTCCGTGGGCGTCCCTGGGCTGTTCGCCACCGCCTACGGCAATGTCGGCTCCTCGATCTACTACGCGCTTGGCCTTGTTGCCGCCCACGCGCTGGGACTCACCCCGCTGGTGTTCGTGTTTGCGGGTGGGCTATTCGCGCTTACGGCGAAAACCTATGCCGAGGGTGCCGCGATGTTTCCCGAAGCGGGCGGCTCCTCTTCGTTCGCGCGCCATGCGTTCAACGACGTCGTCTCGTTCTTCGCTGGCTGGGCGCTGAGCCTGGACTACATCCTCACGATCGCCATCTCGGCGTTCTTCGTCCCCCATTACCTGAGTGCGCTCCCCGGCCTGCATGCGCTCAATCACAACCCCGGCGACATCGTCGGAGGGTTGATTGTCGTTGTCCTGCTGACCGCGCTGAACGTCCGCGGCCTCGGCGAGTCGGCAAAGCTGAACTTCATCCTTGCGATCCTCGACCTGAGCACGCAGATCCTGCTCGTCGGCGTCGGGCTCGTGCTCGTCTTCAACCCAACGCTTTTGATCCACCAGGTGCACCTGGGCAGCGTGCCGAGCTGGCACGAACTGATTTTCGCTCTCTCGCTGGCGATGCTCGCCTACACCGGTATCGAGACGGTGGCGAACATGGCGGAGGAGTCGCGGGACCCCGGCCGCCAGGTCCCCAAGGCGGTCAACCTCGTGGTGCTGGCAGTGCTCGGCGTCTACGCAGGCATCTCCGTGGTTGCCCTGTCGGCTTTGCCCGTCGTCCACCACGGGGTCGGCTACAGCGCCGCCCTGGGCGAACACTTCAGCCATCCCGGCTATGCGACGGGGCTGGGTGGCCTGTTTCAGAACGATCCGGTGCTCGGGATCATCTCCCGGCTCGGCCTGCACGGCACGGTCCTGCACTTCGCTCAGTACTACGTCGGCCTGCTCGCCGCGACGATCCTGTTCATCGCCACCAATGCGGGGATGATCGGGATCTCACGCCTATCGTGGTCGCTGGCCGAGCACCGGCAGCTGCCCAGCTTGTTCTCACAGCTGCACCCGAAATTCCGCACGCCCTGGTTCACGCTGATGTTCTTCTCGGCGCTCGCGGGAGTGCTGATCCTCTACGGCAACACCAACGTGCTCGGCAACCTCTACTCGTTCGGCGCGATGCTGTCGTTCACGACCGCCCACGTCGCGGTCATCGCGTTGCGCATCAGAGACCCCGACCGCGAGCGTCCTTACCGGATGCCCTGGAGCGTGCGCATCCGCGGCGCTGAGATCCCGATGACCGCTGTCGTCGGCGGCCTCGGCACCGCCGCCGCGTGGGTCGCGGTGGTCATCTTCCACAGTGAGGCGCGGGTCGTGGGCATCCCGTGGATGATCGTGGGGATGGTCGGCTATTTCTACTATCGCCATCGTCAGGGGCTCGATCCACGCAAGCACTACCAGATCGAGCGCGCCGAGCGACCAGCGGACTTCGAGGAGCTCGAGTACAAGACTGCGCTGGTGCCGATCTTCGGCGAGGACATCAGCGCCACCGCCCTCTCGAGCGCTGCCAAGCTGATTGGCAAAGAGGGTGTCCTCTACGCGATCTTCGTGCTGCCTGTGCCCAGCCAGCTCTCGCTGGAGGCGGGCTTGGAAGACGAGGAGGCTCAGGGCCGCTCGGTGTTGGAGAGCGCGCGGATCCAGGCTCGACGGAGGGGGATCAAGATCCACACCGGACTGATCCGGACACGCAACCCCGGAGCAGCGATCGTTGAGGAGGCTCAGCGCGTGGGTGCGGACGTGATCTACTGGTCCACGATCCACGCCCCCACCGGTGAGCAGCGGATCGGCCCAACCGCCGCCTACCTGCTCTCAAAGCGCCCTTGCCGGATCATCATCGAGACCGAGAACCGCCGCGCGCGCGCACCCATTCCCGTGCCAGCGCCGGCCTAGCTGAGCGCGGACCGCAACGCCTCATCCAGCTCGGGGTGGCGGAAGTCGTAGCCCAGCACGAGTGGCTTGGCGGGCATCACGCGCGCGCCGGTGGTCACGATCTCGGCCATCTCGCCGTAGAGCAGTCCCAAGGCGACGCCCGGCACCGGCAGCAGCGAGGGCCGGTGAAGCGCACGACCGAGGGCGCGGGAGAAGTCGCGACTACAGACCGGTTCGGGCGCGGTGCCGTTGACCGGTCCCGACCAGCGCTCATCCTCCAAGGCGGCGCTCATCATGCCGATCAGGTCCTCGCGGTGGATCCAGGACATGTACTGGCTTCCCCCCGCCACCGGCCCGCCCAAGCCGAGCTTGAACGGGGGCAGCATCTTCGCAAGCGCTCCGCCTCCACGGTCGAGCACCACGCCTGTGCGCACCCGCACCACGCGCATCCCCAGCGCCGAGGCCTTCATCTCCTCGGCCTCCCAGGCCACACACGTCTCCGCCAGAAAGCCGCTTCCTGCTGGCGCATCCTCGTCGAGCGGCTCCTCGCCGCGCGCGCCGTAATAGCCAATCGCCGAGCTGGCGATCAGCGTCCGCGGGCGAGGCTCGGCGTTTGTGAGACCGTCTAGCAGATGGCGGGTGCCCGTAACACGGCTTGCCCGGATCGCCTCCTTCGCGCGGGCGGTCCAGCGCTGGGCGACATTCTCCCCGGCGAGATGCACCACAGCGTCGCGCCCTTCCAGGGTCTCCACCGGCGCCGGTTCGTTCAGCAGATCCCACTTGACCGTCTCCGCCGGGGATGACCCGCTCGCGCTGAACATCTCCCTTGCGCGGTCGGGATTGCGCGACAGGACCGTGACCTCTACGTCGTGCTCACACAGCTCGGCGACGAGTGCCGTGCCGATCAGTCCAGTGGCTCCTGTGATTGTCACACGCAAGGGCATCGTCACCCTTGTTGTTGTACACCCATCGTGTCGCCTTGGGCGAACCCGACCTCCTGGCCGGCTTGCGCGGTGCCGGCCGCACGGGCCTCGTCGGCTACGGCGGCGGCGACAGCGGGCGCGACATCGCGGTTGAACACCGACGGGATGATGTAGTCCTCGCGCAGTTCGTCGTCGGTGACGATCGCGGCTATCGCACGGGCGGCAGCCATCTTCATCGCCTCGGTGATCGCTGGCGCGCGCACGTCCAGCGCCCCGCGAAAGATCCCCGGGAAGCACAGCACGTTGTTGATCTGGTTGGGGTAGTCCGAACGGCCTGTTGCCATGATCCGCACGTACTGAGCAGCCTCCTCGGGGATGACCTCGGGATTGGGGTTGGCCATCGCGAACACCATCGCGTCCTTGTTCATCCGCGATAGCGCTTGAGCAGGCAGCACCCGGGCGCCGGATACACCGATCACCAAGTCAGCTCCGTCGATTACGTCCGCCGGTGCACCGGATCGGCACTCGGGGTTGGTCACCTCGGCATACCAGCGCTTTATCTCGTTGAGCGATCCCTGCTTGTAGTCCTCACGCTGGACATGAAGAGCGCCTTGAGAGTCTGCGCCGATGATTTGACGCACGCCCGCCTCGAGCAGGATCTTGGTCACGGCGATCCCAGCGGCACCAAGTCCGATGACCAGCACCGAAAGATCCTCCAAGCGGCGGCCGGTGAGCTTCACGGCGTTCAGCAGGGCCGCCATCACGACCACGGCGGTCCCATGCTGGTCGTCGTGGAAGATCGGGATGTCGAGGGCCTCCTTCAATCGCTCCTCGATCTCAAAGCAGCGCGGGGCGGAGATGTCCTCCAGGTTGATCCCCCCAAAGGCGGGCGCGATCAGCGTGACGGCGCGGACGATCTCATCGGTGTCCTTCGTGTCCAAGCACACCGGGAAGGCGTCGACGCCCGCGAACTCCTTGAACAGGCAGCACTTCCCCTCCATCACCGGCATCGCCGCCCGCGGGCCGATATCGCCCAGTCCGAGCACCGCGGTGCCGTCTGAGACGACCGCGACGGTGTTGCGCTTGATCGTGTACTGGAATGCCCTGTCTTCATCCTCAGCGATCGCCAAGCACACGCGCGCCACGCCGGGGGTGTAGGCCATCGAGAGGTCATCGCGTGTCTTCAGCGGATGCTTGTTGTGCTGTTCGATCTTGCCGCCGACGTGCAGCAGAAACGTGCGGTCGATCGTGTCGATCACGCGTGCGCCATCCACCGCCGCGATCGCGGCGAGGATCTGCTCCCAGTGCTCCTGATCTGAAGCGTCCACGACGATGTCGCGCACGCTGTGCTCAGAGTCCATCTCGATCGGGTCAACAGCCACCACCATCCCCCCGGACTCGCCGATTGCGCTGGTCAGTTGTGCGAGCGTGCCTGCGGTGTCGTCGATCTCGACGCGAATCGTCAGGCGGTACTGCGCGCTTGGGGTGAGGCTGCTCACGGAGGTTTGGCTCCTGGTTCGAAGGCGACGTGGACGGGGCGGCCCGGCATCTTATTTACTTGCCCTCCGTGGCCTGCGCTCCGATCAATAAGGTGATCGATGTGCCCCAACTCGAGCGACGACGATGGACTCGGCGAGGATGAGCCCCGCCGCGCCGAGCGCCGGCGGCCAGGAGCGACGCCTGTTTCTGATCGACGGGCCCAGCCTCGTCTACCGGGCTTTCTACGCGCTGCCCGAGTCGATCGCGACCTCCACCGGCGTACCCACCAATGCGATCTTCGGGTTCGCTTCGATGTTGGTCAAGATCATCACCGAGTACGGCGTCGGCCCGACGGTCGTTGTGTGGGACGCCGGCAGCTCCGGGCGCACCGAGGTCTACTCTGAATACAAGTCGGGGCGCCGCTCGCGCCCGGACCTGCTCAAGCAGCAGTGGCCCGCAATGGAACCTCTCGTCGAGGCCTTTGGCTACAGCAACGTCAAAATCGAGGGCTACGAGGCTGACGACGTGATCGCTTCGCTCGCCGAGCACGCGCTGCTGGCCGAGCCGCCGGTGCCCGTGATGATCGTCACCGGCGACCGCGACGCCTTCCAGCTGATCGATGGCGAGGGCGTCGTCAAGGTGATGGCGACCTCGCGGGGGATCACCGACACGAAGGTCTACGACCGCGAGGCGGTGATTGATCGTTATGGCATCGCGCCGGAGCTGATCCCCGACTTCTACGGGCTGAAGGGGGACACCTCGGACAACATCCCCGGCGTTCCCGGGATCGGCGATAAGACCGCCAGCGAGCTGATCCAACGCTACGGCTCGCTCGAGCGGGTGTTCGCTCACATCGACGAGATCAAAGGTGCTAAGCGCAAAGAGAATCTGATCGAGCATGCCGAGAACGCGCGCATCTCAAAGCAGCTTGCGACCGTACAGCGCGATGTGGCCGTTGACTTCGACATCGTCGCTGAGTCCATCCGCGAGCCAGATCGCTCGCGCGTGCGCGAGGTCTTCCGCGAGTATGAGCTGCGCGATCCGCTGCGGCGCCTGGAGGAAGCGCTCGGTGACCCCGACGTCGCTGCCCCGGCGCTGCCTGCCGAGGTCAAGCTGAGGGGGCGCGTGCGCGCCGGCTCGCCCGCGGATCTTGCTCGCTTCGGCACGAGCGAGGACGAGCTCGCGCTCATCGTGCGCGAGACGGAGACGCCCGAGGGCGAGCTGTTCGCAGAAGGGCCGCCGTGGCGCTTCGCTGCGGTCCTCGCCGTGAGTGGAACCGAGCCCCCCCAACCCCCCGAGGTGCTCGCCGGCGATTGTGAGGGCCCCGAGCAGATCGTCGAGGCGATCGGCGAGCGCGCGGTGCTCGCGCACGACGCAAAGGCTCTGCGGCTCGTGCCGCCCGGCCTTGTGCACGACACGCTGCTCGGCGCTTTTCTGCTGGAGCCCGCCCGGCGCCGTTTCCCGTTTGCCGAGCTGTGCGAAGAGCGCGGCCTGGCGAGCGATGTCGAAGACCCGCTCGCGGCCGACGCGCTGCTGCTGCGCGCGCTTGCTGCCTGGCAGCGCGAGCAGATCTCCGAGCGCGGCCTGCAGGGGGTGATGCGCGACATCGAGCTGCCGCTCGTCGCTGTTCTGCGCGAGATGGAGCTGCTCGGCGTGCGCCTGAACCTCGAGCGCCTCGCTGAGATCACCGGCCGCGTGCGCGAGGAGCTGATCGCGCTGGAAGCGGACATCTTCGCGCTCGCCGAGGAGGAGTTCCTGATCTCCTCACCGTCGCAGCTGGGGGAGATCCTGTTCGAGAAGCTCGGCCTCTCGCGCAAGCGCCGCGGCAAGACCGGCTTCTCGACCGACGCACGCGTGCTGCAGGCGATCCGTTCAGAGCACGAGATCATCCCGAAGATCGAGCGCTGGCGCGAGCTCTCGACGCTGACCAAGACATACCTCGACGTGCTCCCCCAGGTGGTTGACGAGCGGGCGCGCATCCACACGACGTACCTGCAGGCTGGAGCCCAGACGGGCCGGCTCGCGAGCACAAACCCGAACATGCAGAACGTTCCGATCCGCACACCGCTCGGGCGCGAGATCCGTGGCTGCTTCGAGGCCGAGCCGGGCGCCACGCTGATCTCTGCCGACTACTCGCAGATCGAGCTGCGCGTGCTCGCCCACGTGGCCGGCGAGCCGGTGCTGAAGGAGATTTTCGCGCGCGAGGAAGACGTGCACGAGGCGACCGCCTCGCAGGTATTTTCGGTCGCCGCTGCAGAGATCGACCCGGGCATGCGTTCGAAGGCCAAGATGATCAACTACGGCATCGTCTACGGACTGTCCGACTTCGGCCTCGCCGACCGGCTGAACATCCCGCGCGAGGAGGCGAAGGAGTTCATCGATGCCTACTTGGAGCGCTTTCCGCGCGTCGCGGCGTTCATCGCCGAGACGATCGAGCGCGCCAAGGAAGAGGGCTATGTGAAGACCCTTTGGGGACGCCGCCGGCAGATCCCCGAGCTGCAGGCCCGCAACTACCAGGTGCGCACGCTCGGCGAGCGCCTGGCCGTCAACACGGTGATCCAGGGCACCGCCGCCGACATCATCAAGCTCGCGATGGTCCGCTGCCAGCGGGCGCTGTCGCAGTCTGAGCTCCAGACGCGCCTGCTGCTGACGATCCACGACGAGCTTCTGTTCGAAGGGCCGCCCGGCGAGGCCGACGCCGCGAGCGCGCTCGTCGAGCGCGAGATGTGCGGCGTCTGGGAGCGCGACCCGCCACTCGCTGTAGATGTCGGCGTGGGCGGCAACTGGCTCGAGGCGAAGTGAGTGAGTCCGAGGTAGCAAGATGAGCCGCGGACTGGCGGTTCTGCTGGGCGTGGGCGCCGGCGCTCTTGTAGGTATGCAGGCACCAATCAACTCTCGCTTGGGCAAGACGGTCGGAAGTGTGCAAGCCGCGAGCTTCTCGTTCCTCCTAGGAACGGCCCTATTGTTGGTGATCGTCGCATTCGTCCGCGGCGGCTACGGAAATCTCGGGCACGTGGGGCGTGTTCCCTGGTGGGCGCTCATCGGCGGCATGCTGGGCGCCGTCTACGTAACGGTGGCTCTCGTCGCCGTGCGGACTCTCGGCGCAAGCGGCCTGACGGCCGTGGTTATCACCGGACAGCTCGCCATATCGGTCGTGATCGACCGCTTTGGGTTGCTCGGCGTCGGGCGCCAGCCAATCGGCGCACAGCGGATCGTCGGGCTGGTGCTGCTTGTCGTCGGTGCACTGATGGTGGTGCGCAAGTAAGCCTCACCCGGGGCGTTCACGTACCTCCGCAAACGCTTCCCCCAGAAGGCGCAATCCCTGCTCGATCGCCGGCTCGGAAAGGTTGCCGTAGCCGAGCAAGATACCGGGTGGGCCCTCGGCGGCGAAGCGGTGAAGGGCCAATCCCTCGGCGCCCACCCCGCGCTCGCCGGCGGCACGCAGCAGGCGTGACTCCTCGACGCTCTCTGGCAGGCGCACGAGCTCGAATAGTCCCGCGTCGGCGCCGCTTGCGCGCGCGCCTGGCAACCAGCGCTCGAGTGCTCCAAGGAGCGTTTCGCGGCGGCGTTGGTAGTGCAGACGCATGCGCCGCAGGTGGCGATCAAGTTCGCCGCGTGCAATGAAGTCGCGGAGTGCGAGTTGGCCGATTACCTCCGAGCCGCAATCCTCGATCGTCTTCGCGGCGGTCAGCTCCCAGGTCAGCCATGACGGCAACAACATCCAACCGAGGCGCATCGCGGGTGCGAGACGCTTGCTGGCCGAGCCGATGTAGGCGATCTGCTCCGGCGCCAGGCCTTGCAAGGCGCCGACGGCCACGCGGTCGTAACGAAACTCCGAGTCGTAGTCGTCCTCGACGATTAGCCGCTCATCCTCGGCCCACTCGATCAATGCCGCACGCCGCTCAGGGGCGAGCACGGCCCCTGTCGGGAATTGGTGTGCGGGTGTCAACAACACCGCGGCCGCGTCTGTCGCGGCGAGCAGATCGACGCGCAGGCCCGCCTCGTCCACCGGTATTGGCACGACTTCCAGGCCCGCCTGCTCGACGATGAGCCGATGCATGTGCCAGCCGGGATCCTCCAGTGCGACCTGCTCAACGCCGCGGCCGCGCAGGGCGCGACACAGCAATGAAAAGCCTTGCATGAAGCCGGAGCAGACAAGCATGTGCTCGGGATCGGCGTCGGCCCCGCGCACGCGGCCCAGATATTCGGCGAGTGCTTCACGCAGCGGCGGCGCGCCGCGTGGATCGCCATAGCCGAGTGAATCGAGCGGCGAGTCGCGCAAAGCCGCACGCAATGAGCGCAACCATGTCTCGCGGGGGAAGGCGGACAGGTCGGGCAGGCCCGGGTGGAAGTTGTAGGGGAAGTCCCGCAGCAACGAGCGTGCGGGTGAGCGCTCGCTGAATGCGCGTACGGCCTTGGCGACCCGCACCGGCGCTCCTTGGCTGGTCTTGAGATAGCCCTCCGCCGCGAGCCGGCCGTACGCCTCGGTCACGACCCCGCGCGAGACCCCGAGCTCGCTGGCCAGTCCGCGCGTGGAGGGCAGCCGCGCGTCCGCCGCCAGGCGCCCCGAGCGGATCTGCGCGCGCAGCGAGCGCTCAATCTGCTCGTGCAGCGTCAGCTCGCGACGGCGGTCGAGCTCTACGAGCAGATCCGGACCCCCAACTGGCCCTCTTTTGTTTGCCACTACTGGAACTGTAATGCAGGCCAGTATCGGAGTAACTTGATCATCGAGCAATGCCACACGAGCATCGACCTAACTCCCGATCCCAATCGTCATCCGCTTCGACAGGAGCGAGTTACCCTTCCAAGGAGGCAGCACGATGAGCGCAAACGGTCAATCAGGCAAGCCGCAGATCACGATCGTGGGAGCCGGCATCGCCGGTCTCGTCGCGGCGATTGCGTGTGCCGAGGAGGGAGCACAGGTTCGCCTCCTAGAGGCCCATGACCAACCTGGGGGAAGGGCACGCAGCGCCGACGGGCCCTACAAGGCAAATCTAGGTCCCCACGCGATCTACAGGAGCGAGGATTCGCTCTGGGGTTGGATGAGCGAACGCGACCTCCTCCCGCCACATGTCGGGCCCCGGCTCAGCGGAGTTCGGATGCGCTGGCAGGGGGCGATCCGCCGTACTCCCCCGCTGGGCGCGTTGCCTTCTGTCTTGCGCCTGCGTGGTCGCGAAGCCCCCACTGACGTGGACTTCCGCACGTGGGCCGCGCGTCACACGGATGAGACGACCGCGCAGATGCTCTCGGCGGGTGCCGGCGTCTATACATTTCACCACGACCCGGGGGAGCTATCGGCGGCGTTCGTATGGAGTCGCACGGTGCGCTTGCTGTTGAGCTTTCCGACGTCCGCTCGCTACATCGCCGGCGGCTGGAGCGGTCTGATTGCTTCGCTGGAGCGGCGTGTGCGTTCGATGGGGGTGGATATGCAGACCTCGACTCCGGTCGAGACGCTTCCCACGGGCTCGCCTGTGATCCTTGCCACGGAGCTGGATCAAGCACGCCGGCTGCTAGGCGATGACAGCCTGTCCTGGCAGAGCGGGAATACGGTATGCCTGGACATCGGGCTACGGCAACGGCGAAGCGATCCCACGGTCGTCTCCGACCTGGATGAGGCGGGGTGGGTGAGTCGCTACTCCACCACCGACCCTTCGATCGCTCCCGACGGCGAGCAGCTCATCCAAGCGCAGATGCCGATCCGTCCGGGCGAGAGTGCCGACCAGGCGGGGCTGCGTCTCGAGCACCTGCTGGATGCCGGGCTGGTTGACTGGCGCGAGCGCGAGACGTGGCGCCGGCGCCAGGTCATGGACGCCCGCTCTGGCGCGCTCGACCTGCCGGGCACGACATGGCGCGACCGCCCGGCGGTGAACCAGGGCGATGGCGTGTTTCTGGCGGGCGACATGGTTGCTGCGCCCGGCCTGCTTGCCGAGGTCTCATGGGCAAGCGCGATCGAGGCGAGCCGTCTCGCGCTGGAGGCCACGAACGCTGGACGCCCGCGCCTGCGGAAGGTCGCCTGAGAACCCGCGAGGCCGCGATCAGGCCGCGACCCGGATCGGCCGCTTCCTAACATCGGATCCATCGCCCACGAACGACGGCGGCGCGATATCGAGGTAGTGATTGAAAGCCCAGTGCGAGATGTGCTGGCTCTCAAAGGCGCGTGTCACAGCGGTCGCGGCCCGGCTCGGGGTGATCTGCCCAATCGCGCGCTGCACGGCCAGCAGCCAGGCGAATTTGCGCCCGTGCGCGTCGGAGAAGGCGCCGTAGCGCGCCAGCGCCTCTTCGCGGGTGCGGGTCCCCGCGATCACTGCGCGCAGCTCACGCCCGCAGGCGAGGCCGAAGTAGAGCGCCGTGCGGATGCCCTCGGCGGTCAGTGGGAGACAGTGACCGGCGGAGTCTCCGGCGAAGAAGACGCCGTCCTCGACAGCGCGGCGCAGCTGGTGGGGGATCCAGTTGCCCTGGTAGCCCTCCGGCGGCACACCGAGCTCGCCCGCGAGTCTGACGGTCGGCTCCTTGACGTGGTGAGTGGGCCAGAAGGAGCCGATGCCGATGCGTAGCTCATCGCCGGCCGGGAAGCTCCAGCCGTAGCCCGCGCGAATGTAGTTCGAGTCGAGCCACAGTTCCATCTCCTCGCCGCGGCCCGGCGGATGCACCTCCAGGCCGCGCGAGAGGCGGGCGTTCGGCGGCTGGATCGTGGTGGTGTTCGAGAGCACGCGCCGCCAGCCGAGTGCATCAACGATCAGCGGCGCTTGCACCTCGCCGCGGTCGGTATGCACGGTGAAGCCATCGCGGCCCGTGATTGTCGCCGTCTCGAGTTCGACCTCGGTGTGGTCGGCCTGATCCCACAGCAGCGCGCACAACTCGCGATAGTCGAACGTGGCGAATGACCACGGCAGCGGCCAGCGCGAGGTCCGAAACGGCGTGTGGACAGTCAGCTCGTCGAAACTCTGCAGAAACGAGCCCATCAGGTCCATTGCTTGCAGCCACAGGGTCGGTATGCCGCAGGCTGAGGTCTGGCGCTCTCCCAGCTCGTAGCGGTCGAGGATCAAGACCTTCGCCCCTGAGCCGGCAAGCTCGCGGGCAATCGCAAGCCCCGCGAAGCTGGCGCCGCAAACGAGCACGTCGCAGTCACGTCGCACCAACTGGGTGCGCTCCGCTCCTCGCTTGGTCGCTCGCACAGGCATCGGCTAATCATACGATCGCCACCACGAAGTGCGAGGTGCGCCGGTGGTGGGTGGGCACTCATTCCACCATGCTGCGCTAGGCTTCGGCCGGTGCAAACGCTGATCGAGAAACCCGACGCTCGCGAGGTCGAGGGGTCCAACGGGCTCCTGCTGGAAATCGACGGTCAGATCGTCCCTAACTACGAGGCTACCTTTCAGCCCATCGAGGAGGGGCAGGTGGTGACGGGGCACGTCGTGCGAATCGACAAGGACGAGGTGCTTGTTGATATCGGCTACAAGTCCGAGGGCGTCATCGCCGCGAACGAGCTGTCGATCCGCAAGTCGGTCGACCCCAAGGACGAGGTCCATTTGGGTGAGGAGGTCGACGCGATCGTCCTGATCAAGGAGGACCAGGACGGGCGCCTGATGATGTCGAAGAAGCGCGCGCGCTTCGAGAAGGCATGGCGGCGTATCGAAACCGCCGCAGAGTCGGGTGAGCCAGTCGAGGGTACGGTCATCGAGGTCGTCAAGGGCGGCCTGATCATCGATCTCGGCGTGCGCGGCTTCCTGCCCGCCTCGCTGGTGGACATCCGCCGCGTGCCGAACCTCGACGAGTACATGGGCACGAAGATCGAGAGCAAGGTGATCGAGCTCAATCGCTCGCGCAACAACGTCGTGCTCTCCCGCCGTGCGGTCCTGGAGGAGGAGCGCAAGGAGGTCCGCCAGCAGATCCTCGATCGCCTCCAGCCGGGGCTGGTAGTAGAAGGGCAAATCTCGAACATCGTCGACTTCGGTGCATTCGTCGACCTGGATGGTATCGACGGCCTGATCCACATCTCTGAGCTCTCGTGGTCACACGTGAACCACCCGTCAGAGATCCTCACGATCGGGGACACCGTGAAGGTGAAGGTGCTCGATATCGACCGCGACCGCCAGCGCATCTCGCTGGGGCTGAAGCAGACCCAGGAGGATCCGTGGCAACGGATCGTGGACACCTACAACGTCGACGACGAGCTCGCCGGCAAGGTCACGAAGGTTGTCACCTTCGGGGCGTTCGTAGAGATCCTCGACGGCGTGGAGGGGCTCGTGCACATCTCTGAGCTTGCTCCGCACCACGTCGAAAGCCCGCGCGAGGTGGTACACCCGGGCGAGGAGATTCGCGTGAGAATCCTCGAGATCGACTCCGAGCGCCGGCGCCTGTCGCTGTCAGCGAAGCGGGTCGAGGACCAGATCCTTCCCCTGTCGCGCCCCGAAGACGCCGCCGCCGTGGAGGGTGTCGAGGACACCGCTGATAAAGAGGGAGAAGGGACCGGCGCAGAGACGACTGCTGAGGTACCTTCGCCTGAGGTAGAGATCGCACAACAGGTGCCTGAGGCTGAGGCTGTTGAGGTTCCGTCTGAGGCCGAGGCGGCGCCTGAGGTGCCTGAGGCTGAGGCTGTTGAGGTTCCGTCTGAGGCCGAGGCGGCGCCTGAGGTGCCTGAGGCTGAGGCTGTTGAGGTTCCGTCTGAGGCCGAGGCGACGCCTGAGGCTGAGGCCACGGACACCGAGGTACCCGAGGCTGAGCCGGGGCCGGCCGCCGAGCACGCGCAGGACTGATGGTCTGAGCGCAAGCGCCGGGCAGATGGAGCCGACGGTGCCCTTGATCGGGCTGACCGGGGGCATGGGGGCCGGTAAGTCGACGGCTTTGAAGGTGCTGGAGCGGCTGGGGGCGGCGGTGCAGTCGACCGACGCGGTGGTGCATGAGCTGTATGAGGGCGAGCGGCTCCGCGACGCCGTGGTCACGCGCTGGGGGTCCGAGGTGGCGCCAGGCGGGAAGGTCGACCGCTCGGAGGTTGCGGCGCGCGCGTTCGCCGACGAGAGAGAGCGGACCTGGCTCGAGGGAGTGATCTGGCCACTGGTGGGTGAACGGATCGCGGTCTGGCTGGAGCAGGTGCGCATCAAGCGCCCAGTGCCGCGAGCAGCAGTGATCGAGGTGCCGCTGCTGTTCGAGGCGGGGATGGAGGGGCTCTATGACGCAACGATCGCCGTGGTGGCCAGCGACGAGTTGCGCGCCGCACGCGCCGCGGGACGTGGGCACGCGCTGGCGGATGAGCGCGCGGCGCGCCAGTTGGGGCAGGAGGAGAAGGCGCGGCGGGCGACTTATGTGGTGTGCAACAACGGCAGTGAGGAAGAGCTGGAGCGGGAGCTGTCCGGCGTGCTCGACAAGCTTGGGAGATGACCGACCGGAGACCGGCCAGCAGGCCGACGCTCGGTGCGCTCGTGGCGGCGGTCCTCGTGGTGGTGATCGGGCTGACGCTCTACGCCGTGCATCACGCGGTGCATGAATCGGCGTTGCCGCTCGATGATGTGAGCGTGATTCGCGAACAGGCTGCGGCAAAGCATCTCGACCCGGCATTGATCGCGGCGGTGATCTACGCGGAGAGCAAATTCGAACCGCGTACCTCTCCGGCGGGCGCTGAGGGCTTGATGCAGATTGAGCCGGCAACCGCCGAATTTCTGGCCAAATTGTCGGGTGGATACCGCTTCACCACGAGCGATCTGGCAACACCGAGCGTGAACGTCGCCTACGGCAGCTACTACCTGCGCTATCTGCTCGACCACTACGGCGGTGAGGAGATGCTGGCTGTAGCTGCTTACAACGCCGGCTTGGCAAACGTGGATAGCTGGGTGGCCAAGGCGCACGCCCGAGGCAGGCAGCTGTCGGTCGATGCGATTCTGTTCCCGGAGACGCGCGCGTACGTGCAGCGCGTGCTTTCAGCCCAGCGGGCTTACCGCGCCTCTTATGCCCGTCAGCTCGGCTTGAACTGATCTCCCCCTACGGCGCTCGCTACGGTAGGAGCTGTGCCCGAGTTTCGTCTCGATAGTGCCTTCACCCCAACCGCCGATCAGCCGAAGGCGATCGCGGCGCTGGCCGCGGGGGTCGAGCGCGGAGAGCGCTTTCAGACGTTGCTGGGGGCGACGGGGACGGGGAAGACGATGACGATGGCGGCCACGATCGAGGCGGTGCAGCGCCCGACGCTCGTGATCGCCCACAACAAGACGCTGGCGGCGCAGCTGTGCAACGAGTTCAGGGGGTTCTTCCCGGACAACGCGGTCGAGTACTTCGTCTCCTACTACGACTACTACCAGCCTGAGGCGTACGTGCCGAGCAGGGATCTGTACATCGAGAAGGACTCGGCGATCAATCAAGAGGTCGATCGGCTCCGGCACGCGGCCACGGCGGCGGTGTTCGCGCGCCGCGACGTGATCGTGGTGGCCTCCGTCTCCTGCATCTACGGGTTGGGCTCGCCGGAAACGTATGAGATGAACATGCAGATCCTGCGCCGCGGGGAGACGATCGACCGGGAGAAACTGCTCAGGAAACTGGTCTCGATCCAGTACACGCGCAACGACACGGTGCTCTCCAGGGGCGGCTTCCGGGTCAAGGGGGAGACGCTCGAGATCTTCCCGGCCTACGCGGAGAGCGCGTACAGGGCGACCCTGTTCGGTGACGAGGTCGAGCGTTTGCAGCACTTCGATCCGCTGACCGGCGAGCTGATCGAAGACGACATCGGGCATGTGGCGATCTGGCCGGCGACGCACTACAACGTCAAGGAGGGCACGATCGAAGATGGCGTAGCGGCGATCGGAATGGAGTTGAACGAGCGCTGCGCGCAACTGGAGACGGAGGGCAAGATGCTCGAGTCCCACCGGCTGCGCCAGCGGACGCAATACGACATGGAGATGCTCAGGGAGATGGGGTTCTGCTCGGGAATCGAGAACTACTCGCGGATCCTCGACGGCCGTGAGCCGGGGGAGCGGCCGTACTGCTTGATCGACTACTTCCCCAAGGATTTCGTGTGTTTCATTGACGAGTCCCATCAGACGGTGCCGCAGATCGGGGGTATGCACGAGGGCGACAGATCGCGCAAGCAGACGCTCGTCGACTATGGCTTCAGGCTGCCGAGTGCTCTGGACAACCGCCCCCAGACCTTTGAAGAGTTTCTCTCGATCACGCCGCAGCTGATGTTCGTCTCTGCCACGCCGGGCGAGTACGAGCGCACGCGCTCGACGAACGTGGTCGAGCAGATCGTTCGCCCCACGGGGGTCGTGGACCCGGGTGTGGAGGTGCGCGAGACGAAGGATCAGATCGACGATCTGATGAACGAGGTACGCAAACGGGTGGATCGCAACGAGCGCGTGCTGGTGACGACGCTGACGAAGAAGATGTCAGAGGACCTCTCCCAATATCTCCTGGAGATGGGCTTCAAGACGCGCTACCTGCATTCGGAGATCGACACGCTGGAGCGGATCCAGATCATCAGGGATCTGCGGCTCGGCGAGTACGACGTGCTCGTCGGGGTGAACCTGCTGCGCGAGGGCCTGGACCTGCCGGAGGTCTCGCTGGTGGCGATCCTCGATGCCGACAAGGAGGGCTTCCTGCGCGGGGAGACCTCGCTGATCCAGACGATCGGCCGCGCGGCACGGAACATCGAGGGCACGGTGCTGATGTATGCCGATAAGGAGACGAAGGCTATGAAGGCCGCGATCGAGGAGACTGACCGCCGGCGCGAGATCCAGCTGGCCTACAACGAGGAGCACGGGATCACGGCGGCGACGATCGTAAAGGGCATCTCCGACATCGCTGAGTTCCTGCAGGCGGACAGCAAGGTCCCGAAGAAGGGCCGTAGTCGGCGCGGCGCAGAGCGGCGCAGGGCCGGCAAGGAGCTGCCTGAGAACGAGCTCGAGCGCATGGTTGTCGAGCTCGAGGAGGAGATGGCGGTGGCGGCGGAGGACCTGCGCTTTGAGTACGCCGCTCAGCTGCGCGACGAGTTGCGCGAGCTGCGCCGCGACTTGCGAGAGATCCAGGCGAGTGAGGCCCCGGCCGGGAAGATCGCTTGAGCGCGTGCTCGCAAGTGGACCCGGCGGTGTGCCGGGCCCGGGGGGCGGCATTGTAGGATGGCCCGGTGGAGCTCGACCGGCAGAGCATCGAGAAGCGTGACTTTCCAATCGGCCGGCGGGGTTATGATCCCGCCGCCGTAGACGCGCACCTGCACGTCCTCGCGGCGGAGGTCGAGGAGTTACGGCGCACGCTGGAGCACCGCGCGGGCGAGACACTTGGTTCTAGCGCGGGCACACAGGTGCAGGGCATTCTCGAGGCCGCCGAGACGACCGCTGCCGATATCGAGCAAAAAGCCTCCGAGGACGCGCGCAAGACGCGCGCGCAGGCCGATAGCGACGCTGAGCGCACGCGCGCGGATGCGGTGAAGCAGGCAAGGGCGCATGTGACCGCGGTCGCACAGGCCACGGCCGTGCTGATCGAGCGCGTCGAGTCGATGGACGGGGAGACGAGCACGCTGGTGGAGAGCCTGCGCGCCGGCGCGGGCAGGCTTGCAAACGACCTCACTGTGGTGGAGAGGGACATGGCGGAGCTCTATGACGCTGCCGCGGCACGCGGCGGGCACACGCCGCAGGCCGATCCTCATCCCGTGGTGCCGGTGCCGGCTGGAGATCCCGCAACCGGTGCACCCGCAAGACAGGACAATTCGGAGGTCGTGCCCGCAGCTCCCGCACCACCTGCGGCCGCTCCCGCACAACCGCCCCTGCCACAGCCCGAGCTCTCATCACAAATGCCGCTGCAATCTGCCAGCGAGGCGACCGGCGAGAACGGGGATCTGTATGGAGCGCGCCTGATCGCGCTGAATATGGCTATGAACGGCGATTCACGCGCAACAATCGACCGCTACTTGGCCGAGCACCACCAGCTGGCCGACCGGCAGAAACTGCTCGACGAGGTATACGCGGCAATCGAGGGCTGAGAGGCACGGCAGTCGGGTCCTTCGCACATCGAACATCTGTTCGCCGTCATAGAATGGCCGAGACATGCCGGTAAGCGATCAGATCGTCGTCTCGGGGGCGAGAGAGCACAACCTGAAGGACATCTCCCTGTCGCTGCCACGCGATGCGCTCGTGGTGATCACGGGGCTGTCTGGCTCAGGCAAGAGCAGCCTGGCGTTCGACACGATCTACGCGGAGGGGCAGCGGCGCTACGTCGAGTCTCTGTCGGCCTACGCGCGGCAGTTCCTCGGGCAGATGGACAAGCCCGACGTGGACTCGATCGAGGGTCTCTCGCCGGCCATATCGATCGACCAGAAGACGACCTCACGCAACCCGCGCTCGACGGTCGGCACGGTCACCGAGATCTACGACTACCTGCGCCTTTTGTGGTCGCGTGTGGGCAAGCCGCACTGCCCGGTCTGCGGGCGGCCGATCGTGGGCCAGTCGGCGGAGCAGATCATCGATCAGGTGATGGAGCTGGGGGAGGGGGCACGCTTCATGGTGCTCGCCCCTGTGGTGCGCGGGCGCAAGGGGGAGTACGGCAAGCTGCTGGAAGAGCTGCGTGCCGAAGGGTTCGCGCGCGTGAAGATCGACGACCGGCTGCGGATGCTGGAGGAATCGATCGTGCTCGACAAGCGCTACAAGCACGACATCTCGGTCGTGGTCGACCGGCTGGTGATGCGCCATGACGTGCGCAAGCGCCTGGCGGACTCGATCGAGACCGCGGTGAGCCTCGCCGAAGGGCTCGTGGAGATCGAGATCATGGGCTCGGCCTCCTCTCTGCAGGAGCCCGAGCACGCGACCGGCGCGAAGGGCGCGCGTGCGGCGGCCGTGCAGATCGTGCCCGGTGAAGTGCCCGATCCGGGCACGATATTCACCTTCTCGGAGCGCTTTGCGTGTCCAGTGCATGGCCCATCGCTGGTCGAGCTGGAGCCGCGGATCTTCTCGTTCAACTCGCCGCACGGGGCGTGTGAGCACTGCACGGGGCTGGGTGCGCAGATGGAGATCGATCCTGAGCTGGTCGTGCCCGACCCGTCGCTGCCGATCGCCGAAGGCGCGCTTGCGCCGTGGGCGATCAGCGCGTCGAACTACTACGAGCAAGTGACAGAGGCGATCGCTGAACGCTACGGAGTTGATCTGACGGTGCCATGGGCACAGCTGCCGGTGCAGATGCGCGATCTGTTCATGAACGGGACAGACGAACGGCTGCAGATCACCTACCGCAACCGCTACGGGCGCCGGCGCTCGTATGCGACGAGGTTCGAGGGGATCGTGAAGAACCTGCAGCGCCGTTATCGCGATACGGACTCCGAGGGGACACGCGAGAAGATCGAGCAGTTCATGTCGCTGCGTGCCTGTCCTGTGTGTGGGGGGGCGCGGTTGCGGGCCGAGTCGCGCGCGGTGCTCGTCGCGGGAACACCGATCGACGAGTTCTGCGCAATGTCTGCGCGGCGGGCGCTGCAGTGGCTGGATGAGATCGAGCTCTCAGAGACCGACCGGCACGTGGCACGGCTGATCTTGCGCGAGATCTCCGAGCGGCTGAGGTTCCTGGAGAACGTCGGGATCGGCTATCTGTCGATGGATCGCGCTGCCGCGACGCTGTCCGGGGGGGAGGCGCAGCGGATCAGGTTGGCGACGCAGATCGGATCGTCGCTGGTGGGCGTGCTGTACATCCTCGACGAGCCCTCGATTGGGCTGCACCAGCGCGACAATTCGAAGCTGATCGGGACGTTGGAGCGGTTGCGGGACCTGGGAAATACGGTGATCGTGGTCGAGCACGACGAGCAGACGATGCGCGCGGCCGATTACATCGTCGACATGGGCCCGGGCGCGGGCGAGCACGGCGGGCGGATCGTCGCGCAGGGGACCGCAGCGCAGGTGCAGCTGGTGAAAGAGTCAGCTACTGGTCAATTCCTGGCAGGGACGCGCACGATCCAGGCGCCCGCAAAGCGGCGCACTCCGGCCGGCTATGTGGAGATCCTGGGGGCGAGCCAGCACAACCTGCGCGATGTCGACGTGAAGGTCCCGCTCGGCGTGTTGACGTGTGTGACCGGCGTGTCCGGATCGGGCAAGTCGACGCTCGTCAACGAAGTGCTATTCAAGTCGGTGGCAAGTCGCCTGCACCGCGCGCGCCGGCGCCCGGGCACGCACCGCGCGATCAACGGCCTCGACCAGCTCGACAAGATCATCGCCGTCGACCAGTCCCCGATCGGACGCACCCCCCGCTCCAACCCGGCGACGTACACGGGCCTGTTCGATGTGATCCGTGATCTGTTCTCAAAAACCCAAGAGGCGCGCGCGCGCGGGTATAAGCCGGGGCGGTTCAGCTTCAACGTGAAGGGGGGTCGCTGCGAGGTCTGTAAGGGCGACGGGCAGATCAAGATCGAGATGCACTTCCTGCCAGATGTGTATGTGCCTTGTGAGCAGTGCCACGGCAAGCGATACAACCGCGAGACGCTGGAGGTGAGGTTCAAGGGGAAGAGCATCGCCGACGTGCTCGACATGGCTATCGAGGACGCGCTTGGATTCTTCGAGCACATCCCCAAGGTGCGCCGGCGTTTGGAGACGCTGAACGCCGTGGGGCTGGGCTACGTGCGCCTCGGCCAGCCGGCGACGACGCTCTCCGGGGGGAGGCCCAGCGCGTGAAGCTCGCGACCGAGCTGTCGAAGGTGGCGACGGGTCGCACGCTGTACATCCTCGACGAGCCCACCACGGGGCTGCACTTCGCCGATGTGGAGCGGTTGCTGGAGGTGTTGCAAAGGCTGGTCGACGCGGGGAACAGCGTGGTGGTGATCGAGCACAACCTTGACGTGATCAAGAGCGCTGACCGGCTGATCGACATGGGCCCGGAGGGTGGAGAGGACGGAGGCATGGTGATCGCCGCAGGCACTCCCGAGCAGGTGGCGGCCGAGCCGGCTTCGCACACTGGCCAGTTCCTCGCCGGGCTGGTAGTCCCCGCGCGGCAGGGCGGGGCAATGAAACCGCGCGGCAAAGGCGCCGGCCCGCGGAAGCGCCGCCCGAAGGTCGCCGCTTGAGCGATAACGACCTGGTGCGCCAGGCCCGGCTGTGGGCGCAGAAGTGGCGCTGGTACGAGCGCAACTCGCTGCCCTGGAACCGAGCGCGCATCCACTGGGAGCTGATGCGCCGCGAGGCGTTCGCGCGCTGGCCGGTACACGGGAACGTGCTCGAAGCATTGCGTGAGGGACGGCTGGAGATCGGGGCGGGAGCGCTGCTTGAGCCCGGCGTGTGGATCACAGCTCCAGGGAATGCGCGGGTACGGATCGGCAAGGGGACATTTCTGAATCTCGGGGTGATGATCGCCGCAGAGGAGCTCGTGGAGATCGGCGATCACTGCATGCTGGCGAACGGCTGTTTCGTGTCCGACGCCTCCCACCGCTACGACGACCGAGATCAGCCGGTGCCGTGGCAAGGATTTGAAACGAAGGGCCCGACGCGGATCGGGGATAACTGCTGGCTGGGCGCGAACGTGGTGGTGACCAGCGGCGTGAGCATCGGCGAGCGCTGCGTGATCGGTGCGAACAGCGTCGTCACGCGCGACATCGAGCCTTTCTCGGTCGCCGCCGGCGTTCCCGCCAGGGTGCTCAGGCGGGTCGAGTACGGATAGGTCCCGAGGCCGCCCCGACACCATATGGCCGGGGCGGCTGGGACAGTGGTGTCAGGAAGCGGGTGTCCAGACGGTGGAGATGTGGCAGATGTTGCTCACCTCCGAGACGTACTCGAAGACTTCGAGCTCACCATGCACGGGCGACGTCACGGTCAGGAGGCCAGTTGCATAGCTGTACGCCGTGCCCAGCGAGGTGCTGGCTAGGCCGAACAGCGCAACCGGTGTCAGGCTCTGGGGCTGGGTGTTGCGTGCGAACGTGGTGAACGCCGGGATGCCGTCGTCTTCTTCGGTGCGCGTCTGATCGAACTGCACGGAGTTGGCGTTGGACGCGCCGAGCGTAACCGCGACCAGTTTGGGGCCAAGCTGGACGCAGCTGCCGGTCAGGTCGAATGGTCCGCTGGGCCCCAGTGGCGTGTTCTGTTCGGTGGCTGCCGGGGCGGTCGAGTCGTAGGTGTACCCGATCGCGCCCGGTCCCTGCGGACCGACGGGACCTGGATTTCCCTTCGGCCCCTGCGGGCCAGCGGGACCGGTTTTCCCCTGAAGGCCGGTGTTGCCTTGCGGGCCGCCGAGCAACGAGGATCCGCCCTTCCCGTGGCCCTTGCGGTGGCCGTGGCCTTTGTGGCGGCTGTGGTGCCTGCGTGCGCTGCGAGCGATCGTCTGGGATCGGCCGGCATGGGCTGGAGTCCAGTACGCGTTTGCGCCGGCCGCCCCAACAGCTAGCAGGGCGAGGATCGGCATGGTGGTGAGGACGGAAATGAGAAATGAGCGGATCTTGCACATCGTGGACCTCCTTGGGTTCGGACTGTTGCCGTTTGTGTGTTGTGTCCCCAACCGCCTTCCCCGGGGTTCCTTACGGTCACCACCAAAAGTTTTCGGGAGGCGATCTTCTCGCGCCAGCCGCGTAAGAAAGGAGCTGCTCGCCGGTTTCACATCTGACGCTCGCGACCGGCACCGATCCGGTGTGAGACACCACAGGAGATGACCCCCATTGCTCGACACATCCCCCAATGGCCCGTCGCAGTCTCCACGATGTGGGAGAATCGCCGTGAGCAGGTGGCAATGGCGAGATCGACCGCACGCCCCAGCAGCGCACGTTCCCGCACCACGCTCGACGACCGCGAGCTTGCAAAGCTGGCGATCGCGAGCGACGGTGATGCTTTCGCGCAGCTGTACGACCGCCATGAGCGGCGCGTGTACGGATTCTGCTTGCGGATGCTGGGCACGCCCGACGAGGCAGGTGACGCCACGCAGGAGACGTTCATGCGCCTGCTGAAGCGCCTGCCTGCGCTGGAGGACCGCGACGTGAACTTTATCGCCTATGCCCTGACGACGGCGCGCAACGCGTGCTACGACATGATCGAGGCCAGGCGCCGGGTTGAGCCGGTGGCCGAGCAGGTCGAACCATCGGCGACCACGATGCGTTCGTCGATCGGTCAGCGCGTCTCCGAGCCAGGCGAGCTAGCGCTCGACCCCGAGCGCGCCGCGCTACTTGCGGCGGCCCGCGAGGACGTGCGCGCGGCCAATGGGAGGCTCTCCGAACGCCAGCGCGAGGTGCTCGCGCTGAGAGAGCTCGAGCAGCTCTCCTACGAGCAGATCGGTGAGATCGTGGGCCTGAACGGCAATGCTGTTGCCCAGCTGATCTCGCGCGCGCGGATCCGGCTGCGCGAGGAGCTCCGGGGTGAGGCGCTTCAGTCGATTGCTACATCCTCTCCCGAGTGTGAGCGCGCGCTGCCGCTGATGGCGCGCCTGCAGGACGCCCAGGACTACACCCCCGAGGAGCACGACTGGCTGCTGGCGCATATGAACAGCTGCGACACATGCCGGCTGAGTCGCGCGGTGATGGAGGAGGCCGGCATCTCCTACAGGGCGCTTGGGCCGATTGTGCCACTGGCCTGGCTGCGTCATACAACGATCGCGCGCGCCTCACGGTTCGTGGGGGCCGACTGGGGTCACCTCACCGGCCCTGGCTCTGCGCACGGCACGACACCCGGCTCTATGCCGATGCCCTCGACGCCACCACCGGCTGGTGGCCAGGCCGCGATCCAGTCGCAAGTTGCCGCCACCGGCCATGAGCATATGAGCGGCCGGACTCCGGTGGCAAGGAGACGGATACGCCCGCCGGACGCGGTGAGTGCCTCTAGGGCGAACGGCCGTCGCCTGCGGCGGACGCTCCTGGCGGCGATCCTCAGCGCGGTACTGGTCGTCGTCCTCGCCGGAAGCCTCGCACCCGACAGCCGCGTTCTGCCGCAACAGGTGACTTCGGTCTCGAGTGCCGCGAGGACGACATACGTGGGCGGGGGGAGCCATCGGGCGATCGAGGTCACGCACCGTGCGAAGGCCTCGGCCGTTGCGCGGTTTGCCCCGAAGAATGAACTCGCGCGTGCGACCATCGCGCGTGGTACTGGCAGTAATCCACCGAGCATTGTGGTGCCGCTGCTCCACCGGACCGCCCGGCACCACATCAGCAGACACAGATCCACGCACCACAACAAGTCTCACACGAGTCCACCACCGGCCATTCCCCCGAGCAGCCCTCCAGCGCCAGGACCAGCGACTACACCGACTGCGACAGCGCCCACTCCGCCGCCCGGCGAATCGAGTGGGTCAAGCTCGGGCTCAGGAACCCCAACAACTCCTTCCGAAACGCCCGGTCGTCCATCTGGTGGGTCCACGGGAACCGGGCACAGCTGCACACTTGCCATCGCCTGTCCCTGAGCCTGGACAGCTGATCTGGCACCGGCTGCTCACCGGGTCGCTGCAGTCCGCTCAGCCGAGCAGGTCGTGCAACTCTGCCAGCTCGGCGGGGTCGATCGAGTAGGTGTGCTCGGGGCCGGGATAGCGCCGTGAGCGCACGTCCTCCACGTAGGCCGCCACGCCCGCGTTCATCTCGTCCTGGAGGTTTGCGTAGCGCTTGACGAAGCGCGCTCCAAGGCCGTCGCGAATGCCGAGCAGATCGTGGAACACGAGCACCTGCCCATCCGTGGCGGGACCGGCACCGATGCCAATCACGGGGATCTCGATCTTGGGCATCAACTCCTCAGTGACGGCGGCGGGGATCGCCTCGAACACGAGCGCGAAGCACCCGGCGTCCTGCAGCGCGAGCGCCTCAGCGGCGATCTGAGCGGCTGCGGTTGCGGTGCGGCCCTGGGCCTTCCAGCCACCGAGAGCGGTGGCGGTCTGGGGAGTTAGGCCAACGTGGCCCATTACGGGGATGCCCGCACCCACGATCGCGCGCGCGCGGCTGACCGAAGAGGATCCGCCGCCCTCGAGCTTGACCGCCTCGCAGCCGGCCTCCTTGACCATACGCAGCGCATTGGTGATCGCCTGCTCGTCTGAGACCTCATAGGAGCCGAACGGCATGTCGCCGATCAAGAGCGGGGTCCGCAGCCCGCGGCGGGCGGCGCGAGCGAGCACGAGCATGTCGGAAAGCTCGACAGGGGTTGTCGAGTTGTATCCGAGGACGGTCGTGGCGGCCGAGTCGCCGACGAGCACCAGGTCGACGCCCGCGGCCTCCGCGGAGCGGGCGCTCGGGTAGTCGTAGGCGGTGACCATCACGATCGGTTCGCCAAGCCGCTTCTTTTCGGCCAGCAGTGGCAGCGTCATCGGCAGACGGCCGGGGTCGGACGGGGCTTGGACGGATGTGTGGCTGGACATGTGGTTCCTCTCTGATGTGGTTGACGCCCTACGCGAGTAGGGTCGCCACCTCGTCGTCGATCGTGATGATGCGATTGGTTTGCGCCTGCACGTGGACGACGCGAGGCTCGTAGCGGGATAGCTCGGCCTGGTCGTACTGGCCGTAGGAGATGACGATGATCGTGTCTCCGCGGTGCACGAGGCGGGCGGCGGCGCCGTTGATGCACATGGCGCCCGAGCCGCGCTCCCCTCCGATCGTGTACGTCTCAAAGCGCGCACCGTTGTCGATGTCGACAACGTGAACCTGCTCGTACTCGAGGATGTCGGCGGCCTCCAGCAGGTCCGGGTCGATCGTGATCGAACCCACGTAGTGCAGGTCGCAATCGGTGACGGTTGCCCGGTGAATCTTGGACTTGAGCATCACGCGCTGCATGTGGTGAACGCCTTTCCTGGGGGCTGTGGACTGAGGGTTGCTGCGGGACTTGGGAGCAGAGTCGCGTTGTCGATCAGACGAATCTCGCCGACGCGTGCGGCCAGCACGAGCAGCGCTGGACGATCGAGGTGGTCGAGTGCATCGAACGTGTTGGGATCGACGACCGCCACGTATTCGGGCTCCACGCCGAACGGGTGCATCGCTTCGCGGGCGGCGTCAAGCAACGCCTCGGCGTGACCCTCGCCCGCGGCGAGGACTGCGCGGGCGGCGTCAAGGGCAGCGGGCAGCGCCAGTGCGCGCCGGCGCTCATCCGGGTCGAGCAGCGCATTGCGACTGGACATCGCCAGGCCGTCGGGCTCGCGTACTGTCGGGCAGGCTTCGATTCGCACCGGCAGGTTGAGGTCGCTCACGAGCCGGCGAATGACGAGGAGCTGCTGGGCGTCCTTCTGGCCGAAGTAGGCAACATCGGGCTGGGCCATGCTGAGCAGCTTCGTCACGACCGTGGCCACGCCACGGAAGTGCTCGGAGCCGCGCGCGGCGCCCTCCAGGCGCTCGGTCACGCCCAGCACTTCGACCGAGGTCGCGAAACCAGCGGGGTAGACCTCCTCGGCTGAGGGCGCGAACAGCACGTCCGCGCCCGACTGCGAGGCGAGTTCTGCGTCGCGGTGCTCGTCGCGCGGATAGCGCTCCAGGTCGGAGCGCTCGTTGAATTGGGCCGGGTTGACGAACAGCGAGACGACGACCAGGTCGCATTGTTCGTGCGCGGAGGTGATGAGCGAGAGGTGACCCTCGTGCAGAGCGCCCATTGTGGGCACGAGGCCGATCGTGAGCCCCTCACGCCGCGCGAGCGCGAGCGCGGCGCGCAACTCATCGGCTGTGCGCACGGTTCTCATGCGCAGAGCGGAGTGTGGTGACAGTAGCTCATCGGTTTCGGTCCAGTTCCCTACGGATACCGGCGCGACTTCAGAGTCAAACGGTTACTGCATCAGGTTTCCTTTGAGCAAGCTCGATAGTGGCCTGACCCCTCAATGGTACCGCTGTGGACGGCGTCTGGGAAGAGCAGGTGGGCAACTGTGCTCAAGCTCACACGAGCGCGGGCTGGCCGTCACCAGGCGTCGACGTACGGGCGCTTCTTGCCCGGGTGTTGCCGCCACTGAGAAGTGTTCTCGTCAAACAACGTCGCGATCCAGCGCCTGGAATCAACCGGGTCGATCACGTCGTCGATCTCGCCGTAGGCCGCCATGTTCAGTCCCCGGCCGCGCTCGTAGGCCGCGGCCACCGTCGCCTGGAACACGCGCTCGCGCTCGGCGGGGTCCTCGATCGCGTCCAGCTCACGCCGCATGCCCAGCCGAACCGCGCCCTCCAGGCCCATGCCCCCGAACTCCGACGTTGGCCAGCCAACCGTGAACAGCGGCGCCTTGAAGCCGCCACCGGCCATCGCTTGCGCGCCGAGCCCGTAGCCCTTGCGCAGCACGATCGTGCCGCAGGGCACTGTGAGGTTTGCTCCCGCAAGGAACATGCGCGCGAAGTGGCGGACGGTCGCGGTTCGCTCGGCTGCTGGGCCGACCATGAAGCCTGGGGTGTCACAGAGGAACAGGATGGGCAGCTCGAACGCATCGCAAAGCGCCATGAAGCGCGCCGCCTTGTCGGCGCCATCGGCGTCGATCGCCCCGCCCAGGTGGGGCGGGTGATTGGCCACCACTCCCAGCGCCCGGCCGTCCACCCGGGCCAGTGCGGTCACGATGCCCGCCCCAAACCCGCGGCGCAGCTCGAGCACCGAGTCCTCGTCAAAGAGCCCATCGAGCACGAGGCGCACGTCGTAGATCTGTCTGCGCCGCTCGGGGATGATGTCCCGCAGCCGCTGCTGGTCAGGCACTCGCACGTCGTCCACCGGGTCTCCGAAATAGGAGAGATAGCGCTTGGCTGCGGCGACCGCGGCGCGATCGTCTGAGACGCGCAGGTCGACCACGCCGTTTGCGTGCTGTACGTCGATCGGACCGACCTCGGCAGGCTTGTAGGAGCCCAGCCCTCCACCCTCGATCATCGCCGGGCCGCCCATGCCAATGCTCGAGTCCTCGGTGGCGATCACCACGTCACAGCACCCGAGTAGCGCGGCGTTGCCCGCAAAGCAGTTTCCGGAGGCGATTCCCACGAGCGGGACGAGCCCGCTCAGGCCCGCGAAGAGATTGAAGGCGCGGCAGTCCAGGCCGGCCACGATCGGCATGTCGACATCTCCCGGCCGCCCACCGCCGCCCTCGGCGAGCAGAATGACCGGCAACTTACGCCGTGCGGCGATCTCAAACAAGCGATCCTTCTTCGCGTGGTTACGTATGCCCTGGGTGCCGGCGAGAACCATGTAGTCGTAGGACAGAGCTACTTATTATAGGGGGCTATTCGGACGGAACAGTGTTTGCGAGGGTTTTTGGGGCGAGCAACTGTTCGTCGCAGGTCGCTCACCGCGCTCGGTAGCTGAGATGGCGATCACGGCCTCAGCTCCGGACCCGGTTCGGGAGCAAGCTCCCGGTAGCTATCAGCGCTGCAGTTGTCCCCAAATCAGGGTCGTCGGATGCTGCGCCCTCTCTTGGACCTTGGCCCAAGTGGCGCCCCGAAACATGGCCCGACCGCTCGTTCGGCAGGAACGGGGTAACCCGCTCAACGCTCACCGCCGGATACCTGACAGGCATAGACCCGCGCGCCATCGCGTTCGACGCCGCCGGGGACGCAATCCTGGCTGGCGAGCTACACAAACGAACCGTGGACGTGCCGCTGGGGACAGGTTTCCTAGCGCGATACACCCCTCACGGCCGGGACTGCTCGTTCGGCACTAAAGGTGTCGTCACCGATAACGAAATAGGAGGCGCAAGCGCGGTCACCGTCCAGCCCAACGGCCGTATCGTGATCGCCGGCTGGAGCCACAACGCGTTCATGGCCGCCCGCTACATCGGAGGCGGCACACCCCACACCTGCCACGGCGAACCACACTGAGTGAAGCCGAGAATCAGTATTTCTGTCGCCCGTATTGCTACCTGTGGCCGCTAACCTTTCAGCGTCGCGACATGAAGCGCGTCGGGTTGCCGACACATGGGCTTCGACGCCGGGCTGCGGCCCCTCCCCAGGATCTTGCCGGGTGATGGGCTTCACCTGCGCCGCCCTCAGCAACGGTCACTCGACGCCGCTGTCTTGCCGGGCGCGGAAACGAACGCATTAGAGGCATCCTTCGCCCCTACTGAACGCCTCAGATCAGTGAGACGCCGTTTGTCGGGGTTGGGCCCCTCTTCGCAGACCACAACCACCTAGCATTCCGAGTAGCGATCAAGAGTAGAGGCAGGGCGCGTCTACTTGCGGGGGCACCGATGATCTCGATGGAGCAGACACGGCGGCAGGTGTGGTCATCCCGATGAGCTCGCCTGAGCGGCAGGTTGGCGACTCGGGGAGCTCCGGCGGACGCACGCTGAGCCGAGTTCTTGCGGTGGTCGGCGCGGGAGGTGCCCTGATCGGATGGGTGGCCGTCGTAGGCGCAATCCGCGAGTACGCGCGGTTCGCCGCTGCGGGCATACCTTCCCCTGCGGAAACCGCCGGCTTGTTCCCCCGGGAGGCGCTGATCGGCGAGGGTCTCACGGCGCTCGTCCCGCCGCTGCTGATCGGCCTAGGCCTCGCCGGCCTCACGTTCCTCGGCTGTAGCGCCCTTACAACCTGGGTGACGCGGAGGTTGGCGAGCGAAGAGGAAGCGGATGAGCGCGAGCACCGCAACGCCTTGTGGCAACTTTCCGAGGAAGACCTGAACGAGGCCCTTCCGGCCAGTCAGCGGGCCGAGAACGAAGAGAAGCGCCTTGTGCTCCCACGCCAGCACGAGGAATGGCGGCGTGAGCGCCAGCGGGCCCGCGAGAGGTATCTGACACGCGCCGTCCTTGCGATCGCCGTCGTGTTCTTCCTCACCGGCGTCCTGCTGCTGGCGATCTACTACATGTTCGTCTGGCAGGAGCTCCTGGTTGCGCTCGCTCTGCTCGCCGTCCTTGCCGCAGCCGTCGAGTTCGCCGGGTGGTTAAGGAGCGCGACGGTCGCCGCGGCGAGCGTATTCGCGGCCATCGCGATCTACGGCGGCGTCGGAGAGTTCTGGCATCAGAGCGACGAACCCAACCCGAGATTCGATTCCGTCGTGGTCTATCGCGGGCATCTCGCCACGGTGAGCGGCTTCTTCGTCACCCGCTCGGGTGGAGACATCTACGTCGCGGTGCTTCCCGAGCGGTCGGCGGGCAGAAACAAGTTCGCCATCCTGTCGATCCCCGACAGTCAGGCTGAACTGGTCGTCCTCGGACCTGAGTACCGCCTGACCGGCGGTGAAGTCGAACTCCAGGGCGGCCAGTCTCAACCCGGAGTCTCGCGGACGCCCGTGCCCAGCCTCCATGGCCGCCCCACCCCCGAACCACAGGTGGAACCGGGGCCGACTGTCCCCAAGCCGACCCCGCCGCCGCCGCCGTCCGCCGCCGCGGCGATCCGCGTGTTCGCCCTGGACGAGGTCGTGCCCGCTCAACACGACTTCTGCTTCCCGGTTGGCAGCGGCCAGTCACGAGAGACGGTCGCCCTTGCGTATACGGCTCACGTGGCTGGCGTCAATCCAAGCAACGTCTTCCTTGCTCCCTCAGCCGCGATCGAACTCGGCCCGGAATCAAAGCGGTGGGTGCACGTCGCCATGAGTCCCGGGGCGAGCGAGCTACTGCAACGCGGACGGACGCTCGCGGTCGATGTGTCGATCGTCGCGACAGCACCCGGAGGCGCATCGAAGGCGCTCACATACCGGCTGGACCTCCTTGAGCCCCGGGGACGACCTGGACAGCCGCCGTGCGGCCCTTGAGGGTCATGGACCGGAGGCCTGACTCGCAACCCACGACACGATCCCTGGGGTATCGCAACCCCAGCCTCGACTCCACGACGTTCCAGTCGGGGAGGACACATCGAGGCTATGGATACTGCAGCAGATCGCTCGCGCGGGGGCGTCCAGCCCGAATAATTGGAGTGTAGAGTCATCGCTGCGATGGCAGTGGAGATTCGGCCTGTAACGTCCAAGCGCGAGCTGAGGACGTTCATCAAGTTGCCGTGGCGGCTCTATCGTGAGGAGTCCAATTGGGTGGCGCCGTTGCTGATGGAACTGAAGAAGCGCCTGGACCAGAGCGAGAACCCGTTCTTCAAGCACGCCGAGGCGCAGTACTTCCTGGCTTGGCGCGACGGGCGTCCGGTCGGTCGCGTCAGTGCTCACGTGGACCGCAACTTCAATGAGTTCCAGGGCAACGCCTGGGGACTGTTCGGTTGGTTTGAGTGTGAGGACGATCCCGAGGCGGCCCGCGCGCTGCTGGACGCCGCCGAGACGTGGCTGCGCGAACGGGGCCGCGACCGCATGGTTGGCCCGATGGACTTCACGACCAACGACGAGATCGGGCTGCTCATCCAGGGACACGAGTATCCGCCGATCATTCTTTGCCCTTGGCACCACCCCTACTACCAGCGCCTGTTCGAGCAGGACATCGGCATGACCAAGGCGATGGATCTGTACATGTGGAGCCTGTACGTGGACAAGCGCGAGAAGGTCCACCCGGCGATCTGGGAGGCGGCGGACAAGCTCGAGTCCGAGCACGGGATCGTCTGCCGCAACTTCCGCAAGAAGGACCTGCAGGCGGAGGTGACCAGGTTCCTCGAGGTCTACAACGCGGCCTGGGAGAACAATTGGGCGTCCGTGCCCCTCAACGAGGAGGAGGTTCGCCACTACGCCAAGGACCTCAAGCCCGTCCTCGACGAGAATTGGGCGATGGTCGCCGAAAAAAAGGACACGGGCGAGGTCGTGGGCGCCGCGCTGACGCTGCCCGACTTCAACCAGGTGCTCGCCAAGCTGAACGGGCGGCTGCTGCCATTTGGCTGGGTGACGGCGCTGCGCGAGAAAGCCAAGATCGACGCGGTGCGCGTGTTTGCGCTCGGTGTCAAGCCCTCCTATCAGCACACCGGCGTCGCGGCGCGCTTCTATCAGATGCACTTCGACGCCGCCGAACGCACGCCGCAGAAGGGTGGCGAGATGGGCTGGATCCTTGAGACCAACACACCAATGAACCGGGCGATGGAAGGCATGGGCGGCGAGATCAAGCGCCGCTACCGGGTCTACGAGCGCGTGCTTTAGCCTGAATGAGCCTCCGTCGCAAGCGCGCCCTGATCCTGCTTGGGATCGCCACCGTCGCGTTCACGGTGATCCTCGAGCTGATCGACCCGTCGCACGTTTCGCACGGGCCAACGATCCTCAACTTCGAGTTTGCTGGCAGCCGGTCGCACGCGGTGCAGATCG
The DNA here is from genome assembly GCA_963706395.1 of uncultured Solirubrobacterales bacterium. GTDB lineage: Bacteria > Actinomycetota > Thermoleophilia > Solirubrobacterales > Solirubrobacteraceae > Palsa-744. Next base: position 85,087 of record OY970158.1, on the reverse strand, counting down.
TGGCTGAATGGGGGTCGAAGGGACGCAGCGCTGCGCACCTCTCGCTGCTGCTCGACTACGGCTACATGCTCTCCTACGGCATATTCTTCGCGCTCGCGGGTTTCGCCGTCCGCGACACCGCGCGAGCACGCGGCTGGCGGCCATCGGCGTTGTCGTCCCGTTCTTCGCCCTCGCAGCCGCGACGTTCGACGCAAGCGAAAACGTCGCCTTGCTGGTCACACTCGCCGGCAACGGCGGCAGCTTCGCCCCGCCGTTCGCGGCCATTTGCTCGACCATCAAGTTCACACTCATCAGCATCGCCATCGTCTACTCGATCTGCGGACTCGCGCTTGGGCTCAGAGTCCGCCTCCTGCAGCCGAGCTGATCCATGAAGCGGGCGCTGCTGTTCGATCTCGACGACACGCTCGTGGTCGAGGAACCTGCGGCTGTCGCGGCATTCCTGGCGACCGCTGAAGTCGCGGTCGCCCGCCACCGCGTGCAGGCCGACAGGTTGGCGCTGGCGGCACGCGAACGAGCGCGTGAGCTGTGGTACGCGACACCCGCCCATCCCTATTGCCTGCGTGTGGGAATCAGCTCGTGGGAGGGACTTTGGTGTCGCTTTGAGGGAGAGCAGCCCGATGTGCGTTGGCTGCGTGAGTGGTCTCCGAGATACCGGCGTGAGGCATGGAGCCTCGCTCTCGCCGACCAGGGCGTCCACGACCCAGTGCTGGCAGAGGAGTTGGGAGAGAGATATGGCAGGGAGCGCAGAGCGCGCCATGATCGCTTCGCCGACGTGCCGGCCTGCCTGGATGAGCTGCGCGACTCCCACAAACTCGCGCTCATCACCAACGGGGCGTCGTGCCTACAGCGCGAGAAGCTCAGCGCAGCGGGCTTGGACGACTATTTTGACGTTGTTGTTATCTCGGGCGAGTTCGGTGTCGGCAAGCCCGAGCCTTCGATCTTCGAGCACACCCTCTCGCTGCTCGGATCTGACCGCGAGCACGCCGTCATGGTCGGAGACAGCCTCGCACGAGATGTGGATGGTGCTATCGCCGCAGGACTACCGGCGGTCTGGGTAAACCGAACCAAGCAGCGCCGTCCAGCTGATCGCCCCGACCTGGTCGAAGTCTCGACACTCGGAGACCTGCCAGCAGCGCTCGGGAGCATCACCATATAGTCACGGCATGGCGGGGGTGACGAACGAGGTTGTGAGTGAGCACATCGACCCCCACCGAGCGCCGGGTAACTCGAAGCTATCGTCAACTGTTGACCTGAAACGTGGATGCGGCCTTTCGTGTGGTGTCGTGTGGAGGTCGCAGTGGCCAGAGGTTCCTCCTCGTTGGCAAGGAGAGCCTCGAGCGTGTTGCGATTTTCGGCCGGAACGTCAGTGCGGCCGAGGGACTCCTCGTACGAGTAGAGGCGCAGCTCGTTGCTTCGCACCGCTTCGCGCACTTCTTCTATGCGGCCGGGCGTCGGTTCGTCGTATGACTCCAACAGAAGTGCCGCGTCGGGGTCTTCGAGAAGCCTGTACAGCGCAAGGGAGACGACCAAGAACGGGCGCAGCTCGGGATCAGAGATCCAGTCGAGCCCTGCGTCTGTGAATATCACGGACGCATCGAGCATCACTCGGGTCGGCTCGGGCACCTCCGCCACGCCGTGAGGTCTATCCGATCTAGACGTCGCCGTCAATGGTCCAGCTGCTCTCTGACCTTCCCGCCCTCATTCATCCCGCTCGGCTCCACCAGCGCCGCCAACAGCCTCGCCAGCTGGATTGCCACCTGCCGCCGCTGACGCTCCCGCGACAGCGTCTCCCACACCGCCACCGCGTCGTCTTGACATCACCGTCGCGGCGTCCGACCCGCGCGAGGCCGTGACTGTAGCTGAGGACAGGTGGCGCGACACGTACAGAGACCAGCCACCCAGTGCCCTGCGGGGCATCAGCTGGGGATACTGACCGCGCTTTTGTGGAGCAGCTACCTCTCCTCGCCACGGACACCATCTTCGTGGCGCTGATATCCCCCGGGCAGTACTGGCCCTGACGCTCTGTGAGCCGGTGGCGGCCGAGCGGATCTCGGCAGCGCGGGCCAGCGTCGGCGTCAACAGCGTCCGCTCGCCCGAAGGACCTGAGCTGCTCGCCGCTGCACCGGCGGCTGTCTAAGCTGTGCTGATCACTCGATCCCATGCCCTCTGACGATCTTGATCCGATGCGTACGTTCCGCGAATCACTGGCTGCGCAGCAGAGCGCTCTGAAAGCGGTACGTCAGTTCACCGACATCACGAAAGTGGCGCGAGATATCCTCGCCGTGGAGAACTCGCTTCAGGTTTTCGACCAGTGGCGTAGGCTGACCGGCGCGTCTGACCTGCAACGGTCCCTTCAAGCCGTATCTGCGTTCAACCAGCCGCTGATCGGCTGGTCGAACGCGATTACAGCGATAAGCATGGTGACCCCAGACACGAGCGTCTTGCGCATGGCCCTCGCGATCCCGACTGCGGAGCTGCGCTCGCTTACGAATGTGGTTGACGATCTGGATGACGCCGCCAAGCGCTCCCTCGCTGACTTGGCTACTGCTGTGGCTGAGGAGGATGAGTCAGATGCGCCTTCGCTCCTATCCGACTGGTTGGGGTGGCTTCCTTCTACTGCACAGACACGACTACTCATCCTCATGCTTGTCGCACTCAACACACTGATCGAATACGCCGACGTGGAGACGGGAATTGAACCGCCAGCCCACCTCACGACACTCATCTATGCGCTTGCAGCAGTCGCCACCTGTCTGAACGAGTACGTCGCGAGAAAACAGTGAATCATCCTGGTTACTCGGTCTTGGCCAGTAATGACCCCGACATGAGGGTCGCTTACCAAGACGTCGGCCAAGCGTTGAGGTCAGTGCAACGTCACGGCTCCAGGTTCCGGCTCGATTTCGGCGCGTTCGATCCATCGAGCGAGCAGCGACCACGCGGCCAACTGCTCGAACACCCCCTGTTCGGTGATCTCATGGTGTTCGTGGGGAAGGTGTCCGATCGGGTTGCGAATCGCCATGAAGCAGCCCATGCCGAAGTGCATCGCACCGAGTGTCATCGACTTGCGCGTCTGTTCGTTCCCTTCAGGGAACCGAAGTCGGGCCTCGCCCTCGGCCGGTGGCTTTGGCGAGAATGTCGCGCCGACGAGGCTTGCCTCTGACTGGTCGGTTCGGGCACCCGCCGATCAGCTGCAAGTTGGCCTCGTCGCCAGAGACGGGGTCTCCACGGCCTTACATCCCAGGAGGTATTTTGAGATCCTGCATCCCCCTGTCGGACCAGTCGCGGGCTATCTTGGCATTGTTTGCCGCTATCAGCTTGGCCATCGCGTCTACGAGAAGGTCGAGCAGTTCTTCCGTCTCTTCCGACTCCCAGTAGAAGCTCGTGGACGCGGCGTGGCGTCGCAACTCCGCCTCTAGAAACCGGCGCGCCTCCGCCTCCGTGAAGCCGTAGTCCGCCATCAGTCCGGCTCGTGCTCGTAGTCGTCCGCGATGCGCTTCATCGCCGCGTCAAGCTCCGCAATCGCCGCCTCCGCCGCTGCGTCAAGCCCACGCTCCGCCTCCCCGAGCTTCGTTGCGGCGTCGCGCAGGGCCTCGTCCGCTTCCCAGAGGTTCACGAACGCTGCTTGCTCCGCAGTAAGCGTCGCGGGCGCGCTCCCCAGCGGGGACACATCTTGTATAGGGTCGGACGGGCTGGGGTACACGTGGAAAATCCTGGCCTCGCGTACACCGTGGCGGTACAGCGTCTCAAACTCGTTCCCAAGCTGGCCTGGCCAGTCAGGAGTGAACCCGGACTGCTCCGTGATCGCGTCGCTGCGCTCCTGAAAAGTGTCGCGCGCAGCCTTAAGCGCCTGGTTGAAACTATCCGCGGAGCCTTCCACGCGCGCCAACACTTCGCGAACGCTCGCGCTCGCCGTCGTGTTCGCGCGCCCGTCGTCCACGAACTCGCGCCAGATGACCAGGAGCGGCGCGTTACGCATCGTCCAGTGATTATCCGAGCGCTCCCGGACCACGCCGCTCAGGTGGCGGTCCTCAGTGATGGCTCGTCGTAGCGCGACCAGCTCCTCACGGATCGGCGTGTACACCTTCGCCTTGCGCCGGATTTCCGAGAGGGCCTTACGGCGTCGGCCTTCAAGCCGGACGCTCGCGTAATACAAGCCGATGGCACCACCAAAGCTGCCGAGCAGGGCCGCGCCTACGGCCACTGCAGCGGTCACCCACCAGTGCTCGCCGCTCGCGACGTGTACCACGATCGGGGCTGCTTGCTGCGCAAGGACGGGCGCGTGAGGAACTACCACCGGTGGGGAACGCTCGCAGGAGACCCGGACGCCTCCGATACGACCGAGTCGCCCGCAAAGATGGTGCGTCATGCACGTCCAGCCCCCTCCCGGCGACCCCTGACGAGGCGCCCTCATGACCGTGCGCCTCGAGTGGGACGGCAAGCCTGACCACGTTGAGCGCATCCATCTGCCATTCCAGACTGTCGAGACCATCAACGAGTCCCGAGCGACTCGCGAGCGAAATACCGGCGCGTTGTTCGGCAGCGACTCCCCTCAGGCAGCCGATCGGAACCAACTTATCTGGGGAGACAACAAGCTGGTGCTGAGTAGCCTGCGCGCCGACTTCGCCGGGCAGGTTGACCCACTCTTGATTTGTGTGGGTCGGAGATCGGCGATGCGGTCTTTGCTCTTAGAAGGTGACTGTCGGACGAAGCCGCTACGGGGCGTGGTCCTGACTCTGCGCGGTCATGGCTCCACGCTGTAATCGAGCTCTCGCCAAGACCGAATGTGGTACAGGGTGCCGTCGGCTGAGCGAAACCGCGAGCCGCCCTGAAAGGTCAAGGCGCTGTGGGCATCTCCATTGGTGAACCGGAGCGGTTTGACGAAGACCACCTTCTGCCCTATGCGCGGGTGTGACCTGACCAGGCGGGCGCGACAGCGCTGACGCCATTTGTGGGCTTGGTCGTTACTAGGCTCGGTTAGTTGATCGAGAATGCGTGCCGGACAGCGATCCTCGACGGGACCCATATCCTCGCTGATTGGCTTTGTAAAAAGCACGCCGTCACGACGCTCCGCCAACAGCACGAGACCAAATACCTCGTGGCCGTCACCTGAGCGCACGGCTGCATAGATGACTTGCCCATAGCGAACGGTGTCGACCACGCGCGCAGCGAACTCCGCACCAAGCTCAAACTCGATCGCGGCACGTGCGGTAAACGGTCCCTCTAGATGTCCAGCAGTCCAACCCATGATGTTCCTTCCTGCTTTGTCTGAGATCACTCAGCGGCAGGCCTGTGTGAGTCTTTTGGCACACTTTTAGGCCCGTCGCCATCCGGCGAACTAGGCAGCGCCGGAAACCTCGAGCGGAAGTCACTATTGGATTGATTGTCAGGAGACTAAGTCTGAAGAACCCAGCACTTTCTTTTCTTTCTTCGAGCGTAACTTTGGGTTAGGATGCTTCGTTCGCTCACGAGCTCCACGCCTGTCGACGACCGCCTAAAGGCGTGATGGCGCAGCGCTTGTCTCCTCATCCCATGGGCGAAATTCGCAGAACCCTCAAAGGGACACGCGTCGGCGTTGCGGACACGACTTCAGTCGAAACTACAAGGCCACTTGGGTTGGCCTAGGCACTCAACGCCGCATGCAGCTTCGACACAAAGCCATCAAGCGTCCCGTCGCGAAGTCCGGCAAAGAAATCGTCGTAGTCGACCGGTGAGAGGAAGTGGAACTGGTAGCGGCGCTTCTTTCTCTTTGCCTTGAGCAGCTCGTTGAGCTTGGCGAAGTAGGCGTCGGCATAGGCGAGCTTGCCAGTGTTGACGTCGGAGAAGTCGTCATCGGCCTTGGTCTCGACGACCACGACCTCGTCAGCGCCCTCGTGCACCATGAAGAAATCTGGGTTGAATTGACCCCGCTTGGAGCGGCCATTTCCACCCGGCTGGTAGCCGTACTCTATGGGGTAGAAGCCTACGTCTGGGGCCTTAACCCACGCTCTGAGCGCAGCAGCGTTGTCAGTCTCGAGAAGGCGGTCGACGAATAGACGCTCCGGTGTGTGCGAGGTGAGCACGACGTTAACCGGCGACTTGAGCAGGTAGCTGTTGTCCACCCGACGCATGCGCGTTGGGAGCTCAATCGTGAGCGCCTTTTTTAGCGCTGCCGCATCGTCGGGGAGACCAAGCTTGGGCGAGAGCTCGTCGTGGAAGAGGCCCACGTGGGAGGTCAGGCCGCTGATGCGCTCCCGCACCGGGGGCATCTCAGAGGTGGACTTGGTCTCCAGGCCGTCGGGCTCTTGCGCCCACTCGGCGCCAGCGCGCATCGTCCTCTGTCGCAGCGACCCGAAAGCGCTCATGATGAGTTGACGGTTCTCTTGGCTGACAGCCGTGCCTTTGAGCTTCAGTCGTTTGAGAGCGTCGCGGATGAGCTCTTGGACGCGCTTCGCGGAGTAGGCTTCGGCCAGATCGCCGCCGGTAAGTTTGTCGTGCTGCAGCATTCGCTGACGAATGTCGGCGACCACCTCGGCCATCGGGTAGTAGGTCTCACGCACGAGGGTCGTCAGGACGACCCTCTGCTCGGAGTCGGACACCGAGACGAACTCGGTGCTCTCTGGCGCATCACGCTGCGGTCGAAGGTTGAGCTTCTTGATGTCGCGCGGTTTCTCCACCTCCCTGGCTTCGATCCCGGTCGGAACCTCCTTGTAGGTCAGGCGATGTAGGTCAAAGTGCTTCGTTGGCCGGCCGTCGCTTGGGCGCTGTGCGATGGTCGTCTCCTGGTCGAGAACCTCGGCGACGAGATCCTCGACCTCGTGTGCCCACTTCTGGTGGTTAAACACGAAGACCCGCGGCTCGGCCTTGATGCCTTCGGGTCGGCGTAGGCCGCGGCCGAGCACCTGCGCCACGAGTAGCTTGCTGTTGAAGGCCCGCTTCTCGTGAGGGTAGATCTGAAAGACATTCTTGACGTCCCAGCCCTCCGACAGCATCGCCACCGAAACCACCCACTCGACCGGGTTGGTTGGGTCGTCGATTGTCGCGAGCTTGAGGATGTTCTTCTCGTGCCTGGGGGAGGAGGTGACCACGAGGACCTTGCTCTCCGCCTCACCGCGGCCACCCGCGAGTTGTTCAGCGAGGAACTCGACAAGCGCGTCACTGAGTTCATCGGCTGCCTTGATGTTCTTGGTGACCGCGATGGTGAGCGGCTTGAGGGGCTTGTATGTCTTGCGGTTGGTTTCGTGCTGCTGGAGCAACTTCTGGAAGCGCTGATCATCGGTGTTCGACTCGTCCTTGGCAACGTAGAAGACATCCTTGACCCAACGGTCGTTGATGGCGTCGCGAATGCTGTAGCGGTGTACGACGTCAGCGATGTAGTCGTTGGCGACATAGCAGGTCCCCGACACGCCGACGTGGTAGCGGAAGCCATAGGCGGGACTGGCGATGAACTCTCGCCACTTCTTGAGCTTTGCATCGCCCGGCGAGTAGATGTGGTGCGCCTCGTCGGAGAGCACGAGCGTGGAGGCGCCGCTCCCCTCGAAGCTGTCGGATATGGACGAGCCGGCTGTCTCGTAGACGGCGTGGATGTTCTCGATACAGATTTGGCCGGCCTTCACTGTCCCAGTTGCATCCACGCGCTCGGGTAGTCGCGTGCCTTTCGAGCTGGGGAGCAACGCGGTGAGGTCGCCATCGGCAAGGAGAGTGTCGAACTTGTCAATGAGTCCTGACTCGATTGTGAGCGATGGACACAGGACGAGCACGCGGCTCACCAGACCCTCGTTGAGCATGATGCGCGCCAAGCAAAAGAGGACGTAGCTCTTACCGGTGCCGGTAGCAAGGTCAAGCGTGCAGGCGAGCTTGTCGGGGAAGGGCAGGCGCTCCAGCAGGCGACCGAGCGTTCCGTAGCGACGCTCGAGCGCTGGCGTGGAGGCGAAAGCCTCCTCCGCGAGTTGCTTCGTGTTCGCGTAGCGGCCCCCTGCCACAAAGCGCAAAGCAGTCACGATTGCCAACCTGGAGTACTCGCGGCCGGCGACGACAGCATCTATGAAGTCATCGTATGCCGCGAGATCGAGCGTCGCGGGGTCGTAGCTCTCCGAGACCGGCAGGACGAGGTCATCGACGGCGAACTGGTCGATCGTAAGCTTGGCCTTCGGCGTCACTTCGCCGCCTTGGATCTTTTGGCCGGCGTTTTGATCTTCGCGAGTTCGACCGTTTCGCGGAACTCGTTGCCATGAGTGTCCATGTAGATAACGAGCATTCGCTTGCCGCACTCGGCCAGTGGCAACACGAACTTCCAGTTCGAGCTCTCCAGCTCGTCTCCAAAGAAGTGATCAGACACACGGAAGACCTCGCCGTCGTAGTCACGGTCGACAAGCACCATCGCCAGATCAAGGCGACCTGCCTGTTCGAGTTCATTGAAGTCGTCGGGGTCGAGCCCACCGCGCATGAATGACCGGATGCTGCCGCTGAAAGCGGTCTTGTTCCTTGTGTACCTAACGTCGACCTCCGGCAGCTGCACGAAGTCAAAGCCAAACGTGTCCATCGGATCGTTGACCATGTCTGCGGAGTAAGGCTGGTCAAGCAGCTTGAAGCGCCGCCCGTGCAGCGCCTCGATGACCGAGTATGGAACGCGGAGAATAAAGAAGGTGATCTTGTCGACGACAACAACGTCCTCAAAGAGCCCGGGGTCGCAGGCGGTGACAGGAGCTACCACATAGACCTCGCCGCTGACCTTGCCTTTCAGGCGTCCCTGTAGCGACTCGATGTAATCGCGCCCCATCTCGGCGTCGGTCTCCTTGAAAGGGAAGAAGTGCACAGGCCCGCCCTTGCGTGTACCTGCCATCTGAATTCCACCAATGATTTGGGGGCGCTCGTGGCAGCCGAACAGCTCAAGGCAGAAGTTCTGGAACCTCTCGACGGGCATGAGCTCGACGAGATCATTGTCGTAGAGGCCGGCTGAGCACAGCTCGAATGGTGCGACATGGCTTTCCTCTTTGCTGCTCATCGTCAGCAGTCGGCGTTGTGTCACATAGACGGCGAGCTTTCCGCAATCCAGAGCGATCCAACGACGCCCCTCCTCCTCGGCTACAACCGCGGTCGTGCCAGAACCAGCGAACGCGTCCATGACGAGATCACCCGGGTTGGAGCAGGTGTGCACAATGCGCCGCAAAAGATCCTTCGGCTTCTGCGTGGGGTAGTCCTCGCGCTCGTCCGACCACGAGACGATGGGGAGGATGTCAGTCCAAACGTCGCTCAGGGGCTGGCCCTTCGATTCGTCCAGGTAGCGCTTCAGCCTCGGCATGCCATTGCGCGTGTAGAAGATGCGGCTCTCTTTGTCGAATCGCTTCATCGACGCTTCTGGCAGTCGCCAGACACGCCGGTGACCGTTCCAGACGTAGTCGTAGCCGCCACCTTGGAGCCCCGCGGCGCCCAGATCGCCGGACATGAACTTCCGGCCATCCGGGTCTGCGTAGCGGTAGTACTGCTCGACGTACCAATCCTCGTAGGGAACGTACTGGGCGTTCCACACCATATTGGCGCTCTTGGAGTACACGAGCAGGGTCTCGTGCACAGCACCCAAAACCGCAGCATCCGAATGCGCCGACGTCCGCTTCCAGGCTACCTCGTTGCGGAAGTTGTGCTCGCCGAAGACTTCATCGAGCACAACCTTCATGTAGTGGGACTTGCGGGTGTCGAGATGAAGCCATAGCGCTCCGTCATCGGAGAGCAGCTCGTTGATGAGCAACAGCCGCTTGCGCAGGAACTCGACGAACGCCGCGCCCGCAATACGATCGCTATAGGCACGCTGTCCGCGTCGGTCACGAAATTCCTGTTGGGTGGCAAACGGCGGATCGATGTAACAGAGACGCACCCCATGTGAGCCGTCGCCGTTGCGCAGCTCGCCGCGATTCTTCATCTCCATCAGAGTCTTCAGGACCTGTAGGTTGTCGCCGAAGACGAGCTTGTTCGTCCACTCGCCGTCAGGCGCCCCGAACTGCTTGAGCTGTTGCAACGGGACCGCCATCGTGTCGGCGAGGACCCGGCTCTTCGGCGTCTTGGCCGCGTATTCGAGCTCGTACTCCTTCGCCTGGCGGAACAGCAGCGGCCGCAGATACTCGTCCAAGTACTCCCCGGCCTTGACGCGAGCGACCAGCGCGTCAAGCTGCTCATCCGTCAGCCGCTGGGGGGTCGAGTCGTCAGGCACGGGACTAGCCTATCTTCGGTACCTGCACAGTGTCTGCCGAAAAGTCGCGGAGGGGCTCCAACAGCGACCTCCAAACAGCACCAGCGCTCCCGCCTTGATCTTTGATGAGACCTGGGCCGTTCGTGATGCGCTCCCAGACACCTCAAAGCCCTTCGCCGCGGCTGACCCGAGCTACGCCGGTCAACTTAAGTGGTCGTGCACGGCACCGAGATCGAGAACCGCCTGCTTCTGTGCCACCGCGAGCCTCTCATTGGGGGTCGGCGGCGCCGGCATCGCTTCGTCGCAGCGTCAGCGGTGGGTCGGGCCACCACGATCGAGCCGGGATTGCTCATCGGCATCGTGATCCTGTTAACGATTGGCGTGGTGCCGTAAACATTCATCGTCGCGTCCGAGACGCCGACTGCCACCGCGACCTGACGAACACGGCAACCTACATCCGTGGTTGACCCACAACGGGAAGCCTCTTGTTCGACTTCGCAGCAAGCAACTTTCCGTCGGCCGGGACTCGTAGACTGCGAACATCCGTTCGATCAAAAGGGTTCATCATGGCTCACATCCCTCCGCTTGACCAGGCCGTTCTACGCGAGCTCGCTGACGTGATCGGCGCGACAGATAGCGGCCTGACAAACGGCGAAATCGACAGTCTGCTGAGCACCTCAGGGATACGCGATCTCAATCCGCAGCCAAAGAGCCAGTTTCTATACCGCGCAATCAATAAGCGCGACCGGCTCTACGCTGCGCTTGACGCACGTCAACGTCAAGACCGAGCAGCAAACGCAGTGCTCCACTTTCTTGAGTGCGTCATGCGGCCGGTTCGCTTTCGTGGCAGAGACGCCGCTTTCGCCGACTGGCGAGACGCGCTCAACGAGACTCTGGCGTTCGCTGGACTCATCGTCGACGAGGCTGGGAGAGTAGGGCAGCGATCAAAGGTCGCTACGACCCTCAATGAGGCCCGCGCGCGTTCCCGTCGCCTTCGCCGGCAACTCGCCGAGCGCGGTGTCCATCCGCGAATCCTCGCGGCCTGCGGGGCCGAGATCGCCAACGACAACTACTTCCATACCGTTTTCGAGGCCACCAAGAGCCTCGCTTCGGAGATCCGAGACAAGACAGGTCTGGCCTCGGACGGCGTAGCCCTTATCGACCAAGCGTTTGAGAGGGGTCAGCGCGAATATCCGTTGCTCGCCTGCAACGCCCTGCAAACCCCGACGCAATGGTCCGAGCAGCGCGGCGTGGCCAACATGCTGCGCGGGATCTTTGGTGCTTTCCGCAATCCCACCGCCCACGAGGCGAAGGTCAGCTGGCACATGTCCGAGCAGGACGCGCTGGACGCGTTGAGCGTGGCCTCACTGCTGCACCGGAAGCTCGACACGTGTACGTCGACCGCGAACGCCGCGACTGCGATCGCCTCGTAGCGGCACTGCGGCTATGGCTCAGATAAGCAAGCAAAGCATTACGGTCGGCGGCAACCGCATCGTCGGGAATGTCTGGGTCGATGGCGGTGCGCTGCGGGGTGAGGGCGGACCGGCGAGACCGCAACTCGTAGTGCCACTCACTATCCAGATGCACAACAGGCCCGTCGATTCCATGATGGCACTGTGCTGGGTCCGGGCGCGTCTCGCGACGGACCAGCATGCTTTCCCTCCGTCAACGATTGGGGAACCGACAACCGAGCTGCTATTGCAAGAATTCCCGGCTCGTTCATTTGAAAATGGCGCTGCGGAGCACACCGTGCCACTTCGCTTCTATCTCAGTCCCGCCGATGTGGAGGATCTAGAGAGAAAACGACACGGTTCCCCTGGCGAGATCTTCCCGCTGTATCTGGGTCTTGATGCGGTCGTCTGTGGCCTCAAGACGTATAACCAGATACCAGCATCGCCCGACGCGGGGCCGATCCCGTGGGAGATGCACTACGGGATGTTCTCTCAAGTGCTGCCTTTTTGGCGCACGAATATTTCTCCCGCTTTGATCTCGATTGAGCGCTCAACGTGGGTCCGTGATGTCCTACCCGGCCTTGGGTATGACCGCAGCCGCCTTATCGAGATGACATTTCCACCACCGTTGCCCGATCATCCGAGCGCGGCGAGCGAGTGGGACAAGGCCAGGCGAGCACTTGACGAGCAGCGCTACAGCGATTGTGTGTCGGAGTGTCGAGACATACTCGCCATGTGGCAGAGCCAACTGAAGGCCACGAAGAATCGCCCTGTCGCGGCCGTGATAGCGGAGAGACGAGGATGGACCGAGAGCGATGGACGCACCGGTTTTGTTGAAAGTGTATGGAAGGCGGCAATCGATATCGTCAACGCGCCGCATCATCCCGAGGGCCAGCCATCGGAACAGCACTTCGACGCATCGGATGCTCGCCTCATGCTCATGCTTACGGCAGCCCTGTCGCAGTACGTCTGTCGCCCGTAACATGGGTGTATCTACATGACTCCGGAGCCAGCCTTGGCCGGGGAGGCCAATGATAATTCCCCAGACCCCGTCGGCGAGCTGCTCAAACCGTCGGACGACCTGCTCGATTTCCTTGTCCGTGTGTAGGGCCATCATGGGGCTCGACGGAGTTCACACTCCCGTCGCCGGACTATTGATAGGTCAGTAGTCGCAGCTCGCGAAATGACAGCAACTCGTTCCCGATGCCTGCGAGAGCCACGGGCACAATGGTGACCGTGATCGCCTCGAGTGCGGGATCTGCGGCGATGATGCGCCTGAGAGAGTCGGTGAGGATCACGACCTTCGTGTGCGGGATGAGCTGGTGCGCTGGCCGCAAGTCAAACGGTGCCCGAGGGCCCGAAGGGATGTCGCAATGACCTACATCGCCGAAGCATTCGCCGTGGCCGAGGACGTGGTAGGAGCCCACGTAGGCTGGATGCTCACGTCCACTGCTGAGGTCTGCCTCGGGCGCATTGATGTACAGACGGCCCTCATAACTTGCTTTTGAATGATCGACGCCGTGCAGCACCACATCGATCCGTGTGTAATCGCCGGAACGAATCGCCGCGGACAATGCGATCAGCTGGGAGAGGAACCGATCGACCATCAGGCTTCGCTTCCCGACACGCTCGCCGTCGACGCCGCGTAGTCGTATCCAAGCGCGGTCGTCGAGAGTGTCTCAGTAACGGTCATCGGAAACGGAGGAAGAGCCCGCTCGAGCAGCGTCGCCGGCGGACTCGCGGCAGGATGGCCAAGTTGCCACAGTCTCCAGATGCGGTCGATCATCGTGTGGTGTGCGAAGAAGATTGGGTCATACGCTGCGGTGGGAATCTGGCTCATCGTGCCGCCGACCCACATGTGGACAGTGTTATGGAGGTCTTCGAGCTGGGTCTGAAAGTCAATGAAGTCACCGAGCGCGAGTATCTGTTGAATCCGGGCCGGTTCCGGCAGAGGCGGAGCTTCAGCGCCACCGGGTTCGCGGGTGGTGTGATCGGGGCCGCCCGGTTCGCGGCCCGATGGTTGGATCGGTGAGGAATACAGCGGGTTCGCCGCGCCGCCCGCTAGCGCTTCGCTGTAGGCGGTGGGGATCCCCGGGTTGTGGTTGATGGTCCAGTCCCACCAGGGCAGCATCGTTCCCGGCACCACATCCTGAAGGGCCTTCTCGAACAGGTACAGGTAGGCGCGATGCCAAGGCAGGAACAGCGGCGTTCCATGCTGGCAGTACATCGGCAGCGGAAGGCCGTGGATACCCGCCCAATACTGATAGCCACGCTCATCGCTAATTTCCTGAGCCGCTGTGATTGCCTGGCGGAGTTTCGCGAGATGATCCGGCGTCTGCTGCTGGACGCTCGGTCGATGCTCGAGGGCGACCACGGGCTGCGATGGGGAAGGGCTACCGGTAGGCGTCATTCCGATGGACGATACGTCGCGTCAGTGTGTCCTACGTCGAGCGGTCTGCTGAGCGAGACGCGATCTCGACGACGATGGCCGAGTCCGGCCCGAGGGCGGCCCCGAGTGCTTGAGTCTGGCGGCGCTGAAACCCTGGGCCAAGCAGGTCCTCGCGCGTTAGGCCAAGATCTCGGAGACGCATGTGCGCAGCGTTAGTCGCCTCGTAAACATTCTGTGCCGTCTCCTCGCTGCAGGGAGTTTCGGCGATCAGCTCGAGAACTCCGAACACCGCATTTGCTGCGGCGACCAGTTCATCGGCATCGCTGACAGGTTTCACCGGGGCTGCGCTATGACACGGTGCCATTCGGCTCCTCCTTCAGTTTGCGGTTGAGCGCCCGCGCGATCGCATCCTTATGACGCTCGATCTGCTTACGCGCAGCCTCCACGCGGTTCGCGTCCCAGTGCAACACACGTGCGGCGTCGTCAAGGGTGTGACGTTCCGCTCGCAGTTCGGCGATCCGGCGAGCGTCCGCGCCGGCGATCTGCTCAATGGCGACTGCTGCCTCGACATGGCCGAGCTGCCCGGTTGTGGGTGCGCCCTGCAAGCTCTGAGGCTCCTCCGTCAGCTGTACAGGTTTGCGCTGGCTGCTGCGGAAGTAGTTGGCGCGCTCCCGCCTCAGCGCGACGTGTGCGCGAATATCTTCACTCGGCCCGTCCGGCCTGGGCGCCTCGCGCAGGTAGCGGATTATCGCGTTCTGCACGACGTCCTCCGCGTCACGGCTCGGGATGTGCGCTGCCGCGCCGCGCGTGCTGTTCAGCAGTCGCTGGCGTAGGCGACGCAGCTGCTCGGGCTCGGGCGGGGTCGGCCAGGCATCAAGGCGCGCGGTCATCAGCCGTCCTCCCCCGAGATCCCAGGTTTTGCGGACATCTTCTTTTTGTCCTGCGAAACGCCGTTGCGGAGGGAGATCATTGCGATCCCAAAGCTAGCGCCCGGCTCGGAGCCCTTCGGCGGGCGGCCGCGCGCGAAAGGAGTCTCGATGACCGAACACGACCCGTCAGGACGCCCTGATGACCCCCCGGAGCCACATCCTGGTCCCCCCGAGCCTCATCCGCATCCCTATCCCGAGCCACCGGGGCCTCCAAAACCCGGGCCACCGCCACCCCCTCCGCCCGGGCCGCCCCAGCCTCCGCGTCCCCCGCGCCATCGGCCGGTCGGGAGGCCGTAATCAGTGCGATCCTGGACCGAGGCCTTCCCCGACAGGCTCGAGCACGAGCTCGCCGAGTTCGAGCGCATGGGCCTGCGCTTCGAGCTCGACGAGCAGCACCTGGGCGACACGGGACAGGTGGTTCTTGGCGGGACGGTGGTTCACGCGGACAAGCAGGTGCGACTGCAGGTCGCCTACCCGGACAGTTTCCCGTTTATGCGTCCGGAGGTATTCGCGCCCGGGCTGCATCTGGAGCGCCATCAAAACCCGGTCGAGCACAACCTGTGCCTGCTTGAGCGCTCGACCCTGGCCTGGAACGTGTCGGACACGGGCGCGTGGCTGGTCGCCGAGCGCGTGCCACATCTCCTTGACCTGCTTGTGGCCGGCGGCGAGACGCTCACGGCCGCGGAGGCGCCGCAAGGGGAGCCCGCCAGCGCCTACTTCAAAGTCGAGCCCGGCGCGGTCGTGTTCCTCCCGCAGGACATGTTGCAGCTCCCGCCCGAGCACGCCTCGGGGGTCTTTCGGGTCGCGACGAAAGAGAACGAGCCGCCTCAGCCCCTGCTGCGTGGGTGCCTGTCGAAGGTCTCGACGCGCGATCAGCGCGGCGCCAAGTTGGTGCTCGCGGAACTCACGGGGCCGCTGAAGGAGCGGTTCTCGGGGAAGACGATCGAGGGCCGGTGGGCACGGCTGCAGGCGTTTCCAGATGGGAACCTCCCCAAACATCTGCTCGCGGCGGCGGCGGGTGTGGACCCGTCGCTGCAAACACCCCGCTGGCAGAGGCTGCCCGGAGGCGGCGACATCTCCGTGGTCGGCGTGGTAGTTCAGGAGGAGGTCGCGCAGGGGGTGTTTCAAGACACGTGGATGTTCGTGGTGGGCACACGCGCGAACACCAAACAGCAGATGCAGATCTATGGCGCCGCCGGGGAGCGGCTCACGCCCGAGGATCTGCTGGCGAGGCTGCCGGCATCGGCAAGGCTCAACCGCGCGACGGCGGGAGTCGTCGGTCTCGGGTCACTCGGTGCGCCGGTCGCGGTCGAGCTGCTGCGCGCACAAGTCGGCGAGTTGCGGCTGCTCGACTTTGACGTGGTGGAGGCAGGGAACCTCGCACGCTGGACGCACGGGATCTCCGCGGTCGGCTATCGCAAGACAGGTGTGATCGGCGGCTGGGCCCTCTCGGAGTTCCCGTTCACGAACGTCACGGGCTTCGATCTGCGGATCGGTGCGGTTCCGCCACCGTCGGCGAACTCGGGGGACGCGGCGTTCACCGAGGCGGAGGGCATCAGCCGCTTTCTCGACGGGCTCAGCGTCGTCGTCGACGCGTCGGGGGAGCTGGGCGTGCAGCACCTCATCGCTGCCGTGGCTCGTGAGCAGGGAGTGCCTCAGGTGTTCGCCTGGGGTACCGAGGGCGGCTGGGGCGGCGCGGTCGCGTGTCTTGCCCCAGGCTCGTGGGGTTGCTGGATGTGCCTGCAGCTTGCCTTCGCTGACGGCTCGATCGCCCTGCCGCCAGGAGCGCCCGACGCTCCCTTTCAGCCGCGCGGCTGCACCGACCCGACGTTTGCTGCCGCAGGTTTCTCGATGACCCCGATCGTTGCGCAGACGGCGAGCTGTGCCGCGCGGATGGTCGTCGGCGCGGGCCCGGGACAGGTGCACGTCTGCTCGCTACAGACCGAGGATGGAGAACTGGCGGCTCCCGTCTGGGTGACCTCGGCGATCCCCGTCCACCCGGAGTGTCCGTGCGAGCACGATCAGCGGGCCTAGCACCAGGGAAGATTTGGCTCACCGACGCCGTTCTCAAGGCGATGGTCGTCGAGGCTCGCGGGACCGAGCCGCTCGAGTCCGGTGGCGTGCTGCTGGGCTGGCGGGACCCGGAGGGCCTGGAGCTCGTTGTAGCGCAAGTGATCGGTCCTGGCCCACGGGCCACGCACAGACGTACACGGTTCTCCCCCGACAATGACTGGCAGCGCGAGCAGATCGCAGATGCTTATGTGGCGTCAGGGCGCACCGTCTCCTACCTCGGAGACTGGCATTCCCATCCCGGAGGGGGCGACACGCCCTCGCGTCGTGATGAACGCACAGCGCGACGGATCGCCCGCTCCCGTTCGGCGCGTGCGCGCCGCCCCGTGATGTTGATCCTGTCTGGGGAACGCGACACGTGGCTTCCTAGCGCGTACCGCTTCACCGGGCGGCGTCTGCGGCGGATGGAGATCGAACACATCATCGAGTGAGCCACCTCACCGCTTGGACGAGCCGGCGATGGCGTCCGCGCTCAGAAGACGAGATACTGGCGAGAGAGCTCCGCTAGCGGTGGCTCGAAGAGCAGCACGAGTAGTGCGCGTTCGAGCTGTCTGCCGATCTCGGCTATCTCAGCGAAGAGCGGCGATTCACGCCGTGTCTCAAGGGTGAGCGAGCGCAGCTCTGTCCGGGCCTCGTGATCAAGCTGAATCGCGAGCCAGCGGTCATAGGCGATGAGGGCGCGAGCGCCCTCCGCCTCCGCATCTGCCCACATATATGCTGCGCAGAGGCGATCTAGTGGCGTCGCTGCCAGCCAGCGCGTCAGGAACTCAGGCATCGCGTTGGTGTCGTGCAGATGGCAGAGCAGGATAGGGATCAGACCGCCTGCAAACAGCAACTTGCGGCTTGTGCGCAGCTTGGCGTTACGAGTCACCCACTTCGGGTCTTTGCCTTGAGTGTCGAGGTGCTTCCCCTCAAAGTCGACACAGATCGTGCGCCAATAGCGGGTGAGATCGTTCAGCAAGAACCGGGGCGGGCGGTAGTCCTTGATCCCGTAGTTCATGTAGCGGTTGAGGACCTCGTACCAGCCTGCGGCGTGCACGTGTCCGGTGAGCGCGCGCGACTCCAGGAGCAACAGCATTCGACGGGTTAGGTTGTTGTTCGTGTCGCCTTCCAGGCCAATCTTGTTCACGAGCGTGTGCACGTCAAACGGCACCCCGAACGTCGCTTGGGCGCCTGGGGCGTGATCGTCTGCACCGAGATGACGCCTGGCCACCTCAAGTGCCTTCAGAACATCAGGATCTGGGGTGTCCTTGTCGATTGGCTCGGCGGTGAGGATCGCCCAATCGTGGTCGCTCGAGGGCGTCAGCTCGTCCCGAGCCCACGATCCGAACACGCAGACTGACACGGTATCCGGGAGCTCCTCGGCGGCCAGGGCGCTCCGGACTCTCTTCAGCTCGGCATCGGTGTGCACCCGGGCCTCATCGACATGCGGGGTCACGATCCCCGCGCTTTGCGCGAGCAGCTGTGTGTGGCCGGTCGGGTCCTCGGCTAGGCCGGGGGTGCCTCGAGAATCCACGGCACGTCGCGACACCTCCGAAGGAGAGGTGGATAGAGGGCCTCGTCCTCGCTGGTGAGGGGGATGTGATGATCCTCGTCATCCAGCGAACTGACGTGGACATGCCGCAGACGTGTCGCGTACGCATCAAGGATCGCTTGACCATCGGTCATCGTGGGATCGATGGACTTGGCGTGAGCGATGTCGAAGCACAGGCCAGCGTCAGGAAGCGCCTCGAAGTACGGTGCGAGCTGGGCGGCGGTCCGCCCGTCCTCCTTGCGGGCATCCATATTCTCAAGTACGAGCCGACGGCCAAGCGGACGATAGAGATCCGGATCTTCGATCGTGTCTGGATGCATCACGATCGCATCGATCCACGGAGGTAGGCTTGCGAGAAGCTCGGCGAGCTCGCGCTCGCCGAGCTTGCGTTGCTTCGATGGTCCGTGAACACTGATGTAGCGGAACGGGAGCACAGGATCGAGGTCTAGGAAGCCGAGCAACGAAGGGAGTTCGTGCTCTGAGATGGCCGAAAGCTCAGTCGCGATACCGGAGACCGCAGCCGCTTCTACAACGAGATGCTCCCAATCCTCGCGATGATCCGTCATGTAACCCGTGGAGCAGCCAACCAGACCATGCTGGCGGAGCAACGGCGAGCTGGGTGCGAGCAATGCAGGCGCCATGGTCTGGAGGTTAGCGGGCAAGGCGGCGCCGGTCGGCCGCCCACGTCATCTCCCAGATTCCGGGATATTCCTGCACCCTCTTGACCCCGCTAACCGGTCGTCCGCAAGCGCACAGCCTGTGACGCCGCAAAACGGTGAGGTGGCGCTTCGCGCCGCCTTACCTTCAGGACCGACGGTCGCCTCGGCGACCGCCGGTGAAAGGCCAGAGGCCGCGGTGAAATCGTGTCGTGGATCCTGTCGCGTGCCGCGTCAGGTTCCACGACAGGTTCGCGTCACGGTTTACACCGTGCTTCTGGCTTTGCGAAGCGGTTTTGCGGCTCTTCTGGTGGTGTCGTTGGGCTGGTGGGGGGCCGTCTGACCGAGCCCCCTCTTCGCTAACGCTCGATGTGTCTCGGTCAGACGGCCCACGATCGGCTTACCCCTGATCCACGGACCGGGTGGCAGTAGGGCGCATTGGGACGGGGACGAGGGGAAAGGGGATCAACGGCAGGCACCACGAAACTGCATGAACGGTGAGCCGGACAAGTCCGCCTCACGAGATGGGGCGTGACATGGCTAGGGGGTGGTGTCGGGGGGCACCGGGGCACATCACCGGGGGCGGGAAATCTCGCTTGCGCGAGCTCTCCCTGGATGGGCATAACCCGTGCTTGATAGTCACATGATAATCATGTATTGTGCTTTGCATGTTGTCGTGTCGCTTTAGCTTGGAGGTTGGTTGTGGCTGATCGTTCGCGTGGCGTGTTGGGCCGGGCTTCCCGGGGCCTGGTTGCCGAGATCGATGAGCAGCTCTCGAGGCTGGATGGCAAGCTCGCGCCCCACGAGCCCTCGATAGCTGAGCGTGAGCGCTTGCGGACCGCACGGGCTGCGTTGATGGGCGAAGGTCCCGCCGCTAAAACGCCGCGAATCTCCCAGGATGACCTGGTCGGGTATCTCATCGAGAACCCCGGTGCCCGGGCGAGCGCAGCCGCAAAGTTCTTCGGCGTACCGCTCACAACCGTCTCCGCGCACTTCTATCGCGGGAAGCTCACAACGTTCGTCAGCCGCGGCAAGGGCTGGTATGTCCGCGAGCAAGCCGCAAAGGCTTACGCCGAGAGGACGGGCAAGTGATGCCCGTCCTCTCTCCCCGCCGCGGATGGTCCTCGCGTGGTGTGGCGCGCGCGTCCCGGACGGCGGGACGCGCTGAGCACGAGACGTTGCGCCGTCGCGATATCGAGGTCTTGGGCTGGCTTGCCGAGCAGTACGGCGCCCGCGCCGACCAGCTCGAGGTGTTGATGGGTGCTGGTCCGCGGACGGTGCAGCGCACTGTTGCGCGGCTTCGCGCTGCTGGGCTCGTCACGACACGGAGGGTGCTGGTGGATGAACCCGCGTGGGTGCTCCCTACCGGGGCGGGAATGACAGCGTGCAACTCCGGGTTCGGTATGTGGCGTCCCCGCATCGGGTCGCTCGCGCACGTCGCCGCTGTGAACGATGTGCGCCTTCACGTGCAGGGCCGCGCTCCATCGACGGAATGGGTGCCGGAGCGTGTGTTGGCTCGGGATCGCCTGGCCGGTGAGCACCTTCCTGACGGTGTGGCGATCACGGAGGGCCGCCACGTGGCGATTGAGGTTGAGCTGACCGTCAAGAGCCGGCGTCGCGTCACGGCGATCCTCGACGAGCTCACCGGCCGCTTCGACGCGGTCCTGTATTTCTGCGCCGCCGGTCCGCACCGTCAGCTGTCAGAGCTTGCCTCTACTGGTCGCTGGCCGACTCTGGGTGTACGCGAGCTACCCAAACCGGAGAGTGGGGGGATGCCGTGACCACGACCGCCACAGCCGCACGTGGGGTATTTGGGCGCCGTCGCCAGCCACGGCAGCCAGCGCCAAGTCCTGTGGTTGGTGTGCCGTTGGTGGGTGAGGCTGGTGGCGAGCGGGGGTTTGTCGTGGCGGAGCGTGTCTCTGGTGAGCGTGCGCTACCGGTTGCTGGGCGGATGGTGTTGCTCTCCCAGGAGCGGTTGTGCCGTCACCTGCTGGTGTGCGGCGCCACTGGGGCGGGGAAGACCGAGACGCTGCTCAGGTTGGCGTGGACCATTGCGAAGAGCAGTGACGCCCCGGTGTTTTATCTGGATGGGAAGGGTGACCGGGAGAACGCGGAACGCTTCTCGGGTCTGATGACCGGCGCGGGCCGCAACACAAGGGTGTTCCCGAACGAGCCGTTTGACGGATGGAGGGGGGAGGCGCACGAGATTCAGGGCCGGTTGATGGAGATCATCGACTACTCCAGTGAGGGTCCTGCCGCTTGGTACAGGGATGTAGCGAAGACGACACTCAGGCTGGTGTGTGAGCACCCGGATGGCCCGCCCCGATCCTCTGGGGCGGTGCTTGCCCGGATGGATCACGCGCTGCTCACGATCGCGCATCCGGGGTCGAGTGCTGTTGCCGCGTTGACGGCGGCGCAGGTCGCCCAGGTGCGGTTGCGCTATGAGGCGTTCTTCGGACAAACAAGAGGCGCGCTGGACGGCTCCTGGGCGTGGGAGGACACCAACTCGGGGTACGTCCTGCTGGACTCGCTCACGCTGAGCGAAGAGGTTGGTGGTCTCGCCCGGTTTCTGTTTGAGGATTTCGCGCACTACTTCAGTACTCGCAAGCCCCGCGATCAGTTCTGTCTGTTGATCGTGGACGAGTTCTCGAGCCTCGCTCAATCCGCGGACATGGCCGCACGGGTGGAGAAGGCCAGGGGCTTCAACACCAGCCTCGTGCTGGCGCCGCAGGTCGTGGAGGGGATGGGCGGGGAGGAGGAGACCGCGAGGATCCTCGGCAGCGTGGAGACGGTGATCGCTCACCGGGTGAATACCCCCGATGAGATCGTTGCGCTAGCTGGTACCAGGAAGGTTCCGGAGCTGACGACTCGTCTCGCCGAGGACGGCCTCGCCCGTGAGCGCTCCGTCCGGATGGAACATCAGTTGACGATCGACCCGAACAAGGTTCGCAATCTCGATCCCGGGATGGCGTACCTGATCAGTCACGGCAAGGCGATGAAGGTCCAGATCCCCCGCGCACCAGCCCTCAGCACACCTCTGCCCGTACCCGCCTCCCAGACACCTTCCAAGGATGCTCCCGATGTCCCGGTTGTGCATCGCTCGTCAGCGGGCGTGGTGGACCTACCGTTCTGAAGGCCTCATGTCATGTGGTCATGCCGCCGGGTGGCGGCGGCTACGCTGCGGGAGCGGGCGTGCTGACTCTCCTACGAAGATGATTGGCGCCGGCGCATCCATGAGGCAAACCCGTCCGGCGCGCCCTGCTCGTCGATGAAGGCGGTCCAGCGCCACAGCTTCTCGCAGAGCACCTCCACGAATGGGCTCGCTGACTTACCTCCCCTCCAGTAGCGAGACGCTTCTTCGCGCAGCGCGCTAAGGCCGCGCTCGTTCTCGTCGGCTCGATCGGCAAGCTGCGGGATCTGAAAAAGATGCATGTCGAGAGCAATCCACAAGCCGTCCGCTGTACTGACGGGCATTGCCCCAGACTGGCTCATGCCGCTCGCATCGAATTGCAGCGGCGCACCATAGGCTCTGAGGAAGTCGATCGCTGCGACGGCATCCTCAGCGGCAAAGAGGCAGTTCAGGCGGCTAGGGGCCTTCGGCAAGAGATCGCGCCGACGTTCCTCGTAGACAGCCTCTGCGACGCACTTCTCGAGGGTCGGCGTCGGGGCGAACTCGCCGCGTCGGGCGTCAAACTCGGCGATCCGTTGCGCGCCGATTTCCTGCGCCACCGCCTCATACAGCGCCGACTCTGTGATCCACCTCCGCGGCGCAAGCACACCGTCGCCATCCCACGGCAGGGCCCAGCTACCGGTGGCCCAATAGAGACCACGCCGTTCCTGACTGCTGACGACACCTAGTTGCACCGTCTAGAGCATGCCTCAACCGGGCACAACTCGCTGATCGATCTGCCTGCGGCGCTCGGGAGTACCGCGAACTCGCGTGCCTGTATACAGGCACGCCCCTCGATGAGACACTTCTCCGGCCATAGGTCGTCAAGCCCCTCCCCCAGCGCGACCCCGCGCGAGTAGCGCTTCCGCCTCGCTCTCGTCCGGCACACGATTTTCCCAAAATGGCTGTGCAGAAAGAAGCTTTCCGCGCCACTTATCAATCAGCGCGTCTCGCAGGGCTGCCGGCGTAAAAGGATCGCGGATCTGCTGGCTATACCGAACGGTGTCGACTAGGACCGACTTGAGTCGCTCAAACGTGCGATAAACGACTAGATCCTCCTCCCAGCCGTCGATCAGGACAGGTTTGCAGCCGGCGACAACGGCTCGCACCAACGTTGACTCCTCTTCCGCCGAATAGGTCATCTTGTGTAGATGCACGGCAAGGTCGTACACGGGGTCCCCGATCAGCGCCAGCTCCCAGTCGAGATACCACAATCTCTGATCGTTGACGATGCAGTTCTTACGGTGCACGTCACAATGAATCAACGTAGATGGTCGCGATCTAAGCTCGGCTTTGCGGGCGTGCACGTCCGCAAGAGGATCAAGTGGGACGCCGAGAGCGTGGAATAGCGCACCGTACTCATCACGGGTGTGATTGTGGATGTGCTGCACATGCGCCACTAGCCGGTCGAAGAAGCCGGGAGTATCGCCCGATACAGGCCAGTGCGCCGGCATGTGTAAGTCAGTTTGCGGTGCGTTCCAGAGCGTCGCGAAGAAGTTCGCCAACGGCGTCGACGTCGATAATTCGTCAGACTTGGTACTGCTGCGTCGTACAACCGGTAATGTCGGCCACGGCCCACCTCTCAGTTATTTGCTGCAAGCGGGCGCCCGGCAGGTCACGTGTCCAAGTCGGTCACTCAGTCGGCGGTCACCCGACGACTGGCCGATTTCGAGTTATCGCGAAGAAGCGAGCACGCCGACTTGCTCGGTCATGCTCTTCTTGCATCTCCTCGGAGGTCCTTACCGGCAGATCACGCAGCCACTGCGGAAGGAGTGCCTCCCACTGAACTGCCTCATCGAATGAGCGAGCCAAACCCGTTGTCTGCCTGTCGATATCCTCCGCGGACAGGTTTCGCTGTTCGTAGACATCCATGTCCAGGTTCCCCTCATCACTTTTACTAAGCTCTGATTGTACCGACGTTGCGGCAGACTTGTCAAGACGACTCATGTGGTGCCTCCTTTGTGGCGGTTTGATCTCTTAGGGTGACTGCGGCGGCCGATAGGGCCCTCTTTAAGTTTGCTATTTCAGCGACCTCGGCGATTTGGTAAAAGGGGTGCTTCTCGACTCGCCGCGGGTTGGCCTTGTCAGGCCTAAAGGGTTTGGCGTGGCCCTCGTCGTCCTTGCGTTCGCCTTCAGTGCGTTCAAAGAGATCGGCGAACCGGCGACAGGCGACACCTATAAATTGGCTGAAGATGACACGGCTGTCGGATGGCTCAACAGGATCCGTGGCGATAGCATCCTCGTGAAGGTTATGGGTGAGACTCTTAGCATAGGGTTCGACGTAAACGACCTTCCTAATACCCGCGGCGAGTATGTGGCGCGCACATCCATGGCAGGGATAGGTGGTCGTATAGAGAGTACAGTCCTGTAAGGGCACTCCGCGCCGCGCCGCGTCAGTTATTGCGGCCATCTCAGCGTGAACCGGTCTGCCGAACTCGGTGGGCCGCCAAACGCGCGCGGAACGCAATGCCGCGACGAGATCGTTTAGTGGCACTCCGGCGCGATCGTCAGAGTCTAGGAGATGTAGCTGCTCAAGTCGGTCGAGCGTCTCGCGTAGAATTGACCGGCGCATGAGGTCGGTGCTGTCGTCGCCACCGTGATAGTTGAAGTCACGACCGTCGGGATCATCGTCTGGCCAATATGCGCCGCCATGCGCCTTTGGTACCTCGTTTGTTCCCACAGCTACAACTGAGGTCCTAGCATCTGTAATCACAGCCCCGACCTGTCGCGAAAACGCCGATGAACGCATGCTCGCCACGTACGCATACTCCATCGCCTGCTCATCGGGGGTGGGTGTAACGAAGGGATCACCGAAAACAAGCTTCACAAGGCGCTTCAATTGATCAAAAATGTGGTCAGTGTCGCCTCGGGCGTCGATAAAGAAGTCGGCATGCCGGTATGTATCCCGGACGTTCTGGCCGAGGGCATTAAATGGGTCGTCTTCGCTTTGTTGGAGTGCAAGATCGGCAGGCGTACGAGAGTTCTCGGGATCCGCCTCGCGTTCGTATAGGTCGCGGGCACGGTGACGATGCGAGTCGTCGTACTCGTCATGTTCCGAGGCAGCTATCTGTCTGCCAAGATCGTCGATAGCCATCTCTAGCGGCACGTGGGCCGCAATAAGGTAAAAGCGGCGGCCGTAGATTTTGCGAAGAGCTCGCGCCTCATCAGGGTGCTTGAGTGACTTTAGGACAAACGCCGTCCGAGCGAGCGGCGTCTGGTAGCTTGCTTGCCAGTCGATTAGCGCGTCTTGGACGTTGTAGGCGAGCTCCGACTCTGGATCGGTGGCATTTGATATCGGGAGTGGCTCCCCGTGCGCAGTTCTGCGAAGGTTTCGGATCTCGGCGATCCCCAGAATCGCTAGGGCATCACCGCGGCCGGTCAGTCGACGCAACCGATCCCCCGCATCCTGATGAGCACGGATATCGCGGTCCCTTGGGATGTCGGACCGGGCGGTGGACAATGGCGGCGACCATGGAGGCGTCGGCGTCACTGAGTGCAGCAGGTCACTCAGGCGGATTGTCCGAGTGTCATAGTTGACCTCGCGGAGGGCGGCGTCGAGTTGATCGCAAGTGCGCGTCAATCTGGTGCCTACTGATCCCACCACACCAAAGACGAGCTCGGGCGCACCTCTATATGCTTGGGTATGGATGCTGTCAGGAGTGGAGATAGGCGGGGTACTCATGGTAGATATGAATACTGGGGATGATGGTCAGTCGTGAGCGTGGTGTCGGCAGTCGACCTTGGAGCCGGGACTACGGCAGCCGGGCTGATCTTTGGCCTAATTGGGGTGATTCTCGCTTGGCGTGCCGACAGGCGTCTAGCCGCGCTGCGGAACGGGTTTAGCGAGTTCGTACGAACGCTGGCTGCACAGCTCACTTCGGACGAGGCAGGCCTGCCTGGGTTCTCCGGGGGCGTAAACGAGCCGAGCAGGCCTGTGCTCGCCGTCCCTCTCAGAATCCCTATGCAAGCGAGCGCGGATGAGTCGGCACGATCTGATCCTGGAGCAGTGTCACACGCTAGCCGACGGCGCGCGTATGTTGGAGCGGTGGATGTGACTAACGAGGGACAGTACGACTTCTTGATCCAAAGTGTCAGCAATGGCGAAGCGAGGCTTTCTATCGTCGGCATGCGCAACCAGGAACCGGTGGCCCTGTCAGCGGCCCTGAGAAACAACACGGGTGTTAACTTCCTTGTGGAAGACGTTGACGAGGACGGGAAGGTCGAGCTGTGTACGGTCGATCGTGCCAAGGACGGGACCCTTGCCCTCGCGGTATACCGCTGGAACGGGCAAGAGTTCGTCCGCATCGACTCCTCGCCTTTGATGCGCACCGATGATGTCGGGCGGTTCCAAGGGGTGCCAGCGTGGGCCACACAGGCCTAAGCAAGAAAAGCCGAGTCCGATCTGTCGCGGCGTCGCGAGCCGACATCCTGCAACGTGACCCTAGCGTATACAAGCGACGGAAGGGCTGCGAACGTCCGGAGCGGCGACTGGTGCCGGGGAGGGTGGTAAATCATGCCATCTCCCTCGGCCACCAAGAAAGCGCTGACCGATCGACGCTGGGGAATTGGCGGTCGGGCTCGTGCTGGGAGATCACACCGACGGCAACGGCGTCGCGATCCAAGAGACCAAATGGACGTTCCGCTACGTCGGCCAGAAAGAGGAGATGCGAGAGTGGCAACGCATCACCGGCAGGATCACGTATACCAATCATGGTGAAGTGGTCGATAGGAGCGAGCTGTTCGCACGCGGTCTCGCGGAACAGGTCGGCTGGCAACCTCCCGCAGCAGAACTCGCTCGGTAGCTGCTAGCGGCTACCGCGTGCCATCGACTGCATGTTTCGCTCCCTGACGGGCCTCACCTATGGCGGCCCAGGTAGCGGGTTGATCGTGTCGGCTTCCCACGTGATGCTCTGATTGTCTGGTACTGGCAGCACCTCAAGCTGATCGTCGGCGAGCAGGGCCTCGATAGCCGCGCTGCTTCCGCCCACGTACGTGGTCATGAGGTCGATGTCGGTGCCCACACACCATCTCCTGTCTGCCGGCCACCAAAGGCTCGGCGGGTTGCGGAGACACAGGCTCGCAGGACCGTCGTAGCACTCGTAGAAGTCTTCGATTGCGACGAGCGGCCCCCGCAGTAGATGCATCTTGCGATGCGGCACCTGAAAGGACGCAGCACTTTCGATCAGCCCGCTCCAGGCTGCAACCTCAGCGTCAAACGCCTCTTGTGCTTGCTGCTGGACCCTCTCCGGCGTGTCGTCTGCAAAGAAGAACGTCTCCGTCGGGGTTCCCCAGCCCTCCCAAATGCCGAAGAAGCCGTGACTCGGATCATCCGTATGTTCGGAGAGAACTGCAACCAGCCGCTGCGCGACCTCGCCGGGTAGCTCGCCGGTCGAGGGAGGGCTGTCCCAAAGCCCCGGCTGAGTTGAGCCATTTTGGTAGTCCCAGGAGCCCGTGATTGAGCCCCACTCCGCTGCCGGGTGCATCTCGCGACTATTCGCCTCGGCGACGTCGGTCCACCGCACGGCCGACTCGTCCTCGTCCCTACCGCGTGACGCAGGATGAAAGATGCGCGCGTAGGCTTCGAATACGGGTGGCACGATGGAACCGACCGTGTAGTCGAAGTCGCGTAGCGCGACGAGGATCCAGGTCACAGCGTCGATGTTGGGCGAGGCGCTGAGCCGTCCAAGCCGCCGCTGAGAAGGCCGCGATCTACCCTGGTCCCCCACGGATCGGCGCATGCCCTTTGGACTCATGACCCCTCATGCTATGCCGACGAGCCGGCGTTCGTACGACCTGACGGCTGGCGTCCCCTGCCAGCTACTGACCTATAGAAACCTGGAAATGGACAGTCGCCTTGCGCTCCTCCGACGATCGCGAATCCGGGTAGCCCGGGGCGAATGTCCACCTCGACGATCACGTGCCGCGTCTGCAGTCCCTCGATCGTGAACGTGTGTGCCCGTGCAAGCATCTGCTTTCCTGTCGCCGTTTCTGGACGGAGACAAGCAAGCTAGGCCCGGCTTGGGACGGGATACTCGATCGGGGTGGTCCGGTCTCTTTCTGGTGTGCTCCCTGGAAGGCCTGCGTCTAGGAGACCGGTGGTCTTGGGAAACCTCGGATTCGAGCAGAACGGCCCCTTGTAGTGCCCATTCGGTATGGGTTTTTTCCATGCCGACTCTGTTCACAGCCCAAAACGGCTTGGAAAAACCACCAGAAGCTCAACGCCGGTGTGCGTGGGGTTTCGAGCCGCGTGTGGGGAGCACGGGTTCGTGGACAGCGATGGAATGTGTCGGGGGTGTCCCGTTTGTGGTGTTTGGTCGGAGGAGGGGGGTGGTGGTGGATTTACCGTTCTGACTGAAGGGAGAGTTGGTCATGGGTGAGCTGTTTGGTGTGTTGCGGTTGCCGTCCCCTTCGACGCTTGCTTTGTATGTGGCGACGGTTATCGCTGAAGTGCCGGTGATCCTCGCCCGTGTGGTTCTCACGTTCGCGGTGTTGCTGCTGGTGTTGCTGGTCAAAGGTGAGCCGCTTGGTGGGGCGGGAGGGCTTGCTGAGGTCGCGTTGGTCCCGACTGGCTGGTCGGTTCTCGCGCTGATAACCCCGTTTGGTGGGGGCTGGTGGTGGGCGCAGAACATGGGTGGCAGGGACCCTTCTCAGCGTGAGCGGCTCGCTTATCAGGACGCTGTTGAGCATCTCCAGGCCCAAGCATCTGAGGGGTTGCGGTTGCCGGGCTTTTGGTTCGTTTTGGATGAGCCGTTGCCGGATGCTGCGGTGTGCGGTAACACGCTGATGCTCTCCCGCGGCCTTTTGGAGAGCGAGTATCTCCCTGCGGTTCTCGCTCACGAGCTCGGGCACCTCGACAGCAGTGATGGGAAGCTGACCGCGGCGATCAACCGTCTGATCATCAACCCGCTCCCCAGAACACGCGAAAAACAGCCAGGACAGCACGACCTCGTCGTGGCGAGTGGTGACAGGCTGCTGCTCACGGTTACCGCGTTCGGTGCCGTGCTGTGGGTATTGCGGCTGATCATCCGTTTCGCTCAGGGTGGTCTCGGGTTGCGGATCATGGCCCCCGGCTGGGGCAGCTACTGGCGTGAGCGGGAGTACACCGCCGATGAGCACGCCGCCCGTCTCGGCCAAGCCGACGAGCTAGCTGACTTCCTCGAAACACACGCCCTCATCCACGACCACCCCGTCCCGTTCATCTGGCTCACCGAACACACCCACCCACCAACAGAGCTACGCATCGACCGCCTACGCGCAACGACCACCGATGCCGCGCTCCAGGCAGCCGCATAGCTCCGGGACCGGTGCTGAGCACCTCCGCCTCGACTGCATCACCGAGGGGTGCGTGCGGCGGTGGCCCCGCTCATCGCCGCGGGGTCGGGCCGACGGAATCAAAACCACCGCCCTCAAAATCGAGGGCGACAAAAGCACGCCCAGCCCTCCCGACAAGCCCAGCTCGAAAGAGCGCTCGAGACCCGTCCGAGGACCCACCACGCACAACGATTGGAGGCAGTGATGCGCCGCACCCTGAAAACACTTCCCGCCAACCGAGCGCCAGCCAGCACCCCAGTCCCAGATGGCACGCAGCGAGGAGCGCGGTCCACAACCGGGCGTCATCTGCGGCGCCGGACCGCCGACTCCTCGACCGTAACGCCCGTTGTGCAGCGGCCCGGGTTCTTTGGGCGGCTTTGGCGTCGCGTCGCGCGGGCGCCCTACCTCTCTCGGGAGGAGCAGTTCCGCTTGCTGCAGGTGGCGTTGCGCATCAAGCTGCGGTGCGAAGGAAAGCCCGAAGACCTGATCACCCTGCGCCGCCCGGACGATCTCCCCTCTCCGCCCGGCACGCCGGTGCGCCAGCCTAAACGTGACCCCCTATACGCCCGCAATGCCGACGATCACCAAGCGCCGCACGATCCTCCTCGTCCCAAGGCAGATGATCCCAGGCAGATGCGATGGTAAACATGCAGGCCGTGCCGTAACTGTCGTGGGCGCTGGCGTTCTCCGTGTCGCCCTTCGGCTGCGCTGGGTAGGGCGCTCCGCGTTTAAGGAATCACCGAGGGGTGAGGGGTGTGGTGGTCAGCTCGGGCGTGGTTGTGTCGCCGGGTTTCGCCGGAGGCGACGTCACGGACTCTGCCGGGGCCAGCCCACGCTTTGGTGGTGTGGGATCGGGACTGTTGGGGGCTGGGATTGGGTACTGGTTGGGTCCGGCTCCTGTGCCAACGGGTCAGCTGCTCCCTTCCCGTGGCGCTCCTGTCATCGCCGTAGGCGTGCCGGAAAGGGCCCTACGAGCGGCGTGGGTGGTTAGCCGAGGGTCGCTGCGGCCACGGGCACGACCGGTGCTGCGATCCAATGAATATCCAGGCGTTTCTCTCGACCGTTCGGCAAGACGTCCGCGTACTCGATGATCGTTTCCAGCACCATCCGTTTTGGTGTGTCTTCCAGGTCTTCCCAGCCTCGCAGCAGATCTCTGAGCGCCTCTATGTCGATGTCCTCAGCGGGGCCCGCCATCGCCTGTGCATACCCCTCACGAGCCTTCGCGAGTTCCCCTTCGATGCCCTTCAGCACCTCGCGACGTCGGTGAAGCTCTTCGAGGGCGATGCCCGCCATGTCCTCCGGTGCGTCAACGTATGCCGTGTGTGCGCGCTTGACCTTGCCGTGAGCGGTCTCACGCGCCGCCTCCAGCTCACCCACACGTCCCTCGATATCGCCCATGTCGCCTTTCTCCGGTGCTTGCACCCAGTACGTCCCCGACTCCAGCAACTCGTTGATGTAGGGGCTGATCTCGCGTAGAGCCTTCCGCTCCGAGATTGAGTAGCCCGCGTTGCAATACGGATTGGCCATGCACACATAGACCGAATAAGTCGACACCCGGCCCGACGAGCTCGTTTTCTTCTTCCTGTGATACCTAAGCCTGTGACCGCATGCCGAGCATTTCAACAGCCCCACCAAGGCGGCGCGACGCTCACGGTCGCCGCTGCGTGTTTTACGAGAAGCGACGACCGCCTGCGCCTGCTCCCACACCTCCCGATCTATGAGCGCCGGCTGGTCGCGCGCCGGAACCCACACCGACTCGGCGCCGTCCCGCCGAACCCGCACCAGCCCCAGCTGCGACTGGCTGGCCACGATCCCCCGAACGGTGTTCACACTCCACACGCCCTTGCGCATCATCGTGGGAATGCCCTGGCGGGTCAATTGCTTCGAGATTGACACTGCGCCACGACCTTCGATCGTCCAGCCGATGATCTGCCGGTAGATCTCGGCCTCAGCCTCGTTGATCACCAATGGCCCCTTCGGCTCCCCGCGTTCGTATCCATAGGGAAGGCGCCCCCCGGCAGGCAATCCCTGCGCAGAGCGCTCACGACGGCCGGCGCCCATCTTGGCTTTCATGTCCGCCTTCTGCAGCTGCGAGAACACAGCTTGAATCGACGCAAACGCCTGGTCCTTGCTCTCCGACAGACGAGTGATCAACGGCGCACCCTGCAGCGTCGGCCACTGCACGACGGCCTCGACGCCAGCCTTGACCATCCGATGCTGCAATAGCTCCCACTCGAGGGTCGAGCGATGCAGGCGATCCTGCTCGCGACAAACGAGATAGGTCGGCTGCACCACGCTCAGCTCCCCCAGCAGCGCCTGCATCACCGGACGGCTCTCCAGGCTTAGGTCATCGCCCTCGGCTGCCGTCGTCGACGCGAAGCCCTCGTCGTAGATGCCCTGCGTCCCATCGGGGCGTTTGGCGATCTCCCAGCCCTGCGCTTCCACCAGCTCCGGGAGCCGGCGCATCTGGTTATCCCAGCCAAAACCCTGCTCCTGCTGCTC
The DNA here is from genome assembly GCA_963706395.1 of uncultured Solirubrobacterales bacterium. Classification (GTDB taxonomy): domain Bacteria; phylum Actinomycetota; class Thermoleophilia; order Solirubrobacterales; family Solirubrobacteraceae; genus Palsa-744. Next base: position 52,917 of record OY970158.1, on the reverse strand, counting down.
CTTGCTGGACACCCGCACCGATATGATCACGCGTGGCTTTTCCATGCTACGACCGTCAAACATTTTACCACCCCATAGAACGTAGCTTTACATCGCCACGCACCGCTGGCCCTCGATCTCACCGATCCCACCGACCAGGCCGTCGGCGGGGGTGCGGGCGATCAGCTCCTCCCGCGAGCGCCGGCGCTCCTGGGCGGCGAAGAGCAGCGGCCCGTACTCGACGAAGGTGCCCTCGTCCAGGAGATCCGCGAGGTTCTCGCGGGCGGTGCGCCGCCCGCGCTCGTGGCGCTTGGCGACCGCCTCGGCCCGCGCCGCGTCCAGCCCGATCTCGTGGCGCTCACGCACCGCCAGGAGGTCCGCGCGCTCGCCACCGCCCGTTTCGGCATCCGGTTCGGAGGGTGGCACCATCGCGAGATCATCGCTCATAGCATGTAGGCGATGTCAGCCGAGGAGAGCGAGCAGTCGCCGTCCGAGCGGCGTGAGGCCCTGAAGGAGGTCTTGGCGCAGGCGCGAGGCTGCGTCCGCTGTACTGAGCTCGCGGCGACTCGCAAGACGGTCGTATTTGGCGCGGGCAACGCGGATGCGGATCTGATGTTCGTGGGGGAGGCTCCAGGCGCGAGCGAGGACGAGCAGGGCGTGCCGTTCGTCGGACGGGCAGGCAAGCTGCTGGAGCAGCTGCTCAGTGAGGTCGGCATGGCTCGCTCGGAGGTCTTTATATGCAATGTGCTCAAGTGCAGACCTCCCGGCAACCGCGACCCTTTGCCGGTCGAGATCGACAATTGCCAGGACTATCTTCATCGTCAGGTCGAGCTGATCCAGCCGTCGGTGATCTGCACGCTTGGCAACTTCTCGACGAAGCTGCTGCGCGACGACCCCACGGGGATCACGCGTTTGCACGGCCAGCCGGAGGTGCTGACGCTCGGCAGCCGCGCGGTGCGGCTCTATCCGATCTTCCATCCAGCTGCGGCGCTCTACACACCGCGCATGCTCGAGACATTGCGCGAGGACTTCACGCGGCTGCCGGAGCTGCTGGCGCTTGGTGCTCCCGAGCAACCGCAGGCATTGGAGGTGCCCGAGGCGATGCCCGAGGCGGCACCGGCAGAGGTGGAGGAGCCGGGCACCGAGATCGACCAGCTCGGGTTGTTTTAGGCATTTTCAGGCCGGATTTCCCTTGAAAAGAGGGGAAATCGGGAGGAATGCCGAAATTTTCGGGCTAAGGGCTAAAGCAAGGCGCGGTGGCTGCCGATAAGGCCCTGTCTCCATCCCTCCAGGAAGCACGATCGGCCCGCGTTCTTTCTCCCGCGGGCCGATCGCATTTAAGGCTCCTCCTCAAGCGCCCCCGACCGAACCGCCTATTCCCAACACGCTCTAAGGTCTCGGCGTGAGCGTAAGCGTCGTCGAGACCAAGGACCCACGCGAAACCGAAGCGCTAGGCGCCAAGCTGGCCGGGGGCTTGAAGGGTGGCGATGTGGTGCTCGTGCAGGGCGAGCTGGGCTCTGGCAAGACAACGTTCGTGCGCGGCGCCGCGTGGGCGCTGGGCGTCACCGATCCGGTCACCAGCCCGACGTTCAGCATCGGTCACCGCTACAGGGCCACAAACACGACCGTCTCGCACCTGGACCTCTACCGCCTGGCGGGCGGTCTAGGAGCGGAGGATCCGGGGCTGTTGGACGATTACCTGGGCCCTGGGCTGATCGCCTTCGTGGAGTGGCCGGTCAAGGAGAGCGCGGAGTTGGGGAGTGCGCGCCTGCGCGTGACGCTGACTCACATGGGCGCCAGCCACAGGCGGATTGAGGTGATCGAGGAGTGATCGTGCTCGGCTTTGACACCGCTACGCCATCCACGGCGGTTGGTCTGCGGATGAGTGACGGAAGCACGCTGCAAGCGCGCGACGATCCCGGCCCAGACGAGCATCCCGGACACGCCACGCGGCTGCTGACGCTGGTGAACGACTTGCTCGAAAACGCGAACATGGGCTGGAATGAGATCGACCGGATCGCTGTGGGCCTGGGGCCAGGCACCTTTACGGGCCTGCGCGTAGGGCTGGCGACAGCGCGCGGGCTGGCACAGTCGCTGGGGGTTGAGCTGGCTGGTGTGTCGAGCTTGCGTGCGCTGGCGGAGCCGGCGCTGCGGTCCGGACTCGAGCGCTCGGGAGTGCTCGCGGTCCTCGATGCACGCCGTGGGGAGGCGTTTGCCGCTGCATATGAGATGACCGGCGGAGGAGGAGCCGAGGAGCTCATAGCCCCCCGCGCACTGGCCCCCGAGGAGCTGGGGAGCATCATCGAGCAAGCCGAAGCTCAGCGAGAGGATGAGCGAGGAGGGCAGTGGCTGGCGGTAGGCGACGGGGCGGTGAGCTTTCGCAGCCAGCTGGAGGCTTTTGGGGTGGCGGTCCCGCCAGATTCCTCGACACTGAACCTGGTGAGCGCCGTGGCGATCTGCGACCTTGGAGCTCACGCTACGCCGGTGGCGGGGTACGAGACGATCGTGCCGGACTATCAGCGCCGGCCGGATGCGGAGATCGCCTTGGAGAGAGCGCGAGCCGCTGGGCGTGCATATGCCGGTAGGAGCGCTGGGGAGTGACGGAGCCATTCCTCAGCAGACCAGCGAACAGAGGACCTCTGCCAGTGAAGATCCGGCGGCTGGTCTATCCCGATCTGCCGAATGTGATCGCGATCGAGCGCCGCGTGTTCCCCACACCATGGTCGCTGGCGATGTTCGTGCTAGAGCGCTCCAAGCAGTCCGGCATATGCCTGGCGGCGGTGCTCGAAGAGACGCACGGCCGGCGGTTGGCGGGCTATCTGATCTGCTCTCGGTATGACGAGGTCTGGCATGTGATGAATGTTGCTGTAGATATTGAGTATCAGCGCTTGGGAGTTGCTTCGGCGCTGCTCGCCGAGCTGTATGCGCAAGTCGATGACGAGGACGCGCGCTTCACGCTTGAGGTGCGGCGCTCCAACCTTCCTGCTATCCGGCTGTACGAACGGGAGGGGTTCCGGGCGGCCGGCGTGCGCCGCCGCTACTACCAGGACAACGGTGAGGACGCGTTGGTCATGTGGCGCACTCCGGCCACGCTTGAAGGCTCACTCGATGATGTGCCCGGGGTGGGCGGGGCCTAATCCTGATGAAGATCCTGGCGCTGGAGAGCAGTTGCGACGACACCTGTGCGGCCGTGCTTGGCGCAGACGGGCACGTTCGCTCGAATGTGATCTCCTCTCAAGGAGTGCACGACCGCTTCGGCGGAGTCGTCCCGGAGATCGCCTCCCGGCAGCACATGGAGCTGGCGAACCTGGTTGTCGCGCAAGCGTTAGACGAGGCGGGCGTGACGCTTGACGACATCGGCCTGGTGGCGGCGACACAAGGACCGGGTCTAGTGGGTGCGCTGCTGGTGGGCCTGTCTACCGCGAAGGCCCTGGCCGCTGCCCGGGAACTGCCGTTCGCGCCGGTCGATCATCTGCAAGGGCATGTCGCGGCGAACTTCCTAGCCTCCGCGGGGCTCGGGGCCGAGGGGTTCGAGCCGCCGTTTCTGTGTCTGATTGCCAGCGGCGGGCACACGCTGCTGGTGCACGTGCGCGAGCGTGAGGGCTATGAGGTATTGGGCCGAACGCTCGATGATGCGGCGGGAGAGGCGTTTGACAAGGGGGCAAGGATGCTCGGGCTGGGCTACCCAGGTGGCGCGGCGCTCGAGCGGCTGGCCGAAGGGGGCGATCCGCAGGCGTTCACGTTTCCCGGTTCCCGCGCGGACCGTGCGCGCGGCGGCAAGGGGACGAGCAGGCAGACATTCGAGCAGGGCCTGGACTTCTCGTTCGCGGGGTTGAAGACCGCACTGCTCTACCGGTTGCGTGAGCTGTCCCCGTCTGAGACCGGCGCGCGCGCGGCCGATCTCGCGGCCTCCTTCCAGGCAGCGATCGTCGACAGCCTGATCGCGCGCGCCGAACGGGGGCTGCAGGCCACCGGGCTTGACCGCCTCGCTGTCGGAGGGGGCGTGGCCGCCAATGGTGAGTTGCGCCGGCGGCTGAGTGAGCTAGACGTGGCGCTGCACATTCCGCCACGCGTGCTGTGCACTGACAACGCCGCGATGATCGCGAGCGCCGCGCGCTTCTGCAGAGCCTTGCCATTCCCGGAGTACCTGGCGCTCGACGCTTACGCGACGGGCGAAGCACCGAGCAGCTCAACCACGGACCGTGGCCGGAGCAAGCATCCTTTAGAGTCAGGGCGATGAGCTACTCCGAACCAATGACGGCCTCTCCGGGCAGCGAGCGTGATGGTGCGGCTGCTTCGGGTGAGCGGCTCTCACTCGGCGTGGCGGCTCGGCTGTCGCGCTATCTGCAGGTGCTGACGCAGGCCAAGAAGATGGGCAAGGAGACGATCTCCTCGCAGGAGCTGTCGGACTACACCCACGTGAACTCGACCCAGATCCGTCGCGATTTGTCCGGATTTGGGAAGTTCGGCAAGCGCGGGGTCGGCTACAACGTCGAGGCACTCGTGTCGCAGATCCGCAAGATCCTGCGGACGGCGGGCCAGCACAACATCGCGCTGCTCGGGGCGGGCCACTTGGGCAAGGCGATCGCCTCCTCGGACATCTTCGCCGACCATGGCTTTCGCGTGGTGGCGATCTTCGATGTGGATGCGGCGAAGGTTGGCACGAACGTGGGTAACCAGGTAGTGCGTCACACCAGTGACTTGCGTCAGGTGGTGGAGGACGAGGACATCGTTGTGGGTGTGCTGGCGGTGCCGACGAATGCCGCTCAGGGGCTCGCGGGTGAGCTCGTGGACGCGGGCGTGAAGATCATCTTCAACTATTCCGAGTCGCTGCTGGACGTGCCACCTGAGGTGACCGTGCATACCTCCAGTCCGGCGGTTGATCTGCTGTATGCGTTGTATTTCTATTTGACCTAAAGAACGTCGATCATCGTCTCAGCTACAGCCCTCGCCAGGTAAGACCAGTTTCAGACGCTCCAACCCTAGATTCGCACCAGATCAACCGAAGGCCATGACCAGCCTGGACCTAGACCGCGCGGAAGAGACTTTCGCCGGCGCGAGAGATCTCACTGTCGGTGTGGAGGAGGAGTTCTCGATCCTGCATCCGCAGACGCTCGAACTCGAGCCGCGCTTCGAGCAGCTGCGAGCCGCCGCGCAGAGCGACGAGGTCCTGCACCAGCACATCACCGGCGAGCTGATCTCTTCGGAGATCGAGATTATTTCTGGCGTGGGGGTTGACCTGCAGGACGCGCTGAGCAGACAGCGCGAGCGCCGCAGGCGTCTGTTTGCGCTCGCCGCCGCTCAGGGAGTGACGCTGGGCGCGACCGGGACCCACCCGTGGGCCGATTACCGTGAGCAGGCGATCATCGACACCGAGCACTACCGCCGGGTCGAGCAAGAGTTGAAGTACGTGGCGTGGCGCAACAACACGTTCAGCCTGCATGTCCATGTGGGCGTGGAAGGTGTCGACCGGGCAGTGAAGGTCTGCGACCGGCTGCGGGGAGTGCTGGCGCTGCTGCTCGCGATCTCAGCGAACTCACCGTACCTGGACGGCCTTGACACGGGCCTGCAGTCGGCGCGGACGCAGAGCTTTACGAAGAGCTTTCCACGGTGTGGCGTGCCCGATGCGTTCGGCGGCTGGGCGGCGTATCGCGAGTACATCGAGCTGCTCGTGCGGACGCATTCGATCGTCGAGTTCACGCAGGTGTGGTGGTCGGTCAGGCCACACTTCCAGTTCGGCACCGTGGAGGTGCGCATCTGTGACGCGCAGGCCACCGCGCAGGAGTCCGACGCGCTCGCGGCGCTGATGGTTGCTTGCATCGCGCAGGCGGTCCGCGACGTGGACGAAGGCGTTCCCTTTGCGGACCCCCCGCCGCGGATGATCGAGGAGAACATGTGGCGAGCGATCCGGTTTGGGCTCGACGGCAGGCTGGTCGACTTCGAGCGTGGCGAGGAGTACCCAGCGCGAGAGGCGATCGAGCAGCTGGCGGCTTGGACGGCGCCGGTCCGCGCCGAGCTGGGCATCGGTGTCGCTTTTGGAGAGCGCAACGGAGCTCAGCGCCAGCGGCAGATGATCGAGTCAGGCGCGACGCGCGAGGAGGTCTTCGCGGCTTCCGTGGCTGAGACCAGACAGAGCTATTCAGAGGAGGTAACTGTGTGATGAGCACCGATCCAGCAGGAGCGCCGAGCGAGGAGGAGCTCCGCGCAGCCTATGAAGCGGAACTGAGCCGCATCACCAGCGCGGAGGTGATCCTGCAGGCGGCGGTGTCGTTGTTGAATCTGGGCGGTCGTCGCCTGGGTCTGGCTCCGGGAGCGGAGGGAGAACGCGACCTCGAGCAGGTACGAGACGCGATCGACGGCGTCAAAGCGCTGCTGGGCATCCTCGAGCGGAGCGCTCCAGCGGAGCTGCGTCCCCTGCGCGAGGCGCTATCCCAGCTGCAAATGGCCTATGCGCGGGAGGCCCAGGCTCCTAGCGCCGCCGGGCCGGGCGCACAGGGAAAGCAGCCGGCAGGGCAGAAGAGCGCTCCGGCCGTGAAGGGCAAGCCTGATGCCCCGGCCACCGAGGCCAAGCCCGATGCTGGGCCGGCGGAGGCGAGCGGCAGGCTGTGGGTACCCGGGCGCTGAGAGATTGTTTCCAGGCCGGTGGGAGACAATGAGAACTCGTCTCTGTGTCCGGCGCGATAGACTGCGCGCGCGTTTGCACCGGGTAAACGCTCGTGCCGAGCGATCCGGGCGACAAATGTGCGCGCGACGATCCTCGCGCGGCACGCCAATCAGACCGCGGAGGATTTCTGTTGAGTAGCTTTCTGACGAACCATGGGGTCGTCGTCGCCCTCGTTTGCGCCGCCTGTGCCGTGGCCTATGGCCTGCTGACCACGCGGGCCCTGCTCGCGCTCTCGCCGGGCAACGAGAAGATGCAGAGCATCTCGCTGGCCGTCCAGCAGGGTGCGCGCGCTTACCTGAACCGTCAGTACACGACGATCGCGATCGCCGGGGTCGTGCTGTTCGTCGCATTGATCTTCGTCCAGAACATCGCGGTGGCGGGCGGCTTCGCGATCGGTGGCCTGCTGTCCGGCTCGACCGGCTATATCGGCATGAACGTCTCGGTGCGGTCGAATGCCCGCGTTGCGGAGGCCGCGCGCGGTGGGGTCTCACCGGCGCTCAAGGTTGCCTTCCGTGGTGGGGCGATCACGGGCCTGCTCGTGGTCGGGCTCGCGCTGATCGGTGTCGCCGGCTACTACGGCGCATTGACATCGTTCTTCAACGACAGTCCCAAAACGGCGGTCGATGCTCTGATCGGCCTAGGCTTCGGCGGCTCGCTGATCTCAGTGTTCGCCCGGCTCGGCGGCGGGATCTTCACGAAGGCCGCGGACGTCGGCGCCGACCTCGTCGGCAAGGTCGAGGCGGGCATTCCCGAGGACGACCCGCGCAACCCCGCGACGATCGCGGACAACGTGGGCGACAACGTCGGCGACTGCGCGGGCATGGCAGCCGACCTGTTCGAGACCTACGCGGTCACAGCGGTCGCCGTGATCCTGCTCGGTGTGCTCACCTTTCACGAGGCCACGCGCGTGGCGCTGTACCCGCTCGTGATAGGTGGCGTGGCGATTATCGCCTCGATCATCGGTACGTTCGCGGTGCGCACGAAGTCTGACAACGTCGAGCGTGCACTCCTGCAGGGGCTGGTGGTCTCCGGCGTGATCGCGGCCGGCGCATTTGCGCCGATCACCTACTGGCTGATGCGCAATTTGACGTTCAAGGATGTGGGCAGCACGGTCAATACGCCCAGCTGGACACATCTGTACCTGTGCTCGCTGATCGGGATCGCCGTCACGGCACTGCTGTTCGGACTGACCGAATATTACACTTCGACCCGTTTTTCGCCGGTGAAGAAGACCGCGAAAGCGTCGATTACAGGCCACGCCACGAACATCATCCAGGGCTTTAGTTCGGGGCTGCAGGCCACGGCGTTGCCCGCGATCGTGATCGTGCTCGGGATACTCGGCGCGTGGAAGCTCGCCGGTGGCGGTGTGACCGGCATCTACGGAATCGGTATTGCCGTGATGGGGCTGCTCTCGCTGACGGGGCTGATCGTCGCGCTAGACGCCTTCGGTCCGATCACAGACAATGCCGGTGGCATCGCCGAGATGGCCGATTTGCCCGAGGAGGTGCGCAAGGTCACCGACCGGCTCGACGCGGTCGGGAACACGACGAAGGCCGTCACGAAGGGGTATGCGATCGGCTCCGCTGTGCTCGCGGCGATAGTCCTGTTCGCCGGGTTTCAGAAAGAACTGGAAACCAAGGTCGGACACGCGATCTCCTTCGGCATCAATGAACCACCGGTGCTGATCGGACTGGTGCTCGGCGGGCTGATGGTGTGCCTGTTCGCTTCGCTGTCGATCGAGGCGGTGGGCCGTGCCGGCGGCGCAGTGGTGGAGGAGGTGCGCCGCCAGTTCCGCGAGCACCCCGGGATCATGGACTACTCCGAAGAGCCCGACTACGCCGCATGTGTGGACATCGTCACGAAGACCGCCCAGCGCGAGATGATTCTGCCCTCGCTGCTGCCGATCCTCCTGACGCTGATCGTCGGGCTGATCGACCAGCAGGCGCTCGGTGGCATGCTGATCGGCGTGATCGTCGTCGGCTTCTTCTTCGCCGTGCTGATGACGGCCGGAGGCGGAGCTTGGGACAACGCGAAGAAGCTGATCGAGGACGGTGCATTCGGTGGCAAGGGCTCCGAAGCTCACGCAGCTTCGGTGACGGGCGACACGGTTGGCGATCCGTTCAAGGACACCGCCGGTCCGGCGATCAACCCGATGATCAAGGTCGCCAACATCGTCGCGATCCTGATCATCCCGCTCATAACCTGAAAAGAGGGTCGAAGGCCCTGCTCCTAGGGCCTAAGCTCATCAAAGATGACCGGCCGACAGGCTCATCGCTCAGCCACTCTGCTGTTCTCCCTAGTGATGGCCGCTATTGGTGTGGCGCTGATCGTGGAGGCCGTGGATGGGCACGGGAGCGTCATCTCCCCGCGTCTGCTGCTCGGCGGTCTGTTCATCGCGGCTGGCGCGGGCCGGCTGTGGGTGGAGGTCAAGAGGGGCGGCAAACCGTGAGCACGCCGGACGATCAAGTCCCGGATGAGGTCCCCGCCCTCCCAGAGGCCGAGCGCGCCGCGGCGGAGCTGGCGGCGCGCTCGCGCGTGATTGTGCGTCGCAGCATTGGCTCGCCGGTCCTGTTCACGGTCGTATACACGTCGCTGGCGAGCGCCATCTATTTCTCCCTTGGGGTGATAGCCGGTCATGCGCTCGGGCTTACGCCGCTCGTGTTCCTGCTCGCGGCGCTGTTGTTCGTGCTCACCGCGATGACGTATGTGGAGGGTGCCTCACTGCACCAGGACCGCGGCGGATCGACCGTGTTCGCCCGTTATGCGTTCAACGAGCTCGTGAGCTTCATCGCCGGCTGGGCGATCCTGCTCGACTACATCATCCTGATCGCCGTCACCGCATTCTCGGCGACCCAGTATCTGCGTGTCTTCTGGCAGCCACTCGGGCACCGGACGGAGGCGCTGCTGCTTGCGCTGGCCTTCATCGCGCTGGTCGTGCTCGGCAACGTGCGCGGCTTTGGCAGTGGCCGGGCACGGCGGATCGGGGTGCTGGTGGCTGGTGATTTGCTGCTGCAGGCATTCATCGTGGTGATCGGGCTGGTGCTGTTCTTCAACCCGCACACGCTGCTCGACCCGATCCACTTGGGCAGCGCACCGAAGTGGTCTGATCTCGTCTTTGCCCTGACCGTTGCCGTGATCTCCTTCACCAGCCTGGAGTCCGCCACCGGCCTGGCCGGAGAAGTGAGGATCGGCCGCCGCGGCCTGAAGCAGATGGTCGGGAGCGGCGCCGTGACCGTGGTGGTGGGTTACGTCGGCATTGCGCTGGTGGCGATCACAGCGCTGCCTGTGCATGCTGGTCACACAGCGCTGGCGAGTCGCTATATGGAGGCGCCGATGATCGGGATCGTCACGCAGGTACACCCGCATTGGCTGGCGCAGACACTCAGATACGGGGTGGGTGCTCTGGCAACGCTCACGCTGGTCGCTGCCGCGAACTCGGCGATGCTCGGCCTCTCGCGGCTGGCCTACTCGCTGTCGACCAATCGCCAAATCCCAAGCGGCCTGGGGCGGCTGCATCCGCAGCGCTCGACTCCGTATGTGCTGATCATTCTGGCGGGCGTGCTCGCGGCGGCGCTGGTGGCACCGGAGAACCTCGACTTCCTCGTCGGGATCTACGCCTTCGGGGCGATGCTGGCGTTCACGATCGCCCACCTGTCGATCTGCCGCCTACGCTACTCAGAGCCCGACCGTGACCGCCCCTACAAGGTGCCGCTGTCGGTAAGGCTGCGGGGCGGCGAACTGCCGCTGCCCGCGGTCTTCGGAGCGCTGGTCTGCGGCGCAGGCTGGATTGCCGTGATGGTGGTTCATGAACCAGCTCGCTACGTGGGGCTTGGCTGGATGGCGGTGGGGCTCGTGGGGTACGTCGTCTACAGGCGGGCGGATGAGACCTCGCTGTTGCGGAGGGTGACGGTATCGCCGCAGATCCTGCGCGCGGAGCCGCCGGACGAACGCGACTACGGTTCGATCCTCGTGCCGCTGTTCGATACCGAGCTCGACGAGGACATCGTGCAGACGGCCGCCCTGGTGGCTGCGGGCGAGCCCACCGATGAGGCGGCGATCGATACGGCGACGATCGAGGCGGTGTGGATCTTCGTGATACCGATGTCGCTGCCGCTCGACGCGCGCCTGCCCGAGGAGCAGATCAAGCACGCCCGCCAGGCGCTGGCGCGGGCCAAGGCGGTGGGGGAGGAGTACGGTGGCGTGTCCGTCGCCACGGCCACCGTGCGCACGCGGCGGGCGGGGTACGCGATCGTGGAGGAGGCGCGCCGCCGTGGCGTCGAAGCGATTGTGCTGGGAGCGGAGGAACCCTCGCGGATTCGCGGTGGGGCGGGCTTGGGGGGACTGGGCGGGCCGCTGGAGAACTTTGTCGGGGAGATCACCAAGTACGTAGTGAGCAAGGCCGACTGCCGCGTGATCGTCACCGCGCCGGCGGCTCGCTCGCCGGTGGATCGCCTGGCAGTGGAGCAGCCACCTGCAGGACCTCGGCGAACAGAGGCCCGCATCGTCTAATCTCCGCGTCCGCGCAATGTTCCCCCTGATTTCATGTTCGTCCTGATTGTCGGTGCGGGCCGCGTAGGCTCGGCGGTCGCGAAGTCCGCGCTGGCGGCGGGACACGAAGTTTCTGTGCTCGACCAGGATCCGCTCTCGCACGAGCGTTTGGATGCGGGCCAGAGCAAGAGCTGGGAGGACGCTCAGGGTCAGTTCACGGTCGGCACGGCGCTGGAGATCGATGCCTTGATCGGAGCCGGGATCGAGCGCGCCGACGTGTTCATCGCCTCGACCGGAGGCGACAACACCAACCTGATCATCGCCCAGATTGCCCAGAAGCGCTTCGGCGTGGAAAAGGCGCTCGTGCGTGTCATGGATCCTGCGCGCGCTGGCTGGTACGGTCAGCAGGGCTTGCAAACCATCTCTCCCACCCAGCACGCGATCGAGATGTTCGAGAGCGCGCTGGAGGTTCAGCCGGCCTGAGGCGCAAACGATGTACGCGATAATCGTCGGTGCTGGCAAGGTTGGGCGGAACCTCGCGCGAGAGCTGATCGTGAAGGGTCACGAGGTCACCCTGATCGAGTCCTCACGCTCTTGCTATCTGGCGATCGAGGAGGAGTTTGAGCACGCTGCGCAGTACGGCGATGCAACCGAGCTGTGGGTGCTGGAGCGCTCCGGGATACAGCGCGCCGACTTGGTCGTCGCGGTGACCGGTGACGACGAGGACAACATGCTCGTGTGTCAGGTGGCGAAGGAGAAGTACCTGTGCGACCGGATCATCGCGCGCGTGAACAACCCTCGCAATCACGACCACTTCAGGCTGCTCGGGATCCAGCCGGCGGTATCGGCAACCGACCTGATCCTGCGCTTGATCGAGCACGAGGTTCCCCGCTACGGCCTCGTGCACCTGCTGGCGCTCGAAGAGGAGCGCTTGGAGATCATCGAGCTCGAGGTGAATGACGACGCACCAGTGCTTGGCGAGAAAGTGGCCGACATCGCGTTGCCCGACGGCAGCCTGATCATCTCTGTGCTGCGCGGAGGGACGGGGTTCGTGCCCAAGCCCGACACCGTGATCGAAGCCGGCGATGAGGTCTTGCTCGTGCTCGACCCGGGTCTGGAGGAGTCGATCACCGCCTTCTTCGCGCCCAACGGCCATCCGGCCGAAGCCTGAGCTCCTCGACGTTACAGGCCGTCCCCGCGCACCCTGGGTACCCTGCCTGCCCCGTTCCAGTGCCGGGCCGGCGGGTCCTGCATTTACTATTCTTCTGAAGCGAAGACACTGTCCGGGATAGTCCAATTGGCAGTGACGCCCGGTTCTGGTCCGGGAGATTGGGGTTCGAGTCCCTGTCCCGGAGTTACCCCGTCACGCCGCTGCCTGCGTGGCCCAGTCACGGTACAGCTCGAAGTAGCGGCCTTCGGCGGCGATCAGCTCGTCGTGGGTGCCCTGCTCGGCAATTTTCCCGTGCTCGAGCACAACGATCCGTCCTGCCTGGCGGATGGTGGAGAGGCGATGCGCGATCACGATCGAGGTGCGTCCGGCGAGCAGGCGGCGCAGGCCCTGCTCGATGCGCGCCTCTGAGTGCAGGTCGACGTTCGAGGTGGCCTCGTCGAGGACGAGGATGCGCGGGTCGGCGATCAGGGCGCGCGCGAACGCGATCAGCTGGCGTTGGCCGGCTGAGAGCTGCGAGCCGCGCTCTCCGACTTCGGTGTCGTAGCCGTGGGCGAGCTCGGAGATGAACTCCTCCGCGCCTACCGCGGCCGCGGCGGCGCGGATCTGACTCTCGCCGGCGTCGGGGCGGCCGAAGGCGATGTTCTCCGCGACGGTGCCCGAGAACAGGAACGCCTCCTGCGGGACGATTCCCATCTGCGAGCGCAGCGAGCTGCTCGCGACGTCGCGCAGGTCGTGACCGTCCACTAGCACCCGGCCGTCGGTGGGGTCGTAGAAGCGCGCCACGAGCTTCGCCATCGTGGACTTGCCCGCGCCTGTCGCGCCCACGAGCGCGACGGTCTGCCCGGGCGGGATCAGCAGGTTGATGTGATCTAGTGCGAGCACCTGCTCGTCCGTCGCGGCCGCGGCGCCTTGCTCGGATGTGGGGTCGCGTTTGACGGGCCGGCGCGTAGGAGAAGGACACGTCCTCGAAGCTGACCTCGCCGCGAATCCGTCCCAGCTCGTGCGCGTCAGACCGGTCCTTCAGGTCGGTACGCACATCGAGCAGCTGGAAGATCTTCTCCAGCGCCGCCATCCCGGACTGGTATGTCGCATACAGCTGCGAGAGCTGCTGGATCGGGTCGAACAGGTTTGACAGCGCGGCGACGAACGCGACCACCGTGCCGACGGTGATGTGGCCTTCGATCGCCTGCAGCCCGCCGTAGAGAACGATCATCGCCACCGCCACGCCTGAGAGCATTTCCACCGTGGGGAAGTAAGCGGCGTTCAGCTTCACCGTCGTCATGTTCGCGTCGCTGTTGTCCGCGTTCAGCTCCTCAAAGCGCGTCACGTGCACACGCTCCTGCGCGAAGCTGCGCACGACGCGGATGCCCGAAAGTGTCTCCTGCAGGTAGGCGGTGATCGCGCCGATCGTCTCCCGTGTGCGCCGGAATGCACCGGCGGAGATGATGCGAAACCACAGCGAGCCGATCACCACGAGCGGTAGCACGCAGAACGTCAGCAGCGCGAGCTTCACGTCGAGCACGAGCAGGATGCCGACGGTGCCGAGCAGCGTGAGGCCGGACTGGAACAGCGTGACCACGGAGTCCGTCACGAGGCTGTCGAGCGCCTCCACGTCGTTGGTCATGCGCGAGATCAGCACGCCAGCCGGACGGCTGTCGTAGAAGCCGATCGGCAGCGTCTGCAGGTGCGTGAAGATGCGGATGCGCAGATCGGAGAGCACGCGCTGGCCGACCCAGCCGACGAGGAACGTCTGCGCATAGGTCATCGCCCATACGATCACCGCGGAAAGCAGGAACGCGATCACCACAATCACGAGTGTGTTCGTGTCGTGACGGTTGATGCCGTCATCGATCGCCGACTTCGCCAGCAGAGGCGGAGCGAGCGACGCGCCGGTGCCGAGGATCAGCGCCACGAGCGTCGCGATCGCGCGCGTGCGATACGGGCCGATCAGGCGCAGCAGGCCGCGCAGGTTGCGCCCGCGCGTGCCTTTGCTCGCGCGCTCGCCGGTCCATTCCGAGCCGGGACCGCGCCCACCCGGGCCTCTGCCCACGGCGGGGCTCACAGCCCGCTCACCTCACGTTCGAGCGGCGCGCGTGTCAGGAAGACCTGATCGGGCAGCCCCTTTTCGACGATTTCGCGATAAAGCTCTGAGGCCTGCAGCAGGTGCTCGTGGTCTCCGTGCGCGATCACGCGGCCATGGTCGAGCACGACAATCTCATCGGCGAGCGAGATTGTGGACAGGCGGTGTGCGATCACGAACGTCGTGCGTCCCGCCATCGCCTCATCGAGCGCGAGCTTGATGCGCTGCTCGGTCGACGCGTCCACCGCGGAGGTGGCGTCGTCGAGGATCAGCACGCGCGGGTCGGCCAGCAGGGCGCGCGCGATCGCGATTCGCTGGCGCTGCCCGCCCGACAGCGACAGTCCGCGCTCGCCCACGCGCGTGTCGAACCCCTGCGGCAGCTCCATCACGAAGTCGTATGCCTGTGCGCGGCGGGCTGCCTCTTCGATCTCATCCATGCTCGCCGGCGGGCGGCCGTAGGCGATGTTCTCAGCGACCGACGCGGAGAACAGGAACGGGTCGTCGCTGACCACGGCGACCGCTTCTCGAAGCGAGCTGAGGCTGACCGTGCGAATGTCCGCGCCGTCGAGTGAGATCCGCCCCTCGCTGGCCTCATACAGCCGCGAGATCAGCGACACGAGGCTTGTCTTGCCCGAGCCGGTGGCGCCCACGAGCGCCACGGTGGTGCCCGCGGCGATGTCGAGGTCGACGCTGTCGAGGACTGCACGCGCTCCTCGCGCCGCCCCATTGCCGTTGCCGTGATTGAGTGACATGGTGCGCTCGCCGGGCGCGGCGTACGTAGCGCCGAAGTCGTCCTGCTCGTCGTAGCGGAGCGTGACGCCGCGGAACTCCACGTGACCGGTTCCCGGCGGCAGCGGCGGTGCGCCGGGCGCCTCCACGATGCGCGGCTCGCGGTCGAGCACCTGGAAGATGCGCGCGCCGGAGGCGGTCGCGCGCTGGGACAGGCCGAGCAGCATGCCGAGCGAGCGCATCGGGATGATCAGCATGTTCAGGTACAGGTAGAACTGGCTGAACTCCCCGAGCGTGAGGTGGGAGTGGATCACGCTGCGCCCTCCGATCAGCAGCACCGCCGCGAGCCCCAGCTGGGGCAGGAAGCCGATCACCGGGTTGAACTTGGCCTCCAGGCGTGTCGCGACCATCGCCTGGTCGAACACGCGCGCGACGCTGTGGCGGAAGCGCTCCAACTGGCGCGGCTCGCGCGCGAAGGACTTCACCACGCGCACTCCGGAGATGTTCTCCTCCGCGTCCGCGGTCAGCTCCGCGATGCGCTGCTGGACCTCCTGCACGGCCGGGCGTGCGCTGCGTCCATAGCGCTGGGATATGACCACCACGAACGGCACGGGCGCCATCGCGATCAGGCCGAGGCCGGGGTTGATGACGATCATCGCGATGCCCGCCAGCACGAGCGTGAGGATCGACTGCAGGATAAACACGAGCCCGTAGCCGAGGAAGAAGCGCACCGCCTGCAGGTCCACCGTGGCACGCGACATCAGCTGTCCCGTCTGCTGGCGGTCGAAGAAGCTCAGCTCCAGGCGCTGGAAGTGGCCGTAGAGCAGGTTGCGCAGGTCGTATTCGATCGCGAGTGAGATCCGCCCGGCGATCATCCGGCGCATGTACGTGAGCGCCCAGCGCGCGAGCACCGCGCCCACGATCACCAGAGCGAGCACCAGCAGCGTGTGGCGGTCGTGCGTGCGCTGGGCGAGCTGGTGGTGTTCGGCGTGTGCGCCGCCTTTCCTGATCGCTTCCACGGCCAGGCCGATGAGGTGGGGCACGAGCACCGTCATCACCATCGCGAGGCTTGCGAGCAGCCAGGAGGCGGCCAGTCCCCGCTTGTAGGGGCGCAGAAATCCTAGTAGCCGGTAAAAAGTGCTCATAGTTGTATGGTCAACGATTATTGCAGGCGGCCACTGCCGGACGGCACTACGCTGCGGTCATGTCCGCCCGAACGACTCCCCCGCCGCGCCCCGACACGCCAGGGCTGTGCGCCAGTTGTGAGCATCAGCGTGAGGTGCGCAACACACGCGGCTCGACGTTCTCGCTGTGCGAACGCTCGCGCGAAGATCCAGCTTACCCGCGCTATCCCCGGCTCCCGGTCCTGAGCTGCCGCGGTTATGAGCCACGTGAGGATTGATCGTTCGTGTCATCCGGCAGCGACTGCCACGGGCTCCGGCTCCTGTGCGGCGGGCGCGTCCTCTGCGGAGACGAAGTCGCGGCTGCGCACGAGTATGAAGGCCAGTATCGACCCCACCAGCGCCAGAACTGCCGCGACTATCAGGATGTCAGTGAACGCATCCGTGAAGCCGACTCGGTAGGAGCTGACCAGCGCGCTGCGCGCGCTGGGGGAGAGCGTGTGAGCGATCTGGTTTACGTTGCCGGACTCGAGCAACGTGCTGAGCTGCCCGTGGGAGGCGGTGAAGATCTCCCGGGCGTGGCCGGTGGCGTTGAGCGCGGCGCTCGTGCTCTTGGTCACGCTGTGCTGGAAGATGGCTCCCAACCCGGCGATTCCCGTGGCGATCCCGACCTGACGGAAGGTGCTGTTGATACCCGAGGCCATGCCGCTGCGCTCGGGCGGTACCACCCCGATCGCCGCTGAGGCCAGTGGCGGATTGACGAGGCCGATACCCACGCCGGCAATCGCAAAGCCGGGGATCAGTGTCGTCCAGCCCGAACCCGCATCGACGGCGGTCATCGCCACGAGGCCGGCGCTGATCAGCAGCAGTCCTACCCCCAGGAGCAGGCGGACCGGCACGCGCACGCTCAGGCGCCCGGCCACTGGAGCGACGAAGAACGACAGCAACGTGATCGGCAGGAAGCGCAGCCCGGCCTGCAGGGGGCTGAAGCCCAGCACGTCCTGAATGTAGAGCGTGAGGTACAGGAACATCGCGAAAATCGAGCCTGAGAGGGCGAACGCGACGATGTTGGCGCCGGTGAAGGCCGGGCGGCGAAATAGCGCGAGATCGAGCATCGGGCGCTCCTGCAGGCGCTCGACGATCAAGAACAACACGATCAGAATCAATGAAACCACGAGGAAGGCAACGATCTGCGTGGACCCCCAGCCCTTGTCATTGCCGCGCACGAGCGCAAACACCAGTAGGAACAGAGCCCCGGAAAAGGTGATCAGTCCGAGCCAGTCCACGCCGGTCGCCTCGGGGTCGCGGGACTCCTGCACCCGGGCGAGCGTGAGTGCGACGGCGGCGATCCCGATGGGCAGGTTGACGAAGAAGATCCACTCCCAGCCGATCCCCGAGGTGATGATTCCGCCCACCAGCGGACCCACTGCCACCGCCGCGCCAGTGACTGCACCGAAGACACCAAAGGCCGTCCCTCGCTCCTTGCCTTGAAACGCCTGGGCGATCAGGGCCAGCGAGGTAGCGAACATCATCGCTCCGCCAGTTCCCTGTACGCCGCGGGCCAGGTTGAGCATCAGTGAGCTCGAGGACAGCCCACACACGACCGAGGAGACGGTGAACACCACAAGCCCAGCGACGAATACACGCTTGCGTCCCAGCCGGTCGGCCAGCGAACCGGCGGTCAGCAAGAAGGCGGCCAGCGTCAGAGAGTAGGCATCGACAACCCACTGCAGATCCTGGAAGCTCGAGTGCAGCGAACGCTGAATATCCGGCAGCGCGACATTCACAACGGTGATGTCGAGCAAGAGCATGAAGATCGCCACCGAGACCGCGATCAAAGTCCACCACTTGCGCTCCACGACTACTCCTCGCTCTTGCCGACAGGCTGTAGCCCTCGACTATATGAACGGGCGCGTCCGTTCCGGGCGCTCCGCTTACTGAAGTCAGGCGGTGATGCGCACCGCGGGGGTCTCGTCCAGCTCGCGGAGCTTGCGGCGCACGCGCTTGTGTGTAGCGCACAGCTCCTCTTCCAGGTTCGCGAGCTCGGCCGTGCGGTCACGGACGAGCTCGAGCTGGCGGTCGAGGTGACCGAGCGCCTCGCCCAGCAACTCGCGACGGCGCGCCGGGTCGACATCGTCCCGGCGCAGCTGGGCACGGACCGCGGCGCGTGCCTCCTCCGCGGCGAGCAACGTCTTGAGCTGCTCGAGCGAGACACCGAGCAGATCCTTCAAACGCATCACCTCGCGCAGGCGCTCGACCTCGGTGCCGGTGTACAGACGGTGCTGGCCGGAGGGCCGGGCGGGCGCCTGGGGGAGCAGGCCAATCTCCTCGTAGTAGCGGATCGTGCGCGGCGTCGTGCCTGCGAGGCGGGCGACGTCGCCGATGCGCAGGCTGGGCGCGGCAGCGCTCATGTTCGCACCCCGATGCCGAATGCCCCGGCCTCGGCCTCCAGCGTGTGGGGCTCTTCAGGGCTGGTGTCGTGGACGTGTCGCGGGCGCATCAGGCACACCGCGGCGCCCAGCAGCGAGGTGGCGGCGAGCACCCATAGCGCGACGTGCATGTTGGTGATGAACGGGTCGAGCTTCTGCGCCGACAGTCCCTTGGTCAGACCTGAGAAGACCGCGAACAGCGTGGCCTTCGGCACCGCCGAGGTGACGACCGCGAGCACGAACGCGATCGAGAGCACCGCACCGGTGTTCTGCAGCAGCGTGCGCGCCCCCGCGGCGATGCCACGCCGCTCGGCGGGGACGGTGCCCATCATCGCCGAGGTGTTGGGGCTGTTGAACATGCCCGAGCCGAGACCAACGATCAAGAGCCACAATGCGCTCTGCCAGTAGGGCGTGTGCACTTGCAGGGTGGTCATCGCCGCGAGGCCAATCGCGCTCACCAGCATCCCGGCTGCGGCCAGCCCACGCGAGCCGTGACGGTCCGCGTAGATGCCGGCGACCGGGGAGGCCACAAGCATCCCCAGCGCGAGCGGGATCAGCTCGATGCCGGCGGTGATCGGGGTCTGGCCCTGGGCGCCCTGGAAGTAGAAGACGAACAGGAACATCAGCGCGAACCGCGCCAGCCCGTTCAGGAAGGCCGCTGCGGTCGCCGCGGCGAACAGGCGGTTGGCGAACAGCGACAGATCGAGCATCGGCGCGCGGGAGCGGCGCTCGATCAGCACCCATGCCGGTAGCAGCACGACGGCGGCCGTGAGTCCTGCGATCACGATCGTGTCGTTCCAGCCGGACAGCCCGCCGCGCGAGACCCCGAGTACCAGGCCGGTGAGCCCGATCACGAAGGCTGAGGTGCCCAGCACGTCATAACCGCGCACGGCGTCTGGTTTTGAGAGCTCGCGCAGGATGAGCGCGCCCCAGGCGGCGCCGGCGAGCGCGAGCGGGACGTTGAACCAGAACACCCAGTGCCAGGAGATTGCCACCAGCGCACCGCCAAGCACCGGACCGAGCACCAAGCCGACGGCGGCGACCATCGTGTTGGCGCCCATCGCCAGCCCGAGTTCCTCCTTCGGGAAGGCATCGGTTACCAGCGCGGCGGCGTTGGCGAACAGAAATGCCGAGCCGATGCCCTGCAGGATGCGCCAGATGATCAGCACGGTGACATTCGGGGAGAAGCCTGCTCCAAGCGAAGCCAGTGCGAACACGAGGAAACCGCCCACGTAGGCGCGCTTGCGCCCGAACAGGTCACTCAGGCGCCCTGCGGTCAGCACCAGCACCGTGGCGGCGATCAGGTAGGCCAGAATTACCCATACGAGTGCCAGTAGGCTGGTATGCAGCGAGCGCTCGAGATCGGGCAGCGCGATTATCAATGTGCCCGAGTTGGTCGCCGCGAGCAACATGCCGAGGCTCGTACACGAGAGCGCCCACCACTTGTAGTGCTCGTGGCCGACCGCGACGCCGAAGCGTGATCCTGGGAAAATTGACGTGAACGTAAACATCATCCTAGCAGCAGGCTCAGGCCTTGTGGAGGACGTGGAGAGTGCTAGAACTGAGGCATGGCTGAGCCCACAGTCGTAAAGTCAGATCAGGAGTGGCGCGAGCAGCTGACGCCCGCCCAATACGATGTCTTGCGCAAGGCGGGCACCGAGGCGCCGTTCACAGGTGAGCTCGTCCACAACAAGGACGACGGCTCCTATCGCTGCGCGGCCTGCGACGCCGTGCTGTTTGACTCCAACACCAAGTTCGATTCCGGGACGGGGTGGCCCAGCTTCACCGAGCCGGCGGTGGCCGAGGCTGTGGAGCTGCGCCCGGACAACAGCTTGTTCATGCGCCGCACCGAGGTGATCTGCCGTACCTGCGGTGGCCACTTGGGGCACGTCTTCGACGATGGTCCCGGCCCGGCCGGACAGCGCTACTGCATCAACTCGGCGGCGCTCGCGTTCACGCCCGAGCTGAAGACCTAGACTTACCCACCATGATCATGATGGACCAGTCCAAGCGGCTGTCTGAGCCGCTGCGCTGGGGCAGGCGCGAGAAGACGGCGGTGGCGGCCGTGCTCAGCTGCCTGCTGCTGGCTCTTGCTGGCCTCGGCGCCTATGCCCTGACAAGTGGCTCGCCGGCGCGCGCCGATTGCGTCAAAGTGACCTTCGCCAGCACGCTGGGAGGCGCGGACCTGCAGGGGTGCGGCTCGCAGGCGAGACGCATTTGTGCCTCTGGATCTTTTCGCAATATCGAGCAGGAACTGCGGCTCGCCTGCGATCGGGCCGGCTTTGCCTACCGCGCGCCCGGCTGATGCACTAGACAAATGTCGAAAGACCGGCCGGAAGTGTTGGCCAGGTTGGCCCTACCGACATTTCCCGAGGCCGGATTTCATACCGGGACTGCAACTGGTGCGTTGCCCGCGCATGCGCTGTCGGGTGCGTCACTAGATCCACAACAACGGTAGGGAAACGGAGGCGCATGTCCTGGAACGCATACCCAAGTTGGCTGAACGCCGGCGACAACGCGTGGCAGATGACCGCCGCGACATTCGTCGGGCTGATGAGCCTGCCCGGTCTCGCCGTCCTGTACGGCGGGGTCATGCAGAAGCGCTGGTCGGTGAACAGCATGATGCTCACGTTCGTCGCGTTCTCCCTCGTCTTGGTCGCCTGGTGCTTGTGGGCGTTCAAGATGGGCTTCGGCACCCCGATCGGACACGGCAAAGGGTTCTTCGACACCTTCTGGGGTAAGTCGGGCACCGTGCTCTCGACCGGGGCGGAGGAGGGCCAGGCGGTCATCCCGTCGATCACGGAAGGACCGCCGTTCCACTTCCCGATGGCGTCGCTCGTCTACTTCCAGTTCGTGTTCGCTGCGATCACGCCGATCCTGATGCTGGGATCCGTGCTGGGGCGAATCAGCTTCAAGGCTTGGATTCCGTTCGTGCTGCTGTGGATCACGTTCGTCTACACGGTCAACGCGTTCCTCATCTGGGGCGGCGGCTACTTCGCAGCCAAGGGTGCACTGGACTACTCGGGTGGATACGTCATCCACTTGGCGGCAGGCATATCGGGCTTCGTCGCGGCCGCGGTCATCGGACCGCGCCTGCAACGAGACCGCGAGGTCGATGCGCCCAACAACCTGCTGATGGTCGCCGCCGGCGCCGGTCTGCTGTGGCTCGGCTGGAACGGCTTCAATGGCGGGGACTCCTACTACGCCGGTGCGAACGCTTCTGCGGCCGTGATCAATACGAACCTCTGCACGGCGGTAGCGATGCTCGTGTGGATCGCCTGGGACTACATCTTCCGCGACAAGCCGTCACTGATTGGCTCGGTCAACGGGATGATCACGGGCCTCGTCTGCATCACCCCTGCGGCTGGTTTCGTGAACGGGTATGGGGCGATCGCGATCGGAGTGATCGGCTCGACGCTCGTCTGGATGGCGATCAGGTTCTTGAGCCGAGCGCCGGTCTTCCGGAGCGTCGACGATACCCTGGGGGTGATCTATACCCACGGGATCGCCGGCCTTACGGGTGGCCTGCTGGTCGGGTTGTTCGCTGACCCGCACCTGGTCGAGTACATCGGCGTGGGAGGCGCATCGAACCTGCCGGGCAAAATGAGCGTCTTCAACGGCGGTAGCTGGACGCTGCTGCGCTGGCAGGCCGAGGCGGCCGCGTTCGTAATCGTGTTCAGCGGGATCATGACGTTCATCCTGCTGAAGATCGTCGGGATCTTCGTTCCGCTGCGCCTCTCTGACGAGGAGCTCGAGATCGGCGATCACGCGATCCATGGCAACGAGGTCTATCCCTCGGATGTGCCTACGCTCGGTGGCCCGCATGCTCCGTCGTGGCAGGCAAGCCCGGCCGGCTAGCCCGTGCCGCACGCCGGGGGCATGGATGTCCCCGGGTCCCAACCCAAGGTCAGCGGCCCCGCTCCGGCGGGGCCGCTGCCGTTAAGACTGGTGTGTCAGGCCGATTGGGCAGCTCACGCCGGTACCGCCGAGGCCGCAGTAGCCACTGGGATTCTTCGCCAGGTACTGCTGGTGGTAGTCCTCGGCGTAGTAGAACGGGCCGGCTTGTGCCAGCTCCGTCGTGATCTCGCCGTGGCCGGCCCCGGTGAGCATCGCCTGGTAGGCGTCGCGCGAAGACTCGGCGATGCGGCGCTGAGCATCGCCATGCCAATAGATCGCGGAGCGGTACTGACTGCCGGTGTCGTTGCCCTGTCGCATGCCCTGCGTTGGGTCGTGGCCCTCCCAGAACAGCTTCAGCAGCTCCTCGTAGCTGGTGGCGGCAGTGTCGAAGGCGACGAGTATGGCCTCGGTGTGACCAGTGCGCCCGCTGCACACCTCCTCGTATGTGGGGTTCGGCGTGAAGCCGCCCGCGTAGCCGGCGGCCGTCGTATAGATGCCGGGTGCCTGCCAGAAGATTCGCTCAGCGCCCCAGAAGCAGCCCATGCCAAACACCGCCGTCTCGACGCCGCTGGGGAACGGCCCTTGCAGCGGCGTGCCGAGCACCTCGTGCCGGGCCGGCACTGGGATCTCCGTCTCGCGCCCGGGAAGAGCGGAGGCTGCGTTCACCATGCTTGCCTGCGGTGAAGCGAAGAAGCGCATCATCCCCAGGCTAGCCGATGCCCGGCGTCTATCTAGACTGTCCAGGATCACCCGAGACACATGTCCAGGATCACCTGAGACATCACAGGAAGCGGATGAAGGTGTGTAGGTTCGGGACATATGTCTCTGGTGATAGGTCTCTGGTGAGTCGGGACATAGGTCATGGGTGCCGCCGCTGGTCGTGGAGGGGCAGCCCGGAGGGCTGAGCCGGAACGACCAGCGCGGGCGCGCCGCCGGGGTGGGGGTGATCTTGGCGGGCATGTCTAGAGCCCGTGTTGCTGTTCTCAAGGTCGTTTCTGACCAGCTGTCCGTCACTGCTGCCGCTGCCGAGTACGGGTTCTCCCGCCGGCACCTACACCGCCTTCTGGCCCGCTATCGAGCCAGTGGCCTTGACGCTGTCGAGCCGCGTTCGCGACGGCCGAACGGGTCCTCCAGAGCGACCCCTCCAGAGATCCGTCAAAGAGTGCTTGAGCTGCGATTGCAACTGACCGCCGACGGGCTCGATGCTGGCCCGGAGACGATCCGCTGGCACCTCGAGCAGGAGCAGCTTCGGGTCCTGTCAACCTCGACGATCCGACGGATCCTGCATGACGCCGGGCTGATCGTTCCGGAGCCCCGCAAGCGCCCGCGCAGCTCCTACATCCGTTTCCAGGCCGCCCAACCCAACGAGATGTGGCAGTCGGACTTCATCCACTGGCGGTTGGCTGACGAAACCGACGTGGAGATCCTCAACTGGCTCGATGACCACAGCCGGTTCCTGCTGTCCTGCAGCGCTCATGGGCCGGTGACCGGCGATGTGGTGGTGAGCGTTTTCCTAGAACTGGTCGAGGAATACGGCCCGCCGGCGAGCACGCTCACGGACAACGGGAGCGTTTACACGTCCCGGTTCACCGGCGGGCGCAACGCGTTCGAGTATCTGCTTCCGATCCTCGGTGTCCGGCAGAAGAACGGCTCCCCCGGCCATCCCCAGACACAAGGCAAGACCGAGCGGTTCCACCAGACCCTGCAGCGCTGGCTACGCGCCAGAGCACCCGCCGCCAGCATCGCGCAGCTGCAGCGCCAGCTCGACGAGTTCCGTCAGCATTACAACGAGCAGCGCCCGCACCGCGCGCTCGGGCGCCGCACACCGGGCGCTGCCTACAACGCGACCACAAAGGCCCTGCCGGCCGGATCTCGGCCTCAAGGGCACTATCGCCTTCGCTATGACCGCCTCGACCCCCAAGGTCGGATGACACTGCGCCGCGCGGGCCGCATGCACCACCTAGGCACCGGGATCGCGAACGCCCGCAAGCGTGTCCTCGCGCTCGCCGACGACCACCAAGTCCTGGTAACCGACCTCACCACGGGCGAGGTCCTCAGCCGCCACCTCATCGAGTCCACCAAGAGCTACTGGCGCAACCAAAACAAAGAACCAGGCCGCTGGCCTGGCTCCTCGAGATGAGACACATGTCCCGACTCAGGTGAGACACATGTCCCGACTCATGACAAGGAAGCGGATGAAGGGATTCGAACCCTCGACCTTCGCCATGGCAAGGCGACGCTCTAGCCAGCTGAGCTACATCCGCGTGAGCGCCGATTATAGAGGCGCACCATCCGCGAGGCTCACTCTCGGCACGTACCGGCCGCCGTCCCCTCGTGTCAGCAGTCCCATCAGCTCCAGCTCGCTCAGGGTGAGCAGTACCTCTCCAGCGTCTGCGCTTCCGGCCGTCAGCTTGGCAGGGGTGTCTCGCCCCGCGCCCACCTGCTCCAGTGTCGCCTTCAGCCTCGGCTCCAGCTGATTTGCCTTCGGCGTTGCGGCCATCCTCTGAGCGGTATCGCTTTTGTCAAGCAGCTCCAGCGCGTCTTCTGGTCCTCTCACGAGCGCGGCGCCTTCCATCAGCAGCGCGTGGGTTCCTCTCGACACCGGCGATGTCACACGTCCGGGGACAGCCGCGACGGTCCGTCCCAGCGCCTTGGCGATACGCGCGCCCAGTAACTCGCTGGGCTCCTCATCGGCCTCCACGACGATCGTCAGCTGCGCCATGCCGACCACGATCCGTTCGCGCGCGGTGTAGCACCAGCGCCTGGGACGAGCGCCGAAGGGGAGCTCCACCACGGCGCAGCCCGTGCTCCGCGCGCGCTCGTACAGTGCGCGCCTGCGCGACGGGCACGCCACGTCCAGTCCACGGTCCATCACCGTCAGCGTTTTACCCTCCGCCTCGAGCGCGCCCGTCTGTGCGGCCACCGCGATCCCATCCGAGAGCCCTAACGTAACCGTCACGCCGCTCGCGGCCAGCCCATGCGCCAGGCTCCGCGCCATCTCCATGCCGTAGTCGGTCGCCCTGCGGCTCCCCACGACCGCCACCGCGGGTTGCGTCCCCAGCTCTTGCAGTCGCTGCACCGGCCCAGCCACGTACAGCATCCGTGGCGCCCCGTCGTCCTGGAGCGCGTGCGGGTAGCCGTGATGGTGCCTGCAAATCGTCTCCACGCCGTCGCTGGAGCCGATGTCCTTTGGCGTGAACTGCTGGTGGCGCTCGTAGATCTCCTCGCGGCGCCTGCCAGCGATCGCCTGAATCAGCTCCCCGTCGTTTAGTCCAAGCAGCGCGAGCAGTCGCTGCCGGTCGCGTGCCTGGTACTCCAAGAGGTGGCTCAGCTGCCCAAGCAGCCAGCTTCGGCGCAGGCAGTCTTCACATGCATCGCTCATGCCGCCCGGCTGCCCGCATACTGAGCTTCGGAGCGCAGCGCCAGCGCCGAGCCAACGTCCCGCGGCCGTATTTGCTCGCTGCCGTTCAAGTCGGCGATCGTGCGAGCTACGCGCAGCACCCGGTGCTGCCCGCGCGCGCTCAGCAAGCCCTGCTCCTGGTGCTTGTTCAGCAGCTCTTCAGCACGCGGGTCGAGCCGCGCGTAGCGCGCCAGCATGCGCACGTCCATGTGCGCGTTCACCGTCACCCCTCCCTCGTCCGCCAAGCGCGCCGCTTGGCGTTCGCGTGCCACGGTTACCTGTTCGCGCGCCTTCTCCGAGCTCGCCAGCGGCGGCGCGCTCAGGCCGGGCGACCCCTCGCTCTCCAGCCTCACGAGGAGGTCGATGCGGTCGAGCAGCGGGCCGCTCAGCCGGCGGCGATGTCGCGCCATGTCCGCTTCGGTGCACCTGCATTTTTCCGAGGCCCCCGCGTAGCCACACGGGCATGGGTTGGTGGCCGCCACCAGCATGAAGCGTGCCGGGTATACGGTGGAGTGCTGTGCTCTGACGATCGCCACCCGCCCGTCCTCCAGCGGCTGGCGCAGTGCCTCGAGCGTTGGGCGCGCGAACTCTGAGAGCTCATCCAAGAACAACACCCCGTTGTGCGCCAGCACGACCTCTCCGATCCACCCGCGCTGGGCGCCGCCGAGCAGGCCCGCCGCCGTGATCGAGTGATGTGGCGCACGGAACGGCCGGCTGCTGGCCAGGCTGTCCCCCATATCGCCCGCGATGCTGTGGATCCGTGTCACCTCGATCGCCTCCTGGCGGTTCAGTGACGGCAGGATTGAAGGGATCCGTTGGGCGAGCATCGTCTTGCCGGTACCCGGCGGTCCGGTCAGCAGGCTGTTGTGGGCGCCCGCGGCCGCCACGATCAGTGCCTTCACGGCGTGGTACTGACCACGCACGTCGATCAGGTCTGGGCCTGTGACGCTCTTAGCGGCGTTGCCCTCGTCATCAGGCGTGGGCAACGGGTCGGGAAATCCGCCACCGAGGACGCGCACGGCGCTCGACAGACGCTCGACGACGGCCACCTCCAGGCCCTCGATCAGTGCCGCCTCGCGTGCCCGCTCGGGCGCGAGCACCAGCGTCGGCATCCCGGCCTCGTGGGTCGCCTGTGCCACCGCCAGCGTGCCCTGCTGGCAAGCCCTCACGGTTCCGTCGAGCGCGAGCTCTCCGAACAGCACGTAGCTCTCCAGCCTCTCAGCCGGGATCTGCCCGCTGGCGGCGAGCACCGCGCATGCCAGTGCGAGGTCCAGTCCGGGACCGATCTTGGGCACGTCGCCCGGAGCGAGGTTCGCGGTGATCCGCTTGGCGGGAAACTCATAATCCGAGTTGCGGATCGCCGCCTGAACCCGCTCGCGCGCCTCGCGCACGGCTGCGTCCGCGAGCCCGACGATCGCGAATCCGGGCAGCCCGGGGCGAATGTCCACCTCGACGATCACGTGCCGCGTCTGTAGTCCCTCGATCGTGAACGTGTGTGCCCGTGCAAGCATCTGCTTTCCTGTCGCCGTTTCTGAACGGAGACAAGCAAGCTAGGCCCGGCTTGGGACGGGATACTCGATCGGGGTGATCCGGTCTCCTTCTGGTGTGCTCCCCGGAAGGCTGCGGCGGGCGCGCTAACGCGAGCTGCGGAGTTTTCGGACGGTTTCCTAGAGCCCGGCGGGGTGGCGCACCACGTAACCGGCCGTCGAGGTCATCGAGTTAGACCAGCGCGTTCCGGTCTCCTGCTGGGCGACGGTGTCGAAGCGTTTGCCGTCGATAACCATGAAGGCATGTTCTGAGTTCGCGTAGATCGTGATGTGCTGCCCCGGTCCAGCTTCACCGTAGGACTCGAGCGCGGAGGAGTCCTCGGGCGAGCTGAGCAGGCCGCCACCATGGAGCGCATAGGAGACCGAGCCCGAGCAGTCGTACCCGGTCGACTGGAACGAACCGTGCCCGCCACCGAACACATACGGTCTGGTCGCGATTTCATCGCCGGCCGCGATCACGCGCGCTAGGACGCCTGAGGATTCACCGTCGCCACCGGTGCTGCTGGTGGAGCCGCTTTTGGATCCTTCATGTGCCATCGCGGAGGCGGGCGGCTTCAGTTCGGGCTCGCTGCTGATGCCAAGAAGGGCCCACGTCGCGGGGCCGGCGACACCGTCGGCGGTCAGCCCGTGGCGGGCCTGAAGCCGGCGGATCGCCGCCTCGGTTTCAGGACCGAAGTTGCCGTCGGCCTGCATGTGCAGCGCGTGCTGTAGCCGCGCCACGGCGCTGCCCGGCGCTTGCGCGCTGGACGTGCTGCTCACGGTGGCAGATGCGTGGTGGCGGGAGGAGTGGGGGAGAGCCGAGGAGGGCGGAGAGAGGGTTTCCTCGCCATGTATGCCCAGCAGGCTCCACGTCGCGGGGCCGGCGACACCGTCGGCGGTCAGCCCGTGGCGGGCCTGAAGCCGGCGGATCGCCGCCTCGGTTTCAGGACCGAAGTTGCCGTCGGCCTGCATGTGCAGCGCGTGTTGTAGCCGCGCCACCGCGCTGGCGCTGCCCGGCAGGACAGCTTCTGAGGGCGTGAAGTTGACGGCGTCGCGGCGGACGCCCGCGGCCGATGCCTTGACGGCGGCGTGTGAGCGCAGGGCGGCACTCGTTTCTGGACCAGCGATCCCGTCAACCGTCAGCCCCCTGCTGGCCTGGAAGGAGCGCACCGCTTCTTCGGTTTCCGGCCCGTAGATCCCGTCCACGCTGATGCCGAGGGCCTGCTGCAGCAGTTCCACCTGCCGGCCCTTGCTTTCGGAGCTCAGTGAGATGCTGTGTTCGGTAGTGGTCGCCGGTTCGGGGTTGGGCACGCCTGGGCTGGCGGCTGCACTGCCGTCCGCCAGGCCGGCGGCGGGGCCGGCGGTGAGCGCCGCGAGAGCGCCCAGGGAGATGCGCTTCGCCCGCGAGCTGGCTGGCACAAAGCGCAGCTCGGCGGCGCGGCGGCGTGCGCGGGAGCGACCCAGCGACAGGTCCCACGGCTGCTCCTCGGCCAGGTCTCGTATGGCGTTGCGGTTGCGCGCATCCAGCAGCGCTGACAGCGAGGATGGGGAAGCGTTCGTGGAGGTGAGACGTGTACGCCGGCCAGCCCGCTGGCGGCGGGCCTGCGAGCGATGAAGCGAAAGCTCCCAGGGCTCGAGAACAGCAAGATCACGCGGGAATCCCGGCATACGTAGGCGTCCTTTCGACTTCGTTGCTTGGCGCCTACGGGGTTAGCTGTCGGGCTCGCGTGAATTACGCTACGCCACAGTTGTGGCGATTCGCCCCCGCAACCTTCAACTTGGCTGCTTTGGGTCCCCCGCTCCCTGGCCCCGTGGGGGGCAAGGATTCGGCACGAACGCGGAGCAACGTAGCATGCCGGACCGCAAGATGTGTCGCATGAGGAGGTTTGCAACGTTTCTTGCCGACGGCGCCGGTGCAGCGTTATGAAGTTTTAAGATGCCAACCTTCTTGAAAGCCCAAAATGGAGCGACGCAGGACCCGGACGGTTCGTCCCGGCCGCACGGCACTTCGTCAGCGGTTTAGGTGGTCTCAGCGCCGTCTGAGCTCTGGGGCTGCTCCTCCACGGCGAGCGCTTTGCGGGCCAGGCGTTCGTCGGAGAAGACCTGTATGTGGGCCGCCAGGTCATCTTTGAACTTGAAGACCCAGGTGGTTGGCGCGCCGTCCAGGGGGCCTGCTGGGCCCCTGCCGCTGGTCTGGCCGAGCGCGACCACGGCGTCACCTGCCGCGCGAATGTGCACCGGAGTCACGTGCAGCTCTTGCCAGTGCTCCTGGATGTCTGCGAAGTAGCGGCGCATGCCCTCGTGCCCGCGGTAGGGCTGCCCGTCGTTCAGGATCGCTCCGGACACGGGCTCAAAGACAACATCCGGGTGCAGCAGCTCCAGCGCAGTCTCGATGTCACGGCGGTTGAAGGCGTCAAACAGGCGGCGGGCGATCTCTTCTCCGGTGTTGGGCATCCATTCATTCTTGCGCGGCGGCACGACGGGGTCGTGTGTACGAGCAGGGTCGTGTGTATTAAGCTCCCTGTCATGTGCCGAAACATCCGAACACTCCACAATTTCGACCCTCCAGTGACCGATGGCGAGATACGCGATGCCTCGCTGCAGTACGTGCGCAAGGTCAGCGGGTCCACCAAGCCCTCGCACGCGAACGAAGAGGTGTTCGCGCGTGCGGTGGAGGAGGTGGCCGCGGCGACCCAGCGGTTGCTCGACGAGCTCGTGACCTCGGCGCCGCCCAAGGACCGTGAGGTCGAGGCGGCGAAGCGGCGCGCGCGCTCGGCCGAACGCTTCGCGGCTTAGCGGCCCTTCATCTTCGACCACTCCGCCTTGTGGGCGCGCTTGGCCGCCTGGTAGTCGATGAGCGCCTGTGGCGAGTCGACGTCGCCGAGCGTGGGGTGCGGCGGGACAAGTGCCTTCGCGGACTTGAGCTTGTAGCGCTTGGCGAGCACCGCTCCCAGCGACTTGACCTTCATCTCGCCGAAGCCGGGAAGGGCGGCGATGTTGGAGCGCAGTTCCTGGGCGTCGGATGCGCCGGTCCATACGCGCTCTGCTTCGCCTCCATACCGGTCGAGCACATGCGCGGCCAGGTCGTGGACGCGCTTGGCCATCGCGCCGGGGTAGCGATGGATCGCGGGTTTGGCTCGGAACACTGGCTCGAGATCCGCGGCGGCGAGCGTGCCGGCGTTGATCGCGCCGAGGCGCTCTTTCAGCAGCAGTGGCCCGGTGAACGCCTGCTGCACTGTGATCTGCTGGTCGAGTGCGAAGCCCACCAGCAGTGCCATCGGATCGGAGGCGATCAGCGCGTTGGCCTCGTCGGAGTCGGTGAAGTAGAGGCGATCTGGCACGGGGCAATCGTATCGGTGACTGGCGCGATAATGCGGGCATGAGCAGCACCGGGCAGTGGTGGGCCGAGGGCGAGCACGTGCCTATCCCGTCTGCGGGGTGGTTTGAACGACCGACGGTAAAAAGTGTTCTTTTCTGTTTTTACCGTTCCGTTGTGGGTAACGAAGGCTATTGGCATCGCATAAACCCGCCAATCCCACCCCGCCCCTACAAATGACTGGATAACGCGCCCAATAGCGTCCGCAGCCGACCCAGACGTTGCTGCTCGATCCGGAGCAGGGACCAAAGATCGGAGCGCTGTTGAACGAGGAGCTGTGGACCGCGGGGCTCAAGCCGACGTTCGCCCCGGGGTTCGACGCCACCGCCGACAGCGCGAAATCTGGCGCTCGCTGAACCGCGAAGGCGGCTAGCGGATCCTGCACCTGCTCATCGGCTACATCACCGACCACAAACACACGACGAACGCTGGGTCACGGCGATGCACTCAACCGATGTGCCGCTGTCATTCGTTTGGGGGATGCTCGACCCGGTCTCCGGTGTGCACTGGCAGAGCGAATTCGAAAGCAGCTGCCCGACCCGCCCTTCCTGGCGCAGGAGGACATCGCGCACTGGCTACAGCTGGAAGCACCGCAGCGGGTCATCCAGGCACTGCTCGTAGAGGCGACGACCAGAATCGAACCGGTGTAAACGGCTTTGCAGGCCACGCCGTCGACGCATTAGCGGGGCGCCGGGTGCGGGAGCCGGCTTGCCCGGCCATTGCCGCAATCGAACGATGGACGCCGCCCGCGTACTCCCCTACTATGAAAGGTCAAGGAGCTGGCCCACGCGGCCGATTCCTTCCAAGGAGCGTTTTGCAATGGCTACCCGAACTGACAACGAAATCCGCGAGCTGAGCCCGGAGGAATGGGACCAGCTCGTCGATGAAAAAGCACGCAAGTACCTCGGTATGAGCGGCGCGGAGTTCGAGCGGCGCCTGAACGCGGGCGAGATCGACATAGACGACAGCCCCGACGTGACGCGCGTTGCGATGATGCTCCCGCTCCATGCCCCACGCAAGTAGAACGCCAGCCGAGGCGGTCGAGCACTACCGGGGCCAAATCGTGCGGCTCCTGTCGTGCGTGACGAGCGCCCACACCATCGTCAGCGGCTATCACGCCTCGGATCTGCCGCACCGCCTATCGCTCGCCGACGGCGACCCTGTTCGATTGCGCGGCGGGCCGCGCCTCACCCTCGACGCCACAGAGCACTACCGGGTGCATGAGGACGCCGAAGGTTGGCACGTTGAGATCGTCGGCTACCTGTACGCCATCGGCTACGAGGGACGCGAGCTTGTCGCCTACCACTGGCATCCGCACGGCGACAGCCCCATCACCCGGCCGCACATGCACGTCGGCGCCGACATTCGGGTCGGCGATTGGTGGCTTGGGAAGGTCCACCTGCCCACGGGAGCGGTCGGCCTCGAGCGGATCGTGGCGCTGGCGATCGCCGAGCTTGGGGCTGAGCCGCTGCGCGACGATTGGCAGCGGCTGATCGGCGAAGCCGCCGTCCGCTGACGGCCGACGCCTCCAGCCTAAAATACCGTTGAGTAAAGGGCTCACACCAGCGCGACAGCCGCCGCTTGGGGTTCGTCGGGATAGCTGATGTGATCGCCGCCTACGACCGAGCGGAGATCTCGCCCGACAATCTCCGAGCGGCCTTGAGCGAGATGCCATCATTGACGATAGAGCCAGATAAATAAGGATGATCCATGAGCCCCGCTGATGAAATCAAGCACTTCCTCGTCACACGTGATCCGAATGAGCAGAAGACAACGGTCGAGGAGTTCGGAACCGACTACGACGCTGCACAGAACGCTTACCAAAAGGCTGAGCGGCAAGCATGGGGCACGAACCTCGACGTGGTGTTGCTGAGCTCAGATTCGCTGGAGACGATCAAGCGAACGCACTCCAGCTACTTCGAGCCGAAGTCGCTCGACGAGCTGCTGTCAGCCTAGTCCGTAGAGGCGACGACCGGAATCGAACCGGTGTAAACGGCTTTGCAGGCCGCTGCGTAGCCACTCCGCCACGTCGCCTTGTGTTGCCCTGCAAGGGTATCGGGCGCACTGTGCGTAGCCGGCCTCGGCGGCCCGGGACCGTTGATAGGCTTGGCCTATTCCCAGGGCGATTAGCTCAGCTGGGAGAGCGCCGCCTCGACAAGGCGGAGGTCACTGGTTCGAGCCCAGTATCGCCCATTAAAGCTCTGCAAATTTTTGATGGGAGCCTGGCCTTTACGGCAAGCAGCTTGCAATCTGTTCGTTCATCGCAGCAGCGTTCGTCCAGGATGCCCAGGCCGCGTTGTCGCGCCAGCCCACTTTGACTCCTTCCCCAGTCGGCGTTTCTTCTGAGCCCTGCCCGGCCTTCGTCGTCTCCGCAGCCTGAGTTGATTCTGCGGCAGCTTGCTGGGCGCCGGTCGAGTTGGTGAAGATGACGATGGTCGCTCCCCCTTGCCCCGAGGAGCCGCCACTCGCGCTCATTTCCCCACGTTCAGAAGGGTGGGTGTACTGCCAGCGTTCCCGTCCGCTGCCCTTGGCGAAAGCACCTGAGTTCAAGTCCAAAAAAACTTGGGCGTGACCCGCGTTTCGCCCAATCACTTCGGTGTCCGCCGGGCTCTTGACGTTGTAGCCCGCGCGCTCCAAGCACGCTTCAACGGTCGAGGGCATAACGATGCTCGCCGTCGTGGTGGTCGTCGCAGGTGTGGTGTGAGACGTTCCAGAGGAGCCTTTACTGCTGCCACAGCCGGCAAGCGCACAGGCGAGAAGGAGCGCCAAGGCAAGTTGGCTTACCGCCTCCCTGTAGAGAGGAGGGCACCCCGGGCGCCGGGATCTCACGAGAGGAGGCCCTCCAACTCGTTGCCGCCAGCGCTCAGCTCGCGCAAGCTGGCGCGTCCCTGGAAATGGGAGCCATCGAGCCAGCCATCTGCCATCGCGTCGATGAGGCGATGCTCCGAGCCGTTAGCGTGCAGGTACCGCACGGCGCCGATGACCTCCTCAGGCACCGCGCGATCATAATCGGCTTCCACCTCGTCATCTTCCGCGCCCTCGACCAACAGCGACTCTTGGTGCTCGGGGTCCTCATCGAGCGTGCCGACGATGAGGCGTGTGATGAGGTAGAGCGTGCCATCCTCGATGCCGAAGCAATAGATGGTGTCGCCGCGCTTCAGGTGATCCATGCCGAACGGCACGTAGATCGGGCTCACAACGTGGCCGCGTAGGTCGGCCTCGTTACGTCGCCGTGTCTCGGCGTTCCAGAACGAGAGCCACTCCGCCACGGCGCGACTATAGGGCCTGGGCGATGGGGAGGCACTCCCCGGAGAGGGCCGAGAAGGGTCGCTTGCTTATCCGCCGAGGTGCGGGGACCACGTCTTTGATGCCGACGCCAAGACCACCGCTCGCGGCTCCCAGCGCACCTACCGCTGGCTGGCCTGAGCTAGCGAGCGATGGTCACCGCCAACGTGACGATCGCGGCAGCCAACGTGAGGGCTGCCAGCGCGACAACCCATTTGGTGAGTCGGAGCATGCGTGTCTGCTGCTCTGCGACTTGGCGATCCCGCTCGGCTGCACGCTGATCGCGTCGCTCCGCCTGCGCTGCCGCGTTGTCCACGAGGCCTCGCATCTCAACGGCTGTCTCCCTCAGCGACGCAAACTCCCTAGCCTCGGCAGCTGACGTGAGCGTTGTGAATGTGATGAGCGCAGCGGCGGAGGAGAGCGTTCTCCAGTCTTCCTTGGCTTCTTCGCCCCTGATCAAGCGGACGATCAAGTTTCCCCACGCCGTGAATGCGGCGAAGCGCACGATGGCACCAAAGAAGAACCAGACCTCTGTGGGGTGAATGTTCGCTTTCAGCCAGCGTGTGATCGGGTTCGGGAGCATTGACGCCACACAGTAAGACGCGGCGCGGCAGCTCGGCGCGGCGCTCGGTCTCAGCCCGAGGGACCTGGTGTTGGCTGCGGCGGCTGGGATCATCTGACGCGCGCCTACCCTGGCGGAGTCCTGGCGAGGAACAGCGTGAGGTCGGTCCAGTCGGTCTGCGCTGGGCGGGCCGTCAGCTCATGGGCGATCGTGTCGAGGATCGCGCCGAACTCGCCGTGGTCGATGCCGACCATGATCGCGCAGCCCGCGTGCGTCCGTCCGGCCTCTGCCCAGCGGCGTGCGATCACGGGGAAGTCCTTGACGTCGAACGTGACGAAGGTTCGTTCTTCGGCTACGGCAATCGACAGCAGCTGCTCGTCGGTGAGACCGTTGAGCTCGCGCTCCTCGTCGGCCGCTCGCACGTCGTGGCCGGCCTCGCGCAGTGCCCGGGCGATCCGCGGGCCCGAGATGTGCGCGTCGAGGAACCTATGACCGCCGAGATTCGGAAGAACCCGTTCGGCGAGAGATCGAGGAGAAGACCCCGGCCCATGTCTGAGCAGAGCACTCACACGCCGCCGGAAGGACTCGGTGGGCGCACCCGCCCTCATCCGGTGTTCGCTCGGGTCTATACGAAGGTCGCTGAGATGAGCGAGCGTCGTGGCGGCGCCGAGCACCGCGAAAGGCTGCTCGCGGGCCTGAGCGGCCGTGTGATCGAGGTCGGCGCCGGGAGCGGAGCGAACTTCATCCACTACCCCACATCGGTCAGCGAGGTCATCGCCGTGGAGCCCGAGCGGTATCTACGCGAACGCGCGCAGCGCGCAGCGGCCAACGCTCCGGTTCCCGTGTCTGTCGTGGAGGGTGGCGCCGATCTTCTCCCCGGTGAGCCCGGGTCCTTCGATGCTGGCGTTGTCGCGCTAGTGCTCTGCACCGTGCCCGACCAGCAGTCAGCGCTCGCGGAGCTTCACCGTGTCATCCGGCCTGGTGGCGAGCTGCGCTTCTACGAGCACGTCATCGGGCAATCCAAGTGGGAAGCGCGCTTTCAACGCCGACGCAACCTTCTGGCCCCATGTCGCGGGAGGCTGTCACCTGGCGCGTGACACAACCGCGGCGATCGAGAACGCCGGGTTTCAATTCCAAACTTGCGAGCGCTTCCCATTCAGCCCAGCATCCTTCCTCCCCCCGACCCACACATCCTCGGAGCAGCCAGGCGCCCGTAACCGCGGGCTTCGGTCTTCTCACGTGAGGGCGGCTCTGACGGTATCGAGCTGGTGACTTTGATGGTTGAGCAGATTCGTGACGATCTGCTCGAGGGTTCGCTGCCCGCCCCGTGTCTGCTGCCTACCGGCTTCATTAGTCGCTGTTGGCCGGCGAGATTTCGCTCCCGGTTTTGCCACCGCCGCTAAGGCTTCCGGCAGCGCTTTCGCCAGGGACCGGCCCAGGGGCGCCCGTCGTTTCGCCGGAGCCTTGCCGGCTGCTCCCGTCTGAGGCGCCGGACGCCACCCGGTTCTGGATGTCCGGGTTCGCCGGGCTAGAGCTCTGGCCGCCGGCGTCCGGGATTGATCCTCCGGGTTCCACATCGCTGGC
Source organism: uncultured Solirubrobacterales bacterium (assembly GCA_963706395.1). GTDB lineage: Bacteria > Actinomycetota > Thermoleophilia > Solirubrobacterales > Solirubrobacteraceae > Palsa-744. The sequence continues at coordinate 16,626 of OY970158.1, read as the reverse complement.
GTGAACATCGCTGCTTTGACCGCTTCCCGCGCCGGTTTCATCGCCACCGCTTGCGCTGGGGCCGCCAGCGGGCCTGGGGGGCGGGGGAGCGGGATTACTGTCAACTCGCTGCTGCACGACCGGGGCGAGCGCCAGTGGCCGCGGAGCGCGGCCCGCGCGCACGCCGCGGGGGATGCTGAAGGCCTGCGAGCGGCGAGGTGGGAGGCCGGGTGAGGGGAAGGACGCGCCGCCGGGAGGTGACACCGGGCGCGCTGTGCTGAAGGCCAGCTCGCGGCTGGTGCTCGCGGTGGCGAGGATTCTGGCGCTGCCATGAGCGGGCGTTCGGGGGTCAGGATCGCTCACGTGGTGAGGGTGGCGGTGGATGGCGCTGATGCCCCCGGCCAGCACGCCAGCCGTGATCGCGGTGGCGCCGGCCTTCAGCAACAACCCGGCCAAGCCCGCCGAGCCGCCGCTCGCGCCCAGCTCTGCCACGCGGCCGGTGAGGGAGCCCTCAGTACCCGAGCTCAGCGCCCAGCTCAACAGGGGCGAGGGGGTGAGCGCGGTGGTCGCCGCGCGCAGGGTGGCACGCGCGCGATGCACGAGGCCGCGCAGCGTGCTCTCACTGAGCCCGAGCATCGCGGCCGCCTCCTGATAGCTGCAGCCGTGTACCGCGGTGCGCAGCAGCGCCTCGCGCTGGCGCTCGGGCAGGGCCGCCAGGCCGGCCAGCGCCTCGCGTACGGCAATGCGCCGGTCGAGATCTTCCGCAGGGGCATCGAACGCGCCGGAAAGGGTCTCACTGAGCTCGGCGTAGTCATAGCCGGAGCAGCGCAGCATGTTGAGCGCCGCGTTGTGGACGATGCGATACAGCCACGGCTTGGCATCGCGAACCTCCGCGCCTTCGCGCAACGCCAGCCACGCCTGCAAGAGGCCCTGCTGGAGGGCGTCCTCGGCGCGCTCTGTGGGCAGCAACAGGCGCTTGCAGTAGCTGAGCAGCGGGCGCCTGTAGCGCTGCACGAGCGCTTCGAAGGCGCGTTCATGACCGGCGCGCGCCAGCTCCACCAAGCGGGCATCGCTCTGAACGAAGAGCAGGCGGGCTGAGACCGAAGGGCTCATACCGAAGGTGCGCGCGTGGGGCGCAGCCGACTCGGGCGACGGCTACGCCCCCACGCACTGAGGAAGGACACTCCGCTGGGAGTAATACCCATCCAGTCTCTACCTAAACAACACGATGCTCTCGAATTCGGTGCCGCTCGGGCCGATGCGGAGCTCGGCTTCGCGCACAATCGCGCCGGTGCTCAGCGCGGAGCTGTCGCACGGTGGTTCGCTCGTGGCTTGTCCTGCTTCGTCGTCGCCGCTGTCCTGCCCGTCCTGGCCGCCTTCCTGCTGCTGATTGTGATCGCCCTGGCTCTGGTCCTCACCGGAGCCTTCATCGCCCTCGCCGGTTGTGGGCGGGGTGGGGGTCGCGACGACGCACTCGATCCGCGTGCCGCTGGTGACCTTGCCGCTCACGCTGGATTTGTCGTTGAGCGTCAGCGTGAGGACGCCGCCGGTGTATGAGGCGACCGTCCCAGCGTTTTCAGTCGAGGGGATGCCCGGCGCGGTGGGCGGGGTGATGCCCGGCGCCGTCCCCAACCCCGTCGTGCCGCTGCTCGTCGCGCTCAGGTGCACGAAGTGGACCCTCGCGTGGTGGGCCCGGCGTTTGTGGTGATGGCGAGCGTGGCCTGCGAGCGCCGCCGCCGGAACGGTCAATGTGAGCGCCGTCAGGGCGACAGCTGCCAGCAGTACTCGTCTCATGCAGTTCTACTCCTCCAGTAAGGCGCACCTGCGCGCGCGAAGGGATATGGATCGTCCCTATGACACGCTTCGGCGCGATTGCTCACGCTATGTAGGACAAACGTCCAGACCCGGGCTCCCAACCGCACCGCGGGTGCGATCACGCCCTCCGAGGCATCCCCCGCGAAATATGTGTGCCACCGGGCAATATTCAGGAACAGGCGCAGCCCTGCGGGCCCACCACCGGTGAGTGGCATGGTGGCCTCAGGCCATTTTGAGCTTTGAAGGGGTCGGCATTTCCTGTCGATCGCGGCGGGGGAAGAGCGGATCTTCGTCACGTTCCACCTCACACAGTTCGGGGTTCTCGTGTGTGAGGAGTCGTCGCGGCCGGCCGTCCGTATGGCTGGGTACCTTGAGGTCGTGCAATCTTCACCGGTTATCTGGACGATCGGGCATTCCAACCACACGTTTGAGCACTTCGCAGCGCTCTTGAAGGCCGAGGGCATCGAAGTCGTCATAGACGTGCGGTCCTACCCGTACTCGCGCTACGCGCCGCACTTCAACCGCGAGGAGCTCGATGTGGCGCTTCGCGGAGCCGGTACGCGCTACCTCTTCTTCGGCGAGGAGCTGGGCGGCCGGCCATCGCGGGAAGAGCATTACGACGAGGACGGCCATGCTCGCTACGACCTCATGGCCTCCCAGCCGGGTTTCCAGATGGCGGTTCAGCGCCTCTTGAGCGATTCTCGCAAGCAGCGGGTCGCGCTGCTTTGCAGCGAGGGCCAGCCGGGCGAGTGCCACCGCCGCCTGCTCGCCGGCAAGGTTCTGGTTGACTTCGGGGTGCTCCTCCGTCATATCCTCCCGAGTGGAGCCGTTCATGAGGAGGACTCCGTGGCCCTGGACTCTCAGAACGGGCAGGAAACCTTGTTCAGCGCGCAGGTGCCGTGGAGATCTACACGATCGGTTTCACACAGACGACGGCTGAGCGCTTCTTCTCTCGCCTGAAGGCCGCGGGGGTGAAGCGTCTGCTCGACGTCCGCCCCTATTCGCGCCTGCTTACGCTTCGTGGAATTCGCCTCTACAGCGGGCATAGACGCCGAGGCGATGACTGCGAGCGTAGGCTTGATCGGACTGCAGTGTCCCCAGCAGCCATGTGCGATTTTCGCCATAGACGAACACCTCCGCCCAGCCGGCGCTCACCACTCGCTGCTGCCAGGTGACCGCCCTCGGGCCACCCAAGTGGACCAGCGCGAGCAGACGTCCGTAGGAGTCATAGCGTTCCGAGCCCGCGAGCTCAAGGGTGACTACAGATCCCCGGTGCACGAGCGTTTTCGCGTATTCCTTGGCTGGCGCCCCACAGCGATCGGCGTGCCCGAAGCGCAACGTCGAGCTCTCCGGCGCGTCGATCTGCAGCGTGCGCACCCGCACATCCCGGCCCCCCAGCCACACGTCGAGCGTGTCCCCGTCGACAACGTGATCGACGACCGCACTCTCCTCCCGCCCGCGCGCGAGCGCGCCCGCCTGGGAATGGCCAAGCGATCCGGCCGCACAGCCACCGCCACAAAGCGCGCCAACCGCGCCGGCGAGAGCGAACAGCAGCGAGCTCTGATGAGATTTCTCACGAACAACTCGTAAGAGCCGGAACGTCCTGCCCATCCTCGCAACCTAGGCTGCGCTTAGGATGGGACAGTCGCCGCGGTGGCGCGGGTGGCGCGGCCGCTGCTCTACGGGCGGCGCCATGGTGCGATTGTGAGCAGGCCGTCCTCCGCGCGCTTCACGTTGCACGGGCGGAAGGACCGGGCCTGACTGCTGGGGCGGAACGAGCGCACTTGCCGGCTGCCGGTGTCCGGACTGCGGGTGTCGTTTCGGAACGTGGTTCCCAAGACTGTACGGCGTGCCGTAGCCCGCGCGATGATCGCCTCGGCCACGGTGCTCTCATCGACCGCATATTGCGAGTCGAGCACGAGCTGCCGAAGTATCTGTATCTGCCGCTGCATCGCTGATGATCGTATCGGCCACTGCGGCGGGGAATCGACGGCCTGCGGTTCGATTAGACGAGCGTTCGATGAGGGCTGGATGTGGATCTGCACCGTGGGACGCCACTGGAACCTCGACCGCGACGACCCCGTTAGCCGCCGCATTCACCCTTCTGGAGCTCCTTGGGCGGCGCGGGACGCGAGGGGGTCGCGTCCCGCGGGGCCTCGCAGGATGCGAGCAAAGCCGACAGCGATGATGGCACCGGCCAGCGGTCCGGCAAGGTAGGCCCAGAAGTGTGAGAAGTTACCGAGGACAATGTCCGGGGCGAAGGACCGCGCCGGGTTCATCGAAGCCCCGGAAACAGGACTCGACCACAGTCCCGCCAGGATGATGTAGGCGGCCACGCCAAAGGCCGAGATCGGCCCCAGGTTCTGTGCCCGCGAGGCCGTCCCGAGAATCGTGGAAACCAAGCCCGCGGTGAGCACGAGCTCCATCAGAGCCGCCTGCGCGTCGTTGATGCCTGCGCCAGGAACCGTGGCGCCCAGCGACCCCACACGCCCGAAGACGGCGAGCAGGAACAGGACAGACAGGGTCCCGCCGAGCAACTGGGCGAGTATGTAGCCCGGAACGCGACGCCAGGGAAAGTCCCTGCGGAGCGCGAACGCGAGGCTGACCACCGGGTTCAGGTGCGCGCCCGACACCGCGCCCATGAACAGGATGACCACGAGCACGGTGAGCCCGGGGGCGCTTACCGCGGCCGCCCGGCCGATGGCCACGTGAGTGGCCGCGGCGACCACTCCAGCGCCGGCGCCGGCAAGAACCAAGAGGAAAGTGCCGAGCACCTCAGCGAACAGGCGACGCCATTCGCCCGCGGGATTCTGAAACCGTTCCACCCACCAGGCGTCGCGCGCGAGGTGCCCGCCGGTTGCCCGCTCGCGATCTGTCTCGCGAACGCTCGAATGATCAGGCGTGGCGCTCAGTTTGACCAGAGCAGCCTGCCGGGTACCAGCGCATCCTCGTCGACCCGGCATGCGGCCGATGCGCGGTGGTACCCGTCGCCGATGACCAGGTAGTCCCGGATCCCACCCACGAGGAGAATGGGTGATATCGGTATGTCATTCTTGATCTTCTTCAGCTTCTCTGCGACCTCGGCGCTTTGCTTGGGCTTCAGCGGCGGCAGTCCGGCCGCGCGCAGGATGTCCTTGGCGGCCCAGTGACCGAGAGGCGCGGTGCGCAGCGCGGCGATCGTCTCCGGGAGCGAGGAGGGAGCCAGCACCATGCTGAGGAAGCTGTGCGCAGCGAGGTAGTCCTTCTCCTCTGGCTCATCGAGCCACCGGATCCTCTGTACGCCCGCCACCGGGCGATTCTACCCGCAAGCGCGTCCAATCCGGCCAGCGGCCCAGGTCGTTGCCGCTCGTGTAGAGGGCTGGCTAAGGTGGACCGGTGGCACTGATTCGAGCAAGCGGCCCGCTCAGCCGGGCGCTGCGGCAGGCCTTTCCGGAGCGGCCCTTTCACGTGCGTTTCTGGGACGGCGGGGTGGTGCAGGCGACGAGCCCCGGCGCCCCGGTGTTCTTCGTGAGGCGCCCGTCGGCTCTCTCGCACTTCCTGCGAGCGCCGGGGACGCTCGGGCTTGGGCGCGCATACGTGGACGGCTCGCTGGCCGTCGACGATCTCGACGCCGCGTTCATCGTGGTCGATGAATGGGAGCCGGGAGAGCTGAGCACCGGAGACCGGGCGCGGCTGGGCTTGGGCATCCTCGCGGCGGCATTGCCCGGCGGGCTGCCGAGACGTCCGAGCCTCGAGCTGATCTTGCATGGCGAACGTCACAGCCTGCAGCGCGACGCGGCCGCGATCCGCTACCACTACGACGCCGGCAACGAGTTCTTCGCGCTGTTCCTCGACGAGTCGATGACCTATAGCTGCGCGATCTTCTCCCGGGGCGCGGAGACGCTGGAGGATGCGCAGCGCTGCAAGCTCGATCTGGTTGCGAGCAAGCTCGCCCTGCGGCCGGGGATGCGCTTACTCGATGTCGGCTGCGGGTGGGGCAGCTTCGCGATCCATGCGGCCACGCACTACGGCGTCACGGTCACCGGCCTCACGCTCTCGCCATCCCAGGCTGAGCTCGCCCGCGAAAAGGTCGCTCAGGCCGGGCTCTCAGAGCAGGTTGAGATCCGCGTGGCTGACTATCGCGAGCTGGCTGGAGGGTCATTCGACGCGATTGCGAGCATCGGCATGTCCGAGCACGTCGGCGAGAGCCAGATCGACCGCTACGCAAAGTCGCTGTTTGGCCTGCTACGCCCAGGAGGAGTGCTGCTGAATCATGCGATCGCCGCGCTCGACCCCGAGTACGACTCGCTCGAGGATGAGTTTTCGATGCGCTACGTGTTCCCCGACGGCGAGGCCCTGGCGTTCTCCCGGGTGCAGCTCGCGCTCGAGCGCGCCGGCTTTCACACCGGCCACGTTGAGGGTTTCAGGGAGGACTACGCCCGCACGCTGCGCGAGTGGACCAAGCGGCTGGACGAGCACCTGGATGAGGCCGAGCAACTCGCGGGCGTGCAGCGCACGCGCATCTGGCGGCTATATCTCCGCGCCGCCAGGCATGGCTTTGACACCAGCATCACCGCCGTCTATCAGGCCCGCGCGCACAGGCCCGCCTGAGCTACCTCTTCCGCTTGCCTGCCCGTCGTTTCGAAGACGACTTCTTAGGTGTCCTGACCTTCAGCGGCTTCAGCCTGACGCTCACCGGGCGCCCTTCGAGGAGATCCTTGCCGCCCACGGCCGTGATCGTGGCCTTGAAGCTCTCCGTTGCAAGCACGCCGGGAAGCGTCTCCGAGCGATGTGAGGGCTTCGCGAAGAACGTGTCGATGCGCCCGTCGCTGCCGGTGACTTTCACCCGGTAGACCTTCGCGCCGTTCACCGCTCCCCAACTGAGGACGGCCGTTTTGCCCCTGCGCAGGAAGTGCGCATGCGCTGGCCGGCCGGGCCGGAAGGGCCGCGGGGCGCTGTAGGAGGTGACGGTAACGGTCTGCGATGGGACGCCCGTCGCGGCGATCACCGTCGCATAGATCTTGCGAGCCCTCCCGAGGGCTTCCGTGGGTGTGAACGCGACGCTGCCCTTCGCCGCGGACACCGTGCCGAGGCCATGGATGCTGTCCTTCCCCCTTTCATAGAAGCGAACCTTCATCCCGGCGAGGAGATTCTTCGCCCGGTAGCTGAGCGCCCAGTGCTTGCCGCGGTGACGGACCGTGGCCTTGATCGAGGGCGGCGGAGAGACATCGGCCTCTTCGACCTTGCTGATGGGGGCCGAGCCCGGGGCCCGCTTGAGGTGCCATTCCCCGCCCGCGGGCGTGCTCAGGTAGACGATCACGTTGTGAGGGTTCGAGCCCAGAGCGGCGATGAACTGGTTGCCGGTCATCGAGACCTTGCCCGGCTGCGAAGGCGTCGTGTAGCTCTGCCCGTTCGGTCCGGTGAGCTTGACGACCGGGGTGCCCGAGTTCGAGCTGATGCGCAGGTCGCGGCCCATCGAGTTGGATGCCAATGCGATCGTCGCATCGCCGGCACGCCGGTGCACGGCCGCGAACGCGCCGCTTGGGGGCCGGCCTCGCAGCGATTCGGTTTCCGTTTCGTTGACGAACCCGCCTTCGTGGTGCGTGAGAGGGACCTGCTTGTAGGGCTTCAGATCGTCGTGGCAGTTGCCGCCGACGAAGCCTTCGCCACCGACGCTCGAAGTGTCGAAGCTCCAGTAGCCGAGTGCCCCGAACGGCCCCGCGAAGGCGCAGCCGGCGATGTAGTGGTTGTTGACCAGGCCAGCGACTTCGGCGTCGATGACCCAGATCTTGAGGTGGACACGTCCGTAGGCTTCCCACAGGCCGCTCGACGGTTCGTCCCAATAGCCGATTTCGCCCTCGGCTGTGACGACCGGTTCTTTTGATCCGAACGGCACACCGATTTTCAGCAGCAGCAGGGCGTCTGAGTAGCCGTCGGAGTAGACATCGCCCTCGAGCGTCGCGATTTCGTTTTCTTCGTACTTCAGGGTCCCCTTGCCGCCGAAGTAACCGAGCCGTTCGCCTTCCTGTTCGGCGTACTTGAAAGCGAGTTCCAGCTCGAGCACGGCCGCGACCTTGGCGCCGAGATTGCCACCGAAGGTCAGCGGTTCGACGCCGACGAACGCTCCGATTTTGTTCAGGCTGATCCCCGGATAGAGCGGTATTCCGGGTGGTGGCAGGATGAGCGTCATGCCGGCCGAGTGGAACTGGCCGTGCTGGAAGGAGAGTTCCCCTTCCAGGCCCGGTTCGTTCAGCAGTCCGAACGTGATCGTCGCCTTCGCCTGCCACGTGTCGCGCTTTGCCGGATCGGGGTTTCCCGGGAAGTAGTAGACGAACGAGGCTTCCTTGACCTTGAAGATCGGTTTCAGGCTCGCTTCAGGGATGCTGAAGCGCAGGGTCGATAATTCGATCCCCGTTTCCTGGCTGGAGAGCAGCTCCAGTTCACCCGTCGCTTCGAAGTTCACGGCCGTCAGGTTGAGGCCCACCTGGACATCGAACAGCGCCTGGCCTTTGCTTGTCAGGTACACGACCACGGTGCCGGTGATCGGGAAGTTGCCCGGCAGCGTGGCGCAGGCTTTGTTGGGCCCGTTCGGCGGACAGCAGCCGACCTTTTTTTCACCGCCCGTGCAAGGTTTGCCGACGCCGAAGCTCATCAGCGGGTTGCCTTTGAGATTTTTCACCCGTTCTTCGTCGGCGGCGTGAGCGCGAAGCGGCGCCGTGATTTTGAGGACCTGGCGCTTTTCGAATGCCGTCCCGAGCGTCACCGGTTCGGTTTCGAGGTCATAGCCGCCGAGCGTCATGTCGCCCACGGGCGTATTCAGCAGCTCGATATTGACCGGGGTGCCGGAGAGCTTGTATTCGGTGCCGATCCCAAACTGGCGGTGGGAGGTCACGTGGTAGATCCCATAGCCGCCTCCCTTGGGGATTAGCACCATGCCGTTGAGCTCGAGTTCCTTGGACTCGATCACCCATTCCCCAGAGCCCTTGGTCTGGATGCATTCGGCGAGCAGCTCGGCATTGGCGACTTCGAGGCTAGTCAGGCAGGGGCCTTCGCCGCTGTCGTGCGGAGGGATGCTCACGCCCTGTAGCAGCACGCCGAATTTCGAGCTCGATTTTTCTCCATTGGAGTTCGTGACCGTCAGACCGATCGTGTGTAGGCCCGTCGGCATAATCACGTGGGCGATCGGGTTCGTGCCGGTGCTCGTGTCGATCTTGCCGTCGTTGTTGAAGTCCCATTCGTAGGAGATGATGTGCCCGCTGCCCGGACTCGAGCGGCGCCGCTCAACGTCACCGGCGAACCACCGTGCGGATTGGGGGTTACGACCGTCCCCGCCGCCGTCGGGGGCGGGAGGGTGGTGGAGCCGCCACCGCCGCTCTTTTTTTCTTCACCCCCGCCTTTTTCTTTTTCTTTTTCTTCTTTTTCTTTTTTGGTTTCTTCGACCTTTTCAAAGCTGAGGTTGTCGATGCCCACCATGTTGTCGTTCGGCGTTTCGGCGTAGATGACGAAGTAGCCGAGTTGCACGTTGCCGGGGTTGGGGACGGCGATTGGCGTCCACGAGCCTTCTGGCACGTTGACCTGTTCCACGTGGGCCACTTCCGCGCCACTGGGGTCGAAGGTGGTCACCTTGACTTTGGCCGTGAAGCCGTTCGAGAGCGAGCGCACGTCCACGGACAGCGCTCCGCGGGGATGGTCGAGCAGAGCGCCATAGGTGCCCTTCGACGGCGGTCCTGCCAGGGGGCAGGCCGGCAACACGGCGTAGTTGGGCGCCGACGCGGCGTGTACCGACGCGGTTTCTTTTTCGACCGACGGCGATCCGCATTCGCTACCAGCCACCGCGGGCTGGCCGAATTCTTTGGCGGTGCCCAGCTCAAGCCCTTCGGATTTCCACTGGTTGGTCACGATCGTCCCCACGGGAACCGTGGCTACTTCTCCGGGGAAGTGATCGAAGCCGATCACCGTTTCCGCGGCTGACGCCGCGGTGGCCGTTCCAAGGCTTGAGAGGAGCGCGAGGGAGATTGTCAGCGCCGCTCCGCGCAGAACGCGACGGAGAGTCGACTCGACGTACACCCAGCCACCCATGGCCGCCAGCATCGCAGAGCCCCGTGGGCTTGTCCACCCCTGCGGGGCCGGCGGGCTGATGCGAACTAAGCCCTGTTGAGTTCAGGCCTTCGGCAGCCGGTACTTGCGGCTCTTGGGGTCGCGCTCGAGCAGGCCGAGCTCAACGAGGGTGGAGGCGTAACGGTGGGCTGTCGAGGGGCTCATACCTGCGTCGTGGGCGAGCTCCACGATTCCGCGTGCAGTCTCGCCGGAGGCAAAACACCCGAGCAGCGAGAGCCCCCGCAGCAGCGAACGGGACAATCGTGGGTCCTCCGAGTCACTCGGCAGATAGCCGCCGAGGAGCGTGGAGATGCCCGGGACACGGCTACGGGAGGCAGTGTGCACCACGTGGTCGACCTGGGCGGGAGATAGCGTGATGGTGATCGGGACCTGCTCGCTGCTCTGCATCACCCGATCATTGCAGATGCAGACGACTGTCTGCAAGCGGGATCTCCAAATCCGCGTTCCACAAGCCCTTGTGGCCCGCATAGGGGAGTGTCGCACCGGCTCTCTCGCGGCTGGCGGGTAGCCTCCAGCGCTGATATGCCGGTCACGGTCACACTCCCCGACGGAACGCCGCTTCAGCTGCCCGGCGGCGCAACGGGCGCCGACGCTGCCGTAGCGATCGGCCCGGGCCTCGCGAAGGCGGCACTGGCCGTCGAGGTGAGCGATCCAAGTAGCGGGACCGGCTCCCCCGAGGTTCGCGACCTTTCGCGGGCGCTGCCCGACGGGGCGCACGTGTCGATCTTGACTAAGAAGAGCGGCCCGCAGGCGCTTGCACTGATCCGCCACGACGCCGCGCACGTGCTGGCCGCGGCGGTGATGGAGCTATGGCCCGGCGTGAAGATCTCGATCGGCCCGCCGATCGAGCAGGGGTTCTACTACGACTTCGAGTTCCCGGACGGGGTAACGATCTCCGAGGCGGAGTTCGCGAAGATCGAAGAGAAGATGCGCGCGCACGTAAAGGCCGCGGAGGCGTTCGAGCGCCAGGACGTGACCCCAGCGCAGGCACGCGAGCGGTTCGTGGGCGAGGGTCAGGACTACAAGGTCGAGCTGATCGACGACCTCGTGGCGGGCGCGCGTGAGAAGGGGAGCGAGCTCGAGACGGTGTCGCTGTACACGAACGGCCCGTTCACCGATCTCTGCCGCGGGCCGCACGCGCCGAGCACCAGCAGTATCGGGGCGTTCAGGCTGCAGTCGGTCGCGGGCGCCTACTGGCGCGGTGATTCGACGCGGACGATGCTCACGCGTATCTACGGCACTGCATTCTTCTCCAAGGCAGATCTGGAGGAGCACCTGGAGCGGATCGAGCAGGCGAAGGCGCGCGATCACCGCAAGCTGGGCCGTGAGCTCGGGCTGTTCATGTTCTCGGAACTGTCGCCCGGCAGCCCGCTCTGGAAGCCAGCCGGGATGGCGATCTGGAACGCGCTCACTGATCTGTGGCGGGCGGAGAACCTGGCGCGCGGCTACCGCGAGGTCAAGACGCCGGTCCTGTGGGACGCCGACTTATTCAAGCAGTCCGGCCACTGGGACACCTACCGCGAGCACATGTACTTCGTCGACGCCGATGAGCGCCAGATGGGGCTGAAGCCGATGAACTGCCCAGCCCACATCCAGATCTACAAGGACGAGCGACACTCCTATCGCGACCTGCCGATCCGCTACTCCGAGCAGGGGCTCGTCCACCGCCACGAGCTGACCGGCGTGCTGCACGGGCTGATGCGCGTGCGCCCGATCACCCAGGACGACGCCCATATCTTCTGTACCGGCGAGCAGGTGCAGGAGGAGGTGGTGCAGTGCCTGCGATTCGGCTTTTACCTATACCGGCTATTTGGCTTCGAGCCTCGCCTGGAGCTCTCGACACGGCCCGAGAAGCGAATCGGCACTGAGGAGATGTGGGACCGTGCCGAGGCGGCGCTGGCGGGCGCGCTGCAGGCCGAGGGGCTGGAGTACGAGCTGAACCCTGGCGATGGCGCCTTCTACGGCCCCAAGATTGACCTGCACATGACCGATTCGATCGGGCGTTCCTGGCAGCTTGGCACCGTGCAGCTGGACTACTCGATGCCCGAGCGCTTCGAGGTGACCTACACCGGCGCCGACAACGCCGAGCACCGCCCGGTGATGATCCACCGCGCGCTGCTGGGTTCCTTCGAGCGGTTCATCGGCATCCTCATCGAGCATTACGGCGGCGAGTTCCCGCTGTGGCTCACGCCGGTGCAGGCGATCGTGCTCCCGGTCTCCGATCCCTTCAATGACTACGGCATCTCCGTCACCGGCGCGCTGCGCGAAGCTGGCCTGCGCGTGGAGCTCGACGACCGGGGCGAGTCGGTCGGTCGCAAGATCCGCGAGGCTGAGCTGCGCAAGATCCCCTATATGCTCGTCGTGGGCGAGCGCGAGGCCCAAGATGGGACGGTGTCCGTGCGCGAGCATCGCAAGGGAGATACTGGCAGCGTTCCGCTAGCAGAGCTCTCCCAGCGGCTATACTCGGCTTCGTTGAAGCTCCCCGGTCCACTACAAAGCCCGCGCGTAGAGCAAGCTTGACGCGCCACTACCACAGCTAGTGCCGGTTCCCCGCCGTTTCGACCGGCGCCCGCCCGAGCGGGACACGACGAGGATCAACGAGCGTATTCGCGTGCCCGAGGTCCGGGTGATCGATGACGAGGGCAATCAGGCCGGGGTGATGACGATCGCTGAGGCGCTGGCCTTTGCACAGGAGCGCGACCTGGACCTGGTCGAGGTCGCCCCTGAGGCGCGCCCTCCTGTCTGCCGCGTGCTCGACTACTCGAAGTACAAGTACGAGCAGGCGCAGAAGGTCAAGCAGGCCAAGAAGCACCAGCAGCAGATCACGGTCCGCGAGATCAAGTTTCGCCCGAAGATCGCCCAGCACGACTACGACACGAAGAAGCACCACGTCGAGCGGTTTCTGCGCCACAAGGACAAGGTGAAGGTCACGATCATGTTCCGCGGGCGCGAGGTGACTCACCCCGAGCGCGGCACCGCGATCCTCGACCGGCTGGCAGAGGAGCTCGCGGAGCTGGGAGTGGTCGAGCAGCGCCCGATGCAGGAAGGGCGCAACATGACGATGATGATGGCCCCCTCCAAAGCGGTGCTGTCGGGCCGCGCCGACGGGGACGCGCACGGCGATGACGGGGCTGCGGCCGCGGCGCCTGCCGCGCAGGCAGAGAACGGTGCGCAGGAGGCGGTAAGTGAGCCTCCGGCCGAGAACGGCGCCGGCGCGGTGAAGGCAGAGCCCGTGGCCGCGGATGCCGCGGATGCGCCGGTGGCCAAGGCAAAGGCCAAGGCCAAAACCTGAGCCGGCACGAACACCGCTGGCAGCGCCGTGTCATAATCAGCGGCTCGAGGGTGGCGCTGTCGGCCAAAGGCCGGCGAGCCGGGACCCTCGATCTTTGATTCCCATGCCCAAGATGAAGACCCATTCCGGCGCGAAGAAGCGCTTTAAAGTCACCGCGACCGGCAAGGTGCGCGGGCGCCATCCCTTCACGAGCCACATCCTCGAGAAGAAGTCGCCGAAAAAGAAGCGCGCGCTGGGTGCTCCGAAGATGATCAATGACCACGACGTGCCCCGGATCAAGCGGATGCTGGGGGTGGGCAAATGACCCGGGTCAAGCGGTCGGTCCATGCCAAGAAGAAGCGGCGTGCGACGCTCGAGCTGACGAAGGGCTTCCGTGGCGAGGCGCACTCGAACTACAAGCGCGCCAAGGAGGCGCTGATGAAGGCGGACGCTTACGCCTACCGCGACAGGCGCAACCGCAAGCGCGACTTCCGCAGGCTGTGGATCACGCGCATCAACGCCGCCGCCAGGCTGAACGGGATGAGCTACAGCCAGTTCATGCACGGGCTCTCGCTGGCCGGGGTGGAGCTGGATCGCAAGGTGCTGGCGGACATCGCCGTGCGCGACGCCGACACCTTCCGACGTTTTGTGCAGACCGCCCGCGAGGCGTCGGCTGCCTGAAACGGCAACCGACAGAAAGGCCTCCCGGGCGTCGCTCCTGAAAAGGACGGCGTCTTTTTTTGTTGTTTTTCAACCCAAACGAACTGCAAGCAGCATAAAACAAATCCTCACACCGCCTGGACTGCACTCAATGACCATCGTCTCCCCACATAACCCCCGATTGAAGGAGCTGCGCCGCCTGCAGACCAAGCGCGGGCGGGCGCTCGCCGGCAGGTTCGTTGCCGAGGGCGAGGATCTGATCGCGGCCGCCGGGCTGGCCGGGTGGGAGGCCGCCGCGGGCTATCGCCTGGCGGGCTCAGAGCTTGGCGGCGAGGGGTTCATCGATGTTGAGGAAGCAGCGCTTGCGGGGGTGTCGACGCTGGGCTCGGGCACACGCGTGATCGGTGTGTACGAGCAGCGCTGGGCGAAGGTGCCGGTGGGTCCGCTGTGCGTATACCTGCACGGTGTTCGCGACCCGGGAAACGTGGGGACCGTGCTGCGTTCGGCACAGGCATTCGGCGCGAGCTGCGTCGCGCTCGGGCCAGATTGCGCGGACCCGTATTCGCCTAAGGCGGTGAGGGCGAGCATGGGGGCGATCTTCGGTGTGGCGGTCGCGCGCGTGGAGTCGATCGGTGAGCTCCCGGGCGAGCGGATGGCGCTCGTCGCGAATGCCGGCGAGGTGTTGAGAGGCCCGCCCGCCCCGCCGCCCGGCGGCTCGCAGGGAGTCACGCTGCTGATTGGCGCCGAGCGCGAGGGGTTGCCGGACGAGGTAGTGGCGAAGTGCGAGCGGGTGGCGCACATACCGATCGAAGCGGAGTCGCTGAACGCGGCGATGGCCGCGACCGTCGCGTTGTACGAGATGACCAGCGGCTCGACTAGGGTCCGGGCGTCATGATCGAGCGGATCGAAGAGCTGCGCGCAGAGGCCCAGACCGCGATCGCTGGAGCTGGCAGCAGCGACGCGCTCGAGGAGTTGCGGGTGAAGTACCTCGGGCGCAAGGCCGAGCTGCCCCAACTGCTGCGCGGCGTGGCGCAACTGGAGGCGGCTGAGCGCGGAGCGGTGGGCAAGGCCGCCAACGAGGCTCGCCAGGCACTCGAGGCGCTCATCCAGGCTCGCGCCGAGGAGCTCGGGGCGGCAGAGCTACAGAGCGGGCTGCAGTCCGACGCGGTCGACGTAACTCTACCGGGCGCACCGCCGCAGCCGACCGGCCGCTTGCATGTGATCACGGCGACGATGCGCGAGCTGGAAGACATCTTCCTGGGGCTGGGCTTCACCGTGATGGAAGGGCCCGAGGTGGAGACCGTGCACTACAACTTCGACGCGCTCAACCACTCTCCGACGCACCCAGCGCGGGCGCGTACAGACACCTTCTATGTCTCCGGTGACCTCGTGCTGCGGACCCACACCTCGCCGATGCAGGTGCGCGCGATGGAAGCGCATCCGCCGCCGCTGTACGTGGTGATACCGGGTCGCGTCTACCGGCGCGACCTCGACGCCACGCACACGCCGCAGTTCCACCAGATCGAGGGTCTCGCGGTCGACGAGGACATCACGCTCGGCGACCTGAAGGGGACGCTGCTGCACTTCGCGCGCGCGTTCTTCGGCGGCGAGCGGGAGGTGCGCCTGCGGCCGCACTTCTTCCCCTTCACCGAGCCCTCCGTGGAGGTCGACGTGTCCTGCTTCCACTGCGCCGGCAAGGGCTACATGCCGGACGGCTCGCGCTGCTACCTGTGCAAGGGCGAGGGCTGGCTCGAGATCCTCGGCGCCGGCGAGGTCGACCCCAACGTCTACGCATACGTCCCGAGCACCGAGGCGAACGCGCCGGGCTACGACCCGGAGGAGGTCCAAGGCTTCGCCTGGGGGCTCGGTGTGGAGCGCATGGCGATGCTCAAGCACGGCCTCCCTGACCTGCGGCTGATGTACGAAAACGACCTGCGCTTCCTGGAGCAGTTCGGATGAGGGTGCCCTTGGACTGGCTGCGCGAATACTGCGCCCCCGGCCTCGACGTGAAGCGGATCGAGGAGCGGCTCACGATGACCGGGACAAAGGTGCAGGAGATCCACCGTCACGATGCGGAGGATGGGCGCGTCGTGGAGGTGCTGGAGCTCGAGATCACGCCCAACCGGCCGGACTGCCTCGGCGTGTTCGGCGTGGCACGCGAGCTGCATGCGGCCACGGGGGCGCCGCTCGCGCGTGAGCCGTGGGCGGATGACCCCGGCTCCGCCGGTGGGGACGGGCCCCCCGCCCTGCCCGCGGAGGTCGTCGTCGAGTGTCCGGATCTCTGCCCGCGCTTCACCGCGCGCGTATTCGAACACGTCACGGTCGCCCCCTCGCCATTGTGGCTAAAGGAACGGCTGATGGCGGCCGGGCAGCGACCGATCAACAACGTGGTCGACATCACCAACTACGCGATGCTGCTCACCGGCCAGCCGCTGCACGCGTTCGACCTCGACCATGTCTCAGGCCAGCGTCTGACGGTACGCCGCGCTGCGGAGGGCGAGCGGGTGGACACGCTCGATGGCGAGACGCACACGCTCGACCCAGAGATGGTCGTGATTGCGGACGCCGGCGGCCCGACGTCGATCGCGGGCGTGAAGGGTGGCGCCCGCTCGGAGGTGCAGCCGGGCACAACACGCGTGCTGCTCGAGGCGGCCACCTGGAACGGCCCGAACATCCACCGCACCTCGTTGAGCCTGGGTCTGCGCAGCGAGGCATCCGCGCGCTTTGAGAAGGGCCTTGCACCCGAGCAGTGCTCCTATGCGCAGGCCGTGGCCACCCGTCTGCTGATCGAGTGCGCTGACGAA